>CAWDMQ010000001.1:0-3592518 GCA_963803515.1 uncultured Acidobacteriota bacterium
ATCGCACCGGCATTGTGGATGATCGTGGTCGGCCGATAGGTCTGCGCTGCCCACGCCGCGGCACCGCGGGTCGCTGCCGCATCGGCAAGATCGACGATCCGGGCGTGAAGGTTCGGATGCGCGAAGCCCGGCGATTTGCGGTCGAGCGATACGATCGTGACGCCGTCCGCGAGCAGCGTCTCGCAGATCGCGCGCCCGATGCCGGCGCTGCCGCCGGTGACGATCGCGGCCCGCTCGGCCAGGGCGTAGCCGGTCATGGCGCGGCCGTCGCGTGCAGCACCGCGCGTCCCTGACGGTCGAGCTGTGCTGCGAGATGCACCCGCATTCCCGGCACGCACCCCGCGTCCAGGAACGCGACCGCGACCGGCCCCGCGGCCAGCCGCGCCAGCCCCACGCGCAGCGGCAGCGCCTCGGCGAACGCCGGATCGTGGCTGTGATGCAGCACGCTCGCCGCCAGCAGATCGGCCTCGACCGCTTCGCTCTCGCGCCATTCCAACGCGTCGCTGAGGCAGACCGCGCACAATTCACGCGGCGGATACTGCACGCGCCCGCAGGCGACGCAGCGTTGCAGTGCCACGATCCCGCGCGCCGCCGCCGCATCCATCGGCCGCATCGCCGCCGCGCGCGTCATGCGCCCAGCACCACCGGCGGCGGTGCACAGGCCGCGATCGTAGTTGATCATGCCGAAGCCGCTGGCAAGCGCGTGGCGGGCGCCCGCGACCTGCCGTGCGCCGGCGGCTCCCGTCATCTGCCGCAGCGCCTCTACCACCCCGAGGAAGCCGCCCGCCGCCCCGGCCTGTCCGCAGGAAAGCTGGCCGCCGCCGGTATTGTGCGGGAAGCTGCCGCCAAACGTAAAATCGTGCCGGCGGATGAAGTCCGGCCCGTCATCGGTGTTACAAAAGCCCAAATCCTGAAACTGCATCATCATGATCACCGGGTAATCGTCATAGGTCTGCACGCAATCGATCTCCGACGGCCCGATGCCAGCGGCATCCCACAGCGCATCGCGGTCCATCGCCCAGCCGGGGCGGCCAGCAACGCTTTTTCAACCGCATCGTCCGGCGCCTGTGCGAACGCGCCAAGCGAAACCGCGAATACAACCACGAATAACAGGGAAATGCGTCTCACTCCTCACCTCCAATGGACATACGCTCGAATTTCATGCGTCGAAAGCGGTGCCATCATACGTCAAAATCGCGGTTTCGGCGTACCCCAGAGATTTTCAGCGGACATGGCGTCTAAGGGGAGGCGGTCCGAGGGTCCTTCGTAGACGAGCGTGCGCGGGCAATGGGAGGGCACTGTTGGTTCACGAGGCAGAAGGCATATGCGGCGACTATAGCTGCGCAGCATGACCATTCCCGCCACTGCAAGCGGGTGGCAGAGACATGCAGCGGTACGAACGGCACCGAGCGCCGTTACTGGGTTGTGACGGCCCCGGCGGACGGAGGCGTCAGCCTGTAAGACGATGTGAGTTGAATGGCGTTGTGCAACGTACGATATAACGGGCAGCGCATGGCGTACATGCCGTGCACGCGCTCAATCGTTTCGCGGGACTCCTCCGGGGCCACTAACTGCATGGCGACGTGAATGCGGCGGACCACCAGCACGCCGTCTTCAGTTTCCACTTCGCCGGTGATATCGGCAGTAAGTTTTCCGTTCGCGGCGTCGATGTGACGCGCATCCAGCGCGCCTCCAAATGTGCCCAGCATTCAACCGGCGGTGGCCGCAATGACGTAATCAATCGTGGCAGCATGAGACTCGGTCAGCTTGGCGGGATCGACTTTATAATGCTCGGCGATAGCGCCGTGAACGCTAAAGATGACCGGCTGCGCTTCTCCCGGTAGTTTAGCAATGCGCAAAGGTCCGACTTTTCGCTCCATATGCACTTTGGAAACGTAGACCACGTCCGACATGCTTTCCTCCGCGGGTGTAGCGTTCAGAGTATATCTATATCGATATCGATGGCGGACGAAAAATCTTTGAATATGACGCGAGCTTGCAGGAAAGCATGAACCAGGCAGGGCACAGGCATGGAGAAAAAAAAGAGGAGCCGATGTGGCTCCTCTCTAAGAAGCTGCCGCTTACTTCCCCAAGATAAAGCAACTGGCTAGTGCTTGTCGCCTTTGCCCCAATCGTCGGTCAAAGGCTTGTTTTTGTTTCGCTCGTCGGTTTGCGGGTCGGAACTCCCATGCGGTCCTGGGCCGCCTGGCTGACCGGTGTCTTGCTCCTGACCTGGAGCAGAGCCACTGTGGCCACCCGTCTGATCTTTTTCCCGCTGCTTCTTGGTTGAATCGCTTGGCATGTAGCTTCCTTCCTGCCCTGTTCGGGCCTGTTCTGGTTTGGTACTCATCGGTTTACATTGCCTTGCATTTCACCCCGTGAATTCGTGCGTCCGCAGCCGGGCCACAATAGATTTGCAAAGAGAATAATCGACGAATTTTCAGGCTCGCGCGGCGCGGGACTTTCCCTTACGACCCGTCTTGCCGCGCTTGCTCCCGGTCTCTGCTTCTTCTGATCCCGACTCGTCCGCTTCCTGGGCGGTGACATTGATCTGCTCGGCGAGTTCGGTGAGCTTTTCGTCGGTCTCTTTTTCTTCAGCCAAAGTTTGCTCAAGTAAAGAGACCGCTTCGGATTCACCCAGGAGATTGGCGTAGGTACGCACGCATCCATAACCCGCAATTTCATAGTGCTCGACGTGCTGAGCGGCAGCGATGAGGGCGGCGTCCAATTCCTCGGGGCCCGGGTCTTCGTCAATCTTTTCAGCGCCTTCCTCGATTAACCCTTCCATTCCCTGGCACTTTTTGCCTTTCGGGCTTTCGTCGAGCGCCTCAAAGATTTTGTCGAGCCGCGCCACGTGCTCGCGGGTCTGCTCGAGATGCTCCTCGAAGGCGTTCCGCAACTCCTCAGATTCCGAGGCCTTGGCCATCTTTGGCAGGGCCTTCACCAATTGGTTTTCGGCGCTGTACAAATCTTTTAATTCATCAATATAAAGCTCTTTTAGAGCGTTTGTTTCCATGTCGGTCCGCCCCCACGTTTGGATTCGAAAGCGACTTGACGATAATCGCTCCCATGTCGGTGCGCTATACCCTGAAAATTGTAAATTCATGCAGGGATTGGGTTGAGCCACAAGCCTTAGGCAGCACTAGGCTTAAGCCACTTATCGGGCTGGATAAGGAAGCTTAATCGATGGCCAGGGGCGCGGCGGGTGAGATTTCTTTCAATTCAGAACAATTCTGTGCCGGGGTGATAGAGTACGTGAAACCAGTCAACCGGGAAGCGGACGAAGGCATCTCACCGGCAGTCCTCTACACCGGTGGTTGCAGCAAGTTCGGTACGCGAAATTTGGGCTCGCGGAATTCTGACAAAAACCGACGAGGAGTCCGGTCCATGACACGAATTCTGCTGACAACCGTCCCCAGTGATTCAGGCGTTTACGATTATTTTCGGGAGAACGCGCCTGAAAATTTCCGCTGGCGTTTCCGGATGCCGCGAAAAATTTCGTTCGGGCTGCGGTTCCTGCGGCAAAACGTTCCGCAAGTCGAGATCCTGGAGTATCCCACGCACAACGAGTACCGCGCGGCGCTTAAACGCGGCTGGGACGTGGTGGGCTTTTCGTTTTATATCGAGGAGAGCGGGCGCATCCTGGAGATGGCGGAGGAAGCACACCGCGCAGGCGTGCGGCACCTGTGGGCAGGAAATTATGGCGCGCTGACCCCAGCACTGCAGGGAAGCTTCGACGCGGTATTCGGCGGGTATAGTGAAGCGGCGGTGGCGCGGGCTCTGGGCAAGAATGTGAGCACAGTCGTGCATCCGCCTCTCGTATCGCAGTTTCGGCTGCCCGGTGGATGGCCAATGCCGGTGGGCATTCTGTTCACGACACGAGGATGCAGCTTTCAGTGCACTTTCTGCCAAACCACCGCATTCGCGCCCAAGCCTGTGGCGATCACGCTCGAAGCGATTGAACGGGTGCTGCGCTTCTACGTGGAGCATGGGATACGGGACGTGCTGATACTCGATGAAAATTTCGGAAATATTCCGGAACATGCGGAGGCAGTTATCGATTTGCTGGCACGATACAAAGTGCGATGGCTGGTGCAATCGCGCGTGGACCTTTTTCTGCGAAATCTCGATACCTGGATTAAAGCGGGAATGGAAGGCGCGTTATTCGGGATCGAGAGCTTTCATCAGGACGTGCTGAAGCAGATTCATAAGGGAGAAAAAGTCGAAGCGGTGATGGAATTGGCGGCACGCCTGAACCGCGCGGGGAAATATGCGCAAGGCTACTATATTATCGGCTTCCCTTCGGAGACGCCGGCGTCGATCGCGGAAGATTTGAAACAACTGGCGACGCTGGAGTTGGACGTGACGCAAATCACCATCGTCACGCCGCATCCGCGGACGCAATTGTGGGGCGAGATCGATACCAAGTATGGAATATTTGAGAAGGACTGGGCCAAGTTCGATACGAAACATCTGGTTTGGAGTCATCCGAATTGCGTGCCCGGGAGTTTGGAAGCGCTGCTGAGCACGGGATTCAAGCTGTGCTATGGCAAGCGCTGGCTGCGGCGCACAGCACGGAAATTCCTCGCCAGCCGCGTGCGGGGACGCGATCTCACCGATCTGCTGTGGAGTCCAAAAAATGCGCGGTGGGCGGCGCCAGAACGACTGCCGTACCTACATACGTCGTAAGGGGTCTAGGCTGTTAAATGCAACTGGTGGAAATACACGACCGGAAATGGTTCCCGACATTTCTGCGGGATTGCGTCACCGATGACCTGGAGACCATTCTAAATCTTGTGGACGTCTATAAACCGGTAGCCACGCGGTTGCGAAAGGCCTTGGCTGACGCGCGAACCAGCCGGGTGGTTGATTTGTGCTCGGGCGGCGGCGGCCCCTGGCCGCGGCTCTATGGTGCATTTGAAAACAGCAGCGGACCGCCCGTACATATCTGGCTTACGGACAAGTATCCGAATGTCGCGGCATTCGCGCGGGCGCGAAATGCGTCCGGCAACAGGATTCATTTTCGAACCGACTCAATCGACGCGAAACACATTCCCGAGGATTTGGTTGGATTTCGCACGTTTTTTAGCTCGTTTCACCACTTCACCGCCCCCGAGGCGGCGGCGATTATTCAGGACGCGATCGATCAAAGACAAGGCATCGGTATTTTTGAAGCACCGGGGCGGCACGTTCTGACATTGCTCCTGGTGCTTATGGTGCCGATCGCCGACGTGCTGGTCGCGCTGTTCGTGCGGCCTTTCCGATGGACCCGTCTCATTTGGACGTACTTGATTCCGGTGATACCGGCGGTGCTGCTGATTGACGGCATCCTGTCCTGCCTCCGCGTGTACTCTCCGAACGACCTTGCGAAACTGACGGGGAGTCTGAAGGGCAGCGCGGCATATCGATGGGATATTGGGGTCGAGAATAAGGGGATGTTTCGCGTGCCCATCACGTACCTGACGGGCACTCCGAAATCGCCGGCGAGATTGGCGCGCGACGGAGAAGATTCGCTGCAGAAGCCGGAAAGCCAAAGTCTGAAGCCCGCCGCGGTATGAGTGCTAGAATTTCCCATCGCACAGTTCGCATTGGATAGGAGAAACCACCGTGTCTTTTAAAGTGAGAGCTTCCACTCGCAGAGCTTCCGTGGTGACGATCGGGGCCGTCGCACTGATTTCGATCTCGCTGCTATTGGCGCAACAGAAGCCGGCCGGAGATACCGACGTAACGCGCGCGACGCTTGATAATGGATTGCGCGTCGTGATCATTCGCAACCCGCTGGCACCGGTGGTTACGGTTGAGGAAAACATGCTGGTGGGAGGCAATGAGACGCCGGCTGGGTTTCCCGGAATGGCGCACGCGCAGGAACATATGGCCTTCCGCGGCTGCTCAGGGTTGACGGCGGACCAGATCGCGGCCATTTTCGCGCAACTGGGCGGGGACGACAATGCCGATACGCAGCAGAACATCACGCAATACTTCTCGACGGTTCCGGCAGCCGATTTGGATCTGGCACTGCGCGTGGACGCGGCCTGCATGGAGGAGGTGCAAGACTCACAGGAGGAGTGGTCGCACGAAAAAGGCGCGATCGAACAGGAAGTGGCACGCGACCTTTCGAATCCAACCTATAAATTCGTAACACGGCTGAATCAAGACATGTTCTCAGGAACCGCTTACAGTCATGACGCGCTGGGCACGAAAGAATCATTCGATGCCACTACCGGCGAGATGCTGAAGAACTTCTACAACACCTGGTATGCGCCGAATAATGCGATCCTCGTGATTGCAGGTGACGTACAGCCGGCAACCGTGCTGGCGAAAGTCCGGGATTTTTATGGAAAAATACCAAGAAAGACGATTCCGTCACGGGAAAACATTAATTTGCAGCCGGTAAAGCCGGAATCATTCGTACTGGACAGCAATCTTCCCTATTTACTGGCGTTCATCGCGTATCGCACGCCCGGAACCAGCAGCCCGGATTTTGCGGCGGTGCAGATTTTGGGCGATGTGATGGCCAGCGAACGCGCGAATTTGTACGCGCTGGTTCCACAGGGGAAAGCGCTCGACACTGGATTTGGGATAGCCGAAGCATATCAGAAGGCCAGCGTGGCCTATGCTGCAGCGGTGCTGCCCGCAGGAAGCGATGCAACTCCGGTGGTAGCAGAAATGCGGAAAATCGTCACGGATTACGCCACGCAAGGCATTCCAGCGGAACTGGTCGACGCGGCAAAGCGAAGAGAAATCGCGCAGGTCGAGTTCCGGCGAAACTCGATTCCGGGATTGGCCGCCGCATGGTCCGACGCCCTGGCGGCCGAGGGGCGAAACTCGCCTGATGAAGATGTGGAAGCCATGAAACGGGTCACTGTTGCAGATGTAAACCGCGTGGCCAAACAATACCTCGCAGAGCAGAACTCCATCACCGCGCAACTGAAGCCGGTGCCCTCCGGAGCTGCAGTAGCAGGCAAAGGATTTGGCGGCGAGGAACAGCTTACAGCGGCACCCACCAAACCGGTAGAGCTGCCAGAGTGGGCGGCGGCGAGACTGCTGGCGCTCGAGATCCCTGCTGCCCCTGCGCCCGCGGCGGACATGATGCTGCCGAACGGTTTGCGGGTTATCGTGAAACCGGAAAAGACGACGCCCACGATTACGCTGATTGGAGAAGTGCGGAACGACCCGCAGATGGAAACGCCTCCAGGAGAGGAAGGCGCGCAGGACGTGCTCGATGATTTATTTTCGTACGGCACGAAAACCCTTGACCGGCTGGCATTTCAGAAAGCGCTCGATGATATCGCCGCCCAGGAATCCGCCGGATACCGATTTTCACTTCAGGTGCTGGAGCAGGATTTCGCACGCGGGGTGCAACTGCTCGCGGACAACGAACTGAATCCGGCACTTCCCGAGAACGCGTTTAATGTTGTGAAGCAGCAAAGCTCCGAGTTTGTCGCGGGCCGCATGAAAAGCCCGGGATACCGCGCGGGCCGCGCTCTCAATATGGCATTATTGCCGCCTATGGATCCGGCGCTGCGGGAGACGACCCCCCAGACAATTTCATCGCTCAATATCGAGGATGTGAAACAGTATTATGCGAGAACGCTGCGTCCGGACCTGACAACCATTGTGGTGATCGGGGACGTCACACCGGAACAGGCGCGGGCAACGATCGAAAAATCATTTGGCAGTTGGAAAGCGTCAGGCGCCAAGCCGGAGGTGGACTTGCCGCGTGTTCCCGTGAACCCGCCCGCGGTGGAAAACGTTCCTGACCCCAGCCAGATCCAGGATACTGTTAATCTGACACAGATGGTGGAGATCACGCGCTTCGATCCCGACTATTATCCTTTACAACTGGGCAATCACGTACTCGGGGGCGGCTTCTACGCAACGCGGCTCTACCATGACCTGCGGCAAGTCAATGGTTACGTCTATAACGTAGACGTGCGGCTGAATGCGATGAAGACGAGAACGCTTTATACCGTTACTTATGGATGCGATCCGGAAAACGTGACGAAAGCGAGACAGCTGATTGTTCGCGACCTGATCGCTATGCAGAAAGAAGACGTGACAGCGGCAGAACTACAGCAGGCGAAGGCGCTTTTACTCCGCCAGATGCCGCTCGAAGAATCGAGTGAACAAAGTTTAGCGGGCGGATTTCTCGCACGTGCGCTGATCGGTCTGCCGCTTGACGAACAGGCGCAGGCCGCCAAACGCTATTATGCGATGACGGCGGGTGAAGTACGCTCCGCGTTTGCGAAATGGATTCGCGCTGACGGGTTTGCACAGGTCGTTCGAGGGCCCGCGCCGCAGTAAAGAGCGCCCTCGCTTTCTGACATAAACATGTATTGAGCTATTGAGCGCTGCGCCAGAATTGCGCGGCTTCGTCTCACCGCGAGTTCCAGATCAGTCTCCGATGAGTCTCCGATCAGTCGGCGGACAATTTCACGGAGATTGAGTCAATGGGTTGAAGGTCGAAGCGAAATTCGTTGCCCGGCCCCATGGGCATAGGCGTGACCAGAGAACCGGTAATTATTGTTTGCCCGGCATGCAGGGTCTCCCCCAGCGCTGCCAGCGTTCCCGCCACATGACGCACAATGTCGATCAACTCGGCCGCAGTAGCAGCGGGTACGCAAGGCGGGGCGATTTCGCTGCCATTTTTCAGGATACGCGCCATGAGACTCTGCAGTTGGCATCCTGCTCGCGAGGTATCACTTCTGCCCAGAATGACATGTCTGTGAAAAATATCGCCCGCGAGGGTGGATTCGAGCGTGTCGGCTGTTGCCGGCGGATCTGAATCGACTATTTCAATGGCCGGTCCGATGCCGCCGATCGCTGCCGCAGCTGATTCCCGACTGGCATCAGCAGGCACATCGCGTGAAAGATGCACGGCGATTTCGGGCTCGACCACGGGATTGGCCCAGCCGCTAACGGAGAGTGTTGTACCGGAGGCGAGCAGTGACTTTTGCATCATGAAGCCGATGAGCGGCGCGACGATGCGCAGCCGCTCCAGAGACGCTGGCGCGCCAAAAGCGACCTTCCATCCCAGTGCCTTCTCGCCGCGTTCCAAGCGTTCGCGGCGGCGAGCCAATTGAGCGGCCATACCGCGCCATATACGCGGATCTTCCCACGAAGCGGTCATCGGTTAACCATCGCAGTCTCCCGGCTCGATTTGGTTGTTCTATTCGCTATCTTTTAATATCTACGCGCTTTCTATGCACTATCTATGCGCGATCCATTGGTTCGAACCAGCTATGCGCGATCCATTGGTTCGAACCAGGCAAGCGCACAGAAGTGCGTAACTCAAAATTCGGCATCTCAATGGGTCACGACAATGCATCATGACGCGGCAATTGAAACGCCGTCAAGGCTCATCCGATGGATGCGTGCGCGGGGCAATCGCGAGACGATATATTCTTGCTGCTTGATAAACGTTTAGTAATAGGGCGACAAGCAAGCCGGCGAAGATGAAATTCGGGACTCTTTCCGCTAGAATGCTCACGGCCTATGGATTTTGACCAGATCAATACCTTCGTAGAGGTAGCTAAGCACAGCAGCTTCTCGCTGGCGGGCCGCAAAGTTTTCCGGTCGCAGTCAGCGGTGAGCGCACAAATTCGCCAACTGGAACAGGAATACGGCGAAAAGCTTTTCTCGCGCGTGGGGAAAACGGTGCGGCTAACTCCCCCGGGTGAAGTGCTGTTCGAGTATGCCGGCCGTTTTCTGGATCTGCGGCAAGAGTCGCTGCGCGCAGTGGCGGACCAGTCCAGCTCGCCGCGAGGCATCCTGGCGATCGGGGCCAACGAAGCGACCTTCCTTTACGTGCTGCCCGACGTTTTCGCAAAATTTCAGAGGCTATATCCTGACGTCCAAATCAGCATCTACCGCAATTTCAGCCATAAAGTCCTGCAGAGGGTGGAAGACGGCACGATCGACCTGGGCATCGTGACGCTGCCGGTGAAGTCTCCCAGCCTGAAGGTGCACTCGATTTACCGGGACCGAGTGATGCTGATGACCAGCCCGAAGAATCCGCTCGCCAAGCAGAAGAGTGTGACTGCGAAAGATATTTCCGGACAGCCACTTATTTTTCCGAAAACGGGATTCACGCGCCAGGTGCTCGACAAGTTTTTCCGGCCGTATGTTTCCGACCTGCGGATTGCGATGGAATTGCCGAGCGTCACAATGATCAAGCGCTTTGTGGCCGCCAATGTAGGTGTCTCACTGATCAGCGCGGGGTTTGCGAGCGATGACGTGCGCGCAGGCCGCGTGAAACTGATTCCCATCAAGGACGTCGAACTGTGGCGCGAACTGGGGCTGATTTATCGGCACGATCGCCATTTACCGCGCTCCGCGACGGCATTCGTGGACTTGATCCGGCAACCCGACGCGATCACGCCCGAGTAACACCAATTGGCCGGAATCGGACCAGAACCCGCCCCGCCCTCGCACATCACTGCATAACTGCATAAAGTACGACCTGCAGGTTGGCGCAACGTGCGCACGTATCCGCTTGCTCGCGCTACTGACCGGAGCCACACTTGCGCGAAAAACAAAGAGATTGTTTGCCCAAATTGAGTTTGAGATGATAAGAGAGACACCTAAGGTGCTGAAGGTTCGCGAGTCCATGACTTATCATCTCGGTCCTGGCCCGAAAATTGATTTCAGTTGAATGAGGGGGAATTAACCATGAAGGCTTCATCGCGCGGACTTCTCGTGGCCGGCTTTTGTGCCGTGCTGTTTGCGCTTCCGAGCGTCGCCGGAGCGCAAGCCCAACCTAATGTGTACAAGGAAATCGCCGAAAAAAAGGAAGCGGTGCAGTGGAGAAATGCGCCGGAAACCGCTGTGCCTCAGGACGTTTGTACCATGTTGCAGGCATGCAACGGAGCGATGAAGGTGGTGGCACTGCCACCGGCCACTGAAGGTGGCACGAAAGTGGGAAGAGGATTGTTTTGGAACCCGGCGAATCCAAAGCAGCCGATGCTTCTCGAACACCAAACCTATGGTGACGTTTATTTCTTCCTGATGTCCCCGGACGGGTCTTTGCTGAAAACTGCGTACGACGAGACGGGCAAGGCGTGGGTGCCCATGGGTACTTCGCTGGCTGAGCCTACATTCAATAAAGACAAGCAAGCCTGGCACGCGTGGATCACAAAATTGGGCTCGGCTCCCGCGGCGAAGTCGGCAACGGCGCCCACAAAGCAAGCAGCACAGTAATGTGCACAATGTGCCGAGGGAGTCTCCTTGACACGCGTTTGGCGTGCCTGCTAGTTTGAAACGTTCTTGATAGAGGTGCGGGAGCCATCAGTAACCCAGGCCGCGTTCCCGAGACGCTTTGGGGGCTTGAGCGAAAGGGGCTTTAATATCATCCGCCGAAATTGTTGCGGGAGCGGCCCCGCAATGATTGGGGGGCAAGGTTGGAAACACCTGCCCACTGTCATCCGTACAAAACGGATGGAGCGCTATCTGGAAGCGAAGAACTCGAGTTTGTTGCCCTCGTGGATTTTCCCTTCTCTGTACCTCCATCTAATTCAACAAAGATTCGACAAAGACCTGCTGACTGACGTCGGTGCCGTCCCGCGGATCAGGTGCGTGTAATGGTGGACATTTTCGAATTGACGCGTGCGCTTGTCGACATCGAGTCGATTACAAAGAATGAAGCTGCGGTGGGCACGTATCTATTCGGCGCGCTGTCCAAACTTGCTGCGCGCTGGGATGGGAAAGTGGAATGCTGCCCGGTGGAAGAGGGCCGCTTCAACGTGTTCGCGCACTGGGGAAATCCGACGGTCACATTGTCGACGCATATGGATACGGTGCCTCCGTTTTTTCCGGCACGTGAGGACGCGGAGTTCATTTGGGGCCGCGGATCGGCGGATGCCAAAGGCATCATCGCGTCTATGATTGGCGCCGCGGAAGGATTACTGCTGGAGGGAACGCGCGACTTTGCGTTGTTGTTCGTAGTTGGGGAAGAGCGCGATAGTGCTGGCGCATACGCCGCGGCGCATGATGCGCGAGGCTCGCGTTACCTGATCAATGGCGAGCCGACAGAAAACAAACTGGCGCTGGCGACCAAAGGCATGCTGCGCTACGAAATTAAGGCCAGTGGCAAACTGGCGCACTCGGCTTATCCCGAACTGGGGGTATCGGCAATCGATAAGCTGCTCGATGTGCTGCAAGATGTGCGCAAAATTCGATTTCCGGCAGATGCACTGCTTGGCCCAACCACCCTGAATATTGGCGTGATTTCGGGAGGTCGCGCGCCCAATGTAGTGCCCGACACGGCCGCAGCCGAAATCGCGATACGGCTGGTGGGCGATCCTGCTCCGGTGCGGCGAGTGATACTCGAGGCCCTCGCGGGCCGTGCTGAGGCCCGCGAGGTTCTATGGATTCCGGCGGTGCGATTTGCCCGGCTTGCGGGATTCGAGACGTCGGTGGTCGCGTATACAACCGATGTTCCGGCGTTTAGAGACACGTGGGGGCAGCCGTTCGTGCTGGGACCGGGGAACATACATGTCGCGCATACGAGTGAGGAGCGGGTACTCAAGCGGGAACTGGTGGCGGCCAGTGAAATTTATCAGCGCATGGTGAAGCAGCTTTCCGCGAAGTCTTGACCAGGTGTTGCACGCACGTGTTCGCCGGCGCGTGACGCAAGAGTGCGACGCGAAATGCGGGAACGCGAAAGGCTGTGAGACGGAGATGGTGGTGATGAAGTTCGGCGGCACCTCTGTGGAGTCGGGCGTGGCCATCGAGCGCGCCGCGCGGATCGTCGGTGAGCAAATCGCGCGCCAGCCAGTGGTGGTGGTTTCCGCCATCGGCAAGACAACTTCGCATCTGCTGGCCGCAGGAGCCGAGGCTGCCGGCGGACAAAAATTGCAGGCACTTGCGCGGTTGCGGAACATCCGCGAGATGCACGGCCGCGAGGCTGAGAAAGTAATTGCGCCGCAGGTCCAGAAAGAGGCGGAATGCGTGCTGGATGCGCATTTCCAGGAGCTAGCGGAATTGCTCGAAGCCCTGGTGCTAGCGCGTGAGCTGACGCCTCGCTCCATCGATGCCATTGCGAGCTACGGCGAGCGGCTATCAAGCCAGCTGATCGCGTTCGCTTTCCAAAGCCGCGGAATGGAAGCAATCCATGTCGACGCTCGTACCGTAATCGTCACCGACGGACGTCACACGAACGCGATGCCGCTGTTGCCGGAAAGCTATGATCGCTTACGCGAGGTGATTGGCCCGCTCGTGCGGCAAAATAAGATACCGGTGATGGGAGGATTTATCGGCGCGACTGAAGGCGGGATCACCACGACGCTCGGGCGCGGAGGTTCCGACTTCAGCGCTGCCATTATCGGCGCCGGACTCGAAGCCGGCGAGATCCAGATCTGGACCGACGTGGATGGCGTAATGACGTGCGATCCAAAGCTCATTCCCAACCCGCATCGCGTGAAGGTTATTTCCTTTGCCGAAGCGGCCGAGCTCGCTTATTTTGGTGCGAAAGTTCTGCATCCGGCGACGCTGCTGCCCGCCATGGATAAAAACATTCCGGTCCTGGTGCTCAATTCGCGGCGGCCGGACATGCCGGGAACGCGTATCGGCGCGGAATCAGTCCCCTGCTCGAACCTGATCAAGGCGATTTCGTGCAAGCGCGGCATTTACGTGGTCAATATTCGTTCCACGCGCATGCTGATGGCACACGGATTCCTGAACCGCATATTCGAAGTATTTAATCGGCATGAGACCGCCGTGGATATGCTCGCCAGTTCGGAGGTGAGCGTATCACTGACCGTGGATGATGCGGCGCGCCTTGCGGCAATTTGCGACGAATTGCGCGACTTCGCTGAAGTGACGGTGGAACAAGATCAGGCCATCATCTGCATGGTGGGTGACAACATCCGGCACACTCCCGGAGTGGCGGCGCGCGCGTTTGGGGCGCTCGAGGCCGTGAACATTCGCATGATTTCGCAGGGTGCTTCGCGCGTGAACCTGGGTTTTGTGGTAGCCGGAGACGATCTGCAAAAAACCGTTACGCTGCTGCATGAGGAATTTTTCAAGCATCCGGACCCCGCGGTTTTCGACTAAGAAAGTGATGCCACCCACACAAATGAATCTTGCCATTATCGGGTACGGGAAAATGGGTCACCTGGTCGAAGAACTTGCTCCCGCCTTTGGTTTCGCCGTCCCGCTGCGCCTGGACATCGCAGAGAACGCGCATGCAAGCGGCATCACCGCGGAGCGTTTTCGCGGGATTGACGCGGCCGTGGAGTTTTCGGCCCCCAGTGCCGTCGCGGAAAATGTGGAGCGACTGGCGTCGATCGGAGTGAATACGGTTGTGGGAACCACCGGTTGGGCGGCGGACGTGGACCGCGTAAAGGCCGCAGTCGAAAAAGGAGGCATCGGCCTGGTGTGGAGTCCCAATTTTTCGGTGGGCGTAAACATTTTTATGCACCTGGTTTCGGAGGCTTCGCGCAGGCTCGCTCCTTATCCCGAGTTCGAAGCCTGGGCGTGGGAAATCCATCACTCCGCAAAAAAAGACGCCCCGAGCGGCACTCTGATTAAGCTGGTGGAAGAAATGAAGCAGGCCGATCCCCATCGGCCTGTCGATGTGAGTGCCAGCCGGGCGGGAGCGCATCCGGGCACGCATGAAATTGGATTCGACTCGCCCGCGGAAACGATCACGTTGCGGCATACTGCGCGAAGCCGGGAAGGTTTTGCACGGGGCGCTCTGCAGGCGGCCCGGTGGGTGATCGGGAAAAGAGGCTGGTTCGAGTTTCGCGATATTTTGCTGGGAGCGTAAGGGGAAATTGCACGGGAGGCAGTTCGATGGGTAGCGAAGCCAATCCAATGTTTACCGGGTGCGGGACGGCACTGGTAACACCATTTCGCCAGGACTTCTCACTGGATGAAGCCGCGTTACGCAGGCTGATCGCTCGCCAGGTGGATGCAGGGATCGATTTTTTGGCGCCCTGCGGAACGACAGGCGAGAATCCCACCCTAACGCGTGAAGAACACCTGCGCGTTGTCGAGATATCTCTTGCTGAAGCCAAGGGACGAGTTCCCGTGCTCGCGGGCGCGGGTGGATACAATACGGCCGAAATCGTTTCTCTCGCACGGGCGCTTGAATCGCTGCATGTGGACGGCATTCTTTCCGTGGCGCCGTACTACAACAAACCTACGCAAGAAGGGTTGTACCTGCACTATAAGGCGATCGCCGACGCAGTTACAGTTCCGGTGATACTTTATAACGTGCCGCGCAGAACAGGCGTCAATATCGAGCCGGAAACGGTAAGAAGACTCGCCGAAATCGAAAACATTGTGGGCATAAAGGAAGCCTCGGCGGATATCAGCCAGATGGGCGCGGTCATCAGTAAAACCCGGGAATCGTTTCTCGTGCTGTCGGGTGATGACGCCATCGCGCTTCCGTTAATCGCTCTCGGAGGGCATGGATTGATCTCGGTAGCCTCGAACGAAATCCCCGCGGAAATGACCCGACTGGTTCGATGCGCTTTGCAGGATGACTTCGCCGGCGCGCGAAGTCTGCAACGCAAGTATCTTCCGCTGATGGACGTTAATTTCATCGAGACCAATCCCCTTCCGGTGAAGGCAGCCATGGCTGCGATGGGTTTGCTCGAGCCGGTGTGGCGCCTGCCTCTTTGTCCGCCAAAGGCGGAAACCGTGGAAAAAGTGATGAGCGTGCTGCAGTCCTTGCAGTTGCTGGGAGGCAAGCATGCTGCGAGAGCGAATTGAAGCACTGTTCGACAATCCACCGCAGAGTTACACGCACGAGCACACAGAGTTGTTTCAGGAGTTTAAGGATGCGCTGAATGCAGGCGACATACGAGCGGCTGAGCCGGATGCCGCGACACCCTCCGGCTGGCGTGTAAACGGCTGGGTAAAGAAGGGAATCCTGCTGGGATTTCGCCTCGGCTCGATGGTAGAAATGACCGGCGCACACGATGGCGCGCGTCAACGGTTTTTCGATAAGGCCACGTATCCGGTGAAGGCGTTTTCGGTTGGCGATGGCGTTCGCATCGTGCCGGGTGGCTCGAGCATTCGGGATGGCTGCTTCGTGGGTAAGGGGGTTACGTGCATGCCACCCATGTTTATCAACGCGGGCGCGTACGTCGGCGAGCAAAGCATGGTTGATTCGCACGCATTGGTGGGCAGCTGCGCGCAAATTGGAAAAAACTGCCACATCTCGGCCGCCGCGCAAATCGGGGGCGTGCTCGAACCCGTGGGAGCCATGCCTGTGATCATTGAAGACGACGTAATTGTGGGCGGTAATTGCGGAGTTTTCGAAGGCACCGTCGTGAAACGACAAGCGGTTTTGGGCACCGGCACGATCCTGAATCGATCCACGCCGGTTTACGACGTGGTCCGCGGCACAGTTTACACCGCGAGCGAAGATCAACCCCTCGTCATTCCAGAAAAAGCCGTGGTGGTCGCAGGTTCACGCCCCATCTCGCATGCCCAGGGAAAGGAATGGGGCCTCTCGCTCTATACCGCTGTAATTGTGAAATATCGGGACGCCAAGACCGATTTGCGCACACAACTGGAAGACCTGCTGCGCTGATTTTAGGCCCGCGGGGTAGGCATGGCTACCGCCGGTCCCAAGGCGCGCACGCCCGATCCAGTGGTGACCTGGGTGCCTTGATTATCGGCTTTCAGCATAAGGGCTCTCGCCGTGACTCCGTGGCGCCGAAATTCGGCGATCAACGAATCAGAGATACGCGACGCGCTGTGCTCGGCAATAGCCATCACGGCGGAACCCGCGCCGCTCAGGAAAATACCCGCCAAACCGGGATGCCGAAACTCGAGACATTGTGCGAGTCCGGGAACAAGTGGGCCGCGATACGGCTGATGCAGACGGTCGCGGAAAAGCTCCGGCGAAATCCTGCGCCCGGAGAAAAAGCAGGCAGTCAGCAATGCGGTGCGCTGTAGATTCGCGACGACATCAGCTCGCGAATAGCTCGCCGGGAGCACAGCGCGCGCCTTCTCGGTGGGCAGCGGGATATCCGGAATTACGGCGATAAAATCGAGCTTAGGCGAGACATCGACGCGAGCGACGAGCACCTCGATGGGCTCAGGCATGCTCGGCGAAGACGTTAGCGCCGGTGCGTCCGGCGTCGATACGTCCGGCGTCAAAGCGCCTGGCGTCGGGCCTTCCGTTGACGCAGCGGTGATTTTCGAAGCGCACGATGTGGTCCCGGCCACTACCATTCCGCCATGAACGGCGGCGGCGATGTTATCTGGGTGGCCTTCGAGCTCGAGCGCAAGGCGAAGCGCCTCCCCGGCATCGAGTTCGAGGCCGCACAGTTCGGCACCGAGCAAGGTGCCCGCGACGATGGCCGCGCCACTGGAGCCTAAGCCCACGCCCAGCGGAATGTCGTTTTGCACCGTGATTTGCGCGCCCTGCAGGAGCGTTTTCGATCGTGCCGCAGAGCGCTGCATTGCTCGTACGATTAGATTGCTGGAGTCACGCGGTATCTGGCCAGCGTCCTCACCTGTATAGGTGATCTGAAAATCTTCGGAACCTGACACAGTGGCGGATGCGCGCAAATACAGGCTGAGCGCGATTCCGGCGCAATCGAAGGCGCACCCGACATTGGCCGTTGTAGCCGGTACGACAACTGAAGCCGAGCGCTCGGAGCCTGCCATCGCGACCTAAGAGGACGCCGAAACAGCCATCGCGTGCCCCATCAGCTTTTCAAAGGCAGCCAGGCGCGGCTCGATAGGTGCCTCCAGGATGTGCCGTCCCACGAGTGCATTCGTCGTCTTGAGGCCGTTGCCCGTAATACAAAGCACTGTTTCTTCCTCAGGAAGAATACGCCCCTCCGTGATCAGTGCCGTCGCGCTGGCCACGGTAACACCCGCAGCCGTTTCGCCAAAAATTCCCTCGGTGGTGGCGAGCAGCTCCATAGCGGTAACAATGTCCTCATCCGAGGCGTCTTCCGCCCAGCCGCCACTCGCGCGAATCATGCGGGCCGCATAGAGGCCATCCGCCGGATTGCCAATCGCGAGCGAGCGCGCGATGGTTTTTGGCTTTTGCGGATCCACTTCATCTCTACCCGCCTTCACTGCGGCCGAGATTGGCGAGCACCCCGTAGCTTGCGCACCGAAAAATTTCACGTGCTTGGGAGGCACGAGACCAAGAGCGATCAACTCTCCGAACGCTTTGAAAATCTTAGTGATGAGTGAACCGCCGGCCATCGGCACGACGATATTGTCCGGCAGGCGCCAGCCAAGTTGCTCGGCGATTTCATATCCCACGGTTTTCGATCCCTCGGCGTAATACGGCCGGAGATTGATATTCACGAAGCCCCACTTATAATTTTCGGCGATCTGGGAACAGAGACGATTCACCTGATCGTAATTCCCGGAGATAGGAATTAACCGTGCGCCGAACACCTGCGTGCCCAATATTTTCGCCGGCTCGAGGTCAGCGGGAATAAAAATCAACGCTTCTAGGCCCAATCGCGCTGCCTGAGCGGCAACGGCGTTCGCCAAATTTCCGGTAGACGAGCAGCTCACCGTTTGGAATCCAAAGGCCTTCGCTTGGGCCAGGGCTACCGCGACTACGCGGTCCTTAAACGAAAGCGATGGAAAACAAACTGCGTCATTTTTCAGGTACAGCCGGGCACCGATGCGTTCGCCGAGGCGGCTGGCCGTGACCAACGGCGTCATGCCGACAGGCAAATCGGGAACGTAGCCCTCGGGCAGAGGGAGAAGTTCCGCATATCTCCACAGGTTCGCGGGCCGCTTGGCGATGTTCTCTCGCGTAAAAGTTTTCCGAGCGATCTCCATGTCATATTGGACTTCGAGCGGGGCGAGACAATCTTCACAAATCGAACTCGCGCGATGTCCCCAGTCCCGATGACACTCGCGGCAACGCAGCGAAAAATGTGGACTCATTTCTGGTCTCTTTCTGCGGGCTGCGCTCGGCTCTGCGCGCCCTAAAAACAAAAAAGCCTCATTCCGGGTTGGGGGAATGAGGCAAACGTTTCGATTCCGAGCTTCATGTCCCCCGCGAACCGGGCGGGAATTGGCACCTAACGACCAGCGAAAATCTCTGGTCCGGTTGTCGTGGCGTCATCGGGCCCGTAATCCCTCAGCCACTCTGCATGAAGATCGCTGTCACGCGCATGGTGGCGTGACTTTCGTATCTTAGTGGGGAACCTTGCTGCCGTCAAGCATTCGTTCCGCAGCATTCATTCCGTAACATTCGTACGCAGCGGCGTAGGCGTCTGATGCTGGGTCGCAATACTGCACGCGCGTAAAGTTTGGCGCGCAGATCCGGCCAAGCAGATCCGGCCAAGCAGATCCGGCCAAGCAGATCCGCTCAATCCGAGGCGGGGTGGGCTGGCGGAACGACGTCATGTGCGCCTGCCAAAGGCGGCAATTTCCGTTCTCCGGTGAGCCAGGCGCGGAACCGATCGAGGTAGAGATAGACAACGGGCGTGGTATAGAGCGTCAGCATCTGGCTGAAGAGCAAGCCGCCGACTATGGCAATACCCAGGGGGCGTCGCAGTTCGGATCCATTTCCCCCGCCGACTGCGATAGGAATGCCGCCGAACATGGCAGCCATGGTGGTCATCATGATCGGCCGGAAGCGTAACAGACATGCCTGGTAAATCGAATCCTCTGGACTATTCTCTTCGTTGCGCTCGGCCTGCAGCGCGAAATCGATCATCAGAATGGCGTTCTTCTTGACGATGCCGATCAGCAGGATGATGCCAATCAAGGCAATGATGCTCAGCTCCGTGTGGAACAGCAGCAATGCCAGGAGCGCACCGACGCCGGCGGACGGCAGCGTGGAAAGAATGGTGATGGGATGGACGAAGTTTTCGTAAAGCATTCCGAGCACGATATAGACGGTTACCAGAGCGGCCAGGATCAGGAAAGGCTCAGTGGCGAGCGAAGCCTGGTACGCTTGCGCGGTGCCCTGGAACCCGGGGTGGATCGTAGATGGCAGGCCCAGGGTGCGCTCCACATTTTGGATGGCCGCGACTGCATTGCCCAGCGGAACATTTGGAGCCAAATTGAAGGAAATGGTCACGGCCGGAAACTGTCCCTGGTGATTGACCGTGAGCGAGGTGCTCGAGGGCGCGTAATGGGTGAACGCGCTCAACGGGATGGCCTGCCCCTTCGTGGATTGCACGTAGATATTGTTCAGGGCGTCGGGACTCTGCTGAAATTTCGGATCGATTTCCATCACTACGTGGTACTGATTAAGGCCCTCATACATCGTGGATACCTGCCGTTGTCCGAAGGCATCGTAGAGAGCATTGTCCACCGTCGCCAGCGTGATTCCCAGGCGGCTGGCCGTATCGCGGTCCACAACCAGGCCGGCTTCCAGGCCCTTGTCCTGCAGATCGCTGTTCACATCACGAAGTTGCGGTAGCGCTCGCAGCTTTTGCAGCACCTGCGGCGCGTATTCGAGAAGATCCGCGAGATTGTCGCCCTGCAGAGTGTACTGGAATTGGGCGTTGCCTTGCCGTCCGCCGATTTGAACATCCTGAACCGGCACTAGGAAGCAAGTTGCTCCAGCGACGGTAGCGAGCTTGGGACGCAACCGGTTAACCACCGCGAATGAACTGACTTTCCGTTCCGATAAGTCTTTGAGCGAGATATTCAGAAATGCGGTATTCGTCGAGCGCCCACCGCCTGTGTATCCGGTAACCACGTCCACGGCGGGATCACTTTTGATGATATTGACGAATTCAGTCAGCTTGTCCTTCATGGACTGGAACGAAACATCTTCGGACCCTAGAACATTTCCGTTCACACGGCCCGTGTCCTGCTGCGGAAAAAAACCTTTGGGAACCACGACGTACAAATAAACAGCGAGGCAGACCGTCCCCAGAGTGATTCCCATCACAAGCGGCTGGTGCCCCAAAACCCAGCGAAGGCTGCGCGAATAGCCCTCGTACAGCGATTCAAAAGCTCGCTCGCTCATATTATAGAGGCGGCTGTGCCTGCGGCCTTTTTCGGTCCGGAGGAGTTTCGCACACATGGTCGGGGTGGTCGTCAGCGATACGACCATGGAAATTGCCACAGCAATGCTTAGCGTGACCGCGAATTCACGGAATAAGCGGCCCACAATGCCACCCATCAGCAATATGGGAATGAAAACGGCTACCAACGAGGTGCTCATCGACAGCACCGTAAATCCGATTTCCTGCGAACCGCGCAGCGCGGCCTCCATAGGCGAAAAGCCCTGCTCCAGATAACGCGTGATGTTTTCGATGACGACGATCGCATCATCGACAACGAATCCCGTGGAAATCGTCAACGCCATGAGGGAAAGATTGTCGATGGTAAAACCCAGCAGATACATGACTCCAAAAGTGCCGACCAGCGACAATGGCACCGATATGCTGGGAATGGCCGTGGCCCAAACGTTGCGCAGAAAAAGGAATACCACCAGGATAACCAGCACCACCGATATGACCAGGCTGATTTCCACGTCATGAACCGAGGCTCGAATGGTGGTGGTGCGGTCGACCCCGACACTGATGTGAATCGCAGGCGGAATTGAGGCTTGCAGCAGCGGCAGGAGGTTGCGCACGCGATCCACGGTTTCGATGATGTTGGCATCGGGCTGGCGGAACAGGATCACCAGAACCGAGGGCTTGCCATTCACCGTTCCGGCGTTGCGCCTGTCCTCGGAGGCGTCGATCACCGTGGCCACATCGGACAGGCGCACCGGAGCACCATCGTGATAAGCAACGATTAGCGGTGCGTATTGCGAGGCGAGGAAAAGCTGATCGTTGTCATTCAGGACTTCATCGTGTTTCGTGTCGGCCAGCTGACCCTTCGGCGAATGAGAGTTCGCCGCCGCGAGAGCGGTGCGCACCTGATCGAGTCCGACGCCCAGTTTGCTCAGCAGCAGCGGGTTGACCTCGGCTCGCACCGCGGGCCGGGCGCTGCCACCCACAAACACCTGTCCGATCCCCTGTATCTGAGAAATCTTCTGCGCCAGGATCGAGTCCGCCACGTCGTACATCTGCGGCTGCGTCGCCGTGTCCGAGGTAAGGGTCAAGATCAGAACCGGTGACTCCGCAGGATTCACTTTCCGCCAGTTTGGATTGGTCGGCAAATCGGTGGGCAACTGCCCGCGTGCAGCGTTGATGGCCGCTTGCACGTCCCGCGCCGCGGCATCGACGTTGCGGCTCAGATCGAACTGTAAGACCACATTCGTCGACCCCAACTGGCTCCGGGAAGTCATCTGATTGATCCCGGCGATGCGGCCGAACATGCGTTCGAGCGGGGTTGCGACCGCGGAGGCCATCGTGTCCGGGCTCGCTCCAGGCAGATTCGCAGAAACCTGAATAACGGGATACTCGACTTCGGGTAAGGGCGCGACCGGCAATAACGGATAGGCGAGCAGGCCGGACAGCAGCAGAGCAACGGTAAGAAGTGAGGTCGCGACAGGACGCCGGATAAATGGGGCCGAGATATTCATTACCGTTAAATGCTTAGTCGCCCGGTTCTGGTGCTCCCGCCTCGGGGAAGTCAAACCGCTCCGCGACCCGCGTACCGCGCATGCGGGAGGCCAGCTTGTCAAACCAGATGTAGACGACGGGCGTGGTGTAAAGCGTTAGCAATTGGCTGAGCAGCAAGCCGCCAACGATGCTGATGCCCAAAGGATGGCGGAGCTCAGAACCGGTCCCGGTGCCTATTGCCAGCGGCAGGCCTCCGAACAGCGCTGCCATGGTGGTCATCATGATGGGCCGAAAGCGCAGCAGGCACGCCTGGTAAATCGCTTCCTCGGGGGGCTTATGCTCCACACGCTCCGCTTCGAGCGCGAAGTCAATCATCATAATCGCGTTCTTCTTAACGATGCCGATCAGCAAGATAATTCCGATCAGTGCGATTACGCCCAGATCCAGGTGAAAAAGTTGCAGCGCCAGGATCGCTCCCACGCCCGCGGAAGGCAGCGTGGAAAGAATGGTGAGCGGGTGGATGTAGCTCTCGTACAACACACCGAGGACAATGTAAACGGTGACGACCGCCGCGAGCAGCAGCCAATCTTCATTGGCTAGCGAGTTGCGGAACGCCGCTGCCGTGCCTTGAAAGCTTGCTGCCACGCTCGCCGGCATTCCGATTTCGCGGCCGGCATCGTCAATCGCCTTCACGGCATTCCCCAGCGATGCCCCGGGGGCCAGGTTGAAGGAGAGCGTGGTCGATGGAAATTGCCCCTCGTGGTTCAGGGTTAGCGAAGCGGTATTAGGTTCAAAGTGGGTAAAGGTTCCCAGCGGGACCTGCTGGCCGGTGGACGATTTTACGTACAAGCTGCTAAGCGCGTCGGGGTTCTGCCGAAATTCCGGCGCGACCTCGAGCACCACGTGGTATTGATTCAGCTGGGTAAAAATGATGGATACCTGCCGCTGGCCAAACGCGTCGTATAACGTGTTGTCAATCGCAGACATCGTCAAGCCCAGGCGGGAGGCAGTATCGTGATCGACGATCAGGTCCTCTTCCAGGCCATGATTCTGCTGATCGGTCGCCACATCGCGCAACTGGGGAAGCGATTGCAGCTTCTCGACCAGGCGTGGGACCCAGGTCGCCAGATCCTTGGGATCGGCAGCCTCCAGACTGTACTGATATTGCGTGCGGCTTACGCGGTCTTCGACGGTCAGGTCCTGGACGGCCTGCATGTAAAGCGTGATTCCTTCAACCCCCGATAATTTGCCCGATAAACGGCGGATAATTTCGGTCACATCAGACGCGCGCTCTTCGCGGGGCTTCAAATTGATCTGAATGCGGCCGTTATTCGGCGTCATGTTGGTTCCGTCTACGCCGATATACGAGGAGAGGCTGACAACGTCCGGATCCTGCAAAATAATGCGCGCGAGCGCTTGCTGGCGATCAGCCATTCCCGTGAAGGAAGTGGTCTCGGGCGCTTCGGAAATGCCCAGGATTACGCCCGTGTCCTGCACGGGGAAAAAGCCCTTTGGCACCACGATGTACATATACAACGTGAGAAGCAAAGTCCCCAGGGTCACGAAAAGCGTGATGGTTTGATGACGCAGCACCACTTCCAAACTGGAGGCGTACCGATCGATGACCCACTGAAAGCCGCGCTCGGAAAAACGGTACAAAGCTCCCTGATGCGCCGCGTCCTTGTGCTTCAGCAGCTTGGAACACATCATCGGCGTCAGCGTCAGGGACACCAGCGCAGACACCAGAATCGTGACGCTAAGAGTTACGGCGAATTCACGGAAAAGCCGGCCGACAATGTCGCCCATGAACAACAAAGGAATCAGCACGGCAATCAAGGAAACGGTCAGCGAAACGATGGTGAATCCGATCTGGCCCGCTCCCTTGAGCGCCGCCTCGAGCGGAGCCTCACCCGCTTCAATATAGCGCTCGATATTTTCAATCATCACGATGGCGTCATCGACCACGAATCCGGTGGAAATCGTGAGCGCCATAAGCGAAAGGTTATCGAGCGAGTATCCCAGCAGGTACATCGCCCCGAAGGTGCCGACCAGCGATACCGGTACCGCCACGCTGGGGATGACCGTAGCCGCCAGGTTTCGCAGGAACAGGAAGATCACCATGACCACGAGCGCCACGGTGAGCATTAACTCAAACTGCACGTCCTTGACCGAGGCGCGAATCGTGGTGGTGCGGTCGGTGAGGATCGAGACGGACACCGAGGGCGGCAACGACGCACGGAGTTGCGGCAGCAACGCCGTAATCCGGTCCACGACGTCAATGATATTGGCGCCCGGTTGCCGCTGAATGTTGACGATAACGGCAGGGGTATCGTTGTACCATGCCGCCTGGCTGGTGTTCTCGACTCCTTCAATAACGCGGGCCACATCCGAGACGCGTACGGGCGCCCCGTTTTTGTATCCAACAATCACTTTGTTGTAATCGGAACTGGAGAAAAGCTGGTCGTTGGCTCCAATGGTATAAGCCTGCCGCGGCCCATCAATGTTGCCTTTCGCCTGATCAACATTGGCTGCGGCAAGTGCCGTGCGCATGTCCTCCAGGCTTAAGCCGTAAGATGCCAGGGCCGTAGGGTTCGCTTGCACGCGCACAGCTGGCTTTTGTCCGCCGCTGATGGTGACCAGTCCAACTCCGGGGAGTTGCGCGATTTTCTGGGCGAGGGTGGTATCCGCCAAGTCCTCAATCTTGTAGAGCGGCATCGTGGTACCGCTCAACGCCAGCGTCAAAATTGGCGCGTCGGCCGGATTGACCTTGCTATAAATCGGCGGATTCGGGAGATCGGTTGGGAGAAACGTGCCACCCGCGTTAATGGCAGCTTGAACCTCCTGTTCGGCGACGTCGATATTTTGGTTCAGATCAAACTGCAAAATAATCAGCGACGCCCCAAACGTGCTGGTTGAGGTCATCTGCTTCAGGCCAGGCACTTGCCCAAACTGGCGCTCGAGGGGAGCCGTAACTGAGGAAACGATAACGCTGGGGCCGCCACCCGGATAAAACGTCAGTACCTGGATGGTGGGGTAATCCACTTGAGGCAGAGCAGAGACGGGCAACTGCCGGTAGGCCACGATACCGGCCAGCAATATGCCGGTCATCAGAAGCGTGGTCGCAACCGGACGGAGGATAAACAGCCGGGATGGATTCATGAAATACCCTAGTCCGGATTCTTGTTCCGGTTTTTGCGCTGCCGCTGGTCCTGACCGCCCGGCGCATTATTCTGTACGTTCCCGGGGTACGTCTGGCCCCCACCATTCGCCTGGGCTCCGCCCTGAGTGGCTGGCGTTCCGCCCCTTTGTCCGCTGGAAGGAGGTGCGCCTTTTGCGCCGCCCAAAATTGGCGTGGAGGATGCACCGGGATTCGCCGCTGTGGCTCCATTCTGTGCGCCATTTCGCGTATCAGGACGGGCATCCACAAGGGTGCCAGCGCGCAATTTATCCTGGCCGTCGGTTACGACAACCTCGCCCGGGGCGAGACCGGCAGTGATTTCGGTAATCGTCCCCTCCGTAAGACCCGGAGTTACCGTGCGAGTCTCAGCCGTTTTGTCGGACTTCACAACATAGACAAAGGCTCCCTGCGAGCCGTGTTGGACCGCAGCAGCGGGCACCAGGATGGCATTTTTCCTGGTATCGAGGAGCAGCCTGGCGTTCACAAACTGGTTGGGCCACAGAGCTCGGTCTTGATTGCTGAAAATGGCCTTCAATCGGTAAGTGCCGGTCGTTTGATCGATTTGGTTATCGATCGTGAGGAGCGTGCCCGCCGCGATTTGCGTGCCATCGTCGCGGCTAAGCGCCTTTACCGGCAGCATGCCTTTGCGCATCCCGGCATTCACGGACGGCAAACTGTCTTCCGGCAGAGTGAAGATCACCGCGATGGGCTGCATTTGCGTAATCACCAGCAATCCATTGGGATCGCTGGCGTGCACGATGTTTCCGGCATCAACCAGTCGCAGGCCCACGCGCCCGTCGATCGGCGACGTAATGTGTGAGTAAACCAAATTGAGCTTGGCATTATCGATCTGCGCCTGGTCCGCCTCAACCGATCCCTGAACCTGCCCCGCCAGCGCATTTTGGGTGTCGTATTGCTGCTGCGCGATGACTCCCTCTTTCACCAGTTGGCTGTACCGGTTGGCGTCGAGCTTGGCATCGCTAAGCTGCGCCTGATCGCGGGCAAGCGTCGCCTGGGCCTGACTTAAGGCCACCTGGAATGGGCGGGGATCAATGACCGCGAGGAGATCGCCTTTCTTAACCTCCTGGCCTTCTTTAAAGTGAATCTCCGTCAGTTCTCCATCCACTCGGCTTTTCACCGTAACCGTGTTGAATGCGGTCACCGAGCCAAGCCCCTCGAGATAGACCGGCAGGTCGCGCTTCTCCGCGACAGATGTGACCACAGGCACAGCGCGCCGCGTCGCGGCGTCAGCTTGCGCGGCGGACGCTGCCTGCGTCTTTTTAGCCGAGCTGCGCCACGATATGAAAGCCCCGACGCAAATCAATAGCGCCAGCAGCAGGAGTATTTTGCTCGCGACCGACCTCTTCTTTGGGGGGGGAGTGTGGCGCGGGCCGTCCGGCTGCAACGTCACCTCCCGGTGGGTTGTGCCTTCTCGAAGGGTGTGCGTGGGCGTCTCTGACAGTTTTTCCGGCATGATCCTCTCAACCCAAACAAAAGAGTATTTCTGGCGGTATTTGCGATGTTACCGGCAAACCTTTCGCCATAGCCCTGGGACTTCTACCGATTCCCCGGTTTGCCCGTCGGCAGAGTTCGGCCGTTTCATGAACGGTCCATTCTGGCGAATTGCACAACAAACGTTAGACGGGGGAAGGATCGATTCCGTTTCCTAAGACTGGGCACGTGCGTTCGCGCGGCGCGAATCGGGAGCGCCCCGGCTTTCCGCTGCTTCTATTTGCTCACGAGAGACGATCCACCCTCGTGCCACGATCATATTACAGGAAGCGCGCGGCAATACGGGCGATGAAAAACGGGAATTTCCGAATGGGCAGTGGTATAACTCATCTTTATAGTCTGTACACAAAACATAAATTGGACTAGTAGCGCTGTGTGACTTATTATGTAGGTGTTTTTGGGAAATACCCGCCACATGGCCGAACCTCAATCAAAAAACGGCGAACACGCCTCGGTTCTGACCGGCGCGGAGATCGTCTGGAAATGCCTGGAACGCCTCGGTGTCACCTGCGTTTTTGGCTATCCGGGCGGCGCGATTCTGCCGACGTATGACGCCATGACCAAATCATCTGTGCACCATGTACTGGTGCGTCATGAACAGGGCGCGACGCACATGGCGGACGGATACGCGCGCGCGAGCGGGCAGGTGGGCGTGGCACTGGCGACGTCCGGACCGGGCGCTACCAACATGGTCACCGGCATCGCCACCGCGATGATGGACTCGTCTCCGATCGTGTGCATCACCGGCCAGGTGGGCAGCGGTGTGATTGGAACCGACGCGTTCCAGGAAACCGACATTACGGGAATCACAATTCCTGTCACCAAACACAATTATCTGGTCACGCGCCCCGAGGATATCGCACCGAGCTTGCGCGAAGCCTTTCATATTGCCGCGTCGGACCGGCCCGGCCCGGTGCTCGTGGACATTACGAAAGACGCGCAAAGGGATTCCTGCACGTTTGACTGGGAGGCCGCCGCACCCAAAGCTCACCGGCAGGTTCCTGATTTTTTCCCGGGCCGGAGGCAGATTGATGAAGCAATTGCGCTGATCAATGAGTCGCGCCGTCCGGTGATCCTGGCGGGACACGGCATTATCCTTTCTGGAGCCATGCGCGAAGTACAGATGCTGGCCGAAACGGCTCGTATCCCGGTCGCTTTGACGCTGCTCGGACTGGGTGCATTTCCGGCCTCGCATCCTTTGAGCTTGGGAATGATGGGCATGCATGGGGAGGCTTGGGTCAACCAGGCAATCCAGGAGTCAGACCTGCTCATTGCGCTGGGCATGCGTTTCGACGACCGTGTGACCGGCAAACTCAACACTTACGCGCAAAAAGCGAAGAAAATTCACGTCGACATCGATCGTGCCGAGATCAACAAGAACGTTCATGTGGACATTCCGTTGATTGGGGACTTGCGCGCAGTATTGCAACAACTGCTGCCGGGCGTGAAGGCGGCAGCCCGGTCTGATTGGTGGGCCGAAGTCGAGGCGTCGAAAAAAGATTCCGCTGTGCGCGACATCCAAAACTTGCCCGACGATGGTCACCTGTACGCGGCCCACGTGATCAATGCGTTGTGGCGCGAAACGCATGGCGAAGCGATTGTGGTCACCGACGTGGGCCAGCATCAGATGTGGGAGGCGCAGTATTATCATCACGAACGGCCGCGATCGCTGATCACCTCCGGAGGGCTCGGCACCATGGGATTCGCGCTGCCGGCAGCCATCGGCGCTAAGTTCGCGCGGCCGGAGGCGGAAGTGTGGGTTATAGCCGGGGACGGTGGTTTTCAGATGACCATGGCCGAGCTCGCGACCATCGTGCAGGAAAAACTGAACGTTAAAATAGCCATCATCAACAACGGATATCTGGGGATGATCCGGCAGTGGCAAGAATTTTTTTACGATAGCAGGTATGCTTCGAGCCCGATATTGAGTCCCGATTTCGTCAAACTGGCTGATGCGTACGGAATCCCCGGGCTTTCCGTGACGCAAAGGGCGCAACTGCCTCCCGCTATACAAACGGCGCGTTTCCACGCGGGACCCGCACTGATCGATTTTCGGGTGGAGCAGGAGGATTCGGTATACCCGATGGTGCCCACGGGCGCGGACTTACAAGCGATGATACGCCGCCCGACTCCGCTGGTGGAAAAGTCCAGCGATGACTAATCAGCGTCAACGAAATCGGGCGCTGCGGAAATGTCAGCGAGCGAAGGAAACCGGGTCCCGGGTCATTCAAGCATGCGACCATCGATTCCTCACAACTTAGTCCGCGTGGGCAAGAGATGACGGAACGCGAGAAGTTACACACGTTTGTCGTCTACGTCGAAAACAGACCTGGCGTCCTGAACCGGATTGCCTCGCTTTTTCGCCGCCGTGGATACAATATCGAGTCACTGACGGTCGGCCATACCGAGCGGCCGGGTATCTCGCGCATGACCATTGTTTCGGCCATTAGCGCGGGGGCCGCCCATCGCGTCGAAGCCAATATCTACAAACTGGTGAACGTTCTGTCGGTCGCGGACGTGACCCCGGCCTCCACGGTTTCGCGGAGCCTGGCATTGATTAAAGTTGAGGCGCGCGAGGAATCGCGCCGTCGCTTGATGGAAATCGTGCGCGTCTTCCGGGCTCGCGTAGTGGACCTGGCGCCGCGTTCGCTGATCATCGAGATCACTGGTGCGGAAGAGAAAATTCGCGCGCTCGTAGAGGTTCTGCGCCCGTTCGGTATTGTCGAAATGGTGCGCACGGGGCAAGTAGTGATGACTCGCGGCCTGGAACAGCAGGTATCGGAAGCGGTATCCCAAGCTCCTGCGCAATCAGCAGCACCCCAGCCGGGCCAAAACGCGCCCGCCGCAACGGATGCTGCCGACGTCCTGGCACACGCGGCGGAAACTTCGCACTCCGTTTGACGAACTCAAATTACTTTATTCCACACAGGAGCACACGATGGCTACGATTCACCAGGATGACGCAGCAGATCTTTCCCTGATCCAGGCGAAGAAAATCGCAATTATCGGCTACGGTTCTCAGGGACACGCCCACGCATTGAACTTGCGCGACAGTGGCTGCACGGTGTGCATCGGCTTGCATCCGGCAAGCAAGTCGCGAGAAAAGGCGGTCGCGGCCGGGCTGAACGTGCGCTCCAACCGCGAAGCCGCGGAATGGGCAGATGTAATCATGCTCCTCGCGCCAGATACGACCCAGCCCGATGTTTACGAGCAGGAGATTGCGCCCAACCTGACGGAGGGCAAAATGCTAATGTTCGCCCACGGCTTCAATATTCGTTATGGCACCATTCACCCCCCGAAAAATGTAGACGTCACGATGATCGCTCCCAAAGGCGCCCGGCCATCGCGTGCGCGAAGTGTTCACCGAGGGCGGGGGAACGCCCGCGCTCATTGCCGTGCATCAGGACGCGACGGGTAAGGCCAAGCAGTTGGCGCTCTCTTATGGAAAAGCGATCGGCGCCACCCGTGCGGGAGTAATGGAAACCACGTTTACGGAGGAGACTGAAACCGATCTGTTTGGCGAGCAGGCGGTGTTGTGCGGCGGCATCAGCGAATTGATGAAAGCGGGGTTCGACACTCTGGTCAACGCTGGATACCAGCCCGAAGCCGCGTACTTCGAATGCGTGCACGAAATGAAATTGATCGTGGACCTGATTTATCAGGGTGGGCTGAACTATATGCGCTACTCCATCAGCGACACCGCAGAATATGGCGATTATGTCGGCGGACCGCGCGTTGTAAATGCCGAGACGCGCAAAGTGATGAAAGACATGCTCACCGAAATTCAGAACGGCGAGTTCGCGCGCAAGTGGATTGCGGAAAACAAAACCGGCCGGCCGAAGTTCAAGGAGATGCGCCGCAAAGAGCAGCACCTGCTGGTGGAAGAGGTGGGTGCGAGATTGCGAGCGCGAATGCCCTTCCTGAACCCCGTAGATGTGACCACCGAAGAATCGGGGGCGGTGACCGCCGCAAAGCGGTAAACGTCTAGATTTCTCGGGTCCAAATTCAACCGTTAACCAACCTGGAACGGTTCACCCGTTGCGGTGTGCCGTGAACACAGGCGAAAGAGACTATTTCCGATGAGCATGAACGAAAGAAGCAAAACGATCACTCAGGGCGTCGAGCGCGCTCCCAATCGAGCCATGCTTCGCGCCGTGGGCTTTGGCGACGCCGATTTTGACAAGTCGATCATCGGCGTCGCGAACGGCTACAGCACGATCACGCCCTGTAACGCGGGGCTCAACGATCAGGCGGCACGGGCAACAAAAGCGCTGCGCGAAGCCGGAATGATGCCGCAGATCTTCGGCACCATCACGGTGAGCGACGGCATCTCCATGGGCACGGAAGGGATGAAATATTCGCTCGTATCCCGCGAAGTGATTGCGGATTCGATCGAGACTGTTTGCGGCGCCGCCCGTGTCGATGGACTGCTGGCCATCGGCGGCTGCGATAAAAACATGCCTGGGGCGATGATCGCCATTGCGCGCATCGGCATTCCGGCAATTTTTGTCTACGGCGGCACGATCAAACCCGGGCATCTGGATGGCAAAAATCTTACGATCATGAGTGCGTTCGAGGCGGTCGGGCAACACGGAGCCGGACGGATCGATACGGCGGAATTGACGGAAGTCGAGCGGCACGCATGTCCGGGCGCCGGCTCCTGCGGAGGCATGTTCACGGCGAACACGATGTCTTCGGCCATCGAGGCCATGGGCATGAGCCTGCCGTACTCTTCCACCATGGCTGCCGAGGACCCGGAAAAACTCGATAGTACGGCCGAATCCGCGCGCGTTCTAGCAGAGGCCGTGCGGAAACAGTTGCTGCCGTCCGCAATTATGACCCGCAAAGCTTTTGAGAACGCCATTAGTGTCGTAATGGCCTGCGGCGGTTCCACAAACGCGGTGCTGCATCTGTTAGCCATAGCCCGCGCTGCGAACGTGCCACTTGCACTTGAAGACTTCGAAACAATCCGACGCCGTGTACCGATTTTGTGCGACTTGCAGCCGTCGGGTAAGTACGTAATTACCGAATTACATCAAGCGGGAGGCATACCCCAGGTAATGAAAATGCTGCTGGCCCACGGCCAGTTGCACGGCGATGCCCTGACGATCACCGGGCAAACGATCGCCGAAACGCTGCAATCAATTTCCGCCGAGCCGCGAAGGGGCCAAGATGTGATTCGACCCTGGGAGCGCCCGGTCGCGCCCGAGGGACACCTCGTCATCCTGAGAGGCAATCTTGCAACCGAAGGTGCGGTGGCCAAAATCTCCAGAACCCCCAAAATCACCGGGCCGGCGCGTGTATTCGAGTCCGAGGAGAACTGCCTCGCAGCGATCCTCGCAAATAAGATCCAGCACGGCGACGTGATTGTCATTCGTTACGAAGGTCCGAAGGGCGGACCGGGCATGCGCGAGATGCTGGCCCCCACGTCCGCATTGATTGGCGCTGGCCTGGGTGATTCTGTCGGGTTGATCACCGATGGTCGTTTTTCGGGCGCGACTCACGGCCTGGTTGTTGGACACGTAGCTCCAGAGGCTGCCATGGGGGGTGCCATTGCGCTGGTGCGCGAAAATGACTCGATTACGATTGACTCCGCCTCACGGCTGCTCGAACTGCACGTGCCCGGAACTGAACTGGAGCGCCGCAGGGCCGCGTGGAAAGCTCCCGAATCGCGGTACAAGACGGGTGTGCTGGCAAAGTATGCGCGCCTGGTGTCGAGTAGCAGCCTAGGGGCAGTCACTGACCTGATTGCAGCTGGCAGCTAAAGCAGCGCTGCAGGTCTGGGCGTAACTTCCTGGAGCTATCTATTTCCCTACATTCGTGTTCTGGGTGTTGTGTCGCACCAACCATCAACCAATAGCAAAGGATGCGCTTTGACTATTGATTTTGGTTACTATGGGGCGCGTGCCCCACAAGCGCATTTCGGAGTTACGATGAGGTTACGCGCAGGCCGGTTCCACGCAGCACAAGAATACGGAGACGAAAGCAGATGACCCGAGTCGAAGCCATCATCCAGCCTTCCCGTTTCGAAGCCGTCAAAGACGCGTTGCATGAAATGGGCGTCGAGGGCATGACCATTTCCGAGGTGCGTGGGCACGGACGGCAGAAGGGCCACACCGAGACATATCGCGGCCGCGAATATGAGGTCGATCTTCTTCCGAAGATCAAAATCGAAATGGTTCTGCCCTATAATTTAGTCGATGGCGCGGTGCAAACGATTCTAAAGACCGCACGAACTGGCAAGATCGGCGACGGTAAAATATTTTTGACTCCCGTCGAGCAGGCCATCCGCATCCGCGATGAAGAACGCGGAGAAGGCGCCCTATAGTGGTGTACGCGAACCGCTGAGTACGGATCCCCGCTTTGACCGACACCGCACCGTTAACGTCCGGCACACCTTCCGCTGCCGCTTTGCGCGACTTTTACGCCACCGAGTCCGCCAGAATACAAGCCGAATTTGCAGCAACCTCGAATGGCAGGAAAGCCATTGAGGATCGCACGGCTCTGGTGGACCGACTGATTGTCGATCTGTGCCGCGAAGTACTTGCGGCCGAACCAGACAAACTGGAGCGCTTTTGCCTGGTAGCGCTCGGCGGCTATGGGCGACGCGCGCTATTCCCATTCAGCGACATTGATCTTATGTTCCTGGCGGAAGATCAGGCCGCCGAAAGCCGCTACCGTGATGCGACTCGTACGATTGCCCGTACGCTGTGGGATTTGCGCCTTCGCCTCAGCCCCACAAACCGTCTTCTCGCCGAGTGCGACAAGTTTCATCAGGACAATGCGGAATTTAACATTTCGCTACTGGATCGGCGCTACCTGGCAGGCGATGCGCGGCTTTTTTCACGGCTTAACCACAGCGCCCTTCCGCAAATGATCGCGCGCGAGCGGCTCGCGTTGCTGCGCGATATTTCCGATTTGACCCGGCAACGGCACGAGAAGGAAGGTCATACAGTCTTTCATCTCGAACCGAATTTGAAGAATTCGCCCGGAGGTTTGCGCGATTATCACGTGGCGTGCTGGGTGGCCTTAATTACCGGAAACAATGCTGCTCCGGAATCGAACGAGCCTGACAGCTTCTGGTCCGCCCCAGTTGCGGGAGAAATGCACAAGGCGTTTGATTTCCTGGCTGCGGCGCGGTGCTTCCTGCACTACCGGCAGGGGCGTGATGACAACGGACTTTCATACGAACTGCAGGCGGAAGCGGCTGCACGCGGAATTGGGAGCGGGTCCGTCGCCGCCATTCCGCCTGCCGAGTGGATGCGGGAATATTTTCGTCACGCCCGGATCATCTTCGGGTTATGCACACAGTTGCTGGACGAGGCGCTTCCGCCATCGCCTTCGTTGCGTGGCCGCCTGGATAACTGGATCGCGCGACGGTCCGCCTCCGCTTTTGTCGAGATTGGCGGACGTGTGCGCGTGCGTCAGCCAGAGGCGCTGCGGGCCCCGGCAACACTCATCGCGCTTTTCGAGTTTATTGCCATCAATGGCGTAAAGCTAAGCCGCGAGGCCGAAGACCAGATTTACGCGGCCCTTCCGCACGTCCGAGCACTGGCGGGCAGCTCCGTTGACGGTGATTCCCATGCCTCTGCGGACGCCTTACTATTGCCGAACCTTTGGGCGCACTTGCAGAAGATTTTGGTCGCGCCGCATGCTGCCGACGCGCTTCGTGCCATGCACAGCTCCGGGCTGCTGGTATATCTTTTTCCAGAGTTCGCGGTGATCGACGCATTGGTGATCCGGGACTTCTATCACCATTACACGGTGGATGCCCACTCGTTCCGGGCCATCGAGAACCTTCACCGTCTTCCGCAGGCCACTCACGCATGGGAACGCCCCTTCGCGGAGATCTTCGCCGAACTTGAACAGCCGGAACTGCTGTTTCTCTCGCTTCTCTTCCACGATGTAGGCAAAGGGATGGCGTGCGAGGACCACATAACGGGCAGCCTGCAAGCCGTGGAGAACGTTTTCCCCAGGCTCGATCTGAAGCCTCCGGATGCGGAGATGGTGCGTTTTCTGATTCGCGACCACCTCGCCATGTCCGCAAACCTGCTTCGCCGGGACATCTTCGATCCCGAAACGATCCACGCGTTCGCCGAAACTGTGGGCACACCGGAGCGGCTCAAACTTTTATGCCTTTTTACCTATGCCGACATCCGTGCGGTAAACCCCGAGGCCCTCACTCCATGGAAAGCGGAATCGCTGTGGCAGCTTTACGTATCCACGGCCAATTACATGGGCCGGAGCCTCGACGAAGAGCGCATTCACGCCCAGAGCGCTGATTTGCGTTTTGTCGACCAGGTGATGCCTTTGGTGTTCCACGTCCCAAGTTCCGGCGCGACGATTCGGCAGGAACTGAGTTCCTTCCTCGAAGGTCTCCCGCGACGGTACGCTCTGGCTCATTCTCCTGAAGAAGTAGCGATCCATTTCGACATGGCTCGTAAATTGATAAACGATCCCGTGCAATTAAGGCTTGAGAAACGCGATTCCATGTACGTGTTTACATTGCTCGCTACGGATCGGCCCATGCTCTTTGTCGGCATCACGGGCACGCTTGCGGCCTGGGGCATGGATATCTGGAAGGCCGAGGCCTTTGCCAATGCGGCTGGCGTGGTCGTGGATACCTTTCATTTCACCGATCCGCACAATACCCTGGAGCTGAACCCGGGTGAGGCGGCCCGGCTGCAAAAGAACGTAATCGACGTTCTTTTGCGCTCGATGCCCCTTGAGACCTTGATGCGTGGCAGGGCGCATCTGGATTCGCCGCCCGCAGCAAAGGTGAGCGTTCCCACCGAGGTGCGCTTCGACGACTCGAGTTCTTCGCACTCGACGCTCATGGAAATCATCACACAGGATCGCCCAGGATTGCTGTACCGTTTGAGTTCCGCGCTGGCTAAAACCGGCTGCAACATTGAGGTTGCGCTGATCGATACGGAGGGACAGCGCGCGCTCGATGCTTTTTATCTGACCGTGGAGAGCGCCAAGCTTACCTCCACCCGGCAGGAAGCATTGCGGGAGGCACTGCTGCGCGAACTGTGACTCGGGCAATCAGGGCAACGCAGGGCAGGCAACCTGCATGGCGCTCCGGGCCATCGCCCATACTTGAGACCTGAATAATTTTCTCGTTGTATGCAATCTTACTGAGGGTAAACAGAAGAAATGGCAGGTATGGGCAGCATCGCAGCAGCGAAAAACGATCATTCAGCTGCGGCGGGTGATATTCGTGCGGCGGAGATGACTCGCGCGCAGCGGGTAAAGCGCACCAACGCGGTGACTGCGAGCCTGACCGGCTCCGTGCTCGCAATGACGGCGATCAGGTTGTGCGGGTTCGACCCGCGGACTTCAGGGGTGGTTGCAGTCCTGCTCGGTATCGTCACGGGTTTGCTCTATGCGAACGCATTCGAGTACGTGCTGCACCGCTTCCTATTACACTGGGGAACAGGCTTTTTGGCGCAGCGTCATGCGCTGCATCACGATTCCGCAGGCGCTCCCAATGAAGCCAGATACGTGAATTTTGCTACCTCGCCTTGGGTAGTCGTCTTCGTTTTTTTGTTGAACGCGCCGCCCGTGTTCGCCGCCGGCCACTTCCTGGGTGGCGCCCTCGCTGCGGGGATGTTTGCGGGATTTACCTGCTATTTCATCGCTTACGAGGAAATCCATTGGCGCATTCACTTCGGGGGATTGCCGCGATGGTTCAAATTTGCGCGCCGTCACCACATGCTGCATCACGGCGGGTTTGAAGGCCGGCACAACGTATTTCTGCCGATTTGCGACTGGATATTTCAGCGCCACGAATGGACCCGCGCCACTCCCGGTTACCGCACCAATCATCGCGCATGAGATTGCAGTTCGGCTAATGCCCGAATACGCGCTGCAGAAGTGACTGTCTCGGTGGAGCGCCTAACTGCAGGGCTGGCAGGAACTCCTCAATCAGCGAGGCGGGCACCGGCGGAGCCTCGCGTCGCCAATACCCCACCTCACGTAAGGCGGTCCATGCGGCAAGGCAATGCAGGCATTGGGTCACGTGCGTTTCAAGAGGCTCTTTGTCGTACCAGCTTACTTGCCCATCCTGAATTCGTAAGAATTGGTGCAAATGGGGACACTTATCTGTTTTCAACGTACGTACCTTCTGCAAAACCTGCAGCCATGGAGCGGGCCACAGACAGCGGTCACGCTCGAGCTTCTGCGCCGCCGCATACGCAGGTGCCAGACGCTCGAACGAGGCCTGCGCGACTTGCGGTGCGACGCGCATCACGAGTTCCAGAGTGGCATCGGTATAGCCGGCGAGCTTAAAAAACAGTATTTCCTGATGCAGAAGCGGCAAGCCCGCAACAATTGTCGCTAACTCCTCGACATTAACAGTTGGACTCTCCTCATTGTCCGCAGCTGGTTTTGTGTCGAGTGCGGCATCAATCAAGAAGGCTCGGATGTCGGAGAGAAACTCCCTCTCCGATTGGCGTGCAGTCGCCCGGAAATGCGCAAAATTATCGGTGGCGAGCAAGCGCAGCGTTTGCTGCCATACACCGGCGCCCAGGTCAACATCCGGCAAGTACAGCGCCAAGAGCTTGAGATATAACGGGCTGTAGAAGTCGAGGAAGGCTCGCCAAGCGGCGCTACTACCCTGCTCGGCCTGCTCCCGTATCTTGTGGAAAGTGAATCCAACCGGATGTTTGTCCGCCACGATAGCCCTTTCCCTTTCATTTGCCCATCGGCGAGTAAAACTATTTTCTTTCCGTAACGCGTTTTCTCGGACAGTATATATTCTCTAGTTCAGGTTGCAGCGCATTGTTGCTCATTCGGGGAAAATAGACGAAAGAGGGATAATCCTGATGGCTACACCGGAAGACGTTTACGTTCGTATATGGGAATTTCAGGCGCAAGCCGGTCGCGAAAAAGAATTCGAAAAAATCTATGGCGCCGAGGGCGATTGGGTGCAACTCTTCCGCAAAAGCAAAGCGTTCCTGCGCACGGAAGTTTATCGTGACCTTGAGACTAGCGGCCGTTACGTGACGATCGACTACTTCTCTTCGCAAGCCGCCTTTCAGGCTTTTTTGAAGGAATTCAGGGAAAAGTACGACAGCCTCGATCAACTCGGCGAATGCGTGTGCGCGTCCGAGAAACGCATCGGCTCATTCGGCACGGTCAAATCGAACTGCCACTAACCGGTGCCCCAAACACCAATTCACTCGTTCACTCGTTTAGCCTGTTATGCCGCGCTTACTGTGGAGCGCCCGGCACCTCCGCGGCGATGGCCGGCTGCTGCCGCCAGGCATCCGGTGAAGACAGGTTACGACGCAATAACACCGGGTCGAGTTCATGTTCCCATCGAGCCACCACCAGTGTAGCTACACCATTGCCCAGCATGTTGACGGTCGCTCGGAACATGCTCATGAATCGATCGATTCCCAGGATCAAAGCCATTCCGGCGACAGGAACGGTGGGGATCACCATTAGAGTTCCCACCAACGCGATAAAGGCCGCGCCTTGCACGCCGGCCGCACCCTTGGACGTCAACACTGCTACCGCGAATATTGTGAGTTGCTGGCCTAGCGTCAAGTGAACACCGGTCGCTTCCGCAACAAACAGAGCGGCCAATGTCATGTACAGGCTGCTGCCATCGGTATTGAAGGTATAGCCGGTAGGCACCACCAGCCCGACCAGCGCTTTCGAGCAGCCCAGTTGCTCCATTTTTTCCATGAGCGTGGGTAGCGCCGGCTCCGAGGAACTGGTCGCCAGCGTGAGGATGATCTCCTCCTTGATATACGCGAGGTACTTGATGATGCTGAATCCCGCCGCCCAGGCGATTGCACCCATGACCAGGAGCACGAACAGAATGCTGGTAATCCAAAACGTGAAAATCAGTTTAAGCAGAGGGCCCAGCGACGAAATACCATACGCTCCGATCGTAAACGCCATGGCGCCAAAAGCACCTATGGGAGCAAACCGCATCACGATATTGATGATGCCGAATACAGCGTGCGTAAGGGACTCGAGGACTTCGAGCAATGGCTTGCCACGGCTACCCATGGCGGACAAGGCAAAGCCGAACAAAATCGCCACCAGCACCACCTGCAAAATATCGCCGCGGGCAAACGCGTCAACGACGGTGACGGGAATGATGTGCATGATGAAGTCGGTCACACTTTGCGCTTTCGCCGCACCCGCATAACCGGCGACAGCTTTAGCATCGAGGGTGGCTGGATTCACGTTAAAGCCCGCGCCGGTATGCACGACGTTGCCGACTATGAGACCGACCAGGAGTGCGAGTGTCGAAACAATTTCGAAATAAAGGAGGGCTTTTCCGCCCACTCTTCCGACCTTTTTCATGTCCTGCATACTTGCAATGCCGGTGACCACCGTGCAGAAAATCACGAGCGTGATGATCATGCTGATCAACCGGATAAATGCATCGCCCAGAGGCTTCATCGCGATTGCCGTGTGCGGCCTGAGGTAGCCGAGCACAATTGCCAGCGCGACACCCAGCAGAACCTGTCCCCACAAGCTGCGATAGAACGGCTGTTTAGTTGCGCGAGTAGGTACCCTGGTGGAGGGTGGCAAAGGCGGAGTCAGATTGGCAGTTTCCATGGTCAACTCTCCCTTCAAACTGTCCCTTCCAACGGAAGGCGGTGCAGTTTTCAACCTCTCAGTGCGGCCGGTATTTGGGTGACGTTGTTACCGCCGCAGCTCAGCCAGGCGGAACGATCACAATAAACCCAATACCCCCATCCAGCCCACTGGCGGCGGAGTCTACCATATTCGCTGCCGCAAGGGGCGAGCCGCAAGACGCCCGCGGCTCATTTTTGGAGATGCAGGTTGGAGGTGTAGGTGCAACATGTGGTCGCGGCCGATTCACGCTCCCCAAAAACTTGGCTTACGCTTCCCGGGTATCGGCGGCCACCATCCGACACGCAGGGGACCCTTCGAACATCGGAATCTCGCCATCCGCTGTATTCCTCTACACATACCTGGACAAATCCAGCAGAATTTGTTACCTAAGAGTCTGGCTTAACCATCGGCCAGATCCATAGTGCGCATGGGCAGCGCGACTTTCTGATTGCGTGAGAGTTGTTTTTATCCCGCGGGCGAACGATGAAGCTGGACTGGTTATTCGTCGCCTATACTTCACAAGATTCCAGAGATTGACCCAGATCGAAACAAATTCGAGACAAGTTAAGACTGGAGCCGAAAAATGAGCACTGTTGCACCCGTTCAGCCCACACAAAACAACGGCGATTTGTTCCACATCTTGTCTCCCGAAGACCTAATCCGGCAGCGTCTGGAAACGGAACGTAAGCGGCTGGAACATGAAGCCGGCATCGAGCGCAAGGAAGTCGCACACTTCCACCGCCCTATTGAACTGCCGTTTACTAAATTGCAGCGGGATCACACAACGATCCTTTTCGGAGGCCTGACGTGGAAGCACGAGCGGCTGGTGCACGCTGCGCTCGAGAGCCTGGGCTATCGGTGCGAGTCGGTCCCTGTGCCGAATAAGAAGGCTTTTCAGCTGGGTAAAGAATACGGCAACAATGGCCAGTGCAACCCCACGTATTTCACCGTGGGAAATCTCGTGCAATTCGTACAAAACCTTGAGCAAAAGGGGCTTACGAAAGACGAAATCTGCGATCGCTATGTCTTTTTTACGGCTGGTGCCTGCGGACCGTGCCGGTTTGGCATGTATGAGTCCGAGTATCGGCTGGCGCTGCGCAACGCGGGCTTCGACAAGTTCCGCGTGTTGCTTTTCCAACAGAGTGGCGGCTTGAATCAGGCGGAAGCCGAAGCTGGATTGGCCCTGAATGTGGACTTCTTCCTGGCCATCCTGAACGCGCTCAATATCGGCGATATCATCAACGATGTGGCCTATCAGATTCGTCCTTACGAGGTTAACGCGGGTGAGACCGACCGGGTGCTCGAAGACTCCATGGAGATGCTGCACGAAGTACTGCGACGTCGCCAGCCCTGGCTGCTGCACGGGAAGACCGGTAATTTCTTGAAGAACACGCGCTTCGCCGGTACTGCGGAATATCTGGGCAAATTCATGCACCAGCTTTTTGGCGAGGATATTGTCGCTGCCCTGCGCGAAGTGCGCGATCGTTTCGCCGCGATTCCGATCGACCGCACGCGCGTGAAACCCATCGTCAAAATTACCGGCGAATTCTGGGCGCAGACTACCGAGGGCGACGGCAATTTCAACATGTTCCGCTTCCTTGAAAAGGAAGGCGCGCAGGTGGTCGTCGAGCCGATTGGCACCTGGATTTGCTATCTCATGCACCAGGTGGTGCAGCGGTATCACGATCAAAAGGGGCTGGCCGACGGCGCCGCATTGCCGCCTTCCTGGCGTGTGGACAAACACCTGAAGATCAATCTTGGAATGCACAAGAAAATCATGCAGATCAAGATGGCCGAGCGCATCTTCAAGCGGGAGTACAACCGCATCATTGAAGCGCTTGGAGGAATTGGCCATCATCTGGTGGATCAGTACGAGCTCCAGCGCTTGGGGCACCCTTATTACAATTCACGCGCGGCAGGCGGCGAAGGTCACCTCGAAGTGGCCAAGAATATTTACTATTCGGCGAAGGGCCTGGCGCACATGGTGCTGGCGCTTAAACCCTTCGGATGCATGCCGTCGACGCAATCCGATGGGGCGCAATCCGCAGTAATGTCACATTACAAAGACATGATCTTTCTTCCCGTCGAGACGTCGGGCGAAGGTGACGTTAACGCTCATAGCCGCGTGCAGATGGCGCTCGGCGAGGCCAAAGCCAAGACGAAGCTCGAATTCAAAGCATCGCTCGAATCTACTGGCCGCACGCTCGAGGAAATCCGGGCTTATGTCGAAGAACATCCCGAGATGAAATCGCCCATGTACAAAGTTCCTCGCACCGAGGGCGTTGTCGGCATCGCCGCTAATTTCGTTCGTCACGTTGCTGAACGCATGAGCGCGCAGCAAACACCGGCACGACGCGACAGCGTCGCCGCGTAGAAACCGGGAGACTGCGGAATGGGTTGCTCAAGCGGAAGCTGCGGAACAGGATCTGGAGACAGCACGACCACGGGTGGCGGCGCGTTCGTCCCCCTTGGTAATTTGTCAAAGCCGGTAGTTGCTACGCCACCACCCATATCCCGGCCTGCCCCTGTCAGGGTGCCATCCGGCACTCCGCTGATGATTGGTTTGGATGTCGGCTCCACAACGGTCAAAGCCGTTGTCGTGAATCCCGCCGATGACAAAATTCTTTGGCAGGATTATCAGCGCCATGACACCAAGCAGCCGGAGAAGGTTCTCGAATTTCTCAAGAGAATGGAAGAGGAAGTAGGGATCGCTCCCAGCCACAGTCGCATTTTCATCACCGGAAGTGGTGGCGGCGGAGTCGCTCCTCTGGTGGGAGCCAAGTTCGTGCAGGAAGTAAACGCCGTCGCTTTGGCGGTGGAAAAGTTGTATCCCCAGGCGGGGTCGGTGATTGAACTGGGCGGGCAGGATGCCAAGATCATCATCTTCAAGGAAGATCCCAAGACCGGCCGCAAGAAAAAAATCCCCTCGATGAACGATAAGTGCGCCGGCGGCACGGGCGCAGTGGTGGACAAGATTAATGCCAAGCTACACATCCCGGCTGATGAACTCTCCAACATGGGATATCTCGGGATCAAGCTGCATCCCGTAGCCGGCAAGTGCGGCGTTTTCGCGGAAACCGACATCAACGGGTTGCAGAAGAGCGGCGTCCCGGGCGACGAACTGATGGCTTCTTTGTTCGAGGCCATCGTGCAACAAAATTTGGCCGTTCTAACCCGCGGAAACACGCTGCGCCCCCAGGTACTGCTGCTGGGCGGCCCGAACACTTATATTCGCGGTATGAAGGAATGCTGGAAAGCGAACATCCCCAAGATTTGGGAAGAGCGCAAATACCCGTTGCCGGAAGGTGTGGACCCCGCTTCGCTGATCCTGGTACCCGAAAACGCGCAGTATTTTGCCGCGCTCGGGTCCATTGAATTTGGCAAAGATGAGGACGACGCGGTCGGCGTTTACCGCGGCACGGAAAGCCTGGAATGGTATTTGAACGTAGGCCGCCTCGAGGAAAAGCAAAAGAAAGGCGGCAGCGGCCTCAGTAAGACCGATCAGGAATTGCTTGAATTCAAGGAGCGCTACCGGCCCAAGAAGTTCGTGCCTTCGAAATTTCAACCCGGCCAGGTGGTCGAGTGTTTCATGGGGATCGACGGCGGTTCGACGTCCACCAAAGCCGTGCTGATCGATAAAGACAAGCGCATTCTGGTGAAGTGCTACCAGCTTTCCAAGGGTAATCCTATTGAAGACACGCAGGACATGTTCGAGAACCTGCGCCAGCAAGTCGAAGAACAAGGCGCCACGCTTAAGATTTTGGGCGTAGGCACCACTGGCTATGCCAAGGATATTCTCCGCGACGTTTTGGCCGCCGATGCGGCAATCGTCGAGACCGTAGCTCACACCGAGGCTGCGTTGCATTTTTATCCTCATGCCGACGTGATCTGCGATGTTGGCGGCCAGGACATCAAGCTGATCATTCTGCAAAATGGGCGTGTAAAAGACTTCAAGCTGAATACGCAGTGCTCCGCCGGAAACGGATATTTCCTGCAATCGACAGCCATGGGTTTTGGCTTCGATGTCACCCAATTCGCCGATTTGGCCTTTAGCGCTAAAGCCATGCCGATGTTTGGCTACGGCTGCGCTGTGTTCATGCAATCCGATATCGTGGATTTTCAGCGGCAAGGATGGAAGCCGGAAGAGATTTTGGCCGGCTTAGCAAACGTGTTGCCCAAGAACATTTGGCTGTATGTATCGCAAATTCCGAACCTCGCATCACTTGGCCACACTTTCGTGCTGCAGGGCGGCACGCAGCACAATCTTGCGGCCGTAAAAGCGCAGGTCGATTTCGTTGAATCCAGGTTCCGCGACAAAGGCGTTAAGCCCGACATTATCGTGCACGAGCATTGCGGCGAATCGGGCGCAATCGGTGCGGCGATTGAGGCGAACCGGCTGTGGAGAATGGGGCGCCAGACCACCTTTATAGGTCTTGAGGCGGTGCAAAAGATCAGCTATGTCACGCACCGCAGCGAAGACACACGTTGTTACTTCTGCAAGAACAAGTGCCTGCGCACGTTCATTGACGTGAAGCTGATGCCTGGCGTGACCGTGGAAAATCTCGTCTCGAAGACTTCCAAGATTCCCATCGGACCGGGGATCAAACGCCTGATTGTCAACAATAGCTGTGACAAGGGTCTGGTGGAAGACGTCAACGCCATGCGCGAGATCAAGAAGGGGCTTGATTCGGTCAAGGATGCCAACCCCAACATGGCCGAAATTGCCGCGAAACAAGCATTCAAGCCATTTCACCCGGCGCCCGTATCCGATCCGCTGCCCCGTTTTGTCGTTACGGCGAAGCAAAAGGCGCGCGTTGCGGCCATGAAACGCCGCGCGGAACTGCGAATCGGTATTCCGCGCGTATTGAACCAATACACATGCAATCCGGCATTTAGCGCCTATTTCGAATCTCTCGGAATTCCGGCGGATAATCTGGTCTATTCGGATTACACCACAGAGGAGCTTTACAAGGCTGGCGCCAAGCGCGGCTCGATCGATCCGTGTTTCCCGTCGAAAATTGGTATTCCGCACGTGCACAACCTGCTTTACGTGCACCACAAAAAGAAGCCGCTCGACCTTATTTTCTTTCCGATGATCGACGATTTGCCTTCAGACATGGTGAATGCGCAGAGCCATCGTGCCTGCCCGACCGTGACCGCCACGCCCGCGGCGACTAAGGCCGCGTTCACAAAGGAAAGCGATCTCTTCAAGGAGATGGGCGTCGAGTTCCTGAATCCACTAATCAACTGCGGCATGCCGGATCTCTTCGAGCGGCAGATGTTCGATACTTTCCGCGACATTCTCGGTCTTTCGGCTGAAGAGAACCACCGCGCTTCAGTCGCGGCGAATGCGGCTATGGTGCACTTCAGCGAGGGCATCCTGCGCAAGCAGGGACGCGAAATTATCGAGAAGCTCGAAGCAGAAGACGGCATCGGTATCGTGCTGCTTGCGCGGCCGTATCACAACGATCCCGGACTTAATCACGATATCCTCGAGGAATTCCAGAAGCTTGGCTATCCCGTACTGACCCTGGGTTCGCTTCCGATCGACGCTGAAATTCTGGAGCGGCTGTTCGGTGAAGAAGTTCGCGCCGGGGTCACTTCGCATCCTTTGGACATCAGCGACGCGTGGAAGAACTCCTACAGCGAAAACACCAGTCAAAAGGTGTGGGCCGCGAAATATACCGCACGGCATCCCAATCTTGTGGCGCTCGAACTTTCGAGCTTCAAGTGCGGACACGATGCGCCGATTTACACGGTGGTCGAGGAAACCGTTACCAAATCCGGCACGCCGTACTTTTCTTTCAAGGATATTGACGAGAATAAGCCCAGCGGCTCGATCAAGATCCGGGTCGAAACAATCGCTTACTTCCTCAAACGCTATCGCGAGGACATCATCGCCCGCCAGACGAAGCAGTCGGAAATTGACGTCCGGATTGCCGAACTCGAGAGACAGCTCCGCAGCGAGATGGGCTTGCCTCCAGCGGCAACCGATGCTTCGGCGCGGCAGACCGAACACACCGAGGTATTCGAGACGGTTTCTTAAACATCGAAGCTACCGACCGTCACCCGTACCATGGCCGCTGGAATAGAATCCGAAAAAGTGATGTTTGAAATCTACCGGGAATTGTCTTTTAACCGGCGATTCCGGGTGGTCTATTTCACCGAACTGGACGAGCATAACAAGGACGGCGAGATTAACGATGCGATGCGCGGCGAGCACATCTTCGACGGTTTCTTCCGTAATTATGTGAAGGAAGACGCGAAGCGAACCGTGGCCGTCGTGCTGGAGCGCCTGAATTCCGGTGAGCCGCTCGGCCAAGCGGATATTGAACGCGAACTGAAGCCATTCCTGGCCTAGACTCCGGCACGCAAGATGTTCAGCCGGAGTCCGCGTCTTTACGTTTTCTACTCATCTGGTCTAATCGTCAAAACTGCCGCTTACACCTTGAAAGCCGCGAGTTCCCTGCTTCAACACCCATTTCATGACGCGAGCATCGTTGTAACAGTAGCCCAGATTGTGATTCAAGGTCGAAAAGCAATGCGTTTGGCAATCTTTCTTCATCTCGTTCAGCTGCGGCACCTCAAACTTGTGTGCTTCGATCGCTCCCCAATCATACGTAGCGGAATACATCGGAAAACAAGGCGCGAGAGAACCGTCGACGCGGATGATAATCGAGTTCTGGCCCGCGCGGCAGTTCCATGGTTCCACTTTGCCGCGTAGGAAGTCCCGCATGTCGTTCAGCCGCTTTACCGAATTGACCATCTTATAGCCCTGGCGATTTTTCTCGATCAGCCAATCGATTAAGGCGTCGACCCGTGGAAAATCTTCCTGAGTAATGTACGTGCTGTTCTCGTCCCCATGTTTGAAATGCGGCTGATCGATCATGGGAGACTCATTAATATGGTAATCGGTGGCAATACCGTTGTCGTGCGCGATCTCGGTAAGCTCTTTGATGTCCTCCATGTTCGTACGGCAAATATTCATGTTGAAGAACACCGTGTAGCCATAGCGATATTGCTTACGGACCAGATAATCGAAATAGGGGCGAACAGGAGCGAGCGCTTTCGGCAATCCCGGTTTCTCGTCGACGGCATCCACCGCGAAATTGAACGTGGCCACGCCAGCGTCAGCGAGCCGGTCGATCACTTCGGGGCGCAGCAGTCGTGCGTTCGTGGGCACGTAGATCCAGAATCCTTTTTTAGCCGCGTAATTCACGACCTTGTGCGCAAATGAAGGGCGCAGCAGAGGCTCCCCTCCCATGAGCGCGAGGACCCGGCAGGTGGTGTCGTGCAGCCAATCGATGGAACGTTTGGCAACGTCCTCGGTCATGCCCTTTACGCTGTTATCAAAAGCCCAGCAATAGTGACAATCGAGATTGCACTTCCACTCCGTGAACAGGTACGCAATGATCGGATGGAATTCACCGGGCAGAGCACGTGATTTAATATACGGGAAAAGCCAGCCGCGCATCGCTCGAAGCACCATCGGCTTGGTCCATTTCCGCCGGCCTTTGAGCGCATACTGCAGTTCCGCCTGGTAGTCGGAATCGTCATCGTTTAGCAGTTCAGGACGTTGAGGGAAGTCCGGCTCTGGCAACACTTGCGGTTGGGCAGAGGGGATTGGCAGGGAGCGGCGGTCGGCAGGGTCGTTGACGAGAAGCTCGTGCAGGTGCACATCGACGCGAAACGGTGGCGGTACGGGGTTGCCATTGCTCTGCGGCTGCAAATTGGACATGAGTTTGATCCCCCTTGCGATCGGCACACCTCGAAGGATTGGCTGCCCGCCCATTCGGGTTAGCAGTGCAACGGCAGCACTCGTTTCACTTGGATGCGAATGGCGGATGGCGGTTATTCACACGAAATACCTTAGAACCCGCTACAAAAATCTGCAAGGACTGCCTACGGTATCAGGAATTCGCCGTAGGGCACGGCGTGTGCATCGCCGGAGTACACATCAGCCGCAAATCTCGATATAGTAAGCATATGCGACTGGGGACACGAATCCGTAAACGCGTGCGGTTTGCCCAAACGCGTCTCCGTGAAGTGCGCATGATCGCCTGGGGACTCGCTTCCACCGGCCATCCGGTTTTGGCCCATATGATTCCGATCCGCCGGTGTAATCTCTCCTGCGCTTACTGCAATGAGTACGACAATTTTTCAAAACCGGTGCCGCTCGCGGAAATGTTTCGCCGCATCGACCACTTGGCAAAATTGGGAATTTCTATCATTACTCAAAGCGGTGGCGAGCCTTTGCTGCACCCGGAACTCGATCAAATCATTGCCCGCGTGCACCATCACGGGATTCTGGCGGGCATGATCACCAACGGTTATTTGCTGACTGCGGATCGAATACGCCAACTGAATCACGCAGGCCTCGATCATCTGCAAATCAGCATCGATAATGCGCAGCCCGACGAGGTTTCGAAGAAGAGCCTGAAAGTTCTGGACCAAAAGCTGGTATTACTGGCCGAACATGCCGAGTTTCAGACCAATATCAACTCTGTATTGGGCAGCGGCGTTAAGAATCCCGAGGACGCGCTGGCTGTTGCGCGCCGCGCCCTGGCGCTCGGATTCACCAGCACAATAGGCGTGCTCCACGACGATAACGGGCAGCTCGAGGCTCTTAAGCCGCGCGAACAGGAAATTTTTGAGCAGGTCATGACTCTTGGCAAACGGTCCTACGCGCGCTTCAATCAATTTCAGCAAAACATCGCCCGCGGCAAAGCCAACGAGTGGCGGTGCCGTTCCGGCGCGCGCTACCTGTACATCTGCGAAGATGGTCTAGTGCACTGGTGCTCGCAACAACGCGGGTATCCGGCAATTCCACTCGAGAAATACACAATCGAGGACTTCCACCGCGAATTCAACACCGAAAAACCTTGTGCGCCCCGCTGTACCGTTTCGTGCTCACAACAGGTCGCCATGCTCGACAATTGGCGTGCTCCCCAAACGTTCCAGCCGCAACCCGCAGCTTCGTCCGAAGAGGCGCAGTTCGTACAGCTCAGCGGCGCAACCGCCCGTCGTGACGATTAGACCGCTTTTTTGAGTTGTTTGACCGCCTGTGTCCACGCCGCCGGTGCTTTAGCAGGCCGTAATTGCTTTCGCTTTTTCGTCGCTATGATACTCATTTCGCGCTAAAGTACGCCGTATGACATTTTCGATACTGGTGGTTTTTGTGTTGGCACTGACCGCGGCGGCAATAGCCGTTATCGCCGTTGTCTGGAAATCTGCGAATGGCGCTCGCCGCGATGCCGAAGCGCAGGCTGCGGAGATGCGTCAGGAGATGCAAACTCTGGTTGCGGCGCAATCGCAGGCGGTTTTGACTCACGTGGGGCAGCTTGCACAGGCAATTACCTCGCAGTTGGGTCAGATGTCGCAACAGGTGCAAACGGGGATGGCCTCGTCAGGCGAGCTGGCCTCTGGTGCGCAAAGGGCCGTTTCCGAGCAGCTGAAAGCCTCTACCGACATGCTGGGAACCATTCGTCAGCAATTGGGAGAAGTGCAGCAAGCCGGTCATGAACTCTCTGGCGCGGCGCGACAGATCGAAAGTGTGCTAGGGGGAGCGAAGACCCGTGGCACGCTGGGCGAAGTGGCACTCGACCGCATGCTCTCCGATTCCCTGCCCGCCTCCGCGTACACCATGCAGTACCGGTTCGCATCGGGTGAAGCGGTGGATGCAGCGGTGCGTTTAAGTGACAAGCTATTGGCAATTGATTCTAAATTTCCGTTGGACGATTATCGGCGTCTGATTGAGACGGGCGAAGACGCTCGCGCCGGATTTTCGAAAGCCGTGCGTTTCCACGCTGATTCGATTGCAAAAAAATATATCTTACCCGGTGAGGGCACCCTTGATGTCGCGCTGATGTTTATTCCCTCGGAAGGCATTTACTACGAGCTTCTGAAGACCGCCGATCCAAAGGGCAATTCTCTGGACCAGTATTGCCGCGATAAAGGCATCGTGGCCGTATCCCCAAACACGTTATTCGGCTATCTGCGAATCATTGCGCTGGGCTTGCGTGGCATGCAGGTCGAGGAAAATGCCACGCGACTGCTGGCCAGCCTATCGGGTGTGAAAAAACAGCTTGAGAACTTCTCTGAGCTGTATAAAAAAGTGGGCGGTCATCTGCGCAATGCCCAGCAGTGTTTTTCGGAGGGCGATCAGAAGCTCGAGCGCACGCGCATCACCGTGGCCGAATTGGCACAATGTACTCCGGTGGATCATGAACTCGAGCTTGCTCCGGCTGAGGCTGGCGTTCCCAGGCTAATGCACAACCAGCGCAGCCTGCTTTAAGGTGTCTGAGCTTATTCTGCACCCAGCGCCTGCCACGCCAGCTTTAACATGTCGGCCAGTTGGCCCTGAGGGCGGTCGCGCATCAGGCGTTCGATATCGCGGCGACTCTCTGCGACGTTCTGCGGATCGCGATCCATCCGCTGGACGATGGTATTGATTCGCGCAATCCACTTTGCGTTCGCGAACTGCAGGGCTGCAAGCAGCCTCTGGCGAGCTGTTTCGATACCAGTCATTGTTGCCGTGCCGGTAACAATGTGCGCACTTACGGAATAATCCCCCGGCGTTACACCTTCTACTTCAATTTTGGCGACGTTTAATTCACCGCCGTGCGTCGTGACGCGCTGTACGTTGCCGTGTAAAAGGCTGATGATTTCGGGTGAGAAATTGCGCACTTCGATCGTTAGCCGCTCTTTCGAGCCGTCCACGGCGACCGTAAGCATGCTTTTCTCTCCGGCAGCCAGCGGCTTATCGGGCCCGGTCACCTTCAACGAAACAACCGTCACAGAGGCAGGCTCAGAGGACCGCCCCTTGACCGTGACAACGAGCTTCGTCGCCCCTGTGGCCGTCTTTGCATCAGGCACGGCGACCAGTGCCGTTGGTGATGCCGCCAATACCAGTGCAGGAAAGCTGCCCAGGAGCACCCGGTCGAAATGCACATCGCCCGCGAAGCCCGTACCCTCAAGCGCAAAGCTGTCTCGCAAAGAAACGTTACTGGGAAAAACCACTAGCGGAGACCCATCCTTGGAATTCGAAGCCACGTCCACACTGGAGTGCTCTGAAGAATGCCCGGCCGACGTATCCGGCTCCGGAAGAACGATCGTGGTGAACGTCAGTCCATTTTCTGTTACTTCCGCGGTAAAAATACCGGGTGAGGCTGGAGCGGTGAAGACTGCGCGCCCTGTGGCATCCGTGGTCACCTTGCCACCACCGGAAAGTTTAAGGTCCACTGCCGGAACGAGCTGGCCGTTGGCGTCAAGAACGGCCAAAGTTGCCGGACGATCCGCGATGAGTTGCTCTGGAAGGATCACGTCGCGCGGCTGGCCAGGCGGCTTTTCGAACGGATTCGGCTGCTGCCGTGGTCCGCGCGCAGTAGCCGCGGAAATGGCCAGAGATATTGCCGCAATCGTCAACGCCGCGCGAGATGTAAACCGCGAAAGCCAAACACACATGAGAGCTAATAACATCGTCTGTTATTGTAGTGTCTAGAGGTTAGTTGCACGCCGACGCACGCGGACGCCAGCGAACCCCCGAGCTAATTGTGCTTGCCGGCCCGCTCGTAAATGCGGGCGTCTAAAAACATTTTGAACAGGCCAGCGTCCAGTTCATTTCTTACCACGGAGTCTTCCAGAATTGCCAGCGCATGTTCAACGGGCACGGCCTTCTTGTACGGACGGTCGGCTGCTGAAAGAGCGTCGAAAATATCACAAATGGTCATCATGCGAGCCTGGATCGGAATCTGCTCGCCCTTCAATTGATAGGGGTATCCAGTGCCGTTCAGTTTTTCGTGGTGGGCGCGCGCGATTTCGGGAATGCCGCGTATTTCGCGCGTCCAGGGAATCTGCATCAAAAAGTTCACGCTGTGGACCACGTGGGATTCTATCTGCTGGCGCTCAGTTGCATCCAGACTTCCCTGCGAGATTGAGAGAAAGCGTACCTCGTCAGAAGTCAGCATAGGCCGCTCCGCTCCACGTGCGTCGCGATATGTTTTGGCGGCCAGATCGAAGACCTGCTGGAACTCCCCTGCTTGCAACACGGTGGGCTCGTTGGCCTCGACGATTTTACGCAGCGACTCGTCGAGTTCGTTCAGCCGGTGGCGAAGTTCGGCATCGATGGCCGCAACCTTGCGAATCGCCCGCTCACGCGAGATGTCCAGTAGCGCGGCTGTCTTTTTGCGCTCGTACTGCGCTTCGAGCTCCTTGCGCATATAGTCGAAGCGCGTTTGCACAACATCGAATTGCAAGGGATAAAGCTTCTTGGCCTTTACCAGCACATCTTCGCGTACGCCAACCTTGCCAAAATCGTGCAAAAGACCGGCGTAGCGGATTTCCTTCATCTGATCGTGACTGAAGCGGATCTTCCGATATTCCCCAACGTCGCACCGGTCGACAACTTCGGCCAGTCCCACCGTCATTTGCGAAACCCTTAGGGAGTGTCCCGACGTGGTGGGATCGCGCTGCTCGATGGCTGTTACCGCGGCTTGCACGAATCCCTCGAATAAGGTTTCAATGTCTCCGTAAAGTTTGCTGTTTTCGTAAGCAACGGCTGCCTGCGAAGCCAATGATTCCGCCAGGCGTATGGCACGCGGTGGAAATGGCTGGACCATACGATCGAGGTCGGCGAGAGTAAGCAGGCGCGCCGTGCGGTCGCGCTTGCAATTCAGCAATTGCACGACGCCAATTACTTCCCCCCGCGCATCTTTCATGGGCACCGTGAGCAGTGAACGGGTGCGGTAGCCTGTTTCCTGATCGTACCGTGGGTTAAACCGGTACGGACGAGCCGCCGGAATCGCGTAGGCGTCAGGAAGCGCGATTACCTTGCCGTGGAGTGCGGCGTACCCCGCAAGAGAACTCTCCGAGACCGGCACGGAGTATTCCACGAATGGAAATTGCCTGCTGTCGCTCTGCGTCGTTTTGAATCGCAGGAACCGCTGTTCTTTGCCTGCTGCGGGGCCATTGCCGTTTTCCGGCCGCGCCATCTCCACCAGATAGAGCGTGCCCGCATCCGCTCCAGTAATCTGGCGTGTTTTGGCGAGGATCATCTCCATTAGAGCGGTTACATCGTGGGTTGCCGATAGCGCGACACCAATCCGATTCAGCTCTTCTTGCTCCCGCTCGGAACGCGCCAGATCTTCTCTCGCGCACCGTGCGCTCTCAGTAAGCTCGATATGTGCAAAGGCGGATTCAATGGTACGCAGCAGCAAGGCAGGCGGCGAACCTTCCGGCAGGCACGCAAACCATTCTTTTCCTTTCAGGCGGGAGCAGGCACGTTCACTCGTGAGCGCAATCAGGCGAAGGCACGGATATCTGCGCGCGAGACTTCGCAGCAGCCTGACATTATCAAACGTGGGGTTCGCCAGCCAGACAGCCGGCTTGGCGGGTTCCGCGTCTTGCTCTAACTTGGGCTTTAACTTGCGCTTTAACTGGCGAGCACCGCGCGATGGATGCTCCACATCACGAATGATATATCGACGCCCCAGCAGGCGCGTCCATCGGGCCACAGACGAGCTTCTGTAAAACCAGATTTCCCCTGACTTTTTCATGTGGCACGGACCGGCTGCGGATACCTAAACCGGAGCTGCACGGGGATTATACAGTAGGCCAAGGAGGCTGGTACGACACCATGGCCCTGATGCACGTCTGTTCGCTGGTTGCTCACTCTGGATACTCCTTTAACCTTTATTCGTACTTCTGGCATCGTGACCGGTTATCCTACTTTGCTAGCCTCGACGGCCGCTGAGGCTTGGTGAGGTCCCTGTTGCTGATTGATGCCGGCGCGCACAGCGATGTCGGTCTTGTGCGCCACAATAATGAAGACGCATACCGTATCGAGCCTGCGCTCGATCTATACGTGTTGTGCGACGGCATGGGAGGCGAGGCGCATGGCGAGGTGGCGAGCGCCCTCGCCGTCGATACGGTGGTCACACATTGTTTGGAGGCGCAGAACAATATTTCCGCACCGCTCTTTGGCGAGTCTCGTGCCGATCTCAGCCAAACCACCAATCGGCTTGCAAGCGCGGTGACCCTGGCAAACCGTAAAATTTTCGATAACGCGTCGGCTAATCCCGAACACGCCGGTATGGGCACCACCATCGTCGCAGCGTGGCTGCAAGATAAACGATTGAGTCTTGCGCATGTCGGTGATAGCAGGGCCTATCTGCTTCGCGCCGGCGCACTGCAACAGTTGACCGAAGATCATTCCTTAGTCGCCGAAAATGTCCGTCGGGGCATCATGACTCCGCAGCAAGCAGAAAACAGCAGCCTGCAAAGCGTTTTGATTCGGGCGCTCGGCTCTCACGCGGATGTGCAAGTGGACGTCACCGAGTGCGTGCTGCTCGAAGGTGACGCGCTTGTACTGTGCTCCGATGGATTGACGCGCATGGTAACCGACCCGGAGATCGCCAGCACCGTAACCACCGTTGAACCGGCGCAGGCAGCTGCGAAAAAATTGGTGGAATTGGCTAACGATTACGGAGGGGCCGACAATACCACGGTGATCGTGGTGCGCATTCTGCCCGGCGCTGACGGCTTTTTAGCGCGCCTGCGTAGGTGGACGAGCGGCAGTGACGACTCTGCCGAGCGTAAAAACACCAGCGGTTGAGTTTTAACCAGGCGGCCAGCGAAACTCGCGTCCTCCTAAAAGATGCACGTGCAAGTGGAATACCGACTGGCCCGCCGCCCTTCCATTGTTGATCACTGTGCGATAACCGCCGGCAATGCCACGCTCGGCCGCAAGCTGGGCGGCCACCAACAGCAAGCGGCCAAGTAATGCGGTATCACCCGGAGCCGCCTCGCTCAGCGAGGTCATGTGTGCCCGGGGGCAAATCAGGACGTGCGTCGGGGCCTGGGGAGCCACATCTTCAAATGCGAATAAATCCGCGTCCTCGTAAACAAGCTTGGCTGGCACTTCTCTCTGAGCAATTTTGCAGAAAATGCAGTCGGTCATGTTGCGTCGCCTCCTGCCGTTGACATCCTGTGGCGGATTGAATCACTCACTGCACAACGCTGTACAACGGGCTTAAACCCCGGTAGCTGTCCAAACCCCAAACCTGCCGGCCGAAGTAGTCGCTGGCGACGTCCTCGATTTCATGCGCTTCATCAAAGATCACCGCGGAATATTCCGGCAGGATGCTGCCAAAATCGTCATGCTTAGTGATTGTCATCCAGCCGCACCACAAATGTATGGAAGCCGCCCTGCGCCGTAAGCTCGGATGCCAGCCTCTGGGCCGCCTGCGCCGTGGGTTCTCGACCCACGCGAACGCGGAAAAAATGCCCGGTGGGTGCGTCGAAATCCTGTATGAAAACGACATATCGTGTCTCGAGCTGCGTGCGCAACCGCTCCGCATATTTACGCTGTTCAAACGCACCGATCTGCACTGTGAAATCCCCCGTCAGCAGCGCGGGGCTCGACAGTAGTTCGATCCGCACGCGCGCGGTCCCCGGACCGATCATGGCGAGGTCGCGTGCGGCGGCCAACGAGAGATCGATAATGCGGCCGTTCACGAACGGCCCACGATCGATAATGCGAACGTCTGTATGCCGCCCATTCGTCATATTGGTCACTCGCACGATGCTGCCAAAGGGAAGCGTTCGGTGCGCCGCCACCGCTTGATTCATATCGTAGATCTCGCCATCCGATGCTCTTCGTCCATTGAATGGCACTCCATACCAGGACGCGACGCCCTCCTCCATGAACGTGAGAGGAGCAACGGGCTGCGGTGCCGCAGGTGCAACCCTGGGTGGCGTAACAGCAGGGGCGGGTTCTACTGAGCGCGCTTTTGGACCTGGTGCTGGCCCCGCGGCAGGAGTGGCTGGCACTGAGGCGGTCGCCGCCCGCGTGTGGGCACAACCCGCCACGGTGGCCGTAGCAAGCAGCAGTAGAAATAGAATTTGCCAGGATTCTGGACGTTTGCGAATCCGTCGGAATATTACTGGTGCAGTTTTATTCCGGTTTGGGCTCAATTTCGGATTCGAGTTCTTTAGCGAAGCGCTCTAGACCACCCGAGACCCTTCGCAGAACACCCGCGGCTTTACGACGCGCGGTGGGAGAAATCTCGGTTTGAGCAACTTTGCGCAAGCGTTCGATTTCTGCATCAAGTTTTCGGCCGATTTCTTCGAATAGGTCTTCGAATTTAGGCATGTAGGATCTCGCAGATCGTTTCGCGGGCCACCGGTGTCCCACCCGCCGTTCATCCGTTTAGTATTCAGTATATTTTTCTGTATTATAGACACGCCTTCATTCACCCGCAAGGAGACGACGTGCAGCTTCCGGTTCGGTGGCGTTACAAACTCGATCGCTGGCGAAGTGAAATTGGTTCGAAGTTTCATTCGGAACCCAAAGTCCCGCGACCACGATTGTGCCCAGCCTGCGGAACACTGGTGGGCGCGACCGCCACAAAGTGCCATCAGTGCGGCGCTAACTTGAACTTTTCGCTGGCTGCCGCCAGCCGTTCGGTCAGCCGGTTCATGCCACAGACCTCACCGGTCAGCTATGGCATCCTGAGCCTCTGCTGCGTACTTTACGGTGTCAGTTTGCTATCTACGATGCACCAGAGCGGGTTTGCTGCGCCCACAGGAGGCCTGGGCGCTCTGTTCGGCCTCGGTGGTATTAACAACAGCATTCTGGCCCGGATGGGCGCTTCCGCGCCTCTGCCGTACGACCTGGTCCAGCCGTGGCGATTTGTGACCGCTATCTTCCTGCATGCGAGTTTGCTGCACATCGGATTCAACATGTGGGTGCTGATGGACTTGGCGCCCACCATCGAGGAAATGTACGGTTCGGCGCGCTTTCTTTTCATCTTCGTGCTGACGGGAGCCTGCGGTTACGTCGCTAGCGCAGCCAGCGGTCATTTCAGCGTGGGTGCTTCCGGATCCCTGTTGGGGATGATAGGTCTTTTACTCGCACTTACCGGGAGCCGACAGAGTGCCGGAATGCGTATGCTGCGTAGCCAGCTCATCTATTGGTTAGTTTACGTGGTCGTGCTTGGAATTTTGATGCCGGGCGTGGACAATTTCGCGCACCTCGGCGGCTTCGTTTCCGGCTTCATCCTCGGCAAGCTGATGATCGACCGTTTGCCTGCCGATACCGCCGAACGCCGACGGGCGAATGCCCTGGGCTGGACGGCCGGCTTGGCCATCGCGGCCAGTTTCGCTTTCATGTTGCTCAACTATTTTTATCCCACTCTCGGCCGCGGCTGATCCGCTTGTCAGTTTTTGATCTCATGCGGCTGGCTCAGCCGCCGCGCTACGACAACGCTGTAGTGAAAGCCTGAAAAAACCGTGAACCCCGCCACGAGATAGGCCAGCACCTGCCGTGAGTTTGCCAGGAAGTGTTCGCCCCCATGTCCGTTGGCGTTAACCACCGCCAGCATCAGCACGACGAACACCAGTAGTATTTCCAGCGAGGTCGTGATCTTTCCGAAAATCGATGGCGGAAACGGGCGATAGCCAAGTGTCGCGAGAATGACCGCGGCGGTAATCAGGATCAACACATCGCGGCCCAAGACCAGAACTGTGAGCCACCAGCGGATCTGTCCTTCGAGCGCGAGTGCCACGAACGATGACGACAGCAGCAACTTGTCTGCGATGGGATCAAGATATGCGCCCAAAGCGGTCTTCTGATGCAGGGTGCGCGCCAGCATTCCGTCAAGACCGTCGGTGAGCGCCGCCAGCACCAGGATGGCCAGTGCCCAGGAATATCGCCGGTAAAGAACCGAAATAATAAAAAATGGCAGGAACCCGAGCCGCATGAACGTGAGCTGATTGGGGACCGTGAAGACGCGGTTCGCCATGCGGGGATGGTAACGCACTCAGGCGAACAGTGCGAGATAGTCCTTGAGCGAATGGCCGACTTTTTGCTGAAACAGTTCCGCCATGGAAGGGATAGAGCCGGCCGGCTCATCCGCTGAAACCCGCTCGACTCTCTGCATGGGGAAGAAAACCGTTGCCAAGCCGACGCGGTCGCCCTCGGGATGCAACACCTGACGTACGAAATCATCGAAGCAGTTCAAGTCGATCCCGCGTACGGTGATTCCTGCCGTAGTCATCTCCAGCAACTCTCCCCAGATTTTTTCTCGTGGGGTGTGCAAGCTTACAATCACGATGGAATTCAGGTTCACGGGCTAACTCCTCACGGGATCCGTGCGGCACGCGGCGAAAGCCGCAGGGCAAGACTTTGCGACCCGATGCGGTTCTGTTTCGCGGGCATCTCCGCGGCGACTCAGGTCACGATCTTCAGGAGTGTGGAAACCTTATTGCTACAGTGTGATGGTCTTAAGTTCGTGCGCGATTTCCAGCCGCGGCTGCGTCACCTTTTGCACGTCCTCGGGAGTGAAGCCCTCCGCCACCTCGCGCAGCAGCAGCCCGGTGGCAGTGACCTCGATGACGGCGAGTTCGGTAACGATCAGGTCCACGACTTCGGTTCCTGTCAGCGGCGCACTGCACGCGCACAAGATTTTGGGTTCGCCCTCTTTGGTCGCGTGCTCCATCGCGATAATCACGCGCCGCGCGCCCGCCACCAAATCCATCGCCCCGCCCATGCCCTTGATCATTTTGCCGGGTATGGCCCAATTCGCGAGGTTCCCTTTTTCATCCACCTGCAAAGCGCCCAGGACCGTAAGATCGACGTGGCCTCCGCGGATCATCCCAAACGAGTCGGCACTCGAAAAATAACAGGTTCCCGGAATTTCCGTCACGGTCTCTTTACCGGCATTTACCACGTCCGGATCCTCATCACCCTCGAAAGGAAACGGTCCCACGCCCAGCATCCCATTTTCCGACTGCAGCACGACCTCCATCCCGGGCGGAATGAAGTTTGCAACCAGGGTGGGCATGCCGATCCCGAGATTGACATAATAACCATCACGCAACTCCTGCGCTACACGCCGCACGATGCGCTCCCGCCGTTCCGCCCCGCTCGTCGGCCCCTGTTGGACCGCCAGCTTTTTCTCGATGTCGCTCCCTGCCTTCACTCGATCATCCCCTTAAACTCGCGGTCCTGAACTCGTCATCAAGCGTTGTCATCGGGCGTCGTCATCAGGCGTCATCATCAGGCACGCTTTCGTACGGAGTGCTTCTCGATGCGCTTTTCGTACCGTCCGCCCTGGAATATGGCATCGATAAAAATGCCCGGCGTATGCACTTGGTCCGGCGGAATCTCGCCCAATTCCACCAATTCTTCCACCTCGGCGATCACGTAATCCGCTGCCGTGGCCATAACCGCATTAAAATTGCGCGCCGTTTTACGATAAACAATGTTACCCCAGCGATCGCCTTTCCAACCCTTGATGAATGCGAAGTCGCCGCGCAAGGCCTTTTCCAGAACGTACATGCGACCGCTGAATTCACGTGTTTCTTTGCCCTCGGCAATCCTGGTCCCATACCCCGTTGGCGTGTAAAACGCGGGGATTCCGGCGCCCCCCGCGCGGATTCGCTCGGCGAGTGTCCCCTGCGGATTCAGTTCCACTTCGATTTTGCCTTCCAGCAGTTGTTTCGCAAACAGGGAATTGTCGCCGATGTAGGACGCGATCATCTTGCGCACCTGCTTCGACGCGATCAACAGCCCGATGCCGAAATCGCTGGAGCCGGGATTATTCGACGCTACTGTAAGGTTTTTTGTCCCTGCCTGCCGCACCGCAGCGATCAGGTTTTCGGGGATGCCGCAAAGCCCAAAACCTCCCATCAGTATCGTCGCGCCATCAGCGATCCGCGCGATGGCCGTTTCGGCATTTGCTACTCGTTTATCCATCGATGCGTTCTTTTCCCGAGGCTTTCGTAGAGTACGTTGGAAGTTTACTGCAATTCTCGAAGAATCCTGTAAACCTCATTCGCCGTTGCAAACTCCGCCTCGAGTTGGCGCTGCCGCAGGTTGGCGCGCAGATACTCGATTTCCTCGCCGATCCGCGCCAAAGCGGAGTCGAGATTATCGCTGTTCGTCAGAACGATGTCGCGCCAAACACTATACGGGCTACCCGCCAGCCGCAACGCGTCTCGCAATCCGCGACCGGCAAGACCAAGAGGCAGACCCGATTCCTCCGTCTGGGTGCGCACCACTGCCGCGAGCGCGACAGCAAGCAGTTGCGGCAAGTGCGAAATCATCGCCACCGTCCGATCATGCGTCGCCGCGTCCATCCACATCGGCCGTGCTCCGATGGCTCCGAGGAGCTCGAGAAACTTTGCCACCCGCGCATCGTTTGGCGGAGCGGCATCTATAGCTCTGCTCCGCACCTCATCCGTTTCACCGAGGTCGATCAGCGCATAACTCGAGCCGTGGAATAATCCCGCATCTGCCGCGTCAATACCGGAGGCCTCGCTGCCCGCCATGGGATGTCCACCCACAAACCGGGCGCCATTCACGAAGCATTTTGCCGCGGCCGCGCATACTGCCCGCTTGGTGCTTGAGGCGTCGGTAACCAGCGCAGCCGGTGCGGCGTGTCGCATGATTTCCGGCAATCGTTCAATCGCAGCACCGACCGGCAACGCAATATAAATCAAGTCCGCGCCAGCGAGTGCTTCGGCCAGCACCGGGTGTCCTGCGTCTACAATCCGGCGGGCCACAGCCCGCTCAAGTACTTCGGGTCTATCCCAGCCTGTGACATATATCCCCGGGAGCGCGCTGCGCACAGCTAATGCAAACGAACCGCCGATCAAGCCAGTACCGGCAATCGCAATCCTCGCAAACGCACCACCCATCACTATGCCACTTGACGGCCCACGACAGGCGCAATCGAGCGTGCCTGGGCCATCAATTTTTCACATTGATCGAAAGAAAGCGATTGTGCACCGTCGGAGAGAGCTTTCTCCGGATCGTTATGCACTTCGAGGAGCAATCCGTCGGCCCCCGCGGCGATAGCGGCAAGCGCCATGGGCGGCACCTTGTCACGACGCCCGGTGCCGTGCGAAGGATCAACAACGATCGGCAGGTGAGACAACTTCTTGACCACAGGGATGGCGGCGATATCGAGCGTGTTGCGCGTGGAAGTCTCGAAGGTACGAATCCCCCGCTCGCATAAAATCACTTCGTAATTGCCGCCTGACATGATGTATTCCGCACTCAACAGCAGCTCTTCGAGTGTTGCGGACATGCCGCGCTTCAGCAAGACGGGCTTGCGCACCGCGCCAAGCATTCGCAGAAGATGATAGTTCTGCATGTTGCGCGCGCCTACCTGTAGAACATCGACGTACGGGAGCATCATTTCGATCAGTGACGCGTCGATGATCTCGCTGACCACCAGGAGCCCGTGTTGGTCCGCAGCCTGTCGCAGCCATCGTAGACCCTCTTCGCCCAGCCCCTGAAACGAGTACGGCGAAGTGCGCGGCTTAAACGCGCCTCCGCGCAAAAACTGCGCACCGCACTTTGCGACGAATGCGGCGATCACCTCAATCTGCTCCTCTGATTCCACAGCACACGGGCCCGCAGCGACGACGAGCTCCACGCCCCCAATGCGCACATGATTCGAAAACTCAACGACGGTGCCCGCGGGCTGAAATGCGCGGCTTGCCAATTTATAAGGCTGCGTAACGCGTACGACCTCACGCACGCCGTCCAGCAGTTCGAGTTGACGCGGATCGAAGTCGGGTTGCACGCCTACGGCCCCGAGCACGGTCTGTGACGCACCTGTTGATCGATGGATATCGAACCCCAGCGCCACCAAGCGATCAATGACCGTTTGTATCTGCTGCTCGCTGGCATCCGCTTGCATGACGACAACCATTAAACGATTAACCTCATGCGTAATCTCTGCGGGGAGTAACTTCTCGTCCGCGAAGTTCAGTGTCCGTGATCGCGATCGGCATCGTCATGCATTACCACGCGTTCCACAGATCGCGCTTCGTCCAGGATTCGCTCGAACAACCGGCGAATCGCTGCCTCACTGAGCGGCCCCCGATTGGCTTTCTCCGCCGCGTCCAGGACGGCCCGTTCACGCTCGGGCTGATATAGAGGCATGCCATCGACTTTTTTCAGACGCCCGATCTCCAGCACGCAGCTGGATCTCTCATTCAACAACTCCACGATTCGCCGATCGATTTCATCGATCCTGCGACGCCAGTCTTCGAGCCTCATGGGTTCGGCTCCCGCCGGCTCATTCCTTGCAATCCGGCTTGTTTGAGGGTTCGCACGAGCGCAGCTACCTCGGCCTGCGCCTGATCCAAGCTGGTAGCTCGCTCAATCGTTTCCACGAGCGCCGACCCCACCACGGCGGCATCGGCCAGGCCTCCGAGCATGGAAACGTGCCCCGGCTCGGAAATTCCGAAGCCCACCGCAATGGGCAGCGACGTCATGCGCCTTACGCGCCGCACTAATCCGGGCAAATCATCTGGTAAAGTTTTTTTCGCACCGGTCACACCGGTCCGCGATATCAAATACAAAAAGCCGCTCGAGCACCCGGCAATTCGCGACAGTCTTTCATCGGGAGATGTGGGAGCCGCCAAGAAAATTGTATCGAGGCCGCGCTCCCTAACTGCCCGGCGATAGTCGGCGGATTCCTCAGGCGTAAGATCGGTGATGAGAACGCCGTCGGCGCCAACCTCGGCCGCCCGGTCGGCGAAGTGCGTAAGGCCCATCTGCAGCACGGGATTGTAGTAGCTGAAAAGCACCAATGCTACGCTGCTTTTCCTACGCACCGATGCCACAACGTCAAGGACGCCCGCCAGAGTCGTCCGTGCCCGCAGCGCGCGTTCGCTCGACCGCTGGATCGCCGGGCCGTCCGCTATCGGATCGCTGAAGGGGACGCCCAACTCCACAACGTCGGCACCCGCCTCCGCTAGCGTGAGCACCAGTGATTCTGTCGCCGCAAGCGACGGATCTCCCGCCGTCACGAAAGCTACCAAGCCCATCTGGCCGCTGCGGCGAAGCTCTTCAAACCGCCGCGTAATCCGGCTTGTCATCGGCCGTGTGGGAGTGACAGTGGAATGCATCGAAGATTCATTCGTCGTAAATGCCTGTGTACGCGGCGAGCATCAAAGCAGGCGCGCCAGTATGTCCATATCTTTGTCGCCACGACCTGATAGATTCAGAATCGCGATCTCTTCGCGATTCATTTGTGGTGCCCGGACCATCAGTTCAGCGAGCCCATGCGCGCTCTCAAGCGCCGGAATAATGCCTTCCGTGCGAGCCAGCGTGCGGGCCGCATCGAGTGCTGCTTCATCGCCCACCGCAGTGTACTCGGCACGCTTCTGCTCGGCCAGCAAAGCGTGTTCCGGGCCGACGGCCGGATAGTCCAACCCGGCGGACACCGAATGCGTCGTGGAAATTTGCCCGTCGTCCGTTTGCAACACGTAGGTATACGTTCCCTGCAAAACTCCAGGGCGCGCTCCCGCGAAGCCCGTCGCCGCCGCCAGCCGCGCGGCATGATCACCTAATGTATGCCCGCGACCTCCGGCCTCAACCCCCAGCATCTTGACTCCCGAATCGCCTAGAAACGCATGAAACAAACCAATGGCGTTCGAACCGCCTCCCACACAGGCCACCAGTAAATTCGGCAAGCGTCCTTCGGCTTCGAGAATTTGCGCGCGTGCTTCTTTGCCGATCACTTTGTGAAAGTCGCGAACCATCTCCGGATAGGGATGCGCTCCCAGGACAGAGCCCAGCAAGTAATGCGTCGTGCGAACATTTGTCACCCAGTCACGCATCGCTTCATTGATCGCGTCCTTGAGAGTTCGGCTTCCCGATTCAACTCCCACGACCTCGGCACCAAGGAGGCGCATGCGATAAACATTCAGTCGCTGCCGCTCCATGTCCTCGGTGCCCATGTACACAACGCATTCCAATCCAAACAGCGCCGCGACTGTCGCGGTCGCCACGCCGTGCTGGCCGGCGCCGGTCTCCGCGATGATGCGGCGCTTGCCCATGCGCATCGCAAGCAGCGCCTGTCCCAAGCAGTTATTGATCTTATGAGATCCGGTATGAAGCAAATCTTCGCGCTTGATGTAAATGCGCGCACCGCCAAGGTGTGCGGTCAGCCGCTCGGCAAATTGCAGCGGTGTCGGCCGGCCCGCAAAGGTGCGCAACAGGTAATCCAGCCGGCGCTGAAACTCGGGGTCCGCGCGAGCGTCGTCATATGCGCGCTCGAGTTCCTCGAGCGGCGTGACCAGCGTCTCCGGAACGTACCGGCCGCCGTAGGCGCCGAATCGTCCACGAATCTCAGGTCGTGCCGGTGCTGACATCGCTACACGTGCTCCTTCGCAACATTCGCTCTGTGGCCATTCTTCCGCGCGCCGTTTCCGCGAGGATCCTCGTCTTCGTGGCCGAGATGGTTCCGGAGCAATAATGAATTAGCAGCTTCGACTTCACGCATCAGCTCGCGCAGTGCTTGCGTGTCCTTCTTTCCTGGCCGGGACTCCACTCCGCTCGCTACGTCCACCGCAAATGGGCGCGCCGCCTCAATCGCCTGCGCAACGTTTTCGGGATTAATGCCGCCCGCGAGCATCACCCGGCCGTATCGGTTCGCTTCTCGAGCCAGGTGCCAGTCGATTGTACGCCCTGTGCCTCCGTGCAAACCCGCCTGGAATCCATCCAGCAAGAACGCTGACGCGCACTTGTAGGGGTTTAGCGCTGCGACGCGAAATCCGGGCCGCACCGCGAATGCCTTTATCACGCGGAAGGCGCCGCCCAATTCTCGGACCTCTTCCGGAGTTTCATCTCCATGAAGTTGCACAGCGGCAAGCTGTACCGCACGCGCCAGCGCTCTCACCACGTCTGCCGGCCAGTTCACGAATACGCCGATCGGCGCCACGGCGGGAGGCAAACGCCGGATGATATCCCAAGCCTTCGCGGGAGTCATCGCGCGCGGGCTCCGTGGATAAAAGTTAAATCCTAACGCAGCCGCACCCAAATCCACCGCGAGCTTCGCATCCGCCCAGTTGGTGATTCCGCAGATTTTTACGCGTACGATTGCTGCACCTCGCGTGATTACGCTCCCATTCTCATGGGCACAGCAGCGCCTTTAGCCCGCGACCTGGATCGCTTTGCCGCATCAGGTGTTCGCCCATTAAAAACGCGTCAAACCCACCCGCGCGCAGCCGCGTAAGATCCTCGCTCGACCGCAATCCTGATTCGCTAACCGCGAGGCACTCGTCGGGAATCTTGTGGATTAGCTCCATCGAAGTCTCTACGCGAACTTCGAGCGTATGTAAATCCCGGTTATTCACTCCAACAATACGTGCTCCGGCTGCCAGCGCAATCGACAATTCGGACGCAGAGTGCACTTCGACCAATGGTTCCATCCCCAGCTCGCGGCCAAGCGTCACCAGTGCCATAAGGCTTTCGGGCAATAGCGCCGCGACAATCAACAAGAAGGAGTCTGCATTCGCAGCACGCGCCTCCCAGACCTGCCACTCCTCGAGGATAAAATCCTTGCGTAGTACCGGAACGGAAGTGGCCGCCCGGGCGTCGCGCAGATAGGCCAATTTCCCTTGAAAAAATTCCTCCTCCGTAAGGACCGAAAGGGCGGCCGCACCCGACTGCTCGAAATCCGCAGCCAGCTCCGCGGCATCGAACGACGCACGGAGCAACCCCGCCGACGGCGAGGCTTTTTTCAACTCGGCGATAACGTTAACTGCATCGCGTTCGAGCGCGCCCGCAAAATCGCGCACGGCATCCGCTTTCTTCACCGCGATGCGCAGTACTGTTTCAGGCACTATCCTTTTCCGGCGGGCGACCTCTGCACGGCGCGCTTCGACGATGCGTCCAAGAACAGTGCTCGAATTGGTTTGCAGCGACGACAAAACGCATTCCCCAGCCGAGACGATGCGGCCAAAAACCAAAAAACCATGCTATGCGCCACCCTGTCCGATGTCAATTTCGGCACGCCTGTGGAATTGGAAGGGTACGCATCTATGCTTTAAAGAATTAAACCGGCTCAGTGGTGATCGTCTGGAGCCGTCGTATCTGGGACGAGTCCTGAATGAAATGCGCTTTTCGCTCGCATACGCCAAGTTCATTGCGGGATACGATTTGGCGGGGGTGTTTCCACAGGCGGTGCGAGGCTTGCGACGGTGCTCTAACTAGTGATAACTTCGAGTCTTATTCGAACACCATCCACGCGCAGTCTCGTCTCTGGGCGGGAAATTGACCTTGCGCACACTCACTCCTAAAAACGGTCACGGATCCGCAGGGGAAGTTCCCATTATCCCTGACGTTCGATCTCGGCCGGAGGATGGTTCGGGGCCGGACGAGTGGCCGAAATTCTGGCGCGTTGAAGGCAGTGTCGCGAATTTGACGGCCGTTCGTCCCGTGGCCTATTTCACGTGGAACGCCCACACATTCGCGGAACGATGGTCCCGCCGCGGCGGTTTATTTCTTGAGGCTCTGGTGCGACCGGTGCTGTACGCCAGCCACCGCGTGCTGGCGACGCGCATTCTGCACGCGCTGCTGCGCGGGGTCACACGCGACCGCCTGGATCTGCTCGGAGAGGAATACTTTCATTACATTCTAAAGCCGCAGTTGAAGCCGCAGGGCGTGAAACTATTGCACGAATGGATGGAAAAGCACGGGCAAATCGTGCTGGTTAGCCAGGGGCTCGATCATGTGATGCGGCCGCTAGCACGCCATCTTGGCGTCGAGAGGCTCGTGGCTAACCGGCTCGAGTTCCGCGACCGCATCTGTACTGGGCGCCTGCTTGAACCGGTAGTGCGCCCGCGTGGTCCGCTGGCCTTTGCGCTGGGCAAGCATCCTAATGGACTCGTGAGCGGAAAGCAGCTGTTGGCCGACCTGGGATTAGAAAACCGGCCTGAACTCCTCGCCAACGCCATTTTTCCGGTGGCGCGGCCTGTAGCGCGACCCCTCGCCGAGAATCAACGCCCTCTGGTGATGTTCGGTGCGCGGAAGGTGCCGGAGCGGCTTTCCGTGCGGCAGGCACTGCACGGCAAGCACATCCTGCTGATCGGGGTCACTGGCTTTATCGCGAAGGTATGGTTGGAGCATATTCTGTCCGAGGTCCCCGAGATCGGAAAGATATCCCTTCTGATCCGGCGGCAGCGCACGACGACGGCACGAACCCGGTTTGAAAAAATCGTGTCGGAGTCGCCTGTTTTCGATCCACTGGAAAAGCGCTACGGGGCTGACTTCGAGCGCTTCTTGAATGCGAAAATCGAGGTTGTCGAGGGGGATTTGAGTCAGGCGGGATTAGGGCTGGAGAGCAGCGTCCTACAACGGCTGGCGCGCTCGGTAGACCTGGTCGTGAACAGTTCGGGTCTCACGGATTTCAATCCTGACCTGCGTGAAGCGCTCGCCGGCAACATCCAATCCGCGGCAAACCTGGTGGATTTTTTGCGGGAGTCGAGACACGCGGCGCTGCTGCACCTTTCGACCTGTTACGTGGTGGGCTCGCGGGATGGCCGTATACGCGAAAATTGCCAAGCCAACTATACGCCCGCGGAAGTGGCTAATTTCGATGCCGGGTGTGAATGGCAGTCCATGCAGGAGTTGGTCCGCGCGATCGAGCTTCGGGCGCAAAGCCCGGAGGTGGAAGCGGTGTTGCGGCGCCAGGCGCTTGGTTCGCGGCGCAATGGGGAGCAGCTTACCCCATCCGAACTCGAGAATCAGATTCGCAAGAACCGCTTGCGCTGGATGCGTCACCATTTGACGCAAGCGGGAACGCGCCGGGCCAAGCACCTGGGCTGGCCCAACACGTACACGTTTACGAAAAGCCTGGGCGAATCCCTGCTGGTGACGCAAGGCGCCGGCCTGCCCATTGCCATTGCGCGGCCCTCAATCGTGGAGACTTCGGTACACCAGCCATTCCGTGGCTGGAATGAGGGAATTAATACTTCAGCGCCGCTTTCCTACCTGCTGGGCACTTTTTTTCGGCAGTTGCCTACGAATAAACGCAAGTGCCTGGATCTGATCCCAGTGGACATGGTGTGCCGCGGAATGACCTTGATCGGCGCCGCCTTGATCGAACGCAGGCACGAGCAGGTCTACCAGTTGGCCACGTCGGGAAGCAATCCGTGCGACATGGGCCGTGCGATCGAATTGACGGCGCTCGCGCACCGCAAACATTACCGTGCGCAGCAAGGGCTGGAGCATTGGTTGCGGATGCGATTCGATACGATTCCTGTCTCGAAAGAGCGGTACCGGAAGCTTTCCGTGCCGGCGCAGAAGGTGCTTGTCAAAGGCATTAACCGCGCCGCAGCGGCGTTGCAGTTCAAGCGGCCTCCATTGGCGCGGGCGGAACGGGATCTGGATCGCGTGGAAAAGCTCATCGACTTGTACGAGCCGTTCATTCTGTACAACGAGCAGATTTTTGAATCGGACAACGTGCAGTTTCTGTCGGCAGCGCTGCCCGCTGAAGAGCGCGGGGCCTTCGGTTACGATCCAACCACCATCGATTGGTGGGACTATTGGATCAATATACATATCCCGGCGTTGCGCAAATGGGTGTATCCGCTGATCGAAGGCAATGCCGTCGAGTCGCGGAGGCGCCGCGAATTTCACCTTGCCGATGCAAAAACGCCTGCCGCCGACATCCATCCCGCAGGCGTCCCGAGTACGCGAGCGACATGGCCATCTTCCTGACGGGCGCGACCGGCTACATCGGGTCCTACCTGGCCGCCGGTTTTGCTGCACAGTACGGCGAATCACTCAATTTATTGGTGCGCGCCAAAGATCCAGACGAAGCGAACCGGAGATTATGGCAGGCGCTGCAATTGCATGTCGATTTCCCAACGTTCCGCGACATGCTTGCGACCCGCATACGAGTTTTTCGCGGCGATCTCACCGCTCCGCAGTTCGGTTTGGATGCGGGCGAATATCAAACGCTCGCCGCATCCACCGATTCCGTATTGCACGGCGCAGCTTCGCTCAACCGAAAATCCGAGAAAAGCTGCCTGAACGTGAATCTGCGCGGGACGCTCGAAGTGGTGCAGTTGGCGCGCCGGGCGAACGAGCACCATGGGCTGCGCCGATTCAGCCAGATCAGCACGGTCGCCGTCGCAGGGCACCGCAAAAACGAACTGGTCACTGAAGATCGAGCGATCGAATGGGACCGATCGGACTACGATCCCTATGCCCGCACCAAGAAGTTTTGCGAACACATGGTGCGCGAACTACTTCCCGAGGTGCCACGCACCGTTTTTCGTCCCAGCATTGTGCTGGGAGACACCTGCCGGGCGCAGACGACGCAATTCGACATGGTGCGCGCATTCGCGTTTCTGGCGAACCTGCCGGTCCTGCCGCTGCGTCCCACGGACCAGATTGATATTGTGCCTGTGAACTATGTGGCGGATGCGGTGATTGCACTGCACCAAAAACCGCGCCCGGAACATGAGATTTATCATCTTTCGTCGGGGAAAAGCTCCGAGACGTTTCGCGCGCTGACCGAGACTCTCGCAAACGCGAGAGGAAAGATGAAACCGCTATTCTGGCCGGGACTCGAGGGCCCTTTCCGCTCCGTGGTTGCGTTACTTTCGCAACAGCGGGGCGGTATCGGATTTGCCGCATCGCTGTTGAAGGTTTTCTTTCCTTATCTAGTGTGGAACACAGTATTCGATAACAGCCGGGTAGTTTCCGAACTGGGCCGGGCGCCTGCGCCCTTTTCCACCTATGCTTTACCTTTGCTGCGGTTCGCCCGTGAAAATTACTTCCGTTATCCTTATCGTGACTGGCCGCCAGAAAGTGATGCACCGGCTGAAAAATTGGAACGGGTGGTCACGACCTCGCAGTCCTCGGGATTGCATGCGCGCCTGCGCACCGGTGGGCCCGCGGCATGATGGACCAGGTGCTTGAACTTTGGGTGGCTGCGGCGATCGAACGAACCAAGATCGCATGGATGCTGGGCGGAGGGAACGCCTGGAGACCGGGCGAGCCGCTGAAACTGCTCTGCGCCGGATACAACGGCACGCGCAACACGGGTTCCGACGTACGCGTAGAGGAGATGCTTCGCCAGGTGAGGTGCGTACTCGGACCTAAAAATGTCGCACTCTCGGTAATGACGCAGGATTTCAACCGAACGCGAGGCTATTTTGGCGACGCGCAACAGGTTCACCTGCCCGATGTTTTTCCGCCCTTCTTATACCGCGAAGTGCGGCGGCATCATGGTGTGATCGCCTGCGAAGGCTCGATGTTCAAAAGCAAGTTTGCAGATGCACTGACCACGATGATGATTGGTTCGCTCGGCATCGCGGCGGCCGAGAATAAAATATCGCTGGGGTACGGGGCCGAGGCTGGCCATATGAACCCGTTTCTGGCGCGCCTCTGTGCACGTTATTGCAGCCAGTCGCTGATTCTGACGCGCAACGAAGCTTCGCAATCGGTCCTGAGCGAACTGGGTATTCCCAGCGAACTGGGCGCGGATAGCGCATGGACTTTCGAGCCGCACGGGCCGGAGATGGGACGCAAGGCCCTGGTGCAAGCCGGTTGGGACGGACATGCCCCTGTGTTGGCTGTGTGTCCCATTCATCCCTTCTGGTGGCCGGTGAGGCCTTCGATCGTAAAATTCATCGCCCATAAGGCTTTTGGAGCTTACAAAGCCAGCCATTACCGAACCTTGTATTTTCACAAATCCGGGCCAAATGTGGATGCGGCATTCAAACACTACATATCCGGCATGGCCCGCGCAGTGACGGCGTTTCGCGAGCGGCACGGAGTTTTTGTGATTCTGTGCGCCATGGAGGAATTGGACGAGCGCGCTTGCCGGGCGGTCGCGGCGCAGATGGATCAGAAAAGCGGCGCAGGTGCGCCGGTTTTTGCCTCTGGCCAGCACGACATGTACGAAATGGTGAGTATTCTGCGGGCGTGTAATTGGATGGTTTCGTCGCGCTATCATGGAATGGTTACGTCCATGCCGGCATTGGTGCCGGCGGCGGGCGTTACGATGGACGAACGCATTCGCAATTTGTTGCAAGAGCAAGGCCGCGAAGACCTGCTTATGACTGTAGAGGACGCCGACCTCGAGGCAAAGCTTTTGGTCGCGATGGAAACGCTGCGGCAAGACGGTGATGCAATTCGCGATGCGATCGGGCGCACGGTGGTAGACAACCTCAAGAGGATGGCACGCATGGGAGTGTTCCTCGAACAGAACGTGCACGAGCGCTATCCGGATTTTCCGTCTCATGGAGGCGTGCGCAGCTGGGAGGATTATCTGCCGCCGCTCAGCCCGGCCTTGATGCAACTTGTCGAAAAATTTGAGAATAGCGGGCACGCGCTCGCGGCGAATTGAAAGGCACACAACCTAATGCGTCCGAACGCCGATTGCTTCATGACGTCTCGTAACAGCGCGAACCTTCCGTGACTTTCCTCGATACAATTTTTGAGCGGCTGGCTCGCTCTGCCGACCGAATCGTGCTGCTCGAGCTACGCCCCGAAGGCAATGTGGCGGTAAGCGCACGTGACCTGTTGCAACGTGTGACGGTGGCCCGCGATTTCCTGGTGAACGCCGGAGTGCAAAAAGGTGAAAGGTGCGTGTTGGTCGCTGCGAACAGTATCGCCTGGGTGGCATTCGACCTCGCGGCGATGGCTGAGGGGATCATGGTGGTACCGCTGTACGCGCGACAAGCTCCCGCTGAACTTGCCGTGATGATCCGGGACTGCCAGCCGCGGCTGATTTGCTGTGGCGATGAGGCGCTGCGCGATGCCATAAGCACCGCGTTGCGTGTAACACCGGACGCGGCGAATCGCGTGGACGCCGAAGCTCCGATCATTGAATTGTTGGAGAATGTGACCTCGATATCAGCGGGAAGCACGCGAGGTGAACCTTCCATCAGCCCGGTCCGCCTGAGCGGCGGTGATCCCGTGGCCATCATCTACACTTCTGGGACATCAGGCGAAGCCAAGGGCGTGGTTCTTACCGCTGCGAACGTTACACACATGCTGGGATGCACGACCGAAAGACTCGACGAGTTAATGGGTGCTTCGGCTGTGTCGGGTGCTTCCCACGTGCCCGATGCTTCCCATGTAGACGAGGTATTTCATTATTTGCCCTTCTGCTTCGCGGCGTCCTGGATCCTGCTGCTCTCGTGCTTGTCGCGCGCGAGCACGCTGCGCCTGTGCGTTGACCTGGGACGCCTCGCCGACGATCTTCGGACGGCGCAACCGGAGTACTGCTTGAATGTGCCCGCACTGCTCGAGCGTATGCGCTCGGCAGTCGAGGGGCAGCTTGCGAGCCGCGGCGGAATCGCGCATAAAGTATTCGTCCGCGCAAAAGAAGCATGGCTAGCCCGGCATAACGGAGCAAGCGCAAACGGCGGTCTGTGGCTGACAATAGGACGAGTGGCTCTTTTTCCCACGATTCGCAAGAAGCTCGGGCCAAATCTCAAGGCTCTGATTTGCGGATCGGCGCCGCTGGCACGTGAGACGCAGCTTTTTTTCATGATGCTGGGCATCCCGGTGCTTCAGGGCTACGGACTGACAGAGACTACCGGCATCTGCACTCTCGACCGGCCGCAACACGTCGAGCCCGGCACGGTGGGACCGGCCATTCCGGGAATCGAAATGAAGCTGGGCGAGGCCGATGAAATCGTGGTGCGCGGCCCCAACATTTTTGCTGGATACTGGAATCGTCCGGAGGAAACGGCCAAGGCTTTTTGCGATGGATGGTTTCTCACTGGCGATCAAGGGGAACAAACGGCGGCCGGGAATTGGCGCATCATCGGCCGGATCAAGAATCTGCTGATTCTGAACTCAGGGCATAATATCGCGCCAGAGCCGATCGAGGAGAAATTGATGCAGATCATCCCTGGCGCGCAACAGGCCGCGCTTTTTGGCAACGGACGAAGCTATCTCGCGGCGCTGATAACAGGTGACGTGCGGCAGGAAAATGCCGCAGCGCAGATTGCAGCATTGAATGCGACTTTGCCGCACTACCGGCAGATTCGCGCCTTCCATATCGCGCGGCAGCCGCTTACTGCGGAAGCCGGCCTGCTTACCGCGAACGGCAAGTTGCGGCGCGACGCGATCGGCAGGCACTTCAGCGATGCGATCGAAGCGATGTATCGTAAAAATGTGCACGAAGTTCCGGAGGGCAGAAAATCCCTATGACCGCGGGGCAAGGTAAGACACTTTCGTGGGGGATGAAGGATGGTGTGCTCGAATTGGTGCTGCATCACCCACCTTACAATGAAATTGGCACGGCGATGCTCGACGATCTCGAGCGATTTGCCGCGTCCCTCGAATCGGCTGGGGGAAACGCGAGCGCGCTAATCGTGCACAGTCTGCAGTCGGCTGGGTTTTCGGCAGGCGCCGATTTGCGCGAGCTCTACACGGCTGCCATGTCGCGTACCCCGGAAGAACGACTGGATGGGGTGCATGAATTTCTCGAGCGCATCCATTGGGTAATGAACAAGATTGATGCTTCGCCACTTACGACCATTGCGGCGGTGCACGGCGTGGTATTCGGTGGAGGATTTGAGCTGGCATTAGCCTGCGATCTTATCGTCGCCGACAAGATGGCGCGTTTCTGTTTCCCGGAGTTGCGCCTGGGACTGATTCCCGGGTTCGGTGGTATTCCCCGGCTTAAGCGCGACGTTGGCAATGCGATCGTGCGCGACCTGCTGCTCACCGGCCGAAGTATCAACGCATCGAAAGCGCTCTCTGTGGGACTCGTGAGCCAAGTGGCTGCTGAAGGGCAGGCGCTGCAGTTGGCACGAAGCGTGGCGGCGCAGGCCGGCAAATTTGACAGGACGACGAGTGGCGAAGCAAAACGGCTTCTGAAGCCGATTCCCCGCGACGAGTTGCGCATGGAAATCGAAGTGTTCTGCGAACTTTTTGCGCGTCCCAATGTGCTGGAGAGCCTGCGCAAGTTTGTAGAGAGCACCGATCCGCAACCGTACCTGCCGTGAGTGGGACGGTTTCGTACATCAACTGCCGGATTTGAGGGAGCAATGAAAACACTCGAACAAACGACAGACGAAATTCTCGATCTGGCAGCAAGGCATTTCAAGGTGCCGCGCGAGCAACTCTCGCCGACGGATGATTTCTACAAGAAATTCAAGATCGACAGCTTGCAGATGCTCGATCTGCTTACGCGGCTGGAGAACCACTTTGGCGTGGAGTTGCCGGATTACGAGGTGCAGGGGGTAACGGAATTCCGCACACTCGCCAGCCGCATTCAGGCGCGTCTCTGAACGAATGATCCCGCGGCAGTTTCGCACCGTTGCAAGTAATGCTTGATCCCAATCAATACGAATCTCTCGGCCCTGCTCTGACGGCGGCGATCGACCGATGGCCGGACGAGGTGTGCCTGATTGAAGCCGATCGCGATCGCGAGCGGCAACGGCTTACCTATCGCGAATTTAAGGAAGCAGCCCTTTCGCTGGCGGGCGCTCTCGAGGACTCTGGCTTCGCCCCGGGGGAGCGCGCGGCCATTATCATGACCAATCAGTCGAAATGGCTGATTTCGGCGTACGCCGCGTTTTACGCCGGGGGCGTGCTCGTGCCGCTTGACTATAAGCTCGTGGCACAAGAGCATCTCGCACTCCTGGCGCACTCGAAGCCGCGTGTACTGATCATCGAGTATCCGCTGTGGCGGGCGATCGTTGAAGCTTCTTCCGGCGCAGGCAGCCTGGACTGGACCGGGCATCGTCCACGCACGGTGCTCGTTACCGAGGCTCCCGCCGGCGCGGAACTCGCCGGTGGCCAGAGATGGGAAGAATTTCGCGCCAAGTCGCCGGCGGAATTTCATCCCAGGAAACGCTCCGATGCCGCATGCATCGTTTATTCGTCGGGGACCGGCGGCCAGCCAAAAGGCTGCGTGCTGACGCATGGGAACTATCTCGCGCAATGCTGCTCGCTGTCGGCATTCTATCCCTTTGGTCCTGGCGTGCGTTATCTCAGTATCCTCCCAACCAATCACGCAATTGATTTCATGGTTGGATTCATCCGCCCTTTTTTGTCGGGTGCGACGGTGGTTCATCTGCGGACGCTGCGTCCCGAGTACGTACGCGACGCGTTCACGCGTTACCGGATCACATACATGGCGCTGGTGCCGCTCGTTTTGAAGAATCTGGAGAAGAGCTTGCGCACACGATTCGCGGAATTGCCTCCATTCAAGCGCTCTGCCTTTCAGCTGCTTAAGACCATTAATCGCATGGCAACGCGCCGGCGTCCCAAATTATGGCTAAGCCGGATGTTACTTCCACAAGTGCACAGCGCATTCGGCGGCGAACTGGGCGCACTCTGTGTCGGTGGAGCTTTCACCGATCCTGCGACCCTGACATTTTTCAATGAACTCGGCATCCAGGTGGTGAACGGTTATGGCCTCACGGAGGCAGGGACGGCGGTGACGCTCGGCGGGTTTTCTCCGTATCGGCCGGAAACAGTTGGCAAGCCTTTGCCTGGAGTCGAAGTGCGGATTCTGAATCCCGGTGCCGATGGCGTCGGCGAAGTTGCGGTACGAGGCCAGACGGTCATGTCTCATTACCTCGATGCACCAGAATTGACTGCTGAAACCATCGTGAACGGATGGCTGATGACGGGCGACCTCGGACGGCTGGATGCCACCGGTCACCTGCAGCTTGTCGGTCGTAAGAAAAATATGATTGTTACCGCGGAAGGTAAAAACATTTATTCGGAAGATATCGAAAACGTTTTCGAGGGCCTTGGAGTGAAGGAGTTTTGCGTGTTTGCCGCGAATTACCTGTGGCCGCAGCGCACGATGTCGCGGGAGGAGCTGATCGCGGTTCTGCATCCGGAGCCAGGACAAATGATAGGTGACGCTCTTCGTGAGGAATTGGCGGCGCGCAACCAGCGTCTTGCGCCATATAAGCGCGTCAGTGGCTATATGGTCTGGGAGAAAGACTTTCCACGAACGGCCTCTCTGAAGATCAAGCGAGGGATGCTGGCGGAAGGGATTCGCCAGGAGTTTGCACGTGATGCGGTCGTCACACTGTGAGCAAAAGCCTGCTCGCCATCATCAATCCGGCGGCTGGAGGAGGGCGCTGCGGGCGCCTGGTGAGGACCGCCCTCGCAAAATTGCGTGCCGCAGGGGTCGAGCTCGAAACAGCCGAAACGTCAGGTCCGGGAGATGCGACGCGGCTCGCGCGAGCAGCTTACGTGAAAGGACAGCGACGTTTTCTGGCGGTGGGCGGTGACGGAACGGCATTTGAAATCGTGAATGGGGTGTTTGCAGAACGCGGGCCGAAGGCCGCGACCGGTGACGATGCCGCATTAGCAAATTGCAGGCGACCAACGCTGGGTTTCATGCCTCTGGGAACCGGCAACTCTTTTCTCCGTGATTTCAGCGATCTTGGTCTCGAGTACGCAATGGACGCTATTGTTGCTGACTGTCATCAGGCATGTGACGTGCTGCGATTAACACACAGCGACGGCGAAATTTATTTCATCAATCTGCTCAGTATGGGTTTTACCGCTGACGTCACCGCTATGGCGAACCGCCGGTTCAAGGGACTGGGAGAACTCGGCTACATTCTGGGCGTGTTAGTTTGCCTCATTCGGCTGGATCGGCGGTCTTTTCCGCTGCGCCTGGATGATGAAGCCGACTTCGACCGGCGCCGCTGCTTGTTCCTCAGCTTCAGCAACAGTAAATACACAGGCGGCAAGATGCTCATCGCGCCACAAGCTTCGACCAATGATGGGCTGGCTGAATGCGTTCGCTGGGGGCCGATCGGGCGCTTAGGTCTGCTGCGCAATTTTCCGAAGTTGTTTGATGGAACGCACCTCGCGCATCCGCAAGCATCACGATCCGCTGCGCGCAAGATCGAGTTTATGCTTGATGCTCCTGTAGATGTAATGGTTGATGGCGAGGTGCTGACGCTTCATTGCCGCCGCATCGACGTACTTCCCGGTGCGCTTGACGTGATGGTATGAGCGGCGAACCGGTCCCAGGGGCGCGGACTGCCGGCGAAACTGGGCCACACCAAACGCCGGCGCACACAGCGTATCTGGGGATACGCAGTGCAGCACGATGGATTGCCGCCGGTTTATTTTTTTTTATCGCTTGTCCCGCTCTGGTCGTAATGGGCATTTTTGTCGACCCGCGAAGGAATGACCGCCCGCAGCGATGGTTATCCCGCAACGTAGTGCGACTGGCCGGTGCGCGAGTCGAGGTGAGGTACTCGCCGGGTTTTGACCGGCAGCGCACAAGTTTTTTCATTTCCAATCACGTCAATCTGTTCGATCCGTTTGTGCTATATGGCGCGGTGCCGCAATTCATCCGGGGGCTCGAACTGGAATCGCATTTCCGCATTCCGGCGTACGGCTGGATGATGAAGCGGTTCGGCAACGTGCCCGTGCCCGATACCACGCGTCCCTCGGACCTGAAGCGTATGTGGCGGCTCACGCGCCAGGCGCTCAGCAAAGGCATTAGCCTGGTGGTGTTTCCGGAAGGCCGGCGCACGCTCGACGGACGGGTAGGAGAATTTCACGAGGGAGCATTCCGAATGGCGCAGCAATTTGGCACGCCTATCGTGCCCGTGAGTATCGTGGGCTCCTTCGAGTTCAATCGTAAGACGAGCTGGACCTTGCGGCCATCTACAATCGTGGTGTACTTCCACGATACGATTGAAACCGCCGGTTTGGATAAACGCGATGTGCCGGGTTTGAAGGACCGCGTGCATGACATCGTGGCTGCGCCGGTTCACGCGGCGATGGATGCTGAGGAACCGAAACTGCGCATTCCAGGGTAATTTTTGCGCGAATCCAGTCCGCGGGGCCGTCAGACGACCGGCTGAATTCGCGGCAGGGTGCGTCCTGCCTTGGTTTCCTGCCACGTATAAACGATGCGGTGAATTACCGTAATCGTCGACACGATCGAGATCACCCAAAGGGCCGGCGCCATGCGATCGAAGGTTCCACCCAAAATCAGCAGCACGAGGCGCTCCGGCCGCTCCATAAACCCCACTTTGCACGTGGGGATGAGCGACTCCGCTCGTGCTCGCGCATAGCTCACCATTACCGAACCGGCGGTGGCCACCGCCGCCAGAATTACGTAAGAAGACCGGCCGTTTACAGCGTAATAGACGAGAAGGCCCATGTATAAGGCCATATCGGAATAACGGTCGAGCGTGGAGTCGAAGAAGGCGCCGAAGGCGGTGACGCGCTTTTCGCGGCGTGCCACCTGACCATCCAGCATATCGAGAAACCCGGCAAAAAAGATAACGGCCGCGGCGGAGCGAAACATACCCGTCGCAAATAACACCGCCGCCCAGAGATTTACAACCATGCCAAACGCCGTCAAGACATTGGGATTGATGCCGGTGGCGGCAATGGCATCCACAATTTTAACCAGCAGCCAGCGGCTCGCAGCACCAATGGATCGAGTAATCATAACCGGAGTCTGCGCACACGATGGCGCGTGCGCGATGATACGCTACCCAGTCAAAAGCCTCAAGGTTTCGGCGTCTGCAGGAGCCCAGCGGTCAGGAAAGCATTGTCAAAAATTGTAGCCTAACCCCGTAGTGAAGGCGACGTTGTTGTTCCTGCTGCCTGGCGATGGGATGCTGATGTATTGATCGATCGCGCCTATATTCGCGCTGAACTTGCGACTAATCTTGAGGCTAACGTTAGCTGATCCATCACCGTGATAGCGGCTCGCATGCTCGATATCCGGAAAGAAGTCGATTGCCTGATCAAAACGCAGCCGGGTGGAGATCTGTACGCCGAGTTTTTCACCAATAGCAACCTCCGCACTAGCATTTGAAGGACCAATGAAAAACGATTCGTGAAGGTAATCGGCGCCCGCGATGACACTCAACAGTGTGCGTTTGTTGTGAATAACATCGCGGCCTATGCCTCCGCCATATGTCTGGCGAAGATACAAACCCTGCGGGCTGATGTGATCGAGTTGGGCGGTCACGAAGATAAAATCCTGTGCGGTAAAAAGGTAATCCTGGCGAAGATCTGCAGTGATGGTGTTTGAACTGACCGATTCGCCATCCTGCTGCGCTTTGGCGAGCAGCGTGTTCAGGTCGAAGTTCGTGCGCCAGTGGCGCATGAACAATAAATCGTGAGGCCGCTCGCGGGTGGCAATCACGCTGCCATTAAGGGTGCTGGTGTTTTGATCGCCGCGCTGGATGGCGTAACCAAAATTTATTGAGCCGGTCCAATCCTGCCAAATCTGTACGGGCTGTTCAACTTCGCGGTGATAGGCTTCGTCCGGTAAAACGACGCTTACCAGCGCGCCACTGACGGTTTGCGAGGTTCCGTTAGAGGTGACTTGCCAATCGCCGGAGCTTTGCAACTCAATCTGCCCGCGAAGTACTCTGCGATCGGTGCCAAGAATGACGGCGGGTTTGTCGACCGATAAAGATTGAATTTTTTCTAGCGGGATGGAAATGTCTCCGAAGCTTTCCGACTTAAGAGAAACTTTTTGGTCTTGCACTTCTACCAGGGTTCCGCTCACCTTGTCGCCGTTCTTTAAAATCAATGTGTCAGCCTGTGCGAGCGTGCCGCATCCTAATAGAAGGACCAACACACTTTGCATGATGCGCATGAATTGTCCCCTCGAGCTGGAATGCCAGGCCCATCAGCAGAAATAATCCGAATCGCCTTGGCTAAAAAGAAGCAGGAATGAATTGTACGCTGGTGAATTGGGGCGAAACAGCAAGGATTAGAACATACGTTGTCTTACTGAAAAACCATGCGTTCAAAACCTCGTTGAAAGCAGCGCGGGGACGCCGCATTCTCTTTCGGTCTGTGGCGTCTATCTGAAGTTATTTCTCGGGTTCTTCGCAAAAAACGAACGGCAGGGTATGGATTTCCTCTTTTTGTACGGCTTGGAGTTGATCAGGGCTAATCCCCAGCGCCTTCAAGATCGTAGGCGCCACGTGCTGATGGGTCACTGCCGACGTGATCGGTTTTTGTCACTGCGGGCGAGTGTCGCGAGCGTGGCATCGTGGTGCGAAGCAACGCAATTCGACAGATTGAGCGCGTGTAGTCCGTCCACGTCACTGGCGCATCGTGACTGGCGAGCGAGGGGGCTTATCGGACGAGGCGGGTACGTGGTGAACGGATGTACGTGGGTGAACGGAGGTGAAGCGAATGTAAAAACCAATGGGTGAGAAGAAAGGGGAGACAGCCCAGGTCAAGCCGTCTCCCCGTGTGCCCCGGTGAGGGGCATGTCCAATCCTGTCGGGTCGGACCGGACATTCTTGTGTGGTGCTTTGTATTGCGTTCAGAGGACCGGAACGTTCCATTTTGTTTGTCACGGACGCCAGTAAGAAATTGCTCCTGATGGCGCTGCGTGGCGGCCGGGTTTCATGATATGGGAGGGCGGCTTGCGCGCGATTGGGTGTCTCGTGGCAAAGCAGTCCCTTTAGCCCCGGGGCCTACCTGGGGCAGAGGGATAAACCGGCAGGGTAGCGTGCTCGCCGAAGGTTGCCTTGAGACCTTCCGTGGCGCAATCCTCATCGCTGCCATTGGTGCCGCCGACGCCGACGGCTCCGATCATTTGACCGTCAACAACGATTGGAATGCCACCGGACTCGGCGAAGAAGTTAAAATAAGCGGCGGAACGGGGCCATCCGCTGGGATTATTCTTGAGCTGCGCGGCGCGAATGGAAGTTGGCTGGCGTGTCTTCAGCGCCGTCTGCGCCTTCAACAAAGCGGTGCGGGTCTCACTTGGGAGTTGGCCGTCCATTCGTTCCATATGCACCAACTCGCCGGCATTATCGATGATATAGAGCGACATTGTGCCGCCCTTCGACGCTGCCCAATCGCGACAGACGCGGGCAATCTGTTTAGCTGCCGCAAGGGAAATTTGGTTCGCATCAAAAATGTTGCTCGCGCCCTTGCCGCCAACTACGGATCCCGCAGGGAGAGTTGACTTTGGCGGCATCGTGGTAGCAAAACGCGGAACGGGCACACTGGCTGGATTGGTGTTGGCGCGCCGCGGAAGGTCTTCGAGAAGCGGGGGAACCGAGGGCCCGATCACTTCCACCAGAGCTCGATGTCCACAGATTTCATCGCTCCACACCGGTGGGTTCGGAGGGTACCCTCCTACTCCAACGACTCCGATCAATTGTTTGTTGATGACGATGGGGAGCCCGCCAGCTACAGGATAGAAGCCTAGCTGGATTTCTTCGAATTCCAGGGTGGGATCGTGCGCCAGCCGATTCATATAAATTTTGCTGGGTTCGTGCCCCATTAACGCCGTGCGAGCCTTCATTTCAGCCGTCACAATGTTGAGATAACCCTGGCCATCCATGCGATCCATGTACACATGATTGCCACCCTTATCGAGCACCATGATGCTGTGCTGCCCGCCGCCCTGAACGGTGACGGCCTTCTCGCACACCTCGGCAATGCGCTCCGCAGTGGCCAGGTTGATGGTGGTGAAATCCTGAATCCTCTCGGCGGCTTTAGCGCTGACGACGAATTGCTCCGGTACCTTTTGGGCGCGCGCTACGCCACCAAATGCCAAGGCAATAGCTGCTGTCAACGTCAAGCGCACCATGCTAAAGTTCATGCCTTCCCTCCTAAATCAGACAGTCCTGCGATGCGAGCCGCCACACTTTTGCCGTGGAGACGTAGCCGACAGGCCGCGCGCCTGAGCAGTGAGTTTATCGCCGTTTACTCGCGTGGAATACCACGTTTTGGGCCGTTATCGGCTTTACTTCGGGGTGGCCCGGGTGTATATGTACGCCGTCTATCGGGTCAAATGGATTCCAGTATTGGCGTTGACCGGAGGGTGAAATGAGAAAGTTATTGATGTGCTTTGCAATTCTAGCAGCACTTCTAATGATCCCGCATGAGACGTACGCGCACCACGGCTCTGGAATATCGTACGACATGACCAAAATGCTCACCATGAAAGGTACGGTGACTGAATTCCAATGGAAGAATCCACACGTTTATGTTCTGTACGATGTGAAGGACGACAAAGGTAACGTCGTAAATTGGGGAGCGGAGACCCACTCTCCAGTGGTTTGCGAAGATCAGGATGGCTGGACAAAGTCGACGCTCAAGCCGGGCGATCAGATCACGATTTCCGTTTTTCCCTCCAAAGCCGGCTCTACCCGCGGGCTTTTAGCGAAGATCGTTTTCAATGACAAAGTCATCATTGACGACGCTTCACGAGGACGCGACGCTGCCCAGTGAACCTGTGAAATAGAGAACGACGCCGTCAGTGGCGGCACAGATAAGATTCAACGGCAGTCTCAAGCGAGTGAGTGACACGGCAAAAGCGAGCTTGCGAATGGAGGTTTAAATTGCGAAATGCCCTGAGGGCCTTCATCCCTGTATTACTATTGGCGGCCATCCTGGCCTTTTCCCTGGTCATGGTCGCGCAAACCGACGGCGGAAAGTCCGATGGTCAAGAAGGAGCAAATCGAGGCAGCAGGCGCGCCGCCCAAGCCGCGGCGCCATCCGCCACCGCCAATTTGCCATTCGACCCGCACGATTTTTCCGGGACTTGGATGGGGCATGGCAGGGCATTCAACACGCTAAGCACTACTCCTCCACCCATGACGGCGTGGGCCAAAGCCCGTTATGATGCGGCAAAACCGGGGATCGGCCCAAGAGCGCAGCCTCTCGGAAATGACCCGATCATGACCTGCGATCCGATTGGTTATCCGCGTATCGCCTTTTATAACGCTTACCCAATGGAGTTCGTGCAGACGAAAGACCGGCTAATCGAGTTCTTCGACTTCTTCTACACGCACCGCACCATTTACCTCGATGGACGAAAACTGCCTGACGATCCGGACCCAAGCTGGTATGGCTACTCAGTGGGTCATTGGGAGGGCAACACGTTGGTTGTCCAGACGATCGGTTTTAATGACAAATCTTGGCTCGACAATGATGGACACCCGCACAGCGATCAGATGCAACTCGAGGAGCGCTTTCAGCGAGTTGACCACGACACGATCCAAGCGACGATGACCCTTACTGACCCTAAGGCTTATACAACACCTTGGGTCAGTGAGATGAAGACCTGGAAGCTCTCACCTAAGGAGCACATGCACGAAGATCTCTGTGCACCCTCCGACGAGCAAAGCTACAAAGACGACATGAGAGAACCGGCAGCCAAACAGAAATAGGCGCCCCGGTACGCCGTTCCCGACGGAGTTGTTGTCCTTCCGCTATGGTTTAAATACCCTCTGGAGGCTGCCGCGATGAGCTTCACCTGGTTCTCCTGCGCAGATGCGAACGCGAGACGGAAAGCCCTGCAACTGTTCATCACTATGCTGGCCGTATTTCTTATCTCCTCCCCAGCGTTCTCGCAGACCAGCGAGGGCACCATCCAGGGCGCAGTCACCGACCAGACGGGCGGGGTCATCGCAGGGACCACGGTGACGGTGATGGACGTCGCTCGCGGGGTAACGCGAACTTTAATCACGGATAGCGCGGGACAATATATTGCCACTAATTTGACTCCCGGAACCTACACGGTCCGCTGCGAAGCCAAAGGTTTCCGTACGGTGGAGCACAGCGGAGTGCTGGTGGAAGTTGGACAAACCATTCGCGTGGACATGGTGCTGCAACCTGGAGAGCAAACGCAAACGATCACGGTAACTGGAGAAGTGCCCGCGATCGATACCGCGGACTCGACCTTGGGCGGTACCGTCAGCAATTCAGAAATCCTTGCTCTGCCCCTAAACGGGCGCAACTTTGAGCGCCTGCTGAATTTACGGCCCGGAGTCTATCTCGAAGTGGCGGGTCATGCCCCTGGTGGCGCTTCAATGAGCACGAATGGCGCGCGTTTTGGTACCGACATCCTGATGGTGGAAGGCGTCCCGGCATTCACGAACACCGGCGGCGCTTTAACGCTCGGCGCCGAATACCGCGTCGGTGACTCGCAGTCCATACTGCCGATCGATGCGATCCAGGAATTCAACACCCTGCAGAATCCCAAGGCGGAATATGGCTGGCGTCCTGGTTCGGTCATAAATCTTGGGATTAAATCGGGCACGAATGCGATTCACGGCTCGGCTTACGCCTTTGGGCGCGATGCTTCCGCGACCGATGCGAGCAACTTCTTCACTCCCGGACAAGTCACGCCAGCAACTGTGGAACAATTCGGCGCAACGGCGGGAGGACCGATCGTAAAGGACAAAATTTTTTGGTCTGCAGGTTACGAGGGTCTGCGCACCTCGCTGACTAATCCGTTTGTGAACACGGTCCCTGCGGATGTCCCTATGGCTCCGGCAAACACCTCCGTGAGCATGGTGGACGCGTGCAACGCTATCGGGCGCACTAAAGTAAACCCGCTCAGCGCGGTGCTAGCCGGCCTTCCCAGCGGCAGCTGCACACCGCAGCCAGGTTCATCCTCGTTCGAGAATTTGTTCCCTATCAGTACCACTGGATTATTTCAGGCCAGCCTCACCACCTTAGGACCGCTCAACAATGGGTTCATCAAAGGGGATTACGTATTGAGCCAGCACCAGCATTTGACCGGCTTTTTTTATAGGTCCCAGTCTTCCCAGATTACCAACTATTCTAATGGTCAGCTTGAGCCGCAGTGGACAGGCGTGGTCCCCTCCACTGTGGAAATGTACACCGGCAGTTGGACCTGGACTCCAAATTCCACTTGGGTCAACGATTTCCGAGCAGGTTACGACTACATGGCCGCTCAAACCGCCTCTGGGGATCGGAACATCTTCACACAAGGGGTTTGGCCCACAGGTTATGGTTTTAACAGCGGCATAACTCCGTCGGCGTTTCCGTTGTACGGGGGAATGCCCCAGATTGTTATCGGAGGGTTCAGCGGATATTTGGGGGCAGGTACGAGAACAGGTATCAGGGGCCCTGATGGCGAAGCCAGTTTTATTGAAAACGTCTCTTATTTGCACGGCAAACACAGCTTTAAGTTCGGCTTTCAGTTTATGGATCTGGTCTACGATAACGACAATTACAATGCTGGCAATGGATCGGTGAAGTTCAACAATTTGACAGCCTTTCTACAGGGCAAAGTAAAAAGCGCAAAACTCCTTGCAGGGAATCCCTACGAATACGTCCGAGCTCACTGGTCTTCGGTCTTCTTCCAGGACGACTTTCGCATATCGAGCAGGGTCACCTTGAACCTGGGCTTGCGCTGGGAGTATCAGGGAGCTCCCGCGGAGCACGATAACTACGAGGCCACATTCAATCCCAGTCTCCCCTGGCCTGTGCAGCAGGTCGGAGGACCGGGGATGCCCCCGATGTACAATCCATATTACAAAGCCTTTTCGCCGCGCTTCGGCGTGGCCTGGGATGTGCGGGGTAATGGTAGGACCGTGGTGCGCGTGGGCGCCAGCCTTTTGCGAGAGCCGGAACTAATTGGTGATTATGTCGGCGTGTCTCCCTTTGGAGCTAACATTCCGGACCTGGGGATAAATACCAGCGGTACGCAGCTAAACCTTCACACCCCTGAATCGGAAACAATACCCGGAGCTCTTGTACATTGGAACGGTAATACGCTCGAGCCTAACGCTACCGATTCTCTTTTCCCGGTGGGTCAGCCGATTTCGGTGCAACTTCCTAACGGAAGCACAGTGTCGGGTCTTACGGGTACGACCTGCCTGTCGCCGAACGACAAAGTTGTCTCTGGCGTTACGCCGCCAGCGTGTAGCACTCAAGGCACAAACCCCAATTTCGTCCAACCGTACATGGTGGCGTGGAATGTGGACGTGCAGCGCGCTATCACCAATAACCTGACGGTCGATATCGCCTACGTCGGCACTCACGGCGCTAACCAAGAGGCTTGGGTTAACATCAACCAGCCGCCAGTTGGCGCGGGCTGGGACGCGAGTGCAGTTGCAGGTTGTCTGAGTCCCGCCAGCATTGCCGGGAATTATAACAAGTGCGCACCCGATCCCACACAGGAGGTCGGCTCGGGTGTTATCTGCACGGCGTGTCCCTACGGCACCAAGTATCCCTTTTTGACCTATATAGACCAGATGAATAATCTCGGCATTTCCAACTACAATGCCTTGCAGCTTACGCTAAATGAGCGACCGACTCACGGGTTGACCTTCCTGGCGGCTTATACCTTTTCCCACTCTCTCGATGTGGTCTCGCTCGAATCCTCGAGTCCGACCTCGATCGACGCCCACAATCTGCGGCTAAACTATGGCCCCAGCGACTTCGACACCACCCATCGCTTTACGTTTTCGCCCTCTTACACCATTCCCGGGATCAAATCTCCCGGACAGATGCTACAAGGCTGGGCGCTCTCGGGCATATTGACTCTGTACAGTGGGCTACCCTGGTCGCCGGAAGATGAAACGGACGACCTTTTGGGAACGAACGAGTACAATGATCCGATCGGGGCTGGTATCCAGACTTGGAATTATTCCGGGCCCCGCTCCGCTTTCACTCCCAGTTCGCAAGCCTTCCCTTGCTATATCAATACCGACAATGGTAACTCGCCGATGTCCGGATGCACTGGCTATAAGAACCCGCAAGGCGCGCAGGCTTGGGCATCTTGCACAAGCGCTGCAATCGCCCCATACGTCGGCAATGCCCAGCTCCAAGCGCTTGCGATGGCTTCGCTCAATAATATTGGCTGCTACGTGACCGCAAAGGGCGGCATTCTGACCCCTCCCGCTTTCGGGACGGTTGGGAATGCCAACCGCAACATTTTTCGCAACCGACCCTACTACAACGCCGACTTTTCGGTTTCCAAAGACTGGAAGTTCAAGGAGCGATTTGACGCGCAGTTCCGCGCCGAGTTCTTCAATATCTTCAACTTGGTCAATTATGACACGCCGGCTCAAATCGATCCCGCAACCGGGACAAATGGGCAGTTCGGCTGCTCCTGTGCCACACCCGATGTGGGAAGTAATAATCCCGTGCTGGGCTCGGGCGGCCCGCGTCACATCCAGTTCGGACTGAAGCTAAACTGGTAGGCAAATAAGACCTGCAGCACCTGCAAATCGAGGCACTTGCGTGGGGACTTCGCCTGAAGAAACGAGTGGCTGACGATGGGCCTGCGGCCCCCCCCCCACAGCCAAAAAACTACGTTTTGATGACAGACTTATGAGGGATTGGGTGTTCTAAATCACTGGCTGGCACGGCTGCTGACACTTATTTTCGAACGGCGGAACGCGCGGGCCAATCTCGAGCTACGCTCCAATTTGTGCTTTTAACCGCGGCAAAAGCGCCAAGGCATTCTCAGCCTTAATCGCTCGAAGTTGCTCGGCATTAAATACCTTTGACCCCAATAAACCGTTTGTAGTTTCGAGGGAAGAACGATACGGATAATCCGTTCCGAACACGATCCGCGAAATCGGCACAACCTGCTGGAGAGCAGTCATTGGAACCGGATGGAACGACTGAGCTGTGTCGTAGTAAAACCTTCCCACCTCAGTTTGGAAATCGCTCGGCTGCTCTGCGGGATTATTTCCCTCACGAGCAACTCGATTGACGAAGCGGCCAATCAGGAAAGGCATGGTCCCTCCAGCATGAGAAAAAATCATCCGAATATCAGGATAACGCTTCGAGGCCCCGGTCGAGACCATGCGTACGATCGCGCGCGTCGTCTCCGTCCCGTATTCGATCGAAGCCTTGAAATTGGGAGGGAAATTCGTGCAACATGCGTTTTCAGTCGGATGCACGAAGATAACTGCCTTACGGCGGTTCATCTCCTCGAACACCGGCGCGAAAAAGGGATCACCCAGCCACTTATCGCCGTAGCTCGTCCATAACTGGATTCCGTCCGCCTTGAGCACATCGAGAGAGTATTCGATCTCTTTAAGGCTGCCCTCGATATCAGGAAGCGTCACACTGGCAAAGTTGCCGAAGCGCTTCGGATGATCAGAGACCAGCTTGGCAGCGTATTCGTTGCTCTCGCGCGCCAAGCGTCTAGCTTGATCAGCATCACCAAACCAGACACCCGGTACCACGATGGAATTCATTGCAGCCGCCACGCCAGCTCGATCCATATCGTCAAGGCTCTTTTGAAGTGACCAGCCCACCATAGGTCCGGGCAGGATTCCCTTTTGCTTCAGAAATTCACTATATGTTGTCGGTGAGAAGTGGTGGTGAACGTCGATCCATCCAGGATTTCCGGACGGCCCTTTTTCTTGCGCTGCGAGCTGGCTCACGGGGAACAGGGCACTGCCCGCGAGGATTGCGAGGTCCGAAAGAAATTTCCTTCGCGAGCGCCCGTTAAAACAAGAAGCCATATCTTCGTTTCGCAATGTATCCACAGGCTCCATGTGCTCGTCGCAATTGTACTCCTCATCCAGAAAACGGCTGCGTAAACATACTCAGCAACCGGTTCCAAGTCGTACGAGCTGAAGACGGCAGGCCGCCAACTGCAGAGGAGCGGAGCAAATCATGAACGTCATATACTCGTCCAGCACGTTCCAGCCTTGGGCTGTGGCAGCGGCACTGCAGTTGCGAATCTGGTCTTCGCTCGACGTGGGGCGCTGCAAGTCCGAAGAATAGCGGGTGTAGATGGCACAGCGTATTGCCCACTGGGTCGCTGCAGGTGTACCCAGTGTCTCGTAGCAGCTGCAAGCTGCTATGCTGATGCTTATGGGAAGCGTAAGCGTGAGCATTACCTTCAAGTTCTTCGCCCTTGCGTTCAGCGCCCTGCTGCCGGTGATAAATCCCCCGGGATCGGCACTGGTATTTCTGGGGCTCGTGGGCGAGGCGCCTCCGTCTGTGATTCGGACTCTGGCAAGGAGGATTGCCATCAGCACGCTGCTCTTCCTCGTGGTGATCGAGTTGGTGGGAACCGCGATTTTGGCGTTTTTTGGAATTTCGCTTCCGGTGGTACAAGTCGCTGGGGGATTGGTGCTCGCTGCCATGGGCTGGAGCGTGCTAAATCAGCAAGACCCCGAACCCAGTCGCAAGGAGTCAGAAATCGCGGCGGCCACGCTTGGATCGCTGGAGCAGAAAATCTTCTATCCATTCACGTTTCCGGTCACAGCTGGTCCGGGTACTGTCGTAGTCATGTTGACCTTGAGCGCGCATGCGTCGGTTAAAGGAGCACTGCCCAATGGGCTGGCGCACATCGGGATTGTGCTTGCCATCGTGGCATTGAGCGTTCTGGTGTTTCTGAGCTATCGTTATGCGCCAAAGATTACCGAACGGATGTCACCGCAGACGGCACACGGAATATTGCGCGTAGTTGCGTTTGTGCTGCTATGCATCGGGGTCCAGATTACTTGGAATGGTGTGGAGGCTATGCTGATGATGGTGCTGAAGCAATAGTCATCAGCTAGTCCAACCACTTGTTTCAGGATAAGTACGACCCAAGGCCCGCCGAGCGACAGATTCACACTGCACTATGGGCGCTGTCGCCCGCCGTGACATCGTAGGTCGCACCCGAAACCATGCGCGCAGCCTCAGAGGCTAGGAAAACCACCACAGGCGCGACATCTTCGGGCTCAATCCAAGGCACACTGAGCGGTGTCTTGCTGGTGAGAATCTTTCTGGCCTCTTCCTCGTCTTTGGGTGATCCCGTCGGCTGCTTTCCCGCATCTTCGAGTACTTGTGCGTAACGCTCTTCATGACGGGTGAGTGGCGTATCGATCAGGCCCGGAATGAGAGCATTCACCGTGATGTTATAGGGCCCGAGTTCTAGAGCGGCTGACTTCATTAAGCCGATGATTCCCCATTTTGACGCCGAATAGGCTGCTCCGTACTTCGTGCCGTGCTGTCCTTGGGTCGAAGAGGTCAAGATGATGCGTCCGCCGCCGCGCTTCACCATGTAAGGCGCGAAGGCCCGGACGGCATTCGCCGTCCCCGTCAGGTTGACGTCGATTGTGATGTGCCAGTCTGGGTCCTCCATATCGAGCAGACGATGAAAGCTCTGGATGCCAGCATTGGCGAACAAGATGTCAATGCCGCCGAATTCCTGTTCGCCTCGAACCGCAGCTGCTCGTAGCGCGACGAGGTCGCGCTGATCGAGTTTGATGCCCAGCGAACGGCGACCAGCCGCGCGGATCAATCGTTCGGTTTCCTCCAAGTCGTCTCGAGTCGATGGCTTAACACCGGAACGCGGGTCCACTGAGGCACAAATATCAAGGCCGATAATGTCCGCTCCCTCGCGTGCGAAGGCGATAGCAGTGGCGCGGCCGATCCCGCGAGCGGCGCCGGTAATCACGGCTACTTTGCCTCGGAGGCATCCACCCAATGAATTTTGCGTCATGACTGATCCTCCGGTGCTCGGGTGTAGGTCCGACGCTTTTCGCGCGTACGAAGTGGTGCGCCTGCCAAAGCTCGAGATAACGCAGCCTCGTCGTGCCCATGTTCTCGATATCGCGCGGGCATGATCTTCGGCACGTAGCCAAGATCGCCGCCCTGGTACTCGAAGGTTTGTGCGTTCGTATTCGAGGCGTACACCGTCATCCGACCTTGCCCCTCGATGTGTACTGCAACTCGTCCGAAATTTGGGTGCCAATGCAGTTCGCGTTTCCCTCCGGCGCCGATGACCCGATCCTTTTTCCAGTGGGCCGGGCACTTTCGATTGGAGAGTTCCTCTTAGGATATTGGCGACGGAGCTTTCGGGGACGCCAAAATTCTTGGCGAGCACCTCTTTCGGGATGTGAGCCAGAAAGTCTGTGACCAGGAAGGTCTCGTCCTCCTTAAAGTTGCCGTCGTTAAACGGCAATTCTGGTGCACCTCGTAACTCACTGAATTAATTGGTGGGCCTGGGTAGACTTGAACTACCGACCTCGCCCTTATCAGTTGTCAGTGACCCTTTCAATATGGAGCACGATTGAGCGCGATCATTTAGCAAAATCAATAAGTTAGGAGGACTTTCCCAGAGAACGCAATACTACCGAATTGCACGGTTAGCTATGGTGGTGTGAACCAAAACGTGCACCAAATGGTTTCAGCCTTCGCCCGGCTGGTGCCCTCAATTGTGTTTAGCTGATTGCCTGGTCTTCGCCTGCCTCCATGATGATAGTGCGATGCGACCAATAACTTTTCCTGACTCGGAACGCATAGTGTAAAATTCCCCGTCGAATGACCAAAACGAAAATCCTGGCTAGACGCGTTCTCTACAGCGTTACTGAGCTCGTGCCGGGCTGCTTCATCCAGAAGGATGAGGTCTTCTATAAGCTGCCGGTTGGAACTGGGCCATGACAGATTAGTTCGCCGCTCCAGAGATCGTCGGGCGGCTCAATACAAAACCACCCCTGAGCACGTCTACTTCGCGCAGCCACATTATCCGAACGTGCTGCGCGTCTCTCAAGGTGAAAAACGGTAAAACCTTATGGCTTCGTTGACCATTCCAGATCAATCTCCACTGGCCACGCTTCCGGCCAAAATAAACGCCTCTTTGGAACAGCATTTCTGGCGCTGGGCCTCGGCGTTTTTGCTGGTATTTCTAATCTGTTCGATCGCCAGAGACATAAGATCCAAAATGTGGATAGACGAACTATTCACCCTCTACGTGGCCAAGCAGGCGAATATCACTGAAATTATCAAGGCCATCAAGGAGGGTTGCGACGGATCACCGCCGCTTTACGCCATAATTGTCCACTCGCTTTTTCGGGTGATCAGAAATGAAGCCCTGGCCGTTCGCCTTCCTTCGACGCTGGGCTTCTGCGGGATGATTCTGTGTTTGTTCGCATTCTGCCGCCGGCGATTACCTGCCGCGTATTCCTTTATCGCCACGCTGATTCCTTGTTATGTGTGCCTGTACTACGCAACCGAAGGACGGCCATATGGCGTGGTGCTCGGCGCCGCTGCGGGAGCGCTGCTTTGCTGGCAGATGGCGGTCGAAGGGCGCCCGCGAGGACTAACGATCACATTCCTTGCTCTCTGTCTGTCCCTGATGATCGCGATGCATTATTACGCCGTGTTTTTCCTGGTACCGCTGTTTCTGGCGGAAATGGCGCGGGCGTACATCACACGAAAGCTGGATTTTGGGATTCTAGCCACAATGATTCCGCCGGTCGTGGTTTTGGCTTTGCATTACCCGTTGATCCAGGCTTCCAAGCCGTTTCAGGAGCATTTCTGGTCGCCGGGCAACTTGCATATGATCGAGTCGTTCTATGATGCCTCTGTTTTTACACCTCTACTTTACGTTTCATCGTTCGCACTGATTGTCCTGGCCATTTTCCACAAGGCAACGCGGCAAAACACACCTGACGCAAGCGTACCGCTGCACGAATGGGTCGCGATTGGCGCGCTGGCGTTGATGCCGCCTGTAGTTATTTTTATCGCTACCTATGTCACCCATGCATTCGTCGACCGTTACATCCTGTGGACCATTATTGGAATTGCATTTATTGCCGCCGCGTTGCTGCGCCAGGTAGCACGCGGCCAAGCTGCTGTTGGTGTGGCCGTACTCGGTCTTTTAATAGCGCTCATTGCGAGACAAGACATTGGAAGTTTCCGGAACCCGCCGATATTGCGCGTGGGTGAAGCAACACTACATGAACTGGAATCCTTGCCGGATGGGCCGGAAAGCATAGTCGTTATTGACGACGAAGCGTTCATGGAATTGTCGTATTACGCGCCGCCCAGGGTTCGGGAGAGGCTGGTTTATCTTGTCAACCTCGATCTGGATTTGCGCTTCTACGGTTCCGATACGAGTACCCTGGTAATCCTGGCCGTAAGCCATCGCACAAAACTCAATGTGCAACCGTATGATGGATTTTTGGCTGCGCATCCCGAATTTATAGTCTCCGCAAGTCTCTTTAAAAATGCTCTCGCCTGGCATTTGGTCGAGACCGGATATCGGGTGATGCCCATTCAGTGGGCACCGCAGATGTTCGTTACAAATTTTATGCAGCCGGTAGTCTTCCAGGTAGAGGCGCCAAACAAACCATGATGTCGCGGCCGATGCCGATCAGAGCGCAAACGGAGCAACCATGAGTTTTTTCCGGGCATGAGGAGATCTATCAGTCCGATGAAGGGGAAAACGCAGCGGGAGCGACCCAAAAGCCGCCCCCCTAATCAGTAGCGAATTCAAGCGCCGCAACTGACCGCCGAACCGAAACTTTGTACCACCACACCTCTCCGCGCTCGTACACAATCATGGTTTGCTCTCTTCTTTGGATTTCGGCGGCCTGCCGCCCTTCTTAGCCCATTTACTCAAGGTGGCCTTGTCGTACTTTGCGGCACGGGCGTTTCCGCCCTTGCTCGCGATGTTCCGCAGGTACTCTCGAACCACATCGTGTAGGTTTTTGTTCATAACCTATCCGGCAAGTATATTACAAATTGCCCGGTAGGTTGTCAAGGTTTACCATCGCATGCACGAACAGATTGTCTGAGACTGCCGTAGGTAGGAAAGGATTCAGAGCGTTATTTTTGAACCATGTTGCACGATACAAGTCAGTTTGATCAAAGTTTGTTCGTTCTAAAGCTGCAACAGCCCGCGATCCGAATGCACGAGGAGACGGAATCCAGGCGACTACGGGTTCGATACGAGTGTCGAAAAGCTGGCCGAAGCAAAGGAGCCGGGCTCTTCATCGCACTAATGAGCAGTGATTTCGATGTTCTGCGGAACTACGTTGCAAACGACGTTGATCGAATTTGTCGTGAAGTTTGGCAAGCACAGGGAAACCCTATCACGGCGGAATTCGTGCGTGGATGTCTGCTGCCGCATGTCATGGCGACAGTTGAAGGTCGTGCAAGCACGATCAAAGCGAATATCGAGCGAATCGCCGCACGAACGCATTTTTCCCACAGTCTTCGTCCTGTGGACATGTATTTCGGCCGAGCGCTCCGCAAGATAAAGTCCACATTGAGCAATCAATACGAGGTAGAAGCACGAGAGCTTGAATGGAAACATGCGAAGGGGAGGATAGAAGAAAGCAAACAGAAGGAACAACCAAGGGTACGTTTGGTCACCGCATCTTTACCGCCTCCAAGGGAAGTCGGGGGCGTGGGACTGGCATCGCACTCGCCGAAGCCTACGCAGGTGCCGCCTGATTGGCCGTCTGATTTTCCAGAACCTTTAAGACCGAAAACACAAGTCATCATTTACGAGGCATGTCGCCATTTTGGCGATCAGACGCGCATCTTGGAATTATGCAAGTACGTGATCTGCAAGTTGACACCGGTTTTCTCGGAAGCCGTGCAGGTTGGCATCGTACAACCGAGCACTGTTGGCGGCCACGTGGAACGTCTGCTTCATTCGGTCATAGTTTATAACTGCCACTATTCCCGGCACGGGCATGATCTAGAAAGAGAGGCAAGAAATTCTGAAGAAATGTTCAAATTGATCAACGAAGTCCTGAGGGTGACATCCAACATTGACACAAGCCCCGCTCTCACCGGCACGGCTGAGAGGTGTTCGGACGACGTGAGTAATGGCTCGTCGTTGGAAAGCCCTATAGGAAAGGTGAAGCATGCGCCTATGCCGAAGGGCGGTGAAGGACGTAAGGCGCACGCGGAGCCGTATCCAACATGCAGAGGGCAGAATATTGACAGACTACGGAGAGAATGCGGTTGGAGTTTCGATGAACTTGAAAAACAAACCGGTTTGGAAAAAAAGCTGATTCTTTCGCACGTTAATAGTTCAAGAATGCCCCGCCCAAGTACCCTTAAGCTTTATGCCGATGCGTTTACAAGAGCGTTGCGTCGGCCGGTCACAGTGACAGACCTAGAAAAATAGGCGGTCTCCAGCTCCAAGTTACACCGTAATACCACCAACGTACCACCAACGTGCCCCCAATGTGCCACTGACATTTCCCTCCCCAGGTTGATATCTATATCTACAGACGCACGGGAACTAACACCGCGCGCCACTGGAGAAAAATGGCGAAACTTTTAACGGTTGCGCAGGCCGCTGAGGCCTTGAATCTGAAGGTCTCGACTGTACGGGCGTGGATTGCACAACGAAAACTGCCGAGGGTTAACTGTGGACGGGCGGTGCGAATTCCGGCTGACGCAGTAGCTGAATTTATCGAGCAAAATACGATACCAGCGCGGGAGCCAGTCCGTGGCCGATAGCACGTGGCAGGACGTGGTATTGACCAGCGCGTCGGCCGAGACAAGTACGTTGCAAGCGGCACAGCAATACCTCCAGCGGCAATGGGCTCTGTTGCCGATCCCGTACGCTGAAAAAGCTCCCCGAATTCACGGATGGCCAGAGTTCGTTCTGACGGATGAGGACTTGACCTCTCACTTCTCAGGACGCGCAAATGTCGGGGTGATTCTTGGTAGCCGCAGCCGGGGACTCGTCGATGTTGACCTAGATTGCACTGAAGCGCTGGCCCTTGCCGAGCGTCTTCTGCCGAAAACCGCATCAGTATTTGGCCGAACGTCTAAACCTCGCGCCCATTACTTTTATTATTGTGACCACCTACCGTCGCCGCACAAGTTTGCCGCGCCTGACGGAGAATGCCTTGCAGAGTTGAGGTCATCAGGCCAACAAACCATTATCCCCCCTTCGATGCACCCGGCCGGTGAAGCCATTACGTGGGCGAGGGATGGTGAACCGGCCACCGTAGATGCGGCCACATTATCCCGGGCAGTGGCCCTCATCGCAGCGGCCGCACTATTTGTCCGTAATTGGCCCCCCCAGGGTCAGCGCCATGACGCACGCATGGCTCTGATTGGCTGCTTAGCCCGTAGCGGGTGGGCTGAGGACCTTACGATCGACTTCGTTCAGGCGGTTGTCTCTACCGCCCAGTCAGAGGACCGTGACGCTTGTGGAAAAGTGGTGGGCGACACACGCGCTGCGTTTTTGAGGTTGAAGCGCAAACAAACGGTAACAGGCATTCCCCGACTCGCAGCTCTTCTCGGTGAAAACGTCGTCGAGAGTGCCTCCGAGTGGCTGGGCCTCAATTCGCAAAACACCATATCCTTCGCTCAAAACCCCAAGGCAATCACTCGCTGCTTTGCCGATATTGCGCCTGAGCCGCTCCGGTGGCTTTGGCCGGGGCGTATTCCGCTGGGTAAATTAACACTGCTGATTGGGGATCCCGGTCTCGGGAAGTCCCTGATCACAATTGATATTGCAGCCCGGATCACACGTGGTACCGCATTCCCCGATGAAGCGTCTGGTGACGAAGGCGGCGTACTGTTTCTCAGCGCAGAAGACGATCCCGCAGATACCATCCGGCCTCGCCTGGACGCTTCGGCAGCTGACGTTTCGCGCGTGCATACGCTTGAGGCTGTGTGCGTATACCGAGCGGACGGCTCGACGGGAGAGAAGGGATTCAACCTTGAATCAGACGTTGCGGCGCTTGAAAACGTTCTGCACCTTAATGCAGATATACGGCTGATTATCATCGACCCGATCAGCGCGTATCTGGGCGGGATTGACTCGCATTCAAATGCGGAAGTACGTGGGCTGCTAGCGCCTCTGGTCACGCTAGCGGCAAAGCATGAGGTCGCTATTATGGCCGTGACGCATCTCCCCAAATCCCGGCATCGCGCAGTACATAGCGCAATTGGTTCGATTGCATTTGCGGCTGCCGCGCGCGCCGTGTGGGCTGTCGCGGCCGATCCAGACGATGCGGAGCGCCGACTGATGTTGCCGGCCAAACAGAATCTAGCCGCAAATTCTGGTGGCCTCGCGTTCCGAATCCGCGCGTCAGATGGCATCCCGCAATTGGTCTGGGAAAAAGGCGTGGTATCGCTCGACGCCAATGAAATTTTGTGCACGATCGAGACCCGCGAAGATCGAAGTGCGCTCCGGGATGCTAAATCATGGCTCAACGAGCAACTTGCAAATGGCCCAGTTTCAGCTAAGAGCATTCAGCGCGACGCCAGCCAGGCACAACTCGCCCCGGCGACAATTCGGCGTGCGGCGCTGACGCTGGGTGTGAAGCGGTCGAAGACCGGCTTCAATTCAGGGTGGCAATGGAGCTTGACCGAAGCTGTTCAGGGCGAAGGTGCTCAACAGCCTATGCGATCTTTGGACGCCTTCGAGCGAGATGCTGAAAACAAATCAGATAACTCCCAAACATGCCGCGAAGATGCTCAAGCTAAAAGAATGACCATCTTGGATGAAGACGAGGTTCCGATATGAACACTGTTGTCGATCTTTTGACCGAGCTTAGCCGCCGAGGCGTTTGTGTGCGAGCTGAGCGTGCGAACCTGAAATTGGGGCCCAGGGCCGCCTTGGACGAAGGCCTGCTTGCGCGAGTGCCAGAACACAAACCGGATATTTTGCACGTGCTTACGCGAGCAATTATCGTCCATGGGGCAATTGGTCTCCGCATCCGTGGACAGAGAACAGCTCTTTGGAAAATCTCATGCGAGGCTATTCCCATATACCGGTCGCAAGGTACGCACTCCAGATGTTCCCGGCATGCTCCTACAAGTGTTTGCGGACCGCGTGACGGTAGTCCTCGATTCGGAGCAGTCGCGGTGCTCCTTCTTTCCGACCGTACAGATTGAGCCAGTAACTTGGGAGATGCACGAATGAGCAAAGAACCGCTCGCGGCACAAGCAATTGGCGATCACCTTCTGACACTTAAAGAGGCGGCGGAAGTGTTACGCCTTAGTCCACGTACGGTTCGCGAGTACGTTCAGCGGGGTGAGATCGTCGGGAAAATCATTGGCGGAAGGTGGAGATTTAGACGTGCAGACCTTGACGCTTTCTTTGACAATGCACCTGCTACCTGGGATTTTGTCAGAAAGCATGATCACGGGGATTAGATGGTGAGAGGAATTGTATACCCGCGATACAGGTGCGGCGGACGCTTCTATGGGCGCAGGGTGAACTGTGAATATGTTCCGTTATTACCAGCGGTGACCGTGCGCCGAGTTCTCGAAGATCCCCGCAAGATTCCGTATCTCCTGGTCTGGAAGAGCGAGCGGGATGGACAAATCAAAGATGCCGTCCGCCTCGCGCCGTGCGAAGATCCCGGTCCATTCTACGGAACGTACCGAGAGGTTTTCCGTATCCGGCAAAGATGTTTCGCCTGCAATTGGGTGAAACTTAACCGTCCAGATGCAAATAATGAAATTATCCGTGCCGTCTGGCAGTTTCTGCCGCGCAATAGCGCGCGTGACCTGCGGCTAGTCTGTCCTGGCTGCCAAGTTCCCAGGCGTCACCTGTATGGCTGGGAGTCAGGCGGACGTTACAGTACGAGTGTTTACCCCTCACTCTGGCAGTGCCGCAAGTGCGCCGGACTGAGATACGCGTCCGAAGGCGAAGCACTTGTACTCCGCAGTCGCGGAGCGAGGTTTCGAGCGCTAGAAATGCAGTTCGGCACGGTACGTTCGGAGCGTCCGGAGCCGTGGTATCCCGACGTTTTCTCGTCGCTGGATGATGCAGCTGCAGCTGGGATCTAGTCAGTGAATTGCAGTAGTTTCCGCGCCCACCACCACCTGTTGGACCAGCACGACCACTCAAAGTTACGCGCACGTACCGATGACGCACCTCCGCGCCACCATGGAACGCTGCCACCCACACTGGAGGAACAATGCGGACGAAAAAGCCGAAAGCGGATGAGCCTGTGGCAATAGAAAGTAATCCCCTCGCCAGCCAGAATTATGCAAGCGGGCGTGGATTAGGCCAGGATCAAACAGTTGGTCCAGCAAGGCCTTGCCGAGATACTGAAAGCGCGCGATGCCTTTATTCAGGAGCCGTTCTTTCGCAGCCCGGCAGGTTGCTTTTGAAACTCGCCGGCTGCAAACGGTGCCGAAACTCAAGAAATGGTCCGCGTATTCTACGAACGGCACGGCTGCCTTGGCTGCGGAAAACTTCGGTCCGGGCATTTCGCAGAAGAGCCAGCGTCATTTGGGGAGAGCCGTCAATCGTGAGCACGCCCTCCGAGGAAGCGGCCTCACGCCGCGTGAAAGCAGTGCGCTGCGCTGCTCCGAGCCATGCCAAGCTGTTGCTGATTGAATTGCTGATGCCGAACGAACCCGGTCCAAGTTTTACCAAGACGCTAGACATTCTGATGCTAAGCGTTTTTGGGGGCAGGCAACGCACGAATGTGGAGTATCGGACTCTGCTATCAGAATCGAATTTCCAATTGGACCGGATCGTTGAGATGCGTGCTGGTTTTTCGATCCTTGAGGCAAGTACGGCATGAAATCAACTGGCGCAGAATGCTATCTTCGAAAACGAATTTCCGCCGCACCTGACCTTCGACAAACACCGCTTTCAACATCATTATCCAACACAATTTCTAAGCCTAATTTAAGCGAGTCCCTGCTGTGGTCCCTGGGTCTTCTCAGCGACGATGATCTGAAGACTTTTCACAAGGATGGAACACGCTTGAGCGGTCATCCCCCGGTTCGCGGTATTCCGGGAATTCCGTTTGCGACCGGGAGCCCTGGGGCATGGGCTTAGTCTGGCGGCGGGCCTCGCATTGGCGAAGAAATTGAAACGCGAGAAAGGCCGGATTTTCTGCCTGACGTCTGATGGCGAATGGAACGAAGGGTCCAATTGGGACGCTCTTATATTCAGCCGCCATCATCGGCTCAATCTCACAATCATTGTGGATCTGAACGGTCTTCAGGGGTTTGGGAAGACCCGCGACATCGCCGATCTGGAGCCTCTTGCCGACAAATTCAGAGCTTTTCGCTTGCATACGCTGGAGGTAGATGGGCACAATCCTGCAGATGTTACGGCGGCTCTCCTCGAGGATGCAGGCGGTCCCACGGTTGTTGTAGCGGAGACCAAAAAGGGCTATGGAGTCTCCTTCATGGAGGGTCTGTTTGAATCGCATTACCTGCCACTCTCAGAGGCGTCCTATCAGCAAGCGATTGAGCAATTAACCAGGCTATGCGTAACGCATTCTGCAGCACTCTCCTAGAGTCAACCGCTAATCCGGCTTTCGTTTTTCTTACGGGCGACCTTGGATTCCAGGCGCTTGAGCCGCTTCGCCAGGTCATGGGCGAGCGCTTTATTAACGCGGGCATTGCCGAACAGAACATGGTTTCCGTTGCTGCTGGACTTGCGAAGGCAGGACTTCGGCCGTGGGTATACAGCATTGCGCCTTTTCTCTACGCTGGTGCTTTTGAACAGATTCGGAATGACGTCTGCTTGCACAACATGCCGGAATCCTGGTCGGGAACGGTGGCGGCTACGGTTATGGCGTCATGGGCAGCACTCATCATGCAATCGACATTGCTGTTGGGCTTTCACCGGAGGGTCGGGTGTTGATTGCAGATCCGTGTCTAACCTCGACGCAATCGGTGTGTGCGCGCCGAATTGCCTTATCCGATCGGGGCAGATATGTAAGAACACCGGAGCAATATTGCACTTTGGCGGGCCCCCATTTGCGAGTGTCAAAATCGGAAACGCTCGACGGATTGCTTTACATCCCAACGACCGTCCACATGGCGATGCTGGAACGCTCGGGTAAGTAGTCGCCAATACCATGAAGGCCTTTAACGTCACCTCTGAAGCCCAAGGTTCGCCTGGATTGCGGCAGTCTAATGCCGAGTACGGGCGCAAATTGAGTATCGCGACGAGGCGGTGGTCGGAGACTTTGGAGCGTCACAAGTACGCAGTCCTGGCGGTTTTCTCAGTCACATATTTCGCTCTTACTTTCTACGAAGCGTCTCGCAAGCTTTTCTGGTTCGATGAACTGTTGAATGTGTACCTGTGCCGCTTGCCCAATTTCAAATTACTGTGGCAAGCGCTAGTGAACGGCGTGGATTACGCTCCCCCCATCTTGTATGTGCTGACGCGGTTTTCGGAACGTATTCTTGGCGAAGGGCACATCGCTACCCGGCTGCCGGCAATTTTTGGATTTTGGATTTTTTGTTTATGCCTGTTCCGCTTTGTATCTGTGCGCTTGTCAGTCCTGAGTGGCTACACCAGCATGCTGTTTCCGCTCGTGACGGGAGCGTATTGGTACGCATACGAAGCGCGGCCGCATGCCATCGTGCTCGGATTCTGCGGCATGGCACTGATCAGTTGGCAAGCTGCTGCAGATCGCACCACGCGTCGTGGATGGTGGCTCTGCGCGCTGGGTGGATCGTTGGCCTGCGCCTTGCTCACGCACAGTTACGCGTTCCTGATATTTATTCCTATCGCGCTGGGCGAACTGTCGAGGACCATCAGCCGTAAACGCCTGGACTGGCCCGTCTGGATCGCCATCGCAACAGCCTCACTGGCAGTGCTGGCTTCCATCCCATTCGTCCATCGGGCGGTCTCCGAAGTGGGATCGCAGCCCTTCTTTTCCGCGAGGCCACATAAAATAATTGATTTCTATGAAGAGCTTTTAATGCCCGCCGTCAGCATACTTGTTGGCTGGCTGGTTCTAACTGGGCTTGTTCGCGAGAGAACAGCCCGTGGGGAAACAGAGAGCAGTAGACAAGAAGAGGGCCTTCGAGAGTACGAAGTTGTCGCACTGTGCACTTTTGTCGCTGTTCCGATTTTTGAATATGTCGCAGCAGGACTGACGGGCGCACCATTTATGAACCGGTATGGCCTTTCGGCTGTTGCTGGATTTGCGGGCTTGTTAGGGCTGGGAGTGTGGAAAAAACCGACCGTCGCGATCGGAACACTTATATTGCTCGTGGGGCAGATCGGTGTCGCCTTTCTCGGATTTACGGCAAGTTCTGTTGTGAGGGAGCCGTCGTCAGGCTACCAGATCAGCACCCGCATTCGTGACTTCGATGAACGATATAAATGGATGGTAGCTGAAGACAAGACTCTGCCGGTTGTTCTAATCGAAGATCTCGATTTTATGTCCACTGCCTATTACGCCCCTTCGACTGTGGCTTCGCGACTGGTGTATGGCATTTGGCCAGCCCCGACGGTAATGGGGAACGCATCCATACGGTTGCGGGCGTGCTGCAATTCAGAGCCTAAGATTGTTGTGCTCGCGGACTTCCTGGCGGCTCACGATGCTTTTCTGGTTTATGGAGGACCGTTTGCGGCGAAACTGCTCGAGTATCTTGTCGACTCTGGGGCGAGGGTCAAAACAATGAGGGAGAGTCGCGATCACTTTTTGGTTCTAGTAACGTACCCAAAGAGAACCGCTCGGCAATTCCCCGACCGACGGAGGTGAACCGATCAAAGACGGCTTCACGTACTGGGAAAATACAAATTGCGACGCTGGTGATGAGATCGTGCAAGCTTTCAGAGTACCCGGCGGGCGATCAGAACCGGCGGCAAGTATCGCGATGGTATCTCTAACACCACAGCGGCAATACGGTGAACGGGGCAGCAGATAATCCCAAGTAGCATGAAAGTTCCTGAAGCCGTCTCGGAAACGCAAGGTTTTGGGTCGATTATGGCAGTCCAACGCCGAGTTCGGGCGCGAAAATGAGTATCGCGACGAGGCGGTGGTCAGAGCCTCTGGAGCGTCACAAGTACGCAGTCGTGGCGGTTTCCTCAGTTACCTATTTCGTCGTTTCTGGGTTGGCTCCTGCCTCAAGAACGAAGTGATTCCGGCAGCGGTCCGCGCTGTTTATTTACGATGACGCACCCTGTTCAAAACCTGCATCTGCGGTTCTGAAATGATTTGCGCCCCACGCGAGTCCCAGCAACATCCACGTGCCCGACTCAGGCGCATCTGTCACTCGGCAGTCCGTACTATTCTGGTTCAAATTGGATCATCAAAATCGCCTGCTTCTGGCGGATTAAATTCATCCTGCCCAGGATTTCCCCTGACGGCCGACGTTTCAAGGCAAGCCCAACGTCAAGCGCGTCAGGGTGTCGCGGTGCAGGTCGTAAGTCCAGATTTGTGCGTCCGCCTCCTCGATCCCGAAGGTGACGCGCATGGGGAGGAGCACTTACCGGCTGCTCGGCTCCTTTGCGGTCCACCCAAAGTAGCTTTAACGGCGTACGAGAGGAGCCCGGGATATAGACGAGCGTCCCGGTAGCGGAATGATCGTACTGCGCCACGCCGCCGAACTGCCCTTCCAGGACACCCTCAACCACGCTGACCGGATGCCCCGTGACCGTAAGCGGCCTAAGATCAAACGGCGCGGCATTTAGGTTCCCTCCTTGCACTAAACCAGGTATCCGGGTGGGACGTAATGCGGCATCGAGCCGCCTCCCGGAATAAGATCATGGCGCTCTCCGGATACGAGTGAACGAACCGAAATTTTCGCACCGCCGGTACCGCTCCCGACATTGCTGACGAAAAGGACCTGCTTTCCTCCACGTAGAAGCACCGGGGATTCGTTGCCGGCCTCGCCCTTGTCGAGTTGCACGAACGGCTGCGGGCTCCCGCCCGATTCCGGAATTTGCTGGAGGGGGGCGAAATTTCCCCCAAACAATATCGTTCCCTGGGTTGTCCAACTGATGCTTCCGTTGCCTTGAGCGGTGCCGAGAGTTACCGCCGCACCTCCGCTCAGCGGAACTGATTGTGATTACAGGGTCTGGTGTTAGTCGCTGCGTATGTACCGTAGTAGCAGCCGTAGTTGTTGGAATGAGAATCTCTCCCTTGACACAATAATCTAAACAGTTTAGGATAAGCCATGAACAAAAGCGAATTGAGGAAATTTACAAGCTGGCTTGGAAAGCGTAGCTATGCGGCACGCGTGGAGAAGCTCGGGATGGCGCGAATTCAAGAGATTGCACGAGAGAATGGCAAGAAGGGTGGCAGGCCACCAAAGCAGAAGGAAGAGAAGGAATAATGATCTACAAACGTGGTAAGCAGGGGACGTACTGGTTTCGGTTCCGATTCGCGGGCCGGTTTATTCACGAATCGGCGCGAACGAAAAGCAAGACCCTCGCCCGTGACGCTGAGCGGCAACGCCGCCGCGAACTAGAGCTGAGTTGGAATCGCGTGGAACGGCGGACGCTACCTCCGTGTTTCGAGAAGGCGGCAACGCAGTGGCTTGAGGCCGCGAAACCGCACATTGCCGAACGCACGCACGAGATTTACGACGTGGCGATTCGTTGCCATCTCAGACCCGCAATCGGATCCCTGCTCCTCTGCGATATTGGCACCAGAGAGGTAGCAGCTTATCAAGCACGACGGAAGGCCCAGGGTGCCTCCGCCAGAACACTCAACAAAGAGCTTCAAGTGCTCCGCCAAATCCTGAAACGGCACAAACTCTGGGCCATGCTCCAGGGCGATGTGAAGTTTGAGCGCGAGCACGCCAGTATCGGAAAGGCACTCTCACCCGAAGAGGAAGCTAAATTGCTTTCGGCTTGTGAGTCTAACGCGTTGCTTCATACCGTCGTGTCTATCGCTCTGAATACAGCCCTACGAAAGAACGAGATTCGTATGCTCCGCTGGAGCCAGATAGACCTATTCAAGCGCACGCTGACAGTAGGACGAACAAAAACCGAAGGCGGCAGCGGCAGGGTTGTGCCGCTCAATAGCTTGTCTTACGCGGCTCTGGTTGGTTGGGCTGGACGATTCCCCAAGGCTGAGGCAGAGCATTACGTCTTCCCTGCTTGCGGGGACGCCCGAATTGATACTAATCACCCTCATTCTGCCAACATTGACACGGCGCAACCAATAGGGTCTTGGCGAACAGCATGGCGGCGAACATTGAAGGGCGCAGGATTAGCGATTCGCTTCCACGATCTGCGCCACTGCTGCATTACCAAGCTCGCAGAGAGCCAGACCAGCGAACAGACCATCATGGCCATTGCGGGACATCTAAGCCGGGCGATGGTCGAGCACTACAGCCATATCAGAATGGCGGCGAAGAGAGCGGCACTGGACGGTATCGCGAGGCCTGCTCAGAACACCGGTTTTCAATCAGGTGTGAACCAAAACGTGCACCAAGCAGCAAACGACAATTCTGGTGCACCTTCTAACTCACTGAATTGAATGGTGGGCCTGGGTAGACTTGAACTACCGACCTCGCCCTTATCAGGGGCGCGCTCTAGCCACCTGAGCTACAGGCCCATTGGGGAGGAGATTATCTCATGATAGCGACGCGTTGTGTGACGGTCAATCGCCGTACATCTCGAGAAATTTCTGCAGGCGATTTCTGGCCGTTAGTCCATTGCGTAGTTCAGACTTCATTGCAGCCATTCACACGGCCCATCGAGTTGCCCTCGTCGAGTCTTCGCGTCGCCCTGCGCCCGCAGCTCACATGGACTGTGGCGATGGACTAGCATACGATACGGGTATGGTCGCATGGCTACTGGTTGCACACGTCTTTGGGCTCACTTTTTGGGTTGGCGGACTTCTGGTGGCGAGTATGACGCTGGCTCGCTCCGCGCGGGAAGCATCCACAGAAGCACGCCAGGCATTGTCGCGGATGGCGCGGATTTATTTGCGGGTCATGGCGGACCCCGGCGCGCTCTTAACCTTACTGGCCGGCATTGGCCTAATCACCACGAACTCATCGTATTTCTTACATGCCGGGTGGCTACACAGCAAGCTTGGTTTTGTGGTTGTGATGCTGGTGCTGCACGGCGTTCTCGCCATGAGGAGCAAACTCGTCGCCACCGGGCGGATGGACGTGCGCCGAAGCCAAGGCCGCCTGCTATTCGTGACGATCCTCGTTGTTTTCCTGCTGATCCTGATTGCAACCCTGCCGGGTGAGGTATTTACAAGCGCACGCTCGGTGAGCGCTTTCTTGAATCATTGAGAAGCGATTCTCGTGCTAATGCAAGAGGCGTTTAACCCTTAAGATTAGGCTAACGCGATCACGTCAATCTCCACCCGAACGTCGCGAGGCAGACGTGCAGCTTGCACCGTAGCGCGTGCCGGAGCATTGCTCGCAAAATATCGGCTGTAAACATCATTCATAGCGGAAAATTCATTCATATCGGCAAGAAAGACGGTCGTACGCACAACTTTCTCAAGCGACGATCCCGCCGCTTCAACGATGCCTTTCAGATTTTCAAGCACTCGTTCGGTTTGCGAGGTGACGTCGCCGCCAACGATCTGCTGGGTGCGTGGATCGAGCGCGATTTGCCCCGAAACGAATATGAATCCATTTGCACGAATCGCCTGCGAATAGGGGCCGATGGCCTTGGGTCCTCGATCGGTGGAAATTACCTCTTTCATGCGCTCCTCCTCATAGCGATGTGCAACTCGGCCGCTGCAGCCTTTCGCTGTTCGTTATTGAATCCAAACCATGAGCCTGCAATGCGTGTGCCATGTCGTTCTCAGGTTGCGTTCTAGTGCTGTGGTCCGTAGTGCGCGCGGAAGTCCGGCGGGAGATCCGACGGGCTCAACCATTGGCGGAACATCGCGTCAAGATTGCGGCCGCTGACAGTCTCGAGCGCAGAACGCAAATCAGCATCGCTGACAAATTGATCGGCCAAGTCCTGAGCCAATCGATGAACCGCTTTGTCGAAATTCTGCTTACCAACGAGGTCGGAAAGAGCCACAAGAAAGAGCGCCGACTTGTTGGCATTCGCGGCGCGCCCTGCAGGCGTGCCCGCCAGTTTAGGCACGATCGGGGCGTCACCTTTTGTGCCGGGCACCGTATCCGTCGGAATGTTTGCCCGATTCCGATCGAATGCCGCAATCAAGCGCGCAATGATCTCGCGGCGCGCAGATTCACCTTCGCGAGCGCCAGCCGCCTCAAGGACTGCAAATTGCGCGATGCCGTCGTGAAGCAAAGGCTCCGCTTCCGGCCGAACGTCAATGCGCCAGCCGAACCACGTTTGAGCCAGCTCGTATTCGGCCAGTTCCAGCACGGGCTCCGACGCGATGCCGAGCGCCAATGCCCGCCGATCAAGCAAAGCGCCATCAGGAAAAGACAGCGCGGAGAATATGGGGGGCGTGGCCGCTGCGTTGCCATCGACTACCGCATTTGCCGGCGGGAGCATCGTGGATGCTTCAGCAACGTAAATTGGAGACATCGCGGGGTGTCGTCCGCCCTTCTCAGGGCCGAAAAGCCGCCCGTACTCGGCGACCGTGCTTGCCAGGCGCTCAGCAGCAGCTTGCGCCACCCCAGGGCCAAGGGGCTGGAACGTCCAAAAAATTACCCTGCGAGTCTGGGTTGCGACAACGTTCTCTTGATATTTCCCGGCGATTACGAATGTCGGAAAATCGGTGTCGAGCACCTGAAACTGATATTTCCCAGAATCAGATCGAGCATTCCGCTGGTCGCGCCCGGGCGCCAACGCCCGAAACCCAGCTGGAAGCGCGAATTCCAGGCTCTCCTGCCGGGCCCTTAAATCGGAGCTGACAAAGAGCGCGAGCGGCGGCTGCCAGGCCGGGAATGCGCCCGGGTTCACAATATAAAAGCCCTCGGCGGAAGCACCAACCTCACCAGAACTGTCCGGCTTTGCTCCGAGATCGTACTCAACAACGACCGTTCGCTTTTCCGCCGGTTTCCAGGGGCCGCCGAAGCGAACGCGGATTGGTGCAGCTGGGTCGCCCCCGACACGCGTAGCCTCGACTTCTCGACCGTCGATACGGAAGCTCAGGTTTGAGACGTCAAACTGCGATCCGGTGGGCAGGTCGACATCGAGATACGGGAGGGCACCGATGCCGACGTTTTCAAGTGCATCGGTTACGCGCATGTGGATACGCCCGGAGGTGCCGTCAGAAGAAGCCGCTGAATTCGCCTCCACATCCGTAATCGCATCTTTCCGCATGGGATGTTGAAAGCCCGGCCCTAAAGGGACGGTAAACGTACAGCCGGTAAGAAAAATTGAGACAAGCAACGCGGAATTGCGAACTAGGGAACGCACAGTGTGCAGAGATTCTACCGAGACGTGGCCGCGGGGTCAAAGAAGTTGGATGCGACAAGCGCGAATGCACAGAGAGGCGGTTGATCAGCGGCGGCGAAGTCCCCTTTCAGAGACGAAGCTGTGCCCTCCGGCAGCATAATTGCGGCGCATTACGATCTCATCCGCGTCGGCGTCGGTAGCGCCTCGATTGATCTGAGCAATGATTTCGATTTGGGTGAGCCCCGCATTTTGCAGGTCCGCGACTTTGCGCCCGGAAAGAGTCGCTTCTCCGGCTGCGCGGCGTGCGGCTAACGCCAGAACGACAGTATCGGACAATCCGGCCAGCCTCATGGCTTGAGCTTCCCCTGACCACGCCCCTAACTGGTCCAAGCGCGCCAGTTGGAGTATGGAAGCTTCCCGGAAACCCGCGCTCAACAGTCCGGCTGCAGCCTGGCCGCCGAAAGGCTCTTTATGAAGATGTGAGATGCGCACGAGTTCGATACATGCCGGATCGCTGAGTCCCGCCTGCCGCGCAAGCATCAGTTGCTGTACTTCATCCTTGGTGACGTTTAGCTGGCGCAGCTGCTCGATGCCATTGAACCCGACGCCAACCTGATCAAGTTGCGTCAAATCTGGAACCTTGTTTTTCTTGCACGCGCCCATACCGAGAGCGGTAGCCAGCACCGCAAGAAAAAACCACCGAGCAGACTGACGCACAAAAGCTCGCCGTTTTGACGAATTGTTCACGGATTTCATTGTAGCGGCGGTTTGCCTTGTCCGCGCGTCAACATCCGCGGCGGAGTACCTTACAGTTAGCGTCGCCGTAAAGGCTCGGCGGAGTGCAAGCGGAGCACGAGGAACGACTTCAGTAAACCAGGCTGAAGAACTAAACGCGGTATACGCGTTCCACTCCCAACACGCCGGATATACGTTTAATGTTCTTGAGAATGCGCTCGAGTTGGGTGCGGTCGGTGATCTCGACCGTCGCTTCGACGCGTGCGTTGAGATTATCAGGCCGGCTTTCCAGCGATTGAATGTTCGCCCCTACCGAACTGATTACCTTGGTCATATCGGCGAGAAGCCCAGGCCGATCCTTGGCGTGCAGCAACAAGGTCACCGGATAGGTTTCGTGACCAGCTTCGCTCCACTCGACGGCAATGCGCCGCTCGGTTTGATATAGAAGATTCTGCACGTTGGGGCACGCAGTATTGTGAACGGCAACCCCTCGGCCTCGCGTGATATAGCCCACAATGGAGTCGCCGGGAATCGGATTGCAGCACTTTGCCCGGTAAACCATCAGGTCGTCATGGCCGCGAACCAGAATTGCGGGATCACGAATACCCAGCATCCGCTTAACGGTGGATACGATTCGGGTGGGGTTCTCTTCTACGGATTCTGCTTTGTCCACGGCCTCGCGTCCGGTAAGTTTTGCCAATACCTGCCGTGCGGAATATTGGCCGTACCCCAAGTCCGCGTAGAGATCATCCAGCTTGGATCGGCCGTATTCGGAGGCCACGCGCAGCAAGTCCTCGTCTGAGATCTTCTTGAGGCTGACGCCGAAGTGCCGGGCCTCACGCTCGACAAGCTTACGGCCCATTTCAGTGGCTTGCTTGCGCTCGTGTAGATTGATCCACTGGCGAATCTTCGTGCGAGCATGGGAAGTACGCACAAAGCTTAGCCAGTCGCGGCTGGGCCCGTGTCCCTTCTGGGTGAGGATTTCAACCACGTCACCATTTGCAAGTTGATGGCGCAGCGGTACGATCTGGCCGTTCACTTTTGCACCAACGCATTGGTGGCCAACTTCGGTGTGAATGGTATAGGCAAAATCAACCGGCGTGGCTTCGCGAGGCAGAGCTAAAACCTTTCCCTTGGGCGTGAAGGTATAGACTTCCTCCGGATACAAATCCACTTTCAGTGTGGAGAGAAACTCGGAAGGCTCGCGCATTTCACGAGCCCATTCGATCAGCTGCCTCATCCATGCGACGCGCTGATCATCACCTGCAGATGAGCCTGTCCCGTCTTTGTATCGCCAGTGTGCCGCGACGCCCTGTTCGGCGATGCGATGCATATCTTCGGTGCGAATCTGCACCTCGAAGGATTGGCCGGCGTGAATCACGGTAGTGTGCAAGGACTGGTAGAGATTTGGCCGCGGCATGGCGATGTAATCCTTGAATCGGCCAGGCACCGGACGCCACAGCTGGTGGACCACGCCCAGAGCGGCGTAGCAGTTCCGCACTGAGTCGGTAACGATGCGCACGGCGAGCAGGTCATACACCTGGTCCACGGTGCGTTTCTGGCGCTGCGCCTTTTGATGGACAGAGTAGAGCCGCTTGATACGTCCATCGACTTGGGCGCGAACGCTATTTTCCTCAAGCGCCCTGCGGATGGTCTCCTGTACTCCGCCGAGGAATCTCTCAAATTCATCCCGGCGCGCCGCAATGGTGTTGTGCAGCTCGAGATAGGCGGAAGGCTCGAGATAGCTGAACGCCAGGTCTTCGAGGTCGCCGCGCATAGCGCCCATTCCCAGCCGGTGGGCAATAGGCGCATAGATTTCCAGGGTCTCGCGCGCTATGCGTTCCTGCTTTTCTGGAGTGAGGAACCCCAGAGTGCGCATATTATGAAGACGGTCCGCAAGCTTCACCATGACCACTCGTACGTCAGTGACCATTGCCAGGAGCATCTTTCGGACGCTCTCGGCTTGGCGTGCTTCCGGCGAGACCAATCCGAGGCGGCTGATTTTCGTCACGCCTTCGACCAATCGCGCAACCTCCGGTCCAAAGCGGCTCGCGATTGCTGAAAGTGGAATGCGCGTGTCTTCCACGACGTCGTGCAGCAAGGCTGCAGCCAGCGTGGTGACGTCCAAGCGCAAGTCGGCGAGAATGTGTGCCACCTCAAGCGGGTGCGACAGATACGGTTCTCCCGATTCGCGCACCTGCGATTGGTGTTGCTCCGCGGCAAACTCGAAAGCGCGTTGCAATATGGCCACGTCGTCGTTCGGCCGATTCTGGCGCACCTGCGCAACCAACGCTGCGAAACGTGCTTGCAACGCACGGTCATTCAGCGCGGAGCGGCCTACTGCAAGCAATCCTGGCAGGGACACCGATTTGTCTAATTTCGCCATTTCTTAGTAGGAATCAGGGGCGACCTGTCGCACCATTCGGTTTCTAAGTTCGTTCCAGTTTACCTTATAGATTATTGTAGGACCTTCTACCAAGTACGCGCTACAAGTGGCTTCGCCACCGATGGGCGGCTCGCCAACTCGAATGTTTCTGCTGAGTGAAGTTCCACGTGTTGCAGCAGCTTCGACATACAATACAAGTCAATTACCGAGGTCATCTAAAACAACAGCGTCCCGGAAACCTACCCGGGACGCTGAGTAACCTTCAAAACCAGTACGAAGCAGGCTAGGATTTCGAAGCGTTTTCAGAAGCCTTTTGCTTGATCTCCTTCACCTTATCCAAAAGATCGTCCGCCTGTTTTTCCAGGGAGGCGCGAGTTGTAGCGTCCGCCTCATCCGCCTTTTGCCGAAGAAGAAGACTCTGATAAGCCATTGCGTCGGCGTAATCCGGACGCAATTCCACCGCCTTGTCCAGCATCTTCAGGCCTTCGTCAACCAAAGTACCGTACTGCTGGGTGAAGTCGGCGCGAAGTTTCTCGGGCAAAGGATCGGCATCCTTGATCTGCTTCTTCGGATTTTCGGAATTGTACCTCTGGCGCAATTCCGCATTCCCGCGATACGCCAAGGTCCAGTCCACAACGCCCACCCAATAATACGGGTCCGGGTCATCCGGTTTCAGCGAAATATGTTTCTCGTGATATTTCTTTGATTCTTCAAATTTGTCCGGAGTAAACGGCGTGCCGGCCATCTGGAAAAGTATCGAGCCGATTCCGTCAATCGCCGAGACATTTCCGGGATCAACGGAGAGCACATCCTGAAACTCGTTGATGGCTTGCTGACCTACTCGGACGTTATCATCGGATGGTGCGCCCGGGATGTACTCGGTGGCATATGCTGTCGCGAGATAAAGCCGCGCATTGATCAGACTGGGATCCAGATCTTTGGCCTGCTTGAAATCCTCGATCGCGGCATCATATTGGCCATTTCGAAACGCGGCCACACCCTTGTTGAGGAGGTCGCGGGCCTTAAGTTTGGCACAACCTGCCGCGCCGAAGGCAATAGTCACGATGGCAAGCAGGGCCATCGCGGTGGATCCAGTGATGCGATTTCTCGATATTCGTGCGTGTTCGTTCATTGGAAGGGTTCCATCTCCCGCTTTTTTCGGGTCCCCCAGATCAACGCCCGGGGAGACCACACCGCCTTGCGGGCCGCAGTCGCGGCGCGCAAGGTCGGCGACTTTCTAACGCTTCTTATACTTGCTCGGCTACTGCCCAGCTTCGAGCCGCGCTGTGATCAACCCGACTTTGTCAATACCCGAGTTACGCATGATGTCAATCGCCCTGGCGACGTCCGAAAAAACGACGGTATCATCGCCCTTGACGAAGGCCACCTTCTCGGCGCGCAGTTTAAAAATATCATTCAGTCGCGGGCCAAGAGAGTCCCAGGTCGCGTCTTCCTCGTTGATCTTCAGCTTATTGTTATCCATCACCTGAACCACGATGGTCTTTTGATTGATCTGATCCTCATTCTTCTGATTGGGAGGCGCGGGCTGTGGCACCAGCGCGTCCAGGCCCTTTGGCGTGAGCGGCGTAATCACCATGAAAATGATGAGCAGCACCAGAAGAATATCGATGAGCGGAACTACGTTCATCGAAGCCATCGAACCGCCCTTTTTGCCACCAACTTCCATTCCCATTTTGTCTACTCCTATTCTTGCGTCGTACGTTTGTATCCGGATGATAATTTATCCATCGCGCCCGGGCGCCGGGGTCGCCCCGGCGCCACGCCGACCGCATCTCTCCTCCGGGAACGTTAATCCGCCGGCGGAGGCGGTGGTACGCGATTGCTTTCCAGCCGGTCCGTTAGCAAGCCAACGTTATCCACACCGGCAGACCGGACTTCGTCCACGACCTTGACGACGTCGCCATACTTGGCTCTGGCGTCGCTCTTGATAAACACCGTCTTATCGACGCGATTCTCGATGCGGTCGCGTACGGTCGAGGTGATCTGATCGAGGGCCGTTTTCTGGTTACCGATGAAGATATCACCGCTTCGCGAGATTCCAACAATGATGGCGTCATCGCGATCGGCATTGGGCATGTCCGTAGGATTGGTAACCTTCGCCATTTCTACCGACATACCCTTTTGGAGCATGGGTGTGACCACCATGAAGATGATCAGAAGCACGAGCATGATGTCGGCCATCGGAATAATATTAGGCGCCGCCATCACGGGTGCTGCAGTTGCTTTGAAGTGCGGCATGGCTTACTTCTTTCCGCTTCGCCGTGTGATGAAGTAGTTGATCAACTCCATCGAGGAGTTATCCATCTCCACGTCGAAAGCTTCGACCTTATTTGTAAAATAATTGAATGCCCACACTGCCGGTACGGCCACGAGCAGGCCGAGGGCCGTGGTCACCAACGCTTCGGAAATACCGCCCGCCACCGCGGAAAGCCCGGTTGCCTTCGTGGATTCAATGCCCTTGAACGCATTGATGATGCCGACGACGGTGCCGAACAAGCCGACGAACGGTGCCGTTGAGCCGATGGTTGCTAGACCGCTCAGGCCGCGCTTCATATCGGCATGGACGATGGCAATCGACCGGTCAAGGCCGCGCTTGGCTGCTTCCACCACTTCGCCCTCAGAAACCTGGGCGGATGCGGATTGGAATTCGGATAATCCGGTGGCGACAACTTTGGCGATATGGCTCTTCTTGTTACGCTCCGCGATCGAAATCGCCTCGTCAAGCTTCCCCTCGCGCAGTGCTCCTGCAACCTGCTGCACGAACACCCGCGATTGTTTCCGGGCAGCGCTATACATCAACGCCCGGTCGATCATCACGCCCAGGGACCATGCGGACAGCACAAACAGAATGAATACCACGGCCTTAGCGATGATGCTCATCGAACCCCACATCGTCCGCAAATCCCAATTCCCCGCTTGCAGGGCCAACAGGTTCATTGCGGATACTGCTGCGTTCACAACCATACGGTTTGCTCCTTTTCGTTCGTTCGCGGTTATCGGGCGGAGCCGTTCACGTCCGGCCCCGCCTGGCTAGGCAGCCGCACTTGGGCCGGCTACCCCCCCAACACAAAACTGACGGTAATCGTTGTGTCTACTTCGACTGGATCGCCATTGAGCTGCGTGGGCTGATAGCGCCACTGCTTCACGGCGTCGAGCGCGGCCTGCACCAGCAAGGGGTGACCCGAAACAACTTCCAATTGGCCTACCCGTCCGTCTTTATCGATGATGGCGTGCAACACAACGTTGCCCTGAATACGCGCTTGGCGTGCGAGCGCTGGATACACAGGCTGAGGTTGCGCCACGATCTTAGCGGCTTGTACTTGTCCGCCAAGCTTGATGCGGCTGGGAGCAGCCTTTGGCGGAGGTGGAGGAGCAGCAGCGGCAGAACTTCCCGCTCCGAATCCGCCGAGAATATCTCCACCACCGAGCCCACCCGCCACACCTGCGCCTGCGGGAGGTTCCGGCGGCAACTCCGCTTCCTTGAATACCGCGACATCTTTCGGAATGGCGCGAGGAGCCATCAACTTGCCCTGCGTCAGAAGCCGAGCCACAGGCTTAATCACCTTTACCGGCGCCGCTTGTGGTGGAGGCGGCGGAGGCGGAGGCGGTGGCGGAGCGATGAGCAGCGTGCTCAGCATCGCTTTAGGTAAGGCTTGGGTGTAGATCAGAGGAATTAAAATCAGGATCAGCAGAACCAGTGTCTGAGCGATCACCGAAACGGTCACGGCCCAGCTTTTATTTGTCTTTTTCTTGACTGCGGAAGATTCCACTAATTCGTCAAACATGTCTTACCTCCTGCCGGCCGGAGCCAGACGTCCAACTGGCTCGCCCGACCGTACTTTGTTGCCGGCTGCGGAACCGGAAGCATGCACCGTCCCCGCGCCTGTGCCTCGCCAATGGTTCCATGCGACGACAAGGGGCGCGGCGATACCGAAACTTGAATACGTTCCTACCAGAATTCCAACCACCAACGCAAACGAAAAACTACGCAACACTTGTCCGCCCATCAGGAAAAGTACCAGGACGGTTAGGAAAGTCAGTCCACTGGTTAAAATCGTTCGCGACAAAGTTTGATTGATGGAACGATTCACAATCGCCGCAAAAGGTTCGCGTCTCATTAAACGGGTGTTCTCGCGGATCCGATCGAAAATGACGATCGTGTCATTCATCGAATACCCGACCAGAGTCAGCAGTGCCGCAATCACAGTCAGTGAAATCTCGAAATGAAGCAGTGAGAAGAGTCCCAGGGTGATGAGTACATCGTGAAAAACCGCAAGAACAGCGGCGGCACCGTACACCCACTCGAATCGAAATGCAATATAAATTAGCATTCCCGCGAGCGCATACAGCGTTACCAGTACAGCTTGGCGCCGAAGCTCCGTGCCCACCTTAGGTCCTACAATTTCCACGTTAATTACGGCAAAAGGACTCGCATAAAACGAATCGCGCAACGCCACGAGCACGGGCGGCGTGGCACCGGCTTGCCGGAGGTCATCAAGGTTCGCGACAACACCTCGCGCCGCATGGTCCCGGTAATCGGTCAATTGCTTCGCGAGTTGCTGATAGCGATCTCCCGATGCCGCACCCAGTGACAAAGGATCTTTGCGCACTAGAACGTCCGCAACATTGGCGGGAACGGCCGCATTGAAGTCCTGCTTGCCAGGCTCGCCCGCGCCCAGAGTTGCGTGCAGCGCAGTCAAAATGTCCGACTTGCCAGCGTCCAGTGCCACAGCACCCTGACCCTGCTGCGGCAAATAAATTACCACCTCGTTGGCGTTTGGGTTCGAGATGTCGCTGATCTGTTGGATCACGCTCTGACCCAGTCCCTGTTTAGCAAGCCCTTGACGAAGCTGGTCAACCGGAGGCTTACTCGCAAACCGCACGTAAACCAGGGTGCCGCCTTTGAAGTCAATGCCGTAGTCCAGGCCGCCCCGGTAAAGCCAGGACGCCAAGCCGATGAGCAACAACGTTCCCGAGAGGGCGAAAAAGTATTTTGCTTTACCCATCCAGTCGAGAGTGACGTCGTGATGAAAGAACTCCATGCAGGTCTGATCCTTCGCTTCCTCGGCCCTTTAAGTTAGACACCAACTGATCGTCATTGGTGCCCGGCCGCGCTTCATTGTCGGTCAGATACTTAAAGCGGCCTGGCGTTGCATTTTGGCCAAATGCCAGTCGAAGATAACTCGTGAGACGTACACGGCTGTGAACAGGTTGGCAACCAACCCGATCGTTAGGGTAACCGCAAAGCCACGAACAGGACCGGTACCGAACACAAACAGGAAAATGGCCGAAACCACGGTGGTAACGTGGGTGTCGATAATGGTCAGAAATGCTCGTTTGAAGCCGAGATCGACGGCGGATGCCGCCGGCTTGCCAGCGCGCAACTCTTCTCGAATGCGCTCAAAGATAAGCACGTTCGAGTCCACGCCCATGCCGATAGTTAAAATCACGCCCGCGATCCCGGGCAGCGTCAGCACGGCACCAAAGTAAGCCAGCGCTGCCAACAAAATCACCAGATTCAGCAGCAACGCCACGACCGCGTTTACGCCGGAGATCCGGTAATACACAACCATGAACACCAGCACCACCAGCAAGCTCACGGTTGATGCCTGCACCCCGTGGCGAATCGAATCGGCGCCGAGCGACGGCCCAACCGTCCGCTCCTCGAGGTACTTGATAGAAGCAGGCAGTGCGCCAGCCCGCAGCACCAGTGCCAGGTCATTGGCTTCCTGCTCGCCGAAACGGCCCGTAATTCGCCCGGAATCATCAATCCGGCTCTGAATAACCGGGGCTGACTCGACTTTATGATCGAGCACGATCGCCATCGGCCGCCCAATGTTCTGCTCGGTGAAAGGACCGAAGCGGCGCGCGGCCTCCGTCGAAAGCGTGAAAGCCACCTCGTAACTGCCCGGATTATCGGTGCTGGGGAGAGGAGTCGCGCTGCGAAGATCCCGCCCCGTGATGACCGGCGCCCGGTCCAGGAGGTACACGCTGCCCTGGCCCGAGGCATCGGTGGACTTTCCAGGCACCAATTCCGTTTGAGGCGGCAACACGCCGCCATGCGCAGCGAGCGCAGCTGTGTCTGAGGGATAGGGATTGGGATCTTCAACCCTGCGAAGCTCAAGCTGCCCGCCGGCTTGAATCACCGACTTGGCACGATTCGGGTCGCCTTCACCCGGCAGCTCCACGATGATCTCGTTATCTCCCTGGCCGTAGGGCGCGACGAACGGCTCGGTCAAACCCAGCGCATCAATACGGCGACGGATGGTGTCTTGCGACTGGGTCATCGTTTGCTGCTGGATCGCCGAGATGACGGAGGGCTTCAGCGTCAGCACGTAACCCGAAGTTTCGCCGGGAGCTGGAGAAATATCCCAGTCGCCGAATGTTGAGCTCATCAGGTCCCGGAAAGCGGCAGTCGATTCGGGCGCGAGATTATGAACCAGGATTTGCGTGTCGCTAAGTTTGCGCACCTCGTCGTACCGGATGTTCTTTTCGCGGAGTTGCGTCGTCAGATGATCGAGAACTTGATCGATTTGCTGGCTGACTGCCTCGTTCACCTGGACCTGTAGGATGAGATGGGTTCCGCCCTGCAGATCCAATCCCAGCTTGATCCGCCTTGAAAAATTGTCTCGAAGCTGCGCTGCGGACGTAGGCAGCGCCGGCAGGCCGAAGAGGCCATACGCGCATAGCAAAATGACCAATACGATAAAAACAACTTTCCATTTTAGATTCGAGTTCATGATTTCACTTCGTTTGCACCGCAGACGCGCCGATAACGCTCACAAACAGACCAGTAAATCTAGCGACATGGCGCCCTGGATTTTATCCCTTTTCTTCTTTGATCTCGGACTGAATGTCGGCGATGGCCGAGCGGGCGACCTTCACTTTCACCTGTTCCGCAATTCGCAACTGGACGGCCTCAGGCTCTAGCCCCACGATAGTGCCGTACAGCCCTCCGCTGGTAACCACCTTATCGCCGTTCTTCAGTGCATTCAACATGGCCTGAGTTTTCTTCTGGCGGCGCTGCGCGGGAAGTATCAGCAGCACATAAAAAATCACCATGATGATGACGAGCGGCAGGAATGCCACCAAGCCATTCCCTGCGGCCTGCGCAAAAAACAAGACGATTGTCGCCGAAGCGGTGGCGCTCGCGATCATAACCAACCTTTTGCTGGCGACGGGATTCCGCCAGCCGTGCGCAGTGCGCTAGTTCGTATTGCAAACATCAGATTTGCGTCGCAACTTCCGCTTTTACATTGCTTACTGCCGGCCGCACTCACCCACGGCAATTTACCAGACCCATTCATAGATGGAAAGAAAAGCCACCCGGCCAGCGGGATGCCAAGCCTTTCGACTCAAAATAGATGCTTTGACGGAATGCCTCAAACGAGAAGGCAAAAGTTCAAATCCGTAAACCAACAAGTGCTCTTCTAGGGTGGGCCTGCTTCCAGGCGCGCCTGAAGTTCCAAGGAGAACCGCGAGAGGTTCCCAAGCGCGATAGCCTCACGGATTGCTCGCATCAAGTCAAGAAAAAAAAACACGTTGTGGTGGGTGTTCAAAATTGCACCGAGAATTTCATTGGCTTGAAAAAGATGCCGCAGGTACGCACGCGAATAACGCAGGCACACCATGCACCCGCACAATTCATCGATGGGCCGAGAGTCGTCGGCATAACGCGCGTTCTTGATGTGCAAGGGGCCCTGCCAGGTGTACAGGCAGCCGTTGCGCGCGTTCCGCGTGGGCAGTACGCAATCCATCATGTCAATGCCGCAGGCCACATAATCCGCGATTTGCTCGGGCTTGCCGACGCCCATCAAATAGCGCGGCTTTTCTTTCGGCAGTTCGCCGACCGCTGCCGCGGCCATTTCGCAGGTTACGTTGTGCGGCTCACCAACGGCCAGACCACCCACAGCATATCCGGGAAACCCCAGAGCCACCACGCGCTCGGCATTTTCACGGCGGAGGTCTGCGTAACTTCCGCCCTGCACGATGGCAAAGAACACTTGTTCCGGATTGCTGCCGCTGGGAGCTGCGGCATCGAGTGCGGCTCGCGAGCGACGCGCCCAGTCAACCGTACGTTCGGCAGCCTCGCGGATACGTTCGCGGCTCGCCGGGTACTCGACGCATTCATCCAGTACCATGCCAATGTCAGAGCCCAGCGCCCTTTGCACTTCGATAGATTTCTCGGGAGTAAGCAAATGCGCCGAGCCGTCCAGGTGGGAGCGGAATTGCACACCTTCATCGCTAATTTTTCGCAGTTCCGCCAGACTGAAAATCTGAAAGCCGCCCGAATCGGTTAAAATTCCGCCCTTCCAGGCCATAAATTGGTGCAGGCCGCCCATTTTCTCGATGAGTTTGTGCCCCGGCCTCAAATAAAGGTGATACGTATTCCCGAGCAACAGGCCCACACCCAGCTCTTCAAGGGCCTGCTGCGTTAACCCCTTAACGGTTCCGGCCGTACCCACGGGCATGAACGCCGGAGTATCAACCACGCCGTGAGGCGTAAATAGGCGGCCCAAGCGCGCACCCGATGGATCGGTCTTCAAAACCTCAAATTTAAATGACATCGGTCAGGTCAGGGCTTCGAGTATAGCGGGAGGAAAGGCGAGATCAAATCCGGGCTTAGAAAGCGAGAACGCATAGTTGATGAACAAGGGAAGAGATCGACGAACAAATCATTCCGGAAGCGACGGCACGGCATCGAGCAGTGCTCGCGTATAAGGATGCTCGGGAGAATGAAGCACCTGCTCGGCTGTTCCCATTTCCACTATCCGTCCGTTATGCATCACTGCAACCGTGTTCGCCAACTGAGCAACTACGGGCAAACTGTGAGAGATCAGCACGTAGGTGAGCCCGAACTGCGCCTGTAAATTGCGCAAAACTTCGAGTATTTGTGCTCCCACGGAAACGTCCAGTGCGGAAACGGGCTCATCCGCAACCACCAGCTTGGGTCGCAGGACCAACGCCCGCGCGATGCCGATCCGTTGTCGTTGGCCGCCGGAAAATTCATGGGGGAAGCGCCGCATGCTCGTGGCGTCGAGTCCGACTGCTGCCAGCGCCTCTGCGATGAGTTTTTGCCGGGCAGCGTGAGCTGTTTGCGGCTGATGAATTTCCAGCGGCTCGCCCACAATTTGCGTCACACGCATGCGGGGATCCAGCGCCGAAACGGGGTCCTGGAAGATCATCTGCATCTGGGACCGGAGAGCCCGCAACTGTGCGCCATGCGCGGCTAAGAGATCATGACCGGCAAAACAGATTTCTGGCGGCTTGCAGTCTGCCCTAGGCTTATCCGGTTCGATCAGGCGCAGCAGCATGCGTGCTAGCGTCGTTTTGCCGGAGCCGGATTCGCCTACGATCGCCAGCGTTTCGCCGGGCTTAACCGCCAAACTGACGTCGTCGACCGCAGGTCGCATCGCGCTCGCCACTGCGTGCGAATCAGGGGATGAATGCGTGACCTCGTGGTGACTTGCTTCGTTCAGTTCGTCAATAGCGCCTGCGCCAGTCCACCACCCAGCGGGCCACATTTGTGATGGGCCGCCGAAACTTTTGCGCAGATGGCGCGCAACTAGAATCGCCCTGTCTGCGCACATATTTTCTTGTTTGTGTGTGCCACTCATTCTAATAAGCGGTAATAGCGGTGACCAAGACGGCCAGGAGAATATTCACCAAACTTACTCCGCACTGTTTTCGGTTACAGCTTACCGTGATCCGGGCTTTTCGCCTTGCGCGTCACCCACCAGGATACAGCGCACTGCATGATCGGGTCCGGCCGTGCGATCTTCGGGGACGGCCGCCGAGCAGTCCTCTCGGCTCAGAGCACATCGTGGCGCAAAGGCGCACCCCGGGGGCAGTGCGTCTAGCGCCGGAACGGTCCCCGGAATCGGCGCAAACCCGCGCCGCGTGATCTGTGGCGACGCGCGTAGCAATGCTTCTGTGTACGGATGCCGTGGCCGCCGGAGCAATTCCTCAGTCGGACCAATTTCCACAACTCGGCCTGCATACATCACGGCTACGCGGTCAGCCACTTGTGCGACCACGGCGAGGTCATGGGTAATAAAAAGCAGTGAAAGTCCGAGTTCCTTGCGAAGTCGTGTCAGTAGCTCCAGAATCTCTTTTTGAACGGTAACGTCGAGCGCTGTGGTGGGTTCGTCCGCAATCAGAAGCGGGGGGCCGGCTGCGAGCGCCATGGCAATCATCACGCGCTGCCGCAAACCTCCGGACAATTGGTGCGGGAATTGCCGGGCGCGGCGCGCCGGTTCAGGTATCCGCGCGCGTTCGAGCGCGGCGACCGCGCGGCGACTCGCTTCGGAGCGGCTGAGATTACACTCGTGCGCGCACAGCGCTTCCCCCACCTGCAGCCCAACGCGCATTACCGGATTCAGCGCGGTCATAGGCTCCTGGAACACAAACCCAATGTCTCGACCTCGCACGCTCGTGAGCGCCGCGTCATCGAGTTTGACGAGATCCTTCGGCCGAGCGCCACGTGGGCTCCCTAACCAGGCTTCACCGCTGCGCCTCGCGCCCAGGGGCAGCAGTCCCATCAAGGCAAGTGCCAGCATGGTTTTCCCGCTGCCCGATTCCCCCACCAATCCTAGGGATTCGCCCCGTGCAACGGTCAGTGAGACTTCCTGCACCGGGCGGATCAATCCCGTCGCTGTGCGCAATTCGACGGTTAATCCCCGGATGTCGAGCAGAGGTTCCATAGCACGAGAGTCGGTCACTATCATAGAACGGAGTAGCGGCACGTCGGCGTTTTCAGCGCCGCTTCGCGATTCATAGTTCGGCTGACTGAACGCCGTCGATTCGTCTTACAATGTCACCAACCGTGGGTACCTTCGTTTAACTCGCCCATGTCTGACAAATTGTGGAAAAGGCACGTAACAACCATGATTAACTTCCAGATGCCAGCCTGATATGGCTTCTTCATCACGCCCGGGGCTGGACTGGCGCCTGCTTTTTTCGAATGCAGGTTTCCGCTTCTATTTCGCAGGCTTGTTCGTCTCGCTGTTCGGAACGGGAATGAACTTTGCCGGGGTCACGCTCTTCGTCCTGGCCAAAACTCATTCGACTGTGCAGGTAAGCTTTACAGTTATTCTGCTAACCCTTCCCCGCCTCGTCGTGCCGCCCTTCGGTGGCGTCCTCACCGACCGGGTTGACCGTCGGTATCTAAGTATCGCACTGGATCTGGGTCGAGCGGCAATTGTGATGGTCACCGCGTTCCTCGCCTGGCACGGCAGCCTGCAATTATGGCAGCTATATGCGATGGTGCTTATGCTCGGCGCCGGATTCGCAGTTTACTGGTCATCGAGCCTGGCGCTGTTGCAGGAACTGATTCCAGTAAGCGAACTCGTCAGCGCTAATTCCGCCATGCTGATCGCCGTCCAGGGTGGAATGCTCGCGGCGGGGGCCCTGGTGGGTTTTGTATACGAACGCACCGGACTTGCCGGAATTCTGGCCATTGATGGCGCCACTTATGTGCTCTCGGCACTGTTCTTTTATTTGCTTCGCCACGGATATTTCCCGCCACACGCAATCGCTCCCGCGGTGCCTCTGAATCCGAACGTCGCAGGGTCAAGTGGTGAACCATCAAACGGCCAAGCCTCAACGGAGGGATTCCCAACCGCCGAAGCGGCGGCCCAGGGCCCGTTACCTACGCCCCAGGCCAGTGGGCATGGCCCGCTGCTCATCCTCGAAAGCATGGACCCTCCCGCCCGTAGCGTGATCGGCGATATTGCGGAGGGTCTGCATTATCTGCACGCCCAGCCTGCCGTGCTGGCACTCGGTTTGACATACGCCTGCATGATGGCTGGCGTGATCAGCGCCAACGTAGTCGTTGTTGCCCTGGCCAGCGACCTGCTCCATGTGGGCGCGCGGGGCTATGGATTCATCGAAGGTGGCTGGGCTTTGGGCGCGATCGGCGGCGGGCTGGCCGCGGGAGCCCTGTCGCGCCGCCACCCTTTCACTGTGCTGATTTCCGCCCTATTCGTGCTTGCTTGCGGACATGCGCTTTTTCCGTATGCAGGTTTCCTGACGGTTGCGGTGGCCATGAATGTCGTATTCGGCGCCTGCCGCGCGATTGTGGCTGTGCTCACGCAGTCTTCCATCCTGGCAGTTGTCCCGTCGCGGCTGATGGGCCGTACTCAGTCCGCGTTCGCCGTTATGGCCACAATTCTGCAAATCGTGATGAGCCTGGCGCTTGGCTGGACAGCCGAGCACGCGAGCTTGCAAATCGCTTTCCTGTTACTCGGCTTGCTCTACGCTTCGGCAGTACTCGCCGCCATGCGCGCTCGCGGACTTTCCAGCCTTTTGACCAAGCAGGCCGCCCTCACCTGATGAGCAAAAAAAACCGCCGGCAGAAACGCCGGCGGCAAGATCGTGCCCAGAATAGAGTCGCGAAATTCTAGAGGTATTCGCGCGACGAGCCTTCCAGAAACGCCCGCAGTTTCCGCGAACGCGACGGATGGCGCAACTTGCGCAGCGCCTTGGCTTCGATCTGCCGGATGCGCTCGCGAGTCACGGCAAACGATTGTCCCACCTCTTCGAGCGTGTGTTCGGAGCCGTCATCGAGCCCGAACCTCATCTTGATGACTTTCTCTTCGCGGGGCGTAAGCGTCTTCAGCACCGACGCAGTCTGTTCCTTCAGATTCAGATTGATTACCGCATCCGACGGCGAAACTACGGCCTTATCCTCGATGAAGTCACCCAAATGCGAATCTTCCTCTTCTCCGATAGGAGTTTCGAGGGAAATGGGCTCCTGGGCGATTTTCAGAATCTTCCGCACTTTCGCAACCGGAATGTCCATGCGCTTGGCGATTTCTTCCGAGGTCGGCTCGCGCCCCAATTCCTGCACCAGCTGACGCTGCGTGCGGATCAGCTTGTTGATGGTCTCGATCATATGCACCGGGATACGAATGGTGCGGGCCTGGTCCGCAATCGCTCGCGTGATCGCCTGGCGAATCCACCACGTCGCATACGTAGAGAACTTGTACCCCCGGCGCCACTCGAACTTGTCCACCGCCTTCATTAGGCCGATGTTCCCTTCCTGGATCAAGTCAAGGAACTGCAACCCGCGGTTGGTGTATTTCTTGGCGATGGAAACCACCAGGCGGAGGTTGGCCTCGATCAGTTCTTTCTTGGCCTGCTCAGCTTCCGCCTCGCCCCGGTGGATGATCTGCAGCATGCGCTTGAGATCGGTGAGACCGACCTCGCTGGCATCGGAAATCTCCTTAAGTTCGCTTCGCCGGGTGCGCAGTTCGCGGCGAGCTTCGGCGGCGTTGTCGCCTTTGGCCGCGTCCGCGCGGCGCTCGAGCTTTCCCGCTTCGCGCTCGAGTGATTGCAGCCGCTCGACGGTGTGGCGCAGCTTGTCGATCAGGCGTTTGCGCTCAAGCGGATTGAACTCCAGCGAGCGCGCGAGTTGCGAGATTTCAATGCGTGTGCGAGCCACCGCATAGCGCACATGCAGGTACGGGCGCTTCTTGGATTTCGGCGTCTCTTCTAGCTTCACCGCCTGTTTCAGCGCCTGTTCGTACAGGCTCCCAATTTTGTCGAGGACTTTCAGCGTCGCCCGGGTCTTGTTCTCGATCTTTTCTTCGGTCAGTTCCTCATCGTCAAACTGCACGATCTCTTTGATCGAACGCGTTCCCGTGCGCAGATCTTCCGCGATAGCCACCATTTCCTTGACGACGATGGGCGAACGCGTGATCGTTTTCAGAACCAGCAGTTGCCCGCGCTCAATGCGCTTCGCGATGGCTACTTCGCCTTCGCGCGTGAGCAGCGGAACGGTGCCCATTTCGCGCAGATACATGCGCACCGGGTCGTTCGTTTTCTCGAGCAGTCCCGGTGTCAGGTCCAGTTCCACCTCATCGCTTCGAGCCGACGCCACCCGCCTCGTCCTTTACTTCGATCTCGCCCGGTTCGGTCACCTCCAGCGCCGCCCGCGCTACCTTAGCGGCCGACGCATCCTCGTAGATATCGATCCCGTAGCGTTCAAACGTGGACAGCAGGTCGTCGATTTCTTCCGAGGAGTGCACTTCCGCCGGCAAAATGTCGTTCACTTCGTCGTACAGGAGGTAGCCGCGCTCCTTGCCCATGTTGATGAGCTGTCGTACCTGATCGTATTTTTCTTCAAGAGCCAGTGCCAAGGATTCCTCCACGCATTCGAGAAATGTCAGGCCTTACATGCGGCCTTATAGCCGCAATCATGCACATTCAACCTTTAGATTTAAAGCGAGATACTGAAAGTGTTTCCGTGAGGTAACTCGACGCCTCGCCATGTCGGGCCCGCCCCGGCCCGATTGCCACGCGCTCCGAACTTCCGCCGCACATTGTTTTAGATGCGCGACACACCTATCCCGTTACTTCGTCAAGATCGATGAATTTACATGGCAAACAACTGCACGTCAACTAAATCGTACCTCGCGGTTTTCGCCTCGCGCGCGGACATTCAGGCTGGCTTGTCCGTCGTTTCACGCAGGTCCGAGAGCCGGCGGCGCAAGTCCAGTTTCCGCGCCAAAAGCTGCTCGATAGGTTCGTGCGCGCCGTTTGCGCTCGCCGAATAGCTCTCTATTTGGCGCTGAACGGAGCTCAGCTCCTCCTCTGCGCGCCGCAAGCGCAATACGTCCAAGCAGCTTTCCGCCTCGGACCACTCCGCATTCGCCGTCCCTTCAAAAGCGATCTCGAACAGCAGACGCCGGTCCTTGCTTTCAAGGGATTGGGCAACAGCTTCCATGTCCGGCCGCTCGCCGGATGCGCAAACATCCAGCAATACGGCCAGAATCTTTTCGGTTTCGAGGCCCTGGTATAGGCCGCCGTCGCGAATTTCACTCAGCCAGCCGCGCACGAAACTCGTCCGCTTCCAGCAGCAGCTGTACCAATCGCCGCTCGGCTGGCTTACCTGCGCGTCCCACCAATGCGGGATGTGTTTTCACTTCACTGCGGCGCTCGGCTGCCGCCCGGCGCAACGCCTCCCGAAGCACCGGTTCGTCCACGCGCAACTGCTGTGAGATTCGCGAGGCCCACTCCGAGCGCAACAGCCCGCTCGGGATGCGCTGCACGAACGGCAGCAGGAAGTTTACCGCCCGCAGCTTTTCCTCCGCGGTCCCAAGCCCCAGCCGCCGCGCACGCCCAATCAGATAATCGAGATATGGCGGCGCGGCTGCGATCACCTGCCGATAGGCCTCGCCACCCTGTTTGCGGATGAACGTGTCGGGGTCCTGTCCGCCGGGCAGTTCGAGCACGCGAACGTCGCAATTCTGCTCGAGCAAAAGCGTTAGCGAGCGTTCCGTCGCCGCTTGGCCCGCCGTGTCGGGATCGTAGTTCACGATGATACGGCGCGTGAAACGGGTGAGCAGCTTCACCTGCGTCTCTGTGAGACTCGTACCGCAGCTCGCTACGACGTTCACAATGCCCGCGCGTGCCACCGCAATCGTGTCCATGTAGCCCTCGACAAGCACCACGGCATCGCTCTTGCGGATCGCATCTTTCGCGCGCGCGAGGTGATACAAAACGCTGCTCTTGGTGTAGATAGGTGTCTCCGGCGAATTGAGATATTTCGGCAGGTCATCGCCCAGCGCGCGCCCCCCGAACGCAATCACTTTCCCTGACTCGTTCGCGATGGGAAACATGATGCGGCGCCGAAAACGATCGTACAGACGCCCCCCAGGATCGCGCCCCACCAATCCGGATATCTCGAGCAGTTTCTCGGAATATTTGGCTTTCAGGTGGCGTACCAGCGCATCTCCGGCTGATGGTGCGTAGCCGATCCCGAATTGCGCGGCAGCCTCCGTATCAAGGCCGCGGTCCGCCAGATAGGCTTGCGCCGCCTTCCCCTCGGGACTGCCCGCGAGTTGCCGCTCAAAGAAAGCACCAGCTTCACGGTGCATCTCCACCAGAGCCGTGCGCTGCTGCTGTTCGCGGCGTTCCTCCGGTTGTTCACGCCTCTGCGGTAGCGCAATTCCGCACTTTTCGGCCACAATCCGCACGCCTTCAAGGAAGTCGCACTTATCCATTTCCATTACAAATTTGAAGACATCTCCCCCTGCTCCGCAGCCGAAGCAGTGGTAGATCTGCTTCACGGGGTGCACGGCAAACGAAGGTGTCTTCTCGGAGTGAAAAGGGCACAGCCCGACAAAGTTCTGGCCACTTTTTTTCAGCCGCACGTATTCGCCGACTACGCGCACGATGTCCGCCTGCTGCTTGACGCGATCCGCGAATGATCCCGCTGAGGTCATCGCTACTCTTTCAGCTCTACGACGGTGACGGCGGCGCCTCCGCGCTCGTCCGCTTCCGCGTGAATACGTTCCACCAGCGGATGCGTGGAAAAGAAACTTGCCAGGCCGCGACGAAGTGCTCCCATGCCATGCCCGTGAACCACGCGTACTTGCGATTTACCCGCCAAAGCTGCATCGTCGATGAACTTGTCCGCGCGTCGGGTAGCTTCCTCCACCGTGCAGCCGATAACATTGATCTCATCACCGCCGGCTTCATCCGCTTCACGCGCAGCCGACTTGTGCAGGGTAACGCCACCGGTGCCCTGCGGTTTTGCACCGTGTAGAGCCGGAGTTCCAGATCGGCCGCCGGATCGAGCAATTCCAGGCAAGCCCGGAGCGCCCGCTTTAGAGCCACCCCTGGCTTGGTCGGCCGTCACAATCGCGATGATTTCCGCTAGCGGCACCTTCATGCGTAACGGTCCGGCTTCCACCTCGGCGGTCGTATCGTTGCGGCGCCGCAGCACAACAGGCGCGGAGAAGCCGCGGACGCGCACCAGTGCCCCAGGCACCAATTCGTCTGCGACCGGAGGCCGTACAACTTCGGCGGCAATCCCCAGGTCCGGTTGCGATTCCGAAAGATGCGCCACCACGGCCGCATCCGCCTCACTGCGAGCTTCTGAGCGGGCTTGCCCCACCTTTCGGCTCGTTTGTTTTTCGAGTTGCTGGCGCAGTTCGCGATCCTTCACGCCTTCGACCACACGCGCGATCTCCCCCTCGTGTTCCTTAAGCGCGTCGGCAAATCGCTTTTCCAGGTCCGCGATACGCTGCCGCTGGCGCGCCACCCATTCCTCGCGCAGCACGCGCCGTTCCTCCTCGAGGCGCTTCGCTTGCTCGCTCAGTTGGCGCTGCATTTGCTCGACGGCATCGCGGCTGCGATGCAAATAGGCAATCAGTCCGGCCGCTTCGCGCGACTCGGGCGCCATAAGCTCACTCGCGCGATCCACGATCTGCGGCGGCAATCCCAGGCGGCGTGCAATCGCGATTCCGCTCGATCCACCAGGCACGCCGACGCGCAGCCGGTAAGTGGGAGCAAGCCGCTCCTCATCAAACTCCACGGCCGCATTCAGCACGCCGGGCGTTGTGGACGCATAAGATTTCAGCCGGTCATGATGAGTCGTTGCAAGCACCAGGCATCGCCGCGCAACAAACTCATCAAGCAGCGCGATGGCCAGTGCCGCTCCCTCTTCGGGAGCTGTCCCTGTGCCCATTTCATCCACCAGCACCAGCGAACGCTCCGTCAGAGAACCCAGCATGAATTTCAAATTGAGCATGTGCGCTGAAAATGTGGAGAGGTCGGCGGCAATTGATTGTTCATCGCCAATGTCCGTCAGCACGCGGTCAAACAGTGCAAGTCGCGCCGATTGCGCCGCCACCGGAATGCCCGATTGCGCGGAGAGTACAGCCATTCCGACCGTTTTAAGCGCCACAGTTTTGCCGCCGGTGTTCGGCCCGCTGATCACCAGCACGGTCTCGTCGCCTCCGATCGACAGCGTTAGCGGGACGACCGCGCGGCCCTTGGAACGCAGCGTGCTCTCGAGCACCGGGTGGCGCGCCGATTCCAATGAGATGATCACCGCGTCACTAAACTCCGGGATGCACGCGTCGAATTCGCGTGCGAAGCGCCCCCGCGCAAACAGACAGTCCATCTCCGCGATGACGGCAGCCGCGTGAGTAAGCGGGGCCTGCTCGCCTCTGACCCGCTGCGTCAGCTCGCCGAGAATGCGAGCGATCTCGGTGATCTCATCTTCCCCAAGCTGCACCAGGTGATTGTTGAATTCGACAGTTTCGAGCGGCTCGATGAAAACAGTCTGCCCGGTGGAGCTCGTCGCATGCACGATCCCGTCCACGGCTCGCCGTTCCGAAGCACGCACGGGAATGACGAAACGGTCGTTGCGTCTCGTAACGTAGTCCTCGCCCCCGGCATCGCGGTCGTGCGCTCTCGCGCGAAGCAGACGTTCGAGTGTCTTCTGAACCGTTTCGCGCGTACGTGCAATGCTCGCGCGGATACGTCTCAGTTCGGGTGAGGCATCGTCGCTGATCTCGCCGTTCGGCAGGATCGCCCGGCGGATCGCCACAGCCAGCGGCCGCATATCGACGAGTGAACGTGCGCGCGCGGTCAGCAGAGGAAACTTCGCTGCAAGATCCCGAAACAGCTCGCGTAACTGGACCGCGGCGTCGGCCAACGATGCCACGTTCAGCAACTCGGCGGCCGCGAGCACCGCGCCCGGCATACCGAGCCGCGCCAACCACGGCTCCGGATCGGCAAGATCGCCAAACCCTACTTCCGTCTCTGCACGGAGGTACGTCATGGCCTCGGCAATCGCCGCGAATTCACGCTCGAGGTCCGCGCGATTGGTACGAAATTCCAGCGCGTCGACGGCGCGGCGGCCTGCGAGACACGTCGTTTGCTCGCGCAGCAGTTCGCGCAGCCGATCGAATTCGAGGATTTCTTCACTGGAACGTGACAAGTTACCTCAGCTCCGCGCGCGCACAGCCGGTGCCAGCGCTTGCGCTAGAAATTCTGCGGCGTCGGCGGGAGTGCGGGCGGTATGAATGATGCGACCGCCAGCCTCGCCCCATCTTGACCCGTGCGCAACTTCCACTTCGCGTACGCGCTCAATAATTGGCGTCCAGAATTCACCCAGCACCACAAATGGTTTGTCCGCCATCACACGCTTATTTAGCATCTCCCACACGACCGCCAGCTCAACGAGGGTCCCCGTCCCGCCCTTGCACGCCACAAATCCGTGAGCCACGCGAATCAGCTCAAAAAGGCGCTCGTCCCAGGAACCGGCGGCGCGCTCTTCGTCCACCCAGGCATTGGCGCGCCCCCGGAAGATTTTCGCAGTGATTCCGACGGTACGCCCGCCGGCCTCCTTCGCACCGCGCGAAGCTGCCTCCATCACCCCGCCGTATCCTCCGCTGCACACCTGGAATCCCTTTGTTGCCAGAGCCCGCCCGAGCTCTCGCGCCTCTTCGTAGTCTGGCTCTCCTTCGCGGGGCCGCGAGCTTCCAAAGATGCTGACCATCTTGTTTTCGAACGCGGCATTCGTGGTTGTCAAAATTCGTTCCATCAGTTTGCGATCGGACCTGCCGCTCTCATCCTCAGCGCCGGCATAGCAGAGCCACAGTTTTGGGAGACACCGATTTTAGACCCTGATGGCAGCACGTTATTGCGGCAGTTGGGGTGCCGTACCGGTCGATTGGGAGGCGGAACCCAACTCCTCGACCATCGCCACGCACAGCGCGTCGACGATGGCGGCGGCGTCACGACTGTGTGCGCCGATATTGTTGCCGAAGATCGAAAACATCAGATGCTCGCCGCGCAAAGTGGTCGCATAACCGGCAAGCGAATTAACCCGGTCGAATGTACCGGTCTTCGCCCGGATACGGCCCGCTGCCGAAGTGCCTTTCATGCGCCCTTCGAGGGTGCCATCTTGTCCCGCCACGGGTAATGTGGCCGCAAAATCGGCACCCCAGGGCTGCCGCGCCACGTATGCGAGCAACTGCACCACGCTCTGCGAGGTAACCAGGTCGTTGCGCGAAAGTCCCGAGCCATCTTCGAGCATCACGTCCTCTGGAGCCAACCCCGCGTTTTGATAAAAGTGCGCCGCAAATTTCACTGCGTCATCGAGTGTCAGCGCGCCACCTTTTTCCCTGGCAGCGACGCGCAACATCAATTCGGCATGCAAGTTTTGGCTGGTCTTATTCGTCAGCCGAACGTCTTCAAGCAGGGGAGGCGACACGTGCTCCGCGAGCACAGTGGCGGTGCCGGTGGGAGCGGTTGGCAGGGGTACGCCCATCTCTGCATGCACCGCGCGGCTGTGGCCCTCGATGTGCACGCCACGTGCTTCCAGCAATCGCGCCAGCATGTCTGCGGCGCTTTCTGCCGGTTCGGTCACACCCACCGAAAGCTCGCGGGGAGCCGCGCCCATCGGCAATGTGCCGCCCAGCACAAAAACACGCGACTCGGGATCGCGCGACAGTCGCAACTGTGCCTCGGTGCGCGCCGGAGTCGTGATCGCGCGGTCCAGCACATCGTAGAGACGTGACGCAGGATCGACGCGGTACCGTAGAGGCGCCCCGGCGCGTTCCCCCGGAGTCACTTCGATCGTCAGTATGTTATCGTTTACAGCGATGGGCGAAACAGCCGCGCCGTAGCTCCACACCGTGTCATCTATCGTCCATCCAGGTGGAAACCTCGCGGGAATGAAATACGTATCGTCCGCTACCACATCGCCTGCAATCTGTTTAACTCCCCGCGCGGCAACCTGATCCGCCAATTCAGCCAGGATGGTTTCCGGAGCACCGGCTCGCGCGCCTCTTTCGGTATACGGAAATGTCCGGTTCGAGAGGTTAGCGTCACCGCGGCCCACGAGCACGAGATCCCCATTTAGCCGGCCCATACGGTCCAGCGCGCCCGCCGTTACAATTGTCGTGCGGATGCGGAAGTCAGGACCGAGCGTAGCCAATGCCATTGCCGTGGTGAAGAGCTTCACATTCGAGGCCGGCATGAAGTAGCGCTGGGCATTGAGCGCGTAAAGGACGTCTCCCGTATCGGCATCGGTCACGAGCATCCCCCAATACGCCTTCGCCGCTTCGGCCGACGCCAGCGCCGTCACCAGACGTTCGTGGAACCGCGCAACGTCCTCCCTGGCCACGTACGACTCTTGCGCGTGCGCTCCCAGTGAAATGCCGCCGCCAAAATTACAAAGCAGCGCCAGCAGCACGACCGCGCGTCCTGTTGAAAACTGTATCCTCACGCTGCCTTTTCGCCGCCCGCGCGTATTCGCAGGATTTTCTTCACGTTCTTTTCAACGGATCCGTCCCATCAACAGGCGGCCTTCCATCGCTCTGCCCGGAATTGCGGAATTATAGTCTATCGCGCTGTATCCGGCCGCGCTGTTGCCGCGGATCTTTCAGGCGTGGTGCTTGCACCCGTACGGCATAGCACCTATCATTGGGCCTGCCAAAATCTGCAGAGGAGCGCAAAGAATGAGAAAAATGTTTTCCCTGATCGTAGCGCTGGCACTCGCCGGAATTCCTGTTGCCGGCAGCGCGGCGGATACCAAGAATACGGAGCGCCTCGAAAACTGCGGCGTGGTGCTGCAGGAGATTCTCAATGTGCCCGAGAATATCCCTCAGAACCTCATCGAAAAAGCTGAATGTGTCATCGTCATCCCTTCGGTGCTTAAAGCAGCTTTTATCGTGGGAGCGGCGTACGGCCGTGGTGCGATGACCTGCCGTTCTGGGGAGCATTTTAATGGCAAGTGGAGTGCTCCGACCATGATGACACTTGAAGGCGGCAGCGTCGGATTCCAACTGGGCGGCCAGGCCACCGATTTTATCCTGCTGGTCATGAATCCTCGCGGCGCCTCCGCGATTCTTTCCAACAAGGTCAAGCTCGGAGCTGACGCTTCAGCAGCAGCCGGTCCCAAGGGCCGAGATGCTGAGGCTGGTACAGACGTGACCTTACGCGCCGAAATATTGACGTACTCTCGTGCGCGAGGTTTATTCGCGGGAGTTTCGCTCGAAGGATCAACCCTGCGTCCCGACCGTAACGCCAACCAGGATCTCTACGGAAAGGCTGTCACGGCCACCGATATCGTACGCAAGGCTACTGTCGCTGTTCCTCAGGCGGCGCGCAACATGATTGCCGTTCTCGAGAAACAGTCGCCAAAAAACGATTCGGATCCGCGATCGTTGAGGTAACTTTTCCTGTGTGAGGGTGCGCAGCCAAGCGCCCGGCAATAACAAATTTGGCCGGCCGCCGGATAGCCCATGCGATGACCCAACTGGCAGCGCGAGTAACGGCCCGATTAACCGGCTCACAACTGGATCAATAACCTGCATGAGGCTGTGCTTTCGCTCAGCGGCAGCGCACGGTGGGCGCGGCCCTAATGCGCAGCTTGCTTCGCCCGTGAATATCTCCTGCTTCCCAAAACGATGAGTGAACCCCCTGTTTGTCCCATCTGCGAAAAACGCAGGCCTGAGCGGCTCTGCCCCGCTAAAGGTGAAAAAATCTGCGCGGTCTGTTGCGGTACGGAACGTGAAGTAACTCTCGACTGCCCGCCGGATTGCCCCTATCTGCTTGCGGCGCATCGGTATGAACTCGAGCACCGCAAGCCGCTCGCCGAAAATGAAGTGCCGTTTCCAACGGTCGAATTTTCACCCAACCTGATCTACGACCGCGAGGCAGTTGTGTCCGGCTTCGGCTCGACGGTTTTGAAATTCGCACATAGCCGTCCTGAGCTTAGCGATTTACAGGTGCTCGCCGCAGCTTCAGCACTTGCCGATACCTATCGCACGCTCTCGTCCGGCATCTATTACGAAAACCCTCCCGCCGAACCCCTGGCGGGAGCGTTATATGCGGCGCTCGGAAATTTCGTTCAGGACTACAAAAAACAGGAACAGAGTAGTGCAGCTACAACGCTAGGCCGAACGGCCGTGCCGCGCCCCGCTACCCCAGCGGGTACTACTCCGCTGAAGGATACGGAAATTTATCATCTGCTCGTCTTCCTCGCGCGTATGGTGCGCATGCGCACCAATGGGCGCCCCAGGGCACGCCAGTTCCTGCAATTTCTGCGTACGCAGTTCCCGCCATCAGCCGAGGCCGAAACCCCCCGCTCGCGCATCATTATTCCCTGATCCCCTGATTATTCGCTGGACTGCCGCTCTTGCTCATCGTGCCGGGGCGGCCTCGCTAACTTAGCGACAGCGTCATTAACTCAGCGACAGTGTCATTTGCTGCTGCCGTGTCTGCTCCTGGCGCGAGACCATGGTCGGCCTCGAGGAGAGCCCGTACTTTTGCCGCAATTTTTGAATGCGTTCGCTGATCCTGGCCCGGTACGCTTCCGGCGCGTATCCTTCACGGTCGTACCATTCGTGGTACCGCTTGGACAGCCGCGGAAACTTTGCTTCGAGAAATGGAAAAAACTGTTTGCGTGACGAGGGCATCAGAAACAGCGCGCTCGCCGAAAACCATCCCGCACCTGCATCTCTGGCCGCTCGCGCCAGCGCGTCCAAATCTGCTTCGCTGTCGGTAAGTCCCGGCAATACTGGGATGACCAACATTCCAGCCGAAAGCCCGGCCTCCCGCAACGCGCGGATCGCCGCGATCCGCAACACAGGCTGGGGGGCGCGCGGCTCGAGCAGGCGCGCCAGCCGCGTCCGCGGCGTTGTCACCGTAATGTTTACGCAAATGGAAGAATTCTTCGCAATCTGCTGGAATACATCGATATCCCGCACGACCTGATTGGATTTCGTCGTAATCGAAACGCTTAGCCCTCGTTCCAAGGCCATCTGTTCGAGAATGGTGCGGGTCGCGCCGAAGGCCCTTTCGGCGGGCTGATACGGGTCCGTGGCCGTCCCGATCGCAATGTGTTCGCCGCGGACCGCCTTCGAGGCCAGTTCCCGAGCGGCCATGGCTCCGGACGCCTCCTTCACAAAGATCTTGCGCTCAAATTCACTGCCATCCAGGTCCATATACTCGTGCGTGTAACGCGCGTAGCAATACTGGCAGCCGAACTCGCATCCTCTGTACGGGTTCACCGTCCACGTGAACGGTACGCGTTCGGAATCGCAGCGGTTGAGAATCGACCGTGCAGGCAGCACGTAATACTCGGCGCCCCGTTTCGCATCCGCCAAAGTGGAGGATGCGGCGAGGCGTGCGATGCCGACTTTGTGGCTTGCCGGCTCCGGTGGCAGCGGAACCTGCAACCCGGTGTCCCGGTGGCACGGGACTGGGGGGAACAAAGATGGAACCGTACTTGAAGTGGCCATCGCACGCCTCGTCACGAATGAATGCAGTGTATTCGCCTTCTATTCGCCTTGTCAATGGAAATGTTCGCCTTTTATTCGTCTACGTGTCGGCACGGCGGAAAAGAGGACGCAACTTGTCGCGATCTCTTCCACCACGGCTGTACGGGGCGTTCCGATTGCGCCTGCCTCATGTATTGACTGATGGGTGATCCGCGCTCAATGCTCGCGCGGGCGAAGCAGGAATCTGGGCCATACTGCCAAAACCGCCGTGAATACCGTCAATATCCTGATCATCGACGACGACAAAGCCAGCCAGTCAGCTTTGCAACAGGTGCTCGACTCCGAGGGATGGCGCGTGCGCATCGCCCCGAGTGAAGACGACGCTCTGCGCGAATTAGCCGTCGGACAATGGACACTCGTCATCGCCAACGCGGGGATTACCCACCGCAATGGTCCGCTGTACATGACGCTGGCTGAATTATCGGCTGCGCCGCCGCTCGAATCCGGCAAGGCACGCATGCGCGTTTTGTTTCTTTTGCCGGAGTTTTCCTCGCCCGAGGCACGGCGTCTGCTGGAGACCGAGCGCCTGCCTTATATCTTAAAGCCATACCACTTTCATGATTTTCTGGAAAAAGTAAGTGATCTGTTGATGGAAACGGAGGCGATCACCGTGCCGATTCGACGAAGCCGCCTCGAATCGCAGGTCACCGGCCGCCGCAACGATCGTGCGGCCGCACGCAGGCTGGCTTCGGCGCAAGGATCTGGCCAGGCGGCGGGACAATCGGCCACCCGCAACACTGGAATGTTCGCTAACCGCGAGTACTACGAAATGACGGAAGAAGAAATCACGCTCTACGAACGTCAGGAAGCCGAGGAACAGCGCAAGAAGAAAAAGAAACCCGAAAATTCCAACACTTAGCGCCCGGCCCGCTCGGCAGGCGTGTCGGCAGGCGTAAGCCAGCGACGGACCTCGCCCCGGTCAGGCGTCTCCGCAAGCAATTCCGCTATCGTGCGCTGCAGAACGGGGTGCCGCAGTGCAGGAGCGAGCTCCGCCAGCGGAACCAGCACAAAGCGCCGGAGTGCCATCCGCGGATGAGGAACTTCGAGCTCTTTCGCGTGAATGACGCTCGTGCCATAGAGCAGCACGTCGAGATCGAGAGTGCGTGGTCCGCGCGCCATGGTGCGCCGCCGGCCGAATGTGCGCTCGATTCTTGTTAACGTGGCCAGCAATTGCCGCGGCATCAGCATGGTTTCCGCTTCCACAACAGCATTCAGGAACCATGACTGCGGAGGCGCATCCACAGGCTCCGTGTGGTAAACCGAAGACTGCCGCACGATGTGAATGCCATTGGCCTCCATCGCCGCAAGCGCTTGTTTCAGGATGCCGGCGCGGTCACCCACATTCGAGCCCAATGAAATGTAAACGCGCTTTTCGCCTGCCATCTGGAAATTCTGCACCTTTAAGGGCCTCGAAGATTAGAAAAGATGATGTTGCTGGCGAGGAGCCTCAACCCCGAAATGTTTGTAGGCCAGCGGCGTAGCCACGCGGCCGCGCTGCGTCCGATCGAGCAGGCCCATCTGCATCAGGTAAGGTTCGTACATCTCTTCAATGGCGTCTTCTTCTTCACTCAGAGACGCGGCAATGGTGTTCAGCCCCACCGGTCCGCCGGAAAATTTTTGGATGATTGTGAGCATCAGGTTGCGGTCAACTTCATCCAGGCCGTGCTGGTCGACCCCCAGCCGGTCGAGCGCCTCGCGCGCCACCTCGCCGGTAACGCGTCCCTGCGCGCGCACCTCGGCAAAATCGCGCACGCGGCGCAACAGGCGATTTGCCACGCGCGGGGTGCCGCGGCTGCGCTTAGCGATCTCGCTCGCGCCGTTATCTTCGAGCGGAATGTCGAGAATCGTTGCCGACCGGCGAATGATCTCGACCAGGTCGGCCGGCTGGTAAAAATCGAGCCGGTGCACGATGCCGAATCGTGAGCGCAATGGAGCAGTGATCAAACCGGCGCGCGTCGTGGCTCCGATCAGCGTGAAGCGGTTCAGCTGAAACGGATGAATGCGCGCCCCAGGGCCTTGGCCGATCACCAGATCGATCCGGTAATCCTCCATGGCCGGATAAAGAATCTCCTCGACGGCGGGCATCAGCCGGTGTATTTCGTCCAGAAAGAAAACTTCGCGCGGTTCGAGTGAGGTGACGATCGCCGTCAAATCGCCTTTGCGCTCGAGCAGTGGTCCCGCGCTGGTTTTAATGCTGACGCCAAGCTCGTTAGCGATGATTTGCGCGAGCGATGTTTTGCCGAGACCCGGAGGCCCGTACAGCAGCACGTGATCGAGCGCCTCGCCGCGGCTGCGCGCCGCCTCAACGGCGATCACGATGTTTTCCTTCACTCGGTCTTGGCCGATGAAGTCCTCCATGCGCTTGGGACGCACGCTCGCATCGAGACGCGCATCCCCTTCCAGGGGCCGTCCCGATACGATGCGTTGTGGAGGCTGCGGCATGACCATGGTAATTGTGCGGCCGCGATAATCATCCCTGACAATCAGGGCCGATCATCACTTTCACTTCATGAACTTGCCTGATCCGAATTTCCGGCCCTCGCCCTAACCCCACTCACTCGGCGCGCCGCGCGCCTGTCTGCGATGGCTGGCTCAGTTGCTGGAGCGTGGCGCGCAGCAGTGCCTCGAAACTGACACCGGCATCAGAGCTGGTATCTCCGGTTACGGCGCTCGCGACCGCCTTTTCGGCGGAGTGCCGATCGTAACCGAGATTGAGCAGCGCGGAGATCACGTCCGCTTGCAGTCCCGTGCGGCCTGCGGGCGCGACGTATTCAGGCTCGGGTGCGGCCATGGCCGCGATCTTATCGCGCAATTCGACGACAATGCGCTCGGCGGTTTTTCGCCCGACTCCGGGAATGCGCACGAGCCGCACCAAATCGTTCGTGCGAATCGCGGGCACCAGTTCATCCACACTCATTCCCGACAAAATTTTGAGCGCCAGAACCGGCCCCACACCCGACGCGGAAAGCAGCAACTCGAAGAATTGTTTTTCGCGCGAGGTGAGAAATCCATAGAGCGCGATTGAGTCCTCGCGCAGGTGCGTGTGGATCAGCAGCGTGACGTCATCCCGCAGCTCGCCGAGCGAATAAAACGTCGACAGAGGAATCGCTACCTGGTAACCGACGCCATTCACATCTACCACCACCAGGTTCGGCCGCTTCTCCGCCAACTGGCCGCGCAGGTGTCCAATCATTCTGGTGTGGCTCGTCTTACGCCGGGCGGATTAGTTCAGGAGCGCTTCTCCATCGGTACATAAGACCGCGTGTCGTATCCCGTATAGATCTGCCGCGGCCGCGCAATCTTCTGTTCGGAATCCAGCAGCATCTCCTCCCATTGCGCGATCCAGCCGCTGGTGCGGGGAATGGCAAACAGCACCGGAAACATGGTTACCGGGAAGCCCATGGATTGATAGATGAGGCCCGTATAGAAGTCCACATTCGGATAAAGTTTTCTCGATACGAAATACTCGTCTTCGAGGGCGATGCGTTCCACCTCGAGCGCAATATCGAGCAGCGGGTTCCTCCCCATGACGTCAAAAACTTCCGAGGAAATGCGCTTGATAATTCGCGCCCGGGGATCGTAATTCTTGTAAATGCGGTGCCCGAAGCCCATCAATTTCTTCTCGCCGGCCTTCACGCGCTTGATGTAAGCGGGCACGTTGCCGATGGTTCCAATATCCAGAAGCATCCGCAAAACTTCCTCGTTCGCGCCCCCGTGCAGCGGTCCGTACAGTGCGGCGGTGGCGGCGGCGCATGCCGAATACGCATCCGGATGGGAGCTGCCTACGCAGCGCATCGCATTCGCCGAGCAATTTTGCTCGTGATCGGCGTGCAGGATGAACAGCACATCCAGCGCGCGTTCGAGCGCGGGATTCGGCTTGTACTTCAATTCGGTCGTCTTGAAGAGCATGTTCAAAAAATTGCCGGGATAGCTCAAATCGTTGTCCGGATAGGCGTACGGCATGCCCAGGCTGTGCCGGTAGGCAAACGCCGCGAGCGTCGGCATCTTGCCGATCAGGCGCCAGGTCTGCTTCTGGCGGGACTCGGCGTTAAAAATGTCGCGAGCTTCCGGATAAAACGTGGAGAGTGCGGCCACCGCGGAGATCAGCATGCCCATCGGATGGGCATCGTAGTGAAATCCATCCAGAAATTTCTTGATGCTCTCGTGGACGAAAGTGTGATGCGTGACGTGATAGGTCCATTCGTCCAGTTGCTTCTTGGTGGGCAGCTCGCCGCGCAGGATCAGGTACGCGGTTTCGAGGTACGTGCTCTTCTCCGCCAGTTCCTCGATTGGATAACCTCGGTAACGCAGGATGCCTGCATCACCGTCGATGAACGTAATCTTGCTCCGGCAGAGCGCCGTGTTATTGAACGCCGGATCGTAGCTCATCATGCCGAAATCGCCCGCATTCACCTTGATCTGGCGGAGATCGAGCGCGCGAATCGTGTCGTCTGTGATCGGCACTTCATAGGTTTTGCCGGTGCGATTGTCCGTGATGGTGAGCGAGTCGCGGCTCATGCGATTGGCCTCTCGGGTGGCGGATTGCGTTTCGACGTTTCCCGGGTTCATGTGCTTGTGCCTCTCAACGGGCGATTGTTGAACACGATAATTTACACCAACCCGGGCCGTTCCACCAACTAGGCAGTTCGCTTCACTGCATCCGCGCGCCGGGCATCACACCCTAATCTCCGCAGGTCAGGTCGGCGCGTCAGCGCAGAACATCCGCCACTCGGACGGTCATCCCCCGTGCGGAACTCCCTCTCTGCACTTGCTCTGCTGCACTTGCGAGCTTACGACGACGGCCCGCTCTCAAGTTGCTTGGCTTCCTCGGCACTCAATTGCGAGCGGTCGCAGTAATCGTAGCCAGTCTGGCACGCTAAAAGGTTGCGCTGGTGTCTGATCGCGGCAACTTCCTTGGCCTCGGATGGGTTCAAAAGTGAATCGTCGCAATACCCAGAACCCGTCTTGCAGGCCAGAATATTTCTCTCGTGTTCCGCGTCGGCCACCTCCTTTGACTGCGAAGGCGACAGCATGGAATGGTCGCACGGAACCCCTCCCGTCTGGCAAGCCAGCAGGTTGCGCTCCCGTTGAAACTCGGTGACTTCAGCCACTTGCGAAGGATCCAGCAAAGCGCGATCGCAATTCGCCAGCCCGGTCTTACAGTTGAGGAGATTGGTTTCTTTTTCAATCTCCATGACCTTCTCTGACTCCGCGGGAGTCAGCAGCGATTTGTCACAGATCCCCACCGTCGACTCACAAGCCAAAAGGTTTCGTTCGTGTTCCGCGTCCCCCACTCTTTTCGCTTCAGATGGCGTAAGTACCGCATGATTGCACATGGCAAATCCATCCAGGCAATTCCACAGATTCCGGTCGTGCTTGACTTGATCGACTTCTGTGGCTTGCTGATACGTCAGCAAAGCGCGATCGCACGGGCCAAATCCAGTCAAACAATTACGAAGGTTTTCATTCCGGCTGTTGCCCTGAACAGCGGTTTGAGCGAATCCGGTGCACGCAAACATAGCTAACGCGGCAAGAAATAGTAATTTTTGCTTCATGGCATCCTCGCTTGTGCCCAGCTCTGGAGCTAATTGCAGCACTCGCTCTCCACGAGGAACTACTTTGCTCCTGAGGACCTCCGCATCTTAGCGCCAGGGAGGGCGCCGTTACGTCCAAGGCCGTTACGGCTAATCTCACTTCACTATTAGTAGGTTTTTTTAGTGCTGTCAATGCCCAGGTAAGTGGTTGCGCACTAACGAGTTGACGTGCGAAGTACGAATGAGAACATTGGTTCGTGAAACATGTAAATGGGCGCGTCCTTCGCAACGTCTACAAAATACGACTTCGTGCTCCGCCCCATTCAGCCGAACACGCACTGCAGGGCCTCGGAAGGTACGGCATCTCACCTCAACTCAACTCAGCGGCAACAGAGGTTTTCCAAATCGACCTTCCGCCAACTGCGAGGTATAAATAATCTTGGAAGTTACGCCTTTCAGCTGCGGGAACGTCGGGGTCAGGAAGAATTCTCTATCATGGAAATTACAAGCTGGGACGAGCGTTATCGCTCCGGGCGCCGCGCCGCCGAGGATTTGAACGCTCCGCCGACTCCGCTGCTCGTGCATACCGTCTCAAATCTCGCGCTCAAGAGGCCCAGCGCGCCTGCGAACGCGCCTCTACGCGCCCTCGACTTGGCGTGTGGAACCGGTCGCAACGCATTGTGGCTTGCCGAACATGGCTGGACTGTTACTGCTGTCGATGCCGCACCCTCCGCCATCGCCATTCTGAAAGATCGCGCCACGCAACGCAGTCTGACGATTGACACGCGCGTGGCCGACCTCACCCGCTCCGAATTTCCGATCGCTCCCGCAGCCTGGGACCTCATCGCCATGTGCTACTACTTGCAGCGGGACTTGTTTGAACCCGCCAAGCAAGGTATCGCGCCCGGCGGCCTTTTGCTTGCCATTGTGCACGTGACCGAACCGGGCGAAGAACCCACCGCGCACCGCCTCTGCCCGGGCGAACTCGCAGGCTATCTCGCTGGCTGGGAAATCATTCACTATTATGAAGGCAAGCCCGACGACCCGGCGCACCAACGGTCGGTCGCGGAAATCGTCGCCCGCCGTCCACTAGAGTAGTTACGGCGGGCACGCTTATCGCAGCAGGATTACGCACCGCACGCGGCTCGTAGCCCAATTGCCCGCGTCCCTTCCACTCTGTTGCGTTACCCATTTCATCCTGGGCATGCCTGCTGCTACTGTTCTCACTCAGCCTCGGCGTACTGCTTTTTGGCACAATCGCAGCAAATCATCCCTGTAACAGCGTTCGTACCGCATACCTCGTCCGGGTGTATAGTACGGCCAAGCCCGCAAGCAACCGAGAAAGGAACCTCGCTATGGCGCAAATCTCGCTCAATGTGAATGGCCAATCACGCACTGTCAACACCGATCCCACCACCCCGTTGCTCTACGTGCTGCGGGATGACCTCGAACTCAATGGGCCCCGGTTCGGCTGCGGCCTTTCCCAGTGCGGCGCCTGCACGGTCATCATGGACGGCAAAGCGGTGCGCTCCTGCAGCGTGCCCGTCAGCGCGGTACAAAACCGGAAGATCACCACGCTCGAGGGCTTGGGAACCGTGCAGCACCCGCACTATCTGCAAAAAGCATTTGTCACCGAACAGGCTGCCCAGTGCGGCTATTGCATGAACGGCATGATTATGACCGCCAAAGTGTTGCTCGACCAGAATCCAAATCCCACCGAGCCGCAAATCCGCCGCGCGCTGAATGCCAATCTCTGCCGCTGCGGAAGTCACCTGCGTGTGATCCGCGCCGTGCAGCGCGCCGCCAAGGAAAAAGTCTCCGCCTGAGTACCGGGTAGCTGAGGCACGGGAAGCGTTAAGGAGAATCCGCGATGGAAATGAAAACGGCAATTACGAGGGAAGTGTCGACGGAAGCGACCCCAGAAACAACAGCCGAAGCGGCACCGGGAAAAAAGTCAATCTCCCGCAGGCAGCTTCTCAAAGGCGCCGGAGCGCTTGTGGTGAGCTTCAGCTTCTGGGGACCCGCCTCGCGTGCTTTCGCCCAGGCGGCCGCGCGCTCTGCGGGCACCACTGCGCCCTACGGTGACGGCGATCTTGCAGCCACACAGCTCGATTCCTGGCTGGCCATTGCCCGCGACGGCAAAGTCACCATCTTTACCAGCAAGGTGGAGCTGGGCACCGGCGTCGAAACCGCGCTCGCGCAAATGGTGGCCGAAGAACTCGACGTGCCATTTGGGCGCGTTTACATGGACGTGGGCGACACCGACAGAACCGTAGACCAGGCTGTTACCGCGGGCAGCCGCACGCTCGAAAGGGCCGGTCCGCAATTGCGCCAGGCCGCTGCCGCCGCCAGGCGACAGTTGCTGAAACTGGCCTCCGACCGCCTCGGAGTCCCTGCAACTAATCTCACGGTCAGCGATGGCGTCGTGAGCGTCATTGACAATCCCGCGAAGAAAATTTCTTACGGTGATCTAATCGGCGGACAACATTTCGATTTGCAGATCAGCGCCACGGGCACCGGCTGGGATATGAAGATTGCCCCCGAAGTGCCCGCCAAGAATTACAAGGACTACAAAATTGTCGGCACTCCGGTGCAGCGCGTGGACCTTCCCGCTAAGTTTACGGGCGAATTTACCTACACGCAGGACGTGCGTGTACCCGGCATGGTTCATGGCCGCGTCGTCCGGCCGCCTACGGTAAATTCAAAGCCTTCCAGCGTTGATGAGGCTTCCATCAAAGACATTCCTGGCATCGTAAAAATCGTGCAGGAAGGGAATTTCGTCGGTGTCGTGGCCGAGACCGAGTGGTCCGCCATTCGTGCTGCCAAAGCGCTCAAGGTGAGTTGGTCCGCGCCCGCCACGAAACTGCCAGCCAATACCGGCGAAGTCGACTCATATTTGAAGGGTACGAAAAGTTTCCGCGACCAGGTAGCCGTGAACCGGGGCAACGCGGACACCGCCATTTCTCAAGCCGCGAAAACCTACGAAGCGACCTACCATTGGCCGTTTCAGTTGCATGGCATGCTCGCGCCCTCCTGTGCGGTTGCCGACGTGCGCGGCGACAAAGTTACCATCTGGGCCGGTTCGCAGGGCCCGTTCGCCACGCGTGCTCGCGTCGCGACTCTTCTGGGAATTCCGGCCACAAATGTGCGCGTTCTCTATTACGAATCAGCCGGCTGCTATGGCCGCCTCAGCACCGATGACGTGCCCGAGGATGCCGCCGTTATGTCTCGCGCGGTAGGCAAGCCCGTGCGGGTGCAATGGATGCGCGAGGATGAACATGCCTGGGAGCCCAAAGGCCCGCAGCAGTTGATCAGCATTCGCGCCGGTGTCGATGCGCAGGGAAAGCTGGTCGCCTGGGATTACCTCGATCGCAGTTTCCCCTGGACCACCTCCGGAACAGCACTTCTCGCGTCGCAGCAACTCGGGGTGAAACCAACCGGACAGGGCGGCCCCAATGGGACCGGCGGAGGCGGGGACATTTACACCTTCGATAATCAGAAGGTTGTCGCGGCGCTAATCCCGTGGGTGCAGCCCGACCCCACGCCGCTGCGCACCAGCAATCTGCGAGCTCCCGGGGAGTTGGCGCGCACTTTCGCCACCGAATCCTTTATTGACGAAATCGCTTCGGACCTGGGAGTCGATCCCGTGCAGTTCCGCCTCCGCTACCTCAACAATGACGTGCGGCCAACTGATGCTTTGCGCGCCGTGGCAAAACAATCTCAGTGGAAGGAGCGGCCATCTCCTGCTCCTGCCAGTGCTGGATCGATTGCCACCGGACGCGGAGTGGCCGTGGCCAACCGTGCCAACACCATTACGGCCGCTGTTGCGGAAGTGGAAGTGGACAAGACCAATGGAAAAGTCACCGTTAAAAAGGTCACCTTCGCACATGACTGCGGTCTGATTGTTAATCCTGACGGCTTAAAGAATCAGATTGAAGGCAACATTATCCAGGGGATAAGCCGCGCGCTGCTCGAGCAGGTCCAGTTCGATGCCTCTGGAATCAAGAGCCTCGACTGGGCGAGCCATCCCATCATTACGTATCAGGACATCCCGCAAATTGAGATCGTGCTCATTAATCGGCCCGAACTGGGACCGCTGGGTGGTGGCGAGCCATCCATCTCTCCGGTGCCGGGAGCCGTAGCGAATGCGATTTTCGACGCCATCGGAGTGCGCCTGCGCGAAATTCCGCTCACGCCCAAGCGCGTCTTGAGCGGCTTGCAGGCCGGTACCCTGTCCAGTAAGAAGCTGTAGCGAAAATTGTGGCACAGAGGTGTGCGCAAAAAGCGTGCCGAGAAAAGCGTAGCCAAAAAAAAGCCTCCACCAGGGGTGGAGGCTAGCGAATTAAAAGAGATGCCGGAGAAGCGGCCGGGAACTGTACAAACACGGAGCGAAATACGATAAGTAAGGCGGAGGCTGGCGCGCCGCCCGCGTCTTTCAGTACGCCTACGCCGTACGCCTACGCCGGCTTGATGTCGGTCACGTGAATCGTCTTGGTAGCTTCGTCGTAACTGCCCGTGACCTTAATCTTGGCGCCCGCGAAGTGTTCGGCCTTCTTCTGATCGTCCAGCTGGTACACGGTCTTGGTGGCCGCATTAAACAACACGTACTTCCCGCCGAGCCCCACGCACCGGATCGTGCAATCTTTGGCGCTTTCACCGCTCTTCATCATTTTTGCGTGGCCGCCCAGCATGGCACACGGGCTATCCATAACCTCGCCCGTGAACGTCTGGTCCTTGGGAGCCGCAAACCCGATCGCTATAAACGCAAGTGACGCCATGAGTCCAAGCGCAAGTCGTTTCATATGTTTCTCCTGACCCCTTCACCTTGAAATCGCATAACCATCATGACTGCTCGCATTATACTCCGAAATCCCGCGAAATCACGAGTAACAGAGCAAGTTCAGGCGCAACTTGGAAACATCGCACATCCCGCGGAGGCGGACTGAAGTCGGGGCTGGGGCGCGGTACTCGTTATCGGGTTATCGGGCAAAACGGGGTTTAAAGCCCTGCGATTCCAGTTGCAATCGAGCGTTTTCGGCGGCTTCGTCGCTTTGGTACGGCCCCACCAAAACGTGGTAGGAATTCAGCCAGAGACGACCTTTATGGACGATTTGGGTCTGAAATCCCGATTGGGCCAGTTCGTTGGTCGCACGTTCCGCCCAATCCATATCTTTGAATTCGCCGACATCAAAATACATCCCCGAATTTAACGCCGCACTTTCCGGCGGCTTGCTTGAGTTGATGCCGAAAATGGCACCCGCAATCCGGCTGAGCGGAGAAACACCGCTCGAAGCAAGCGAATCAGGACGTTGCGGAGACGGTGCTGCTTGAGCAGCACTCGGAAGCATCGTTTTCGCCGCGGCGGCTGGATCCGCAGCAGCAGCGCTAGACTGCGTGCCCGATGGAATTACTGGAGCGCCCGAGGTGCCGGTCGGGGCGAAGGGCTGCACAAGGTTTTCGCTTGCATCCGGTGCTGCGGCCGGGGTGGATAGCGACGGACGACTCGCGGAATTTTCACCAGGTAATGCATCGCTGGTAATTCGAGGCTTGTTTAGCGTGGTGCTTGGAGCGTTGTTTCGCGAATGGTTCTGCGCGTTCCGTTCGGAGTTGCGCGCCGGAAAAGCGGTATGGAAATTTCCGGTGGAAGAAGCATCGGGCTCGCTGTCGTACTCGCTTTCAAGCATTTTAATTTCGTAAGCGAGCTGATTTTCACGTTGCGAAGCACGCGAGGCGACGGGGGTATCTGGGGCAACCGGGGCGCCCTCGGGTGCCGGGGTGATGATCGAATCGGGAGTATGGACAGCGGAACTCTCGATACCGCTTAATGCGCCATTGACGCGGTGACGCGCCGGATACAGAAGAACTACCGCCGCCAGTACCACAGCGGAAGCGACGAGCACTGAGGCGATGCTGCGGACGTTAACGCGGCTGCGCGCGCGCTCTTTGCCGCTCGGATTCCGGGGGTTTCTCAATGCCAGTGTTGCGGGGTTAACCGGGATTGCAGGTTTACTGCTGGCCTCGGAAGAAACTGGCCGCGACACCCGCCGCACGTCCTGGTTTTTACCGGAAGGTGCCGGGGCCGCCGTCACTGCCGTCACTGCCGTGACTGTTGGATGCGCCGCATCAGTGACCGCCGCCTGAGACGCCCGGATTTGAGACGGCAATTTTTGAGGCGCCGAGACCCTGACGTGCGTAGGAACCGGGGGAGCGAGTACGCCGTCTTCGAGAGGCGGCGGCGCGGGAGACATCGCGCGTTCGGCTGCTTGCGTTGTGCTTTGCTTTGTAACGGATACGGAATCCGCAGTTCGGGAGTCGGGTCCCGCAACGAGGGACGCCACCGGCAAAGGCACATTTGCCGGCGGCGGGTCGCTCATCAGCAATGGCGGCGATTGCGATACCCACTTGCTGATTTGCTCGCGAGCTCCTGCCGGTAGGGACGTAAACCGCAGCCCGCCAGTTTTTTTAGAGTCGTCGGTCCACGCGATTTCGCCCAGGGCTTCGATCCGTTGGTCGGAGCGCAAGGAGAACCAAAACCGGATTGCTCCAGTCTGATGAAGTGGTGCAACAGCATGGAAGCAAAGACCACCATCGGAGACATTGAGTACAATCGCGCCACTATCCGGTTCGAGGTGAATGTACGCAAGATTTTCCGCGGTCAATCGAGGAGTTTCACGCCTGTCGGTTCTCGTTACGATTAGATCGGGTTTCGAATTTAAGGAATCGGAGGTCGGTTCGGCTCCAGCTCCTAGTGGAAGGTCGTGGCTGGACCGCTCGATCATGATAAGAGACGCCCCGCGCCGAATTTCCGCTCAGCAAGCACTGTCGCCCTTTTGCAGTTACTCGCTGGCAAAGCCAATTTAGGGCATCATAGCTCAGAAGATCGGTTCCGTACATCCGGTATAGACTGTAAGCCGAGTTCTTTCGAAATCGTTTTCACCTGTACGTTAGCGGTCGCCAACGAGCCATCCATTTGGACCGCTGGAAGCTCCGGTAGGGGGGTGACAAGTTGGGCGACAGACTGTGGTGTAGTTGCTTCATTGCAGCTTAAGATGCCGCCGATGTAGCGCATACTCAGATGGCACTCCACCCCCGACAATCTGAGTGCCGGCACAAATTTGTGGGGTGTCGTAGGGTGTTACGCGCCACTTCACGGCTGCTCTGGGTGGCAAAGGAGAGTGCGAAATAACCACTAAATGCGGTGACCGGTCAGTGCATGTCAGGGAGCTCACAATGCGATGGAGAATGCTGACCTCCCTCAGTTTAGCGCTCGCCCTTTTTTGTATGGCGAGATCGGGGGCGGCACAAGAACTGAACGGAACGCTGCGGGGGCTGATTGTCGACCAACAAGGCCATGCGCTGGCGAATGCGAGCCTGACCGTAACCAACGAACGCACAAATGTGCGCAGAGGCACGCAAACCTCCGACGTGGGGATATATGTTGTCCCGGACCTGCCCGTCGGTTCGTATACGATCAGCGTCGAGGCAGCGGGCTTTGCCCCGTACAACCGCACCGGCGTCCTGGTGCGGGCAGCGCAAATAACCGACGTCAGCGCTAGTCTTGCGCTCAGCGCTGTGAGTACGCAAGTCCGTGTGGAAGCTGGAGCGAACGTGGTGCAAACGGAAAGTTCGCAACTGTCCGGAACTTTTGACGGAAATGCGACCTTCGACATTCCCGTGGCGACCGGCACTAGTCTTTCGGTCCTGAACCTGGCGATTTTCTTGCCAAACACGACGGCGGCTCCCGGCGGCACGTCAGGCACCGGGGGATCCTTTGGTGGCCTCCGTGAGAGGCAGAACAGCTTCACCATCGATGGCATCGACGACAACGACCCGGACGTTAGCGGCGTATCGCAGGAGGTGATCCCGGACGCTGTGCAGGAATTCACGGTCAATCAGAACGTGTTCAGCGCGGCATACGGCCGCGGCTCCGGGGGACAGTTCAATGTAATCACCAAAACGGGATCGGACCAAATACACTTTGACGCCTGGCTTTACAACGGAAATCGCAACTACGATGCCGCCGATAACCAGGAACAGGCGGACATTCGTGCGGGGGTGAGAAGCGCCAAGCGCCGCTACGATTTCAACCGAGCGGGTGGCGACATCGGCGGGCCAATTTTGAAGAACCGCTTATTTCTCTACGGCGCATATGAATTTGACGGACTGGACCAGCAACAAGTGAGTGCGAGTGCCATTGCTCCGACCGCCGCCGGCATGGCTACGCTGAATTCCCTCGCGGCCGATTCACAAGTGAGGTCGTTGCTGGCCCAGTTTCCTGTCGCGCCGGTCGCGAGGACGTTCGTAACCGTGGACGGCCAGCAGATTCCAGTGGGGCCCGTTAACTCCAGCGCGCCCAGCTATATCAACACGCAGAATTTCATTATCAATGGCGACACGAATCTGAATCCGCAGCAGCATTTGCATCTGGGAGTCCTACAGACGTGGATCCATGCACCAGTGCCGGGCACTCTTCCGCAGGCTCAATTCCAAACGCTTTCGGTCACTGACGACAGCCGCTTTATTCTCGATCACATATGGACCGCACGTGCGAATACCGTAAACGATTTCAAATTCTCTTACTCGAGGTTCAGCCAGTTTTTCCCACTAAGCGGCATTGCGCAGAGTTATCCCAATCTGTTTATTCAAGACCTGAGCAGCATTGCCATCGGACCGAATCTGACGCTGCCGGAGTCCCGCGTCTATAACGAATATCTTCTTGGAGATACAGTGACGCGGATCGCCGGGCGCCACGCGCTTACGTGGGGAGGCCAATATTATTGGTATATAGCCCCGGCCGTGTTTCTGCAGTATCAGCGGGGAGCTTATGGTTATACTTCGTTGAACCAATTGGTCAACGACCAGGTGCCGGGCGTGGCAGGCGGAAGCTTCCAGGGTGTGGGTAATGGTTATTTTTCGGGGAATTCGAAGAACTTTAATTTATTCCTCCAAGACGATGTGAAAATAGGCCGGCGCCTCACGCTCAACCTGGGACTGCGTTACGATTTCTTTGGTAATCCGGCCGGGGCCAAGCTAAACGCGCTGAACGCGATTGCCGACGTTCCCGGGACGCCGCTGGTCTTTCAGGTACCGAAACAAGACTGGAATAATTTAGGCCCCCGGGTGGGTCTCGCCTGGGACCCTACGGGTTCAGGCAAGTGGGCCGTGCGAGCCGGTGCGGGGGTGGTTTATGACGTAATCCCCTGGAATTTTTATTCCAACGGTCTCCCTCCCGAAGTACAGGCCATTCTGACGCCTGGTCTGGCATGCGCAAATACCTTTGGCGCGCCCCCGTCCTGGTGCATTACCCGCAGCGGCTTCTTAGCCAATGGCGCCATGGGTGTGAACTTCGTCGCTCCGGCTACGCCCCAGGCCGCGCGTGCGCAGACTACCCAGACGATGGCCGACGCTCGGGATCCCAAGGTATTCAGCTGGATGCTCGAAGTGCAGCGCGCGCTCTTCTGGAATACGAGCCTGCAGATTCGGTACCTGGGGACCCGGGCGCTGGAACTGCCAGTGCAATTTCAGGTGAACTCGATTACGGCGTTTGAGAATGGGGCGCAGCCTTTACCCACCTACGTTCATGCATCCGATATTCCCGCGACGGTACCCGCGAATGCGCCGACGCTGGCACAATTTGTTAACGCGCAGCGATTCCGCTATGCGGCACAAGGGTTTACGGGCGGTTTCATCAACGAAGAGGCTCCCATAGGCACGAGCACTTATAACGGCGGCGACATTGAATTGGAGCATCGCATGGGCCGCGGGCTCCTCCTGCAGGCGAATTACACCTATTCCAACACGATGGACGACGCGACCAACGATCTGAATACGAGTGCCGTGGATCCGCGCCGCCCGCAAGATCCGTATAACCTGAAGAATGAATGGGCCCGATCGGCGCTGGACGTCCCGAACAAGTTTGCGATCGTATTCTTGTATGCCACACCGACCGTCGCGCGGGGTAATAGCTTTTCCAGGGGACTCTTGAATGGCTGGCAGTGGAGCGGATCATTCCTTTGGCAGAGCGGCCAGCCGGTTACGATTCAATCGGGAGTGGATGCCAACGGCAATCGTGACTCCGTGGGAGACCGGGTGATCCTGAATCCCGGCGGAGCAGAGGGAGTGGGGAGCCTGGTCAGCGATGTGTGCCGTGATGCGGCGACGGGGACAACAACTATAAATTCGAGCTGCTCTGCGGCGAATACCGTTGGTTATGTGGCGCAAAATCCCGGGGCCAAGTACATACAGGCCGGAGTTGGCGCGCTCAGCAATCTGGGTCGCGACACGTTCCGGTCTCCGCCGCTGAACGTTTGGAATATGTCCCTCGCCAAGAACAATAAGTTAAGCGAGCGACTAGGCTTGCAGTTTCGCGCCGAAGCATTCAACGTGTTCAATCATCCGAGCTTTGCGTTGAGCAATCCCAGCGTGTTTCCGTCCAGCACGAATGCGTTGAACGCAGCGTATACCAGCATCACCAGCGTCCCGAACGGTACGTTTTTGAATTCCCAGATTTTTAACGGTGGCAGCCGCCGTGTCGAATTCGCGGTAAAGCTCACGTATTAGCAGATTAAATCAGCCGCACCATCGTCAATTGCCTTCGGAACGACCTTGGTGTCCATCATTTCTGGCATTTCTGGTGCCCAAGGCCACCTCTCGCCCGCAGCAATAAATAATTAGTATATTGTGGGAAATAGGGTTGAGCGGTAGACTTGGCGCGCTGCGGCGTTCAGTCTACTGAACGGCACCACGGGTCTTGTTGTCGGATCCTACCGGGATGGCCGCAGTGCGGGAATATCCAAGGGAACTACAGCCAACTCGTAAGATGTTTTAAACACGCTCCACGGCTTCTCCCATGGAATTGATACCGGGACAGTATCTCAAGGCAGTACGCGAACGCCTGCAGATAGGCCTGCGCGAGGTGCAAGACGCTAGTGCGATTATTGCTTCCGAAGAAGACAACGACAATTTCTACATTTCCGCAGCACGCCTGACGCAGATCGAGAACGAACCTTCCATTCCGAGTGTGTTTAAACTATTCAGCTTATGTTCGGTTTACGGACTCGATTTGAATGACGTTTTGTCGAAATTCGGCGTGAATGCCAACCGCGTCCATTCTTACAGGGCCAGATTTCTCCCCGAAACGACGAGGGTGACTTCCTCCGAGGTGTACGGCTTTGAAGATAAAGTGCTGGTGCCGGTGCGGATCGATCCGGGTTTTCGCTGGGAAACGACGCAACTGGTCAACCGCGTAGTCGCATTGTGGGGAGAAATTCCGGCTGCCTTCCTTATCAACCGGAATACGCGGCGACATACTTATGGATACGTAGGATTAACCGATAGGACGATGTTTCCGCTGTTGCGGCCTGGATCGCTGGTGATGATCGACCCGGAGCGCCGGCGAATCTCGCAGGAAGGCTGGAGGAACGAATTTGACCGGCCGATCTACTTCGTAGAACTACGTGAGGGATATCGCTGCGCCTGGTGCCAGATCGAAGGGTCGCGCCTGATGTTGTTACCGCACCCCAGTTCGAGTGCGCAGGTGCAAAGTGTTAATTTACCAGGTGATGCCGAGATATTGGGACAGGTTGTCGGCGTGGCGATGAGGCTGGTTCCTCCAAGTATTCCCAACTCGGAGCATGAATCAAGAGCTCCAAAGCAAAACGAACTTGTGAAATAAAGAACTTCCGTGATAGTGGAGAACAACCCTCAGGAATCATCTCGTAGTAAGGCTCGGTTTCAAGCCAGAGTGTAGCGGCGCGCCGTTCAGCTTCCTCCAATGATTTGAAGTGTTTACGGAGCTCCCGCGACAGTGCGACGAGCGAAAGGTTAGCCACGCTCTGAAAGACGTCGTGGTGCGTCTCCCGAAGGGCTACATTCACCTCCGCCGGGGAGCACACCGTAGCCCAGCCTTCATGAAGATAGTGACCCGTATAGGGGTCTCTTAACGATGCCAGAAAAGCGAGTTGTGCGAATGGAGTCGGCAAGGAATCGAATACCCGGTATAAATAGCGCGAAATAGGGTGGTCGGCCAGCATAGCGCTCCTAAATTGAGGAAGCGCACATTCTACAGGGCTTTAAGTCCAAATACAAGGTCCTTTTGGTATTCCCTTTCAGCCGACTGAACAAATCAATAAAAGAATGAGCATCTTTGTGTTCAAAGCGTAATGTGGCTCCCGTGAGCGCGTACTAAATTCTACAAACTGAGGTGACTCAAATGGATCCGTGGCCTCCTCCATCGCCGTGGGAAGTTCCGTCAGGAGATTGAAAGGTTTCGGGGGAGCTCAGGCTCCCCCCTCTTTCTTCTAGCAACTTTACTGATTTGGTGCTACACTGCTGGAATCGTGTCGTCCCTCAGCCTTTTCGTTTTGGTCGCAGGGTTGGTCCTCGAGGTTTGCCTTCTCACTCGTCTCCTTCGACGTGGAGAGTGGAAGGTGTATCCGTATTTTTCGGCTTTCGTATTGTGGGTGACGCTCCGCTCGATTAGTTTTTTCCCCGCACAAGGATTCTCCGCCACAGCTTACAGAAACTTCTATTGGGGCACTGACACCATAGATATAATTTTACGGTTTCTGATTGTTTGGGAAGTTTTCCGTCACGTATTCCCCAGGAATTCCGAGATCTACAAAATCGCGGCCCAGGGATTCAAGATCGTGATGATTACGCTCGCGGTATTCTCGTTGGGCGCGCTTTGGAGCTATGAAACCTACGCTCAGTTCCATTCTGTATACCCAGCCTTGGAGCGGGTGTTTGGCTTTGCTCAAGCGGTTTTGATTCTGAGTGTACTGCTCGGTGCTCGTTATTACGGATTGCCGCTGGGACGAAACATTTTGGGAATCGCTCTAGCATTCGGCGCGTGGGCGTCCATATCAACCGCAAATAACGCCATGATCGACTTGCGCCACTCATTCCTGCCGTACTGGCAGCTGTTGCGTCCTTTTAGTTTTGTGTCCATGCTGGCGATGTGGACTTGGGCCATGTGGATTTATGCGCCGAATCCGCGGATTAAAGTGCACTCGGCGACAGAGCGAATTCCAGACATTGCCCAGTGGACACAAGGCTGGGATCAGGCGACCTCAACCGTCCGGAGGATGATGCACCCATGATCGAACTCATACTGTTTGCAATGGTTGGTGTGGGCCTTCTCGCCGGCTTTCTAAAAATTGCCGTAGGGTTTCAGCGTGAACGCCAGGGCGTGCAGGATTCGTCCGTCGTCACTGCTGTTAGCCATATGGTTCGGCTGGATGGATTGGCGTTCCCTAATCCGGGTCGTCTGCTAGACGATTCGGAGTACGAACTGATTAGCTCGAATCATTATTTGCGGGGAGTCGCGAAGCGATTTCACCGCGAGCGCCAGCAGTTGGCGGTGGCGTGGATTTCGACATTGCAGGGTGACCTTAGGACCCTTTGGCGATTTCACCGTTTCCTGATTCGCCAAGGCGCGCCGGCGCAGTTTCAGGAAGAGCTCCAGATCCTGAAGACATATGTGCTCTCCGTGATTCTGCTCGTGATTCTGAAGATGATGATCGGTACGGGCGCATCTTTCGCATTGTCCCGTTCAGCGCGGCGTGCGGGGCGCTTGGTCGATACGATGTCCCAGGTGGTTGCGAACGGGCTTGCCCGGATTCCACAGGCAGGCTGGCCCGAAGTGGAACGTAGCTGGGCTAACGTAGCGTAGTCACAGCCTAGTCACAGCCTAGTCACAGCCTAGTCACAGCATAGACATGCAGTTTGGCGGCGGAAGGCATTCGGGCTTCCGCCGCATTTTTGTTTCTGGCGGTTCAGCTAATACTGCGGCGGCGCGGTTCGCGGTTTTGACACGCCCATTTCCTTGTCCGCACTAACCGACCTGGCGTTACTTTTCCTTCTTCCACGTCATTTCCACGCGCACGGGGATGTCATTTTTGACTGGCATGGTTAGAAGAGAAGGAGGATCGATTTTGAAGTCCGTCAGTGTCGCCGGGATGATTCCCGATATGCGCGCCTCGTCACCCTGGATTGCCAACTGGAAAGGAATCTGACTGAACCTCGCGGTCTCGCCCGCGAACTCGATTTCGAGATCCACCGGCAGCGTAGACTGCCCTGCCGCATTTTCGGATAAATGCGTGCGCACCGTAACCATTGGAAATTGGCCGCCCCGCGCTACCTGGAGCATGTGCAGATCGCGGTTGCTATCTCCCGATTCGAAGGATTTAACCGGTACGGCGATTAGAAAATCGCATTCGCCAGCACGGCAAATCCCCTTCCCTTTTGCCGCATGACTCACGCCCTCGACCTGATGCAGTGGGTGTGACACGTGGTACGTCAGGGTGGACTGCACGAGTGACCATTGGTCTGACGTTTGCGCCGTTTGTGGCGTTTGTGCAAAGGCGGGGAGTCCGACGAGCAAGAAACCGGCGACGAGCTTGGCGATCTTATTCACTTGCTTCTCCCTAACTTCCGAACTGCTTCCTTAGAATTTGATGGAAACCGACAAGATCGCGGCCCCGTACGCTGCCGCGGTCACCACGGCGACCGCGCCGTGGGCGCTCGCTATGCCATGGACGCGTTCGCCGCGGCTTCTTTGATCGAATGCGATTGCCCCGAGGATGGGAGTCATAATCATACCCGGCCCATGAATCCAAGCCAGAATCTTGTGCACGCGGATGGGGCCGCGCGTCTCTGTCCCCGGGATTTTGGGGGCGCGGATAGCGTAGTAAGCGCTCATAAAGTACAAATCGCCAGCCGCCGAGCCGAGAGCCAAATGCGTATACCGGTCGGTGGAACTAGTGGCTTTGCCGCCAGCGAAGGTGCCCGTCACCACGGAAGCGAAGAGAGGAGCCGCCGCGATCAGTCCGAGCCGCTGGTGCACTCTCAGCATGTGCGATCGCTTATCGAGCCTCGCCTGATCCTGCGCATTTCCCTGGGTCTGCGTTGAAGAAAAGCCGAGATCTCCGAGCGAAAGCACCCCGCGCAGCGTTAAGTTCATCGTCTGAGAGGTGGCCGCGGACATGGTGACGTGGACTACATTTGTGCTGAACCCAGTCGCCGAGACGGAAAGCTCGTAGGCGCCGGGAGGCAGACCCGGGACGTTGTAGAGGCCTTCGGAATCGGTCTGGGTCTCCATCACCTGACCTGTAGCTACGTTCTTGACGGAGATTTTAGCGTCGGGAACGCCTGCTCCCGAAACATCTATGATTTTGCCAGAAAGTGAAGCGCCTAAGGTTTGTGCATGTAGGACAACCGAAAGTAGAAGTGAAAACACCATTACACCGCTGATGACGGCAATTCTCGCTGCCCTGGTATTCATCTGGCAATTCTCCCGACGAATTTGCAAACACCGTCAAACGTATTTATTTCAAGATGCTGCCAGCCATGATCAGGATGTACTGCTTGCGCCATCTTTACCGCTATGTCCTTCCGGCAGGCCATTCCGGCATCATAGTTGAATGAGGAGTTTATATTCGTGGCGAGTTTATTTGTGTCCGGGCGTGAGTTAAGGCCATCGAAATAATGTGCGCGCATACGGAAAGACCCACAAGCCTAGAAGATGCAAATAGAAAAGAGTCAAATACGTCAGCAATCCACACTGCGCGGCTACCGAGCGGAATTGAGCTATTGTGAACGTATAATCGTTGCAGCGGCAAACAATGAAATGACTGCGCATCGGGACGAAGCAGCGTTGGAATGACAAAGTTTTCGGATGACAAAGACCACCTCCATTCCGTCGGACGCGGAGCTTAAACGGCACCTCTTTTACGAGACTTCGCATTCCCCAGCTCTCGCTGATCTCGTGGGTTATGAAAAGGCGCGGGAGATCATCGATTTCTGCTTCATTGCCAACCCGTATTACCCCACGCCGGCAATGCTCGCGGACTTGCAACAGAACCTGCCCAGTCTTATAAAGTCATATCCCTCCAGCAGTTCGATAAGCAGCCAGCAGAATCTTGCGACCGTCCTGCACGTCAATCCAGATAACCTGATTATCGGCAATGGAGCCACCGAATTAATCGTGCTCATCAACACGCTGTTGATCGACCGCATCGCGGTGCCGATTCCCACGTTCGGCGAGTACATCGAAAAACTCAAAGACCAGCGCGATGCCGAGCTGTATGCACTGGACCCCGCGCGTCGCTACGAACTGTCACTCACCGACTACCTGGATTGGGTGCACCGCCGCAATATCAAAGCTGCCCTGATCATTAACCCGGGAAACCCGACCGGCCAGTTCCTACCTCTCGCGGATATGATCGATTTCATGCACGGCGCGTCCGATCTGGAGTTGGTGGTCGTTGACGAGTCGTTTATCGATTTTGCCGGCGATCCCATTCCCAGCCTCTTGCCGCTCGCCGAGCGATTGTCGAACTTGCTGATCGTGCGCAGCATGAGCAAGCATTGTGGAGTGCCCGGACTGCGTCTGGGCTACTGCTACAGCGGCAACCTTTACCTGTTGAACCGTCTGCGCCGTTTCATTCCCACCTGGAACTTGAATACCCTGGCGCAATATTTTCTCTCACGCCTGCCGTCTACAGATGAGGCGTATCACCAGGCACGCAAGCGCCTCATCGGCGATGTCCGCTGGCTGCATAGCGTGCTTCAAACGATTCCTGGTATTGACGTGTACCCTACGGGTGCGAACTTTGTCCTATTTAAGATCACCAGCGGCATGACGGCACAGGAACTGCAAAGTCGCCTGCTCGTCGAGCATCGGATGTACGTGCGGGACTGCTCGAACAAAATTGGCATGGACTATCTGCATATTCGCGTTGCCGCCCAGGGACGGGAAAAAGACGCGCGGCTCGTTGACGCGCTGCGCGTCCTTCTACAATGATGCTACTGACGTGGCGATGAACCATCCGCAGGTGCTGGTCGTGACCCGCCGCACGGCGCGCAAGAATAAGCTGATCGATTACGTTGGCGAGTATCACCTCGAATTGCTTCTGCGATTGGGAACCGTGCCTATCATGGTTCCGGTCGTGGCCGGCACCACCGCGCGCTTGCCGCAATACATGGCCGGGATGCGCGGCCTGCTTCTGGTCGAGGGTGAAGACATTGAGCCGAAGCGGTACAGTCCTCCTCGCCAAAATTTGAAGTACCTTGAAAAGACGCATCCGCTCAAGGACGAGATTGAGATACGTCTGCTGCGCCGCGCGCTGAGGCAACACATCCCTGTGCTGGGAATTTGCCGGGGATCGCAACTGCTCAACGTGGTTTGCGGCGGGTCACTCCACGTTGACGTGCAGAAAGAAAAGCAGGCGCAGTTCGCGGATTCCAAAACGCGCCGGTCTTTTTCGGAGCGAGATTCTAAGCGCGGGTTTGAGCCCGGCTGTGAACTCGGGTCTGAGTCTGGCGGTGGGCCTGGATCGGGGCCATACCTTGCAAAACATGCTATCAAGCACATCGATTACGAACACTATGACACCTATCGTCATCCAGTCGCTATTGTCGCTGGCACACCGCTGGAACGCTGGTATCGCTCCAGGACCCTGCGTGTCAACAGTTACCATCATCAGGGCATACTGCGTCTCGCGCCTCGCTTTCGACCTATGGCTTATGCCGAGGATGGCTTGATTGAAGCATTCTTCGATCCTAAGGTCGCCTTCCTGGTAGGTTTGCAATTTCATCCGGAGCGCATGCTCGAGCAACGAGGTGGGAACTGGCGCCTGTGGCAGGAGTTTGGTGCCGCCATTCACCGGTCGCCGATAGGTCCCGGTGTGACCTAACCTGACAACCGGCATCAAAATTATCGGGCGTAACATTTTCAAACCTAGACCGCCCATGAGATGATGTACTCATAGTTGTCAGAGGTATGTGATTAGAAATAAAAATCGGAGGATAACTTGGATACGCAGAAAATTGTGTCTGAACTTAAGAAAGAACGCGATCGTCTTAGCCGCGCAATCGCATTGCTCGATGGACAAGAGGGCGAACGCGCTGTACATGAAAAGGAAGAAAGTACGTCGATCTCTACAGGCCGGGGACCCGGAAAGCGCCGGCACCTTACGCCTGAAGGCAGGAAGCGATTGTCCGACCTGATGAAGAAGCGCTGGGCCGATCGCAGGAAGAAGGCCGGCCCCACAGGCCGCAGACAGTCTGCCAAGGCTGCTTAGTGTCTGGAGCGAATCGGAGTAAAACTCGATGACGGAACCCACCAAGGAAGAGCTGATGGCGCGCATCGCGGAACTTGAAGCGCAGGGTGACTCAAGAAAGCGAGGCTCTCTGGACTTCCGAGTAGGCGAGAAGGGTGGTGTCAGCGTTTACGGCCTGGGTCGCTTTCCGGTCACGCTTTATTACGAACAATGGGTTCGGTTGCTGGATGCGAGTGCTAACTTGCGCGCCTTTTTGGAAGAAAACAAGAGCAAGCTCAAGCTAAAGACAAAAGAGTAGGCTGGGTCGCCGGTCGACTGGCGATCACGCATGATGGCGGTAAGGAGGTTAACAGCGGTCGCGGGATTGTAAGATCCGGCATCCTGTTTAACCTCCTTTTTCCGTTTGGTCGTGTGCACGCGCGTATTGGAGCAGTCGCCAGGTAAGAGCGGCGCCGGCGCCTGAACGCGGTACAATAGAGATTGCCTAGCCCAGGTAAGCGGGGAAGTATTTCGGTGTTTGCTCACGTAATGTGGAAGAACATGAAACGGACAGACCTGGTCATCTTGGGAATCGTGCTTGCGGGCTTTGTAGCCTTAGCGATGTTGTACTTCGCGCCTCGCACAAAGTCCCAGGCGGGACCAGTGTCCACCGCGACCCACGGACTGGCGGAGAAATCCTCGACTGCTTCGGCGAAGCCTATTCGTTTCGTGAAAGACCCGGAGAGCGCGCCGCCGTTTGAATTGCGCGATATTTCAGGGAATGTGGCTTCGAGCGCCGGGTTGAAAGGCAAGGTTATACTTCTGGCGTTCTGGGCCACATGGTGTCCGCCATGCCGCGAAGAAATCCCCACGTTCATTGAGCTGCAGGAGAAATATAAGGACCACTTGCAAATTGTAGGCATCTCCGAAGACGACGATCCGCCCGAGAAAGTTTTACGTTTTGCACAGCAGAAAGGGATTAATTATCCAGTTGTCATGGCCACGCCCGCGCTGATCGATAGCTATGGCGGAGTGCCGGCCTTGCCGACCGTGTTTCTCATCGATACGCAGGGACGCGTGGTCCAAAAACATGTCGGCGTGACGTCGTTTGAAGATTACGAGCGTGAAGTTCGGGCGCTGCTTGGATTGCCGGTTGATGCTCCGATCGAGACGTTTGCGGATAACGGCCAGGTGTTTCTGAAGAATGCCGCGAATGCCACCGAGTTGCCAGGAGTAAACATGGCTGGGCTTACGCCGGCCCAGAAAAAAACCGTACTACATCGCCTGAATTCGGAAAATTGTACCTGCGGATGCATGTTGACCATTTCCGAATGCCGCATCAATGATACTGCTTGCCCGGTAAGTGTTCAGATCGCGGCAAACGTGGTCAATGAAGTCAGGAGCGGCAAATCAAATCCGCCTGCCGGCGCGGCTGCAACTGCCGCGCCGGGTGCGGGCGCCAATCCGTAACGGCTACTTCGCCCAAGTCCCTCTTCCTGCAGTTGACGTTTTTGAAACATAAAATCGCGCCTGTTGACAAACTAAACTAAACCGTTTAGTATTCGTCTCTCGTATCCCTATGTCGCGAACACCCAGTGTCCAGGCCCACGAGTCGGTTCTCAAGGCGGCGCTCGATCTGATCGCCAGCACAGGAATCGAGGGTACGAGTGTGGACGATATCGCTAGTGCTTCTGGAGTAAGTAAAGCGACGATTTACAAACACTGGGAGAGCAAGGAAGCGCTATGTCTCGAAGCACTGGGCCGGTTGAAATGCGAATTGCCCACGTTTGATTCCGGCGATCCGCGCGCCGACGTCACCAGAATGCTGCGGCACCTGGCAGTGAGTCACAAGCCGGAAGCCTTCAGCAAGATTTGGCCGCGCGTGATCAGTTATGCGGAAAGCAATCCGGCGTTTGGGGACGCATTTCGCGCCCGCATTTCCGAGGGACGCCGGGCGCAATTGGACACCCTGCTGCAGAGTGCGGTAGCCCGGGGCGAACTGCAGGCAGATCTGGATGTGGACCTGGCGATGCATTTGCTCTTTGGCCCCATCATGTATCACCGATTCATGCAGACGGCGGTCCCGGCCGACCTGCCCAAGCGCGTGGTCGATTCTTATTGGCGGTTGAACGCCCCACGTGAAAAATATGCGGCGCGAACGCCGCACTCGAATGGAAAAAAACGTTGATGCACCGGAACCCAGCCCGCTTCTGCGGTGGAGACGCCTGATCGCCGCGTCACCCACCGGTTTTATTTCTTGTCTTGGAGAATCTCGTGAGATCGAACCATAGAATTACTGCTTACATTTCGCTGTTGCTGGCCTCGATCGTTGTCGCCGCTTCGGGGTGCAATCGCCAGACCACCGCCGCGGGATTTCAGATGCCACCGCCGCTGGTTACCGTGGCACCGGCAGTCTCCCGCAACGTCCCCATGTACCTGGATGAGATTGGCAGAAATGGGGCGTTCGAGTCAGTGACGGTAACGCCTCAGGTTTCCGGCCGCATTATCGAACGGCATTTTGCGGACGGCGCGGATCTAAAGAAAGAACAGTTGCTGTTCACCATCGATCCGCGTCCTTTTCAGGCGGTGCTTGATTCCGCGCAGGCGCAGCTCGCGCAAAGCAAGGCGGCACTGGATTTGGCAAATTCGCAGCTGAAGATGTACGCGTCGATTGCCGGCACGAAGGCGGTCTCGCAGCTCGATTACGACACGAAAAAGAACAGCGTTGAGGTGGATGAAGCGCAGATGCAAGCCGCCCAGGCCGCGGTGGAAACCGCCAAGCTCAATCTCGAATACTGCTACATTCACTCACCCATCGATGGCCGCGCCGGGGCGCGCCTGGTGGATGTGGGAAACGTGGTGCAGGCGAACTCGACGGCCCTGCTTTCGGTGCAGCATCTCGATCCGATCTACGCCGACTTCACCATCACCGAGCGCGATCTGCCGCAGGTCCGCCAGGAGATGGCGCGCGGAACGCTGAAGACGATGGTGCGGGTCCCATCGGACCCGCCGGCCAGCGCCCGTGCAGGCAGCTTGACGTTTCTCGACAATGTCGTGCAGAACGCCACCGGCACCGTAAATTTGCGTGCGACCGTCCCCAACCCCGACCATCATTTTTGGCCGGGACAGTTTGTGGATGTGACGCTGATCCTGTCGACGCTCAAAGGTGCGGTGCTGGTTCCGAATCAGGCTACTGAAATCAGCCAGCAAGGGCACATTCGTTTACGTGGTGAAGCCCGACGAGACGGCCGAATTGCGGCCGCGTCACACTGGGCCAGCGCCAGGGCGAAGACGTGGTGGTCACCAATGGAGTGGCGGCGGGTGAACGCGTGGTGGTCACCGGCCAAATGACCGTGCATCCGGGCGGCAAGGTGCGCATTGACACGGCATCAGCCGGAATGCCCGCGGCCGCTCCCGGCGGCGCATCCTCACAGCGGCCAGGAACACCGGCGGGAGCATCACGACCGGGCACGGCGGCTTCGTCTTCACCTTCACGTTCCTCTTCAACTTCATCGACCGACCGTGGGTCTGCCGGAGGTGGGTCAACGGAGGTGGCAAGCCATGAATCTTTCCGAGCCATTCATCCGCCGTCCGGTGATGACGGTGGTGCTGACCGCGTCCGTCATTCTGTTCGGCGTGCTGGCCTATCTGGCGCTGCCGGTGAACGATCTGCCGGCCGTGGATTACCCGGTCATTCAGGTGCAGGTGAACTATCCCGGCGCCACGCCGGAGACGATGGCGAACAACGTCGCCACGCCGCTCGAGCGGCAGTTCATGCAGATTCCGGGCCTGGAGCTGGTCACCTCCAACAGCGGCCAGGGGCACACCAGCTTCGTGCTGCAGTTCGCACTCTCGAAGAGCATCGACGCCGCCGCGACCGACGTGCAGGCGGCCATCACGCAGGCGCCGGGACAGCTGCCCGTCGATCTGCCGAGCCCGCCGACGTTCACCAAGACCAATCCCAACGATCAGCCGATCATGTACATCGCGCTGACGAGCGACACGGTCACCGAAGGGCAGCTCTACGACTACGCCAACACGCAGGTCGGCGAGCGCATCAGCATGCTGCCGGGCGTCAGCCAGGTGGCGGTGTTCGGCACGCAGTCGGCGGTGCGCATCAAGGCCGATCCGTCGGCGCTGGCGTCGCGCAACATGACGATGGACGATCTGGCCGCGGCGATCAAGAACGGCACCAGCTACACCGGCGCCGGCCAATTCGACGGCGAGCATCGCACGTTCCTGCTGCAGCCGCAGGGCCAGCTGAACGATGCCCGAGCAGTACGACAACCTGATCGTCAGCCAGAAAAACGGCGCGCCGGTTTATCTGAAGGATGTCGCCGACGGCAAACGACAGCGTGCAGGACGAGCGCATCAGCATGCGCTTCTGGGTGCGCGGACACCACGTGCCCTCGGCGACGGTGGTGGTGGCGGTCTTCCGCCAGGCGGGCGCCAACGCCGTCGAGGTTGCCAAGGCAGTGCGCGATTTGCTTCCGAGCATTCAAGCGCAGCTGCCGCCTCGGTCGATATCGTCGCCGGTTTACGACCGTTCGCAGACCATCGTGAACAGCGTCAACGACGTGCAGGACGACGCTGTACATCGCGTTCGTGCTGGTGGTGCTGGTGATCTTCGTCTTCCTGGGCCGGGCCACCGACACGCTGATTCCCGCCGTCGCGTTGCCGCTGTCGCTGCTGCTCACGTTCATGGCCATGAATGTGCTGGGCTACAGCCTGGACAACCTGTCGCTGATGGCGCTGACGCTGGCGATCGGGTTCCTGGTGGACGACGCGATCGTGTTCCTGGAAAACACGGTGCGGCTGATGGAAAGCGGGCAGAGCGCCTTCGAGGCCACGCTGAACTCCGCGCAAGGAAATCAGCTTCACGATTCTGGCCATGACGATCTCGCTGGCGGCGGTGTTCATGCCGCTGGTGTTCATGACGCGGATTGATGGGGCGAATCTTCCGCGAATTCTCGATCACCATCATCGTGTCGATTTTCGCCAGCGGCATCGTCTCGCTGACGCTGACGCCGCTGATGTGCTCGCGGCTGCTGGGCGGACCGCGGCGAGGGCGCGAAGAAGACCTGGATCGAGCGCGTCATCGGCGGCGTCGAGCACCGCGTGCTCGGACGTGTACGGGCGTTCGCTGTGGTTTTTCCTGCGGCACCGCTGGATGTCGGCGGTCATCTGGGTGATTTGCCTGGCGGGCACCGGGTACCTGTTTTACGTCGTGCCCAAAGTCGTTCCTGCCGGTGGGCGACAGCTCCTTCATTCGCGGGATCTTCGTCGCGCAGGAAGGCTCTTCGCCCGAGCAGATGCACGCCTACCAGGAGCAGGCCGAGAAGATCCATGCAGGCCAATCCCGCCGTGGACATGACCTTCACGATGAGCGGCAACTCGGCAATTTCTTGCCGTCGAACCAGGGCTTTCTGCTGGCTTTCCTGAAGGACCCCGTCGCAGCGCCCGCCGATCGCCGCAGTCGCGGGGCAGTTGATGGGCGGCAGTCAACGCGGCGCGTTCCCGGCATCATGGCGTTCCTGCAGCCCAACCCGGTGCTGGAGATCAGCACCGGCGCCACCGCGAACACGCAGGGACAATTCGCCTACGCGCTCTCCGGCATCGATCCGCAAGAGGTCTATGCCGTCGCCGGACAAGCTGATGCGGAAAATGCACCAGTATCCCGGGCTTCCTGTTCGTGAACTCCGACCTGTTCTAACCACACGCCCAACCTGCAGGTCGAACTGCTGCGCGACCAGGCCAAGCTGTATGGCGTCTCGGAGACCCGCATCCTCACGCTGCTGCACAACGCCTATTCGCAGAACTACATCTACCTGATCAAGAAGCCCAACGATCAGTACCAGGTGATTCTCGAAGTGGACGACAACGATCGCTCCGAGCCGGAGAGATCTGAGCCTGCTGTACATCAAGAGTGACGACGGCCAGCGCATGGTTCCGCTCAGCGCGGTGACCACCTGGCACGCCGGTGCTCGGGCCGCAGGCGGTCAACCACATCAACCAGTTCACCAGCGTCACGCTGTTCTTCAACCTGAAGCCCGGCTATGCCATCGGCGCCGCGACCAATTTGCATCGAGACTCCGCCAAGCAGATCGTGCCGTCCGATATGCAGGGCAGGTCTGCAGGGCGAGGCGCTGACCTTCCAGGAACACGGTCTCGAGCCTGACCATCCTGATGGTGCTGGCCGTCTTCGTGATGTACGTGATCCTGGCCATTCTGTACGAGAGCTATCTGCACCCGATCACCGTGCTGTCGTCGTTGCCGGTCGCGCTGGTCGGCGGACTGCTCACGCTGTGGCTCTTCGACGCGGAGGCGTCGCTGTATGCCTACATCGGCATGTTCATGCTGATGGGCATCGTGAAGAAGAACGGCATCATGATCGTCGACTTCGCGCAGCAGCGGGTGGCACAGGGTATACAGGATGATCAGGCGATCCACGACGCCAGCATGGACCGCTTCCGCCCGATCATGATGACGACGCTGGCCGCGGTGATGGGCGCGCTGCCGATCGCCCTGGGCTTCGGCGCGGACGGCGCCTCACGGCGGCCGCTGGGACTGGTGGTCGTCGGCGGACTGATCGTGTCGCAGTTCATCACCCTGTACGTGACGCCGGCGATTTACCTGTATCTGGAAGAATTTCAGGAGAAGGTGCTGGATCGCAGCAGCTTCTTCCGCACGGACCGTGCGCACGTCCCGCAACCTGCGAATGCGAGGGTGGCGCATGCGTCGGATGACTAATCGAAATATGTTTTTCGTTGCCGCTCGCTCATCATTCGTGGCCATCTCCTGGCTGGCCGTCTCCTGCTGTCTGGTTTTGCTTAGCGGATGCACCGTCGGTCCCAAGTACGTGCGGCCTGCGGTGCAGATGCCGAGCGTCTATAAAGAGTTGACTCCCGCGGAGATGAAGGAAACCGACGGCTGGAAAGTAGCGCAGCCGCAGGATGACGTGATTCGCGATAAGTGGTGGGAAGTCTTCAATGATCCGCAGCTGAACGCTTTGGAAGAGCAGGTCAACATTTCCAACCAGAACATTGCAGCCGCGGCGGCCAATTTTCTTTCAGCGCGTGCCCTCGTCAAACAGGCACGATCCCGCTATTTCCCCACGGTTACCACTGTACCGGCGATTAGCAACGAACGTCAGCCTGTTCTGGGCGGGTTTCCCATTAATCCCGCGCAAATTAGCTCGTTTTCTGATTTTTCGCTGCCGTTTGACGCTTCGTGGCAGCCAGATTTATGGGGACGCATCCGCAATACCGTGCGAGCGAACGCCTATGGAGCGCAAGCAAGCGCCGCAGACCTGCAGAACGTGCGTCTGACGGCGCAAGCCGAAGTGGCAGTGGATTACTACGAGATTCGCACCCAGGATCAATTGAAGCAGCTATTTAATGCCACGGTTGTCGCCTACAAGGATTCGCTCGATCTGACGCAACTCCAGTTCAACGCCGGAATCGCATCTGACGAAGCGGTGGCGCAAGCCGAAACACAATTGAAAGCTACCCAGGCGCAAGACATCAATCTGGGCATTTTGCGTGCGCAAATCGAACATGCCATCGCTCTGCTCGTTGGCCAGAGCGCGTCAACATTCTCACTTCCCGAGGCACCCCTGCAGGCCAATCCTCCCGCAATTCCGTTCGGCGTGCCCTCGCAACTGCTCGAACGCCGTCCGGATATCGCGGCTGCGGAGCGTTTCATGGCACAGGCGAACGCGCAAATTGGCGTGGCCACGGCGGCGTTTTATCCTAATGTCACGCTGAGCGCCTCGGCAGGATTTGCTGCCTCCTCAGCTGCAACCTGGTTTACATGGCCAAGCCGGCTTTGGTCGGTTGGCCCCTCTCTGACGCAAACACTTTTCGACGCGGGCTTGCGCCGTGCCACCGTCGAGCAATTTCAGGCCACTTACGAGCAAACCGTCGCGAACTACCGGCAAACCGTACTGGCCGCCTTTCAGCAAGTCGAGGACAACCTGGCAACCTTGCGAATTCTTTCGCAGGAAGAGGTTCAGCAGGACGCAGCTGTAGCCGCAGCGCAGCGCAACCTCGATGTCGCTAATGACCGTTACCGCGCCGGCATCGATCCCTACCTCAACGTAATCACGGCGCAGACCACCTTGTTAAGCAATCAGCAAACTGCAGTGAACCTCCGGCGAGAGCAGATGACCTCCGGCGTCCAATTGATTGAGGCGCTGGGCGGCGGATGGGACGCGACGCGTTTGCCAGCACCGCAGTCTCTCAGCAGCAAAGTGTCCCCACCTGCAAACGTGAACCCGTAACGTTTTCGACGGTTAAGTCACAGCCATCGGGCACTCTTCGGGCACTCTTCTCCGCCGGCATTCGCAATGTGCCCCCGAGCAAACCGTTGTGTCACCCTAGCCAAAGAAATAAAAGAAATATACGATGCGTGGGCGAAGAGCGTGTAATTGCGGAGGATGATCGCATGACGAGACGCTTCGGCGTGCCACTTTTATTCGTGTTGCTCGCAACCTGTGGCCTGGCGGTGGCGCAAAAACCTGCGGCGCTGGTTCCCACAACTCCTATACCGTTGACCAATGTGGAAGGGCGAATCGATCATTTCTCCATTGACGTAAAAGGACAGCGCCTGTTTGCTTCCGCGAACGCGCACCATACCCTCGAGGTGATCGATCTGCAATCTGGCCGGCAGGTGCGCACGATCCCGGACCTCGATGAGCCTCAGGGCGCGTTCTTTGATCCGTCCTCCCACCGCCTTTTTGTCGCTTGCGGCGGCGATGGTACGGTGAAGATTTTTGACGGCGCCACGTTTCAGCTTTTAAAGACCGTGAAGCTCTCTTCCGACGCCGATAACATTCGTTACGACGCAAGAACCAAGCGCGTGGTCGTCGGCTATGGGGGAGAGAAATTCCTGGCAGGCAAGGTGGCGCGGCCAGGTGGCGATGGGGCGCTCGTCTTCCTCGATTCCCAGGGAACCAAGTTCGCCGAGATCCCTATGGACGCGCATCCCGAATCGTTTCAGTTGGAAAAAACCGGGACGCGTGTTTTCGTGAACGTTCCTGACCATCAGGAAGTCGAAGTCGCCGATTTGGCGAAGGGAACCATTCTGGCGCGCTGGCCGGTCACCGGATGCACGACGAATTTCCCCATGGCGCTCGACGAAGCTCACCACCGGCTCTTCGTGGGCTGCCGCATTCCCGCGCGTTTGGCGGTATTCGATACCGAAACGGGCAAAATTGTCGCGTCGCCCTCGATTGTGGAACACACCGACGACTTATTCTTCGACGCGAGTAAAGGACGAATTTATATCCTGGGCGAGCGCTTCATCGATATCTGGCAACAGAAAGATCCCGATCACTACGAACGTATCGGGCGCGCTCCCACGCCTGGCGACTCGCGTACCGGCTTGTTTTCACCGGATTTAGGAGAACTTTTCGAGGCCGTCCCGCATCACGGCCAGCAGCCGTCAGAGATCCTTGTCTACCAGACGAAGTGATCCTTGCTCGCCGCTACGGCGAGGGCCGGCACTCTTAGACGAGGTATTTCCTTTCAATAAGGCTTCGATAAGGAGAGTTCGCCGTGAACTTTGACGCCATCGTGATTGGATCGGGCCAGGGCGGCAATCCGTTGTCCCAGAAGCTGGCCGACCTCGGATGGAGCGTCGCGCTCATCGAGCGGGCGCAACTCGGTGGAACTTGCATTAATACCGGCTGCACGCCCACAAAAACCATGGTCGCCAGCGCGCAAGTCGCACATTATGCCCGGCAGGCCTCCCGCTGGGGTGTGCGTACCGGCGCGGTGACGGTGGATATGGCGGCGGTTCTCGCGCGCAAAAATAAAATTGTCGCGCAAATGCGCTCGGGGCAGGAGCGTAACGTCGCGTCGCGCCAAACGCTTCGCTTATATCGTGGCGAAGCCCGGTTTCTGGGGCCGCACGCATTGCAAGTCAACGGCGAACAGCTAACCTCCGACAAAATTTTCATCGATACCGGCGCGCACCCGGTAATCCCACACATCGAGGGACTCGATACCGCGGGCTATCTCACGAACGTGTCCATCATGGAGCTCGGCGCGGTTCCAGAACATCTCCTCGTCCTGGGTGGTGGTTATATTGGGTTGGAATTTGGTCAGATGTTTGCTCGTTTCGGCAGCCGCGTCACCATCGTGAACCGTTCGGCGCAGATTCTTTCGCGCGAAGATGCCGACGTCGTCGCCGAACTACAAAAAAGCCTAGAAGCCGAAGGGTTGATTTTCCTTCTCAACGCGGAAACAAAGGGCGTTCGGCGCTCCGGCCCCGATGGCCCTGTAATCCTGGACATCGCAACCGCTGGCGGCGCACGCGAGATTTCCGGTTCGCACCTGCTTGTGGCCGCAGGCCGCGCTCCCAATTCGGCCGATCTCGATCTGGAAAAAGCCGGAATCGAAACCAATTCGGACGGCTCGATTCACGTGAATTCGCGCCTGGAAACAAATATTGCCGGCGTATGGGCGCTGGGTGACGTCAATGGAGGGCCCGCGTTCACTCACATCTCTTACAACGATTACCAGATTATCTGGGCCAATCTCATCGAAAAGAAAAACGAAACCACCGACCATCGCTACGTCCCCTACGCCGTGTTCACCGACCCGCAGCTCGGACGCGTAGGCATGACGGAAACCGAGGCGCGCAAAAACGGATACCGCCTGAAAGTCGGCAAGATCATGATGACGCACGTCGCTCGCGCCATCGAGCGCGATGAAACCGCGGGCATGATGAAGCTCGTGGTCGATGCCGAAAGCGATCTCATCCTCGGCGCCTCCATTCTGGCTGCCGAGGGAGGCGAACTCATTCAGCTATTGGGCGTCACGATCCTAGCGCGCCAGCCATATACGCTTCTCAAGGGGGCTGTGTACATTCATCCTACCCTCGCGGAAGGATTTTTCTCCTTGATGGAATCTGTAAAGGTGGAGGATTAGTACCGCTCGCCGCGAACACCTCGGTTTCAAATTCATCCAAATTTTAAAGTATTAACTGGATTCCGCTTTCCCCGCGTGATGTAGACTGGTATGGATATTGTTGCGATAACTTCTGCGTTAGATTTCAAACCAGGATGGCAACAAAATGGCTCTACGAACATTTGCCATGGAAGCTCTGACCGACTTCCTTACCGTTGGCGCGATCGCTCCCAGTTCGCGTTACCTCACCCATGCCATGCTCGGTCCCATTCCACTCGCAAAAGCTCGCGTGGTCGTCGAGGTGGGGGCGGGCACCGGAGTAATGACGCAAGCTCTGCTCGATTTAATGCCGCCAGACTCCACGCTGCTGGCTTTTGAGATTAACGCCCGCTTCGCGCGGCATCTGCGGGCGAATGTAGTTGATCCGCGGTTGCAGGTGATCAATGCGCGCGCGGAGACGATGCAGGAAGAGGTACATCGTCGCGGTTTCCACCATGTCGATGCCGTGGTTTCTTCCTTGGCGCTCGGTTTCATGGCGGATCGGCAGAGGAGCGCATTCCTGGGCGAGTTGGGCACGCTCCTCGGCGAAGCCGGCGTCTTCACGCAATTTCAATATCTGCATCGCCTGCAGTTGAAGAACGGCCACGTTAGAAAATTCCACCTGGTGCACCTGCTGCGCCGCTATTTTAGCTCGGTACAGCAGAAGATGATTTGGCGCAATCTGCCGCCCGCATTCGTCTTTGCGTGTCAGAGACCGCTGTCAGCGCAGGCCAGCGTATCGCTACACTCTTGACTGTGACTTGCCTTACTATTTTCATTACAGCGGGATGTAAACTCTTCGTTGCCCGGTAAGCTGTTACCGATACGCAACCATTCACGGATTCCATATCATGCAGGAAAGCCCGCAAGAATATACCCGGCGCATATTGGCAAATGTCGAGGCGCGCAATGCGCTGAACGTGCAGGCGGAAACGCCTGCGAAACTCGCCCGGTTGATTGAGAGCGTCCCCGCGTCCAGGCTGCACGATCGGCCCGCACCTGACAAATGGTCCGTTGCCGAGATTCTCGCGCATTTGGCCGACGCGGAATTAGTCACCGGGTGGCGCGTCAGACAGATCCTTGGTGCACCTGGAACTGCGATTCAGGCTTACGATCAGAATTCGTGGGCATCTTCAGGGCACTATGAGATCCGTGACCCGCGCAAATCCATCGAGCAGGTGCGTGTACTTCGCGAAGCGAATCTCGTTCTGTTCAGTTCCCTCTCGCCCGAGCAGTGGAAGCATTATGGTATGCATGCGGAACGTGGCAAGGAGAGCATCGAACACATCACGCGCATGACAGCCGGCCATGACCTGAATCACATTCGACAAATCGAGCAGCTTCTCGGCGGATAAAAATGATGCGTCGTACCGCGCGGATGGAATGGCCGAGTAGTGAAGAAGTTTTGAGCCCACAAACACGTATCTCAGGTTGCGGCTAGACGCGCTGCAACATGGGACGGGAGAGAACGATGGCGAAGGCGACGTTTGGAGCAGGGTGTTTCTGGGGAATCGAAAGCGCATTTCGCCAGGTGAAGGGCGTTAACGATGCCACCGTCGGTTACATGGGCGGGACTCTTGCGAATCCTACTTATCAGGATGTTTGCACCGACCGCACGGGACACGCAGAAGTGGTCCAAATGGACTACGATCCCGCGCACGTTTCGTATGAAGAGTTGCTGCGCGTGTTTTTTGAGATTCACGATCCGACGCAGCTTAATCGCCAGGGTCCGGACTACGGCAAACAGTATCGCTCGGTGATTTTCTTTCACGACCCGCAGCAGGAAGCCGCAGCGCGAACCATTAAAGATGAGCTCGAACGCGCTGGACGGTTTCCCCGCAAAATCGTGACGCAGATCGCACCGGCCGCGGAGTTTTATCGTGGCGAGGAATACCATCAGCGCTATTTCGAGAAGCACGGGATATCCTGCGGCACTCACTGAGAACGCCAGTTCGGCCGATTGGGCCGACATGGGCGCGCACCGTTCGCACGCTTATTCTCAAAGGCGATTGCTCCACGCTAATTCAAAAACCTCCGATTTCCCCGACTAATACCCGCACCAACACCACAAGCAACACACACGAAGAACTCTCCAAAGAACGCAACCAGAACATCCATCGAAGAAAGTGCAAGGTCCATTGCGGCAACGGCACTTACGCGCGCAGATAATCCGCGCGCCAGTTTTTCACGCGCCGCTTGATCTCCTGCCGTTTGCTGAGCTTTTCTTCGAGGACTTGCCGGGAAAGCAGCGGCAGTTCGTCATCGCTCGCGAAGCGCAGCGCAATTAATTGCTCGACGGTGAAGTCGTCAATGCGCGGGTGCATCTCGGGCGGCAGCAGATTGCGCAGCCGCAGCTGCATCTCGAGGCGAATCACACGATCCTGCACGGTGAGGGCGAAGACCCGCGCGCACAATGCGAGGACAATAAAAGCGAGCGCCATGAGCACAGCCATAATCGACGCGAAAGTCAGGCCATTGCGCAAGCGCACGAGTGACCAGATCAGGTTGATCAGGAACACCGGCAGAACGAACAGGTGAAACGGGGGCACGAGTCTATTGTGGTTCTTCAGGTTTTGTTCTTTCTGATTGGCCATGACAGCACTCCTTAGCGCGTCGGTAAGACGGCGGCTTAGCGAATCGGTTCGGGAAACGAAAAAACCGGATCGATATCGACGGGGACATCATTTTGTGAAGCGAGAGCCTTTGCCAGATCGGGCGGCATGCGATCGTATTTGGCAAACCATGCCTCGACGCGCTGGCGGTCGCCGGTGGCTTCCATTTGCAGCAATTCCCGGGCGAGCGAAGTGATAACGGCCGGCATGCGCTCCATGGCGATCGAGTAGCGGACCGCGCCGCCGTTCAGTGGTGCACTCGAGATGGCTCCCTGCTCGGAAAGATAGTTGAACTCCATCATTTCCGCGCGGCCGTGGGCCTCGGCCACACCGAAGCGCACCGTGCGGAAAATACCGCCGACGTAGGACGCATAGTATTCCGCGCGTTTTTCTTTCGGGAGCGCGCCGTGCTCGATCAGCCAATCGAGCCCGAACATGCCCACGACATCGGCCTTGGCTTCCTCGAGCGCGGAATATGCGGGACCGATGGCCTCATTAATTTGCACGCGGCCGTTAGCCCCGACGGCACTGCCCGTGCCGCTGACGCTGCCGGCGCGCGGTGGAACCCGCGCGTAGGCCGGGCCTAGCTCATGCGAAATCTCGTGCATCATCGTGGTGGCGAGATAGCCTTCGCCCGATGCAAGCGCCGCCTGATCGGGACGCAGCAGGCGCCTGGCAATGGGCAGGACGATGTAGGTCACGCGCGCATCCATAAAATTTTTGAAAAAGATTTTCTTTGAGCCCTTTTCCTGGTGGATGCGCGGGTCATTCGGAAGATTGTCGGCGACGGCCTGGTACCCGTGCCGCAGATCGCCCGCACGAAAGGGCGCGTCCATCACTTCCATCGGTGATTGATGGCCCGCTTTCGAGGGCCGGTCTTCGGGCGCGAGCGGAAGCGCATCCTGGATGGCGGGAACGTACTTCTGGAAGACGGCAAGTTTGTGGCTTTCGGCTTCATTGCGAATCAGTACGGCGGCGCCATAGGAAGTTTTCACACCCAGCAAATCATCGAGGTAGACCTCGTAGGGCGCGAAGATGACGTCGAACCTGGGATTCTCGAGGCCCAGCCAGGCGAGATCGCTCGCATAGTAATCGTCGTCGAGCAGCGCTTTGGCGCGCAGGCGCAAAAATTCCGCGAAACGCGGATTGTCACTCAGCGCAGCCGCCTGGTTCAGCGTTGCCGCGGCAGGCTCAAGCCATTCGCGGTAAACGACGTGGTAAGGAATGGCCACCAGACGCGCGCCATCGCGCCGCACCACCGTGTGCGGATCGTATAGCGCGGCTTTCTCGGTGGGATGATCGCGGACGTAGGCTTCCATTTGCTCGCGCGTGAGACCCGGCGGATAAAGCGCGTGGCCGGGCGCCATCGGGGCGGCGCCCACGAAAGGCTCGTTGTTGCGGATGAGATCGAAGCGGCTGCCATTGATCATCAGGTAGCGGCGCAGTGCTTCATCGGCGGGATTTTTGCTATTCGCAAGCGAGTGCAGAAGGTCGAGACCTTCGGGATCGCTCTGGCGCCAGAAAATGTCCTCGAGAAATTGCGAGGCGGCCACGAGTTTTTCCGTCATTTCCTTTTCGCGCGCGGTGAGTCCGGCGGAATGGAACGGCATGGGCACGCGGCGAAATTTCGCGAGCCGCTGGGCGAGATCGGGCGCGACATCGGCGCGTGCGGGAGGTCCGGCGAGCGGCGGGCCCACCGGGGGAACCGTAGGTGCATTCGGCGCGGCAGCTGGCGGCGCGGGCGTTCGCGGCGAGGGGATTTGCGGTGATGTTTGGAGCGATGACGGCTGCGTTTCCGGGTGCGTGCGCGGCAGCGTCATGGAGGCATCCGCCCCATCACGCCAAGCGGGAAAAAGATCGAGCGCGCAGGTGCAACCCAACGCAAAGGCCAGAACGATGGCGAGGCGGGAAAGCATAGCGGGTGGATTCTAACAGAGCCGGGCGCAAGCGGCGCCGTGCATTGAGAAGCCGGCAAAAGTTAGCAGGCCCGTTTTCCGAGCGTCCGTAACTTAACTTCTCTTCCCTTCTCTTCGCCTATCGGTTCCTCAGGTAAAACCCTTAGCGACTTTCCAGCAAGGTTGGGGTTATTTCCGAACAGGGCAGGCCGAGTGATGGCGATTTTCCTCCGGCGTCAAGCTAAGGAAAGTGCAGCGTCAGCACAAGAAAGAGGGCGGAAATGCGACGACAACATAGTCAGGGACGACCACGTGGACAGAAGAGCGCGCAAATTACTTCCTGGAGAACGAGGGCGGGCCAGGTGCTTATGGTTATGGTTGTGCTCACTTTGGCCTTTGTGGTGGCTAACGCGAAGCAAGGAAACGACCACGATGGGGACCGCGACGATCGCGATAACCAGCAGATGGGCATTCACAAAATCAAACACATTATTATCATCATGCAGGAGAACCGCTCGTTCGACCATTATTTCGGAACCTATCCCGGCGCTGACGGGATCCCCATGAGGGATGGAACACCCAGCGTGTGTGTCCCCGATCCCAAATCGGGGCAATGCGTGAAGCCTTTCCACGACCTTGCGGATATGAATGGGGGCGGCCCGCATGGCGCGAGCAATGCCACAGCGGATGTGGACGGCGGGAAGATGGATGGATTCATTGCCCAGGCACAGAATGGTCAAAAGGGCTGCCTCAATCCCGATAATCCGGCTTGTTCCAACTCGGGAGTGCCAGATGTGATGGGTTATCACGATGGCGGGGAAATCCCCAACTATTGGGCTTATGCAAAGGAATTCGTGCTGCAAGATCACATGTTTGAGCCCAACGCCTCGTGGAGCTTGCCCGCGCATCTTTTTGCGGTATCCGAGTGGTCCGCTTACTGCACGCAGCACAATGATCCCGCCAGTTGCAGCAACGCGTTGCAAAGCCCCGGCAATCCTCCGGGATTTGCAGGAGCTAAGAAACCTCCCATCTATGCGTGGACCGACCTGACCTATCTGCTTCACAGGGCCGGCGTGAGCTGGGGGTATTACGTGCTGCAGGGAACCGAACCGGATTGTGAAGATGATGAACAGGAAGACTGCTTGCCGGTGCAGCAGAATGCCAAAACACCCGGGATCTGGAATCCGCTTCCCTACTTTGACACGGTCAAAAACGATGGCGAGCTCGAAAATGTGCAGACGCTTGATAATTTCATTCTTCAGGCGCAGCGCGGGACACTTCCCGCGGTGTCTTGGATCGCTCCATCGGGAGACGTGAGCGAGCATCCTCCGGCGCTGGTCAGCGCGGGCCAAACGTACGTCACGCACTTGATTAACACGGTGATGCAGGGCCCAAATTGGAAGGATTGCGCGATATTTCTGGCGTGGGACGACTGGGGCGGTTTCTACGATCACGTGGTCCCGGTTACCGTTGATCAGAACGGCTATGGTCTGCGTATTCCGGGCATCGTCATTTCACCGTATGCCAAGAAAGGTTTTATCGATCATCAAACGCTGAGCTTCGACGCGTTCGTGAAGTTCATCGAAAATGATTTCTTGAACGGGCAGCGCATCGACCCCAAGACGGACGGTCGGCCCGATCCTCGTCCTGACGTTCGCGAAGATGCTCCGCAGCTTGGCGAATTGGCGCGCGATTTCGATTTCGATCAGCGGCCTCGCAAGCCACTCATTCTGCCCGAGCACCCGGCGACAGACCTGACTCCCACACCGGCGACGCCATAAGTGGGTCGCATGACGGACCAGAGTCTACGCTGCGTGCGTTCTTGCCGACGCCGAGCGCAATCCGGCGCCTATGTGCGGCGTGTTCCGCTAAATTAGGACACGAAGTGAGGGTTGGTCTGGGCGCAATGCGGCGGGCATGATTATGCCAAGCACCTGTCTGCGGGAGGCATTCGTCCAGCACGGGTGAGCTTTGCCCGAACTAGCGTGCGCTTACTTTTGCTGAAACTCGGGCGCGCCGAGTACTAATCCAGTGATGAGGCCCAGGTTGGCCTGACGCACGGGCGCGGCGAGCTTGGCTCCCAGGATTTGCGGGTCGGAGGATTCCTTCAGCAACGTGGCACGCGTGGTGTCGGAAATCTGGCCCGCCAGGAAAACGCCGACAGCGCGGTCGAGCGCCTGGTAGGGATCGTCGGCGGAATCGGTACCGAGCAGCGGGGCGAGTTGCACTCCACTGCCCGCAACCCGATCGCTGGCAAGAGCAATTGCAAAATTGAGGCGATTCAGCAGCGCACCGGTATTCACCCAGGCTTGCGCCTTATCGGAGTAGCCGGTGGGCTGGACATATTGATACAGCGGCTCCCCAATACGGGAAACCCAGCCGACCAGCGGCATGGCATCGTCCACGTCGGCGCCGAGCGCGCGGACAGTCGCAGCCACCAACTCGAATGGAGTTTTCACCTTCGCGCGGTACGCGGAACGAGACCAGAATTCGGGCGAATAGATCATGGTGCGCATCACTTCGCGAATGTCGCCATTCGATTTGCGGAAAGTTTTCGCCATGCGACCCACAAGGGACGCCGGGGGCGTGTCGGACACGAAGTGCTGCGCCAACTCGAGCGAGATGTGCTGCGCGGTGCGCGGATTTTTCGAGAGCAGGTCGAGCACCTGCTCGCCGTCCTTGATGCCGCCCGCATGAATGTTCTTTCCGAGCACGCGCTTGGGATCGGGTTCGTGGATGCGGTTGTCGAAATAAAATTGCGGATTCACGCGTGGCTCGGTAATCGTCCAGCCGGTGAAGCATCGCGCAACTTCGATGACATCCTGTTGGGTATAGCCGCCATCCACGCCGAGGGTGTGCAGCTCCATCAATTCACGGCCGTAATTCTCGTTGAGGCCGCGCTTACCGCCGATGGGCGGCAAGGCGCGGGCCGAGTGAGACGCTTTCGAGCCCCGAGCCGAGGAGGCGCGCGCCGATTTGGTGGGGTGCTTCGCCGATAGGTCGTGGTGGGGTGCAAAGGCGCGCGGATCGGCGCTGAGATAATTGTCGAGATAAAAAAGCATCGCAGGACTTTTCGACGTGGCTGCGAGGAGATCGCGAAACTTTCCCAGCACGTGCGGGCGGATCGCGTCGTGCTCGTAGGGAGCGAGTAGCCAGAGATCGAGATCCTTGTAAGCGAACACATTAAAATGATTGAACCAGAAATCGGTGAGCTGCTGCTGGAGTTGGCGCTGGCTGTAGATCGCGCTCAGAAGCTTTTCTTGTGCGAGTTCGTTGAGCACTTCCTGCGGCAGCTTGCTGCGTGCCGGGTGCACGCCCTGCGGAGGATGCGCGAGCGCGTCCATGCGCTTGCGATATTCCACCACCGTGATGCCCAGGCGTTTCGCCGCAGCATCGGGCTGGGGGTATTCGGCGAGAAGCGTTTGGGCCTTCATGTTGGGCGCGGGCAAATTATCGAGGCGCGCCTGCAGTGACGAGTCGTCGATTTTTTCAGGATGAAGCTGCAGGTCGATCCACTGCTCGAGGCCGATCTGCTGGATGCGCGCGACCTCCCCGGGCTGCGGACCATATCCGAGACGATTCAGAGCGTGCAGGATGGCTTCCTGTTCGGTGAGCTCGGAGATAGGAAGTTTTCCTTTGAAATGCGGGTCGAGCGGCGGCAGGGTGCGCGATGGCGTGGCGGCGGAAGGCATGCCACCGGTTTCTGGCGAAGCGGTTTGCGGCGAAACTGCCCGGGGCGTGGCGGGCGCGGCTTCGACGCGCTTACCAAGCGCATGCAGGGACAGGGAAACAACCAGGGCGCCGGTCACAATCGCGACCATAGGGGAATATGCGCTACGCCCCTGACGCGCGACTGGGAGTCGCGGTGATGTTTGGTCGTGATGGCGGCTGGCCATACGTTTGACTTCCCTGGTGAGCTCGGCGTCCGCGTGACGGGTCAGGGCACCACGGCAGTGCGATAACCGCCAATTCCGGGTCGATTATACGCCCGCACAGCGGGACGTTATTATGAACACGAAATTTGGTGCGAAGTTGCCACGGAAATGAGTCAGATTGGGACTTTTAAGACTGAGAGACCAGAAACCGGCGCGAGTGGGTGCTGGGTGGGTGCAAACGATTTAATGGCGGACCAGCCGGTTTGCATCCGGGTATGACATGGCCCCGTCGGTCATCGCAGTGAAGGAGCCTTGCTCGTGCAACTCGCGCGCGAGGCGTGCGAGTAAGCCCAGCGTCGCGCGCATGGGTCCCGAGCCGAGACTTACCCGCGCTACGCCTAGCTGCTGCAATTCCCGAACCGGCGGAGTGCCGACCGCCACCAATATATTCAACGGTCCGGGAACATTGCGCACCAGTTGTGCAATCGTTTCGGTGTCTGTAACACCGGGGGCGAACAGGCACTGCGCGCCGGCATCATGGTAAGCGTTCAAGCGCTCGATGGCGCGCGCGAGGCGCGTCTCGGGCGCTCCTATGGCGTGCAGGAAAACATCGGTGCGCGCATTCAGCACAAAAGGAACACCGGCGACACGGGCGGCTTCGACCGCAGCGTGGATCTTTTCCTTTTGTAAGTGCAAGTCGACGAGGGAGCTCGAGTCCGCAGTGGTGCCGCGTTCACTCGAGGTGTCTTCCAGGTTCATGCCGACCGCACCGGCCGCGAGCACCTGGCGCGTGGTTTCGGCAATTACTTCGGGCGTGCTGGCGTAGCCGGATTCCATGTCGGCGGTGACGGGAAGGCGGACGGCTTGGGCAATCCTGCGAACCACCTCGAACATTTCGGCGCGGGAGATTTGCTCTCCATCGGGGTAACCGAGCGAGTTCGCGATGCCCGCGCTCGTGGTGCCGATCGCCAGGAAGCCAGACTCCTCGAAAATGCGGGCGCTGGGAACGTCCCAGGCATTGGGCAGGAGCAGGGTATTCGATCCGCGATGAAGGTCCAGAAAGCGGCGGCCTAGTTCGGCGGCGAGCGGGCTCATGAGAGGACTATCGGGGTGCGCGTCGGGGTCGGCATGGGCATGGGCATGCACATGGGCATGCACATGGGAATGCGCACGGGTGTTGTTGGCGTCACGCTTGGCATGCGGGGTGGTATGGGTGTGCGCATCCGTCTGTCATTTCTTTACTGTGGCTGCGTGGGCGAGGCAGGCGCTGTTGCAGGGTTAGACGGCGGCGCCGATGAAACTTTAGGAGATGTCGTTGGCGGCGGTGTACTGGACTTAGGCGCAGGCGTCTTCAGCGCTGCTGGCTTGGGTGCATTTGATTTTTGCACGGACGGCGTGGCGGCAGTTGAGGCCGTGGTGACGGGCGCGGGTTCCATAATTTTGACGCGATCGGCGACACGCTGGCCTTTTTCCTCGTGGTAGAAAACGCGTACGCGCGCTCCTTTGGCCGTTTTGCCATCCACCTTGGTGTTCGGGCTCATGACAAAAGTCCAGCGCGCTTTGTTGCGGCCGAATTGTTTGAGGATCACCAGTTGAGAGGGTGCGGAGCTAGCAACGTCCCCGGTGGCTTGGTGTTGCTTCGGCTTGGTTTGAGCGGCGGAGGCGCGGCAACGGAAATGCCGATGACCGCAGTGAGAGCCATCAAGGTCATCGCGACGCTGATGGCGGAGGTGATCGCTCGGAGTGCGCGGTGCGCGATCACGGGCCGGGACATAGAGAGCCAAGCTACTTCCGCATTGGTCGCGTAACTTGCTGCGGGCGGCAATGGCAAGAATGCTGATGTGTTTTTCACGGGCAGATCATATCCCCGTGCCGTTATCTTGCGGGGATTATTTTGCCGCGACTGTGCTTGCGGCGCCCGCCACGTATTCGATCATGTAGCGGCTGAAAGCCTGTTCGAGTTGCCTGGTAATGCGACCGGGAACGCCCGAGAACTGGTGTCCCCCGATTTCCGCGACGCCAAGGAGATTGCGATTGGTCGAAGTGATGAATACTTCATCGGCAGAGTGGAAGTCCTCAATGCACAGTGAGGTCTCTTCGCATTGGATTCCCTCGGCGGGTGCAACGATATCGAGCAAAACTCCGCGTGTGACGCCTTCAAGGCATCCGGACGAAAGCGGGGGCGTGAGGACGCGCCCTTCGCGTACGCAAAAGATATTGGCGGCGGTGCATTCGGCAACTTCGCCGCGCTCGTTGAGCATGATCACTTCGTCGAAGCCGCGCTGCTGTGCGCCTTGCAGGCTCCAAACGTTTTGGAGCCAGGAGGTGACCTTGACGCCAGAGAGCGGCGAGGCGGCGTGACGGCCATGCTCAGCCACGGTGAGGCGCACCGAATCCTGAAGACCGGGCAATCCGGCGGTGTAGAGGAGCAGATCGACCGTGGGAAGCGCTTCATCACTTTGCCAGAAGCCGATCTTGTTATAGATCGCGTAAATCCGGGCGGTGCCTTCACGCGCGTCGTTCCGCTGGATCAGTTCGCGCAACCGCGTGCGTACCTGGGCCGGGTCGAACGGGAACGGGATGCGCGTGCGCGCAGCGTCTTTCTCGAGCCTGCGCCAGTGCCGCTCGAAAGCAAATGGCTCACTCTGGAACACGCGCAAAGTCGTGAACAGGCCCCATCCGCACATCAGCCCGGCTTGGCCAGGCGAAAGCCGGATCTGCTCGATGGGAAGGAACTGTTCGTTGTGAAATACGAAGCGATGAATCACGATACCCTCACGGCGGCGCTAGAGCGCACCACGCCAAAATTTGCGCCGCGGACATTCTAACCCAGTGGGGGCTAACCAAGTGGGCGCCCAGCAGGGATGGTGCGCAAGTGCTTATAGCAGAGGGGCGGCAGGCGAATAGATGATGAGCAATATTCACCATTGCGGAAACCTGGTGCAGTCCGCGGCGCGTGGGACCGAACAAGGCTCGTGCGGCTAATATTGTGTCTTTGACCACTCCGCTCGATTACCCACTTGTGCTGGGCGCAATCCGCCCCCCAACGCATTGAGAGCACAGGTGATAAGGCACGTTCTAGGCGACTTGCTTTGACCGACCGTAATTTTTGCAGAGGAGCGAGACGGCGATCAGCAGCACGGGAAGTTCGGGTGTGTTCTGGTATTGACATCGACATGGATTGTCCATACTCTAGCCGTGGCCCTCTCTCAGGCGGAGGTAAGACGTGCGAATGTTAGTCAGATCCCTTGGTACAGCGCTTATTGCGCTCGCTCTAGTGCAAGCTCCAGTTATGGCCGCTCCGGCCGCTAGCTCGACGTCGCCACTAGGCGTTGTTTTGCAGGCCCAGCACGCGGGAATTAGTGCGGGAACAGCGTTAAACGGAGCGACCGTTTACGACGGGGACACGCTGGCCGCCTATACGGGTGGTGAGTTGCGTGTCGGGTTTGGAACATCGCAGGCCTATTTGCTGCCCGGCAGCACGGCCGTTGTCCATCAGACCGGGCAAGGGTTCGGTGCCACATTGACGAATGGCACAGTGATTTTGTCGTCGCTCGAAGGCGGAACGTTTCGGCTGGTTGCGGATGGTGCAGTCATTCGCCCAAACACGCCGGCGGCCACTTCGGGCCAGATCACCCGGCTGGGACCGAGCGAGCTTCTGTTGACCGCGCGCAAGGGTTCGCTCCAGGTAGCGATGGATGACGAAACCAAAACGGTACCCGAGGGCACTTCGGTTCGCATGCTGATACAGCCGACCGACGCGGCGGCGCCACCTGCGGCTCCCGGCAGCCCATCGGTGTTGTCCGCCGGCCGAAACCGGTTCATCTTTATCGTTCTGACGCTTGTGGCGGCTGGTGTGACTGTTGGAATTATCGAAACCACGTTGAGCCCTAGCCGGCCTTAATCGTTCGTAGGGAATATGTCATAATCGCGGGCGTGCCGGTCGTCGGCACGCCCTTTTGTTTTCCGCCATGATGCGTCCCCACGTCTCCTCCCTGATACCGCTGTAGCCGAATTGGGCATCGGCTCAGAAGGCGCTTTCGGAAGAACCCGAGCCGACTGTTAACATTGTGGCGTGATGGCCACGCTCCCCCGCATCGCGCATCCTCGTATGTTGAATTGGCGCTCAATGTGGCATTGGTGTGCCGGGGTTGTATTTCTGCTTGGTCTTGGGCTGGCGGAGGGTGCGCGCGCCGATACCATTGTGCTGAAGAACGGCCGGCGCATTGTGGGAGAAACGGTAACCCAGGAAGAAGGCAAAGTTATTTGCGAAACAGCGGCGGGAATCATCACCATCCCGGAATCGTTGGTGGCCCGCATCGAAAAAGACAACCTGGGCGCGAACGTGTATCCCGAGTCCAAATATTCCCAACCGAACCCTGCAGCTGCGGGCATTTCGATCGCGCCTCCAGCGCCTGCCGATAACTCCGAGATGGCCGAAATTGCGGCGGAAGTTAGCCACGCCGTGGTGCATGATGGCGCGATTGACAGCGCAGCGTTAGGCCGCTTCGAGGCGGGCGCCGCCAACGGCCGGCCCGAAATGGTTGGACGCGCCGTAACCGCGGATTTGGCAGCGGGGCAGTTTGCTTTGTCCCAGGGAGATTCTTCCGCGGCACTCGAACATTCCGAACGCGCACTGGCATTTGCTCCGGGACAGGCCGCATTGCTGCTGAATGTGGCTTACGTGCATTTGCGGCGCGGTGAATACAAGGATGCGCTCGAGGTTTTAGAGCGCGTGCGTCCAGGAGCAGGAACATCCGATGCAACCGATTTGGCCAAACTCACCGGGTGGGCCGACTACGGTCTGAACCGGCTGGATCAAGCGGTAGCGCAGTGGAGGCGCGCGCTGCAGCTTCGGCCGGACCCCGACGTCACGGAGGCTTTCGAGAAGGCCGAGCGCGACCTGGAAGCGGAGCGTGATTTTCGTGAGAGCGAGAGCGCGCATTTCATTCTGAAGTACAACGGCAGCGCGGCGCCGGAATTGGCGAGAGCCGTACTGGCGGTGCTGGAAGATGATTTCCAAGCGATCGCTTCCGCCCTGGATTTTGCGCCCAAAGAGCCTATCGGCGTCATCCTGTATACGAGCGAGACTTTTGGCGATATCACGCGCGCGCCGAACTGGGTAGGCGCGCTGAACGATGGGCGCATACGCATTCCGGTGCAAGGCCTGACCGCGGTAACGCCGGAGTTGGCCCGCGTTTTGAAACACGAGTTGACGCACAGTTTCATCACGGAGAAGACGCACGGGCGCAGCCCGGTGTGGTTACAGGAGGGTGTCGCGCAATGGATGGAAGGTAAACGCTCGGCCGACGCGGCGGCCATGCTCGTGGCGCTTTACAATCGTCAGCAGGATCCATCATTGCCGTTACTCGAAGCGAGCTGGCTGGGTCTGCCGAACGAAGTTGCCGGCGTAGCCTATGCCTGGTCGCTCGCGGTGGTGGAAACAATCATTGACGGCGCCTCGACCGGCTTGCCGAATGGCTCGCCGGCTGGCTCATCGGGCGGCCCCCCGCTCGGCTCGTCCGGCTCGTCGGGCGACCTGTCAAATGTAAATCGCCTACTGGATCGTGTAGCGGTACAAGCGACCGCGGAAGGCGCGTTGCGAGCTTCGCAGCAGATGGACTACCCGGAGCTTACCCGCGCGACAGCGGAATATCTGCGCCATGCGTACTTGCATCAGCAATAAACCCGAACTTACGAGCGTAAGTGCGTTTGCCTGCGGCCACGTTTCGCTTATAATGCGTGAAATGAAATCAAGCCTCGCAGCCAATGGAGCGCCGGACAGTCGGGCGGATTCCCCAGGCAACTCCACAGGTTATCCGACCGTGCTGGACAATGCCGGCATCCAAAGTATTCTGCCGCATCGCTATCCATTTTTGATGGTGGACGCGATCCTGGAAATAGAACGCCTGAAGCGCATTGTGGGCGTGAAAAACGTCACCATCAACGAGCATTTTTTCCAGGGCCACTTCCCCGGAAAGCCGATTCTTCCCGGCGTGCTGATCATTGAGGCGATGGCTCAGACCGGCGGCCTGCTTCTGCTGATGGAAATTCCCGACCGCGAACACAAGCTGCTTTATTTCGTGGCCGTGGATGATGCGCGTTTCCGGCGTCCCGTGGTGCCCGGCGATCAGTTGCTGCTGGAGGTTACGGTGGTGTCATGGCGCGGAAATTTCTGCAAGCTGCGCGGCATCGCCACGGTGAACGGGGAGCTGGCGGCCGAGGCTACGCTGATGTGCAAGATGGTGGATCGGGAGCCAGCGGACGTATCCGCGGTTTTGCCCGCGGCTGTGGCGCGAGCCTCATCGAACGAGTGAACAAGTCTCTCCAGCAGGACCCATTGCCCGTCGCATTTGCGCCTACATTCTCGCGGCCCCGCACTTTTATCGCAAAATGATGGATATTGATGCTCGCGCGGTAGTTTCGCCCCACGCGCGGTTGGGAGCGCGGGTGCGCGTGGGCGCCTATGCAATCGTGGGCGACGACGTGGAGCTTGGCGCAGGCTGCGTGCTCCACGCCCATGCGGTGGTGCAAGGGCCGTCGCGGCTCGGTGAGCGGTAACGTGCTGCACCCGTTTTGCTCGATTGGCGGCGACCCGCAGGACCTGAAGTTCGCGGGAGAGCGCACGGCATTTGAGGCGGGCGACCGCAACGTCTTCCGTGAGTACGTCACGGTGAGCCGGGGCACGGCGCAGGGCGGCGGCATCACCCGGATCGGCAGCGACAATCTTTTCCTTGCAAGCTCGCACGTGGGGCATGATTGCGTTGTCGGCAGCCACACGTTGTTCGTCAATAGCGCCACACTCGCTGGCCATGTAATCGTCGAGGATTACGCGACGGTGGGAGCTTTTTCTCCCGTGCACCAGTTTTGCCGCATTGGACGATATGCTTACATCGGGGCCTCGACGGTAATCACGCAGGATGTGCCTCCGTTTTCGCGCGTGGTCACCGAGCGCGACACGCGCTGTTACGGCGTAAACACGATTGGCCTCGAGCGGCACGGATTTTTACGCGAGCGCATCGAAAGCATCGATCGCGCCTATCGTCTGCTACTGCGCTCGAAGCTGAATACTTCCCAGGCGATCGAGCAGATGCGCGCGCAATTCAATGGTTCGGCGGATGTCGCCGAACTGATTACGTTTATCGAGTCCGCGAGTCGCGGCGTGACGAAATAGGAATTCAGCCCGCGCGGCGATCCCCATGAGCTCCGTATCCAATTCGGCCGAACCAGCGTTGCCGGAGGGCACCACTGCCCGTTGGGGTTTGATTGCGGGTAACGGCCGCTTTCCGTTCCTGGTGCTAGAGGCGGCCCGCAATCAGGGCATCGAGATGGCTGTCATCGCGCTGCGGGAAGAGGCTTCACCCGATCTGGAAGCAATCGCGCAGTCCCTGCACTGGGTGAGCCTGGGCGAACTTAGCCGCACCATCGAACTGCTGCACCGCGAAGGCGTGACGCACGCGGTAATGGCGGGCCAGGTGAAGCATAACAAGATTTTCAGTACGATACGCCCGGACTGGAAACTCGCCAAGCTGCTGTTTTCGCTTCCGCGAAAAAATACCGATTCGCTGATTGGCGCGGTCGCACGGGTTTTGGAAGCGGAAGGAATTCGGCTGGTGGATTCCACCACATTCCTCCGGCCGCTAGTGCCGGGGCCGGGCGTGCTTACGCGGCGGGCTCCTGACGCGCGCGAATCAGCGGATATGGCTTACGGCCTCGAGATCGCGCGGCAGATCGCGGGTTTGGACCTGGGGCAGACGGTGGTCATTCGCGATCTGGCATGCGTGGCCGTCGAAGCCATGGAGGGCACCGACGAAGCCATCGAGCGCGCCGGGCGCATTGCGGCTGGAGGAGGGCTGGTGGTGGTGAAGGTGGCCAAGCCGCGGCAGGACATGCGTTTCGATGTACCCATTGTGGGTTGCCGCACCGTCGAAACAATGCAACGGGTGTCTGCTACAGCCCTGGCGATTGATGCGGGCCGGACTCTGCTTTTTGACCGTGCGAAGCTGATGGAAACAGCGGACGCGGCGGGGATCGCGATTCAGGCGTTCGCTTCGGAGGCATCGCCTCCGGTGATTGCGCCGCAGTGATTGCTGGCGGAAGCGGAGTGCGACGATGATCGCCGTAATTGCCTAGAGCGGCATGATTGCGAATAACGATTGCGAATGATTATTTGGCAGTAATAATCGCAAACCGCGATTGCGAATTGACGCGAAGCACCAAACCGAATCGGGATGTGGTGCGATGAGCGGGAAAATGATAACTGGGTGATACCTCGTTGGATGCAGCAGTGGACAGCGTAGAACTCCAGGAGCAAGCCGAACCAGCCGCATCCGGCGCGCCCGTTGAGCGTGCGGCAACCGAGCGCGCGTGGTCCGCGCCGCGCGTGCGCGTCGCGGTAGTTGGCGCGGGTGATTTCGGGCGCAATCACGCGCGGGTGTATAGCCAGATCGAGGGCGTCGAGTTGGCCGCCATCGTGGATACTGATGCAGCGCGTGCCGGACGCGTGGCTGCGGAATTTTCGACGGTGGCCCTGCCGGATCTCGACATGCTGGACGGCAAAGTGGACGCCGCCAGCGTCGCGGTGCCGACCGTCGAGCATGCGCGCATTGGTTGCCGGCTGCTCGAGCAAGGGATCGACGTGCTCGTCGAGAAACCCATGGCGGCTTCGCTGGCCGAAGCTGATTTGCTGATCGCTACCGCGAAGCGTCATGGCCGAGTATTGCAGGTGGGGCACCTCGAGCGCTTCAATCCAGGAATTATGGCGGTGCTTCCGATCGTGAACCGGCCGCTTTATTTCGAGGTACACCGGCTGGGTGTTTTCACGCCGCGCAGCTTGGACGTGGACGTAGTATACGATGTGATGATTCACGATCTGGATATCCTGCTGGCCATCGCTGACGCACCTGCGACTGAAGTGCGTGCGCTCGGAATTCCCGTGGTCACCGATAAAGTGGACATCGCGCACGCGCGACTCGAATTTCCCTCAGGCGCGGTGGCCAACGTCACTGCCAGCCGTGTGTCGGTGGAGCGCGTGCGCAAGATGCGCTTTTTTCAGCAGCATGAATATATTTCGGTGGATTACGCGCGCCAGGATGCGCTGCGCATACGGGTGCGGCAGCCCGGGCCGCAGCCGCAATTCGAGTTCGACCAACTCGCGGTCCATCCGCACGAACCGCTCGAGGCCGAGCTACGCGCGTTCGTGGACGCGGTACGCAGTCGCCAGGCGCCGCTGGTGGATGGCGCGGCCGGGCGCCGGGCCCTCGAGCTTGCCGATCGGGTGATGGCAGGCATCCTCGAGCATGGCCGCAGCGTCCAATTGGGGGATTTCGCCTCTCAGCAGGTAATCCCATGATTCCCCGGTCGTTAGTTCCGCCTGACGTGCGCCCGCCGGCCGAAACGCCGGGCGCACCGCCGCGCCGCCTGACCACGCTGCTCGACGACCGCACCATTGTTGCTGCCAACCTGCCACACATTGCGCTCGACACGCATTCGTCGATTCCCGCGCATCTGCCGCTCGATGTGCTCGCTCCACGGCAAGTGATTCCGCGAGACATGCCTGCGACACCGCTCGATGAGCGAAGCATGCATCCCGACTACGCGCCCGTCACGGTGATGGACCAGCGGATCACGGTGCCAGCGGCGTTGCCCGTCGTCGAACTGCACGGCAAGGGGCCGGTGTCGATCTATGAATTGCCCGAGGGGCTCGAGCCCGACGTCCTGACCACCGGCGACGTAAATCTGATGGTGGAACCGGTCGAGGCTCCCAAGCGTGATTGGAACTTAGTCGCGCGTACCGGTTCGATTGCCGCTCACGCGATATTTATTTTGTTTATACTTTTTCAATCGAAGTTATTTCCTTACCGCGGACCATCGCAGCAGCAGATTGACCTGGCACGACAGCAGTTGAATTTCATCTACATGCCTCCCGATGTGCGTGGAACCCCGCGCGCCGTTGCGCCTCCCAGCCCGCAGATACACGTAGATCCGCGGGTGTTGCGGCGCGTGGCACCCAGCGAGCTCCAGCCGCTCTCCAGTCCCAAGTTGCCCGACCGACCGGTTCGCGACCAGGCGCGCAACGATCCACGCAATGACGTGCCTGCCGAGACCCCGCCCGAGTTGCCGCCTCCCGTGCCGCAACCGCAGGTGCAGGCTTCGAACAAGACGCCCGATTTTCTGAAGGGTACGGTCGATGAGCCCAAGCCGCAGGCGTCGAATAACAGCGGCCTGGTATTGCCGCGCACGAGTTCGCCGGGCCGGTCGCTGCAGGAATCCGAGGAAGGCGCGCTGAGAGGTAACGGCGGAACAACGCAACAGTTTGGCGGGCCGGTCCCTGGAGCGGGCGGCCTGGGCGGCGGAGGCGGCCAGGGGCTAGGTGGCGCGGTCGAGATGCTCACGCCCACCGAAGGCGTGGACTTCTCGAATTATCTCGCACGCGTGGTCGCCAGCGTTAAACGCAACTGGTATTCGATTATGCCGGAGTCCGCGCGCTTGGGCGATCGCGGACGCGTGATCCTGCAATTTCGCATTATGCGTAACGGCGGCGTGCCCGATGCCGAGCCGCAATTAATGGGGCCCTCGGGCAAGGAACCACTGGATCGCGCGGCACTTTCCTCCATCCGCGCTTCATCCCCATTTGAGCCGCTGCCCCCGGCGTTCAGCGGCCCTTACATCGAACTGCGTTTTATCTTTTTGTATAATTTGCCGCTCGATACGCAGTGAGGGCTCGGGAATGCTCACGCGGTTAACCGGTCACCGAGGTGAATGCGAGCGTGATCAGCGTCTGATTCCCCATCAATGTGCGCGAAGGGCGCTTGGAGACTTGCTGAAGTGAAGGCCCGCCGGACGCAAGCGCTGGGTGTTTTGCTGCTGGCTTCGCTTTGCCTGGTATACCTGCTGGTGCGGTACTGGCAATCGCGCTGAATTGCCATACCGCATGGTAAGAATGTGGCAATGAAGTCTGCCGATGAACTGTCTCAATGAGCTGTACGTTTTCTCGTTCTGCTCGGCACTGCCCCGATTCCGTGCCACGTCATGCCTCCTGGTTTTGTGCAATCTGACGTGATGCAACCTGATGTTCTGGACGTAGTGCGGTCACGTAGCACGATACCCATGAAGCCCCTCATCGCCATTGTCGGACCGACCGCTTCCGGTAAGTCGGAGCTCGCCATTTCACTGGCACAGCGTTTCGCGGGGGAAGTTCTGGCCTGCGACTCCGCGCAGGTTTATCGCGGCTTCGATATCGGCACGGCAAAGCCCACGCCGGAGGAGCGGCGCGGGATTCCGCATCACCTGATGGACCTCGTGGATCCGACGCAACTGTTTACCGCGGCCGAATACCGGCGCCACGCTCTGGACGTGCTTGCCGATTTGGCGCAGCGCCAACGGCTTCCCATTTTCACGGCGGGCACCGGCCTGTACCTGCGCGCGCTGCTCGCAGGTTTATCCGACGCTCCGGCGCGCTGCGACTTGCTGCGCTCGCGCTTGACAGCGAGTGCCGCGCGCCACGGTGACGCGCACTTGCATGGCATGCTGCGGCGCCTCGACGTTGCCGCCGCAGCACGCATTTCTCCGCAGGATCGCCAGAAAATCATTCGCGCGCTCGAAATCCGCCTGCTCGACGGCCGACCGCTGGCCGAAGTGTACAGCACGGGGCGCGCTCCTCTACGCGAGTACGCACCCCTTAAAATCGGCCTGCATCCGCCGCGCGCCCTGTTGTACCAGCGCATTGAAAAGCGCGTGCATGCCATGCTGGCGCGCGGCTGGCGCGATGAGGTGGCTGCGCTGATCAAGCAAATGAATTCCGCACAGGCCGCACCGGCGCTGCGCGCGCGCATCGCGGAACCCTGCTCCGCCTCCGAGGCAAAGCCGTTCGAGTTTATTGGTTATCGCGAGATGCGTGAACATATCGAGCGCCACAAACCGCTGCCCGAAACCATTGCCGCCATTGCGCAGGCGACGCGTCGCTACGCCAAGCGGCAACTCACCTGGTTCCGCAAGGAGCCCGACGTGCATTGGTTCGCCGGGTTTGGCGATTCGCCCGAAATTACCGGAGCGGTTATTGCCGAAATAGAACGTTACCTCGCCAGCAGCGTCGTAGCATTTGCGAGCCTGCCCACCGAGCGGTGTAGCGAATCAATGTAATGCCACTGCGTAATGCCACCGCGTAATGCCACTGCCTCTGTAACGCTGTAGCCTGCGTCACACCACAGCTGCTTAATAACGCAACTGCGTGACGATGTTTGTAACGGGCTTGTGTAGCGGCAGCGTCTAAGGGGCACGTCTCGTTGGCAGGTATAGCCAATTCGATTGCAAAGATTTCGCTCAAGGTTCGTATGATCCGGGCGAGCCTTATGGTAATCATGCGTAGCTCCAAGGCTGTAGCAGGTAAACTTCCGGACGGTCGTTGTCGGCGATGATGTTGGTGATGATGTTCGCGACGATCGGTTGCGCGCGGTTTCCGGGCCGCAAGGAGAGTTCCCGTATGGCGAATGCTAACTGGTTCCGAAGCGTAGTGTTGTTGCTTATTGGCGGCCTATTAGGCGGTCTTTTCGTTTCCGCATGGGAGCACAGTAACGCTTTTGCGCAACGAGAAAATCCGCAAGCGGCGCCGGGAACTCCGGCGGCTCCCGTTACTCCCGCCACCATGCAGACGGACGTCGCGCACCTCAAGGACATTACGCCTCCCAATTCTCATCCCATGGTGGACGTGGCCATGTTTGCCGCCAACCTGTGGTTCGCGGCCCAAAAGAAAAACTGGCCGCTTGCCAATTACTATCTGGGTGAAATGCGTAATCGCATGCGGTGGGAAGTGCGCGTGAATCCCGGGCCCAAAGGCGCCGATGGCAAGCCCGTGGATATGCAATCCATTTTCGATGGCATTGATAACGGCAGCCTCATGAACATCAAGAAAACGATCGACATGAAAGATAGTAAGCAGTTCGCCTCCGATTACAAACATTTACTCGAGGATTGTTACTCTTGCCACAAAACTGCCGGCCGGCCGTATTTGCGCCCCATGGTTCCAGTTGCCGGTTCGCAACCCATCATCAATCTCGATCCCAGCGCGACCTGGCCCGAGTAGCGCAGAAAATAGTGAAGCATTACCCGAATCATAAACGGGCGCGGAGCTAACCAGGCTCGGATTGAGATCCGCGGCCAAGAATAGATGCAATAACTAACTTGGCTGCGGGTACTGTAGGTGATCGTCCCTGAGGGTCACCGCTAAGAATCATCCGTAACGACGCATGCCGAGGGCGCCGGCACTCGCTATGACATAGTGCTGAAGCAACAGTCATGCATGCGTATCGCCACGCACGGAGTCTTGCCCCTCCTCTTATCGTCGCTTCAACGAGCGTAACCGGGCTGTACCTGTTACATACGCAATACCAGTGCTACTCCTCGGCTTTATACGCTGCTGCCGATGGCCGCATCAGTGCGGGTGTATAATTCGAATCGAGGATTAGATCATAAGCTTCCCAATTCAGGGTTTGCCGTCCCGCCGGTTTCCTGCCGAAACCAGCCTCGCAAAGGCGTATCAGACGGCACATCCGCCCACTCTTCTGCACCAATGAAAACACCACGAAATACGGAAGCTCGCGAGCGCGTTCTATTGGTGGGGCTAGGTGTGAAGCGCCCCCCGCGCCGAGCGGCCAGCACGCGTCAAACCGCGGCGCCCAATGTGGACGACGGTTCTGCGCAAACTTCCACCGAGACCGCACGAGAGTCGCTGGAGGAATTGGCTGAACTTGCGCGAAGCGCCGGCGCCGTAGTTGCCGGCACCATGCTGCAAATGCGCGATGCGGTGGATCCGGCCACCGTCGTGGGCCGCGGCAAACTCGAGGAGATTCGCGCGGAAGCTACGGCGAACGACGCTCCGCTGGTCGTGTTTGATCGCAATCTCACGCCCGTCCAGCAACGCAACATTGAGCGCGGCATCGAGTGCCGCGTCATTGATCGGACGCAACTAATACTCGATATCTTCGCGCGGCATGCGCGCAGCCGTGAAGGCCAGCTGCAGGTGGAGCTCGCGCAACTCAATTACCTGCTGCCGCGGCTCGCTGGAGGCGATAAGGACCTGTCGAGGCTCGGCGGCGGTATCGGCACCCGCGGCCCTGGCGAACAAAAGCTCGAAACCGACCGGCGGCGCATTCGCGAACGCATCCGGCGCATCGGGCAGAATATCGAAGCGCTTCGGCGCCAGCGTGCTCTGCGCCGTGAGGCACGCCAAGCCGTCCCACTCGGCACGGTCGCGCTGGTGGGCTACACGAACGCCGGGAAATCAACGCTGTTCAACGCGCTTAGCCGCGCAAACGCGCTGGTATCGTCTAAAATGTTTGCGACGCTTGATCCGACTGTTCGCGCCGTGCGGCTGCCGTCGAATCGCCGCGCGCTGTTTTCCGATACGGTGGGGTTTATCCGCGACCTTCCCAAACCGCTGCTCGCGGCATTCCGTGCCACGCTGGAAGAGGTACAGCAGGCCTCCCTGATTCTGCACGTCACCGATATTTCCAATCCCCACCACTGGGAGCATGACGCTGAAGTCGAAAAAGTATTGTCCGATCTGGCCGTGAATGAACGGCCGCGGCTGCACGTATTCAACAAAATCGATCGCCTGGAGCCGGATTCGTTGGCATCGCTGGTGCGTGGAAATGGGCAGGTGTACGTGTCAGCGCTTACGGGTACGGGCCTGGATGAACTTTTGCGGCGCGTCGATGAGGCTATGCCTGTCGATCCGCTCGTGCGGCGGAGTTTCACCGTGCCCCTCGCGGATGGCCGGACCCTGGCTCTTGTGCACGGCCTAGGCCGGGTACTCCACAGCGAAGTTCGCGGCGCGGCCATGCACGTCGAGGCCGATCTGCCGGAATCATTAGCCAAACGTTTGCATCTGGGAACCGCAGCTGCGGAAGAGAACGCCTCGGCAAATCAGGGCTCCGCATCATAGGCGAAACCCATGTGGACGAGGGTGGAGTTGATTGGCGAGAGTGCAGCACCGTAAATAAGCAATAGCTTAATAACTCGCGCGTGTTCTACAAATAAAGCGGTGGAATAACAATTTCGTTATGCCAATAGATACGCGTATTTTGTGGGAGCTCCGGGCTGGCCCCCTGTGGATTTCGGTGTGGAAATCACAGTTAACTCTGAAGGTACCTGCCGAGCGCCTGCATCAGGCTGCACCGGGTGCAGCGGCCTTAATTACCGCATCTAACTGATAATAAAGTGCTTAACACTAGTGTTACAATAGCGTGAATAGCACGGTGGGTAAAGGTATTCCGAGGTACTCTCCGGTCGATTTGCACAGTTCTACAGCATATCGGGTACGCCGACATTGCGCTCGTCCCTCTGCCGCACCGTCTGCATTTGCAAGTGTTTCAGTGACTTCGGCAATGTCGTATCCCTCCCATGGAGTCGTTGACTGGCCTAGCATCGGAGGCTATAGTGAAGACGCCGTGAAAACACCTGCCGCATGGGTTGAACACGTCCTCCGGGGCGAGCGCGATCCCGGTGCTTCATGAACCTGCCTAACAGCCTCACGATCCTACGCATCTTTTTCATACCGCTGCTGGTGGTCGTGCTGCTGACGCGCCAGCCAAACTTTACATTCTTCGGCGTGCCCATGAATTTTGCTGTCTGGGGGGTTCTGATTCTGCTCTCGGCCGCGGCAACGGATTGGGCGGATGGGTACTACGCGCGCCGCCACGAACAGATTACGACGCTCGGTATTTTGCTCGATCCCATCGCGGACAAATTGCTGATCTCGGCGGCCTTCATTTCGTTGGTCGAGATGCGCCTGGTTCCCGGCTGGATGGTAGTGATCATCATTGGGCGGGAGATTACGGTGCTGGGCCTGCGCAATATCGCCTCCGTGGAAGGCTTCACGATACCGGCGTCCGCGCTCGGTAAAACCAAGATGGTGTTGCAAGTGATCGCGGTGTGCGCTGTGATTCTTGGCGCGAAGCACGATGCCGTCCGGCCCTTGGGGACGATCCTGGTGTGGCTGGTGGTCATGAGTGCCGTAGCATCCGCGTGCCAGTATTTCCTGCAGTTCTGGAATCACGTGGATGACCGCGTTAAGCAGCGACGCCAGCTCCGTCTCCTCGAGCGCCGGCGAAACGCACAGGATGCTCCCACGCTCTGATTCTCCTCTCTCCCATGATGACCGGCGTGCCCTGCTGGCGCGTGCCCGCGCGGCTATCGTGGAGATGGTCACCCAGCATCGCATTCCGGATTTTCCTCCCGCTGTCGGGCCTTTGGCGATGCCGGGGAGCGCATTTGTAACCGTACGCTGCTTCGGGAAACTTCGCGGCTGCATCGGCCGCACGAATTCCACAGAGCCATTGGCTGAAACCGTTACGCAGTGCGCCATCAGCGCCGCGCTCGATGACCCCAGGTTCGCGCCGCTCGCTCCCGGCGATATTCCTGGCCTCGAAATCGAAATTTCGGTGTTGTCGGAAATGACCCCGATCTCTGCAACAGCCATCGAGCCAGGCAAGCATGGACTATTGGTCGTTCAAGGACCCCGGCGGGGCTTGCTGCTGCCGCAAGTCGCACTTGAACATCACTGGTCCGCCGAACGTTTTCTCGCGGAAACGTGCCAAAAGGCGGGACTCGCTCGGGATGCTTTTCGCGATCCGGAAACGAAGCTATTCGGCTTTACCGCGGAGGTTTTCTCCGAAGCGGAATTATTTCCCGAGCAATTCACAAAAAAAGGCCCGGCTTGATTTCAGCCGAGCCTCGATCTGCGCTGTTTGCGTATGCGAGTTTGCGGTAACGCGTTTACTCACGACCGTTACGCAGGTGCTACTCGAGCTCCACGTAATCCCCGGCAAAAATTCCACGCTGGGCATTCGTGAGCATCACGGTAGCGGCATTTGGACCTACGCGCAGCACAACCCCTTCCCCAACCACATCGCGGGGCAGTTCAGCGGCGGAGTAGGCCCTGGGAGCGGAGCCAAATCCCCAGAGTTTGTAGCTCGTGTCTGGATACTGATACAAATTCTCGCTGCTCGAGCTCTGGTAGCGGAAAACGCGGAAATAATCGCCGATCTTCACACCCTGCGCGCTGCCTAAATTGACGTACACCACCGTTCCGCCGCCGTTCAGCTGTCCAAAATTCTTGGTGAATACGATGGTTGCCTTAGCCTTGCCACTCTCCGGAGCGAAGCGGTCGAGCGCTTCGATGGGCTTGAAATTGGGCACAGGACGCTCGCTGAATGGTTGCAGAATGTCGCCGCGTTGTATGAAGCCACAGGAAAGAATCACTTCCGCTATCGCCGTCTTTTCCTGTACACGAACCACCTTGACGCGGCCAAGATCTGGATAATACGTGCCCATGGCTCTCATCAGCGTCGTCTGACCCTTGAACCACGGGACCGGGATTGGTTCACTCTCCGGCCGGGATGCCAGGAATTCATCACCGATCTTGATTCCCTGAGCCGACCCCTTGTTAATGAAAACGTAATTGCCCTGGCTGAAGACGTTCTTGATCTCGGATTCAGGGCCGGAGATGACATACGTGTCGCGATTGGGAGCCTCCGTACTTATGACGCCGCCGCAATATACGCCGTCTTGCACGTGGCGCGTGGGATTCACCTGGGCATGGGCAGCGGCGCTGCTCAATAGTGTTGTAAGTATAATAGCTGCTTGAAGATAGCATGTATGTGAAAACATTCCGTGCTCCTTATGTGTGGCAGTGAACGGCGCTGAAAAACGCGTTCAAGCCAGCGCTTAAAAAGTCCCTGCGGGAGGCTCACTTTCTTTCACCGAACCTAACAAAGCGGCCTGGGGGCGTCAAGGATCAGCCGGGGTGCCCTTTACACTTTTGATACCGCATGGTAGAAGCCGTAGTCTTACGCGGAGGTCTTCATCGCCTCGGTTTTTGGTTCCGACCGCATCTGTGCCGTCATCGCGGCGACCACTTCCACCCAGGCTGTCCGGCAGCTGCAATCTGCCATGGGTCTTCGCGGCAGGGCGCAAGTGCTTGAGCTGCGTCTCGACTACCTGCGCGATGCTGCGGAGCGCGCGGCGCTCCTGCGCTGGATATCGCGGCACCTTGCGCGGCAGCACTCCCACCGCGCGTCGTACCAGCTCGCCCACAAGCGCCCGGAACCTGCGACGCAAATCATCGCACCGCAGAGTCGTGCGCCCGTCATCATCGCCACCTGCCGAACGCGTGCCGGTGGTGGCAAATTTTCCGGCACCGTGCACGAAGAGATTGAAGTACTGGCGGAGGCGGTGCGCGCCGGATGTCTGTGGTGCGATGTCGAGATCGAAACCGCTGAGCGGCTCGATTGCGACGAGTTGCGCGCCCGACTCTTGCCCGCGCGCATCCTCGTTTCCGCGCACGATTTTCAGCGCTTGCCCCCGCGTCTGCCGATCCTTGTGCGAAAGCTGCGGCGCTGCGGCGGCGATGCGGTCAAAGTGGCGGCGGTGTGTCGCTCGCTCGCCGAAACCCGGCGTTTGCTCGCGCTTGCCGGCGATCGCGGCGCTGGCGAGGATGTAGTGGCTGTGCCGATGGGCTCCAACGGCGCGGTCCGCGCCGCTGCGGACCCGCAGCTCTCGATCCACGACACCGCGGGCGGGCAGAACGCCGGCAAGGACCCGGGCAGCGACGACGCCGCTCCCAGACTCCTGGCATTGCGCGAAGGCGCCGCCCTTACTTATGCGTCGGTGGGCCTCACCACCGCGCCGGGGCAGCTCACGCTGGACGCGCTCAAGCGCGTCTACCATGTAAACCGGGTGTTTGGGCGCTCGCCCACCGCGGATAGTCGGCGGTCTTCAAGCGACAACTCTTCGCTCGGCGACTCTTCCGTCAGCGACCCGTCTCCCGGCCATGCTTCGCCCGAGAGTTCCTCGCCCGCGTACTCTTCAACCGCGCACTCTTCGTCTGCTTACTCTTCATCTCGAACGATCCGCCGGGCCGTGTCCGCCCACTCTTCTCCCTTACGCCGTTCACGCGTGCACCGTTCCTTTGGCCCCTCGCGCAGCACGCGCGTCTATGGCGTGATTGGCGATCCCATTGCGCATTCGCTTTCGCCCCTGTTGCACAATACGGCCTTTGCCGCGCGCGGCCTGGACGCGATCTATCTGCCATTTCACGTTCACGAACTTCCCGGCAACCCGCGCAACCTTGCGGACTTCATCAAGGCCGTCCAAAGCTTTGACATTTCCGGATTCAGCGTGACGCTGCCGCACAAGCAGCGCATCCTGCGATATCTTGACGTTTGCGAGCCGCTGGCGGCGAAGATCGGCGCCGTCAACACTGTGATCGTGCGCCGTGGCCGGCTCTCTGGGTACAATACGGATTACGTCGGCGTGCTTCGCGCCCTCGAGCGGCGCGTGGCCCTGCCCGCAAGCCGTGTGCTGCTGGTCGGCGCGGGAGGCGCCGCCAGAGCGGCGGCCTTTGCGCTGGTGGCGCAAGGAGCGCGCGTATTCATCTGGGCCCGCCGCCGCGCGCAGGCGCGTTTGTTAGCGTGCGCTGCTGGTGCTGAGGCCATCGACCGTGCTGCATTGCGACGAGCATCCTTTGACGCCATATTGAACTGCACGCCTGTGGGGATGTATTCCACGCGGGCCGCCATTTCCGGAAGCAACTCGCCGCTTGAAGCGAGCGAGCTCAACTGCCGCGTGGTGATGGATCTGATTTACCGGCCGCAGAAAACGGAATTGCTCTATCTTGCCGAGCGCCGCAGCATCGACACGATTTCGGGGGTGGAAATGTTTTTAGCGCAAGGGATCGCGCAATGGGAAATGTGGATGGGCGAACGCGCCCCGCGCGCGGCCATGCGCCGCGCGGTTCTCGGTGCGCTGGCGGACGAAGAGAGAGCGTCCGCGCAGCGCGACAGGCTCGCGGCCATATGATCGAACCTGACTTTAAGACCTTTTGCAAGCTCGCGCAGTGCGGCAACCTCGTTCCGGTTTACGACACATTCACCGCGGACCTGCTCACGCCTGTCGGCGCCTATCTGCGCCTTGTCAAGCGTGCCCGTTACGCGTGCCTGCTGGAAAGCGTCGAGGGCGGCGAAAAAATCGCCCGGTATACTTTCGTGGGCGCCAACCCCGTCGAAGTTTTTCGCTATGTGAACGGTGCGTGCGTTCTTGAAGGCGAAACACGCCTGTCGTGGGTCCAGTCGAACCCGCTCGATTTCCTCCGCAACCGCGTAGCCCGGTACCAACCCGTCCGCGTTCCCGGCCTGCCGCCTCTGGTCGCGGGAGCTATCGGCTATTTCGCCTACGACATGGTGCGGCTCTTCGAGCGCGTTCCCGACCACACCCGTGACGATCTCCGCATGGATGACGCGGTAATGATGTTTTACCTCGGCTTGGTCGTTTTCGACCACATTCGCCGTCGCGTTTGGATCGTGCGCAACGTTTTCACTGGTGGCCAAGGTAGCTTGCGCGCCAAGTATCAGGCAGCTGTGCGCGAAATCCGCGAAACGCGCCGCCAGTTGGCCGCTCCGTTGGACGATCATCACGAACCCGCCCGCCGGACGCCGCTCGAGGTCACGTCCAATTTCTCGCGCCGCCAGTTTCATGAGGCGGTACGCAAATCCAAAGCTTACATTCGCGCCGGCGACATCTTCCAGGTAGCCATCAGCCAGCGATTCTCCGCGCGCACCGCCGCGGACCCGTTCGAGATTTACCGCGCGCTGCGCGTCGTCAATCCTTCTCCCTATATGTATTACTTGAAGCTTGGCGACACTTCCATCGTGGGAAGCTCGCCGGAAATGCTGCTCAAGGTACAGGGCCGGGAAGCCTTTTACCGCCCGATCGCCGGCACACGTCCCCGGGGACGCGATGAAAAAGAAGACGAGCGCCTTGCCGCCGAACTCGCCGCTGACCCCAAGGAGCGCGCCGAGCACATCATGCTCGTCGATCTTGGCCGCAACGATTTGGGCCGCGTCTCGGAGTATGGTTCGGTGCGCGTCGAGCGTCTGGAATTTGTCGAGCGTTACTCGCACGTGATGCACCTGGTCTCGAGCCTGCGCGGCACGCTCCGCCCCGAGGTGGATTGTTTTGACGCGCTCGCCGCGTGTTTTCCGGGCGGCACGCTTTCAGGCGCTCCCAAGGTTCGCGCCATGGAGATCATTGACGAGCTGGAACCGACGCGACGCGGAATCTATGCCGGCGCGATTCTGTACCTGGATTTCTCCGGCAATCTCGACTCGTGCATTGCCATTCGCACCATGGTGGTGAAAAACGGTGTCGCGTCGGTCCAGGCCGGCGCAGGCCTCGTCGCTGATTCGGTTCCCGAAAATGAGTATCAGGAGACCATCAATAAAGCCCGCGCCTTGATCGCCGCCCTGGAACTTGCGCATCGCGGCGGCGACCAGTTGCACGATGTGCACCCGCGTGGAAACCACAAGCAAACTCAGCCCCGCAAACGCCATCGCAAAGCGAAACAATCGCCAAAGGCTCGCCGCGTAATGTGACGTCAACAGAGCAACGTATTCACGGACGGATAATTGATTTTTCGTCATTTTTGCACGCAGTAAGCTGCTGCAGCCACCGCCTCACTTACCTTTTTTGCTTCGCGGAGTAAATTAGTAATAGCATCAGCCATATAGGCGATTCCATGAGCGATCGCTTAGGTGAAGGCTGAGGGTCAAGCGTTTCTCCGGGAGAACTGCATGGATCGATTTGGCATGTACGGCAAGCTGGTGGCAAAAACCGACCGCCGAGATGCGCTGGTTAAGCTATTGCTCGAAGCCGCGCGCCTGCTAACACCCCTACCGGGCTGTTTACTCTATATCGTGAACGTGGTGCCTTCCGATCCCGACGCCATCTGGGTTACGGAAGTCTGGAGCAACGAAGCCGAACACGCGGCATCGCTAAAAATGGAGAGCGTGCGGGAAGTGATTGCCAGGGCCATGCCGTTGATCGAGCGCGGCTCCGAAAGCATTCGTATGACTCCTGTGGGAGGCAAAGGGCTGCCTTCCGATTGAAGTTGCTCCTCCCGTCTACTATGCTGGACGCATTCCATACGCTCGGCCGGGCCCTATGATTCTGCTTCTCGATAATTACGACTCGTTTACCTACAACCTGGCGCAGTTCCTCGGCCAGTTGGGCGCCTCGCTCGAGGTGCGCCGTAACGATCAAATTACAGTGGACGAGATCGGCGAAAAGATTGCCGCAAAATCCGCGGCCAAACGCATCGAGCACATTGTAATCTCACCCGGCCCGGGCATTCCGGAGAATGCCGGCGTGTGCGTCGAGGTCGTGCGCCGTTTCGCGGGGCAGGTCCCCATTCTGGGTGTGTGCCTGGGCCATCAAGCCATCGGCCATGCCTTCGGAGGACGCGTCGTGCGCGCGCCCGCCATCATGCATGGCAAAACCAGCCGCATCCATCACGACAAAAAAACGATTTTTCGCCAGCTGCCGCAGGACTTTGTCGCCACCCGCTATCATTCGCTCATGGTCGAGCGCCAAACCCTCCCCAAACAATTCGAGGTTTCGGCTGAAACGTCCGACGGCATCATCATGGGATTGCGTAACCCTAAACTGCGCGTGGAAGGTGTGCAGTTCCATCCCGAGTCCGTGCTCACCGAAGTGGGCATGCAGCTTCTCCAAAATTTCCTCACGCTCTAAAAATTAAATCCGGCGCGGCACAAGGACGCCGGCGTCGGTGGAAGACGCCGTGGCTGCGCCGCGTTGGAAATCGTTATGCGATCCCCACTTTCTCAGCACGACGGCGGCTACTTTCTTGTTCCGAGCCGCAAGACTTCCAGTTCCCTCCACCGTTTTTCGCTTAAACACTTCAATCCCGCCAGGCGGTAGCGATATGGCTTTCCAATTCCGCCGGAGGAGGCGCTTGCCCCTGATCCGCGCTTGCAGTATGCTGCGCCCATGCAGATCATTCTCGACATCGGCGCCGTCCTCGTTTTCATAATGGCAGTCGTAGCCGTTCCGCGAGCCGTTTGGAAGGGCAACCCCGGTCCGCACGCGGGACTGCTGGCGGGCTTCGTCGCCTGCCTTGTCATTATCTTCGGCCTCGTGTCCATGTCCGTTGCCACTGGCTTAGCCGCCACTTCATCGTCGACGAGCCAAATTGTCTTGCTGATCGGCATCATCGTAGTGGCCATTCTGTGCGGCGTTACTTGGTCGCCCGCGCGCACTTCGGCCCTGCCCGGCACGCCCTCTGCGCGCCCTCCGGTGGCCTAACTACCCGTCAGGTCTCACTCTCCAGGCGGCAAACTGCTCAGGCGTTTTAAGCGCAACCGCTTCATCCGCGGCTTTGCGAATTCGTAAACGCGATCAGCGCTTCCAGCTTCCCCAGTGCGGCGCCGGAATCAATCGCGGCGGCGGCCATGCGCGCCCCTTCGCGGAAATTCACGGCACATCCCACCGCCACGAGCGCTGCCGCCGCGTTGATGCACACGAAATCGCGCCGCGGCCCCGTTTCGCCTTCGAGCACGTTCCGGATCATCCTCGCATTCATCGCGGCATCACCCCCCGCCAGAGGCTCGCGCGCGGCACGCTCGATACCGAAATCCTCTGGGGCGATGCGGTAGCGCTGCACTGCGTGCGGGCGCACATCGGCCACTTCGGTTTCGGCGCTTAGTGAAATCTCGTCAATACCATCCACGCCGTGCACGACAAATGCGCGCAAAACGTCCAGTTCCGCCAGCGCATGGCCCAGCTTTTCCACGAGCGCCGATGCGGGCACTCCGATCACCTGCGCCCTGGCTCCGGCGGGATTCGTCAGCGGCCCGAGCAGGTTGAAAACAGTGCGGCCTCCTGCCTCGCGCCGAGCCGCGGCTGCATGCCGCATGGCGGTGTGCATCACCGGCGCGAACAGAAAAGCGATACCAATGCTCTGGATGGCCTCCAGAGCGCGTCCCGGAGGAGTATTGAGGTTTACGCCGAGTGCTTCGAGCACATCCGCCGATCCTGTGCGCGAACTGTAGGACCGGTTACCATGCTTGGCCACGCGCGCACCCGCACCCGCGGCCACAAACGCCGCTGCGGTGGAAACATTGAACGTGCCGCCGCCATCGCCGCCCGTCCCGCACGTATCCACCAGGTCTGTGCCTCGAGGTACGCTACCCGTCGACGACTCCGTCAAATCATCGGCCAGCACGCTGTCAGCGGCATTCGCGTGTCCACCGCTTGCGCCTGCCACCGGCGTTTGGCGACCAGCAGCGCCCTCTTTTGTGCGTGGAGCCTCTCGTTGAATCTCGCGTCCCGTCTCCAGTCTGGCGGCGTCCCCGGCTGGGAAAATCGTAAACGCATGCCGTCTCATGGCGCGCGCAAACCCCACCAGTTCGTCCACGGTCTCGCCCTTGTCCCGCAGCGCCACCAGGAATCGCACGATATCCGCCTGTGCCAGCCGTCCTTGCAGCAACTCCTCCATAGCTGCTTCCGCATCCGCCCGCGGAAGCCCCTCGCCGCGCTGCACTCTGCGCAACGTCTCCAGAATCATCGTTTCGGTGTCCCGCTCTTCATAAATGCTCAGTCAATTTAAACGTTACGACCATGATAGTGACGCAAATTGCCGAAGTTGGAGGGCATCGCGATTCCACCACTCGCCCGCACGGCCTCCGCTTGCTACACATACATCGTCTTGCACTCGCCACGCTATCGTTGCCCCACAGCCTTGCTCCGCCCTCCGCCTTCAGAGTAAACTGATCGACTTTGAACGGACGCAAATTCTACCACTGAGCGCCGCCGCAACGTTCTCCACCGCGTCCGGCGCGCTCTCCGACAGGACGGCGCATGAAGATACACGAGTATCAGGCCAAGGAAATTTTCCGACGTTTTGGCGTACCCACGCCGCGCGGCCAGATGGTCACCTCGCCCGATCAGGCCTTTGAGGTCGCCAAGCAACTGGGAACGCCCGTGGTGGTCGTGAAGGCGCAGATTCACGCTGGCGGCCGCGGCAAAGCGGGCGGCGTGAAGCTCGCGCGCTCGCCGCAGGAGGCCAAGGAGCTCGCGTCGAAAATCCTGGGCATGACTCTGGTGACGCCGCAGACTGGACCGGGGGGCCGGGTGGTGCGCCGCGTCCTGATTGAAGAGGGTCTGGATATCAAGCGCGAACTGTATCTCAGCGTGCTCGTGGACCGCGCACTCGAGGCGCCCGTGATTATGGCCAGCGCTGCGGGCGGCGTCGAAATCGAGGAAGTCGCCGCGAAAAATCCCGCCGCCATCCTGCGTGAAACCATTCCGCCCGCGGCTGGCCTGCAACCGTATCAGGTTCGGAAGCTGGTCTTCGGATTGGGCCTCGGGCCCGACGCGGTGCAGGTCGCAACGCCTTTTCTGCAATCCCTCTATCGCGCTTTCAACGAAACCGACGCTTCTCTCGCCGAAATTAATCCTCTCATCGTTACCGGTGAGGGAAAGCTGATTGCCCTCGACGCAAAAATGACCTTTGACGACAACGCCCTGTATCGCCACAAAGATCTTTCCGAGTTGCGCGATCTGGACGAGGAAGACCCGCTCGAGGTGGAAGCTTCCCGCTTCAAACTCAACTACATCAAGCTCGACGGCTCCATCGGCTGCATGGTCAATGGCGCCGGCCTGGCCATGGCTACCATGGACATCGTCAAGCTCGCAGGGGGAGCTGCCGCAAATTTCCTGGACGTGGGCGGCGGCGCTTCCGCCGAACAGGTGAAGAACGCGTTTCGCATTTTGATGAGCGATAAAGAAGTGCGCGGTGTATTCATAAACATTTTCGGCGGCATCCTGCGCTGCGACGTGCTCGCCAGTGGAGTCGTCGCTGCCGCGCGCGAATTGCAACTCAAGTTGCCCGTGGTGATCCGCATGGAGGGCACCAACGTCGAGCAGGGGCAGGAAATCCTGCGCGATTCCGGACTCAACTTTACAATTGCCGATGGCATGAAGGATGGCGCCGAGAAAGCCGTGCGCCTCGCGGGAGGTGCGCGATGAGTGTGTTGATCGACGGAAAAACCAGGGTGGTGGTGCAGGGTCTCACCGGGCGCGAGGGAAGTTTTCACGCGCAGCAAATGGTCGCTTACGGAACGCACGTTGTCGCCGGAGTGACACCCGGCAAGGGCGGCACCAAACATGAGGGCATTCCCGTATTCAACACGGTGGCGGAAGCCGTGCGAGAAACCGGTGCAAATGCATCCCTTATCTTCGTTCCTCCGCCCTATGCGGCCGATGCGGTTCTTGAAGCCATCGATGCGGCCTTGCCTTTGGCCGTGTGCATCACCGAGGGGATACCGACCATCGACATGGTGCGGGTCGCCGCCGTTCTTCGCGGCAGCCGCACGCGCCTGATCGGCCCCAATTGTCCGGGCATCATCTCGCCCGGCCAGTGCAAGATGGGCATCATGCCGGGCCAGATTCATAAGCCCGGCCATGTGGGCGTCGTCAGCCGCAGCGGCACGCTGACGTATGAAGCGGTGGGCCAGTTGACCAAGCTCGATATCGGGCAATCCACCTGCATCGGTATCGGCGGCGATCCCATCATCGGCACCTCCTTCCTCGAAGCCATTCAACTGTTCAATGACGATCCGGAGACGCTGGCCATCGTTATGATCGGAGAAATTGGCGGGAATGCCGAGCAGCAGGCCGCCGAGTACATTCGCGAACACGTACGTAAGCCGGTGGTCGGATTCATCGCCGGCCAAACTGCGCCTCCAGGACGCCGCATGGGTCACGCTGGCGCTATCATCAGCGGTGGCTCGGGCACGGCCAAGGAGAAGTACGACGCGATGGCCGCCGCCGGTATACGTTGCGTGCAAAGTCCCGCCGATATCGGCCAGAACCTCGCGGCCGCAATGGCCGCGGCTTCGCGATAAGCAACCGAAGCGTGAGACGCGCCTCAACAGGCGTGACGAACACCGGACGCACGCTGAAGCGGCCGGACACGCGTCCGAGACATGCACGGCGCGGGCGCGGACGCAATCGTGGAGCAGGCTTAGAGCATGCGCGACGTATGCAAGACGCATTTACTGCTGAGTTGAGTGCGGCCGTTGCGCTCTGTGAATTTGGTTGTGCTTGATGGTCGTGGATACGCTGCCCGTGGGACCGGGGACGCGGCGTGGCGTCGCACATGACGCGCCTGTAAGGCACACGGTTGGCGGCCCCGCTGAGTTACCGCTGAGTCGAGTTCGGGCATTGCCCTTTATTTTTTGAAGTTTGTTGGGTTTCACGATCGAAAGCACGTTGCCCTTCGGGGCCTGGGAGAATTGCTTGGTCATCGAACGCACCCTCGCTATCGTCAAACCGGACGCCGTAAGCCGCGGCCTGACCGCTGAAATTCTTGCACGCATTCACAAGGCTGGTTTTGCAATTGCCGCCATCAAATCCTTGCGCCTGACCAAGCCGGAAGCCGAGGGCTTCTACGCCGTGCATCGCGACCGCGGATTTTTCAGCGAACTCACAACGTTCATGAGTTCGGGAAAAGTCGTGGTGCTTGTGCTCGAAGGCGACAGCGCCATTGCCCGCTGGCGCGACACCATGGGCGCCACCGATCCCGCCAAAGCCGCGGCCGGGTCCATACGGCGCGATTTGGGGACCAGCATTGGCAGCAACTGCACGCATGGCTCGGACGCTCCGGAAACAGCCGCATTCGAGATTGGCTATTTCTTCGCCGGCCACGAATTGATTTAATATTTTGGTATGCGCTGCTGCGCGGCGCAGTTTGCGGCGTCGATTGGTATGCAGCCCTGCGGCACGTGCTGCGGCCATATTGTGCGCGTGCCCTGGTACAACGCCCGTGACACACGCGGTAGCCCCATGCGGTGATACGTGGCGCCATACCCGCACCGACATATGGGCACGGATATGCGCGCACTGACACATGCTGCTACCGCGTCGCATCGTCCCACGTATTCTGCTCCCGTTGCCTCCAGGTGTTGTGTTACTCCGCGTGCCACGCCAGTGCAACTCGCGCGCGATAGTTCCGGCGATATAATAGGCGCATGGATCCCGCACGCGAACTCGGGCGCTGGCTGATCGTGAGCGGACTGGTTCTCGCCGCCGTGGGCGCGCTGCTGCTCGTCGGCGGCCGTCTCCCGTTGCGCTTAGGACATTTGCCGGGCGATATTGCCATTGAAGGCCGGCGCGGCTCATTCTATTTTCCGATCGTGACGTGCCTGCTGCTGAGCGTCGCGCTTACATTCGTTTTATGGCTTGTTGCGTGGCTTCGTAAATGACGCAGTTTTCGCTTCCCCTCACTCCGCCGGTCATGCCGCCGCGCAGGATCTGGTCGGTGAGCGAACTCACCGCGCGCGTCCGCGACGTCCTGGCCGGTGAATTCACCGACATCTTCGTGGAAGGGGAAGTCTCGAACGCGCATCCCGCGCAATCCGGCCATCTGTACTTCACATTGAAAGACACACGCGCGCAGGTGCGCTGCGTCTGCTTCCGCAGCCAGCTCGCGCGCCTGAAGTTTCGTCCCGAAGATGGCCTGCACGTCACTGTGCGCGGCTCCATCAGCGTTTACGAAATGCGCGGCGAGTATCAGATTTACGTCGAGCACGTGGAACCGGTGGGACTGGGAGCGTTGCAGTTGGCCTTCGAGCAATTGAAGAAGCGCCTCGAGGCCGAGGGACTTTTTCATCCGGACCGCAAACGGCCGCTGCCAATGCTGCCGCGACGTGTGGGGCTAATCACTTCGCCGCGCGGCGCCGCGGTGCGCGACATCGTGCTGATCCTGCGCCGCCGGTTTCCGAATTTGCACCTCATCCTGCATCCCGTGAGCGTGCAGGGCCAAGGCGCGGCTCTCGAGATCGTCGCGGCCATTAAATATTTCAATCGCAAACAGCTTGTGGACGTGCTCATTGTGGCGCGGGGCGGCGGCTCTCTCGAGGACCTGTGGGCGTTCAACGAAGAAACTGTAGCGCGGGCGATTTCGGCCTGCACGATTCCAATCATCTCCGGAGTCGGGCACGAGACCGATTTCACCATCGCGGATTTCGTGGCGGACGTGCGCGCCTCCACCCCTTCCGCCGCGGCCGAGATGGTGGTGCGCTCACGACTCGAGTTCGACCGGCATCTCGCCGATCTGCGGCACAAACTGGCGCGTCAGGTGCGTTATTTCTTGCTCGAATCGCGCCACCATCTGCGCGAATTAGGAATGGACCGGGCCCTTCGCGAACTCGAGGATTTGCTGCGCCGCAACCGGCAGCATACTGACGACATTGTGTCGCAACTGGCCGACGCGCTGCGCACGCGGCTCGAACGGCTGCACCGGAGGTTCACGGTGGCGGGAACGCGGCTTACGTCCATCGATTTACGCGCAAGGTTGCGCACGCTGGCGAACCGGCTGGAACAGCGGTCCTCGGGCCTCGGCATGCGTATCGAGCGCGCGCTCTCAGCCAAGCGCCAGCGCATCGACCGGCTGCGGGTGCAGCTTGAGGAGCGCAGCCCTCTGCGCGTTCTCGAGCGAGGATATGCGATTTGTTACGACGTGGCCGGGAATGTGGTGCGCGTGGCGGACGGCGTAACGATAGGTGATTCCATTCGGGTGCAACTGTCGCGCGGGAACCTGGGCGCTCGCGTGACGGAAAAGATATGAAGTAGGCGCGCCATGCGAGCCTATCTTACCGAAGTGTTGGTGCACCTATTTAGTTGCGATGCGAGTCGGAGATCAGGTTGCGCAACCGGAGTTTGCGCACAGAACCGCAGGACAGACTTGGGCGACAGCATTGGACAGCAGTAGCGGTACAGCTACTCGTCAGCTAGGCGATGATTCGCAACTTGAGGTTACTGCGATTGATCTTGTGCCAGCGCCGCTGCGCGATGTGAAATGCTTTTAGCGGCGGCGTATCGTGATCTGGTGAGCATTCGCATCGTACCGATCTACTAAACGGACTTAAATCGCCGCCTAGTCATCAGCGGTGCTGGCGACTTTCAGCACGGCGAGGAACGCCTCTTGCGGAATATCGACGCGGCCGACACGTTTCATGCGGCGCTTGCCCTCTTTTTGTTTTTCGAGCAGCTTGCGCTTTCGTGAAATGTCGCCCCCGTAACATTTCGCGAGCACGTTCTTGCGAATGGCGCTGATTGTTTCCCGCGCGATGACGCGGCTGCCGATCGCAGCCTGCAGGGGCACCTCGAACATCTGGCGCGGGATCAGCTTGCGCAGGCGCGTCACCAGATCGCGGCCCCGTTCGTACGCCTGGTCGCTGTGGCATACCAGCGTCAGCGCGTCTACGGCCTCCCCGCCAATCAGCACATCGAGCTTGACGAGATCGCCTTCGCGATATCCCGCCAAGTGATAATCGAGCGAGGCGTAGCCGCGCGAAACGCTTTTCAGGCGGTCGTAGAAGTCGAGAACGATTTCATTGAGCGGCATTTCGTACGTAAGCATCACGCGCTTGGGCGAGAGGTATTCGAAGCCCTTCTGCACGCCCCGCTTTTCCTCGCAGAGCTGCAGGATGGCGCCGACGGAATCGTCCGCGGTGATGATCATGGCGGTGATGACCGGCTCCTCGATTTTCGTGATGACACCGGGAGATGGAAACCTGGTGGGATTATCCACCTCGACGACGTTGCCGTCGGTGGTGGTAATGCGATAACGCACGCTGGGAGCGGTGGTAATCAGGTCGATGTTGAACTCGCGCTCGAGCCGTTCCTGGACAATTTCCATGTGGAGCAATCCGAGGAAACCGCAGCGGAAGCCGAAGCCCAGCGCCACGGAATTTTCCGGCTCGTAGAAAAACGCGGCGTCGTTGAGCTGCAACTTGCCCAGCGCGTCACGCAGGCTCTCGTATTCGTGGGACTGCACGGGATAGAGTCCGGCGAACACCATGGGTTTGATGGCTTCAAAACCGGGGAGAGGGGGCGCGGGCCGGGCTGCGTCGGTGACGGTATCGCCGACGCGCGCATCGGCGACTTGCTTGATATTCGCGACGACGAAGCCTACATCGCCCGCGGCGAGTTCATCGTAGACCACGGGCTTCGGCGTAAGCGCGCCCAGGCTTTCCACTTCAAACACTTGGTTATTCGCACATAGACGAATCTGCTGCTGCGGGCGAAGGCGGCCTTCCATGACGCGCACCAGCACGACCGCGCCGCGATACGTATCGAACCAGGAATCGAAGATCAGCGCACGCAAGGGTGCTTCGGAGGATCCCACGGGAGGAGGAATGCGCGCGACAATGGCCTCGAGAACGTCCGCAACTCCGGCGCCGCTTTTGGCGCTGATCGGCAGCGCGTCAGCGCCCGGAATGGCGAGAACGCTTTCCAGTTGCGCGCGCACTTCCTCAGGCTGCGCAGCCGGCAAATCGATTTTGTTGATTACCGGAACGATAGTGAGGTTGTGCTGCGCCGCGAGGAACGTGTTCGCCACGGTTTGTGCTTCGACACCCTGGCTCGCGTCAACGACCAGCAAAGCGCCTTCACACGCGGATAACGCACGCGAAACCTCGTAAGAAAAATCCACGTGGCCCGGAGTATCGATCAAATTAAGCTGGTACTCGTTTCCCTCTTTGGCAAGGTAGTGGAGGCGGATGCTTTTGGCTTTGATAGTAATGCCGCGCTCGCGTTCGAGGTCCATGGAATCGAGCACCTGCGCCGTCATTTCGCGATGACTCAGCGCGCCCGTAAGCTCGAGCAGGCGGTCGGCCAGCGTGGACTTGCCGTGATCGATGTGCGCGATGATACAAAAGTTGCGAATGAAACGCGGATCCATGAAGCCTGGTAATTCCTGTGCGGGGTGGCCGCGCGGCGCGAGCAATGCGCACGCTGGGGAACGCTGCCAGTGTGCCACAAGTGGGGGCAGGCAGCCAGAGCCGCCTGTCAGGGGCCGTTTCTCACGCCGTCAGTGGGTTTAGCAGCGGCGCTTATTTTGCGGCGGAGTGGGGCGGGTATATAGTGTTTCGATTTTATGATGTGGGTATCAAGCTGTGTCCAATCCAGATGCGGCGATAGCTAAACCGCAATCATAGGCACTACGCGTGCGCATCGGGCGGAGTACCGTGAGGCGGGTGAGATGAGGGCGAGTACGAGACGCAAAGCCAATTTCGACCGAGTGCTGTCCGCCAGGCTGGCGCGGGTTACGCCGTGGTGCGCAAGATCCACAACGAGAGCCGCAATGCCTTATGGCCTTTGACGCCGGCAGACAACTCGATCGCGCTAAACGCTACCTTGAGAAGAACAAACTCGAGGACGCGATCGAGGCGTACAAATCCGTAGTGAACGAAATTCCAGGGCACCTCGATTCTTTGCAAGCCTTGGGAGATATTTACACCAGGGTGGGGCAGCCGGACCGCGCCGCATTCTTTTACGCGCAGGTTTTCGATCGCTTATTCGAGCTAAAAGAAGAAAATAAGGCGCTGGCGCTGTACACACGCGCGCTCAAAGGCGTGCAGCAGCCGCCGGAGCGCATGAGCCGCTACGCACTCCTGCTGCAGAAACAAAATCGCGCGGAAGATGCCATCGAACAATTCACACTGGCGTCGGAGTTGTTTCTCGCGCGCGGCAAGGATGAACCCGCGCTCGATTGCCTGGAACGCATTACCCAGCTTGATCCCGACAACGCCGCAAGGCAGTGCTCGGCGGGTGAACTCGCGGAACGGATCGGCAAAACGGCGGTCGCGGCCCGCGCGTTCTTACGCGCCGGTAAACTGCTCGGATTATCTGCCGGCGTATCTGGCGGGCTCTCTGGCGAGGACCTTGCAAACGCGGGTGCCGAGGCAAGCGACGCCCAGGCTGCGCTCGAACTGCTCGAACGCGCGCACAAGCTGGTACCGCAGGAGCGCGGCCCGGCATTGATTTACGCGCAGGCGCTGTTAGCCCGTGGGGACAGCGGGGGCACGGTGCGAACGCTCGAGGCCTATACCTCCCAGCACCTGGACGCCGCTTTTCTGACGACGATGGGCGACGCGCTCATGCAAACGGGAGCGCTCGATCAGGCGCGGAGCATGTTCGAGCGCCTGCCGGCAACGCAAGCCTCCACATTGTTGAAGTTCTTTGACCTGGCGGGGCAGTACATGAAAGCGGGGCAGGATGGGAATGCAGTGGCGCTGCTCAGCAGGCTGCAGAAGGAGATGGTCGCCGAGAGACGCGAGAGCGATTTTGCGACGCAACTCGATGCCCTGGTGAACTTGTTTCCCCAATCCATTCCGCTGGCGGAATTCTGGGCCCAAGCCTACGCTTCGCTGAATCGGGAGGTGAAATACTTCGACGCACTGGTGCGGCTCTTCGAGCTGTACACGGGTGCGGAAAATGTGACCGCCGCCTCCGAAACACTGGAAAAGCTCGTAGACATCGACGCATACGATTCACGGCACCAGCAACGCGTGGATTGGCTGCAAGGCCGCGCCGATCAGGAATTCCTGCAGCGCTTACGCACCCGGCTCTCACAACTCGGCACCAATGCTCCCGAGCCGTCGAGCGCGAACACTTCCCCGTTGCCACCTGCTACGGCGGCCTCAACTGGCGGGGAGCAGTCGCGGCGGACGCAAACACTCGATGATCTAATCGTGCAGGCGGAAATTTTCATGCAGTACTCGCTGCAGGCGAAGGCCATCGAGCGCCTGGAAAAAATTGCGGAGCTTTTTCCGAATGAGGAGCGCAGCAACGAGAGATTACGAAATCTTTGCCAGTTAACGAACTGGTGGCCGCCGGTCGCGTCCGAAACAGGCGCGAGCTCGGAGGCTGGCGCAGCCGCGCAATCTGAAAATGCCACAGGGCAGGCGCGGCCGGTTACTTCCGTCGCGAATGCAACTACCGCTGAACCGGTTTCCGGGAAGGGCGCCGACAACGATTCAGCGGGCACCATGCGCGATCTGGCGAGGATCTCCGAGGTGAGCCAGTCGCTGTTCCGCATGACTTCGCCGCGCGCCATTTTGTCCGCCTCAATCAACGAAATCGGCACTTATCTGCATGGCACGCGGTGTCTCGCGGTGATCGGCGCGCCGGGCGCTCCGCCGCAAATGGCCGCGGAATTCTGCGGGCCGGGGGTCGAGCCGGTCTCGCGTGCGGTGCTCGTGCGCCTCCTGGCGCAACTCGACGAGGCCGCGCCGGACGCGCTGGGGGGCTTGCCGCTCGAGGCGGCCGCGGCGCCCGCATTGCGAGAAATGGGACTAGCCACGGCGCTCGCGGTGGTGCTCACGGATCGCCAGACGCAGGCGCAAGCTGGGATGGTGATTCTGGGGCATGCTGATCCGCATACCTGGCGGGCGGGTGAAACGTATTTCCTGCAGGCAATCGGCGATCAAATGCTTCTGGGCGTTAGCCACACGCGGATGCGCGCAATGTCGCGGACGCTCGATGCGGCGGACGAAAAGACCGGCTTGCTAGCCCGCAGTTCTTACCAGGATTGCCTGATGCGCGAAACGCAGCGCGCGAAATCTCAGGGTACGCCGCTGGCACTGGTGCTCGTGCAGCTCGACAGCGGTGCAGAGTTGCTGCGGCAACATGGTGATTTGCAGCTCGAGCGCTACGTGGAGCACCTGGCTCGGGCCATGGAATCGGCTATGCGCCAAACGGACCTCGGCGTGAAGTACACTTCGTGGGGGGTTGCATTCATTCTGCCGGACACGCCGCTGGCTGGCGCGCAATTGCTCGCCGATAAACTTCGCAAAGCGGCCACCGAGGTGCGCGCGCCATGGAATAGCGCACCCCTGACGCTAAGTGCCAGCGTAGTGGAAGCGGTGGCGCGACACGATTACGACACCGAAGATATTGTGACGGAGTTGATCAATCGTGCGGAAGCGGGGCTTGCGGAAGCGCAGGAGCGTGGTGGCGACGTGCTGGTTGCAGTGCCTATCCGCTGAGAGCGAAAGAGGCTCTATGCGGCTCCGCGGCCAGGGAACTCAAGTCCCGCCGGATGCGCTTTCGAGTGATGTGTGCCTTAGGCAGTAGCCAAACAGAAGCTCTCTCGCAGCAATGTCTTTGCGCATTCGAGCATCATCTTGGGCAATACTGTTGCGTCACACCGCGCCGCGGCAGGCGATAAAGATCGCGGCAGGATCACGGGTTGACAATGGAGCGCGACGGAATGGCCTATGAGAACGTGTTGTATGAGAAGCGCGATGGGGTGGGCACGGTTACACTCAACCGTCCTGAGCGCCTGAATGCCTTGAACAGAAACACCATGCGGGAACTGGATGCGATATTTTCTGAAGCGAGAAGCGATGACAGCGTACGGGTGTTAATCATAACGGGTGCCGGCGACAAAGCGTTTGTCGCCGGCGCCGACATCAAGGAACTCGCGGAGCTCAATTCGGTGGACGGGCGAGAGACGGCCCTGTACGGGCAGAGTGTATTTCGCAAACTGGAAACGCTCGGCAAGCCCAGCATCGCGGCAATTAACGGATTTGCGCTGGGCGGCGGTTGTGAGCTGGCGCTGGCCTGCTCGATCCGCCTGGCTAGCCGCGGGGCTAAGCTCGGGCAGCCCGAAGTAAAACTGGGCATTATTCCGGGATATGGCGGAACGCAGCGCCTTAGCAGGCTGTGCGGCAAAGGAATGGCCCACGAGCTTTGTCTGACGGGAGAAATGATTTCGGCGGAAGAGGCGGAACGCATTGGCCTGGTGAATCATGTGTACGATGCCGGAGAATTAATGGCTGCCGCCGAAGCGCTGGCCGGGAAAATTGCCGCGAATGCTTCCATGGCGGTGCGCTTCTCCATGGAAGCAATCGTTCACGGGAGCGACATGCCGCAAGAGGAAGGTCTGGTTTTGGAGGCGGCACTGTTTGGCTTGTGCTGTTCGACAACGGATATGCGCGAGGGCACGCGTGCTTTTCTCGAAAAGCGCGCGCCCAGTTTTGAGAGATCGCATGACTGATCGTTTTCGGCCGAATGAAATCCGCGGCGCATACGATGCCAGCGGCTTGCGGTTCGGCCTGGTCGTGAGCCGCTTCAACAGTTTCATTACCGAACGCTTGTTACATGGTGCACTGGCGGCATTGGAACAGGGCGGCGCAACGGCGGATCAGATTGATGTGGTCCACGTGCCGGGTTCATTCGAGATACCCGTCACGGCGAAAAAGATGGCGCTGGCAGGGCGGCATGACGCCATCATCGCCATTGGCTGCATCTTGCGGGGCGAAACGGCGCATTTCGATTTTCTCGCCACGGAAGTCTCGCGGGGTATCCAGCTCGCGCAAATGGATACCGGCATTCCCGTTATTTTTTGCGTGCTCACGTGCGACACCCTCGATCAGGCCATTGACCGCGCCGGACTCAAGAGCGGAAATAAGGGCTACGAATCTGGAATGGCAGCGCTGGAAATGGCGCAACTCTCGCTGCAACTCTCGCTCTCGGACGAACACCCGGTAAATGGACCACGCGCCGCGGCACTTCGGGCCACGAAAGCGGCGAAGCGTCGGTAATGTCTGAGCGCCACAAAGCACGCGAACACGCCTTGCAGATGCTTTTTCAATGGGAAATCGGAAAACAGCAGCCCGGCCGCATCGAGGAAGGATTCTGGCGGATTGCGCGCGCCGAGAAAACCACGCGGGCTTTTGCGAACGAACTTTTTGAAGGTACCGTGCACGGAGCGGCCGAGTTCGACGCCCAGGTTGCAGCACATGCTGAAAACTGGCGGCTCGAACGGATGTCGGTAATCGACCGCGCCATACTCCGTTTGGCGGCCTTCGAGCTGCAAGCATCGAAAACTCCGCCCAAAGTTGTATTGAACGAGGCCATCGAGCTGGCGAAGAAATTTTCCTCCGCGGAAGCCGTCCCGTTCGTCAACGGCGTTCTCGATTCGCTTTTGAAAGCAGTAAGCAAGAAAGAAAAGGACTAAGGAAGGCGATTGGGGCTCGCTGCGAGGCTGGCCAGATCTTTAGAGGCTTTGCACCAGCGCCGTCATGCCGCGCAGAATCTGCCGCGTCGCCTCTGGATGCGCCGTCTCGCAGTAAATGCGCAGCATATGTTCGGTACCTGAGGCGCGCACCATGACCCAATCACGGTGGCCGTTGGAGGTTTCCGAGCCACTCGCCATGCGGCTGCCGCTGTTATCCAGATAAAGCTTGATTCCATCGAGATCTTCGCGACCGGTAATGGCGCAGTCCAGAAGCCGCGTGCAATCAGGCGAGGCGACGTATTCGAGCGCCCGTTCTTTTTGGCCTGGACGAAGCTCGAGGTCTACGCGGCCGTAATGGTGCTCGCCGAATTCGGAATGTAATTGTGCGATGAGCTCCCCGAGAGATTTGCGGTGCCACGCCATGACTTCCGCGAGGAGCAATGCCACGACCGTGGCGTCACGCTCCGGAAGATATTGCTTCGTGGCGATGCCGCCGGATTCCTCGCCTCCCAGCAAAATGTCGCGCTCCAGCATCAGCTGACAGATGTATTTAAATCCCACCGGAGTTTCGTGCACGCGGCGGCCGAATTTAGCGGCAATCTTGTCGAGCAGCTTGGTGGTAGAAAAGGTTTTCGCCAGGTCGCCAGGCAATTGCCGTGTTCCCGCAAGATGCCAGAAGAGAATGGAAAAAATCTGGTGGGGCGTGATGAATGTACCATCGCGGTCCATGGCTCCGATGCGGTCACCATCGCCATCGGCGGCGAATCCAGCGTCATAGTTTCCGAGACGGACCGCATCCCGCAGCGCTGCCACGTGAGGCTCGATGGGTTCGGGATTTACGCCGCCGAACAGAGGATCGCGCGTGCCGCGGATTTCGTCGCATGAAATGCCCCGCCGTCGCATGACGGCGGCAAGAAGCCCGCGCGCGGAGCCGTGCATCGGATCAACGACAAAGCGGAGATGCGAGGCACGCAGCCTTTCCCAATCCACGAGTTTTTCAATGGTATCGAGGTACGGTGCGAGCACGTCGAGCGAATGGATCAGGTCGTCGCGCGGGGGAAGGCGGGGGACGCCGGCAACGGATCGGCCATCCTGGAGATCGCCCAACATCACTGCCAATTCCTGTTCAATCTGCGCGACTGTCGCGGGGAGTGCCGAACTGCCATAGCTGGCCTTGAATTTGATCCCATTCCAACGTGCGGGATTGTGGCTAGCCGTGATCATGATCCCACCGGCAGCAGCGCGTTGCCGCACTAGCAGCGAAAGCGCCGGAGAGGGGCACGGCGCTACCGCGAGCCACACTGGGGTTCCGGTCATGGCAATTACTTCCGCTGCGGCGCGCGCGAAATGCTCGCCCGCAAAGCGGTTGTCGAAGCCGACGAGCACGCCGTTCAAAGGCTGTTCCGCGCGGACGACGTAGCGTGCTATGGCGTACGCCACCTGCCGCACGTTGTGGAAGGTGAAATCGTCCGCTATGACACCACGCCACCCATCGGTGCCAAATTTAATCTCCGTCACGATGACGCAGTATAAGCGAAGGCGTCTCGCGTGAAAAGCGAGGCCATGAAAGCGAAGTGTGAAGAAAAACAAGGAAAGGCGTCGAGCGCCGCGACAACCGGAGTGCCTGAACAAACGATTTAAATTATTACCGTTATTTCATCCGCTAAGTGCCTGCGGGAGATGTTGCTGAAATGCAGCAAAATTGCGCCGAAGATCCGCAACACGCCTGCAAAACGAATAGGAAATGCACGCGGTCACAGCAGCGCGCGGCCGTGATGTGTTTCGAGCCATTTCACAATTTTGCCTACATCCTGCGCGCGATCGCGGGAGCAGATCAACAGTGCATCCGGAGTATCGACGACCACGAGATTCCGCACGCCCACTGCGCTGACGAATTTGCCGGGACTCCAAAGCAGATTGCCGCTGGCGTCCAGCGCCATAAAGCGGCCCGCGGAGATATTTTCATCTGAAGTCTTGGCCAGGAGTTCGTGGACGGAGTGCCACGATCCGATATCACTCCAACCTACGGCGGCGGGAAGGACGAATACCGCTTGCGGGTGGCGCGATGCGGGCTCGAGCACCGCATAATCCACGGAAATATTCGCAAGTTGCGGGTAAATGCGCCGCAATGCCGCCTTATACCGCTTCGTTCCGATCGTTTCCGCCAGGCGCATCACCGCGGCGTGCGTTTGAGGCAGGTATTTCGCCAGATAGTCGAGAAATGTAGAAACGCGCCAGAAGAACATGCCCGCGTTCCAAAGATAACGTCCGGACGCAATATATCGCCGTGCCTTTTGGAGTGAAGGCTTTTCGGTAAAAACGCGCACCGGATACACCACCTCTCCGGCCACGCGACTTCTATGATTTTCATGTTCAATGTAGCCGTATCCCGTTTCAGGGCGCGTGGGGGGAACTCCCAGCACGACTAGCGCGCCAGGGCGTGCGGCAAGCTGCAGCGCCGCGCGGACGATTTTGCGATATCTGGCGGACTGCGCAATGAAATGATCGGCGGGAAGAACGGCCATGACTGCATCGCTTTGGGCATTATCCAGCTTACGGGAGTTGTCCGGTTTACCCGGCTTGCCGGACTTGCCCGATTTTTGACGTGCGGTTAGTTCTTTTCGGATATGGGCGGCAGCGAGTGCAATGGCAGCGGCGGTGTTGCGGCCCACGGGTTCGGCGAGGACGTGGTGCGGAGCGACTTGCGGCAATTGCCGCCTTACAGCAGCAACTTGCTGCTCATTGGTTACCACCCAAATACGAGATGCGGGGATTAGCGGTGCAACGCGCGCGACCGTCTGCTCGAGCATGGTGTTCCGCCCCACAATGTTCAGCAGTTGTTTGGGCGTGCGGGTGCGGCTGCGTGGCCAGAAGCGGGTTCCGCGCCCCCCCGCGAGAATCACGATGTGGAGCTCTGGGTGGCCGCCGCTCACGAATGAATGATCCGTCCCCGGACCGCCGGGTCGATCGGCACGCTGGAGAGTTCTCGCTCGACTTGCTGCAGATCGGGAACGTAGGTGCGCAGCAACGTTGTGGAGCTGGCAGCGGTCAGTTGAAAAGCGCCCAGCGCCGCGGGAAGAAACCAGCATTGGCCCGCGGTGTAATCCTGCGATTCGGACGCGGATGTAATTTGGCCGGTTCCCGCGACAATGACGAGCAGCTCGAATCGCTCGGGCGAAGTGCTGTGGGCGACCGGTCCGGAGAATTGCCAGCTTTCCACGGCAAAGTGGCGGCAGGCGGCGAGGTATGTTTTCAGCAGCGGGCCAGCCTGTACGTGCACGGGCTCGATGCACTGGCCAGAATTGGCTGGGGTCCCGCCAAACTCAAGCACCTCGAACGCCTGGCGCATGTGGAGCGGGCGAGGAGTGCCCTCGGCCGTGACACGGTTGTAATCAAATACGCGATAGGTGAGGTCGGAATGTTCCTGCACCTCGCAGAGCACCATTCCCGGCCCAATGGTGTGAGGAGTTCCGGCTGGCACGAAAAAGGAATCCCCAGGGTGCACCGCGAGCCGTCTGAGGCATTGCTCTGCACGGCCTTCTGCAATCGCACGCCGAAAGCTCTCCCGCGTTACACCAGCCTCGAACCCCAGCCGCACTTCAGCATTGGGCTGTGCTGTGACCGCGTACCACATCTCCGTTTTGCCGATTCCTCCCGAGGCGGATTCATGCTTCCGGGCGTATTCATCATCAGGATGCACCTGTATCGAGAGGTGGTCCTCGGGGAAAATAAACTTTACGAGAAGCGGGATGCGGGCCACATCTCGCAGGCGCCCGCCGGTCCACTCGGCTGGAAGTTGCGGCCACGCTTCGCCGAGGGTGCGTCCGGCGTGCGGGCCGCTTGCAAAGACGCAATCATTTCCGGTCAGCCAGACCTCGCCAATGCGTTCTTGGGCGTCAGGGCCGTCGCTCTCCCGGCGCTGCTCGCTTTTCGACCCGCTGGGGACACCCGCCGTCACCTTTGCGGGCATTGCGTAGAGTGGCTGCAAGTTACGCGTACCCCAAATGCGCGGAACAAACAGTGGCTCCAACCGGATAGGCGCAAGCTTCACTTTGCAGATGCCGCGGAAGCAAAAAAATGTTCCAGCCTCCGCAGACCCTCCTCGATACGCTCGATTGAAGTCGCATACGAGAAGCGCAAAAATCCCGCTGCGCCGAACGCCTCTCCCGGCACTACCACGACGTGTTCGCGTTCCATCAACTGCCGCGCGAGCCGCGTGCAATCACCGGAACCGTTCACCAGACGTGCGGAAACGTCTGGAAACACATAAAACGCGCCGGAGGGTTCCGTGCACGTGATACCCGGAATGGCACTGAGGCCGGCCAGGATTCGAGCGCGCCGCTGCGCATACTCCGTCAGCATCAGTTGTACCGAATCCATCGGTCCGGTCATAGCCGCCAATCCTGCATATTGTGAGATGGAACTGGGATTCGAGGTGGACTGGCTTTGGATTCTGATCATGGCATCGATCACCGGTTTCGGTGCCAGAGCGTAGCCCAGGCGCCAGCCAGTCATCGAAAAAGTTTTGGACATCGAGCCAATGACGATCAGGTTAGATTTTGAACCGGCCACGCTGGCGATGGAGTAGGGTTTCGCGCCTCCGTACGTAAAGTGCGAATAGCACTCATCGGTCATCAGCCACAGGCCATGCCTGCGACAAACTTCGTAGATTCGCTCGAACTCATCCGGTGGAATTACGGTCCCGGTCGGATTATTAGGCGAATTCACAATCACCAGGCGCGAGCGCGAGGTGATCGCGGCATCCAACTGGTCGGCACGCAGGCAGAACCCGTCGGACGGATCGGTGGACACGAACACGGGCTCGCCGCCCGAAAACCGCACGATCTCAGGAAAGCTCACCCAATAGGGCACGGGGATCACGACTTCATCGCCCTCTTCGATAAGCGCCGAAATCGCGTTATAAATGGCGTGTTTCCCGCCCGCGGTTATCACGCATTCGGCGGGTTCATAAGTGCTGCCAAGCTGCTGTGCGTGCCAGGCGCAAACCGCTTCGCGTAACGCGCCGATTCCGGCAACGGGCGTGTACTTGGTGCAATTAGCGGCCAGCGCGTCTACGGCGGCCTTTTTTATATGGTCAGGGGTAGGAAAATCCGGCTCACCGGGACCAAAATCCGCCACGTCCACGCCGCGGGCCTTCATCCGTTCGGCTTCCATCAGAACGGTCGCGGTCTGCGAAACCGAAATGCGGTTAACGCGATTGGCGAATCGCAAAGCGTATCTCTCCCTTGTAGCCCTTATGTGCCCCTTACTGGACTGCTTACCCGTCAGTCTTGTCTTTATACCCGGCTGGCAGGCGGGCCTAAGTCACCTTCGCGCGCAAGCGCTGCTCGACCGCAGGAGGCACCAGGCCACTGACGGGCCCGCCCAGTTTCGCGATTTCACGAACCAGTCGCGAACTCAGGTAGCTGTAGGCTTCGCCGGGCAACATGAACACGGTTTCGAGGCCGGGCTCGAGCTTGCGATTCATCATGGCCATCTGCAGCTCAAACTCGTAGTCGGAAACCGCTCGAATGCCGCGCAAAAGAATGTGCGCCTCGAGTTTGCGCGCGTATTCCACAAGCAAACCATCAAACGCGTCCACTTCCACATTTGGAAAGCCGCGCGTAGCCTCGATCATCATTTCCACGCGCTCGGCGAGTGAGAACAAGGGCGCTTTTTCGGTATTGCGGAGAACGGCAACGATCAAACGTCCAAAAATTTTTGTGCCCCGCTCGATGAGGTCGAGGTGGCCGTTGGTAACTGGGTCAAACGATCCAGGATAGATAGCGATAACGTCGCGCATAAATGGCGTGAGAGCCACGTCATTCTAACGCAGACGCTGGTGTTGCGAAGGCGAGAAATTCTGGATCTAAAAAGCGGAATGCTCCGTCATGCGACGGCGTCCGGGTTGATCGTGCGAAGTCCTCTAACCTATCCACGCTCGAATCATCCGATCGGTGAGTTGCGAGCGCGAGTTAACCACCGAAAGAGCCGTTCAATCCTGATTTGATACCTTTTGCTGGTGCTAGTTTGCCATTGCGACCAGTTGAGTCCTATATTAAAACATTGTGGGGCTTGGAATTGCCACCAGCCGTTTCACACGAAACAGTTGACGCGATGGCGTGAGATGGAATAACATGCATATGCGACTGAGTTGGTCGTATATAGCTCTGAGCTACCGATGCTGAAATTATCGAAAAAGTCCGATTACGGGCTCATTGCGGTCAAACACTTGGCCGCGCACGGACCGGAGGCGTCGTGCAGTGCTTCGGAAATCGCCCACGCATGCGGTGTTTCTGTGCCGCTGATGGCCAAGGTCCTGCAAAGGCTTGCGAAATCGGGCTTGATCATGTCGCGGCACGGCTCGGATGGGGGTTACCAGTTGGCGCGGCACCCCCGGGACATCAGCGCTTTCGAAGTAATCAGCGCCATTGACGGCCCGCTGGCAATTACTTCATGCGTTACGACGCATGGTGAATGCGTTCAGGCCAGCACATGCACGGTGCGGGAACCGTTGCGGCGCGTCAATGAAAGTATTTTGCAGATTCTGAAAGCGGTAACGATTTCGCAGATGAGTGACGATTCGGGAGAACGCGTCCTCGTCGACTTAGCACATTAGGGTGGATTTTATTGGGCGCATTACGCGCTTAGAACGCATTCAGGAGGGCCACAATGGCCATTAAGCTTCCGATCTACATGGATAATCACGCGACCACCCCGGTCGATCCGCGGGTGATCGACGCCATGTTGCCGTACTTTCATGAGAAGTTCGGCAACTCCGCCAGCCGGAACCACGCCTTCGGGTGGGCAGCCGAAGAAGCGGTGGAGAACGCGCGCGCGCAAATCGCCCGCTGATCAATGCCACGCCCAAAGAGATCATTTTCACCAGCGGCGCCACCGAATCCAACAACCTCGCGATCAAGGGCGCGGCGGAAATGTATCGCGAGAAAGGCAATCACATCATCACCCAGGTTACCGAGCACAAGGCGGTGCTCGACACCTGCAAGCGCCTGGAAAAGTATGGGTATGAAGTCACGTACCTGCCCGTGAGCAAAGATGGCCGCATCGATCTCGACGATCTGCGGCGCGCCATTACGCCCAAAACGATTCTGATCACCATCATGTACGCGAACAACGAAATCGGCGTGATCCAGCCGATGGAGGAGATCGGCAAGATCGCCAAGGAAAAGGGCGTTTTCTTCCACAGCGACGCTGTGCAGGCGGTGGGCAAGATTCCCGTGGACGTGCAAAAAGACGGCATCGACCTGCTTCGCACTGACGGCGCACAAGATTTACGGCCCCAAGGGTTGCGGCGCGCTTTACGTGCGGCGCCGCAATCCGCGCGTGCAACTTGCATCGATTATCGATGGCGGTGGCCACGAGCGCGGGATGCGTTCCGGAACGCTGAACGTCCCGGAATTGTGGGATTTGGCAAGGCCGCAGAGCTTTGTCAGACCGAGATGCCGACCGAAAGCAAGCGACTGAGCGGGCTGCGCGATCGGCTGAAGGACGGTATTTTCGCGAATCTGGACGAGGTGTACATCAACGGGTCGATGATCCACCGCCTGCCGCACAATTTGAATATCAGCTTCGCATTCGTGGAAGGCGAATCGCTGCTGATGGGCATCAACGACGTGGCCGTTTCGAGCGGCTCGGCCTGCACCTCGGCAACGCTCGAGCCCAGCTACGTGCTGAAAGCGCTCGGCGTGGGCGAGGATCTGGCGCACACTTCGATTCGCTTTGGGCTGGGGCGCTTCAATACGCAGGAAGAAGTGGATTATGTGACCGGGCGCGTGGTCGGAAGTTGTTAGCCGGCTGCGCGAGCTATCGCCGTTGTACGAGATGGCCAAAGAAGGTATGGATTTGAGCAAGATGAACTGGAAGACGGCGTAATTCAGCGATGCGGATTTTGAGTTCAATTCGAAAATCGAAATTGGAATTATAGGCGAGGAGGAACACATGGCTTATTCAGATAAAGTGGTGGAGCACTACAATCATCCGCGCAACGTCGGTAGCCTTCCAAAAGAAGATCCCAACGTCGGCACGGGGCTGGTGGGCGCGCCGGAGTGCGGCGACGTGATGAAGCTGCAGATGCGCATCAATCCGGACACGCAGGTCATCGAAGAGGCCAAGTTCAAGACCTTTGGGTGCGGCTCGGCGATCGCGAGTTCTTCGCTGGCCACCGAATGGGTGAAGGGCAAGACGGTCGAGGAAGCGCTATCGATCAAGAACACCGACATCGTTCGGGAACTCAGCTTGCCGCCGGTGAAGATCCACTGCTCGGTGCTGGCGGAAGACGCCATCAAGGCGGCAATTGGCGACTGGAAGAAAAAGCATGGTTCCGAAGTCTCTGAACCGGAAACCGCAGGAGCGCACGACTAGCGCTGTTTTGCAATTTCCGAGCGCCGGACGGATTGGCCGGGATTTTGCTACCCGGAGGCCAAATACATGATTCACGTAACCGAAAAAGCCGCGAAAAAAATTCAGGAACTGCTCGTCAAAGAAGGCGTTCCCGGGGACTGCCGGCGGCCTGCGCGTGGGCGTGCAAGGCGGCGGCTGCTCCGGATTGTCATACGCCATGCGGCTCGACACGCAGCCGCGCGACCGGGACAAAGTGTTCGAGGAAAATGGCGCGCGGGTTTTCGTCGATCCGAAGAGCTACCTCTACCTCGACAACACTACACTCGATTACGAACAGACGCTGATGCGTGAAGGGTTCATTTTTCAGAACCCGCAGGCCACCCGAAGCTGCGGCTGCGGCAGTTCATTCACGGCGCTTAGGTTTCGCCAGCCACATTCTCAGCCTGCGTGAGGGGACCGCGCGTTCTGAGAATTCCGCGATCGCACGCCGAGAACAGGCAACATCATGAGCACGGAAGCGACTTTGGCAAAAACGCCGTCCGTGACGCCACGCATGCTGGAGTTGCGGCGCGCCGGCTGAAGCGCGCATTTTTGTCCCGCTTGCGGCAAGATCCAGCCGCTTTCCGGCGACGATTATTTCGGCTTCTTCGGACTGCCCACAGGCTGAAGATCGATTCCGGAGACCTCGAGCGGCGGTTTCACCAGCTGAGCTGGAAGCTGCATCCTGACAATTTCGTGCGCGCGAGCGAGCGTGAGCGCGAGCTGGCGCTCGACGCGCTCCTCGCGGTTGAATGACGCTTTTCGCGCACTGCGCGATCCGGTCAGCCGCGTCGAGTATCTTCTCGGGCAGGCGGGCATGCGCCGCGAAGGCCAGCACAAGCAGCAGGCTCCGCCGGAATTGCTGGAAGAAGTGTTCGAGCTTAACGAATCGCTCGATGAGCTGCGTGAGGCCCGCGCAGGCGCGCAGCAGCTCCGCCGATGTGCCCGTGGAGACGGCCGTGGTCAGGCGCAAGCTCGAAGCCGCCAGCTCAAATTTTGAGCAGAAGCTGGACGAAGTGGATGCGGAGCTGCGACCAGCTTATTCGCGGAGTGGGACAAGACCTCGCCGAAGGTGGCGAAGAGCGAGCATGCCTGTCCGTCCGTCGTCTGTGGCCGCATCGCCGGGCACCCAGCCGCTCACAGATGATCGGCGCGGCGGAAGCTGATGGAGCGCATGAACGACGTGCTGAATCGCCGGTCGTACATTCGTAATCTGGTGGCGAGCGTGCAAAAAGAATTGAGGAGGCGTAGTCGGGGAATGGGACGCACGGTGGCATCGATCTGGGCACCACATACAGCTTGATCGCTTACCTGGACGCGGCAGGCAGGCCGCGCCGAAGTGCATTCCCGGGCCGTTACGGGGAGACGCTGTGCCCATCCGATCGTCAGCGTGGATGCCGATGGCGCCGTGATCGTCGGCGAGCCGGCGCGAAAGCGCCTGCTGACGCAGCCCGCGCGCACGATCTACTCGGTCAAACGGCTGATGGGCCGCGGCGTTGCCGACGTTCAGGACGAGCTGAAGATTTCCCGTTTCACATCGATGCAGGCAAGCCAGAGCGTGATTCGCGTGCGCCTGGGCGATCGCGTCTTTACGCCTCCGGAAATATCCGCGTTTATTCTGCGCGAATTGAAGATCTGGGCCGAGCGATTTTTTCGCGAGACGCGTGGACCGCGCCGTGATTACCGTACCCGCGTATTTCAATGACGCGCAGCGGCAGGCGACCAAGGATGCGGGCCGGCTCGCTGGTCTCGAAGTTCTGCGGCTGGTGAACGAGCCCACTGCGGCGGCGCTGGCCTACGGCTTGCACGAACAGCGGCGCGGCCGCGTGGCCGTGTACGATCTTGGGCGGCGGCACGTTCGACATCTCCGATTCTGAAGCTGGTCTCCACCGGTGAAGGCGACATTTACCAGGTGCTCTCGACCAACGGAGATACCCACCTGGGCGGCGACGATCTGGACAACGCATTGCTGGCTGTGGCACGAGACGAAATTCGCATCCGGCACGGCGCTCGATCTCGAGCCGCGATCCTGAAGCCGTGCAGGAGCTGCGCAAAGCGCTGATCGCGCGCCAAGCACGAGCTTTCCTTTGGCGAACGCGCAGACCGTGATGGTGCCGCTGCCCGACGGCAGCTTCTACGTGCGCGAATTTTCCCGCGCGGAATTCGAAGGTCTGGTGCAGCCGATCCTCGACCGCACCATGGGTCCCGTGCGGATGGCGCTGGCCGATGCGGGTCTGAAGCCGGCGGACATGGACGAAGTCGTACTCGTGGGTGGCTCGACCCGCATTCCGCTGGTGCGGCGCATGGTCGAGCAGTTTTTTGGACGAAAGCCGCACGCAGAACTCAATCCGGACGAAGTGGTCGCGCTCGGCGCGGCAATCCAGGCCAACATCCTCGAAAGCGGCGTGAAAGACATGCTGCTGCTGGACGTGACGCCGCTTTCGCTGGGGATCGAAACGATGGGCGGCGTGGTCGCGAAAATTATCCCGCGCAACTCGACGATTCCGGCCAGCGCGCAGGAAATGTTCACCACCGGCGTTGAAAATCAGACGGGCATCGACATTCACGTTCTGCAGGGCGAACGCGAACTGGCGGCGGATTGCCGGTCGCTGGCGCGGTTTCAACTACGCGTCCCGCCGGGCCCTGCGGGCTTGGCGCGCATTGAGGTGAAGTTTCTCATTGATGCGAGCGGCATTCTGCAGGTCTCCGCACGCGACCTGAAGACCGGGCAGGAGCAGTCGGTGGAAGTGCAGCCGAGCTATGGACTGAACGATGCCGAGATCGAACACATACTCGAAGAGTCCATCGAGAACGCCGAGCAGGATTTTAACGTGCGCCAGGTGATCGAAGCACGCAACGAGGCGGAAACAATTTTGCGCGCGACCGAAAAATCGCTGGCGGACATTGCGGCCGGCGCCAGCGCATCCGCTGAATCGCGCGCCGGTTTGCCGGTGGAATTGCCAACGGAATTGGCACCTGATTTACCCGGCAATTTACCCGAAGACGAGCGCCGCAGCCATGGAGCCAGCATCGCCGCGCTCCGCTCCGCGATGGCGGGCGACGATTACAAGCTGATCCGCGCGCGTGTGGACGAGTTGAACCAGGTCACCATGCCGCTTGCCGAACGCGTGATGAATCGCGCGCTCTCGAGCGCGCTCTCGGGCAAGCGGTTGAGCGACGTCTAGGCGTCGCGATAGATAGAGGAGGTAGGACGATGGGCGGCAGCAATCCTTACATCGAACAGACGAAGTACACGCCCGCCACGAAAAATTTAAGGTGACATTCCTGCCTGAGGGGAAAGACGGTGGAAGTGGATCCCGCGAAATTTCCCTACGGGCATGATGGTTTGCCGGGCAGTATTCTCGACATTGCCACCGGGCACCACATGGGCCTCGACCATGCCTGCGGCGGCGTATGCGCCTGCTCCACCTGTCACGTCATCGTGCATGCGGGGCTTGAATCTTGCAACGAAGCCAGCGATGCCGAATTCGACCAGCTGGACGAAGCGCCGGGACTTGAGGCGAAATCGCGGCTGGGATGCCAATGTGTTCCCGACGGCACGAGCGACATCGTAGTGGAAATCCCGGCGTGGAATCGCAATTTTGCGAAAGAAGCGGAGCACTGATGCTTCGGACTCTCACAAAGACTAGCGCCAACGACAAGCGCCACACAGATCCTTGACAATGGAACGCTGCACAGAGGCGGGACACGGAAACGACACTCGACTCGTTCCGACAACCACGCCCAAAAGGCGAACCTAGCAACAACTCTTGCCTTATAGGAGAACCGGGATGCCTGGCACATTTGATTGGGACGACACCGAGGAAATTGGCCTTCAGCTCGCCGAGAAATATCCGGATACCGATCCGCTCAGTGTGCGTTTTACCGACCTGCACAAGTGGGTGCTGACGCTCGATGGCTTCGTAGGTGATCCGAAAGTATCGAATGAAGGCAAGCTGGAATCCATCCAGATGGCCTGGCTCGCAGAGCATCAGGAACGCCACGAATCGTAGGGCCGACAGGGCCGTACCTGATTTTACCGCTCCGTTTCGGGAGTTATTTTTCGCAAGAAAGCCGCTTTATCCGCGATCATTCCGCTGAATTTTTCATGCCATCGTGATATTGGGATCTTCTCTAGTAGAGCTACGTAGTACGCGACGATATCAATTAGATTGAACCATCGACAATTTGAGCGAGTTCTCCAAATCGACAGAGCGCATTTGCGAGCTGCATCTGACGAGGAGTGCGGCATTCGGGCTCAAACAAACGTGGACTCGCGACCACAATTACGTTTGACATGGCACGCGACGTTGCGACATTCAATCGGTTCAGGCTGTAAAGAAACTCCATTCCTCGCGGCGCATCCTGCGGAGAGGATGTTGTGAGTGAATAGATCACCACGGGTGCTTCCTGTCCTTGGAACTTGTCGACAGTTCCGATTTGAGCTGCGGGCAGCCGTGTTAGAAGATCAGCAACCTGCGCGTTATAGGGTGCCACGATCAAAATGTCTTTCAATTCCAAGGGCCGGCTATTACCTATGCTCCAAAACCACCTAACCCCTGGAGCCAACAAGCTGTCGACAATTCGCGCAACCACTTCCAGTTCTTGCGGCGACGAATTTCGATTGCCTTCGTGCGTAACCGGCAGAAGATATAGTCCTGCATGCTTCAACCACGGGTGCCCCTCCAAAACCCGGTTGCGTGTAAGGTTCCGCGCCCCCAATCGCCCCTCATAAAACAATTCCGATGTGAAAGCACAAATGCTCGGGTGCATTCTCCATGTCTCGGGTAGCAACAATCCCATGGTCTCGGGAATCGTTTTATGGTCTCCCAAAAGATGTTCCAACGCTGACTTCTCGGCGCCGGGCGGATGGCTTCCCTGTAAGGGCCGCTCCAATTGCTGCGGATCGCCAATCAATATCACGTTCTTCGCGGCCTGTGCCACCGCGATCACATCCGCCAAAGCCATCTGCCCAGCTTCATCAATAAACAGGAAATCCACTACTTCGAACGATTGCGCTGGTGCCCATAGCCACGTCGTTCCTCCCACTACATTAGCTGAACCAGACTCCAGCGCGTTCCAGGCGACGGGGTTGCTGTTGGCGATTGCGATTTCCGCTGTCGGCTCTTCTTCCTTTGATCTCTGCATGCACCGTACTTCGTGAATGTCATCCTCGTGTGCAGCCGTCACAACTTCATCCAACAATTTTCGAATCACTTGGTGGCTTAAAGCGGTAATGCCAATCTTTTTCCCCTGTCTCACCAGCTGACAGATCATCCGTGCACCGGTGTAGGTCTTACCTGCCCCTGGGGGGCCTTGAATTGCAAACACGGAATGATCGAGTTCTCCTGCAACCCGACAGGCCCTAAGCTTGGCGTCTTCCCCAACTAACGCCGCGATTGTGTGCGGCGCATAGAGGCGTGGCGATTTTCGGAGCAACAAATCCCGCGCGGCCCGGTAAACTCCTTCACCGTCTACATGGTTCTCCGCCACCCAGGTGCCAATACGAAGCAAAGCTTTTGCCTGCTCCGGTGTGCCAATAGGCTCGTCCCACATGTACACGCTTGTCGGGTGAACATCCGCTGTCTTTTTGGTTTTCTTAATGTCGATCGTTCCCAGTACCGGATCGATAGCGCTCACGCAGCCGATCTCTTCATCTCGGTGATATAAGGATTTCTCGCAACGCACTTCCGTCTCTTGCTTTGGGAACTTATAGCGGTCCACAGGAACTTTTCGGGAGACAGCCACGCGTTGCACAAACTGCAAGCCCGTTAACGCCACGCGCTCATACAACAAACCCTCATCGTCCAACGCTGCCAAGCGGAATTTTTCCCACCAGGTAGCCTTCCTCTCCCGCCAGTGCCAATCGAGAAGCTGTGCCAATATCCAGCGGGCTCCCTCATCCGCAGAGCGCGTTGTTGGATCAATGGGAACACCCAACACGAGTCGCTCCACAAGTGAGGCGACTTGCTGCTGCCGCTCACTCAATGTAACGGACGGTATGCCATCCCGAAGGTCTGGTCTCGGAATGACTGCTCCGCCTTCTTCTAACTTCCTGCGTTCGCTTTCCAGCCAATCTCGTAGCGAGGCTGTGGATCGACAATCGTCTTCGTTATATCCCTCCATTGTCGCTTGGACCTTCTGTGGAACTTCACCGCCCCATTCGAGTTCTAGCCAGTGCTCCACGTATCGCATCGCCTCGCGTGATTCCTCGAGGGGCGTGGTGCGCTTAAATTGATGGAAGACCTCTAGTGCCTTGAGCGAATACTCCTCCACACCTGCCCTGATCGCCTGTTTAGAAATTGTATGCAGGTCAATGAACAATTTAGCCCGCAACATCCGGTCAATCTCTTCCTCTCTGGTTGCGTATCTTCCCATCAGCCACTTGAACTTACTGGGCTCATAAGATCCAAAATGATAGACATGCATGCGAGGAGCGTCGGCCCAACGGCGCATGATCTCGTCTACAATCCACTCGAAAGCTTGTTTCTCTTCCTCTGCCGTGAAACACCACTTCTTTCCGTAAAAAAGTTTTAACTCTGCGTCCAGCGCCGCGAAACCGAATAGGTATTGCCGTCCGCCATTCGGTGCAAAGGGATCACCCTCCAGGTCCATGAACACATCGAGCGGCGAGGGCTCGGGCAAATTACAGAACCCGGCGCCTGCGGCCACGGGCAGCAACTCGTGCACCGGCTTGCCGCGCGTTCGTCCCTCGACCTGGACCCGCGCCTGCTCCCTCACCCGCTCGTGACGCTCTTTGGCGCCATGTAGCGGCCGCTGCTTCAGGGGAATGGGCAGGGCCGCGAGCTGGACCACAGTCGGAGCGTTCCAGTTTTTGAATTGATCCAGTTCCAGCTTGGTGATCCCAGCGACTAATGAAAGGTGATCATCGTTGCGTCGCCTGGCGTCACATTCGTGAAACCATCGGCATACATCGCAATGCTGGCACGGTTCTGGATAGGTCTTTTCATCCTTCCCGTCATCGCACACATTTTCGAGCCGTGCCTTCACATATCGATAGTAGGCGGAATATTCCGAACAGCGATACACCTCTGCCTCGAAATTCTGGCCAGGAGGAACCACATAGGTAAATTCCGGCGCTTCCATCTGGACCTGCGCCAACAGATAAGAATAAAGAGCAAGCTGGAGGATCGTTGTAGCCTTCGTCTCACGTGCCAGCTTGCAGTCATAGACCTCGTACGACCACTGGCCGAACCGGCTGGGCTTCGCCACTTTCGCCATGACATCCGGCCGTCCGAACCAGCGCCCAACCGCCAGACTTCCCTGCGCGATGACCTCCACTCCTCGTTCCATGCACGACGTCGTTTCGGCAACCGCTCGCTGCTCGTCTGCGATCGCACGCAAATCAACGAGAGACCTTCCCTTCTCTTGGAGAAATCTCAGGTAAGCGGCCTCATGCCTGATGCCCAATTGCTGAATGACTACTGCGTCGGGCGACCTCCACTCGGGGGCACGATGCTGACCGCGCACAACGCTCAGGTCCAGCGAAGTGACATGATGGCAAGCTAAATGGTTACTCAGGTCAGTTGCTGTCAAACGGATTTGGCTGGATATGAGATTCATCTCGGGTCACGCGTTAACTGTTTCACGGCGCGATAATACCTCTCTGCCGCGATGAATTGGTTCTAATTCTGCCGACGTGTTCGACAGGAGCAAACTTTCACGATGGCGTTGGAGCCCGTACGGAATCGGAGTTGATCACGTAAGTCATCAAAACGTACGCCAACACGTACGCCAACAAAAGTTGGGCCGGCTCGTCCAATCCCGAGCCGGCCCAAAGTTGTTACAGGTGACTCCAGTTAGCTAGAAATTACCACCGCCCTGGCTGTTATTGCCGCGCTCATAATTGCCGCCACTGTTGTTGTTTCCGCTCTGATTGTCTCCCGAGTGTCCATCTGCATTGTGATCGTCCCGGTCGTGGTCCCCATCTCCGGAAGCGTTCTTCTGTTGAAAGTTGAACAGTTCCATCAAGTCGCTGATGGCGGGACTGTTCGCCGGCACATACGCATCGTTCTGCTTCGCAATCGGGTTCGGGAAGTTATCGCGGCTGCGATCCGTCACGGGCGGCAGGTTCCAGTTCGCCTCGATGAACTTGAGAATGGAGACGTGGTCGCTGTAATCATGAGCCACGCGCCCTCCCTTCGAATAGGGCGAGACCACGATCAGCGGAATGCGCGTGCCATCGCCGAAAAAGTCCAGCGGTTGCACGTATCCCGAATCATAGTAGCCGCCGCCTTCATCGAAGGTGACGAAAATTGCGGTGCTGGCCCAAAGCTGCGGGTTGCTCTGTACGTCATCCACAATCTTCTTCACAAATCCTTCAAATAGGTCGAGTTTGGACGACGCGGGGTGGCCATCTACCAGGCCGCTCGGCTTAACGAATGACACCGCGGGCAGCGTGCCGCTCTGAATATCGCTGTATAGGTTGGTCGTGTCCTGCAGATGCGCGGTGCGCACTGCGGAGTTCGTCATGATCGAAGTCGCGTACTGCTCGAAGTTGCAGATGTTGCAGTACGTGTTGGTGGGGTCGTAGGGGTTTGCGACGTATGCGTTCCAGCCGTCGCCGTAGTACTTCCAGGAAACGTTCTGTTCGAGAAGCTCATCGCCGATCGTGCGCAGCGTCGAAGGCGGAATCGTGAACGCAGTGCCCTTCGGATCGCCAAACGCCACCGTGCCATCCCCGTAATAACCAGGGTTGTAGTTGTTCAGCAGATAGTAGTGGCCCGGCTGGCAATGAGGATTGATCGCCGGGTGGAGAGACTCGAGGTAATTATCAATAGCCGACACACCGGGCTGGTTGGGCTCGGCGCATTCGCTGTACGTGCCGCCCGAGTAGCCATCCTGCGTATACCAGTTGTTTGTGTTGGGCGCGGGATTCGGATTTTCGATTTCGTTCGGTGGCGGGGGAATGGGATTACCCATCCCGTCACTAAACCAAATAGCGTCGCCGGTGCCCAGCATCACGTGATTTGCGCCGGTGCCGCCCATCACCGCCTGGTGGTAGTTGTCGCTGATCGCGTAGGTGTCGGAAAGCATCTTAAAATAAGGCGCATCTCCCTGCTGCATATTGTAGAAGCCCATCGATGTGGACCCTTCGCCTGTGGACTCGAACGTAAATGGCGACGGTGGCGGATTGCCGTTGCTTCCGGCTCCGATCGTGACTTCGACCCAGGGAAACAGGTCTGCCTCGCAGCCGCTGGGATCTTTCGCGGTGGCGTATACCACATTGCAATCCAGTTGCTGCCACATCTGGTAGAAGCGGTGCACCGGACTCGCCGCATAGCCATCGTAAGGCACGCCGGGTGTCAGCTGAAATGGTCCTGGCGGCAGATGGCTAGCGTCTTTTCCATCGTACGAGATGCGCGCATCGGGCACTTTCGCCGGCTGGCCGGTGCCGCCCGTCGTGAGGAATTGATAGTAAGCCGGGTCGAGTCCGTTCTCCGCGGCCATGGCTTGCGTGACGCTCGAGAACGCCGGCGTGGTAGGGCCGCCCGTAAGTGCTGGAGGCAGCGGGTCGTAAACGGTTTTGTCGATGGGACTTTCGAGAAACAAATCTTGCGGGCCCTCATCGGCCGCGGAATACTGATTGGCCTTCGAGTAGTTCGGTCCGGGTGTGCCATCCTCTTTCACGATCCCTTCGGACAATAAATTGCGCACCTTCTGTCCATTGCGCGGTTTGTAGGTGGCAAACACGTGATCGAACGTACGGTTTTCGCCGATGATCACGATGACGTGTTTGATGGGCGTGCGGGTTGGGGGTGCCGTGGTGTTTTGCGGGGGAGCTCCCAGAGCACCCGCAACGGTGAATTGCAATAGCGCGACGCACGTCAGGCCGATACGCAAGCCGTCGAGAGACTTTTTTACGCACTGCTTCCAATACATCAGGCCTCCTCAGAAGTCGAATTCGCTGGGCAAGAGAGTGTTAGCCGAGCCGTGTTACAAAACCGTTTTCTACAGATAAAAAATCAGAAACATTTCGGAGGCGATGATCGCGCGCAGTAAATTGCGTTGCGTTAGGACAAAATCATTCCGAAAAACAAATATCGTTTTTTCGAATGTTAAGAATGGATAAGAATTGAAATGAAGAAAGCGCTGCGGCGCCTGCGCCTGCGGACGCGACCTGAAGGTTTTGAGTGTTCGATGCGATAATCTCGTGACAAAATGCAAGCGAACGCGCCTAAGAAGATTTTTGACGGAAACACACAGCGCGAAACGACCGTGCGTCTTTTTTTTGCTTCAGAAGTGACCGCATCCGCTCAACTGATCCGCTTAACTGCCCGCGGCTCTCCGCAAAAGGCCCCGCTCACAGCGCCAAGAAAATATGGTAACTGACGAGGGCCAGGGTCACGCCAATCAATGACCCGACGACGACATCACTGAGGAAATGCATCCCCAGGATGATGCGCGACAATGCGATCAGCAGCGCAGCCACCACCAGGCAGGCTTGCAACTCAGGATAAAACAGCCCCACCGAAATGCCAGTGGCGAACGCGGTTATAGAATGGCCTGACGGAAATGAGTATTGATCGGGTGGTAGGATCGCTGCCCAGCAATGCGGCTCCATGTGGCACGGCCGCTGCCTGCGGCTTTTGCACTTAAGGAAGCGAAACACGCAAATGCCCGCTCCCACCGCAACTGCGGCCGTGCCGATGGCGGCAAAACGGTGTTCCCCTCCGCAGAGCAGCAGAATGATGCCCAGCGCATACCACAGCCACCCGTCTCCCAGCCGCGTGAACAGAATAGTCACAATGCGAAACCATCGCGGAGCGCGCCAGCGGTGCACGCGTCGCATCAGGCGGTGATCGTTCGACTCAATCTGATTCCAGACCGCCCTGGTTACCGTCATAGCTCCTCCTCTGCCGGCCGCGGCACGGCGATAGCGAGCATGCCTGCCCCTTGCGGCCGGTCCAGAATTTGTGCGGCCCAATGCCGGCTGAAGAAAATCTCGCGCCAATAATTCAGCAGAATTGCGGGAGGAATCAGAACTGCTAGCGGCGCCAGAGACCTCGTCCACGCCTTTTCACGCATCATTTCAGTCCCGATTAGCAGAACGTCCCTGATGAGCTTCCGGCAATTGCCGGACTCCCCTCGCACGCGTCCCATTCCATTACGCAGCCCCGCGAAGAATTCCTCCTTGTCTCGTGCGCCCGGCACCTCGGTGTAAGCCGTGCCCGCGGACGGCAGCGCATGCGCGTCGCTACCGGCCAGTTCGATCTTTCGCCATTGTTTTGCGAGATTCGCCGCGTGTGCGTTGGTTGTGCCCAGCATGTGGCCGTTGCGTGTCTCCATTGCCGGAAAGTACTCCCGCACCCAGGCAAAGTCTTCCGCGCACCGCGAGCCGGTGAGGCAGGAGAACACGTGATTGATACAGAAAAAAAGCCTGCGTTCGGTCAGGTACATGAGCAGCGCCATCAGATCGTTGCGCCGCTGCTGAATGTGCATGTGCTGGCGTTCCGTCAAATCGTACACACCAATATGTACCTGCGTGCCACTCGGCATCCTGCAGGTGATCTCTTCACTGGCGAAGAAATCATCATGCCGGCGCAGTCCTTCGGCGCCCTCGATAGAATCGTGATCGGTCAGTGTAATTAGGTTCATGCCGCGGCTTTTTAGCGCGGAGTACACCTCGCTCGGATCGCAGTAACTCTCGCGGCAAAAGTTGCGGATAAAGGGAGTGGTGCACAAACCGGAAAAATAGGAGTGGACGTGCAGATCACACTTCACGCCATCAGGATGAGCCCTCTTTCTTACGGGCAGATCACGGCAGCGCGAAGATTGCAATACTTCAACGGTGCGTTTACGGCACCATAACAGTCTTTTAACAACGCTGTAGCATGATGCGGCATTTACATTGTCAGAATAGGCCGCGAATGGACCGAATCGAGTTCTGTTTTTTCGACGCTGGGGGCGGCCATCGTGCGGCGGCCACCGCGCTCCACGCCGTCATCCAGGCGCAGCACCGCCCCTGGGAAGTCTCCCTCACGAATTTGCAAGAACTCCTCGACCCGCTTGATATTCTCAAAAAATATACCGGCATCCGCATCCAGGATTTTTACAACACCATGCTGCGGACTGGCTGGACGCTCGGCAGCGCCCAGCTGATGAAGGTGCTCCACGGCACGATTCGAGCGTATCACCGCTCGACGGTGCGCCTCCTCGAAGCGCATTGGAAGCAGACGGAACCCGACATGGTTGTTTCCTTCGTCCCGAACTTCAATCGTGCCTTGCAGGAAAGCTTCGCGCACGCGTTTCCCGCCAGGCCATTCGTCACGATTCTCACGGACATCGCCGACTATCCGCCGCACTTCTGGATCGAGCGGCAGCCGCAATTTTTTGTCTGCGGATCGGACCGCGCCGTGTCCCAGGCACTCGCCATGGGCCACCCGGACGAGCGCATTTTTCGCGCCTCGGGAATGATCCTGCACCCCGGCTTTTATGAGTTGCCCCTTGAGGAACCCGCGGCTGCGCGCGAGCGGCTGGGATTGCACCGCGATCTCCCCACGGGGCTGGTGCTGTTCGGAGGCCACGGCTCAAAAGCCATGCTCAAAATTGCCGAGCGGCTGGATCGGTCCAACCTCGAGCTCCAGTTAATTTTTATTTGCGGGCGCAATGAAACACTGAGGAACGCCTTGAAAAACAGGACTTGGCGCCTGAATCATCTTATCGAAGGATTCACAACTAGAGTGAACTGCTACATGCACCTCTGCGATTTTTTTATCGGCAAGCCCGGTCCCGGAAGCGTGAGCGAAGCTCTGGCCATGCGCCTCCCTCTCATTGTCGAGCGCAATGCTTGGACGCTTCCTCAGGAGCGTTACAATGCCGCGTGGATCACCGAGAAAGAAGTGGGCACGGTTCTCCGGAGTTTCCGCGACATCGCCGGGGCCGTGGCACGGCTGATCGAACCCGCGAACCTTTCACGCTATCTCGCCAATGCCGCAAAAATTGAAAACCGCGCCGTCTTCGAAATCCCCGAAATGCTCGCCGGCATCCTGCGGCAGGCTGCTCCGCACGACGTGCAGCCTTAACCCAATATCGCCACCGCGTTGGCGCTAAGCGCCGCAGATATTACGGAGCCGTCCGCGTTCAGACAGATTTCGCACAACCTCTCATCAACATCTGATCAGCGTCTGGACAGCCTCTGAACAGCCTCGACCAGCGCGCTCGCATCTCGAACTCTCGGATGACAGTGAGGCGAGCGCGGCCAGACGAGCGTGACAAACTCGGAAAGCAGACGCAGGCATGATACGATTTCGTCGTGGCCCGGTAGAGTAATGGTTAACTCGTCGCCCTTTCAAGGCGAAGATTACGGGTTCGACCCCCGTCCGGGCTACCATGCCTCAGCTTGATAGTGGAACCTCAGATATTCCCCTCAACGTGTCGCGCTTTTGCGGACAACCGTTGCATTACTCCTGATAGGTGGTGTGTAGCTGCGAAAATTTCCGCCGAGATGATGACCACGAGAGTCAAATGTCTATCCTCATCGTTCTAAACCTTCGGTATTTGCCTGCCATTACGATGGATGCAGACCCGACGATTCCCGTTGTGAAGCCGTGCACCGACGGGAACTTCGGTAGCTACAGGTAGATTCTACGGACTCGCCGCAGTCTCCCCCAATTCACGCGCGCGCAAATGTCATTGTCAGCTTGGGCACAGGCGCACCCATCCCGTCTGGACGCTGCTAGACTCAGCCGGTCGCTGCATCAGGTTCACCGCAACATTCGCCTGAGCGGCTCTTGCAGTTGAGCAGGATCACACGAAAGCGCAGTCGGGCCAGTACTCGATACTCCCTTACGGTTCGCGAGGCATAACGAGGCAAAAAGCAGAACGAGTTCATCCAGTCGATTCCTGAAGCGGCTGGATGCCCCCGCGGCTCCGATCCTCCCCCGATCGGAGCCGCTTCTCATTTACCCTTCGGCGCTTCCTCTCTCACCCATCCGCACACATCCCATTGCGTCAATCCGGATGTATTTAGTCACCCATCGCCGCCGCACTCGCCCAATCGTGAGAACCGCCCGCTTACGGTCCGGACCGAACCTTCACCGAAAAATTCGTGATCGGCGCCGGAGTGATGCACGCAAGTGATGCAGGCCAGCCCGGATCACTCAGTGCATTCCGGCACAGCGTGGTCGATTCGAATACATCGCTGGGAGCTACAGGCCCATCGAGCGGCTCGGCATAAATTTGATACGTCTGGCTGCCGCCACCCACGCTCACGGGCAGATGCGCGATTTTGTACGATCCGTCGAAAACCGGAGGCCCGGCGCCGGAGCACGACCACCCTGAAATCGCTGCTGATGCCACGGCTCCGGTTGCGGCATTCAGGGCCACCACGTGTGCGGCAAAAATGCCGCTCGTACCCGTGCCCGATAATTCCAGCGTGTTCGCTGGCAGAATCCTGCCGGCGATGGATCCGATATATACGGTGTCGGAGGGATCGGGATAGAGCTCGCGCGCCATCGCACGGTCATCGTCGGAGAGCGGCGCGTCCGGAGATCCGGGGCTGGGCCGGGTCCCGGCAAAAGCGCCCGCCGGCGCGACAAACGGAAACATGATGGCCCGCCACACATCCGAGTGTCCCGCGCCGAACGAATGCCCCATTTCATGAATCAGGATGCTCTCGAGATCGTAAGCCGTGGGGTTCGCCGCGAGCCCTGCGGGTGTCGCAAACTCAATGGTGCTGTCACCGGGCCGCACCATAATGTCCGCGTCCAGAATCTGCCCGATGAAAGTCGATGGAGCACTCGCTCCGGAAACCCGTTCGCCGATCGTATCCCCCGCAACCACGCGCGTGAATGCCAGAACTCCGGTCGCAAATGCGGGATCGTTCTGGTTGAAGCATATCGAGTTCACTCCATCGGCCGCGCAACTGGCCTGTACGGAGGTGCGGGCCAGAGGCGCCAGCGAGCCGGGCACGAGTTTGCTGCCGGGAACATGCGTCCAGGTTCCAAACGCCTGGGCAATCGTGTTCTCAATTTCATTAAGCCGCCCGCTGGAGGTCTGATCCGCCGTAAGAACCGTGACCGGGCTTGTCCCGAGCGATGTGCTCCATTGATCGTGAATGCCGCCTGCGGCATTCAGATCAGCCCGTGTGATCTGGGGACATGCGGTGCTTCCCGATTGCGCTGTGGGTTGCCGCATATCCGCGACAATCATGTTAACGGAGTAAGCCGCGCCCGCGCCCGGCGCCATCATATGCAAAAGAAACATCCCCGCTGTGAGCCATGCGGAAGTGTTTCTTTCTCCGATTCTGACGAGCGACTTCTGGCCCCTGAACGAGATCACCGCGAACCACTTCGCGCTGGTCCGAGTGCCACTGCCAGCCGCTGCCGAAAATCGCTTATGGAAATATTGCGCAAACCCTCAGCATGGAATTGCCGCGTCACAGTATCGAACACCGCAATTTCACTGGAATCCTGCGTAATCGTTTCCTCTCCAACCGCATTTTTTCGTATGCGGAATGAGCCCTCGACCCAGCCGGTCACGGAGTAATCACCAGCCGAATTCCGCTCGAGAAATAAAACCTTCTCTTCACCGACGCTCAATCGTGGCGCATCTTCCACGTGGCTCACGAGGTTGCCGACGCGGCCACCCGGCAGCCGGACGATCAGCTGTGCGGACGGCGATCCTTTCAGCGTCTCGACCACATCAATTTCCGCAAATGTCCAGATGGCCCCCGCGTCCCAGCGGGTCGAAGTGCCCACGCACTTCGCGCGTACGATTGTGTCCGCGGCGCGCGCGATCTGCGCGAGGTTCATGCGCAATAGCGTGGTAGCGTACACCCCGAGCGGCACGCACAGCACCACGACGGCCGCGAACATTAGCTGCACACTGGACCTTACCGTTCTTAATGTGGCTCCGTTCATCGTCACCTCCTTGTAAAATATTTTTTAATCCTTTTCTGACACAAACGTTTTCACTCGATGACCACCGCGCCACTCGCCGAGGCCAGATCGAAATTCGCGTTTTGTATGAACAGCGTTCGCGGCCCCGTCGCGGCCGTGCTCGGCAGCGCAATCGTCACCTGAACGATTCCGAATCCCAACGAGCTCGTCGCCACGATAGCCGCGTCACCTGGCGAAGGGCCACTTAGCGTATACGTGTACAGAGGATCGAGCCCGCTCAGTGAAAACACGCAGAGGTTGGCCGTCGCGGTTCCCGACGCTGGACGTGTGAGCGCCACCGGCGTGCCTCCCAGCGAGCAAGTTCCCGTGGACGCCTGATACGTGCCCATAGCCGAAACGCTTAAGTTCGCCTCCGCAGGTGGCGACGTTGACCCGCTCGTGCTCAGGTCCACGACAACAATGTCTTTGCCCGTGGCAGCTGGCGAACTCGTCGTCAGTACGATGTTGCCCGCGCCCTGTGATGCAGGTACCACGATGAAAACCACCGCACTCGACGATGCACCGCCCGGATTCTGCACGGCGACGCTCAGGTTCCCAGGGACCGCCAAATCAGCGCTGCTCAAGGACGTCGAACAATCCGCATTTGATGCACACAACGTGCTGCGCGCGCTTCCGCCAATCAGGATCACCGATCCTGGTCCGGGGCTCGTGGCCGCGAAGTTCGCGCCACTGACCAGCAACGAAAAGCCCGCCGCCCCCGCCGTCGCGCTCGAGGGCAAAAGCGAAATAATCGTCGGCTGGTTGCTTACGGTCACTGCGGCGGACGCGGCGCGGCCGGTATCGTCCGCACTGGTAGCAACAACGCTAAGCGTGTTGGGAACCGGTGCGGCTGCTGAAGCCAAGTAGAGACCCGTCGCATCTATCGTTCCGCACGGCGCGCCTGTGCCCCCGCATCCCACGCCGGCAACATTCCACGTCACCTGCTGGTTCATCGTCCCCGCGACGCTCGCGGAAAACAGCACCCTCGCGCCGGGCGAGACGGCGGCGCTGGGAGGCGAAACGCTCACGATGTCGTGAGGCAAAATGGTCACCGCGCTGGTGGCCGTCTTGGTAGGGTCGGCGTCGCTCACGGCGGTAATCTTCACGGGATTCGGCGAAGGCACGGCCTGCGGTGCTAGATAGTCCACGCTGCCAGTCACGGCCGACGTAGCGGGTTCGCACGGATTTGAAGCGGCAATGCATATTTGTCCCACCGTGCTATTGCCGCCGCTGATGTTGTTAACCTCCCACAGCGCCGCCGTATCGCTCGAGTTCAGCACCTGTGCTTGGAATGTTTCACGATGAACAACGCTTAGCGTTGCGGATGTCGGGCTCACCTGAATGCTCACGGGAGTGCTGCCCACCGTCACTAAAGCCGTGGCCGCATCATTCGGATTGACGGTACTGCGCACGCGAATGATCACCGGATTGCTGCTCGGTAGACTAACGGGCGCCGTGTATGTCGCCTGCCCCGCATTCCCGCTGCCTGCCCCGCTGCTCGCGATGATCGTGCCGACGCTGGAGTTCCCTCCCGTAATGCCGTTCACGTCCCAGGTAAGGCTCGTATTGCTGATCCCAACCACGGTGCCCGTAAAATTCATGCTGCTGCCGAGCGCCACCGTCGCAACCGTGGGAGAAATCGTGATGCTTCCTGCCGCGTTGATAGTCACCGAGATCGCAGCGCTTTTCGAGGGATCGGCGACAGACACCGCGGTAATGGTCACGTCGCTCGGTGCCGGTGCGATGGACGGCGCCGTATACGTCGCGCCCGAACCGAAACCTGCCCTGACGCCTGAACTCGCCAGCGTGCCGCATGTGTTTCCCGAGCATCCCGCGCCCGCGACGCTCCACGTGACCCCACTATTGGGATTCGACCCGGACACCGGCGTGACCGTTGCCGAAAAATTGACGCTCGTTCCCGCACTGATTCCGGAAGCCAGCGAAACGGATGCGCTAATGGTTAGTGTGAAGTGACTCGTGACGGTAATCGTCGCAGTTGCGGATTTCGACGGATCGGCCACGCTTGTGGCCGTAACCGTCACCGCCCCTGCCGTGGGCAGAATTTGCGGCGCAATAAACAGTCCCGCCGAATTTACCGTTCCGCATGCGGCTCCCGAGCAGCCCGGCCCTGCGGTCTTCCACAAAATCGATGTCGAGGGATTTCCCGCGGAAGTGATGCTCGCCTGGAATGTTTGCGGTGCGCCCAGCTCGACCGGAAGATTCGCAGGCGAAATGCTGACGCCGATGTCGCTCGTGATCGCTATTGCCGCGATAGCTACCTTGGTCGGGTCCGCAACACTCGTCGCAGTAATATTCACCGTCGCGGGCGCGCCGAGGGTCCCGGACGCGGGCAGCACTTGCGGCGCGGTGAACGTGGCCACCACTGTGTCTTGCGCGTTCGCTCCCCCATTGCCTGCGGCATTCGCTGCAATCATTCCTACAGTGGCATTCCCGCCCGGAATATTGTCCACGCTCCAGGTCACGCCACTCGTGCTGTTCGATACCGTCGCCGTCACGGTTACGGCTTTGCCCAGCAGCACTGGCGCATTCGCGGGAGAAAGCGTCACGGAAATAGCCGTTGCTGGATTTTGTGCCACGGGAGTTGAAACAATGCCGGCACATCCGGCGCTGAACAGCGCGATGGCCACTCCCAAGCACGATGTAACCCGCGGACGCCGCCCGCACCCGGCACTTTTATTTCGAGAGGCTGCCCTGCCGTGACCACGCGCCATGCCTTGCGGTAATGCACGCCCTCTGCCAACTTACCGATGCAGTATCAAGCCGGCACATCACGCAGCTCGAGAGCCATGCACTGCTCGCATCGCGCCCGATAAGTCCCGCTCACATACCTAGTTATGCGATTTTCTAGAACGAGTTCTGCGCCAATCCGAAACATGCACGCTGCGCCAGCAAAACCATCAGTATCAATTCCCGTCCCATTTCAGGCTGGATCGAGAGACGCGCTGTTTCGAAATGGGGCAGCTATCGCCAGTCACACGACCCGGGCCGATCTCTTCCTGCATTCCACTTTTTCTCACAGTTGCAATCAGGGTGCCGCACGTCGAGAAACCGAACACACTCAGATAAAGTCGTATGTGTACCGGACACGCGGCGCCTGCGGCGGAACTTGCGCGAGACGCCTTGCTGTAGGCTTCCATTACGGTGGAGAGGGTACCGCACAGCGGCTCGCTAATCAGCAGGTGACGGGCTCGGGCGAGACGACGTAGCCCACGAGTGAGAAGCTTTAGAGGCCCGCACTTCTCCCAGTATCTTCAAAAAGGTGTTTCGCGCGCGAACCCAGCCAGCAGAGGGCCGAATGTGATGGCATGCAGATGCCCACGGCCATAGCAGCGGACCAGTTTCCTGCTCATCTGTGCTGTTCATCTTTCCTGCTCATTTGGGGAAGAAAAGCCCACACCCGGCCCTTGCAAACCAAGGTCAGGCACCCTGAAATGCAAACCCAACATTCAGCGGTGACGAATTTTAGTCGTTTTCGTAAAACTCGCCCGATCGTCAGCAGAAAAATGCGAAAGGATGTGTCACCCCCACAATGAGGGTACCCGGCGATGGGCCCAAGCGTGGAGTTGACATCTGAAAAATGCCTCAGAGCTTGGGTTCCAGACGGTTGCGTCTGAGCACGAACTGAGCTGACGGTCTCCTGAGTAATCGAAGACGATGGGACGACAAATAAACTCGCTTCCCTTGGGAAGGCCTCGGGTGTATAAGACTGCCCATCTGGCCGGCCAAAACGAAATCGTCCCGTTAAAAACATTATTTTTATTCACAAAGAGCTTCCAGATGGCCGATTGCATCGCGTTTACTATCGTTATTGCCACCTACAAGCGGCCCGCGCAACTGCGAAATTGCCTTGAAGCAGCGGCGTGTCTCGATTATCCACGGGACCGCTTTGAGGTATTGGCAGTAGATGACGGGAGCGCTGCACCACCGCAGGATGTAATCCGCGAGTTTCAGGAGCGGATGGATGTGCGGCTCGTAATCGCCGCGCATGGCGGACCAACTGGAGCGCGCAATGCCGCAGCCGCGCAGGCCAAATATAAGTATCTGGCATTCGCCGATGACGACTGCACAGCCGCGACGGACTGGCTGAGGTCTTTGGAGATTCGACTGCGTGCTTCGCCGGATTCCGCTATTGGTGGACGTTATGTCAACGTCCTGGCAAATAATCCTTACTCTGTGGCAAGCCAGATGCTTTTGGATTATTTGTGCGCGTATTTCAACGTGCAGAAAGGAGCTGCTTCATTTATCGTGGCGGGCAATCTTTGTGTGCCCGCCGAAAGCTTTCGGGCACTAGGCGGATTTAACGCCGAGTTCCGCCTCTCCGCTGAAGATCGGGAATTCTGCGACAGGTGGCTGCACACCGGGCACCAAATGATTTTTGCGCCAGAGGTCGTTGTTTATCATGCGCATACACTGACGCTGCGTAGTTTTTGGCGACAGCAGTTCAGTTACGGGCGGGGCGGCCCACGGATGAAGCAATTGCAAGTCGCGCGCGGCCGCCGCGGGGTCGGTCGCCAGCCATTATCGTTTTATGTGAACCTCCTGCGATATCCTTTTTCCAAGACCAGCAAGCGCGAAGCGCTGCGCCTCAGTTTCCTGCTCGCAGTTTCGCAGGTTGCCACCGTTTCGGGGTTTTCATGGGAAAGAATTGGGCGGGCAGAAGCTGCGAAGCTGCAGGACGCTGGAAATTAGCCTAAAGCAGTATCCAAAAAAATGAGCGGCAGAAAAGGGTGGCTTACTGAACTGGGAAGATCCGTGCGGTATCTGCCGAGCTATGTAAGCAAGTAAATCGGAACAGAACAAATCGCCGCGCCACGATCGCCACAGGTTTTCACAATGGCGTTCGATTCAAGTGGCTCCTGCGTTTTGCGGCGGCTACTTCCCAGGTGGGTGACAAACCGTCAAGAAAATTCCTGCCTCTCGACTGTGCGTTAAGTGGAGCGTGGTTCAGAGTAGAGTGACTCGATGGGTGCGAACTGCTTCTCCTCCCTTATTCTTTCTGCTACGACTTTCCCGCGGTTTTTGTGCACTCGATAGGCGTGGGCGTAGCTCCTGGAGGTTATGACTTTGTAGAACCTTCCGTCGATAAATTCGATGGCGCAATTGTTTTCGATCGCGATGCCAACCCCTCCCATCCTGCGAATCATGTCCCGAAAGTGCTTTCTCCTGGGGATACCCCGCGTCATGCTGTTGTAATGTGGGCAATGGATACCCGGGAGAAGCCCCAGCCCTTTCACATTTATATACTTCCATTTTCTTGGGTTGTAAAAGGACATGGAATCTGAGTGCCCGGAGTCAAACCAGCAGATCGAACCCGCACTTATACCGGCGAGTACGGTTCCGTTCTCGTAGGCCGCCTTGAGAAGGCCATCCACTCCCAATCGCCGCCAAATACGTATCATCAAGAGTGTGTTGCCGCCGCCTACGTAAATAATGTCAGCCAGCGAGATCTTCCTGTGAATCTGTTCTCTTGAAGGTTGTTCTTTGATGAGAAAAAGAACATCGGTTTTACACTTCAGGAATTCACCAAAATATTCCTGGATGTGCTTCCAGTATCTGTCGGAATCTGAACTCGCTGTCGGAATAAACAAAAGCCTGGGATTCTTTGTGTTGGCGAGGCGGATCACCTCTCGATCAATGGGAGCAGTCCCCCTGGTTCTGATTTCCCCACCACCAATCGCAACAATCACCTTTGACATGTGTTTATTGATCTTTGAAATCGCGGCTATATTCGGTCCAGCCGCTGATTGCGAGGATGACAGGCAAATCGGAATAATGAGCGGATGGCAGCCGGCACCCAGCAATTGGCCTTGGAGTAGTTGCCATTCTACTGAAGAAGTAAACGTGGTTTGATCCGCATCAATCCGTCCACTGACGTGCAGACAAACGGAAGAAAGGCAAACCCTCCTTCCCTCGGAAGACCACAGCGTTGGGCACCCTGAAGTGCAAACCCCATTCAGCGGTAACGCACTTTAGTGGTATTCGTGAAACTCGCACGGTCTCAACAGAAGAACGCGAAACGATGTGTCAGCCGCCCTACCCCATCCTTTGCCTTTCATTCTGTTCCCTGCGAGATAGCCAAGACCAACTTATCTGCAAGTGCTTCAGTTCCTTCAGCCGAAATCCCTGCCAACTTGTCAGAAAGGCTTGGGGAATACCTGCGCACATCCTCGCTAGTGACGTTGTGCCATACAGGAAGAATAATTTTCTTGCCCTCCATTTGTCTTGCGACCAAACCGTCCAGTTCCCATTGGGGCCATTCTTTTGCAAAGAAATCATGAGACAATATGACTATACCGTACCGACAACTACGCAGACCCTCGTCAATCCTTCGACGGAGGCTGTCTCCAATTTTCAGTTCCAATTCGTCAAACCACACCTTGAGCCCCCGCTTGTTGAGTGCTTCAGCCAGGGGACGAACAAAAGCCTTGTCTTCACCGGCGTGACAAATAAAAGCATCCCACTGACGGCCTTTTGACACTGATGCTGCGTTTATACCCATAGCCGGAGTGGTGGCCTCAAACTGCGAGCCTTCGGCAAGTAGCCGTTCGCCAGCCGATGCATATTCTTGTGTAGCATCAAGAGCAATCCACTTGCGAGCTTCGAGAAGTTGGGCTGCACGGGTCAATGCCTCAGGAGTTGTTCCCAGGTACTCTGCGTCCGCCTCGTCAGCTATCCAAACGCTTGTTCTACGGTCGCCTTGTTTGAAACCCATCGAGTAGACCTTCCCCAGCAGGAAGTATTCGACAAACGATTCGGCGTTCGCCAAGCCACGAAGCTGCGTGTCGAGTTTCACACTTTCAAGCTGGACGGGGTGTGAGCCATCGGGATAGAACGTAAGTCTATTCTCATCCACCGCCTTTCTTATCGTATTCACTACGGCTCTTTCGGTAGTGAATGTATTTTGGGCCACATCGAACATGTATTGTTGGTGGGTCATGGTTACTGACACTACGGCGATGCTTGAATTTCTCAGGTCGCGGGCGGATACGTGCATGTAGCTAGCAGGCTCCGGTGCGCTGCGGTCAAATGGCCATTCCATTTCGATTCGAACAGGAACGCCCGCTTTGCAATAGAAATCCATCGGATTCGGATTCGCCATTCTTCGCGCAGTGCGATGGGCATATAGCTGAGCACCGCGGCGAAACTGTGGAGTGTTCGGAAGGTCGCTTAGAAACTCTTCTGACAAAGCAATAGTTGTCCGTTTTGTGGTTGATTGTTTAGAAGTAATGGTCAGAACGTATAGCAGGCGGCCACCGGAAACTTGTCGTGCTTCAATTAATTCTAGCCTCCCGGTTTCACGCAGAAATCCGGTAAACAATTGAATTCCGGCGGCGACTTCAGTATCTGTGGCCATTTCGGCGAATTTTACCACTGCTGACGAAATCATCGATCGGTTGCGTTTTATTCGGTCGAGCCTCGGAAGTGGCATTTGGGCGGGTGGCAAACCGTTTTCCATGTTTATGTGCATGATCGCGCAGGGTTGCAGAATACCGTTGCAGTAAGTCACCGCTGAATGACTGGTTTGCACTTCAGGGTGCCCGACCCTTTGATTTGCAAAGGTCGGGATTTCGCTCGAAAATGCATCCAGCCAAGTTACATTCAAGGTGACGCGCTTCTTGGACTCCATACAAACGCGCGGCGATAAAATAATCCGCAAACCTCCGGTTTACCCTTTATGATTCGCGTACCACTTAGTGCGATTATCGATACTCATGACTCAGCCTCGCAAATCACAGCAACCCCCCGCGTCCTCGCCCTTTGCTGCTGCCACGCTTGCCGCAAAGTACATCCTGGCACGCACCCGCCTCCGCCCCCAACTCGCCATTGTCCTCGGAACGGGTCTGGGCGGCTTCGCCGATACTTTGGAAAACGCTACGGCCATTGATTACGGGCAGATTCCCCATTTCCCCGTATCAACCGCTATTGGCCATGCCGGCCGTTTGGTGATCGGAACGGTGCACGATGTTCCGGTAGCCGTTATGCAAGGGCGCGTCCATTTTTATGAGGGATATTCGCTCGAGCAGGTTATTTTCCCCATGCGCGTGCTCGCTCTGCTGGGTATCCGTGCCGCGATCCTTACCAACGCCGCCGGCGGCATTTCCGGCGAATACACGCAAGGATGCCTGGTCCTGGTCCGCGATCATATTAACTTGCAAGGTGCGAATCCGCTCATGGGCCGCAATGACGAGCGTTTTGGCCCGCGTTTCCCCGATATGACCACGGTGCATTACGCTCCCTACCGCGCCTTCGCGCACGAGGAAGCTTTAGAACTCGATCTCGAAATTTTCGAAGGGGTCTACGCCGCCGTCTTGGGGCCCAGCTACGAAACCCCAGCCGAGATCCGTTATCTCCGCACCATAGGAGCCGACCTGGTAGGCATGTCCACCGTACCGGAAGTCATCGCGGCCGCCCACATGGGCATGCGCGTCTTGTGCATTTCCTGCGTAACCAACCTCGCCGCGGGAATCCTGAACCAGCCCATCACCGCCGAGGAAGTGCTCGAGACGGGTGCACGCGTTAAAGGGGAATTCAGCGCCCTGCTTGCCGCCGTCATCCCGCGCGCCGCTGCCGACATCTCTTCGCCCTCAGTCGCATCGCGCTTCGACCAATCGTCCTTGGACCCCTCACCTTTGGCTCCATCATCCTCGTCCCACGCAACATTAAACCCGTCGCGTAGCACTCCCGCACCTGCCGCGCCCGTGGCGCAACGAAGACCGGCTCGCCAGCCTCTGCCGAAAAGACAACCTCCAACACCCAGGGGACGGCGCTGATGTCCCCAAATCGCGAATCCCTGATCGTTGCCGCGCGTGCCGCGCGAGAGCACGCTCACGCCCCCTACTCCAATTTCCGCGTGGGAGCGGCCCTGCAAGCCGCCTCCGGCCGCGTCATCACCGGCTGTAACATCGAGAACGCCACCTACGGCCTCACGATGTGCGCGGAACGCGTCGCCATCTACAAAGCTGTTTCTGAAGGCGAACGCGCTTTCGACGCCGTAGCCGTGGTCGCCGATACGCCCGTGCTGACGCCGCCCTGTGGCGCCTGCCGCCAGCTCATCTGGGAATTTTGCGGCGACACCGAAATCATCCTCGCCAACCTCGCAGGCCAAATCGAAACCCATCGCATGTCCCACCTGTTCCCCCACCCATTCGACTCCTCTTTCCTGTGAGCCCGCCTACTATTCCCGAGCTATTCCTATGTTTTCAATCAAGAGTCGCTTACGAAATTGTTCCGCCCCTTTTCACCACAATCACTCCATGCGGTCCATCAGGACCCCTTCGGAAATTGCGCATGCTCCGGCAATTCCGTGACCTGCTGGCCCTGCCGTAGTAGTTCGGCTGAACCGCCGCGTCACGGATCATAATCAACAGAATGAGACGGATGTGAAGGTGGTGTCCCGCGAGTGCTTAGAACTATGCTGCTGAAAATTGTCGGAGGGAGACGTTTGATCAAAGATTGAATCAGCGGCGAAAGGTTTCTCTTCGATCGGCTAATCGGGGCTTTCCGTTAGTCGCGCTTCTCCGTGCGTTGGCGTTGCAGGCGGCTTGCGGCGGTGCGCAGCGTTTCCGGCACGTTTTTGTTGAGCGCGAGCGCCTTCAGATCAATGGCCGTGATGGTTGGCAGCAGATGCAGCGTAACATCCACCGGCGTCTTCGGATTCGTCATCAGGTTCCGCACGATCGTGTAATTGCGGCGGAAATTGCGATTAGCGGAGATCAGGCGCAGCACCTCGTCGCTCAGGCTGGCCATCGCTGCGAACGATTCCACTTCGCGGTCGGTGATGCGCGGCGATTGCAATACCGCGCGTTGCACCACCTTGCAGGGATCGCGAATCAGCGCGATGCGTTCCTCACGGTTGCCTTTCAGCGCGAGCTGCACCCGTTCCACCACCCGCATTTTCGAGAGGCGCTGGATCAGCGAAATGCGCCGCGTCGTATCGAACTCGGCCTGCGCCACCCCTTCTACAAAGGAGGCCTGGTCCTCGGTAGTCTGGCGCATTAACTCTTCCAGTTGCACTTGTTGGTCAGCCGTAAGAGAGGCCGAATGCAGCAACGCCGCAACCAGCATCGGCGTCGCGCTCAGCAGGTCCAGATCGCCCATCAACTCCTGCACAACGGAGGTCGGCAAGCATTTCGCCGCTGCGTTCAAAAACTCCGGCGGACATCGCCGGTGCCGGGCGAGCGCCGTTGCAATTTCGGGTTTGTCGATGAGGTTGCGTCCGCAATATCGAAAAAGCTGCGCGGCGGGTGCGTCCCCTGCGAGCGCGGCCATGAAGCCCTCCAGTGGCTGGCTGAGCAAGCTATTGCCGGCGCGCTCCCGCACAATGTCATCGGCGTCCTCGGCCAGCAGAGCCAGCAGTTCAGCGCGCTCCGCGATGACTAACCGCGCCGCGCCGGAGCAAACCGCAAGCTTGCGCTCTCGCGTCGTGCGGCCGGAGAGGATTTCTTCGTACAGCTCGGAATTAATCGACTCCTCCGGCGGTTTTCACATCGCGGCGCGTTAGCGCGATTCTTGCGGGGCGACCCGGCCTTCCAATCGGCGCGATGTTTTGGCCATTAAGCTCAAGTGATACGGCCCCCGCATCTTGCGCATGCACCGCAATTCTGTTCCGTGCGTTGAATGTGCGGCTTTGTCCCGCGACAATCGTCGCTCTGAAAATTTGTCTCCCGTCCGCAGCCACCGTCACCGCCGTCGCTTTGCTGGCCTCGATTTTCAGCTGCAGCCCCGAAAACTGCGCGGGAGCCGCGCTGGGTGCCGAAGTCGGGACGGACGAACTCGCAGCAGACGCTGCGCGGGAAGAATTCCCAGCAGAAGGATTCGCAGTCGATGGGTTCGCGGTAGAAGCGTTCGCACCCGAAGACGCGGCAGTTGCAGGATTCGTGCCTGAAGATGACGCGGCATTCGCGCCCGCCGTTCCCGCCGGTGATCCCGGATCACCGCCGTGTGTTGCCGCCGCGGGACTGGAAGCGTCGCTGGAGGAATTCGCCGTCGCTGCAGCATCAGGGGACGAGGTAATGGTCTGAGCGGACCGCTGTGCATGTCGCGAGCCGTACCAGCGCCAGCCCATCCATCCAGTCCCGGCCAGCAAAAGGACGGCAACGAGCAGCCCCATGCGCAGCGGCCAATTAGGCGTGGGATTGGCTGGCCAGTGCCCGGCCAATTGATGCTGCGGTTGCTGGCTGGTCCACATCGAGGCCGGGGCGCCGGTGTGCTCGCTCATCGCCAGTACGTATTCCGCGACCATGCCATCTTCGTCGAGGCCCAGAAAGCGGGCCACCGCACGCACAAAGCCGCGATTAAATACGCCTCCGGGCAGCTGCTGCCACTGCTCATTTTCGAGTGCTTCCAGGAAGCGGGTGCCAATGCGCGTCGCGGCGCAAACTTCATCGAGCGAGACCCCGCGCATCTCACGCTCGCGTTTTAAATGTTCGCCAAAGCCGGCCTTGGTCATTTATTCGTGTTCGTTTTTGGTCGCGTATTCTTTTTTTGACCGAGATGATCGCTCGTTCACGCCGTGCAGGAATCGCCTCCCGGCCATACTAGGCGGCTGTTCCAGGGGTGTCAATCTTGCGGTGTCGACAAATCATCAAGTCCGCTCATTACGCCGCGGCGCTTGCCCCGGATTCGTTCAATATGCGCAGGCGCGTTTCAGGGCACGTGTTTTTGGCAACACCCGCCTGCAGGAGCGTTGCACGGTCTAGCGCGCCGTGCCTATAATAAAGATCCTGTTCGCATGACAGGTGCCGGTCTAAAATAGCTGGATTCTCGATCTTTTTCGGCAGCTTCAGTAGGGTTCTTTACGTTTTTTGAGGTTTCGAGCCCGCACAACTTTCCGGATTGCGTGACGTAAATTGACAGAGATGAAAGGCTTTACAGGCATCGAACGGCGCCACCATACCGCCGTGCGTCCCGAGCAGCGGGAAGCCGGCGAACTCGCCGTTTTTCATGAACTCGGGAAGGCGCTCACATCTTCCCTGGACCTCGGTCAGGTCTTGCGCACCATCATGGAAAAGATCGAGGAGTTTCTGCACCCGGACACCTGGTCGATGCTGCTGGTAGACGAGGCCAAGCAGGAACTCTACTTTGAGCTAGCCATCGGCAAAAACGCGCAAACGCTGAAAGACGTGCGCATCACGATGGGTCAGGGCATCGCGGGATGGGTGGCGCAAAACCAGCAAGCGGTGATCGTGCCCGATGTAAGCCAGGACACACGCTTTTTCAGCAGGGTGGACGAGAAAACCAACACGGAGACGCGCTCGATCGTCGCGGTGCCGGTCCGTTTTCGCGATCACTGTCTGGGAGTGATCGAGTTGGTGAATTGCGTAGGATTCGACGGCTTCAACGATCGCGACCTGGCATTGCTCGAGGCCCTGGCGGATTTCGCGGCAATTGCGCTGGAAAATGCGCGCCACGTGGAACGCATTCAGGAGCTGACCATCACCGATGATTGCACGAGCCTGTACAACGCGCGCCATCTGAATGTTATTTTAGAGAGGGAGATTTCCCGCTCGCATCGTCATGGTCTCGAGTTCTCCCTGGTTTTCCTGGACCTCGATCACTTCAAAGCCGTGAACGACACGCATGGCCATCTGCAAGGATCTAAATTACTCGCCGAAATCGGCGAAATGGTGCGCGAGCACTGCCGGTTGATCGATTTCGCTTTTCGCTATGGCGGCGATGAGTTCGTGATTTTGCTGCCGGAAACTTCCAAGGAAAATGCGTGTCTGGTGGCGCGACGTTTACACCGGCTGATTCGCGAAACGTCCTGGCTTACTTCTGAAGGACTGAACGTGCATATCACCACCAGCGCCGGCGTGGCTTCTTATCCGACCGATGCCAAGACCAAGGCACAGTTGCTGCACCTCGCGGACGAAGCCATGTACCTGGTCAAGAACAGCACTCGCGACAACGTCGCGGTTGCGCAGACCAGCGTCCAGCCCGCGATCTAACGACCAGCTTCTTAAGCTCCGGTTAAAAGCGATGGCGCGCAAACCTTCGGGGGCTTGCGGGCTTCTAAGGTAAAGGTCTCCCGTTCACGGGACATTGTTCGTATTTTTATGCGCAATACGCAAGCCACACGCTACGCACGCTGGTCCGCGATGATCTCACTCGTGCTGACCCTGCTGGTTGTCGGCGTATACCTGAAGCATTCCTGGCAGGCTCATTTGGTGCGCCTGGCTGCACCGCCGCCGGTGCCCGCGAGCGTCCAAGAGCAGTCGAACGCATTTACATTTTCGAAGGAATCCGGGGACCGCACCGAGTTCACAGTGCGCGCTTCGCGCGCCACGCAATTCACCCAGGGTGGCCGGGGGTTGCTTGAAGAAGTTTGGATCACCGCCTATGGCACCGATGCCCAGCGGTTCGACAATCTGCACACGCGCTCCTGTGATTACATCGATGCAACCGGCGACATTACCTGCGCGGGAGACGTTCAGGTCGATCTTGAAAGCGCGGCGGACGCGCGTCTGCATCCCGGCACGGCTTCGCACCCGAATCCAGAGGCGCAAATCGTGCATGTCGTCACGACCGACGTTTGCTTTAATCGCAAAACAGGTGTGGCGACGACGGACCGCAGCGTGCGCTTTCAATTCGCGCAAATGGAAGGACGAGCTGTGGGGTTTCACTACGATTCCGGGCTCGGAGAAATGCGGCTTTTGCAAAACGTCGAGCTGATCATGAATGCGGGCGCTGCAAGAGGGACTCCTCGAGCCGCCGGCCAAGATGCGCATGAAGGCCACAGCGTTACAAACAATGCCCCGTTACCGGAGGATGGGGGGTCTCTGCGAATAACCGGCAGCAGCCTGATTTTCAGCCGCGATGATCGAATGTTGCAACTGCTGGGTCCGACGAGAACCTCGGACGGTGCTTACGAGTTAACCGCCGGACAGCTCGACGTAACATTCGATGAGCAATCGCGGGCGCGACGCCTGGTAGCAAACGGAAGCCCGGAACTTCATTTCTCAGCTCCAGCGGGGCCAATCTCGGTTTCGGCGTCGGAATTTTCGGCTGCGGTTTCACCCGCCGGAGCGGTACAGCGCATGATCGCCACAGGTAATGTGCACGCGCGCGAGCACACTTCCGCGGGGGATGACCGCCTGGATGCGGGAAAAGCCGACTTAGAATTTGCCGCTAACAGCAAACAGCCGCGGCTGCTCACGGCGACAGAAAACGTTGGAGTGCAGTCGGACCGTAGCGCAGGCGTCAGGCGACACCTGGCTGCGCCGAGACTGGAAGTAACATTTGCGCCTGCAAAGAAAGCCGGCGGCCGCGAGAGGGCCGACGGCAGCAGCGTGAGCATCGCCAGCCTAACGGCTCCGGCGGCAACCATCGACTCGCAGGAGCCCGCTGATCCGGCAAATGCAGGAGCGGCCGACGGGGCAAAAATCGAGCGAGTCCATTTGGCGAGCCAGCACCTCGAGGCGACATTCGGCGGGTCCAACCAACTCCAAAGGCTACAGGGCACGGGCGGAACGAAGCTCGACCGACAGATCGCACAACCTGACGGAACCCCACAGACTCCTGCAGAGACGAGTACGTCCCGTGAGATGCTCGCGCGGTTCGGCGATGACGGTGCGTGGTCGAGTGTGGATGAAACGGGCGATGTGCATTTGGCTGAAGGGGAGAGCACCGCGCAAAGCGAGCGTGCGCATTTTGAACGTCTCAGCGACACTGTAGGTCTTTCGGGCGGCGTGGCGATCTCCGAGAATGGAACTCGAACTACCGCGCGATCAGCCACGTTTCATCGCGCAGCGAATAAGTTCGACGCCGATGGCCGCGTCGTTACGAGTGAAATGGAAGTCTCGAACGGAGCCGGCGCAGGACGTGGAACCGGTATAACCACCGGCTTTGGACCCGGATTCGCACGCGTTTCCGGAGATCGCTTGATGGCGGACACATTGAGCGGCCATGCTATCTATTCCGGACACGCACGGCTATGGCAGGGAGATGCGGTGATCGAGGCCGATAAGATCGAACTGGATCGCCCGACCCAGGTGATCGTAGCCAGCAACCACGTTCGTGCGGTCTTTCCGCAGGCTGCGGGAACCGACGCGCAACGAGTGGTGCCATCGGATGCGGTCAATTCAAATGCCGAAGTCCGCAGCGGTAATCCCAAACCAATGAAGGCCGGTAACCAGTCAGACTTCTGGCACGTAGAAGCGGGCAAGATGACGTATGGCAGCAGCGAAGGCCACGCGAAACTCGAGCAGGGCGCCAAAGCGCACTCAAATACAGGGGCGATTCGCGGGGATAGCATGGATCTTTTTTTTGCACCCATTGCAGCGCCCACCGGTTCAGCATCCGCTGTTTCTGCCTCCGGCGATACTGGCCGGACCGGACCAACTGTGACATTGGCCCCAAGTCCCAATCCTGGCTCGCCAAGAATGGTATCCACTACAGTGCAAACCCGAGTCGCTGGAGAACCCGGACAGGCAGTCGGCGCCCAGGGGACGGGAAGGCAGTTGATTCGGGCCACGGCGGCGGGGCACGTCGCGATTGACCAGCAAGACCGGCACGGAACGGGTGACCGTGGCGAATATGCCGCGGCCGAGGGCAAGTTCGTTCTTTCAGGAGGCCCTCCAATCGTACATGACGACTTGGGAAACTCGACTTCGGGGCGTGAATTGACCTGGTTTTTAGCGGATGATAAGATTCTTATCGATTCGGCATCAGGCGTGCGGACGCTGACGCTGCATCGGGTGGAGAAATGACGCAAAATGCTCAAGCTTCAGGCCGTCGACCTCAGCAAGTCGTATCGAGGGCGAAAAATTGTCGACGATTTGGGGCTGGAGATCGGCCAGGGCGAAGTAGTTGGGCTGCTGGGGCCTAATGGAGCGGGAAAAACCACGACGTTTTACATTCTGGTCGGGCTGGCCCGTCCAGACTCGGGCCGGGTACTGCTCAACGGAGATGACATCACCGATCTTCCGATGTACCTTCGGGCCCGGAGCGGCATAAGTTACCTTCCCCAAGAGCCCTCGGTGTTTCGCCAGCTGACCGTGGAAGAGAACTTGCTGGCGGTTCTGGAAACGCTTCCACTTTCACCCGAGCAACAGCGTGACCGGCAAGAGGAACTTCTGGCACAAATGGGCCTTGAAACGGTGCGGTATAACCGGGCGTATACGCTCTCGGGCGGCGAACGGCGCCGGCTGGAAATAGCGCGTTCGCTTGTGCTGGAGCCGGCATTTTTACTGCTCGATGAACCCTTTTCCGGCATCGATCCGCTAACGGTCGTGGACATTCAGAAGATCATCGCCGACCTGAGCCGCGTGGGGATTGGAATACTGATCACCGATCACAATGTTCCGGAAACGCTGGCAGTGGCGGATCGAGGATACATCGTGCATGACGGGCGCATTCTTTTTGCCGGCACCCCGGCCGAGCTGAGCGCAAATCCTGAAGTGCGTCGCCTGTATCTGGGCGACAATTTCCGATTCAATTAGATTCAACGAAACGTTATGAGCTGGCTCCAGCCAAAACTTCATCTCAAGGTCTCGCAGAAGCAGATTCTGACGCCGGGACTGGTGCAGATGGTGAGCGTGCTCGCGCTCAACCGCCTGGAATTGCGCGAGATGATTACGCAGGAGATGGTGGCGAACCCGATGCTCGAAGAGCTCACCGAAGACGAGCCGGTGAGCGAGGATTATACCGAAGAGGCCTTTATCAAGGCCGAGACCGAAAAATTGCCCGAGACCGAGCCCGCGAATCCTTTCGATGAGTTCGATATCTCGTCGTTTTTTAACCAGTACCTCGACAGCGGCAGTGGAGAAGGACGCGGCGAGCACGAAGTCATCGAGAAGCCTTCGTTCGACAAGTTCATTTCTTCTCCACAAGGTTTGGCGGAGCACCTCGGCTGGCAACTCAGCGTGACCGTGTGCAATGAAACGGTACGTGAGTTTGCGGAAACGATTATCGGAAATCTCGACGAAAACGGCTACTTGACCGTTTCGCTCGAGGAGATCGCCAGAAGCGGCAATGGCTCGATCGAAGACGTGGAAGAAGCGCTGGCGATGGTGCAGGAGTTCGATCCTCTGGGTGTTGCGGCGCGGAATCTGCGCGAGTGCCTGCTGAATCAGCTGCGGATGCTCGATCCACAGAACTCGCTGGCGCAGCAAATCGTGTCCGAATGCATGCCGAAACGACCGCTGGCCCCCACCGAGGAGGAGCAGCAAAGCGCGGAGACGCCACTGGCGAAACTGCTGCAGGCCAATCAACTCAAGGAAGTCGCGCGGGCGCTCAACCGTCCCGTGGAGCTGGTAAAGCGGGCCATGGATGTGATCCGCCGGCTCGATCCGCGCCCCGGTTTGCGCTACAACAAGACCCAGGCGCGCCTGATCGAGCCCGACGTCTACTTCCGCAAGATGGACGATGGCTGGCAAGTATTCATGAACGATGACGAAGTGCCGCAACTGCGGCTGAGCCCGGTATACCGGCGCCTGCTGGCGCGTGATGCGGCCGACCGCGACGTGCGCAATTACGTGAAGGAACGTTTTAGCGCCGCGCTGCAACTGATGAAGAGCATCGAGCAGCGCAAACACACGATCTTTGCGTGTATGCCAGTCGATCATCGGCGCCAGGGCGATTTTCTCGAGCACGGCGCCGATCATCTAAAGCCGATGATGATCAAGGAAGTGGCCGAGGAAGTGGGCGTGCATCCATCCACGGTAAGCCGCGCCGTTTCGAGCAAGTACGCGCATACGCCGCAGGGCGTGATCGAGCTGCGCTCGTTTTTTAGCGAGTCGGTGAACGGTCCGGAAGGCGGCGACATGTCGCTGCATACGCTTAAGCGCGTGGTCAAAAAAATGATCGAAGAGGAAGACACCGCCCGCCCTTTCACCGACGATCAGATTGCCAAGAAGCTTGCCGAAAACGGAATTCGGGTCACGCGCCGCACCGTCGCGAAATACCGCGAGGATCTTCGTATTCCCAGCACGCATCAGCGCCGGGTGAAGGCGTAGGCGACTCGCTGACGTGAAACGACGTGTCTCCCGGGACGGCCTGCAACTGGTGATTCTCACCGGACTCAGCGGCTCGGGTAAAAGCACGGTTCTCAAGACGTTTGAAGATCTGGGTTACTACTGCGTTGACAACCTGCCTGTAGAGTTGATTCCCACCTTCAGCGAATTGCATGTCTACGGCAATGCGGAGATCGAACGCGCGGCGTTGCTGGTGGACGCACGCGAGGGCGATCAGCTAAAACGTCTGCCAGCCATTTACAAACTGATCCGGCGCGAAGTAGCGGCGACGCTCGTGTTCATCGAGGCCTCTGAAGAAGCGCTGCTGCGGCGATTCAGCGAAACGCGCCGGCCACATCCTCTGGGCCATAACCGCCCGGTTCGGGAAGGGCTCAGCCGCGAGCGCGAACTGATGGAGCCGATTCGCAAGCTGGCGGACGTGGTGATCGACACGACGCGCTTCAACGTACACGAACTGCGCCAGTTCATCGTGCGCCGGTTTCAGAGCCGGGTGAGCCGGCCACTGATGATATCGCTCGTGAGTTTCGGTTACCGGTACGGGCTTCCCGCCTGACGCCGACCTGGTGTTCGACGTGAGATTTTTGCCCAATCCGCATTTCGTCCCGCGCTTGCGCCGCTTTTCCGGACGCAATCCGCGAGTCGTGCGGTATATCCGTTCGTTTCCGCAAACGGGCCAGTTCCTGCGGCGCGATTGACGGCCTGCTCACTTACCTGATTCCGCATTACATTCGCGAGGGAAAGAGTTACCTTACGATTTCCTTTGGCTGCACGGGCGGGCATCATCGTTCGGTGATGATGGCGGAAGCGGTACGGCGCTCGCTCTCAGGGCGCGGTTACACGGCCAAAGTGGTGCATCGCGACCTCGATAAATGGACGCCGTGAGCGCTGGAGAATGTTTCGCTGCGAGCGCCTGCCGCACGTGGCAACCGCATCCTAAGCAGATGAAAGCAGTTCGACGGGCGATTTGCTTGCGTGCGATTCGAGTGAATACTTGATATCGCAATTTTGATGGCCAATCTTGCATGAGCGATCTGGGGCGGGCACCTAAAGACGTGGACTCGAAAGAAACCGTACACGAGCTCTGGAGGCTGCTGCGGTACGTAAAACCGTACCGGGCGCGGCTGGTTCTGGGTGTGTGCGCCCTCGCGATTGTCGGACTAGCGGAGGGCTTGATCGCGCTGATGATCACTCCGCTGGTGGATCGCATATTGAATCCCGTGAGCACCGATTCGCACCTGCCCCTGCTGCGGCTGCCGGGCAGCGGCCGCGTCATATACCTGAATTCGTTCGTTCCGCAAAACATTCACTACGTCGGCACCGTATTTGCGATTGCGCTGGTGGTTCTGTTTGCCGGCAAGGCGGTGGCGGAATATTTTGGCGTGGTGGAAATACAGTTCGTGGGGCAAGCCGCCACAACCGATCTCCGCAATGAAATATACGAAAAGCTGGTCCGCCAGCCGATCGGGTTTTTTCGAGCAGCAGCCGACCGGGCGGCTGATGTCCACGGTGATCAATGACGTCGAGCGGGCGCGCAGCACGTTATCGGAAACGTTGGCGATGTTTTTCCGATACTCGTTCACGCTATTTTTTCTGATCGCGGTTTTGGTGGTGACCAGTTGGCGGATGGCCATAGGATCGGCAATCTTTTTGCCCATGATCATTTGGCCTGTCGCCAAGCTGGGCCGGCGAATTCGCCGGTCGGTCGCCTCCAGCCAGTCACGGCTGGCCGAACTCACCCAGATCCTGCAGGAGACGCTCAGCGGCAATCGCGTGGTGAAGGCCTTTGGCATGGAGCAGTTCGAGATCACGCGGTTCCATGCGGCAGCGCGGCGGCTGTTGCGCGAGAACATGCGGTGGATCCGCAGCTTCGTGGTGACTTCTCCGCTCATGGACATGCTGACGCCGATCGTGATCGTTCCCGTAGTGCTCTATGCGCGCAGCGCGATCAAGCATGGACTCATGACCGTGGGAACGTTCGGCACGTTCGTCTACGCGCTGCTGCGGGCCTACGAGCCGGTGAAGGGGCTGGGAAACGTATACCAGCAGTTCGAGCAGGCGCATGGCGCGACGGCGCAGGTATTCGCGTTCCTCGAGCTTCAGGAGGAACTGCAGGAGCATCCAGGCGCGCTCGAACTGCCGCCGTTTTCACGCGAGGCGGAATTCGACAACGTAGCTTTCGCTACGATCCTGCTTCGCCGATTTTGCGCGGCGTGCGGCTGAAAGCGCGTGCGGGAGAAGTGGTGGCCATCGTGGGTTCGAGCGGGGCCGGGAAAACCACGCTGGTGAATCTTGCTGCCGCAGGTTCCATGATGTGACGTCCGGGGCGCTGCGGATCGATGGCGTCGATGTGCGGGACGCCACCTTGCGTTCACTGCGCGAGCAGATCGCGATCGTCACGCAGGAAACTATCCTATTCAATGACACGGTGTGGAATAACATCTGCTACGGGCAGCCGGGTTTACCCGAGGAGCGCGTGTTTCGCGCGGCGCGCGCGGCGCTGGCCCATGACTTCATCACCGAAATGCCGGAGGGCTACCAAACGCATGCTCGGCGAACGTGGGCAGCGGCTAAGCGGCGGCCAGAGGCAGCGATTGGCGATTGCGCGCGCGCTGCTGAAGGATTCGCCCATTCTGATCCTTGATGAAGCGACTTCGGAGCTCGACTCGGAATCGGAGATGCTGGTGCAAAAGGCACTGGCAAATCTGATGGTGGACCGCACCGTCTTTGTGATTGCGCACCGGCTGTCCACCATCCGCCGCGCGGACAAAATCGTCGTGCTCGATGACGGCGTCATCTCCGAAATTGGGACCCACCAGGAACTTCTGGCGCGCGGCGGCACTTATGCGCGCCTGTACGAATTGCAGTTCGCCGATACCGATATCGCGCCATCGGCGGCGGGCCCAGCGGATTGATGAAACCTGAACATGCAGGCAAGGAAGAAACGCAGGAGCCAGCGCACGGCGACATCGCCAGCGAGGCGCGCGTTAAGCCTTCGACGGGGTACGTCAGCAAAGCTTCGAAGATTTTGGTGAGCAGCGCACCGAACAATCTGCCCCATACCTCAGCCAACAATTCAGCGAACAATTCAGCGGACAAGTCATCACACAAGGCACCGGTCAGGTCCATGACGGGATATGCGGAGGCTCGCACCGGCGCGGGCGGTTGGCAGCTACGGGTCAGCCTGCGCAGCGTGAATCATCGTTTTCTCGACGTGCGCGTGCGCATACCGGATGGCCTGGAATTTGTTGAACCCGTCATCCGCCAGACGATTCGCGGCCGGCTTCGGCGCGGACACGTGGATGTCACGCTGCATGCGGAGTCCGCAGGTGGGGCGTCCTTCGAGGTGCACCGCGATACGGCGGCGGCAGTATTTGCGAGCGGTGCAGCAACTGCGCGAGGAGTTTGGATTATCGGCTGAGCCCGACGTCATGGCGCTGCTGCGTTTGCCGGGGGTGGTCAATACGCGCGCCGCCGCGCAGCGCAACGGCTGCGAACCGGAATGATGAGGACCTCGACAGGTTAAACCGGCAGGTTACCGCCTGTGCCGAGGAGGCCCTTGACCCGTTTGGAAAACATGCGAGAAGCGGAAGGGCCAATCACTCCGGCTGGAAATGCTTCTGCTGATTTCGAGCATCCACGACAAAACCATGCAACTGGATTTACTTACCGCGCGCAGCCATCCCGCATACGCATCGCACTTGAAATCCCGCATCGAGGAATTGCTGGCGCGGCCCGATCGATCCCGCTCGGCTGGCGCAGGAAGCGGCGGTGCTGGCCGAGCGCGCCGACGTCAGCGAAGAGTTGGCGCGGCTGCGAAGCCATACGGCCCAATTTGAGGGGTTGGTGACCGATGGCGGCGAGATCGGCAAAAAACTCGATTTTCTGCTCCAGGAGATGCAGCGCGAAGCGAATACCTTGTTGTCGAAAACACCCGCGCTGGGCGCTGATGGGCTGGCCGTCACGGATATCGGCCTGCAAATTAAGGCGGAGATCGAAAAACTTCGCGAGCAGGTCCAGAACGTCGAATGACCTATTCCGTCGCCCTTCCTCGAATCATCATCGTTTCCGGACCGTCCGGCTCGGGAAAATCCACTCTGGTGCAGCGATTGCGAGATTTGCCGGATCTGATGTTCTCCGTATCATGTACCACCCGGCCCGGCGCGACGACGGAGAGCCCGGGGAAGTGGTATGATTTCATAACGCGAAGCGGAATTCGAGCAGAAAGTGGCCGAGGATGAGTTCCTCGAGCACGCTAAGGTCTTCGGCAAACACTGGTACGGCACGCCGCGCGCGCAAGTGGATGAGGCTCGAAGAAAAGGTGCCGATCTTCTGGTGCTCGAGATTGACGTGCAGGGCGCGCGGCAGGTAAAAGAGCAAGCTGCCGGAGGCCATCGCGGTCTTTATCGTGCCGCCTTCGCGGGCAGACCTGGAGCGGCGGTTGCGCGAACGCGGCCAGGATTCCGATGATGCCATTTCGCCGGCGGCTCGAACGGGCCCGGCAGGAGATGGCGAGTTCGTGCGAATACGATTTCGTCATCGTCAATGACGATCTTGATCGAGCCAGCAGCGAACTTCGTGCCGTAGTCGTAGCTACGCGGTGTCGCCGTCGCCGACAATGAAGAACGTCTTCGGAAGATTTTGGAAACATTCGGAGGTTCCTAGACGCATGCCAACATATAACGAGGCCCCTGATAGCCAGTTTGCATACGTCGTGGTAGCGGGAAAACGCGCCCGGCAACTCATGTCCGGCGCATCGCCACTGGTGGCGAACCCGCGTTCGCATAAACCCACGCGCGTGGCCATGGAAGAACTCAACGCCGCGCAACTCGAATACAAGACCCCCGAAATGCCCGCAGACGCCGCGGAAAAGGATAAGCGCCGCAAGGAGTAGCGCCGCGAAAGCCATGCGAGTTGCCCTGGGCGTAAGCGGAGGCGTCGCGGCCTATAAGGCTGCCGAACTGGTGCGGCGCTTGCAGCAGGAACATCTCGAAATTCAGGTGGTGATGACCCGCAGCGCGCGCGAATTCATCACGCCACTGACGTTCGCTGCGCTTACGGGACAGAAGGTAATCACCGAGTTGTTTGGCGGTGAGTCGGGCGGCGAAGCCTCCGCGAACGTCGAGAGCGCCATCGAACACATCGCCGTCGCGCAGCGCATCGACGCGCTGGTCATTGCTCCGGCCACCGCGAATGTTTTGGCCAAGCTCGCGCGCGGCATCGCTGACGATTTTCTTACCACGCTGTACCTGGCCACCACCGCGCCATCAGTCGTCGCTCCCGCCATGAACGTCAACATGTGGGAACATCGAGCCACGCAGGAAAATGTCGATACATTGCGCGCGCGCGGCGTGCACATTGTCGTGCCGGACGAGGGTTATCTCGCTTGCGGGATGACCGGGGCAGGGCGGCTTGCGAGCGTCGAATCCATCGTTCAGACGGTCTGTGGAGTGCTTGGCATCCGGCACGATCTCGAACGCGAAACTGTGCTGGTGACCGCCGGCCCTACCTGCGAGGATCTGGACCCGGTCCGCTATCTCACGAACCGGTCTTCCGGGAAAATGGGGTACGCGGTCGCCGAGGCGGCCGCGCGCCGCGGCGCGCGTGTGGTGCTGGTAAGTGGGCCAACGTCGCTCGAGTCTCCTGAGGGAGTCACCCGCGTTCCGGTTCGCAGCACCGAGCAAATGCACCGCGCCGTACTGGCGAATATGCCCGCGGCAACAATCATCATTATGGCGGCAGCAGTTGCCGACTACCGAGCCTGGCGCCGCAGGCAAACAAAATCAAGCGGACGCAAGGACGCTTCACGCTCGAACTGGAAGCAACCCCCGATATTCTTGCTGACGTGGCGCGCAACAAGGGAGAGCGCATCCTGGTGGGATTTGCGGCGGAGACCGACCGAGTCGCGGAGCACGCTCGGCAAAAGCTCGCCGCGAAATCCGCCGACCTTATCGTCGCGAATGATGTCACCGAACCGGGTGCTGGGTTCGATCATGAAACCAATATCGTCACCCTGTTCACGCGGGATGGCGGTGAGATGTCACTTCCGCGGATGAGCAAGTTAGACGTTGCACAACGGGTGCTCGATGCCGCGCTACTCCTGCAGGCAGAGGTCGCCGCATCCCGCCGCCCCGGCGACCGGTGCGCCCGAGGCATCCAACGTAGCGCCAGCTAAGGCCCGCTGATCATGGAATCCTTGCGCACCGCTCCCGTACATAAAGAACTCGAAGCATGGCTGCGATATTTCGAAGACCTGGGTATCGGGCCATTTTATCGCGACCGAGAAGCTCCGGTGACTTCCGCTGAGGCTACGCCGGTCATTCAGGCGTTGACTGTGGAGAACAGCCAATCTCTGCCGGCAGCGCCCCGAGAAACCTCGTTGTCAGAGCCAAGTGATAAAAGCCCTTTGCCCGTGCTGCAAGCCGAACAGCCGGTCGCGTCCGCCTCCTCGAAGGCCTCGCGTGAGTTGCCGCCGGAACTTCGGGCATTAGTACATCCACCGCCTTTGTTCGAGCCTGAGCCAGCCGCGCGCGAAGATCTGGAAACCGTCCGCAGGGATCTCGGTGAATGCACGCGTTGTAAGTTGCATCGTAAGCGGCACAAGATTGTGTTTGGAGCGGGCAATCCGCGCGCGGAGCTCATTTTTGTGGGCGAAGGTCCGGGACACGATGAAGATATGCAGGGGCTCCCTTTCGTGGGCCGCGCCGGCAAATTGCTGACGCAAATGATTGAAGCGATGAGCCTGACGCGCGAAGACGTTTACATTGCCAATATCGTAAAGTGCCGGCCACCGGAAAATCGCCAGCCGCAAGAAGATGAAATCGCGATGTGCAGACCCTTCCTCGAGCGCCAACTCGGCGCCATCCAGCCAAAAATTATTATCTGTTTAGGCAGCACGGCCGCGCAAACGCTGCTGGGGACAAAAAAATCCATCTCGGCTTTTCGCGGGCAGTGGTTCGATTATAGCGGTGCGAAGTTGATTCCCACCTATCACCCGGCTTACCTTTTGCGTAACCCCAACGCGAAGTCCGACGTCTGGACTGACCTCAAAAAAGTGATGGCTGCGCTCGGACTCAAGCTTCCGGCCCGAGATGCGTCACGTGCGCAAACTTGATTTTGTCCAGCCTCTCGCAGCCACTTCTGTTTCTCTACCAAATTAAATCTACGGTGAACACGTGCATCGTGGGGGTGCTCCGCACCAGGCTGTTACACTAGGGTGCCTGGATGGCTGGATATTGCGAAGTCGCCCTGCCTGTGCCCTTGCGCGTGACGTTTACTTACGCCGTGCCGGATACGCTCGACGACGTGGTGTGTCCAGGCTCGCGCATCGTGGTGCCGTTCCGCAATCGAGCTATAGTGGGCGTGGTCATCGAGCGCACGACCGATCCGCCGCAACTCTCGGTCGAAGGCGCTGCATCTTCTCTAGTTCCTGCCGCTCTGGTTCCTGCCGCGCGCGCCCCTAAATCGCCCATTCGCAGTGTTGCCGAAGTGCTCGATCCGCTGCCCGCGCTGCCGGGGCGCGTCGTAGCGCTTGGACGCTGGGTGGCCGGCTATTACCTCGCGCCGATTGGTGAAACATTTCGCGCCATGCTGCCGCCAGCTGTGGAACTGCGCGTCGCGCGGGAGTGGAGCCTGACGGAAGCAGGTCGCGCGCATCTTGAACGATTAAAGTCGCTGGCCAACCGTACTGAAGTCCAGTCGAACGATTTGGCGTTGTTGCAGTTGTGCGAGGCTCCACAAGCGCCGGTTGCAGGAGATGTGCTTCGCACGCTGCCGGGAGAAACCGCGGCATTGGCGCGCTTGCTGCGGCGCGGGTATGTGGCCTCGCGCGAAGTTGCCACGCGCCGACCTGCGCGCACCCAGAAAATTGTCGCGTGGCAAACGGACACTGCACAAATCGCGAGCGGGACAGCCGCCGCTGCGAGCGTTACCGCGATCTCTCGTTCCATGGCCGCAGAGGCTCGCGTTGAAACGCTGCTCTCCCAAGAACGCGGCCCAATGCCTTTGGCGCAATTGCTGAAGCTGGCGAAAGTGTCGCGCCCGGTGATCGAGCGGCTCGCGCAGCAAGGCAAGCTCCAGATTTGGGAAGAGCCGGTGACGATCGCGGTCGATCCACTGGAGGCCGAACTCGCACCTCCGGCAAAGATACTAAATGCCGATCAACAACGCGCGGTGGAGGAAATTCGGAGCTGGCTCGATTCGCGCCTGTTTACGGCCGGCGTGCTTTACGGCGTCACCGGAAGCGGCAAGACGGAAGTGTATCTGCGTGCGATTGAGGCAGCCTTGGCCGGCGGTCAAACCGCGTTGGTCCTGGTTCCGGAAATTGCGCTCACGCTGTGGGTGGGACGGCTCTGCCGCGCACGATTTGGCGGCCAAGCGGGCGTGCTGCGGCGCGCGAATGGTGAAATCAGTGATGGCGGCGTAGCCGTGCTGCACAGCGCGCTTTCCGATCGGGACCGTGCCCGCGAGTGGTGGCGCGTGCGTACAGGCGAAGCGCGCGTGGTGGTGGGCACGCGCTCCGCGGTTTTCGCGCCGCTCGAAGATCTCGGACTGATCATCGTGGACGAAGAACAGGAGTCCAGCTACAAGCAGGAAGAAACGCCGCGCTATCACGGGCGCGATGTAGCGGTGATGCGCGCGAAATTGGAAGGCGCCGTGGTGCTGCTCGCTTCCGCTACACCTTCACTCGAGACCTTTCATCATGCCCGCCAAGGCAAGTACAAGCTTCTGCGCCTCGACTCCCGGATCGAGAACCGGCCCATGGCTCCGGTGGAAATCGTGGATTTGCGCGAAGATTTCCGGCAATCGCACCGTGTGGGTCCCGTCTCCGACCGTCTGCGTGCCGCGATCGCCGCGCGCCTCGCGGCCGGTACGCAGTCACTGGTTCTAATTAACCGCCGCGGCTATTCCTTTTTTGCGCTTTGCCGAAGTTGCGGCGCGGCCGTTCTTTGCGAGAATTGCAGCATTGCGCTCACCTATCACAAGCAGCGCAACCGGCTGCTTTGCCATTACTGCGGATTTTCAACCGGCGTTCCGAAAACCTGTCCGAAGTGCGGCTCCGAGCACGTCTATTTTGTTGGGGCGGGGGCGGAGCAGATGGAGGAGCGCTTGCGGGCATTCTTTCCGCAGGCGCGGATCGCGCGGCTCGATCGGGATACCGCCCGCACCAAGCGGGCCTTCGAGCAAGTGCTGAGCGCGTTCGCGGCGGGCTCGGTGGATATTCTCGTGGGTACGCAGATGGTCGCGAAGGGACACGATTTTCAGCGTGTCACGCTGGTGGGTGTGGCGGCCGCCGACGCGCAACTCGCGTTCCCCGATTTTCGTGCGGCGGAGCGCACGTTCCAATTGCTGACCCAGGTGGCCGGCCGTGCAGGACGCGGGACTTTGGCGGGCGAAGTCCTGGTGGAGACGTATTACCCCGAACACTACGCGATTCAGTTGGCGGCGCGGCAGGATTACCCGTCATTTTTCGAGAAGGAGCTGCACTTCCGGCGATTGATGCACTATCCGCCGTTTGCGGCGCTGGCGAGCCTGCTGGTGCGCGACGCGAACCTTGCACGGGCGATTGGCTGGTCGCGCCAGATCGGAGCATTTCTGGCGCCGATGGAATCGCGCGGCATCAAGGTGCTGGGGCCGGCGGCGGCGCCGCTCGCGCGCATCAAGCGCGAATATCGCTTCCAATTTTTGTTCAAATCGCCCCGGCGGAACATCCTGAACGGCGTGCTCGCCGAGTGCCTCGCGTTTTGCGGCGAACACGGTATTCCCGATCGCGCCATTTTGCTGGATGTCGACCCGGTAAGTTTATTGTAGGCCAAGCGACGGGCACGCGAGATGAGTGCGGCAGCAGCAGGCAGCTTCAAACGACGAATGGTGAGGGCATGAAGCAAAGCGCAAAAATAGCCAGCGCGACACCGGCCAGAATGCGCCGGCGCCCGTCAAGTGGCTCCCACGGATCGATCAAGGGAGGATGGCGGAACCCGATCACGATGAGCAGAACCGCCCAAAATGCCCAGCCCAGCCACAGGTATGCCAGCGGCACAAGCGCCAGGGCAACGCCCAGCGATATTTGCCGGTGCCGCGCGCTGCTGAGCGTATAGAGGATGTGCCCGCCGTCAAGTTGCCCCGCCGGGATTAAATTAAGCGCGGTCGCGAAAAGGCCTACCCAGGCAGCCCGGCCGACAGGACTGAGCAGCAGATTTTCCGGAGGCACACCGGGTCTCAACCACCATTCAAGTACGCTTTCGATCAGCGGATGCCCGAATACAAGCGGCGCCGCCGCATTCCCGCCAACAACCACGCGCGAGTGCGCAATGGAAATGGCCAGCGCCGGTACCGCGATCAGGAAGCCGATCAGCGGTCCGGCAAGCGCCATGTCGAAAAGAGCCCGGCGGCTCGCAATGGCCGAGCGGATGCGAATGAAGGCGCCTAGTGTTCCGATAAGTGTTGGTGCGGGCACGAAGAATGGATAACTCGCCTGAATGCGATAATAACGGCAGGCAAAGAAGTGTCCTAACTCGTGCGCCAGGAGAATCCCCACAAGCGTTAACGCGAAAGGCAGGCCAGTTAGAAATAATCTGGGATGAGCGAAGGGCCTGAAGTACGCCGCAAAAAAATCGTCGAAGAGCGGAGCGCGTCCAGCAGCATAGGCTGCCGCAAATTGCGTGCCCGCAGCGAGGGTAGAGAGCAGCGTCAACCCAAACAAGCCGATGGCTACGCTGAGAGAGATGTCCCTCCGACGTGCGGGGCGCCACAGTGGTGGCTGCAACGGCAGAGGCGGAAAGGCGGGCTCGGCGCGAAATACTTCCACGGGCAGGTTGCCGTGGCCGTTTTCTCCGGTCATACGTCCTTTGATGCGGCGGCCAAGTGCACAGGTGTATAACGCAGGGCCAAGCGGCCCAGGTGCGAACTCGAGATACGAACTTCAGGCGCGAGCTTCAAATATTTCGGTTAAATCGATTGCAATTCCTTGCCAGGCTTGAAACGCACGGCCTTACCGGGAGGGATGTTGACCTCTTCACCTGTGCGTGGATTGCGGCCGATGCCGGTCTTGCGAGGCTTAACATTAAAAACACCAAAGCGCCGCAGTTCGATGCGCTGGCCGCGGCCGAGTGCACTCTTCATCGCCTCGAACACTGTCTCGACCGCTCGTTCAGCGTCAGTCCGCTTCACGTTCGTGCGTGTCACCACCGCATTGACGATGTCGAGCTTGATCACCACTGCCTCCTGGCGGCCGAAATGGAAGTTAATGCTAGACACCGACACAGGCGATGTCAAGCCGAGGTCGATAAAGAGATACGGAAGGATAAAAACCCTCTTTTTACGCGCCCCAATTGCGAAATGATTGCGAAATGATTGCGAAATGGCGTGCAAAACTCTTTGGAGCTTTGGACCATGCTGTACCGGCTCGCCTTCCGGCGTGCAACAGATGCGCATCGCCTTCGCAAATTGTCTTTGCCTGATTTGGCAAACACACGAGGGTTACGCTAAGATGCGCGTCCTTTTACGTTTCGGATTACAGTTTCGGACTACAGATTGCACGGGGAGGGTTGGATGCCAGTAAAGCCGGATCGCTGGATTCGCCAGATGGCGCTCGAACATCGGATGATCGAGCCCTTTGAGGACCGGCAGGTGCGCGATGGTGTGATCAGTTATGGTGTTTCCAGCTACGGGTATGACATCCGAGTGGCCGATGAATTCCGCATTTTTACAAACGTCAATTCGACCATCGTGGACCCGAAGAAATTCGATGCACGCTCCTTTGTCGAGTTTCAAGGGCCGGTGTGCATCGTTCCGCCGAACTCCTTCGCGCTCGGACGATCCGTGGAATATTTCCGCATCCCGCGAAACGTGCTGACGATTTGTGTAGGCAAGTCCACGTACGCGCGCTGCGGAATCATCGTGAACGTGACACCGTTCGAGCCGGAGTGGGAGGGCTTCGTGACGCTCGAGATCAGCAACACCACCCCGCTGCCCGCGCGAATTTATGCGAACGAGGGATTGTGCCAGGTGATCTTCTTTGAATCCGATGAATCGTGCGAGATTTCTTACAAGGACAAGAAGGGAAAGTATCAGTCGCAGCAAGGAATCGTTCTGCCGCGTCTTTGAAGTATCAAGATTGACATCACAAGCCGTGTATCAACCTAAGTAACGTCAGCAACATCAGCGATGTGACTTCCCGCTGCGTTAAATATGTGCCGCTTAGACCGATATTGCGACTTCCGTTATAGCTCCACCGAACTTCAGGCTGGAGACTGTTAGCTTACCTGCCTGCTTACCGCGCTCTCCTTCTCTTCGATTGCTTCCAGAGGAAAGCCGTGGTCCCGCCAACCGTCGAGGCCGCCGGCGAGGGGCCGGATGCGCGTGATACCCATTTCCCGCAGTCGCAGTGCTAATTGAGCCGCTGTCGCCTCATTTGGGCAGTTACAGAAAAGCACGATTTCGCGGTCGCGCGGGATCACCTCGAAAGCTTCCTCCAAATCCCCAGCATCCATGCGCACGGCGCCCGGAATGGTTTGCGGCTCCGCAGTGAATTCAACAGCATGGCGCAGATCGACAATCACCACGTCTTCGCTCGCATCGATCTTGTGCTTTAACTCTTCGGGGGTGATGCGCGCGATGTGCAGTTTGCGGAGGAACCGCCGTCTCTTAAGAAATTTCCAGCCGATATAGGACGCGAGACCTGCCAGCAGAAGCGCGAACAAACCTCGTCCCATAAAGGTCAGGTGTGCTGCGACGGTCTCGAGTTCTCCCGTAAATACGAATCCCGTACCAATGTAGGCGCCCGCCCAGAAGGCCGCGCCAAGTCCGTCGAAAAGCAAAAATCGGCGCCAGGACATGCGGATAATACCCGCGAGTGGCGGCGCCATGGCATTCAGCCCAGGAATAAATTTCGCGAAGACCAGCGCCCATGCCCCATGACGCTCGAAGCTAACTTGGGTCCGGCGTACGCAGGAGTCCGGCTCAAGAGAAATGCGACAGAGGAGCTTGAGCACTTTCGCGCCCCGCCGGCGGCCGAGTTGATACCACAGCGCATCGCATATCGCCACCGCGAGCACCGGTAAAGCGACAACCGCGAGCAGATTCATACGGTGTTTCCCGGCTAATGCGCCGGCCGCCAGCAAAATCGGCGCAGAGGGCACGGGCAGACCGGCTTGCTCGGCCAGAACCCAGACAAAAAGGACCAGGTAACCGTGACGCACCAGAAATTCAAGCGTCTCGTTCATGCTTTCTCACAAACTCGCTGGTTTGGTGTCAATTGCCGCAGCATTTGCTGAGCGGCCTTGCATCTGTTTCTGATGCAGCGAGCGATCTGAATGCAGCTCCAGGCGAGTGACTATGATTTTTGCGTTGGTCGCAGAAGGATTTCGCTGATGAAGCATTGCGGCCGCTCGGTCACAATTAACGCCACGGTCTGGGCTACGTCGTCGGGTTGCAACAAGGAATTCAGATCGCGGCCGGCGTGCGGCGAAAATTCCGTGGCTACGCTTCCGGGACACACGGCGCTTACCCGCACGCCGTGCACGCGCAACTCCTCGGCCATGCAGTTGGTCAGGCCCATGAGGCCCCACTTTGACGCGCAATACAGGCCGCCATTCGCGAACGCGTTCTTTCCGGCGAGTGAGCTGATGTTGATAATATGCCCCTCGCGCCTGCGAATCATTCCCGGGGCGACGGCCTTGCTCATCAAAAAGACTGCTTTTAGATTTGTATCAAGCACCGTGTCCCAATCGTTCTCGCTACGTTCGTGGAATAAGCCGAAAATACCCAGCCCAGCACTATTCACGAGTATATCGATCCGGCCGAGTTCAGCTTCCACGCGCTCGACCGTTGCCGTTATCTGCGAGCCTTGCCTCACGTCAGTTACGACGGCCAGCGCATTTATATTTTCTGCCGCCATCTCCAGCCGGGCAGATTCCAAACGCTCCGCGTGCCGTGCGCAAATGGCGACTCCTGCGCCCATGCGGGCTAGCCTTTGTGTGATTGCCAATCCGATTCCCTGGCTGCCGCCGGTAACCAGCGCGACCTGTCCAGTTAGCGCCCCGGCAGTGCTACTTTTTCCGCTTTGAAGACGTTTCTCTTGAACTTGCGGGACGCTTTGTGGGTTTTCGCTCAACGACACCTCGCCATCACCAGCACATTGCGCATCACTGCTATGATTTGGCTACTGCTTTAAAGAGGCGACCTTTTTTGCAGCAGCTTCATCTTACCACTGAGGGGCCATACGGGCGCCATGCGGCGCGTCGGGACTAGCCTGGTGTCCCCCATGCAACATAGAGTTTCCGAAGTCCACCCCCAGGGTAAGACGTTTATTGTTTAGAATCACAAATTACAGCGTACTTGTCGTAGCTGTGCCATAATAGGCGGAATTCCGGAAACGCGCTTGCGCAGCCGAAAAGTATTCCCTATAATCCATTGGTTTTACCTCCGGGTGGGATATCGTCGCTGGGACTTCGCATTCTAATTTGCCGAGGAGGCAGTCATGAAAACAGCGAGCAAATGTATACGTGCGGGATGCCTTTGCGTGGCGTTGCTCGCCGGAAGTGGTGCAGCCGTTGCGTGGTCGGCCACTCCTCAAGCACAAGCTCCGGCACAGGCCAAGCCTTCCTATACCTTGCCTGAATACAACGCGTTTCAGGCCGCCAATAACGAGAAGGATCACCAGGCACGGATCAAGGCTCTCGACGAGTTCGTCGCCAAGTATCCCATGGCGGAAATCGCAGACCTGCTGCAATTTGTTTACACCGATTATTATGTGGACTATTACGCGCTAAAAAATTATCCCCAGACCCTGGTTTACGTCGATAAGCTGCTGGCGCTCGGAGATAAAGTCGCCCCGGTACGGTTGCAAGCCTTAGTGGCTCGCGCGACCGCTTTTTATGCCGGTTCAGGCGACAAAGCACTGCAGACTCCCGAACAGCTCACCAAGGCGCGCGACGCTGCCGAGGAAGGTTTGAAGACGCTCGCCGCCTATCAGAAGCCAGCCAATGCGACGGATGAGCAATTCGCGCAACAGAAAAAGACCGTCGGAATATTGTTCAACTCCGTTGCGGGCATTGCCGACTCGGGGCTGAAGGATTACAAGGGCGCTGTCGACTCTTATAAGGCCGCACTGGCACTGGATCCCACCGGGTCGGATGCCACCGCCGCCCTGACTCATTACCGTTTGGGACTTGCCTACCTGCAGTTATCTCCCCCTGACGCACCGAACGGGTACTGGGAACTGGCGCGCGCGATTGCGCTCAAGGTGCCAGGTGATACCCAGGTTCGCGCTTACCTTCGGAACCAACTGCTTCATTACCAGCAACCCGGTTGCGACAAGCTGGTGGACGACGAAATAAATCAGTTTGTGATGCTTGCTAGCGCGGGTGGTGACCGTCCGGCGACCATGTCGATCCCCAGTGCCGACGATTTGAAGAAGGCCCAGGAAGACACGATGGACTTCATGCCCTGGCTGCAGGAGGGCGGCGATCACGGCAAGACGATGTGGCTTGCCACGTGCGGCTTGGAGTTCCCCGATGTTGCCGTGCGCGTCATGGATGTTGTCCCCGGTGAGGGCGATAACGTCACGTTAAAGGTATTTCGTGCCGCCACTGAGGAAGAGATGCAGGCTGCCACGGCACCCAACATGGAAGTTCACGTCGTAGGTCAGCCCGAGGCTAAGCGCATTCAGAAAGATGACTACGTTCGGTTCACCGGAACGCTCACAGGCTATTCGCAATCGCCGTTCCTTCTGACCTGGGACAATGCCAAGGTCAACATGGAGGACATCCCCGCCGAAAAGGCTGCGCCCGGAGCCAGGCGGCCGGCCCACACTCTTCCACCCAAGAAATAAGGAACAGAAGTTCACGCAAGACAGAAAGAACCGCTTAATGAAAACAGCACGTGAATGTATCGTGGTGGCCTCGCTGAGCGTGGCATTGCTCAGCGGGGCCGCCGCAGCCGTGGCGCGACCGCTCGTTCCCCCAAGATCAACAACAGCAGCAAAAACCCGCGTATTCCTTGGCCGAGTACAACGCCTTCCAGGCTGCGCACAACGAGCAAAATCCGCAGGCAAAAATCAAAGCACTCGATGAATTCGTAGCCAAATACCCCAGCTCAGCCCTCTTGCAATACGTTTACTTCGACGAATATCACGCCTATTACGCGCTTAAGAACTACGCCCAAACGATCGACTACGCCGACAAGCTGCTGGCTATGGGCGATAAGGTTGATTTTGGATCGCGGCTGGATGCCTTGTTGGCGCGCGCCGAGGCATTCTTCGCCGGATCGGCAGACAAAGCCTTTCAGTCTCCCGACCAGCTTACGAAAGCGCGCGATGCCGCGGCCCAGGGTTTGAAGATGCTGCGGCTCCTGGCAGAAGCCTGATAAATGGACCGATGACCAGTTCACACAGCAAAAAAAGAGCATCGGGATCATGTTCAACTCCGTGGCGGGGATTACGGCCTCTGGATTGAAGGATTACAACGCGGCCGTGGATTCGTTCAAGGCGGCATTGGCCATTGATCCCAATGACGCGGTCACCCACTACCGTTTGGGCGCTGCATACCTGCAATCCACTCCACCTGATGCACCGGACGGTTATTGGGAATTGGCACGCGCCATAGCTCTCAAGGTGCCGGGCGACGCGCAAGTGCGGACGTACCTGCGAAGCCAGCTTCTTCATTATCAGCAGTTGAGCTGCGATAAGCTCGTTGACGACGAAATGAACCAACTCCTCACGCTGGCCGCGGCAGGCGGAGACCGCCCCACCACCCTTACGATACCGAGCGCCGACGATCTGAAGAAGGCGCAGCAAGATACGATGGATTTTATGCCGTGGCTGCAGGAAGGCGGCGACCATGGCAAAACGATGTGGATGGCGACGTGTGGCCTCGAGTATCCCGATGTCGCCGTACGCGTCATGGAAGTTGTTCCGGGTACCGGCGATAACATCACGCTCAAGGTGTTTCGCGGGGCCACCGAGGACGAGATGAAAGCGGCTACTGCGCCGAATATGGAAGTTCACATCGTGGGCCAGCCAGAGGCAAAGCGCATTCAGAAAGATGAATATGTGCGGTTTACCGGGACGCTCACCGGGTATTCGCAATCGCCGTTTCTACTAACGTGGGACAACGCAAAAGTGAATCCAGAGGATCTGGCTCCGGAAAAAGCCGCACCCGGCAGCGAAGCGTCCAACGCGGCCCTCGCCGGCGAAGAAGTAAGCGATCGAGCGCACCCACACAACCTTAGATTGATATGCAGAAAGCGGTCTCGAATATTTCGAGGCCGCTTTTTATTTGCCTGGCGGCAGCTTCGCCAGGCAGGCCCTGACTTTCACTGATGTTTCGAGCTGGTCCTCGTTCAGGTTGGAGCTGGGACGTTGGTCACACGCGGGCGCTCGAGAGCCGGCGCCTTTAGGCGCGCCTCCGTGGATGCTGGTCCAATTTATAAATTCCGATTTTGCGGCTAAGCGTGTTCCGGTGGATCCCGAGCAGTCGCGCCGCGCGTGACTGATTGCCATTAGAGCGATCCAGAACACGTTTGATGAATTTTTTCTCAAACTCATTGACCGCTTCATCGAACAGAATGCCTCGTTCAACCATTTGACCTACCAACGCTTCCAATTGCTCTTTCACGATGGCACACTCCGCGGAAAGGTCCAGGCGTCGCGACCCACCCAGATTGAGACGGCTTCTACCAGCCTTGCAGAATCAAAGTTCGTGGCCCGACAGTAAGCGGTAAGCTTCGCGATATTTGTCTCGGGTGCGCGCGACCACTTCGGGAGGAAGAACGGGCCCTGGCGGTTGTTTATTCCAGCCAAGTTGTTCCAGGTAGTCGCGCACATATTGCTTGTCAAAGGAGGGCTGTGGTTGCCCCGGTGTATATCCCTGGGCAGGCCAGAAACGTGACGAGTCGGGCGTCAAAGCTTCATCAATCCAGATCAGATCGTCGCCCAAAAGGCCAAATTCAAATTTCGTATCCGCTAAGAGGATGCCTCGAGCTTCGGCATACGACGCCGCACGTCGATAAATTTCGAGACTGAGCGCCCGGACCTGCTCGGCACGCTTGCCGCCGACGCGCGCCACCGCCCCGTCAAAAGAAATGTTCTCGTCGTGGCCTGCCGTCGCTTTTGTAGATGGCGTAAAAATAGGAGCGGGCAACCGTTCGGATTCGCGCAGGCCAGCCGGTAGCGGGATGCCACAAACCTTCCCAGTGGTCCGGTAATCCTTCCATCCGGAGCCAGCCAGATATCCCCTGCACGACACATTCGATCGAAAGTGGCTGCGTCTTGCGGCACAGCATGGAGCGGCCCGCAAGCTGATCGCGAAATTGCGCGGCGACGCCCGGAAATTCGGTCGCGCTCAGCACGTGATTGGGCACAACATCGCGCAGGGTATCAAACCAAAAGAGCGAAAGTTGCGTGAGCACGCGGCCCTTGTCGGGGATGGGGGTCGGCAGCACTACGTCAAAAGCCGATAACCGGTCGGTCGCCACCAGCAGGAGGTCACCATCAACCTCATAAAGATCACGCACTTTGCCGCGGGACACCAACGTAAGCCCCGGGAAATTGGTTTCCCAAACGACCGCGCTCATATGTGTAGGAGATGCCACTAAGATTTAGCCCCTGTAGAGAAGCGCGTATTCTAGCGCAGGACGAGGCAAAGTCAACGGAGAACAAAAACGAAAAGCGCTCCTCAGACTGGTAAATCGATTACGCTGCTTTTGTATGCGGTCTTTTCACTCGTACGCGCGTCTGGGCGGCACGGCGTCGATCCTTCAGTGTGCGTCCGGTGTTCGTCAGGCGGCATTGCTGGCTGTGGCGCGCGCATGGTCCCAGCTAACGGAGACCAGTTTGGACACGCCGGGTTCCTGCATCGTCACACCGTACAACACTGAGGCCATTTCCATGGTGCGGCGATTGTGCGTGATGACGATAAACTGCGCATCCACACTCATCTCCGCCACCATTTGCGCGAAGCGGCCCACGTTGGTTTCATCCAGCGGAGCATCCACTTCGTCCAGAATGCAAAACGGACTTGGCTGGTAGCGGAAAATCGCGATGAGCAGCGCGAGAGCGGTAAGCGCCTTCTCGCCCCCGGAAAGCAGCAGCACGTTCTGCAAACGCTTGCCGGGCGGCTGTGCGGCAATATCGATTCCCGGTTCGCCGGAACTATCCGCCTCAGAGAGGCGCATCTGGCCGGTACCGCCGCCAAACAGAGTTTGGAATGCGCCCGCAAAATGAGTATTGATGATGGCGAACGCCTCCTCGAACTTGTGCCGCGACACCTCATCGAGTTCCGTGATGGCCTGCTGGGTGTCGGCAATAGATTGCAATAAGTCTTCCCGTTCGCGTCCCAGAAAGCCGAACCGCTGTTCGCACTCGTTGTACTCCTCAAGTGCCATCATGTTTACCGGGCCCATGGACGCAATCCGGGATTTCATCTCCTGGTATTGTGCATCGGCAGCCGCAAGCGCCTCGCCCTGCAACCACGCAGGCTGCTCCGCAATCAGGTCCTCAGGCTGGGCATTGAGCTCGCTAACGCATGCCGCACGTAAATGTTCGCGTTCGGCGTCATTCCGCGCCTGCTCGATCTCATGCCGGCCGCGCTCCTCGCGCAAATCGCTCAGGGTCTGGCGGGACATCCTCAGGCTATCGTCGACCTCATTAATGCGCGCCCGCGCGCGATTCCATTCGTCCTCGAGCTCGGCTTTTTGCGCTTCCAATCTCTGGCACTCGACCCGAAGTGCAGCCGCTTGACGCTGCTGCTCTTCGTTCTGCCCGGTGAGCTGTTCCTGTTCATTGACGACCGAACGTTCCTGTATTTCGAGTTCCGTCGCTCGCGCCCTCAGTTGCTGGCTCTCCTCCTGCAGGCGCGCGGCAATTGCGACGGCGCTCGCGAAGCGCTCGTCGAGCGCGGCTTTTTCAGCTCGTTTAACCGCTAGCTCTTCCTGTTGTGCTTGTGCGGACTGGCGGATTTCCGCGATCTTGTCGCTCGCCGCGGCAACTTCAACATGCGCGGCCTCGCGTGCAACAGCCTTTTGCTCAGCTTCCTCGCGTGCCGTTAACGCACGTTGTTCCGCCGCTTGCGCCTGCTGCCGAAGCCGGCCAATTTCGTCCTGGCACGTGGCGAGATCTTTGCCAAGCCGTTCCATGTCAGAGCGTGCTTGATCGCGTTCGTGTGTTGCGGCGACCACGGATTTTCCGGCCTCAACGTGCCGCTCCGTAGTCTGTTCGAGCTCGCGTTGCGCATCGCGGGACTCTGCTTGGTTGCGCTCGAGTGCGGTCTGCCGCTCAGTCGCTTCCTGTTCCAGGCGGGTGGCTTCTGACTCGAGTAAGCGGAGTTCACGTTTCATCACCAGCGGCCCCGCCTCTGCCGGGCGGCCCCCGCTAACCGCGCGACCCTGGTAACAGGTGCCGTCCGGGATCAGGAAGCTGTAAGCCGGGTTGTCGCGAGCCAGCCGCTCGGCGGTCTCCGCAGTCTCGACCAGGAATGCGGATTGCAAACGTGGCAAGAACTGCTTTGCGGCTGCCCCCAGTGGATCGCGAAACTCGACGAGCCGATCCAGCCGCGAAACGATGGCGGGCTCAGCTGCCAAGGCCACGCCCGGCTCGATGGGCGTCAGATTGAGATTGCGCAGAGAATCCACGAAAAATGTGGCGCGCCCGCCCACTTCCTCGCGCAGCAGAGCAATGCCCGCGCGTGCGTGATCGAATGTTTCGACCACCACGTATTCGAGTTCGTCGCGAAGGAACTGCTCGACCGCACCCTCGTAGCGCGGTTCCACCTCGGCATAGTCGGCGAGCACGCCGACCGCTCTGAAATTACCCGAGGTACTTTCCGCATGGGAGGCGAATAATTTTTGGACTGCCTCGGCCGTGTACGAACGGTCGTTCAGGATTTGCGCCAGTGTTTCCCGGCGCGCGCGCGTGGCCGACAACGCATCCCGCAAGGCCTCGCACTGCGAGGCCGCCTGTTGCTGCGCGATCCGGAGGTTCGCCACACGCGACTGCGCATCCTGCACGGACTGTTGCAGAATGCGCGCCTCGTTGTTTACCGTGTCCCAGCGAATTTCCGCGAGACGCAAGCGCTCGCTTTGATTTCTGGATGATTCGAGCAACTGCTGCTCGCTGGCTTCCAGCCGCTCGAGCGCGCCTGAATGATGCGCGAGAGATTGCGTCGCCTGTGCCTGCACGCCCTGCAGCCGGGCTATGGTTTCATCGAGGTCCTTCGTCGCCCGGCGGAGTTCGGCAATACGCTGCTCGGCAGCTCCACTCGCTCCTGCCAAATCGGCGGCACGGCTGGCAAGAGTGGACAGTGTTGCCGCCACGGCGGCAACCTCATCGCGCATCACGGCGACATCATGATCCTGCGCAGATACGCGCGCCACGATTTGCGCGAGCTGCACCGCGGCTTGCTCCCGTTGGCCGGCAAGTTCCTGGGCGCGCAGGCGCAATTCTTCGTCCCGTTGCCGGTTGAAGACCATCCGGTTTTCCGCACGATCCAGTTCAAGCGCGGTTTGCCCGATCAGATTTTGGTTTTGCCGTCTCGCGGCATCCAAGTCATACGTGCGCCGGTCCAAATCTTGCTGCTCGGCTTCCAATTGCGAGACAGATTGCACCTGTTGGGCTTCGCGTGCGCCAAGTTCACCGAGTAATCCCGCGAGCCGTTCCGCTTCCACATCCAGTCCTCGCGCCTTGCTGGCGAGCAACTGCCTTAGCAACCCGCGCATCTGCTCGCGCAAATCCGCATAGCGCCGCGCCTTTGATGCCTGGCGCTTGAGCGAAGCGAGTTGCTTTTCGACTTCGACGTAAATGTCATTGACGCGTGAAAGATTCAGCTTGGAGGATTCGAGCTTCGCTTCTGCCAGCCGCTTCTTGGTTTTATATTTCGTAATCCCGGCGGCTTCCTCGATTATTGCCCGCCGGTCAGACGGTTTTGAGCTAAGCACCTGTCCAATACGTCCCTGTTCGATAATGGCGTAAGAATCCGGTCCCAATCCGATACCCATGAACAGGTCCTGGATATCGCGGAGACGCGCGGCGCGTCCATTGATGCGGTACTCACTTTGACCCGAGCGGTAAATTCGCCGGCCGATAACCACTTCGCCCGGCCGCGACTCGGCGGCGCCCTTCTGCGTGCCGCGTTGTATGCCTCGTTTTTTCCGAAAGGGCTTTCCGTCCTCGATGGTCGTCGTTTCGATCTCTACTGACGAATCGGAAGCGTCCTCGGGCGAAGACACCGTCAGCATCGCCGAGGAGTCGCCGGTGAAGTCCTTCTCGCCCTCGCCGAGTACGTTGCCCTCCCTCATCGAGTCTTTCGGATCACCGTCAGCATCCGGGCGATCACCCGGATCGCCGAGCACTTTCCGTGCGGCCGCCGCAAGTTCCGCGTCGATCAACGTGAGCGTGACTTCCGCCAGGCCAAGTGGTGGCCGTTTGGCGGTGCCGTTAAAAATACAGTCGGCCATGCGCTCTGCGCGCAGGGATTTATGGCTTTGTTCGCCAAGCACCCACGAAATCGCGTCCACAATGTTGGATTTGCCGCAGCCGTTAGGCCCAATGATGCAGCTCAGTCCGGTGCCGCTGAAGGTGAGGTGCGTCTTTTCGAAGAACGATTTGAATCCGACCAGTTCGACTTTACGAAGCTTAAGCAAGGTAACCCCTTTATAGCGCCTTGGCGTCCTGTGAAGTCCAGCCGAGGTCTGCAAGCAGACGACGGCCGATACGTATTCCGATACCTCGGAAGGAGGGGTTTTGCGACAAGTTCTGTGGCGGGTCGCTTAGCAGTGGCCCAGCCGCCTGGCGCGTGGATAGGCGGTTACGATTGAGAAAAGTAGCACACACCGGCACACCTGTAAAGACTATAGGTAGTATAAAAAGGGATCCCGTAGCCTACGGCCGGGGGTAGCCATTCCGGCGGTCGAAAATGTGCGAGCATGGTTTGGCGCGCAGCCGCGTGCTACTCCGCTCGTATAGTGCGTGTGGAACTACCGTGCGAGCGAATGTTTGCGAGCCTCTAATGAGTCGGAACGTTAACGTGAAAAAAATTCCCACCGCCATAGGCCTCATATCGGACACGCACGGACTCTTGCGTGAAGAAGCACTGCGCGCTTTGCAAGACTCCGACTTGATCATTCACGCGGGCGACATCGGCAAACCTGAGATATTGGAGACTCTGAAGAAAGTGGCTCCCGTCGTCGCGGTGAGCGGCAATATCGAGCAAGGGGCCAAAGCACCGGCCTGGGCCCGGGCGCTGCCCACAACCGCTGTTGCCGAAGCCGGAGCGGTGACGATTTACGTCCTGCATGACCTGCACACGCTTGATCTCGATCCTGCCGCTGCTGGTTTTCAAATCGTTGTCAGTGGGCATTCGCATCGTCCCTCGCGCACGGAACGTCACGGCGTTCTGTACCTGAACCCGGGCAGCGCCGGCGCTCGACGCTTTCGATTGCCGGTAACCGTCGCGCGCCTGGATTTGTCGCGCCATCCGTACAAAGTTGACTTCATCGAACTTTGCTAGAGCTCTTGAGGCTCCCCTCAGGAGCATTTTCACGGTTCGTAAGGAACAGTATTTCAGACCTATTTCGCAACCGTTTAAGACCTCGTTAAGACGACGTAGTTTGCCTGCTTCGCCCGCGGTCGGCTAGAATGCCAATTCCCCATAGTGCAGCGCTGATTGTGGGGTGTGGCTGTGCAAGCTTTTACGCAACAAACGAGACTGTCGCTCGCCAGAGCACGAGTCGGCAGGCGAGTCTCGCACGCACATGGGCGAAATCACTTTTCACAATACGCTGGGTGGTCGCAAGGAGCCTTTTGTTCCGCTCGAGGCAGGTCGCGTGCGCATGTACACGTGCGGGCCGACCGTCTACAACTTCGCGCACATCGGTAATTTTCGGACGTTCGTCTTCCAGGACATTCTCAGGCGCTTCCTCCGTTCTCGTGGATTTGACGTCGTGCAGGTGATGAATTTTACCGACGTGGACGACCGCATCATTGCGAATGCCGCCTCGGCAGGCGAGGACATTCATACCTACACCGAGAAATATATCGAAGCATTTTTGGCCGACCGGCGTGTGCTGAGTCTCGAAATGCCCCAGCACATGGTACGCGCGACGGATCACATCGATGACATGGTGAAGCTGATCGAGCGGCTCACCGCGAAGGGTTTCACCTATGTGAGCGACGGTTCCACGTATTTCCGCATTTCCAAGTTCCCGAGTTACGGGAAACTCACCAAAGTCGACGCCGCCGGCATCCAGGCTGGCGCGCGCGTGGACGTCGACCAGTATGACAAGGCCGATGCGCGCGATTTCGCCCTGTGGAAGGCTCCCAAACCTGGCGAGTTCTTCTGGGAAACGCCCATCGGCCCCGGGCGTCCGGGCTGGCACATCGAATGTTCCGCGATGGCCATGAAGTACCTCGGTGAAACCATCGATATTCATACGGGCGGTGTGGACCTTGCATTTCCGCACCACGAAAACGAGATCGCCCAGTCCGAGGCCGCCACGGGGAAGACCTTCGTGCATTACTGGCTCCACGCTGAGCACCTGCTGGTAGATTTCGAGAAGATGTCGAAATCGCTTGGAAACTTCTACACACTGCGCGACCTGCTTGCGAAAGGCAATAAACCCTCGACATTGCGGTTTTTGCTCGCCTCGGTCCCGTACCGGCGTCAGCTTAATTTCACCCAGGAGAGCCTGCAGCAGGCGGCCAGTTCGGTCGAACGGCTGCGCAACTTTGTCGTCCGGCTGCGCTCGGGCAAATTCCCCGCAGGCAGCTCCCCGGCAAGCGAACATGCGCGCAAAGCGCAGGAAGATTTCGAGCATGGGCTCGAGGATGATCTGAACACCGCGCAAGCTCTCGCCGCCATCTTCGATCTGGTGCGTGAGACCAACATCGCCATCGATCGCGGCGAATTTCGCCAGGGCGATATCCCGCCGGTGCTCCATACCCTCGAATTATTCGACCGGATTTTTGCGGTGCTGGAGGACGATGACGCCAAAAAACTGCAGGTCCTCGGCATGCAAAGCGACGCTCCCGCTCCCGATGATGAAATTGAAGCGCTCGTGGCTGAGCGGCAAATGGCCCGAAAAAGCCGTGACTTTGCCAAAGCGGACCGCATTCGCAATGATCTTGCCGCGCGAGGTATTGTGTTAGAGGACTCGCGAGACGGCGGTATTCGCTGGAAGCGCAGGTAAATCGGCACAAGGTTTACGAGTACGGTACTCGGCGCCTGCCAGATCCTGTTCTCCTGTACGATGTAAACCGTGTTGTGATTCCTTGGCTGGTATTCTCCTCTCTCAGGAGCGCGCGATGACGGGAAGCAAATTCCCCCGCCTGATTACCTCGTTGCCGGGTCCGGCGGCTGCGCGGGTTCTCGCTTTAGACCTTCAATACATTTCGCCATCTTATACGCGGTGCTATCCCCTGGTCGCCCGCCGCGGCCGTGGCGCGTTGATCGAAGATGTCGATGGCAACATATTCCTCGATTTTTCGGCAGGCATCGCCGTTGTGTCGACCGGGCATTGCCATCCTGAGGTGGTCGCGGCCATACAGCGGCAAGCGGCCGAGCTCATCCATATGTCTGGCACGGATTTTTACTACGAGAATATGGCGGAGCTTGCCGAGAAGCTGGCGGCGATAGCCCCGGGATCTCAGCCGAAACGCGTTTACTTCGGCAACTCGGGAACCGAAGCCGTTGAAGCCGCGATCAAGCTGGCGCGCTATCACACGCGCCGCGATAAAATTATCGCCTTCTACGGTGCTTTCCACGGGCGCACCATGGGCGCGCTGTCGCTGACCGCCTCTAAGGTTGCGCAGCGCACGGGCTTTGGCGCGCTGCTTTCCGGTGTGTTCCACGTTCCTTACCCGAATCCTTACCGCTGCCCTTACGGTAAGCCTCGAGAGGCGTGCTGCACCGAATGCGCCCCATTTCTCGAACGCGAGCTTTTTCAGAAGCTGGTGAATCCCGCGGAAGTAGCCGCTATCTTTGTCGAGCCCATCCAGGGCGAAGGCGGCTACGTCCCCGCGCCCTACGAATTTTTGCGCGAACTGGTGCGAATCTGCCGTCGCCACGGCATTTTGCTCGTCACTGACGAGGTGCAGAGCGGCATGGGCCGCACCGGGAAATGGTGGGCCGGCGATCACGCCGGGATCGAGCCCGACGTTATATGCGTTGCAAAAGGCATCGCTTCGGGCATGCCCCTCTCCGCCATCATTGCGAACGCCAGCGTGATGGACTGGCCCCCAGGGGCGCACGCCTCGACCTTTGGTGGCAATCCGGTCTGCATTGCCGCGGCACTGGTTACCCTGCGACTGCTTGAGGAGAAATATATCGAGAACGCCCGCCACATCGGCGAATATATTTTCGCCCGCCTTGCGGACTGGCCGCGCAAATTCCGTATTGTCGGCGACGTACGCGGCCAGGGCCTGATGATCGGTATCGAAATCGTCAAGGATCAGGAGACGAAAGAACGCGCTCATGATCTCCGCGACGCGATCGTCGATCGCGCCTTTTATCGTGGCCTTCTGATTCTCGGTGCTGGAGAAAACACCCTGCGGCTCTCGCCTCCTCTGGTAATTGATGAGGAACAGGCCGATTTCGCCATTCGCTTGCTGGAAGACTGTATCGCGGAAGTCGAAAAATCCGTTTGACATGTATGCGCTTGGCCGCCCAACTCGGCATCCACAAAATGCCAAATAGGCACGAACAAGTTCGTCGGTTCGGTCCAGATGCTGTATACCGGCCCAGTGAACTGACAAGCCACTGTTGCTCGTAAATAGCGCGCCAACAAATAGTCGGCCGGTAACGAGGGCTCCCGGCAGATAGGGGTCCACGAAGTTACATTGCCGGCAACAGAAAGAATGGCGGTTTTCGTGCCTGTATTCGCACACGTCATTTTTGGCTTTGTGCAGTGGGCGTCGCGCCACGGTTTCGCCGGCTGCGATGCATCACCCGGCACGAATACGAAACAACTGGCACGCCGGCGCACCGGCATTCGGGGAGAGACATTCGCCTATTGGTATCTGCGCCGGCACGGGTACATCATCATCGCGCGCAACTTCACCATTCCCGGGTACAAAGGAGAGATTGACCTGGTGGGTTACGACCGGTCGGTACTGGCATTCATTGAGGTGAAAACGCGCACCGGAGAGCGTGGCGCCTACGGCTTGCCTGAAGACGCGGTGACGCCCGAGAAGCGGCGTCATCTTTCCCGCATTGCCCGGCAGTTTCTTGCCGAAAGGCGCATGCGTGAAACTCCGTTTCGCTTCGATGTGGTCGCGATCGAATCTCCGGCCGGTGTGCGCCCGATCATTCGCCTCCACAAAGGCGCATTCAGCTAATCGTTTAGCTAACCAATGCGGAGCGCAAACGCACGCGCCTCTTTTCAGGGGCTGGCTGGGCAGGTTACATTAAACAAGCCAAATAGAGAGATAATGTACGCTGCGATGCCCGGCCTGACCGGGTGTCTGTGGGAGGAATCGTTGCCAGAACTCAGGAAAGATCCGGTTACCGGTCGTTGGGTCATCATCTCCACCGATCGCGCGAAGAGGCCGTCCGACTTTCTTCGTGAAAGCGTGAAAATCCAGGGTACGGCGTTTTGCCCGTTCTGCTACGGCAACGAATCAAAGACGCCACCGGAAATCCTGGCTTACGGACGCTCGGGCGGTGGGCCGAACTCCAGTGGCTGGAGCGTGCGCGTCGTGCCCAATAAATTTCCCGCGCTCGGCATCGAAGGCGATCTGAATCGCGAGGGCGAAGGCATGTTCGACCGCATGAATGGCGTCGGCGCCCACGAAATTATCATCGAAACGCCCGATCACCGGAGCACGCTAGCCTCGCTTTCCGAGCGGGCCATTGAAGATGTGCTCTGGGCGTATCGCGACCGCGTGCTCGATCTGAAAAATGACAAGCGCTTGCGCTACGCGCTTATTTTCAAGAATCACGGCGACGCCGCCGGCGCAACTCTCGAACACTCTCATTCCCAGTTAATCGCGCTGCCAATCGTTCCCAAGCGCGTGCGCGAGGAATTGGACGGCGCGCTGCACTATTACCGCGAAAAAGAACGCTGTATCTTCTGCGATATCATCCGGCAGGAGATCGAATCCGGGGTTCGCGTCATCGGCGAAAATGAACACTTTATCTCGCTGGCTCCTTACGCACCCCGCTTCCCGTTTGAAATGTGGCTGGCGCCCAAGCAGCATGGCTCGTCTTTTGAAAATAACCAGACACCCGTTTACGCCAGCCTGGCGAAAATCCTGAAGGATAATCTCACCCGCATGGACGCGGTTCTCAACCGTCCGGCCTACAACTTTATGCTGCACACCTCGCCCGTTGGCGAGGAAATCAACGAACATTACCATTGGCATTTTGAGATCATTCCCAAGCTCACGCGGGTCGCCGGATTCGAGTGGGGCACGGGCTTTTATATCTGTCCGACGCCGCCCGAGGAATCGGCGCGCTTCATGCGTGAAGCCGAAGTAGACGCAGCTTCGACACGCTAATCCAACCGCCATAGTGGCCATGCCCAGAAAACTCATCGCTTGGGGCGTGCCCACCACTGACAGAGTCGTTCCGTTTTCGGTATACTGACGCACGTTAGGCGCGGTACCCAAGAGGCCCAAGGGAGAGGTCTGCAAAACCTCCATTCGTGGGTTCGAATCCCACCCGCGCCTCCAAAAGCTTGCCCAGTTTTATCGACTTTTTGATAGGGAAAGAAGTAGATGTGCCGTATGCGTCCGTGCACCACGTCTTCCTAATGGCTTCCTCGATCTTCTCGCGGCGCTCGCGGGTCCAACTTGCATAGTGCCCGGCCGTGATTGCTGGGCTCGAATGTCCTTGCATCACGGTAATGCCGTTTAAACAAACGCGAGTACGCTTTTCGCCATCCAGCGGCGCAATCCTCTGCGTGATTCACCCGTCCAGAACGGGTAAGTCGCCGGCAGCGGGCAGCGATTTTATCAAAAGAGTTAACACCATGCGAAGCGGCCGAACAGCATCGGGAGCCGACTGGTCACGAAAGACACTGGATTCGTATCTTAATTTTCGCCTAGATGCGCATAACTTGTGGAGCGCTTGCTCAGAGGATACGATCTGTTGACATTTTCGGTACCTGCTGCCGAGCAGGAAATCAGGACACTACAATAAGGTTTGCTCTCGGAGTTCAAAAAGGAGGAAGACCCTAATGGCTCGATCAGTTTTTGCGGACGTGTGGCGAGAATCCGAAGCTGCGTATTCCGGAGTTCTCGCCCAGACGTTAGCATTGTCAGCTACATATAGGAGTCTGCTTTTGCTAAACCTCTCAAAAGAATCAGGAGGTACTTTAGAGGCTGAGTTAATGGCGGCAGCCAAGGCTCCAAGCGGCGCCATTACCATTAAGACCGAGAAGTATTTCGGAAGCTTTGGCAGAATCGATATATATGCAGACTTCGACGGCCTATTTGTACTCGGCATCGAGAATAAGAAGACCACGGGGCTTCAGACAAACCAGCTAACACGATATGGGGATTATCTCCGGGAGAAAGCGCCACATTATTTGTTGGTTTTTCTCGCGCCGAGCACGTACGACAAGGTCCCGGGGCGAGATCGGCTCGTGCAGCTCTCATATAAGACGCTCAACGAGTGGACGCTCCACCATCTTAACAAATAGTGGTCTATCGAATTTTGAACGTCGGTACTTCGAACAGTTCAAGTCATTCACCGGGGAGCTGGAGATGAAACCTTTCAACGACGAGGACCTAGCTGCTCTGGTTCAGCACAGGTTGTATCGTACTGCTCTTGGCAAAGCCTTCGAAATGGTGGCTAAACTAGGCAAAGTAGAACGATCTGATATGGGTTACGTGCTCGTTAAGCGAGACGTCTTTTCAGGATTCTCTATATATCTGGGGATTAGATACGATACGGACTGGTATTTTGACATCGATCTTCTTAACGGGGGGCCCGAATTGATCGCCTATCTAAAGGATGACGAGACGGACTCAGTCAAGGCGGACGGCGTCTCGAGCTAGCTGCCGAGAAGACTGGCTACATTGAAGACTTGAACACCACGTGTGAATATTTTCCACGCGTCGAACCGAACGAATGCAGGTTTGTTTTGAGGAGGTCATTGCGCGATTTCGTGGAACAAGATCCAGTACGCATGATTGACTGGCTTAATCTGGCAGCTACTAAGCTCGATGCAATTCTTCGTGCTGCACGACCCTAGCGCGAACACTCGAGGGCGGTCCACATTGACAGGATGCGGCATTGCAGTCCGGCAACTCCTCAACCCGGGTGTTTTCTATCCCTCTGCTTAGACCATGATTGATCGCGCTCAAGCCTAACCGATCTGCAAGCACCACAAAGTAGACCACTTTGCGTGCAATTGAATCTGGCGCGTCGCTTGCTATCGTATTCTGGCGCCGCCAGCAGTCCCCGCCCTGGCCGCGCAGAAAGCGGAGACCTTTGCCCGTTCTAACCCAGACTCGTGCTTGCCAGGTAGGTGCTTGTTCAGACAGAGTTCCCGCGACGCTCGCGCGCTACGGCGTTTGTCTCGGCCATTACTTGGAGGATGCGTTTGCCCGCGTCTCCAGCGCGCTCGAAATGCGGCGCCGCGGCAAAACACTGGATGCCAGTACGACTGCCTGGCTGCAAGCGCAGGGTGATTTTGTCGTGCAACTTCTGTCGAAGAATGGTCCCGCGCATACTCCCGAGGAGCGCACGCGGCTGCTGGAATTGCTCCTGTGTCTGGCCAACGTGCAGGAATATACGAAACAAAGCGATGGTCCAATCCCGTGGTAGCGTTCTGATCGCGCGCAATCTTGGCATCAAGTCTCGTCGAACGTTGTGCGCTGGAAGCGGTATTCGCCCGCGCGCCTTCCGTTGCTTTTGCCAACTCCGTATAAACTCCCATGCAAAAGGCTCCCTCAACCTCTGACCGATTCCACCCGGAGATGCCGCGAATTCCGGGCGTAAACGAAAAAGTGAGCTTGCCAGCTCGGTGGAAACTCCACAGACGCGCTTGCATCGCGGTGCCCATCGTCGTGTTTGCGATGCTTTTCGTTGGGTTCGTGCACCTGCTGCGTGGCAAGCTGGCATCCGGATCAACCGCAGCAACGCAGACCACAGATTACGGAAGCAAAGTTCCGCGACAAATGTCCGCACCTGTAATACATCGGAATACCGCACCGGTCATGCTGAGCGATGTGGCCAAACCTTGGGCAGCAAAGGAATTCACATTCGTAAATCCCACGAAACATATCGACGTCCCCGCGATAGTGATTCGACTGCCAGGGACGTCACCGGACCGCAGCGACGCTTACTGGGCATTTTCGTTGGATGCGCCATACAAAACCTGCAAGCTCGAATATGTCACCGATCTCGGCGAATTGGCTTCCCGCTATCACTATCGCGCAGTCCATCCGATGGTCGCCGCAGCCTGTGACGGAACCATATACGATCCGCTTAAAATGGGGACGACACCCGCAGGCGCATGGGTCCGCGGTGAAGTAGTGCAAGGGATGGGCATCCGGCCACCGCTCTCGATTGAGGTTCGCGTGCAGGGTCGTTCCATTCTGGCCAGCCGCATCGAGTGAAATGGCAGAGGTGGGAATGTTCGCGGCAAGCAGTCCGGCGGGGTTTTCACCGTGTCGATTTCCAAACACAAGCACGCAGACTCAAACGTATCGCAGTAACGAGAACTCTGCCGGTGATTCACTGGCACGTACAGCGAGTCTACGACTGGGACTTAGCCACGGTCGCGCTGTTTGACCCGGCGGTGGTCTGCGCCTGCTCGGCGCAAAAATCCACCACCCGCGCTTCCGCCCAGTAGCGCTCTCGTCCCGCCTCTCGCGAAATGAAGCTACAGTGGCCGCCATGTTCCGGCGCAAAAAACCTGATATGGGGATTGCCCGAAATTCCCGCAATGTGAAAAGTAGATACAGGCACAAACGGATCATCCTGCGACGTCAAAATTAACGTGGGAACAGAAATGCGGTGCACCACTCTGCGGGCGCTGGCGCGCTCGTAATACTCGACCGCATCGCGGTATCCGCAATGAGGCGCCGTAATTACGTCGTCGAATTCACGGACAGTTCGCACGGCTGCAAGGCCGTCCATGCGAAAACGCCCGGGAAAAAGCCGCTGTTTACGCAGCATGCGGGCCCGGAGATGCCTGACAAAGTTCCAGCAATACACCCTGTTTCCGGGGCTGTCCAGTGCGTCCACGCAGGCCTGCAAATCGAGCGTAGGGCAGACGGCGCACACGCCCGACAACTCCGCCGGAGCGGCCGCTTCCAAGTCCCCGGCCATCTTCAACACCAGATTGCCGCCCATGGAATAGCCGGCAAAAAATATCTGGGATAAAGCATCTCGCTCGATAAGCTCGTACAGCACGGCCCGAAAATCGCCGCTGAGCCCGGAATTGTAGAGAGTTGAGGTCAATCGTTCCGTGCCGCCGCAATTGCGCTGGTTAACGCGGAGAACGTTGAATCCGGAAAGAAACGCCTTCTCGGCCACGCCGCGCATGTAACCGGAATCACTCGACCCCTCGAGGCCGTGCACCAGAACCAATACGGGTGATTTTTGCGGTTGCGATTGCCAATGGCATTTTGCGAGCAACTGCGTACCCGGTTCCACGTCAAACAGGCGAGTACGGGCGCGCGGAAGACGCCGCGTGCTGCGAGGCAACAGCGCAGCGGCCAGCGTCATGGTATGCGCGCCACGCAACAGGGGATGGGGTGCAAATGCCTTCATACGAGCCATCATCATACTTCGAGCGCACGCGCGTCAAAGCGACAGGTCGATCGCCAGAGCTCTCGGGCAGCTTACGGCCGCTGCCAACAGCTGCCATCGCTTGCCCGCTTGCCCCCTGCTGACGAACTCACTGCAAGTAATTTGCAGTCTCTTGCCAATCGCTTCACCGCCGCCTAAAATGGAAAATCCTTCATGGCTGCTCACCACCGAATGCAAATTTCCTGACAGCCCAGCAGCATGACGCTGGGCTGTGATGTTTTTGAAGCATGTTAACGATCGAGGAGAAAAGGATGGAAGGCGGGATCACCGAGGGTTTGACATTCGATGACGTGCTGCTGCTGCCCGGCAAATCGGCCATTTTGCCCGCGGAAGCCGACACGCGCACGAATCTGACGCGCAAGATCGTCCTCAACATCCCCATGGTTTCCGCGGCCATGGACACGGTGACCGAATCGCATTTGGCTATTGCCATGGCGCGACAGGGCGGTCTCGGATTCATTCACCGCAACATGAAAATCGAACGGCAGGCCGAGGAAGTGGACCGGGTCAAGCGCTCGGAAAGCGGCATGATTGTCGATCCGGTGACGATTTCCCCGGAACATTCCGTGCGGCACGCGCTCGACCAAATGAATAAGTACCACGTATCGGGGCTTCCCGTGACGCGAGGCTCGCAGCTGGTCGGCATCCTCACCAACCGCGACCTGCGCTTCGAGAAAAACCTGGAGCAGACCGTCAACGCGGTGATGACGAAAGATAATCTGGTCACCGTGCCGGTGGGCACGACACTCGAAGACGCGGAACGGCTGCTGCAGCAGCATCGCATCGAGAAGTTACCGGTTGTGGACCAGCACTTCAATTTAAAGGGACTGATCACCGTCAAGGACATTCAGAAAAAGCTCGAGTACCCGCGGGCCACCAAGGATGAACAAGGACGCTTACGCGTGGGCGCAGCGATTGGGGCGACGGGCGACTTCATGGAGCGCGCCATCGAATTGGCGCGCACGAAAGTGGATGTACTGGGAATCGATACGGCACATGGGCATTCCACACGGGTGATGGATGCCATTCGCGAAATCAAGCGCCGTCTGCCGGAGATGCAGGTGGTCGCAGGCAACGTGGCGACTTACGAAGGCACGCACGACCTGATCGCGCTGGGGATTGACGGAATCAAGATCGGCATCGGCCCCGGCTCGATCTGCACCACGCGTGTGGTTACCGGCGCGGGCGTGCCGCAGATTACGGCGATTCTGGAAGCCAGGCGTGCGGTTAAGGACGCCGGTGTTCCGATCATCGCCGATGGGGGCATCAAGTATTCGGGCGACATATCGAAAGCTATCGCCGCAGGCGCGTCGGTGGTGATGATCGGCGGATTGTTTGCAGGCACCGAAGAATCGCCCGGCGAGACGATCCTTTACCAGGGCCGCACGTTCAAGTCTTATCGCGGCATGGGATCGCTTTCCGCCATGGAAGCAGGCTCGGCCGATCGCTATGCGCAGGAAACCGCCGACCGCGGCAAATCGGTCCCTGAAGGGGTCGAAGGACGCGTGCCGTACAAAGGATCACTCGGCGCGCTGGTGGATCAACTCGTTGGCGGCTTGCGCAGCGGCATGGGCTACTGTGGCGCCGCGAACCTGAAAGAACTGCAGGAGCGCAGCCGCTTCATACGCATCACTTCCGCCGGACTACGCGAAAGCCACGTACACGATGTGATCATCACGCGTGAAGCGCCGAACTACCAGGTCGAGTAGGCGCCGCGAATGACACGATGGCGGCCCTGGATACCGGTGACATTGTGGGCGATCTTTGTTTCGACCATGTCCTCCGACAGGTTTTCGAGCAACAATACCTCGCGGGTCATCGTTCCCGTTCTGCAATGGCTGTTTCCGCACGCGAGCATGGACACGATCGAGTTGCTGCATCACCTGATCCGGAAAAGCGCCCACGTGTTCGAGTATTTCGGATTCGGGATGCTGCTGTTCCGCGCGATTCGCGGCGATAACCGCGGATGGACGCTTCGCTGGGCCGCCCTCACCGTGGTTCTCTCCGCTGTCTTTGCATCCCTGGACGAATTTCATCAAATGTTTGTGCCCAGCAGAGGGCCATCCCCGTGGGATGCACTTGCTCGACACCACCGCTGCGTCCCTGGCGGTGTTCGTCGCATGGTTACTCGCAAGGCGGAGCCAGACACCAGTAGATCCGCCGAAGTCCGGCTCTGAGTCCAGGTCGGGCGCGGCGCCGGTGACGGTCAACCCTCCCTGACAATCTCCAATTTTAGCGCTGTATCGCAAAGGTGTTGCCGCATCGAGCAGCAATAAAAAAGCCCGCCCTCGATAACGAGGGCGGGCTCGGCATCATACGGTTACGCCTCGAGAGGCGCCGATCTGTAGATTTTACGCTTTAGCTTTGGTGACGCCCTGCTTGTTGCCGGCCTTCCCCGAAACCTCCGAAACTTCTTCGTTCACATTTTTCGGGTCGGATTTTTCCCTGGTTTCGCGGTCGCTCTTTTCCTTCTTCTTTAGTTTCGATCCGATAAGCTCGAGCACTGCGAGCTGGGCGCCATCTCCGATGCGAAACCCGGCATGAACGATACGCGTGTAACCGCCAGCGCGGTCGGCAAAGCGCGGAGCGATATCCTGAAACAGTTTTTTCGTGGCTCCCGGAGTCATCAGGAAGGCTGCCGCCTGGCGCCTGGTGTGCAGCGAATCCCGCTTGCCCAGAGTAATCATGCGCTCCACAAGAGGCCGGGCAGCTTTGGCGCGGGTGACTGTGGTCGTGATGCGCTCGCGCTCGATGACGTTGGTAACCAGGTTACGCAGCGTAGCCCTGCGGTGCGCCGGCTGGCGGCCCAGTTTCGATCCTGAATTCAGATGTCGCATTGGATTTTCCCGCGGTTACAACCCGGCGGTTTCCTCCGCGGTGGGCGGCGCAGTCTGGCTGGGTAGCGGAGGCCAGATAATGCGGCCGTGCTCATCGAACTTCATTCCAAGCCCCAGACCCATACGCGTGAGGATCTCCTTGATCTCGTTGAGCGACTTACGGCCGAAATTCTTGGTTTTCAGCATTTCGTTTTCGGTCTTTTGCACGAGCTCGCGGATCGTCTGGATATTCGCGTTCTTCAGGCAATTGTAAGAACGCACGGAGAGTTCGAGTTCTTCGACCGAGCGGTCGAGATTCTCGAGGCGCGGGTCGTTGTAAGACTCGATCGCTTCCTCGGGCAATTCGGTTTGCTCCTCGAAATTGATGAAGATGCTCATATGGTCCTTGATCAGCTTGGACGCGAGGCCGATGGCATCCTGGGGCGTGATGGCGCCATTGGTCCAAACCTCGAGCATCAATTTTTCGTAGTCGGTCATTTGCCCGAGGCGCGCCGCCTCAACGGAGTAATTAACTTTCCGTACCGGCGAATGGACCGAATCCACGGGAATATAACCGATAGGCAAGTCTTCGTCGAAATTGCGGTCCGCGCCCACGTAGCCGCGGCCATTCTTGACGCGCATTTCGAGCTGCATCTTTCCGCCTTCGCTCACGGTAGCGATGTAAATGCTCTTGTCCAGGACGGCAAAATCCGCATCTTCCTCAATCATCGCGGAGGTGACTACACCGGGCATTTCGGCGTTAAGCACGATGGTCTTGGCCTGGTCGGTATTGAGCTTGAGCGGCACCTGTTTCAAATTCAAAATGATATCGGTGGCATCCTCAACGACGCCCGGAATCGAGCTGAATTCGTGCAGCACGCCCTCAATTTTCACGGCGGTGATGGCCGCACCCTCGATCGAGCTGAGCAGCGCCCGGCGCAAACTGTTGCCAACGGTCGTACCCCAGCCGCGCTCAAACGGCTGCGCTGAAAACTTTCCGTACTTGTCGGTGAGCGACTCGAGTTCGGCCGCCAACCGCTTTGGTTTCTGAAAGCCCTTCCACATTTGCATTCCCTCCTACCCCGCCTCGCGGGGAAACAGACCAAATCCGAACATTTACCACATCATTTCCCGTAAGTTCTGCCGGAATCGTTGATGTGCGGCCACGAGTTTGGAGCGAGCGGCCGCGCTCGCGACGTCTGCGCCAAGCGCATGCGCCGCTACTTGGAATAGAGCTCGACGATTAGCTGCTCGGTGAACGGCGGCGTCTGCACGTTTTCGCGTTTTGGCAACGCGATAACGCGCGCCTTGTAATTATCGCGATCGATCTCGAGCCACGGCGCGGAGCTCTGGCTTTGCGCCACATTGCGAGCTTCCAGAATCATGGTGTTCCCGTGCATGTTGGGCTTCAGCATGATTTCCTGGCCGACGCTCACCAGGCACGAGGGAATGTTCACTTTTTTCCCATTCACCATTACGTGCCCATGCAGCACCAGTTGCCTGGCCTGCGCACGCGAACTCGCCAAGCCGCTTCTCCACACGGCGTTATCGAGCCGGCGCTCGAGCATGACGATCAAATTTTCGCCCGTAGGACCCTTGGCGCGCTCCGCCTTATGGAAATAGTTGCGGAACTGCCGCTCGAGCAGCCCATAGGTGCGCTTGACTTTCTGCTTCTCGCGCAATTGTAAGCCATAACCGCCCATTTTTGAGCGGCGCGCCTGGCCATGCTGCCCAGGAACGAAATTCCGCTTTTCAATCGCGCATTTTTCAGTGAAACACCGCAGGCCTTTCAGGAAAAGCTTCTGCCCTTCCCTTCGGCACAGCCGGCAAACCGCTTCCCGGTGTCTTGCCACTTCGTTTTCTCCTTTACTCGAATCCCAAGCGCGCGCTGAGTGAAATCCATACCGTCTGAACAGTCGAATGCGCTTAGACGCGACGCCGTTTCGGCGGGCGGCAGCCATTGTGAGGAACGGGCGTGACGTCCTTGATATGCACGATATGCAGGCCAGCGGCCGCCAGAGCGCGTACCGCGGACTCTCGCCCCGAGCCGGGCCCCTTAACCCGCACCTCGATGCTCTTCATTCCGTATTGATCGCGTGCCACGCCCGCCGCCGTCATGGATGCCTGCTGGGCGGCGTAGGGAGTGCCTTTGCGCGAACCCTTGAATCCAATCGAGCCAGCGGACGACCAGCAAACCGAGCGGCCGTCGGGAGCGGTGATGGTGACAATCGTGTTATTGAACGTCGCCTGAATGCACGCCAGACCGTGCGGTACGGTCTTCCGTTCACGCTTTTTCTTGAATTCCTTCTTACGCTTGGCGGCCGGCTTTCCAGACGGCTGCGGTGCTCCCGTGTCCTGTGCTTCTTTTGCCACGCGTTCCCCTCTCTATCGAGACTTCCCGTCAAAAACGATTCGGCCCGGAAATATTTTGTCGTCGCCCATCTCAGCTGGGGTGCCGTCAGAATTATTTGCGGGCCATGACCTTCTTTTTCGTGGCCACTGCGCCCTTCCGTGGGCCCTTGCGCGTCCGCGCATTCGTGTGGGTGCGCTGGCCGTGTACGGGCAGATTGCGCCGGTGCCGGAGTCCGCGGTAGCACTGGATTTCAATCAGGCGGCGAATATTCATTTGAACTTCTTTACGAAGATCGCCTTCCACGCGCCCCTCGGACTCGATCGCCTGGCGAATGCGGTTGACCTCTTCCTCGGTCAAGTCCTTAATCTTTTTCACCTGGTCGACATTTGCCTTGGCACAGATGGAGCGCGCGCGCTCCTGCCCAATGCCATAAATCGACGTCAGGCCGACCCATAAACGTTTTTGTGGCGGCAAATCTACGCCTGCGACACGTGCCATGTACGCCCTCGCTATCCCTGGCGCTGCTTGTGTTTCGGGTTGCTGCAAATTACCCGCACCACGCCGCGCCGGTGAATGACTTTACATTTATCGCAAATCTTTTTTACCGAAGCCCGAACTTTCATCCTGCTGCTCCATTCCCGCGACACCGCCGCGGTCCCTGCAGACTTCCGCGATCACCGCCGCTATTTGTACCGATATACGATGCGGCCGCGCGTCAAATCGTAAGGCGAGAGCTCAACCGCGACACGATCGCCCGCGAGGATGCGAATGAAATTCTTGCGCATCTTGCCCGAAATATGCGCCAGCACCTGGTGCTTGTTTTCGAGTTGCACCCGAAACATCGCATTCGGCAACGGCTCGATCACCGTGGCCATGACTTCAATGGCATCTTCCTTCGAGTTACCGGAATCGCCTTTTTTCTTTTCTGGCTGCGGACGCTTGGCCATAAACTCCCGAATCGCTACCAGGACGCTCCCGCGATTTCACGCGGCCGGGTCAAAATCCACGGCCCTTTCGCGGTTACCGCAACCGTATGCTCGAAATGCGCCGAATAGCTGCCGTCCACCGTGGTGGCCGTCCAGCGATCCTCCAGCACTTTCACAGCGGGGCCGCCGGCGTTCACCATGGGCTCAATCGCAAAAACCATGCCTTCTTCGAGACGGGGACCATGCCCCGGCTCACCGTAATTCGGCACGTTGGGCTCTTCATGCATCTTGGTTCCAATGCCGTGGCCCACAAATTCACGGACAACCGAGAACCCGTTTTTCTCAACCCACTTCTGCACCGCGGCGGAAACATCGCTCAGCCGGTTGCCGGGCTGCACCTTTTCGATGGCCATATCGAGCGATTCGCGCGTCACCCGCAAGAGCTTCTCAACCTCGGGTGAAACTTTACCAACCGGTACCGTAACCGCCGCATCGCCATAATAGCCGTCGAGTTCGACGCCGAAATCGAGCGAGATCACGTCACCCTCCTGCACGCGCCGCTTGGCGGAGGGAATGCCATGAACGATCTCCTGATTCACCGAGGCGCACAACACGCACGGATAACCGCGATATCCCTTGAACGCCGAGCGCGCGCCGTGTTCGGCCGTGCGCCGTTCCGCGAGTTTCTCAAGTTCGAGCGTCGTGATCCCGGGGCGCACCGCTTCGCGCAAGTCATTCAGCACATTCCACACAATCAGACCGGCGCGGTGCATGGTCTCCAGTTCCGAAGATGATTTGCAGACAATCATCTCAGTCAGCCGCCGGCTGCCCCGCACCGGCAGCATGGTTTACGCGATCGGCGCCGAGGATCTCAAGCACTCGCGTGGTGACCGCCGCCGGCGCTGCCATGCCATCCACGTCGATCAGCACCCCTTGCTTGCGGTAATAGTCCACCAGGGGCCGGGTTTGCGCGTTATACGCGGCGAGCCGCTCGGCAATGACTTCTTCGCGATCGTCGGCGCGCTGGATCAATTCTCCGCCATCGTTATCGCATTGACCCGGAACACGCGGCGGCTGGTCGTAAATGTTGTAAATCTCGCCACCAATTGCGCAGGTACGCCGACCTGTTAGACGCCGCAACAGCTGCGCGGGATCCACAATAAAATGCACGACCACCGGTTTTCCCCAGGAGCGGCCCTGCAGAATCTGGTCCAGCTTCTCGGCCTGGGGCAAGGTCCGCGGAAATCCGTCGAGCACGAATCCGTTCGCTCCGTCGGACCGGCTGATCCGCTCCGCAATCATGTCCAGGACAATTTCGTCGGGAACCAGGTCTCCGCGCTCCATGATGGGCTTGGCGCGTTTCCCGAGCGGCGTATCCCGGCTGACGTGATCCCGAAACATGTCGCCCGTGGAGAGGTGTGGCACTCCAAAATATTTGGCCACCTGCCGGGCCTGCGTGCCCTTCCCTGCTCCAGGAGGCCCGAGAAAAATCACCGCGCGACCGAGTCCCTGGCGGCGCGCTTCATCCATAGCGACGGCTCCGCAGCTTTCCTTTCTTGACGAAGCCCTCGTAATTGCGCATCACGAGCTGCGCTTCGATCTGCTGCACCGTATCCATGGCCACACCGACCACAATCAGCAGCGAAGTGCCCCCGAAATAAAACGAAATGTTCAGCCCCTCGAGCACGAACCGCCACATGTGGTTATCGAACCAGGTGCCCACCACACCGGGAAGATGCTGGAGGTGCACGCCCGCAATCATCCACTCAGGCAGCAGGCAGACCGCAGCGAGATACACGCCGCCCACGAACGTCAGCCGCCGCAGGATGCGATTGATGTGCTCGGAGGTGTTGCGTCCCGGCCGAATGCCCGGAATGAACCCGCCATACTTGCGCATGTTGTCTGCAAGCTCGCTCGGGTTGAATACGATGCCTACGTAGAAAAACGCGAAGGCGATAATCAGTATGACGTAAATCAACGTGTAGAGCGGCTCGCCCCAGGACAATGCTTTGGACAGGCGGTCAAAGCTGGGGAAGCGCTTTCCGACGACCAAATCAATCGTGCCCGGAAACGTGAGCAGCGAACTCGCAAAAATCGGCGGTATCACGCCTCCGGCATTCACACGCAGCGGCAGATAACTCATCTGGCCGCCCATCACCCGACGGCCCACAACACGCTTGGCGTACTGCACCGGGATGCGGCGCTGGCCGCCCTCGACGAACACGATAAAGCCAATCACCGCGAGCATCACTGCGATCAGCACGATCACTGCTAAGCCCGTGAACGGCCCCCACTGCTGGGTCGAAACCTTGGTCCACAAGTCGTAGATGCCGCGCGGCAAGCCCACCACGATGCCGGCAAAAATGATGAGCGACATCCCATTTCCCACGCCGCGTTCGCTGATCTGCTCGCCCAGCCACATGATGAATGCGGAACCGGTGGTCAGAGTCAGAATCGTCATCAGGGTGAACCCGATGCCAGGGTTATACACCAGCGCCGACCCATTCGGTCCCGATTGCCGCTGCAGCGTGAACGCGATCGAGAGCGACTGCACGATGCTCAGCATAATCGTCAGATAGCGGGTGTACTGGGTGATCTTCCTCCGCCCGAGCTCGCCCTCTTTCTGAAGACGCTCGAGATAAGGCCACGCCACGGTCATCAACTGCAGAATGATCGATGCCGTGATGTAGGGCATGATCCCTAGCGCAAAAATCGTCAGGCGCCGGAAATTGCCCCCGCTGAATAAATCGATAATGCCCAGCACCGAACCCTGGTTCTGCTGGAAAAGCTGCGATAAAACGTCGGTATTAATGCCCGGAGTGGGCAAAAACGCGCCCAGCCGGTATACGCCCAGGATCGCCAGCGTGAACAGAATCCGCTTGCGCAGATCCGGGATACGAAACATGTTGGCAAACGCTTCAAAAAACTGGTTCATGGCAGCCGTTCGACCTTGCCTCCGGCGCGCGTTATTTTCTCCTCGGCCGACTGACTGAAGGCATGCGCGCGCACCGTAAGCGCCGCCTTCAAATTACCATCACCCAGGATTTTAACCTGCCTTCCGGCGTTCCGCACCAGGCCGCGTGCGGCCAAACTTTCCGGCGTCACGACGTCACCCTCCGCGAAGGCATTCAGCATCTCGATATTCAGTACCACGAACTCGCGCGCGAACGGGTTGTGAAATCCGCGCTTGGGAATCCGGCGGTGCAAGGGCATCTGGCCGCCCTCGAAACCAGGCCGGCGCGAAAAGCCTTTGCGGGATTTCTGTCCCTTATTTCCGGCGCCCGAGGTCTTGCCTAATTTCGAGCCCATTCCGCGGCCGACGCGCACCTTTTTGTGCCGCGAGCCGCGCGGGGGACGCAGGCTGGATAAATTGACGGGCATGTTCTCCTCAATCTCCGGTTTTACACCGCAACTTAATCGACGTGCTCAACATCCACTTGCTCAACTAGGTGACGCACCTTGTGCACCATCCCGCGTACCGCTGGCGTATCCTGGCATTCCACCACTTGCTGCATGCGGCGGAAACCCAAACCTCGGATCGTTTGCCGCATGTCTCGCGTGCAGCCAATAAAGCTGCGCACCCACTTGATCCGGAACGTGCCGCCCGAATTGTCCGCCGGTTGTTTCGCCATTTCGCTCGCCAGCCTTTTCGCGGCTAGTGCCGCAAATCTTCCACGGATTTGGACCGCTGTTCGGCCACCTTGCTCTCATCCTTCAACCGCAGCAGCGCGTCAAAGGTGGCCTTGATGACGTTGTGGGGATTCGAGGTGCCGATCGATTTCGTCAGCACGTTGTGAATTCCCGCGACCTCCATCACCGCGCGCACCGGGCCGCCGGCGATGATTCCAGTGCCCTCCGAAGCGGGCTTCAGCAGCACCTGGCCCGAGCCGTAATGGCCCAAAACTTGGTGCGGAATCGAGGTCCCCTTCAAATTAAGCTGAATCAAATTTTTCTTGGCCTGCTCGATGGCTTTGCGGATGGCCATGGGCACTTCGCGAGCCTTGCCCATACCAAACCCCGCGTGCCCTCGTTGATCGCCCACCACCACCAGCGCCGAGAAACTAAGGTTCTTGCCACCCTTCACGACTTTCGTAACCCGCTGGATGGACACGACCTGATCCTTCAAATTATTCGCGCTGACTTCAAATATGCGGCGTACTGCCAGAGTTTCTCGTAGGATTTGTTTCGACATAGCGTTAGAACTTCAATCCTGCCTCTCGGGCCGCATTCGCAAGAGCTTCGACGCGGCCGTGATACATGTAACCGCCGCGATCGAACACGACCTGCTGGATACCGGCGCCCAGTGCGCGCTCGGCAATAGTCTTTGCCCACTTCTTTCGCCGCGGCCACGTTCCCACCGCTCTTGGAACTTTCGCGCAATTTCTTATCGACGGTACTTGCTGCAGCCAGCGTGCGCCCGCTTTGATCGTCAATCACCTGTGCGTAAATGTGGCCGAGCGAGCGATACACGCACAGCCGGGGCCGCTCCGGAGTGCCCGCAACACGCCGGCGCACGCGTTGGTGCACCGCGTCCCGGTGAAGATTGCGCGACAGCCTGCGAACCGATTTTGCCACGACGTTTCTCCTTGTTTCCTGGCGCCCGCAATGGGCCCGCGATTACGACGAAGTCTTGGCTGCGCCCGCCTTGCCGGCCTTCTTCTTCAAGCGTTCACCAACCAGGCGAATGCCCTTTTGCTTATATGGATCGGGAGGCCGCAAGCTGCGTATGTCGGCGGCCACCTGGCCCACTCGAGCGCGGTCGGCGCCGCTGACCGTGACGTGAGTTTGTTTCTCGATCGCGACCTGGATGCCCTCGGGAACCGCGAACTCGATAGGATGCGAATAGCCCAGCGCGAACACTACCGTCTTGCCCTTCAGCTCGGCGCGATAGCCCACGCCGACGATGTCGAGTTCCTTCTTGAATCCGTCCGTTACGCCGCGAACGGCATTCGCTACCAACGCGCGTGCGAGGCCGTGCAAAGCGCGGTGCTCCTCTGAGTCGCGCAGCGCATTCAGCACGCCATCTTTCTGCTCAAAACGAATGCCGCCGGGCACGGGAACCACCAGCTTGCCCTTGGGCCCTTGCACCTCGACCGCTGCGCCCAGCTGAATCTTTACGCCTGCGGGGAGCGGTATCGGTTTATTTCCAATTCGCGACATGGCTTGTTTTCCTCACTGCTCGTTACTAAATTCGACCTACCAGATTTCGCACTACCAGACTTCGCACAGCAGCTCGCCGCCGATGCGCTCCTTGCGCGCGGCGCGGCCGGTCATGACACCGCGCGGTGTCGTCAAAATGCAAATACCCAAACCACCCACCACGCCGCGAATTTCACTCGCGCCCACATAACGGCGGCTTCCAGGGCGCGACAGCCGCTTCAGGTCGGTGATGACCGAGCGCTTGTCCGGGGTGTATTTCAAAAACACGCGCAGCGCCTTGCGGGTCTTCGATTCGTCCACAATCTTATACGTCGAGATGTAGCCCTCTTCTTTCAACACGCGCGCAATCTCAATCTTCAGCTTGGATGCGGGCAGCTCCACGCGCGCGTGCCGCGCCCTCATGGCGTTGCGAATACGCGTGAGCATGTCGGCGATAGGATCGGTTTGCATGTTCTACCAGCTCGCTTTCAACACGCCGGGAATTTCGCCGCGCAGTGCCAGGCTGCGGAAGCAGATGCGGCACATTTCAAATTTGCGCAGGAAACCACGCGGGCGGCCGCAGATGCGGCAGCGGTTCCGCTGGCGGTTCGAGAATTTCAGTTTCTTCTTGGTCTTCGCGACTTGGCTGGTTCGCGCCATAAATCTCCTTTACCTTGCTCCTTACGCCTGGGTGCGCAGAGGCACGCCCATCAATTTCAACAGCTCGCGGCCCTCTTCGTCATTGCGCGCGGTCGTCGCCAGCGTAATGTTCATACCTTTAATTTTGTCTACACGCGTGTAATCGATTTCGGGAAATACGAGCTGATCGCGCAGCCCCATGGTGTAGTTTCCGCGGCCGTCGAACGCGTTCGCCGGCAATCCCCTGAAATCGCGCACGCGCGGCAAAACCACATTGCACAGCCGGTCGAGAAATTCGTACATGCGGTCGCCCCGCAGGGTGACGCAGCAGCCAATCGGCATGCCCTTGCGAATTTTGAAGTTCGCGATGGATTTCTTGGCGCGCGTGATGACCGGCCGCTGCCCGGCAATCTGGCCGAGTTCGATGGCCGCCACGTCGAGGAGCTTGACGTTCTGGCTGGCCTCGCCCAATCCAATATTGACCACCACCTTCGACACCTTGGGCACGGCCATCGGATTCTTGTACCCGAAGCGCTTCATCAACGCGGGCACCACATCGGTGCGGTACCGCTCCCGCAATCGGCTCATTTCAGCTGGCATTTGCAAGGCCTCTTACTTCTCAAGCGTTGCGCCACAGCGGCGGCACACGCGGTTTTTGCTGCCATCAGGCGACATGCTGTGACCCACGCGCGTGTGCTTATTGCACGCGGCGCACAGCAGCAGGACATTCGAGATCTGGATCGGGCCTTCCTTCTCGACGATGCCGCCCTTCACGTTCTTCGACGGGTTGCCACGCGTGTGGCGCTTGATGATGTTCGCGTGCTCGACCATTACCGTATGCTTGTAAGGATCGACCGCCAGCACGCGCCCGGTCTTCCCTTTGTCGCGTCCCGTCATGACGCGCACCTGATCGCCTTTGCGAATGCTCGCATTGGTCGACGCCCGCTCTCTCGATTCCGCCTCTGCTGCCTTAGGCACTTTGCTTGCTCCGTCCTTCGTTTCTTTGCCGGTTGCTCATCGCTGTGCTTCGTAATCCGGCATTGCTCTTGCGCGCTCAGTAACACTTGGTTTTAGCGACTTCGCCTACCAGACCTCGGGCGCCAGCGAAACAATTTTGGCGAACTTCTTTTCGCGTAATTCCCGGGCTACCGGTCCAAACACGCGCGTGCCCACCGGCTCATTCGCATCGTTGATCAGCACCGCGGCATTATCGTCAAACCGGATATACGTGCCGTCCTTGCGCCGGTGTTCCTTGCGGGTACGCACCACCACCGCCCGCACGACTTTACCCTTTTTAATCGGGCTTTCCGGAGTCGCCTCTTTCACCGACGCGGTGATGACGTCTCCCAGGCCCGCACGGCTGCCCACATCTCCTCCCAGCGGGAGGATACACATCAGCCGGCGCGCACCCGAGTTATCGGCCACGGTCAGCCAGCTTCGCATCTGAATCATTGCCGGACTCTCCTCGGGCTAACGCACTTTGGTGCTGCGGGACATCACTTCCGCGAGCCGCCACCGCTTGAGCTTCGACAGTGGCCGGGTCTCCACAATCCGCACCGTATCACCGGTGCGGGCATCGCCTTGCTCATCGTGAGCGTAGAATTTCTTCGAGATGCGCACGTAGCGGACGTACAGGTTGTGCTTCACCCGCCGGGTCACGCGCACCACGATGGTTTTCTGCATTTTGGCGCTGGTAACCACACCAATCAGTTCCTTGCGCCGGTGCGCCGCCTTGGTTTCCGCGGCGCCGCTGCCCTCAACACCTGCCTGGTTATTTGCTTCCATCGCCATGAGCTTTCCTCAATTCCCGTTCCCGGAGCAGGGTTTTAACCCGCGCAAAATCGCGCCGCGCCAGCCGCAACCGCCCTACCGCCTCCGCCTGACCGGAGGTGAGCTGGAAGCGCAGCCTGAAAATCTGTTCGGCCAGCTCGCGCTCGCGCGCCTGCAGTTCCGAGGTATCCAGATCCCGCATTTTTTCGACAAAGCCGCGCGCCGGCATCAGAGACTCCCTGCGCGGGTGACAAACTTCGTGCGAATCGGCAATTTGTGCGAAGCAAGCTCCATCGCCTGGCTCGCGGTAGCCAGATCCACGCCCGCCATCTCGAACATCACGCGGCCCGGCTTGACGACCGCCACCCAATGTTCCGGCGCGCCCTTGCCCTTGCCCATGCGGGTTTCCGCGGGCTTCTTGGTAAACGGCTTGTCCGGGAAAATACGGATCCACAGCTTACCGCCCCGCTTGATGAAGCGCGTCATCGCCACGCGAGAAGCCTCGATCTGCCGGTCGGTAATCCACGCGGGCTCGAGCGCCTTAAGACCGTATTCTCCAAACGACAGTTCACCGCCGCGCCACGCCTTTCCGCGGCGCCGGCCGCGCTGCTGCTTGCGGTACTTCACTTTTTTTGGCATCAACATAACAGTGGCCTCTCAGATCCCGAGCGCTAGACTCCCACCGCCGCTGCGGTACCCGGCACGCTGCGCTTTTGGCCCCGTTCAGGCACGTTTTCGCCCTGATAGACCCAGCACTTCACGCCGATGACGCCGTAGGTGGTATACGCTTGCGCAAAGCCGTAATCGATATCGGCGCGCAGCGTCTGCAGCGGCAGACGGCCCTGCAGATACCATTCCTTGCGCGCGATTTCCGCGCCATTCAAGCGTCCCCCGACCCGCACCTTGATTCCCTTGCAACCGAAGCGCAGCGCCGAATCGACCGCCTTGCGCATCGCGCGCCGAAATGCCACGCGCTTTTCAAGCTGTAATGCAATCGATTCCGCCACCAGCTGCGCGTCCAATTCCGGACGGTGCACTTCCTGGATATCGATGTGCACTTCGCGCTTGGTGCGCTTCTGCACTTCATTCTTCAACTTGTCAATTTCCGCGCCTTTCCGGCCGATAATGATGCCGGGACGCGCAGTGTATAGACGGATCACGAGCTTATTCGCCGCGCGCTCGATATCAATCGCGCTGATCCCGGCCGAGCGCAGCCGGTCCTTGAGCTGGCGCCGCAGCACGACGTCCTCGTGCAGAAGGTCCGCATAGTCGCGGCCGGCGTACCAGCGCGACCTCCAGGGCTTGTTGTAGCCCAGTCGAAACCCGTATGGATGTGTCTTCTGCCCCAAGCGATTCCTCCTGCGGTCCTACAATCTTGCCAATCCGCGATCTCAACCTTGCAATTGCGCGATCTTGCGATTCTGCGTTATCTCGCCCGATTGCGCCAATCAGCCTTAACTACCTTCTTGGCTGCGCTAGCGTTTTGCCTTGCTAGCGTTTTTGGCTTGCTATTGTTTCGGCTTCGGCTTACGCCCAGGCTGCCGGCGTTCCGTAAGCACTCTGCGCGCCTTCTTTACGGCGCCGCGAACGCCTTTGCTCTCCGCGGCGGCGGTTGCGGCAGCGGCGGCGCTACGCTCGGCCGCGGCCATGTGGTGCTCGGCCACCGCGACAACGATATGCGCAGTCCGTTTCTGGTACCTGTACGCGCGTCCCATCGGCGCGGGCCGCAAGCGTTTCCACCGGGGACCCTCGTTAACAAAACACCGCGAAACGAACAGTTCGTCCACGTCCAGAGAAGCGCCGGCATCCTCCGCCTTGCGCTCCGCATTGGCAATCGCGCTGCGCAACACCTTTTCCACATCGCGCGCGGCGCGCTTTTTTGTGTAACGCAAAGTCTGCAAAGCCTGCTCGGCGCGCAAGCCCCGAATCAGGTCGATCACCAGCCGCACCTTCTGCGGCGACATGCGCACAAAGCGAGCTAAAGCGTGCGCCTCGATGGCGGGAAGTGCGGCAGGAAGTGTGGCATTGGTGGCCATCGTATTATGCCCTTGCCCCCGGCCCGCCAGCGCCTGGTCCACCCGCGCCCGGCGCGGGCGCTCCCGGAGCACCGGCGACGCCCGCCGCCCTCTCGATGGCAGCCCTTACCGCGTGGCCCTTAAAGGTGCGCGTGGGTGCGAACTCACCCAGTTTGTGCCCGATCATCTGCTCGGTGATATACACTGGGATGAACTTCTTGCCGTTATGCACGGCGATCGTATGGCCAATCATTTCCGGCACGATCGTCGAGCGCCGCGACCAGGTCTTGACCACCTTTTTCTCGTTCCGCACGTTCAGCGCTTCGACCTTCACGCGCAGGTGATCGTCCACGAACGGCCCTTTTTTTAGCGAGCGACCCATCTGTCTCCCTCTCCTGCCTGTTCTCTGCCCGGCCTACTCATCGGCCCGCCGCAGCTTGATCCACTGCGCCTTGCGTACCTTGCGAAAACCACGCACCGGCCCGGTGACGCGGTGCGACTGCGAACAGAACGGGCAAACAAAACGCGTGCCTTGCTGGCTCGGCTGCCTTTCTACCAACACCGCCCAACCCGGCTTGCAAAACCGGTACAGCATCGGCTCCGGTACGCCCGGCTTGACTGCCGGCTTGATTACCGGCTTGATCGCCGGCTTACTTGCCGCCGCCTTCACCGGCTTGGCTGTGGGCTTCGCGGCAGTTAGCCGAGCGGCACGTTTTTCCGCCGCCGCTTGCGTGCGTCGCAGCTGCGCTCGCGAATCTCGCCGGTCTGCCGCCTTGCGGTCCGACCGCAACCGCTTGCGTGCGGCAGGCGCTTTACGCGCCCGCGACGGCTGCTGCGCTCTCTGTGTGGCCGCCCGAACGGTTCGCGATGCTCTCATCATGCGCGTCCCCCGTCTCTGCGTGATTTTCGGCCGCCCCGCGCCTGCGCGTCATCAACCTCTGGGCTTACGGCCCTGTGCAATCATCCGGTCGGTGCGCTTATTGTGCCGCGTCTTGGCGCCCAGCGTCGGGAAACCCCACGGCGTCTGCGGATGATTTCCTTTTACCCGGCCCTCACCACCACCGTGCGGATGGTCCACCGGGTTCATGGCCACGCCGCGCACCGTGGGTTTCTTTCCATGCCAGCGGGTGCGTCCCGCCTTTCCATACGTCACATTTTCATGGTCAAGATTGCCCACCTGTCCGACGGTGGCCATGCAATTCACGCCAAACCGCCGAACCTCGCCCGAAGGCAGCTTGACGAGTGCCAGCTCACCCTCTTTGCTCAGCAACTGCGCCGAGCCCCCCGCGGCCCGCACCACCTGCGCGCCTTTCCCGGGAGCCAGCTCCAGGTTATGCACCTGCGTTCCCGGCGGAATCAGCCGCAACGGCAGCGCGTTTCCTGGCAGAATGTCGGCACCCTCACCCGTCTGCACCGTCATGCCGACCTCGAGTCCCACCGGATGCAGAATGTAGCGTTTCTCGCCGTCGGCATAGTGCAGCAGCGCCAGGCGCGCCGAACGATTGGGATCGTATTCGATTGCCGCCACGCGCGCGGGAATACCCTTCTTCTCGCGACGGAAGTCCACCACCCGGTACTGCCGCTTGTGGCCGCCGCCGCGATGCCACATGGTGATTTCACCGTGCGAGTTGCGCCCGCCCGATCGCTTTTTGGGCTCGACCAGCGACTTTTCCGGCGTCTGCTTGGTCAGCTCGCTCTTGTCGAGCATGGTGATGAAGCGTCGCGACGCGGTATATGGGTTAAAACTTTTAAGTGCCATCGTCAGTGCCCTTCGGTTGCCTGAAAACCGCCACAAAACCGACTCACTTCACTGCCTATCTGCCGCTTACCTGGTGCTTATCTGGTGCTTATCTAGCGCTTATTTCGCGCTTCTCTGCCCGCCACTCGGCGCCATTTCGCGCTACAGGTTCTCCGCGTACTCAATCATTTTTTCGTCCGGAGCCAGCTTCACGTAGGCTTTCTTCCAGTCGCGCCGGAAACCCTCGGCGCGCCCCCGGCGGCGGAACTTGCCGTGATAAATCGCCGTGCGGACCGCATCTACTTTCACCTTGAAAATGGTCTGCACCGCTTCCTTGATCTGCGTTTTGGTGGCGTCCTTCGCGACCTCGAAAACCACAGTGTGCTGCGTTTCCTTAACGGCCAGGCCTTTTTCCGTGATGATGGGCCGGCGAATCACTTTGTAAACGTCGGTGTTCATGGCTTAAACCTTGGCCTTTTTCGGCTGCTTGCGCGCCGCGCGACGCTTCCCGCCAGCACCCGCTGCGCTTTCCGGCGCCTGACCGGACTCCGCTTCGTGACCCGAGCGGCTCTCGGCCGGCTCGCGCGCGCCGGCCGGTGTTGCACGCGACTTCGACCGTTTCACCGCGGCGATGGGCACGTCCGGAGCAGCCGCCACACTTTCAGAACCCGCTCCACCCTGTTCGGCCGCCTCGCCCGGGTTTCGGCCTGCTTCCGCGCCCAGCGAACGCTGCAAACGCAAGGCGGCTTCCTTCGACAGCATCACGCGGCCATGTCGCAGCAGATCGTAAGGCTGCAGCGCCGCGGGCGCCACCACTTTGACGCCATCCAGATTGCGGCTGGCCAGCTCCAGATTGCGATTTCCGGGCGACTCCACCACGAGAATCGTTCGCGTATCGCCATCGAGCCGGGACAGCGCCTGCCGGAATTCCTTCGTTTTATGCGATCCGAGCGCGAATGCTTCCACAACCGTAAGCTTGGCATCCGCCAGCTTCGCCGAAAGCGCCGAGCGCAATGCGCCCACCACCATTTTTTTCGGCAGCCGGTAGGAATAATCGCGTGGCTGCGGACCATGCACCGTACCGCCCTTGCGCCAAATGGAGGAACGAATCGAGCCGACCCGCGCGCGACCCGTACCCTTCTGCCTCCAAAGCTTGCGGCCGGAGCCCGACACCTCGCCGCGCCCTTTGGTCTTGTGGGTGCCCGGTCGCTGCCCAGCCAAATACCAGCGCACCGTTTCGTGCAGCAGGTAAGGATTCACCGTCGCGGCAAAAACAGCGTCGGCCAACTCCAGCTGTCCCACCGTCTCTCCGTTCAGGTTTCTTACGTCCACAACCGCCATGTTCGTTGCGTCCTTCGCTTCACTCGAAAATGCCCGAAGCGTTCACTTACTACTTAGCCCGCATGAGACCGCGACCAGTGCTTCCCGTTCCCTGCTTAGTTCACTTTTTTACTTCCGCTGCTTCAATTCGGCTTCTTTACTTCTTCTTCTTTACTTCCGCTTTCGGCGTACTTGCCGGTCTGTTTCCACCGGTCCGCTTGCCGGCCTGCGCTTTGCGGATCAGCAGATAGCAGCCCGTGGGCCCCGGTACCGCGCCACGCACCAGCAGCAGGTTCTCATCGGCATCGACTTTAACCACCCGCAAATTCTTCACGGTGACGCGTTCGTTGCCCATGTGGCCGGGAAAATGCTGCCCTGGCCAAACGCGTGATGGGAACGAGCTCGCCCCGATCCCTCCCGGCGCGCGATGGAACATCGAGCCGTGCGTTTCATCGCCTCCGCGGTAATGCCAGCGCTTGACGCCGCCCTGAAAGCCCTTACCCTTACTGACGCCGGTTACGTCGACGAGTTCCCCTGGCGCAAACCCATCGACCAGCACGCGGTCACCTACCTTGGTTTCTTCGGCGGACTCCGCCAGGCGTACTTCGCGCAGCAGCCGCGTCGGCGCCACATTCGCCTTTTTGAAATGCCCCGTCATGGGCTTCGAGATTCGCTGCGACTTCACAAACTCCACCAATCCGAGCTGCACCGCTTCGTACCCGTCGGCCTGCTTGGTACGCCGCTGCACCACCACGCACGGGCCGGCCTGCATTACCGTGCACGGCACGGAGTTGCCGTCATCGGCAAAAACCTGCGTCATCCCCAGCTTGATACCCAGAATCCCATTCACGGCCATTCGCGTTAATCCTTTGCGGCTGCCAAATACGTGTGGCGCTCCAACTTCGCGCCCTCAATCCCTGCGACTACCCGAGTACTTCGAACGACTCCAAATTCACCCAGGTCACTTCGTCACGTGCTCGCGGCCAAACGCCTTGATTTCGACGTCCACTCCCGGCGGCAGGTCGAGCTTCATCAGCGCGTCCACCGTATCCGGAGTGGGCTCGAGAATATCGATAAGCCGTTTGTGTGTGCGCATTTCAAACTGCTCGCGCGATTTTTTGTCTACGTGCGGCGACCGCAGCACCGTCCAGCGGTTGATCGTCGTGGGCAGCGGGATCGGTCCCGCGACATCGGCGCCGGTACGCTTGGCGGTCTCGACAATCTCCCGGGTGGACTGATCCAGAATGCGGTGGTCGTACGCTTTCAGCCGGATGCGAATGCGTTCTCCTGGTGGCATCGTTTACTCGATGATGTCGGTGACGGCACCGGCGCCTACGGTGTGGCCGCCTTCGCGAATCGCGAAGCGCAACCCCTTCTCGAGCGCCACCGGTGTTATCAGCGAAATCTCCGCCGAGACATTATCTCCCGGCATCACCATCTCCACCCCGTCCGCCAGCTTCACGTCCCCGGTCACGTCCGTGGTACGAAAATAAAATTGCGGCCGGTACCCCGTGAAAAATGGCGTGTGCCGCCCGCCTTCTTCCTTCGTCAGCACGTACGCCTCGGCCTTGAACTTCGTGTGCGGCGTGATCGATCCCGGCTTGGCCACCACCTGCCCGCGCTCCACCTCTTCCTTCTCCGTCCCGCGCAGCAGCAGCCCCACGTTGTCTCCCGCCATTCCTTCATCAAGCAGCTTGCGGAACATCTCCACGCCCGTGATCACCCGCTTCACCGTCGGCCGGAACCCCACAATCTCCATCTCTTCCCCGACCTTCACCTTCCCCCGCTCGATTCGCCCGGTCACCACCGTCCCCCGGCCTGAAATTGAAAAAATATCCTCGATGGGCATCGCGAACGGCTTGTCAATGTCGCGCTGCGGCAGGGGGATGTTCTTGTCCACCGCGTCCATCAACTCCAGGATCGTCTTCTCCCACTTCTCTTCCCCGTTCAGCGCTCCCAGCGCCGACCCGCGAATCACCGGAATCGTGTCCCCAGGAAACTGGTAGGTCTTCAGCAACTCGCGTACTTCCAGTTCCACCAACTCGAGCAGTTCGGGATCCTCGACGCTGTCACACTTGTTCAGAAACACCACAATCGCCGGTACCCCCACTTGCCGCGCCAGCAGAATGTGTTCCCGCGTCTGCGGCATCGGCCCATCGGTCGCCGCCACCACCAGGATCGCGCCATCCATCTGCGCCGCCCCGGTGATCATGTTCTTGATGTAGTCCGCGTGCCCCGGGCAATCGATGTGCGCGTAATGCCGGTTCGCCGTCTCGTACTCCACGTGCGCCACCGCAATCGTGATCCCGCGCTCGCGCTCTTCCGGCGCATTGTCGATCGAATCAAACGCCCGGAATTGCACCTTGGTATTGTGCTTGGACAGCACCTTGGTAATCGCCGCCGTCAGCGTCGTCTTTCCGTGGTCGATGTGACCAATCGTCCCTATATTCACGTGCGGCTTGCTACGCTCGAATTTTTCCTTCGCCATCGCTCCTACTTTCCTCCACTGGTGCGTGATCGAACTGGATCAAATGATCGGGATCAAAATCCTGCCGGTACCTCGTTGCCGCCCGCTACCTCACCACTTTGCCTGTCGCTTTGGCGATCACTTCCTCGGCAATCGAGCCTGGTGCTTCGGCATAATGAGAAAAGTGCATCGTGAAGCTTCCGCGTCCCTGGGTGCGGCTCCGTAAATCCGTGGCATAGCCGAACATTTCGGCCAGCGGAACTTCGCAGCGGATGATTTGCGCGCCGGCACGCGATTCCATCCCCAGTGGATGGCCGCGGCGTGAATTCAGGTCGCCGAAAACTTCACCCATATATTCCTCTGGCACCACCACCTCGATGCGCATCACCGGTTCGAGCAACACCGGATGGGCTTTGCCGCATGCTTCTTTGAACGCCATCGAGCCCGCAATCTTGAACGCCATTTCCGAGCTGTCTACATCGTGATAGCTGCCGTCGGTCAGCACCACCGCAATGTCCACCATTTCGTAGCCCGCGAGCACGCCATTTTCCATGGCTTCCCGTACGCCCGCTTCAATGGGAGCGATGAATTCCTTGGGAATCGCGCCACCGATCACCTTATCCACGAACAGCAGGCGGTGCTCCTTGTCGAAGTGCCATTTGCCCCCGGACCCTGCCACGCCCTTCGACAGCGCGTCGATCTCATCGGTCGAAAGCTCGTGCATATCCTCGTGGCCCGCGCTCGGGAGCGGATGGATTTCGAGCTTGCAATGTCCGTACTGTCCGCGCCCGCCCGTCTGGCGGATGTATTTGCCCTCGGCGCCCGCATGCTTCCGGACGGTTTCCCGGTAGGCCACCTGCGGCCGGCCGACGCTCGCCTGCACGCTGAATTCACGCATCATGCGGTCGACAATAATTTCCAGATGCAACTCGCCCATGCCTGAAATCAAGGTCTGGCCCGTATCGGGATCGGTGTGCACCCGGAATGTCGGATCTTCCTGCGACAGCTTGGCGAGAGCGTTGCCCAGCTTGTCCTGATCTACTTTGGTCTTCGGTTCAATGGCCACGGAAATCACCGGCGCCGGGAAATCGATCGATTCGAGCACGATCGGCTTGTCTTCATCGCACAGAGTATCGCCCGTGGTGACGCTCTTCAGGCCCACGCAGGCCGCGATGTCGCCCGCATAAATCGCGTCGATCTCTTCGCGCTTGTTCGCGTGCATGCGCAACATGCGTCCAATGCGTTCGCGCGTATTCTTTGATGAGTTATAAATGTAGCTCCCCGCCTTCAGTACCCCGGAATACACCCGCACGTAGGTCAAATGTCCCACAAAGGGATCGGACATGATCTTGAACGCGAGCGCGGCGAAGGGCTGGTCGTCGCTCGCGCGGCGCAACACCGGTTCGGCATCACTAACCGAGACGCCCTCAACTGGCGGCACATCGAGCGGCGAGGGAAGGTAATCGACCACCGCATCGAGCAGCGGCTGGATGCCCTTGTTCTTGAATGCCGATCCCGCCAATACCGGAACCAGCTTGAGCGCCATCGTCGACCGCCGCACCGATTCGCGCAACTCCTCGGCCTTCAGTTCATGCTCCGAGAGGTATTTCGTCAGGATCGCATCGTCGTGCTCGGCAATATATTCCACCATGCGGTCGCGCCGTTCTTTGTAAAACTCCTTGCTGATGGCCGAAACGCGCAGCGCGTTGGCGATTTCCGGGCGGGTCTTCAGGAACGCCTCGTCCCACAACCGCTCGACGTCCATAACCTCAAACTTGGCCCCGAGAATGTCTTCGAGCCAGACCACCGCTTTCTGCTCGATAAAATCGATCACGCCGATAAAGCTGTCTTCCTTGCCAATCGGAAATTGCAACGATACGGGATGCGCCGCCAGCCGTTCGCGCATGGTACGCACGCTGTGGTCAAAATCCGCGCCAATCCGGTCCATTTTATTGATGAAGGCAATCCGCGGCACGCGGTACTTGTCTGCCTGGCGCCACACGGTTTCCGATTGCGGCTGCACGCCCGCAACGGCGTCGAATACCGCCACGCAACCGTCCAGGACACGCAGCGAACGTTCCACCTCGACGGTGAAGTCCACGTGGCCTGGGGTGTCGATGATGTTAATCAGGAACGACTGGCCGTTGCGCTTCCAGCTTGCCGTAGTGGCGGCCGAGGTAATGGTGATGCCCCGCTCGCGCTCCTGCTCCATCCAATCCATCGTGGCCGTGCCTTCATCCACGCTGCCAATCTTGTAGGTCACACCCGTATAAAACAGGATGCGCTCGGTCGAAGTCGTCTTGCCGGCGTCAATGTGCGCCATGATTCCGATGTTGCGCGTATGTTCGAGTTGTACTTTGCGTGACATAAACGTCTCGTTTACTTTTACCAGCGGTAATGTGCGAAGGCCTTGTTGGCTTCCGCCATGCGATGAACGTCCTCTTTCCTCTTCATCGCTCCCCCGCGCCCGTTGGCCGCGTCGAGCAACTCGTCGGCCAGCTTGTCCATCATGCGCTTGCCAGGGCGGGTCCGGGCATGCAGCAAAAGCCAGCGAATCGCGAGCGACTGGCGCCGGAACTGGCTCACCTCGACCGGCACCTGGTAGTTGGCCCCCCCGACGCGCCGTGATTTCACTTCCAGCACCGGCTTCACGTTTTCTACGGCCTTCTTGAACAGCTTCAGCGGCTCGTCGTTGGCTTTCTGCCCGATCTGTTCCATGGCGCCGTAAAAAATCCTCTGCGCGTTCGAGCGCTTGCCATCCCACATCATCGAGTTAATAAATTTCTGCACGAGGTCGCTGTTATATACCGCGTCGGGTTCCACCGTGCGCCGCGAAACGAATCCTTTGCGAGGCATAAATCGCTCCCCTACTTCTGCGCGGCTTTAGGCCGCTTGGCGCCGTATTTCGAGCGCCCCTGCTTGCGATTGTCTACACCGGCGGCATCGAGTGTGCCCCGGATGATGTGGTAGCGTACGCCCGGCAGGTCTTTCACGCGGCCGCCCCGCACCAACACGATCGAATGCTCCTGCAGGTTGTGCCCGATACCGGGTATGTACGTAGTAACTTCGATACTGTTGGTCAGACGCGCCCGCGCCACTTTGCGTAACGCCGAATTCGGTTTCTTTGGCGTTTGCGTGTACACGCGGATGCATACGCCGCGCTTTTCCGGGCAGGCCTGCAACGCCGGCGACTTCGTTTTCGTGCGTATTTTTTCGCGTCCGTTTCGGACCAGTTGCGCAAACGTCGGCACGGCTCTCCCTCAATCGAGCTGAAATTCCTTCTCTATTCGCAACGGCACCCATCGTGCTATCGCGCGCGTTTCGGGCTTGTCAAAAGAAAGGGCCAAACAACAACCCTGGCGGACCGACAAGAATCTCCACACAACTTCCAGCTAGCCATTGCACGTACGCTGTGCCTGCGGAGAGCTTACTCGGCTTTGCGGGGCTGGCGCCCCATTCCGGCCGTTCTTAATGCCCCGTTCCTTACGTCGCGGGACAGAAGACTTCCCTTTCAACAGCAGGGACAAAATCCCCCTAACGAAGAGGCAAGTATAGGTAAGAACTTGCTCTCTGTCAAAAGAAAAAAGCTTGCTTTTTACCGGTTGCTGGGACTTTCCTTGCGCCTGCCATAGAACGCCACTTTGCTTGCGCCTGCACGCTGGCCACGTGAATGCCGTGACTTACTACCGGCTAGCATGGTGCGAGCGGCGGCGCGCAGGCTGCCGAACCTGGGCCTCTCTACTTCAGCTCCAGCACTTCCTTTTCTTTGGCCGCGCACAGGTCCTCGATCTTTTTCGTTTCCGAGTGGGTGACTTTGTCCAGTTCCTCGATACTCCGCTTGCGCTCGTCCTCGCTGATCTTCTTTTCTTTTTCGAGGCTTTCGATGGCCTCTTTCATGTCGCGCCGCACGCTGCGCACCGCCGTGCGGTGATTCTCCAGCACCTTGTGCAGATTTTTGACGAGCTCCTTACGCCGCTCCTCGGTGAGCGGCGGGATCGGCACGCGGACTACTTTCCCGTCACTCGATGGATTGAGACCCAGTTCCGCGGTCCGGATAGCCTTGTCGATCATCTGCAACGCGCTCGGGTCCCAGGGGGCGATCACAATCATCATGGGATCGGGGACGGTGACCGTGCCCAGCTGATTCACGGGCATGGCCGTGCCGTGATAATCCACGCGCACGTGGTCAAGCAGCGTGACATTCGCGCGCCCGGTGCGGATGCCCGCGAGTTCGCGCCGGAAATCTTCGACCGCCTTCTCCATGTGCGCGCGGGCCTGCGCGAGAGCATCTTTGCTGGTCGCAACAGTAGTCATCGGTAAACCTCGGGAAAAATTTTTGGCTGGAGTACAGCCTGTCGTCAGGTGGCGGTTACGAGCGAGCCCACTTTTTCGCCGAGAACCACGCGCCGGATGTTGCCGGGCTGGTTTAGGTCGAAAATAATAATCGGCATCTTATTTTCCATGCACAGGGAAATCGCCGTGGAATCCATCACCGCGAGCCCGCGCTGCAGTACGTCCAGATAACTGATGCGATCGAAGCGATTCGCTCCGGCAACTTTTTCCGGATCCGCGTCGTAGATGCCGTCCACGCGCGTGGCCTTCAGAATCACCTGCGCCTTGATTTCCATGGCGCGCAGAGCGGCCGCCGTATCGGTGGAAAAATACGGATTTCCCGTGCCGGCCGCAAAGATCACGATCCTGCCTTTTTCGAGGTGGCGCGTGGCCCGCCGGCGAATGAACGGCTCGGCCACTTCGTGCATCTCGATCGCGCTGAGCAGACGGGTGTGCGCTCCCTGTTTTTCGAGCGCATCCTGCAATGCCAGGCCGTTGATGACCGTCGCCAGCATGCCCATGTAATCGGCCGTGGCGCGGTCAATCGCGAGCGACTTTTGCCGCGTGCCGCGAAAAATGTTTCCGCCGCCTACCATGATCGCCATCTGGATGCCGAGGTCGCTGATTTCTTTGAGCTCGGCGGCCACGCGCGCGACGGTTTCGGCGTGAATGCCCGACCCCAGCGGACCCTGCAGGGACTCGCCGGAAAGCTTCAGTACGACCCGGCTGTAGACGGGCCTTTCGGCATTTGCGGCAATCACGGGTGTAGACAAAGTCATTTGCGAGCGGTACCGCGACCGGGAGCGAAACGCTCGGCGCGGTATTCTAGCAGAGACCTGCGACGCCCGACTACGGCGCAGCGCAGCAAGTCCCGAATCTGCTGCTAACGCGAGGCCTGCCCAGCAGCGCCCCGATCCGGGCGCGCTACTGGGAGGCGCTCGAGGGCAGCGGAGAAGTTTCGCCGACCTTGAGCCGAACGAAACGGCGCACGGAAATATTTTCGCCGAGCTTCGCGATCATCTGCGCGATCAGTTCCTCGACGGTGATGGATTCATCCTTGATGAAGTGCTGTTCGTAGAGGCAATTTTCCTCGTAGAACTTCTCCATCTTTCCGGTGACGATTTTTTCGATCACCGGTTCGGGCTTGCCGGTAGCCCGCGCCTGTTCGCGATAAATTTCGCGCTCGTGATCGAGAATCTCGGGCGTGACCTCGTCGCGCCGCACGTAGCGCGGATCGAGCGCGGCCACATGCATGGCTACGTCGTGAGCAAGCCGCTGAAAATCCTCGGTGCGCGCCACGAAATCGGATTCACAATTGATTTCGACGAGCACGGCAATTTTCCCGCCCGCGTGCAGGTAGTGCCCGATCAATCCCTCGGAAGCCTCCCGCTGGGATTTCTTTTGCGCGGCAGCCTGGCCCTTGCGGCGCAACACGTCGATGGCTTTATCGATGTCCCCACCGGCTTCCACGAGCGCGGCGCGGCAATCGCTGAATCCCGCGCTCGTACGCTCACGCAGATCCTTCACCAGTTGCGCGGAAACATTCACTTGCTCGGGCTTCGTAGTCATCAGCTGGCCTTAGGTGCGGCCTGCGGCTCGGTGTCCGCGGGCACGGTCTGCCCGGAACCGGCAGGGGGTTCGGCGCCTTCCGGCGCTTCGACGAAATCGCCTTCCTGCTTCTCATAGGACTCGTAGGCGCTGGTGTCCACGTAATCGACACCCTCGCCTGCTTCCGCGCCTTCCTGGGCTTTTTGATCGGCGAGCTGGGTCTGCTCGTATGCCTGGCGGCCTTCAATGACGGCGTCGGCAATTTTAGAAGTAAACAAGCGGATGGCGCGCAAGGCGTCATCATTGCCCGGAATTACCCAATCGACCTGATCGGGATCGGAGTTGGTGTCCACCACCGACACGACGGGCACGCCCATCCGCCGAGCTTCGCGCACGGCAATCGCTTCGGTGTGGCAATCGACGACAAACATGGCATCCGGCGGCATGGTCATGTTTTCCACGCCTTCGAGATTCTGGTGCAGATGTTTCAGCTCGCGCTCGAGGCGCGCGGCTTCTTTTTTGGAAAGTTGCGCCATGCGACCGTCTTCAATCATGGCCTTCAGCGTCTTCAGACGCTTGATGGATTTTTGGAGCGTGGACCAGTTCGTCAGCGTCCCACCCAGCCAGCGGTGGTTCACGTAGAACATCCCACAACGCTTACTCTCTTCCGCGAGAGCTTCCTGAGCCTGGCGCTTGGTGCCGACGAACAGGATGACGCGGCCACGGCCGGCCAACTCACTTACAAAGCGTCCCGCTTCACGGAACATTTTCAAGGTTTTCTGCAGATCAATGATGTGAATTCCATTACGTTCTCCGAAAATGTACTCCTTCATTTTCGGATTCCAGCGGCGGGTCTGGTGGCCAAAATGAACACCAGCCTCGAGCAACTCCTTCATCGTTATTTCAACTGCCAACGGACCTCCTCTTCAATTAGGTGCTTGCGACGCCGGGGAAACCTCGAAGAGCTTCCCCGGGTAGAGCACCTTTTTTGCCGGCAGCTTGCCGGCCATGTATTCGGCCCGGGCAACCGGGCCGGAGATCATGTAAGACCTTTGACGTACTCTCCGATGACGGACACTGACGGTCCGCGAAAGCGTGCAACACGTCGTGCGACACCGGGCCAGAGAAACCCGAATGCTAGCGTTTACTGAACTGGAAACGCTTGCGAGCACCCTTTTGTCCGTATTTCTTGCGCTCGCGCATACGAGAGTCGCGCGTCAAAAATCCGTTTTTACGCAGGCCGGGGCGCAACTCGGGATTGAATACCGAGAGGGCGCGGGACAATCCCATGCGCACGGCACCGGACTGGCCCCCAACGCCGCCGCCATTGCAGGTAGCCATGATATCCACCTGGTCATGCGTGCTGGTAAATTTGAGCGGCTCGACTGCGCGGGTCAGCCAGGCAACGTTGGGAAAATAGGTCTCGACGGTCTTTCCGTTTACCAGAAATTTTCCGGATCCCGGGCGCAGGAACACGCGCGCAACCGCATTCTTGCGGCGGCCCGTGCCATAAAAGTGCGGTTTTGCGGCCCCTTGGACGGGCTGTGTGCTGGAACTCAACGTACCTCCTAAAATTTGCCGGTCAACAATTCCGTGAATTTCGTGAATTTCGTGCAGCGAAAAATTCCGCCTGCGGGTGTTGCAACTCCATCGAGCGGAGAGGCCATCGGCAGGATTAGAGAGCGAGCGGTTGCGGCTTCTGCCCCGCGTGCCGCGCCAGCCCCTTTTCGTCCAGATACACGCGCAATTTCTTGGCACGGCGCGCGCGCAACTTGTTCTTCGGGAGCATCCCGAGAACCGCTTCGCGAACCATCCAGTCAACGCGGCCAGCCCGCAGACGCTTGGCCGGAACTTCCTTCAGGCCGCCAGGGAAGCCGCTATGGCTGCGGTACATTTTTGCTTCGATTTTGTTCCCGGTAAGACGGACCTTATCGGCGTTGATGACGACCACATGGTCGCCACAATCCATGTATGGCGTAAAGTTAGGTTTGTCCTTGCCAATGAGTACGCGTGCCACGGTGGTGGCCAACCTTCCCAACGCTTGTCCGGCGGCATCTACTACCACCCAGTTGGGACCGGTCATCAGGCTTTCGGCTTCGCGGCCCTTGGGGATATGTGTCGGCATCTGCTCAGTCACACCCTTCCATCTAAAGACAAACGTAGACCATAAGGGATGAGCGCCCGTTTGTCAAACGAAAGCATCGCGCCATGATCTTCTAACTTTGCGGGTTCTAGCTTTACGGCATCCCCTCCCACCTTTTTCTGTAAGTGTTCATTCTGCGCCGGTTTAAGTCTAACGATTTTGTAAGTGTTCATTGCCGGTGGCTTACAGGCGCATTTTGCGCAAGTGTTCATTTCAGGCTGGTTGCGTCCTAAATGCCTCGCGCCGTCGCCTCCGGTGCAACCGCAACATTATACCATCCTGGTAAAAGCCGTATGTTTACTCACCATTACGGCCTACGGCGCGAAAGTTCGAAGCGGTAGGAACGCTTACTAGCTGCTATGCCCATGATCCGGAGGAGCGAAGGTTATTCCAGGAAGTTCGTGTTGAGTGGAGAGGGTAAGGATCGCCTGTGTATCGATGAGGGATGGTTCTATAGCCATGTATCCGGATCCAGGTATTCCGTACCAGGCACCCGGCCACTCGACGGCTGCTGCGGCCAAAACTATTTTCCAGAGCGCGTATCGGTTGTTTCCGGGCGCGATTGCGCAGCATTCAAACGCAAATCACATCGGACCCAACGTCCAATTTCTTCGACGCGAACTTAGGAACGAATTAGAATTTAGCAGCGATGGGCGGCTGTGAGGCCGCCCCGCCACGAACTTTCCAAGTGAAGCAAACTAGCCGAGCTTTGGCTGATCGCGCTGGACTGGCGTCCTGTTCGCTTAGCTCTGATTTCAGTCTTGCGTAGCTATGCGGTTTCGCTGTGGCCTAGCTGTGCTTGCTGACGTTGGCATTGACCGTCGCGTGGGCCACGTTTGTGGGAGCCGCAGCCGGGCGCGCGTAAGCTGGCTTTTCGGATTCGGCACCGGCCTCGGAGGCGTTGCGATCGATCTCGATGGAGCCTTTGAAGTAGGCGCCGTCCTCGATCATGATGCGCGCGGTGGTCAAATCGCCGATTACCGAGCCATCCTTTTTGATTTCGATGCGGTCACGGGCGCGGAGATTACCCTTCACGCTGCCGTACACGACGACTTCGCGGGCCACCACGTCCGCGGTAAGCTTGGCGCTGGCGCCGACGGTGAGCTTGCGGTCGTCGAGCTGGATCAATCCCTCGACGCTGCCGTCCACGTGCAGATCTTCATTACCGGAAATTTCGCCCTTGATGTGCAGGCTGGAGCCCAAGCGAGCGGTCGCGCCTGCTGGGGATGAACCCATCGGGCGAATGGCGTCAGTGCTCATAGCAGTACCCTCCAAAGATTTTGTAGCCGGATGAATGGGATTTACTTCCGCAGCCCTGGGGGCTACGGGTGCAGCTGGTTGCGGACCTTCAGAATCGGGTTTCTTATTGCCCCACATTAGGCCTCCACGATCGAGCGCCAGGCTCTCATATTGCTAACGTATTGCTAGGGCCTGGCAACTGGGGTGAAAACACTTTATTCCCGAGGCTGAAAATCCGGCAACAAAATATGCTAGCGCGCGTTCGTAGAAGTAACGCGGAAGGCAGGCGAATCGCTGGGGCGCGCCCTGCGAGCCAGCACGTAACTTTATATTTCCCGCAATATTTCCCGCAATATTTCCCGCATTTTATTTCCGGCATTCCGGGCGCTATTCCGGGATGTTCCTGCTGTTGGTATTCCGCTGTGATGCGGTCGAAGATCGCTAGTATTTGCGCAACACGCCGACAACGCGGCCCTGAATCTGGACGTCGGCAGCGGGCAGTACGATGGGGTGCATTTCGGAGTTCGCGGGCTGCAGCCGAATTTTACCGCCGGGCTCGCGGTAAAAACGCTTCAGTGTGGCTTCATCACCGCTCACCAAGGCCACGACAACTTCGCCGGGATTGGCCACCTGCGTGGGCTCGACCACAACGTAATCGCCATCCAGGATGTGGTCGTCAATCATGGAGCTGCCTTTGACCTGCAACACAAAGCTGCCGGCGCCGCGCGCGAATTCGCCGAGCGAAAAGGTTTCGCGCTGCTCGAAGGCTTCGAGCGGGCGCCCTGCGGCAATGCGACCGGCCATCGGCAGTTCGACGCTGTGGCGTTCGAGGACCTGCTCGCGAATCGGTTTAGGGAGCTGCATGACCTCAATCGAACGGCTCTGGTTGTAGCCGCGGCGCACGAAGCCTTTGCGCTCGAGCGTGGAGATGTGCTTATGCACGGTGGCCAGGGAGGTGAGGCGCAGAGCGCGGGCAATTTCTTCAAAGCTGGGCGAGTAACCGTGCCGGTTGCCGAAGCCAACCAGGAAATCGAGCACTTCTTTTTGCCGCTTGGTAAGTGTCATCACGCCTCCGTGCCGGCCAAAGTATAGGCGAACCAAAGGCGAACGTCAACGCTCTTTCGTGACGATCGACCGAAATTATTTGCATCGCAAATCGCCGGATCTTGCCGCGCGCAACCTATCTCCGCATCTAATGGATAAGAGAGGCTCTTAAAGCAACGAATGAAGCGTGCAGGAAAACATAGTTTCGCTTTCGCACGTTCCGCGAGAGCAAATTCCATGCCGCAAAAAGATGTGGTATATTTAGGAATCGGCGCCCCTCCTTGGGATCCAACTCCAGCATTGGCTGAAGCAAGTCCGGAGGAAAACGCGCGGTTGGAGAACGAATCTAACTGACAGGAAGACTACGCACTCATGGCTACCATTACGGAAACCGTCGTCAGCAAGAGCAAGCGTGAAATCATTGACAAGGCAGTCGTTCGATTCGCTGGGGACTCGGGCGACGGCATGCAGATCTCGGGTAACCAGTTCACCAGCACTGTAGCGCTCTATGGCAACGATCTCGCAACGTTTCCGGACTATCCGGCGGAAATTCGCGCTCCTGCGGGCACGCTGCCGGGCGTGAGCGGATTCCAGATTCAATTTTCATCGGAGGACGTTTTTACGCCGGGCGATTCGGTGGACGTGCTGGTGGCGATGAATCCCGCGGCATTGAAGGTAAACATCAAGGACCTGAAGCCGAATGGCATTCTGATCGTAAACAACGACAGTTTCACGGAAAACGACCTGCGCAAGGCGCACGCTACTTCGAATCCCCTGGAAGACCATTCACTGGACGGTTATCGCCTGTTTTCAGTGCCGCTCGAGCGCCTGACGCACGCGGCGCTGCAGGAACTGGGGCTCGACGCCAAGAGCATGAACCGCTGCAAGAACTTCTTTTCGCTGGGCATGTGCTATTGGCTATACAACCGCTCGATGGACCATACGTTTCACTGGCTCGACGATAAATTCAAGACGAAACCGTTGCTGGCCGAGGCCAATAAACGGGCGATGAAGGCGGGCTACACCTATTGCGAGGCGACCGAAGCGTTCCAGGTAAGCTACGAGATTCCACCGGCGAAGCTCAAGCCGGGGACTTACCGCAACCTGAGTGGCAACCAGGCCCTGGCAATGGGCATGGTGGCGGCCGCGCACCAGGCGGGGCTGACGCTGTTTCTGGGCTCTTATCCGATTACACCGGCTTCCGACATTCTGCACGAGCTTTCCGGGTATAAGAATTTCGGCGTGCTGACGTTTCAGGCGGAAGACGAGATCGCGGCCATTACTTCGGCAATTGGCGCGTCGTATTCCGGTTGTCTGGCGCTAACGACCACGTCGGGACCGGGCATGGCGCTCAAAACCGAGGCCATGGGCCTGGCGATGATGGTCGAGTTGCCCCTGGTGATCTGCGACATACAACGCGGCGGCCCGTCCACCGGCCTGCCGACGAAGACCGAACAGGCGGATTTGCTGCAGGCGCTTTATGGACGCAATTCGGAGGCTCCGCTGCCCGTGCTGGCGGCGTCAACTCCGGGTGACTGCTTCTGGATCGCGGTGGAAGCCAGCCGCATCGCGCTGAAATACATGATCCCGGTGATCGTGCTATCCGACGGGTACCTGGCGAACGGGGCCGAGCCGTGGCGAATTCCTGACATCAGCGAAGTGCCGAAATTCCCCGTGCACTTCGAAACGAATCCCGAAGGATTCATGCCGTACAAGCGCAATCCGGAGACGCTGAGCCGCCCGTGGGCCATTCCCGGCACGCCGGGGCTGGAGCACCGCGTAGGCGGGCTTGAGAAACAGGACGTTACCGGGAATGTGAATTACGAGCCGATGAACCACGAGAAGATGATCCGGTTGCGTGCGGCCAAAGTAGAGGCCATTGCGCAAGATGTTCCGGACGTCGTGCCGGCGGGCGATCCTGACGGCGATTTGCTGATCGTCGCGTGGGGTTCGACCTACGGAGCTGTGACCGCGGCGCTGAACGCGCAGCGCGGGAATGGCCGGCGCATCGGACACGTGCACCTGCGCTATCTGAATCCGCTGCCGCGCAACCTGGGCGAAGTGATCAAGCGCTACCGCAAAGTGCTGGTCCCGGAAATGAACATGGGACAACTGGTGATGGTGCTGCGCGCCAAATACCTGGTGGACGCGGAAGGATACAACAAGATTCAAGGCCAGCCATTCAAGCAGTCTGAATTGGAAGCGAAAATCGAAGAAGTGCTCGGCTGATTGCCGGCACTGCAGGAGCCAGAAATAATATGACCACGACCATGCCCGTTTTGACCAAGAAGGATTTTCAGACCGATCAGGAAGTGCGCTGGTGTCCGGGTTGCGGCGATTACGCGATTTTGTCCGCGGTGCAGTCGGTTTTTCCGGAACTGGGGATCCCGCGCGAAAAGTTTGTGATCATTTCCGGGATCGGCTGCTCGAGCCGGTTCCCGTATTACATGAACACGTTTGGGTTCCACACCATTCACGGACGCGCGCCGGCGGTGGCTACCGGCTTGAAGCTGGCGCATCCTGAACTCGAAGTGTGGGTGGTGACCGGCGACGGAGATTCGCTGTCGATTGGCGGCAATCATACGATTCACGCGCTGCGGCGGAACGTCGGCATCAAGGTGCTGATGTTCAATAACCGAATTTACGGGCTGACGAAGGGGCAATATTCGCCGACTTCGGAGTTCGGGAAGAAAGCCAAGTCGACGCCGTTTGGATCGAGCGATCGCCCGTTTAATCCGCTGGCCTTGGCGATTGGAGCGGAGGCGACGTTCGTGGCCCGCTCGGTGGACGTGTTCCAGCAGCACCTGAAGGAAACGCTGCGGGCGGCGGCCAAGCATCCGGGATCGGCGTACGTGGAAGTGCTGCAGAACTGCAACATCTTCAATGACGGCGCGTGGACCGACGTTACCGAAAAAGAGGCGCGCAGCGAAGACGTAATCCAACTGGAACACGGCAAACCGCTGGTGTTTGGCAAGAACCGGGATAAAGGGATCCGAATGAACGGCATGGACATGGAAGTGGTAAAGCTGGGAAATGGAATCGCCGAGCGCGACCTGGTGATTCACGACCAGGAATACAAGAATCCGGCGTACGCCTATCTGCTCGCAAAGATGGATGAACTGCCGGGATTCCCCACGCCGGTGGGTGTGCTGCGATCGTGGGACAACGTGCCGCGGTATGAGGATTTGATCAACCAGCAGGTTCAGGACATCATCGGCAAACGAGGGCCGGGAGATATCTCGAAGCTGCTGCGGGCGGGCGATAGCTGGGAAGTGCGGTAGAGGTGCGGTAATATTTTATCAAAGGCGATTGTGACCAACGGGCCGGCGACATGCCGGCCCGTTGCTGTTTTGAGCGCGGCCTCGAACGCTGCTTCGACCTGCTGTTGCGCTGCACCGACTGCTCTCGTTGACTTGGCTGCTCTTGCTGACTTGGCTGCTCTTGCTGTTGTCGCTGAAGGGCGACTGGGTTAAATGGCGCGGGAATTCTGTGGATTAGTTGGTTGCGCCGGCACCGTGGCTGGTTTTGCATATCTTGCAAAACGTGGGCGCATCGGTGTTGTCGACGTGGTGCCGGACCGGCTTCAGGGCCTGCAAATATGCGAAAACATCGCTCAAATCGCCGTCCGTCATGTCCCGATATTGCGTCCACGGCATGATCGCGTTCAGGGGGCGCGCCTTCACTGAACCGCTTCGCATCACCTGGAGGAAAAGTTGCCGGTCGTAATAAGGAATGCCCGAGGGGTCGGGGGTGAGGTTCGCGCTCGCAACGCGTCCCCAGGGTCGTTCCAGGATCAATCCACCGCCGAATGCGAGTCCCTGAATCGGTGCGCCATTTTTCTGCGGCGTGTGGCAATCGGCGCAGCCGGCAATCTCCACCAGGTAGGCGCCGCGCGCGGCGGGAGTGGATGCGTCGCGAGGGGGGACCGGGGAGGTCAGTGGCTGCGGAGCGGCGCGAATGAGATAACGCACGGGGAAACTGATATTTGTCGACGGCAAGGAATTGCGTACGGCCGGGAGGGACCGCAAGTAAACGACTACCGAGGCGACATCCTCATCGGACATCTGATGAAAGCGCTCGTAGGGCATTAACGGGAACAAAGTGCGGCCGGTGCGGTCCACGCCCTCGCGGATGGCGCGCACAATCTCGTCGTCGGTCCAATTACCGAGGCCGGTTTCGGGGTCCGCAGTGAGGTTCGCGGACACCAACTGTCCGGGCAATCGCGCAGCGGAAAGATCATGCCTACGGCTTTGCGGCCCGGCGGGATGGGGAGGTCGCGCTGGGTCCAGTCATGTTCCGAATGGCAGAACATGCAGCCCGAAACGCTGTTGGCAAGATATTCGCCGCGGGCCGCGCGCTCGGGAGTGCGATCGAATGTTCTGGTGGTAACGGAGCGGCTTCGCGGACCCAGGAAGGGCCGCCAGCCGATTGTGAAGGTGATTCCAATGACGAGCACGGCAATCACAATTACAAATACCCGCCCCCAGATTGCTGCAGCACGCGCCATGCTCGACTTTCCTCCGAAGTGCTACCTGTTAAAACGGTTGCCGTTTTGCAATCGCCCTTTTCAATTCGCGGTTTTCAAACCGCCCTATTGAATCGCATTTTGCTTGAGGGACGCTATTCGCACTATGACCGTGCGTTTTTCAAAGCACATTTTCAAAGCACATCAGGTCTGGTGAAAAGACGTTCCAGGCAACCTCGCGCTGATGGACCGGACGCGCGATGCAGATGAACAGACGTGCCAGAAGTGGTTTACCTGAAGGTTAAGAAGCGTTCTTAGAGATCGTGAGCGTTTCGGTTTTGGACGGAGCCGGCGCAGGATTATTCGCGAAGTAATTCCGCTCGTATAAGCGCCGGTAAATGCGTCCGGCGATTTCGGCGGCAAAGGGACCTTTGACGATGGCGCTATGTCCGCGCATCAGCACGGCAAGAACGATCTTGGGATGAGCTTCGTCAGCGTAGGAGACAAACCAACCTACGCGAGACGCGGAATCGGAACACGTGCCGGTCTTGCCGAGAGGCTGCTCGCCCTCACCACCCCAACTGAGGCGGGCGGTACCGTAGAGCACGGCCGCTTGCATTCCGTCGCGAATATCCGGGACGAGTGCGGCGATGTCGAGCTTGCGCTTGACGCGGGGCTCAAACGCGTCCACAGCCTGGGCGCTTTGCGGGTACTGCAAATAGTAGATTGTCCCGCCGTTTGCCAGCGTGGAGACAACCGAAGCAAGCTGCAGCGGCGTGATCTGGATGCCTTCACCGAAGCTCGACATCCGGGCAACTCCGCCATTCTTGGGAGGCTCGGACGGGAGAGTGCCAGGCTGTTCATCCGGCAGGCCGTAGCCCGCACGCTCCCCGAGTCCCATCAGGCGCGCATAATGAGATACGGTGTCGAACCCCATGCGGCGGCCCAGCTCCTCGAAGAAGGCATTGTTCGAGTGCGCCAGGGCTTCGATCAGGTTCAAATAGCGGCGGGGCGCAACCTTGATCATCGAGTCGCGGGTGATCACGCTTTCCTCGAGGGCGGCCACGGCGATCACCGGCTTGATGGTCGAACAGGGGATGAAACCGGAGGAAAATGCGAGCTTCTGATTGACGATGCTGAGCACGCGGCCCGTGTTCGGATTAATGGCGACAACCGAGCCGTTGTAACGGCCCAATCCTGCGAGAGCGGCATCACGAACGACGGGATCGTCGAAACCGGCAACATCGCCTTTAGCGGAATCGGCAAAAGTGGGTACGCCTAAAATGGCTGCGCGGGTGACGCGCCGGTGAACAACTGGGTGAACAACTGTGGGATGGGCAACGGCCGGGTGAACAACCGCGGGATGCGTCACCGGGTGGGTTGCCCCTCGAACGGAGCGAACGGCTGTTTTTGATCGCGCAGATCGTGTAGACGCCGTAGATGCGGCAGATCCCGCAAAGGCCATTGACGGCAACGACGTCAGTACCGCACAAAACGCGGTGACGATTAGACGAGATCGATAACGGCTGGGCATGCCGGTTAGACGCTTTCGAGAGACAATGGTTTGCCTGATACAGCGTGATACGGATCGATATGGATTGATCGGGGCTTCGCGGTGAGCTTCAGGTCTTGATGCGGGCTCAGCTTCGGGCTTAGCTTCGATCAGGCGGAGTATATTTTAAGAGTACAGTACATGCAATAGGAAATCGGGACCATCGGCACCCCTAGTACTCACGCCGATGCGTTTTGTTGCCAAAGAGATATGGGAGGCCGCCACGCGGCAAAAGCTAGCGCGTCATCTTCGCGCGTGCGGCGGCGGCTATGACTGCAGGAGCGTGCGTTACCGGCCGCTCAGGAACCCTCTCCGCGGGGCGTTCTGGTGATTTTTCGGTATGTGACTTTTCAGCCGGTAATTTCTCGGCCTGGGGTTTTTCGGCTTCTTTTTCGGGAGATGCTGCGGAGGCTGCGGCCGACGCCGCCGAGTTTGCCAGCCCGAGTTTCTTGCGCAGCGCGGATTCGAGCTTCGCGCGTACGTCGGTGTGCTCGCGTAAGAACAGGCGCGCGTTTTCGCGACCCTGGCCGAGGCGCTCTCCACCATAACTGAGCCATGTGCCGCTTTTCTCGACGATATTGTGCTCGACACCAAGATCGAGCAGGTCGCCCTCGAGAGAGATTCCTTCGCCGTACAGGATGTCGAATTCGGCTTCACGAAACGGCGCGGCCACCTTGTTTTTCACGACTTTTCCGCGCGTTCGGGAGCCAATCACGCGATCACCGTCCTTGATCGCTTGAATGCGCCGAATATCCAAACGGATGGAAGCGTAAAATTTGAGGGCCCGCCCGCCGGTGGTGGTTTCAGGATTGCCGAACATTACGCCGATTTTTTCCCGGATTTGATTGATGAAGATCAGGCAGGTGCGCGACTTCGAAACCTTGCCGGTTAATTTTCGCAGCGCCTGCGACATCAAGCGCGCCTGGAGGCCCATTTGCGGATCGCCCATATCGCCTTCGAGTTCGGCCCGGGGTACCAGTGCAGCCACCGAGTCCACGACCACGACGTCGAGGGCGCCCGAACTGATGAGGGTCTCGGCGATCTCGAGGGCCTGCTCGCCGTTATCGGGCTGGGAAACGAGCAGGTTGTCCACATCAACTCCCAGCCTGCGCGCATACGCGGGATCGAGAGCGTGTTCAGCGTCAATGAAGGCCGCCTGCCCGCCCATTTGCTGCGCCTGGGCAATTACATGCAAAGTCATGGTGGTTTTGCCGCCGGACTCAGGGCCAAAGATCTCAATCACACGGCCGCGCGGGAATCCGCCAACTCCCAGGGCGGCATCCAGACTCACGGCGCCACTGGGGATCACGCTTACGGGAACGAGGACATCCCGATTGCCCAAGCGCATGATCGCGCCCTTGCCATATTGCTTCTCAATCTGCGCAATTGCGGAGTCGAGAACTTTGCTGCGATCTTCTGCCATCGTGCACCTCAATCGAGGGAGATTCGCCGTCCGACGGGCGTGAGTGTATCAGAACGGTACTACTTCGTGCTGAGTAATTAGACAGGTACCTGAACTCGCCACGGGAGGTATCGTATCGGGTAGGCGAATAAAAAGCAAACACTATTTTTGTGCCCGATTTTCCAGGTATAAGCACGCCGGGTCACGCTTTAACGCTGGAACGGTTAACGATACGCCCGTTCAGCAATTCGCCGTTCAGCAATTCGCCGTTTAGCAATTGGGCGTTTAGCAGTGCGCGCGCTCACTGGTCATAAACGTAGAAGCCATGGCCCGATTTTTTTCCCAGCCAGCCCGCGGATACCATTTTGCGCAGCAAAGGGCAGGGCCGGAACTTCGGGTCGCCGAAGCCCTGAAACAATACCTCCATCACGTCCAGGCAAACGTCGAGACCGATATAATCGGCAAGCTCCAAAGGACCCATGGGGTGGTTCATTCCCAGCTTCATCACGTCATCAACGGCGGCTGCCGTGGCGATGCCCTCCAGGACACAGAATGCGGCCTCGTTGATCAAGGGCATAAGGACGCGATTCGCGACAAAACCGGGTGAATCGTTGACGGCTACCGGCTTCTTGCCGATTTTTTCACACAGGTTCATGGTGGCCGCAAAGGTGGCATCGCTGGTTTGCAGGGCGCGGATGACCTCGACCAGGGTCATCACAGGCACGGGGTTCATGAAGTGCATGCCGACGAAACGGTCCGGACGACCGGTGAATGAGGCGAGCGACGTTATAGAAATTGAGGAAGTATTCGTGGCCAGCAAAACTTCCGGAGGGAGAATGCGATCGGCTTCGCAGAGCACCTGGCGCTTCAGGTCGATACGTTCGGGCACCGCCTCGACGACGAAATCGGCGCGCTTGATCCCGGCAATTTCGGTGACCGGCTCGATACGCTGCAGGATACCGGGCTTATCCGCAGCCGCGATTTTGCCCTTCTTGATCTCGCGATCAAGATTTTTCGAGATGGTGTCCAGGGCACGATCCAGAAACCGGGCTTCCACGTCGCGCAGGATGACGGAATAACCGGAGCGCGCGAAAACATGGGCGATACCGTTCCCCATGGTGCCGCCGCCGAGGACGGCTACGGTGCGAATGCCATCAGCGTTCATGCCGTCTCCGCCGGTTCGCCGGTTGGAAGGGCTGGTTTGCAGCGTGACAGGATCGCCAGGATGGTTCGGTCATTGGTCACGTAATGGGGTCTTGTACTGGGTCTTGTCATGGATCTTGTAATGGTCAGGCGGCGCGAATGCGGTCCGCGGGAACCTCGACCTCGGTTACCCCTTTGAACGAAAACAGCAGCTTGACGACATACGTGGGCGGATCTTCCTGGGATTGGCGAAGAATCTGACCGACGGCATCGGTGACCGCCGCATGGAACAGAACACCCTGGACCTGTATTCCGGCGAGATTGACGCGCACCGTTTGTCCTGGAGTAAACATTTGGGCTTAGCGCTCGACCGCCAGCGCCACGGCGTTGCCTCCACCCAGACATAGCGCGGCAATGCCACGATGCACGTTGCGACGGCGCATTTCGTAGAGCAGCGTGACGAGAATACGGGCGCCGGACGCGCCGATGGGATGACCGATGGCGACAGCCCCGCCATTGACGTTTACTTTTGCGGGATCCAAGTGCAACTCACGCATCACGGCGATGGCCTGCACGGCGAACGCTTCGTTCAGTTCGATCAGATCGACGTCGCGATCGCGGTCCCAACCTGTCTTCTGGAGAAGTTTTTCGACGGCTTCTACGGGCGCCATGAGCAGCCACTTGGGTTCCACGCCGGATACCGATTGCGCCACGATTCGCGCCAGGGGTTCCACGCCGAGCCGAGCCGCGTTGTCTTCGGTGGTGATCGCGAGTGCGGCGGCGCCATCGTTGGTTCCGGGGGCATTGCCCGCCGTAACGGTTCCGTCTTTTTTGAATGCGGGCCGCAACTTCGCGAGCGCCGCCAGCGAACTGTCCGGCCGCGGTGATTCATCGCGGCGGACGACCAGGGTCTCGCCCTTTTTCTGCGCAATTTCGACCGGCACGATCTGCGATTCAATGAAACACGAGTTCATCGCATGAACGGCCTTCTGGTGGCTTTCTAAAGCGAATTGGTCCTGTTCCTCGCGCGAAATTTTGTATTTGTCCGCGACCAGTTCGGCAGTGATACCCATGTGGTAGTTTTCGTAGGCGTCCCAGAGGCCGTCATGAATCATGGAGTCGACGACCTCCCCGTTTCCGAAGCGGTAGCCGGTGCGCGCTCCTGGGAGCAGGTAAGGACAATTGGACATGGATTCCATGCCACCGGCGATGACGATTTCACTTTCGCCGAGAGTGACGCCTTGCGCCGCCAGCGCGACGGCTTTGAGACCCGAACCGCAAACCTTGTTGATGGTCATGGCCGCGACGCGCACATCCAGGCCGCCGCCGAGTGCAGCCTGACGCGCCGGATTTTGCCCCAGCCCGGCTTGCACGACGTTGCCCATAATCACTTCGTCCACGGCTTCCGGCGCGATGCCGGCGCGGCGCGTAGCCTCCGCAACCACTTTCGCGCCGAGTTGGGTGGCGGAAAGGGACGAGAGCGCGCCCTGGAACTTGCCGACAGGCGTGCGTACGGCACTCACGATGACGGGCCGCGGCAGACTAGAAGATGTTTGAGGCATGGCCGGTGCTCCTTACGGAGGCGGGTGCAAGGCAATCGCTAATGCGATGCGCAGCCAGCTTGGAATCGCTCAGAATTTCAGTATAGGCGCGAGGGGAAACTCAGGTCAATTTTGGTAAAAGCATGCAATCACCTCGCGGCGAAAACTTCGAGCAAAGGGTTGATGACCTTGATCGTTGTCTCGCGAGCGGTGTCGCGCGCGGTCTCACGAGCGTTGAACAAGACGTAAGCAGGATCGAGAAGAAGACCTGATTTCAAGCCGACCCCACTACGCCGAAATCGGAGTAGGATGGCGATGTGCCCGACATTTTTGAGCTCACGCCTCCGCCTATAACCCGGCCGCGGCGCGTGGTTTCCCCCGAACAACTCAATCCGCAACAGCAGGCGGCTGTGTGTCATGGCGAAGGGCCGCTGCTGGTGGTGGCCGGCGCGGGAACCGGTAAAACGCGCGTCATTACCGAGCGAATCCGGCATTTGCTCGAAGCGGACCCGGACCTTCCGGGCGGGTCCATTCTAGGCCTAACGTTCACGGACAAAGCGGCGGCCGAAATGAAGTATCGCGTGGCACGCACGGCCGGCGAGCGCGGGAAGTCCGTGTGTCTGGGCACCTTTCACTCCTTTTGCAGCGGGCTGTTGCTGGAACGAGATCCCCGGCTGAAAACGCTCGAGAAGGAAGACCATTGGGTACTGCTGCGCCGCAATCTGCCGGTACTCGCGCTGGAACGGTACCGGAGGCTGGCTGAACCGGGACAATTTCTGGGCGATTTCGTGCAGTTTTTTTCGCGCTGCCAGGACGAGTTAGTCACCCCGGACGATTACGACGGTTACGTCGCGTCGCTTGCCGAACGTTACGAGCGAGAGCGCGACACGCTGCCGGATGACGAACGGCGGCTGCGCGAGGAGGAGATCGGGAAGCAACAGGAGATTGCGCGCGCCTACCGCTCGAGTGACAGGTTATTGCGCGAACGCCACCTGCTGACGTTCGGGATGCAACTGCTGGACGCGGTGCGCGCCTTGAAGGACGATGCGGAGTTTGCCGCGAGCGTGCGCAACCGTTTCCGTTACATTTTGGTGGACGAATTTCAGGATACCAACGTGGCGCAGATCGAGCTGCTGTGGCGCCTCGGCGGTGAACACCGCAACATCGTGGCGGTGGGCGACAACGCGCAGGCGATTTACCGGTTTCGAGGAGCTTCGTTCGGAAGCTTTACGATTTTTCTCGAACGCTTTGCCGGCGTGCCCCGCGGGCAATACGCAAGCGGCCGCGCCTTTCGTGCGGCCGCTGATCGATAACTACCGCTCGACCGCGAGCATTCTGCGGGTTGCCGGGCAAATCGCGAGCTTGATGGAGCAGTCTCCGCTGCTGCCGAAAAAGGAATTGGTGCCGCACAAGCCGGACGGTGAGAAGGTGCGCATCGTGGAATTTGCCTCGGCGCAGGAAGAGGCGCGGTGGATCGCGGCCGAAATCGGCCGCCTGCATCGCGCGGGCCAGCCCTGGCGCACCTTCGCCGCACTTTATCGCATACATAGCCACCGCGACGCGCTGGTGGACGCACTGGGGGATCAGCGCATCCCGTTCGTGATCCGGAATCTGTCGATTCTGGGGCACCCGCTGGTGCGCGATGTTTTTGCTTATTTGCGATTGCTGGCGAAGCCGTCGGACAACGTGGCGTGTGCCCGGGTGCTCGCCGCGCCTGCGTGGGGACTGGACCCGGCCGACCTGGTGCGGCTTTGCGAGCGCACCTCGCGGCGGCAGCCATCGTTGTGGGACGTGCTGCAATCGCCGCAGGGCGAGCTGCCGTTTCGCGGAGCCGGACAGCGCACCGACATCCTGGTGGCCGGGATCAACGAGCTGCGCCAGCGATCCTGGCGGGTGACGATGGTGCAGCTTTTCGACGCACTCGCGGAGTGGCTGGAGCTTTCGCTGGTGGTTTCGCCGCCGAGCGGCGCTACATCGACCGGCTGGCGCAGTTCATGCGCGAATGGCAAGCGAAAAGCGAGACGTCGCGGCTGGCCGAATTTGTGGAGTATCTCGATTACTTCATGCAGGCTGGCGGGCAGATCAATCTGGAGCAGGACGCCGGGGATGCCGTGCAATTGATGACCGTGCACGCCGCGAAGGGGCTGGAGTTCGAGCACGTTTTCGTTTTGCGCCTGACGAGCCGGGGCTTTCCGATTTCGCAGCGAAAAGTCCTGCTGGAATTTCCGGAAGCGCTGATGAAGGAAGAAGTCCCCAAGGGAGACTTTCACACGCAGGAGGAGCGACGGTTATTTTACGTGGCGCTGACGCGCGCGACGCGAACGGCTGACGCTTTCCACGGTGGTGCACAAGCGCTCGAAGCCGTCTCTGTTTCTCGAAGATATTCTCAGCGCGCCGAAGCTGGCTCGGCAGAACGTGGCGCAGTCGGCGCCCGTCAGCGTGGCTGCGCCTGCGAGAGAACGCGGTGCGGAAGAGCCTTCGCTGGCAGGCTCGCTTTTCGCGGAGCCCCGCCGGAGAGCACGCGTGCACTCGCGTATCGGCAAATGGGCGGGAGAATACCGGCCTCCGGTGTTCGAGCCGCTGCAGCTCAGCGTGTCGGCCATCGAGTCCTATCAAAAATGCCCGCAGAAATATCTGTTTGGCAATGTTTGGGGGATTCGGGGAGGTCCCCGGGCGGCAACTACGTTCGGCAACGTGATGCACACGACCATCCGGCAATTCATCGCGGCGTTGGAAGGCGCGAAGCATTTGCCGTTCGAAGAGATGGAGCTTATTTTCCGCCGCGAATGGACTTCGGCGGGTTTCGAAGACGATTACCAGGAAAAGTGCTATCTGGAGGATGGACTCGCACAGTTGCGCGCCTTTCACGCTACCTATATGGCGAAGCGCGCCCGAGGTGCTGGCGCAGGAAAAGCGTTTCATGCTGGAACTGGAAAATGGCGTGCAGGTCGTAGGGCGCATGGACCAAATCAACCGGTGGGGTCCGGGTGAAGGGGAAATCGTCGATTACAAGACCGGCAAGCCCAAAACGGAGGCGCAGGCGCGGAAGGACCTGCAATTAAGCGTTTACGCGCTGGCGGCGCTCGAGGAATTGGAGATGAAGCCGGCCAGGCTCGTTTACTACAGCCTGCAGACGAATGAGTGGGTGGTTACGACGCGCGATGATAAGTCGCTGAACCAGGTGCGCGGGATCATTCAAGAGGTGGCCGCGGATATTCGCGCGCGCGAGTTTCCGTTCAAAACCGGATTCATGTGCAAGAGCTGCGAGTTCAGGTTTCTGTGCCCGGCGCAGGAGTCGCTACGCGGCCAATCGCTGGAACCAGAAACAGAAGCGCAGCCGGATTTGCTTGCCGCAACCACGCTGGTGAAACCGCAATGAACGCGAGATGAAAGCGATCTGGAATGAGCAGCAGAGTGCCTGCCCGCCAGGATTACGGCCGCGGAACGCGGTAATAGCCATCGCGCGCAAGAATGCTGAGGCCGGGACGCCGGATGCGGACCTCGATCGTGTGGTAATCCTTGGTGCGGTCGGTGGTGGGGTTGTAACCGAGGGTGTATTGGTGGCGCGCCTGTTCGGAGACCTGAGCGTAGAACCGGGAGAGGTCCGCAGCGCGCGCCGCATAGTAAATGTCGCCGCCGGTCGCATGAGCGTAATGAGACATTGTCGTGGTACCGCGATTCAGCACCGCAGAATCCACACCCACCGCATACACCGAAATATCAGCGGACAATAGCAGCTTCAAAGTGTCGTCGTAGCTGAACGTATTATTTTTCGCGTTCACGCCATCGGAAATGACCACGATAATTTTGCGCCGGTCACGGCCACGGGTGCGCAAAACTTCGGCGGCGGCATGGATGGCGTCGTTCAAGTGCTTGGTCGATTCGCCCGCGTGCAGCGGTTTTTCCGCGATCGATGGCGCGCCAGGGGCCTCATGGCCATTGATCGTGGGACCAGCGGTCATCGCTTCAGACCCAACACCCGGGATCGTACTGCTCAAATCCATGCGCTTGAGCTCGGTCATCAGCTTGTCGCTATCGGTCGTAAAATCGAGAACCGGGCTGTAGAACGCGTCGAAGCGCGCCAGAGCCACTTCATCGGATTCACTAAACCCGCCGGCGACCGCCATCAGGCTTTCCTTCACGCGCGCGGATGGTTTGGTCTTCAAATCATCATCGACCAGCACCACGGCGGAAAGCGGAAAGGCTTCGACGGAGAAGACCGAGATATGTTGCTCGAGGCCATCCTCGAAAACACGAAATTCATCCTGGCGCAGGTCGCTCACGAGACCGCCATTGGCGTTCTTCACGGTTACGGGAACGACCACCAACTCAACGGTGGTGCGAATACCGGGCGGCCCGGTCTGCGTAGGTGGCCGAACCGGGGCAGGTCCCTGGGGTTCCTGCGGAGAAACGCGGGGCGGGGCCACCAGCCCCACGCCCAGCAAGATGACGAGGATCTGGAAAAAGATTTTTCGTGGACAAATCATAGGTGCTCGATCACTATGCCGATGCGAGCGATTCTGCGCCGAAAGCGGGCAGATGCGCGGACCCGGAAGCGCAGATCGTATCAGACCGGAGTATCGCTTGGCGCGGCCAGACGCCCGATCACACGTCCGATTCAGGCGCCCGACCACGCGCGCGACGAGGCGCTCGCAATCCACAGGCCTGCGGGGCACGCCGTGACAACCGCAACCCCACGCAAACCGCCAGCATCCTAAAAACGCATGCGTCACAAGTACGAAAACCCAGGGTGACCACTACGAACATGTATGCGTGGCCACTACGGCTCGAACCGTAGCCAAGCCCGCGGAGATTATACGATGCGAATTCACAGGTTCGGGTTGATAGTTTGCGGAAGCGTTCTTGCGGCGACAGTGATGTTGCTATTCGGGCACGCCGCCGTGCCCGCCCGCGCAGCACAGAGGGCGCAATCCGCCGAGCCACAGCAGTCGCAGCCGTCGATTCACGTGCAGGTAAATCTCGTCAACTTATTCGTTACCGCGCGCGACAAGCATTCCAAGCAGATCGTTTCCAATCTCGAGCAGAACGATTTCAACGTAAGCGAAGATGGCGCGCCACAACAGATTTCGTTTTTTTCGAAGGACAGCAAACTGCCGGTGACGCTCGGCCTGCTTATCGACACCAGCGGGAGCGAACAAAACACCCTGGGCGCTGAGCAGGAGGCGGCCACGCGCTTCCTTTCGCGTATCATGCGGAAAGGCGACCTCACCGCGGTACTCAGTTTCGATACGGATACCGATTTGCTCGCCGACTTTACCGACGATCAGGGCGTTCTTGATCGCGCCATTCGCCGGGCGCGCATCAACGCGCCGAGTGGGCAAGGACCCCTGGCTCAGCAAGGGCCGGGCACGGTTTTTTACGATGCCGTCTACCTGGCGTGCCATGACAAGCTAGCCGGTGAGGCGGGACGCAAGGCGCTGATCATTCTGACCGATGCGCAGGATGAAGGCAGCCAGTTGCGCGTGCAGGACGCGGTTGAGACAGCGCAACGCACCGACACCGTCGTGCACATCCTGCTGATCGGCGATTACTTTCACTTCAACGTCAATGAAGGGGTGGCCAGGAAGCTGACGGATGAGACGGGTGGGCGGACTATCGTGGTGCGAGGCGAAAAGAACCTGGAGCAGGCCTTCGATCAAATCAGCGATGAACTGCGCAGCCAGTACACCATTGGCTACTACTCGACGAACTCTGCACGGGACGGCAGCTACCGAAAGGTGAAAGTGGACACCACTCACAAGGACGTGGATGTCCTGACGCGCCGCGGCTATTACGCGCCGAAAGACTAATCGGATCGGGGCAATGCGTGCCGCATATTGCTACAAAAGCGGACAGTTTTAAGAAACTAAACCTGCCTTTAAAGATTTAACCCTGCAAAATGCTAACGGGTTCAGGCGCAGTGAAAAGCGCTCAGGAGTGGGGTGCAGTTGCAGGCGCCGCGGGAACCGGACTCTCGGCGGCGGGTACGGCAGCGTAATAGCCTTTCCGCGCGTGCACCTGCAACCCTTTCTGATCAACCGTGATGCGAATGGAATGAAATTTTCGGTCCGACGTGCGACCGGCGGGAACGTAGGCCAGAGAATACTGGTTGCGCAACTCCTCTCCAATGTCGTGGAACGATTGCGCCAAATCCTCCACATGATAGGGAAAAAATGCGCGACCGCCGCTATCGCTTGAAAATTGATCGAGCACGCGGTCGCCCTCATTTTTCAGATATTTGCGATTGAAACTCTTCGACGCATTGGTTTCCTGGTCGGTGACAATCCAATCGATGCTGGTGCTGACGGTATAGATCACGATCCCCGCGCGCTGCGCCATATCCAGCGCGTCGGCACGCGAGTGGCGGCTAAGATTGTCGTCACCATCGCTGATGACCACCAGCACGCGTCGCACGTCGGGATTCGCGGCCGGCGAGGGCTCCGGAGAACGCAGGAGTTCCTGGCAACCCTGATAAACCGCATCGTAGAGCGCGGTGCCGCCGCCGGCACGCTGCCGCACGATGACATCGCGCAGGTGCTGTACATCGGCCGTAAATGGCTGGATCACCTCGGGGCTATCGTCCACATCCATCAGGAATGCCTGGTCTTTGTCGGGACGGATGACGTTAAACAGGAAATCAGTGGCCGCCTGCTGCTCGAATTGCAGGCGCTGGCGAATGCTGTTTGAGGTGTCGAGCAGCAAGCCCACGCGCAGAGGCAAATCCGTTTGGCGGCTGAAGAAGCGTATTTCCTGCGGTACGTTGTCGTCGAACACCTTGAAGTCTTCTTTCTCGAGGTCGGGGACGATTTTGTTGCGGTTGTTGAACACGGTAAACAAAACGTCCACCAAGTTAACATTTTGCCTGATGGCACCCTGATCGGGAGACGCGGGGACTTGCGCGGGACTGGCGGAGTTCTGCCCTTTCGCCGGGCGCGCTGCGAGCGCCAGGCAGACACAGCAGACACAAAATACGATCGAAGCAAAAAACGCGAGCTTACGGGGGCAGCGCATTGTGGGGATTATAGGTATCCGCGCAGAGCCGAGTCAACTTGGCTGATATCGATTCCCACGGCCTGGGCCAGTGTGTGCAAATAGGCCCGCAAAGCGGGCGCGAGCGGAGCTCGCACCTCAACAGGCAATCCGCTGCGGGGGTGGGCAAAGGCGAGCTTGGCGGCATGCAGAAACAGGCGGCCGAGCGGCGGGAGCAGCGTGGCAGCGACGCGCGGCCGGGCAGGCGCACCGTAAACGGTATCGCCCACGAGTGGATGTCCAATGGCGGTAAAGTGAGCGCGTATCTGGTGCGTGCGACCCGTTTTCGGTTCGGCGGCAATCAACGCAAAATTCCCCAGCGAGAGCAATACGCGCCAGTCGGTGCGGGATTCACGCCCGCCCTGGGGCCCAGCCGCCATACGGGTGCGGCGCCGGGAGTCGCGTGAGATGGGCAGTCCGATCGAACCGGCATCGCGTTTCATACGCCCAGTCAGCAAGGCGATGTACGTTTTGCGCACCGCGCGTGCCCGGAATTGTTCGGCAAGCACACGGTGCGCCGTGTCATTACGGGCGACGATGAGCGCGCCCGAAGTTCCACGGTCCAGACGATGAACAATTCCCGGGCGCAGAACACCTCCAGCGCTGGAGAGGGTTCCCAGCCGATAGAGGAGGGCGTTAACCAGCGTCCCGCTGGTTACGCCCGCGCCGGCATGGACCACCATACCTGCGGGCTTATTGACGACAACGAAGTCTTCGTCCTCATACAGTAAATCGAGGGGAATCTCTTCGGGCGCTGCCGCGAGCGGGCTGCGCGGCAGTATTTCGACTTCGATAATATCGCCGGGCGCGACGCGGTCGGCCCGCCGGGGGAGGCGTGGACCCACGCGCACGTGACCTGCATCGATCAATTCCTGGATTCGGGTGCGACTGAGTTCGGGAAGGCGAGAAGCGAGATAGATATCAAGACGCTGTCCCGCGTCCTCGGCAGAAGCGGTAACGGAGCGGAGCACCGGTGCGCCAGGTTGGGAAGTAGCGGAAATCTCACTCGGAATCTGTTTCGAGACTTCCTTGAGCACTTCCTTGAGCCTTCTGGACAAGCCAGCCTACACGTGCTCGCGAGTGGGATGCTGCCCGGCACGGAGCAATTCGACAATGACCAGGAACGCACCAATCGTAATGGCCGAGTCGGCCAGGTTGAACGCGGGCCAGACGAATGAGCCCGCGCGAAGTTCCAGAAAATCGGTTACGCCGCCATGGAGCAGGCGATCGACCAAATTGCCGGCGGCGCCTCCGGCAATCAGCGCCAAGCCAGCCTGGCCCACGAAATCTCCGGCGCGACCCGTGATCAATAACCAGGCCAGCAGCAGGACCACGGCCAGGGAACCCGCTATTAGAAGTAAGGAAACGACTTTGGAGGCAGACTCGGACAGCAGGCCAAAAGCCATGCCTGGATTGACGCTGTGCACCAACACAACCACGTTCGGTACTAACTCTCTCCTAAAGCCTTCAGACGTAAACCGTTCGATGGCGAACTTGATCGCGCGGTCGGCAATTACAATTCCAAGAATCACCCACAGCCAGCGGGCGCGCCAGGCGGAATTCGGCTCGACTGACATCAGGCCTTCGCGCCTTCGTCTCCCGCGCTACGGCCGGGCGCGTTAGGAACGGCCGCGGAAACGGCGCCGCTCGACTCGATTTCCCGCAGCGCTGCCATGCATCGTTCGCAGATCGTCGGGTAATCGGGAAATTCGCCGACACGAACCGAGTAGTTCCAGCACCGCTCGCATTTCGTGCCGCTGGCGCGTACCACGGAGATGCTGAGCCCCGGCAGGGTTTCGGAGCGCATGGCATTGGAGGGCGGGCCATCGGCGGAATCGGGAAACTTCAACTCGACTTGAGAAACGATGAACAGGGCCGGGAGCCAAGCCGCGTACTGCTCGAGCAATTCGGCGAGCGTACCCGCAACCCATAGAACCACGCGGGCCTCGAGTGCGCTCGATATGCGCTTTTCCGCACGCGCCTGCTCGAGCGCTTTCAGGGCCTCAGTGCGCACCTCGCGAAGGTGCTCCCAGCGTTCGTACAGCGCCTCGTCGGGAAAGGCGCGGCATTCGCTTAGTTTGGGAAAGAGGGCGAGGTGCACGCTGTCCGGGTCGCGCTCGGTGCGCGGCAAATAGTGCCAGATTTCTTCGGCTGTAAATGCGAGTATCGGAGCCAGCATGCGTACCAATGCGCTTGCGATTCGATAAACCGCCGTTTGCGCCGAGCGCCGCGCCGGGCTTTTAGGCGCAAAGGTGTAAAACCGGTCCTTCAGAATATCGAAGTAGAATGCGCTGAGTTCTACCACGCAGAAATCGTGCAGCGTGTGATATACGCGGTGAAAATCAAAGGCCTCGTAAAACGCTTCCGCTTCGGAAATCAACCGCCTGGTACGCTGCAGCATCCATCGATCGATTTCCTCGAGTTCGCTCTCAGGCAGCGGGTCGCGCGCGGGATCGAAATCAAAGAGATTGCCGATCGCGAAGCGGAACGTGTTGCGAACCTTGCGATAGGCTTCCGAGAGCTGCGTCATGACGTTGCCGGACATGCGCACATCGCTCTGATAGTCCTGTGAAGCGACCCAGAGACGGAGAAGGTCGGCACCCCACTTTTCACAAATCTCGCTAGGCAGGACCGTATTGCCGAGCGACTTCGACATGGGGCGGCCGTGCTCGTCGAGCGTCCATCCGTGCGTCAACACCTGCCGATAGGGCGCACCGCCGCGCACCGCGACACCGATCAGGAGTGAACTGTGGAACCAGCCGCGGTACTGATCGGGGCCTTCGAGGTACATGTCCGCAGGCCAGGGCAACTTGGGGTCCGGCGTTCCGGGCGCATCAAGCACGGCCAGATGCGAGGAGCCGGAGTCGAACCAGACGTCAAGGATGTCCATTTCTTTCCGCAATTGCGCTGCGCCGCATTGGCAGCGGGTTCCCGGCGGCAGCAGTTCGTCGGCAGAATGTTCGTACCAGGCGTCGGCACCCTCGCGCTCGAACCATTGCACGACTTGCCGAAGCGCGGAGAAGTCGTGGAGGATTTGCCCGCACCGGTCGCAGTAGAAAATGACGAGCGGCACGCCCCATACCCGCTGGCGGGAGATGCACCAGTCCGGCCGAGTCTCAATCATGGAGTAAATGCGCTCACGGCCCCACTTGGGAGTCCAGTTCACGGTGTCGATGGCCGCAAGAGCACGCGGCCGCAGCGCCCCCGTCGCTTGGCCGGAGGAGTCGTGGCCCTCTTCATCGAGATTGATAAACCACTGCTCGGTAGCGCGAAAGATTACGGGGTTGTGGCAGCGCCAACAGTGCGGATAGCTATGCGTCAGCTTGCTTTCCGCGGCCAGCATGCCGCGCTCGCGCAGAAGCGCGATCACGATGGGGTTCGCTTCGAAAACGGTCTTGCCTTTGTATTCCGGCAGGCCCGCGGTGTAACGACCCTGGTCGTCAATGGGGGCATACGTCTCTAAACCATATTTTTGACCTGTTTGAAAGTCATCGGGGCCGTGACCTGGAGCCGTATGTACGATTCCTGTCCCTTGATCGAGCGTCACATAATCGGCCAGCACAGCGGGCACGCGGATATCGAGGAAAGGATGACGGAACTCGAGCCCGGCGAGTTCGCGCCCTTTCCACGGACCGCGCACGCGCGCATGCGCCGCTCCCAAATCTTCGGGCAGCGCGGCAAGCCGTTCGGCCGCGACGAGCAAATCGCCTGCCGGGGTCTCGGCGACTATGTAGTCGAAGTCAGGATGAAATGCGAGCGCGCGGTTGTGCGGCAGGGTCCACGGTGTGGTGGTCCAGATGAGCGCGTCAACATTGTTCGCCTGCCCGGGTGCGGAATCGAGTTTCGCGGACGCCTCGCCTGCAACTACCGGGAACTTCACCCAAATCGATGGGCTGGTGTGATCTTCGTATTCAACCTCGGCTTCAGCGAGAGCGGTGTGGTCGTAAATGCACCAATACACTGGCTTCAGACCGCGCGAAATGTAGCCCCTCTCGAGGAACGTCAGGAAGGCATCGGCAATGCTGGCTTCGTACCCATTGCTCATCGTCAGGTAGGGATCGTTCCACTGGCCCAGCACACCCAAACGCTTGAAATCGCGGCGATGCTGATCGACGTACCGCAATGCAAAAGAGCGGCACATACGGCGAAATTCCACCGCGGGAACGCGGCCCTTTTTGCCGCCCAACTCCTTCTCCACCTGCGTTTCGATGGGCAGGCCGTGGCAGTCCCAGCCGGGCACGTAAGGCGCCCGGAAACCAGACATGGTCTTGGATTTCACGACCATGTCTTTAAGTATCTTGTTCAATGCCGTGCCCAGGTGTATGGTGCCGGTCGGATATGGGGGCCCGTCGTGGAGAACGTAGCTGGGACTTTCCGCGCGCGCCTGCTGAATGCGCTCGTAGAGGCGGTCCTGATCCCATTTCGCCAGCATCACGGGCTCGTTCTGCGGGAGGCCGGCCTTCATCGGGAAGGAGGTGCGCGGCAAATTCAGAGTGCTTTTCAGATCAACAATTTTCGGCATTCGACCTAAAGTCCCCAAGAAGCAGACTACATTTGATGTGAATAAAGTTAGACAGCAATGTTAGAAATGCGACATCCAGTCGCGCTGCGCGCGATTCAAACTCGGTTTTGACAATAAAGGTCACATGGTACAATGGAACGTCCAAGCAAGTCAGCTTTTGGAGGCTGGGCATCCTTTTCGACAACGCTGAATCTAATTCGTGAGGCTTGCTAAAGCCGCGCCGAGTGGGTTATGCAGACATTCAATATCACCCCGAACGCCCGCGATAAACAAGCTGCCGTCCAGCTCCCGCCTGGATCGTCGTCGCCGCGGTTTACCGCGGGACGAAACCTGCGTCCGCCCACTTTCTGGAACAACCTGAAGGATTTTTTGACGGAGAGGTCCGTACGGGTACCGCGTAATGCCCCTCAAGACGTATTCCGCAATGACGGGCTAGACACGAGTTTCGCGGAAAGCTTCAGGGCATTTTTCCGGCCTTCGCCCCCAAAAGGGGCCGCCACATCGGGCACATCTCCCTCGGGTATGGTGGTGGAGCTCGAGCCCGGATACCGCGTTTTCTGGCGTAACCTGCACGATCTAATTTCACCACCCAAGCTTCCGCCGCTAAAGCTGAGCAGCAAGCCTGTGCCGGTTCGCCCTTTGTGGGCGAAGAGAAAAGAATTCAACGTTGCGCAATCGATTTCGATTGGTCTGCACGTGTTGATTGCGGTGCTTATTATTGTGCCGTTCGCGCGCAAAGTGGTGCAGTCGCAACTTCGCGTGCAACCGGTAGTGTTGGTTGATGATATTTCTCCGTACCTTGCGAAACTTCCTGCGGGTAAAGATAAAGCGGGTGGTGGCGGCGGCGGCGGTGAACGCATGCCCACGCCTCCCTCGCGCGGAAAACTGCCGCACTGGAGCATGACGCAGATCGCTCCGCCGATGGCCACGCCTCGCAACCTTGATCCTAAGTTGCCAGCCGAGCCGACACTGTTGGGACCGCCCGACCTGAAAATTCCGAGTCCGAATGACGCGACCTTCGGCGATCCCCTGGCGAAGATGATGACCGGATCAGGCGGCCCGGGGGGTGGCGGAGGTATTGGCACGGGTGAAGGCGGGGGCATCGGCAGCGGGTCGGGCGGCGGACTTGGGCCAGGTTCCGGGGGAGGAACGGGCGGTGGAGCGTTCCGGCCAGGGACTGGCGGGGTCGGATATCCGACATGCCTCTATTGTCCCGCGCCGCAGTATTCGGAAGACGCGCGAAAAGCCAAGTATCAGGGCACGGTGTTTTTGCAAATTGTGATTCAACCGGACGGCCACGCGACGAATATTGAAGTGGTGAAAGGTCCGGGGTTGGGGCTCGAAGATAAGGCGATTGAGGCTGTGCACACCTGGCGTTTTAAGCCTGCCCTCGGTCCTAATGGCACGCCGGTCGCGACCATCACAACGATCGAAGTAACCTTCCGACTGCTCTAAACTGGGCCGACTCCTCTAAACCGGGCTCGCGTAAACACGGCGCGCGCGTAAACTGCGTCGCGCAGTCCTCGCATTCAAACAATTGTAGCGGCTCGAATTTCATGTATGTGCGATGTGTTTTCTTACCTCCGTACATCGAACTGGCGGCATGGAATCCGGGGTGTTTCTTACGCCAAGTACACGCCGGGCAAAATCCGTGGTGCACGGCAAATCTGATAGCATCCGCACATGAAATCTTTTTGGCTTTTTTTTGTGCTGGGTTGCACTTTCAGCGTCGTAGCCCCCTCCAGATCCGCGGCGCAGGCGCGTGACGTTGGCGCGGGCACGGTTGAGTTCATTGCCATGGTCGCACCTACCAACGGGCACCCTGAACCGGCACGCCAAATGTCGTTTTATCTATTACGAAAGAGCATGGCGGAAATTCGCGCCGAAGTGGAACAGGTTCAGCCTCCGCCCGATATGGATCAGTTCATTGACAGCCTGGAGGTCTCTCCCGAGCTTAAAACGTGGATGAAGAAACATCATTCGGTTGATCTGAGAGGCAAAGATTTCACTAAGCACCTCACGTCCACGGATGTGATTGGCGTTCCCGAGTTTCTGGAGGCGTACAAGGACATCAATGGGGCCACGTTAAATGTGGGCGTGCCGGAGAATAAGGTGAAGGCGACGGACCGCAAAAAGAATCCAGAAAAATTCGATCGCGCGCTCGCGCAATATCAGCTGGCCATGCATCGGTATATTGACGCGAACCCGGATACGCTCGATGGGCTGGACGCGGAACTTGGCGATAAGAATCCCGCGCCGCGATGGGCGCGAGCTCAGGCGGAGCAGCAGCGGTACGTCACGCATCGCATTTCGGAGCTCGCGCAAACTCAATATCTGGTGGCTAAAACCGATTCGGACCTCGAAGGCCGCGGGACGCTCTCCGCCATTGCTCCAGGCGTTTATTGGATCACCACGCTCGATACACCCGCTCTCGCGGGCGACATCCGCCTGCTTTGGGATCGCGCGGTAACCGTGCAGGCTGGCCAAACGGCGCACCTGGAACTTTCGAATGTAAATGCCGTGGAAACAACCCAGCGAATATCGCAGTAAACTAGCGGCTCTGTTAAACAGCGGCGGTGCAAACGTGCGACGTCAATAGTGTGACGTTCATGGTGCCGGTTGCGGTATTTCTGGCCCACCGAGATTCCGCCGGATTTATTGGTTTGTGTGTTTGCGCCGCGCCTATAATCAGTATCCGCAGCGAAAAATCAGACTACCTGGCGTGAATATTTGCAACAGAAGGGCTTCGCATGACTCCGGAAAATTCAACCGCTGCATGGATCGCTCAACTCGCTCGTGCCGATGCCGCCGAGCGCGAACAAGCCGCCCGCGAACTATTCCGGCGCGGTTGTGCGCTGGCTGAGCCCGCACTGCGAACCTGGTTTGCGAACCCTGAGTTTCGCGCTCTTGTGCGGTCGGGAGGTCCACTGCTGACCGTCGGCATTGCCGTCACGGCGGCGCGGTTCGAGGAAATTCGAGCGCGATGTGGACAGCCGCGGCTTGCGGAAGTTCCCTCCGAGCAAGATGCGCGTGAATTCGAGATGCAGTTCGCGCACGGTGTGCGCCTGGACATTCTGACGCCGCGCGATCCCGCGGGAAATGGCGCGCTGGCTCGCTTTCTCGAACGTTTCGGAGAGGGTATACAACAGGTGGAGTGCGATGTTCGCGACGTTGCGCGCGCGACTGAAATCCTGCGCACGCAATTTACTTTGCAACCTGTGTATCCGGAACCTCGCGAGGGGGCCGACCATACACGTGTGAATTTTCTGCTCGTGCCTGTCGCGGAAGACCAGAAGGTGCTGATCGAGTTGGTGGAAATTCCCCCGCGAAAATCACGCCAATGATCTCAGCGCTTTTGTAGCAACGGTCTTTTCGTGAGACCCGCGTCATAGCACGCCTGCCATGCGCGGAGCACCTCCGCCACGCTCCACGCCTGGGATATCGCTCCGCACGGCGCGAACGGCGGATCTCCCTGGCAGATTTCGCTGACCGTTCCGAGGCCCTGCGCGAGAATGTGATGCGCCAGGGGCTCGATGAACGTGAACGCCAGGTGCGGGTCGCGATGGACGCGCAAGTGTGCCTGCACGAATGGCCCCAGCAGCCACGGCCAGACCGTCCCCTGATGGTAAGCGGAATCGCGTTGCGCGGGTGGCCCTCCATAATGCCCTTGATATCGCGGGTCGGCTGGGTTCAATGTGCGCAGTCCGCAGGGAGTGAGCAGCCGTCGCGAACACGTGTCCACAACGGCGGCACGCTGGTCGGTAGTCAGCGGACTTTCGGGCAGTGAGACGGCGAAAATCTGGTTTGGCCGCACGCTTGCATCGTGTCCACCTGGCCCGTCAAGCACGTCGAAGCAGCAGCCCTTCTCGGCATTCCAGAAACGCGCGAAGCCGGCTTGCGCACGCTCCGCCATGCGGTTGTACTCCCATGTGGCTTTGTCGAGAGTGAAGGCGAACCGCGCCATCGTGCGCAGCGCGTTGTACCAAAGCGCATTCACCTCGACCGGCTTGCCAATCCGAGGCGTGATCACTTCACCGCCCACCTTGGCGTCCATCCACGTGAGCTGCACGCCGGGTTCGCCGGCGTGCAGCAACCCATCGGCTTCGTCAAAGCCTATGGAATAGCGGGTGCCACGAGCGTAGTGGTCAATCATGTCAGCGAGCACCGGAAAAAGATCCGCGATCAAGGCGCGATCGGAAGTCGCGTCGTAATATTGGCGCAGGGCGTCGAAGTACCACAGGGTGGTGTCGACCGAATTGTATTGGGCGGGGCTGCCGGGTTCCGGGAACACGTTCGGAAGCATTCCTTGATCGGCAAATCCCGCTACGCTGCGCAAAATCGAGCGCGCCAGGTCGGACCGGCCCGCTTGCAGGGTGAGGCCAGGGAGCGCGATCATGGTGTCCCGTCCCCACGCCCCAAACCAGGGATAGCCGGCGATCACCAGGGTCTCGCCGGAGTTCGCTTCCGCATGAAAAAACGACAGCCCGGTGAGGGCGGCATTCCCCGACCTGAATTTTTCGGCACGCCCGCCGCTTGCGGCGGAGTTGGAAGCAGCCGGCAATTTGGGAGATGGCATTGACTGCGTGGCATGCCCGGAGGTCGAGCGAATCGGAAACTGCGCGGCAGCGAGGACAAGCTGTCGAATCCAGAGAGGGGCGTCGAGGGAAGCCTGCGGCTGCGCAGCGACCCAGTACTCCATAATCTTCTCTTCGAGCAGAACGCGCGCGGCAAGCGCCGCCTGTCCATCGAGTGACGGCTCGGAATCGGTGCTCAGCACGACGGTCAGCGATTCGCCTGGAGACAATCGCGCACGGAAAATGCCCGCCAACAGATGGTCTTCGTGGTCAGGAAGTCCTCGAAGCTGCTCTTCGGCAAGATTGAAATTGAAGTACCAGTCATGGCGAGGTTCGGCTGCGGCCCTATCGCTCAGCAGATAAAAGGGCATCGCGCCTCGCTGAGCGATTACGCGCAGGCCATGCGCCACGGGCGTGATCTCCATACCACCGGCGTTGGCGAAAGTTGCGGCCTGCGTCGTGGCGTGAAAATCGCGATAATTCACCAACGTTTTTATTTCCAGCTCCGCTGGTCCGGCGGAGGAACGCACGAGGTCGTAGCGCACGTAAGTCGTGTTTGCGCCGTCCTGCATCCACACCCTTTTCTCGAGCAGCGCATCGGCGCATGCAAATGTCCAGACCGGCACGGTGCCCTGCAAACAAAAGCGCTCGATAAAGCGAAAACCTTGAGGAGCGACCGCCGGAACGGCATCGCGACCTTTCCATTGGTTGGTGCCGAGCTCGTAAGCACGGGTGTCGTAGTGCAGGATTTCGTCGAACTTCGCAACCAGCAGCGTCCGTCCGCCTGGCTGGAGAATGGGATGGCTTACGGCATCAGGCCCGGCGGGCGGCGTTCCCGTGGACGCCTCGGCGGAGGTCTCGACGGAGGTCGCAGCCGGAGTCGCAGGGCTGGCTGGAACCTCCACGGGGGCGGCGATCAGCAGCCCGTGGTAGCGGCGCGTAAGCACACCCGCAACGGTGCCACTTGCGAAACCGCCCAAACCATTGGTCACCACCCACTCGCGCCGCATAGCCACGTCGAGTGAGCCACAGACTTCCGGACCTAAATCCACGGCCAGAGGGTTGGCTGACATTCAGGTCCTGCCGTAAACGGGAATTGCGGCGCCATGGATTACACGCGCTTCAGGGGAACACAAGAACCGAACAACGCCGGCAATTTCGCCGGGCTTCGGCCAGAGCGCGTAATCTGCGGAAGGCATCGCGCGCCGGTTGGCGGGGGTATCGAAGATGCTTGGGACCACGGAGTTCACGTTGATGGCATACGGCTTCACCTCTTCCGCAAGTGAATCGAAAAATGCAAGCGCACCAGCCTTGGACGCTGCGTAGAGTGCCGCACCGCCCGAATGGCCGTAGCCTGCACGCGACGCGACATTCACGATCCAGCCGCGGTTGCGACGGATCATGCCGGGCAGGACGGCTCGAGCCAGGACGAAACCGGTCTTCAGGTTGAGTGTGGTCATCCGGTCATATGTTGCAGCGTCTTCTTCCCAGACGTTTTTGCCGCCAGCGTAGGCGCCCACCGCGTTGATGAGCATGTCGATCTCGCCATCGGCGTGCTTTTCTGGCGCGCCACCCTGCTGCTTTTGTTGTGCGGCGTGAATATTTTTCACCATACTGCTCACGGCTTCGGTGCTGGTGGTATCCACCTCGATTCCCGTGAGTGCGCCAGCCTGAAGATTTGATACGCTGCGCGCGTAGCTGGTCAAGGAGTCAAACTCCGTCCTATCCCGATACGTTGTGACGACGCGCGCGCCTGCTGCCATAAACGAAATGCAGATTTCACGTCCCAGCGCGCCCGTACCACCCGCGACAAGCGCCACTTTGTCCGTGAAATGATCCAAGAGTCTTCTCCAGGTTCCGGCTTTTCGTCCAGTCACTGTTTTTTTTACGGCTCCTGCCTATCGCTATCTCGATCTCGCTGTCAGTAATCAGGATTCACTATTGGGTCGCTATTTGCCACGATACGCCAAATCGCCCTGATACCGCGATCCCAGCAACATTCTTCCATTTAGCAGCCACTCTGCTCGATCAGCTTCGCCACCAGGGCCGTCCAGCCGGTTTGGTGGCTGGCACCCAATCCTTGCGCGGTTTCACCGTGGAAATACTCAAAAAACCAGATTAGATCGCTCCAATGCGGATCTTTCTGAAAGCGCTGGTCACCGGCGTAAACCGGGCGCGCGCCGTTCTGATCCCGCAAAAAAATGTGGGACAGCGAACGAGAAAGCGACGCGGCGACTTGCCACAAGCTCGCTTTTTGTCCGGACCCGGTGGGGTATTCAACCTGGAAGTCGTCACCGAAATAATAATGAAATCTCTGGAGTGATTCGATAATCAAAAAATTTGGCGGGAACCACACTGGGCCGCGCCAGTTGGAGTTGCCTCCAAACGTGCCGGTGCGAGATTCACCCGGCTCGTAATCCACGCGGTACTCGACCCCACCGGCGCGAAGAGTGTATGGATGCTTTTGATGCACCTTGGAGAGAGCCCGAATTCCGTGCGGGGAGAGGAACTCATTGGGGTCGAGCATGTAACCCAGCACACGCACCAGGCGTTCGCGCGGCACCAGGGACAGCATCATGCGCACGCCGTCCGCCGATTTCTGGCTCATGTCGATGTGCGTCTTCGCTTCGGGCACATTATCGAGGAACCATTGCATACGCTTCTTGAAGCCGGGCAGCCTTTCGAGCGTGTCCGGCTCGAGCGTCTGCACGGCGAACAACGGAATCAGCCCTACGAGTGACCTCACTTTCAAAAAATACTGCGCTCCGTCGGTAAGGTGCAGGGCATCGTAATAAAAGCCGTCCTGCTCATCCCAAAGCTCGATTGCCGCTGTGCCGTGATCGTTCATCGCTTGCGCGATGTAAATAAAATGCTCGAAGAATTTGCTGGCCACGTCTTCATACGCCGGGTCCTCGCGCGAAAGCTCCAGGGCGATGGCCAGCATATTGAGGCAGTACATCCCCATCCAACTCGTGCCGTCGGACTGTTCTAGATGTCCGCCGGTCGGCAGCGGTAGCGAGCGGTCGAATAAGCCAATATTGTCGAGGCCCAGGAAACCGCCCTCGAATACATTCAGTCCATCGGGATCCTTACGGTTGATCCACCACGTGAAATTGATCAGCAGCTTATGAAAAACACGCTCGAGGAAAGCCCGGTCGGCATGCCCGTTGACGCGTTTCTCAATCTTGTACACGCGCCACGCCGCCCAGGCGTGGACGGGCGGATTCACATCACCAAATGCCCACTCATAGGCCGGCAATTGCCCGTTGGGGTTCATGTACCATTCCCGCAGGAGTAGAATGAGCTGGTTTTTCGCGAACTCCGGATCGATGGTGGCCATGGTTACACAGTGAAAGGCCATATCCCACGAGGCGTACCAGGGGAATTCCCACTTGTCCGGGACGGATAGCACGTCATCGTTGTAGAGATTGGTCCACTTGTGATTGCGGCCGTGCAGGCGCGCACTCGGAGGCGGCCGCTGGCCGGGGTCGCCATCGAGCCAGGTTTTTACATCGTAGTGGTAAAACTGCTTCGACCAGAGCAGCCCTGCGTAAGCCTGCCGCTGGACCCGCACGGCGTCCTCGGAACGATGACCAGGAATGCGCTTTTCATAAAATTCATCGGCATCGGCAATTCGTGCGGTGAACGTGTCGTCAAACGATTTGTCAAAAGGACCTCCGGGGATCGTCGTGGGGTCCTCGTCGGTGAGCCGCAAATAGAGCTTTGCGGAATCGCCGGGCGCAATATCCAGGCGATACAAAGCGGCAGCCTTCGTGCCGGTGCCCTCCGGATTCACAGCTTCCTTGCTCCCATGAATCAGATATTCATGGAAGGCGTCCTTGACGTAAGGCGACGTGTTGGCGACGCCGAACAGACGCTGGAAATTGGTCTCGTTGTCAGTAAATAACGTCTCCGGCGCGCCCTGCGCAATCAGCCAGCGTTTGCCGTAATGCTCGTCTTGCAATCCAATCACACGGAAACCTTTGGCATCGGGCTGGCGCCAAATTTTTGGCCGCGGCAAGTGCGGCTCCCAGGACCACGTGTTACGGCACCAGAGCGTCGGCAACAAATCGAGGGAGGCCTTTTCAGGGCCGCGATTCCAGGCGGTAATGCGTATGAGAATGTCTTCGGGGGTAGCTTTTGCGTATTCGATGAAAACGTCAAAGTAGCGGTTCTGGTCAAAAATGCCGGTGTCAATAAGCTCGAACTCCGGATCTTGCTTCGAGCGTCGCGCGTTCTCCTCCCGCAGGTGGGTGTAGGGGAACTCCGCCTGTGGATATTTGTAGAGCATTTTCAGATAGGAATGCGTGGGGGTAGCATCCAGATAGAAATAGCATTCCTTTACATCTTCGCCGTGATTTCCTTCGTTGCCGCTGAGGCCGTAGAAGCGTTCTTTTAAAATGGGATCGCGGCGGTTCCATAGAGCCAGCGCGAAACAGATCTTCTGATGGCCGTCGCAAATGCCGCCGATGCCGTCCTCTGCCCAGCGATACGCGCGGGAACGCGCGTGATCATGAGGCAAATATTCCCAAGCGCTGCCGTCCGCGCTGTAATCCTCGCGAACTGTGCCCCATTCGCGGTCGCTCAGGTATGCGCCCCAACGCCGCCAATAACGGCTGCGTTTGTGAGATTCAAGTAGCCGCTGCTCTTCACGCGTCATGGTCATAAGGGCCGGTTTGCCTTCACCTTTCTGCGGGATAATGCCGATATCGCACTGGGCTGGGGCCGCAGTTGGCGTCACCGCAAACAAACAATTCTACCTGCTTTTTAACCCGGGCCCGCGGGTTCGCATTTATACTTTATCGGCGAGCGAAGTTTGACGGACATTCATAGTTATCCGTATATTCGCCGGTGGCCTTACCTGCCGCGGCTGACAACCAATTCTCGCCCACAAAGGATTCGCGAAAACAGTCGTGCTGCGCAACACCCCCGCAATCGCCGCCAAATCGGGCAAAACTTCTCGCGGAGAGCATTCTCCCGCGGAAACTGCGCCCACCGCTTCGGTGATTATGGCGTGCTACAAAGACGCGGATATCGTCGAGCGGAATCTGGCTGCGTTCGCGCGCCAGACGTGCCAGGACTTCGAAATTATTATCGCGGATGACGGTTCACCCGAAGATTACGCACCGCTGCTGAAACGCTGGGCGCCTCGGTTTGCCCATCCTATTCAGCACGTCCGGCATGAGGATCTCGGTTTTCGCAAGACCCGCATCCAAAATCGCGCGGTGCGCGTGAGCCGCGCCGACCGCCTGATCTTTATCGATGCCGATTGCCTGCCGCATCGGGATTTCGTCCGCAATCATCTGCGGTATCTCGAGCCGGATATCGCACTGTCGGGGCGCCGGACGCACGTGGCGCGCCAGGATATTCCGTCCGCGGAACAGATCCTGAGCCACGGCATTGGATTCGGTCCTCTGCGGCTCGTGTGGCTATGGCTGCGCGGCAGGGCCAGACTCATCGAACATGGAGTCGTGCTGCCGATCTCCTACGAGATCCCGTATCGCGGACTTCTGGGCTGCAATTTTTCCATCTGGAAAACAAATCTAGAAAAAATCAACGGTTTCAATGCGCAGTTTGTGGGACCGGGATGGGAAGATACCGACATCGATTTTCGGCTGCAGCTTGTGGGCGTGAAGATTAAAACGCTGCGCCACAAAATCGTGGAATATCATGTGGACCATCCCATCCGCGTGTGGAGCGACGCCGCGAATCAGGCCCGGCTGATTGCCGTGCAGACCAACCGCATCGCACGGGCACCGCTGGGTCTGGCGGAAATTCGCGAAGGTGATTTCGAGCACCTGCGTTACGATGCGCGATAACCAGCTTCACTGCGCAGTTCGCTTGCGGCGGCAATTTTAAATGTCGAGTTACGGCGCGATCCACTCCGGCAAACTTCTCCTCCCCAGCAAGGCTTCCGCAGCCCAGCGCCCCAGATAAACGGAGAGGGCCACGCCATGCCCGCAATAAGCACCCATTACGAGGGCGCGCGAACTTTGCGGGTGACGGCCGAACACCGGGCACCATTCATCGCCGATCAGGATCGGGCCGCCCCAGCGATGCGTAAAGCGAACGTCGCGTAACACGGGATGCAAACCGCGGACGCGGTTTTCCAGCCGGCCTATGAGCTCGGCCGATTCACCCGCGGCAATATCGATTTTCGCAAAATCGCGCCAATCATCGAGGTGCACCAGACCACTGCCGAACACCACTCCATCGTTCGATAGTAGCCGCCCCCATAGATAGGGAAAATCAACCGTATAGAACGGCTTTTTTGATGCCAGCCCCAGCATCTCCAACTGTTCGGAGGTAAGCGGTTCGGTGGCAATCGCGAGTGTGAACTTCGGTGACGTGCGGCCTGCCAATCCGCTGATCTCGAGCGACTGCGCATTGGTCGCGAAGACCGCATGGCCTGCACGAAGCTGCTTGCCCCGAACTTCGAGCCGCAGCTCTTCGCGAAACGTCACGTTTGTGACGCACGCATTTTCAAACAAAAGAACACCCTCCCGATCCGCGGCCCGAGCGAGACCGCTGACGAGTTTTCCAGGGTCCGCGGAGCCGCCGGGAACGGCACGAACCGCCTGGAGATTGCCAGAATCGCTCCAGCGGATGGGAGAATCCGGCAGTGGATCTCGCCGGCCTACCTCCCACGCTCCTGGCAGCACGAGATCGCAATCGACCTCCAGCTCGTTCAGGATTGCTGAAAAGCCGGCGAGCACGTCACCGAGACCAGGGAGATCGCCGGCCGAGGTTTCCGCGAGGGTCATGCCACCCGAATGCCCGCTGGACCCGGCTCCAATGGTTTCGCTCTCGAACAACGCGACAGTTTTGGTCGGAGCGAGACGGCGAAGCCATGCAGCTGCGGAGAGCCCGGAGAAACCTCCGCCGATGACGGCAAAATCGACTTCATCCGGCAATTCCCGGGCGGGAGCATGGAAGTCAATGGTCCATGGTGGATTTCCCCAACGTCCCTTGCGTGGCGATTCGAGCAAATATGGCCTCCACGTAAACTGCAATCAGCATACGCAAGCGCGCGTCCTATTATAGAAAAATGTGTGCTCGGCAGCAGCGCGCCTGCACTTACAAGGGCGAAGAAAACAAGTGCTTTGCCGAGTAGCTTTCGGCGTTAAAATTACATCTCCAGCCCAGGAAATGGCACAAGGAGCGCGCGAGGATAGCGATATGAGAGTAAACGTGACGTGGCGGGATATTCGTGGCGGGAAGGCGATGATGCCGACCGGGTGCATGGTGGCTTTGGCCGTCAGAAGAGAGCTGGCAATTGAATACGTAAGCGTCGGACTTGAGGACGCTAGATTCAGAATTGACGACCAGTACATGACGGTGCGATTGCCACTGCGAGTGAGGCAGAAGATTCGGTTCTGGGAACGATTTCATTTTGCTTTACCGTTCAGCTTTGAACTTCCGAACCTGACTTCTGACGCAGCCCTCGGCATGCCGTATACGTGTCATCAAGAGCCGATTGGAGAATGGGCGGTGAATGCCGCTACGGCGCTGGCTGGGTTTGGTCGCGCAATGCATGTCCGTAAACAGCAAACGGAATTTTTGGCCGCGGCCTAAGCCGCCGGGTCATTGCGTGCGCCAACCAGTGCGTTCGACAACCAGGTGATTCTTTAGGCGCCGCGTAAGTGTGCCCGCAAAAAGGTCTGCCTGCAAAAAGCCTATTCGCGGAACATTGACGGGTATTTACGGCCATATGGCCGCGCAGGAGTCCACGCTACAGTTCCCCACCCTATCGTTCATTGTTTTCCAGTTCGGCTCTGCGCGTTAGCGATGTAAGCAAGCTTTTTGTCACGATGTTTTCGTTGTCGGAACCCTTCTTTCGTGAAACGCCGTTTCCGGGAGCAGGTAACAGACGCTGGTTCACAGCCGCCAGGACTGCTCCTACCATATTCGACGCAATGGCGTCCGCCATGACCGCGAATTTCGCGGGTACGCCCAAAACCACCTCGCCAGTTCCGGAAACGCACGCCTCAACAACTTCTCTGGCTGCGCGCCGCGCATCCATCGAGAGTCCGGGGAAGGAATCCGCTAGAATGAACCAGCTGTATTCCTTAGCGTGCTGGCCGGTAACCTCCACATTTCTCGGGCTTCCAGTACGCATCAGACCGGGAATTACAGTGGTAACGGAGATTCCGTCCTTGGCTAATTCCGCCCGAAGCCCTTTGCTGAAACCGGTGAACGCAAATTTACTGGCCGAATAAGACAGCAAGTGGGGCACGGACAGCTTGCCGCCCACCGAGGTAATGTTCACGATGCGGCCGGACCCGCGCCGCCGCATTCCAGGAATTACCGCGAATGTGGTGTGCACAGCCGACCAGAAGTTCATCTGCATCACTTCTTTGAAATCTTCGATGCGCTGGTTTTCAAGAGGTCCCACCAGCATTGTGCCCGCGTTATTCACCAGCACATTCACAGGCCCGAGTTCGTTCTCGAGCGTCTGAACCATCGCGAGAACCTGATCGTTGTCCGACAAATCGCATTGCAATGCGAGGAACCTGTGCCCAAAGGAAGCAAACTCCTTTTTAACACTGGAAAGCTCGTCCTGATTTCTGGCGCAAACGGCCACAATTGAACCGCGGTGCAAATACTCACGGGCGAGCACCAGACCTAATCCGCGCGATCCGCCGGTAATCAGAACGACTTTGTCACGCAAGCGATAGGGACGGGATGCTCGCGGTGCTCTGAGTGCCAGGATGGCCGCAGTGGCAGAGATCGCTCCTAGTGCAGCTGAGATAATCTTTGTTTCGCGTTTAAGTGCCATAGATGTGGACCTCACGACAATAGAATCGGAAACGTGAATACGGTCTTCTGGTTCGTCCCGAGAATCGGTGCGCCGCAGGCTAACCGCCAGCCGCGCGGCACACGCATCGAATGCTCGCGGTGCTCGCGGTTAGCTACAATCTGCGGGGTTATCTTGATTTTTGCGATTTAGAATATCAGCCAAGTGATGCAATCGTGTGCTGTGCAACAGCCGTCCTGAAAATACTAAGAGTCGCCAGTGGAATAGACCATACCGTATAGCGGGTACCTTATAAGAACGTCCGCCCTGATCTCCGCGCCTGGTAGATCAATCATTTGGCTAATGCTGCTCGACTGCTGATCGACTATTGATTAGCCAACGGTGGTGTTCGCTTCCGCTAACTTCCGAATGGCGGCCGCATGACTGCGTAGCTGTGCCGCCTGTTGCAGGCTACGATTTCGTTCCGCGTCGTCTCCTGTCTTCGCCGCATATTCCGCCAGATCGGCGCCCTCTTCCAAAGCGAGGATGGCTTCATACAGCTTTCGTTCCTGTGTCTCCGCCTGCTCATCGATCAGGGTCTCCAGCGGAAAGATATGGCCCACGCGGCACCGAAACTCGGTGGGAACCGTCCGGTGCTCGTAAAGCGGGCCCCGGCACTCGGGGCACGTAAAACCGCTGAATCGGTGAGGATCATCACTTGGAGTGGTCAGCGCCGAATGGCTCACCTGTTTCACCTCCGCGCCACTAACTAATCTGACCAGCAGCGGCGCTATTTCTTCAACCGGCAGCACGTAATTTACCGGGACATCGCGGAGTGCACTGAGGGGCATGGAAGGATATAAGGCATCCTCCGGATCCTGTACGATGGTCACGCCGCCTTGCCTCGCGATGTCCCAAAGTCCGGAAGCTCCATCATCCAACATTCCCGAAAGCAACACACCGATCACGCGGTCATGATAAGAGGCCGCCGCAGAGCGAAAGGTTACGTTGATGCTCGGGCGATGCAGGCCTTCCTTGGGCCCGTGCGTGAGATGCACGTGGTTATGACCGATTTGCAAGTGGTGATCCGCAGGCGCGACATATACTCTGCCCAGTGCTATCGGCTGCCCTTCCGACGCGCGCAACGTGGGCAGCGGCCCGACGCGGCCTAGAATCTGGACGATGCTTCCGCTGCTGCGCGGATGCACATGCATCACGCAGAAAATTGCAGCATCGAGATCCGGTGGCAAATTCTTCATCAATGTTTTCAAAGCTTCGAGGCCGCCTGCCGAGCCGCCAATCACAATGATGTTCCGCTCAGTCATGTCGCCACCTGCTTTGCAATTGCAAAGTTAGATTTGGCTCCTCGGTATTTTGAAAACAGACGCACTCATTTGACTAATTCCGCGAAGAGACCGCTCCGTGTACCGCGGCGGTAGTAACTCCGTACGTCAGGTGCCGCAGCGCCTCACCCGCAATCCCCGGAAACGGTTGTTTCCATGGGGGCCTGGTTAAATGCACGAGCGGCAGCCAGCCCGCATAGCCCGCCGCGTATACGATCATTCCGAGCAGGCCACCTTGGACAAGCGTGGAACTATCTCGTCTTCGTCCTCGGATCGCGGCGTACAAGATTCCGGCTGCCGTACCATAAGCCATGTGAAACAGCATTGCACCGGTGCGGTTGACGAAGCGAGGAAGCTCTCTTTCGACACCCAGGGCGCGCGCGGTTTGTTTCACCAGGAATTGGCCAGGGTCCTCGCGCATGTGGGGCATGGTCTTCGGCGCGTACCGCGAATCGAACTCCCGCACACCCATCATCGCGGCCGTTCCGGCTAGACCCGCGATGGCACCCGTGAGAATAGAACCTGCATCGGACCTGGATTTTTTCATCATGTACTCCCGTCTTTTCTAAATGCCTTGCGCAGCCACGCTGTCGCGACCCCAGCCAGCACCAGGCCGCCCAGCAAGGCGCCCCGATGTTCGGTGGCCCATAGCTCGATGCTGAAATCTTTTGCCAGCGCGTCGAATTGACCATGCGAGCCGTGATCGCCCGGCAATGGTTCCCAGAAATTATCGGGCTGATTGGGATCGGCGGGCTCGGGAAGCATCGAGCCTTCCCAGGCAGCTTTGGAAAGATAATGGTCGAGCATGCCGGGAATAACTTTTTCTCCCAGCGTGGCTTCGACGGTTGTGTAGCCAACCATAATCTCTCTGCGATCGTGTTCCGCCGCAAAAAGGATCGCCTCCGCGGCAACCTCGGGCTGAAAAATCGTGCCCGTCGGCCGCGCCTTGTGCGGCATCTTATTTTTTGTCCAAGTGAACTGCGTCGTATTGAGCGCGGGCATATTCACGACGGAGACTCGCACATTGCTGTGCTGGTGAATGAGCTCGCTGCGCACCGATTCGGTGAAGCCTTGAATGGCGTGCTTGCTGGCGCAGTAAGCGCTCTGCAGCGGAATCGAGCGGAAGGCCAGCGCCGAACCGACCTGAATGATCACGCCCCGATCGCGGGGCAACATACGCTGCAATGCGCAGTGCGTGCCGTATACATTGCCCAGAAACGTCACTTCAACAATGTGCCGGAATTCTTCCGGCTTCATCTTCATGAAAGGGCTGTACATCGACACCATGGCATTGTTAATCCACAGGTCGATCGGTCCAAATGCGCTGTGCGCGGCATCGCTGGCCGCGAGTACCTGGTCAAATTGGCTGACATCGGTCGGTACGGCAATAACCTGACCGCCACGTGATTCGACTTCGCGTTTCGCTGCTTCCAGGCCGTCTTTTCCGCGTCCGAGAAGGGCCATTTTGGCGCCGCGAGTCGCGAGCAGTCGCGCAGTGGCGCGTCCGACGCCGCCTGAGGCACCCGTGATCACTACAACTGTATCGGGTCCGACATGATTCATTGTTTGTTTTCCCCTGAAAGCGTGATCCGGCGACGCTTCGCCCATTGGGCGGCGAAAAGCACGGCCGACACGCCAAGACCTGCAGCTACCGCTGCTCCTAACATGCCCCTCTGCTGCATTTTTTTCCGGCGAGCGACGATCGGCCCCTCGGGACGGCCCTCGGGACGGCCGCTCGCAGCGGAATCACCGTGCAGGGCCAGCTGCAGCACCTGTGCAGTATGCAGTGCGGTCCGATTCGGTCTGCTGCTCGATCTGCTCCTGACAACTGAATCCGTCGGCGATGATCAACTCGTCTTCCGGGGCGGCGCGCAATTTCGGGCAGCAGCACGCGCTCGCCGGCGGCGATGCTCGACCTCGTAGTGATCGTTCTCCTTTTCATATCCGAAGGCCCCGGCCATGCCACAGCACCCCGCATCGGGGTAGCTGTCTTCGATGCCCATTTTTTTGAAGATTTCCTTCTCGGCGAAAAGCTTGCCGAATTCCTTGTCGTTCAAAGTATCGAGTGCTTTCTGATGACAATGGCCGTGCACGATGGCTCTTGCGGTGAAGCGTGGGCAGCACATAATTCGGGGCTTTCGAGCGAAGAAAATCGCTGAGGGTGAAGGTCAGGTCGCTGAGCCGCTTCGCATCTTCGTTATCGGGCAGCAGATTGATTAGTTCATCTTTGAAGGCCGCCCAGCAGCTCGGCTCGAGCACGACCATGGGCACACCTTGTTGGTAGTATGGCCGCAGCTTATCGAGCAGATTTATCCACCACCGTTCGGCCATTCCCAGGAAGCCATAGTCATACAGAGGGCGGCCGCAGCAGATGTCGGCCATGGGCACTTCCACGCGGAAACCGGCATCCTCCAGCACTTCGGTCGCGGCGATGGCGACATCCGGATGGAAGTGGTTGTTGAACGTGTCGGCGAACAGAACCACTTGCGGACCACCCGGATTTTTCACGGTGTGAGAACGAAACCATTGCTTAAATGTTTGCGGTGCGAAGGCAGGAATCTTTCGCTGGGGATGCGCGCCCGCGGCGAACTTCGCGATCGCACTCAGCCCGGGCAGCTGCGTGAACAGGTTCGCCACCGAGGGCGCAAACGATGCGAGAGTGGCCCAGATGTGAACCCAACCAAAAGCGTAGGCATGACGCGGCCGCAAGCGGCCCTCGTAGTAATGACTCAAAAACTCCGCTTTATAGGTCGCCATGTCCACGTTGACGGGACAATCGCCCTTACATCCTTTGCAGGAAAGGCAGAGATCGAGCGCGTCTTTGACTTCATCGCTCTGCCAGCCATCGTCGAGCACTTCTCCATTCATCATTTCGAACAGCATGCGGGCCCGGCCCCGCGTGGAATCCTTTTCTTCGCGAGTGACCATATAGGAAGGGCACATGGTGCCGCCGCCTTCACGCCGACATGCACCCACGCCAACGCAGCGCAGCGCGGCGCGTGCGAAGCTGTGACGGTCTGTGGCGTAAGCGAAGTGGGTGTGCGGCTGCGGAGGGTTGTAGTCAGGACCTAGCCGAAAATTTTCGGTGATGCCGTATGCCGGACCGTCAAGATCGACCACCTTGCCGGTGTTCATGCGGTTCGTCGGGTCCCAAATCCGCTTGAATTCCACAAACGCTTTGAACAGTTCCGGTCCAAACATTTTTGGCAGGAATTGTCCCCGCGCCTGCCCATCTCCGTGCTCGCCGGAGGCCACACCGCCAAACTTCATTACGAGATCGACGGCCTCATCCATGAAGCGCTTGTATTGTTCAATGCCTTGGGCGGTGTACAAATCGAATTGCGCGCGGCAGTGAATGCATCCCTGGCCGATGTGGCCATAAAGGGACGGATTGTAGCCATACTTTCTGAACAGCGGCCGCAACTCGCGGAGGTACTGAGGCACGGCCTCGAGCGGTACAGCGGAATCCTCCCACCCCGGCCAGGTGTCCGGCTGGCCGGGAATCCACGCGGTGCTGCCCAATCCGCCCTCGCGAACATCCCAGATCATTTCTTCCTGTTGCGGATCATCGTACAGCTTCATGTCCACGGGAGCGCGGCCACCCAAACCTTTGACGTGGTCCATCATTCGCCGGGCCTGCTCGTCGGTGTCGTTTTTTGAATCTCCGCCGAACTCGACCAGCAGAAAGGCCGGCCCTTTGGGCAGGATCGCGAGGCTGGCGTTTTCGTCTCCCTTTTGTTTTACATAATCGAACAGCAACTCATCGATGCCCTCGCATGCGGTTGGCTTGAAATTCAGCACTTCCAGCGCACACTCAGCGGCGATGTAGAGATCGTTAAAACCAAGCATCACGATGGTGCGCTGCTTGGGGGCGGGCACGAGATGGAGCGTGGCTTCGAGAATGGTGACCAGCGTTGATTCGGATCCCACGAGCGCGCGCGCGACGTTGAAGCCGTTTTCGGGCAGCAGATCGTTCAGGTTGTATCCGGAAACACGGCGTTCAAGTTTTGGGAATTTCTCGCGGATGATGTCGCCATAGCGATCGACCAATGATTTAAGTTGAGCATAGATTTCGCCGCGCCTTCCGCCTCCGCGGATGATGGCGTCGAGCTCCTCGGGCGGCGTGGGGCCGACGTGCATGCGCGTGCCGTCGTACAGCAAAACATCCAGAGCGTGGGTGTTGTCGCTCATCCGCACGCCCAAGCCGTGATTTTTGCTCAGCAGCGAATGGCTGCCGCAGGAGTTATTCCCGAGCATGCCGCCGATCGTGCAGCGGCTGTGGGTTGCGGGATCGGGACCGAAGAACAGTCCAGCCTGCTGCTTTGCGGTCTCGCGAAAATGATCGAGCACGCAGCCGGGCTGAACGTGACCGAGCCGGTCATGCGCATCAATGTGTACAACGTGGTGCATGTATTTCGAGAAATCCATGACCACGGCAACGTTGCAGCACTGGCCAGCCAGGCTCGTGCCGCCGCCCCGGGACAAAAGCGGCGCATGGTGCTCCCGCGCAATCCGCACCGTGGTTTCCACGTCCTGGACGTGGCGCGGAATCACTACGCCAATGGGCACCTGGCGGTAGTTGGATCCGTCGGTGGCATACAGAGCGCGGCTGCCCTTATCGAAGCGGACTTCGCCGTCTATGGAACGCTGCAACGTTTGTTCTAACGATGCGGAAACTTCCTTCGAGACTGCGGTACGCGAATCGTCTTTGTGCAGTCGCGCGAAACGCGCGGACTCGTTCTGTTCCCGCAGAACGGACAGACTGTTTCTCATCGTTTCGCCTCCACTCCCGCCAGGCCACGAATGTCAGAGATCACAAATGTCCATGATAGTGACGCCGCTCCGCTCTGAGCGCAGGGCCACTTACCGAACCTCATAACGTGAGGCGTCTTTCCGGCGTAATTCGAGGCCTAAACCGAACCGCGTCAAATCCGGGATCAACTCGCCACTTTGCGGTTGTTGGACGCCGTCAAAAATCATGTTTTCGATGCGCACATGATCGTGAAAATACTCGACATGAATCGCATTGGACAACGCGCAGCACACGTGGCTGTGAATCGCTGGTGACGTATGGGCTGACAGTGACATCGAGCGTGCGGCGCACAGAGCACCTACTTGCAGGAATCCGGTGATTCCGGCACAGCGGGTGGCGTCCGCTTGCAGTACGTCCACGGCTCCCGAATCCAACATGGTTCGAAAGTAGTGACTGTCATAGCCGTATTCTCCGGCAGCAATCTCCATCCCGGCGGGAGCACGATCACGAATTAAGCGCAGGCCCTCCAGATCGTCGGAAGAAACGGGCTCTTCAAACCAATTTACATCTGCTGCTTCGTGGAAGCGGTCGGCCAGTTGCAACGCTTGCTTTCGGCGATAAGCGCCATTCGCATCGACAAACAATCCGGTAGTCTTGCCGATCGCCTCACGCGCGGAGCAGACGCGCTTCGGATCTTCATCCGGCTGACTTCCTACTTTCATTTTGACCATGCGAATTCCTGCACTGACCCAGTCGGCAAACTGCCGTTGCAGCTGATCGATCGAATAGGACGTGAACCCGCCGCTACCGTAAATAGGTATGCCCTTGCGGGCGGCGCCCAGAAGCTTTACCAGGGGGAGTTGAAGGAGCTTTGCTTTAAGATCCCAGAGCGCAATATCCACGCCGGCTATCGCCATGGACGCAATGCCTGGCCTTCCCAGATTCCGAATGGCTTGCGTCATGGCCATCCACGCGCCAGCAATGTCCATGGCGTCTCGTCCTTGAACGACGTGGCAAAGAAGGCTGTCGATTAGCTTTGCGGTGCTTAGATCCGCGTAGGTATAGCCGATGCCGGTGACCTCGCAACACTTGGCTTCAACAATGACGATCGTTGTTTTATCCCACTCGAGCGTTCCATCGGATTCGGGGAAGTCCGTGGGAATCGTGTAGGCCGATACGGCGAGGCTGTCTATGCGATCCATGGCGGACTTGAGATATTTGCGCTCTCGGTCGAGTTGGTCACATCGTGCTCGGATGTTCAGTCAGCATAGGCGATCGTGCTCAGCAGCGCATTCGCGTCCTGGCGCGAATCGAGCCGGGTATGTTGCACGACAATGGGCGTATCGGACTCAATGACGCTCGAGAAATCCGTGTCCTGCGGAATTGGCTGGGGAGAGACTAAATCGTTGAACCGCACATGCTTGGTTCGTTGTGCGGGAACGGTAATTTCATAGGGACCCGCGGTGTCGCGGTCCGAGAAAAAAACCGTAATGCGCACATGGGCATCCTTGTCACCGGCATTTAAGATACACGCGGTTTCATGGCTTTTCATTTGCGGCTCAGGACCATGGCTCCATGCGGGAATGTATCCTTCGGCGATTGCCCAGCGCCGCTTTCCGATTGCTCTCATCGATTTCGCCTCCGAAGCTCTTACCCTTCCAGAGTGTCTCGCTGTGCAGCGGTGGCAAGCGGTGGCAATCTGAAGGACGGCGCTACCTATGTTCCCGCTTTGAGTCGTTCCAACGCATCAAACGAAGGCTGCATAATTTACGGGATTTGCCTGTACACTTTTTCCCGGTCTACTTCGGGCGTAGCTAAAGATGCGAAAATTAAAGACGTGAAACTAACGCGCTGCATGGCCCGAGAGTCATGACCCGCAAAGCACCGGATGATGCACTGCGGATCACTCAATCGCGCCGTGCGCGAATTGATGAGATCGCGTCCTTGACAGCAAGACAGCCGGCTCAGAGATGTTCGATTTGAAGAGCCGCACAGATCGGAGCGTACATGTGGCCCTCGCTCAATTTGCTTGCCCAGGCAGTTGACCCCGCTCAGCAGCCGTTCCAGGTGTTTGGCACCAAACTGATCGGGGTTACGCGGGAAAACGAACACAAGCTCCTGATTACCGTTATCTTCGTCATCGGCTTGTTTCTTATTCAGTGGGCCTTGCGCAGCTTCGCAAAACTTTTCCTGCGAATTCGCCGCAGCGAAAGAGTTGTTTTCTGGGTCCGGCAAGGCATCAGTTTGACTGTTACGCTGCTGATGCTAATCGGCGTTCTATCTATCTGGTTCGACAATCCGGCGCGGCTCGCAACGTTCATGGGCCTTCTCACCGCCGGTGTAGCGTTCGCTCTGCAAAAGCCGATCAGTGCACTCGCAGGATATCTGGTGATCCTGCGAGGCAAAACGTTTGGAGTGGGCGACCGCATTACCATGGGCGGGGTTCGAGGAGATGTGATCGCCCTGAGGTTTACGCAAACCACGATCATGGAAATGGGGCAACCGCCTGACGTGCAGGACGCCGATCCTGCCATGTGGGTTCACGCCCGGCAGTACACGGGTCGCATCGTTACTGTCTCCAATTCCAAAGTTTTTGACGAGCCGATTTACAATTACACCCGGGAATTTCCCTATGTTTGGGAGGAAATGCGGCTGCCCGTTTCTTACAAGGACGATCGGAACCGCGCCGAACAGATCCTGCTGGAAGTCGCCAACCGGCATACCGCGAAACTCCGCGATATAAGCGAAGAACAGTTTAAGGAGCTGGAGCGTCGCTATTTCCTGGAGCGAGCCGATCTTGTTCCCAAGGTTTTCTGGCGGCTGACGGATAATTGGCTGGAATTAACCGTCCGATTTATCGCCCGCACTCACGGCATCCGAGCCCTGAAAGACGCTATGAGCCGGGACATCATCAGTGCTCTCGACCAAGCCAACATTGGCATTGCGTCCAGCACGTACGACATCGTCGGCATGCCGCCGCTGCGGGTTCAGGTTGATACTCCAGGCCTGTCGCACACTGAGAATGGGAAGTCCAGCGCTGCTGGCGCAACCTGACTTATGCGAGCGGAGTGGAAGCCTTAAGTCCGCCCGCCAGGATTCGGGCTTCACAATTCCCTCCTTTTTGCTTCTAAATCGCGCAGAAACAAACCTGCGCTCAGTGAATCGTCTACAATGAAAGGGAGATCATTCGTTCGGATGAATCCCCGATGAAAGTTGTCCTTATCTCGACCTACGAACTCGGCCATCAGCCGTTTGGCGTGGCTTCGCCCGCCGCGTGGCTGCGCGCGCGCGGCGCGCAGGTCGTTTGCATGGACCTGTCGCGCGAGACCCTTTGCGAGGAAGCGGTCCGCGCCGCGGACCTCGTGGCGTTCTACGTGCCGATGCACACCGCGACCCGGCTGGCAACGCAACTGATTGCCACGGTGCGGCAATTAAATGCGCGGGCGCACCTCTGCTTTTATGGCTTGTACGCGCCCGTCAACGAAAATTATCTGCGCGCATCGGGTGTGGAGAGCGTCTTCGGAGGCGAATTCGAGGCTGCGCTCGCGCAACTTACAGAGCGCCTTATGCCCGAGATTGAACGCGAGCCCGAAGCGCTGGGTGCCATTGCTGGCGTGCGCAATTCGAGAGCCGGGGCTGGTGAAAGGTGCGCTGCGGAAACGTCAGCCAGCGTGCAAACTGTAGTGCCGCGCACCGGTTCGCCTGTCATCGCGCAGGAAATTTCAGTCGGCGCGTCAGGGGACGCGTCAGGCGCCGTGCCGGCCGCCACCTCACGTGGCATGTCACCCGAAGTGAAATCGAAGGCCCCGTCCAACGCGGTACCGGTCGTGTCGCTGGACCGCCTTAACTTCCTGGTGCCCGACCGCACCGGACTTCCTCCGTTGCACGAATACGCGCACGTAACGCTGCCCGATGGCGGGCACCTCGTCGCCGGATATACGGAAGCCAGCCGCGGGTGCAAACATCTGTGCCGTCACTGCCCCATCGTCCCCGTGTATAACGGTGCTTTCCGCATCGTGTCGCGTGAGGTGGTACTTGCTGACATTCGCCAGCAGGTGGGCGCAGGAGCCCAGCACATCACGTTTGGGGATCCCGACTTTTTCAATGGTCCTGCACACGCGCTCGCCATCGTGCGGGAGATGCACCGGGAATTCCCGAACCTGAGTTACGACGTCACCATCAAGATTGAGCACCTCCTGAATCAGGAGCAGCACCTCGCCACGTTGCGCGACACCGGATGTCTTTTCGTCACAACGGCGGTCGAGTCGGTTGATGACGCCGTTCTCGAACGCCTGGCGAAGGGCCACACGCGCGCCGATTTCCTCGCGGTGGTGGCGAACTTCCGCAAACTGGGCCTGGTGTTGCAGCCCACGTTCGTTCCGTTTACGCCGTGGACCACGTTCGAGGGATATCGCGACCTGCTCAGCGTAATTGCGGAGCAGGACCTGGTCGAAAACATCGCGCCCATTCAACTGGGCATTCGCCTGCTGGTTCCGGCTGGATCCCGCATGCTCGAACTTCCCGACATGCGCGCGCACCTGGGCGAGTTTGACGAAGCCTCGCTCTATCACACGTGGAAGCATTCCGATCCACGCCTCGATGCGCTTGCCGCGCGTGTGCAGGAACTTGCCGCCACCGGCGACAAATTCAAGTGGACGCGCACGCAAACTTTCGCGCGCATTTGGGAGGCCGCAGCCACGGCGGCCAGCGAGCCAGCCGCTGCATCGACAGAAGTCAGGGCATCGACAAGCGACGCCTTGACTCGGGCGGGAGACGCCCTGGAACCACTACTATCAACCACGCGCGCGGCGTCCGAAAATCCCGCCGCATTCTGGCACCTTCCTGACATGGATGCGCGGCCCGCGATCCCGCATTTTACTGAGCCGTGGTATTGCTGCGCTGAGCCCACGAAAGAACAATTTATTTCCATTGGCGCATCCGTCCAGCCCACTGCACGGCCCGACACAAAGGCGGAGCCTGATGTTCAGCCGGACGCGCAGCCATGCACGGACTGCTCCACCTCGCCCCCCGAGGTTTCTTGGCCAAATGCCTCGCGCCCAGATGCCTCGCGGCCAGATACTTCGCGGCCAAACGCGTCGCGCGAAATCTCTCAGCATGCGACGCGGGCGGATGGTTTTCTGTGATGACGCCGCGACTGCTGTTGCTGGCGAGCAAGCTCGGTTACCAGACGCGCAGCTTCGCCGAAGCGGCGCGCAGATTGGGAATCGAAGTTCTGGTCGGCAGCGATCGCTGCCATCAACTCGATGACCCGTGGTCTGACGGCGCAATCCCACTGCACTTCGAGCATGCCACGCAAGCTGCCGATACGCTCGTAGCCGCCGTGCACGATCGCCCCCTCGGCGCCATCCTGGCCTTGGGTGACCGTCAGACGGCGACGGCAGCTTACGCCACCCGCTCTCTGGGCTTGCGCTATAACTCGCCCGCATCCGTGGAGAATTGCCGCAGCAAGCTGCGCCAGCGGGAAGTTCTGCACGCTGCCGGTTTGCCGGTCCCGGAGTTTTTCTCGTTCGCGCTACCTGCCCGTTCGCTCGTGCGTGCGCACCCACCTATGGCTGCGCAATTCGAGGCGCAATCTGACCGTCCGCACAGGACGCCCGATTCGCCGAATGTAGGCGCCACACCCAATTTACCCAACTTGCCGAATTCGTCGTATTCGGCAAATGCACATAATTCCCCAGATTCCGTCTGGCTCGACACCGGTGTTCTGCCGCAAGTTATTTTTCCGTGTGTGGTGAAGCCGCTGTGCCTTTCTGCCAGCCAGGGCGTAATTCGCGCGAATAATCCTGCGGAATTTTCCGCCGCGGTTGCGCGGGTTGCGCAACTTCTTTCCTCACCCGAAGTTCAAGTGACCCGCGAGCCCCAACTTGATCGCCTGCTTGTGGAACGCTACATCCCCGGAGTGGAAGTCGCGATCGAGGGGTTGCTTGAGCGCGGCCATTTGCGCGTTCTCGCGTTGTTCGACAAGCCGGATCCGCTGGAAGGTCCCTATTTCGAGGAATCGATTTACGTGACGCCGTCCCGGCTGCCGCATGAGATGCAGTCGCGCATCGTCGATTGCGCCCGCGCCACCGCCGCGGCACTGGGCCTTTCGGAAGGACCCGTTCACGCCGAATTTCGCGTGAACGAACTGGGACCCTGGGTGCTCGAAATGGCGCCCCGGCCCATCGGCGGACTGTGTTCCCGCGTCCTGCGATTTGGGCCTGACCGCATTTACCTCGAGGATTTGCTGGTGCGCCACGCCATGCAATTACCGGGCGAGGATCTGCCGCGCGAAACGCAAGCCGCGGGCGTAATGATGATCCCGGTGCCGCACAGTGGAATTCTCGAGAGTGTCCAAGGGATCGGACAGGCGGCTGAGACGCCGCACATCGATGAGGTGGAAATCACGGCGCGCCCGCACGATTTCATCGCGGCGTGGCCAGAAGGATCGAGCTATTTAGGTTTTATTTTCGCGCGCGCCGAAGCGCCAGAGCGCGTGGAAGCCGCGCTACGGGCGGCGCATGGCCAGCTACGCATCACGATTGTGCCGCGCCTGCCCGTTGCACATCCCGCCTTGCAGAGCACTGCGGTGCGTTAGCGGCGACATGATGATGACGATCCGGAAGGAAGAAAATTCCGGCGGAAGTGCCGGAGCGGAAAGCGCATCCGTATCTACGAATGTAAGTTACGAATGTAATTTACGAATGTGCGAAATCTGCAAATCGAACGGGTGCGCGTCCTAGCCCTTGGCCTTTTGCGGGATATAACCCTCGGGCAACTTTGCGCCTTCGCCGAAAAAGAATTGCTCGAGCTGTTCCTCCATCACTTTCTGCGATTGCGGGTCCAGCGGATTCAGGCGGTACTCGTTCATAATCATCTTCGAGTGCTCGATCCAGAGCTTCCACGCTTCTTTGGACACATTGTCGTATAGACGCTGACCCAGTTCGCCTTTCCAGGGCAGCCGGTCAAGTCCTTCCATCTTTCTTCCAAATTTTACGCACATCACCATGTGTGTGCCAGGTTTCGGCGCGGTTTCATCTGCCATCAAACCCTCCCGGAGAACCGATGCATAAAGCATCGCTGACTTTCCAACATACTGTATCCGGCGGCAAATTCCTAGAAGGGGTTACCTTCAAGTACGGGCTTGCCGGATGCAGATAATTTTGAGACAAGAGAACCTGGCGTTGCAACGCGCGTTTTTACGGTAGTCGCGGACGGGACGGGAGCTGGTATTGAGTCGAGGTGACCGCGCTGTTTTGGGACGTCGGAGGGGTGCTCCTTTCGAACGGCTGGGACACCAGCGAGCGCGCCGCGGCGGTGCGCCGATTCAATCTCGACGCGGGGGATTTCGAGCAACGGCATGAGGCCGAATTTGCGGCGCTCGAGATGGGGCAGATAACGCTCGATAGTTATCTCGATCGCACGGTTTTCGACCGAGCGCGAGATTTTTCCCGGCAAGAGTTCACCGACTTCATGTTCTCGCGGTCAACCCCGAAACCGGACACACTAGCGGTGCTCGAGGAACTCGCCGGCAGCCATCGTTACTTCATGGCGACTCTCAATAATGAAGGCGCGGAGCTGAATACATATCGTATTCGCACGTTTCATCTGACGCGCTTTTTCAGCGTATTTTTCACCTCCTGCTATCTTGGCGTCCGCAAACCGGCGGAGCAAATCTATCGCCTCGCGCTCGAAATGACGCAGCGTGCGCCGGAAGAATGTATATTCATAGATGATCGGGCGGAAAATCTGGAAACACCCAAGAGGCTGGGGATGCGCACGATTCAGTTTATGAATGCTGCACAGCTTCGGGCGGATTTGGGCGGCCGTAATGTAGAGATAGGCGCGGAAGCGGGCAAGCGCTAACCAGCCCAGCGAAGACTAGCAAGCACGAGCAACCGCTACAGCGGGGTACGTAGACATTCGTCGTGGCGAACACTAGCGGGCTACGAGCGACTGAAAAAACGGGAGGCCGAAAATGGATTTGGGCATGGTGGGTTTGGGGCGAATGGGCGCGAACATGGCCGAGCGGTTGATTCGCGGAGGCCATCGCGTTTACGGGTACGATGCCGATCCATTGGCGATGCAACACGTGAACGGAGCGGCCAGAGCCGAGTCGCTCACCGATCTGGCGCGGCAGCTGCCCCACCCGCGCGCGATTTGGATCATGGTACCGGCTGGCGCGCCTGTGGATCAAACCATCGAGGCGGTTACACCGTCTCTCGAAAAAGGCGACATCCTCATCGATGGTGGGAACAGCAACTATAAAGATAGCCAGCGCCGAGGTGCGGCGCTGATGGCACGCGGCTTTGAATTCGTCGACGTAGGTACCAGCGGAGGCGTGTGGGGGCTCGCCGAGGGTTACAGCATGATGGTGGGCGGCAACAAAGCCGCCGTGGACCATTTGCGGCCTATCTTCGAGACCTTGGCACCTGGACCGCAACAAGGCTGGGGACATGTAGGGCCGAGCGGATCGGGCCACTTCGTGAAGATGGTTCACAACGGCATCGAGTACGGCATGATGGAGGCGTACGCCGAGGGCTTTTCGATTCTCGAGCACAAGAAAGACTTTGAACTCGATCTGTACCAGGTAGCACAGATCTGGCGTACCGGCAGCGTGGTGCGCTCCTGGTTGCTCGATTTGCTGGCCGCGGAGTTGAAGGAGAATCCTCAACTGGGAGGCATTGCGCCTTACGTCGTCGATTCAGGTGAAGGCCGCTGGACGGTAAGCGAAGCCATCGAATTGGGAGTCCCGGCGCCGGTAATTACGCTTTCCCTCATCGAGCGGCTGTCGTCGCGGGATTCGGATTCATTTTCCCGTAAAATGCTGGCGGCATTGCGGCATCAGTTTGGCGGACATCCCATCAAGGCCGAAGGAACCAGCGCCAAGGCGTAGCGTTAACGCGAGCGCCCAATCCAGGGCCATGCAGCGAGGCTTGGCATGATTCCACAATCCAGCAATCCCGCCACGCAAACAGCGACCCAATCGAGCATCCCCGTCGCAAGCGCACCGGGGTCCACACCTTCCGAGATATCGAGCAACGTGCCCGGGACTTCGCCAAGCGCGGGTCCGTGCACGATTGTTATTTTCGGCGCTTCCGGTGATCTGACGCGCCGCAAACTCATACCGGCGCTATTTGAGATCGCATCGCAGAAGTCGTCCGCCCCTCGTTTTGCGGTGCTCGGCTTCGCGAGAACGGCCACGAGCGATGGCGTGTTCCGTGAAACCGCTGCCGAAGCGGCGCGCAAAAATGGTGCGTCCGGTCCCGGGTCGGCAACGAGTTCAACCGATCAGGAGACGTTGCGGACCTTTGCGCAATCGTTCGCGTATGTGGCCGGCGAATATGACGACCCGGCGGCGTACCAGAAACTGGCCCAGCGGCTTACCGAGATCGACCGCGAGCATCAGCTCGGAGGTAATCGGCTGTATTACCTGGCAACGCCGCCAGCCATTTACCCGCAGGTGATTCGCCAGATTCACGAGGCGGGATTGGCGCGAGCCGCCGGAAATTCGTGGGTGCGCATCATCATCGAGAAACCTTTCGGGCATGACCTGGAATCGGCGCGTCAGCTGAACCAGACCGTGCTCGAAGTTTTCGACGAGTCGCAGATTTACCGCATCGATCATTACTTGGGCAAGGACACGGTGCAAAATCTGCTGGCGCTGCGATTCGGTAACGGAATTTTCGAGCCGCTGTGGAATCGTAATTACATCGATCACGTGGAAATCACGGCCGCCGAAAGCCTGGGCGTCGAGCAACGGGCCGCGTTTTATGAAAATGCTGGAGCGTTGCGCGACATGATTCAAAGTCATGTTTTGCAGCTCACCTCGCTTGTGGCTCTCGAGCCTCCGGCGGCATTTGATGCGACCAGCTTGCGAAATGAAAAACTGAAAGTGTTGAAATCGATTCGGCCATTCACGGCGGAGAGCGCGGCGCGAGACATTGTTCGCGGCCAGTATGGGCCGGGCACTGTGAAGGAGGACGGTGAGAACCGCAGCAAACCCGTCCCGGGTTACCGGCAGGAGCCTGGCGTGAAGCCGGATTCCGCGACCGAAACCTATGTCGCGGCGCGGTTGTTGATCGATAACTGGCGGTGGGCGGATGTGCCATTTTACCTTCGTACGGGGAAGCGCCTGACGCGCCCGGTAAGCGAAATAGCTATTTATTTTCGCCGTGCGCCGCACATGGTGTTTCGCGGGCAAGGGCTGGCCGGAAATTCGCTGGTCCTCAACATTCAGCCCGATGAGGGAATTTCGATCTGCTTTCACGTGAAGCTGCCCGGGCAGGAAATGCGCCTGCGCTCGGTCCCCATGGATTTCAGTTATCATGCCGCTTTTGGCGCACAGGAGCGCAGCGCCTACGCGACGCTTGTGGCTGATTGCATGCGCGGCGACGCCACGCTGTTTGACCGCGCCGATGGCGTGGAAGCCGCATGGGCGCTGGTCGATCCCATCCTGGGCGCGTGGCGGGATATGAAGCCAAAGTTTCCCAATTACGCAGCGGGTGAGTGGGGCCCCCGCGAAGCCGATGAACTTCTGGAGCGCGATGGACGGCACTGGCGTAAACCCTAACGGCCCTCCGCGCGAAGTGCTGCCGGGCGTGCTCGTGTGCGCTGATGCGGACGATGTGGCGCGCACAGCGGCACGCCGGTTTGTGGACCTGGCGTGGCAGGCGATTGCCCGCGATGGTCAGTTCCACGTGGCGCTGTCAGGCGGGTCGACGCCGCGAGCACTATACCGTCTGCTGGCCTCGACCGAATACCGGTCCCAAGTAGATTGGCCCCGCGTGCATCTTTTCTGGGGCGATGAGCGAGCGGTCCCTCCCGATGATCCGAATAGTAATTATGGCGAGGCAAGGCGCGAGTTGCTGCTGCGCGTCCCGGTCCCACCCAACAACGTTCATCGCATGGAAGCAGAGGATGCGAACATCGGCCGCGCCGCCCAGAACTACGAATCCGTGTTGCGCAAATACCTGCCGTGCGACGATCGCGGCTTTCCCGTCTTTGATCTGGTGTTTCTCGGCATGGGCGTCGAGGGCCATACGGCATCTCTATTTCCCGGCTCGCCTTTGCTGCGCGAGACTTCGCGGTGGGTGAGCACGCCCTTCGTCGCCAAGCTGGGGATGCGACGCATGACGCTCACGCTGCCGGTGCTCGAGGCCGCGCAACACATCACTTTTCTGGTGACGGGCCACGACAAAGCGGCCATCCTGCAAGAGGTTCTTTGCCGCCAGATCGATCCTCCATTACCCGCGCAACTCGTCAAACCCAGGAATGGCGAGCGCATTTTTCTGATCGATGAGGAGGCCGCCGCGTTGCTGGGAGCGGGCGACGCAAGTGCCCACGGCGAGAAGTCACCGGGACCGCGTGTAGCGGGCCCGACCTCTTCAGACATCAACGCACCTACCTCCAGCAATAAAAGGAAATCGTGATTCTCGCGGGCGACGTAGGCGGCACCAAATGCAACATCGCGCTCGTCGAAGATCTTACTGGGGATGTCACCGGGGATCGCACCAGGGATGTCAGCGGCGACGCCACGGCGGACGTGATTGGAGACGTCACCAGAAATGCCGCCGAGGACCCGGCCGGGGCTGTCAGCTCAGTTTCCGGCAACCGTAAGCCGGGCGTGCCGGGCTCTGCACTTGCAACCGACGCCCGCACCGGCACCAGCTCGGGTGCGAATCGCTATCGCGTCTCATTTTTGCGGCGCTACCCAAGTTTGCAATACGCTCAGTTCGCCGATGTAATCGCTGCATTCTTGCGCGATGCCGCAGCCGTGATTGGAGCGTCTCCGGCGGGCAAAGTTACCGCTGCGGGCTTTGGCGTGGCTGGCCCGGTGATCGGACGCAAGGTTCAGGTTACCAACGTGGGTTGGACCGTGGATGCGGCGGCGCTCGAACGCCAACTCGACACGGCGCATGTCGTACTGCTAAACGATCTGGAAGCCACCGGATACAGCTTGCCGTGGCTGGGCCCGTTGGACGCGGTGGCCCTGAATGCAAGCCCTCTCGTGCCGCAGGCACCGCAGGCGCTGATCGCGGCGGGCACGGGGCTGGGCGAGTCCATACTGCATTGGTGCGGAGGCCGGTACGTGGTCCATCCCAGCGAAGGGGGTCACACGGATTTGGCCGCTCGCACGGAGCAGGAAATTGAGCTGTTGCGATATGTCAAACGGACCAACAAATTCGTGAGCTGGGAGCTCATTCTTTCCGGCCGCGGTTTCCCTACCATTCACCAGTTCCTGAGCGCGGGCGAGCGGCATGCGAGCTCTCACGAACTGAACTCCGCCGATCCGGAAGCCGACCCGGCCGAAATCACGCGGCGCGGCCTCGAAGGTTCCTGCCCCATTTGCGTGCAAACCCTGGACCTTTGGACTTCGCTGTACGGCGCGGAGGCCGGTAACCTGGCACTGAAGGCGCTCGCTCGCGGCGGTGTGTTTGTCGCCGGGGGTATCGCTCCGAAGATTTTGCCGAAAATGAAAGACGGGACGTTTTTGCGTGCCTTCCGTGAGAAAGAAAAGTTCGAGGAGTTGCTGTCCACCATACCCGTTCAATTGGTTTTGAATGAGGATGCGCCGTTGCTGGGCGCTGCGGCCGAGGCGGCCCGCGCTGTCGCCACGGCAAGAACGCCGAAGTCGCAGGCATAATGAGCCCGTAAATTACCAGCAACAAAAAAGTCGCCAGCGCCCGCTTTCTGGCGAATATTCTTTTGAGTAGAATTCTGCGTTACTGTGCGTAGCCTTGGAGGATCGGCTACAACTGCAACCACTTTCGTGGAGACGCCACAATGCAGGGATATTGCAGTATCCGAGGCTGCACCGAACTATCCGCCGCTTGGGTCGAAGAGCACGCGTACTGCCGGAAGCATTTTCTGCTGCGGTCCTACGAACGCCTGGAAACCGTCGCCTCCCAAATGCAGCAGCGGCAATTTGACGAAAGGCAAGCCGACGAAGCCGGACGTTTTCTAGAGTCCTGCATGCGTGATGCGGCCGATGTCGCCTGTGCCGCGGTGGCGCCTTCTAATCGGGAAAAGGCCCAAATGCTGGACGTGCTGCTGTGGGCTTCTGAGCTGCACGGCAGGCTGCGGCGCAGCACGCGCAGGGTGGCACGAATCCCCGTGCAGTTGCGTTCGAAATCGCCCGGGCATCCCTGGGAAGAGCGGACCGAGACGACGCTGGTCAGCCGTCATGGAGCGCAGGTGACCTGCGGGCACGAGTTGGCAATGAATGAAAAGCTGACACTCGTTCGCCTGGATAAAGGATGGGAGACGGAAGTGCGCGTCGCGTGGGTTTCGCACCAGGGACCGGGGGTGCTGGATGTCGGTCTCGAGTTCGTGACCGACAAAAACTTCTGGGAACTGGGCAGCGACGCGAGCATCCCGCGGACGCGCGAAACTGCTGGTGAAAGCGCGCCAACCGGTGTGCGCGGGACGGGCAAGCGTTTCGATATCTAGCTGTGCGCACGAGTTTGCCAACCGAGCCATCTGCTCGAATATCCTCGGTGGCCTACCCTGCCGAAGCCGAAGCGACACAAAGCACGCGGATTTCTGCCCATGCTTCCACGATTGATCCAAACATGATGTGCTCATGATCCTAGCCGATCCTAGTTGACGCACAAACATGCGCGAGCGTATGTTTCTCGCCGCAGGTGACGACCATCGCAAAGAACGTCCATGGGAGCAAAATCGTAAATCCATCCAAGAGTGCAGGGCGCCCCGTTTATGAAAATGCTTATATGCGCAGCTTTCACCTTGTGTATGTCGCCGCTACTATGCGTGCAGGGTCAAAACAATTCCGGGGGCACACCGCAATTGCCCAAATTGATTCGCTGGACGGATCCCACCGAGCGGGCCTTCACCGTTAATGTACCGGCTGGTTGGCGTATCAGCGGCGGCACGCATCGCAACTCTCCGATTGACGCCAGAAATTACGTGGTAGCGGAAAGCCCGGACGGAACGGTCAAGGCGTGGGTAAACGATCCAGGCGTGCTTCCCCGCCAAGAGCCGCATCCGATGTATCTCCGCCTGGGGTGGGTCGAGGGCCGCGTGGTCCAAAGCCCGGCCGGTCCCTTGATGATCGAACGCTTCAAGTCGGGTGCGCAGTTTGCGCAGGAGTTCATAGCACAAAAAGAATGTGCTGGAGCGCAGATGGTGTCCGCATTCGATCTGAAGCAGGAAACGCAAAAGATGAATGCAGAGATTGCTCCCTTGGCCGCACGCGTGGGGGCGCACGAACAATCTTCCGCGGGAGAATTCACCTACCGTTGCGGCGAGCGCTCGGGGTATACGCTGGCGGTGACCGTAGGCGGATTCATAAATCCGCAAGGTCCGCACATGTGGAGCGTCGAGAAACTGGCCGGGTACGTTTCGGGCCGCTCGGCGCTGGATGTGGCTCGTTACGTGATGAATGCGATGATCTCCTCATTCCAGATCGATGCGGCATGGCAATCGCAGTACGAGCGGCAAATCCACGACACGACAGGCGCGCTCATGGGCATCAGCAACCGCATCACGCAGGCATCCATGGAAATGGCGCAGCAGTCCATGCAACAGAACATGAAAATGGTGCAGCAGAGGCAGCAACAAGCCGACCAAATTAACCAGATGAGAAGTTCCAGCTTCGAGCGGCAACAGCAGAGCCAGGACAGGATCCGGCAAGGCCAGTCGGATACCACGCTCGGACAGGTTCACGGCTGCGATGATCTGGGCCGCTGCGCGACCGTATCAAACGAGGACCAATATCACTGGACAGACCCCAGCGGGAATGTCGTAAGTGGTCCGTCGGATGGCAGCCCGCCAGGCCCGCAATACCGGCCATGGAAGCCGGACTGACGACTTACTTTTCTCGGCAAGACGATATGCGCTTTTGCAAGGTGTTACCGCGAGTTTGACGTGCCGAGCGTCGCAGGAAAGATCGTAGGACGCGGAAACTGCATGTCCATGCTTTCGAGAGTCTCCACGATGACGGTGGAGATGGCCAGGTTCCGAAACCACTTGTGGTCCGCCGGAATGATGAACCATGGCGCGTAACTGGTGCTGCAACGTGAAAGAACGTCTTCATACGCTTCCATGTACTCGGGCCAGAATTGCCGCTCCGAGAAATCTGCGGGTGACAGCTTCCAGTTTTTCTTGGGATCATCGATGCGCTGATCGAAGCGGCGCTTCTGCTCTTCCTTGCTGATGTGCAAATAGAATTTCAGTATCCTGACGCGATTGTCAGCCAGCAATTTTTCAAAAGAGTTGATTTCCTCGAAGCGGTTTTTCCAGATTTGTTTCGGAACCAGTTTGTGGACGCGCACCACCAGGACATCCTCGTAATGCGAGCGGTTGAAGATGCCGATCATCCCCCTTTCCGGCACTGCCAAATGGCTGCGCCACAGAAAATCGTGCGCCGCTTCCTCGGCTGACGGAACTTTGAAAGCTGTGACCCGGCAACCTTGTGGATTCACTCCCGACATCACGTGGCGGATCGTGCCATCCTTGCCGCCCGCATCCAGCGCCTGCAGGATAATGAGCAGCGCGCGCTTGTTCTCGGCATACAACAAGTATTGCAGGTCATCGAGGCGGGTGACGATTTTTGTGACTTTTTTTTCCGTTCCGGGGGCGTCTTTGTAGCCGAACGTTTCCGCAGGATCGAAGTCGTCGAGCTTGATCTTGGTTCCGGGTTTCACGATGAGCTTATTGGAGAAATTCACGACGAGGGACCCTCGCAGATTGGATTTTATCGTTCACTGAAACAACGGTGACGTAGACCGCGAATATCCGAATCGAAACGGTATCCGAACCCAAACGCCCCCGTGCATCGGCAGCAGCAGTAGCGTCGTCACGGAATGCATCGCGATTGTACAGAGCATTGCATCTTGCAACAGAGCGTTGCGTGAGGCCGCGATAGTTCGATGTTTGCGGCATGTTGCGGGAGTCACCCGCCGGAGTGCATCCCGCATTGTGTCTTGCCGGGTGCGGACCTGCGCGTTATTGTTTTTGCTGAGGTGTCCCAATGCGCCGGCGCAAGGTGGGCAGTTCGAGTCTGGAAGTATCGGTGGTGGGATTAGGATGTAACAATTTTGGAATGCGCATCGAACTGCAGGATGCCCGCAAGGTAATCGACAAGGCGCTTGACGTGGGCATCACGTTGTTCGACACCGCCGATATCTATGGCAAGCGCGGCGGTTCGGAAACGATGCTGGGCCAGGTTTTGGGCGACCGCCGGAAGAACGTCGTGCTGGCCACAAAATTCGGCGGAGCGATGGATGAAGCGGGAACGCTCAAAGGCGCATCGCGCGACTATATTATGAAAGCTGCCGAGGCCAGCCTGAAGCGTCTTAGAACCGACTGGATCGACCTGTACCAACTTCATTTTCCGGATCCGCAAACGCCCATGGAGGTGACGCTCCGGGCGTTGAACGATCTGGTGAAGCAAGGAAAAGTTCGCTTCATCGGATGCTCGAATCTTTCCGCCTGGCAGGTGGTGGACGCGCAATGGATCGTCAAGCATCTGAATTTGACGGGTTATATTTGCTCGCAAAACGAATACAGCCTGCTGGTACGCGAGGCCGATCGCGAACTGATCCCGGCGCTGCAGGCGTTTGGTCTCGGACTGCTGCCGTATTTTCCGCTGGCCAGTGGCTTGCTCACCGGCAAATACCAGCGCAATAGACCGGCGCCTTCCGGTGCGCGGCTAGCTTCGATGACCGGGCTCGCCCAGCGTTACTTAATCGAATCCAATTGGCAAGTGGTGGAACGGCTGGAACAATTCTGCCGGGAACATCAGCGCACTATGTTGGAGCTGGCATTCAGCTGGCTTCTGGCACGCCCGACGGTATCGAGCGTGATCGCTGGGGCCACTAAGCCGGAGCAGGTGGAACAAAATGCAAAAGCAGCCGATTGGACGCTGACGCCGGAAGAGATGACGGAAATCGATCGGTTGACCGCAAAGCCTTAACGAAGACAACCAAAACTTAAACGAAGACAACAGCGTTGCGATTAGCGGCTGCTAGAAAAAAGAAACTGCCCATTCGTCCCTGCGTGGAGCCCGTGCTGTTGCACAGCCTGCCGAGCGATTTAACGTTGCGGATGGCGGGCCAGGCAGCCCGGTGCATCGCTAGCGCGACGATTGTTTCTCTCGCAATGCTCAGTATTTTCCTGGCGGCATTTCCGTTGCGACTCGAATCTCGCAGGGCATTCCCTGCGGCCGCCGGTTACGGTTTCCAGACAGGTTTACAGGACCATCCGCACTCGCAAACTTCCGACAAGCCCACCTTCTACAAAGATGTGCAACCGATTTTGCAGGCGCACTGCCAGACGTGCCATAGGACCGGAGAAATTGCGCCCATGCCGCTGGTTACCTATGAGCAGGCACGACGTTGGTCGCCAGCGATCCGGAAGATGGTACTGCTGAAAAAAATGCCGCCATGGTTTGCGGATCCGAAATACGGCCATTTTGCCAACGATCCTTCACTCACCGCGGAACAAATCCAGACTCTGGTGGCGTGGACGGACGACCACGCGCCCGCCGGCGATGTGAGCGATGCTCCCCCTGCCGTGAAGTGGAGCGAAGGCTGGAATATTGCCCGCCCCGACGTGGTGATTACCATGCCCCGCGAGGTTGCTCTTCCCGCTCGTGGGGATGTTGCTTACACCTACGAGATCGTGCCAACGGGATTCTCGGAAGATAAGTGGGTACAGATGTCGGAAGTTCGCCCGTCGCGGCGTGAACACGTGCACCACGCGGTGGTGTACGTGCGTCCTCCCGGGTCGGCGTGGTTGCGGGATGCGCCCATTGGCAAGCCATTTACGGCGGCGGACATGACCGACGAGCAGCACCGGCGCGATGCACAATGGACCACCAGCGACATTTTGCTAGTGTATGCGCCGGGAAGCTCGCCCGACCGCTGGGATCCCGGCACTGCCAAGTTTATTCCTCGTGGCTCTGACCTGGTTTTTCAAATGCATTACGTGACCAATGGCCGCGCGGCAAGCGACCGTACCAGCATCGGCCTGGTGTTCGCGAAAGCGCCGCCACAGCAACGCGTGCTTACCCTGCAGCTCACCAACGATCGTTTCGTGATTCCCCCCGGTGTGGACAATTTTCGCGTGGAGGTTCACGGCACGTTACCGAACGACGCCACGCTTCTGAGCTTTTTTCCGCACATGCACCTGCGCGGCAAGCGGTTCGAGTACAACATCGTTCGTCGGGATCCCAGTGGCGCGGCCACGGTGGAGACGCTGCTGCGTGTGAACTACGATTTTCACTGGTAGCTGAGTTATCGCCTCGCCGAGCCGCTCCTGCTGAGGGCGGGCACGGAACTCCAGGCGATCGCCTGGTACGACAACTCGCGTAACAATCCACATAACCCGGACCCCGATAGCGCGGTGCGCTGGGGCGATCAAACCTACGACGAAATGATGGTCGGTTTCTTTGACGTAGCCGTGCCCGCGAATGTGGACAAAACGAAGTACTTCGAGAGGTCGGTAGCACGGTAGCGCGGTAGCACGTTGCGTCTGTCAGATTGCGGATGGTCAGATGTACTTGCGTGGGCGATGCGTGTTTGAGGCCACGACGGCGTAATTTCCGCGGATACATGCATTTGATACGGAGACAAACGCGGCGCCTGATAATCGTCACCCAAAGCGGAACGAGCGCCGGGCGGCGACTTTATACAAATTTCATCTTCAGCATCGCCAGCAGCACCATCCGCAACAATAGCCAGCCGTGGCTCCAGCGCCTAATGTTCGTGGTCCCATACGTGCGTTCCCGGTACCGGATCGGCAGATCGACGATCTTTAAATTGTACTTGGCGGCTCCAAACAACAAATCAAAATCGCCGAATGGATCGAGCTCGCCAAAATAAGAACGATTCGCAGCGATCATCTGATAATGCTGTTTGCTCAGAACTTTCGTGCCGCATAGTGAATCTTTCACGCTTTGACCGAGCAGCCAGGTAAAGGTTACGCCAAACAATTTGTTCGCCAGCAAGTTGAAAAACTGCATCGCACGATCCTGCATGGGATAAACCAGGCGCACTCCGTTCACGAACTCACCTTTTCCGCTTCTCCACGCTTCGTAAAAGCGCGGCAAGTCTTCGGGAGGCACGGTGAGATCGGCATCGAGGATCATCAGAACGTCGCCGGAGGCCTTCGCGAACCCCAGCCGCACGGCATCTCCTTTTCCTTTTCCGGATTGCTGAAACAGTTGGGCGTTGCGGTGAGGGTGCCGATCGATTTCCTGCCGGATCGTCTCATAGGTATTGTCGCGCGAGTGTCCTTCGACAAAGATCAGTTCCGTGCGAGCGCCCATATCAGGCGTTTCCTCGAGAATTCGCCGTATGTTGCCCTCTTCATTGCGTGCGGGGACGATTACGCTCACGGTGTGCTGGCCGCTACTAAGCGGCCGGGGCCGCGCCACAATAAAATTTGTCGCCCCTAGCCAGCTAAAGAGTCCCAGCTTTACGAGGTACCGGTTGCAGAGTTGGTCGATTAGAGGTGTCCGCACCGGCCACATGATTTCGGAAAAAGTGCGGATCGTCTCGAATCCTGACAAGTAAAGAAGATTGTTCAGGTCTTCTCTGGTGAGCCAGTTTTGACTCAACTGCGGCCGCGCCAGGTGAAGCGTTTCCGCCAGCCTGCGTGGCATCTCCCACAAGCGGCTATAGGCGTTGAGGATGACCCGCGTTGATGGGACCGCACACTGCGCCACCAGTTCGAGCACGCGTTGCACTTCCCACAATTCGTTAACAAGATCGGAAAGGATGATGAAGTCAAATTGCTCATTCGGAAGAGATTCGTGAACGTCGGCGTGAATGAACTCCAACTGCGGATGGCGCGCGACCGCCCGTTCGACCATGCGCTCGGAAAAATCGATCCCCACACCGCGGCTCGGCTGTAAAGAAGCGAGCAGGTCTCCCTGTCCGCAACCCAATTCGAGCACGCGCATACCGGGAGGAATCAGAAAGCGGTAAATTGCAGCAAGCCGGCCCTGATAGTATGCGCGGCTGCGTTCCCATTGACTCAGCGACTGCGCAAAATCGTTCCAATAACAGACGCGCTCATCCCGATACCGGGCAAATCCCTCCTTCTGATCGTTTGCTGGCTCGGGGACGGCAAGACGCATCGTGCCCACAGGGAATCGGCTCCAGGACCGCATTATATACGACGATTAGCGATGGCTGGGAAGCGAAGCGTCGTGCGCGCCCTGCGGGTCGTGCGCGTCGACCGCCGCTCCACAGGTGACACATCTGCACAACAGACCAGTCCCCGAATTAAAATGCATATTGGGTGGTCGAAGAAGTGCTCAAGCTGGTCTTCTCACAATTCGTCGGGATTTTGGCGAAGATATAAACCATCAACGTCTTTTTACCGATATAAACGCGAACATTGCCAGCCGCGACATTTGTGGCTGAAGGGCACGTTCGAACTGCACCCACATCCCGTGCGTGAATCCCGGCATCACGCTGCGCATGCTAACGCCGCCCGAAACAAGGTACCGAAACGGCAAAAAAGGGCGAATGCGCTCGATTAACAGCTCGGGGAATTCCGCTTCAAATCTGTCACGATCACGTACGAATACGATCCAGGGCAGAGCGCCGTTAGCGCCTGAAAGTGCACCAGCAGGTGGGAATGCCCAGTGTTTCGCGGCAGGATCAAACGGCTCATGATGAAGGTGCCCGTAGACGAATCTCGACCATGCCGTATTCCAGGGCTCGATCATCAGTATCTTTCCGGCGGGCCGTAGACATCGCGAAGCCTCCGCGAAAAACTGGCAGACGTTCGGTAAATGGTGCAGCACATCGGTAAAAACGATCGCCCGAAGTGAGCCGTCCTGAAAAGGCATTCGCTGCGCATCAACGGCCAACTGCACCGTAGGACAATAAAACACTTCTGAAGTAAGCAGGCCGCTGATGTATTCGTCGCAGAAACCGGCGCCCGAGCCTAGCTCCAACACGCCACCAGGGCCGACCGGAACCTGCGCAGCGAGAGTCCTGTACCACTCATCATAGATGGCCCTGAGAAACGGCTTCGATGAAATAATCTGTTTCCGAAGCACGGTTGTGGCGGGATCATCGATCTCTGCCCCCGAAGTGAGCGGGTGAGCTAACAATCGGCGAAGCAGCGCTGCGACCACCTTAGCCCCCTGGCCATGTACGCGCACGAGTAAATATAGTGAAGCATCGAATGCCGCTATCTATTCAGCCTACCTTACATGGCGGTGCTGCCAAAAATTTAAAGTGCCCTGAGGCGTCGCATTCAAAATGCGGGCCGCTGGCACACCTTGCCAGCCAGATACAAGCGAGCCATGCGGCATTTCAGTTCCGCGACCGATATCTGCAATGCTGCTTGTTAAGTGCCAAGCGACCCGCGAAATGTGGAATTGACGCCCCGAACGAGGTAATTTATCAGCGGCGGCCCATACGAAAGGATCGTGAGCTGTGGTTGAATTAACGATTGTCGAAGACAAACTTATCCTGCACGTCAAGAACGCGGATCGATTGTGGGCGTTCAAGAGCACGCTTGAAATACCGCTGCGTCATATCTCCTCGGTGCGTCCGGACCCTGATATTGCAAGACAATGGTGGAAGGGGATTCGCCTGCTCGGAACGCATGTGCCCGGCCTGATCGCCGCAGGCACCTTCTACCAAGATGGCAAGCGTATCTTTTGGGACGTGCATAACCCCGATCACGCCATTGTGATCATGCTGCACGATGAACGTTACAACGAACTGGTTGTGGAAGTCGCTGATCCTGCTGTGGCACTAAAACTCATCAGCGATGCTGTGCCGTCCGCATCCGAGATCGCCTGATCTGGCAGGTCAATCCCGCTCGTCAGAAATTGTAGATAACGCATGTTGGCGCTGCGGAATTGCACCGTCAGATTGCTCCTGAACAGCCTGCGGTATAAACTGGAGAGCGGCAGAAACTTTGCTGCGGCAGATGCTGGCTTTGCGGTTAACGCAGACGAGCCACGCCGCAGGGCAGCAGTCGTTTACATTTGGCATTTGTCATCCATCTACAGACCTCGTTTCGCGCCGACGTTGACGCGCGCGCGGCGGGTAATAACAACACGCAATACAAAGAGAAGGGCACCGTATTAACACGAAGGTCTGCGCACTGCCTGGCTGTCGTTAGAATCACCTGATCCGTCCATCGCTAGACGGTATACCGCCGGGTCCACCGCATTGGGGATCGGCATAAATTCCAAACTCCCTTGCTGTTTCAAGAAAGGAAAATCATGTTGCAAGCGAAAGCTTACGCTGCTGCTCATGCTACGGCACCGATAGCGCCATTCTCGCTCGAGCGGCGTGACCCGCGGGAGCACGATGTTCTGATCGATATTCTATTCTGCGGCATCTGTCATTCTGACATTCACCAGGCGCGCGACGGCTGGGGCGGATCGATTTTTCCGATGGTTCCCGGACACGAGATCGCCGGTATCGTCAAGCACGTGGGCTCCAAAGTCAGCAAATTCAAGATTGGAGACTCCGTGGGTGTGGGCTGTTTCGTCGAATCATGCCGCGAATGCCAGTACTGCACAGCGGGGTTAAACCAATATTGCGCAAAGGGAATCGTTCTGACGTATAACGGCCGCGACTACGACGGCGCGACTACGTTCGGCGGTTATTCCGATAAGATCGTGGTCAATGAAGATTACGTATTGCGAATTCCCGGCAATTTAGCACTAAACGCTGCCGCCCCGTTGATGTGCGCAGGGATCACACTGTATTCGCCGCTACGACACTGGGAAGCCGCGCCATCGAAAAAAGTTGCAATTATCGGTCTCGGAGGGCTCGGACACATGGGCGTCAAGCTGTCCCATGCGATGGGCGCGGAGACTACCGTCCTTAGCCATTCGTTAAAAAAGCAGGAAGACGGCAGGCGTCTGGGGGCCCATCACTTTTTTGCGACCACCGACCCGGAAACGTTCAAAGAGCTCCAGGGCCATTTCGATCTGATCATCAACACGGTGTCGGCTCCGATTGACTGGAACGAATACCTCAGTCTTCTGCGCGTCGATGGTTCCATGGTGAACGTGGGTGTACCGGAGCAGCCCGTGCCACTGGCCGCGTTTTCCTTGATCCGTGGCCGCCGCAGCCTGGCGGGGTCCTCCATCGGCAGCATCGGTGAAACGCAAGAAATGCTGGATTTTTGCGGCGAGCATAATATCGTCAGCGACGTCGAGATGACGCCCATTCAAAAAGTGAATGAGGCGTACGAGCGCATGATCAAAAGTGACGTTCGCTATCGGTTTGTCATTGACCTGGCCTCGTTAAAATCGGCCTAAGCTTGAGTTTGCGCGCATTTAATATATTGCTGACGGATCATCAGGTGGGCGTAGCCGCCTAGCAAGCCGCAAAGATTGCCGTAACCTGGGAACACTCGCACTGCGCCTGACGCAGTGAATATCTGAAATCCCTACTGCCACGACTTGCGTTTAGGCGTCACGCCAGCCAGGTAAATATCAGGAAACCGTTCGACTCTGCTGCTTTGACCGCCATGACCGTGCGGTATACGATTGTAGCCGTAGACGGACGAGAGTGTGCGATTTGGACCGACGGAGGAAATCATGGCCAGAAAAACGAAATTGAAGAAGGCAGCGGTAACCATCGGAACTGCTGTAGGCAAAGCCGATCGAGCTGCACACCGGATCGCGCGTACGAGCCTTTTGGCCAAAGAGGAGTTATCAGGATTAATCGAGCAAGTCGAATCTCTTAAGCGGCAGCTCGAGAAAAGCGCCAAACGGCTCAAAAGCGCCATACGATAAAAGTGTTGTTACGTGAGGAGACCAGCGAAATGCGAAAAATCCTGCTGAGAACGTCGCTAGCGATTTTCTTCGCTACTTTGCCGGCCGGTTTATGGGCGGACACGCTGCTGCTGAAAGATGGCACCCGGCACGAAGGTGAGTTCGTTTCCGGAACCTCGCGCGTGATCACGTTCAGAGAAAACGGTGTATTAACGCGTTACGGAACGGAAACGATCGACGCATTGCAATTTGGCCCTGCTGACCAGGGTTCCCGCAATGACCGGGATTCGCGCAATGACTCGTACGGCGGTAGTTCAGCGGATGCCAATGGAAACTACTCGTCTGGCCGGGATGACCGACGATCCTCCGACCGCGACGCTGCTCAACCATACGAACAGCAGCCGGGCAATCGAAGCGATGATCGTCAGGACCGCGGCGATTCAGATCGCGATCGGCCGGTTATCCCCGGCGGAACGGAACTGGCGATTCGCACGGCTGAGAGCATCAATTCGCGAAACGCGAGCGCGAATCAAACCTTCGCCGCGCAAGTTGATCAAGACGTTCTCGATGATGCAGGACAAGTGGTCATTCCGCGCGGCTCAGACGCCCGCCTGACGATCAAGCAGGTCAACAATGGCGGGTCTACCGGGACTCCCGATCTTACGTTGGACGTGGATTCGGTGACCGTAGACGGCCGGCGCTATCGGATTGACACCTCAGATATCGAAGAAAAAGGGACCAGCGGAATTGGAAAAAACAAACGTACCGGACAGATGGTCGGAGGGGGCGCTGTTCTGGGCACGATTATTGGAGCGATCGCCGGAGGCGGCAACGGTGCGGCGATCGGGGCAGTGGGCGGTGCCGCGGCAGGTGCTGGGGCAGAAGTTTTGACCAAGGGAAAGCAAGTAGTGGTGCCCAGCGAAACCGTGTTGCGGTTCAAACTCGATCACCCCGTACATCTGCGGCCTTCGGAGTAGGTTGCGAGGCGGGGTGCTAATCTCCAGAATTCCTCGAACGCATTTTTGTCGAGGAAAGCATGCTTGCTTCAGTGCGCCATGCTTTCCGTCGCGCATGGCTCTGCACCCACACGCGATTCATAACGTTGCAGCGCAGTAGTCTGGGCATTCGCAGCCCATTCTGGCCGAGCCTCTAACCCTCAGCGCGGCTGAATGACGGCCTAGCTGGCCTCGGCCCACGGCAATTGGCCGGGGCGCGTACCCGCATGCTGGCCTTTCCTTACGTAAACTCTCCCAGCACCTCAGGACGATCACGTTTCACTTGCAGCAACTCCGCAGCGCGCTGAGCGGCTTCGCTGACGAGAAGTCCCATTTTCGGATGCGCCGGCTCAAAATCGACCGGGATGCCATTATCCTGCAAGACTGCCGACGTCACCGGTCCAATCGAGCCCACGACCACGCGGGTGAATGCTTTCCTGACAGCAATCTCGACGTCCTCCTCGGCCGCAATTTGCAACAGATGAACCGCCTGCAGCGACGTGGTGAATAGCGCGACGTCAATCTCGCCCGCAGCCAAACTCCGCGCCGCACTTCGCAATGGTTCGATATTATCCGGAAGAGCCCACTCGTACACCGGCACTGGAGTCACTTCGGCCCCGCGCTTGAGCAGCCCTTCCAAAAGTTCGAGGTTGGCCGCGCCGTATTCCTGCACGGCGATTCGGGCTCCCTGTATGGGCAGCGGAGCCTTACCCTCATCAAACAGGTGAAGCAACTCACGCCATGTGTGGGGCTCAGGCACACCTATCGCGGACGAAACTCCTAATTCCCTAAGCGCCGCCATTGGCTTTGGACCGCGAGCGATGATGGGCACGCGCGCAAGCGCCGCGACGAGTGTTTCTCGTGGAACAATCGTTTCGGCAATTCGAACGAGAGCACGCATCCCCCCGCCGGTCAGGAAAATTACCATATCGAAATCGCCGTCCAGGAACTTGCGCACGAATTCCAAAGCTTCGGTATTGGTTTCGAGCGGAACTTCCTGCATTGCGGGAGCGACGATAGCCGCACCGCCGTAGTTCGAGATCAGCTTCGCCATTTCCTGGGCGCGCCGGCTCTCGAGCGACAGCACGCGTAATCCTGCCAAACCAGTTTGCGTTCGATTATCCATGTTATCCGACAACATACCTTATCGTGGGAGTCTGGGTCGACTGAGCGAAGTGCTCTAGGTAATATGGCTCAGGTTTTCCAGCAACTCGGCCACCGTGTAGCGGCGAGAGGCCTTCAGAACTGCCGTGAAGAGACGGCGCGGATCATTATCCTGACCGTGTGAGACGGACACTTCACTCTCCGGGAATAGCTGTCCGCAAAAAGTTTGCAGGTCCGGGTAAACCGCTTCGCGTGTCGCGTCCGTATTCGGAGCTAAAAGCCGGTCGTTTACGAACACTTCCAGTTCGTCACCTTTAAAACGAAGCTGGCCATTCAGCCGTGGCTCGATTTCAAGTCGTTGGCACGCAAGAAGCGCCGCCTGTGCGGCCTGTGCCAAACGGCTTTCGTTGCTGCCGTCGAGTGCGGCCTTGCGATTGTAACGAACGCCCAATCGATTCCCCGTGTTGTCCACGCTGTAATTCGCCTCATGCCCGATCAAAACAACGCCCGGACCAGCGAACACGTGCCGGTAATCGGCGATATCCAGCAACAGCTCAGGGAATATCCGGTCTTGAATCCAGCTGTGAAATATCGGGATCAGCGGCTCGAGATTGGGTTCTGCGGGCGTCTCGAGCAGCAATTTCATGTTGATATGTTGAAGCTCGATCAACTGAGTCATCCTTTTACTGATCCCAATAAGAAGCGACCGGAGAACCTGTTTCAGGTTGGAGAGAACGCGCGTGCGTTACATGTGTCGTCGCCTGGAAGTGTGCGTCCTAACTCAAACGGCCGCAGGACTGCCCATGCGATTGTAGCAACTGTGCACAGCCTCTATGAAAAGTTGCGCTTCCTCGATCAGGTAGCGGGCGGAGTCGGTGGTATATGGGTTGCCGGAATTTTTCTGCGCGTCAAAAAGATAATGGGCGAACTTGCCTCCGGCAAATGGATCGAAAAATTTCTGAGTGTCGTAAAATCGCGCGCGAAACTCTGCAATGATGCGGCCCGGATCGTCGGAAAGGAGGGGATACTCGGCTTTCACCAGCGCCTTGGCGGCCTGAAGCATTGCGTCGTAGGCACTTTTCCCGGCTTGTTGGACTTGGCCTGCGTCCCATGCCAACTGGGCCTCGAACACTTCTCTTTCGGCCGCGGCGAGCCCAAAGTCGACGGCGGATACAACTTCTCCAGCGCATTCGCCCGTGGCCATATCACCCAAACTGTATTCGCGCGGGTCTCCCCAATCAGTGAACAAAGAGCGGTCAGATGAAGCAGCGGAGGGCTGCGCCAAATCCTGCATAATGTTCTTTAGCTCTGGCTTGCCAATGCGCTTGATGAAGTCCTTGAAGCTCTCTCCGTGCAGACGTCCCTTTGCATATCGCTCCGTCAAGCGGCTCACGACCTCGGGAATATTTTTCGAGGGAATCGCCAGGACAGGCATGCCGTAGGTTCCCGCGTTATTCTCCCATTCGCCGCCCAGAACTACCTGAAAGTGAGGCATCGCGTACCCGGCTACCTTGCGGCTGACGCCGTAAAAACCTAGATCCGCAACATGATGCTGCCCGCAGCTATTGAAGCAGCCGCTGATTTTTATGTGCAGGCGGTCCACGGATTCATCCAATTCAAAGCTCTTCTCGCCCACTCTCTTGCGAAGCTCCGCCGCCAGCCCGCGAGAAGAGGAAATCCCTAATTTGCACGTATCCGTCCCAGGGCACGTAACAACATCCACAATGGTGCCCGCGCCGGCCTGGGCCAGGCCAGCCGTTTGCAGAAGCTTGAAAACTTCCGCAAGATCCGCTTTGCTTACCCAGCGAATGACGAAGTTCTGTTCAACGGTGGTCCGCACGCTTTCGTTGGTAAAGCGCCGGGCGATGTCCGCGAGCGCCCGCAACTGCTCGGCAGTAATGTCGCCTAATGGCAGCGCCACGGTGACGACCACATACGCATTCTGTTTTTGCGCGCGGGTGTTCGTTTGGCGCCAGCGCTCGAAGGGTTCGGGCGCCAGCAAAGGGCACTCGCCAGCCGGCCTCAAAGGCGATTCGTGAAACTGCTGGTTTTCCGCCAGGTAATCCGTCCACCGAGGATCGGATGGCAGATCCCGGCGCTCTTCCCAAACCAATTCCTTGAATTTTTCGATTCCTAAATCCTGCACCAGAAATTTCATGCGCGCGCGGCTGCGATTCTTTTTTTCGCCCAGCCTGCTGAAAACTCTGGCGACGGCCTGCGAAATGGGCAGCAACTCCTCTTGCGGAATGAAGGTATCAAAGAGCTTCGCCTGGTAAGGAACGGCGCCCAGGCCGCCCCCTACATACATTTCAAAGCCGCGCTCCTCCGCGCCACTAGAGCCTCGCGTTACTGCGATGAATCCGATGTCGTGCAAACTGGTGAGTCCGCAGGCATGCTGCGCACAGCCGCTGAACGCGGGCTTGAACTTTCTGCCCAGATTTTGCGTGTCCGGATGCCCCAACAGGAATTTCGAGAGCGCGCGGGAATAGGGAGTTACGTCGAATACCTCGTCCGGGCAGGTCCCCGCATAGGGGCACGCCGTCACATTACGCACCGAATTCCCGCAGGCTTCGCGTGTAGTGATATTTGCGGCAGCCAGGCGTCGCATCAAACTGGGGGTATCGTCGATATGCACGTAATGAAGTTGAAAATCCTGCCGGGTAGTGACGTGCGCTATGCCGTCGGAGTATTCCTCCGCCAAATCGGCGAGCGTCTCCAGTTGCCCCGCATTGAGGCCACCTCCTGGAATCTTGATGCGCTGCATACCGGGGGCGTCCCACATCGTGTTGGGGCCCTTGGTGAGATCTCCTGAGGGATATGCGATTTTTTTGACTTTCTTGCCGTCGTGCCTCTGACCGTTATCGTAGCGTTGCCCGTAGGTTCCCCTGCGAAGCCGGGTTTCAGCGAACAGCCGTTCGTCGAGCTTACCTTGCTTTCTGAGGGCCACTTCGGTTTCGAAAATATCGATTTCCCGGCTTAAATTCTCCGGTATTTTTCCGGCGAGTTGTTTGGCCCACAGTGAATTTGAAGCTTTCATGAGGTGTGCAGGCCCCCAAAACCTATTGCGGTAAGAATATCGAAAAATGACCTTTGTATCGAAAACAAAGTATATCACCCTCTTATGGTGCTGTCCGCTGGGAGGGTTTGCACATCGGGAGAGCCAGGGTGCCAAGTGCTGCGCCACGCCTCACCGGAACAGTGCAGGCGAATTCATTCGCAGCGAGGCCCGCATAACACCCGCAGAAATTCCTATTCAGTTGCTGAAACCACTTCGAAGAAATAAACTGCAGCGTCATTCGAAATACTTCCAAGCTCCACAACAGCTTCATATCGCAATCGCTACCAGGAGGACACCATGGCTAAAGGTTATTGGGTCTGTTGTTACCGCTCGATCTCTAATCCCGACGCGCTTAAGGCATACGCAGCCGCGGCCGGGCCCGCCATCGCGGCCGCCGGAGGGCGCTTTCTGGCGCGCGGTGGACCCGCAAGAACATACGAAGCAGGCAAGAATGAGCGCACGGTACTGATCGAATTCGACAGCATTGAAAAAGCCATTGCCGCGTATGAAAGCGATGCATATAAGGCGGCGTTGCAACAGTTGAAAGGCGGGGCCGAGCGCGACGTCCGAATCATGGAAGCCGTTGGTTAGCCAGGCATCCCCTGTCTCCACTACGGCTGACCTTCCGCCCAGGCCGCCACAGTCTGGGCGAGCTCTCGCAAAACCTCCTCGTCATTTTTATTCGCACGTTTGAGCACGTGGAACGAATGATCCGCTGTTTCGATCACGTGCAACGTTGCCAGAGTGCCCAGGCTGGCGCAGATGGGGCGCAGCAGATCCAGATGCGCAAAAGGATCGCGCGTACCTTCCAGGAAAAGCATGGGCACGCGTACTTGCGCCAAATGCTCCGCTCGTTTGGTTCCCGGTTTTCCTGGCGGGTGCAATGGAAAGCCGAAGAAAACGATGCCGTGAACGTCCGGCAGCGGTTCTTGTGCGGCAGCGAACGACGTCATTCGCCCTCCCAGGGATTTGCCGCCGGCCAATCGCGATAGTTCGGGCGCAGCTTCGGCAGCCGCTTCGACGGCTGCTCGCACCGTAGCGGCAAGCACAGCAGGAGGATCAGGAATTCGCCGCCGCTGTTCCATGTAAGGAAACTGGTACCGCAACGTCGCTACGCGGACCGATGCCAGTTCGTGCGCGAGGCTTTCAAGAAAGGGATGCCGCATTCCCGCGCCAGCGCCGTGCGCGAGAACCAGCAGCCATCGCGCGTCGGCTGGCCGCTCGAGAATCGCTGATACGTCGCCAGCGTTCGGCACTGGGAATCGAAACTCGCGTGCGGCGTACATGCGAGCATCGTACCAGAAGGACCAGAAGCAATAGATTGGCGAGCAAACCGCTAAACGCCGTTCGCCCAAATTGGAAGAAAATCTCGACACATAGCGCGTCCGTTCTCTCTCAAGATGGCGCATGAGCGATGGCGCCCCCAGAGCTTCCCAATTGACGCTCCCCTCAAGCGGTGCTAGTCTTTCGTAATTGCGAGAATCGGCGGTGCAGTCCCCGACCGGTGCTCGCGAATCCCCTAGCATCCGGCGCTGCGAATTACTTCTGTATCGCGTAGCGGCCCAGACGAGCGCTATAACCCTTTCGCTCCGGAGTTCACGCCAATGGCTTTCAAACTAACGGTAAATGGGCGATCTACCAGCATAGACGTGCCTGCAACGATGCCGCTTTTGTGGGTGCTGCGAGATGTTCTAAACCTGCGCGGCACGAAGTACGGCTGCGGCATCGGCGCTTGCGGCGCTTGCACGGTACACCTGCGGGGGCGTGCCGTCCGCTCGTGCCAAACACCCGTGTCTGTCGCGGCGGGCGCGGAGATCACTACGATTGAAGGAATTTCCGAGGACGGGATGCATCCCGTTCAGCTCGCATGGCAGGAGATCGAAGTACCCCAGTGCGGTTATTGCCAGGCGGGCCAGATCATGTCGGCGACAGCGCTGCTCGCAAAAATTCCTCAGCCCACCGATAAAGACATTGACGCCGCGATGAATGGAAACATCTGCCGCTGCGGCACCTACCTGCGCATCCGGCAGGCGGTGCACAAGGCGGCCGCCATCGCCGCAATGGGACAACCCGCTGAGTCGGCCCAGAACCGTGTTGGCAAACCGTAAGGAGGGCCTGTGAAAACCGAAACCATGGATACGAATCACCGCGTCGTTAGCCGTCGCTCCTTCCTGCGTGTTTCCGCTCTGGGCGGAGGCGGGCTGCTGCTCGGCCTCTATCTTAAGCCACTCGGTTTTGCGCAAGCGCCGGGCGCTGCCTCGGCCGCTCTGGTCCCCGTTTCCTTTATTCGGGTAAGCGCGGATGGGGCCGTGACGATCATGGCGAAAAATCCCGAAATTGGGCAGGGTGTGAGGACTTCCTTGCCCATGATCATCGCCGATGAGCTTGACGTTGACTGGAAAGACGTAAAAATCCAGCAAGCCGATCTCGACGAAGTGAAATACGGACCGCAACGCGCGGGCGGCAGCACGGCCACGCCGATGAATTGGGATCCGCTGAGGCAAGTCGGCGCTGCCGGGCGACAGATGTTTATCATGGCGGCGGCACAAACCTGGAACGTTCCCGTGTCGGAGTGCTCCACCGCATCGGGCCGCGTACTTCATCGAGGCACGAACCGCTCCGCCGGGTATGGTGAACTCGCCGCCAAAGCGGCGACGTTGACGCCGCCCGATCTGAAGACACTCAAGCTGAAGGATCCGAAAGATTACAAAATTATCGGCCAACCGACACGCGGTGTGGATACCGCTTCCGTCGTGGTCGGCAAGCCCATCTACAGTATCGATTTCACGGTTCCGGGAATGCTGTGGGCCATGTTCGAAAAATGCCCCGTGTTCGCGGGCAAAGTCGCCACGGCGAATATAGACGAGATCAAGACCCTGCCTGGTGTGCGGCACGCTTTCGTCGTCGAGGGAACGCAAGTCCTTACCGGCTTACACGGAGGAGTTGCCATCGTCGCGGATAGCTGGTGGCAGGCGCACACCGCGCGACAGAAATTGAATGTCACGTGGAACGAAGGGCCGACCGCCGAGCAGAGCAGCGCGGGCTTTGCGAAGCGCGCGGATGAACTGGCCAAACAGCCGCCGACGATACCTTTGCGGGTCGATGGGAATACGGACGCGGCGTTCCAGTCGGCAGCCAAGGTCATCGAGGCGGCGTATTCGTATCCATTCTTGTCGCACGCGCCCCTCGAACCGGAGAACTGCCTGGCGCACTACAAAGACGGCAAATTCGAGTTCTGGGCTCCCACGCAGACGCCGGAATCAGGCCGCCAGCAGGTCGCGCAATTGTTTGGGGTCCCGGAGAGCGACATCACGGTTCACATGATGAAAATAGGTGGCGGGTTCGGGCGCCGGCTGACAAATGACTATATGCTCGAGGCGGCGTGGATTGCGAAAGTTGTCGGTGTGCCCGTCAAGCTTCTCTGGACGCGCGAAGACGATTTCGCGCACGACCACTATCGCCCCGCAGGCTTTCATTATCTTAAGGGTGGGTTGGACTCCTCGGGCAAGCTCGTCGGCTGGCAGAATCATTTCGTAAGCTTTGGCGAAGGCGATCAGTTCGCGGCGTCAGCAAACATCCCTTCCAACGAATTCCCGGGTACTTTTTTGCCTAATTTCAACTTTCAGGCCAGCCTTATGCCTCTTGGGGTACCCACGTTCGCAATGCGCGCTCCGCGCAGCAATGCGTTTTCCTGGGTATTCCAATCCTTCACCGACGAACTGGCGCATGCCGCGGGTAAGGATCCCGTCCAGTTTCGATTGGACCTCCTGGCAGCGCCTCGCATCATGAGCGCCAAACCGAATCCGGCGGAGCCCGATTTTGATGCCGGCCGAATGCAGAGTGTGGTGAAACTCGTGGCGGAAAAATCCGGCTGGGGTACCCGCACGCTGCCGTCCGGTACAGGCATGGGCGTCGCTTTCCAATTTGCTCATCGCGGATACTTTGCCGAGGTGGCCGAACTGAGCGTGGACGCGAACAACAAGGTGAAGGTGCACAAGGTTTGGGTCGCAGGCGATATCGGCAGTCACATCGTGAACCCCACCGCTGCCATAAACATGGTGCAAGGGGCGGTTATTGAGGGCATGAGCCACGTAATGGGCTGGGAAGTCACCATTGACCGCGGCCGCGCCGTGCAGAGTAACTTCGATCATTATCCGCCCACTCGCCTGGTTCAGGCGCCGCCGGAGATCGAAGTACATTTCCTGCAAACACCCAATTCGCCCACAGGTTTGGGTGAGCCGGCGCTGCCACCCGTATTGCCGGCCATTTGCAACGCGATCTTCGCGGTAACCGGCAAACGCATAAGGACGCTGCCGCTATCGAAGAGCGGTTTTTCCTGGGCATAACGCCGGTCCTGGGCCCGTTCGCGTGCGACGGTATGAGGTTCGTCCGCGCAAATTTTCCTGGGCATGACTTTGCGCGTTAAATCTGCGAGTTAACTCTGTCACGCCCAACAGACATTGAGCATTATTACCGCAGCGACTAGCCATGTCATCGGCCTTCACGTAGAATTCCACCGCATGCCTTACTTGCACATGGCGGACCTCGGTTGACTTCCGTCCGCCCCGCGCGCCGGTTTATTTTTCCGCTGAGCACCGCTGCTTCGCTGGGCCTGTCTCTGCAAACCGCCCACAACATGTCCAGCGCACCGCGCAAATTCCTGCTTAATTCACGTCATGCTTAATTCACATCAAACGATGCCAGGCACTTATGCGTCCTTCACAGATTCGTAATCTCATCATATCCGGCGTGCTGTTGATGCTGATTGTGTGGGGGTCCACGGCCGCCGCCGATTTCATCATTGACTACAATTGGTGGAAAGAGATCGGGCAAGTCTCGACCTGGTTCAGCATGCTGTGGTACAGCATCGCCCCATTCGTAGTCGGCGCGGTGGTGGCCTTTATCGCCCTATACATCGCACACTCACGCGGCTTGCATTTCGCGGGAATTCGCCAGCGCGAATTCCGGCTTTACTCGCGCCTGAGCCTCGTGGCGCTGGCCCTCCTGACCCTGATCTTGACCTCGGCCTCGGTCGATTACTGGACAGTGATGCGCTTTTTCGGATCGCTTAGCGTTAAGGCGCCGCCCGATGCGTGGAAGGACCAGGTGTTTTCACGGCCCTTGCCGTTTTACCTGTTTGCTCTTCCTTTCTATTCGCAATTACTGGGATTCATATTTCTGCTGGCCATCCTTTGTGCGCTGGTGTTTTGGGTGACTGCCCGAGCCTGGCAATTGTGGATGCGTGGCGGCTCGTTACGAACATTTGAGGTGGGCTCTCACACCCTGCTGCTGCCGGGCGCGAGCCGTGCGGGTTTCGTTCGCATCATTTCGGTGATTCTGCTGATGGGTCTCGCGGCGTGGGTGTTTCTCGGCAATTACGACCTGCTGCTTAACGTCCACCCGTTTATGACGGGCGCGGATTATGTGGATGAAAAGATCACGCTGCCTTTGCGGTGGCTTCTGATTGTCGCTATTTTCGCGTCGGTTCCTCTGGCCTGGACGGCAAGATACAAGAAAGCTGCCGCCATTGTAGTTGGGTTCTTTATTTTGCAAGTCCTCTTGCCGGGAATCGTTCGCGCCGTTTACGTCCGTCCCAACGAAATCTCGATCGAGCGCCCCTACATCGAGCGCCACATTCAGGCCACCACGGTCGCTTTTGGCCTGAATCGAAAGGCCACCGAGCGCCCATTCGCGGCTTCGGCTCAACAGACAGTCGATCCCGTGCAGGATGCCACGCTTCTCGGCAACGTTCGGCTCTGGGACCTGCGCGCCTACAACGCCACGATCACCCAGATTCAAGCGCTGCGTCCTTATTATATTTTCCCCAATACGGACGTGGACCGGTACTTTCCGAACGGGCATATCAAGCAGGTGATGCTGTCTCCGCGCGAAATTGACGTGAGCCAGTTATCCGCGGAGGCCAACCAAAGCTGGATCAACCCCCGCTTCATCTACACGCATGGTTTTGGCGTCGTGATGGCGGAGGTGAACAAGATTACGCCCGACGGCCTGCCCGTGCTGCTCATCGAAAACGCTCCGCCGGAAATCAAAGCACCGGGATTTCAACTCACCCGGCCGGAAATTTATTACGGCGAGAGCACGCAAGATCCTGTGTTCGTTCACACGGCACGCGAGGAGTTCGACTATCCCTCCGGCGATCAGAATAAATATTCCACCTACCAGGGCACCGGCGGATTTCCGGTGGGATCGTTCTTTCTAAAAATGGCGGCGGCGATTTCCCAGGGCGAGCCAAACATTATTTTTACCGGCTACCTCACCGCTCAAAGCCGCATGATGATTTATCGCAAGGTCGAGGCCCGCCTCCAACATCTCGCCGGTTTTCTGCAGTGGGACGCCGACCCTTACCTGGTGGTGACCGATGACGGCCGCCTCGTATGGATGGTGGACGGATACACGACCTCGCTCGCACACCCTTACTCCGCCACCCTGCCTGTCGCGGGCGTCGAAGAAGGCGCCAACTATATCCGCAACGCGGTTAAGGCCACGGTGGACGCCTACACCGGCAAAATATCGTTATACGTTTTTGATCCGGACGATCCCATCATTCAGGTTTATGAGAATTTATTCCCCCATCTCTTTCAACCTGAATCGGAAATGCCCGCCGACCTGCGGCGTCACGCGCGCTATCCCGAAGTACTGTTCCGTACACAGGCGGAGGCTTATCGCATTTTTCACATGCGCGATCCCCAGGTGTTCTACAACAAGGAAGACATCTGGGAAATCGCGCACAGCCTGGTCGGCCAGTCTGGACAACCGGAATCCATGCAGCCCACTTACGTCGTCGCTACGCTGCCCGGTGAAAAACAACCGGAGTTCCTGCTGATCCTGCCCTTTACACCGCGCGGCAAAGATAACCTAATCGGTTGGATGGCTGCGCGCTGCGACGGAGATCAGCTTGGTAACCTGATCTTTTTTCAACTCTCGAAGCAGCAGCTCATGTACGGCCCGATGCAGATCGAGTCGCGTATCGACCAGGATCAAAATATCTCGAAAGACTTAACGCTGTGGAATCAGCAGGGATCTCACGTTCTGCGCGGAAACGTAATCGCCCTGCCGGTGACCGGCGGTTTTCTTTACGTGGAATCCATCTACATTCAAGCCGGCGAAGCCCGCATGCCTCAGCTCAAGAAAGTCGTATTGGCCATGGGCGATCGCCTGATTTACCGCGACACTTTCGAAGAGGCGTTAGCCGATCTCACGGGCGCTCCCGGTCCGTCCGCACCCGCCGCAACCGAAGCCTCTGCGTCCACCACATCTCCCGCAGCACCTGCTGGACCTATCGCACAACCGTCGCCTGCTCTGGCTGAACGCATCAGCCGTCTGCGTGACCAGGCCGAGCAACTGGCCAAAGAACTCGACGCGTTGGAAAAGGAAACCCAGAAAAAATAGCTGCGTTACCGCAGCTGAGAGCAATACGCCATGTGTCGCTCGATGAGCTATTGCGCAGGGCCGAAGCGTTGAAGCCGCTCCGGAAACAAATTTGAGCAGGGCAGGACCTGTCGGGCCAACTCTTTCGAGTTTCGCTCGATGCCGGAGCGTCTCTGTCCGCTTTCCCACAGTACGAGCCCTCCGCGCGCGGTGAGCGCGTGGAGGGCAGCACCAGGTTCTTCCACCGGCATGAAAGCCTTTGCAGCGACTCTGCAGAACCCTTGGGAATTTTAGAGGTCGCCACCGCCAAGTTGTGAGATGAACTTGCGTAACCAGTCGTCGGATTTTCCCGTTAGCTCATGGATGCGCAGCGGGCTTGACGTTTCGGCGAGCACCGTTCCCGTGTTGCTGTCCGAAATAGTAAACCCGATGAAACCGGTCTTTTCGGTATCGTATTTAATTAGGCCGTGCGGGATGAGTTCCTTCACAATCCTTTCAATCCTGTTTCGTTGCTCGACTTCATCGATCTCCATTATTGGTCAAAGCTCCTGTAGTATCTGCCGGTAATCTCGATCCGCATCACACATCGCAGCCAGCGGTTTTTGAAAAATTAAAATAAAACATTCAGTATTTTTGAATGATAGCGCCACCTGAGCCCGCACCGCTCGCTGCAGGTACCGTAGTTCAGCATTTCTCCTACACAAATTCACTGATCGACAATACCACCACGGAGTTCAAAGTGTTTGTCTACGCGCCTGTTTTCGGCATTCGCGGTGCGCGGACTGCACAGCTTGCGCGTGTGTGGAGGCCCCAAGTGGAATTTCAACCAAGCCACGATGACGCCGGCAATTTCGGTCGAGACGGGCATGATCCCCAACCGTTATCGCCAGGCGATCAGCACGGGCCACCAACGAGCACAAACGTTCGTGGCGAGGTAACCCGCCGGGAGTTTGTCGCCACGATTGGTGTAATCACTGGCGGCGTCGCCTTGGGCGTCCCTGGACTAACGTCCGAACACCTCACTAAGGTGATTTCAGCCGAGCCCCAATCAATTGCTGCGCGAAACGTCGTCCCGCTCGTATTAACGATTAATGGCGAAAAGCACGAGTTGTCGCTCGATCCGCGTGTAACCCTCCTGGATCTTTTGCGCGAGGACCTTAAACTCACGGGCACCAAGAAAGGCTGCGATCACGGTCAATGTGGAGCGTGCACGGTACTGGCGAATGGAACAAGAATTAGTAGTTGTCTGACGCTGGCTGTGACTCACGATGGAGAAGAAATCACCACCATCGAAGGTATCGCCCAGGGCGAACAATTGCATCCTCTGCAGGCTGCGTTTCTGGAGCATGACGGCTTCCAGTGCGGGTACTGCACTCCCGGACAGATCTGCTCCGGAGTGGCGCTTTTGCGGGAAGCACAAAGAGGGGACCTCAGCTTCGTCACTGAAAATTTGCATCAGACCGGTCCTGCGAATCTGACGCCCGATGAAATTCGGGAGCGCATGAGCGGCAATATCTGCCGCTGCGGAGCCTATCCCGGAATTGTGGCCGCAGTAGAGATGGTTTATGGCCGCGTGCAAAACACCTCGAAACTGGAGAGCGCGTCATGAATCCATTCGAATATCAGCGCCCGGATCAGCCGGTCAGCGCTATTGACGCCATTGCCCGGCCTGGCGGCAATGCGAAGTTCCTCGCGGGCGGCACAAATTTAATCGACTTGATGAAAGATGGTGTCGAGCATCCAGGCTTGCTCGTCGACATTAACCGCCTGTCTTTAAAAACGATTGAAGAGCTGCCAGGCGGCGGGCTGCGGCTGGGAGCACTCGCGCGAAACAGCGACACCGCGAATCATCCTCTCGTTCGGCAGAGGTATCCATTGCTATCCCAAGCCATTCTTTCCGGCGCGTCGCCCCAGCTCAGAAATCTCGCGACGAATGGGGGAAACCTGTTGCAGCGGACGCGTTGCTTCTATTTTATGGACGTGGGATTTTCTCAATGCAACAAGCGCAGTCCGGGAAGCGGCTGCGGAGCCATCAGCGGATGGAATCGCATCCATGCGATTTTAGGCGCGAGCGATCAGTGCATCGCCACGCATCCATCGGATATGTGCGTGGCTCTCGCCGCGCTGGATGCGACGATTCGGGTTCGTGGACCGAAAGGTGAGCGCACCATTCCAATCGAAGATTTCCATCGCTTACCGGGTAACACCCCGCAGATCGACACGAATTTGCGCCCGGATGAACTGATTCTTTCGATCGATCTTCCCTCTTCGCCATTTTCGCGTCATTCGCATTACCTCAAAGTGCGGGACCGCGCCAGTTATGAGTTTGCGCTGGTTTCAGTGGCAGCCGCACTGGACGTGGAAGGTGATGCCATTCGCGGAGCGCGCATCGTCCTGGGCGGCGTGGCTCACAAGCCGTGGCGCTCGCTCGAGGCGGAAAAACAGCTGGTGGGGGAGAAGGCGACGCCTGCGGTATTTCAGCGTGCCGCCGATCGCGCTCTGCAAGGCGCCAAAACCTACCGGGACAACGCCTTCAAAGTGGAAATGGCCAAGCGGAGCATCGTTCGAGCTCTGAGCGTTGCGGGAGGTGCCGCATGAGCACCATTGGCACGCCCTTAACTCGCGTCGATGGAAGATTAAAAGTAACTGGACACGCTCAATATTCGGCGGAATTCAACGTGCCGAATCTCGCACGGGCCGTGATCGTGGGAAGCACGATACCGAGCGGCTGCATAACGCGCATCGATGTGGACCGCGCCGAACGCGTAGCAGATGTCATTGCCATTTTGACCCCGGATAATGCTCCAAAATTGCCGGGAGCCGAGCGGCGCGTTTCCGTGTTGCAGGACAATCAGGTCTATTACAATCGCCAGCCTGTGGCCCTGGTCATAGCGGAAAATCTGCACGCAGCGCAATACGCGGCGTCATTGATTGAAGTGCATTATCAGGACGCGCCCCCTAAGCTCGATTTCCTCGCCGGATTTCCCAATTCATATCCTGGCAGTCACAATAATGAGCCAGGCGATTTGAGCTGGGGCGACGTGGACGCGGGACTCGCACAGGCTGAGATTAAGGTCGATCAGCTTTATACCACGCCAATCGAACACCATAATCCGATGGAGCCCCATGCGACCATCGCGCAGTGGGAGGGCGATCATCTGACGTTGCATGACGCCACGCAAAACATTTTTGGAGTGAAGAAATATCTCGCCAAAATGTTTGGCATCTCCGATGACAACGTGCACGTAATGAGTTTGTTCGTGGGCGGCGCCTTCGGTTGCAAAGGGCAAACCTGGTCGCACACGATATTGGCTGCGATGGCGGCAAAGCACGTCAATCGCCCCGTAAAGCTGGTGTTGGAACGTCCGCAGATGTTCGGTCCAGTGGGCGCCCGCCCCCGGACGCACCAGCGTCTCACCCTGGGCGCAACGCGCAGCGGCAAATTGACGGCCATTCGCCACGAAGTGCACGCACACACCTCGGTGATTGAGGATTATCTCGAGTCCTCCGCGTTTCCCACCCGCGTGATGTATGCCTGCCCCAACGTTTCCACAATTCATCGGCTGGTCCCACTGAACCTCGGGACGCCCACATACATGCGCGCACCTGGGGTGGCCACGGGCACCTATGCACTGGAAGTGGGGATGGATGAACTCGCCTATGAGCTCGGCATGGATCCGCTACAGCTTCGATTGGTGAACTATACGGACGTTGATCCCCACACCAAAAAACCATTCACGGAAAAAAGTCTGCGCGAGTGCTACACGCGTGCGGCAGATCGATTTGGCTGGTCGAAGCGCACGCCTGCACCCGGTTCGATGCGTAAGGGTTCGTTGCTCGTGGGCTGGGGAATGGCTACGGAGACATACCCGGCAAATCGAAATGTCGCGGGAGCAGTGGTCCGGTTTCTGCCGAATGGCAGAGCCCTGGTTGCTTCGGGTACCGAGGACATTGGCACCGGAATGTACACCATCATGACGCAGGTTGCCGCGGACACTCTGGGCCTTTCGCCCGCGTTAGTGGACGCGAAAGTAGGCGATACCATCTTTCCGCAAGCTCCGCTGGCTGCGGGATCGATGAGCACGGCCAGTGTAATGCCCGCCGTGCAGGCCGCTGCCATTGCAGCGCGCACCAACCTTATTGCGTTAGCAGTTTCCGACTCGAGCTCTCCCGTATATGGCGCCAGTCCCAATGACGTGATCATCACCAACGGGAAGATATCGCGTAAGACGCTGGCGGGAGGTGCCGAGGATTTTACCGAGCTCTTGCTGCGACATGGAAATCAGCCCGTGGAAGGCACGGCCAAAGCCGCTCCACCGGAAGACTTGAACCAGTATTCCCACCATTCGTTTGGCGCAATTTTTGCCGAAGTTCTGGTTGACCCTGATTTGCGCATGGTGCGCGTACCGCGCGTTGTCGCGGTATTTGATGTCGGCAAGTTGCTGAACACCAAGACCGGCAGGAGTCAATTTATCGGCGGCATCGTTTGGGGCATAAGTTTAGCGCTGCACGAGGACACCTATGTAGATGAACGCAATGGCCGCATCGCAAATGCAAATCTCGCCGATTACCGCGTCCCAGTAAATGCCGATATTGGCGACATCGACGTGACCGCCATTGATGCCCCCGATATGAATTTCAATCCCTTGGGAGCGCGCGGCATCGGTGAAATCGGAATCACCGGCACAGGGGCAGCGATAGCCAATGCAATTTTTCACGCGACCGGCAAACGAGTCCGCGACCTGCCGATTACGCCCGATAAGCTGCTGACGTAATTACCGGTTCAGGCGGCGCATGGCCGCTTCGTAGTAGCTCGGATCGTAGTATTTCCTAGGCTGCGTCAGAGTCTTTTTCGGCTCTGCATACCGCGATCGCAGGGCCAGCACCGTCCGGAGTCCCGCCTCGTTCACGTGCGCTTTTAGGAAGAAACCGTCCCTCGGATTCAGAAGCTCTTGGTAGGTTTGTTGCGCCAGCTCCGGAGACATCTGCGGAAGATTTTTCAATAGAATGCGGATCGCTTCATCACGGTGCTCTTGGTCATAAAGCCAATCAATCGCTTGTGCGTAGCCGGCAATGAAGGCAATCACTTTGTTTCTGTTTGCGAGCGCCCAGGAGCGCCGCGTTGCGCCGACATTCCCTTGATAAGGCCCAATCACATCGACAGCTTCGGCAAGCTGGTTGAAGTGCTGCTGCCTGGCCAGGATGTTGAACGGCGCTGACAAAAGCGTCGCATCGTACTTTCGTTCCTGCAGCGCCTGCCATCGCTGCACCATTCCCCCCGCGGCCTCGATCCGATAGTCGTGCTCAGAGAATCCATTTTTTCTGAGCATGTCAAACAATACGAACGCATACCCCGTAGTGCGCGCATCGACGGAAAAGGTCTTACCTTTCAGATCGGCAAAGCTTTTTATCTCCGGAGCAGCGACCAGGCTCAGAAACCCGCTATCGCTACCCATGAACGCGAAGAACTCCGGTTGAGGACCAATAGGGGCTTCACCCTGACCCTCGACGTAAGCGACGATGTTATCGACGGCGGTTATCGCGATATCAAATTTTCCTTGCGCTAAGCCCGTCATCTGCGCGACTGAGTTCGGCGTCTCTTCGAGTTTTACTTTGATGCCGTTGCGCTCGAAAAATCCTTTCTCGATGCCTACAAAACTGGGCCAATTGAAGCCCCCCGGAAACACATTCACCGTCACGGTTGCTACGCTCCGCCCGTTCGTGGTCACTGCTGCAAAGGTCGCCAGCGCGATCATCGTGATTGCAACCATTGATGCGGCCGATTTGCGCGGCATCCCATTCAGCATTTTCATTACGGAGCTCCCCGCAAAACGCATGGTTTGCGTCCCGCTTCAGTAGCTCAGCGCCCACAAGTCATGCCGCCGTTTTCACCACTGGCGAGAGCGTTTGCCCAGGCAACTTACAAAGACATCTCATGGGGCTGCAGGGCCAGTGCGAGCGCCGCCGCAATTAATGCGAGCATAGAAAACTGGATCTCTCCCGCTAATCGCCAGCCCGCATGGCTCGCAATCCAGCCCATCGAATATCCAGCAAATGCGGCAGAGGTGTAGAGGCTCGTCACGAAAATCCCAGACGCGCGGCTGCTTAGAGCGCCGCGCACCGCCTTCACATGATATGCCGCGAGATTCACATAGATCGTGCCACTTACAACGACGCCCCATAGCAGCGACAGCGTAGCGCGCGTCACCAGTGCGTCCGGCCCATGAAACAGCAGGAATCCGAGGATGGCCGCGCAGACAAATGCAACGCTCAGCAACAACCTGGGAGAAAAACGGTCGCCCAGCCACCCTCCGGCTATCGACGCCAATGCGCCAAATCCATTGGCGCTCATCACCGTTCCAGCGGCCTTCGGCGAATAATGCAGCGACTCTCGCAGGAACGTTGGATACATTCCGAGGTAACCATAGATGACGATTCCCGCGATCAGGCTCATCGTCGTCAAAAGCACCGTGTTTCTGTTGAGGAGCACCATCGCGCCTCTGAGATCGGCCGTCGCATCGACAACCCGCCGTGTTTCGCTGAACCAGGGGCGCACGGTGACTGCCACCATGCCGATGGCCACGAATCCCAGCAGACCGAAAGTGACCATCGGGAAGCGCCAGCTCCGGTAAATGCTGAGAAGCGCGCCTCCCAGAAGCGGACCAATGATGGCGCCGGCACCAAAAGAAAAATTGATCACACCCACAGCCGCAGCTCGATGGTGAATGAAATAGTTGGCCGCAATGGCGAGCAGCACGGTGAGCTGCATGGCTTCGCCAATGCCGGTGGCAGCCCGGTAGATGAGCATGTCCGCGAAGCCGGTCGAGATAACGGTCAGCACGGTTCCCGCCGAAAAGATGGCGATGCCTATTTGCAATACGGTTTTGCGCGAAAATCGTTCCAGAAGATAACCGGTGGGTATCCCCGCCCCCGCCATTCCCAACGTGAAAATCGTAGAAAGAAGACCAATCGCTGCCAGAGAAAATCCATATTCTCGCCTGACTTCGGGAGCGATCAAGGGGAACAGCTGGCGGTCCATGGCGTTGATCGCATAGGCCGCAAGTAAAAAGACGAACATCGCGATCGCCAGCGTTCGTCTATTCGAGGAGTGGTCCGCAACCGTGGACGGAGTGGTGGATTCCGAGCTTGGAATACGTTCACCTCTGTTCGGCGACGACTGTTCGGGACGAATGTTCGGCGCCGAAACGATTCTGAGAACCGGCACAAACGCGGCGCATAACGCTTTGCACAACGGTTGCGCGACACTGGCACATAAAGGCGCAAAGCACGGCCCCATCTGTGACGCAATTTCAGGAACTAAAACACGCAAATGCCCCGATCAATTCGCAACCGCGTGCCACTTCGACTCACGATCTCGATTTCACGGATACAGGCGTACCCGGCTTGGCCCCATCTCGTCCCGTCGCGCCGAGATACCACTCGAGAATCTGCTCGCCAGTCCAGAACACCACGCCCGGACGCGAGTGAATCGTCTCGACCGCCTCGCGGAAATAGCGCATGCGATGAGGCGCTCCCATGATGTACGGGTGCGCCACCAGAGCCATGATCCGCGCCGATTTCTCCGCGTCGGAATACAACTGCTCGAACTGATCGATCGCGCGGTCCTTATATTCCTTCGCGGTATGGTGTTGAATCAGCATCATGGCCACGTCGTTGCACTCCTGCGTGTAGGGCACATTCACCAGCGGGCGCGTACGCGTCTTCAGCACCACCGGCTGATCGTCCAGCACCCAATCGCAGACGTAGTCGTAGCCCTCCTCAGCCAGAATATCGGGAGTGTCCCACGTCTCTGTCAGCCCCGGTGCCAGCCAGCCTCGCGGTGCTCGGCCCGTGAACTCACGAATCACTTCTGAAGTCTTCACGATGTCGGCGCGCTCGTCGGCAACTTTCTGCATGTTTTTCTGGCCGTAGCCGTGTCCGATAAATTCCCATTTACGTTCCAACGCGGCTCGCGAGATCGCCTCATAAGTCCGAATGGCCGAGCCATTGATCGCCAAGGCCGCACGAATCTTGAATCGATCGAGGACCTCGAGCATTCTCCAGAAGCCCACCCGGTTTCCGTACTCATGCCACGCCCAGTTCGGAATATCGGGCACGGGCGAGCCGCCCGCGGGAGGCGAAAGAACCGTCCGCGGCAACGTCTCTCGCGGATTCCATTCCTCGACGTTGATGATCACCCAGACCACCAGCCGCGCGCCGTCTGGCAGCGCAAGACGCGGCCGGTCCTTGATGGGTGAATATTCGATACGCTCAATCGGCAGCATAGTCATTCCTCCCGTGGTCCAATGGTAATGTGCAAGGAACCCAATCCATCTACCGTGCCCTCCAGCCGGTCGCCTGGTAATACCGGTCCGACTCCCGAAGGCGTGCCCGTAAAAATCAAATCTCCCGGTTTAAGCTCGAACAAAGTGGAAAGATTAGAAATAATCTCCGGCACTTTCCAGATCATCGCGCTCAAATCGCCTTTCTGTTTGGGTACGCCGTTTACCGTGAGTGCAATCGAGCCTTCCTGGATGTGGCCCACCTGCGCAACCATATGCAGCGGTCCACAAGGGGCGGAATGATCGAACGATTTGCCAACCTCCCACGGTAGCCCGCGGTCTTTCGCGTCGCGCTGCAGGTCACGCCGCGTCATATCCAGGCCAATCGCGTATCCAAACACGTGATCCAGCGCCTTCGCGACACTGATATTGCGGCCACCGTTGCCGATGCCCACCACCAGCTCGATTTCGTGATGAAGATTCTTGGTAAGCGGCGGATATGGCACGACTCCGCCATCGAGCACAATGGAATCTGCCGGCTTCTGGAAAAAGAAGGGAGGGTCCCGCTCGTCCGCTTCCTTCATTTCACGGATGTGTTCGACGTAATTCCTGCCGACGCAATAGATCCTGCGAACAGGAAAATACGAATCCACAGCGGCAACGGGCAAAACGATTGCTTGCGGTTCCGGCAAAATGATTTTCAAAAGGGAAGAATCTCGCCTTTCTTAAACTCGTATGGGTGCATTCGGTTGCACGTCGTCCAGTAATCATCCGGTGCGATCACGGCGCTCAGGCTATGACAAGCTACCATGTGAGTCGCGCAGCGGCAATCGCTTCGCAGCAATTGGCAAAACGGTTCTGTGGGATGGAAATGGGCAGCGATCTTGCACGCCGGCGGTCCACGAATTCCTCGTCAAGTGGTACAGTAATTCGATCCTTATCCTGAGAACTCGACGCACCTTGGGGCAATCACTTTGGCTACCGCGCAGGCGGAAATTACCATAGACGCTGGATCGAGGACCGCATTTGGGATTCTGGCGACCATCAGTGTCTGCCATCTCGTGAACGACTTGCTCGCGTCGCTTTTGCCCTCCATTTATCCGCTTTTGAAGGTTGCTTTTCAGCTCAATTTCGCGGAAGTAGGTCTCATCACGCTCGCCTACCAATGCACCGCTTCCCTGCTGCAGCCTTTTGTTGGGTTATATACGGATCGCCGCCCGCGGCCTTATTCCTTGCCGGTGGGTATGGGATTTACGCTCGTCGGCTTGCTCCTCTTATCTGTGGCGCGCAGCTTTCCGACGGTGCTGGCGGCAGCGGCGCTTGTCGGGTCAGGCTCTTCCGTATTTCACCCCGAATCATCGCGGGTGGCGCGAATGGCGTCCGGAGGACAACATGGTTTAGCGCAATCGTTGTTTCAGGTCGGCGGCAACGCGGGAATCGCCTTAGGCCCGTTACTCGCGGCGCTGATTGTGCTGCCGAGGGGCTTGCCCAGCGTGGCCTGGTTTTCTGTCGCGGCGTTAGGCGGCATGGTTCTGCTCACCGGGGTCGGTGGTTGGGCCAAGTCACATCGGTCCGAAAGAAAAAAGTCTCTCATCAATCAGGCGCAAGACCGCCCCGCACTCTCGCAGAAAAGCGTGGTGCTTTCCGTGCTGGTGCTACTCGCACTTCTATTTTCCAAATTTTTCTATCTGGCCAGCCTGCAAAGTTATTACACGTTTTATCTTATGAGCAGGTTCCAGGTATCGGTGCGCAATGCACAAATTCACTTGTTTGTTTTTCTCGCGGCCGTGGCGCTCGGGACCATTGCGGGCGGCCCCATTGGAGACCGCATAGGCCGCAAAAGCGTGATTTGGGGCTCGATTCTGGGCGTTCTGCCATTTACGTTATTGTTGCCGTACGCGAATCTGTTCTGGACCGGAATTCTCAGCGTGGTCATTGGCCTGATTTTGGCGTCCGCGTTCCCTGCCATCGTGGTTTATGCTCAGGAACTCGTACCCGGCAGGGTTGGTATGATCTCCGGACTTTTCTTCGGATTCGCCTTCGGCATGGCTGGCTTGGGCGCGGCTGTTTTGGGCGAACTCGCCGACCTCACCAGCATGAGATTCGTGTATTCCGTCTGCTCGTTTCTGCCGGCGGTCGGTTTGCTTGCCGCATTTTTGCCGAATCTGGAAAGTTCCAGGCAGCGAAACGTTCCACAGCAATCTGCTGAGCCCGCCTGCTGACATGCTCTCGTGAACCCAGAACTGCTGAGGTTCGCAAGCAGTCACCGCATTAAACCGAGCGGCGTTCACTTTGCACTTACGGCGACCGCTTCAATCTCGAGCATGAACTCATCGCGTGCCAGCTTCCGCACTTCCACCAGGGTACTCGCAGGGAGCGCGGATCCCAGGTAGCTCGCGCGTACTTCCCGCAAAACGGGCGCATTCCCCATGTCGAGCACATAATAGTTGACCTTGACCACTTGGCTGAACCCCACACCGGCCGCCGCGAGAGCGGCTTTCAGGTTCTCAAATACCTGCTTGGCCTGGGCGCGAAAATCGCCAGGCCCGATTACATTTCCGTGACTGTCGACCGCCGTTTGGCCTGAAATGTAGATCGTATGGGCAGCGGTCGTAATCACGAGCTGGCTAAACCCATTCGGTGGGTTGAGGGAACCAGGATTCAGACGACGAATTGTGCTGTCTCGTTTTGCTCCTGTGTTCTCATTCGCTCGGGCCAATGGTGCTGTTGTTTGTCGCGCCAGAGTTATCGGCATGAGCGACATCGCTATAAGTAACGTGGAAAGAACCGGCAACCCATATATCATAAGCCCTCCGGACTTATCGCAGCTGATCTTGTCTTGCTCCCTGGATTCTAATGACTACTCATGTGAATGACTACTTAATGCCATGCAAACAAGATTGCGTTCACAACATGGCGTGCTTACGTCCGCTCGTTGCGGAATCGGCATTCGAACCTGTCAAACTGTTGTACGTTGGCGGAGCGAACTCCTGCTAAGCATGGTGTACCATCGCAGGCTGGGCGTGATAGGTATTGTGCGACGCCCAAATTACGCGCGTACGCTCGTCCTATCACAGGCGGGCGGCGAAACTTGCAGGTCGTAGCGAATGGCAGGCAGCAAGCTTAGCAGGCTCAGCATGCTCAACAATCTTAACAAGCGAATTCCGTTCGTTCTGACGTTCGGCGCAATGATCGTGGCCCTCGCCATTTTTGTTGCGCCTTTCGCCGCCCGCGCAGACGTAATGAAGTGGACCATCAACGGCGTCCAGCGCGAGGCTATCGTGATGCTCCCTGCGAAAGGTCACCAGGCCACGAAAGAGCCTTTGCTCTTCGTGTTTCCCTGGCACGGCGGCAGCATGAACGACGCGGCGGAAGCCATGCATTTTGAAACTTTGTGGCCCGAAGCCATCGTGGTCTATATGCAGGGTCTGCCTACCAAGATTTACGTGGACCCGCAAGGGGCGCAGCGTGGCTGGCAACAAGAGCCGGGCCAGTTTGGCGACCGCGATCTGATTTTCTTTGACACGGCGCTGGCAACCCTCAAAGCAAAGTATCCGGTGGATGATGACCGCATCTACTCGACGGGATTTTCCAATGGTGGAATCTTCACCTATTTACTCTGGGGCACGCGTGCAAACGTATTCGCGGCGTTTGCTCCGGTCGCCGCTCAGGTTTTTCCTGCCGTGCACCTCGCAACGCCAAAACCGCTGTTTCACGTCGCCGGCGAAATGGACGATGTCGTGCCCTTCCAGCAGCAGCAAAAATCAATCGCCATGGCGCGCGAGGTGAACGGAACGAATGGCAATGGCCAATCGTGCGGAAAACACTGCATGAGCTATTTGTCCACCAGGGGCGCACCCGTGATCACTTACGTCCACGGCGGAGGCCACGTGTATCCACAAGAGGTGTCGGCAATGATCGTTAAATTTTTCAAGGATCACGCCCGTGGCCAGTAACGCGGCACCCGAATAGCAAATTGAAAGTCCTGCTCGCCCTGTGGACCCTCCGCTTCTTTCATCACATCTAAACGCAAAGATTTCTCCCCGCTGATCGTGACCTCGGAAACACAACTCCCGCTGGCGCACCGATAAAAGTCGAACCACGGCACAAGGCATCCTCACCGGCGCCTGTTGTGGCGCCGTCGGGCAGCGTATAAGCCGACCGCGCTATCTTAAGATAGCCTTAAAATTTACATCTTTCTTCTTGACAGTCTTTCTCCCGTAATGATATTCACCGCCACAAGGGTAGGGGGTCGAATGCTCGTTCGGCGTTCCCTTCCTTTCTCAACGGGGTTCTAACGCAATCTCAACACGATTGACAGGTGTGAGCAGGCGAAGCCTGCTGCGACTTCCGAATACATGAGGTGGCGCACATGCGTGTTCGTAACATGGCATTCAGACAAATCTATGCGGCATTGGGTATGGTGCTGCTATGCCTCCCACTGTTTTCGCAGGCTAACAACGGCCGCATCCTGGGAAATGTTCTAGATCAGAGCGGAGGCGCTGTCGCGGGTGCCACCGTAACCATTACCGACGTGGAGAGAGGCGTCTCGCAAACGCTCACCACCGACGATGCGGGTGCCTACAATGCGCCGAACCTCACACCGGGCACGTATTCCATCAAGGTGGAATATAAGGGCTTTCGTACCGTAGAACGCCAGAACATCGTGGTCGAGGTGGGAAAAGAGTCTCGCGTCGACGTCTCGTTGCAGCCCGGCGAGCAAAACCAGACCATCACCGTGAATGAAGCAGTGCCCATGGTTGAAACAACCAATGCCACCCTCGGCGGAACGCTCCAGCCCGGAACCATTGCGGAACTCCCGCTGAATGGCCGCAATTTTATGAATCTTCTGCAGTTGCGTCCCGGTGTAACCATTTACCCTGGCGGCGGCGCTTGGACGCAAAGTACCAACGGCCTGCGCCCCGAACACAATACGTATCTTCTCGACGGCGTCATTACGATTGAGCCGTTCTCCTCGCAAAGCATGGTGAATGGTGTGGCGCTTTCGGGCGACACGTCCACGCTTCTGCCGGTCGACGCCATTCAGGAATTCAATACCCAGGAAAATCCCAAGGCGGAATATGGCTGGAAGCCCGGCGCGATCGTGAATATCGGGTTGAAGTCCGGCACCAACAGCTTGCACGGAGCCGCGGAAGCTTTTGGCCGCACCGACGCCCTGGACGCGAAGAATCCTTTCCTGACGTTCGGCAAACAACAGGTCGATATGCAGGAATTCGGTGCGAGCGCGGGCGGCCCCATCGTGAAGGACAAACTATTTTTCTTCATGGGCTACGAAGGCCAGCGTTATTCCATCGGGAATCCTGCACAAATTTTGTATCCCACGATGACGCCGGGGGCCCCGGTACTGTCCGGCACGCCCGTTGTTACGACGAGTGTGGTGGACGCATGTCTCAAGACGCCCGCCGCAAATCGCAGCCCCACCAGTCTGAAAATGTCGGGACTCAATGGGGACTGTTCGCTGAACACGGCCCCGGGCGCATACACGATTTTCCAAAACGGGCCGACAGCAACCCTCACTCCCAACTTCGACAGCACTTTCGGACTGGATAATGGGCTCTCAAAAATCGATCTGCACAGCGGCAGGAGCACAGTGAGTGGGTCGTATTATATTGGCACTGACGCTGGATCCGCAGTTAACAGTTCTGCCATCACACAGCCATACTGGCGACCAAACACGACGTCGCGTGCACAGGTCCTGGGAGCGAACTGGAATTTTGTGCCCAACTCCGCGCTCGTGAATGAGGCGAGATTTGGCTTTAGCCGGTTTACGCAACAGTTTATTGATGGCGATTGTCCCGGCAGTTCGGGCGTGCCCAATTTCGGCATAAATTTCGGCGGAGAGAGTTGCGGCTTCACCAATGTCACGATCACTCCATTCACCGGCGGCATCGGCTGCTGCGCCAGTTTTCCGAAATTCCAGGGTCCCGACACGGATCTGCAGGGAGTCGAGCAGCTTTCCTACCTTCGCGGCAAACACTCCTTCAAAGTTGGCGGGGAAATCGGCGAATTCATCGTTAATTCGGGAACATTCAACGGCGGCAAGGGACGCGTCACCTTCAACACCCTCGAAGATTTCATGGCCGGTAACATCGTCACCCCGACACGCGTATTCGTTGGAAATCCTATCCGGCATGTCACCCAGGACGCCTTCGCATGGTTCGTGCAAGACGATTGGCGTGTGACCCAGCGGTTGGTCGTAAATCTGGGAGTCCGCTACGAGTACGTTACGCCGCTCAAGGCTTCAGGGAACCTGCTCGCCAACTTCGATCCTACCGTCGGCATCGTGCAGGTAGGAAACTCATCGAACATCTCCTTGCGCAACAATCCTTATCTGCCGGACAAAAATAATTTCGCTCCGCGCCTCGGTTTCGCGTGGGATGTGGCCGGCAACGGAAAGACGGTGCTTCGCGGCGGTGGCGGCATCATTTATGTTCTCGAGGGCTTCAATGTTTTTCTTTCTCAGCAGAACGCTACCAATGGCACCACGGGATTGAACACCAACCCCAGCGGCTTCACGCTCTGCTCAGATCTGTCGACGGTGACGGCAAGCTGCCAGCCCGGAGGCGGCAACATTGCGGCCAGCAGTTTGAATCTAGTGGTCCCCTCATCGCCCGGAACGGCTACCACCGGGCAGGTGAACTGGAATCAGTTGGGCACGGCCAATGGTGGGAGCATTTATCCAAATCCCAATAACACCTCGAATCTGGTGTGCGCGACGAATAAGCTCTGCGGTCTCCAGGCCACCGATCCCAACCTGCGCACCGCTTACGTCAGCAACTGGAACTTGAGTCTTCAGCGGGCGTTTACCAATAACCTGTCACTCGAGATTGGTTATGTGGGCAATCATGCGACAAAATTGCTCGGCATCGTCGATGAAAATGCGCCTCCGCTTGGCGCCGGATGGGGTTCGGCCACAACACCGGGAACGCCACTGTCCAATTGTCTCCCTAGCGCCGCACAAGGCTATCCTGCCATTAAGTGCAAAGTGAGTGCGACCGGAGTGGCCGGTCCAGCGGATCTCGTACAGCTGAATAGACCATTCAACACCCGGTTTCCCTATCTCTCGAATATCTACCTGCTCTCGAATATTTACGATTCCAACTACAACGGCTTGCAAGCGACGCTCACCCAGCGTCCGGTGCACGGGCTTTCCTACACCGTCGGATTCACATATGCCCACGCGCTCGACGATGCCAGCAACGACTGGAGCGGCCAGCCTTCCGAACAAAATCCCCAGAACTTGAAGGCGGAGTATGGGCCCAGCAACTTCGATATCCGGGACCGTTTTACGGCGACAGTTACCTACACGCTGCCCGGCCGCAAAGGTTTTGGCCAGATGCTCGAAGGCTGGAAGGTTACCTCCATCGTGAACATCCAGAGTGCGCTGCCCTGGGGAGTAGTTGGCTCAACCTCGGCAAATCCCAGTGGAACCTCGCAGTTCAACGAACGGTGGGACTTCTTCGGAAATCCGGCCGACTTCAGCGGTCTGGGTGCTGGCGCGGTCCCATACTTCTCAGGCGAGACCAATCCGGCATGCGTAGCCAAGGCCGCCGCACTGGACGGAGCCAGCATCGGTCCGGCGCAAGCCGCCCTCGCGACATGGGGCTGCTATGTGCGCGGTGGCTCCATAATGATTCCGCCTGCGCTTGGGCAGTACGGCACGATGGCACGCAACACTTTCCGCGGAAATGGATTGCAGCTCTGGGACGCTTCCATCATCAAAGACTGGAAGTTCTCCGAACGTTTCGGCGGAGAGTTCCGCTGGGAGGTTTTCAACCTTCTTAACCACACCCAGTATGCGAATCCGGCATTCAATTCCGGGAATAATTCGCCGTTTACCAACGGGAGCACTTTCGGCACTGCCGGTCAAACTCCTGATGTGGCCAACAACAACCCGTCGGTAGGTGCCGGAGCCGACCGCACGATGCAGGTCGGTTTCAAGCTGACGTTCTGAGCTGACGTTCTGAGATTTCGGACATCATCGGTTACGCAAGCTGTTCCGCAAACTTGTTCGGCAAGTTGTCTCGCAGCGTCTTGTTTCATATCGCTGCGGAGATCGAATCGCGCAGCCGCCGTACACAGCAACCGCGGCTGCGCGAACTTCGCTATCTGCATGCTACCTTGCGTGCTACATCGCCTGTTACATTCGCCTGTGCTACATGGGCGTGCAGACGGCTTTTACCTCCGTGTACATTTCCAAAGCTTCGTGGCCCATTTCACGGCCCCAGCCGGATTGCTTGTAGCCGCCAAAAGGCAGGGCGGCGTCAAACACGTTATAGCAGTTGATCCAAACCGTGCCGGCACGCAATTGCGACGCGATGCGGTGGGCCTTCTGAATATCGCGCGTCCACACACCCGCGGCGAGTCCATAGACGGAGTCGTTGGCCTTAGCAATCAGGTCGTCCAGATCGCGGAACGGGATGGCCGTGACTACCGGACCAAAAATTTCTTCCTGCACGACTTTCATTTTGTCGGTGGTGTTGACCAGCACGGTCGGTTTGACGAAATAGCCTTTATCACCATGGCGGCTGCCGCCCGTGACTGCTTTGGCTCCTTCGGATAAGCCGGATTCAAGGTAGCCGCAGACGCGCTGCAACTGTTCTTCGGAAACCAGCGGACCCATATCGGAAGAAGGCTCGAGGCCGGGGCCGACGCGAATGTTATTGGCCTGCTGCGCGACGCCCTCGACCACCTTGTCAAAGGAATCCTTGGCAACGTAGAGGCGGGAACCGGCACAGCAGCATTGGCCATGATTGAAAAAGATGGCGCTGGCCGCTCCGGGAATGGCGTTTTCCATGTCGGCGTCCTGCAGAACGACGTTCGGAGATTTGCCGCCCAATTCGAGCGAGACTTTCTTGAGATTGCCGGTGGCGGCCTGCACGATCAGCTTGCCGACTTCGGTTGAGCCGGTGAATGCAACCTTGTCAACGTCCGGATGTCCGGCGAGCGCCGCGCCCGCCGTTTCGCCATAGCCCGGAACGATATTCACAACACCATCGGGGAAACCCGCCTCCTGGAAGAGCTCACCAAGGCGCAAGGCGGAGAGGGGCGTCTGTTCCGCTGGTTTCAGAACCACGGTGCAGCCCACGGCGAGTGCCGGTCCCAGCTTCCAGGCCGCCATGAGCAGCGGGAAATTCCAGGGGATGATCTGGGCGGCGACACCGACGGGCTCGCGCACGGTGTAGGCCAGATATTTCTGCTCGCCTCCCGCTGAAATCGGAATGGTGTTCCCTTCGATCTTGGTGGCCCATCCGGCCATGTAGCGGAAAAGATCAACAGCGAGCGGCACATCGGCGGCGCGCGCGACTTTGAGCGGCTTGCCGTTGTCGAGGCTTTCCAGTTGCGCGAACTCTTCCAGATGCTGCTCGAGCAAGTCGGCGAGTTTCCAAATCAGGCGGCCGTGCTCCGAGGGACTGATGCGCGACCACGGGCCACGGTCAAACGCCGCACGCGCGGCGGCGACGGCGCGATTGATATCCTCGCGATCACCTTCGGCGACTTGCGCAAGCACTTCGCCGGTTGCGGGATTGTAAGTGGGAAATGTTTTGCCAGAGGCGGCCGCGGTCCATTTGCCACCAATAAGCATCTTTTGGGTTCGGGAGACGAAGCGGGTCACTTTATCATCGGGTTTAACGGGCTGCGTTGCAGTTGCCATGTTGCCGGTCCTCCTTCAGAGTCAGTGATTTCGACTGGAAGCCGCAATGTCTCACCGGCGTCTTTGCACTGTCAATGCTCAAAGTAAAAGAGTGAGTGCAAAAGCCGGAGAAGGGCCGGAGCGTTCTGGAAAGCTGATTTGCGGCGAGGGTATATCCCCCTCCCCGTGTTTTGCAGAAGTGTATCAAACGATGGTAGTTGCGCTTACCGCGAATCGTAAGTGTTGAAAGCACAGAGGATACGGTGCCAATGTAAGTCGCGCGCGTTGTTACACTTACCCGTACCGGAGAAAAAGAAGCGGAAAGATGCCGAAAGTGAGAAATGCGAGTGCAGGGGCGGGCAAGCGTGCGGCGGGGGAAGGTTTGGGGAGTGGGTTTCACGCTGCATGTTAACATGCTTCTGTTACCAATTGATTATACTTAATTATATGGTACTAGTTTCGAATGCAGGGGAACGATCCAGCGAACAGATGGTTCCGGTGCGGCCTGACCACAGAATGACAGCGCCTCCTTATGACGATGCGGAAGCCGTCGATGTACTGGACTCTCCATGCGTTTGGGGCGTTTGCGGCAACAGGAGTTTTTCGACGCGGGCGATCAGGCCGCGGGCGTCGAAAGGGGCGCGGACTTTTGCGTCATTGTCGAAATAGAGGAAGACGTCGCGCGCGGGCAGTACGGGGGGTGCCTTGGTGCTGGCGCGCTCCGCGCCGGGTGGCTCCGTACCGCGCGCCCAGGCGGCGACCCGGATGGCCCAATCATCGAGTGATGAGTCGTCGTAGCCGCTGACGTACAACTCCTCCGAGCCGTGCAGGCGGCCATAAACGAAATCGGAAGTGAGATCCATCAGGCGGGGCCAGGCCACTGTGTCGGCGCATACCAGCGCGATGTTTTGGGCGCGCAGCAAGTCGATAAATTCGGGAACGACGAAACTGGGATGGCGTATCTCGATCGCGTGACGAAGTGGACGGCACGCGTCTATTTTCATCGAGGCGCGGCCGGTAACGCGGTAATCGTGACGACGAGCGAGCCGGGCTGCTGATTCCGTATCGCGCGGCAGGGCTTTGAAGAAGGCCTCGAAGAGGTCCGGCTTAAACTGAAAATTGGGCGGGAATTGCCAAAGAATGGGTCCCAGCTTTGGTCCCAGGCGGAGGACTCCGGAGGCGAGGAAATTCGCAAGGGGCGGGCGGATATTTCTCAAGCGCTTGATGTGCGTGATGAAGCGGGGTCCTTTTACGGAAAAGACGAAATCGTCGGGCGTTTCGGCGGCCCAAGTCTCGAAATTATTGGGCCGTTGCAGAGAATAAAATGTGCCATTGATTTCGATGGAAGGAAAAGCAGTGGCGGCGTAGGCGAGTTCGCGCCTGTGAGCCAGCTTGGGCGGATAGAAAACGCCGCGCCAGGGGGCGTAGCGCCAGCCGGAAATGCCGATGCGCACCGTGCCGTGCGCAGGCATCAGGCTTCGCGCCCGAGATGCCGGGCACGGTGAGTGGATTCGGGCGCAGCCGCTGACACCGAGGCAGGATACAGAACGGCATGCGTGGCGGCAATACGATGTGTTCGGGACATGGACTCCGCGCAATACCGTCATTGACCCAGCAGCGGGCGGCCTGGCGCTAATGATAGCGAACGAAGAAGTAGGCGGTCATGCCGACTCCGATGAGAATGATGAAGGAACGGATCCAGAGGGGCGGCAGCTTTTGCGCGTAGTGGGCGCCGAAGTAGCCGCCCAGGATGGCGCCGCCGGTCATGACCAGAGCCTGCGGCCAGAAGATGGCTTTGGTGAGGATGAAAGTGAAGGTGGCGACGCCGTTGGTGGTGACGCTGAGCAACACTTTTAACGCGTTCATGGCATGAATGTCGGTCATGCCCAGGGCGGCGAACATGGCGAGATTCATGATGCCGATGCCGCCTCCAAAATAGCCGCCGTAAATCGAGACAAATAATTCGAATAATACGGCTCCGGCAAGGGCGGCGGTGCTGGCGTGACTCGACATATCGCCTGCAAGGATTTTGGTGAGATGCCGGCCAAACGTGAAGAGAATGGTGGTGGCCAGCATCAGCCAGGGAATTACGTGCAGAAATGTCTGCGCGGGTGTGTGCACCAGGAGCAAGGCTCCGAGAGACCCTCCCACGAGGCTGGTGAGCACCAAGGGGACGAGGACGCGAGCGGAAATATTCATGCGGCTGCGATACGCGCCGCCACTCGCGGCCGTGCCGACCCACAGCGCGAACGTATTGGTGGCATTCGCGGGAACCGGAGGCATTCCGGCGAACAGGAGCGCGGGAAAGCTGATGAAGCTTCCTCCGCCGGCAACGGAATTGATGGCACCGGCCAGAACGCCGGCAAAGAAGAAAAGGATTCCCTGATGAGCGGTCAAACTACTTTTTTATCACGATTGGGAGAAAGGCTGAGGAGAATTGATCGGCGGGATGTTCGTGTGGCGGGTGAGCGGGCAGGCGATGCGGGTGACGTGCACATTCACCTTTTGCGCCGATCGATGAACAGGAGATTTTTCGCGCGTGTGCGGCCGCGGACAAAACAGGGGAATTGGCTGTCGTTTGCCAGGCGAGCAGGCGGTCGCAGCGCCGTGGTGAGGTGCACATTTATTGGGCAGAAACTTAACAGTCGAAGGGGGAATTCCGGATATTATTTTAAGGATGAGGCGGGGTGCAGCCGAGCGGGGCACTCCTGCTTTGTGATCTGGGGCAACGGGGGAGGGTTAATGATTGCTGAAAGACTATTGTGCGCCCGTGTTAGCGCCCGGGCAGGCAACAGGGCGCGGGCGGTGATGGGGCAAGCGAAGATGCCGCGCATAACGATGCTGCTGGTAGCTTTGCTGTTCACGGGCGTGGGCGCTGCCACGCAGGACAGCGCGAGCGAGCCGCGCACGTACGCCATGCCTGCCGATGCGAGCCAGATTGCGCCCGCGGGCCGGGCCACATCGCGCTGGCAATTCGCCGCAGGATATCAGTACGAGCGCATCGCCTTGCTTGGACTCCTCAACCCGTTTGGCACAAATGGCGTGGAGGTTTCCGCTACGCGTTTTTTCAGCAATTTCGTGGGAATTGAAGGGCAGTTTGGGGCTGGCTTTGGCACAGCTAAGACGAACTCCTCTGCGCGATCGTATTTTGCCGGCGGCGGGCCGCGCCTGGCGTATCGCGGTCACAGCCGCGTGGAACCCTGGGCGCACGCGCTTGTGGGCGCGCAGCAACTACAAATCACCAACGTCATTTTGCCCGGCAGCAACACGGCGCCGGGATGGCTGGCGGGCGGCGGGGTGGATTACCACGTCAAGCCGCGAGTCGCGGTGCGGGTTGGATACGATTATGTGGGCACGCATTTCAGCGGGGCCTACCAGAGAAACTCCAAGATTACGGCCGAGGTCGTTTGGAATTTCTAGGCGTTAGGGATTGTGGCTGACTGACGTAGCACCGACTGACGTGACGCCGACTGACGTACCCGACTGGCGACGGAAATGAAAAGGGAGGCGCTCGTGGGAGCGGCCTCCCTTATTGTCCCTGGTGAGGGACAGGTCCAGCCCGTCGGAGGAGAGCTGGACGTTATTTGGTAGCTGCATAGATAGAATCCCGCGAGCATGAAAAGGTTTCGAGTTTTTTTGCCATGTGCGTTTTAGCGAGCGCTCGCCTGGCGCACGCGTCAAGGCGGCGCCGCTAATTTCCAGCTACAATGGCATATTCATGTCCCCTGCCGAACCGCTGACCGACGATGACATCCTCAGTTACCTGAACCGCGCGGCCAAGCCGGCGAGCCTGCGACAAATCGCCTCCGCGCTGGGATTGCGCCATGCGGGCCGGCGCGCACTCACGAAAACCGTCACGCGTTTGAAACGCCGCAAATTGATTGAAGAGGTGCGCGCGGGCTGCTACCGGCTTGCGGGGACGAAAATGGCGGGAGACCGCGCGCGCGGCCGGGTGCGCGAGGCGGGCAGCGAGGCGGAAAGTGAGGCGCAGGCGGGTGCCACGCCAGGCCGTATTCGCGATGCGGGGCATCGTCAAGGGCGCGATAAAGAGCACGAAGGCGAGCACGATGGCGGGCGCGGTGCGGCAGGCGATGCGGGGCGGGCTGGTAGCGGCGCTCTTGGTGACAATGTAAGCCGCGATCCGAATCTGGTGACGGGGCGGTTGGTGGCGCACCACGATGGTTACGGTTTCGTCGTGCCGGAATCGCCGCGCCGCGATCTGGATGGCGATCTGTTTATCCCGCCGCATCAATCGGGCGACGCGATGCACGGCGACCGGGTGATCGCGCGAATCGAGCGGCGGCATCCGGGGCGCGAAGGCGCAGGGCGAGCGGAAGGGCGCATCCTGCGGGTGCTGGGGCGCGCGCATCCGACCGTCGTTGGAGTGTTCCACTATGGTGCGCGGGGCAACGTCGTGCTGCCTTACGAGGCGCGGCTGAATCAGGAGATCGTCATTCCCACGGGCGAAGAACTGACCCCGGAACTTTTGGAGAAATATGGGGTGGAGGCCGGCGGACGTCGCGGAGCTTCGCGTTTGACGGAACTCGACGGCGCGGTCGTAAACGTGGAACTTACGCGATTTCCGCGCGGGGGCGTGCCTGGCGCGGGGCGGGTGCTCGAAGTGCTGGGGCATCCGGGTGAGTTTGGCGTGGATGTCGAGATACTGATTCGCAAGCATCATCTGCCGTACCGATTTCCTGAAGAGGTTTTGGAGGAGGCGCGGCGGGTCGCGCGTCCTCCGGTGAGTGCGGGCGAAGCGGGCGAGGTTCTAAAGCGGCGCGATTTCCGGCAGCAGCCGATCGTTACGATTGATGGTGAAACGGCGCGCGATTTCGACGATGCGGTTTACGTGGAGCGCCTCGGAAATGCGTGGCATCTCGAGGTGCACATCGCCGATGTAGCGCACTACGTCACGCGGAATGGGGCACTCGACCGCGAGGCGCGGCTGCGCGGCACGTCGGTCTACTTCCCCGATCGCGCGGTGCCGATGCTTCCGGAGGAATTGTCGAATGGCATCTGCTCGCTGAAGCCGCACGAAGACCGGATGGTGATGAGCGTGCTGCTCGAACTCGACGGCGAGGGCGAGGTCACGCATGCGGACTTCACGCCAGGGGTGATTCGCTCGGCGGAGCGTATGACATACACCAACGTCAACCGGGTGCTCGAAGACGATGCGGAGGCGCTCGAAAAATATGCGGAGTTGGCTCCCCGGTTTCGCGACATGCGGGATTTGGCGCTGATCCTTAACGCGCGAAGGGCGCGGCGCGGCTCGATGGATTTTGATTTGCCGGAACGCGTGCTGACGTTTGACAAGGAAGGCCGCATGACCGGCATCGCGCGCAGCGAGCGGAATATTGCGCACCGGCTGATCGAGGAATTCATGCTCGCGGCGAACCAGGCGGTCGCACGGTATCTTGAGGGGCGCGGGTTGCACTCGCTGCACAGGGTGCACGAAAAGCCCGATCCGAAGAAGGTGCTCGAATTCGAGGAACTGGCGCAGGCCTTCGGATATTCGCTGGGGGTGCCGGGATTATCCGAGCGGCGGGTGACGGTGCGGCATGGGCAGGTGGCGGGACACCGGCACGATGCGCGAGGAAGGCGAGGGCGGGGTGACGGGCACGATTTGGGACGCGACGCGCGGCGAGAAGGCGGAGGGCGGGGGCAGTCGATGGTGGTGTCGCTGCCGGGAACACACGAGTTGCAAATTCGGCCGCAACATTATCAGCGGCTGACGCAGAAGATTGCGGGCAAGCCGGAGGAGCGCATTCTGTCGTACCTGATGCTGCGGTCGCTGAAGCAGGCGCGCTACGCGGTCGATCCGCTGGGGCATTTTGCGCTGGCGTTTGACCAGTACACGCATTTCACTTCACCGATTAGGCGCTATCCGGATTTGGTGGTGCACCGGGTGTTGAAGTGGGCGCTGGCGCATGAGGGCGAGGCGGCGAATCTCACGGCGGGTGTAGCGGCGGGCGGCGGCGAGCCGACCGGTGCGATGCGGCATGCGCGAGGGGTGGCGGGAGCGATGGCGGGAGAAGTGGCGGGTGCAGCGGCACACGCGAGTGCAGACGTGGGGAGTGCGGAAGGCGGCGGGCCGTACAGCCGTGGCGAGCTGGCGGCGATCGCGCTCGAATCATCGGAATCGGAACGGCGCGCCGAGGCGGCGGAACGGGAGTTGATCGAGTGGAAAACGGCGCAGTTCATGGAGCAGCATTTGGGCGAGGAGTACGACGCGCTGATCATCAGCGTGCAGAAGTATGGGTTTTTCGTGGAGCTGATGGAGATTTTTGTCGAGGGCCTGGTGCCCATGAATCGCCTGGAGGAAGAGGCGGGCGAGCACTGCTTCTATCGCGAGCCCGATCACGCGATCGTGGCGGGGCGGGGAAACCGGGCGCGGATCTGGAAGCTGGGAGCGCGCGTGCGCGTGCGCGCAGATCGCATCGATCCGATGCGCAGGCGCGTTGAATTCGCGTTGGCGACCTGACGGGCGGTTGCTATGCGCAAGTTACGTCACGGAGTTAAGACGGCACGTTGGGTTCACGCTAGCCGCATGAGGGCCGGGCAAGGGCTTCGCGTGATGCTAACAAGAGCGTCGCTGAGAAATGCGGATGATCTGCATGGCGGTGCAGGTAGGCAAAAATGTGCTGGGTCACCAGTGAGTGGCTTTTATCGTGAGCAAAGCGACGTGCGGAATGCACTGAGCAAACGGCTGATGTTCAAAGCTCAAACCGCCTCTGGGAGTGAATCGAGCGGCACACTATTTAGCAATGTAGAAGTGTCACGCTAACGGCAATAGAACTGCGGTCCGCTGCTGAAAAGGCGAAATGTTATCGTTTCTTTTTTCTATCGGGTGTTAACGCAAATTTGCATGCGGTGTTAACGTAAGTTGCCGTAAGTTAACGTAAGTTGACGTAGATTACGCGAGGTGCATCGTGGCGATTCGTGTTTGTCCTCATTGCCAGAATCCAATTCCAGCATCGTTGGTGACGGCACATACCGACAATCTGGAATGCCCCCATTGCCAAACCTTACTAGAAGTTTCCTATCCCAGCCGCATGCCGGCGATGTGGATCGCCATGGGAGCGGCGTGGCTGGTGTGGTATCTGACCAGACGATTGGGGGGAACGTCACCAGAGACAATTGACTGGGTGCTGCCGGAGGTGTACGCGATCCTGACGTTCGGGATTGTGGGTCCACTGGTGCTGATGTTCACGGGGGCGCCGATCCTTGCACCCGTGCTTCCCGAGAGCAATGTATCGGTAGGAAGCGGTGCCGCAGGCCACGGGGCAGGCCACGGATCGAGCCATGGGTCAGGCCCCGCTCACGCTACCGGCCAGGCTGGTCATGGCGGCGGGCACGGCGACCACCATTAGGGAGGTCCCGTTCAACTGATGTCGATCAGCCCTCGACCAGCACCACCTGCTACACCTTAGCAATGGTAGCGTTTGGGAAAGCCGATGCAACCGCACGTGAACGTGGCCGAGCGCACACACCATGTTTGTGACACGTTTTTCGCGGAGATTTTCGCGGCGGTGAGTTCGCGACTGCGGCTCGCAAACTGCGGTTTGCAAAGTTGGGGTGGCAGGCTACTCGCAGAGTGCAGGTAATAACAAATCAGCGGGGTTCGCGGTCCTTGCGTAGAGCCTTTTCAATACCTTCTTCGATTAACCCCTGAAGCTCCTGGCGCGTGATGCTGACGCGCTGGGGCGTTTCGTTGTCAGAAGTTACCGGGCAAACAGGTCCGGCCTTAAAGGCATGGGTCGACCCATGGCGGGCGCGGGCCGCGAGCAATTTCTCCACATCAGTGCCAGAAAGCAGGGCTTGTTTACCGAGGGTTTCGGTGACCAGGGCGACTTGCGCGAAATGCTCGACCGTCTCCATGCGGAAAAAAGCGGAGAGCAGGTCGGCGCCATACGTAACGACCCCGTGATTCGCCATCAGCAGCGCGTCATAGCTTTCGACGAAAGGCTCGAGCTCATCGCTCAGCTCCGGGGTGCCCGGGGTGGCATAAGGCGCGACGGGAATGCATCCAAGCGACAAAATGACTTCGCTGCAGATCGCCTTGTCGAGCGGCAAGCCCGCTGCGGCATAACCGGTGGCGATTGGCGGGTGGGCGTGGCAAACCGCGCGTATATCGGGGCGGCGCCTGTAAATCAAAAGATGCATGCCAAGCTCAGAGGAGGCGGGCCGATGGCCGGACAAGCGCGTGCCCGTGAGATCGGTGATGACGAGGTCATCGGGCGTCATCATGCCTTTGCTGATGGCCGTCGGGGAGGTGAGGATGCGCGATGAATCGATGCGCACAGAGATATTTCCGTCGGTAGCGGCGACGAAGTTGCGCGCGTGAATCCACCGGCCGACGGTGCAAATATCGCGCCGGTGCTCGTCTTCGCTCTTCACATTTCCTGGAGAGATGAGTTCCGTCATCATGATTGAACCGGCGCGATGCCGGCTAAGCCATGCGCCACAGATTGTATCGGTTGCGCAGTCTTCGTGAACGTATTTTTGCGGCTCGTTTTCGACAAGGCCAAATGTGTCGCCCTGCGCAGTCCGGCCCGCCGGGTGCGGTCGCATGAGCCCAACATGGCGGCGCAAGCCATTGCGCGGCGACCGGTGAAACGCACGCTTTTACGCATAGATGCCGCGGAGCTTCAGCACGAAGGCCACACGATCTATCGCCAGCATATAGGCGGCCGTACGATTATTTACGCCGTGCATTTCCGAGTAACGCACAACCTCGTCAAAACTGTTCTCCATGACGTCCTTCAGGCGCTCGTTGACCTCGCTCTCACGCCAGAATAATCCCTGGCGATCCTGCACCCACTCGAAGTAGCTAACCGTAACACCACCGGCGTTGGCCAGCACATCGGGAAGAACAAAAATTCCCTTGCGGTCGAGTATCTCGTCCGCCATCGCGGTGGTCGGCCCGTTAGCACCCTCGCAAAGTATGCGAGCCTGGAAACGGTGCGCGTTTTCGCTGGTGATCTGATTTTCAACGGCCGCGGGCACGACGATATCGCAGGGCTGGAATAAAACATCCTGTGCTGTCATGCGCGTTCCACCACCGGGAAAATCCGGCAGCAGCCGATGCTGATGGACGACCCAATCCTCCAGCTTGGTGATATTAAATCCCGATTCGTTGTACAGCCCGCCATTGATATCCGCAATGCCCACGATTTTGTACCCCGCACCATACATCAGCGCAGCCGCGGTTGAACCCACATTTCCAAATCCCTGCACGACCACGCGCGTGTCGGAGCGTTTCATGCCGAATTTAGCCAGTGCTTTGTCGCATACCAGCATGATCCCGCGTCCGGTAGCTTCGCGACGGCCGAGCGAGCCACCCATGTTGACAGGCTTACCGGTCACGACGGAGGTGGTGGTGCGCCGCACGTGCATCGAGTAGGTATCCATGATCCAAGCCATGGTCTGCTCGTTGGTGCCCAGGTCGGGAGCGGGAACGTCACGCTCGGGACCAAACCACTCGCTTAGCTCGGCGGTGTAACGCCGGGTGAGGCGCTCGAGTTCACCTGTGGAAAGCTTCGCGGGATCGCAGATGATTCCCCCCTTGGCCCCGCCGAAAGGGATATTGGCAATGGCGCACTTCCAGGTCATCCAACTGGCTAACGCACGCACTTCGTCGAGGGTGACATCCGGCGCGAAGCGAATGCCCCCTTTGCATGGCCCGCGCACCAGGGAATGATGCACGCGGTAGCCGATAAACACTTCCAGATGGCCGGTATCGAGCGTCACCGGAATGTAGATAGTGATTTCCTTATTGGGGTAGCGCATGAAGCGGTATACGCCTTCTTCGAGGCCCAGTTTTTTCGAAGCGAGTTCAAAGCGTGCTTCGGCCGATTCATAAACGTTGAACTCGCTATGGGGAGAAATGGCCGGCATGGACATGAACTTAGCTCCTCGAAAGTGTGCTCGAAAGGCGCAATCGTACAGAGCCGGAGGCATGGAGGCCGACTGGGAGACGAGCTGATTTTGTTATCTATTTTTAACCGGTTTATCGTCATTGCCGGGCGATTATAGGTATTCGCAACAAGCGCAGTATACCCCACGCTGTAGCGCAAGGAGTCTGCACGATCAAATTTGAATTTGGCGATCGCGCCGCAGGGCACACCAACAGCAGGTGTGGCAATTGCGGGAACTGCCGGTCAGGACCCGTGCGGGTGTGCCGGCTGCGGTAGAATTGCAACTGCACATGCGGGCGAGGCTTCGCCATGGACACGCGTTGCTGAAAGACGCCGCACAGGCAGCTAAACCAATAGCTAGGCGATAGCTGGGCCATCGCCGAACAGCAGGCGAAGAGCAGTTGAACAGCAGCCGGACAACGGTTGGACAGCAGTTGAAATCAGCTGAAAACAGCCGAACCTGGCTAACTATCCGAAAAATCGCGGCGCCGCAAGGACAGCGAATCAGCGAGGCCTAGCTCCAAGGTGCACATCCTGGTATTGAATGAATATTTCCCGCCCGATACCTCGGCCACGGCGAAAAACGCGACAGTCCTTGTAGACGCTTTAGCGGAAAAGCACCGGGTTACGGTGCTTGCCGGGCGGCCGTCGTACGATCCCACGCAGTTTTATCCCTGGCGGCCGTGGAGGCGCGAAACCAACGGCAACGTGGCCGTGGAATGCATGGGATCCACGGCTTTTCCGCGCTTCCGCATGAAGCACCGTGTCGCGAATTACCTTACCTATACGGCTCTAGCCGTTCCGCGCGCGCTGGCGATGCGGGCGGACGTGGTTTTGGCGATGACCGATCCGCCGTTCGCGGGTATTGCCGGGGCGCTGGTGGCGCAGCTTTCCCGCCGGCCGTTCGTCTACAATATCAATGACATGTATCCCGACATGGCCGTTGGGGGCGGGATCATGCCGCCGGGCACGTGGACGGACCGCTGGGAGGCGATGCACCGCTGGGCGCTCGGACGAGCATCGCGGGTCATCGTGCTGGGCGAAGACATGCGGGAGCGGATCATCGAGAAAGGCGTGGACCCGTCGCGCCTGGCGATCGTACGCGTCGGCGTGCCGTACCCCGAGACGGTGCCAGGCAGGGACCATCCGGTGGTCCGCGAGATTCGCGGAGATTTCCGGTTTGTCCTGATTCATGCGGGCAATCTGGGATTTTACGGCGCCTGGAAGACGCTGGTGCAAGCCGCCCGTATGCTCGAATCAGACGGCGTGGGGCTGGTGTTTATTGGTGAAGGGGCGCTGAAACCGCAGGTGGAAAAAGAAGCGCATGGCACTGCCAACGTGCGATTCCTGCCCTTTCGCCCCGCTTCGGAGATTCCCCAAGTGATGGCTGCGGGAGACATGCATATCGTCACGGTGAAGCGGGGGCTCGAAGGGGTGGTGGTGCCGAGCAAGGTGTACAACATTCTGGCGGCGGGCCGTCCCTTGCTCGCGGTGGCGACGGAGAAGGCCGAGGTCACACGATTCGCCGAGCGAGACGGTTGCGGTGTTTCCGCGGATCCCGATGATCCGACGAGTGTTGCGGAAGCAATACGGGGGGTTTTACGGGCACCGGAACGGCTGGGGGAGATGAGCCTCCGCTGCCGTGAGCTGGCGCGCAGGTATGATAGAGTGAACGAGCTTCACATTTTTGTTAAAACAATTGAAGAGGCCACCCGCTAATCGCGGCAGCAGATACGCCTCGCGCCGGTACTTTACGGTGTACGGTGCCTGCGGCGTTGAAACCCGTGCGTGATGGCGATGAGCGCGCGCGCCTTCATAGGACAGGACCCATCTAACCTGTGGGGAGATGGCACGCATATACGGGATTGGACGTATATCGGCGACATCGTCGACGAGACTATGCTAGGTGGGGAAAAGATCGGGGATGGCACGACGGTGAATCTGGGCAGGACGGGGTGCGTACGCTTTTAAACGCGTAGACATGGTTTTAGAACGCACGGGGCATAAGGCGGAGACCAAGCTGCTTCTGGACACGCCTACGGGTTTGCTGAACCGGGTCACGAATAATCGCCTTGCAAAGTGACTTCTCGGCTGGGAGCCTAAGTGATGTTTCGGGATGGATTGAAGAGAACGATCGAGCGGTATTACAACGCCAAGGGTCGTGATTACGTCCAGGCCACGCTGCAGCAGAGCTTGGCGGAGCGATAAATGGAGCGTCAGTAATGACAGCCGTCCTGCTGGCGTTCACAGTCTCGCTGGTAGTCTCGCTCGGACTCACCGTTCCCGTACGGCAGTTTGCGCTGCGTGTGGGGATGGTGGATCATCCGGGGCCGAGAAAAGTTCATCTGCAACCTATTCCGCTGCTGGGCGGACTGGCCATTTATTCGGGCGTACTGCTGGCCATTGCGGTGTCGGTCAGCGGTCCAGCAATCACCGAGACCCTGGGAATTATTGCGGGCGCCACGCTCGTGATTCTGGTCGGAACACTAGACGATCGCGGCCTGCTGCATCATCAAGTGAAATTGTTTGTGGGGATGCCGATCGCCGGGCTGATACTTTTGGCCTCGGGGATTCATGCGCAGGTGTTCTCGGTGCTTGCACCGGGACACGCCAGCGCCATCGCGGATGGAGTGCTGACGGTTTTTTGGGTGACCGGCGTAACCGCTTCCTTCAGCATTTTTGATTATATGGACGGTTTGTGCGCGGGCATCGCAGCCATCGCCTCGCTGTTTTTCGCGATCTTCGCCATAGCGAACGGGCAGGTGTGGGTAAGCACGCTGGCAGCAGCGGTGATGGGCGCGGCGCTGGGCTTTTTGCGCTGGAATTTCAATCCCGCCAAGATTTTCATGGGCGATGGCGGGGCGATGCTTCTCGGATTTTTGATGGCGACGCTGGCGCTGAAATTGCGCATGAACGGCGCCTCGCATGGGGCGCAGTGGATGGTCCCCATCCTGGTGCTGGGCGTGGCCTTATTCGATACGATTCTGGTGACGATTTCCCGTTCGCGGCGCGGCCTGTTGCCATTCGCGACTCCGGGCAAGGACCATGCGGGCCACCGTCTGGCCAATCTGGGGCTGGGCACGCGCGGCGCGGTAATGATCCTCTACATCAGCGGTGTGCTGTTTGGTGTGCTGGCGTTGCTGGCGAGCGGCAGCAGTTCGAGGACGGCGGCAGAACTGGCTGTGGTTGTCGCTGCGCTGGTGCTGGCGATTGTCGCCCTGTTTGAAACCGCTCCCTACGAGCGACAGCAACGCAAACCGCAGGCTGCAAATAGACCTCTCAGCTAAATCATTAATTAAATCTTGGCTGAAAATTGGTTGAAGCTTATTTGAAGCGGCTCGTCTGAAACAGCGGCGGCCGATGGCGTTTGCGTACGAGTTCACGCGTTCAGGTAGAAGCCATCGCTGCTCAGTGCTATGGATGAGCGATGCTATGGGATAAGCGATGAGAACTGCTCTGCTTGCGCATGCTACTTCGCGGGAAATTGCGGCAGATTTGGCTCTGCTCGCGTGCTTGAGCTTCGCGTGGCTCATGCCCCTGTGGGGCAACCGCTTTTTCGGCGGGATCGAAAGCATCGGGGCGCGTTTAGCAGATCGCAGAGGCCTCGCGGTGGTCGCCATTGCGGCGGCCACGATTGTGATACGGCTGAGCCTGCTATGGCTTCTTCCGATTCCGGTGCCAAAGATTCAGGACGAATTCAGTTATTTGCTGGCCGGGGACACGTTCGCGCACGGGCGCCTGACAAATCCTACGCACCCGATGTGGATGTTTTTCGATACGATCCACGTTAATCAGCACCCCACATATATGTCGAAGTATCCGCCGGCTCAGGGCGCGGTATTGGCGCTGGGACAATTGCTGGGGCACCCCTGGATTGGGGTGCTGCTTAGCGCGGCGGCCATGTGCGCGGCTGTGTTGTGGATGCTGCAGGGGTGGCTGCCACCGCCATGGGCGCTGCTCGGAGCAACGCTGGTGCTGCTGCGGCTGGGAATTTTCTCTTACTGGATCAACAGTTATTGGGGCGGTGCAGTGGCAGCGATCGGGGGAGCGCTCGTTATGGGGGCGATGCCCCGGATCATTCATTTTCAGCGCGCGCGCGATGCGGTGCTGCTGGGGATCGGCGTAGCTATTCTGGTGAATAGCCGGCCGCTCGAAGGCTTGATTTTATGTGTGCCGGTGATCGTGGTGTTGGGCGCACGCTTGTGGGGCACAAAGTGGCGACTTCCGGAAAAGCTCCCGGAAAAGGGGCGGCCGCGGGGTACAAGTGTGCGGCGGATTGTTATTCCGTTCAGCGCAGTGCTGCTGTTAACTGGGATTTTCGCCGGGTATTACAATTGGCGGCTGACCGGCAATCCGCTGCTGCTGCCCTACGTTTTGAATGACCGCACGTATTACACTTCGCCAACATTCGTCTGGCAAAAGGCCGGGCCCGAACTGCACTACGGGAATCCTCAGTTAGAAGCGTTTTACAACGGGTGGGTGCGGCCTTACACAGCGGCAAACCGGATGGACGGGTTCCGGCACGCTCTGCGGCATCTCACGACGGTAGGGGGAAAATTCATTTACTTTTTTATGTGGACGGAACTTTGCGTGCCGTTGTTCGCCGTGGCGTGGGTGTGGCGCGATCGTCGGGTGAGATTTCTGGTGATCCAGGCGGCGCTTTGCGGGGTGGGATTTCTCGCCGTCCTATGGTTTGAACCGCATTCCGCCGCGCCGGTGATCGCCACGGTTTTTGCTTTGTTGACGCAAGGGATGCGACACTTGCGAAAGTGGCAGTATCGGGGACGTCCGGTGGGCATTGGGTGGTCGCGGGTCGTGGTGTTGTTCGCGTTATTTCTGGCGCCGTGGCATCAGCGCGGTGGGACGTTTGAGGCTCCCAACAAAGTGATACCCCGGATTGAATATCGCGCGCGATTGGCGGCGGAACTCAATTCCCTGCCGGGTAAATACCTGGTGATCGTGCGCAACGCACCAAGGGCCGGAAATATCGAGGAATGGGTTTACAATGCGGCGGATATCGATCATGCCAAACTGGTCTGGGCGCGAGAGATACCCGGCGTTGATATGCGGCCGCTGGTCCACTACTTTCAGGGTCGCCAGATCTGGCTGGCTGAACCCGATGCGCCCGGCATGCCGGTCTGGCACGCCTGCCCTGCTAATTCGCAACCGTGATGTTGCGCCTCGGCGTCGCGCCAGTCGGCCATGTACTTTCGGGATCGCATCTGCATTGGACACCTGCGTGGACAGCGGGTTGGTTTTCGCCTGTGTTTTAGCGGGTTTTTGCATCTGTGCTGGTTATCGCTTACAATCGAGTGCGGTGAAACGAAGCCGTTGACGCACTTATCTGGCAATCATCGAGATTCGTCTTGCATTCATTTGGCATGCCGCACTGTCCCCCTCCCCCACCCCTGAAAGCTGAGTTATTTCTGCTGTTGAGCGATGTTTAGACACTTTTTTCTTCACTTTATTGCTCATTTTACGCGTGGCGAAATTGTCGGAATTTCCGCATTGTTCGTTTGCCTGGCGCTGGCTTGGAGATGGCCGCTGCTCGGTGCCGGCGTTTTTGGCTGGGTGGAAACGTGGGGAAAGCGGTTAGCGGGGCGGAGAGGCTTGGCACTTGTCACGATTGCGGCGGCGACGATTGGGATCCGCCTGGCCCTTCTATGGGTGCTTCCGATTCCGGTGCCAAAGATTCACGACGAGTTCAGTTACCTGCTCGCCGGAGACACGTTTGCGCACGGGCGGCTGACAAATCCGACGCATCCGATGTGGCTGTTTTTCGATACGTTCCACGTCAACCAGCACCCCACGTACATGTCGAAATATCCGCCGGGGCAGGGTGCAGCGCTCGCCCTGGGACAATTGCTCGGGCACCCGTGGATTGGAGTGCTGCTCAGTGCCGCGGGGATGTGCGCCGCGGTGCTGTGGATGATGCAGGGGTGGTTGCCACCAGAGTGGGCGCTGCTCGGCGCGACGCTCGTGCTGCTGCGCCTGGGCACTTTTTCGTACTGGATCAACAGCTATTGGGGCGGCGCAGTGGCGGCCATTGGCGGAGCGCTGGTGATGGGTGCGATGCCGCGGATTATGCATTTTCACCGATCGCGTGATGCGGTGCTGTTGGGGATTGGCGCGGCTATTCTGCTGAACAGCCGGCCACTCGAGGGCTTTATTTTCTGTGTGCCCGTAGCGGTCGCATTGCTCGCGTGGTTAAGCGGCAGGAGAAGTCCATCGTGGAGGATAACTCTGCCGAGGGTGGTCGCGCCGTTTTGCGTAGTGGCACTGTTATGCGGAATTTTTGTGGGTTACTACAACTGGCGAGGCACGGGGAAAGCGACTGTATTTCCCTACGTGGTAAACGATCAAACTTACTTTAGTACGCCAGCCGTTGTGTGGCAGAAGGAAAGACCGAAAATTCATTATGCGAATCCCCAGTTCGACGCGTTTTACAACAAGTGGGTGCCCGATTTATGGCGTACGGGTCCCATCACTGTGCTGCGCACGGGGAAATACTCGGCGTCGACGCTAGCCAAAGTCGGGTACATGTTCATGTGGCCCGATCTTAGCTTTTTTATTTGGCCGGAACTATGCGTACTGGTGGTGGCGCTGCCGTATTTGCTATTGAACCGCAGGACGCGATTTTTTCTTGTGCAGACGATCGTGTGTTTTCTGGGGTTGCTGCTGGTTTCCTGGGCGCAGCCGCACTACATCGCGGCGCTTACCGCGACCCTGTTTGCTTTATTGACGCAGGGGATGCGGCACTTGCGGCGATGGACATATCAAGGCCGGCCGGTGGGGCTCGGCCTCACGCGCGTGGTCGTATTGTTCACCGTGCTTTTGGCCCCTTTGCATCCACAGGGAGAGCCGTTAGGGCACCCGCCGCTTTCCGGGATTGAATATCGCGCGCAATTTGCCTCGCAGTTGGAGAAAACTCCCGGCAAACATCTGGTGATCGTGCGCTATTCCCCGGGGCATAACGTGCTGGAGGAATGGGTGTACAACAAAGCGGAGATCGACCGGGCGAAAGTGGTTTGGGCGCGCGAAATGCCGGGCGTGGACATCGAGCCATTACTTCACTATTTCCGAGGACGGCAGGTGTGGCTCGCTGAGCCCGATGCGCCCGATGCTCCGCATCTCGGGGCTTATCATGGGGCAGGTCTTTATTCCTCGAATTAGGGCTGCCGAACCAAAATTTGGCAGCACGCAAGCCCACAGATCACGCCTGCAGGCAGCACTGCACCGAGCCGCGAGGCAGTAAGCGCAATCGACTGATAGAAGGCTTACTGCCCGTCTTTTTTGAGCAGGGCGATGAAATGCAAATTCCGTCCAAACAGCGCAGAAAAGGGGAACGGATACAGCGGCAGGGCACCATCCGTGCGAACGATGGTTAGACCAAGCTGCGCATACAATTCCTGCCACTCTGTACGGGAAAAATAATTGTACGGCAGTGCGACACCATGAGGTCCGTTGCCTACCCGATCAATAAACCGCAGGGTCGCGTGGTCGAGCGCATTCTCCGCAAGGTGGTCCTTGATGAGGAGGAATCGCGAGCTTGCCCGGCAGGCATCGCGCAAAAGCGGCAAAGGGTCGGTGGTGTGGTGCAGGACGTCGACAAAAAGACAGCAATCGACGGAGCCATCCGCAAACGGCAAGTGGATGCCGTCGAAAGTCTTACAGGGGACGGCACAATCCGGGCGGGGCAGCACTTCGAGACCTTGCACGTCCAGCCCAGGCACCGCATCGCGCAGCAGCGCGCCCAGCCTGCCATCGCCGCACCCCACGTCAAGCAATCGTGAGCGAGGCGCAAGCATAGACGCAAGGCGGTCCGCAAGGACGGCTATCCTGCGCCTATGCACGATGCGGCCATGAATTTTTCCAAGAAGCCGCAGGGCTGGATTAGGATTTGTCAGGGCGCTCATAATCCCCAATATAAGTGCCGCGACTGATACCCAGCATACTCAGGAAAAATGAGGAAAAGATAATCTGCATGCCGAGAAATAACCACATGCTCCAGAACAAAACCTGGCGTATTTGATAGAGCGGTCCGAAGCCACTAAGCGCCCAATGTAAAGTGATCTTGGCGCATTCGGCCAAGCCCGCGAGAAAAAGGAATACTCCCAATAGCAGGCCGTGCTCGAGCTTCACGCGGAGCAACCACCGCTTCAGAGAGATGGGATTACGATCGAAACGTTCCGCGTAACTGAATACTTTAGCGAAAAATCCGACTGCGCTGATTTGGGCCCCCATGAGCGTGAAAATTACACCGAAGATCATTGTTTGGGTGTCCAGCTCGATGCCAGACGGCAAATGACGAGGGCCCGGCAAAAGCCAGAAAACCAAGGCTAATCCAACGAGAAACAAGGAACCGCCAGGCAGCAGAAACAGCCAGTTCGGTGCATACAGAAGGAAAAAGCGCAAAGTTCGCCAGCCGTCACGAAAGCTCCGAAGATGCGGCGGGCGGCCTCGTTTGTCAGGCCACAAGAAGATCGGAATTTCCGTAATTCGGGCGCCCAACTGTGAGGCCTTGATGATGAGCTCCGGCGCAAACTCCATTCCGGTGCTCCGCACACCCAAGCGGTCATACATCTTGCGTGAAAATCCACGCATGCCGCAATAAACGTCGCCCACCCCGGTGCGAAACAATAGGTTGAGCAAGGCGGTCAGGCCAGGGTTACCGAAATATCTGTGAAGGGGAGGCATGGCGCCGGGCTTTATGCCGCCTCTAAACCGGTTACCCATGACGAGGTCGTAACCCTCGAGCAGCTTTTGCACGAACCGCGGAACTTCTGAGAAGTCGTAGCTGTCATCAGCATCGCCCATCACGATGAAGCGGCCGCGTGCAGCCGTAATTCCGGCGTTCAATGCGGCTCCATATCCCCGCTGTTCCACCCGCACCACGCGCGCCCCGTGCGCTTCCGCGATATCTACGGAGCCATCGGACGAGCCGTTATCGGCGACGACTACCTCACCCGACAGGCCCGCGGAAGCGAACGCCGCCAAGGCTTTATCAATGCAGATACCGACGGAATTGGCCTCATTAAGGCAAGGAATAACCACCGAGACTTCGATGGCCTTCACCGTTCCGGCAGTCTCGGTTGTGTTGTCGGCGAGTGTATTCACGAAGGCTGTACCAATCGGCTTTTTGTCGCGAGAGCTAGAATATCATCGAATCGTTGCCGGCTTCGGTTGTGGCAGGCAGCACTGAGAGATCGGCGGGTTTTCCGCAGAATAAACACACAGCTTGCGGACGTTCAAGGAAGGACCGTGGAGCGGCGCCGGCCAGAAAAATTCCATTTGCCCCAGGCGAAGGACTCCTGCTGCGGCTCGAAATATTTGCGGACCAGCGTCAAGATCAGGTCCGGATGGGCAAGCCATTGCTCGTACGCCTCCCGTTCGTACTGGATCATCGTGGATAGGGAATCGATTTTGTTCGAAAGGCGGCGCGTGAGCGAATTTTCACAAACCAGGTGCGCAAACGTAAGGAAGGGAGTTCTCCAGGGTTCCACAACAAGGAGCACACCATCTTTCCTAAGGACGCGGTGCATCTGCAAGAGGATCTGCGTCAGATCGTCGGGGAAATCCGGCAAATGGTGAAAACCGCCCTGGACAATCAAGACGTCTTTACTGCCGTCGGCAAAGGGTAGCATCCGGCAATCGCTGACGCAGCACACCGCATTTCCTCGATATTGCGCCACCAGCCGGGAAGAGGCGTCTATGCCCTCGATATGAGTGAATCCCATGCGCTCAAGCGCATGGAGTCCATTGCCACGCCCGCAAAATAACTCGACAATGCGCGCATCGCGGGGCCACTGCGCGGCGCCCAAACGCCGCAAGCGTTTGAGGAATTTGTTAACTTCCTGCTCCGGTGTTTCAAAGCGCAAGTAGGCAGATTCCCACCGATCCGATGCTGAAATCACGCCGGCCGCAGAGGGTTCGACGGTGGCAGCCGATTTTTCGCGCTTTGAAGCCATGTCACGCGACCCGCTGTATACCCGGTTGAAATTCGATTTCAAGAAAAGCCGCACGACAACGTTGCGCATTTCCAACGCCGCTGGAAGGTGTCATGCAGACACGTAGCCGCGAGGATGGCGCAGGCGCCATGCCCAGGCCGAGCGCACGATGGAAGGGAGATCGGACTCCACACACTGCCACCCGAGAACGGATTGGGCCTTTCGCGAATCGGCAATCAAGCGCGAGGGATCGCCGGCGCGCGGCGGCTCGATCCGCATATCGATGGGCTTGCCGGTCACCTGACGTGCGCACTCGATGACTTCCAGGACCGAAAAACCGTGTCCGCTTCCAAGATTAAGGAAATCGGACGCGCCGCCTTGCCGCAGGTATTCGAGGGCGCGGACGTGAGCCTCTGCCAGGTCGGAAACGTGTATGTAGTCGCGGATTGGGGTGCCGTCAGGCGTCGGGTATTTATTTCCGAAAACCGAGACGTAGGGTTGCTCGCCCAGAGCGGTTGAAAGCAGATTGGGAATCAAATGCGGCTCCGGATCGTGATGTTCGCCGCATTTCTGAGTGGCTCCAGCAGCATTGAAATAGCGGAGTGCCACGAACTTCAAATTGTAAGCGGTGTCGTAAGAATCGAGGAGGCGTTCGATAAGGAGCTTGGACCAGCCATAAGGATTTTTTGGCCATTGGCGGCAGCGCTCGGTGATGGGGATTTCGTCGGGTTCCCCGTAGGTGGCGCAGGTGGAAGAAAAAACGACACGCCGCACGCCGGCCTGCACCAGGCCGGTCATGAATGCGATGCCATTGGCCACATTGTTTTCAAAATACTTGGCCGGATCGGTGACGGACTCACCGACGTAGGCGAGCGCGGCAAAATGCACGCAAGACTCGATTTGGTGCTCCCGAACGATCCGCGACAGGAGCGTTCGGTCGGCAATATTTCCCTGATAAAACGGCGTATCAGCGTCTACCGCGGCGCGGTGCCCGCGATCCAAATCATCCAGCACCACAACGTTTTCATTTTTGGCGCGCAGACGTTCTACCGTTACGCTACCGATATATCCGGCACCGCCGGTTACCAGGATGGCCATGATTGCTCCGTATTTTTTGTCTGTTTCGCAGCTGGAGGTTCTCTGCGATATGCAGAGACAGCGATATGCGATTCACAATTATTGCACGCGCATCGAACATGGCGAGTCGAGATTTTTTCCGTGGCGATACCGGTTCTCGCTGGGATATTCGACGAACGCACATTTGCATGGAGTTGCATACAGGCATCGGGTTTGATTTAAACCTGAGAGTTTATCCCGCGGCGGCTGCACTCACGTGAGCGGTCGCGAGTCACCGCAGGTGAGAATAGGATTATCACCCGTGTTAGTCAGCGCTCCAAGATAAAATAGCACTGAGGAGTTTGCATGGCGTGGACGAATGTTTCGCGCCGCGGCGCAAGTTGACGGGAATCGCGCAGAGTGTGGCTGCGAAATAAGGTAGTGACCCCGCACGGGTGCTTTCAAGCTGCGCAGAGGAAATACAATTTCGTCTTCACTGCGGCGGTGATGCTTCTGTGGCCAATCCCCAGTTGTTGCAGAGGTTACGCCCTAACCGGGTCATCTGCGGCTTGTTTGTGGAGTCGTGCACAGTCGAAGACGTCCGCGCAATAGTCGCGCCACCAGGAGAGCGGTACCTAGATACAAATAACGCGGACACAAATCTACCCTGCGCGATTCGGGAGGACAATGGGCAGCGCCACGAGACTTTCAGTGGTAGTCGCGGTCAAACGGTAAACTTGCTTCCCAGCGATAACGCGAACAACACCCCTATTAACGTCAATGTTAGTGTCGCGCATTCCGGCGTATTCACGGGACCAATGTCGGTCACCGTCGCAATGGGAAACGGCGACGGAATGCCGAGACGTGCGAGCCATTCCTGGTTGGATGTAAACGTGCCAGTTAGCAGCGTGGGCGCCTGCGGGGTCCCCGTCCACAACTGGGGGCCAAGCACCGCGAGTTCCTGCAACACAGGAATAGGGTTGCTGAGGATACGCAGCGATCCCGTCCCAAAGCCTATCTGTACCGGTTCACCCACGGGATTGGCCGGTCCAACAACTAAGCCACTGCTCAAGGTGACGTTGGTGTTGGTAAATGCAAAGCCACTCGCGTTTGCAAAGTCAGGAGTGGGATTCTGCGGCAAATCAAAGGTGAGGCTAAAATCGCCAGGAACCTGCACCACGTACTGAAGCGTGTCGGCATGCGCTGGGGGAACGGCAAAAAACAGGCCCATTGCAAGGATGAGAAAAGTCAGATGTCTCATGTTTTTATCCGTCACGATTGAGAGGATGTACTTCCTTCTTGACCCCCCGGGCTTCTTGACTCCCGGGGTGGTTTATTGGCCGCTTCGAGAAAGGACGAGTACTACCGTCTCGACAGTTTGCTCATTCATGGGCGATGTGTCAATGAATGCTTTCCTTTGGTTAAAAATGGCCAAGGCGCCATCACGTATACCACAGCAACGAATCATGGCAGTACTAGCGAAACAGCCAGGACCAGGGGCTAGCGAGTTGTGCGGCGGATATAGTGCTGCAGGAGATTAAAGACTCAGGATTCCTTTTCCGTTTGTTTCTCCCGCTCGGGTTCGACGGTAATCTCGGCATTGTTCAACCGCTGCACCAGAGTATTCAGTGCTTGCAGAAGCGATTCCACCAGGGGCGGCTGAGTTCCATTGGCAGGCGCAATGCCAGAGGGTTGCGCGATTGCCTGGGCCATGGGATCGACCTCATGTAAATCGAAATCCCGCGCCACTTCTTCCACAATTTCGCCCGAAACAGGTTTCCGCTGGTCTACGAACGCGCTGATCAGCGCATGTTCGCTGAGCACGTTGGTTACGCGAGCGATGCCACGGGCATAATGGTGCACCGCCTCGATGGCTTCGGGGCTGAAAATTTCCTTGCCATCTCCGCCGGCGATGCGCAGGCGTTCATTGATATATCCATGGGTTTCTTCCAGAGTCAGAGGGAGGGTCTTGGCCCGCAGCGTAATGCGCTGGCGAAGTTGCCGAAGCTGCGGCTGGTTTAATTTGACCTCGAGTTCAGGCTGGCCTGCCAACACGATCTGAAGTAATTTTTCCGTGGACGTTTCAAGGTTGGTCAGAAGGCGAATTTCCTCCAACATTTGCGGCGAAAGATTCTGGGCTTCGTCTACGATCAACACCGCGCGCTCGCCTGCCTGGTAGCGCTCGAGGAGCCACTGATTCAGCTTAATCAGCACCTGGCTCTTCATGCGCGACTCGCAGGGAATGCCGAAATCGGCCATCATGAAGTCAAAGAATTGAGATACGCTGAGGCGCGGATTGAATACAAAAGCCGTTGCGACGTTTTCCTGATGTAACCACCCGAGCAGCTTGTTCAGCAGCGTTGTTTTACCAGTACCGACTTCCCCGGTGAGTAAGATGAACCCCTTGCGGGTCTCGATGCCATAAGTCAGGCACGCCAGCGCTTCCTGGGTACTCCGCGTGAGAAATAGATATCGCGGATCCGGGTTGACGTTAAACGGATTCTCCTTCAAGTCGAAAAACTTCTTGTACATAGCTAGGCTCTCAAATCCTCACCGCTGGTTTTAATTCTCCGCATTTAGCCAATTGGGCGCAAGTGCCAGTTAACGTTAATACTTAAATTATGAACCGCGGTCGCGACGCCGCAACTGAAAACGGGACAAACGCCGTTCGAACTCTGCCCCTCGAAAGCATAGCCCAGGGCAAGATTTAAGTGCCGCCCCACCTGGCGCGTGGCATTCGTGCTTACATACCAGGTGTTAAAACGCGTAGCAATCTGTCCAGCCGGCTGGGTGGTGAGCTGCTGGGTGAAGAGCTGCTGGGTGAAGAGCTGACTGTTAGGAAGGCTATCGCTGCGGGAATAGCCTCCACTTACCGATCCCGTCCAAAACCGTGTAAATCGCCGGCTGACCGAAGCGGAGACGGTATCGGTGTTCGCACCGTAAAACACCCCAGAGCCTCCACTGAATGCCCGGACCAAAGCGATGGAATAGATGTTGCGCGGTTGCCGATAGGTGAGCGAGGTAAAGCCACCCCAGGTAAGCGTGTCGCTATTCGGTTGGCCTGAATTCTCGGCGATGGTCCACTGCGGTCCGGCAGAGACCTGGAAGGCCAGACGGCCCGTGATTTTCCGGGAGAAATTCAGCTGCGCAAGATGAGTTAGTTGCCTTTCAGTAGTGCTGCCGTAATTTGTATACGTGAAGTTATACGTGACAGCAACGGAATCCTTGGCACTTAACGCGTAGTTGTAGCCCACTTGCGCGCCTTCATATGCGCTGTTGACGTAGCCGGAATTAAAAAAATGAAGCTCCTGTTGAGAACCGCTCACGCTCACTGTAGACCGGCGACTTAGTGAGTAATGCAGTTCTGCCAGGGCGACATTGCTAATTTGGTTGCCCCATCCCGTCAGAATCGTGTTAGCGGCAGGCGTGATGGTTGGCACGAAGTTGCTATACGCGGGGGTCTGGCCGATCAGAGCTGGTCCACCGGTGGTGAGACCGCCGAACGGAGATTGCGGCGTAAGCACCACACTGTCGAGAAGTTTAAGTACGAACCGGCCCCAGCGAATTTGCCCAGACGCATCCATCTGCTGATAGGGCGAATTACTGTAAGACCCACCCGAATGGTAAAGGCTATCTCCCCCATTGTAGGAGATGGCTATCTGGGAGGCATGCCACGTGTGCCGGAAGCGCAAAGTGCCGCCAAATGTAGTCGACGGCTGCCACCGATTGGCGACAATCCCAGTCTGTATCGATTCTGATCCAAAAAGTGTGGGCTCGAATATGTTTAGCTCGCTGTATAAAAGACCCAAACCAATCCTTCCGGCGCTGGAAGCGACATTCGTATCGGGTACCACATCGCCTGGTTGTTGCGAGTCTTCCGCCGATCCCACAAATACGCCACGAGCCGCAGGGACCGGAGGTGTACGCGTGCCGCCCTGGCTATCCTGCTCCGGCGGTACCGGTTGTGCGGGTGCATCCGGGCTCGTTGGTGAAGAACCAGCCGGAGGCGCCCCTTGTTGTTGCGCGGCTACGCTGGATAGAGGGCTGCATAGAGGAGCGACCAGGAGCAGCGCCGCGGCAAAAGCTCGCAAGAATCTCGACAAATTCATCAATCTCCTCACCGAATCTGGCTCACCGAATCTGGAACTTGGTCTCGATAATCCTCGGCTACTGGCCCGGCTCTTCGGAATCGCCGCTCAAGCCTAATTGCTTAAGTTTGTACAGGAGCGCCTTGTAGCTGATCTGTAATTCGCGAGCACTTCGCTTACGGTTCCAATGCGTGCGCTGCAGAACCTTCATGATCATCTCTTGCTCAGTCCTGCGCGCAGCTTCGCGTGCCGCGTCCTTGAGGGAGCGCCCATTGGCAGCACCGATGCTCTTGGTGGCCGCTGCAGCCGCTGTCACGCCGGATGTGGCCGTGGCGGACAAGTCATCGAGTGCCAGGTGTTCATCCCCCAATACGACCATCTTACGCGCGAAATTTTCAAGCTCCCGGATATTTCCTGGCCACGGATGCCGCAACAATAAATCCATGGTGGACGTTCCCAGGTGCGGTACCGGCCTGCCAAAAATGTCCGCATATTTTTTAAGGAAGAAATCCAGAAGCACAGGGATATCCGCCGTGTGATACCGCAGCGGAGGCAGCCGCAGGCATACTCCGTTAAGGCGGTAGTAAAGCTCTTCACGAAAGCGCCCGGCGCGCATTTGTTCCTCTAGATTCTGTGCGGTAGCCGCAATCAAGCGCGCGCTTGGCGCCGTGGTGTTCCCTTCAGGAAGTAACTGCAGCAACCGGCTTTGCGTTGTAAGGTCGAGGTGGCTGACCTCATTCAGAAAAACCGTGCCACCACCTGAATAGCTGTCGGTCGTGCCAGACATGCGGCCGCTAGCGAGCTGAGAACTTAGCGACTCCGGTTCCAGGCCCGCACAAGTGATCTTCACGAATGCTTCGTGGGCGCGTCGCGAACGGCGGCGGATCTCGAGGGCAATGATCTCCTTGCCTGTTCCGCTTTCTCCCATCAAGAGAATAGGAATTTCGCTGGGGGCGATTTCCAAAATTACGCGTTCAATAGAACGCATGGCGGGACTAATCCCGCTTACAAAGTAGCTGCCATCCGGCACGTCGGCAGGAGGCCGTGACGGTATCAAATTCTTAGCCAGGTTTTTACCGAGATTTTCGCCGAACTTTTCGCCGGCGTTTTCATCGGAGTTGCTCAGCATTTTGGCCCCGAGATGAACAGAGTCGCGTGCGCGGATACGTGGGGACTAGCAACAAGAGGGCCAACCCATGCATTCCTATATGTGGGAGCATTTTACCGCGCGCTGCAAGGCATAGGGGCTGTGCTGAAACGCCGCTGTTCCGCCCTTCGGAGTCACCTGGTACCACATTGTGGAAAATGTTTTCTCTGATATCAAAGGTTTTATGAGGGTTTTGATAAGGCTACTGCGGCGAATTCCCTGCCAGGGAGGCTGTGGCTCTTGACGGGGTACTTCGTATTCTCACAAGCGGCAGCATTTCAACCGGTTACGGTCTATCGCTGCGGAAGCGGGAAGAATTCTGAACCTCATAGATGTTCAATACATTGGCAACCGGACCGCCGCACAGTGCGGCGGTGGAACTCCCGTTGCTCTACGTCTAGCGTGCCGATCCGGGTACCACTATAATTATTCGAGCTGGCCCCGATTCATTTTGTGAGCCGGTATAACCGCGTGCATCAGCAGACCTGACATACTCGGGATGAGAGGGTGACCGTACAATGCTTGGACAACGAGAACTCAGCGTACCAGATTACATTGCTATCCTCCGACGCCGATGGTGGATTTTGGCGGTCCTCTCGGTTTTGGGTGGCATTATCGGCTACGGAGTGACCCATTTCCTTCCGAAACGCTTTACGTCGCAAACATTGGTCCTGGTCGAGCAACCCACGGTCCCGGGAGACTATGTGAAGCCGGTGGTCACTGGAGATACGAGCGAGCGGCTGGCCTCCATGCAGCAAGAAATTATGAGCCGGGCCCGTCTTGAGCCTGTGATTCAGCAATTCGGACTGTATCGGGACCAGGCGGCCAAGATGTCGACGGAAGACCTGGTCGAAACTTTGCGCAAAGCCATCTCGGTCACGCCTATCGCGCCGATGGCGGAAACACGGGCGCAGGGCCTGCCTGGATTCTACGTTAATGTGACGTACGGTGACGCGCGTACCGCCCAGCAGATTTGCTCCACGATTACGTCGATGTTCATGGAAGAGAATTTAAAGCTGCGGCAAGCCCAAGCGCAGGAAACGACAAAGTTTCTCGGCACTCAACTGGTCGATGCCAAGGCGAAGCTGGATGAACAAGATGCCCGGCTGGCGGATTTCAAGCGCCGCTATCTAGGATCACTCCCAGATGAGGAGCAGGCAAATTTGAATGTGCTAACGGGGTTAACGGCGCAGCTTGACGCCGCAACCCAGGCACTGAATCGCGCCCAACAGGACAGGACGTTCACGGATTCGATGCTGACGCAGCAAACTGCGAACTGGGAAGCCAGCCAAAACGGAAAAAATCCGGAGACGCTGGAAACCGAACTTGCGAATCTGCAAAATCAGCTTTCAGAACTGAAATCTAAATACACCGATAATTACCCCGATGTGTTGAGAGTAAAGAGCGACATCGCGACCCTGGAGCAGAAGATCGCGTCAGGGGCCACCGCAGAACCCAGCACCCCCACACAGAAACCGGTAAAGCCGTTAACCGAGCCCGCTCAGCTGCAATCGATGCGCGGACAGATTCGCCAATATGATCAAACGATCAAAGACTTGACGGCCCGCCAAGAAAAGATTCAGGACCAGATCAAACTGTATGAGGGAAGAGTACAATCGAGCCCCGCAATCGAGCAGGAATATAAAGAGCTGACACGTGATTACCAGACGGCTTTAGAGTTTTACAACGACTTACTGAAGAAAAGGGACCAGTCGGCAATGGCGACCGACCTCGAACAGAGCCAACAGGGGGAGCAGTTCCAGGTCTTAGATCCGGCAAATCTCCCCGATAAACCTTCTTTCCCCAATAAGATTCTCTTTGGCTTGGGCGGTCTTGGCGGCGGTTTGGCACTGGGCGCGGCTATAAGCTTGTTGCTGGAACTGCGGGATACCTCATTCCGGACCGAAAAGGATGTCGAGGCTCTCCTGCACTTGCCGGTTCTAGCGATGGTACCGACGATCAATGCGATCACGCACAAGAAGCGTATGAGTTCCGGCGGGCTATTGCACGGGGCGTAAAGCGTATAAGCCACAACTGTAGAATGCAATTCTTGGTACTGAGTGAAAGGAAACCATGAGCCGGATTCATGAAGCCCTGAAGAAAGCCGAAATGGAGCGGTCGGGTGGGACGGTCGCAGAGGTCATGCCGGCTGAGCCGCGGTTGACTGAAAAAAGAACCGCCTCGGCGGCCGACGTGGTTGTGCAGCCAACCGCGCTTCCGAGGCCGGGTGATCCCCTGCGATTTGACGACCTCCGGGCGCATTGTGCGCACCCGCAATGGAATCCCGATCCGAACATGGACGCCTTTGGCCCCGGTTCGCGACTGGATGGTGCCGAACAGTTTCGGACCTTACGGTCGCGACTGTATCAGATAAGGAATAGTCACCCGCTTCGGACTGTTTTGATCACGAGTTCCATTGCAGCCGAGGGCAAGACTTTTATCACGGCTAATCTTGGCAGGACGTTAATTCGTCAGTCGGAACGCCGTGCGCTGATTATTGACGGCGATCTCCGGCGTTCGCGTCTGCATCTTCCCCTGGGGGCGCCGAACACCCCCGGCCTGAGTGACTATTTGCGTGGCGACGCTGACGAAGTGGCCGTAATACAGAACGGCCAGGAAGGCAACTTGTGCCTCATCGGTGGAGGGAGTACGGTTACGAATCCGAGTGAATTGCTTTCAAACGGCCGGATTAAGACGCTACTCGACCGGGTCGGTCCGGCTTTTGACTGGGTGCTTTTTGATTCTCCTCCTTGCCTGCCGGTTGCTGACGCGAACGTTCTGGCCGATTTCTGCGATGGCGTGCTGCTCGTTGTGAGGGGAGGATCCACTCCGCTGTCTGTCGTTCAACGAGCGTGCCAGGAGCTCCAGGGGCGGAATGTGGTCGGAGTGGTGCTTAACGCGATGGGAGAAGACGCAATTTCCTCGTACGGGCCGTATTACGGAGCCGCGCCGTACGGAAGTGATGCCGAGCAAGATATCCAGTAACGATGGCGCCCTCCGTCGCGATCTTCCGAGAATTTCGCTACGTTTACCATGCACATTTCAGAATCAACATTCTGAAAAACAGACATGCCGCATTGTGGGCTGAACATTGTGGGCTGAACAAGGAATCAGGAGATGCAAATGACTAAGCGTATGCAGACTTTAACTGTATTTTTGCTGTTAGTAGCTGCGCTTCCGAACCACGCGCAAGACAAATCCAAGGGTGACCAGGCGCCCGCCGGGGACGCAGCCGCCGCTGCAAAACTCGCAATAGACAATCCGAATTACATAATCGGAGGACAGGATGTGCTGGACATCAGTGTGTGGAAAGAGCCGGATGTCTCCCGGCTTGTTCCGGTTCGTCCAGATGGAAAAATTTCTCTGCCGCTCCTGGGCGATGTACAGGCTGCGGGTCTCACTCCGACTCAGTTGGGGGCAAAAATCACAGCGGGGCTGACCAAATATATGACCAACCCGCAGGTGACCGTCACGGTGACGCAAATCAATAGCCAGCGGGTATACATTTTGGGTGAAGTTTCACGTGCTGGGGCCTATCCCCTGCTTCCACAGATGACTTTTCTGCAGGCTCTGTCAAACGCAGGCGGCTTTTCGCAATTCGCGAATTCGAAGAAAATTTATTTGCTGCGGCAGGAAAATGGAAAACAGGTAAAAATCTTTTTCAACTACAAGGACGTAATCTCCGGCAAGAGCCCCGACCAGAATATTGAATTAAAGGCGGGTGATACGATCGTTGTGCCTTAAGGCCCCACCGCGTGGTTCAAGTCCGGGAGAACACCGACTGCAACTGTTGCTGCCACGGTGGCAGCCGTACTCCAAAGACACGATCCAGCCGGGCATTTGACAAAATAGAATAAGCAGGCCGGCGGGCCGGAGTGGGGTAATCCTCCGTCCTGATGCCAATAACGCGGCGCGCGATCACCGGACGATTACGGGTGGCGTGGCTGAGCCAGGGGATCGAGGTCGGGAGCGAGACCGACTCCAAGATGGCCTTAGCGAATCCACACCAGGTGGTTTCACCAGCGGCCGTCAAGTGATAGATTCCGCTCACGGCAGAAAGATGTCCTGGATTAGCCGCATACAGGCCGGCCAGTATTCGGGTTGACGCCGACGCAATATCATGGCTCGACGTCGGCGCGCCAATCTGGTCATCGACGATTCTCAACTCTTCGCGCTCGGTGGCCAGCCTCAGAACGGTGAGCAAAAAATTTTTCCCTTCGCGCGCATAAACCCACGCAGTCCGAAAAATCAGGTAAGACCCTCCCGCCTGCCGAATGGCACACTCTCCAGCAAGCTTCGTTCTTCCATAGGTGTTTAGAGGATTTGTTTGATCTTCCTCAACGTAGGGCGCTTGTTTCTGGCCGTCGAACACATAATCGGTTGAATAATGGATGAAAAGCGCACCGATTTTTCCGGCCTCCTCTGCCATGATTGCTGGAGCCAGGGCGTTAACCGCCCAAGCCGACGCTTCATCTGACTCCGCGCGATCCACGGCCGTATACGCTGCTGCGTTTACGATGACGTCGGGGCAGCTGTTGCGGATCACACGGCGAATGGCATCAGCCTGAGAGAGATCGAGCTCCTCTCGGCCCAGTGACTCGACATCTCCGACGGTTGGCAGCATGACGCTCAACTCGCGGCCGAGCTGACCGTTCTTACCGACCAATAAAATTTTGGGCTTCATTTCGTCGGGTATGTTGGCAACAATTCCCGCGGCATGTCCGCCAGAGCCCGATGCTTCTGATCTTTTTCGGACACCAATGGAGCTGAGGTTTTCCAGCCAATAGCGAGGCCGGGGTCGTTCCACGCGATGCCGTACTCATCACTCGCATCGTAATAGCCGCTGCATTTGTAAACAAATTGAACGGTTTCGCTCAGGGCCAGGAAGCCATGCGCGAAGCCGCCCGGAATGTAAATTTGATTCTGCTCTTTGGCCGAAAGCAGGACACTGATCCACTTTCCAAAGTGGGGCGATCCCACGCGGATATCTACGGCGACATCCAGAGCTTCACCCTCGACCACCCGGCAAAGCTTGGCTTGCGGCGAATGCAGCTGGTAGTGAAGTCCCCGCAACGTGTTTTTAGCCGAGCAGGAATGGTTGTCTTGAACGAATGAGTCCGAAATTCCCAGCGCGGCAAATCGTTGCTGGTGATAAGTCTCAGTAAAAAAGCCTCGGCCGTCGCGGAATATTCTGGGCTGGAGCTCAACTACACCGGGCAGGTTAGTCTCTATTCTTTGCACGCCGCGTACCCTCGAAAGTTGCTCTGCACAATGGACGGGCTATGGCAGTGGCGATGAAGCAGAGCCGTCGATTGTTCCATCGCGAAGTAAGAACTGCCGATCAGAAAGCAGATGGTGTTCCCGGCGTAATCGCTTCCAGGGAGGAATCACGGTGATCGTAGTATTTCTCATAATACGAGCGGTACTCACCTCTGCGGATCATCTCGAGCCATTCGCCGTTAGCCTGGTACCACTCGATCGTCCGGCGCAGTCCGTCCTCGAGAGGAATGGCCGGCTTCCATCCGAGTTCCTGTTCGATTTTCGTGCAGCGAAGGGCGTAGCGCCGATCGTGGCCGGGCCGGTCTTTCACGTAAGAAAGCAAGGACTCTGACTTCCCCAGCAAGCGCAGGAGGTGGCGCGCGATCGTTAAATTCTCTTCGACCTCGATGCCCCCGATATTGTAGGCCTCTCCGATTCGCCCGCGCTCGAGTACGGCCAGGACGGCGCGGCAATTATCCTCGACATGCAGCCAGTCGCGCTGCTGTTTTCCGTCGCCGTAAATAGGGAGCGGCTTGCCGTCGAGAGCATTCGTTATCATCAGCGGCAAAAATTTTTCTGGAAACTGGTAGGGACCGTAATTATTAGACGATCGGGTGATCAGTGCGGGAAATCCGAAGGTGCGTACATACGAGCGCACCAACAAGTCTGAGGCGGCCTTGGACGCGGAATAGGGGCTGCTCGGCTGCAGCGGCGAATTCTCATCCGCAAACGCGCCTGGTGGCATGTCGCCATACACTTCGTCGGTGGAGACATGCAGAAACCGTTCCACGCGTTGCGCTCGGGCCACCTGAAGCATGACGAAGGTGCCAGTTACGTTTGTCTCGATGACCGGTGCGGGCTCGTAAATACTCCGGTCAACGTGGGATTCGGCAGCGAAATGGACGATCACATCGCATCCATGCAACGCCTTTTGTACGGCGGCCGCGTCGCAAATGTCGCCTCTGACGAAGGAATAATTTGGATTCTCCGCAACCGCCTCAAGGTTGGCGAGATTCCCCGCATACGTCAGCTTGTCAAAATTGACGACTTCGAAGCTTTTTTTAAGGGAGAGAACGTGACGGATAAAGTTGGAACCGATGAATCCCGCGCCGCCCGTAACGAAAATCCTCACCGAGTCACTTCCTGCGGTGCTGCCGCGCGTTCCGCGCCCTTATTCGCGCCACTTGCGGCAACCAAGTTGTTGGCGTGAAGCAAGGATTCGAATGTTCCCGCATCGGTCCACCAGCCGTCGAGAATTTCGTAGGTGAGCTTGCCTTCCTGCACGTAGAAATTGTTTACATCGGTGATTTCGAGTTCACCTCGCCCGGAGGGTTTCAGGCGGCGAATCTTTTCAAACACCGTGGCATCGTAAAGATAAACCCCTACCACAGCGTAATTTGATTTCGGGTTCTTAGGCTTTTCTTCAATTCCGACCACACGATCACCGCGAAGTTCGGCAACACCAAATCTCTGGGCATCGTGAACTTCTTTTAAGAGAATCTTGGCTCCATCCTTCTGGTTCTTAAAATTCGCCACCGCCTGGCAAATATTGCTTTCGATGATGTTATCTCCCAGAATGACGCAAATCGATTCGCTTCCGGCGAAAAACTCGGCGAGGCCCAGCGCCTGTGCGATGCCGCCTTCTCCCTCCTGATACGTATAGTTCAGGTGCTTCAGACCGAAATCGCGCCCGTTACCCAGTAGGCGCAGAAAATCGCCGGCATTTTTACCTCCGGTGACCAGGAGAATCTCGTGTATTCCGGCATTCACAAGTGTCTGAATGGGGTAATACACCATCGGCTTGTCATAAATCGGAAGCAGGTGCTTGTTGGTGACGCGAGTGAGAGGATTCAGCCTGCTGCCCGTTCCACCAGCCAATACGACACCTTTCATGGTTATCCCCTCGAATTCTAAAAGAGCGCGAACCCTTTCGTTTTAGCGTCCCACCTCGAAGGCGCGCGCAACGGTGTTTGTAAGCTGGGCGAACCGCGGCTTCTGATCCGCATTACTTGTTCTGAAAAATTCCGTGATTTCTGCAGCGCCGGATCATCGGCGCTCCTATTGTGCGACGATTATTCCTGCCGGGTAAAGTCATACTTGAGGGAGGAATTCGTACTGGGCAATATTTCTGGTTCGGGTTGCCGCGAGAAATGGCCTGGGAAAAACGAAAGCCAGAATGCACATGGCCATGCCAAAACTCGGTTGGTGCGGCGATCAGGTCCGCGAACCGGCGCACATCTGAAATCTGAGAAAAAAGTATTCGTGCACAGCGATTCGCTCGTCAATTTGCCGGCGATGGCGAGGCTGAACCAGCCATGCCCACAAAAGTGGTAACACTCTGCGCCGGAAGTGTCGCACGCACGCCATCGCCCGCATTTAGCGCGGGCTGCGGGGCCAGGTTGCGAGATGCAGAGGTGATCCAGGGCGTGACCGCGCCGGCGGCAAAGCCAATAAAGGACATGGTCAGGGGAACATCTGCTCGATTTTGGTTTATAGCGATAATTGCGAAATCGCCAGTGCTCGGATCTTTGTAGGCCGAAACCTGCACGCCCTCCGCAGGGGCGCCAGCGACCCCGATGCGCACGTATCCGGGACGCACGAATTTACTGTAATTGCCAATGGTGTACAGGCGTTTGGTGGTCCGAAACTCGGTTGTGCTGACGTTCGGATCCATAATGATGAGGAGTTCCCCTCCTGAGGGCTGAGTGGCCCACCACCAGAGCCATGCCGCAGACTGGGCATCGGTCATGTGGCCGTAAATATTCTCCGCCCAGCGTATGCCATCCGCGATCGAATAATCGGTATTGTCGTCTGTGACGGAACCCTGGATGAGAGGCTTGCCCTTGGTGTCCAGAGGCGACGAAGAATAGCCGCCGTAATCATCGGCGCCAAAAGCGAAGACTTCCCTCAGAGTTACGCGGTCGGCCATGGTCTCCGCAGCGTAGTCGAGCTTCCAGCAACACTCGTACGGAGTTACGATCCTGGCGGACCGGGCGAGTGCGTTCTTCCGCAGATCCGGATACAAGTTTTTCTTGATAAAATCATGAATATTCCGGCCCGTCCAACGGGATGATTGATACCGGACGTTTACGTCCGGTTCGCTCGTGGGAGCGACGAGGTCAATCGTTATTCCATAGGCGCTTGCGTCATGTTTGATGTAGGCGGTCAGGAAATCAGCGAAGGCCTTATAGTTCTTACGCAGGAGTGACCCGCCAGCCAGTATGCTGCCATTATCTTTCATCCAACCAGGGGGCGTCTGAGAGGAATACATGAACTGCATCACTCCCCGCGCCTGGGCTTGCGCGTCAAGCCAACCATTATCATCTTCCTGAGACCAGTCGAAAGTACCCGGTGACGGACTCACCTCGGGCTGGAAAGCTTGATGAACGATAGAAAGTCCAATGCCCTTTGCGGGTGAGTAGAGCAGGTCTAGGATTTGGTCGCGAGCGGGATCAGACATCCGGCGCAGGGTACCCGAGTGATAGAACCAAGCGGCGCCAAATCCCACAATGGTTTGATGCACATCGTTCCAATTGACCGTGGTCTGCTCGACGCTGGTCTGCTTGGAAGTGGTCTGCGCGTTGGCCGCGACGGCGTGCAGCATGGCAAAGAGCCCGAATGCGGCGGCTATTAAAAACACACAGACATTTTTTTGAGTAGCGGGGCTGGCCGCTTTTCTCAACGATGTCGCCCGAGGTCGTGCCGCCGATATCGTAGAGAACGAACCCACCTTAACGGAAACGTCCGATGCCGTTAGTCCTTTTTAAACAAGATGACATGAAATTCGCCATCCAGGGTTCCTGGAAATACGGTTTCGTTGATCTCATGCAAGTCAGGAGGTACGTTGGCCTTGATACGGGCCTCTTGAGTTACCGGGAATACCAACCAAATCCTGGAGTGAACGCGCGAGGCCTGATCGAGCACGGGTGCAGGCTCAAAACTCGCGTCGCCCTCTCCTATTTCTGGCGGAAATGTTATTGCAGGCTCGATACGATGCGGCTCCCGGTGTTCATAGTATTCAAACGCCTCGAGACCCATATAGATGGCGACAGCATCTCCAGGCTGCTCGTTGTTCAGAATATAGTGAACGACGGCGCGCCAATTGTGTCCGTAGGCGGGAAATGTTTGAAAGTAGCGCCACGTTTCCGCTAGGGACAGAAAAAGAGCGAGTGCGGTAACGGAGGCCAATACCGCCGCGCGTTGGCGATTGAAAAAGGTCGCAAACTCTGAAATTCCCTCAGCGGCGAGCAATACGATTGCCGGCACGCACATCAAAAGGAAGCGCGAGTAGAAGACCGGCTTGCCGAGAATAGAAACCAGCAGCGTGGAGGCAGCTGGCAAGACAATCCACCAGAACAGTACGCGCACGCCAAATTTTTCATTTGAGGACGCGCTGGCGCGCCGCCGCACGTAAAGATCCCACAAAGCAATGAGGCCAAGAAGACCGTATAGAAGCGTAAGCAATAGCGAAGTGGGCGTTCGCGCGCTGTCGCCGCTGCCGGTAAGAAGTCGCGCCGTGCCCACCACAAATTTCAGCGTGGGATAAGGAATCCAGGACAGGCCCTGTTGCGGCTCGAGAAGCATATGAGCTGCGAAGGGAGCCAACAGCAGAACGTACCCGGCCAGAATCGCAGCAAGGACTCCGCGTCCAAGGCTACGCACCCGGCCGATGCCAGCAGCGAGCCAGTGAGATGCCAAAACCAGCACCGCAAATACATGGCAATAGACAGCGGCGGCGCCGAGCACGATGTAGGCCAGCCAGAATATGCGGCGGCGCGGGTCCTCCAGAATACGGCAAAAAAAATACGTGGCCAAAATCAACAGAAGTACTTGCAAGGAGTAGGCGCGGGCTTCCTGCGAGTAGCGGACATGGAAGCTGTGTGTGGCCAGCAGCGCGGCTGCGATCAAGCCTGTGGGGGCGTCAAACAGCCGCCGGCCCAGCGTGAAGAGCGCGGGAATCGCGGCGATTCCGAACAATGCCGAGAGACTACGGATAGCAAATTCGGTCTGTCCAAAATGCATCCATTCCCGCAGCAAAGCGTAATACAGAACCATGTTGAGCTGGGGAGTGTAAATCATCAAATGTATGAATCGGGGCCAGCGTAAAGACGCGAGCCAGACACTGACGCCTTCGTCGAGCCAGATATTCCTGGCGCCGAGCGAATGAAAGCGCAACACAGCGCCCGCAATTACGGCAAGTGTAAGGAGGGCAGCAATTGAGGATGAGACCTGCGGCAGGGGACGGAAAGAGTTCTTTTGCTCAGGCGCAGCGGGCGGCCTGGACGCTTTGGCACTGAGCGTGTCGACAGGATTGACGGCGGGACTCATCGTTGATTCATCTTTGATTCATCTTCGGCTGATCTTCGGCGCATTTGTTACTGACGGCTTACTCATCGTTGACTCATGGTTTGCGCGCATGCTCGCATTTTGTCGAGAACGAGGAGTCTCAGGTAAGAGAACTAAGATCCGTTTAGCAACGTTATCAGCGCGCGCGTCTCCACGTCAGCACCGCGTTTGCTCCATAGTTCCACACCGAACTGACGGCAATTCCCGCAACGCCTGCGACATACCATGGAAAGTGCGCCGCATAGAGTGCTCGCGAAAATGCAATGTTGGCAAGCGCACCGACCGAGCAGGCGCTCGCGAAGATCAGCAGCCCGAGCAGCAGCCGCGAACCGCGGAGACGCCGATCGCGAAAGGTTATCGCGTTGTTCAGGAAAAAGTTCAGGGTGATGGCGATCACGGTTGCGATCGCCTGCGACACCACAAAACTGCGGTGCGCGTACCTCAGAAGTAATCCCAGCGTCGTCAAATGTGCGGCGAGCCCCAAGGTGCCGACCAGCGAGAACAAGATAAATCGCGTCGGAACCGCGCGGCCGATCACCTTGTCGACGATGAGTGAGAGATATTCGAGTTCGACATTGACGTCGAGCTTGCTTTCGCCATGCTGGCGATTACGGAAGCGATAACCGACTTCCCCGATGCGGACCGGACCTGGGCTGGAGGCCAGCACGTCAACCAGGATCTTGAAACCTTTGCCTGACAATCGCGGGACCAACAGGCGGAAATAGGCGCCATCCACAAGGAAAAATCCGCTCATGGGGTCCGTCACGTCGCATTTGCAAATAAGCCGGCTGATACGCCGCCCTAAATTGCTGATCCACACTCTTTTCGCCGCAAAGTCTCCCATGCTGCCGCCGCTGATGTGCCGGCTGGCAATCACCACGTTCAAATGATCCGATTTCATTCGCGCGAGCATCTCTGGCAGGACGTTTTCATCATGCTGCAGATCAGCATCCATTACAGCAATATGGGTCGCGGGTGTCGCCAGCATTCCTTCGATGCAAGCAGAGGAGAGGCCCTGCCGTCCCACACGCTGAAGGATTCGAATCCGCCGATCCCTGCGGGCGAACTCGCGCACCAGATCGGCCGTGCCATCAGGGGAGTTGTCATCAACGAATATGAGTTCCCATTGAATACCGGCGAGGACTTTGTCCAACAATTCGATCAACACCGGAATGTTTTCGCGCTCGTTGAACGTGGGAACCACGACCGCGAGGTCAATAAGCTCTCCCTGGTAAGGCATGTCCATTCCGACAGTTTCAACCGGCTGATTGATAAAGCTCATATATGATTTTTCCTGGACCTCTTATTCCTGAACTTATTCATGAACGTCGATGCCGCACTGGGTACCGGTTGTCCAATCAGGCCGATTTCAATGCCGAACATTCAGGGAAGAAGAGCCTGCCCCTGGGGGCACCTCGAAAACATACAGACTATGATCCAAAATCGCCTTTCGGGGGTATTGCAGCAGCCAGCGGTACCCGTCGGGGCCGTCGGGGAGAGTTTGTCCAGAAAGATAATTCGCGCTAACGACTACAGTTCCCGAAGCCGGTTCGTTCGGCATTAGCGGAATACCTTTCACGCCATACAGGGCGGGATCCACGGTGCCGCTGTACGCCAGATGAATTTGTTCATTGGGGTGCTCCCGCTCGTAGTTGCGCAGAGCAATCAAGCCGCTGCCCCAGTCCACGTTGCTATCGCTCAGAAGCTCGAATGTGTTTGCGGGCCTAACGATCGGAGTAAAATACGAAAGGTAATCGGGGGCGTACCGCAGCGTGTCCGCCGCATTCAGCACCGGCGCAAGCAATAGCAAGAGCCAAATTGTTCGATGGCCCCTGGTGAGCGCCCACACACTTCCACAGAGAAGCAGCACGAAAGGGTAAACGGGAAGGATGTGGCGTTCGCCAATGTTCATGCGGCCAAATTCCGCAAGCGCGAAATAAACGACTGGAAAAACCGCCCACCAAACAAGATTGTCAGGACGCGGCACGCGGCGCAAGATCAACAACACCACGCTGCTGAGCGCCACAATCAATACGACAATCGGCCATTTCAGGGCGATGGCCACGGGGAAATATGCCAGCGACCCTCCGACGTAGCTCCTCCCCAGCAAGAATGCGGCATGACCGTCTTTTTCATGTTTCAGCTGAAAGACCAGACCCTGAAGGTATTCAAAGGCGGGGACCGGCAGGGAGAGGTTGGCCTTTGCCGCCGAGTCATAAAGCATGGGATCGGGCCGATTCGGTATGGTTATGCTGACCAGGCTTACCCGATGTCCGTTTACGGCCAGCCGCACCGTGGAAACGTGGAAACGATACATTCCCCAGACCACAAGAAAGGAAATCGCAACAGCGGCGGTGGCCTTCTTCCAATTAAATTGTTTGAAATTGAGCGTCACGCCCCTGGGAGTGAACACCAGCATCATGGCGATTGCGATGGCAAACAGAGGGAGAGCCGAGGCCTTCGAAACCAGCAGGCCGCCAAGCACCAAACCCAGGAGTACGGTCTCCCATCGGGAAGGATTGCGACGCCACCGGTATAACTGGAAAGCGGTGGCAAACGCCATTAGAGTTATTGCTCCATCATTTTTCCCGCCGATCGAGAAATGCGCAATCAGGGAAGGAGAAAACGCGAACAACGCCAGCACAAAATTGGCCGCGCCTATGGAATAAAGCGAACGAGCGGCCAGCCAAAGCAATACACCCAAGATGGCGCCAAGTAGCGCATCCATTGGTCGCGTATGCCAGGCCAGGCTCTCTGGGTCAGGCAAAACGATTTTGCGGGTTCCGGTCGGGTACGTCTGCGGCACATTCGGGGGAGCGTTAATAATCTGGAATTTCGGATTCATTGCCGGCAGGGTGCACAACTGCCTGGCAAAAGGCGGGTGATCATTCCAGGCGATGCCTCCGCTGTATTGCCCCAGTCTCCACTGTTCCAAGCCGGCCATGAGGTCCATCGGCTCATCGATGGTCAAGGACTGGGTGCCAATGAACCAGGCACATTGCGCAAGATAGGCAAGCAACAGCAGCGCCGGAATCACCTTGGCGGCACGGGTCCAACCTGCGCGATCGGGGTGTACGCGATCGGGGGACACTTCGGATGGGCTATTCATCGGCTGGGCTATTCATCGGTATCGAATGACGGTATCAAATGACGGTATCAAAGGGACGACGCACTTCTTCGGACGTGAGAGCAGTGTCATTGTGGGAATCATCCCGACCGCTCCGTATGCAGAGCAATTTTGAATCCAAGTCCGGGGACATGCACCATCCCTAAGCTGCGCCCAGCCGTTCTCAAATTGCGAAATGGGACCGTATCTAAAAAAGTCGCGGCCGGTCGTAAGCAGAGTATTGCTCATAAAGTGTAAATGTCTTTCACCCGAGGGAGGGCGAGTGCCCTGAAGCAGCAGTTTACAGCCTCATTCAAGCAATTAGGGTGGCATGTAAATTGCAATCTTAGTTCTTCAGGCAAGGCCGGGGACAAGCTTGGGACGAATTGGGATTATTCACTGGCAAATGCCGCAATGTTTGGTCGAGGCGTGCTGAAGGGGCTCGGCGCGCCGAAGACCGGCAACTTGAACCAGGAGCGGGGATGAAACTTCTTAAGAGTGCGATTGTTTTCATCTTGTTCGTCGTGTTTGTCGCCGCGACTCCGGCGAAAGCCCAGATTGCATACCGTCAATCAGCATCGAAATTGGGATTTCCAGCAGGGAGTTCGGCTGCGCTGGCCTACAGTGCGAGTAATCAGGCTGGCGACCTGCTGCTGTGTTACATAGAAAGCTACGGTGGCTCAGGCACTATTTCGTCTGTCACCGACAGCAACGGCAACACCTGGTCGCCGGTCTTCAATTCCAGTTCCAATAATTTTAACCAGCCTGTGGCACTGTTCTACGCGTACAACGCGTCCGCCGGGGCCAACACGGTAACTGTGCACTTCACGGCCGGGGTAAGTACCGGGGGCGTGTACGTTTACGAATATTCCGGTGTTTTGAGCACGGCAAACCCGCTGGACGTTGCGGCGGTGAATTCGATAGCTTCTGCCACTGCGATTTCTGTGTCCGTGAATACGTCCGCCAGCGGCGACCTGCTATTCTCGCCGCTGAGCCTGGGGAATCATCCCGCGATCACCCCGCCGAGCGGTTACGCATTGCGCGTATCGCAAACGTACGACTTTGGGGCCGATTTGATCGGCACCAATACAGCCGGAGCTTACACCGCAACCTGGGCCACCGCCAGTGCCACCGGGATGTTTGCGGGCCTGGCTGCGTTTAAACCCGCGCCTGCTTCTGCTCCGGGGCAGATTTCATACCGCCAATCAGCGTCGAAATTGGGATTTCCAGCAGGCAGTTCGGCTGCGCTGGCCTACAGCGCGAGTAATCAGGCTGGCGACCTGCTGCTGTGTTACATAGAAAGCTACGGTGGCTCAGGCACTATTTCGTCTGTCACCGACAGCAACGGCAATACCTGGTCGCCAGTCTTCAATTCCAGTTCCAATAATTTTAATCAGCCCGTGGCGCTGTTCTACGCGTACAACGTGTCGGCCGGCACCAACACGGTAACGGTGCATTTCACGGCCGGGGTAAGTACCGGGGGCGTGTACGTTTACGAATATTCCGGTGTTTTGAGCACGGCAAACCCGCTGGACGTTGCGGCGGTGAATTCGATAGCTTCTGCCACTGCGATTTCTGTGTCCGTGAATACGTCTGCCAGCGGGGACCTGCTATTCTCGCCGCTGAGCCTGGGGAATCATCCCGCGATCACCCCGCCGAGCGGTTACGCATTGCGCGTATCGCAAACGTATGACTTTGGGGCCGATTTGATCGGCACCAATACAGCCGGAGCTTACACCGCAACCTGGGGCGCCGCCAGCGCCACCGGGATGTTCGTGGGCCTGGCCGCCTTTAAACCGGCAGCGGGTGGAACCGGCGGCGGCTCGACACTATCCTCAATTGCGGTGAATCCGACGAGTGTAACCGGTGGAAATTCTGCGACCGGTACCGCCACTCTAACCGCTCCAGCGCCCAGCGGTGGCGCGGTGGTCACGCTTTCGAGTACGAATGGGGCTGTGGCCGCAGTGCCGACCAGCGTCACTGTGAACGCGAACGCTACCACGGCGAATTTCACCGTTAATACCAGTTCTGTGGCCTCGAGCACCCAAGTCACCATCTCGGGCACATATGGCGCGACCGCGACCGCGAGCCTCACCGTTCAGCCGTCATCCACCAGCAGTAGCGCACTTCCTCAGATTAACTGGAGGCTGGTATCAGTCGATACTCAGGAAACTGGTTGCGACAATAATGCAGCGGTGAACGCGTTTGATGGCAGCAGCGCGACCATCTGGCATTCCTGGTGGTGCAACGGCCCGGCGCCGGCTCTCCCGCACCAGATGACCATCGATTTGGGGGCGACCTACGACTTGACGGGCTTCCAATATCTGCCGCGTCAAGATGGGTGCGCGAATGGTTGGATCAAGAATTACGAATTCGACGTCTCAGTTGACGGCAATAGCTGGACGATCGCCAGCTCGGGTGTCTTCAACTATAGTGGGGCAACCGCCACATGCCCCGGCGCGTCCACTCCTGCTGCATTCAACATTACGTTCGGCTCGGTGCAAGGCAGGTACGTACGGCTTCAAGCTCTGAGTGAGGTCAATGGCCACACCTACGCTTCGGCGGCCGAGATCAATGTGATCAGTTCCGATGCCGGAGCTTCCAGCTACTTCACAATGAGCCCACGGGTCGCGACCATCACGACGAGTCAAACGCAGCAGTTCAATGCTGGATCAAGCAATGTGAATTGGATGGTGGATGGCGTACCGGGCGGCAACAGCACGGTGGGCACGGTGAATAGCTCTGGATTGTATACGCCGCCAAATTCAGCTGGGACGCATAACATCTACGCTGTGAGCACTTCCAATGCGCTGGTGTTCGGCCGTGGCACGGTCAATGTGGAGAATGTTGCCTCCATGACCATGCATCATAATGACGTCAGCCGAACCGGCCAGAACCTGAATGAAATCGGGCTCACACCTTTAAATACCAATCAGGTGGAGTTTGGAAAGCTGTTTTCCTATTCCGTGGATGGCCAGATTTATGGGCAACCGTTGTATGTCGCGAATGTTAACGTCGCCGGCAAGGGTACTCATAACGTGCTCTACGTCGTTACGGAGCACGATAGCGTGTATGCCTTTGATGCCGATGGAAATCCCGCCACGCCGCTTTGGCAGACCAGCTTTATCAATCCGGGTGCGGGTATAACTACAGTGCCTTCCGGAGATGTTTACGATAATGGAGTGAGCGCGAATATTGGTCCGGAAATTGGAATTACTTCCACGCCTGTGATTGACACCTCCGCCGGAACCATTTTTGTTGTAGCAGTTACCAAGGAGAACGGAAACTGGGTGCATAGGCTTCATGCGCTCGACATTACGTCGGGGGCGGAGCGGAGTAACTCGCCGGTGCAAATCCAGGCGACTGTGCCGGGCACCGGATACGATAACGTTAATGGCCAGGTGAATTTCAGCTCGCGGCGTCAACTGCAACGGCCAGGTTTACTCCTGCTGAATGGGCTCGTGTACATAACGTTTGGCTCCTACGCTGACATTGATCCCTACCACGGCTGGATTTTTGCGTATAACGAGAGCAGTTTACAGCGGACGTATGTCTACAACGTGTCTCCCAACGGAACCGAAGCGGCCATCTGGCAAAGCGGCACCGGACCTTCCGCGGACGCTTCCGGCAACATCTACGTCATGTCGGGCACGGGATTAGGGACCGCGCAGGGCAACAGTTTCTTGAAGCTAAGCCCCTCTTTGCAAGTGCTGGACTACATGACACCGTACAACCAGTCCACCCTCGATGCGAATGATCTGGATTTGGGCTCGGGAGGAGCGTTGTTGCTGCCCGATCAATCCACGGGGCCGACGCACCTTCTGGTCGGAGCCGGCAAAGAAGGTCGCGTCTACGTCATCAATCGGGACAATATGGGCCATGCTAACAGCACCGATCAGGTGGTGCAGGAACTTCCCGGCGCCGTCGGGCCGCCGAACCCGACACCAGGCAACGCGGCCGAATACGGCACCCCAGCACTCTGGAACAATTTGGTTTATTTTATAGCTGACGCGGACAATGCGAAGGCTTTCCAGTTAACAAATGGATTGCTTTCGAGTACGCCCGTGGCCGCTTCGAAAACGGTTTTTAATTGGCCCGGCTCTACTCCATCGATCTCGGCCAATGGGAATACGAATGGAATTCTCTGGGCCATCGACGGATCAGGGCCCGAAGCCAGCTATAGACCTGCATTGCTGCACGCCTATGACGCCAGCAACATTTCCCACGAACTGTATAACAGCGCGCAAGCGGCCAATGGTCGCGACACCATGCCACTGGGCGTGAAATTTACGGTCCCGACCGTGGTGAACGGAAAGGTCTACGTGGGAACGCAGACCCAACTTGTTGTTTTTGGCCGTTTGCTGCCCTAAGGCTTTCAATGCCGGGGCAAAGCCGGTTATCAACTCTTTACGATTTCCTTTTATCGGATATCGGGACGGTGCATATCCTGTTCCTTCGAGGCACTGTAGTGTCACAGCTTTCGTCCAATTAGTTCGCAATCATCCTTTGAATCGATGTTCGAAGATGGCACGTCGTGAGTTGATCCAGAACTTCTGTTAGATGAGTGTGTATTTCTATTGCGACGCAATTTAGCCACTTAAAAGCTGTTTAGTCCTACCTGAAGCAACACAAGGTTGAAGATGCATGGCTCTGGCGCGCGTTACACCAGGCATTCTGGCCATACCGCCATCCCATCCTGAATCGCCTGCGGCCGTCGCAGTGCAGGCGCATGGAAACATCCTTAGCGCGGTGGCTTACCTGCGCGGCATGCCCGCCCGCGAACTGCGCAAGGAGGAGCTAGACTTCTCCGATGCCACTTATCAACTGATTACGGTGGCCGTTAAGCTTTTAGCACCATAGGGCTGCTTCAACTGGAGGATCAAGCTCGTGACGTTGCGAGCTCTTGTAGAAGGCGCGCCTAATCTTGTGCTGCAAAGGCATACGTTGATATTCCTCCCGTGCTCTAGCGGATATGCCGAAGTGATTGCGAGCGAAATGGCTAGTTTGTATCTGTACGGGCGCAGATATAAGGCCCTGTGCAAGTGCCCGCGCGTGCCAGCTGCCGACAAGATTTATGAGTAATGGTTCGGGCACTTACAAGCGAAAAAATAATTTCGGTAACGACAGCCTATGCTAAAGTTTCCGGTCATCGGGTAGTGTCACCAGCTATATCGGAGAACCTTCGCTAGCCTCGCGGCACACTGTCGCGTTGGAGCTGGCACTTTGTTTTTCACTCACGAGTACCTGCGCCACAGGGTGAGGTCGAGACCATTCTCGAATGTGATGCTGATCCTCGCAATGCATGCGAGCAAAGCGCGTTACTTGGGTGCTCATCGATGGCGAGCCTGGTCTACCCAACTTCGGCCAAGGGTATCGATCCTGCCCCGCAATTTGGATACACGGCGTTTGTCAAGGCAGACCGTCTGCTGCAACGCCTGCAACAGGAGGTCACACCCAGTGAGCTGGTCGGCTATCACGTCACACACGCCCATGTCACACACGCTCAGGTCACACGTCTGTTCATGCTGATCCAGCCGAAGCGTTTGCAGAAATCAGGAAACTGAAATGATCCCAGAAACACGCATATTGATGTACCACCAGGTCACACCACGGCCTGCACCACAGTTTGCGCGGTATACGGTCACCCCTAATGCGTTCGCCGCACAAATGAAGTGGCTGGCACTAGCCGGGTACCGCACCATTACGCTCGACGATCTGTGTGCGGCGCGCGCGAAGCAGGCATCGTTACCAGATCGCACGGTGATCCTGACCTTCGATGACGGTTACGAAGAATCGGCTGAACATGCAGTTCCTCTGATGGCGCGCTACGGATTCACCGCTGTTTTTTACCTGGTGGCGAGTTTACCCGGGCTAACAAGTCAGTGGCTGATGCCAGAACTTGGTTGCGAGTTCCCACTTTTCGACTGGAACACGGCTCGAGGGCTCGAAAAATCCGGATTTCATTGCGAAGCCCACAGTATGAGCCATCCACATTTGGCGGAGGTATCCCCGGAGAAATGCCGCAGCGAGTTAACCGAGAGCCGCCGAATACTCGAGGACCAACTGGGCCATGAGGTGCGTCACTTGGCCTATCCTTATGGCTCCTATAACGATACCGTTCGCCAGCTTGCCGCGGAGGCGGGTTACATCTCTGCATGTTCAACGCGCAAGGGTTTGTCTGGTGCGACGGATGACATATTGGCACTGCACCGTATCTCGGTTCACGGAGATGATTCGCTGATTGATTTCGCGGCGCGGCTGCAGAATGCGCGCACTCCCAGGGAATGGCTTTGGAATAAGCGTGATTCTGTAAGGCGGTGGTTGGACGCGCGCCACATCTTACTGCCAACACATTAGGTCTGATACAGCTGCAAGCATCGCGATCTTTAACGCAATTCGGTCCTTAGGTATCCCGGGCCCGCACTTGCCGTGTACCGGCCACATGACTTGGGAAGGCCGAATTTCACGAACCGAGTGATTGGTCTCGGGTCGTTACGATCGAGGTACTATGTCACTTCTGATCAGCGTTGTCGTTCCTACCTATCGCCGTCGCGAGTCTCTCCGGAGACTGCTGCTGGCCCTTGGAAACCAGACCCTGGAACCCAAAGCATATGAGGTCGTGGTGTCAATTGACGGCTCCGAAGACGGCACCCGGGAGATGGTGAGTGCCTTGTCCGCTCCCTACCGGCTCCGTGGAATCTGGCACCAGAACGCCGGCCGGGCCGCAGCGTGCAATCGTGGCATTGAATGCGCCGAGGCCGATTTGTGCGTAATTCTCGACGATGATATGGAGCCCGGCCAGGAGTTTTTAGCCGGGCATCTAGAGTTGCACCAACAGGCTGGCCAGCAAGGCAAAGACATTTGTGTGCTCGGACCTGTGCCGATCCGCTGGGATCGCAATTCGTCGCCGGTGGTGCAAATGATGGGCGCGGTACACGCGGACCACGTGAAGAAGCTTTCGCAACCGGCCTATCATATGCAAATACGCGATTTTTACACGGGCAACACTTCCATAAGGCGCGAGGTTATGTTGCGGGTGGGAGCATTCGACGCAGACTTCACAGCATACGGCAACGAAGACCGTGAATTGTTTATGAGGCTGGCAAGTGCCGGCATCCCGGTTATCTACAGCCTGAAGGCCCAGGCTTATCAACACTACGAAAAAGATTTCGCGGCTTTGGTACGGGACCGAGCTTCCGCAGGCCGCACGGCAGTGCAACTGGCTCGGAAGCATCCTGCCGCGCAAAACGCGTTCCTAATGGCAAAATACCGGCAGACCTCACGGCGCTGGCGCTACATGCGAAGGATGCTCCTGAGTATGGGTGGTGCGTGGAGTGGAACGCCTCGCGTGGTGGGCGAATCGGTGAATATGACTTCGCGAATCTGGCCTGCTGCCTTCCAGTTCCTCGCCCCTGCTGCCTTGGACTATATCTACTGGCACAGTGCGTTCTCCGAGATGCGCGCTGCACGGATTTCGCTGCGGAGCCCAGAGGTTGAGCCACCCACATTCCCCGGAACGCTCCCCGGAAACACGCCGGGAATTAATGGACAGCCGTCGCATACTTGAGGATTAGCTAGGCCCTGGGGCGCGTCATTGATCTATCCCTAGACTCTTATAACGTACCGTTCACCAACTTTCAGCGGGCGGTGGCTATATTTCTAGTTATAGGGATGGTATACTCCCGCTACCCCGCACCTCGGTTCACGGACACGGTTCGCTGATTGATGTCGCAGCGCCGGTCCATGACCCGGTTCGCTAATTGATTTCGCAGCGCGCCTTTAGCATGTGCGCACTCGCGGAGAATGGCTCTGGGATAAGCGTGATTCTGTAAGGTGGTAATCGGGCGCGCCAGGATCTTACGAAAATCCATTGAGTCCGGATATGGCTGGAAACATCTCGATGTAAGGATGTCGTTATCATTGTCCAGTCGGCTATCCGGGGCCCAATAGCTGCCGTTTATCGGCCAAAGACTTCGGAGCAGTAATTTCACCGAGTGATTGTCTAAATTCGGTTAAGTCACGATCCAAAATGTCACTGCTTATAAGCGTTATCGTTCCCACTTATCGTCGTCGCGAGTCTCTCCGGAGACTGCTGCTGGCGCTCGGAAACCAGACTCTTGGGCCGGAAGCTTATGAAGTGGTGGTGTCAATTGACGGCTCCGAAGACGGCACCCGGGAGATGGTGAGTGCCTTCTCGGCTCCCTACCGGCTCCTTGGAATCTGGCACCCGAATGCCGGCCGGGCCACTGCGTGCAATCGTGCCATTCAATGTGCCACGGCCGATTTGCTGATAATTCTCGACGACGATATGGAGCCAAGCACGGCTTTTCTAGCCGAGCACCTCGCGGCACATCAGCGGGCTGCCCAAAGCGGAAATAAGGAAGTGTGCGTGCTCGGAGCCGTACCGATCCGCTTTGACAGTAGTTCGCCCCCAGTGTTGCAAATGGTTGGTGCAAAACATGCGGGGCATATGAAAAAGCTGTCGGACCCCAAGTACCGCATGGATCCGCGTGATTTCTATACGGGAAATGTCTCCATACCGCGCGCTACTCTTTTGCGCGCCGGAGGTTTTGACGGGAATTTCAGGGTGTATGGCCATGAAGACGTCGAACTATTTTTGCGCCTGACCATGGCCGACATACGTGTGATATACAGTACCGCGGCGTTGGCATACCAATATTTTGACAAGGATTTCCCAGCTATGGTGCAGGACCGCATTGCGGCAGGGCAAACGGCAACACAGCTCGCCCGTAAGCATCCCTCTGCGCGCGATGTGTTCCTGATGAAAAAATACCGCCAGACATCGCGTGCGTGGCGCTACACGCGTTGGATGCTCTTGATGACCACCCGTATGTGGACGGGTATGCCCCATTTAATGGCACGCTCGGTGAATGCGGCGTCGCGAACTTGTCCGGCTGCATTTCGCTTGCTGGCACCTGCGACACTGGATTACATTTTCTGGGCAAGTGCGCTTTCCGAGATGCGCGTTGCGGAGAGGGCCAAATCAGCCGGCGATTAGCTGTGGTCTAAGGGCCATCGTTAGGCCCGGTGGAGTTTCCGGCAATTCGTGGCGCAAGATCGCAATCGCGTGAGCGTCAGCCGTTCTACGCATCATAGGCATTATTTCATTCACAAAGAGCTTCCAGATGTCGGATCCTATCGCGTTTACGATCGTTATTCCCACCTACAAGCGGCCCGCGGAACTGCGAAATTGCCTTGAAGCAGTGGCGTGTCTTGATTATCCCCGCGACCGCTTTGAGGTGTTGGCAGTAGATGACGGGAGTGCAGCAGCACCGCTGGACGTAATCCGCGAGTTTCAGGAGCGGATGGATGTGCGGCTCGTAATCGCGGCGCATGGCGGACCAGCTGCGGCGCGCAATGCGGGAGCCGCGCAGGCTAAATACAACTACCTGGCATTCACCGATGACGACTGCGCAGCCGCGAGGGATTGGCTGAAGTGTTTGGATATTCGATTGCGTGCTTCTCCGGACGCGGCCATTGGTGGGCGCGCCATCAACGCCTTGGCTCATAATCCTTACTCTGAGGCGAGCCAGATGCTTTTGGATTATTTGTACGCACATTTCAACGTGCAGAAAGGCGCTGCTTCATTCATCGGAGCGGCCAATATTTGTGTGCCTGCCGACACTTTTCGAGCGGTAGGCGGATTTAACATTGACTTCCGCTTCTCCGCTGAAGATCGGGAATTCTGCGACAGGTGGTTGCACACCGGGCACCAAATGATTTTTGCGCCAGAGGTGGTTGTTTATCATGCGCACGCGCTGACGCTGCGGAGTTTTTGGCGACAGCAGTTCAGTTACGCGCGCGGTGGCCCACGGGTGAAGCAGTTGCAAGTCGCGCGTGGCCGCCGCGGGGTCGGTCGCCAGCCATTATCGTTTTATGCGAACCTCCTGCGATATCCCTTTTCCAGGGCCGGCAGGCGTGAAGCGCTGCGCCTCAGCTTCCTGCTTGCAGTCTCGCAGGTTGCCACCATAGCCGGGTTCTCGTGGGAGACAATCGCGACGCAGATTCGGCCCGTAAGAGTGACCGGTTCCTGACGATACTACGAATGAAAATCCTCATGCTTACGCCCATGCTGCCTCATCCCGATGCGGGTACTGCGCAGTCGCAAGTAATGTATGCGCAGTTGGCAGGATTGGCAGCGAAACACGAACTCAAGCTTCTAACCTTTGCGGGACCGGACCCGAAAGATCGCGTCACGGCGGAAGGCTTGCGCAGGGCGGGCTTGGACATTGAGTTGGTGTGGCGTGGTCCAATATCCGGGATGCAGCAGCTTGATCGGCGGCTTCGCCTTGCCAGCGGCTGGTTCAGTGGCGGTAAGCCGCTAAAAGCCTTGTGGTTTTCGAATCCGGCAATGCAGCGCAGCTTGGATGCGCTGTTGGCGCAAGAACCTTTTGACATTGTTCAGATAGAGGACCACGTGATGGCTGGCTATATATTTCGCACTTCGGCCGTCCGTGTGCTCACCGACCATGACGTACGCGCGCCCCGGCCGGGCGAGTTTGATGCCAAGCTGCTGCCGTTCGGAACACACGGTATTCTCGGCAAGGGCCCCATCGGAGAGGCAATCAGTAAGGCGGAGGCGAGGCGCTGGGCTCGCTATCAGCCGCGCGCGTGGAAAGGCGTAGATCGGATCCAGGTTTTTACAAATCGCGACGCTTCCGTAATCCGCTCGATGGCGCCCGAACTGTTCAACCGGGTGCGGGTAAATCCATTCGGTGTGAACCTGCCGGAAGTCGTGAATCGCCGCCTCGAACGAAATGATATTGTGATGTTCATGGGAATGTTCCTGCACCCAGCGAATGTCGATGCGGCATTGTGGATCGCAAAAGACATTATGCCGCTGCTGCGGCGGCAGCGGCCGGGCGTGCGACTATGGATTGTGGGAGGCCACGCACCAGAGAGCGTCCGCGCGTTAGCCAGCGAAGATATCGACGTGCTGGGATACGTGCCCGAGGTTCGGCCACTCCTGGAGCAAGCTGGAGTGATTGTTGCGCCGGTGCGCATTGGTGGTGGAATGCGCATGAAGGTGCTGGAAGCCATGGCACTTGGCAAAGCAGTGGTGACGACGCCGTTGGGGGCCGAGGGTTTATCGTTTGGGGAAGAATTGCCTCCACTCAAAATTTCGGCGGATGCAGAAGGCATCGCCAGCGCCGCGTCGGAGTTATTGAACTCGCAGGAAGCTCGCGATGAGCTGGGCCGTCGAGCGCGGTCGTTTGTAGAGCAGCATCACACGTGGCCTGCGTATATGCGGCGACTGGAAGCCACTTACGCCGAACTGCTCGAAGAAGTGCCCGTAAGGAGCTAGCAGGGTGAGCGCCGACGAGAAACAAACGCAGGGAGCAGCGCCCGCTGCTTTGGACAAGTTCGCGGAGTCGTTTTCAGTCGTCATTCCGACGTTTCGCAGGCCAAAGCGCCTCGAGGCGTGCCTTCGTGCGCTCGCCGAATTGAATTATCCGCGCCATCTTTACGAAGTGGTGGTAGTGAATGACGGCACAGACATGGTGCCATCCGATGTCGTCGAGAAATTCGCGGATCAGCTCAACGTCACCTTGCTGGCGGTGCCGCACCGGGGCCCGGCAGCGGCGCGCAATACGGGAGCAGAAGCGGCAAAGGGGAAGTTCCTCGCTTTTACGGATGATGACTGCACTCCGGATAGGGAGTGGCTCCGCGCTTTTGCTGAGCATGTGGCCAGGACACCAGAGTGCATGGCGGGAGGCCTCACGGTCAATGCCCTCACGGAGAATGTCTACTCGTCAGCCAGTCAAATGCTCAACGATTATCTCTACAGTTATTTCGGCAAAAAGGACGGCCGGGGCGCCTTCTTTGCATCGAATAACTTATGCGTGCGGAGGGATCTCTTCAGTGCAGTAGGCCGTTTCGATACGCATTTCACCTCGTCTGCCGGAGAAGACCGGGAGTTTTGTGACCGTTGGGAACAGGCCGGCTACCGTCTTAAGTATGTTCCCGAGGCTGTCATATACCACTTGCACTCACTGAAATTCTCGACTTTTTTCCGACAGCATTTTAACTATGGCTGTGGAGCTGTAACCTGGCGTAACGCTCATTTCGAGCGCAGCGCAGCGCCGATTCGATTCGGTGGAAGCCGATTTAAATTCTATGCAGACATGCTGCGTCACCCATTCTCCCGCCGCCTTGGAGTACGAGCACCGCTCTTTGTGGGCTTACTAGCGCTCGCGCAGATTTCTTATGTAAGCGGCGTACTCTGGAAAACCTACGCGAAGCGGTAAATGACGTTGTTCTGCGCGTACCGCGCCTCATCCGATGGATGACGCTGTAAGCATCGTGGCCCAATCAATACTGTGACTCGGGTGGTTTCGGATGAGCCTGGGAAGATGAAGCTTATTCTGGCGTCGGCGTCTCCGCGTCGCGCGCAACTTTTGACTCAGGCCGGTTTTGCCTTCGAAGTATTCCCTGCTGAAATTGATGAATCGCGACTTCCCAACGAGTCGGCCACGGATCTGGTGCTTCGGCTGGCGGAAGCGAAGGCGCGCGGCGTCGCCGCGCAATTCACAGCACCGGCGGGCTCCTCGCAAGACGACACCATCGTGCTCGGCGCGGATACAATTGTCGAGTTAGATGGCGACGTGTTGGGTAAGCCGGCGTCCGCGGAAGATGCCCGTATCATGCTGCGGCGGTTGAGTGGCAGAACGCATCGCGTCCTCACCGGCGTGTGCATCGTGTCGGTGCGCAGCGGCCGCAGCAGGTGCGAGGTGGAATCAACTGAAGTGCGCTTCGCCGCGCTGCGTACGGAAGAAATTGATTGGTATGTGGAAACGGGCGAGCCTCTCGACAAGGCCGGGGCTTACGCGATTCAGCGTTTGGGCGCGCGTTTTATCGAGGGAATTGCGGGATGCTATTTTAATGTCGTGGGACTGCCGATCAGATGCGTGTACCGGATGCTGCTCGAGTTCGGATTCCGCACAGGAAGTCAGGGCGTTTGACGCACACGCGTGATGCTGAGAAACCCCCGAAAAGCTACTTCAAACCATTGAACCTTCTGCCATTAGCAAGGCGCGTTGCAAGCGCGTTTGGATATAGTTCGTGTTGTTTTAACTGCACATTGTCGCACGCTTGCGGAGCAGGGTTGTCAGTTCCTGACGCTGCGACCTTGCACGACAGCATCGGGGCTACCTGCAGGGGCGGGCGAGTTTACGCCCCCAGCAAGCCGCTTACTTCTTCTCCGGCACGGTCGTGGTCGTAACCGAAGGATTGGTGACGGGCGGAGCCTGCGTAGTGGTCTGCGCGGCCGGCGTATCGCTGCTGCGCATGCCTTCCTTAAAGCTGCGGATACCCTCGCCCATGCCACGCATGACTTCCGGAATTCGTTTGCCGCCGAACAGAATCACGATAATCGCGAGAACGAGAAGCCAGTGAATTGGACTTAGTTCACCCATAATCAACCTGCCTTTCGGAACGCTCAGGCGGTCCAATCGCTATGATAGCACGGCGAGAGGAGGGCCAAGCTAAAGTATAACACGAGCACCGCCTTCACGACGTGTGACGCGTTCCCGGTCAAAATACTCGAGCAAAGGGATCGCATACTTCCTGCTGATGCCCGCCAAGGCTTTGAAGTCGCCGACCGGCAGGGTGGCACCCCGCGTACGCTTAAATTCCTGCAGGCGCTGACGCAGCCCGACTACGGCTTCATTGTGAAATACGAGTTCCCGGCTGATGCGGATGAGAATTTTCTCGCGGAGTAACAGTTCCAGGAGTTTTTCCGCACGTCGGGGATCGATAGCGAGCTTCGCCAGCACCTCGTCGACCGCAGGCGCCGAAAGGCCGCAGCGAGCAAATTGCCGCTCAATTTGGGCTTTGGCCAGGACTTCGGCGGGCTGCAGGTCGATGGCCCGTCCCGCGCGTTTCACCAGGTCGCCAGCAATTTCAAGCTTTCGCGCCAGCACCAGACCGCTCAAAGCGGAGCGGAACAACTCCGGGCGAACGGCGGCGGCAGTACGCTCCCGGAGGTTCTCCTTCGAGATGGCCGCGATCAGCGGACTCGCGCGATGAAACCCATCCACTTCGGCGATGATCCGGGAGGCGCAAGCGTCGATGGCGTCAATCGAGGCCACGACAAAGGGCTGCTCGGAAATGATGCGCAGCCTATCTCCAGAAGCAAGCGCCTGCACGGCTGCGCGAATTTCCGCTTCGAGCCAGCCTGTGCGCGCCGCCAGGTTTTCGAGTGTCATTCCGGCCGAACTCGCGGACACGAGGGCAGCCAGGGCATCGTGCCGGGTGTCCCGATCAGCGTTCGGGAAAGCATTTTGTTTTTGGCCAGCATTTTCGCGACGGTTTGCGCCACTGTTTGGGTGCGTCAGTCCGCCGTTTTCGCGCGCATTTCCGGGATGGCTTTCATGGTGAATCGCAGCGTGGGTCGCATCACCTCTGGTGATGTCGCTGGCGATGTCGCTGGCCAAATGGCTCCGGGTCTGGCTTGCAGTATCAGTTGTTGCGGGGGCATTTTCCCGAATTCTGCCAGCCGATGCGGCGGTAAAAGGTGCGGTCCCATGCTGCTGAACCGGGCCTGGCTGCACGCCGCGCTCAAAGACGCGGAGAAGTTCGAGGGCGGCTCCACGTTCGCGGGAGCGATGCCGCGCTGGAGCAGCATCGAGAACGAGGCCGCCGCCAACGGTCACGACGGGCGAGAAGCGCCGCAGAATGAAGCGGTCGCCCGGCAATAGCAGCATGGGTTGCGCGAGGCGCAACTGCACCAGCGCAGACTCTCCTGGGGCGAGCTCGGCGGGATCGAGCATGTAGACCTGGGCTATGGTTTCAGTCGTACCCTGATGAAAATGCACGCGCGCGCGATGTTTGAGACGTGGGGCTGACGGAAGCAGGTGGATGCGCGCGTCAATCTGTGACGTGGCGGCAAAGCGGCCGGGGGATGCCAGGACCATGCCGCGGCTGACGTCGTGTAGATCCACACCCGCGAGATTTACGGCTGTACGTTGTCCGGCAGTGGCGAGGGGAACCGGCGCACCGGCGGAGTGCACGCCGCGCACGCGGATGCGGCGGCGAGCAGGAAATAGCTCGACTTCATCTTCAGGCCGGACATCGCCGGAAACCAGAGTGCCGGTCACCACGGTCCCAAAACCTTTCATCACAAAAGCGCGGTCGATGGGCAGGCGGAAGTAGCGCGCCAACTCTTTCCTAGGAGCTTCGGCTGCAACGCGCGCGAGTTCGAGGCGGAGCATGTCCAGACCAGCGCCGGATTTTGCGCTGACGGGAACGATGGGCGCGCCTTCCAGGAAGGATCCACGCAGAAAATCCATTACTTCCAGGCGCACCAGCTCCAGGGTGTCAGCATCGACCAGGTCGATTTTGGTCAGCACTACGATGCCGCGCGGAATATTCAGCAGGCGGCAGATGTCAAAATGTTCGCGAGTCTGCGGCTGAACGGAGTTGTCGGCGGCGATGACCAGAAGCACGAGATCGAAACCGGTCGCCCCCGCGAGCATATTGCGCACAAAGTGTTCGTGGCCGGGCACATCCACGAAGCCGATGCGGGTTTCGCCCAAATCGAGAAACGCGAAACCCAGGTCCAGGGTGATGCCGCGCCGCTTTTCTTCTTCGAGGCGATCGGGATGCGTGCCGGTCAAGGCCGCAATGAGCGCGGATTTTCCGTGGTCGATATGGCCCGCGGTACCGACGATGATGTTCTTCGGCTGTTGCGGGTCTTGCGACTGGGCGCGCGCGGACGGTTTTGTGGGGACGCTCATCGGGGTGCCTCGGGGGCACGAGCGAAGCGGCGCTTGCGCCGGAGGTGTACCGCGCTGCGATCGGGCGCGCAAGCCGATACAGGTAGGCGGTTTTGCGTGTGTAAGGCGTACATTGCGTTAGGGAATGCTGTGGGTGAAAGACCGCTCATTCGGCGCGGGTGCACGCATCCAAGGGATAAAAGCACATTGCGACGCTCGAAAGGAATGCGAGTAACGCAGTTTGCATGTAACGCGCTGACGGACACTGCGGCGGACGATGTGGCGCCCCAACATAGTGATGCTTTTTGCCACACCAGCCTATTTTACAGCAGAAGTAAAGGACACCTGTCCTGCCCGTGTAGCCGCGCAAGTAGATGCGTTCGGCCACCCCTTGGTGGGCGCGATTGCGGCGTAACAATGTGGGCGCATCCTACAACGCGACCGATTCCTGGTGCTCACCAAAGACGCGGCGCAGCGCGTCGGAAATCTCACCGAGCGTCGCGTAGGCCTCGACCGCAGCCACTATTGCGGGCATTAAATTTTCTCCAGAACGCGCGCGTGACTCGACGCTGGCGACGGCTGCAGCGGCGCGCGTCGCATCGCACCGGGCGCGCACGGCGGCAAGGCGCTCCACTTGTTCGCGCTCAATGGCCGGATCGATTCGCGTCAGCGGAATCGTAACCTGGTCCTCGGTGCGGAAGCGGTTGACGCCGACGACAATGCGTTCACCGCGTTCGATGGATTTCTGCACCTCGTAGGCGGCCTTTTGGATTTCGCGCTGCACGTAGCCGGTCTCGATCGCGCGCAGCATGCCGCCGAGAGCGTCTATGCGCTCGATCGATTCGCGCGCGAGTTTCTCGATCTCGTCGGTGAGGTGTTCGATGGCGTAGGAGCCGCCCACCGGGTCCACCGTATTCACGACGCCCGTCTCATGCGCGAGGATCTGCTGGGTACGCAGCGCGAGAAGCGCGGATTGACGCGTGGGAAGTGCCATGGCTTCATCGAGAGCGTTGGCGTGCAGCGACTGGCAGCCTCCCAGGACTGCCGCGAGCGCCTGGATCGCGACGCGGACAATATTGTTTTCCGGCTGTTGCGCCGTAAGCGACGATCCCGCCGTCTGTGCGTGGAACCGCAGCATCAGCGAGTGCGGATCGCGCGCACCAAAACGCTCGCGCATCAGGTGCGCCCACATGCGCCGGGCCGCGCGGTATTTCGCGATTTCCTCGAGCAAATCGCTTTGCGCATTGAAAAAAAACGACAGGCGCGGAGCAAACTCATCGATGGCCAGCCCCGCATCGAGAGCGGCCTGCACGTACGCAATGGCGTCGGCCAGCGTGAAGGCGACTTCCTGCGCCGCCGTCGAGCCCGCTTCGCGGATGTGGTAGCCGGAAATGGAAATAGTGGTCCAACTCGGCAGTTCGGTGCGGCACCAGGCAAATAAGTCCGTGACAATCCGCATGGCTGGCCCAGGCGGATAGATGTACGTGCCGCGGGCAATGTATTCCTTCAGGATGTCGTTCTGCACGGTGCCGGAAAGTTTTGTTAAGTCCGCCCCCTGCCGCCGCGCCACGGCCGCATACAGCGCCAGCAGAATTGCGGCGGTGGCATTGATGGTCATCGAAGTGGAAACCTGTGCGAGCGGAATGCCTGCGAACAGGGTTTCCATATCTTCGAGGGAGCAGATGGCGACACCAACTTTTCCTACTTCGCCGCGCGCGCGGGGGTGGTCGGAATCGAGTCCGATCTGAGTGGGAAGATCGAAGGCCACGGAAAGGCCCGTCTGGCCCTGGGCCAGCAAATAGCGAAAGCGTTCGTTCGATTGCGTCGCGGTCCCGAACCCCGCGTATTGCCGCATGGTCCAAAGTTTGCCGCGATACATGCTCCCATAAACGCCGCGCGTAAAAGGAAATTCGCCGGGCTCGCCCAGCGCGGATTGCGGGTCCCAGTTCGCCAGATCAGCGGGCGAATAGACCGTTTTGAGCGGAATGCCGGATTGGGTTACGCCTGATGATGCGGGGTGAGTGGAAGGAGTTGAGGATGGCACCGGAGAGCGCGGATTTGCCGCCCCCGCGTCAGAGTTGTGAGGTCGTGAAGGCGAAGAGGCGGCTTTCGATTCTGATTTTGGCATGCACGTGAAAACCGCGGCACCGAGATAACCGGTCAGCGCACGCGGCGCGCCGAGCGGAACGAGATCAATCCAAACGCCACCAGCATCAAAGCAAAACACGCGGAAGCAGCGAGCGCCCAGGGAGCCGACCCGTGGCGCCACGACCGGAAGGTAGCCGCCGTCCAGGAGACGGCCAGCAGCAGGAAAACGGTTCCCGTGGTTTCGTGAAATACCTGCCGCGCCGCCCGCCATAACAAGCGAAAGAAGCCGACGCGCGGTCCGGCGGGGCGGGAGATCGTGGCCATGCGAGCATTCTATCGCAAAGCGGTGCGGTGGCGAACTGAGGAAGCGGCGCGGACAGGGGCGATATTTGATACACGGCAAAAACATGCGCTAACATTTTTCCGCTTCGTTTTGCTCCGGCAGAGAAGCATGACAAATCAACAGTGTGCGCCCCCTGAAGTGCGCGCCGCCTGCAGTACTGGCAGCGGGAGTTCCTGCTGCCGTTCCGAACGACAGATTCCGTAGTGCTTCAGGTAGGCAGGCCTGCCCGGAAGGACAAGTGGGCAGTTGAGCACGAAACACGAGAGGTGGGGATGACAGGTGCTTGTCTCGATGAACGCAGCGGCCTACAATTGAAAATAGGCGAAGATAGAGGAGGAACACCCCTTGCAGCTCGATGACAAGCTCAAACGGTTATTGCGTGAGTTGGGGCATGCCATAAACGATACCGTTTCAGACTCGGACCGGATCGCCGAAGCCATTGCCGCCATCCGGGCCGCTGGCTTTGACATCGTGCTGAAGCTGGACGCGACCATCGGATTGGCCCGCCGCGAATCACAACCTGCGGCCATTACCTCGAATGACCGTCGATTCCTCGAGGCCTTGCACATTCAAGTGGATCAAGCGGTGCTGGAAGAAGAGCGCCCTGAAGCCGATCTTGAGATCACGCCACAGGATGTGCGGTTCCTGAAAAGCCTGAAAATTTCGCTGGACGAGCGAAAATCCTGATGCGGCGACGTCTCGAACGTGCCGGTACCATCGCGGTGATGACGCTGGCGATGCTGCTGGCAATGCTGTTCGTGGAGGCTGCCGGCGCGGCGCACGCGCAGACAAATAGTATGAACACCGGCGATAGCGTAGACACCACCAAGCCGATCGTGGTCAAGAATCCCAAAGCATCGAAACCAAAACCGGGCAAATTTCTGGGGCAGGTGCTTTCCTCGACTCCGAAATCGATTACCGTGCGCAGTAAGGATAATTTGATGGCGGTACGCACCTTCGCATTTGCGGCTAATCTGAGCAGTCCCGGATTGCCCTACGGCCAGAACGTCGAAATCGATTACGCTCCAGGCAGCGACGTCGCATCCCGCATTAAACTTCTAAGCCCAAGCCGCCGCTGATATAATCGGAAAAACTCCGGAAAGCGATTACGTTATGGTTCGTTTACCCGCAGTCTCCGGACGGTTCTATCCCAGCGATCCCGAAGAGTTGGTAAATCAAGTAGCCAGTCTATGCGCTGCGCCCGGAGAGGAGCCGCGGCAGCGCGCCGTGGCGTGCATGGTGCCACACGCGGGCTATTATTTTTCCGGCCATGTGGCTGCCTCGGTGTACGCGCGGCTCGATTTGCCGCGGCGTTTTCTGCTGCTGGGTCCGCGCCATTTTCCGCGTGGCAAACCGCAAGCCATTTTATCGCAAGGCGCGTGGCAAACGCCGCTAGGCCGGGCAGAAGTGGATACGGATCTGGCGTCTGAATTGAAAATGGCTTCTGCGGCGCTTGTGGAAGACGAATTGGCCCATCGCGACGAACACGCTCTCGAGGTGCAGCTTCCGTTTCTTCAATGCCTGGTGACTGAATTTCGATTTGTGCCCATCGCCCTCGGGACGGTGAACTATGGAGAGCTCGAAAATCTGGGGCGCGCCATTGCGGGGGTGCTCGCGCGGCAAACTGAGCCTGTGCTGATGGTCGCCAGTTCGGACATGAATCATTATGAGTCCGACGAGATCACGCGCCGCAAGGATCGCAAGGCGCTCGAAGGAGTGCTGGCACTGGACGCACGGCGGTTGTATGACACGGTACGCCGTGAATCGATCACCATGTGCGGCTTTGGCGCGGCAGTAGCGATGCTGACCGCTTCCCGGCTGCTCGGCGCCACGCGCGTGGATCTGGTGCGCTATGCGACCTCTGGTGATGTGAACGGAGAACGAGACCAAGTCGTGGGCTACGCCGGCGTGATTGTGCATTGAGCAAACGTTGCGCAGCTTGAATTGCGTACGGGCCCTACGGGCACGCGCTCGTCTCCGGGAAGCAGCGGCGCAAAAGCCGCACGGCTGAAAAGCTTAGGAATCACACGCGTGAACGTTCACGAGCTTTGTAGGCTTCCCACGCACATGCATTGCGGAGCGCGCGAACGATTGACCATCGCCTGGTAAGCCGCGTTCCTTAATGTTGCCCGAGCAACTGGAATAACGCCCGGTACAGACATCCGTGTTTGTGTTGTGTGAGGCAATCCCCATAAGCTGGCAACGCTGGTATGTTCAAGGTTCAGACGTCCAGAGAGCCGTTTCGAATTACAATTCACAATGAAGAAAGATCACGCACGCAAAACCATGACTCGAGAAAGCTCCTCATTCGCCGATGTGCGCGCCCTGGTTTTCGATTTGGATGGCACGCTGATCGATTCCGGGCTGGACCTGGCGCTTGCCGTCAGCGCGACGGTGAAAAAGATGGGCCGCGAACCGTTGCGACACGAGCAGATTTTCAGTTACGTCGGCCGCGGTGCGCAGCGTTTGATCGAGCAGGCACTGGGCCCCGCCTGTACGGAAGAGGAATGCCGCACTGGACTCGCATATTTTCTCGCCTACTATCGCGAGCATATGCTCGACAACACCGTGACTTATCCAGGCGTGCGTGAAGGACTGGCTGCTCTGGAAGGCCTGCCCATGGCTATCCTGACTAACAAGCCGGTACGTTTCAGCCAGCAAATTCTGCAAGGGTTAGGACTAGACCACTACTTCAGTTTTATTTATGGCGGCAACAGTTTTCAGACCAAGAAGCCCGATCCTGCTGGACTGGAAACGCTACTGCGCGATTTCGGGGCCGCGCCCGCGCAAGCGATGCTGGTGGGCGACTCGGACGTGGACGTGCAAACCGCGCGAAATGCGGGAACTTGGGCATGCGGGGTGAGTTACGGGCTGGGTAGCGCGCGTTTTAAGCAGTATCCCCCGGATCTGCTCGTCGATAGCCTGGTCGAGCTTGCAGCATATTTGGATCGGGAGAAAACTGCTCCGCGAACCCGGCGGTGAAGCGCTGCAGCCGCCCGGCTTGCGCCAACCGCGACGTGCACCGAACCCCGTCACCGAACCCGGTTCAGCTTTGTGCAACATGCCAATCCCAGGTACGCCGCAGGCCCTCTTCGAAACCAATGCGCGGATCGAACCCGAGCTTCTGGCGTGCCAGCGAAATGTCCGCTTGCGAATCGCGAATGTCACCCGGCCGCGGCTCAGTGTACTTCGCATTCGCGCTACGCCCAGCAAATTTCTCGAGCAGAGAGAGTGTTTGGTTGAGCGTGTACCGCCCGCTCGTGCCGAGATTAAATGCCATACCAGCTACACCAGGCGCTTCGAAGGCTTGGAGGTTGGCCTGAACAACGTTTTCAACGTAGGTAAAGTCGCGAGATTGCTCGCCATCGCCATATACCAACGGAGAGGCGCCATTGCGCATCGCCGCGATAAATAGTGAGAGCACGCCCGAGTAAGGCGATCCGGGATCCTGGCGAGGCCCAAACACGTTGAAGTACCGCAGCGAAACAAATTCGACTCCATAACATCGTTGGAAGACGTTTCCGTACAACTCGCCGATCAATTTCGAAACGCCATAAGGTGAGATCGGTGCGGGAGGCATGTCCTCGCGCTTGGGAAGCGTGGGTGTTTCTCCATACACAGCGGAAGAACTGGAGAAGACGACGCGACGAACCCCGGCTTCGCGCGCCGCTAGCAGCACATTTACGATGCCGTCAACGTTAATGCGATTGGTCTCCGCTGGGTCTTTGACGGAGCGGGGCACCGAGGTGCGCGCAGCGAGATGCAGCACGTAGTCGGCGCCGCGGCAAGCGGCGGCTATCGCCGGCGCATCGGTAATCGAGCCTTCGACAAAACTGATTTTGTCGCGAACAGCATGTAGATTCTGTTTTTTCCCCGCGGAGAGGTCGTCAAATACCGTAACGTGTTGACCGCGGCGCACCAACTCATCCACCGTGTTTGATCCGATAAATCCAGCGCCGCCAGTAACCACGTAATGCATTGGGTTTGCTCCGTTAAACCGCTATTATAGAAATTGCCCAGCACGTCCAAAGCGCCGGGAACACCGGTCCGCAAAGCCAAATCGCGCTGTGTGGCACACCGGCAAGATTTCCGATACGCTCACTATAGCGTTCCGCGCCAGCAGTGTCATGCGGCGGCGGGAACGCGCTTGTCGGAATCAGCAACAGCAGCAGAGTTGACCCAATGACCCTCGCGAAACCTCGCTTACGCCGCACAGTCGCTTGGATCTGCGTTGCGGGCCTTCGCTTGGTTTTGGCCCTGTTCCTGGCCGTTTCGCTCCTGTCGCCATCTTTTGCAAGATTGGAAGCGGCGGCTTTCGGAAAGCCGCAGACGCACGCAAAACGAAAGCCTCCTGCGGCTGCTGCTCCAACTCATTTACCGCCGGATGCCTCTGTTCCGTTCCAAAGTGGCGAGCGATTAAGCTACCGGGTGCTGTGGTCCAAGTATTCGGTGAATGCGGCAACGATCGAATTTCAGACGATCGCGCGAGCCAATTTCTTTGGCCATGCGGCGTGGCATTTTCGGGCGCTGGCGCATACCGTGGATACCATGCGGTTTGTGTACGCTCTCGACGATCAATTTGACTCGTATACCGACAGCGGCCATTTGACGTCGGTAGAGTACGAGATGTATCTGCGAGAGCAAGGGAAACAACAGAATAATGCCTGGCGCATGACCGCGGACGGCGGTCCTGCTCCGCCGGATGCCGCTGCGGCGCAGGTAGTGCCGGGCACCGATGATCCCATTGGGTTGATATACGCGTTGCGCGCAGCCGACTGGAAAAAAACACCGGAGCTACACGCTCCGGTGTTTGACGGCCATCACCTCTACACTGTGGTTGCCCGGATCGAGGACGCGCCTGGCCAGGTTACCGTGCCTGCGGGACAATTTATGGGCACGCGAATTTCCGTGCGCATTTCCGAACACGGTCAGGAGCTCACCGACATGCACTTTTCCCTATGGCTGGGTCAGGACGCCGCTCGAACACCCCTTTTGATCGAAGCCGACGTTCCCATCGGCACCGCACGAGTGGAACTCACGTCCAAGCTTTAGCTGCTCAGCTTTAACAACTCTGGAGACATTGCGTTCTCAAACAACCGGCACTGCCGCACAACTGGCGCGGCCGCGCGCCGATCATGCCCTGCGTCTGCCTAGCGCTTGGCGGATTTACCTGGAGCCAGCGCGGGTTTTTCAGGCTTCTCAAAATGCTCCGGTGGGGGAGGTACCCACCCGTCGGGCGGAAAAGCGATGTGCCAGAAGTGCGGCGCGGAATCGGTGAATTCCACACCAAACTGGGTCTTTCCATCGGACGTGGGGCCTACGTAAACCACGCGACAAGGTTGCTTCTCGGGATGCGCGTTGGTGTGCATCTTCAGCAGCTGCCCTTGCGAAATCTTCGCGGCCAGTGTGATCAGCGCCCCGTGAGCGTTGATCACAAGTGTCTGGGTGTTCTCGCTGAAGGCGCCCTGTGCACTCTCGCCGCCCACAGTGACCGGTACACTGATAACCACGCGCTGGCTGCGGCGACGATTTGCGTCTGGACCCGAAGTGGACCAGGAATTCATAATTTGACACGTTAGGAGAGTGCGGACCCGAAGGCAAGGACTTCGGCTAGCGATGCATTCCAAATTGGTAACACCAAATTGGGAACACTGCGCCAGGTGATTTGGCTACGGAGTACCGAACCGAATCTGCTCGATTAGCGAACAAACAATATGCCCGATGGTGATGTGCGCCTCTTGAATGCGCTGGGGATCGGGCGAAGGCACATTCAGCAGTAGATCGACCCGCTCTGCCAGGTGTCCTCCTGTTTCACCCGTTAAGGCCACGCAGAAAGCTCCGCGCGACCTGGCCGTATCGACGGCGCGGATGATATTAGGGCTGGTGCCACTGGTGGAAAGCGCCACCAGCACATCCCCGCGATTTACGAGAGACTCGATTTGACGCGCAAACACGCGCTCGAACCCGTAATCATTGCCTGCTGCGGTGAGGACCGAGGTATTGGTCGTAAGGGCTAGTGCGGCCAGCCCTGGGCGCTCCTGGCGTAATTTGACAACGAGCTCTGCAGCCAAGTGCTGGGCATCCGCGGCGCTGCCACCATTACCAAAAAATACGATTTTCGAGCCGTTCGCAAGGGCTTCGGCCGAGCGTTCAGCGAACGACGCCATGCGGAGAATCAGTTCGTCGGAGAAGCTGTCCTTGACCCGGGAACTCTCGCGCAGCTGCGCACGAATGGCTTCGCGATGGCGTCCCGCCCGATGCTCGGCTCCTGATGCGGCGTTGGTCAAATGGTTCCGATCGGCTCGCGCGCTTCAGCACAGGACAATCTTATTGCGATTGCGCGCGATGCGGCGCGTGGCGTTCCGCGTGTCAATCACCAACTGAGCGGATTCCACGATAGCCGGATAATCGTAGGTGGTATGGTCGGTTGCGATGACGACGCAATCATATTTCGCGAGGTTGGTCGGCGTCAGGTCTACCGAGCGCATGCCTGCATAGTCATAGTGACGCATTTTGTGAAGCTCGGGGAAGAAGGGATCGCTGTAGTCTATATTTGCGCCGCGCTCGCCAAGCAACTGCATAATCTTAAGGGACGGCGATTCGCGCAAATCATCCACATCCTTCTTGTAGGCGACGCCAAGCAGCAGCACCCGCGAGCCTTTCAAGGACTTCTGGCGATCGTTGAGGGCGCTTCCAATGGCCTCCACCACGTGATAGGGCATGGCCGTATTCACTTCACCTGAAAGTTCAATAAAGCGCGTTGAAAAATCGTATTCGCGCGCCTTCCAGGAAAGATAGAAGGGGTCGACCGGAATGCAATGGCCACCCAGGCCCGGTCCGGGATAAAAGGGCATAAACCCGAAAGGCTTAGAGGCGGCTGCATCGATCACTTCCCAAATGTCGATTCCCATCCGGATAGCGAGTAACTTCAGCTCGTTAACCAGCGCGATGTTGACGCAGCGAAATATGTTTTCGAGCAGCTTGGTCATTTCCGCGGCGCGCGTCGAGCTTACCGGCACCACCCGCGCAACTACCTGGGCGTACAGCGCTACCGCGGCACGACCACTCGGCGCGTTGACACCGCCGACGACCTTGGGGATCTGCGCCAGGCCGTATTGCTTATTGCCGGGGTCCTCCCGCTCAGGAGAAAACGCTAGAAAGAAATCAGTGGCGATATGCTCGTTTTCGGGGCCATGCGCAATCGGACACCGCAGACCGTTACTCTCGAGGATGGGTAATACCAATTCCTCGGTCGTTCCGGGATAGGTGGTGGACTCCAACACGACGAGCTGCCCCCGCTGTAGATTGGGTTGAATCGCGCGGGCGGTCTGCTCAACGTAGGAAAGATCGGGCTCCCGCCTTTGATCGAGCGGTGTTGGAACGCAGATCACGACGGCGTCCATCTCTCCCAGCCGCGTGAAATCATCGGTGGCGGAGAAATGCTTGGAATTGACGTATTGCTGAATCTTAGTGCCGGGGATATGGCCGATGTAGCTTTGGCCGCGATTTAGCTTTTCGACCTTGCTGCGGTCGGTGTCAAAACCCACGACTGCGTGACCCGCTTCGGCGAAACGCAATCCGAGCGGCAGCCCGACGTAGCCACACCCGATGATGCCGACTTTCAGCCGCGCACCTTTGAAATATTCCGGCTTCCGCTCTATCGGCATGGGGAGATGTGATGCTCCTCTCTGATCTGTCATAGCTTAAAATATTTTCCGGGACGGAAAGAATATAACAAGAGTCGCGGAACCACAAAACACGATCGGCAATGTAGTGTGCCGAAGTGGCAATCGCCTGATGTGGGCACGGCTGCAGCCGTTCCGAAGCGACAACAGGGCCGCTTGAAGGAGCGCAGCCGAAGCCTCATAATTTTGAGGCGTTGGGACGGTGCACAATCAGAATGCGAAGATACCTTCGATTTGGCAGCGCCTTATTACTGGCAGGGCTCGTTGTTGGGGGTTGTTCGCGAGATCCCAATGTACGAAAGCAGAAGTACCTCGAGAGCGGAACGCGCTATTTACAGGCAGGAAAGTATCGTGAAGCCGCAATTGAGCTGCAGAACGCCATTCAACTTGATCCCAACTTTGCGGCAGCGCATTACCAGCTGGCGCAGTGTTACATACGAGAGGGTTTCTGGAGCAACGCTTATCAGCAACTTGTCCGCACGGTCGATCTCGATCCGCAAAATGCACACGCTCTGACCGATCTTGCAAGACTGCTCTTCGCGAATCGTGAGTTCCAAAAGGCTCACGAGCGGGCCGCTGCCGCTCTGATTTTGGACCCGAACAACCTCGATGCGGAGTTCACACTGGCCAATGCCGATGCGGCTCTTGGGAATTTGCCCCTGGGCACCGCGGAAGCGCAGAAAGCCATTCAGATGGCGCCTTCGCGTCCGGAGGGTTATACCGAACTGGGGATGGTGCAGTTAAAAGAAGGAAAAGCCGATGAAGCAGAGGCTAGCCTCCGGAAAGCGATTGGCGCCGATCCGGCTTTTGTGCCTGCACGGCTTTTGCTGGGCCAATTTTACGAAAGCCAAAAACGCTGGCCGGACGCAGAGCATCTGTATTCCTCGGCTATTTCCGCGGCTCCGGACAGCACCGTGCTCCGCGCGGCGCTCGCAGGTCTATACATGGCCCAGGGGCGCAAGGCAGACGCGGAGAGGACCTTGCAAGACGCAAAAAAGGCCATGGCCAAGGATCCTCAAGGATACCGGATGCTGGGGGATTTCTATATCCAGACTGGCGAAACGGATAAAGCTCTGGCCGAATTCGCATCGCTCAACCAAGAGCATCCCAAGGATCTGGCCGTTCAGAGGACCTATATCCGATTGTCTATCCTGCAAAATCACCTGGACGTTGCCCAACACCTCAATGATCAGCTTTTAAAGGAAAATCCCAACGACACCGACGCGATGATCGTGCGCGGCGAAATTCTGAGCCGTCAGGGAAATACAAACCAAGCCATCGCCGTTTTGCAGGGGGTCCTGAAAAACTCCCCTGATAACGCCTTAGCCCATTTCAATCTCGGGCTGGTATACAACCAAACCGGTTCAACCGAACTCGCGGAGGCTGAGTGGCGCGCCGCCACACGCCTGTCACCGTCGCTGTTGGATGCACAGCGGGCTCTGGCGTCGCTCGGCGAGAGTCGCGGTGATTTGAACCTGGTGGCACAAAGCGCGGAAGAACTCATCAAGGCAGAACCCCGAGCGGCGGAAGGATATATTTATCGCGGAACCGTTCGGGCCGCACGCGGAGATCACGGGGGCGCCGAATCCGATTTCAACAAAGCCATTGAGCTGGCGCCTGGAAATGCCGCTGGCTATACCGCCCTGGGAAAATTACGCGCCTTCCAAAAACGCTCGGTGGAAGCAGAAAAGTTATTCGAACAGGCGCTGGCTCACGATCCCAATTCACAGCAAGCACTCGCAGGGCTTACAGAAGTGGAAGTGCAGCAAAACCGGCCGGAGAAGGCCGTTGACGCGGTAGAGGCGCAAATCGCGAAATCGCCAAATAACAGCCGATTTTACGTGCTGTTAGCCGAATTGCACGTGCAGGGCAAAGACAGGGCTGCGGCGGAAGATGCTTTGCAGAAGGCACTGACTCTGGATACCGCGAATGCAGAAGCGGCGCTGCTGCTCGGGCAACTACAGATGGGGTCGGGCGCAAGTGACCAAGCAATCGCCACATATCAACGTGCAATCCAGAAAAATCCTCGCGACTTGCGCCTCTATCTCGCGGAGGGATCCGCCGAGGAAAGCACGGGGAATTGGCAGCAGGCAGAAACACTATACCAGCACGCCTTGCAGATAAAACCGGACGACCCGGGCACCGCAAATAATTTAGCTTATTTGCTCATCGAGCATGGAGGCGACAAGGACAGGGCCGTGTCACTGGCGCAAATCGCGAGGAGGGGTTTGCCCGGCGTGTCAAACGCAGCTGATACCCTGGGATGGGCTTATTACTACCGGGGCCTTTATTCTGCCGCGATCGAACAGTTGCAGCTCGCCATTAAGGCTTCCCCTGCGAACGCGAGGTACCACTACCATCTGGGCCTTGCCTATGAGAAATCTGGCGATAAGGTAAGCGCGAAAGAAGAGTTCCAACGGGCCCTGGCGCTCCATCCCGCACCGTCGGACGAAAACGCAATTCGCGACGTTCTCGCACAAAATTCCGCGCATTGATGATTTAACAAGATTTCACCGTCAATTTATAAATTGCAAATACATGAGAGCGGCTGCTGGTTACGCTGCTTGTTGCGGCGATACGGCGCGTTGCGCGCGCTGGCTGCCACTTTCAATACGGCGCAGAAGCGCCAGAAAAAGTCCCAACATAACCAGATCCAGCAGGAAAAAGGGAACTCCACCATAGCGGTGCAGCTTTCCAAAAAGAAACCCCGGATTCACGTAAACCGCGAGGCACGTCAGGGTGGCAATTCGCATGCCGTTTTTTACGATCGAAATCGGAAAAACCAGAAGGCAAAGCACCAGCATGCTCCACTTGGACTTCAGAAAGAAATGCGCCGCCAGGACGGTGGTGATCAACAATGCGAGGGTTGAACGAATGCCGCTACATTCCTCGGCCACACGGATGGCAATGCCCGGCAAGGTAAAAGTAAGATCCTGCCGCAGGACGGGCACGCCGACTACATTGAACATGGCGCCCGCTGCATCCGCACTTCTTCGCTGCAGGAAGACGATTAGTTGAGTGAGGAGAATTTCCGGAACAGGTACGAAAAAAAAGAGAAATAGAAGCGGGAACAAAGCAGCGCGAAACGCACGGGCTCCAAAAAATAAACCGAACGAACCCATCCATATGAGGACAATCGCGAACATCAGCAGCGAGAGCCGGTCGGGCGAACTCAGATGCGCAGCATGCGACATCGCCAGCACCAGGCCTGCAATTCCGGGAAGAATGAAAATAGCGCCCGTTTTCCAGCTGTACGAAATCCGCGAGAAAATGAGTTGCCTGTTGATATAGACCAGAAACAGGCTCACTAGCGGAATTAAAGGGATATGGGAATAGGTATCGTTGTTAAGCGCCAGCGAGATGAGAGATCGTGTGGAATCCCAGGCAAGCAAAGGCGGAGCGATGCAAAGCAACGCAAAACCCGCTACTCTCAAGTATCCTGCGGGAAAGGCCGAGGTGCGGCATGCATCGTCCTCCGCGGCTTTCTCAGTGGGCTTCATAAAATTGCAGGCTTACCTTCCCTATGCTGCGTGTAAGAGGAGCGCGCCCTGTTTTCACGATAGCATACGCTCCATGGCGGTCAGAACTTCTTAATTCCAAGCAGGGAATGCCTCGCGCAAGCGAAGGTGTGGTGGGCAGGTTCTCAGACGCCAACGGGCGTTGCTTGCTCTTGCGTGCCTTGACCTCGCCGCTGATAACAAAGCAGGATCAGATCCGCGCGGCGGCGCACACCAAATTTCACGAGCAGATTCGAAACATGAAATTTTACGGTGCGCTCGGAAATATTAAATTTACCGGCGATTTCCTTGTTTGCGAGGTTTTCGAGCAACTGCTCGAGTACCTCCTCTTCGCGCCGGCTGAGGTGCGTGCCGGTTTCGACCTTTAGCCGCCGGCCGTGAGCATTGGTTAGAATCGAGTCCACGAATTGAGAAAGCATGGCTCGCGGCACCCAGAATCCTCCGCTGGCGACCAAGGGCAACGCTCGCTGGAGTTGTTCCCTTGCTTCTCCGTACGTCAGCAGGCCTTTGGCGCCCTGACGCAGCAAGCTATTGCATTCGGCCTGGGTAAATTTCTCCGCAACGAGCAAAATCCGGGCGGCTGGAGAGTGTTCCAGAATATTGGCGACGAGGGCGGCCGTGGCGGAGGTCGATGCATGAGCGTCAACTACGTAAACGAGCGCGCGTGGGACCGCTAGTTTTCGCAGGTCCGGTCCCAAAGTTGTTTCCAGCTGCTGACAGTGGAGATGAAATGCAGGCCCCTCGAGCGTACGTGAAAATTCAGTGAGCACCAGCGGGTGAGGAGAAAGAATGCAGACCCCGAGGGGTCCTTTTCCATTTACGTGTTTCACGGCGATTGAAGGTTATTAGAAATGAGTGCGCGACAGCAAGAGTTATGCCTCTCCCGCGCGACTCATGAGACAACTCCCCCGGGCGATGCCACACGGCAATTTAGACTTTTCTGGGGTTAGATGGGAACGGCAGACGAGAAACGGCGCGTGCACAACCCGCTTGATGCATTTGCGACTTTGCGGTTGGCGTTGCGGACGGGTCAGCGCTGCGGAAAAACAAAAGCTTCCAGCATATCTGCGCGGCTCTTCTGGTCCGAAGCGACCAATTCGAGCAGATCGGTCACGGAAATCATGCCGTGAAAAATGCCGGAATCCTCAAGCACCAGCAGGTGAAAAATCCCGTGCTTCTCCATACGCCGGAGACATTCGTCAAGGACCATGTCCGGGGTGACCGTTACAAGCTCGCGCGTCATGATTTCAGAGACGCGCATCCACGCAGGGCACTTATTTTCGGCCGCAACTTTGTCTGAGATATCGCTCTGCGAGATCGCTCCTACAAGCTGGCCGCCCGCATTGAGAACACCTACCGCGCGGAGATGATGATCGCGCAAGTACCGTGCTGCGTCATGAACCGTCAGGTCTTCGCGGATGGAATAGATTTGTTGGCGCGAACGAATCAGATCGTGGACGTTCATAACAACCTCTCATCTGGGCTTGCCTGATGTTAATTCCACTGGGCCGCGGCTGGCAACCGGCAATTGGAGGAAATGGTCAAATTGCCTTGAAAGGGCGGCTACCGAAGGTAGTCGTCAGAAACCGTCGCTCAATGGAGCAAACCAGGACGTACAAGCGGCGCAAGCATTTACATTTCTAGGCGTTGAGGCAAGACTGGAGTGAGCAGCACGGAGGAGGCAAATAAATGACCGAATTCATCCGAGGCATATTTTTTGGCGCGCTGGCGCTTGGCCTGGTGATTCAGGTTATCCGGCCTGCGCGCACCAACCCGCCGGTGGATCAAACGCGTACGCTGGAGGCAGTCGCCAGCGTGCCTCCCGCAGTCTCCGCAATAATAGATCGGGCCTGTGCCGATTGCCATTCCGACCGCACCCGCTGGCCTTGGTACAGCAACGTCGCGCCGGTGTCTTGGTTTATTATCAATCATGTGAATGAGGGCCGGCGCCACATGAATTTTTCCGAATGGCTACGCCCCGGAGTCACCGATCCCCTGCTATTCACCCGGCAGAAGTTTCACTCCGCCTGTGAAAGAGTACAGGTCCACAATATGCCCTTGACCTCGTATCTCCTCCTGCATCGATCTGCCCGGCTATCGGCCAATGACATCAGGACTTTTTGCGATTGGGCTGACCGTTTACCACAGTGACAAGCAGCTCTGGCTCGACGGCCAGCATGGCCGTAATGGGGGTATTCCCATTCCCAGTATATGAAAATACTTTCTCTATAAAGACTTGGCGGTCTTCGCGCGGCACAACAAAAATTCCCGAATCGGTCACACTGGGTTATCCGTGAGTCATTAGACACACCCGGACCACCTCAAAATGCCTCTTCAGGCGAAGTTTTAACAGTGGGGAGAACACTGTAGGTTTGGAGACTGGTGTGCTGCGTCCGCAATGGAATCTATTTCACAATTCTGTAGGAAAGTGGCCATGATCTCCGCTGATTTACAGAAACTCGCTCCATCGGCTCATGCGGATAATTTGCCCTCAGAAGGGGTCATCTTCGGACGTTCCGCGATGATGCAAGTGATCCGGCAGAAGCTTGAAAAGGTCGCGCGATCAAGCGTGCCCGTGCTGCTTCAGGGAGACAGCGGTACGGGAAAGGGCGTTTTAGCGCGCTATATCCATTCCCGCTCCGCCACACCCGAGGGCCCATTCGTAAAGGTCAATTGTGCGGCGATTCCAGGAAGCTTGCTTGAGAACGAACTATTCGGGTATGAAAAAGGCGGCTTTACGGGTGCTTACACCTCCAAACCGGGCCGCGCGGAACTCGCCAATGGTGGGACGCTCTTTCTCGACGGCATCGACGAGATTGACCCTGGTTTACAGGCCAAATTGCTGCAGCTGTTACAAGATGGGCAATTCTCCCGCATTGGTGGTCGCGAAGATATCATCGTCACAATCAGGGTGATTTGCGCGACAAACCGTCCACTGGAACGCGAAATTGCAGCGGGACGTTTTCGCCAGGATCTTTACTACCGGATTAATGTCGTCAACCTGGAACTGCCCCCTTTACGAGCCAGAGCCGAGGATATCGAGAGCCTTACAAGCCATTTTCTCGAGCGCCACCAGCGTCGTCACAATTGCGTGGCTTCACCTATCTCTCCCTCTTTACTGCGCCTGCTTGAGAAACACCAATGGCCCGGGAACATTCGAGAACTTGAAAATCTGGTGGAGCGCTGTGTGATTTTGGGATCGGAAGACACCGTTACTGCGGAATTATTGCACTGGGATCGCACACACCTGACGCCGGAATTTCCGACGCGTGGGCCGATACATTTAAAAAAGATCACTCGGCAGGCAGTACAGGACCTGGAGCGTAAGATTATCCTCAGCGTTCTCGAAGCGAATCGCTGGAATCGTAAGCGGGCGGCTAGCGAGCTTAAAATTAGCTATCGCGCTCTGCTTTACAAAATTCGCCAGGCTGGGTTACCGCCAAAGCGTTCGCCGCGCCAGACCTCCGGGGTTGAAGTTCCAAGCGCAGATTTCTCTGATTGAGTTAAGCGAGGGCGGGCACTTCTCCAGATCGGTATCCCTCTACCGGCGACGGAAGCGGTTTCAGACCAAGGTTCGCTGCGTGACGAAAGCCCGCGCAACCGCATGGTGGTGCAAACAATTACAACAGGTCACCCTTCGCCAGAAACCATCTAAAATCCGGCTCAACCAATCTATGCGCGCCGGGCAAGGCGGCATCACATAAGGATCAGCCGCTATCTCGTGGAGCTTAGAGACTGACCGCTGTTTCCAGCGGCGTTTGTCTTCATGCGCCCATTTGGCAGGCCGAGGCGTGATTCGTGGAACGTGGCAATTTGTGGTTCGATAGCCTCGATCTTTAGAAGAGGCCATTCGGTAGAAATCTGTTATCAAGGCCCTTGTCATATAATGGTCGTGTAACTGAGATCATTCAAGAAAGGATAGTGTGACGGCAATATAAGTGAACTTATGAAGCCACACTGCAGAATTTACTGCTCCGCGCTGATAATTAGTAAAAAGGGAGAATACGCATGCGTGTGTTAATCACCGGCGGAGCGGGATTTATTGGGTCGCACCTCGCTGAAGCACTACTCGAAAGAGGAGATGAAGTTTTTATTTTGGACGATCTCTCTACGGGAAGCATCGAAAATATCCGCCATCTTAAAGTGCTTCCCAATTTTCATTATTGGGTAGACACGGTAATGAACGCACCGCTGCTCGCGGAACTCGTCGATGAAGCTGAGCTGGTCATACACTTTGCCGCGGCTGTCGGAGTGAGACTCATTGTCGAGAGTCCCGTCTACACCATTGATACGAATATTCGGGGCACAGAATTGGTGCTGAAGGCGGCGCAGAAGAAAAAGAGAACCGTTTTTATCGCGTCCACTTCCGAAGTTTACGGCAAAAGTCTCGATATTCCGTTCCGGGAAGATGGTGATCTGGTGACCGGTCCTACGGTAAAAGGCCGCTGGAGCTACGCCGCCTCGAAAGCTCTCGACGAGTTCCTAGCCCTCGCTTACTGGAAGGAGAAAAAGTTGCCCGTGATCGTGGGCCGTTTTTTCAATACCATAGGCCCACGCCAAACGGGCCGGTACGGCATGGTGGTTCCAAACTTTGTACGCCAGGCCATGGCGGGCGAGCCCCTGACCGTATTCGGCAGCGGAAAACAGACACGCTGCTTCTGCTACGTCGGCGACGTGGTTACCGCGCTGCTGCAATTAGTGGGATGCCCCGAGGCGGTTGGGCAGGTGTTCAATATCGGCAGCACCCAGGAAATTTCAATCGAGGACTTGGCGCAGCTCATCAAAAAGAAGGTTGGAAGCGATTCTGAGATCTGCTACATACCCTACGATCAGGCGTATGAGGAAGGGTTTGAAGATATGCAAAGGCGAGTGCCATCCATCCAGAAAATCGAGAAGTATGTCGGCTGGCGCCCTTCCACATCGCTCGACAAAACCATCGATATGATTGCCCAGCACTTTCAGAATGTAGGCGGCAAGTTGATTGGCGCCGCAGCATCTGATGCGACTCACAGAAAATACGCCTAGCTGCCTTAAGCGGCTAGCGCGAAGGGCAATAATTTGAGTAAATACGCGAGGTACTCGGCGGGTGCGAAAAAAGCAGCACGAACGAGAGCACGCAATAAATACGTGCGGCATCAGGCTGCCATAAAAGCTGCACACACAAGAAAGTGGAGAGCAGCACAGCGAAAAGTTGCGGAAGAAAGAAAGTGGAGAGAGGCACAGCAAAAGCCGCGAGAACCGCTCGATGGGCCGTTACGATGACCAAGGTGCGTATTCGGGGCATTTTGGCACGCACTCGCTGGCAATTGGTCACTTTTTTGGGCGCCGCAAAGAGTGAATCAGCAGGCATCGTTGACCTATTGGCGGTCCGCAAAGATCACGCTAACGCACATCGTCGAATGAAGCGCGGAGATTGCTTGCAGATGATTCTGATTCAGGTAAAAGGTGGCAGTGCCGCAATGCCGACAGCTGAGGACCGTATCCGACTCAGAGCCGTGGCCAAGTGGCATCGCGCAGACAAAGTGCTACTTGCTTCGTGGATAAAGGGAAAAGCAGCACAGTTCCGCACATTGCCGGCGCAAGGTACTGGCAGCGGTCCGGATTGGGGAAAAGTCACGAAGGTCAAAAAGCTCCAGGCAATATTTCTGTAAATGTGGAATGCGTGGAATGCACCGCAGTGTTGCTCAAGGATCGCCCCCTCAGCGGCACAATCGGCGAAATTGGTGTCAGCGGCTTGGACCTGCTGTCGAATTAGCGAACTGCCGCTGAAAGAATTCAAGGGTGATACGCAACCCTTCTTCCAAATCTATTTTAGGTCCCCACCCCAGAAGGCGCCGGGCCTTACTTATGTCCGGGCAGCGCTGCTTGGGATCATCCTGCGGCAGAGGCTCGAATATAATGGGGACGGTTGACGCCAATAGCGTCTGAATGCGCTTGGCAAACTCGAGGATGGTGATTTCCTGTGGGTTGCCGATATTTACCGGCTCATGTTCGTCCGCTTGCATGAGCCGATAAATGCCCTCGATCAAATCGGAAACGTAACAGAAGCTGCGTGTTTGCCGACCGTCACCGTATACCGTAATCGGCTGGCCGCTCAATGCCTGGTAAACAAAATTGGGCAATGCCCGGCCGTCGTTCAGCCTCATGCGCGGCCCGTAAGTATTAAAAATCCGAATGATATGCGTATCTACCCCGTGGGCGCGGTGATACGCCATCACCATCGCCTCAGCAAAACGCTTGGCCTCGTCGTATACGCCTCGCGGACCGATGGGATTAACATTACCCCAGTACGTTTCCGACTGCGGACTCACCGTGGGATCTCCATAACATTCGGAAGTCGATGCCATGAAGTATTTCGCTCTTTTCGCCAGCGCCAGTCCAAGCGTATTGTGCGTGCCCAAGGACCCCACCTTGAGCGTTTGGATCGGAAATTTCAGGTAATCGACAGGACTCGCAGGCGAGGCAAAGTGCAGAACGTAGTCCACCGGACCTGGCACATCGATATACCGGGAAACGTCGTGGTGCATTATTCGGAAAGCCCGATTCTGCAATAAGTGGGAGATATTTTCGTGCGTGCCGGTCACAAAATTATCGATCGCCAGCACATCCCAGCCACGTTCAATCAGATAGTCGCACAGATGAGAACCCAGAAAACCCGCACCGCCCGTGATCACTGCACGCACGTGAATTCCTCCTGTAAACCGGCACATACTGCGCAAAGCAGTGTAGCTGAAACACGCCGGTTTGCACCCTTCACCGACGTGTGTACGCTGGATAGACTGGGAGGATTGTAATGCGCTGTACAGAAAGTACCAAGAGGACACCGATCCTTGCCCGATGCACTGGCGGTATCCAAACGTCAAAGTGCTCGCCGCAGACGGTCATATACCGGCCTTGCCGCTGATACCATTCGATGGCAACGTTATGTCCTGTAATGTCAATGGCTTACCCTGTAGGCGGAATTGCGCTCAAATAAGCCATCAATTCATCTATTCCTGTCATCTACTCCTGCTGCTCTGGCCTGCGACTTGGATGAAGTGTTAACCGATCGGAATTTAACCAATACACCCCCGGTCGCGCAGCCGCAAACCACTTGGAAATGACTTCGAACAAAGGCGTGCGAGCATTCGGGAGTAAGGACAGGTCTTTCTGTTGAGGCGCTATCGATTCATGGCGCGCCACAGTGCGGCTCGAGGGGTACGGGCAGAAGGCTGACCCCAATTTGTGGGTAAACCTTTGGAACTTAGGGATCGAGTTGTTCATCGATGATGCTCTTTTGGCCATCAGGCGTGGCATCCACAGGGTTCGGAGTATTGCAATCTGGCCCTTTTGGAGTACGTTAAGAACTGACAGGCTTGGCACGAAGCGTGCTTCTCTGACTGCATGAATGGCCTTGTCGGGCGTTTATGGCGGTAGCCTATCCAAACACTCAGTGACTAGGGTTTGGAGCCGCTGCGTTGCAGGTTGTCCGCTTCTGCTTCAAAGCTCTTCCGCTGCTCGGTAACTCTTACTGCTGAGCCACCATTTTTCAGGATCTGTGAGTCATCGAACCGATTATTTGGTCCATGTCTAGGACAATAAAGAGTTTACAGGATGTCGTTGATTGGCGGCTATGCACCGGCTGTGGCGCTTGCTCATACGCGTGCACCGAAAACGCAGTCTCTCTTATAAACATCGCCAACATTGGCATTCGCCCAAAATTTGAGGCGCGATGCGCAAGCTGCTCCAAATGTCTCTCCTTTTGCCCCGGCTTCTTTGTCGATGGCCAACTGGCGACACAGTCGCAGCCGCGCTCCGAAGCCGACCATGAATTTGGATCTGCCCTCGAGATTTGGGAAGGATTCGCAACCGACCCGCAAATACGATACAGCGCATCCTCGGGAGGAATTCTCTCGGCTTTAAGCATTTACTGCTTAGAGCAAGAGAAAATGGATTTTGTGTTACATGTCGGAATGGATCCTGAAAAGCCATGGACCAACCATACCGTGCAAAGCAAAAATCGCTCCGACGTTCTAACGCGAACCGGTTCCCGGTATGCTCCGGCCTCACCCTGTGAAGGGTTGGAAGCAATTGCGAAAAGCGATCGCGCTTGTGTATTTATCGGGAAGCCATGCGATGCCAGTGCAGTGATGAATCTTCGGTCCGAGCGGCCGGCGCTGGATGAAAAGCTTGGCCTGGTTCTTACGTTTTTCTGTGCTGGCACTCCGAGCACAAATGGAACGTTTTCCCTGCTGCGCGATCTCGAAGTTTCCACAGATGGCGTAAACACGATTCGCTACCGCGGGGAAGGCTGGCCCGGCAGGTTCAAAGCGGTTTATGACGATGGGAAGCTTGAGAAATCGTATTCCTATGAGGAAGCCTGGGGCAAACTCACCGGGTACCGGCCACTACGCTGCAACATTTGTCCTGACGGGCTGGGTCGCGTCGCGGATATCGCCTGTGGGGATGCCTGGGAGCGGCACGAGGGTGGCGACCCCGGCCGATCGATCGTAATTGTCCGCACCGAAAGAGGCAGAGAAATCCTTCATCGCGCAATGGCTGCCAACTACGTTCATTTAGAACCAGCGGGGGCCACGCACGTGCTTGCTGCGCAACAAAGTCTGTTGCAGCGCCGGCGCGAGATATTTGGCCGCCTGTTGGGCATGCGCTTGCTTTTAATGCCTGTTCCCAAATTCCTTAATTTTTCTCTGTCGCGAAGTTGGTTCCGTTTGTCATTTTTGAACAAGACTAGAACGGTGCTTGGAACCGTGCGCAGGCTGTTTCGCAAACGCCAGTGGAAGCGCCAACCGGTATTTTAGCGATTGGTCACGGTGCAATGAACCGCGTATCCGCCATTCCAGAAGCCGATTCCAGAAACGCTGCACAATTCTGAAGGGCGGCATCGCTCCAAGCATTCGATTGGCTCAGTGATATAACCAGGCACTTCACGCAATTCGGGAAGAGTCTACGTCGAGGTCCTCCCTTTCAATTTTTACGATGATCGTCACTGCCCAAGGACAAATAAATGCCCGGTCATAATCGTTACGTGGTGATTTCTCCCGCGAAGGACGAGGCGACACACATTGAGAGAACGCTCAAATCTGTCGTGGGGCAAACCGTTCTCCCCGTGCACTGGATCATTGTCGATGACGGTTCCCAGGACGCCACCGCCGAAATCGTGCGGGGATATGAGAAGACGCACGATTGGATTCAACTTCTCAAAATTGATAGAGACGCTGTCAGAAGGCTGGGGTCCGCAGAAATACGCGCGTTTGCCGCGGGATTTGAGCTGGTAAAAGATATTGAGTTCGATTTCGTGGTCAAACTGGACTGCGATTTGGAACTGCCGGCGGATTACTTCGAGTTACTGCTGGCGAAGTTTGACGCTGACGAGAGGCTTGGTATCGCTTCCGGTGTGTTTAGTGAACCCGCCGGCAACGGCTGGATAGAGAAGGAACAGCCTGCATATCATGCGGTGGGCGCATGTAAGGTGGTCCGATTTGCATGTTACCAACAAATTGGCGGCTTCCCGATGTTCCCCGGATGGGATACCGCAGACGAAATCAAGGCACAATTCCGGGGCTGGAAAACCCGCCATTTTAAAGATGTGAAGTTTTATCACCTTCGCCGCGAAGGCGCTGCCTCGGGCGGCCTCCGTACCAACAAACTGCACGGCGAGGTGTACTACGCGTGTGGCGGCGGCCTGTTATTTTTTGGTTTCAAAGTTCTGCATCGGATGTGGTCAGGCCAACCACGTGTCCTCGGCGGCTTGGCGATGGTGTGGGGCTATTTGAAGCCGAGACTAACGAGTAAAGACAGGATCGTTGACGATTCTGAAGCGAAGTTCTACCAGAACCTGCTTAAGAAGAGAATTATGGACGCCCTGAGCCGTAATTTGCTTCACCGCGATTCACCCTCTCCCGACGGGTTGGCCACCTAGTGTGCGGCATTTGCGGCATATTCGATTTCGCGCAGCGCCCCGCAGACCGGGAGCTTCTGCAGCGCATGACCGACCGCATTCGTCATCGCGGGCCGGATGGCGACGGGCATTTTGTTTGCGGGGAGGTGGGTCTCGGCAATCGGCGTCTGAGCATTATTGATTTGGCCGGTGGCTGGCAGCCGCAATCAAACGAAGACGGCACGATCCAGGTTGTGTTTAATGGAGAGATCTACAACTTCATCGAGCTACGAGAAGAATTAATCTCGAAGGGACACATATTTAAGACGCGGTCCGATACGGAAGTTATCGTTCACGGCTACGAGGAATGGGGCCCAGACTGCACCAATCGGTTCAATGGAATTTTCGCTTTCGCGCTGTGGGACAGCCGGCAACGCAAATTGCTGATTGCCAGAGACCACCTCGGTGTCAAACCTCTTTACTACGTGCAACTGGGTAGCCGGCTGCTTTTTGCATCTGAAATCAAGTCGCTGCTGGCCGATCCCGAGTGTGCGAAAGAGGTAGACGTTTTCGCGTTAAGCCAGCTGTTTACGCTGCGGTATGTGCCTTCGCCTCGCACGTTATTCCGGAATATTCGGAAGCTGCCCCTGGTCATCGGATGACGGTGCAATCATCGGGAATGCAGATCGAACGCTACTGGCAGACCAAACCCAAGATTCGGACGCATGTCAACGAAGGAGAACTGATCGAAGAATATCAAGCGCTGGTCGAAGATGCCGTTCGCATCCAGATGCGTAGCGACGTGCCGGTCGGTCTGTTCCTGAGCTCGGGGGTTGATTCTGGCGCTTTGCTGGCGATGATGAGCGGCCTGGTAAACCAACCCGTGCGCACTTTTACCATCGGTTTTGAAGCTGGAGAGCAAACCAACGAGACCGACGATGCGCGAGGGATGGCCCAGTTATTCGGAGCAGAACACTCCGAAATGATAATTGGAGCGGAGGACTACAAGAAATATTACGAGCGTTACCTCTGGGACCTCGAAGAACCGGTGGGCAACGAATCGGCCGCGGCGTTTTATTTCGTAAGCCTAATCGCAGCTAAGCAGGTGAAGGTCGCGCTGGCCGGCCAGGGTGCAGATGAGCCGTGGGCAGGATATAGACGTTATGTAGGTGCAAAACTTTCGGGCTCCTACTCCAAATTACCGCATTTCATCACCGAGGGCGTGCTCAGGAAAGTAGGCGACCACTGGGTCAAAAATGAAGAACTCAGGCGGGGACTTACCAGCCTTTACGAAAAAGACATGCTCACGCGGCTCGTCAACATTTATTCGTTTTTCAGCTCCAGCATGAAAGGCCAGTTGTTCCAGCCGTGGATAAAAGAGCAAATCTCCTGCAACGGGTTCGAGGCGAAAGAAGCTTTGCGCGGTTTGCAAGCGGACGTGCAGGACCTGGATCCGCTGACGCAGATTCTTTACATGGATACGCGAACCAATCTTCCAGATGACCTTTTGATGGTCGGTGACAAGACATCGATGGCCAACTCACTGGAAGTAAGGGTGCCGTTTCTTGATTATCGGATTGTTGAATTCATCGAAACTCTTCCTCCTCGATTAAAGTTGAGAGGTTTCCAAGGCAAGTATTTGCATAAGAAAGCGGCCGAGAAATGGCTGTCCCGGGAAGTCGTTTATCGCAAAAAGAAAGGATTTGCGAATCCCGTGCACCTCTGGCTGCGCACGTCCATGCGGCAATTCGCGCGAGACTGCCTCCTGAGCGGAGATGCGGCTGTCAATCAGTATTTCAACCCGGCATTCATCCGCGAGACTCTCGACAAGCACGAAAGAAACGAAGCACATCATGTGCGGCATATTTATCTGTTGCTGTCTTTCGAGTTATGGCATCAACAGTTCATTTCTGCCGCAGGCCACTAACGACGCCATGATCGATTTGTCCATCATCATCGTAAATTGGCGGTCGGTCGATTTTTTGCGACGGTGCCTCAAGAGTGTTTATTTGCACACGAACGCCGATGCACTGAAATTCGAGATTGTGGTGCTGGACAACGCATCATTCGACGGCTGCGCTCAAATGATTGAGGCGGAATTTCCGCAAGTTCGCTTCCACCAGGTGCAAACAAATCTAGGATTTGCCAGCGCCAACAATATCGGCTTTGGCCTGTCCACGGGACGCAACGTACTGTTTCTGAACCCCGACACGGAGGTTCACCCCGGAGGAATTGCCAAACTCGTAGCTTTCCTGGACGCAACTGCTGATGCGGGAATTGTTGGTCCCACATTGCTCAATTCAGACGGAAGCGTGCAGACGAGTTGTATTCAGTCCTACCCGACTCTACTGAACCAGGCATTTGATGCTGATTATCTGAGGCGTGTCTTTCCCAAATCGACGCTTTGGGGCAATCGCCCTCTTTTCGACCCGGCGGCCGGTTTGGTAACTGCGGATGTCATTTCCGGCGCTTGCTTGCTAATCCGGCGCGAGGTTTTCGATAAGGTTCAATTGTTCAGTTCCAACTACTTCATGTACGCGGAAGATGTTGACCTCTGTTACAAAGTGAAGTGTGCAGGCTGGGGCGTCTATTACCTGCGAGATGCGGTGGTAACACATCACGGAGGCCAAAGCTCACATCGTAAACCTGAGAGCAATTTCGCGACGGTGATGACCAGGGAGTCGCTGTATAATTTTATGTTATTGAGGCGAGGAAGGCTTTATGCAGCGGCCTTCCGCTCGATTATGGCGGTAATTGCCGCCTTGCGCCTTGTTCTGCTTGGAGGGGTATTCATTCTGACGTTGGGCCGTTTTAAGCGCGCGATGCTGTCATCGGCTTTGCGGAAGTGGACCGGCATCCTGCGATGGTCATTGGGCATGGAAGGATGGGTTAAAGAGCTCGTTCATAGTGCCGCTGAGTAGCGATGTCGTCAGTTGCAGCAACACCAGTGACCTTGGCCCGCTCTTCCAACTGCATATGCTCTCGATCGTGACCGATTTGATCTCAATCATGGAGAAGCCACCAATTCTATGCCTCCTGTAGATCTCGCACCGGGCGCGGGCGGCGCGAGCTTCATTAGCCCGCTGGGTATCATCCTGACCCTGAGCATGGGCATTCTGTTGCTGGTTCTGCCCAGACGATATGCGGTTCTGCCTGTGTTTGTTCTCACATGCTATCTCACCATGGCCATGCGGTTCTTCGTCCTGGACCTGAATTTCACGATGCTCCGAGTTCTGCTTTTATTTGGGTGCGTTCGGCTGGTTATACGCGGAGAATGGAAATCGCTTCAATGGAACCGGCTGGATAAAACGCTGCTTATATGGGCCGGTTTCAGCATTATTACCTATACGATCGACTGGGGCAGTTTCGAGGCGTTTAAGGACAGACTCGGTTTAGCCTACAACGCCATGGGTTTTTATTTCCTCTTCCGGTACCTGCTCCGGGATAAAGACGAGATTGCCAGAGCGATCAAAATACTCGCGGTACTCATAGTGCCTTTGGCCGGTTGCATGTTGTTTGAGAAGATGACCGGCAGAGATCCGTTTTTTATATTTGGCGGCGTTCCAGAAATGACGGTTATTCGAGATGGCGCCTTGCGTTGTCAGGGACCGTTCGCGCATCCCATTCTTGCGGGGAACTTCGGGGCTGTCCTGATGCCCTTTTTCGTTGCGCTCTGGTGGCGGAAGCAACGCATGCTGGCAGCTATCGCCATTATATCCTCCGCGGTCATCACGGTGACGTCCGCGTCCAGCGGACCCATTCTCACTTTCATATTGGGGGCGTTTGCACTCTGCCTATGGCCCTGGCGGCACCAGATGAGAAAGATGCGCTGGGGCATCGTGGTGGGGCTGGTGGCGGCGCAATCGGTCATGAAGGCGCCTGTATGGTTCCTCCTGGCGCACGCCGACGTGGTTTCAGGCTCAGGAGGCTGGCACCGAGCCTATCTGATTGACCGGGCCATTGCGAACCTCTCTGACTGGTGGCTGGTGGGAACCAGATCTACCTGGAATTGGGCCAATCACGACGTTCACCTCTTTGATGTGACAAATGAATACATAAATAATGGAGCAAACGGCGGCCTCATCACCATGATCCTGTTTATCACCATGATTGTTTATGGTTTCAAGGGCATTGGACGCCTGATGAAAGCCAGAGAGGGCCAAGAGGCACGAGAAGATCTTCAGTTGTATTGGACGATGGGCGCGGCATTGTTTGCGCATGTTTCGGCGTTTCTGTCGATTAGCTACTTCGATCAAAATTTCGTGATTTGGTATCTGCTCCTGGCCATGATTTCCACCGTAGCGGGTCCGCTACTGATGAAGAAGAGCTTGCCGGTTTCTACGGGTGTGCCGCTCGGTGTGGGCGCACGCGTTCCGGCGGGTGCCCCCTGGGCTCTAAATCAGCGCCGAGAAATAGGTGCGGACGCGCTGGGAGTACGCCCCAGCCTGAAGACCCTGCATACCGGCCATTAAAGATTTCACACAATCTGGGATACCCGATCGCCGGACATAGAATTGCCGAGGATTCGCATCCTATCTACATCAGCGGCCTGTACCTGAACTGACCCTAATGCCAGTATCGGGGAGACAGAATGGCAGCTTATTCTCGCCTCAGTAAAATTGAAGCCTCGAGCGGGCTGGAATGAGGGCTAAACGGACTATGCTGAGAGACTCGCTTACCGCAGTATTCAAAGGACATATCGGGCGGCCTGTGGCGACGGGCATACTGATGATTTGCATGAGCATGCTTGCCTACCCCGCCATGGCCGCAACCTATTATATTGATTTTTCAAGCGGTGCTGACACCAACAGCGGGACGACCAAGGCTGCGCCTTGGAAGCACGCGCCCGGGATGAATGGCTGCGCGAATAATTGCGCCGCGCATAAGCCAGCGCCCGGGGATGTATTTACATTCAAAGGCGGTGTCACCTGGACGGGCAGTTTTCCTTGGACGTTGTCAGGTGGTTCAGCCGGCAATCCCGTTACCTATACTACGGACCATAGTTGGTTTGCCGGTGGCAGCTACACGCAACCCACCTTTGATGACCAACACGGGAACCCTGGCGCCACGGGAATGGTTAATACCAGCAATATTGGATTCTTTGTAATCAACGACGCACATTTTATCAACTGCGGGACGACGTACGTGGCAGACGGGTCAAAATGTCTGGTTTTTGAGAATGCGCATGACGCCTCGCTGACGAACAACGTATTCAGCACCGCCAGCTGGATTGGTGTTTATTTCATTTTTGACTCGCCGGGAAGTTACAGCAATTTCACATTCACCGGCAACGATTTCTCGAACAATACCGGCGCGATCTGGTTTGCCTCCGCGCAGCCGGGTACCAAGGAACACAACATAAATTACAACAATAATACTTTCCACGATTATGCTTCCATGCTGGGCGGGGGCGCCCACGGGGACGGCGCGATGCACTTCTTCATTGTGCCGAATAACGACAACACCGAAGGTATGGACGGATTTACGTTTTGCAATAACAGGTTTTACGGTGATTTCACCAGAGGCATTGGTGGAAGCGATGCAGAAGATATGACGGGCCTGATCTATCTGGAAGGTCCAGTGCAGGGGACGATCTGCAACAACCAGTTTGCATTCAGTCCTACTCAAAATGCCTCTGGAACCCCCTCTATTTTTGAGGCCATTATCGATCATCGCGTTTACGGCGCGACCGGGGCGTCCGGACTCAAAATCCTCAATAACTCAATCTATGGGGACATCTCCGCGCATAGCCATTCTGCAGCAATTCTTCTGAGCGGAGTATCGAACGTTACGGTCGAAAACAATATCGTTGTGAGTGGTACCTACTGTGCTTACGGCGAAACGGGGCCTGTGCCTGGGTTGGTCAGCGATTACAATGAGTGGGACTGCCCGAACAACGGCTTTATGACCTATGGTACTGAAGGCCCTCACAGCCTCATGACGCCGCAAGTAAGCGGAAACCCAAGCAGCCACCCCGCGTGGACAGCACCTCCACAGACCCTCGCGCTGAGCTCGTCATCGCCGGGAAAAGGTGCGGGCCTGAACTTGGCTGGCTTAGGAATTCCGATGCTCAAGTCCGACCTGGCTGGCATTACGCGGGGCTCGGCTTGGGATATTGGCGCTTACCAATTGAACGGAGCTGCCCCGAGCGGGCCGCAACCACCGACGAATCTCGTTGTGACCACGGTCAAGTAGCACTCCGCTCAAGCCGAGACTGCTTCGCGCAACTTTAGAGCCTGCGCCGCCTAGGTAAACAGACCCAGGTCGGCGCAGGCTTGTTTCACTCACTAGGCTGACTGGCATGGCAACCGACTCTTCCGCTCCGTGTGGTTCCCACTTGTACGACACGCAACTCTAAGCCGACGGCAACACCGTGACAGAAGCGGTAGAACAGGAAGCCCTAAGTGTCTCCATCTCCGTCCTTTCTTAAAGGTGGGTTTCAGCTCATGGCTGGCCAAGTCGGCGGCCAGGCTTGTTCGTTTATACGGAACCTCGTCATTGCGCGCATTATCAGCCCTGCTGACTTTGGGATCGCAGCTACATTTGCCATGACATTGTCCCTGATGGAAATGCTTAGCAATGTTGCCGCTGAAATGCTTCTGATTCAATCACCGGACGGCGACAATCCGCGGCTTCAAAACACGGCTCAACTACTGCGTGTCGGCCGTGGCCTGACAAATGCGCTTATACTTTTCCTGCTCGCTAAGCCCATGGCGCTGCTTTTCGGCGTTCCACAAGCACAGTGGGCTTTCCAATGCCTCGCTTTATTTCCTCTTTTCAAGGGGTTTACCCACCTGGATATGTTCCGCGTCCAGCGGGAGATGAGATTCGGTCCTTCAATCCTGGGCGACACGGGCTCGACCGCGCTCGTTACCTTGGCGGTGATTCCTCTGGCGTTTTGGTTGAGAAATTATTCGATTATGCTGTGGATACTCGTTCTGCAGGCGCTGTGCAGCACGGTGGCGTCACACCTGGTCGCGGAGCGGCGTTACGGATGGGCTTGGGACAGAGATTATGCCAAACGCATTTTTACTTTTGGATGGCCCCTTTTAATCAATGGGCTGTTGATGTACGGAATATTCGAAGGCGACCGGGTGGTGATCGGATCCGCACGGCGAATATTCGCGCACAGTCATTTTACGCTTACCGACTTGGGCGTATATTCCGTAGCCTTCGCTCTCACGATGGCGCCGACGAACGTAGTGGCGAACATCAGTACATCCCTATTTCTGCCGCCTCTCTCCCGCGCGCAACATGATCCGTCCGAGTTCAACAAGCAGTATCTGTTCTCATCGCAGATTATTGCCCTTGCGACCATGTTCATTACGATCCCATTTATAATCGGGGGCGGGTGGGCGGTCGATTTCCTGTACGGTCGCAAATATGCTGCAGCAGCGGGATTTATTGGCTGGCTTGCCGCTATGTGGGGCATCAGGATTTTCCGGGTTGCTCCCACTGTAGCTGCGATCGCAAAGGGAGACACGCAGAACGCGATGCTATCCAATATCGCCAGATCCGTAGCTTTTGTGGGCATGCTGCTGGTTGCGTACGTTGGCGGAGGGTTGGCGTGGCTATCCATTTGCGGCTTTTTAGGAGAACTACTCGCTTTGGTCGTGTCGGCATGGCGATTGCATCATCGCCAGAATGTTCCGGCCATTATCTGCATTAACTCATTCATGGCGCTGGCGGCGGGCATGGCGCTGGCGGCGGTGGGCGTTGTGTGCGGCGTTCCGAGAATGGGCCCCGTTCTGCTTTTTTCCGTGGCGTTGGTGATCCTTGTAGCCGTCATTCTCGTGATGTTCAAAGTGTTTCCGAACCTACGGCACGATATCCGGTCATTGTTTCATGGCACCGCTTTCATCGAGACGCCAGAAACCGCATTGCTGGAAGTCGAATAAACGATGGGAACAAGCTTCTGAAGTGCCGGTTATTTCGAGCAAAGAAAAATGGCACACCAACCTAAGCGGATGGATATGCGACGATCGGCCCTCGGTCCGCTGATCGTAAACCTGTATCGTTATCCGCGAGTGCGCCGCGTATGTCTGAAGTTTTGCCAAACAGTGGAAGGTGGCGAGTTCTATAGCGGGACGCTCCGTAATATTCTGGCGAAATATCACGGAGTTGAGGCCGGAGCCTACAGTTATGGCGAGGGGCTGATTCCGGGCGCTTTTCCGGCCGGTGTCACCATAGGCCGTTACGTATCGATAGCATCAGGCGTGCGTGTCTTCTTAAGGAACCATCCCCTCGACCGACTGTCCCTGCATCCGTTCTTCTACAATCGCCATCTGGGTTGGGTTGAGAACGACACCGTGCAAAACGGTACGCTTGAGATTGGACACGACGCCTGGCTGGGAGAGCGCGCCATCGTAACGCCGGGATGCAGGCGAATCGGAATTGGCGCGGCCGTTGGAGCAGGCTCAGTAGTCACCAAGGACGTTCCCGACTTCGCGATTGTTGCCGGAAATCCAGCAAGGCTGCTTCGCTTTCGATTCAGCCAGGACACCATTGATGCAATCCTGGCCAGCCGATGGTGGGAAAGATCGATTGAAGAATGCGGCCAGTACATGTCGGAAATGACGCGGCCGGTAACAGAATCGGATTGGTTGCAGAATGCTCTGGCCGCTAAAGTATGCAAGTGATCCCATCTTACCCACTCAAAAAAGTATGCCTGCTGGGTATCGCGTTCGACAACCCTAACCTGGGCGTGGGCGCTCTGGCGGATGGAGCGATTCGGACTGTCCTGCATGCCAATCCTGACGCCGAAATATCGATTATGGATTACGGATACACTGGATACGATTATTTATTCGTATCGGACCGCCGCGTAGTTCCAATCAAGTTTGTGAATATCAGATTTTCGAAAGCCTTCTATTTAGAGAATAACATCGCTTACCTGATCGCACTCGCGGCCCTGGTCAGGTACGTACTGCCTGCTGCTCTCGGGAAACGGGTGGTGGCACGCAATGCGACCCTGCAACACCTTAGCGCTATGGACCTGGTCGGTTCGGTCGCGGGAGGTGACAGTTTTAGCGACATATATGGCCTGGCGCGGCTGTTGTACGTGTCACTGCCGCAGATTCTTGCGCTCATAATGGGTAAGAAACTGATTTTATTCCCACAGACGATTGGGCCATTTCGCAGTCGGTTCGCGAAGCGCATTGCCAAATTCATTTTGTCTCGTGCCGACCTCGTTTATTCACGAGATGCCGCTGGGATCGAGCAAGCACGTGCACTTACGAACCGCAAGGGCGGCATCAAGTTCTCCTACGATGTAGGATTTCTCGTTGAGCCGAAGGCTCCCAGCGAACTGAAAACGGTCGGATTGCTCCCAGGCAACGTGGGCTCGTGTACCGTCGGTGTTAATGTGAGCGGCTTGTTGTTGGCCGGGGGCTACGACGGGGAAAACATGTTCGGCCTGACGATCAATTATGAGGAGTTGGTCTGCGAGATTATAAAATGCATGATCGTCGAAAAAGGCGCCATCGTTCTGCTGGTCCCGCACGTCTGTGACGACTTGGATGGCTCCGGCCAGATCGAGAGCGACGTATCGGCCTGCGAACGGATTTACCAAAAACTTTCGCCGTTGCACCCCGGGCGAATCGGTGTTGTCGTTGGGAAATATAACTCCAACGAAATAAAATATAGTATCGGGGCATGCGATTTTTTCATTGGTGCGAGAATGCATGCATGTATAGCGTCGCTCTCGCAATGCATTCCCGCAATCGCGATTTCTTACAGCGATAAATTTATGGGCGTCATGTCATCCATCGGCATGGGTGAATTGGTGACGGATCCCCGGAAGATGAGTACAGCGGAAATTCTTAACGTGGTGAGCCGGTCGTTTGATCGAAAAGATATCTTGCGGCGCCAATTGGAAGTAACGATGCCCGTGATAAAGGAAAATGCGGCCAGGCTGCTGCTTGAAACCGAAGTTAGCGCGGTTTGTCAGTCGTGATGGATGTTGACCCAAACTGCTTGCGCGACTGGGGCGCATCAAGGCTGAACCTTGACCAACAATCGAGCGAATCGCCCATGTTCACTGACTGATGGGCGAGCGGATAACCAACAATTTGGATTCCATGATTTCCGCCGCGGGATATAAAGCTGTGGCAGCTTCGACGTGAGGCCGATGCTTCTCCATGTCGTGGATACGAAGCAGCAGAAACGCTCCTGGATTTAACATTTTCATAATACGTGGTAAGACGGCCGGAACGTCCGAAAGACGCAAGTAGTAAAACGACTCAATCATGCAGACCGCGTCCCACGTAAAAGAGGACGAGAACGTTTCTATGTCTCCAACACTCCACGAACTCTTCAGGTCTCCGCGTTTTTGTGCGTCTCGAATTGCATACTGCGAGATGTCCATTCCACAGTAATGGCCGTACCAGCCGGCCCCACGCAGTGACCGTAGCAAGTCTCCACGGCCGCAGCCAAGCTCAATAATGGACGCGTTTGGCCGGAGTGTTTTCGCCAGCAGATTAACAGCGTCATGAGGCGCCTTAAATTCCGGGTAACCGAACAAACCGTACTTAAGATTCCAGACTATTTTTTTTGCGAATCGTGGCAACGAAGAGTGGAGGTGGGTCATTGATGATTGCAGTTTCCTGCCTTGGGGCACGGTGTGTGCAGCCCGACCGATAAACCAGTCGTACTTATGCCTTTCGTATCATATGCTTCTATTCGGCTGGATGCGACGCATTTGCCGCGATGAATGTTCTAAACGTTTGAGGTTTATTGAATACGAAAGATGCCGCCTGTATGCCGCTGTATTGCATCGATCCGCTGCGGGACTCCAGATGGGAGCCGTTTGTCGCAGGGCATCCGCAAGGCTCGGTGTTTCACACCGCCGCCTGGCTCGCGGCCTTGCGGCAGACATATGGGTACGAACCGATTGCGTATACCACGTCACCGCCAACCGGGGATTTGAGTAATGGCATACTTTTTTGCCGTGTGCAGAGCTGGCTAACAGGACGCCGCTTGGTGTCCTTACCATTTTCCGATCATTGCGAACCCCTCGTCGAGAATGCCGAGGAGTTGCAACAAATGCTCGCCGCCATCCAGCAAAATCGCCATTCGGATCGGTTGAAGTATATTGAGATTCGATCGGTGCGCCGCGACCTTTCCTGCGGTTCGGGAGGGGCATGCTTCCGTCCTGCAACGCAGTATTTTCTCCATGCGATCAACCTCGAGTATGTGGAGGAGGAATTACTGCGCCGTTTCCACAAAAGCTCAATCCAGCAGCGCATTCGCCGAGCGCAACGCGAGGGGATAACGTACGAGTGTGGCCGGTCGGCCGATCTGCTGCGCCGATTCTATCCGATGATGTTGCTGGCGCGACAACGGCACCGCGTACCGCCACAACCGGAAGGGTGGTATCGCAATCTGCTGGCAAAGCTGCAAGATTCGGTGGATATTTATATTGCGTGGCACGGGAATAAGGTGATCGCCGGCATTATGACCCTGCGCTTTCATAATACTGTGGTGTACAAATACGGCGGCTCGGACGAGGAGTATCACCGGTTAGGGGCCATGCCGTTTTTGTTGTGGTCAGCAATACGGAAGGCCAAGGCGAGCGGAGTTCGTACCTTCGATCTTGGCCGCAGTGATTGCTCCAATCGAGGATTGATAGATTTCAAAGAGCACCTGGGGGCCACCGGCTCTCTGCTGACAAATTGGCGCTACCCCGGACCGAACCGGTGCGTTTCGGCCGAGGACAGTCAAGTTTTTAAGGCAGCGAAGTTTCTGTTTGGATTTCTGCCGGATTCAATGCTGAAAGCTGCGGGAAATCTCTTGTATCGACATATAGGATAGAGATTGGGCTCGCGATATTCATCCATAGCGTCGGCTCTTTAGTGAAAAATTGCGGCTCTTCTTACGTTTGTTGCGGATGATCGTAGTGCAAAACCCGATAGCGTGAAGTATCTAACCGTAACTCTGAGTACATCAGAGTTCCATATCTGATCGCCAGCCGCGGTTCCTCAGTGCTACATTGAAATGTGTCAATTTTCCTGCAAGCGTTACGATGGTGCGGTGTCGGATGTCTTTATTTTTGTCTGGCCCCGGCTTGCAGAGCTAACACATCAGTGAAATGACTGCCCTACGCTCCTGCACTTTCAGACCATGACTCTTAGCCAAGCTTATTACCTGTTGAAACCCATTTTGCCCTGGCATTTACGCCTGACGTTGCGGCGAATGCGGGCTAACCTGAAAAGGAAAGCCTACGCCAATGAGTGGCCCGTGGATGAGAAAGCCGGCAGCACTCCGCCTGGTTGGCCTGGTTGGCCCGAAGGAAAACAATTTGCCTTCATCCTTACCCACGACGTCGAGGGACGTAAGGGCCTGGCGCGCGTTGAACGGTTAATGAAGCGCGAGATGGAACACGGTTTCCGCTCTTCGTTCAACTTCGTTCCGGAGGGCGATTATCGTGTTTCCGAAGCGTTCCGACAGAGCGTGGAACAATCTGGATTTGAGGTGGGTGTACACGGCTTGAGGCACGATGGAAAACTCTACAACTCGAAATCCAGATTCGCTGCGGACGCTGCTCGTATAAAACGTTATCTTCGTGAATGGAATGCCGTAGGATTCCGTTCGCCGGCGGCGCAAAACAGGCTGGGCTGGATGCACGAGTTAGGCGCTGAGTACGATGCTTCCACGTTCGACACCGACCCGTTCGAGCCGGAACCTTATGGTGTTCAAACGATCTTTCCCTTCTGGGTACCCGGGCCGGGTGGCACGGGATACGTGGAACTTCCTTATAGCCTTCCCCAAGATTTCACGCTCTTCACAGTTCTTCGAGAAAGCGACAACGAGATCTGGAAGCGGAAGCTCGATTGGGTAGCTAGTCGGGGCGGAATGGCACTGTTGAATGTGCACCCCGATTACCTGTGCTTTGAGGACGGCGCCAGGGCCAGGGACGAATATCCGATTTCTTTCTACGACGACTTTTTATCCTATGTTCGCGACAAATACGAGGGTGCCTATTGGTCGGCATTGCCGCGCGAAGTTTCTCGCTTCTACTGCGCGAGCGTACCACTTGCTTCGCGCAATACTCGTAAGAATATCTGCATGCTGGCCTATACCGGCTACGAGTCGGACAATCGCGTACGCCGCTATGCAGAAGCATTGGTGAAGCGGGGCGATCGCGTGGAAGTGATCGCCCTCACGGGTGGAAAAAACCCGCTGGGAACAGACGAGTTACACGGCGTTACCGTACATCATGTTCAGCATCGAGACGCCAACGAACAGTCGAAGTGGACGTATGCCTGGCGATTGTTGCGCTTTGTTCTCACTTCCTCTATTTTCCTGACGCGCCGCCACCGCCGCGTTCGGTACGATCTCGTTCACGTGCATAACATGCCCGACTTCCTGGTATTCGCCGCATGGTATCCAAAGCTGACCGGCGCGAAATCGATTCTCGATATTCACGACATTATGCCGGAGTTATTTGCGAGCAAGTTCGGGGCAAAGCCCAGTGACTCCAATGTCGCGCTGTTGAAAATGATTGAGAAAGCATCTGTGGCATTCGTAGATCACATTATTATTTCCAATCATCTCTGGTACGACAAACTGATCTCGCGCTCTATCCCCAAAGACAAATGCTCGGTATTTATCAACTACGTCGATCCAGCCACGTTCTATCGCCGCTCTCGGACCAGAAATGACGACAAGTTCGTGCTCCTTTTCCCCGGCACCTTTCAATGGCATCAGGGCCTGGACCTGGCCATTGAGGCGGTCGCCCACCTGAAAGATAAAGTGCAAAACGCGGAACTTCACCTTTACGGTGGCGGCAGCGCAAAGGGAGATTTGATCCGCCTGACCGCACAGCTTGGTCTTGAGGAACGCGTTAAATTTTGCGAGGGTGTGTCGCTTGACGGAATTGTGGATGTCATCGCGAACGCGGATTTAGGAGTCGTGCCGAAGCGAGCCGACTCGTTTGGAGATGAAGCGTATAGCACGAAGATCATGGAATTCATGTCGCAAGGAGTGCCGGTAGTCGTTTCACGGACTAAGATCGATACCTTCTACTTTGACGAATCGGTCGTCCACTTTTTTGCGTCTGGCAATGTTCAGAGCATGGCCAACGCGATCCTCGACGTCGTTGAGAATAGTGAACTCCGGAAATCCCTAATTCTGAACGGCCTCGAGTATGTGAATCGCAATAATTGGGATCGGATGAAAGGGGATTATCTCGATCTGGTGGATTCGCTCACAACGGAGTCGTTCGGCAGGGCACCGTCGAAGTAATCGTGAAACGGTGTGCATAAAACTATTTCGGCCGGTTCCGGACCAGTTACTGCAAATCAATTTCTCTGCTGAACAACTGCAACAAATTGCCGCCGTCCCATACTGTATTGAAGTTCAATGCAGTTCCAATGGGCACAATGCGGTCGATGGCTCGGGTGGGGAGGGAAAAAGCTAGCTTTTTCAACTCTGCGTTTTGAAATCCGAAATAGGACAGAGTTTGGTCCCTTTCGTTAAGTATGGCTGGCAAGCTTTCTAAATCCGCCATTTCAGTTTCAAAGAATAATCCGCCCCCACAATCAATCGTGCGAAATTGCGAATTTGCTTGGGGTATCAGATGAACTCTACTGACTGGCCCCGTGATATCTGGCTCGACATGGTCCGCCAGCCCAACTCCCGCAGAAACATACGACGATACCAACTTATTTAACCCGATGACTTCGGGATACGTTACGCCACTCTTCGCAACTTCATTCGCCACTGCGGGCCAGAATGATTGTTTGGCAGCTTCGCAACTTGACCTGCTCCCTACCCACGCTACCATCCGCGGCGACGAGCAGGCCATCTGATCGAACCAGTAGGAATCATTGACGAATCGCCGAGCCAACTTTTCCAACTGTGTGGCTTCGGCCATCTCCACCTCTGTGGCATTGATTACCGCAAGCGAAAACCGATTCGCGAAAACGATCTCGCTGGCCAAAGGATTCATCGGCACCGCCCTCAGACGGCGTACACTCTCATCCCCGCCCCACAAAATACGAATCTGGCAAGACTCAGATAATTGACGAGTGAGCGCGTCATCATGGTCGTACGCGACAATGAGGCTTCGATCCGCAATGGGTTTAAACCGTTCCTGGCCCAATAAGAGGTTGGCCTTTTTCAAAAGCAGGCCCACCTGATCCCCTCTCCGTTCGGAGAGCCGAATGACATTTCCGTTGCCAATCAGCATGGAAAGAAACCAGGAGTATATAAAAATCGAATCGACATTGGCGGGGGCAAAGTGGAGGGCAATGCCGCGTGCCAGCCAAATATGATCGCCTCTCATTTTCTCAAATGCTGCGCGCAGTTCCAGAAGGTGGGCCTTACGCATCCAATGCGCGACCGCTGCCATTTCGGGGAGGTGGCGCAGGACGTTATCCAGAAGCACCGCTTTGGAAAGCGCATCAATGAAATTGATAACCAGCGTATCGAAGGATGGCAATGTGCCACTTGCAATGACGCGCTCGAACTGCAGTTCGTAATCTATAGCAGTCTCGGGAAGCAAAACGGAAATCATGATGCAACCTGGTGGGTATCGCTGCAACCGCGCAGTTCTGCTGCGGGTAAACGCCCGAGCACGGTAAAGAAAGTTCCCCGGCGTCCGCAATGGCAGCCATCCGATCCGTGGATGACTCCGAGATCCTCCGTGAGCAGCACGTGGCCGGGATAACTGCGAGGAACAGTGCTCATCGTCTCGATTAAACCTGCTATTCCCTGTTTCTCTTCCGCAAGCGTCCGAGGATTTCGAATTAGAATCTCGGAGTAATCAGCAGCGTGGAAGTATCCCTCCTCGCACTCCATATAAATGGAGCCTGTTTGCTCGACCATACCATAGTAATTATGGATCGCGCCGATTCCCAGGGTCTGGCGCACACGCCTCTTGAACTCCTGATTTGATACTTTGGTCTCTTCCAGCTTTTTCCAACCGCCGCCGTGAATAAGGATGCTGTCGCCGAAATCGAGTTGCAGGGCATTTTCTTCGGCAGCCAGGACCAAATGCTGCCACAGAATAAATGTGAAGCCGAATAAGAGTATTCGCTCAGCGCGATGCCTGTTCAGGAAGTCTTTGATGAGATCCCAATCAGGATTCATCGTTTCAGGTTTAAGAGCATACGTTAGGCCCGATCCAAATTGAGAGAACCCCAGAATTCCGGCGCCTCGTGCGGAAAAAGAATTTCGATCCTTTAAAACATTGGGATGATCCAAAATCATCATGGGCAGGCGTTTCGTACCGAAGTAGGAACGGCCAATCCTCACGAGCGCATGCGCTTGCGCCGATGCCGTTTGCTTATCCAGGAAGATCCGCGATGGACGCTGGCCGCTGGTGCCGCTCGACGTAAGCGTCTTCACGATTTGCTCCGCAGGCAGGCTGCATAAATCCATTTCTTTAAACAGCCGCACGGGAAGAAATGGCAATTCGTAAAGGCTCCGAAAGTGCGTCTTACCTTCGTAGGCAGCATCGAGAATAAAGCGATAGGGCCGGCAATTTTCAGCGTGAAAGGCCGTCAAAGAGTTCATCTGGGATAAGAATCTGGGTGCTTTCTCCGAAGGGAGCTCCGCATAAGGGCTATCAGGCAGAGCAGCGTCCTTGCATTCCTGCGGCATTAGACAGTCTCCAGCTTGTTCAGAGATTGATAATCTATTTTGCCGTTAGCTAGTCGCGGGATAGATTCAAGTTGTACGATTTGAAATGCATTCGGCTGGAGATTCAGAATCTCTTTAAGCACATGCGTTACTTTCGGCTTAACAGCACAATCATCGATCGCGACCCGGATCCGATCGTCGGTTCCAAAGCAAGCAACTGTTCCGGCATGGCGGCCTATCAACGCCTCCATCTCATCGAGGCTAAACCGGCGGCCATAAACCTTCAGAAATCTCTTCAGGCGTCCTACGATGTAGTAGTAGCCGTCTTCATCGCTTTTGGCCAGATCTCCGGTGCGAAGTTTTCCGCCCAACTCATCACCCTTTGCTAGATCGCTGCGTTTCTCCGCATATCCGAGCATCACATTCGGCCCTGCATAAAGCAGTTCACCCGTTTCCTTGTCTGTGGAGAGCGTGCCGCGGGGGATTGCGAGGCCAATGGAGCCCACTTTCTCGCGAAGCCGCTCCGGCGGCACGTAAGCAATCCGTGCCGTTGCCTCCGTTTGACCGTACATCACAAAGAAGCGCCGGCGACGTTCCGAGCTCATCTTTTCCAGCTGTGCGATGCGCTCGGGATCCAGGCGCCCTCCTGCCTGCGTAAGTGTGCGCAATCCAGGCAGTTCCCTTTCGAGCATGCGCATGCGCAGCATCACCTCATAGTGGTAGGGCACACCTCCCAAAGACGTCGGCTGATATCGCGCAATGAAGTCCCAATATTCTCTTTGGATAAAACTGAAATTTGTCATCAGGAGTTGACCGCCCGCCAACAAGTGGGTGTTCAGGATGGACAATCCGTACGAGTAAGACATGGGCAGGGAAGTAAGACCTCGCTCTTCGCTGGTAATCTGCAGGTAGGAGACGATTGACTCAGCGTTTGCCTGCAGATTCTCGGATGAAAGTCTCACAAGTTTTGCGCTCCCTGTGGACCCCGAGGTTGGCAGAAGAAGAGCCAGTTCTGACGCTATGGGCGATTCACATCCCCTCGCGACCGGCCGGTACAGATAACCATTCTCGATCGGGCTGTAGGAGTAACCTGAAATCTCAACTTGATCTCGTGCGAAAACCCAATCCGGAAGGTACGACTCGAGAAGATTGTTCAGTAGCTCTGATTTGAGGTGGGCGTCCAAAAGGCAGGCGCTCTGACCGCTCCGCAGCGCGCCTAAGTAGGCCATGAGGCACTCAGGAGTGTTGTCGCACAGCAGAAATCCTACTGTTTTGCGGCCGCGCACCTGCAGACTTTCAGCGAAGCGGTCGCTTCCCTGCCGTAAGTCGTTAAAGGTTATCTGACGGCCTTCTGCAGAAATGACAGCCGTTGCTTGCGAAGGATGCCCAAGCGCCCAAAATTTTACAGCCACATTCCTCCATCCACCCCGATCACCTGCCCAGTGACATAGGATGTGTAACTCGACGCGAGCAGGCATATCACCTTAGCAACTTCTTCAGCTCTGCCTACCCTGCCCATTTTGATGGCATGCAAAAGCTCCTGCATCTTAGGCTCAGGTATATTCGCGGTCATGTCAGTCGCGATCACGCCGGGTGCCACTGCATTGACCCGAATTCCTTTCGGCGCAAGTTCTCGTGCAGCGGATTTGGTAGCGCCAATGACGGCCGCCTTGCTAGCCGCATACACGATCTGGCCTTCATTTCCGGAATGGCCCATTACCGACGCCATGTTGATGATGCTACCCGCCTTGCGAGGCAGCATCAGCCGAGCTGAAAATTGCATGATTTCAATAACGGAAACGATATTGGTCTCCAGCACCGCACGGATCTGTGCAGTGCTGATCATGCCTACGATGGCATCTCGCATAATTCCGGCATTATTTACCAGAAAATCGAGCGTCTTCGTATGAGATTGGACCTCCCTGAAGGCTGACTTGAGCGCCGTTTCATCGGAGACATCACAAACGATCAGTTGCGGTTTTGGCCCTCCAAAGGACTCAATTTCTCGAGCTGTCTCGCTCAGACCCTCGATCGAGCGAGCCAGCAAAATTACGGTGGCGCCCTGTCTGGCAGCCTCGACGGCCGTGGCCCGTCCGATCCCACGCGATGCGCCCGTGATCCAGCCGGTACAGCCCTCAAGCAGCATCAAAATGTAATTCCATACTTGGTTAGAATATCGCGCGCTTTGGCGTACGAAGACATGTCAATCACGTCGTCGGTATCCAACATAATGTCGAAAGTCGAATCCAAGCTCGCAATCAAGGACATGTGCGCCGTGGAATCCCACTTCGGTGTACTCGCATATTGCAAATCTTCACTTACTTCATTTTCTGGTATATCCAAACCGTTCGCGAACGCCTGGCGCAGCTTCTGTTCATTATCCGACACGCGCGTTAATCCTCCGTAGGACCTCATAAGATTTACATTAACATCTGCATTCTTCGGCCAGCAAGAATCTGAAATACCGAGCATGACCAGGCCAGCAACACTCTTTGCGGCAGACAGCATTTGGACAACGCTTGAATATCGACAAGCGGAACTCGCGCGGACTTCTCCTCACCCCAATCCACAGTTGTGCGTATGTGAAGCCGGCGAAGATCGAGGATCGTGTCGCTGAGATCCCGTTCGCGACAAACGTGCCAGTAAGCACAATTTGTGGGGTTTATCTTTGGTTTCCACTTCGAAATGGATGCGACTCACGGGCCCTTGTGCAAATGCGGTTTGAGATATAATTGTGACGTGAGTCTTAGGTAACCCTGCTGAAGTCCATATTTTGAACCGTCTGGCATGAATAGTCTAATCATTCTGTCCACCAACTCTACAGAGTTATTGGACCGAAAACTGTGGAAAGCAATATCCTTTTGGGGGGCGGATGCGTCCTTGCTGGAGCCCGGCAAGGCCCTCGAGTTGGCGGCTCAGTGTGCGAACGGGACATCTTCCGTATTTAACCTCTGCATGCACGCAGATACTTTCACTTCCTTTGGCGATCGAGGAAGTCTTCACGAAGCGCTCCAAACGATACTTCACGCAGGTGGCAACATCTTCATCTATGGCTGTTCGCAGAAGACCTCAGCGAAATCACTCGAAACACTGAGCGATGGACGTGTGACGGGTCTGGTAACTGGAGAATCTTGCGAGTTGGCGCACTTGCCCTTGGAAGGCAAGCGTTGGTCGAAACAATTAGCTGGAGCAGACTTCCCCCGCGGAACTTCGATGAATAGCAGCCAGGACGTTTTCAACCTGGCGCATGGCGTAGGTCCAAGCAGTAATGTATTTTCACTGATTACGCTCGCTGGAAAGCCGGCATTTCTCTCCTTTCAGGTGGGAAATGGACATGTTTTTCTTTCCAGCATCGCCGAGTCTCCCGACTTTGACGAGTATGTCGCGAACGAGCAGACCGTCGAGTCTTTCTACGATTCCGTATTACCTGCACTCATCTTCATCCGCTTTACATGCCAGGAGTTTTGCTGGCACGGCGGTTACCCGGCAGCTCGCCTCATCATCGATGATCCGGTACTCCGTCCAAAGTACGGTCTCCTTGACTTCAAGCGTCTTTTTGCGTCTCTCGAACAACACAATTATGCGGCGACCGTCGCGTACATTCCTTGGAACCACTTGCGAACCAGCGGGCACGATGTCCCGCTGTTCCAGACGCCAGGAGAACGGTTTACCGTCTGCATTCACGGGTGCGATCACACAAAAAATGAGTATGGCGCCCTTGATGAGAAGGTCTTACTTTATAAGTCACAGCTTGCGTTTAAGCGTATGTACAACCATCAGAAGCGAACTGGCTTGGGCTTTGAACCGGTGATGGTTTTCCCTCAAGGACGATTTTCTCAATGTAGTCTTCGCGCGCTGCGTGCCTCTGGATTTCTCGCAGCCGTCAATACCAGTCATTTTCCCGTCGACAATGATCTGAAATTTGCATCTTTGGGCGATCTCATGCTCCCGGCATTCAGCAATGGGCGCGGCGTTCCCGTGTTTGGACGGCATTACCCAGGCAGTTCATTCCCGTTCCTGTTCGACCTGTTTATCGGCAGGCCAGCCTTTATTGTCGAGCATCATGATTTCTTTGATAAAGGGTTCCCCGTTATCGAGGCGCTCGTGGACCAGCTAAATGCGTGCCAGCCAGGCCTTTCCTGGGGAACCTTACAAGAAACGATAGAAACAACCTGTTGGCAGCGTGCCTTGTCGTCAGAGCTGTGGGAAGTTCGCTTCTTTACGGATAGGTTTCGCCTGACGAATCGCTCGAATAAATCGCTATCTTACCGGTTGTGGAAGCAAGAACGTGATCTCGAAACAACGTCTGGTGTGTCTGTGGGGGATCACCGCAAACCCATGGAACGCGTAGGCGATACTCTTCAAATTGAACTCGTTTTGCATCCGGGCGAGACCGCTTGCGTACAGGTCAATCCTGCGCCCTCTCGTCTGGTACCGTCCTCGAAAGAGGGCAGCTTATACGCCGGCAAAGTTCTTTTCAGGCGGATGCTCTCTGAATTTCGCGATGGCGTTCTCGTGAAGCACCCAGTACTTCTGTCGACCGCTAAGAAGTTGATGAGGGTGTTGAAGACCAGTTCTGACTCTGTACCCCAGACCAGCCATGATACTTCTGCGGGACCGCAAACGTGACGATACGCGATTAAAATCTAACAACTGAACATGAAAAAAACTCTACTTCGGCGCATGTGGAATCGAATTCTTGCCAAGATTGCGCGCACCGCACCGGGAGCCACCAGCTTACGTCCGTGGCTGCACCGGCTTCGCGGGGTGCGCATCAACGGGACGGTCTTCATCGGGGACGATGTCTACATTGAGAATGAATACCCCGACTGCGTCCGTCTTGAAGATGGGGCGCAGATAGCCCTTCGGTCTACGATCATTGCGCACACTCGGGGATCCAGTCAGGTTGTATTGGAGCGCAATGTGCTTGTCGGCGCTTGTGTGGTAATTATCGCGCCGGTCGGGGCTACCTTGATTATTGGGGAGGGTGCGGTGGTTGGTGCGGGCTCAATCATCACCGCCAGCGTGCCGCCCCAAACTCTGGTGGCACCCGACAGAGTGAAGACGTTCGCGCGTGTCACTGTTCCTTTTACGATGAGTACTGACTATCGCGCATTCCAAAGAGGATTGCGTCCGATCGCTAAGGCGTCAAAGTCCAAAGCTCCCACACCGCAAAACGAAAAGGTGGGCGGATCTGAGGGAAATTAGCCGGCGCAGAAGATAGCTATTCCGTATTTGTTGGCCGATTGCAGCGGCGATCGGTGCCTCTGACGTGCTGAGGGTCAGTTCGGCCACGGACGCCCAACGAGGCGCGACAAATCGACCGAGAGTCCACGCCCGTCAATACTATCCACAGGCAGTGTGATTTTTTGAATCGTACGGTGAACTTCCTGGCGATAACGAAAAACCGAAATTTGCCGGACCGGCACCCGCCGTTGGTTCGATTGAATCTGGAATGTCCTGACGAGTTCAAACTGATCCGAGTTCAGTAGCTTCCGAACTGCCAAATACAATGAGTGCTCCGCGGGGGTTACGTCTCCATCCTGATCCTGAATGATTGCATAACGAATTCCAAATGAACCAAACAAATTGACGATTTTACTCTCGTCAGGGACAAATTCTTGGTTGGGGTCAAAAGAGCTCGACGCCATCAGAGTTACTTGCTTCCCTTTTAAGATCATGTGGGACTTCTCCGGATCGAACTCTCTCACGAAAAAGATGAAATCACGGTCCAGAGATCCCTGGTAATAGACAATATCCGACTGCGGCTGGGAAACGACAAACTCGGCGGCATTCTTGACTCCGGTCACGATCGGCCGTTCTATTGTGAAGGCGTTTATTACGAAATAAAGGGCGAGAACCGCAGACGCCATGATGGCCCACCGTTGCTGCCTACACAACGTTTCCAGGGCCACCAAGGCAAGGTAGATCAGAGGCGGAATCCACTGTATTGTGTACCGCACGTCCTTATCGGCAAGCAGCGAAAAACACGTATATCCGGCAATCACCCAGGCAAGCAACAAAAGGTCATGAAAGGTCCTCTTCCATAACGCGATAACACATCCCACAACAGCAAGGCAGGCCAGTACCGGACCTAATTGCTGGTACAAAACATGCAAATAATATGTGTAGGTCAGCAGACTCGACATGTAAGTGGGAGTTTGACCGCTTCCAATCACATGAGACCGGGTATCCAGGAGCGAACGAAAGGAAAGAGAGTACCAGCCCGCGACCGGTATGAGAGCAACCAACAGCGACATCCAAACGTCCAGACGTTTCAGCAGATGAAAGCGGCGTTCGATAAGAAAGTCAAACCCGAAGAAAAAGACCAGGAAAAGCGCCTTCTGGCTGGTTAAGAATGCTGCGATGACAAATCCAGTAAGCGCCCACAAATCAGCAGAGTGACCCTTTTCAACGAACCTCAGCCAGAAATAAATCGCTCCCAGGCCGGTTGCCAGCGAGGGTATTTCCAGCATTGTCACCCGCGCCTGAAAGAGCACGAACGGCAAACTTATAAGGATAATAGTGGAAAAGAAAGCTCGATACCGCGGGCCCATCCGTTCCGCAATCCGGTACCAGAAATAGACTGCCATCAGCGCGTAACACAGAACTACCAGCCGGCTGACCCAGGGCGATAATCCCAAAACGAGGAAAAAACCGCCTTCCACGAAGTGAAATAGCGGCGGCCAATAAGGGAAGTTCACGCTGGGGTACTTGGCGTAGTACTGCGTGACGTACTGCATGGGATGCCGCAGCGGCAGGTCGACGAAAACATCGCGAAAAAATGCGCCATTCATCGCGTGACGCATTTCGTCGTTCATGTAAAAAAATTCGCTAATGGTAATTCCGCGCGTCAGCAGTACTGTAGTGACCACGAAGACGGTGACAATCGGATGGAGAGCCTGCCTCAGTACAGACTCCAGGGGCATCAGCCTCGAAGGCAGATGAACATCTACCCAAAAATCCGGCCGTGGGGAAATCGTCTCCTCGGTATCGGACGTCTGGACTGAATTGAGAGAAGACATAACTTTGTGCTTGGCGTCTGAACGCATGCCACTCTTGAACAATCCGAACTGGTTACTGGGGCATGCTATCTGGCGGGCACTTCACCAAGGGGGATGTGGTGGCGGGGGAGGACAATCCAATTTTCGATTTTCCGTCGGACTTTGGACGTGGAATTAGCGGAGGTTCCGCATAGGCTGGCCGGCGAAGTTCCGCATCTTCAGCCTTTACGGGTGTCTCTTTCTTTTCCTCGTGATAATCAGGCTCCGTGTTGATGGCCCATAAGTCATGGTTCGCCCCCATGATATTGCGGGCGGCGCACAAAGCCGTCATCATCGAGTGGTCCTGATTGTTGTATTTGTGCATCCCGTTTCTGCCTACGAGTTGCAGGTTCGGTAAGGAGGTTTGCAGATAATTTCGAATCAAGTTCACCTGCGCCGTCCAACCAGTGTCATACATCGGGTATGCCTTCTGCACACGCACGACGGCTCCGTCTTCGATCTCCTCTAAACGCGCCAGCCCCAACGCGACGATTTCCTTCTTAGCCCGGGCAATTAGATCTTCGTCCGAGGACGACCACATTTCGTCATTCTCAAAGACGAAGTACTCCATGCCCAGACAGGTCTTGTTGGAATCCGGCACCATGTCTGGCGACCAATTCTTGAAGTTCTGAATTCGTCCCACGCGCACGCCAGGTTCATGGATATAAATCCAATTGTCCGGAATCAAATCCTTGCGATCGATAACCAAACTGACGATCAGGAAATCCCGATACCTGAGGTTTTGTGCCGCCTTCAGGACGTCGGCGGGCGGCGCGGGGTCCAGTGCGCCAACCAACTCGCGTATAGGCATTGAACTGATGAAGTGCGTGCCCTCGTGACGCTCAGACCCGTGAGGTCCCCGCGTCTCGATCGAGACCACTTGCTTACCATCGTGACAGATGCGGACGACGGGCCTCTCCACCAGGACAGGGTAGCCCCGGCTTTGCAGATGTTCCGCTAGGGTCTCCCACATCTGCCCCGGTCCATGCTTCGGATAGTGGAAGCGGTCGATGAGCGTCTTTACGTTTGAGGACTTCTGATTGAATAACGCATTACGCACCGCGGTTCCGAGCGATAAACCCTTGATCCGCTGTGCCGCCCATTCCGCTCGAATCTCGGTGCAGGGCACACCCCAGACTTTTTCTGTATAAGTTTTGAAGAAAATCTCGTAAAGGCGCCGGCCAAACCGGTTCGATATCCATTGCTCCAGGTTTTGTTCGTTATGGTAAAAGAAGAGCCTGGACCAGAAATAGCTGAACACGATTCGGACCGTCTCGAACGCACCCAGTCCGGTTAAGGCATTTACAGCGCGCAGTGGGTAGGAGAAGAACTTCTTGTTGTAGAAAATACGTGACAGCCGCGGTCGTTCGATAAAATTCTCACGAAGGATCTCATGCCAAATATCGTTGACTTCGTCCCACTTCGTGAAAAACCGGTGTCCCCCAATGTCAAAGAGATAGCCCTTATAATTGACCGTGCGGGAGAGGCCCCCCACCCCGCGGTCCGCCTCCAAAACGGAGGCCGCCACACCGTGCTTTGAAAGCTCATAGGCTGCCGTGAGCCCTGCGGGCCCGGCGCCGATAATAACTACATTCTTTTCTTGATGCGTTGCAGGATCTGGCATTGGGGTAGTCGCAACTCCTGCGCACTTCAGTGCACATCTTATGCCACTCTGATTTTTACAAGTACTTTAGAATCCGGCAGATAAAAAATACGTAAAACGGCTTGTCACTTTGCGCGGGATAGTGGGAAAAAAATATTACAGATTTGTCATATTATTTCCCACACCGGCCTCATGGTTTCAGGGAGTTGGCTCGGGTATGGTAGCCGCTACTCCGGCCGGTTATTTGCGATTTCCGATTCAGGCTTTTTCTTGGATTGCAGCCGCCCATATAGTAGCGGGCTGAGGTGGACAATACCAGGGATGCCCGGTAAGTCACGTGCGAGCAAATTTATTGTAGAGCGCCCCGAGAACTACGCCCGCTAAACAGCCGGCAATGAACGCGTATAAAAATCCGATCACGCTGCCTAAAAAGCTGACCGTGTATCCGGGGAAGAAATTCGATAGCAGGTTCAGATGCTCGCCAGGGTGAGGACCGCCCTTTAAAACGAGGAAAATCGTGACTAGGAACAACCCTGCGCCGGAAAAACATCCCAGCACAATACCAAGCAGCTTGGCATTCAGGAGGATAACAGCCTTATCCAATTGATCTATTTTTTGTTCCATATTTTTGCCTTACAAGTGATCTAGTAAATCGGAGTACTGATCCATTTCTGCTCGCGACCGCACCACCGTCAGCCATATCCAAATTACGAGATTGCGCAAAACGGCGAAACCCCATCCGAGCCCAAATCCAAGCGCCAATCCCCACAAAAGGCCGATAAAAGCGCCGCCCAAAGTGACGGAATAGCCCCACAAAAATTGATTGAGCAACTGCAGTTGGAAGCGTGCACCTCCTCCTTTCATGACCACAATCATCGTTGTTATGAAAAGAAGGGCACCCGCTACAATTCCAGCGGCCAAGCCCAAGGCCTTCCGATCCAAGGGGGTAAAGGCCAGCCTTATTGAGGCTTCTTCCGCGATGTTTTCGTATTGTGCCATCAGAGTCTCACAAGCTTTGCTGGGGAATTATACTCCTCTTTTTGCGGAGCGCTTAAAACTGACAGCGATGTAAGTGCGCTAATACCAACGTCCCACCGGCCGGGTTTATTTTCGGTGAGAGCTCGGCAAAAGACTACTTAAACGCTACTGAATTCCTGGTACGGAATTACAGGGGGCGCGCTGGACGAAGCTCAAAACACCGAGGCGGCCTCAGGTGGCCCGCTTCATCAACGAAACATTGTGATGAATATACTTATTGAGCCACTGTGGCCAGTGAAGCCAATCGTACCCTCCCTCCAGCTTCGCCCGAAACAGGGGGTAATCGTCCCATGAATTTACCGGAAGACGTGGAAGGAAAAAGCGGTTGTGGTACGAGCTGGCGCGGCCAAGAATTGTGCAGACTCCAATCTCGAACCCATGGATTTTCAGGAGATCTTCGAAAAATCTGGTAAAGCTGCGATCCTCTTCGGGAAATGCAAACGGGTACGCAAATGACTGCACCGGAACCCCGAGATGTTCTTCGATGGTCTCCTTGGAGAAGCCCACTTCATACTCAATTTCGTCGGGGCCCATCGATCGCAGGTCCGGGTGACTAACCGTGTGCGAGCCAAATTCGATGCCTGCGGCATGGAGTTCGGAGACTTCACCCCACGTCATGTAATCCGCTCCTTCAAACCTCGCCGGAGCATCCTGGGTGCGGCCGGTGGTCAGGAACACAGTCGCCGTGAATCCATGCCTGCGTAAGGAGGGGAAGGCATCGCTATAGAAATCACGGTATCCATCGTCAAACGTAATCACCACGGTTTTAGGGGGGACTTGGTTCGTTTCGAAGCACTGTCGCAATTGTGCAAGATTCAGCGTGTGATAACCTGCATTGCGCAGCCATTGCATCTGCTGCGCGAAAATGCCGGGAGAAGTATTGATCTGGTAATACGGACGCGATTTCGCGAATAGGTTATCGGAAACACTGTGATACATCAGAATCGGCACGTGATCGGGTTTCTCCCGCCCAAACCATCGTGTCAATGGGAAGCCGCAATATAGAGTGGCCAGACGGTCCAGTCGAGGCAAACTGAACCCGTCGCCCAGCGTTCTTGCCAGGTAACTCTGGACGCTGCTCGGTAATTGCGCGGAACTGCCGAGGTCTTCGAGTGCCGTGGCATCCTTGCGCTTTGATTTCATCGAAAACACAGTTGGGAGCCGAGAGATCTATACCGAAGACGAGGACTCTTGCAGCTGGCGCGTGGCACTCGAAGCCTGGCGAGAAACAAAACGCTGAATTTCGCTAACCACCCGGCGCTGCTGCTCGGGTTGCAAGTGCGGATACATCGGCAGGGAGAGGATTTCCGACGCAACGGCTTCTGCCGTGGGGAAGTCTCCCGCTTTATATCCCAGGCCTTCGTATGCCTTCTGCAAATGCAGTGGAATCGGATAATGGATTCCGGTGGCAATATTCGCCTTTGCAAGGTGTGATTGCAGGTGTTCCCGGTCCTGCACCCGTATCACATACAGATGGTAAACCGAACGCGACCCTGCGGGCTGTTCAGGTGTGATGACGTTTGGCACTGACGATAATAGCTCGTCATAGCGCCTCGCAATGTGGCGGCGCGTTTCATTTTGTTCGGTCAGTTTACGCAGCTTGACCGTTAAAATTCCAGCCTGCAGCGCATCCAGGCGGCCATTAAATCCCTCAACGTCATGATAATATTTTTTCGACTGTCCATGATCCCGCAGCATTTGTGCGCCGCGTGAAATCTCTTGGCTGTGGGTCGTCACAGCACCGCCCTCACCGCAGGCGCCCAAATTCTTGCCTGGGTAAAAACTGAATGCGGCAGCTCGTCCCATCGAGCCGGCTTTGCACCAGCGATTCTGTGTCTTCGAGAAATATTCAGCACCATGCGCCTGACAAGCATCCTCGATGACCATCAGGTTGTATTTTTTCGCCAGCTCTAAAATTCCATCCATATCGGCCATCTGTCCGTACAAATGCACCGGAATGATAGCGGCCACGGGTTGCTGCCGGCCTCGATGGAAGCATCGGCCAGTCTTACGATCGAGCTCACAATTGTCCTCAAGATAGTGCCGTAGTCTCTCGGGATCCAGCGTGTACATACGTTCTTCTACATCGACGAAGTCAGGCGTTGCCCCGGCTTGGGAAATTGCCTCGGTGGTGGCGATGAACGTAAGAGGAGTGGTAAGAACGATATCTCCGCGCTGAACTCCGGCCGCCATTAGCGCAAACCGCAGGGCGTCGGTTCCGCTTCCCACCCCAATGCAATACGGGCTATCGCAGTACACGGCGAATTCGCGTTCGAATCCCTCGACCGCAGCCCCGCCGACGAAGCCCGCTGACCGCAAAGTCGCTGCAAACACTTCGGCTAGCTCGGGTTGAATTTCGCGATGAAGCTCGGCAAGATCTACAAAGGGAATTGCGTCGTTAGCGTTATGGTGGGCGCCGTTGCCGTTTCGATGTTGTGTACCGTTGGCGGACATTTATTTATCCTTCATTTCAGTGTGCATTGCTATGGAGCGCAAAACCTTAGCCGGGTTGCCGGCCACGATCACATGCGGGGGGACATCGCGGGTCACGACGCTCCCGGCGCCGACAATGGCATTTTCTCCTACGGTTACCTTCGAGAGGATCGTCGAGCCGGACCCGATAGATGCACCATTCTCGATGCGCGTGGGTTCGACCTGCCAATCCTGCTCATTTTGTAGTTCGCCGTCCGCGGTGGTCGAGCGGGGATAGGAATCGTTTATAAACGTAACGCCGTGGCCGATAAAGACGTTATCCCCGATCGTAACGCCCTCGCATATAAAGGTGTGGCTGGAAACCTTGCAGCGGCGCCCCACACGGGCATTTTTCTGAATCTCTACGAATGCGCCAATCTTCGTTTCATCGCCAATTTCACATCCATAGAGGTTGATAAATTTCGAGAGCTTGACTCCCTTACCCAGCTTCACGTCGGGTGCAATCGAGCAAAATTCATTCAAAGGCGCACCAACTCTCCTCGCTTTTGAATGGATCGTTCGGCGGCTTCCAGTATGCGCACGACACGCAAACCTGCCTGGCCATCGTTGATAGGTGTTTTGCCATTCTGAATACACTCCACAAAATAACTCAGCTCGACCTGTAACGCTTCCAGTTGCTCCAATTGCGGCGCCCACATGTCTCCGGTACGGTAATTCACCAACAGTTCTCTTATGCCGTGACCGTTGGCGAGGTGCACGCCCTTGTCGTACACGCGAATCTTTTCATCAGCCACCAGATCGTTCCACACGAGCATCTTTTTCTGGCCGCCAATCAGCGTAGTGCGAATTTTCACTGGCGAAAGCCAGTTGACGTTGATGTGGGCAATCACGCTCCGGGGAAAATAAATAGTGATGAACGCGACGTCTTCCACGCCGTTCAAATGCTTCTCACCCGTTGCTACGACAGCCTCGGGGTCCCCCTCAATGATGTGGTCCATGATGGCAAGATCGTGCGGAGCGAGGTCCCAGATGACGCTCACATCATGTTGGAACAGCCCAAGGTTCACGCGCAGTGAATCGTAATAATACAGATCTCCGAGTGCTCCGCTTTCGGTCATCTCCCGTATCTTGCGTACGGCTCCCGTGAACAAAAAGGTGTGATCCACCATGATTGTCAGCTTCTTGCGCGTCGCAATCTCGACTAATTCCTCGGCCTGCTCCGCGCTCGAAGTAAATGGCTTTTCGACGAAAACGTGCTTGCCGTTCTCGAGCGCCTTTTTAGCCAGTTCATAGTGTGTCCATACGGGCGTAATAACGGCCACTGCATCAATATTGGGGGAAGTCAGAATGTCTGCGGGGTCTGAACAGGTCGTGACATCCCGGTACACTTTGCGTGCCCGAGCCAGTGCCGCGGAACTCCTGTCACAAATGGATTCCACTCTCGTGGAATCCAACCCGTGCAGGTTACGGGCGATGTTAGGCCCCCAATAACCGTACCCGATAATGCCAACTCGGATCATTGAATTCCTCCTATCCGGCGGAGAACAAAAGAGTTGGCAGAAGTCAATGCCAGCCCAGGCCAACACCCGTCGTGCCGATCATTCACCCACGCGCAAATCGAGACACGGTTTGAGAAGACATAGTGGGCCGGTTTAATGGGCGGAAGTTTAGTATGCCCCGGTACCGGAGAGAACAGCAGCGGGCGTCGCAATCAGAATCTTGAGGTCTAGCCATAACGACCATGTCTGGCAATATCGCAAATCCAGCCGCACCATATCGTCAAATCGAATCCGGCTGCGGCCGCTGACCTGCCACAATCCTGTAATACCCGGCCTCATTTCGAGAACTCGTCTGCGATGCCAAATGTCGTAGACCTCGAACTCATACGGAACCGGTGGTCGTGGCCCCACCAGAGACATTTCGCCGCGCAGCACATTCCAAAATTGCGGAATCTCATCCAGACTTGATTTGCGCAAAAAGCGTCCGATCGTCGTGACTCGCGGGTCATCAACGATTTTGTACACGGCTGGTGCGGAGTGATCTTGATTCGCCTCGGCCTGGCCGGCGATGAATTTTTGGACATAGTCCTGATGAATCGTGGGGTCGCAGGCCAAATACATGGTTCGAAACTTCAGGCACTTAAAACGAGCCCCAAACTGACCCAGGCGCTCTTGTTCGAAGAGTACGGGTCCTTTCGACGTCATTTTGATGATCAGGGCGATCACAGCCACAAGGGGAGATAGGAGAAGCAGAACTGTTAAACTCGCCGCGACGTCCATAACGCGTTTCAAGGCGACAAATACTTTTTTGCGTGCTTTTCGCGGCTGAAGGTCTGGATACAGCTTGGAGTCAGCGACCCAGTTCGAACTGTCCTGGTCCCACTCCTCCGGGAAGAGATGGACGGAAATCGCGATTTTAGCCGCCATCTTAATCCCCATCCGCTCCTGAAGGGCTGTCGTTAACTTGATCCGCAGGCTGTTGGTGATTTCACTGCCCTCCACCGAACCGAGTTCAGTGAAAATGATCCCCAGGCTCGCACCGGTTGCATACCATCCCACCAAATCGGTCTCGCGAGTCGAAGCGGCAATCACGCTCCGAGCCTGCTGCAGAAGTCCCTTCGCCAAACCGTTTTCGCGATGCGCATCTAAGAGCATTAGCACAAAAGGCCTGCGTGATCTCTCCGCGCGACGGCGTTCTAGTGTGAGTGTGGAATGGAAAAGTTCCTCAGCCAGCAGGGTCTCATTTAGCAGACCATCGCTCTTTATATCCGACGAATAAGCCTCACGGGGCAGCACTGCGCCCGGTGCCGGTAAATAAACCGCTTTTGAGTGGTCTGTTGCCATGTAATTGCCCTTGACCCCTGTCCCCTGATGCAACTTGGCGTTAGCTCTAGCGCACATTCCGTTAAACCGCCGCAACGGGCCGAAGCACCACAACATCCGCTGTGGGTGACGGCCGGGCTTGCTCAATCACGCTTACTCGTGCGCGGTCGATCTCCAGCGACACCGCGCGTTGTAACAATGTTACCGACACGATTAATCGCTGTTGCCCTTTGAATCCGAGCAATATCCCTTCCAACCCCCGTAATGACTGGTCTTCGATGCGGACGCGCTGCCCCACTTCCACATAAGGCCAAGGAACGGCTGGTAAGCCAGATTTCACCAAGGCCTGCAGTGCCGCCATCTCGTGGGATTCGACCGGAACCGGCACCTTCCCGCGACTCACTAACGCAATCACTCCAGGAGTGACCAATATCGGTAAGCGCTTGGTCACGTCGAATTGGCAAAAAACGTAACCTGGGAACAATGGTGCCTGAATATGCCGCTGCTTACCCGCCCCGTGCTTGTGTACTTCGTAGGTGGGCAATAAAGTCTCGTATCCCTTCCCCGCAAGTAAGCTCGCGATTGAGCATTCCCAGCGGGTTCTCACCTGAACCGCAAACCATGAAGCTTCAGACACTTGCACGTTTTATCGAGACCTCGCGATTCCTGTCGAGTCTTGCTTATCCCAGCTACTTGCGGAGGCATCCACATAGGCTACCGCCATTAATCCACCATCCGCCCGCACTATGAGACAGCAATTGACTTGCCAAATAGAGCCCGTCACAAAACTATTTGCCACACCTTCAATTCGCTATAAATAACGCGAAATGAGCAAATTATCGTAGCTTGGCAAACGTCTAGACCCTTTGCGAATCGCGGGGCCGCGCGTTTTTGCCGGGGGAGTGAAATCAGTTTACTTCTTTTACCAAAAGACTTCTTAACCACGCGCTTCCGCCCCCCGGATTTCGGGAGGACGGCGGATGGGTTGTGGAGACTGAAAATTCCACTTGGTAGGCATGACGAAGTCTCTGCAAGGGTATCGCGGTTCTTTTTCTCTCCTGCGCTGTCTTCCTTCAGCAGAATCTAAATTCCTTCACGCCGGGGTAGTAACGCAAAACGCACCGCTCTGCGTTTTAAAGGAAAAAGGGTCAAAACGAGCACGGCAGAACGACTGTATAATCGCATCTTCTTTTGCGGCATTTGTTCTTTGCGCCGCGTGATTGATAGGCCGTTTGCGAACGACTCCTACACTGCCGCTGCTTATGTTGAGAAATGTCGATCAGCGTTCAGCTAGGGGATAGTTTGGGGAGTGCGAACAAGAGATTGCTCTCGCCACCATCAGCGTGTCGCTTACCGGTGCCTTTTGAATTCGGCTGGCCCTCCAAATGCATGAAAATTTCGTGACCCCTCATACAAGTGCTGTGCAATTGAGCGTAATCGTACCGGTGAAAAACGGGCGGGACTACCTTCCGCGCTGCCTCGACGCGATTATGAAGTCGGAGTACCGGTGCTTTGAAATCATTGTGGTGGACGACGGCTCAACCGATGATACTCCCCTGATAGCCTCGCAACGGGGAATCAGGTGCATCAGCCTGCCAGAAGCGATCGGACCGGCTGGAGCCCGCAATCGCGGCGTGCTGGAAGCGAGCGGCGAAATCATGGTGTTTGTCGATTGTGACGTTCTCCTGCCCGCAAACGCGCTCGGCTTGATCGCCGCGGATTTTGACCAGGACCCGGAGCTCGCAGCCCTATTCGGTTCCTATGACGACGAACCCGCCTGGACCAGCTTTTTGTCGCAGTACAAGAATCTGATGCACCATTATGTTCATCAAGTGTCGAGTGAGAGCGCCGTATCCTTCTGGGCTGGCTGCGGGGCCATCCGACGGAGTGTCTTCGACGAGTTTGGAGGGTTTGACGCCGCTGCATATCGGGTGCCGTCCATTGAGGATATCGCGCTTGGCCACAGGATGAACTGTGCAGGGCGCAAGATCCGACTGGACAAGCGCCTGCAAGCCAAACACTTGAAACGCTGGACGGTCAGCAGTCTTTTGCGCGCGGACATTGCTTGTCGTGCCGTTCCCTGGTCGCAGCTCATTTTGCGGTCCCGGCAGCTTCCGCGCGATTTGAATCTGACCTACGCCGCGAGATTCAGCGCCTTCCTTGTGGACTTCTTGCTAGGCGTCGTTTTGCTGTTAATTTTGCGTGCGGCCGGGATATCGATCATTCCGGCGGCGCCCCTGCTTGCCTTGCTCATCCTCAGCATCGTTACCCTTGTGGTGCTTAACAGGGATGTGTACGCATTCTTTTTTCGAAAGCGCGGCTTTTGGTTCGCATTGGGCGTCGTGCCGTGGCATTGGCTGTATTACCTGTACAGCAGCGGGACATTCGCCATCTGTGCGGCCGCCCACTATGCACGATTGCCGTTCTCCAGCGTGAGTGATGCGGGCTCGCGGCCATCGCGTCGAACCTGAGCGTCCCGTCTTGAGAGTCGAATATCCGAATGATGCATGTAATTCTACGATGCGTGGTCTATGAGCAGGAATGGCAGTCGAGGAGACATGCGGCCAGAACAGCTCCGGCAATTGATTAACTCGAAATACCCGTCACAACGGTAATGCGATTCAGACCTGCGTCTTGGCCGGGGGCATTTTTGTGTTGTTAACGCTCATAGACAATGGAACTTTTAGCTTTTGCCTGCAGCCGGGCGGAATTTCCGTAGCGCACAATGACTGACAAAGGGACCATTATCGGTAGCCGGGTGCTGCGCAGTACCATCAGCAACTCCGTTGGGAAATTCATCACCCTGGCGAGCTATTTTTTCCTCACTCCTTTTGTTCTGCACCGTCTCGGCAGCACGCAGTACGGGCTCTGGGTCCTTGTGGGCTCGGCTTTGGCTTATGGATCACTGCTCGATTTCGGCATCATGGCAGCCGTGATCAAGTACGTAGCCGAATTTGAGGCGCAGCAGCGCTTCGAGGATGCGCGGAATCTGCTTTCCAGCGCTTTGAAGCTTTATTCGAAGGTCGCCGTCCTCGCGGTGCTCCTCAGTGCGGCTTTCGCGCCTTTGTTTCCTAGAATCGTCAATGTTCCCCCGGGGGACCGCACGGCAGCGGCGTGGCTCATGTTTCTGATGGGCTTCGGTTTAAGCGTGCAACTTCCGTGTTTGATTACCACTGCGGTGCTTCGGGGGCTGCAACGCTACGACATTGTCAGCCTTCTCAGCGTCATCGCTACCATCCTGTACGTTGGTGGCGTGGTCCTGGCGCTTTCCTTCGGCGGCGGTCTGCTCTACATGGCTCTGATAAGCCTCAGCGTAACGCTTATCATGCAGATTCCGGCATTATGGTTCATCAAAACGGTCGCTCCCGAATTGCATCTCAGCTGGACCGGTGGCGGACACGAGTGGACACGAAAGCTCACGTCCTTTAGCAGTTGGCTGTTCATGCTGGATCTGAGCGGCCTGGTTCGGACCAAAACAGATGTGATGGTCATTGGTTCGCTCTTGCCGCTGCGCGCCGTTACACCCTATGGATTGGCCAGGAAGATGGGCGAATCGGGGCAGATGATAACCGATCAGTTCATGAAGGTGATCCTGCCCCTCTCCTCAGAACTTCATGCGGGCAACGATCACCTGAGGCTCCGCTCGTTGTTCCTCGTGGGCACTCGGCTGACACTTGGATTGTTTTTACCAATTGTTTCTGTCTTTATTGTTCTCGGCCGATCCATTCTCACCGTATGGGTAGGCGCCGAGTACGCAGCTTCAGCGCCGCTGGTTACGCTGTTGTCTCTCACCTATTTCGTCGACGTGCTTTCGTGGCCGGCTTCAAACGTGCTTCAGGGCATCGGGCGGCATAGGCTTCTGGCCAAGGTCTCCTTTGCTTCGGCTCTTCTAAACATTCCACTCACTATTTTTCTAACGATAAAATATCACTTGCCGGGCGCAGCCTGGGCCGCTCTCCTTTCCACTGCGGCCTTTACCGTGGGATTCGTTCTGCCTTATGCCTTGCGTCAACTCACGATTAGCGCAAAAGAGCTCTGGACGGAATCGATTTTACCCGCGTTGGTCCCCGCATTCCCCATGGCGCTGACGCTGTACGTGATCAGGCAACTGTCGCATGTGGAATCGATATTCTCTCTCCTGACGATTACCGCTGCTTCCGCATTAGTCTATGGAATTGCATATTTTGCGTTGGGCGCAAGTGAGCTCGAACGCCGGATTTGCTGGGGCTTCGCGGTCAATGCCATGCGATTTGCCGAAGCCCAGCTAAAGCGGCTATGAGTCTTGCGTTGCACGTGGCGCCGGCGGGGTCGTTTGTCCGTTCGCAAAAAATTGGCTGGCTGGGCGCCGTTAGCAATTCGTCTTTACTTATGATTCAGGAATGGTCCCCGTGCGCCGCAAGATAATTTTCTTCTTGGAGAGTAACAGTTTCGGCGGCACCGAGCAGGTGGTGCTCAACTTACTGCGCGATTTGGACCGCGAAGTTTGGCAGCCTGTCCTATTTCATCATCCGGGAGCAGGCATCGCGCCTTTGCTTCGGGGCGTCTCGGAACTCGGCATTCTGGCCGAGCCGGTGCCGCGTTTTGATCTGGGCAGCTTGCCGCGTGCTTCTATGCAGTTTATGAGCGCCCTGCGGGCACATCGTCCGGCGATTTTCCACGCGCATCTCACGTGGACGCTGGGATGCCGCACCGCTCTGGTTATCGCTTCTTTCGCGCGCCTTGATGCGGTAATCGCCACGCTGCATCTCTTCACCGAAGTAACCAAGCCGCGAACCATTGTGGCGCAGCGTGCCCTCGCAACGCGAGTGGATCGTTACGTTTGCGTAGCGCAGCACGTAGCTGTTCGCCTTCGTGAGGCGTTTCATATTTCGCCTTCTAAACTGGAGGTGGTGCCGAATGGCATCCCGGTGGCCCGCTATACCGAGTCGCCAAACGCTGTATTACGCGCTCAACTGTCGCAAGGCAGCCAATTGCCGATTGTTCTCACGGTTGCGCGCTTGGACGATAGGCATAAGGGCCTATCCTGGCTCTTAAAAGCCGCCGCGCTCATTCCCAAGGCCATGTTCGTAATCGTCGGCGAAGGACCCGACCGGGAGCAGCTCCAAAAGCTGGCATGTGCCTCAGGCGTGCAACACCGGGTGACTTTTCTCGGATTTCGGCAGGATATCGCCGAACTGCTTAGCTGCTGCGATCTCTTCGTCTTGCCTTCACTTTTCGAAGGTTTGTGCCTGGTTATTCTGGAGGCTATGGCCGCCGGTAAACCCGTCGTGGCAACCGACATTGATGGCATCAAAGAAGTTATCACTTCCGGTGAAACTGGTTTGCTTGTCCCTCCTGCGAATGCTGTAGCCTTGGCAGCCGCGATACAACGTCTGCTTGATGACCCGTTGCTGGCCGCGCGTCTCGCTCGCGCCGGGAACGCGCGTGTAACCCAAGAATTCTCAAGTAACGTTATGGCCCGCCGCATGGGTCTGATTTACAGCCAACTACCCGCAGCTCCATAAATCTTTTCCTGCTGTATTGGGCGCCCCCCAAACCGTGGCTTGACCCTTCGCCTTACCCTTGTTATTTTTATAGGTTAACGTAGGCGCATTGTCCCTGCCGTCTGGCGCACCCGCCTGATGGGCCCTGTCACGATCTCTCCCGGTGCGCGGGCATTGCGGCCCATGTCGGCCTCCACCATGGCACTCAAGAAAATTGTCATTCGCGGTGCTCGGCAGCACAATCTCAAGAACATCTCTCTCGAGATCCCACGCAACTCGCTCGCCGTCATTACCGGACTTTCCGGCTCCGGCAAATCTTCCCTGGCGTTCGACACGATCTATGCCGAGGGCCAGCGCCGCTATGTCGAATCGCTTTCCGCCTATGCGCGCCAGTTCCTCGATCAAATGGAGCGCCCCGATGTGGACTCGATCGAGGGGCTGTCCCCGTCCATCGCTATCGAGCAGAAAACCACGACGCGTTCTCCCCGCTCGACGGTGGGGACCATTACTGAAATCTACGACTACCTGCGGGTGGTTTACAGTTCCATTGGCATGCCGCATTGCCCCAACTGCGGTCGCGCGATTACCCGGCAATCGAGCGAGCAGATCGTGCAAGCGGTGCTAACCGGCGAGCTTGCCCACCCCGGCGATCGCATCATGATCCTGGCGCCCGTCGTACGTGGCCGCAAGGGCGAGTATCGCCAGGAACTCGAAAAATTTGCGAGCGAGGGCTTCACGCGCGCGCGCATTGACGGCACGCTGTATCTTCTCGACGATCCGCCGCGTCTCAGCCGCCGCAAAAATCACACGATCGAAATCCTGGTCGACCGCCTGCTGGTCAAGCCGGGCATCGCCGCGCGCCTTACCCAGTCCCTGAGCACCGCGCTCAAGCTCGCTCAGGGACTCGTCACCGTCGTGGTAGTTGATGGCACCGAGCAGGTCTTTTCGGAGAAGCTGGCCTGCAGCGAATGCGGCATCTCGGTCCCGCAACTCGAGCCGCGCTCGTTTAGCTTCAACTCCCCTTACGGGGCCTGTCCCGCCTGCAATGGGCTCGGGTCGAAATTCGATTTTGACCCTGCACGCGTGATCGTCGATTGGTCGAAGCCGCTATTTGAAGGAGGGCTCGGTCCCGGGGCCAATTCGGCTCAGCTCAAGCGAATCCTTACCCTCGCCGCGTTTGCGCATGGGTTCGATCTCGCCACTCCGTTCGACAAATTATCGCGTCGCGTGCAGGACCTGCTCCTCTACGGCTATCCGCCTGAAAACCGGCTAAAACCGCCTGCTGGAGCGCGCGGCGTCAACGATACGCACGACGAATCCCGCGACGCGGACCACAGCGGGAGCTACGACACAGAAGGGGCGGAAGGCGCGGAAGACCCGCAAGAAAAATTCGCGCAAGAAAAAAATGACGCGCCCGCATCCCCGAGTCACCGGCGCGATCGCGGCAAGACTGCCCCCGGCCTGCAATTCAGCGGCATCTTCGGCTTCCTCGAGCGCAGCCTGCAGGACTCAAATTCCGACGGCTATCGCGAGTGGCTGTCCCGCTATATGTCCGCCGCCCCATGCGCGGTATGTGCGGGACGCCGGCTGCGCCCGGAAAGTCTCGCCGTTAAAGTGTCAGGTCTCTCGATTGCTGACTTTACGGCCCTGCCGATCAGCGAAGCCCGGCCTACGGTCGATCGCATGCGCGCGGCGCTCACTCCGCGTCAAACGGCCATCGCCGGTCGCGCACTTGGCGAAATTGCCGAGCGTTTGGATTTCCTGCTCGCGGTTGGCCTGGGCTACCTGAGTCTAGACCGCTCGGCGGCCACTCTCTCGGGAGGCGAGGCGCAGCGCATCCGCCTGGCCACGCAAATCGGCTCCCGTCTTCGCGGCGTGCTTTACGTTCTTGACGAGCCGTCCATCGGCTTGCATGCCCGCGACAATGACCGGCTGCTCGCGTCGCTCGAGCAGTTGCGCGACCTCGGCAACACCGTCCTGGTGGTCGAGCACGATGAAGAAACCATTCGCCGTGCCGATTACGTCGTCGATCTGGGTCCCGGCGCCGGGGAGGATGGCGGGCACCTGGTTGCCATCGGACGCCCCGCGGAAATCGCCGCCAATTCCGCATCGCTTACCGGTCGCTACCTTGCCGGCGAATTATCCATCCCCGTTCCCGTCACACGGCGTCAGGCGACCGGAAAGGCCATCGTCCTCACCGGTTGTGAAGCCAACAACCTCAAGAATGTTACCGTGCGCTTTCCGCTCGGCATGCTCACGGTGGTCACCGGAGTTTCCGGCTCCGGCAAATCCACCCTGGTCAATGACATCCTCTACCGGGCTCTGGCCCAGAAGATTTATCGCTCGATGGAGCTGCCCGGCAAATTCCGTTCCATCGAGGGCAGCGATCAGATTGATAAAATCATCGAGATCGATCAGGCGCCCATCGGCCGCTCGCCGCGCTCCAACCCGGCCACGTACACCGGCGTATTCGCGCCTATTCGCGACCTTTTCGCCATGCTGCCTGAATCACGCGAACGCGGCTACAAGCCCGGCCGTTTCAGTTTCAACGTGAAGGGTGGACGATGCGAAGCGTGTCGCGGCGATGGTCTGCGCCGGATTGAGATGAACTTTCTGCCCGATGTGTACGTCACCTGCGAAGTATGCCGCGGGCGGCGCTACAATTCCGAGACGCTCGCCGTGCGCTATAAGGGGTATTTGATTTCCGACTTGCTCGACCTGCCCATCGAGGAAGCACTGGGTGTGCTGGAAAACATTCCGCAGATCAAACAAAAGCTCGAAACGCTCGTCGAGGTAGGCCTCGGCTACATTCAGCTCGGCCAATCCTCAACCACGCTTTCCGGTGGTGAAGCGCAACGAATCAAACTGGCCCGCGAGCTCTCGCGCCGCCAAACGGGCCGCACTTTTTATATTTTGGACGAGCCCACCACCGGGCTGCACTTCGACGACGTGAAAAAGCTCTTGCACGTCCTCAATCGCCTCGTCGAACTGGGTAATACCGTGCTCATTATCGAGCACCATCTTGATGTCATTAAACAGGCCGATTGGATCATCGACTTGGGGCCCGAAGGAGGTGAGGGCGGCGGCCGTATCGTTGCCCAGGGCACCCCGGAACAGGTGGCCCGCTGCAAGAAATCGTATACGGGTCAAATGCTGTCGCGCGTCCTCGAAAACCCGGCTAATGGAACGCTGGCCCACGCTGCTACCGGCACCTCTGCGCCCGGAATGTCCGCATCCTCCATCGCTCCCAACGCCGCAAGCGCCTCTCTGGCCCCTTAGATTCCAGTACTATTCCGCAACTCATTTGCCTGTCTCAGGTGGACACACTCCGCCGGCCGAAACAGCCGATCCTCACACGCCCCATTGGCGCAGTATAACGACATGCCTCGATACGCAGTAGCCACGAGGCGCGCAGGTCGGCAAACGCCCCTAACCAAGATCAGTTGGCATCCGATCGAGGAACTCCTCTGCGCAAAATGAGTCGCTTGACGCCCGAACGGTCCGGCGGTAATGTCCAGGCTTCCTCTTCAGGGAAGTACGTTCCGGAATTCAAAAAGACGAGACGGATGAGATGAAATCCAGGCGTGCAGCGATGGCGATACTTGTTTGACATCCCGTTTCGGAAGCTTGGGAATCGCGCTCGCTCAAACGAATGTGCACATGGGCAATTGGAAACTGAACGTGGCCAAATCAAAACTCGAGCCAGTCCGATAAACGAAAGAGTGCCAGGGAGCCCGGTCAATACCCGTGACGCGTACGACCCGCAATAGAGCGCTTTTGAATAGCGCAATAAAGCCTCGCGAAGGAGAACCAACATGACGGAGGTTTCCAAGCCAACGCCGGCTCCAGTCGAAGACGCGCGGGTGCGCAAGGCGCTCGACGAGATCAATTCCATCCTGGTCACTAACGAAACGCTGGAGGCGTATGCGGTTCAGCGCCGGATCTTCGCTCTCAAGCACCGGCGCAGCGTGGTGGCGGCCACCAGCGGCCGCTTTATTGGCATCACCCGCGGCCTGTTCGGCGGCTTCGGCATGCATGATGTCCGCTGGCAGGACTTCAAGGAAACCAAAATCAACGTTGGCATCTTTGGCGCCGACCTCACGATTGAATACTTCACCAGCCCAGATCTTGCCGTCACCGGCGCTACGCGCGTATTGAGCTTTGACGGCCTGCGCAAGGACGAAGCCGAATCCGTCTATCGTATCTGCCAGGCGCTCGAGCAGGCGTGGCGCGAAAAGCGGCGCGTGCGCGAACTCGAAGAGCTGCGCGCTCGCTCAGGTGGCATCCAGCTGGGCGCCTCACCGGGCAATGACAGTATGCCAGCCGCAGCTGCAGCGTCCTCAGATGGGCCTGCAGGCCGCCTGCAACGCGCCAAGGAAATGTTCGACAAAGGCCTGATCAGCGATTCGGAATATGAATCGCTGAAGGCGCGGATCGTAAGCAGCCTGTAGAGAATCCGCCATTGCAAGGAAACTCAGGCTGCTCGTTTGTTTCTTCTTTCATTTGATGTTTGCAATTCCAACCAGGCGCCTCTGCCATGTGTCAAAAGCAAGTCACTGATTGACGGATGTAACTGTTCGGAAGCTGGCGTCCTGGCGCCTCTCGGCGCCGCAAAGCTTTCCATTCCGCTATTCCACCCGCCAGCAAGGCGTAACGCTTGCACCTCTGCCGCTCTGCCGCTACAGTGCTGCCTCGGAGACATTGCGTGAAAAGCATCTACAACATCACTCCCCTGGGCTTTGAGGGCATCCATACCTACCCGCTTGCCCGCCGGAAAAGCAAGGTTAGCGTGCGCGAGTTTGCGCGCCCTCACAGGCGGGGAGCTCGTCTCCCCGAATTTCTTGATACTTTGCCGCGCATCCTGGGTGGCAACGACTTGCGCGGCGTGATCGCCGCGATCCTCCGCGCGCGCCTGCGCCAGAAAATGATCATCTGGGGATTCGGCGGCCATGTCATCAAGGTCGGCCTCGGCCCCGTGATCGTAGACTTGATCGAGCGCGGCTTCGTCGGCGGCATCGCCATGAATGGCTCGACGCTGGTGCACGATTTCGAGATCGCCGTCATCGGCAACACCTCCGAGGACGTCGAAGCTGGACTCGGACGCGGCGCCTTCGGCATGGCTGAAGAAACCGGGCTTTACCTCAACGAAATGGCGGCGAATGCCGCCCGTGATTCCATCGGATTGGGAGAGGCTGCCGGCCGGATGCTTACCGGAAAAACTTTGCGCGTGCGCCATCCTGCGGCCAGCATACTGATCGCCGCCTATCGCGCGCGCGTGCCGGTTACCGTGCACCTCGCTATCGGGACCGATATTCCCCATATGCACCGGTCTGCCGATGGCACCGCGCTTGGAGCCGCAACACACTACGACTTCCGTCTGTTCTGCGGATTGGTACAGCAGATGCATACCGGTGGCGTCTATTTAAATTGGGGCTCCGCGGTCATATTGCCGGAAGTTTTTTTGAAGGCTGTTTCAGCCGTCCGCAACCTGAATGTCCCTCTCCATCCGATTACCACGGCTAACTTTGACTTTATCCAGCATTACCGCTCGCTCACCAATGTCGTACGGCGGCCTACCGCCACGGCTGCGGGCGACAAAGGCGAGCCCTCCCGGGGATACGCCATCACGGGGCAACACGAGATCATGCTTCCTCTCGTCGCCGCCGCCCTCGTGGAAGGAGCCAGTGGCATGACCGCGCGTGGGCGGGCCGCATCGAAGTAACACACGGGCAACATCAGCGGCCAGACAGAAATAGTGGATGTAAATTAGAGATAGTAGATAGCGATCAGAGCTAGCGATCGCAGATAACGAAAATGAATCAGCCTCACAACGAACCCTCGGATTCAGCCGAGCCCGAAAATCGACCCAGCAGGGATGCCGCTGGCATTCCGCCGCACATCGCGCATCCGCCCGACGCTCGCGCCAAGCAAGCGCCAGAGCTGGACTCCCAATCGCGTTACGATTCCGATCTCGCCGCGCACATGGAACCGGAATCTCTCCAGCCACCCACGCCGTCAGAGTTTCAATCGGCGGCAGACAAAGAGGGCGACCCACGGCCAGACGCACAGCGAGACGCACAGCCAGACGCACAGCCAGACACCGGACCAGAAATCTCGCCGGCGCGCGAAAATCACCAGGTTGTCGGCCATCGTGACGATCCTTATTTCCCGGGTCAGCGATCCCTGCGCATGAGGATGTGGCCCGATTTCACGACGCCGTTGCACGGAGTCGATCTTCTGTATCTCCTCTGCTTTTACTTTGTGGCTGGCGCGATCCTCACCGTGGCAGTGGCTGGCGCGGCTATGCTGGGTTTTCACCTTTCTGCCGCGACGCTGCAAAAGTCCGTGGCCGATCGCTCAGCGGTGATGATCGTGAGCCAGGGCTTGCTATCCGTCGCGACCGTGATATTTCTTTACGCCCTGATCAGGTGGCGCAGCGCCATTCCCTTTTGGAACGCGTTGGGCTGGCGTCCGTTTCGCCTGCCTTCACATGATGCTGGCTCGCAACTTGCCACCATTCTCCAGTACGTGCTTGGCGGTTTTGCGTTGGCGGTGGCGGTCGGCTGGTTGAGCCGCTTTTTCAACCAGCAAACCGAATTGCCGATGGAGGACTTATTCCGCAGCCGTGAAACCGTCTTGCTGTTGATGGGCCTGGGCATTCTCGTGGCGCCCGTTGTTGAAGAGACGGTTTTCCGAGGTTGCATTTTCCCGGTGCTTGCTCGCAAGATGGGCGTTCCCGCGGGCGTGATTGTCACCGGGACGCTGTTTGGCATCGCGCATGCCCAGCAGTTGTGGGGCGGATGGGGTGAAATTGCTTTGCTGATTTGCGTGGGGATCGTGCTCACGTACGTGCGCGCACGCGCCGGAACCGTGGCCGCAAGTTATCTGGTGCATGTTAGTTACAACACGATTTTGTTTACCGGCTTTTACTTCGCCACGCATGGCCTGCGATATTTTCCGCCATCGTAAGCGCGGGAACGCGATCGCCTCGCCTCCACTTGCTTCGCAGGGAGGGTATTCTTGAGAATGTTGTACTAAGATTTTGCTCTCACGATGTTGTTGCACGAACCGGGAAGGGGACTTTCCGTGCACGTCGCGCAGCCGATCGAATGGACGTCGCAAGGCGTGGTGATGATTGACCAGCGGCGCTTGCCGGCCGAACTGGTACACATCACCTATACCGACTACCGCGAGGTTGCGAACGCCATTCGCGACATGGTCATACGTGGCGCGCCGGCGATCGGGGTCGCGGCGGCCATGGGCGTTGCTTTGGGCGTGCAGCACTCACCCGCACGCACCCTCGCGCAGTTGCGCGCGGAATTTCCCACCATCTGCGCCACGATCGCGGCTACGCGTCCCACCGCCGTGGATTTGTTCTGGGCCGTTGAGCGTATGAAGCGCCGCTTCGAGGAGCTAGCCGCGGCTTCGTCGCCCACGGATTCGGCGCTGCAATCTGTGCGCGCCGGTATGGTCGAAGAGGCGCGGCTGGTTCACCAGGAAAAGAGAGCCACCGACGAAGCGATTGGCCGGTTTGGCGCGGAATTCATGCCGGAAAATGGCAGTGTCATGACGCAATGTAATGCGGGCGCATTGGCAACTGCCGGCATCGGCACCGCGCTCGGCGTCATTCGCATGGCGGTCGAGCAGGGCCGCACGCTGCACGTTTACGTGCCCGAAACGCGTCCTTACCTGCAGGGCGCGCGCCTCACTGCTTGGGAACTTGCTGAAGGTGGAATTCCGCTTACGCTGATCACGGATAACATGGTGGGCCATTTTCTAAAGACGGGAAACGTCGGCGCGATTGTGGTTGGCGCCGACCGCATCGCCGCCAACGGCGACACCGCGAACAAGATCGGCACGTATCAAATCGCCGTGCTCGCGCAGGAAAACGGCGTGCCGTTTTACGTGGCCGCTCCCGTTTCCACGCTCGACCTCACAATTCCAACCGGCGAATCCATTCCCATCGAGCAGCGGGCGCCCGAGGAAATCACGCATATCCGAGGCCTGCGCATTGCCCCGGATGGCCCCAACGTTCGTGTGGCCAATCCGGCGTTCGATGTGACACCCTCCCGTCTAATTGCCGCCATCATCACCGAGTGCGGCGTGGCGCGCGCCCCCTACGTGAAGTCGCTTGCGGGCATGCTCGCGCAATCGCGTGCGAACCGTTCCCCTGAATTCGTGCCCCCGTTTCGCGGTGGCGTGTGAAGGCGTCCGTGCTTACAGCGTGAACACGATTCCCACGGTCGTCTGAAAGTTACTTTGTGTCCCCAACTGGATGCCGAGCGGGCTTCCTGGCCCGGCATTCAGCATGCCGCTGCCGAAATGCGTCATCACGTCGCTCAAATCCCAGCGCACACCGATATGCGGCAGGACGTAGTATTCAAGGCCGCCTCCGATATCGAGAGCGAAATTCGTGCGCTGCGTCAGCCTTTGCTGCGCGACCCCATCATAAAAATGGGCGAACCCCGGCCGCGCCTTGAGGAAGACACCCCAGCGTCCCACGCGCGTGCCCGCTTTCAATCCAAAAAACGCCTGCGTCTGCCCGAAGTTGCCGCTGCCGTGGGTCGGAAAGCTGTTCAACTCCGCGTCGAACGAGAAGAACGGCACCAGCGCGGCGTACGTGAATCGAAATCCATATCCCGCCGGAGTCTCCCCCAATTCCGGCAGATGATCGAAAGCCAATTGCGCGCCGACGGCAAATCGGTCCTGGGCTCGCGCCCTCGGCGCCAGCGCTCCAAACAACACCGTGAAAAACATCAGCGACGAGATGAAGAAGATTCGTTTATTCGCAATCGTCTTTGCGGTCACGTTGCACCTCGGGCCGGAAATGGATCACGCTTCCGACAAATAAATACGCAGGTTTGCCGGGCTTTTTTTAGATGCACCGAAACCAAAGGTGGGACAGGTCACGGCGGGGCGCCGTTAGCCGCCGGAATGCGGCATGCGAGCTCGTTATCGCCGGCAGTGCGCCGATTACTTCTGCGGCGGTGTCGCGGGAGCGGGCGGCGCGTCCGCTGCTTTCGATGGACCGATTTTGACCGTGGATCCAAAGCGTTTGTAGTTCTTGTAACGTACGGTCATCAGAACGTGCACGTCGCCAGTTTTGAAATGCAGCTCGTCGTCGGCGTGCGTGTAAGTCGGGAACCAGAAGCTGCCTTCGATGTTTTCGCGATAGGTGACGAAGCGCGGGAACAAGTTATTTTTCAGGTCCGGTACGGCTTTGCCGTCGCTCTTCACCACCGCGAGATCGTGATCGTCCACCCAAACGGTGCCTTGAAAATAGCGCTGGTTTTTCTCGATGTGTTTTGGCGCTACCTGAAACACATATGTGTTCACCTCATCCAGCTTTTCGCGCCCAGTAAACGTGACGTCGTATTTCGGCAGCTCCTCGGCGGTGAGGACGAACGGCTGAATACTCTCGAGATCCTTCATGTCCTCAGGCGAAAGCGAAATTTGCTGCAGGGTAGAGGGCGGAGCATAGGTAATGTTCTCGTACCGGCGGCCCTGCGGGGTGAAGACAATTTCACTGGTCAACTGGTATTGGCCACCGTCACCTTCCTGCACCAGCACTTCCTGGGTGTAGGTGTAATTGTCGCGTGCGACTTTAAAATCAGATTCGTGCTGCGCAAACCGACGGATAATTTCGTCGACAGGCATGGGCAGCCCAGCGGCTTGCTCGCCACCTTTTACAGGAGCTTGCGCCACAGGGGCGGCGGCCGGGGTAGCGGCGCCTTGGGGTGGGGCGGCGGCAATTGCAGTACTCGCGGTCATCAGCGAGTACATAAACAGCATCACCATAGCGCAGGACAACACAGCCAGGGAGCAGCCATCTGGCCGCATGATATTTTTCGTACTGAAATCGCGCTCGACTTTCATCTTCCCGCTCTCCTACCAGCACATCTTTATAAAGAACCTGAGCAGCTCGCGCAGGTTGTACCAATCCCGACAAGTGAAATTATATACCCGCGCTTAATAGCGAATCGCATTGGTTTCGCATCGCCGGTGGGGTGCAGCTCGGAGATTCTAAGCAAGGTCAGGAAAACCGCAGTTTAGGGAGCGCTAAGGAAAGCACGAGAAACCGTGGGGATAATCAACCGGCTCGGCGTACCCACTTTTACCTGCGTTCGGTATTCCCTGAACGTGGCGTTGCGTGGAGGGATGCACGGTGTGCACGTTTCACAAGCTCCAGGGCGTCTTCGCTGCACGTCTTCGTAGGTGGCTGGCAAACATCAGGAAGGTGGAATTCGCGTTATAATCCGCTGCGATCGCACGCACGCAGAAGGAACAAACATGAAGACAGCGCGCCATATTTTTCTCTCCTTGCTCTTTCTCATTGTAGGAACCGTATTTGCGCGCCAGTCACTGGCTGCCGAAGTGCTGGATAAAACCGCAGATGCAGGCGGCATGCGCATCCACTACAAGGTCATTCTTCCGAACGGGTACGATCCCGCGAAGACTTATCCCGCGGTGCTGGCGTTTCCCGGCGGCCCACAGACGATGGACATGGTTCAAGGCACGCTCGAGCGCAACTGGCGCCAAGAAGCCGAGCGGCTGGGATACATTGTGGTGATTCCGGCAGCTCCCGATGGGCAATTGTTTTTCGAGGAAGGGGCGCGGGCGTTTCCCGCTTTCTTCGTGCAACTCCTTGGGGAGTACAAAATTTTAGACAAGAAGTTTCACATTGCGGGTGTCTCGAATGGAGGGCTGAGCGCGTTTCACATTGCCGCGTCGTACCCGCAATATTTTTGGTCGGTAACGGGATTGCCTGGATTTCTGGATGACGCTACCCCTCAGCGCGTGCGGGCACTGGCGAAACTATGCATCAATATGTACGCGGGAGGGAACGATACGGACTGGCTCGAAAGCGAGCGGAAGCAGGCCGCGGAATTCCGGGCGCAGGGATACACGGTGGAGTTCAGCGAGGAAAAAGGCGAAGGGCACGTGATGCATACGCTCGATGGCGATGGGGCGCTGCGGCTCTTCAAGCAATTCGAGCAAGCCCGGCACGGGTGCGGCAAGTAACCGCGCAAAATGCTGTGGGGCTCGGATCGAGTGGCCGAACTCGCCGTGGCTGGTTTTTCTTAGTTTGGCGCTACAGTCAGCGCGCAGCCCCTTTGGCGCACAAGCATTGGAACGTACTGAGGATCTGAAAAATTGGTGCGGGCGGTGGGAGTTGAACCCACACGGGCCTTGCGACCCTGCGGATTTTCTTACCGGCCACGGCTTTCGCCGCCCTGATAAGCAGGTTTGCGGTCTGGACTATCCCTTCACCTTACTCCGAAATACCGGAGGTTAGGCGCTGCCCGTCTAGTCTCTACACCTTCCTGAAACATTGCTTCAGGCTTGGCTCGGGATCGCCAGTTAAGGTTTCCCCGAATTTGAGCAGTTCTGCATCGCCGGTTTCCCGGCGAGCACTCAAGGTATGTTAAGTCCGCTGCGTATGCCATTCCGCCACGCCCGCGACGCCGCTCATTTATAGCATGGAGTCGGCTGTTTATTCTTGCCGCTGTTTTGCTTTTGCGGGGGGACTTTGCGGAAGGATTTCGAGCTGCTGTGCAGGCTTACCCTGTGGCAGAAACCTATTACGCCGGAAACCCCTTAGAACAGATGGGCGGAATTGTTCTGGAGTAGCCCGGGGAAATTTACTGTTCGGCCGCGACAAAAAGCATTCGTCTGGGACCGCGGAAACCGCCACCTGGTTCCCGGCACAATTCCGCGTCTGCGCTTAATTTTGAGCGGGACTAATCTCCGGCGACGGCGGTGTCTACGGGAGCAGATGCGGGAACCGGAAACGATCCGACGCGCGATGCTGAATTCCGGCGTGCTTTCGGAACCGACGGTGCTGCTGCCGGGGCATCCTGCATCGGCAGGCGAGAACGGTGAATGCCATCGAAAGAATGGAGCGCGCCCGCAGTAGCCGCAGCCGTGGGAACCAGGCCGATTTCACCCGCTCCCTTCGCACCGTAACCGCCGATTTCGTCCGGGATTTCGAGCAGGATCACGTCAACACGCGGTGTGTCCTTGGCCTTGATAATGCCGCAATCGCGCAATAGAAGTGAATCCGGCACTCCGTTGGTGCACGGGAAATCCTCGGAGAGGGCGTAGCCCAGGCCCATATGCACCGCCCCTTCGATTTGCCCCGCGCACGCTTTCGGGTTGATCGCGTGGCCTACGTCATGAGCGGCAACGACGCGCTTGAGTTTGCCATCATCGCCCAGGATAACGACCTGCGTTGCGTAGCTGAACGTCAAATGCGTTGTGGGATTGCTGAGCGCCGCCGGTGTGCCCGGCTTCGTGGTGAAGTTGCACACGTAGTCTCCGCGATATTCGCGTCCAACCAGTTTCTCTATGGGCAATTGTTTCAGGTCGGCTGCAAGTTCACCTGCCGCCCTTTGCGCCGCCGCACAGCTAAGCGTGGTGCCGCGCGAGGCCCATGTCTCGCCGCACTTGAGGCCAATTTCCTTGTCCCAATGCACGATGATGCGGTCAGGATCAATCTGGGTCTCCTCACACACTGCCTGCCGCACGGTGGTAAACAGGCCCTGCCCCATTTCCGTGTAGCCAGTGAGGACCTCGACGCGGCCGCCCTCGAGCACGCGGATCAGCACGTGACCGCTGTCGATGGTGCCGTTTCCTATGCCCGTGCTCTTAATGCCGCATCCGATGCCGGCATACTTGGCACTCTTATAGACATCCTTCACCGCCTCGAGGGTGGCGCGGATTCCGCAGCTTTCCCTCATAATTTGGCCAGTGCAAAACGCATCGCCAGGAGCGAGGATATTCCGCTCGCGAATGTCATACTTATCGACCCCGACCTTGTCCGCGAGCAGATCCATAATGCCCTCGATCGCGAAGTGCGCCTGGTTCGTGCCGAAGCCGCGCATCGCGCCGCTCGTGGGATTGTTGGTCAAAACCGCCTTCGATTCGATGTCCACGCTGGGAACGCGGTACGGCCCGCAAGCGTGGCAAGCGGCGCGCAGCAAACATTTCCCGCCAGTGCCCGCGTAAGCTCCTGTGTCGCCTACGATGCGCGCACGGACGGCCAGCAAATGGCCCTCAGCGTCCGCACCCACCGTGTACTTCAGCACCATCGGGTGGCGCTTGGGATGCAACTGCGTGGATTGTTTGCGCGTGAGAACCGTCTTGACGGGGCGGCCAAGCAGATAAGCGGCCAGAGCCGTTTGCGCTTGAATCGAGAGTTCTTCCTTCGCGCCAAATGCGCCCCCGCTCGCGGCCAACTCCACTTCCACTTTTTCGAGGGGCAGCTTCAAAACCCGGGCAATCTCGCGCTGGTCGAAAATGGAGCCCTGACTCTGCGAAAAGACCTTTATGCCGTCGGCTTGCGGGATCGCCAGGCAAGCCTCGGGCTCGAGAAACGCCGGTTCAATAGCCTGCGTAGCAAAAGTCTGCTCGATGACGTGGGTAGCCGTCGCGAGCGCCGCATCCACATCGCCGCGCGCGAATGCGGTGGCTTCGAGCAGGTTCGGATGCTCGTGCAGGTTGCCGGGCGCGTGCACCTGGGGAGCGCCGGGTTCGAGAGCCGCGAAGGGATTGGTAACCGGAGTGAGAACTTCGTAGTCAACTTCCACTTTTTGCGCCGCTTGCCGCGCATGGAAAGGAGTGTCCGCTACCACGAGCGCGAGCATATCGCCGACGCAACAGGTGGTTTCGCCTACAGCCACAAAGACGGGCAAGTCAGGAATCGTAATTCCGGTGCCGCGCTCCCCGGGGACATCCGCAGCGGTTAAAACCTTTACGAAACCAGGCATGGATTCCGCCGGGCCCGTCCGAATCGCTAGCACTTTGGCGCGAGGATGCGGGCTTAGCACGGGTGACGCATTCAGCATTCCGGGCACATGCAGGTCGTCAACAAACGGCCGCTCGCCAACAGCCTGGTCGTATCCGCGATAGCGGGACGGCGATTGGCCGATACCGTTATTGGTCTGAGTGTCGAACGCGGGATTCCGGTGCAACCCGTATTCTTCGCCAAAAAAGAAGTGCCGACGCGGCTCGTTGGAAGGAAGATGGCCGCCATTTTTCCAGGCTTCACCGGCACTTTGAATGCCGTCAATGATGCGCGCGTACCCCGTACAACGGCACAAATGGCCGGACAACGCCTGCGCCACAGCTTCGCGATCATCGGTGATGCCCTGCCGTATCATCGATGACGCGCGAACCAGGATGCCCGGGATGCAATACCCGCACTGCACGCCGCCTTCGGAAACGAAGGCCTCACCGAGAATATTGCGCATATTCTCTGGAACGCCCTCGAGTGTAACGACATCCCGGCCTTCCATTGTTTCCGGTTTCCGCAGGCAGGAAAGGGCCGGGCGCCCGTCGACCAGAACCGCGCAGCAGCCGCAGGTGCCCTCAGGGGCGCAGCCGTTCTTAGCCGAAACAATCCCACACTCCTCGCGCAGGATGTCCAGGAACTGCATGCCGGGTTCATAGGAAGCCGAGGTTGGCCTACCGTTTAATGTGAAATTTACCTTCGGCATACGGGCCTCCGTTGGGACTCCGTTGGGACTCAAGCGGCCGGCGCCCCGCAGTTGGAACACGCCGTCACAGGTCACACCCAACCCTCTATGTTAACGCAACGTATAGGATGCTGCAATCAAAGCTTCGATTCGTAAACCTAAGCGCATTAGCTACATAGGTTACCCTAGAGCAGAGCGCGGGCAGAGTGCGAGTGGAGGTCCGGCAGGCCTACTGGTGGAGCGATTCGAAGTCGGCCCTCGCGGGGCTCACACCCCGCTTTGCAGACAGGCCCTAGGCTAGGCGGAAAATGCCTCGTTCCTGCAACGGCTGAGCCGAGCCGTAAAAACTTATCCTGTATGCTGATCCGCTGCACCACTACAATAATAGCGCCAAGGCGTGAACATGTTTCATAGACGTGACGTAGGACCGCCGGATCGAGGAGAGACTGCCCCATGTCAGACGACGGGCTGGTGATCATAACGGGTGCCGCGAGCGGCATTGGCCGGGCCACAGCGAAGGCTCTCGCCGCGAAGTCTCGCGTTCTCGCGCTGGTGGACATCAATCCTGCCGAACTCGAAGAGGTGGTTGCGGACTGCCGCGCGGTTGCGGTTCGCGCCTCCGGATTTGTCTGCGATATCTCGGATGGCCCCGGCGTGACGCAGACCTACGAAAAAATTCGCAAGGAATATGGGCCGCCGGCAGTCTTGGTAAATTGCGCCGGCGTGGGGCGTTTCGCTCCATTTCTCGAGATTCCACCTGCTGAGTGGTCGCGCATGCTGAGCATCAACGTTATGGGCACCGTTTTCTTTACGCGCGCGGTCCTGCCAGACATGATCACCGCCCACTCTGGCCTGATCGTGAACGTCAGCTCTCGCATGGCCCTGGACGGGCAAGCCAACACCACGGCTTACGCGGCGTCAAAGGCCGCGATTGTGGGGATGACCAGGGCTCTTGCGTCGGAAGTCGCTAAGCAGGGCATCAAGGTGACGCTGCTGGCCCCCGGAGGCACCAAGACCAACATTGCCACACCAAAGCACGAGGGCTACATGGAACCGGAAGCCATTGCTGAAGCCATCGTGTACATCACCGAAAACCGGGGAGCGGCGTGGGTACGCGACCTCTCGGTGATTCCGCTCGGCTTCTAAGAACCCTTTTTACGCGGGTTTCTTTTGGGGGATGACCGGCAGGAGCAGATACGGTCTGGCGTCGGAGCGCCTGCTATCAGAGCGCCCGGTACTCGGCGCGTTTCCGGAACACGGTCCGGCATGAAGCGTCGTGCGCCCCGCGAAAATTTCGGGTGGCCGGTCGCGCGGATCATCGTGCAGAAAGGGTCCGCAGCCTTTCAGCTCATTTTTGAAATTGGATAGCTTGCCGCCGCTTACGACGTGCTCGTAATCCTTGCCGCGAATCGAAAGCCCGATGCGGTAACCCGCCGGAATCACAATGCACGTCGGCCAGATTTCAATATCGAGCTCCGCTATCTCATTGGGCGGCAACGGCTCTCGTTGGTCGTGCGGGTGATAAGGCCGCCACGGTTTGGATAGCGCCCGATCCAGTTTGCGATGCGATGCTCGCAGCCATCCCTGGCCCACGGGCGTATGCGGATCGATCGCGCCTTGAAATACCACTTCGCGCAAGTCCGGTGCGAACACGCGTAAAACCACAAAGAAATCGGCATCTTCGGTTGAGGAGGACGCAAGCAGCTTCACTGCCGAAGGACCGGTGACTTCCGTTTCTTCGGCTAAGGGAGGTGTGAGGAATGTCAGTCCGTCTCCCATGGCGTCGAATGAGACGGACGCATCATTCTCGGCGAGTTCGCTGGCGGCCTCCATGCCGGGCACATCTTGCGCATGGAGCGAGCACTCCTGCAAATTCAGGTAAAATTTGGTCCAGCGTGTTCGCGCAAGTGGCCATTCCTGCTCGCCGCGTTCTTCAAAGTGATCGATATGCCGGATTTGCAGCAGCACGCGAGGCTGCTTGTCCCAGCCGTTATTTTCGCCTTTAAGAAAATAATCGAAAAACCGCTTTTGTATTTCCCGGCCGTAGTCGGTGTAGAAGTGCGTCCAATGCTCGATGCCGTGCGCCTCCAGCCATTTCTGGGCGGAGGCCGCGCGCATGAACCCTTCAAAATTACCGCGAGGATGAAGACCCTGCCCGCCCCAGTTGGCGGCTGAGAGAAACGGCACCGTGATTTTCGACCAATCCGGCGTGCGCGCACGGTGATATTCATCCGCCAGCGGGTGCGCGAGAATCGTGTTTCCGAAGTCGCTGCGATTGGCCGCGAGTTGCTGATCCGTCAGTGACTCTGGACCGCAAACCAACTCGCCCGTCGCGCGGCTCCGCGGCCCGCGTTCGCCCAACCCATGTTGAACAGTCTTGACCTGCATGTCGTACCAGTTCGGCCAGAACGTGCAAAAAATCCCGCCGTGGTGGGTCATGTCGCGATACCAGTCGGCGGCCCCTTCCCAAATGCACATCGCCGCAAGGTGCGGTGGCTGCAACGCCGCGACCTGCCATTGGTTGATGCCATAGTAGGAGATGCCCGAGAGTCCCACCTTGCCGTTGCTCCACGGCTGGACGCCGGCCCAGGCAATGCAGGCGAAGTAATCGCGCGTTTCGCGTTCGGAAAAGGGATCGATAAAACCGGGCGAGCGGCCGCAGCCACGGCTATCCACGCGGACGCACACGTAGCCGTGCGGCACCCATTTTTCCGGGTCGGTGACTTCCCAGTTCTGGTAGAGATTGCTCGATCCCGCTGCCACATCGGGATGCTGCGCGATCATACGTTCCCATGCGCTAGGGTACCCGTCCTGGAATGCCAGACCTTTCGCGTAGGGGCCGTAACTCAGCAATACCAGATAGCGGCCCTTCTCGGCCCCCGCCGCCGATTCGCCGGCAGATAGTTGCTGCGGTGGGCGAAACACGTCCGCGCGGAGGACCACACCATCATCCATGGCAATCGGCACATCCCAGTCGATGAGCATGCCGTCGCGCGATTCCGTTTTCGCGCCCGCTTCGGTTTCTTTATTCATGTTTCATCATCGGCTTCATTCATCGGCTTCACTCATCGGGGGTTCGCGCGCGTGCTGCGGCCACCTTGCGAGTGGTTACGCGGGAAGAGGTTTGCCTTTGGTCTCGACGCCGAAAGGCAGAAGCAGCAGACCTATGACGAAAGCGAATGCGGTCAAAGCCACAGGCGTGCCGAGCGTTTGAAAGTGACGAACGCCCGCACCCACCAGGAAGGTCATTCCGGCAGCGGCAAAGCGCCCGATGTTGGTGTTAAACGCAAACGCGCTGGCCCGGCATTCCGTCCCATATTGTTCGGGAAGCCAAAAAGAATAGACGATGAAATTCGCGCCCCCCAATCCCAGAAGAAACGCGCACAGCATGAACCATCCTACCGCTCCGCCGTTAGCCATATAAAACACGTGGGCAAATGCCAGCCAGATCGAAACGCCCATGAGCGCGAAGAAAATTCCCAGGGTGGATTTTCTCCCTAATTGGTCGGCGAGCGGCGGCACCAGCAGCGCCCCGAGGACCGTTCCGATTCCCAATAGCGCTGTCGAGTACGAGGCTAATTGCGCGGCCTCAACCGCCGTCTTATGGGCAGCCGCGGCGATATAGGTCATGGCCGCGGGGACATACACGGAACCCGCCCACAATCCGACGAGCGACACAATCAGGTAGATGGAATTGAAAACGGTGCGCCGCCGGTATTGCTTCGAGAAAAGCAGAAAAAACGAGCGGTGCATCGTCCAGACTTTCTCCCAGCTCCTCGCGCTTATTTTCCCAGCGCTCCGGCTCCTTCACGTTGTTGCGGATCAGCGCCACCAGCAGCGCCGGAACTCCGCCGACGACGAACATGTATCTCCAGCCGTAGTGGCTCCCGATGAAATAATTGGCCAGCGCGGCAAACAGGAATCCGAAGTAGTAGCCCGTGTGCATCAGCGCGCCACCCCAGGCTCGCCGTTCCTCGGGCCAATCCTCGGATACCAAGGCGGCCCCAATCGACCATTCGCCGCCAATGCCCACGCCCGCGAGAAAACGGAATATGGCGAGCGACCATACGCCCGTCGAAAAAGCGGCCATAAGCGTAAAAACCGAGAATGACAGGATGCTGAACATCATCGTGCGCACGCGGCCAAACCGATCGGCGATGGGTCCCCAGATCAAGCCCGTGCCCCAGCCAATCATAAATAGAGCAAAGAGCAGGCCGCCGTAAAAACCGACGTTCGCGGTGTCGGCGGCAATTCCTGATTTAGGCAGCAACTCGCGCAGAGCGGGCACCAGCACCAGGGAATAGATGAATGAATCCATGCCGTCCATGGTCCATCCACCCCATGCCGCCCAGAAGCTGCGCACCTGGTTCTGCGTCAGGCGCGGCTTTCCAGTCACCGGGATCGCCGGTGAAGATTTCGCCGGCGACGTTTCTGCCGAGACACTTTTCACAAACATTTCCTTTCAACGAACTTTTCACGACCCGGAGCCGTGCGACCGATGCCCGGAATCTGCGCATGCGGCTTCTCTCGATGAATCGCCACAGTGCTTTTATGCCGGCAAAGGTTTCCCACGCGTCTCCTCAGCGAAGGGCAGCAAGAGCAGGCCGGCCGCAAACGCCACAGCGGTCAGCGCCACCGGCGTACCGAGAGTTTGGAAATGACGCACGCCCGCTCCTACCAGAAAAGTGACGCCAGCCCCGACGAAGCGGCCCACATTGGTGGTGAACGCCAGGGCGCTCGCACGGCATTCCGTGCCGTACTGTTCCGGTAACCAAAAAGAGTACACCGTAAAATTGGCTCCGCCCAAGCCCAGAAGAAAAAGACACACGATGAACCAGCCCAGCGCGTCGTGCTGCATATAAAAGACGTGGCCGAATGCCAGCCAGATGGAAAAACCCATCAACGTAAAAAAGATTGCCAAGTTTGCTTTTCGTCCCAGCCAATCGGCGATCCGCGGCACCATCAGCGCCCCCACAATCGTGCCTATGGACAGGAGCGCCGCCCCATAAGACGCAAGCCGGGCGGCATCCATGGGCGTACGGCCCCCCTTGACAGCCAGGTACGTCACCGCCGCTGGGACATACACCGAGCCGCCCCACAAACCGATGGTGGAAATGAGAACGTACAACGAATTTAGAATCGTCCGGCTGCGATATTGGCGCGAAAAAAGAGCCAGGAACGACTGCCGCATCGTCCAATTTCCGCCAAGCTGCTCCTGTTTCCGTTCCCAGCGCGCGGGTTCATGCAGGCGATTGCGAATCCAGGCGAGCAGCAGGGCCGGGGCTCCTCCCACGATGAACATGTAGCGCCAGCCAAAGTGGCTCCCCACGAAATAGTTGGCCAATGCCGCGAGGAAAAATCCGAAATAATATCCCGTGTGCATGAGCGCCCCGCCCATCGTGCGGCGCCCTTCGGGCCATGATTCGGAGACCAGTGCCGCGCCCATGGACCATTCGCCGCCAATTCCGACTCCCGCCAGGAAGCGGTAGATGGCCAGACTCCACACGCCGGTGGAGAAGGCGCTCATAAATGTGAAGAACGAAAAACAAAGTATGGTGAACATCAGCGTGCGCACGCGCCCGAAGCGGTCTGCGACGGGTCCCCAGATCAGGGCAACTCCCCAGCCGACCATAAAGAGCGCGAAAAGTAAGCCGCCGTAGAACCCGACATTCGCTTCAGTGTCGGGAATTCCCGATCGCGGCAGCAGTTCGCGAAGCGCGGGGACCAGCACGAGCGAATAGATGAACGAATCCATCCCGTCCATGGTCCATCCACCCCATGCCGCCCAGAAGCTGCGCACCTGATTACTGCTCAGCGGAACCTTCGTGGCCGAGGGCTGCGCGGAAATAGCGTTCACCAGGGGTTCCTTTCTGGACTTGGGAGCGGACGGCATTGTATATTAGGCTGCATTTTGGGCGTCGTAGTTTCTGCGCGAGGCCTCTCACTTACATCGCTGGGATATCAGCTGCTGACGTGTGTGGACCGTTCGGCGGAGATGCAACGGAGTCAAATTTTATCTCGTCTGAAATTCACGCAACAGTTTTAAAGCGGTTTTAGCGCGACCAAATTCATAACGAAGGGGAAGCTACGCACATGGATACCAGTTTTATTGGCAAACCGCACGAGTGGGACCCGCGCCGCCTCTATAGCCAGACCGGCGCCGACTGGCAATACCGCGTGGATTTTGACCGGCTGCGCACCGAGCGCCTGGAAAAGCTGCGCGAACAGATGAGGAAAAATGACTTGGGCGCCCTGGTGCTCTTTGCCGGCGCGAATATCCGCTACGCGACCGCTTCCTATCAGGGAAATTGGAAATACAACATCAATATTCGTTACGCCGTGGTTCCCGCGGAGGGCGACCCCGTGCTGTTTGAGACGGCGGGATCGGATCTGCAGTGCGCGAAAATCGACTTGCCTTGGATGGAAGACCGCATTAAGCCCGCTATTACATGGCAGTGGGCCGAAGGCGCTGTCCCCTACATGGCGGGCCGCATGGCGGATAGCGTAGTAGAAGTTCTGAAGGCCAATAAGGTGCTGAAGGAGCGCATCGGCATCGACAATCTCGATATGCCCGCCCTGCAGGCTTTCCAGGAGCGCAAGCTGAACATCGTGAACGGCTGGCCAGCCGTTTCGGCCGCGCGCGTGATCAAAACGCGCGATGAAATCGAACTCCTGAAACAAGCCTCGAGCATCGGCGACGCCGCCATGTGGAAGATCAAATATGAATGGTTGAAGCCTGGCGTCCGCGAGCGCGAGATCGAAGCGAAAGTGCACGAATTTATGCTCGAGCGCGGCTGCGAGATCATTTACGACATTATTGTCGCCTCGGGCGGCAACACCAGCCCGTATCGCCGCTGGGCCACCGACAAGCTCATCCGCCAGGGCGATTTGGTTATCGTGGACATCAACGCCGTCGGTCCTTCCGGTTACTTCATCGATTTCGTGCGCTGCTTCAAGTGTGGCGGCGCGCAGGGATTGAAGATGACCCGCAAAGAAATCGACCTGTACAAGGAAGTTTATGACTCCATGTATGCCGGCATCGAGAAACTCCGCCCCGGCAACACCACTGCCGATGTCGCCAAAGCTTTCCCGGAATACGACGACGATAAATACGGCACCGTTACCCTGCAACAGTTCGCCCACAGCATCGGCATCACGCTTTACGAGGGCATGTGGATGTCGCGCGCGTATTCACTTAAGTATCCGGCCGAGATCAAGGAGAACATGTATTTCGCGATCGAGACGTTCGCCGGGCATCCGAAACTCGAACAAACCTGCCGTCTCGAGGAAAACGTTCTGGTTTCGGGCAAGGGTCCGGTGATCTTCACGCTGATGGAACACATGGAAGAAGCGATGGCCGGGAAGTAGGGATGCCCAGGTTCCTGGTTGCTGTCGCCGATTCGGTATTTCCGAACCTCGACCCCGCGGGCGAGGTGCTGTCGAAGATTGACGCGCAGTTGCGTCTTTCCGAGGCCGCCACGCCCGAAGCCATCCTGGGCGTGGCGAAGTCAGCCGATGCCCTGCTCGTAACCTACGCCAAAATCACAGCCGAGATGATCCGCCAGATGACGCGCTGCCGGATCATCTCACGCTTCGGTATCGGCGTTGATAACGTGGACATCGCCGCCGCCACCGAAAAAGGCGTCGTGGTCACCAAGGTGCCCGACTATTGCATTGATGAAGTTTCCGACCATGCCATGGCGCTGCTGCTCGCCGTGGTTCGCAAAATTCCCTTTGCCAACGCGCGGGCGCATGCCGGACGCTGGGAAATGCCCGCCGTCGTGCCCATTCACCGCCTCCGCGGCAGCACACTCGGCTTGGTGGGTTTCGGCAGGATCCCTCAGCTTGTCGCGCCCAAGGCCAAATCGTTCGGCCTTCACGTTCTAACGTTCGATCCGTACATCCCGCAGGAAGTCACCGAGCGCGCGGGAGTGGAAAAAGTAGAGTTCGCCGAACTGGTCAAGCGGTCGGATTACATTTCCATTCACAGCCCATTGATGCCGGAGACTCATCACCTGTTCAACGCCGCCGTTTTCGCGCAGATGAAGCCTACCGCTTACCTCGTGAACACGGCGCGCGGCCCTATTGTCGATGAAGAGGCTTTGGCGCGCGCGCTTGATGCGGGCCAACTGGCCGGCGCGGCGCTCGATGTGTTGTCTCAGGAACCGCCAACCAGTTCTCCTCTGTTTGGCCGTGATAACGTGATCCTGACGCCCCACACCAGCTTTTATTCCGTCGAATCCCTCGTCGAACTGCAAACGAAGGCAGCCGACGAAGTCGTTCGCGTGCTCACGGGACAGCCGCCGCGCAATCCCGTAAATCCCGAAGCGCTTAAGCGCCCGGCCTAGCTCACGGGTTACAATGGTTACGCTGGAACCCGAGTTGCTCGGGCAATGTGGCGACATTCGCTGGTTCCCGGCAGACACGGTCGCCGGATGGGAACTTTGATCGCGGCAATGCCCGCTGCCACTGCTGAATGCAGTGCTTAGCTGCCTTATGTGCCTTATGCTTATGAAGGACGCGCAATGAAAGCAATGATCTTGCATGGCCCGCGCAAACTGGCCCTCGACGAAGTTGCGCGCCCCGAGCTCGCGCCTGGGCAGGTGCTGGTGCGCGTCACCCACAGCGGCGTCTGCGGCACCGATCTTAAAATCTTCAGTGGCGCCATTCCCGTGGGCTATCCGCTGATCATGGGTCATGAAGCAACCGGCGAGGTGGTAGACACCGGGGGTGCCGACGGCATTCGCGTCGGTCAGCGCGTCATCATGGATCCGGAGCTTTTTTGCGGCGTTTGTTTCCACTGCCGTGTTGGCCAAACGCATCTATGCCCCAATGGCCAGCTTTTGGGCCGCGACGCCAACGGCGGTTTTGCCGAATATGTCGCCGTGCCTGCGAGCCACGTCTTTCCTTTGCCCGATTCAATCGATGGCCGCACCGCTCCTTTGATCCAGGTGTTGACCACGTGCATGCACGCCCAACGACTGGTGAACGTTTTCCCTGGCGAGTCCGTGGTGGTAATGGGCCTGGGGGTCACCGGCCAGTTGCACGTGCAACTCGCGAAAGCGCGCGGCGCTCATCCCGTCATCGGAATTACGCGCAGCTCTTCAAAGCGTGAGCTTGCGGAATCGCTCGGCGCCGATCTCACGATCCCGGGCGGACCTGGCGCGATCGCCAAAGTTCTCGAAGCGACGTGCGGGCGTGGCGCCGACCTGATTGTCGAAACCACGGGAGTGGTTGCATCGCTCTCGGATGCCGTCACCATGGCTCGCGTCGGTGGCCGGCTTCTGCTTTTCGGTATCATTACCGCTACCGAAGGCGCGCTGCCGTTCTACCAGCTTTATTTCAAGGAGCTTGCCCTCATCAACGCACGCGTCGCCAAGCCTGAGGATTATCCCAACTCCATCGACCTGGTGGAGCGCGGAATCGTGCGCCTCGAGCCGCTGGTGAGCAACGTCATGCAATTGGCCGAATTAAATGACGCCATGGGGATGCTGGGGTCCGATAACGGGCAGCGTATGAAAATTATTCTGGAGCATGCCTGAACGCAGGTCCGAAGCCAGGCCCGACCGAGGAATCAACCCAATCGGCGCCGGTCCAGTCCGCACAGCATGTCAGGCATGATGTCAGGCATCATGTCACGATGGACCAGCGCACGAACGCACCCATGAAAGCCCTCAGAGACAAATCTCCGGCACGGAATAATACGCGTGGCTTCTCGCGCCGGCAGTTGTTGGTTGCGGCATCGCTGTCTGCGGCGGCGCTTTTCTGCCGCGTTCCCGCGTTCGCCGCGCCCCAGAAGAAGGTTTTGTGCATTGACGTGCACGCCCATTTCTGGACGGACGCGTATCTCGATCTGGTCACGAGTTACGGCAAGACCGACACCAACATTCAGCGCGGCCGCGGCGCCGGACCTGGCGACGCTGAAATCGAAAAGCGCTTTGCGACCATGGATGCGGCCGGCGTGGACCGGCAAATCTTATCCGTTTCTCCGCAAATGCCGCACTTTGCCGACAAGGCCCACGCCGTAAATGCCGCGCGTATGGCCAATGACATGTGTGCCGAGGCTGTACGGCGATGGCCTGCGCGCTTCTCCGCATTTGCCGCGTTGCCTCTGCCCCACATTGACGAATCCCTGCGCGAACTCGACCGCGCGCTCGGCCAGTTGCAAATGGTTGGCGTTGCGAATACCACCGCGATTCTCGGGCGCTCCGTGGCAGACAGTTCTTTTGCGCCGCTTTATCAGGAGCTCAACCGCCGCGGCACCGTGCTCTTTCTTCACCCCGTCGGCAACAATGCTGATTCTCCCTTCATCGCTGACTACCACGTCACCTGGATGGTCGGAGCCCCGGTTGAAGACCTGATTGCCGTAGTGCAACTGATTACTGCTGGCGTGCCCAAACGCTTCCCGGCCATGAAAATCATCCATTCCCATTTGGGCGGTGCTGTTCCCACCGTTCTGGCGCGCTGGGACAGCGTTTCGACCTGGGAAGATGCCGCGATCCCTGAGCGCCCCAGCATCGCCGCGCGTCGCATGTGGTACGACACGGTGGATTACGGAGATGTGCCCGCGCTGCGGGCTGCCGTGGAAACGCTGGGAGCGGGCCAGATCGTGCTCGGTAGCGATTTCCCCTACGAAAATGGCAAAGCCTACGAATTGTGCGCGAATTATATCCGCCATGCCGGATTGAAGCCGCAAGACGTCACCCGGATTCTCGGCGAAAATGCTGCCGGATTGCTAAGGTTTTGAGTTTGGCCGCTACAGCCCTCCGATCCGTTCACCCATTCTGATGCAACCCCTCGCGGGCATCACCGTCGTCACACTCGAACAGGCCATCGCCGCACCTTTTGCGACGCGGCAACTCGCCGACCTCGGTGCCCGCGTTATCAAGATCGAACGACCCGACGGCGGTGACTTTGCCCGCGCGTACGACGCCAAGGTTAACGGAATGTCCAGCCACTTCGTCTGGACGAACCGCTCGAAGCAATCCCTGACGCTCAACCTGAAGCGCGCGGAATCGCAAGCCGTGATGGAGCGCCTGCTCGCGAAAGCCGATGTGTTCGTACAAAATCTGATTCCGGGCGCGACAGCACGGCTCGGCGTGGCCGCCTCCGCCCTGCGTCAGAAGTATCCACGCCTGATCGTTTGCGATCTTTCCGGTTATGGAGCCACAGGTCCCTACCGCGATAAAAAAGCTTACGATTTGCTGATCCAGAACGAAGCAGGCCTGGTCTCGATTACGGGTACCCCGGACGAGCCCTGCAAGGTCGGAATTTCCATTGCCGACATTGCGGCCGGGATGTACGCCTACTCGGGCATCCTGACGGCGCTTTTGATTCGCGCGCAAACCGGCGAAGGCACGGCAATCGAGATTTCACTCCTCGAGGCGCTCGGCGAATGGATGGGTTATCCCGCCTATTACAATTCGTATGGCAAATCGCCTCTGCCGCGCACCGGAGCCAGCCATGCCTCGATCGCGCCTTACGGCCCCTGCACCAGCGGCGATAACCAAATCGTGTTTCTCGCCATTCAGAATGAACGCGAATGGAAACGCTTTTGCCACATTGTCTTGCAGCGTCCCGACCTGGTCTCCGACCCACGTTTCGCCTCGAACACCAAGCGCGTTGAGCATCGCGCGCAGCTTGACGCGATATTATCGGAGCTATTCACGCAATTGACTGGCGCCGAGATTATCGAGCGGCTCGAGTCCTCGCAGATCGCATATTCGAGGCAAAACTCCGTACAGGAATTTGTCGATCATCCGCAGTTGCGCGCCCGGAATCGCTGGTGCATGGTGGATTCACCCGTCGGACCGCTGCGAGCTCTTCTCCCGCCAGTCACCATGACGGGCGTCGAACCCAATATGCAGGCTGTGCCCGCGCTTGGACAGCACACCCAGGCCATCCTGAGCGAGCTGGGATTCGGTGCCGGCGATTTCGCCGAGTGGCGCCGCTCCGGCGTCGTCTAAGCGATTACCGTACTGCGGATACAGCGCGGCGTGCATCCGGCAGCACCTATCTGAGGCGTCTAATCGATTCAGCTCCAGCCCGGACAGCCATGCGGCGGGACCCGCAATTCCCGAAAAATACCCCTCGCGTCCGGTGGTGAAATGTGGTATGCTGCTGCTGCGTTTGTTGCTCTTAGAACACCTTTAGATTGTTTAGAGGGGCTGCGAGTTCAAACTCGCGGCCTTTTTTGTTGTACGGCTAGAGGGAACGGCACAAACAGCTCAGAAGATAAGAAAAGGAAAAACAGTGAAAGAACAAGGAACAGTAAAGTGGTTTAACGCCAGCAAGGGCTTCGGCTTCATCCAGCGCCAGTCCGGCGAGGACGTTTTCGTCCACTACTCCGCGATTCAGGCGGAAGGGTACAAATCGCTGAACGAAGGCCAAGCGGTTGAATTCGAGGTTCGCACAGGCCCCAAGGGCTTGCAGGCTGAGGCTGTAACCGCCCTCTAGTTGTACCAAGGCGAAGCCGCAAATTGCGGCTTCGCCTTTTTTTTTGGTGTTCCACCGTTTCTGCCTCGCATTGGCCGATCCAACTCCGCTGCTTCATCAAGTCCCGCCCAAGATCCAAAGTCCCACACGGAATCTCATCGAAATTCTGTCCGCCTCGACCCTTCCAAATTTATTGGCGCGCATTCCTACATACCACGTAATCGCACGATTACTGCGCGTTCCCGCTGCACTGCGGCCGTTGATTTGACGTTTAGCGATGATTGTTATTTCTGTTTTCGATGAGGCGCAGAGGTTCTAAGAAGGCGAAGCAGTAGCGCGTGTGTGCCGGTTACGGCGTTTCGCGCTCTACGGAACCGTCGGAACCGGAGCTTCGGGAAGGTGCCGAATCCGGTGCCACATCAGAGACTCGTTCGCCTGGAGACTCGCGCTCGACGCTTTCGTGCGGAATTTCGACTGCGGAATTATTGTCCCCCGCCGTTCCGGAGACCGGGCTCTCGATAGAAACGTGCTCGTCCGGGGTATTCTCCTGCGGACGCTCCACACCAGCGCTATTCCCAGAACCAGCAGCCCCAGCGCCAGCGTTCTCGGAGCCGGCAGAAGCCTGATCGAGCGACGGTGTTTCCTCAGCCGCTTCGGGAACCAAGGTGTTTTCAATCTTCTCCCCGCCTGCCGCGACTGGCACCTCGACGGGGCGGTCGTATTCCGACTTTGGCTCCGCTGCAGCGTGCGCATCCACCGAAACGCCAGAAAGAACATCGCCGACATTGCTCGGCGCTGGTGAATCTTCCCGAATGCTCTCCCGTGCCCCCGGCGATGGAGGAACAGCTTCCTCCTCCGGCCCGAGCCGGGCGGATAAAATTTCCACCAGCAACTCGACCACGGCTTTTGCGCTTTCGCCATCCGCGTCAAGCGCGGGATTGTAACTGCTGATTTCGAGCGCGACCATCGTAGGCTGTCGCGCAAACACGGCGAGAGCCTGCCGCACGTCGCGCAGTGGCAAGCCGCCCGCGCCGGCCTCGCCGGCAGCGCCTGAATTCGCCGCCACAAAATCTTGCGCGGCGATCACATTCAGGTCGACGTGCAGCACAAATTCGCGCGTGCGGCCGTGTACATCTGCGAGTGCGGCTTCGGCGGCGGCCCGGCCGCCCAGGCGTGCCACGTCACTTGCCGGATAGCGCCGTAATGGCGAGCTCTCCATGAATTTTTGTTCCGCTTCGTCCGGCTCGCCGATACCAAAAAGCGCTAGGTCGGGAGCGCGCACGAGCGGAGGCTCGCCCCAAAAACGCACCAACTCCGGCGCGCCGCGCCCCAGCACGTGCGAAATCACCATGCCGTCCACAGAACCGGATGCCGTGGTCGCCGGCTCTTTCAAATCCGCATTGCGATCCAGAAAAATAAGGCTGACATTGCGATAGTAGCGGCGCGCTCCGGCAATCGTGGCCAATACAATCGAAGTGTCCCCGCCCAGCACCACGGGCAGCGCACCCGATTTGACCGCTACTTCGACCTTAGGGCGCAATTCCTCGAGTGTGCTGAGTACTTGCCTTACGTTTCTCGCGCGCGGATGCTCGTCGTCCGCCTGAAAAACGCGCGTGGTGCAGTCGCCGTGATCCGCCACCGTAAATCCTGCTTCGGTTAGCTTTGCGGCCAGCCCGGCAGCACGCAATTTTGCGGGAGCACGCTCGCGCCCTGCCGCAAGCGCCGCGGCACTGGTCGGCACGCCCAGTAAGACAATGCTCTTCTCCTGACGGACGATCTTGACCGCCAAAATAATCTCCTCAACTTTCGGGAACGCGGGCCCCGTTATCGGCCAGCTCTCGGCCGGATCTCGGCCAGATCTTAGCTTGACGAGCTGCTACTTTACGCCCTTTGCGTATTCTCCCGCTCCGGGTTTTGCCACCGCTGGAGCGATCGATGCGAGCTCCGACGGCAGCGTGAATCGTACGTCTTCGCGGATCAGGTCGATATCGTCCTGGTCCGTAAAACCATATTCCGCGAGGCGGTCGCTTACTTGTTCGACCAACACCTCCGGCGCCGACGCGCCCGCGGTCAATCCCACGCTTTCCACACCCTCGAGCCACTCAGGCTGAATGGCGCTCGCATTATCGATCAGCCGCGCCGGGACGCCCGCGCGCGCGGCGACCTCCACCAGGCGGTTTGAATTTGAACTGTTGGGCGAGCCCACCACCAGAATAAGCTGCACTTTTTGCGCTACGTACTCCACCGCTTCCTGACGGTTCTGGGTGGCGTAGCAAATATCATCCGAAGCGGGCCCGGCGATTAAAGGAAACCGTTCGCGCAGGCGCGTCACGATCTCTTTCGTGTCATACAGGCTCAGCGTCGTTTGCGTGAGATAGGCCAGGTGGCCGGGATCTTCCACCACCAGGTGATCCACCGCGTCCACGCTATCCACTACGACGGTCTGTGACGGCGCTTCGCCGGAGGTGCCCACAATTTCCTGATGGTCTCGATGGCCAATGAGGATGATCGTTCTCCCCTCGCGAGCAAACCGCAGAGCTTCGAGGTGCACCTTCGTCACCAACGGGCATGTGGCGTCGATGACCTTCAATTTGCGCACGGATGCTTCTTCACGCACTGTGGGGGGGACGCCATGTGCGCTGAAAATCAACGCCGCGCCCACCGGCACCTCGGAAACCTGCTCCACAAAAATCGCACCCCGCTGCCGAAGTTGCTCAACGACGTAACGGTTGTGCACGATTTCATGGTGAACGTACACCGGCGGCCCAAAAGCTTGGAGCGCCAGTTCCACAATATCGACGGCACGCACCACCCCGGCGCAAAATCCGCGAGGTCCAACGCGCACCAGCCGCTTAGCTGCGGGCGTAGCTTCGCTCTGCGTTTTACCGTTCCCTTGACTTTGTGAGGCAGGCAATGAAGTCCTCGCTAGGTGGCTAGAAACACTGATCATAACCTATTCCCCTCGGTCCCGCCACGCGACTTTTGAGAGGCATGCGGATGATTCGGTGCGCAGAGCGCCCTCTGCTTACACGACGGAGCAGTTCTTTGGCGGCGGACGGGTCGCGGACCTCGCCAGCGACGGCAGCGGATGCGGCTTCCCTGAACCACTCGGGATGAGGCAAAATCGTGGGTGGAATGGATGACATAAACGATAGAGATTGGGTGATCGCCGAGGCGAAAGCGCTCGGATTCGATCTGTGCGGCATAGCCTCCGCGGAATATTTCGACGAGTTGCAGCAGGGAGACGAATGGCTGGCGCGCGGCTACGCGGGCGAAATGCGGTATCTGCACGACCAGCGGCGCTCGGATCCCCGCCGGGTGGTCGCCGGAGCGAAAAGCGTGATTGTCTGTGCGGTGAATTACAACACTTCAGCTCCCCAGTCGATTGATGCAGCCGCCTCAGCCGCAGCTACGGGCCAGGCGCTTGGCTGGATTTCGCGATACGCGTGGGGAGACGACTACCATGGCGTGCTCAGGGCCAAACTGGACGGGCTCATGGCCGCATTACGCCAACGATTTGGCGAGGAATTTGCCGCACGCGCGTACGTGGACACCGGGCCGATTACGGAGCGTACCGCCGCACAGCGTGCGGGTTTGGGCTGGTTGGCCAAGAACACCTGCCTCATTAACGAGGATTTTGGTTCCTGGCTATTTCTCGCGGTCATCATCACCACACTGGATTTAGCGGACTCTTCGGTTGCCCCGCCTTCGGTGGCCGCAGACTTGTGCGGCGATTGCCGCCTCTGTCTCGATGCATGTCCTACAGGGGCGCTGGTTGAACCTTACGTGATGGACGCGCGCCGATGTATTTCCTACCTGACCATCGAATTGCGCGGGACAATCCCCGCGGAGTTTCGCTCGGAAATGGGGTGGCAGGTTTTCGGGTGCGACATTTGCCAGGACGTCTGCCCCTGGAACGGTAAGGCTCCGGTAACTGCGGGTACCGCCTGGACGCCGCGCGCAAAGCTAGTTGCTCCCGAACTCGAATGGCTGCTGTCGCTCAGCGAAGGTGATTTCCGCGAAATCTTTCGCTCAAGCCCCGTACGCCGCACCAAGTGGCGCGGATTGGTGCGCAACGCGTGCATTGCAGCGGGCAATGCGGGTAGCGCTTCTGGGGCCTGCAAGAATGCCACCATCGAGCGGCTGCGGGAATGCCTGGAGCGAATCGCCGCCTGCGGAGACGAACTGCTCGCGGAACACGCACGATGGGCGCTAGCGCAACTTGCACGCCGTAGCCGTGAGGTCACACCCCCTAATCAGGGAACCCGTGATCAGGGAACGGGTGATCAGGAAATATGAGGGGCAAATCATCTCCGCCCAAACGCAACCGGCCACTCAACCGGCCACTCAACCGCAACCGGTCACGCAACAGGTAAGCAATGGGTCAGTTGAGTGATTCGCGCAATTGGCCACTCAACTGGCGTGACAGCGACGTGACCTTTGTAAACGGATTTATAACCGCAGGAGGGCGGGTTGTATCACATACAGCGTGGGGATAAACTAGTGACGCTTTGAATCACTCCAGCCACATCAGCCAGCGTCCACATCAATCACAGTCAAGAAACTGAAATCGCACGGAAGTTTGCAGGAGGACTGAATGGCACAGCAAGCGACATCATCATCCAAGGAGGGTTCTGTGGCCTACGTTGTTCCACCACTTCCATATGCGTTCGACGCGTTGGAGCCTTACATCGACAAGCTCACGATGGAGATTCACCACGACAAGCACCACGGGGCCTACGTCACCAATCTGAACAAGGCTCTCGATGGACATGCCGATCTGCAAGCACTTTCGATCGAAGACCTGCTCACGCACCTCGACCGCGTTCCCGAAAACATCCGGACCGCCGTGCGGAATAATGGCGGCGGCCATATGAATCATTCGATGTTCTGGAAGATTATGAAAAAGGGCGGCGGCGGGGAGCCCAAAGGCAAGATCGCGGAAGCGATCCAGTCAAGCTTCGGATCATTTAGCGACTTCAAGACTAAATTTTCACAGGCGGGAGCGACGCGGTTTGGCTCCGGGTGGGCGTGGCTGATGGCCAAGGACGGGAAACTGACCATCGACTCGACGCCAAATCAGGATAATCCGGTGATGAACGGAGCCAAGCCGATCATGGGCGTGGACGTTTGGGAACACGCGTATTACCTGAAATATCAAAATAAACGTCCCGACTACATTGAGGCCTGGTGGAATGTTGTGAACTGGGAGGAGATCGAGAAGAATTTGGCAGCCGCAAAATAAAACGGAACAGTCGGGGCGGAAATCGAGAGCAGAAATTTAACTCTAACCAATCAAAGTACGAAACTAAATCCCCGGCGAATTGAAATAAGTTGGCCCGCCCGGCCGTTTATACATGAGCGGCCGGGCGGGCCACGTACTTTCTGCCTGTTTTACGCACTTCGACTCGGAACGGAGCGCTCGCGCATCACGCGAAACGCTCACTCCGCGCCATCCGCAATACTCGTCCGCTGGCCTGGGCAACTTGTGGTTCAATCTTGGAACCGGCTTGTTGCGGGCCGACTGGAAAACCAAAGGGCGCATCGGCTGGGGCGGTACTAGCCGGAAGCAAGCCGATCGTTGCTTCACGCATCAGCCCGAGCCTATCGCGCACGTCGAATTTTGCCAGCAAACCGGAAACGTGGAACTTAACGGTTCGTTCACAGATGTGCAACTGGGCAGCGATTTCCTTATTCGACTTATTCAACAGGATGCATTCGAGTACTTCCTGCTCCCGTGGACTTAGCCTGACCCCGGTTCCAATCGCTCGGCCGAGATCGAGCAGTTCCTGCGCCCGCTCACCGACCGACTCTAACAGTGTCCCGCGGGGAACTACCAGAACCGTATAGTCGCACGGGGTTAAACCTCGCACCAGGCAGTGCATGGCCAGCAAGCTGGCCGCTCGTTCCACTGGCAATGTCCCGGTGGGGTCTGCTTCTACCTTAAACCGCATCGCGCCCGAAACGCGTTCGCAGAACACATACGCTCCGGGACACACAGGAGTTCCTTTCGCTTGTACGGGTTTCAGTGTTGAAGTTTGTTTTGCCTTGCTCAGAACGCCCTCGCTTGTCCGCACCTGAACCCAATCGAGGATTCTGGAACGAGCCTGATGGATTAACCTTCACTTATGGATGCACGCACCCCAGAGTCCGTGCCAGCCTGTTCCGTCTCAGGGACCTTCGACGAATCCAAGCCGTTCTCCACAGCGGCGACAATATGTGCACAGCAAGTACCATTACTGGACATTTTTCTGCACCTATTGAAATCAATGGCTTAAAACGATCTACAACACACGTGATAAAAAACTACAGTGTTCACCGTACCGGGCGTATGAAAAAATTTGCACGGTCGTGCAGAAATTGCACTCTGAACGGTGGAGATTCCCGTCGAAAACGCACTGGGAAGGCCCTTGTTCGAAATCAGGGGGGAAGGATGCGGGTTTCGGCAGGTGATGCCAAGTAGTAGCGCCGGCCACGCCAAACAATCTGCCGCCGAAATATGGGCACGATCGAATTATATAGGGATAAAAATGGTACCAAGGGTGCCAGCACCGTCCATCCCCAGCTATAGGACAGCAGTGCCGCTCTTTCCTCCGGCAGGACTTCCACAATAGCCATAAGCCGCTGCACGCCGCGGAGCGCGCAAAGAGCCGGTGGTATCAGCGCCATAATCCGGAATTGCAGGCTGGGGAGGCCAGCACTCCAGGCGCTCAGCCACAAAAAGAGGCCCATCAGTACGGCGGCGCAATACAAAAAGTGCGCGATGCCGGCCGTCAGCCACAATTTCGGTGCGTATACACGCGTGATAATAAACTGTCGGGCGGTGAACTCGAACAAGCTGCGCGCGTTGAACTGCACGAAGGAAGGTACCAGGCATTCCGGCACAAACGCGATGCGGAATCCGCCGGCGTTCACCGCACGTGTGAGCGAAAAATCGTCGCTGGCTGACCGTTGCCAGGCCTCCGCGACATGCGTTTCTTCAAATCGCTCCCGGCGAATCGCCATTCCGCCGCCCCAGCAGAAATTATTCTGATGCTCGCCGAGGTAGGTGGCGATCGGAGCATTCCAGGCGGATGCGAGCGCGCTCCAAAACTCCTCGCGTTTGTCTGAAGCGCTTGGAATCAGCCATCGGAAAGTGGTCGCCGCGCCCAAACGGTCATCCGCAAGCGGCGCCACCATACGCCTTAGCCATGACTTGGGCGGTCTACCATCTGAATCGGTGAAAACGAACACGTCAAACTCGGCGCCGGCCTGCTCCACCGCGATTCTCAGGTTGTGCACTTTTTCAGTGCAGTCGCGTGCTGGCCCGGCATGGACCACATGCACGATTCGCGGGCTGGCAGCGGCAATGCGTTCGAGGAGGTGATACGCGGGATCCTGCGCGCTGGCGACGGCAAAGAAAATCTCATACGGCCTATAATCAAACGCGGTGAGCGCCAGCAGATTCTTTTCGAGGCCCGGCTCGAGTCCCTTGACCGGGCAGAATAAAGCAACTTTCGGCGTGTACAAACTTGCGGGCAACCCGGCGCGGCGACGCACCATTCGCAACCAGATAATTCCCTGCCACAGGCTGTAAAGCCCTTGCGCGATCTGCTCGACGACAAAGACATAAAAACATATAACCATCGCCGCGGGAGAATAACAGAACCGAGATCGCGGGTAACTATCCGAGCGCCGAAAATGTTCGGTTTACGAAACCCGCCTATCTCCCGATCTAGCGACGCACTCCGCTACGTTCTGTCTGAGCGGTCGCCTTCGCGCGTCCCGGCACCGGTTTGGCCAGCTGTTTAGCAACTCGTTGCGATGCGCGAATAATGCGCTCTTTGCGCTGGCCGGCGGGTTTTCGATTTTGACCCGGCGGATTTTGCTTCTTAACTAACGATTTTCCGGACGCACCCTTTCCATCAGCGACGGATGTGGCTCCGGTAACCCGCGAAGCCGGATTTCTTCCGGTCTGCCCCGGCTTTTTCCGTGCACGCAAAATTCTGGTCGAACGCTTCTGCCGGTGCGTATGCAGCGCGGCGCGATGCTTCTGTGTGATGCGGCGAGCTTTTTTGTGCGGTTCTTTACTGCCGCCTAACAGCCTGCGTTTACGTGACAAAGACCGTTTGACGGGTGGTTTGACAGGTTTGACAGATCGTTTGCCGCCTCGTTTGACCAGTCGTTTGGCTGCAGCCGTTTGGTTCTTGGCGCCGCGCGAAAGTTTTGTAAGGTGGCGAGAACGGGGCGGTGCACCGCGCCGGTGCTGCCGTCCGAGCTGGTCAAACGCGTGGATTCCCACGCGCACAACTTCGGTCTCAAAAGCGGCAGCCGCGCGCCGCGCCTGCTCCATCATGGGCGGATCGAGAAGAATAGCGCAGCGATCGCGAAACGGGCCCTCTGAGCTTGGCTCACCACGGCCCCGCTCAGAGCGCCTTCCCGCCAACATACTTTGTGGCGACGCCGCCCCGCGCTGGCTCCATCCCCAGTACATTTCCACATCGCGCTGCAGCGCTTGCATCTCACTGGCAGCGTCCGCCGCACTCCAGTCCAGGGCTCGGCCAAGCGAGGCTACAAATTCCGAGAAGAAGGTTTCGCCCAGGGCGATCTCCTCCGCACCAGGTTTGGAGCCCCCCTGCGCAAACGCGCGCGGCACCAGGCGCCGCACCTCGACGGCAATGGCCAGCAATGCTTCCCGGCCGATCGTTGACTCGAGCTCGCGCAACCGCAGCGGGTCACCGATCAGTTTGCGGCGATTGTGGCGCTCGGCATAAGAGCGCACGAACTGCTCCACCAGTCCACCGTGTGCAATGCTGTGGACCAATCGATGCGCAAGCTCCTGCGCATGCATGATGAAAAGCTTTCGTTTGCCCGCCATCCGGCCACCAACCTGCGGCAAATGACCGTGCTGGCGCAAGCACAAATTAAAAATTTAAAGGGAAAGATAAAAAAAAGAGCCCGGCCTGTTTCGGCCGGGCTCTTTGATCGCTGGCGTTTCGGCCAGGATTGCTGCGGATTTAGTGCACTGCCGGAGAAGCAGGCGTAGGCGCCTGCGGAGGCATGGCCACCAGTGGAAGACCTCCGGCTGGCAACGGGTTCACCGAGCGCAAATTCCAAGCGCCTGATCGGCATTCTTCACGTAGTGGATCTGGATGCCTTCGAGTACATTTTCCAGGTCTTCTTTCACATTGGCTTCGTTTTCCGCAGGAAGAATCACCTCCGTATGCCTGCTCGCTTTGCGCCCAGCACCTTTTCCTTGATCCCGCCCACCGGCAGCACGAAGCCGGAAAGCGAAATCTCGCCAGTCATGGCGACGCGTGGCCGCACCGGCCGTCCCGTCAAGCAAGCTCACCAGTGCGGTGACCATCGCCACGCCGGCGGATGGACCATCCTTCGGCACTGCGCCCGAGGGCACGTGAATGTGGATGTCGTGCTTGCGGAAGAAATCAGGATCGACTCCGTATCGCTCCGCATTGGCTCGCACCCACGACAAAGCCGCGGTCATGGACTCCTGCATCACTTCGCCCAAGATGCCCGGTCATCGTGAATTGCTTGCCACCGCGCATACGCGGTGGCCTCGATAAAAACGATGTCGCCGCCCGCCGGAGTCCACACCAGTCCAACGGAAACGCCCGGCCGCTTCACGCGATCTTCGACTTCACGCTCGGCGCGGAACTTCGGCACACCGAGCGCTTCGTGAACGACTTCAGGCGTGACCAGCAACTTGTCCGTCTTGCCTTCGGCCAGCCTCCTCGCCTGTTTACGCGTGCAGAGTGGCGATGTCGCGTTCGAGATTGCGCACACCTGCCTCATGCGTGTACGCGTGGATGATCTCGCGCAGGCCATCTTCGGTGAATTCGATCTGCTCGCCGACTTTGAGCCCGTGCTCCGTCGCCTGCTTGGGGATCAGGTACTTGTTGGCAATGTGTATCTTCTCGACCTCCGTATAGCCCGCGAGCTCGATGATCTCCATGCGGTCCCGCAGACGGCTCCGGAATCGGATCCATCCAGTTCGCCGTCGCAATGAAAAGCACTTTCGAAAGATCGAACGGCACGTCCAGATAGTGATCGCGGAAGGCGTTGTTCTGCTCGGGATCGAGCACCTCCATCAGAGCCGACGACGGATCGCCGCGGAAATCGCGGCCGAGCTTGTCCACCTCGTCCAGCATGAACACCGGATCGTTGGTCTCCGCGCGCCGCAGGCCTTGAATGATCTGTCCGGGCAGAGCGCCGATATACGTGCGCCGGTGTCCGCGGATTTCCGCTTCGTCATGCATGCCGCCGAGCGAGATGCGCACGAACTTGCGTCCCAGTGCCGGGCAATCGACTTGCCAAGCGACGTTTTGCCCACGCCTGGAGGTCCGAGGAAGCACAGGATCGGACCTTTCATCCCGGGTTGGAGCTTTTTCACCGCCAGGTAATCGAGAATGCGCTCCTTAACTTTCTCGAGATCGTAATGGTCTTCGTCCAGAATCTGCTGCCCTTTGACGATATCGATTTCCGGAGCAGCCGAGGACTTGGTCCATGGCAGCGCCGTCATCCATTCGAGATACGTCCGCGAGACCATGTATTCGGCGGAAGCCGGAGTCATCTTCTGCAGCCGCTTCAGCTCGCGGTCGCATTCCTTGCGGGCCTCCGCTGGCATGCCGGATTCATCGAGTTTGGTGCGGAGCTCTTCGATTTCCGCCTGCGAATCGTCGGAATCGCCCAGCTCCTTCTGAATGGCCTTCATCTGTTCGCGCAACAGGTACTCGCGCTGGCTCTGGCTCACCTGCTCCTGCACCTGTTCCTGAATCTTGTTGCGCAGCTCCAGGACTTCGATTTCCTTGGAGAGCTCGCGAATAAGAGTTTCGAGGCGTTTGCGCACGTCGGCTGTCTCGAGCAGCTCCTGCCGCAACAGCGTCGAAAGAGACGGCAGATTGGCCGCAATGAAATCGGCCAGGCGCACGGGATCCTCAATATTCATTGCCACGGTCTGGAGATCATCGGAAAGTTGCGGTGAACGGCCCACTACGTCGCGAAACAGTTCCCGCGCGTTTCGTTCCAGAGCGGACAGTTCCGTGTCATGAGCCCCCACCAGATCGGGGACAGTCTCGACACGCGCGCGCATAAACGGCTTCAGGCTCAGCAAACCAGCGAGCCGGATGCGCGTGATTCCCTCAACGAAGACGACCAGGTTTCCATTCGGCATCTTCACGGTTTTGTGCAGCTTGGCCATGGTCCCAACGCGATGCAGATCGACATCGGTAGGATCTTCCACGCGCGGATCGAGCTGAGCGATCACGGCGAGCAGATTTTCATCTCCCTCGAGAGAATTGAGCAGGGCCAAAGAACTCTCCCGGCCCACCGTCAGAGGCATTACGCCGCCGGGAAACAATACGGTGTCGCGTACGGGCAATATCGCTAATTCCTGTGGAACGGTGATTTTGTCGGGCATGAGAACCCTCCCCCTAATTGGGCGAAAAAAGCTGAACGTGGAACCTACTGTGGTCGCCGAGACGCTTCAGTCGCCAACACTTTAGATGCGACAACCTATGAAATGGTGCAGGTCTATAAAAGGCTCGACTAAGAAAACATTAGTATAGACCACTAAGGTTTACACCGGACGTGCGATCACTGTTCGTGTTCCAATAAGTCACTATGGCTTAATCACTTGCGGCTTGGACTGCGATTTTGCGTACCTGGATATAACACGCTGTATTTAACAATCCTGTTATGAAATACGCGCGCGGCTCACCCGTACCGTCCCTCGCCAAGTCAGTTGCCAAACGGGTGCGGATATATTCGAGGGCCTGTTCCCGCTCCTTTATAGTGCCGTCCAACTGAGCTTCCTCTACCGCATGTAATATCTCTTTGAATCGCGGGCCCGGCTTAAGTCCCATCTGCTTCAGGTCTTCGCCTGTGACCAGCCGCGTCGGACGGACCTCCTGGGCGGGTGTCTCTCGAATGAAACGGCTGACAAATTCATAGGCGGTCAGGTTGCCGTGACTTGCGGTGCAATCCAGCCGGTGCAATTCAAGATGCTCCTCAAAATGATCGAGACGCACGAACCGTTTGAGCGTGGCGGGGCGCATTTGAAACACATCCTTGAAACGCAAATGGTTCGCCACCAGGGATTCGATTTGCTCGATATCGCGCGTGGCAAACCGCAGTCGCTGACATATGGCCGCAGCCATGCGAGCGCCCACTTCGGCATGGCCGTCGAAGCGGATGCGGTCACCCGTGCGCTCGGCGGAGACGAATGTCGGCGGTTTGCCCACGTCGTGCAGCAACACCGCCCAAGCCAGAGTAGCGCTCGCGCCGGCACGAAGCTGTTCGAGCATCATGCGCGTATGAATCCATACATCACCCTCGGGATGAAACTGGGGAGGCTGCGCCACACCCTTCATGCGCGAGACTTCCGGCATCAGCGCATCGAGCAGAAGCGTCTCGTCCAAAATCTCGAATCCGCGGCGCGCGGCACCCTCGGTCAGGAGCTTCGTCAATTCGTCGCGTAACCGCTCGGCGGAAACGGTGGTCACCTGGGGCGCTGCCGCGCGAATGGCCGCAAAGGTGGCTGGCTCGATGGTGTACCCAAAGCGTGCCGCAAAACGCACGGCCCGCGCCATGCGCAGTTTATCCTCGCGAAAGCGCAATTCCGGCGCGCCAATCGCGCGCACGATACCGGCGTTCAAGTCGGCGCGGCCTCCTACAAAATCCAACACCTCGCCCGTTTCCGTATCGAACATCAGGCCGTTGATGGTGAAGTCGCGGCGGCGCACGTCTTCTTCGGGCGATCGGGAATACTCGACGCGGTCGGGATGCCGCCCGTCGGAGTAGCCGATGTCCGAGCGGAACGTGGCCACCTCGACCTGCAAGCCCGCGTCGTTCACCACGAGAATCACGCCAAAACGCGCGCCAACATCGACGCTCTCGGGGAAAAGTTGCTGAACCTGCTGCGGGTGCGCATCGGTGGCAACATCGAAATCCGCCGGCTCACGGCGCAGGATCAGGTCGCGAACGCAACCTCCCACGAGATAGGCCTGGTGGCCTGCGGAACGGAGCGTGCTGCAAATGTGGGTGGCAAATTCACGCGCTGTCATGCTGTGATTATACGCAGCGTGATTTTATGCGGCTGATTATACGCGGTGCGATTTTACGGTCGGAATTCCGCCCCCATTTTGGGAGCAGCTCTTCGGTAACTGAACGAGTCCCAAATGGTCGAGCAGGCCTTCACGCACGGAGAGCCTGGCATCCTAGCTCTCCTCGCTCTGAAGCGAGCCGCCAAACTGTACTTTCGTAAAGCCGAAACGGTCACGCAACTGGTCAGTGGCGCGAGCCAGTTTTTCGGCCTTTTCGCACCGCGTCGCGTCCAGCAGATCGAGCTGCACGGCGCCGTACGATAGTGATTCCAGGTGCACGCCGATCAGGCGCACCGCGCGCTGCGGATTCCAATTGCGCTCAAACAGCTGCCGTGCCGCGGCAAGAAAAACCGGGTCGACATGCGAACCGGCGGGCAAAGTTTTGGCGCGCGTGATCGTCTGGAATCCCGCGTAGCGGATGGTAATGCCGATGACTTTTGCGTCAAGGCCCGCTTCGCGCAAACGCTTCGCGGCCTTCTGGCAAAGCCGGCTGAGCATGGCCGCGAGCGTCTGCGCGTCTCGCGTGTCTACACCGAACGTGTGACTGTGCGATATCGACTTCGGCTCAGCGTCGATGAAAAATTCATAGGAATCCTCGCCGCGCGATTTGCGATACAGCGCGGTGCCCCAGCGGCCGAAAACTCGCTCGAGCGCCACCCGGGGCATGGCGGCCAGTTGTGCGACACGCTCGATTTGAAGCTTAGCGAGCGCTGCTTCGGTGACCTTGCCGATGCCAGGAATTCTACGCACGCCGAGCGGCGCAAGGAATGCCGCCTCCGCGCCTGCGGGAACCCACAGCAACCCGCACGGTTTCGCTTGGTCGGACGCGACTTTGGCCACCAGCCGCGTGCGCGCCAGTCCAGCAGAGCACGGTAATTTTGTGCGCCCACGGATTTCAGACAGCAGCGCGTGTGTGGTCGCGAGCGGCGACCCCAGCAGCCGCTGGGTTCCCGACAAGTCCAGATACGCCTCGTCGATTGACGCCATCTCGACCACCGGCGAGAACTGCGACAGGATCGCGGCCACGCGATCACTCCATTCCGAATAAAGCTCGTGCCGGCCTTCGAGGAAAACTGCATGCGGGCACAGCCGGCCGGCAGTGCGCAGCGGCATCGCGGAATGAATGCCATACCGGCGGGCCTCGTAACTGGCTGCCGAAACCACGCCACGGCGGTTGGGCTGGCCGCCAACAACTACTGGCTTGCCGCGCAGTTCCGGACGCTCGAGCAGTTCGACAGAAACGAAAAACGCGTCCATGTCCACGTGCAGGATGGGTGTGGCGCCGTGCGCGGGCTCTGGCGTGGCAGTCGAATTTTCAGCCGCGCGCGCGGAATCATGCTTGGCACGGAAATGAGCGAGCTTGGGCACGGTGGCGCGGCTTAAATGAGGGTGCCGCTATTATAACCGAATAGCCTGGGCGAATACAAAGCGAATACCAAACTGGAAGCACGAACATTCGTTCTCGCGTGGACATCAAGAGGCTTCAGAGGAGGAGAACGTGTTTCGATGCGGGCGGCCTAAGGAGCGCTTCGGGCGCGCAGTATCCTCAAACTCGAATGGCGGAGATCACCCGCGGAATCCCAGCAAGGTCGTTGGTGATGCGGAGGTCACGCCAACCGTCAAACGCACGGCGAATACCGACCTCAGCCGCGTCGGCCTGGGAGACCTGCGGCCGACAAAACATCGCACGAACGCGTTCCGCCGAATCGTATCCAAGCTCGAGAACCAGTACGCCCCCCGGACGCAGCGCAGCGCCCGCGTGTGCGATTAGCCGCGGATAAATTTCGACGCCGGTAGCGCCGCCAAACAGCGCCTGGTGTGGTTCGTGCTCGCGCACATCCACCGGCAACGTGTGTGACTCGCGCTGGGCGATATAGGGAGGATTGCTCACGATCAAATCGAATCGACCCGCTTGCCGGCCGCTTTGCGGCGTCTGCGCATGATCTTCGTGCTCCTGCAAGCCCGCCAAGCCGCTCGACGCGCCCTCGAGCAAATCTGCGTGGGACAGACGAACGCGATCCGAAACGCCGTGCCGCACCGCATTGCGCCGCGCGACTTCCAGCGCGTCAGCGGAAATATCCGTGGCCAGAAATTGCGCCCGCGGCAATTCCTTCGCCAGCGCCACGGCGATGCACCCCGAGCCCGTGCCTACGTCCGCGATGTCTAACTCTGAGTCAGTCAGAGATCCCGTCGCAGCACCAGTGGCAGCGCGCTCCGCAAGGCGTGCCAGTGCGACCTCAATCACGTGCTCGGTCTCGGGCCGCGGAATCAACACGCTCGGCGTAACCTCAAACGCCAGACCCCAGAACTCCTGCCGCCCGGTAATGTATTGCGTCGGCTCACCGCTGGCGCGGCGTGTCAGGAATTCTTCGTAGGCTTTTTCTTCACTGGCTGTCAGCACGTACTCAGGATGAGCGTAGAGCCATGCGCGCTCACGTCCCACCACGTGCAGCAACAGCAATTCAGCGGAGAGCGCCGCCGAAGCCACATTCCCAGCCGCCAGCCGCTGAACGCCACGCGCAAGCGCCGCACGCACAGCAGCACCGGAACAAACCGCCACCGAGTTTCCCGTCACAATCACGCCTCCACGAGCTCCTGCTTCAGGCGTTCGGATTCATAATGGGTCACCAGGGCGTCCACGAGCGGTGCCAGTTTGCCGTCCATCACCTCGGTGAGCTGGTGCAGCGTCAGGCCGATGCGATGATCGCTGACGCGATTTTGGGGGAAGTTGTACGTGCGGATTTTTTCGGAGCGATCGCCTGTCTTTATCTGGCCTCGCCGTTCGGCGGCGATGGCATCGTGCTGCTTTTGCTGCTCCATCTCGTAAAGCCGCGCGCGCAGGACGCGCATGGCCTTCGCACGATTTTTGATCTGCGATTTTTCGTCCTGCTGCGACACGACTAGCCCGCTCGGCAAGTGCGTGATGCGTACGGCCGAATACGTCGTGTTTACCGACTGCCCGCCCGGTCCCGAAGAGCAAAACGTGTCGATGCGCAAATCCTTGGGTTCAATTTTGATGTCAATTTCATCGGCCTCAGGCAGCACCGCCACCGTGGCCGCCGAAGTGTGAATGCGTCCCTGCTGCTCGGTCGCGGGAACACGCTGCACCCGGTGCACGCCGCTTTCATACTTCAGCTTGGAATACACTTTGTCGCCCTGAATCGCGGCGACGATGTCTTTGACGCCCCCCAGCGAAGACGGCGAGCTTTCCAGCACCTCGACACGCCAGCCTTGCGATTCCGCATAGCGGGCATACATGCGATACAGCTCGGCGGCAAACAGGGCCGCTTCGTCGCCTCCGGTGCCGGCGCGAATCTCCAGCAAAACGTTCTTGTCGTCATTGGGATCTCGCGGCAGCAGCAGGCGTTTCAGCTCGCGCTCGACGGATTCCTTGCGCTCGGTTAGTTTCCGGTCCTCTTCGTGCGCAAGCTGCATAATTTCGGCATCTTCGCTATCCACCAGCATTTGTTTGGTCTCGCGCAAGCCTTGCTCGATGTGCTTCCACTCGCGATACTTGCTAACCATTTGCGAAAGATCGGCGTGCGTGCGGGCGAGCTTCTGGTAGCGCGTTGAATCCCCTAGCACCTCCGGCGAGGAGATTTGCGCGGTGAGTTCCTCGTATCGCGCTTCAATATTTTCGAGTTTCTCAAATAAGGTAGGCATGAATGCACCTGCAAAAGGAGATAGGACGCCATAACACGGGCCCAATAAGACAGAAGCTGAGAATTAACGAAACCGGCAGCGACAGGCTGTCAGCCAGCCTGCGCCGTACGCCGACGTGACAACAAAGGGGGAGCTAATAAAAAGGGGTGAACATCTCCATAACAACTCCAGAATAGTAGTGGATTTTCTATCTGTCAAACGGTAATCGTTGGTAGTGATTCATTCCAAACCTGGTGCCATGATGTGGCGATTACGAGGGGCAGCCGACCCACGCGAATCACTGTGATCTGTTGGAGCCGCAACACCGACATTTGCATATGCGACCATTCACCGGAGTAGATTCGTTTCAGCACAAATTAAAAACCATCTTTGATTGTTTAGCGCTCCATCATGGGCGTACTACCCCGTATCAAAGTAAACATCACGGGAAGCAATCCCACTCTCAGGTCCGATAATATAGTGACGATGAACTGCCCAATTGCCGATGTCTTATTGGACGAGTACTTCAACGCGGTTATGGAATATTTCGACGCCGCCGACAAACTCGCCAATCTTCAGAAAGCACCTAACGGATTTGCTGAAGCACATTCGCGTATTAAGCAGGCCGGGGTGAAATGCCGGGGAGCACTGCTCGAGTTTCAAAGCCATCGTCTCGAGCATGAGTGCATGACCGCTGTTTGAAAAACAACAGGGCAAAAAGAGCAACGCTTAAAAAACGCCGGGAAGAGGCGAGAAAAGCAACGCGGGAGCCATTCGCCAGAGCATCGATCTCCCGCCTCATCCTCGATCACCACCAAACGTGATTATTGGCTGAAGGCGTCTGAACCGTGCTGCTTAACCATTTTGTTGTATACGCCTAGCAGCAGAAATGCTGGCGCCCACTGTCCCACAAACATGGCCCAATCGTTTTTGCCGGCCATTTTTAACACCGCCGATGCAGCCATTGAACTCAGTGCTGCAGCGAGATATCCGCTTGAGGGAACCTTTGACGTCTGCGCTTCAATCGCACTCGTGACAGGATCTTCTCTCTGACCTACCGATCTAGTTTCCATTTGATCTCCATTGCCTTGCTGGAAGGTGGAACTGCCTGCGCCAACAATAAGCATCGCGCCTGATCTCAACAATCAAATGAATCATGTATTTGATCGTGAGAGCGCGCGGTACCGTGCGCGACAAGCCGCCGCGGGTTTCGTTTTCCCATGGTTAATTGGCACATTGATGTGGAAACCCGTCGCAGCCGCAGCAGCAAACGATACTACGCGCCCGAGGCAAAACCGAGACGCGAATCGTAACGCTAGCCGAGGGCGGCTGATGGCTCAGTGAACTTCCGGGCGTTCGCCTTTTTCTGAATGCAACGTATGAAATGCGACGTAGCGAACGCGAGCTTCAGCCGCCCTCAAATGTGCGTACGATCCCCCGCTAGTGTGTTTGTGCAGCTTTCATCGCAGGCTTAATCACCACTTTTATGCAGCCATCTTTTTTGTCGCGAAACGTCTTGTACATGGCCGGCGCTTCCTCGAGAGGTATGCGGTGGGTGATCACAAACGAAGGATCGATCTCACCTTTCTCAATTCGCTCGAGCAATGGCTTCATATAGCGCTGCATGTGGGTTTGCCCCATCTTGAAAGTGAGGCCCTTGTTCATCGCGGCTCCGAACGGTAGTTTGTCGATCACCCCGATGTACACACCGGCAACTGATATGGTTCCACCCTTGCGGCAGCAGAAAATCGCTTCGCGAAGAACGTGCGGCCGGTCGGTCCCCAGAAATACGGCCTCCTTGGCCCGGTCGACGATAGAGTCGATGCTGCCTCCCACGTGAGCCTCGGTTCCGACCGCATCGATACAACGGTCAGGCCCTCTACCGTTGGTCATCTCCATAAGCCGGTGATAAACGTGCTGCGTCTTGGTATCGCCCTTGAGGTCTCTGTCTTTGACTCCGAAGATAATCGTTTCCGCTTTCCCTTCCCTCTCCGCCAACGCCAGACGTTCCGGAACATCATCAATCGCAATCACTCGCCCGGCTCCCAGCATCCAGGCGCTCTTGATCGCAAATTGTCCTACAGGCCCGCAGCCCCATATAGCCACGGTGTCCCCCTTTTCGATCTGCGCATTTTCGGCCGCCATATAGCCGGTCGGGAAAATATCGGAAAGAAAAAGCACCTGTTCGTCCGCTAGAGGCGATTCGATTTTCAGCGGTCCTACGTCGGCGAAAGGCACCCGCAGATACTCGGCTTGGCCGCCGGGGAATCCGCCCAGCATGTGGGAATAGCCAAATAGTCCGGCCGGTGACTGGCCCATCGCCTTGGAGGCCATTTCGGCATTGGGATTGGAAGTATCGCAAAGCGAAAATAGCCCTTTTCTGCAGAAGAAGCACTGGCCACATGAAATGGTGAAAGGCACGACCACGCGGTCGCCCTTCTTCAGGTTTTTCACTGCCGACCCGACCTCAACCACCTCGCCCATCGGCTCATGGCCGAGAATGTCGCCCTTCTCCATCGTCGGCATCATGTCGTCATAAAGATGCAGGTCCGAGCCACAGATGGCTGAAGCTGTGATCTGAATAATGGCATCGGTATCCTTGAGAATTTGTGGATCTGCTACTTCTTCAACTCTTACGTCTTCTTTTCCGTACCACCGCACTGCTTTCATGCCACGCCTCCTGTAGACATTTGAACCAGGTGCACGTCAAAGCTGCGGTCAGCGGCACATTTTTTCGATACCCATATCAGTTGATACGAGGCGGATTTATCATCTACATTGCGTAGCCGGGTAAAATTGTCAGGTGCCGACTGGCTTTATATCGTCCGAGCTTTACTGGCTCCGGCCGCTTGGCAGGCACGCGTGACAGGTCCAAGAGTGAGCTTATTTGCATGAGCGAAAACGTACCGGCATTTACCCAGCTTGCTTCTCCGCCTGAGCGAGCGTTTGCTGCACCCTCGAGCACCGGAATGCTATACGGATTCTGGTATCCGGCGGCGCTGTCGCGCGACGTGCGTACCGGTGCGCTCCGCCCCACCACATTGCTCGAAGCACCGCTCGCGATTGGGCGTGACGCGCAAGGACGGGCATTTGCTCTCGCCGATTTGTGCCCGCATCGCGCGATGCCTTTATCCTTCGGCCGCATCGTAGGGGAAACCGTCGAGTGCTGCTATCACGGCTGGAAGTTCGACGCGCATTGCGGCCAGTGCCGCGCTATTCCTTCGCTGGTGGCGGACACCAACGTTAAGGTCGAGCGTATCTTCGCGAAAAGTTACGCTTGCGCCGAGCGCGATGGTTACATCTGGGTCTACCTGCCCGAACCCGAGTCACCCGCTCCCGAGTCACGGAATAACAACTCACCCGGCACCGCGCTGCCACCGGTCCCGGAGCTTCCCGTTTTCAGCGAGCGCTACCGCACCACGCATGTCGCCGTGGAATTCCCCTCTGACGTGGACCAGGGGGTGCTTGGGCTGCTCGATCCCGCGCACGGCCCCTACGTGCATCAGTCGTGGTACTGGCGCTCGTCGCATAACCTGCGCGATAAGCAGAAAACGTTCGAGCCTATTCCCAACGGCTTCCGCATGATCCCGCACGCTCCGTCGGCCAACTCGGCGGCTTACAAGCTGCTCGGCGTCTACGGCCAGCCCGTCACCACTACCATCGATTTCGAACTGCCCAACCAGCGCACCGAAATCATTCGCTGCGGCAATTTGTGGTTCACCAACCGCACCGTCGTCACGCCGATCCGCCGCGATCTTTGCCGCCTCGATTTCTGCGCGAGCTGGAACCTCTTTCGCTGGGTGCCGTTCGTCACCCCCGTGTTTAACCTGTTTGCGCGACGATTCATCGCCCAGGATCAGCGCAATATGGATCGCCAGGCTGTCGGGCTCCGGCAGAATCCTCCCGATGGGCCGCCGATGATGCTGGTTGGCGACGCCGACCGCCAGGCACGCTGGTATTTTGGTTTGAAAGAGGCGCTGCTGCGCTCACGACGCACGGGGGAACCCATGGTGCACCCGCTATCGGGTCCGGTTACTTTGCGCTGGCGAACCTGAACTAAACCGGAAAGTGCTTGGTCTCACCTGTAGAGGAAGGAGCGGAAGAATGAACGGGGGGAGGAGGCGCGCCGGCGAGGCGCCCGTGACCGTCCTGAGGATTGAAAGCACGGTCGACCAGGCAAAGAACCACGCCGATCGCGCCGCCTTCGATGGGCACGGGCCACAAACTGGCGTGCCGCAATGCGTCGGGAGCTGCAAGAAACATGCTCAGGAAAAAAGCAATCGTGCCGTTCATGGGACCGTGAAAATTGATCCACGCATCATTCGCTTCGCTCAGCAGCAGGATCAACGCGAATCCCAGGCCCGCACCCGCGAGCAGCCATAACGCCATCATATGCGTTTTGCACCAGCGCATCATCCTGCGGAGCAAGAACGCAAACAACAGCGCATCCGCAGCGCCAAAAATCAGACCAAAAAAATAAGTCATGAGCAAGGTCGAGGCTCGCGCCGGCTGGCCTCCAATCACCGCCAGAAGCCAAGCGAGCAACGAAACCACGAAACATCCGATCACCCACGCCGCCAGGTAATAAGCGAGCGTTCCTTGCCGGGTCATATCCGGCGCTCGATGTGGGGGAACTCCTGCCACACCTTAATCCCGCAGAAATGCGAACCTTCGGTGCAGATGGGGCTCGCGATACCGGCGCGTACGTAACAGGGAGGGCCGATATAGGCGGCGAGTTGCGGCAACACCGCACTCACTTGCGCAACCTCTTCCATCGAGGCCTGATAGATCTCCTCCTGGGCATTGAAGCATGTGCGCATGGTCCACTTATGCAGCAGGTGCAGCAAGGAGCCCGACTCCACCAGGCGGATGGCCTTGGCATTGGGCAATAAATACAGCGCGATCTCATGCGGCACGCCACGATCGAGCAATTCGTTTTTCGCCGCCCAGGCATCGCACATGGCGCGCTCGTAAACTTCCCGAGCGCGCACATTTTCCTTGATCAGCATGGGCGTAATGAAATCGGGAGCGCGCGTATCCGTCAGCACGAGCAAGGGCCGTGAGCCGGGCACCATGCGATGGCGCTGGTCCTGGCTATCGGCCGTATGGCTGATTTTCTTTGCAAAAGTGAAGTTCGCATGCTGCAACGGCCGCATGAGCGGGGCATGCACGCCCACGTTGAGCACCTGCAAACGATACGGATTACGCGCGGGGTTGAGCATGCGATCGACTGCTTCCGCATCGGAGCACACGGTCTCCGTGAGGCCAACAACAGCGCGATACGCTTCACCCATGACGCGCATTGCATTGGCCGGGTGATCGAGGAGAACAGAAGTGTGTCCGCCAAGGTGTGCGTCGAATTCGCTGGCTTGCGCCTCGGCATGGCCGCCCGCGGCATGCCATTCGGGAGGATCTTCGAGCGGCTTGGTGCCGAAGCGATCGAAAAACAGCGGATCCACTTCCTGGACGCGCTCCACCATTTCGCCGATTATCGTACGCGCCTCCGCTGGCGTGTCGCAGGCCGACTGCATTCTCCAGAGACGGTGCAGCACGATACCGGAAAGTGTGTGCACCATGGTGGTCGCCGCGGCGACAGGTAACACATAGCGCGCCACCTCGATCGCGCGCTTTTCGGCTTGCCGCTCCACCTTTTGCGCGCGCAGCGGATGCGACATCGGCCCCAGGTGCCAGATATCGCCGAGAATGCGCCGCGCATCCTCCTGGAGCAGCGCCGTCAGTTCGCGGTACGCGTCCCAGGCGCGTCCGATCGCGCCTTCAAAGATTTGCCTTTCTTCAGGGCCAAAGTGATCCGCGAGCGGAGGAACATAGGCTTGCGCCCGGTCCAGGCGAACGTAGCGCTGACTTTGCTGCTCCGAGTTGTAAAAGGGATGCGCGTGCAGGAAAGACCAGACGAATTGCCGGCTGACATTCTCGAGTCCAAACTCGAAATGCGCGTGCTGATAAACCGTGTGGTGGCCCGCGAAAAAGGTCGCGGCACCAATAGTGACGCGCTGTTTGTCGGTAATCTCGCTGGGCGAGATCAGGCGTGTTGCGTAGCAGGTCCTGGCGGCGGCGATGGCCGAGTCAAACGGGTGCGCGAAGGAATTGCGCAGGGTGACACGCGGCGTGGCCGGTTCGACCACAGCGCACGCCCGTGTGTGGGTTTTTGCGTCCTGCGAAGATGGTGAAGGCGTAGCCGGGCTCCGCGACGATTCTACACCGCTGGTGTGTTCGCGAATAGCATGGCCCGCCGCGAAGTGAAGCGCTACTTCTTGGCTTTTGCGGCCTTCGCTGCTTCCACAGCTTCGGCGGCCTTCGCGTATTTACGATTGAACCGCTCGACGCGACCGGCTGTATCAAGCAACTTCTGCTTGCCAGTGAAAAAAGGGTGGCAGTTCGAGCAAATTTCCACTCGGACCAGGTTGCCTTTGTGCGTGGAACGGGTTTTGAACGTGCTGCCGCATGCGCAATGCACGCTGACTTCGTGATAATCGGGGTGAATGCCGGGTTTCATAGCTGCTCCATGCGCCAGCCGGTCTGCGCGGCACCCCGCCACAAGCGGGAGCTACAGCCGCGTCGCTAGGCTAGCGTCAATCGTCAAGCATACCGTACAGGAGCAAACTTTCCAAGCTACTCTACTCCCGCAGAGCTCCGGGGTTGCCAGGAAGCCGCAGGACCGTACTGCGAATATCGTGATGCCATAATGATGACGCAGCCGCTTTAACCCCGAGACGAAGAACTGGGATGGGGAGCGGAGCATTACCAGTTCGCTGCGTCGCTGTTCGCTCACACACCTCAAGGCCCCCAACAGATATGATGTGGCGGGCGCCTTTACCGACCTATAACGAATAAGCCAAAGCATAAGCTGAAGGGGCTGCCGACCGCATGAATGACAGGGGAGCGCGCTAACGGTGGGGCTCGAAGTCGAAATCGAGAAACAATTTCCCGACTTTTCATTACAGGTGGCATTCACTGCGCCCAATGCGCTTGCGGGAATTCTCGGCGCATCTGGCGCGGGCAAAACTATGACCTTGCGCGCGATTGCGGGGCTCGACTCCCCGACTCGCGGCCGCATCGTGCTCGATGGTCGCGTGCTCTTCGATTCCGCTGCGCACATTGACCTGCCCAGCCGCGTCCGTCGCGTGGGCCTACTCTTCCAGGATTACGCGCTTTTCCCGCACCTGTCGGTCGAGCGCAACATCGCCTTTGGGCTGCGGCATGCCCCAAGTATTGCGCCTTCAGACCGCGCCCGGCGCATACCCGAGCAGATCGCGGCCATGCATCTGACAGGACTCGAACATCGGTATCCCGCTGCACTATCAGGCGGGCAGCAGCAGCGCGTGGCCCTCGCGCGCGCCCTCGCGCCGCATCCCGCTGCATTGCTTCTGGATGAGCCCTTCTCCGCGCTCGATACTCACCTGCGGAGCCAGCTTGAGCGGCAACTCCGGGAAATGCTCGCAACATACCGCGGCGTTACCCTGTTGGTGAGCCATAATCTCGAGGAGATCTACCGTTTGTGCGGACAATTGGTGGTGCTGGACAAGGGTCATGTGATCGCGCAGGGATCGCGCGATGAAATCTTTCGCTGCCCTCCCAACCTCATCACCGCGCGTCTCACGGGCTGCAAGAATTTTTCACGGGTACGCGCCTTGCACGATGCAAAGAAAGACGCCACTGGCACAAGCGAGCACACCGCGCCCGGCACCGCGCTGATTGAAGCACTCGATTGGGACTGCTCTCTGCGCGTGGCGCAGGATATTGCGCACGCGCCTGCCCATGTGGCCATTCGCGCGCACCACGTACGCGTCGAAGCACCCCGGCCCGAATGTGCCGCTCTGAAGGAGAACACGTTTCCGTGCTGGGTCGCGGACACCAGTGAAGCACCTTTCCGCGTAACCCTTTTCTTGCGGCTGAATGGACCGCCCGCGTCAGCAGCCGATTACCATCTGCAAGTGGAAATGCCTCGTGAACACTGGTCCGCGCTCAAAGTGCACCCGCTACCCTGGCAGACGCATCTCGATCCCAGCCGCCTGTTTCTTCTGCCGGATTAGCGCCACACACATGTGCCCGCCTCCGCGAACACCAGCGCGTAATAATTAGCCAGTAGTTAGGCGCAACAATTCTCGAAAAAAATTCTTGAAAGATCCATTGCGGGTGGTGGTTGCAACGCGGAACTAAATGCGCCGAATCAGCGCGCCGGTGTGCCTGAGGTGTCCAGCGGCACAGTGGAAGGTGTGCACGTCCCGGAGGCACCGAAGCAGGTATCGCGCAGAAATGCCCCAGCCATGGCCGAACCCGTTGCATCAGGAGTCGCAGCGCTCGTCACCCCGCCTGCCACCAGGTTTGTCGCGTCCGACTCAAAAGCCACGTACCGGCCATCCGCGCTAATCGAGGGGAAACCGCTCGCCGCATTGGCCATGCCTCCATCTGCCGCAATGGAGATCAGATTCGTTACTGGCATGCAACCCGCCGGTCCCCCAATGCAAGTATCGCGCACGAAAATATCGCTCGCGTCGTTGTTGTCTCCCGCAACTAGGTTCGTCGCGTCCGAGACAAACACCACAAATCGGCCGTCGGCACTGATCGCCGGCGAACGGCTCGCACCATCAGGTCCGGTGCCGATCAATGCCACTGACACGAGCGTCGTTTGCGGCATGCAAGCCGCGCCTGCTCCCTGGCAAGTATCCCGCACGAAAATTTCATCTACGCCCGAGTTGGTTCCGGCACTCGCGGCAACACCGGAATCGTTGGCCACAAATGCGATATAGCGCGAGCCGGCGCTGATGGATGCGCCACTCGATACCGCTTGCCCACCATTCGTTGACAGCGATGTCTTTCCAGTTCCCGTGGCCGCCATACCGCTCGAGGTAACCGTAAAAAACTTTGCCGCCGAGGCCCCGCCGCCCGGCGCAGGATTCACTACGCTGATGTTATAGGATCCCTGCGTGGCAATGTCTGCTGCGGGGACGGTCGCAGTGACTTGCGTAGCGCTGGTAAACGTGGTCGTGAGCGGCGAGCCGTTCCAGTTGATCTGCGCACCCAAAACGAAATTCGTCCCCGTCACCTGAATCGTAAACGCCGGCCCACCCACCGCCGCACTCGACGGTGACAACTGCGTGATGCTGGGGATGGGATTATTCGCCGGCCCGACCGTGAACGTAAAAAAATTGGAAAGGTTGTTGCCCGCATTGTTGCCGGTCGTGGGACCTGGCGAGACCACGCCGACAGGAACATTGCCTGGTTTGGCCAGGTTCGCGGTCATAAGTGCTGCCGTCAATTGGGTTGAATCGACGAACGTCGTCGTCAGTCGCACGCCATTAAACGTTACGGTCGACCCCGCGACAAATCCGCTTCCCATGATCGTGAGCGGGCAACTCGGCGTGCATTGAGTTCCTGCCGCTGCTGCCGCGGGACTGATCAAAGTTACTGACGAGGTTTGTGTCGGAGCGGCTCCCAGATTCGGATTAATGGTGTTGCAGCCGGTAAGCATCGAGAAAGCGGCCATGAGTGTGACCGCGCCGAGCACCGAGAACCATGCCTGCCGCACGCGTATGTGCTTGCTTTGCCTCAGGCGCGATCCCGCGTGGCAAGCCCGTCCATTGAGGACGCCCTGGGCAGCATGCTCCTGCAACAAGTCTTTTAGTGTCAAAGTAGTTCGGAATCTCCCGACTGGAAGGACTTTTCTCTGATACCATCGCCCCGCACGGAAGTCAATCGCACGCCCACCGTCCGCCCACACCCCACGGACAGGAAATGCCCCACCAAGCCATACACAAAGTTAATATTCACCTTCCACGGAGTCCATAATCCAACCAATGAATTGCTCGTCTGAGCGGAAGTGAGATGCCCGTCCTCGAAGACGCCGTTGCCTGTCCGAGATTCTGGTAGCCGATCCTCGGGCAATTCATCGCCCTTTGTGTCGGAATTCTGGCGTTCTTCACACAACGACGCCGTTGTTCCCGCACTCCGAAGCAACTCACAGTGCCAAGTCCTGCGATCCTCATCGTTCGGTCGTGCCGCCGGTTCCCGCTAACATCGCGGTGTCCTGTTCCGCCAAGTCGTGCACGCGTTTCGCGCACGCGATGTCGCCCGCCGAAAGCTCTTCCGCCCTCTGGAAACTCGCCCGGGCAAGTTCGGTTTCGTGCAGGTCTCGCTGAAAATCTCCGAGCATCAGACGAAAAACAGGATTCTGCTGATATTCGGTAACCAGCGGCGTGATTACTTCAATGGCGCCGGGAAAATCGTGTTCGTAAATACGCAGATTTTTTGCCAGGTAGAAGCTCGCTTCAACCCGTGTCAGCGTGCCTTGGCTAATCGCCATGCGCAGCTGACGGATACCCTCGCGCTTGTCACCGCCGGGAATACCCATCATAAATCGCAGCGCTTTGGCCATGCCGGAGAGCGTGTCAACATAATAGTTATATAGCCCCAGCCCGGTATACGCATCGGCCATGTCCGGATCCATTTCAACGCAGCGCATCAGGTGGGCCCGCGCCTTAACCCCGGCCCGTGCGGTCGCCAGCCGTTCTTCTCGTAATGCCAGCAGCCGCGCGCGCAGCAGCCATCCCATGCCCGCATAAAGTTCAGCCGCCGCCGAATCGTTTTTTGCGATCTGCGCCTGTGCTAACGCGATCACCTTGTCGGTCAACGCCAGATATGCTTCGTCCGCCGGAACGCGTGGCGGTTGCGGCCACGCATCGAGCATGTTCCATTTGATCTGGCAGGCCTGGCAGTAAATTTGCCACCAGCGCGCGTCTGCCTCAAGCAAGTAGCTCAGCGCGTCATCCGGACGCTGCCTCTCCATGTCCCGAAACTCGGAAATAGCTCTCTCCGGTTGGCCGTTGTAAAGCAAATCGAGTCCCTGCTTGGCTGCCGGAGATAAATCGAGCCCTCCCGCATGCGCTAAGGGCGCCCCGGGCAACAGCCCCAGGCAGACTGCCGCCAGCACGATCGTTGCTGCCGAAAATGTCGCCGAGGAAAATACTGCGGAGGAAAGTGCCATCAGCCCGGCAGCCAGAAAATTCCGTTTGCTCTCGCGCGCAGGTCCGAACCGAAACGCGCCCACTAAAGAGTCCCCGCCCGATTCGACATGCCGCCTATGGTATCTCAGGCCGTGCCTTTGAGCCTTCGGTATCTGATATTCTGGACACGGTTTGAGACGTGACGACCTGCACGCTTTTGACAACGTCGCGTACCGCGAATTAGCCGTACGAATCAGCCAATAATGTCGCTACCTCACAACGCGCCTGCTTCCCCTGCGGCCCTGGGTTCGTTCGCCGAGCCTCACATGATCCCGATTCCTGCGGGCTGGTTTGGCATGGGCTGTGATTCCGGGCGTGACGATGAGAAACCCGTCCACCGCGTCTGGGTGGATGCATTTGAGCTGGCCGCCTGCCAGGTAACGCGCTCGGAGTACGCCCGCTTTCTCGCGGACACTGCGCGCCCAGCTCCGCCCTTCTGGCACGATCCGAATTTTCAGCATCCTGCGTCACCCGTCGTGGGACCATCGTGGTTTGACGCTACAGCTTTCGCCGAGTGGCTCACTGCCCTCACTGGCCGGACCTATCGCCTGCCAACGGAAGCGGAATGGGAACGCGCCGCGCGTGGCGGAGTCGAAGGAGCTCTCTACCCTTGGGGCGATTCTTCGCCAGACACACTGCCTGACTACGCCGCTCGTTGGAAATTGGGCCCCGAACCCGTCGCGCTCTATCCGCCGAATGCCTACGGCCTTTTCAACATGGGTGATAATGTTCACGAATGGTGTGCCGATTGGTACGATCCGCGCTATTACGAGCGCTCCCCGGAACGCAATCCACGGGGCCCGGATAGCGGCAGCCGCCGGGCGTCCCGCGGCGGTTCCTGGCGCCATCAGATCAAGGTCTCCCGTTCCGCAGCCCGTTCCAGCATCCCGCCGGAATTCAAATATGCCGACTACGGATTTCGCGTCGCCCGTTGATCCCCGTTTATCATTGGTCGGCTGCATTTTGGTCCGCTGCATTTTTCACATTTCACACCGCGTGTAACATCTGTGTGATGGGAACGCCCCCGCAGTTCCCGAGACTTATTTTGGGCACGTCATTCCTGATCGAGACCTCCTCGCGCTAATTCTCAGATTCTTTTTCAGCTGAGCTTGTTCCCAAAACAGCCACGCCGTTAACCACCAAGGTATCCGTCTACGATGCGACAACTCCCTGCATCGCCAGCGCTGAGGCCCAGCGGGATTCATGCTATGGTCGCCATCAATTCTGATTTCTTGTTCAGCTGTACTGCTTGAAATGTCAGAAGCGCTGATGGTGCTGGAGGGGAAAGATGTGTGCAGCAGCAAATTTCAGGAACCGCGGTAATGGAACCCACCAGGTGAGTATCTCTATTGCGCCGGCGTTCACAAAAATACTGTCGGCGATCTGCGCTGCCACACTCCTGTCCATCCTCTTCGTCCCCCGCGCGCTAGGGGCCACTCCAGCCAAATCACCCGATAACAATCACGTCAATAATGACAAGGCCACACAACACCAGAAGAACAGCAAGAAACAGCAGGATAATTCTGACGCATTAGCCGCCACGCTTCCCGATCCCCAGGCAATCGATCTGCTGATTTCGCAAATGCTCGCCGCATGGCAAGTGGGGGATGTCGAGGCGATGCACAAATATTATGACGATGACATGGCCGCGGTCAGCGGTGCCTGGGAGCCGCCGCTGCTAGGTTGGGGCAGCTACGCCGCTGCATATGAGAAACAACACGCCCGCACACAAGGCGCCCGACTGGATCGCACGAATACCTTTTCGAAAGTCCTGGGTGACACGGCTTGGGTTACTTACCAATGGAATTTTTTCGGGCAGGTCGATGGTCAGCCCGCAAAAGCCGTGGGCCACACCACGCTCGTTTTGCAGAAGCGTGCAGGTCACTGGACAATTGTGCTGAACCACACCTCGTCTGTCCCGGCCGCCACGCTATCTGGCAGTCCTGCGGCTACAGTCATGCCGCACCCCTCGGTAGGACCAGGAGCGTAGCTGCAATTACTGCTGCCCGCCGCACACTTCGACCGCACGCGATTTTACTCGGACGCAACGAGACGAGATGACTGCTTGAATCAGCCGCGCACGGACTTAAAAAGTCCGGAGGCCAATCCAGACCCACATGCCCGCGCTCGCTAGCAGCAGCACGCCGGAAAGCAATGCGAGCGTGATAATGGGACGCCCCAGCCGGTCCATCTTACCGATAAGGGTGCGCTGCTCGGATGCCATCATGCTGTCCTCAGCTTTATTGATGTAAATCTGGTCGTCTTCTCTGGTGGACAGCGTGGCCCGGTAAATCACCAGGATCACCAGAACGCCGGTAATCACGCCCCAGGACAGTAGCAAGTACGCCAATGGACTCGAGAGATCTCCCATGGGTTCCTCCCTGCCGAAGTGGCAATTCTTTCGGAGCCGATTTGGAAAGGTGCGGTGCCATGCGTTCAGCCCCCGCTCGCGGCGGAGTATAGCACCGGCAGAGTAAACCGATGATACTTCGTTCTTTTCTAGTAACGGGAGTCCTGCAGGAGCAACTTTGGGCGGGAGCGGCGCTCTTTGCGGCGCTTGGAGGACGCAAAGCAGGGCTATTAAACTTCCCTGTATTCTGAAACTAATCCGAACACGCCGCATGCTTCGTAGGAGAATCTCACGGACTCACGGAGTCGCAATCTCCGCTCCGCTGGAATTTGCATGCGGCTTCACTGCCGTTCTTCTGGAGTGGCCTGTGCAGTTAGGCCGAACTTCCGGCCGCGCCACTTGCGCGGCCTGGAATTCGCAATCATCTACTTCGGATGGCGCCCGAAGGACGAAATCCCACACAGTTCAAGCGTGAATTCAGAACCAAGTCATGCGATGCGACTGGTTCGCCTTACGTGCGTTTGATGCTGAGCCGCTTCGCGCAGAGTACGTCCAGCGCCGTAACCGCGGCCACATTAGCAGTGGCAAACGCGAGTCTGCGTCTACGCAGACTCGTTGACGCAAACGCCTTGCCCAAGCTCGCAAGGTCTAGCGCATCGCCCGCGACTCTCGACCACATCGCTGCAACCGGTTCGCTGCTCGCGAAGATTCCGATGCCGGCGGCAATCTCGCGCAGCCCGCACAGTCGTATCAATTTCGTATTGGAGCGCCGCACTCCCGAAATTTTTGCTATTTTTTCGGGAGCCAACAATTCCGCCAAACCCAGTCCGATGCTGAAGCACCCCAGGCCGAGGGCCAGCTTTTTCGCGCCACCGCACGATGCGGTGCCCTGCTGATCTTTTTCTTGTGCCGTAATTCCTATTTCGTGCGTTCCCATTGTACTTTCTCCTTCGCCAGAAATCGTCTCACCGTTCTGAATCTCCTGCGGCCCGCCATGCGAGTGCGGCCAAAATATTCCTCACTGACATTTAGCAGCGGGACGGAGTGCGTGCCATCCGGGTGATCGTGTAGCGTAAACGCGAACTCCTGAAGCTGCCGCGCCACAGCACCGCTAGACGCTCGCGCGATCGGCTCTGCTCGTCAACGACACGCGCCTGCGGGTTCGCTCCTGCAGGAGACGGTACTCGATCCATGTGCGCGAGCTATGTGGATAAGGAAGTACGCAGGCTGAGGCTTTTTCCGCTGCGCATTAGTAGAAACAAGATCGTCTCGTCCCTGATTCTGCTGATTGAGCCATCCACCCCGGCATTTATTGTGAAACCGAGGGATTTTTCCCCGGAGGCGAACGACATGGCCCGACATCGCTTGACCAAAGAAGAGCAGCAGAAAGGCGTCAAAAAGGCGCTTGAAAGTCCGCGGACCCCGCCGCAGCTGAAAAAGGGTCTCAAAAAACGAGAGCAACAGCTGGAAGGGAGCAACAACTCGTCCGGCAAAAAATCGGGCGCTTCAGACTCTGAGGAGTGAGCTGCGGTCTACCGGCCATCGGCGAAACATTGGTGCAGGGAACAGAAAACATTGGTGCGGGGAACAGGATTTGAACCTGCACAGCCTTTCGGCCATAAGCGCCTGAGGCTTACGCGTCTGCCAGTTCCGCCATCCCCGCACCGGCCGCTTCATCTTATCATCGAATCGCGGCCTAAACACCCGTGCCGCATTCGAGAACCATCCTTGACGAAAAAAGTCGGAATATTGGCCGGTTGAAGCTCGTACTAACACCGCATTTTGAAGTGCTATTCCTCACGGCCTACTCGCCCACCGCAAACGTGAAAATGTTCGTGTCCAGAAGAAAGCGCAACCGCGCGATGTAGCTGCAGCAACTGCCGCTTCGGCAACGGTTTGACGCCGGGCAAAAAATGCGTACTATACTGCCGCCGCAAGTTAAGGCACTCCAGAGCGTTCGCCACAGCGAATGCACTGGCGACGATCAGGATCGACGATCAGGATCAATGACGGCAATGCCCGAGCGTGAACCGGTTCGCAGAAAAGAGGACTTGGATGCGATTTCTCATGAAAGTAACAATGTGCAACGAAGCGGCCAATGCCGCCATGTCGGATGGAACCTTTGCTAAGACGACGAAGTCGATCCTGAGTGAACTGAAGCCGGAAGCAGCATACTTTCTTGCCGAGAATGGGCACCGGACGGCTTACCTGTTCTTGAATATGCAGGACGCTTCTGAAATCCCGGCCATGGCGGAGCCGTGGTTTCTGGCTCTCAATGCGAGCGTCGAACTCGTGCCGGTAATGGTTGCGGCCGATCTCGAGAAAGCGGGTCCGTCCATCGAAGCGGTGGCGAAGAAGTACTCGAAACAAAAGAGCTCCTAGCCCGCGCGGGAGGAAGTTCGACCGGCAGAGGCTTTCGGCCCTGGCCGATATTTCGTGCGCGGTTGTGATTACCCGCATCGGGTTTTGCCGAGCGACGTACACAACCAACCGGGGCGGGCGAGGACCGTCTCACGACGGTGACTGCTGACTGTCGCAGGGCCCCAACCCGTCAGCGTCCACCAAGAGCCCAGTGGTCGACTCCACCATCGTGGCAGGCGCAATGCACGTTAATCAATGGTCGACAATCATAGGGTTGGGCTGCACGGATCGGATGATTCAGCTTCCGGACCGGCGGCGTTCGGCCGCTACTTTGGCTCCCTGCTTGCCTAATGCGGTGCGCGTAGTTTTGGGCAAATGCGCAATGGTCTTTTTTCGCTTGGCGGCGGCTGCCGCTTTTTTAATGTTTTTTCTCGCTGCAGCACTTTGTTTGGCGCTTGGCATGGGGCAGGTTTCCTTCTGGCAGATTCTCCACGGATGCATGAACTAAAACATGAGAGCAGGTTGTTAGCGATACCAGCTATTCCTTATATTCGCAAACAGACGGAACGCGAACGCGCGTCGGCGGAACGCGCCGATGCATTAAATTAATGCGTCATTGTTTGAACTCACGGTCGTTTATGCCCTCTGCTGCTATTGCTTGGGCGTTCGGTGCGAATGCTTCTAGCGAAGCCTCATAACTACGTTCTCGCTAGAGGGCCGTTGTCTCGGCGAAATGAGAAGGGTACGATGTGCGCGAACGAGGCCAGCGAGAACGCGAGTTCGAGTCAGAACTAAGGAGAACGACATGGAAATACGAAAGCGGTTTGCGGGCGCCATCGTAGCGCTGGCAGCCGTACTCATGCTTCCGGCCATGGCATCAACGCAAACCAAGCCGCCGCAGGACGCCGGTTCGGCTACTTCGCCCTGGAGATACTATCCCAAGGACAGAGCGGTGGGCACGGGAGGGCCCGCTCCCAAGCGCAACCTGACCGGGACCTGGGCAGGGCCGCTGTCAGGTTCAGGCGTACCGACGTTCGCGGAACAACCGGCACCCCCCATGACGGCCCTGGGAAAACAAATGTTCGATGCCAACAAACCCATTGGAAAATACAGTCCCGCGGGCACGAACGATCCCACGGTGAGGACCTGCGATCCTTTTGGGGTGCCGCGCAATTCGATTGACGAAATCAGAGGGCTGTCGATCGGAACCATGCCGAACCGCATCCTGCTTCTGGTGCAGTTTCAGGACATCTGGCGCGAAATCTGGATGGATGGGCGGCCGCTACCCAAGGACGTGGGCGGCACGCAAAAGGGCGCACTCGATCCCCGATATAATGGGTATTCCGTTGGGCATTGGGAGGACGATTACACGCTGGTTGTGGATACGACGGGCCTGGATGAAAGGACCTGGGTAACCAAGAACGGATATCCGCACAGCATGGATGCGCATGTTCAGGAACGCTTCACGCGCGTGGACCATAACGATCTGAAGGTGACGGTGATGATTGAGGATCCTAAGATTTACACCAAGCCTTACACGATTGGCACGGCCTACTACAGATGGATTCCTGAACCAGGAAATGGATGAGAAGCTTTGCCTGCCCTCCGAGGTCATTCAATATCTGCAGAACATGGGTGATCCGGCGGGCAGCGATCCGAATGCCGGAGCGGCTCCGGGAAGGTAACACCGAGCGGGCGGTAAGGCAGCGAGCCGTGAAAAGGCCCGCCGCAGGTGCTAACCCGCGGCGGGCCTTTTTTTGTGCGCGCTCGGATGCTACAAACCCCTGGCGCAATCAGTTATACGACGATCTATGCAAGCACGAGCCATGCAAGTACCGGCTGGGATCAAGGAACCAGCGCCGACACTTCAGCCGAATAGCTGCTCTCCACGCTGTTGACTACAGCGGTTACGACGTAGTAGTACTGACCGCTGCTCACCGGGGTGTCATCGTAGCTAGGCGAGCTATTCGGGCTGCCATTCAGCTGGATGTAAGGGCCTCCCGACACGGTGGTCCGATAAATGTTGTACCCGGACACACCGGAACTCGCGTCGGACCACGACAAGGCCACGGAGTGGGTTACAGGAGCGACTCCCGTTCCTGACAACGCGATGGATGACGGCGAGTTTGCGGCGTTGCTGGTGACCACAATGCCACCGCTCGCGGCTCCAGTGGCGGCGGGAGCGAACGTCACATTCAGCGTGGCGCTCTGGCTGGGTGCGAGGATCAGGCCGGATGAAACACCCGACGCGGTGAAGCCGGGGCCGGAGACGCTGACATTCGAAACGTTAATATTGGCGGTCCCGGAGTTGGTAACGGAGATGCTTTGGACGCTACTGGCAGCCAGCGTGACGCTCGGGAAGCTCAGGTTAGACGGGTTGATGGTCAGCGATGGCGCGACCGCGGCCGACGAAACAACCAAGGTTACCGGAACCGACAGCGGAGAATTGGTCGCGCCGGAAGCGGTGATCACCACGTGGCCATTATACGTGCCGGCGGCTAGGCTGCTCGTCGCGACGCCGAATTGGGCGGCAACTCCTGTGTTGCCGGACGTGGTTGGCAGCGTGATCCAAGACTGATCGGCGGAAAGCGTGAACGGCACAGGCGAGGGGCTGCTGCTGCCGAAAGTAATGCCTTGCTGCGCCGGTGCGGCACCACCAATTTTAAAGGCAAAGGCCAGCGAAGCTGGCGTCGCATTGATCGTATACGCATTGGGCGCGACGTTGAGGGTCGCCGAGGTGCTGGTGGAAGTGCCGGCCGCGTTGCTAACCGTCACCGCGAATTTCGAAAGGTTGTCAGCAGACGTGGTCGCGGGCGTCGTGTACGTTGTGGACGTCGCGCCGGAAATGACCGCGCTGTTCTTGGTCCATTGATAGCTAAAGGGGGCGGTCCCCGATGCGGCCACAGAGAACGTGCCCACGTGACCCACATTAACCGTCTGTGTGAGGGGCTGCATCGTGATTACCGGAGGCGCGGTAGCGGGAGTCACTGTGAGGACGGCGGAATTGCTCGTGGCCACGCCTGCCGAGTTGGCCACGGTGACGGTGAAAGTCGCGCCGTTGTCGGAACCGACGGTCACAGGGGTGCTGTAAGTTGGTGAAACCGCTCCGCCGACCGCCATGCCGCCTTTAAACCACTGATAGCTGAGGGGCGCAGTGCCCGATGCAGCCACGGAGAAGGTGCCGGCTTGGCTGACCTGCACGGTCTGCCCGGTGGGCTGGCCGGTTATGGCGGGGGCAATGACCACGGCTTTGATGCGTATCACGGGCGAGGAAATGACTAGCGTGATAGGAATGCTGAGAGGCGAATTGACGATTCGCGGACCGGAGAGAAACGCGTGCCCGCTGTAAGTGCCGGCCGCAAGTCCGCTGAGGTTTACAGATACGCGCACGCCTCGGTCGGTGTTGCTCTGTTGCGGAAGGACGATCCACGGCTGGTCGGCGCTGATGGTAAAGCGCGCATCGGGACCGTCCGTGGCTACGTGCTGCGGGGCTGGTGTTGCTTTGCCCAGTTTGGCGGAGAAGGAAAGCGACGCAGGCGTCGCAGTAATCGTGATCTTGGCAAACGCTGCTGGGCGGAATCCGAACAGCAGAACGAGCAGCGTGAGTGGCGCCAGAACCTTGCGCAGAGCTTGCATTAAATCCTCCGGACCAGATGATTCGTCGGAGAAGGTTCCGACTGCGCACAGGTTAGTGTCTGGTGCGGGAAAGTATCGACTGCTCAAGGGAAGGGGATAAGTACAGGTAAAAAAACACGTAACCAAACGAAGGACAGGCCCATGTGACAGGAAGGAGGCAGGTTACAGGAGCGGGGTGAAATTACGCGGCAATTACGGTGATATTACGGGCGGCTCACCGCGTGATTAGCGTCGTTTAAATGCGGGGAACGCGAAAACGCGAGTGTCCTGAGAGTACGGCGGCGCGGGCAGGTCCCCTCGCGTTCCGCCAATCGGCAATTGGCACGAATTGGCGGAACGCGGCCAGGGTTGTAAGGCTATTTCTGAGGCTGCGCCGTGGGCGGCAGCAGTCCGCTGAGCCGGAGATAGGCGGAGAGTTGAGAATAGTGGTCCGTCAAGTCGTCGGTCAGCTCGAATAATGCGCGTGCGCGGGGCACTTTACGGCCGCGGTAGAAGGTGATCGAGTCTGCCAATTTTCCATCGTCCAACTTTTCGAGTGCTTGCCCGCAGAAATCGAATGAGGACTTGAGCGCCATTACCAACATGTCCTTCGAAGACGTCTCGGTTACCTTCGGTCCCGCGGGCGCAGGCATATCGGAAATCATCCCGCAAAGCCCGACATTTGATTCGGCCAAATGCTCGATGATTTTCCCGAACGTCAACTGCTGCGGCGTCGGATGATAGCCGTATTTATCGGCGGGCATTTCCTCCGCGGCGGCGACGATATTCTTCGCATAGCGCTCCTCGACTTCACGAACACTCGAGGTCACAGGATTGGCGGTCGACTGGGCGCGGGCGGCTAAGGGCGCAACCAGGCAAATGGCCACAAGCCAGATGGCTTTATTCATGTCCTTTTGCTCCTGTTAAAGTCCGCTATCGGTTCCGATATCAGTCCGTATCATTTCTGCTCACAGCGGAAGCATACGCCCGCACATTCGTGCGCACAAGGTTCGCCCTCGCAAGGGTAGGAAGCGCTGCCATTTTTGAGCCGCGCCATTGCGCCACCCTGCAGACGAAGATATGGAGAATTAAACGTCTCAATCAATATAGACGGACGCGCACACGCTTCAAAAAGGCCGGGCAGTGCACATCAATCGGACGTAAAGCCGCACGCTAAAACCACGCGCTAAAAGCGCGCTAAAAGCAATTGACAAGGAATTTCGCCGCGTGATACCTACCGCGATGCAGCCTGCTGCGCTTTGCAGGACCGGGGTGGGTGATTTCGCTGTGACTATGCCGCCCCGATACTGCGGGGAACGGTTCGTGATGAAAAAAGCGGCTCTCCGCCACAGAGTTGGTCTGTATCTGACCGCACAATTGTTCTAAATCTGTCGTAATAGCTGTCTTAATGGCGGCTTTAATGGCACGGCTCGCCAGGAGAACGTCGCGGGTGTGTGGAGAGAAGCGCGATAAGGTTGTAAACTGTATTGACCAACTGTACGGTGTTAGCATTTTGGCGCGAAAATCATTTAAAGATGGTGGAGGGCCTGCATGGCTCAAGTAGATGTTCCTTTAGTGGGCTCGCGGTTCGGACAGACTTCGCGAGCCGATAATTGGTGGGTACAGCCTCTCTTCACGTTTTTGGGCCTTTTTGGATTCATCTGCTATTCGACATGGGCCGCTTTCCAAGGCACTAATTTCCGGTACGGATCTTATCTTTCACCGATGTACTCGCCCGAACTATTCGGCGGGGTGCACGGCTGGTTTGGCGCCAGGCCGGAATGGATTCCGCTGTGGGTTACCGGAGCGATGCTGGTGCTATGGGCGCCGGGAGGGTTTCGCCTGACCTGCTATTACTATCGCGGTGCGTATTACAAGGCGTTTTGGGCGGACCCGCCATCATGCACCGTGGGCGAGCCGCGTAAGAAATACCTCGGAGAGCGTACGTTTCCTCTGATCATTCAAAACGTTCACCGGTATTTCCTTTATCTCGCGCTGATTTTTATCGTTATTCTCGCGCGCGACGCGTGGGAAGCGATGTGGTTTAACGGCCACTTCGGAATCGGTGTAGGCACTATCGTGCTCACAATCGATGCGATCCTGCTGGGTTGCTACACCTTCGGGTGCCACTCGCTTCGGCACCTTATCGGTGGGTTTCGGGACCGCCTATCGGGCTCCCCGGTCCGCAAGCAGGCCTACGATTGTGTGAGCTGCCTCAATTCGCGTCATATGCTTTTTGCCTGGTGCAGCCTGTTCTGGGTCGCATTTTCCGATCTTTACGTGCGGATGTGCGCGATGGGCGTCTGGACCGACTGGAGAATTCTCTGATGGCCGAGTATTTGACGCACGAGCATGACGTTCTGGTGATTGGAGCGGGTGGTGCGGGACTACGGGCGGCGGTCGAGGCTTCGGCCTCAGGGGCGCGCGTGGCGCTGATTACGAAGTCACTGCTGGGGAAGGCGCATACGGTAATGGCGGAGGGCGGCATTGCGGCTGCGCTGGCCGATGTCGACGACCGCGACAATTGGCGAGTCCATTTCTCCGACACCATGCGGGGCGGCCAATATTTGAATAGCTGGCGCATGGCCGAGCTGCACGCCAAAGAAGCTCCGGCGCGCGTGCGGGAGCTGGAAGGGTGGGGCGCGCTATTCGACCGGACCCCGGATGGCCGCATCCTGCAGCGCAATTTTGGGGGGCATCGCTATCCCCGGCTGGCGCACGTAGGTGACCGGACGGGTCTCGAGATGATCCGCACGCTGCAGGACCACGGGATACACCTGGGACTCGACGTGTTCATGGAGCACACCATCGTGGTGCTGCTCAAAGACGGCGAGCGCATTGCCGGCGCGTTTGGATATGACCGCGAGCGCGGGAGATTCCATCTGTTTCGCGCGCGTGCGGTGGTGCTGGCGACCGGAGGCATCGGCCGGGCCTTCAAAATCACGAGCAACAGCTGGGAGTACACCGGCGACGGCCACTCGCTGGCATATCAGGCCGGAGCAAAGCTGATGGACATGGAATTCGTACAGTTCCATCCCACCGGAATGATCTGGCCGCCAAGCGTGCGCGGAATCCTGGTGACCGAGGGAGTGCGCGGCGAGGGGGGAGTGCTGCGCAACAAAGACGGGCGCCGGTTCATGTTCGACGATATTCCGCCGCTGTATGTGAATCAAACCGCGAATAGCGAAGAGGAGGGCTGGCGTTACACGCAAGGAGACAAGAATGCACGCCGTCCGCCGGAATTGTTGACGCGGGATCACGTGGCGCGCTGTATCCGGCGCGAAGTGCGGGAGGGACGTGGAAGCCCGCATGGCGGCGTGTTCCTGGACATCGCGTGGATTAAGGAGCGAATTCCCAACGCGGCCGAGCACATCAAAAAGAAGCTGCCCAGCATGTACCACCAGTTCAAGCAACTCGCGGACATTGACATCACCCAGGTGCCAATGGAAGTGGGGCCCACGACGCATTACGTGATGGGCGGCGTTCGTGTGAATCCCGATTCGCAAATGTCGGATGTGCCTGGGCTGTTTGCCGCCGGCGAATGCGCGGCCGGGCTGCATGGGGCCAACCGGCTGGGCGGGAACTCGCTTTCGGACCTGCTCGTCTTCGGACAACGCGCCGGCGAATATGCCGCCCGCTTTGCCAAAGAGAATCCCGCCGGCAACGTGAATCCCGAGGAACTGGCAGCGGCGGAGCGGCGGGCACTTCAACCGTTCGAACATGAGAACGGCGAAGGACCTTACGCGATCCAGCACGCCCTGCAGGACCTGATGCAAGACCTCGTCGGCATTGTGCGCGTCGAAGAAGAAATGTACCAGGCACTCGAGCGCATCGCGGAACTAAAAGCGCGGGCGGAAAAAGCGTCTGTGCACGGTAACCGCGAATATAATTCCGGCTGGCACACGGCGCTCGATCTGGGTTCTCTGCTTACCGTTTCGGAGATTGTCACACTCGCGGCGCTGGAGCGGAAGGAGAGCCGCGGAGCGCATTTCCGCGACGATTTCCCGGCAAAAGACGAAGCCTTTGGCAAGTTCAACATCGTGGTCGGAAAAGGGGCTGATGGCAAGCCGCAACTGACCCGGGAACCCATTCCTCCGATGCCGGAGGAGCTCCAGCAAATCATTCAGGAGATGAAGTGATGGCGAACGTTACGTTTCGCATTTGGCGCGGTGAAAGAGGCTCGGGGCAGTTCCACGATTACACCACCGAGGTGACCGAAGGCATGGTGGTGCTCGACGCCGTGCACCAGATTCAGGCGGAGTCCGCCGTGGATCTCGCGGCGCGCTGGAACTGCAAAGCCGGGAAATGTGGGTCGTGCTCGGCGGAGATCAACGGCATGCCGAAGCTGATGTGCATGACCCGCCTCAACTCGATTCCAATCGATCAGCCGGTGACGATCGAGCCTATGAAGGCGTTCCCGCACATCAAGGATCTGGTGACCGATGTGTCCTGGAATTATCGCGTAAAGGAACGCATCGCGAAATTCAAGCCGCGCCCGCCCGATGCGCCGGACGGGACCTGGCGCATGCAGCAGACCGACGTCGATCGCGTGCAGGAATTCCGCAAGTGCATTGAATGTTTCCTGTGCCAGGACGTTTGCCACGTGCTGCGCGACCACCACATGCATGACCAGTTTATCGGGCCGCGGTTCCTCGTTTATGCCGCCGCGCTCGAAATGCATCCCCTGGACGTGGGCAACCGCATACCCGCATTGCGGGAAGATTTCGGAATTGGGTTATGCAATATCACGAAGTGCTGCACCAAAGTGTGTCCCGAAAACATCACGATCACCGACAATGCCATCATTCCCTTGAAAGAGCGCGTCGTGGACCGCTTTTTCGATCCGCTGACCAAGCTGTTCCACATGTTCAGTTCTGACGGACGGTGATATCGGGCAGCAGGGACGCGGCCACGCTCGTGGCACTTGGACGTATGTGTTTTGGAGAGGTTTTATGACCAAACGCGCTTGCCTGATATTGGGGACGGCGGCCGCCCTGCTCGCGCTTACATCCGCGACGTTCGCTCAAAAAAGAGGACTGCCGCCGAACGTCCCTCCAAATCCCAACTGGGTGGTTACGAACTGGGGTGAGCCGCCGACGGGAAAGGATTGGCGGACTCTGAAGATGGTGGACTCCATCAATTTCGATCCGAACGGCCACGGGTCCATCCTGGTTCTCGTGAGACCAGCCGATCCGACCGAGCCCACAGTGTGGGTGTTTGATCTGAACGGCAAATTCCAGAAAGCGTGGGGTGCCAATGTATTCACGCGCCCTTACGACGTGACCGTGGACCGTGAGGGCTATCTTTGGATCGCGGACGAGGCTGAAAACTTCATCGGCAAGTTTACCGAAGACGGCAAGCAGGTCATGACCCTGGGCAGGAAAGGTGTGGCTGGAGACAACACGTCACACGATAGCTTTAACGGTCCCACCGGTGTTGCGGTGGCGAAGAATGGCGATCTTTTTGTGACCGACGGGTATCAGAATTCGCGCATCGTGAAGTTCGACAAAAATGGCAAGTTTCTGATGATTATCGGCGGCACGAAAGGGTCGGAGATTGGCCAGTTCAATTTACCCCACAGGGTATTGATCGACTCGAAGGGTGAGTTGGTGGTGATGGATCGGGTAAATAAGCGGATTCAATTCTGGACGCAGGACGGCAAATTCATCAAGCAGTGGACCGATCTGGATTTCGGCTACCCGTCCGGGATGGCCATTCTGCCGGATGATACGCTTTACATCAGCGACAGCGACGGCCAATCGATCAAGATCGTCAAAGATGACAAGATCCTGGATGCGATTGGCGGGCTGGACGGAATGCGCCCGCACACGTTAAGCCTCGACCCGTCAGGCGCCATTTACATTTCGGACGAGCCGGACAGAATGGTCAAAAAAATTGTGAGGAAGAGCGCGCTGAACTCGCAACTCGCCACACATCCGTAAACCTGCAACTCCCCTGAGGGCGCTGAGGGATTTACATAGGTAAGAGCGGCGGAGGTGGCGGCTGCACTCCCTTACGTATTCGTCGCCTTCGTTCGGATGGATGCGCCGCCTCGCGGTAAACACCGGAAATGTCCGCCGAGTTTCGTACTCCTCTTAATTGCCCGACCGTCGTTACCAATTCCGTTAAACAGCAACTTCTTGCGCAACAAGTTGACCGGCGATGCTGACCCGTGATGTTGACCGCCAATCTTGGCCGGCAACCTTGACCGGCAATGTTGTTTGAAGCTACCGGCCCCTTACGAGCCGCTCGCAGCGGCCGCTGCGCCCACACGCGCCAGCAAATCTGCTAACCGGGCAGGATCGTTTACTGGCGGATAGCACGCTCCTCCGGCGCAGACGAATGCCTGCGCCTCAACCGTGCGAAGATGCGGCAACGTGCTTTGCAGCGATGGCGGCAGCGTTGAGGGAAGTGTGGCGGCTGCGTCCCGCAAAGTGGATGCGGAATCCTCAGCAGCGACGGACTCAGGCGCGACGCGGAGAACGGCCTTACCGAAGCGGTAATACAGTCGCGCCACGCCCTCCAATTCCGCAGCTAACGCATCGCTGGTTCGCCCGGTGACGACAATCTGAATCGGATGCCGGGCATGCAGCACGGAAGCGAGACCAAATGTCCCGGCGAACAAGCCGTATTCGGCCACTCCGCCCGCGAATGCCGCAAGTGCCGCCTCGGAGCGCTCGCGATATGCGGCATTTCCGCTGTAATCGTGCAAGCGGTCAAGAACGATGATGGCCACGGCATTGCCACCCGGCGTGGGTGAATCCTGCAAAGGCTTGCGGCGGACATCGAGACCGCCCATGGGGGAGGCGTCGGACGAGCGGTCGAAAAAGCCGCCTCCGGCGGGATCGCCAAATTTTTCGATAAACAATTTGGTGGCGCGCTCGGCGGCATCGAAGTAGCGGGGATTGAGTGTAGCTTCAAACGCGTCGAGCAAGGCGGCAGCCATGAACACCTGATCGTCAAGGCTCCCATCGAGACGGCTTCCGCCAAGGCGGTGGGAAAATCCGCGGCCGTCGTCCCAAGCCTCCGCAAGAAAGCGGTCGAGGGTGCGGAGGGCAAATGTCTTTGCGGCGGCAGCGGCCGGCCGCAGCCCGTTTGCGCTGTCATGGGCTGCACTGGCGGCCTCGAGTGTTTGGAAAACTTGCGAGGCTTCCAGGTACGCGGAGATAAACATCGCGTTCCAACTGGTGTACAGTGTGGTATCCACATAAGGCGTGGGACGTTTCATACGCGCGGCGAGCAATTGCGCACGCGCGCGCACGATCGTGCTGCGTACGTCTTTCTCGGACATCCCGAGCGTCTGGGCGATTGAGGCCGGGTCACGGGCAATCCACAGAACGTTTTTTGCCGGGTTGTGATGCATCTCGCCTTCGGCGCCGATATCGTAATAAAGCTCGATCACGCGCGAGTCCGCCGCCGGGAGCACGGCGCGCACTTCTTCAACGGTCCACGTAAAATAATCGCCGTCATCGTCAAGAGAAATGTCCGCATCCTGGCTGGCGTAAAAGCCGCCAGCCTGCTGGTCGGAAAGCACGTCATTCACCCAGCCGACGATCCCCTCCGCAACTTCGAGAAAAAAGGGATTGCGGGTGACCTGATACCCGTGGAGATAATTTTTGAGCAGCTCCGAATTGTCGTAGGACATTTTCTCGAAATGGGGCACCAGCCAGCGCTCGTCCACTGAATAGCGATGGAAGCCGCCGGCGAGCTGGTCGTAAACGCCGCCGCGAGCCATTTTTTCAAGCGTGGTCTGCGCCACTTGCAGCAATTGCGGATCGTGCGTCGCCTGGTAGCGCTCCAAAATCAAATCCAGCGCGGCGGAATGCGGAAATTTTGGACCGCGCCCAAAGCCGCCGTAGCGCGCATCGAAGCGCTGCAAAATAGCGGCGAGCTGCAGATCGACGAGCTGCGCACTCCAATCGCCCCGCGCGCTGGCGAAGACTTCGGCCTGCGACACGGCCCCCACGAGTGCGGTGGCCGCTTCCTCAACCTCACCACGGCGCGTGCGATACGTTTCCGCAATGCTTTCGAGAACGCGGCGAAAGCTGGGACGGCCCATGGCATCCGCCGGAGGAAAATACGTACCCCCATAAAAGGGGCGGCCGTCAGGAAGCAGAAAGCCCGTCAGCGGCCAGCCACCCTGTCCTGAAATCGCATTTACCGCCGTCTGATACCGCGTGTCCACGTCGGGGCGTTCGTCGCGATCAACCTTCACGGCCACAAACAGGCGATTGATCAGCGCGGCGAGTTCAGGGTCTTCGTAGCTCTCGCGGTCGATCACGTGGCACCAATGGCACCACACGGCGCCGATGTCGAGGAGGATAGGCTTATCCTCGGCGCGCGCGCGCGCGAAAGCCTCCGTCCCCCATTCGTGCCAGTCGACAGGCTGATTGGCGGCGGAGCGCAAATAAGGGCTCGCGGAATGCGCGAGGCGGTTGGGACGTTCTTCAGACACCTGAGAATCCTTTCAGAGTTACGATGCGGTTAGTTTTGAATCGAGTTTGAGCCGCGTTCTCATCCGATTCTCATCAAGCTCCTCAAGCTCTCTTGCCGATCCATGAAGACCGGATAAGCTGCATGCACGCTTCATGCAGCGCTGATGCAGGGCTGATGCAGCGGGCGTTTTGCAGCGTGACTCACTGCACGGGGTTGTTGGGGCTGGTATCGCCGGGTTCGATGGGCTTGCGCGCGGTAAACCCCTCATCCTGGCGATGCCAGAAGCGGATGCGCTCTTCCCCGAGGCGCCAGCAAAGATACACTTCTTCGTTGTTGATGAGCGCGGGGAAATCCAGCAGACCGATGTCGAGGTCCTTTACCACGCAGCCGGTGGAGCTGATTCTCTCGAGCGCCGAACGCAGCGATTCCGCAAGGCGATCGCGATCGAAACGCACGCGCGCCGTCTCCTCGTACGCCACCAGCATGCCGCCGAGCCACTGAATGCGCGCGGCAATGGCACCGAGCTCTTCCTCGAGAGGAGCGATCTTTCTGCGCACCTCGATAGCCTCGATGAGCACCGGCTCGAGCTCGCGCCGGGTGCGCTCGGCTTCGGTGAGCGTGAAGAGCTTGGGCTGGTTTTCTTCGTTATTCATCAAGTTCTCGCCGCTTCAACTTTTCGCCGCTTTGCGCAGATGCGTACCGCGCGACAACCGGATCGCAACATCTTCATCGAGTGTGAAGGTTTGATGCCACCAGCGCGGGAATGTTACTCGAACCTGCATCCGATGGTAGCACGGCCGCGCACGCCGCCCTCGGGATTCACGCTTGCGGCCCAGCCCCAGACAGGTCAACACCGCTCAGGCGTTCACCGGAGTCAGCATCAGGGGCAGGCCAAGTTTGCCGCTGTAATGCGGACGGCAACGCTCGACGTTGTACATGGTCGCGACGTCAACGCTTCGCGGTGGGAGTTTGGGGTCGGGTAAGACAGTGTGCGTGTATTTGCCGCCTTGTACCGCAACCAGGCGGCCGCGCAGGCCTTGGCGGATCAGGTCGATGGCGATATTCCCGAATGTGGTCGCCGCCAGGTAATCAACCACGTCGGGCTCGCCGCCGCGCAACTCGTAGGTCAAATCGCTCGAGATGGTGTCCTGCCCCGTGTGGCGGCGAATCTCCTCGGCCAGCGCCAGTCCGATGTCGGCCTTCTTCTTATGTCCGTAGGCGTCCGCCTCGCCCCACTCGGAGAGCGACTGGCCCTTCCAAAGCGCGCCCTCGGAGGCGATGACAAACGCATAACGCGAGGGATTATTGCGCTTGTCTTCGAGCAACAGGTCGATGAGATGCTGGAGATCGAACTCCCTTTCCGGAATTACGCAGCGTCCGCCGGTAAGATAGGCGGAGTAAAGCGCGGTAAAACCCGCATCGCGCCCAAACATCCGGAAGATCCCAATGCGTTCATGCGAGCCGAGGATCGTGCGCTGGCGATTGATGGCCTCCCTGCCGCGGGTAATCGCGGTGGAAAACCCGATGCAGTACTCGGTGCCTTGCACATCGTTGTCCATCGTTTTGGGGATACCGATGAGGGGCACGCCCTGGCCATCCAGCACACCTGAAAAACTGAGCGTATCGTCACCGCCAATGGGAACCAGGTAATCGAGCCCAAGGTGCGCGATATTGTCCACGACGATGGGCGTAAAATTGTACAAACCGTCCCCTACCTGCAGAGGAGCAAGCTTTTCCTCCGGGATATGTTTGGGCACTGAACCTGCGCGCATTTTTCGCGGATTGACGCGCGAGGTGTGCAGCATGGTGCCGCCGGTGCGATCGATTGTGCGGGTGTTAAGGTAATTGAGCGGCAGGATGTATTTTGAGTCAAGGTCAGGGCCCTGCTGCAGGTGCGTGAGCCCCTCCCACCCGCGGCGGATTCCCAGGACTTCATAGCCCATGGGCGCCGATTGATAGACGATAGCCTTTATGACGGCGTTGAGGCCGGGAACATCTCCGCCTCCCGTCAGTATTCCGATGCGGCGCGCACGTGCCATCAGGACCCTCTCATGTGCAGTTAGTTTTCTTATGGAGTTACTTCGGAAATTCTAACGAAGCGATTCTATCATCTGGCCCGTTGCGGCCCAAGCGATGTGCCACAACGATGAGTCACAACGATGAGCAACGGGCCATTTCCCCACACCGCGGAGTTACGGACGCGCTTCGTAGACCAGATTAAACGGCGTTTGCGTCGCACGGCGGAAATGCGCAAAGCCGCCGGAGTTAGCCACGTCCCGGATGCGCTTTTCGCCCGCTTGCGCGCCGAGCGCCAAACCCACTTCCTGCGCCATTGACGCCGGAGTGCAGCACAGCGTCGAGACCGCATAGAAAATTCGGCCCACGGGATTGAAGTTTTCGTCCGCCGAATCACTTGCGAACGGTTCGACAATCATCCAGGAGCCGCCCGGGGCCAGCGTTTCGCGCACATGAGCCGCGGCCCCGACGGGATCGCCCATGTCGTGCAGGCAGTCGAAAAACGCCACGAGATCGTAATCCCGGCCGGTATAATCTTTGGCTTTGGCGACTTCAAATTTTACGCGGTCGCCAACTCCGGCGTGCTCGGCACGTTTGCGGGCGGTATCGATGGAACCAGCGTGATAGTCGAATCCCACGAAAGTCGATTGCGGATACGCATTGGCCATAAGGATGGTCGAGGCGCCGTGGCCGCAACCCACGTCGGCAACACGGGCGCCGTCCTTGAGCCGATTTTCGATACCAGTGAGCGAGGGTATCCAGGACTCCACGAGGTGCGCCGCATAACCCGGCCTGAAAAATCGCTCGGTTCCTGTGAATAACTCCGCATCGTGTTCGTGCCAGCCCACACCTTCGCCGGTTCGGAATGCCTCGATCATCCGCGGCACGATGCGCGTAACAGCCAGCGCGGCCTGGAATGCACCCGGCAAAAACGCCGGGCTGTTTTCGTCGGCCAGGATGAACGCCTGCTCCTCGGTGAGGCTGTACTTGCGCGTCGACCGGTCATAGGTGATATAGCCGCCAGCCGCTTGCGAGTTTAACCACTCCCGAACGTACCGCTCGACGGTACCCGTGCGTTTCGCGAGTTCCGCCGGCGTTTGCGGTCCGCCAGAATGGAGCGCCTTGTACAGGCCAAGCTGATCGCCGATGCGCACACAAGCCGCGTGAAGCGTGGCGCCGAAATCCACTAGCCCTTTCCCGATTAGCGCATTGAGTTTTTCCGAGTCTAAAGCCATAGGAGCTCCTTTCAATCGTTAGAAATGAACAGCACCAGATAGACAGCACCGGATGGACAGCACCAGGATGGACAGCCAAGGATGAACAGCGCGATCAAGTCGATGGCGAAAACAGCGCACTGCGAACCTGTACCTACTCACGAGGTCAGTGCAGGTTCGCACATTATTGCAGGGCCCAGCACACTTACGATGAAATTCAAACCGCTCCTACGGCAGTCGGAGGACAAGACGATGAGCGGGATTCTACTCCCGCTCACTTTCTAGAGCAATCGCTTAGCAGTCAGAATTGAGGGGACACCCCGTGCGCGAGTTTCAGGGCAGAATGCAGTGCAAGGCGAGATAGATGACCACTCGGAGCGTAAGTCTGGAGAAGCGTGATTGTGGAGAGAGGCGTCGCAGAGGCAGGATCAGGCGACCGGGTTCAAAAAGCCGTTACTCGAGAGAGTTGGGGAAAAGCAGAAACACATTCAGGCCGGTGGCCCAAAACGCTAGCAGCAGCGGTTCGGGCGCGTGTACTTGCGCTGGATATCATCCAGGTAAAACTCTTCCGCAGTTAGGGGTGTGCCAGAGCGCTCGAGAGCGTGGTGCAGGTAACCTTCATAAGCAGTGTCGCCTGTGAAACCGCGCAGCCATTGCCAAACAGCGCTAGCCGCTGTTTGAAGGCGTGTCGCGGAATGCTGGATGAGCTTCATTTCCAGCGGCTCAGTTACAGCCGCAGCCTCCGCCGCAACATGCCCCCATCCCACCGCCCGTGGGAGCCGCACCGGAGTCACTCGCGAACCCAGACGATTTCGCGGGAGCGCTAAAAACCGAAAGCTGCAGCGTATGACTCGCGCTGGAACACTTCGGGCACGAAATGGCCTGTTCCCGCGAAAGCACGATCTGCTCGTAGTGGTTGCCGCAGTCACCACAGATATATTCGTAAATCGGCATAATGAAGGCCAGCCTCTTACGTACTCTATCGTGACGTATTGTACCGCAGGTGTTGTGTCGGGGGTATTCTACTGCCGTAACTTGCGGAATCGAGAGCTGCGCCCCCCAATGCGAAGGCGCAGCCTCGCCCTCAGTACAGCGACTTAGTCGCCTGCTGGTGCGCCTACTTCTTCTTCCTGCTTTACCCCATTGTTCCCGTTACCGTGGCCATTGCCGCCGGCGGAAATGGTGGTGAGCGATGACGCCGGCGTAGCATGCTTTATCTCCTGCACGGAGCCGATCTGCACCACGGCCTGCTGCGGCTTCTTCAGCACCATCTCTTCGTAAATGGCGCGAACCTTGGCCGCCTCTTCGAGCGCTTTACGGCGGCGCATCTTGTCCTCTTCCGCGGCGGTCGTGGGGATGTCGTCGTGCTCTCGTTCGCGAACGCGAGCGGCGTCGGCGGCATCGATGACCAGCGAGTGCTCGTACTGATCGAGGTTCACTTCGCGGCCCTTGGCATAAATCTGGTGTTTGCCGTGGGTCTTGTACCACTGCGCGACGGTAGCGTTCTTGTACATGTTCTCGATGATCTTCCGCCAGCCGATGCCGGTGTTGTACGCGCAGAAGGAAATTTCACCCTGCTGCGTGGCATACGGAATGATGCACATTTCCGTGCGCCGGAAGTCGTAGTTGAACAGGTCCTGGAACCACATACCGGCGATGAACAGGAAATTCCACGGGTCCGCTTTGCGGCGCTTCTCGGTATCCTCAAACGTGCGGTTGGGACCTGAGTCGCCGTATCTCTCCACGTGTCCCGGAGTCAGCCCGAAAGACTTGTCGAACTTCTTCCACAGATCGATCAGCGCCAGGCTCGGAGGCGCCTCGTACGGCCGGTAGTTCTTCAGAAGCGCCAAGCCCATCATGAGGTTCGAAAAAGTCTTGTTGCGCGCCGCGTCGGTGATCTTCTTCACGTCTTCAACCAGCTGCGGAACGTTCAGGAAGCGCGGGACGGGCGCCCATTCCTTGGTCTCTTTGTTAATCATCAGAGCGGTGCCAACACCGCAATTCGGATGGCATCCGCAGCTTACGGTGCCCCAGTGCGATTCGGGGCCGTGCGACAAGTCCGCGAAAGCCGAAAAGGCGCTGATCAGCGAAATCGGGAACCAGTCGCGGGTGGGCTCCACCTTGCCTACCTGCTTGCTGACGTCATTCGCAAGGTGAGAAAGCGTGTAGCGCTGGCGCAAGACGGCGTTCCGGAGTGATGTCTTCATCGCGGCCCGTGAACGAAACCGGCTGGAAAGCCACGAAAGAAATTTTCTTGGGATTCTCCATCGCAAACTTCACGATCGATCCCACCTGGTCGTTGTTAACGCTATTTACGATGGTCACGACGAGAATGATTTCGATGCCGGCGGCATGCATGTTTTCGATGGCGCGCAGCTTGACGTCAAACAGGTTGCCGACCTGACGATGGCTGTTCGCGTCGTTGCCAATGCCATCGAATTGCAGATACGCGTAGCGCAATCCGGCTTCAAAAGCCTTTTTGCAGAAGTCCTTGCTCTTGGCGAACTCAATGCCGTTGGTCGCCGCCTGCACGCTGTTGTAGCCGAGTTTCCGCGCGTAGCGGATGGCATCGAGGAAGTACGGATGCATGGTCGGCTCGCCGCCGGAAAACTGCACGGAAAGCTGGCGGCGCGGCTTGATCTTCACCGCGTTGTCGAGCACTTCCTGAATTTCTTCCCAGGAGAGCTCGTGAACGTAACCCACCTGATTAGCGTCCATGAAGCAAGGGTCGCACATCATGTTGCAGCGATTGGTGAGATCGACCGTCAGCACCGAGCCCCGGCCGTAACGCACCGTGCTCGAACCGTGCTTGTGCAGACCTTCATCGTTGTGCGCCGGAATATCGCGGCCTGGAAAATTCTTTTCGATCCAGGTTAGAAACTGGGAGTCGATCGCCATCAGGTCTTCGCAGGTGCCATGGATGGGGCATTCCTTCACCATCCAGACCTGGCCATCGCGCTCGATAATCTGCGCCTTGATTTCGCCGACCTTTTCATACATCAGGTCGCGCCAATCTTTTTGCCCGCTGATGATCGCTTCACGGGCGTCTTTCACGCAGCCCGGGCAGAGCGAATCTGTCTGGCGCGGCCAGCCGAGTGTGGGCTTGGACTTCTCCCAGGACTTCAGCAGCGGCTTGTCAGACCATTTTGGCGTGAAATTCGGATTTGGGATTGTGCTTGTTAAAAAATTGAATCGCATCAAAGGCTACGCCTGCCGTCTTACAGGCTACGCTGTCGACTACCTTCCAGGCCTTTGAGCCCACGCCAGCTTTCCTCGGCATGTGAAATATCCTCGCTTTCGTTACAAGAATCGATTGTGCGGAGTCCCCGCCTTACGTCCTGCCTATGCTGATCCAGCCCAAAATTAATTCTGAAAAAATTATGACATACGGCTTACGCGTCGTTTTATTCAGACCGTATTCAGACAGTATTCAGACCGTATTCAAACAATGTCCCGACGGTATTCTCACCGCTATGTCCCCACACTGTTCCACGCCTCCAGTGTGCCGTCCCGTCAAGCGAGCCGTCTAGCGACATGTGTCTAAAGGGAGAAAACTGAGGTTGAACGGTATCCCTCGGCAGCCAACGGAATTCTCGATATCCGTATAACTAACACGGATATCAGGGGTTGCATCCAGCTGGTACAGAGCGTTTGCGAAACGGTCCCTATTCGTTGGCCACGGGCCGCAGCACGGCAATGGCGAAGTGTGCCAGTTCTGCAGCACCCTCGTCGAGCTGCAACCACCGCACCGCGCAGTGGTCCTTCAGGTAACGCGCCACGCGAGATTCCGCGATGCCCAAATTTTCAGCGAGGCGGGCCTTGAGCAGTCCCCCATCCTTGGTTCCACGCGCTCCCCGAAGCAGATTCCCGATCCCAATACGCAAAGTCTGGCACGACTCGATGTAATAGTAGGTGACCTGGTCCGAGTCGGAAAGCAGGAGCACGCCTGGTCCGGCGGGGGCTTGCTCGAAGTCGTCCAGCGAAGCCAGCGGGCATGCCAGCAGACGGCGAAGCTGTGATTCGAGATGGGAGATGCGCGACACCAAAGCAGGTTCGCCCGCGCGCGTGCGGCTTTGCCAAGCGGGAGCAGCCGCCGCCGGTTCCGCGCTCCGTTCAGGCGCGCTCGAGGCATCGTGCTCAGCGATCGGCAAAGGGTGGTCGGTCCTAGCGGTGTCGCCCGCACCCGAAGAGGGCGGCGTGACATGCTCACTTTCGTGGGGACCGATGCCGGAAGCAGCTGAAGCGGCCTCTATGGACGCGGCTGAGCCCGATGAGCGGGAAGGTGCGACGGCAAAACCTGCACCACCGTTGGTCGCACCGGAAGACCTTCTTGCGGATGCGGATCGGGCCATCGGAGGACGAACGACAGCGCCCGCATTCTGGTCCGTTTCTTGATCGGAACCCGATAATGCGGGCGATTCACCCTGGCTTTCTGCATGAGAAGGCGCACCCGCGCCCGTAGTGCGCCGCTTCCTGCCGCCGCGGCGACCGCGCCGGCGGCGCTTCTTGCCAGCGGTTTCACTGGAGACAGCCTCTCCGTTTGCGTGTGCCGGTTGTGCAGACGAGCTTTCGGCACCGGCGGCTTCATGCGGAACGGGTTCCCGCCGATCATCTGGTGCCGCACGTGGTGCCGCGAATGGTGCCGCGGGCGGTCGTGCCGCGCGGGGCGTTGGTTCTGCTGACGGGTGTGCTTCTGATTCCCCTTCCGATTGCGGTTCTGATTCCAGCTCGGATGGTTCCGCGCCGAGCGATACTCCCGCTTCGGCCTCATTTTTTTCTTCCTGCTTCATGCCGGAACGCGGCTCCGAAGATTTGGATTCGGGAAGCAATTCCGTCGTATAGACGGGGATCGCACCACCAAGCCGGATCAGTGCCTCCTCGGACTTGGTGCGCCATTGCGCACGACGAAACCGCTCCGCCGCCAGCGTGTACCAGCGAACCGCCTCGGTATTATCGGCCGCTTTTTCGTACCAATGAGCCATTTCAAACGCGACCATGGCATCGTGCGTACGTTCGTACAGCTCTGCGAGTTGCGCGGGAGCGTCGGTGCTAGCTTTTGCCTTGCGAATGCGCGCCTGGATTTGCCGCCAATCAGCCATATGGGCGAGCATTGTAACAGTCAACCGCCACGACGGCCACAAGATGTCATGCGGGGTCTAGGCTCCATAATTCTGTCCCCGTCAGCGTCAACCCGAAAATGTCACCGTTCGAGACAGGCGACATGCGCGTAGACTCAGAAGGAACTGCAACTAGCGGCAGTGATTTTCCCATTGCGTGCACGAACCTCGCGTGTGCCAGACCCGCGGAACTGCTCGACGTTACGCCTCGGCATGTCAAACGCCTCAAAGCTCGCCATCAGCAAGGCAGCGCGGCGACTGGTGCACGCCAGCCACAGAACACAGGCCTGCCCGCCGACTGCGCGTCAGCCTGTCCGGAGCCAAAGTCACATTCACCAAGCCCTTGAGGGCCGCGTCTCGCTCTGCTAAGGCGATAGCCGACTCGAACACACAACAGCATGGGGTGACATTTCTAGGTTGCTGCAACACCCGACCTTGGGAGCCGGGCTGCGCTCTTCCAACGGCGCATGTGGACTCGCACCCGGTGAGGTTCATCGTGTGGGCCCGGCTGGTAACCTGGTGCGTGCACCCCAATACGCGCTGTGGGGAATCAGGCCTTTCACGCGAGATGTTATTCTGCTTGAGCTTAACGACACACCAGATCGCGCGCGAGGTCTTATGCTTCTCGAAGGGAAGGTCGCAATCGTCACCGGCGGAGGACGCGGAATCGGGCGGGCCATCGCGCGCCGCTTCGCCGCCGAAGGCGCCGCAGTGCTCATTGCGGCGCGCACCGAAAGTGAAGTTCGTAACGTGGCCTCGGAAATCGCGAGCGACGGCGGCCAAGCGGCATGGATCACCGCCGACGTCTCGCAAGAGGCGGACTGCGCGCGCATCATGTCGGCGGCAGAGCGCCTCGGGGCCGTGGGTGTACTCGTCAACAACGCCGGCGATTACGGTCCCGTGAAACCGGTCGAAGAAATTACACCTGCAGAGTGGGATCGCGTAATCGCCGTCCATCTCCGAGGAGCGTTTCTGCTCGCGCGCCTCGTGTTGCCGGCGATGTACGCGCGCCGCGGTGGCGCAATCATTAATATTTCCAGCTTGTCGGCGAAGTCGGCGTTTCCGTGGGGCGCTCCGTACGCGGCGGCGAAAGCAGGAATGCTGGGACTGACGCGCGTTATGGCCGCCGAATCGGCGCGGCGCGGCGTGCGCGTTAACGCCGTCTGCCCGGGACCTGTGACCGAAACGAAAATGTCGCAAGACCTGGGCGCGTCATTATCGGCGCGCCTCGGTATCGATCCTGACGCGCAACTGGCGAGCTTTCTGGAAGGGATCCTGCAAGGGCGCGGGCAAACCGCCGATGAAATCGCCGCCGCGGCGCTGTTCCTCGCTTCGGATCAGGCCAGCGCCATCACCGGACAGGCGATCAATGTGGATGGCGGCGCAGCATTTTTCTAATGCCGTTTAATCCCGCATGGCGCAAAAGCAGTGTTCCAGCGCCGCGACAAAACAGCGCCAAAACAAAAAGCGCGACAGCCGCCATGCGCTGTTTTTACGTAGTATCTGGTAGCGCAGTATCTGCACAAATTGCTGCGCCGATGTTGCGCCCATGCCGCGACGGGTCTACGGGTGCGCGGCTCCGGTGTGCGTCCATTTGCGTCCGCGCTGTTCGACAGCGGCGACGCCGCGGCGTGCCAGCCGGGCGACCTGGCGGGTTTGCGGTTCTGCCCAGGCTACGGTGCGCTGACCTGCGCGATCGATCAGCCACAAGACTGCGACGATAAAGCCTACGACGACAAACAATACCGTAAACAGCAGCAACGCGGCGATGATTTCCTGGACGAAATACAACTGGAACGCGGCGACGGCCGCGATGGTCGGGATTCCGATCCACAGCCACTTCTTCCAGCGACGTGCTCTGACTTCCGAAGACACTATGGCGCTCACCGAACTGGTCCTTTCTAGCCCTGTCAACTCTAGCTCGTTCCACCTAAGCAGCGAAGAACGTCCTTGCCACATTAGATGCGGAGAACGCAGGGTTGATACACCTATAATGTAGCACGATGAGTAAAACACGGGAAGTAACAGAACGCGATGGTACGCGGGTTCCAGACGTTGTAGAACTGCCGTAAGTGTGCTGTTTCGGCACAGATACGCGAACTTACGTTTGCCGCGCCAGACCGCCTCGAACACGAACTTTGAAAACGAACTCCGATGGTGACCGACGGTCGCAGGCTGGGCGACCAGTTCCCCAAATATTCGTTAAAACGGGTAACGATTGGCGGACTCGACGGCATCCGCAACAACGCGGCGCAGAGCGATCGTGTCGACCGGCTCACGCTTGGCAAAGCGACGTAAAACGGCAAGCTGGGTGCGCAGCATGTCGCCTTCGGCGGTGGCGGACAGCACCGTGCGTGCACGGCTTTCGATGCGGTCTGCACTGTCGTGCAGCAGGACACGGGCTGCGGCGGCCATGGGTGAGCGCGAGAAATTAGCGGCGCCGTCGCTCGCGCCAGTTGTCGCGCCATCTCGGGCGCCGTATGTCGCAGCATCCGCTGTGCTGGGCGAAGCATGGGTCACGTCTCGAGGCGAGGCTTGAGAAGACGCTTGATCCGACATCTGGGCCGATGCGCGTGACGCGGCGCCGGCAGATGCGGATGCACCGGCATTTTTTTGCGCTTGTTTTTGGGCGCGCAGAAGCGCGGATTCCATGGCGTAGATTTCGATGACGATGTCCGCGAGAGCGGCCACGATTTCCTGCTGATCGGCAAGGCGCTCGCGATGTTTCTGCATGGCCGCGCCGGCTGCGAGCAAAAACAATTTCTTGGCCCCGGCCAGCGTGCGTTCCTCATCGGCCCAGGCTTGCTGCGCCGCGTCTGTGTTGTCAGAGGTGTTGCCAGAGGTGTTGCCAGACGTACTGTCAGAGGGGCCGCCGGACGAACTCGCGAACGACGTGCCGCTAAGAATTTCTTCCTGCAGTTTGGCTCCGGCGGCCAGCAACGGCAGCGTGCCGGCGAGCGCGCGCTTCATCAACATCTGAATGATGAGCATGCGGTTAATTTCGTTGGTGCCCTCGAAAATGCGGTTCACCCGGGAATCGCGATAGCCGCGCGCCACCGGATAATCTTCGTGGAAACCGTAGCCGCCATAAATCTGCACGGCTTCATCGACCACGTAGTCGAGAACCTCGCTGCCATAGACTTTGCTGATCGAGCATTCCACCGCGTATTCCTCGAGAAGTTTCATGGCGCGGTGGGACTGATCGGCGTCAGGCGTGCTGGCGGGCGAATTGGCGGTGGCTTCACGTTCGCGCTCGAGCTGGCGTTCAATCAGCCCGGCGGTGCGATAGATGATGCATTCCAATCCAAAAATGCGGATGGCCATTTCGGCGAGCTTGGCGCGCACCAGCCCAAATTCACCGATGCGGTGTCCGAACGCGGTGCGCTCCTGGGCATAACGGGCGGCGGCTTCGATCTCGTTCTTCGCCCCACCAATGCACGCGGCGCCGAGGCTGAACCGGCCGACATTCAGGATATTGAATGCGACGATATGGCCGCGGCCGATTTCGTGCAGCAGATTTTCGCGGGGCACCTGGCAATTCTCAAAAAAGATGGGGACAGTGGAACTGCCGCGCAAGCCCATCTTTTTCTCTTCGGCACCCACGGAAAATCCGGGAAAGCCGCGCTCGACGATGAACGCCGAAAACTTTTCGCCATCCACCTTGGCAAACACAATGTAAACGTCGGCAAAGCCGCCATTGGTGATCCACATTTTCTGGCCGTTCAACAGCCAATGCCGGCCATCCGGAGATAATACGGCGCGGGTGCGCGCGCTCTGCGCGTCGGAACCAGCCTGCGGCTCGGACAAACAATAGGAGGCAATCCATTCGCCGGTGGCGAGTTTGGGCAAGTACTTACGCTTCTGCTCGTCGGTGCCAAAATAAACGATGGGCAGCGTGCCAATACCGGAATGAGCGCCCATGGTGACGCTGAAGGAGGCATACGCGGAGGCCTTCTCCGATAACAGCATGGCCGAAATACGATCGAGTCCCGACCCGCCAAATTCCTCAGGCACGCCGCCGCCCAGCAGGCCGATTTCGCCCGCTTTTTTCAGCAGCGAGGCCATAAGGCCCTCTTTGTGCTGCTCGAGTTCCGGGATCAGCGGGAGAACATCCTGGGCGACAAACTCCTCGGCCGTCTGACCGATGAGGCGCTGATCGCCGGTGAACTCCTCGGGGGTGAAAACCGTTTCGAGGTGCGGGGTTTCGATCAAGAAGCTCCCACCGATGGCGGTGGTGCGCGGCGCTGCGGCGGTAGCCATGATGATTCCTCCCCGTCAGGTGCCCGTTAGAATCAGTTCGCGATGCGTTCAAAAATCCCGGCGGCGCCCATGCCGCCGCCCACGCACATCGTCACCAAGCCGTAGCGTGCATTGCGGCGTTCGAGTTCGCGCAAGATGGTCGCGGTGAGCTTGGCCCCGGTGCATCCGAGCGGATGACCGAGAGCGATCGCTCCGCCATTAGGATTTACGCGTGCCGGATCAAGGCCGGCGAGGCGAATCACGGAAAGTGATTGCGCGGCAAACGCTTCGTTGAGCTCGATCACATCAATCTGCTCGAGTTTTAAGCCAGCCTGCTGCAACGCTTTGGGAATCGCATATACCGGTCCGATACCCATTTCCTCTGGAGCATACCCCGCGGTGGCGAAGGAAAGAAAGCGCGCCAGCGGTCGCGCGCCCAGCGCGCGAGCACGCTCGGCGCTCATCACCACGGCAGCGGCTGCGCCGTCGCTCATCTGCGAACTATTGCCGGCAGTGACCGTGCCGTGCGCGTGGAATGCCGGTTTGAGGCGCGCAAGCGCTTCGAGCGAGGTGTCGGCGCGCGGGCCTTCATCCACCGCAAAAACAGAAGTGGTGGTTTTCAGATGTTCGGTTTGCCCATTTCTTTTTCCGCTGGCGCCGCTGCCATTGCCGTTGGGCACGACGCTGTTGCGCACCTCGACCTTCACGATTTCATCCTGGAACCTGCCCGCGGCAATGGCCGCAAGCGCCTTCTGGTGGCTTTCGTAGGAAAACTGGTCAGCCTGCTCGCGCGTGACGTTGTGCTTGCGCGCCAGATTTTCCGCGGTCAATCCCATGCTGAGATACGTGTCGGGGTAGTGATCCATGAGCCAGGGATTTGGTGCGACTTTGTTGCCGCCCATGGGCACCATGCTCATGGACTCGGTTCCTCCGGCGATAATGATGTCCGCATGGCCGCACATGATGCGCTCGGCAGCCATAGCGATGGATTGCAGGCCGGAGGAGCAGAAACGGTTGATGGTCATCGCGGAGGTTTCGACGGGCAAGCCGGCGCGCAGCGCGGCGATCCGCGCGACATTCATACCCTGTTCGCCTTCGGGCATGGCGCAGCCCATGATGACGTCGTCAATCTCTTTAGGATCGAGCCCAGGCACGCGGTCAAGCGCACCGCGAATGGCGGTGGCGGCAAGATCGTCGGGGCGGGTGGCGTGGAGCGTGCCTTTACCGGCTTTGCCGACGGCCGTGCGTACAGAACTGACGATAACGGCTTCCTTCATTTCGTAACTCCCGTTTCGTAACTACTGCAGTTTCAGTAAATCGCAACAACAAAATCTGAGGGGTGCCACCCCCCCGGGTTTTTTGTAAGTGTTCAATCCAGGCAGCTTGCGATTGCTCTCGTCGCATGTGTATCAGTCTAAATGGCTTTAAGTCCTTCAATTGGTGCACTTGCGCCGTACCGGTAAGTCGTGCAATCAAATGACTTAGCCGTACACACGCCGTATCCAGCTTGAGACGGTTCCCGCGTCGACACAGTTACATTGTATATGATGCCGCAAGTTGCGCCGGGCACCCAGGCTTGTACGGGAGATATGCACAAGCTGCGATGCGCTTGTGCGGGGCGGCTGTGAATCGGTGCGAATTGCGGCTAGCTCGCGGTGCCGGGGGCTTTCTCGCCTTTGAGTTTGGCTTCGGGCTCGCCGGCTTCGGCGGCGGCGTCTTCGATCACGCTGTTGAGTTCGGCGCCGAGCAGGACCGCGGCTCCGGTGAGATAGAACCACAATAAGAGGACGATGACAGCGCCGAGGGAACCGTAGGTGGCGCTGTAACTGTTGAAGAAATGCAGATAGATTTTCAGGCCTAAAGAAACCAAAAACCACAAAACCAGGGCGGTGAGGGCGCCCGGCGTGACCCAATGCCACTTCTGATCCTTCACATCGGGCGCAAAGAAATAAATCACGGCAAATCCCAGCAAAACAAAGGCCACTGCTACGGGCCACTCCGCGATTTTGAGCAGCGCGGAAATAGCGCCATGCGCAAACGCCTGAGCCGCGGGCCCACCGGCAACCACGATGCTGATCGCCACCATCAGCAGCAATGCCGAGACGATCGTCAGTCCAATGGCGACAGCCGTCTTGCGGAAAAACGAGCGGGTCTCACGCACTTCGTATTCAGCATTGAGAGTGTCCATGATGGCGGACATCCCAGCCGACGCGGTCCACAGTGAAAAAAGTATTCCAAAGGATAACTTTGAGCCGTTATGGGCCTTGCTTAATTCGGCCAGGGTTTGGCCCACGAGCTGGGAGGCCGAGCCAGGGAGCGCCGTCGATAATAAGTTCAACAGTTCCTGCCGGACGTGCTCTCCGGCGCCTGAAAACAGTCCCAATATGGCCATGATGCAAATGAGCATGGGGAACAAGGCCAAAAAGAAATAATAGGAAAGCTGGGCAGAGCGTCCAAGCACGTCATCGTCACTCGCTTCTTTCAACGTTCGGCGGAACACCTGGCCCCAAGTGACGGAATCGGGTTTTCGAATGGCTGGCATCGTACTTTCCTCGGCAGATACTTTTCTCGATTAGATAAATATGGCGATAGGAAATAGTTTTTGGCGCAGTGGTTCGTTTGCGATTGGCAATGAAACCGCGAGTGTAAATGCCGGCTGTGACGCAGAGGCCAGATGCATGCCCTATAGTGCCCGATAGAGTTCGACGGGGCCCGACGGTGTCAGGGCATGCGACGCAACTGGCGACACATGGCGGATGCGGCAGTTATCTTTGACGCTCCGCCACCTTGGTGAGTGCGATGGCCAGAGCTGTGCCTCCGAGCGTTTTTACCAGTGTGGAATGCTGCGCGTAAAACCCACTCACCGTGTCCACGATCGAGGGGTTTGACTGCTGGGCATTGGTGGCCATTTGCTGGACCGCTTGGGGAGAAACCTGCTGGGCTTGCTCCGGGGTGATGTTGGGTTTGCCACCTGCCAGGCCAGCTAAACCTGTGCCGGCCAGGATTTGCGCCAGCCCACCGGAGCCCACGGATGACAGCAGATGGTTGAGAAGCCCGGCCTTTTGCTCGGCATTGGAATTGGTGAAGAGCGTCGACAGCATCTGGCCAAAACCGGGCGTGCGATCGGACTTAAAGGCCGCGGCCAAGCCGTCCGCCATGACGTTGGGAGGGGCCGATTGAGAAACCTGATCAAAGTGGGCATGCACATCGGGTGCAGGCTGCGCCCCCGCTGCGGCGCCGCCTCCCGCGTAACGTTGTAATACTCCGCTCAAATCCTCCGCCCAGGTCATTGCGTACCTCCTTCGAATCGGCTCCAGCTTAAGTCATCCCAGTCGCTGCTTCGCGCGTGAACATCATCAGGGGCGCTGCATGCGGCGTGTGGTTTTTGTCTTTGCTTGTTGCTATTACGTTCCCCGTGCAATTCGCCCCGTCCAATTCGTGCCGGAATCTTATCGCTCACCGGAGCCGATGTATTTGCCGCGATTGCCTTAAAACGGGAGGCAAATTGCACTAAATGACATGCCACGCACAGGGTATGCATAGAGCGCCGTGCCGGTGTAATCGAGCAGAAGCGGCGCGAAGGATCAAAACGCGTCGCGGCCAGCGAGCTGCCGCGGCCTTAGTTGAGCGCCTGCTGTTGAGGGCGCGCAGTTCACCTGGCCCAGCCCGCCGGTCCCGGTGAATTCGGGCGAGCTAGTTGCGGAGGGGTTTTCCGGTTTTCAGCGTGTGCGCGATGCGCTGCTGGGTTTTTTGCTCGCCGCAAAGGCTGACGAAGGCTTCGCGCTCGAGGTCGAGAAGGTACTGCTCGCTTACGAATTGCGGCTCGGTAAGCGCGCCGCCGGCCAGGACGTGCGCAAGTTTACGAGCGATGTGCGCGTCGTATTCGGAGATGTAGGCGCCGCGCAGCATCATGTGGATGGCGAGCTGGGCGCCGGCGATCATCTCGTCGCCCAGAACGCGGATGCTTGGAGAATGCGGCGGAGGCGCGGCAGGCTGGTAGCCGGCGCGGACCAGGGCGAGAGCGGTGGCCTTGGCATCGGCAACGAGACGATCGCGGTTGATGGAGATCAGATCGGCGGGACGCAAGAAGCCGAGGGTGCGCGCATCCTCCGCGCTCGAGGAGGCCTTGGCCATGGCGAGGGTTTCAAAGATGGGCTTCATCGCGTGAAACAAGTCGAGGTCAAAATTTTCGGGAACCGGAGCGGTGAGGATGAGTTCGGCTCCGCCGGCCGCGTGCTCGTTGGCGCGAACGATCATTTCTTTCGATCCGCCGCCGGCGGGAATGAGGCCGACACCCGTTTCGACCAGGCCCAGGTAGGCTTCGGCGGCCGCGTGAATGCGTGCGGCGTGCAGGCATACTTCGCAACCGCCGCCGAGTGCGAGTGCTTGCGGCGCGACGACGACGGGGCGGCGCGAGTGCTTGATGGCGAGATTGAAATTCTGAAATTCGCGCACGGCGAGATGGAGGTCGTCCCACTCCTGCTCCTGGGCGGAGACCAGGAGCAGCATCAGATTGGCGCCCACGGAAAAATTCACCGCCTGGTTGGCGATAACCATCGCGTCGAAATCGGTGCCCAAGCGCTTTAATCCCGCCTGGATCATGGCGCCGATGTCGCCGCCAATCGCGTTCATCTTCGAGTGAAATTCGCAGCACAGGATGCCGTCACCCAAATCGATCAAGCTGGCGCCGGAGTTCGAGGCGACTTCGCGCGATTGGTCCTTGAGAGATTTGAGGATGATGACGCCGGCGGGCTCGCGAAGCTTCACGAACGTGCCGGAAGCGGGAGCGAACACGGAGGTTTCGCCACGCGCGGATTCGTAGAACGATTTTTTCCCGGAGGCGAGGAGTTGGGTGACAAGCGGCGGGAGCGGCACGCCTTGCTGCTCGAGGCGCGCGGCCATGGCCGGCACCCCCAGCGTGTCCCACATCTCGAAGGGGCCCAGCTCCCAGGCAAAACCCCAGCGCATGGCGCGGTCCACGTCGGCTAGCGAGTCTGATATTTCCGGGATGCGGCGCGCGGCGTAGACGCAGATTTGCGAAATCGCGTTCCACAGGAATTGCTGGGCTTTGTCGCCGGGGTGGCCGGCCAGGACAGGCGCGAGCAGCGCGCGGAGGCGCTCGCGGGTGTCGTCGATAGTGCGTACCGATTCGAGAGACGCGAACCGCGCCTTCTGGCGCGGGCGATATTCCATGGTCGAGAGGTCGAGCGCGAGGATTTCGGAGTCAGCGCCTTTTCTGACGCGCTTGTAGAAACCGCTGCCGGTTTTTTCTCCCAGCCAGCCGCGGCGCAGCAGATCTTCGAGGAGTGGCGGCACGTGGTAGAGTTCGCGCGATTCGTCATCGGGCGCATTTTCGTAGATGTTCTGAATGACGTGCGCGAGGACGTCGATGCCGACGATGTCCAGGGTGCGGAAGGTGGCGGACTTCGGCCAGCCAATGGCGGGACCGGTGCAGGCGTCGACCTCTTCGACGGACATGGGCGCGGTGGTGGGCGCGCTCGGCGTGGCGGCCATTGTCGCCGCGGCGGCAGAACTGTTGCCGGGCGCGGATTGGGCGAGGGCGCCGGGCGGCTGCGGCTGCGGCTGCGGCGGCTGCGGCGGCTGCGACTCCGGCGGCTGCGACATCGTCAGGCGCAAAGAATTGACGATGGCAAAGGTGCCGATGCGGTTGGCGATAAAGTTCGGAGTGTCCTTCGCGCGCACCACGCCTTTACCCAGGCGGCGATCGCAGAAATCCTCGATGGTATCGAGCACTTCGGGCCGGGTGGCGGGGCCGGGGATCAGCTCGACCAGCTTCATGTAACGCGGCGGATTGAAAAAATGCGTGCCGGCCCACTGGCTTTGAAAAGCGGCACTGGCGCCGGCCGCAATTTCGCGGATGGGCAGGCCCGACGTGTTCGTGGTCACGATGGTGCCGGGGCGAAGATGCGGGGCCACGCGCGCGAGAAGACGCTTCTTGATTTCGAGGTTTTCCGCGACGACTTCGATGATCCAGCCGGCATTTTCGCAGGCGGCCAGATCGTCTTCAAAGTTTCCCAGCGTGACGCGCGCCATGGCGGCGGGGCCGAAAAACGCCGGAGGACGCGATTTGACTGCGGCATCAAACCCAGCGCGCACGATGCGATTGCGCACGCGCGGGTCGGCTAGGGTGAGGCCGCGAGCCTTTTCTTCAGGGGTGAGCGCGGTGGGCACCATGTCGAGCAGGGTGCAGGCGACTCCGGAGTTGGCGAAATGCGCGGCAATGCGCGCTCCCATGGTGCCGGCGCCAAGGACGACAACTTTGTCGATGCTGGGTTTCATATGTGGGACCCCGCGGCAGGCTGAGGCAACCCAAGCCGATTGATCAGTTGGGCCACGCTGCTAGCGATTTTGTGGCAAACCCGTGAAGGCGGGGTTAAGGTTACAGAAGCTGCCGGTGCCGGTCAAATCAAACAATAGGGAAACGATATTTGCGAGGCTGTAAGGCCTCCGGACAGGCCGGATGTTAAGGCGCGCTGGGCCAAGATCGTTCGGGGGACGCTACAGGGACTCTCCAACGGGTGAGGACCTGGGGAGAGTACGCTGGCGGCGGCAAGGTGCGTTGAGGCTATGTGAGGGAGTCCCGGAACCGCGATTTAGCGTCTAATAAGTGCGATGGAAGACGGCAATCATACCGCGTTGAAAGAGACCGAAAGCCCGCTCGGGCGCAAAGTGGAGAAGACGCCGGGATGGCTGCAAACTGCTTTGGAGCGCGTGCGGGATTTCGCGTACGCCGGGCCTCCCGCCCTCGCGCAAGTGCCTGCGGCGCCGCCCAAGGTGGGTCTCGCGCTGGGCGGGGGCTTCGCCCGAGGCATCTCGCATATAGGCGTATTGCACGCGCTCGAGCAGAACAACATTGCCATCCACTGCATTGCCGGAACCAGTGCGGGAGCGCTGGCGGCAGTGGCGTACGCGAGTGGACTGCCGTTTGATGAGGTGGTGCGCAAGGCTACCGAGCTGCGGTTTGGAAATTTCGCGCAATGGAAATTTTCAAAGATGGGGCTGGCGTCCAACCAGCGTTTGGCGCTGTATCCGCAGCTTACGCTGGGTGTCAGCGACTTCAAGGATTTGAAGATCCCACTGGTGATCGTGGCGACCGACCTCTACACAGGTGAAGCGGTTTATTTGAAGGAGGGTCCCATCGGACCGGCTCTGCGGGCATCGTGCGCGTACCCCGGACTGTTTCGGCCGGTCGAGTACGATGGGCAGCTCCTGGTGGACGGATTTATTGCCGCGACGGTGCCGGTGGATGCGGCGAGAATGATGGGTGCGGATATTGTGATTGCCGTTTTTCTCGATGCGGAGAGCGCGCAAAAACCGACGAATATCACCGACGTGATCGGGCGGTCATTTGCCATCGTGCAGCGGCATGCGGATTTTGGCTGGCGCTCGAAGGCGGATGTGGTGATCGAGCCCAACGTGCGGGAGTTCGCCTGGGATGATTTTGCGAAAACGCCGGAACTGGTCGCGGCGGGTGAACGGGCGGCCATCGAAGCATTACCGCGAATCATCACCGCGCTGCGACCCGCCACCAGCGGCCCGGCAGCCCTGGGACGCGCCCCGAAGGCGGGGCAACTTCCCACGGATGTGAAACGCCGGTCTTGACTTGGGCGATTCCGGTGGCGATTCGGGTTGCGCATGCGGACCGAGCGATTCGAGTTGGGTGATTCCGATTCGGCGATGCGGGTTGCGCGATTCGCGATCAGCGACAGCAGTTCGGCCTTGAGATGCGGCTAGCGATCGGAGGTTTTGGGTGGCATGAGCGTTTTCGGCGGCACGGTGCAATTGCTGGAATTGCCGATTTTGCTGCCGGAGGTGGACCCGGGCGTGACCGGCAGAACCCGAGTTTGCATCGCGTCGTGGGGACCTGTATTTACATCATTTACATCAAGATTTACATCAAGCGTGACGTTGGGACCGGCATCGGAAGCGTTTACATTCGTGGACTCCACAGCGGTGCAAACCTTGGGCGTTATTTCGGCAGGAATTTCGACACGAATTTCGACGCGAACCGGCTGCCCGCCGCCCTTACCCCGCCGCGTCAACCAGTCACTGAGGGCTTGCGCCAGCCGCTCGGGATTTACCCGGAATCCCGCCTCGATTTTGCCATCGGCCAGCGGGAGCGTGTCATCGAACTCGGCAGAACCAGTGAAATTACGCATGCAGAAACTATCGAGCCACTCGAGAGGGCACGGGCGGCGGTCTCCCTCGACGATGATGTCGACGGCCAGTTTCCGCGCGAACATTGTGGCAGAGTATAGTGCAGCTACACGATGCGCGCACGCCGGGTCATTCAATACTTGTTGACCGGCAAACGCGGGGGCTAGAATGAATTCACGTTTTCCAGTCCCAGCCGTAAGGGGGGGCGCGACGGGTCTCAGGCATAGACGCGACGCCGCAGCCGTGAAGACCTGCATCGGCTTTGCAGGATAATTAAACAGGAGATCCTCTTGTCTCTTTCATCGACATCCACGCCATCGCCATCATCATCCGCTGCAACGCCGCTCGAGCAGTGGGTGGAAGAGGCCGCGCGCCTCACGCGCCCGCGCGAGATCGTGTGGTGCGATGGATCCGAAGCCGAAGCCGAGCGGATCACCAACACTTTAGTCGAGCAGGGGCACACCGAAAGGCTGAACGAGCGCACCTATCCGAATTGCCTGTGGCATCGCAGCGATCCCAGCGACGTGGCCCGGACGGAAAAGGTAACGTACATCTGCACGCGCCGTAAGGAAGAGGCGGGACCTACCAATAACTGGATGGAACCCTCCGCCGCGAAAGAAAAATTGGCCGCCCTGTATAAAGGCGCGATGGCCGGACGAACCATGTACGTGGTGCCTTACCTGATGGGCCCCCCGGATTCGCCGCTCACGCGGGCGGGCGTGGAGATCACCGACAGCGCTTACGTCGTCGCCAGCACGCGGATTATGGCCCGCATGGGAAAGGTGGCGCTCGATCGGATCGGGCGGAGCAATGATTTCGTGCCCGGATTGCATTCACTGGGCGACCTGAGCCCCGAACGCCGGTTCGTTATGCATTTTCCGGCAGAGAAGCTGATCTGGAGCATCGGCTCCGGTTATGGCGGCAATGCGCTGCTGGGCAAGAAATGTTTCGCGCTGCGCATCGCCAGCTGGATGGCGCATGAACAGGGCTGGCTGGCTGAGCATATGTTGATTCTGGGACTCGAAGACCCGTCCGGCAAAGTGACGTACATGGCTGCAGCGTTCCCGAGCGCCTGCGGCAAAACAAATCTGGCGATGATGATTTCGGCGCTCGAGGGAAGCGGCTACCGCGTCTGGACGGTAGGCGACGACATTGCGTGGATGCAACCCGGCTCGGACGGTTACCTGCATGCGATTAATCCGGAGGCGGGTTTTTTTGGCGTAGCTCCAGGAACAAGCCGGAAAACGAACGGCAACGTGATGGATGCGATGCGCAGCAACACGATTTTCACCAACACGGCGAGGACCACCGACCGGGAACCGTGGTGGGAAGGCATGGAGTCCGAGCCATCCGCAGGATTGCCCGCAGGGTTGGTGGACTGGCAAGGGTGCAGCGGACCGGAGATACATCGGCCGGCAGCGCAGCCCAATTCACGCTATACGGTGCCAGCGCGGCAGGCCCGCTCGATTTCGCCGCGCTGGGAAGATCCAGCGGGAGTGCCGATATCGGCTTTCATTTTTGGCGGCCGGCGGGCACGGCTGGCGCCGCTGGTGTACGAGTCCTTCAGCTGGCCGCACGGCGTTTTCTTGGGCGCCACCATGGCATCTGAAACTACGGCGGCGGCGACAGGCGCGGTGGGCGTGACCCGGCGCGATCCCATGGCGATGCTGCCGTTCTGCGGGTATCACATGGGCGACTATTTCCAGCACTGGCTGACCATGGGACGTAAGGTGGCGCATCCTCCCAAAATTTTCCACGTAAATTGGTTTCGCAAGGGCTCGAATGGGAAATTATTGTGGCCCGGTTTCGGCGAGAACGTGCGCGTGCTGAAGTGGATCCTCGAGCGCGTGGAAGGCACGGGAAAAGCGACCGAGACGCCGATCGGATTCGTGCCCGCCCCCGGCGCGCTCACACTCGAAGGACTGGATATTCCCCAGGAAACGATGCAACAACTGCTGTGCGTTGACGCCAAGGATTGGGCGGCTGAAACCGAGGAAACCGGGGCATTCTTCGAACGGTTCGGCAAGCGTTTGCCCGAGGAATTGCGCAAAGAGTACGCCAGTCTCGCGCAGCGGCTGGGTACGACTGCAAAAGCGCAATCGTAAGCGAGCAGAACGGATGGTCACCGCGCGCGTGATGAGGCGTAGGTGATCTGTAGATAGCGCGTACACCGCAGATGACCTTGACCGATCGCTAATACACGAGCCATAAGACACGAGACGTAACCGCGGGTGCCCGGACGCAATTTTCCCCCTGCTATTGACCAGCAAACTGTTGACGAGCAAATCGGTCAGAGAATCGTCTCGACTTCGGCGTCAATGGACACGTGCGACTGCGGCAAACCGTTAATCCGGTAGGCACCTTCCTGGTAGGCTGGATCAAGCGTGAAATGGAAAAAACGGCTGATATGGTAATCCTCATCCAGAGCGCTGAAGACGCGTTCGGTCTCGACCCGCGTGAGCGCAAACTCGCCGAGTGACAGGGGGCGGCCGAAATCGCCCGCGAGCGCGCGATATCTTGCGACAATGTCCCGCAAATTCATCTGCGTCACGCGATGCCGCCCGTTATACCGTCATGGCCACCTGAGTGAATTTCCAATTCGCAGCGCTTATTTTACCGCCGAAGTGCCGTGCCCGCTCTATATTCACTTACACGCAGCTCTGTAATCACGAGGCGTTGCACTAACTGGGTCCGTCCGCGCCTGCCAAATCCCTTCCCCTCAGCGTTAATTCGCAAATCCCTAAATCACTAGATCCCTAAATCCAAAGATACGCCCCGGCCTCGCCATACGGAACATTGACGTAAAACAGATTGGCATCAGGGAAAGCCATGAACGCGTCACACAGTTTCTGCGCGCCGTGGCGGGCGCAAAGGGGCTGCCCCCGCGTCATGGCGATGCGGTTGGCTTCGTCCAGACTCGGAACCTCCTCGCGAGAAATCCACAGCCAGAGTGCCGGACGCTCGCAAAGATCGCAATCACCGGCGGGTTGCGCGAGCCGTCGCGCAATGGCCGCCGCCACTTCCGACTGCAATCCCGCAGCGGAGAAGTCGTCAACAGCGACAAAAAAATATTGCGTGAATGTTTCGCCATCGGGTTCAAATGCAATGACGCGGCCATGATATGCCGACAATTCCTTTTCCAGTTCATTGCGCAGGCACTCGCGACAGAGCGAGACTTCCGGGCGGGGCGGCCGGCGCTGGTGCGATGCTTTGCCGCGCAAGTAGAGGGTATCGGGGAGGAACGTGGCCATCCATGTTCCGCCGTGTTCGAGGTGTTCGCATTCGGGGGGCACGCGCGTGAGGCGCGCCCACCAATTACGCGAGCGCCATCGAAAATTAATTCCGGGATAGGCCTGCTCGAGCGTCAATCGGGCCACAATAGCGGGATATTACCAGATCGGCGCGGCACGCCGCGACCCCGAGCCCGCGAAGCTGGCCGCGTGCGGCGTCATTTTAAAGAAGCCTCCACGTAGCAGCACGAGCGGCATGCGGCACGAGACTGCGAGCCGGCGGCGATAAGACGCTGGGGCTACTCCGTGCTTTTCCGCAAATGTACGGTCGCTACTTACCCATCTGAGCACTACCATTTGCAGTGACGGCGCCGCTTCCCGCTCCACATTTCAACGCGCCATTCAAGGGCGACTGGGAGATGTGGGGTACCTTTCCAATTGCACACGAAGGGCGGACGTTGACGGAAACGGCTTCGGATGCTATAAATTTTGACTCTGTTCGGCACGTTTGACGCTGGTTACGTGTATCCGCCGCGAGTGTGTCCGTAGACGCCGGCGTGACTGCGTCAGCCTGAAACGACCGCAAACGACTCATGGAAATCGTTCATCAGCTTGGCGAACTGTTCCTGGACGCGGTACCCACGGTCATATTCGTTTTCCTATTCTATCTTTTCACGCGATGGAGCTTTTTTGGCCCGATCACGCGGGTAATGGCGCAGCGGCACGCGAATATCGAAGGGGCCCGGCGCTACGCGGAATCGGTGCAAGCGGCGGCCAAAGAAAAATCACGGGCGTACCAGGAGACGCTGCGCAAAACGCGCTCGGAAATCTTCGCGGAACAGGAAGCCGCACGCCGCACCGTGCTCGAGGAGCGCAGCGCGACGGTACAGAAGGCGCGCAGCCATGCCAATGACGAGATTCAAATGGCGAGGAAGCGCATGGCAGTGGAAATCGACGCAGCACGCGGGGAAATAGCCGCTTCCGGCCAGCAACTCGCCGAGCAGATCGTGCACGCAATCCTGGAGCGGCAGCCGCTTAACCCGCAGCCCGCGGGCGAAACCCGATGAGTCCATCCACAAGCAGGCGGGGCGAAAGCAGGAGCGCGCAGGCGAGGCCATGCCGCGCCAAGTTATGGTTATTTTGTGAAGTGCTGGTCGCGGGTCTGCTGATGCTGTTTTTCGCGGCTTTGCCCGTGCTGGCAGCCGAGGATAACACGCCCGATCCCACCAACACGCCGGCAGGCACCATTTTTCGATGGCTGAATTTCGCGTTGGTGATGGGCGGCATCGTGTACCTGGTCGGCAAGTCTGGCGCGCCGTATTTTCGCGCGCATGCCCGCTCGATTTCGAATGCCACGCGCGAGGCGAGCGACGCGCGAGCGGCGGCAGACCGCGAACTGCGCGAGGTGGACCAACGCGTGGCCGCGCTGAATTTGACCATTCAGGACCTGCGGCGCAAGGCGGTACTCGAATCGAATATGGAAGCGGAGCGCATCCGCGAGTTGGCGCGCACGGAAGCGGAAAAGATTCACGAGGCGTCGCGGACGGAAATCGCGGCAATCGAGCGTGCGGGGGTGCATGAACTGCGCGAGATTGCGGCGCGGCTGGCGGTTGATCGCGCGGCGGAACTGGTACGCGAGCGCGTGAATCGCGAGGAGGATGCGGAGCTGTTCCGCTCCTTCGTCGGCGAACTGGAGAGAAGCGCGTCATGAGCACAGTGGCGGACCGCTACGCATCCGCGCTGGCGGACGTAGCCATAGAGCAAAACGCCGCGGCGCCAATCCGCCAGGAATTGGCGGACTTCACCGGATTGCTGCGGGAGTCACCCGAACTCGTCGTGTTGCTGGGCTCGCCGGCGGTGCCTCGCGCGGGCAAGCATGCCGTGCTGGAAGCGCTCGTGGCGCGTCTGGGAGCCAGCAGAACGTTGCGCAATTTTCTGTTTGTGGTGCTGGACCGCGAGCGCGTGACATTGTTGCAGGAAATTCAGCAAGCGTTTGACGTGGAACTGGACGCACGGGAAGGCATCACCCGCGCCAGCGTCACTTCGGCGCGAGAACTCGATGAAGTGGAGAAAGCGCAACTGCGCGGCGCGCTCGAACATCTGTCCGGGCGGCGCGTCGAGGCGCAATACCAGCTCGACCCCGCGCTGATCGCGGGTACGGTCGTGCGTATGGGCTCGACAATTTATGATGGCTCCGTGCGAACGCAACTGGAACGGCTGCGCGTGCGGATGGTTTCCGCAATAGGAGCAGTGAATGGCATCGATTAAAGCGGACGAAATCACGAAGATATCTGCGCGAGCAGATCGCCAACTACGACCAGTCGATCGAGGTGGACGAGGTCGGCACGGTGATCTCGGTGGGCGACGGCATCGCTCGCGTACATGGCCTGGAGAAAGTGATGGCCGGCGAGATGCTCGAGTTCCCGCACGACGTGGTGGGCATCGCGCTGAACCTGGAAGAAGACCAGGTTGGGACGGTGCTGCTGGGCGAGTACACCGCCGATTCAAGAGGGCGACACGGTCAAGCGCTCGCGCGCAATTATGTCCGCGCCGGTAGGCGACGCGCTGATCGGGCGCGTGGTGAATCCGCTGGGCGTGGCGCTCGACGGCAAGGGCCCGATCGTCACCGATCAGCGATATTCCCATCGAGCGCATCGCGCCGGGCGTAGTGGACCGGCAGCCCGTGCGCGAACCTCTGCAGACCGGCATCAAGGCCATCGACTCGATGATCCCCATCGGGCGCGGCCAGCGCGAATTGATCATCGGCGACCGCCAGACCGGAAAGACCGCCATCATTCTGGACACGATCATTAACCAGAAGGGCGGAGACATGATCTGCATCTACTGCGCGATCGGGCAGAAGCGCTCGACGATCGCGCAGGTGGTGAAGATACTGACCGATGCGGGAGCGATGGATTACACCATCGTGGTGGCGGCATCGGCCACCGAGCCCGCGACGATGCAGTACATCGCTCCGTATGCGGCCTGCGCGATTGGCGAATTTTTCCGGGACTCCGAGCCGCCACGCGGTGTGCTTCTACGACGACCTTTCGAAGCACGCGCAGGCGTACCGGGAAATTTCGCTGCTGCTGCGGCGGCCGCCCGGCCGCGAAGCATTTCCTGGCGACGTGTTTTACCTGCACTCGCGCCTGCTGGAACGCGCGGCGAAGCTGAACGACGAGAAGGGCGGCGGCTCGCTTACGGCTCTGCCGGTGATCGAGACGCAGGCAGGCGACGTTTCGGCCTACATTCCGACGAACGTGATCTCGATTACCGACGGGCAGATTTATCTCGAAGCGGACCTCTTCAACAGCGGCATACGGCCCGCCATTAACGTGGGCTTGTCGGTGAGCCGCGTAGGAGGAAACGCGCAGATCAAAGCCATGCGGCAGGTTTCGGGCACCTTGCGGCTGGACTTCGCGCAATATCGCGAACTGGCGGCATTCGCGCAGTTCGGCTCCGAACTGGACAAGGCCACGCAAGCGCAACTGGCGCGCGGGCAGCGGCTGGTGCAAATGCTGAAGCAGGATCAGTTCGTGCCGCATGACGTGTCGAAAAGCAGGTGGTGGTGATCTTTGCGGGCAGCAGCGGATATATCGACGACATGCCGGTGAACGAGGTGCCGCGCTTCGAGCACGATCTGCTGGCGTTCGTGGAGGCGCATACGGATCGTTGCTGTCGCAAGATCGCGACAAAGAAAGCGCTCGACGACGAAATCCGTGAACGAGTTGAAAAAGACGCTAGCCGAATTCAAGGAACGAATTCGCCGCCGGAAAGCGCGCGGCCCGCTGGTGCGGCTAGCTCGCGGCTTTCTAAAGCAAGTTCCGACTCGATGCCGACTCAACTCGATCTAAAGCGCCGCATTCGTTCGGTAAAAAATACGCAGCAGATCACCCGCGCGATGAAGTTCGTGGCCGCCGCGCGGCTGCGGCGCGCGCAGGAAAAGGCTTTTGCCGCGCGTCCGTACGCGCGCGCGCTTGTCACGCGTGCGTGCACTCGGCCGTGATGCGCGCGCCGGAGAGCGGTGCATCCGCTGCTGCAGCACCGGCCGGAAAAGCGCGTGCTGGTGCTGGTGGTGAGCGGCGAACGCGGGCTGGCCGGCGCTTTCAACGCCAACGTGATTCGCCGCACGATTGAATTTTTGCGCGAGCGTGTCGCAGCAGACGCTCGAAATGATCACGCTGGGCCGCAAGAGCCGCGACGCCATGCGCAAGCAGCCCTGGAAGATACTGGCCGAGTACGTGGACATTACCGCGCGCGCGGAGCCCGCGCGCGCCGCGGAAATTGCCCAGCAAATCTGCGCGCTCTACGAGGCGGATGAAATTCGACGCGGTGTACATCGTCTTCAACGAATTCAAATCGGTGCTGTCGCAGAATCTCATTGATCGAAAAGATGTTGCCGATCGAGCCGGAAGCCGCCGCAGCGGGAGCGGAACTGCCCCGGGAGAAGCGGTCGGCGGCCACAGTCCGGCGGGAGAAACACCCGAAGGCGAAGCGCCGTGGAATATCTCTACGAGCAGCCGCCGGCTGAAATTTTTGGACGCTTGCTGCCGCGCTACGTGGAGGCGCAGGTCTTCCGCGCGCTGGCGGAGTCGGCCGCCGCCGAGCACGCCGCGCGCATGACGGCGATGGACTCCGCCACCAACAATGCGGGGGACTTGATCGACAGGCTGACGCTGTACATGAACAAAGTCCGCCAGGCCGCGATCACCAAAGAAATTATCGAAGTCGTGAGCGGAGCGGCATCGGCGGGTTAGTTTACCGCGAATGAGACGGAATTGGATTACGCCGACAAAATCTCACCGGCGCTTGCGCGCGCGACGGGCATCGCCAAGCGTCGGACCGCAAGGAAATATCGCATTCACGTTTGAAAATTTATGAGTTCTTGAGGCCTAAGGAGCAAATGATGTCTGGAAATGACCAGGCAGTGAACATGGAAGCGTAGGTACGGTGGGGCATGTGGTGCAGGTCATCGGCCCTGTGCTGGACGTGCTCTTCGAGGAGCACCACCTGCCCGAAATTTATAACGCGATCCGGATCATCAGCGAAGGCTTTGACGTGCCGACGCCGATCAACATCATCGCCGAAGTGCAGCAGCACCTTGGCGAAGGGCGCGTTCGCGCCGTCGCCATGAAGCCCACCGAGGGCATGGTACGCGGCATGAAGGCGCTCGACACGGGCGGGCCCATCACCGTGCCGGTCGGGCGCGAGACGCTGGGCCGCGTGCTGAACGTGCTCGGCGAGCCGGTGGATAATCTGGGTGCAGTGAAATCGGAAAAGCGCTATCCCATTCACCGCGTCGGCTCCCTCGCTCGAAGATCAATCCACGCAACTGGAAATGTTCGAAACGGGCATCAAGGTCGTGGACTTGATGGAGCCGTACCTGAAGGGCGGAAAGATCGGCCTGTTCGGGGGCGCGGGCGTCGGCAAGACGGTGCTCATTCAGGAGTTGATCCACAACGTGGCCATGAAGCACGGCGGCGTTTCGGTGTTTCGCCGGCGTGGGCGAGCGCACGCGCGAAGGCAACGACCTGTGGCTGGAAATGCAGGAGTCCGGCGTCGTCGTGCCGGGCAATTCGGAAAAATCGCGCGCGGCCCTGATTTACGGGCAAATGACGGAGCCGCCCGGCGCGCGCCTGCGCGTCGGTCTGACCGGGCTGACCGTCGCGGAATATTTCCGCGATGAAGAGGGCCTGGACGTGCTGCTCTTCATCGACAACATTTTCCGCTTCGTGCAGGCCGGCTCGGAAGTTTCGGCTCTGCTGGGCCGCATGCCCTCCGCCGTAGGGTATCAGCCGAATCTGAACACCGAGATTGGGGAATTGCAGGAGCGCATCACCTCCACCAAGAACGGCTCGGTCACGTCCGTGCAGGCCATTTACGTGCCTGCCGACGATTACACCGATCCGGCTCCGGCGGCGACTTTCGCGCACCTGGACGCGACCACGAACCTGAGCCGGCAGATCGTCGAGCGCGGCATTTATCCCGCGGTCGATCCGCTGGCAAGCTTTTCGCGCATTCTGGATCCGCGCATCGTGGGCCAGGAACATTACGACGTGGCGCGCTCGGTGAAAGGCGTTTTGCAGCGCTACAAGGATTTGCAGGACATCATCGCCATTCTGGGAATCGAAGAGCTTTCCGACGAAGACCGGCAGACGGTGGCACGCGCGCGCAAAGTGGAAAAATTCATGTCGCAGCCGATGTTCGTGGCCGCACAGTTCACGGGCCTGGAAGGCAAGTACGTCAAAATCGAAGACACGATTCGCGGGATTCAAGGAGATCGTGGAAGGCAAGCACGACGATGTTCCGGAGCAGGCGTTCTACATGGTCGGCACCATCGAGGAAGTGCGCGAGAAGGCCGAGAAGATGGCGACGACCGCATAGCGAACGGCGCGGCAGGTACTTACACAAGGCTACAAAACTGATAGAGCGTGTGCAGGCGCGGCAGACCGGCAGGCTTGTTTGTGACTCTAATCAGTGTGACGCATTAGTCGGTGTGACGTATTGCGGGGAGCAGCCCGCAGTTGCCAGCGACTGAGCGAAATTGCGGCGCGGCAGGCGATGCAGGCAGGCGATTAGCGATTAAGCGATTATGGCTGACGAAAAAAGATTGCCCGACGCACTGATGCTCGAAGTGGTGACCCCCGAGCGCGAACTGGCGCACGAGCCTGTGGCCGAAATACAGCTACCGGGCTTGGCGGGGTATCTCGGCATTTTGCCGGGGCACACGCCGCTGCTGACCGAACTCGGAATCGGCGCGCTGAGCTACCGCAAAGAAGGGCAGACGGTGTACGTCGCGGTGATCGGCGGAATTGCGGAAGTGCTGCCGGGCCGCGTCATCGTGCTTGCCGACGCAGCCGAGCGGTCGGAAGATATTAATGTGGAGCGCGCACGGACCGAGTTGGCGGAAGCGGAAAAAAAGCTGGCGAACAGCGCCGCCGATCCGGCGGCGGACTGGGATGCGGTATTGAAATCGCTCGCGAGCGCGAAAACGAGGCTCGAGGTCGCGGGCCATAGTAGCGGAACAGGCGCGAATTCCGCCGCGCGCGGCGCGCACTGATCGGCTGCCGATCACCTCGGCCCAGATCGCAGGAATTCGATGGCTCGTGCCGATGGCTCGTGTCGATCACCGGGGTTTCGAACACGCTTGATGCGCAGCGCTGAAGGGCAGATCGATCGGCAGGCATGGCCGGCAATGAGAATGCATATATGAGTGCAATTCGGCTCTACACAACCGCGTGGTGCCCCGATTGCCGGTACGCGAAGCAATTTCTGCGTGAGCGGGGCGTGGCGTTTGAAGAGGTTAATGTCGACGAGGACCCCGACGCCGAGGACCTGATCCTGCGCGTGAACGATGGACGCCGCAAGGTGCCGACCATTCAGGTCGGCGACCGCTATTTCGCCTGCAGTCCGTTCGACCCCGAACAGCTGGTCGCAGAACTGGGTATACCGCTCAATCCGAAAAGATAGCCGAGCCGGCGCCGCACGTCATCACGCCCGCTATTTGCAGGTGTGGATCGAGCAAGACGAGGTCAGCATCCGCACCCGCGATCAGCGCGCCTTTGCGCGCGCCCATCCCGAGCACGCGCGCGGGGTTGGCCGTGAGCATCGCCAGCGCCTGCGGCAAAGATACGCCCTGCGCCACAATCGTACGTAACGCGCGATCGAGCGTGAGCGTGCTGCCCGCAAGATTTCCTTCCGCGCTGCGCGAGACGCCGCCCGATACGGTCACGTCAAACGTGCCCAGGCGATACGTGCCGTCCGGCATGCCGGTGGCGGAAGTGCCATCACTCACCAACACAATACCAGCGGGCGTTTTCGTCGCGAGAAGCACGCGCATGGCGGCGGCATCCACGTGAACGCCGTCGGCAATCAGTTCACAAGTGACCTGAGACGATGTGAGAACGGCGCCGAGGACTCCGGTTTCGCGATGTGCGAAGGGCCGCATGGCGTTAAAAACATGCGCGGCGTGGCGCGCGCCAAGATCAATCGCGCTCATGGCTTCGGCGTAGGTGGCATCGGTATGCCCGAGCGATACGACGAGTCCGGCCTGGCGTGCCGCGGCGATCAGTTCAAGCGCGCCGGGAAGTTCGGGGGCCAACGTCAAAATTCGCGCGGTGCCGCGGGCCGCATCGAGGAAATTGCGCAGCAGAGCGATGGACGGGAGCGCGATCCACTCGGGCGGGTGCACGCCCCGGCGCGCGGGGCTGATGAAGGGGCCCTCGAAATGAATGCCGAGGATTTCAGCGCGCGGCGAGCCGGTAAGGATGCGTTGTGAAGGAGCGTTGATGTAATCGGCGATGCCGCCTACGGCGCGGCAGGTGCTCTCTTCACTGGCGGTGACGGTGGTGGCGACGAGAGAAGTTGTACCGTGCAGCGCGACTGCCGACGCGATCAGGCCAAGCGATTCGCTGGTGGCTTCCATAACGTCGTGACCAGCCGCGCCGTGAATGTGCACGTCCACGAAACCGGGAACGATGGTGAGGCCCGGGGCGTGAAATTGGCGTGCCGATGCGGGAACGGGGATATCAGCGCGGCGTCCAACTGCGGCAATCTTCGTTCCGTCAACAATGATGACGGCGCCGGCGATTTCTTCGTGCGGCGTGAACGCGCGGTCTGCAAATATGGCCTGTAGCGTCATAGGTGTGCGATGTGGTGTGCGCTATGGAACGCGCTGCACAAGCGCGCGAGATTCACGGCGGCCGGATTTTGGTTTGCAACGCTCACAGCTGGGGCGCAAATGATAAGCGGGCGGAGCTTGTGCAGCCCAGCCCGCCAACTTTATATGCCCTCGAGAGCGTTACGCGCTCAGTCCTTTTTTGCCTGCGGCATGGTGATTGAATCGGCGATAATGGTGTCACCATCCATCTTGCCCTTTACGGTAACCGTGCGGCCCGCGTGCTTGGAAGCCTGATCCTGGGGATTCAGAACGTAAACTTTTTTCGTACTCGCATCGTACAAAGCCCATTTACTGCCCATGGAAACGCATTTTGCCGCGCAATCGGCGTCATCGAGCTTGACGCCCCTGCTGGCGCACATCTGGTCGGTGACGATTCCCTTTCAGGTGCCGATTTTAGCATCAGCCGCCCCCAATGTGGTCGACGCGCCCGCAAACAGCAGACCTGCGAATAGCCTTGCGAACAGCGCCAGAACACGTTTGCCCATGACCGTGGCCTCCTCAGCTGCTTACTGCCGGTGCAGGCCACAAGGACGCGCGGCCGGGGGTACTGTGTCACAAGCCAGGGTGGATGTCCACCGGATGAGCGCGCGAACGCGCATGCAAACGCGCAGAGAAGGCCCAGGATTTCGAGCCTGCTCTGCGCGCCTTTTCCTCTGCGTGTTTTTATGGTCGAACTTGTTACATAACCGCTCAGCGGCCGGAGAGCGCCGCCGAGGTGGTGATACCCGCTGCCTTGGGAACGCTGAGGTAACCCGTAACTTTATCCTTGTCCACCGTGTTGATCACCATTTCCAGTGGAGCGCGGGTCCCGCGTGTGTAGAAGTAGATGGGCTCGTCGACAGAGCGATTCTTTTTTTCCAGGCGCATGTCGTCCACGTAGAGCGCGACGGTGAACTGGCTCTTTTTAGGATTGGTGCTGCGCAATTCGAGCGACAGGTTTCCCACTTTCGAGCGCGTTCCTTTTCCGCTGATCGTGAATTCGAGGTAATCGCGCTCGCCCATGCGGCGCAGTTGATCTATTTCGTCGTGATTTTTGGCGATCAGCGAGCCGAATTCGCCGCGCGCAAGCTGCAGGTTGTCATTGGCTGTAGCGAGATCCCGTCTTGACGCCATTCACGTCCCCGCCGAGAGATTTCACATCGTCCGCGCTGGCCTTGGTGCCAAGCTCCGACTGGACGGTATCCAGTTTTCTCGAATATTCGTCCTTGATTTGCGTAGTCTGGCGGCGCGTGCTGGTGAGCTCTCCCTGCGCCATTTTCAGGCGGTCAGTCACCATCCCCAATTCACTTTGCAATTGACCGTTTTGTTGCTCTTCCTGGGCGAGCCGGGCACTCACTGCATCCACATTTTGTTGGACGGTTTGACTCTGCGATGCCAGAGCGCGTTCAGCGCTCCTGGCGTGCTGGCTGGCGCTCCAGCCTTCGCCGAGTCCCACCATGGAGACACACGCGAGCGCAATAAACGCGAGCCATATCCAGCGCGGCGTGCCGTCCTCCGTCTTCACTGTTTCTACAGAATGGTCGGTATAAATATCCCTCTCGTCGTGATCTCCACTCATTTGTGTTTTCTCCTTGGCTACGCTCTCACTGCCCCTGAAGTGTGCACGTGCTGGTCCAAACGGGGATGAGGCGCAACAAACACTCAGAATCGAATGAGAGTGAAACAGTTATTTTTGTTTTGTTTGTGGCAGGAGTTAAACGTTGGTAAGCGGCACCCGTATACAAGTTACACGCATACGCGCACTGCGCTTCAAGAGATCCCACGCTTCAGGGGAACAGCAGTACGGCATAACTTTATGGGCGGGAGAAATGTTCGCGGAGTAAGTGCAGAGAGCGGCCTAGCGATTTATCAATGGGCACAAGCGAGAACGATAAACAGTAAGATGAGACAACACCCGGCCGCGGCGGGGTCAATTGCGATGGGCGCCAATGAGGTCTGAGGTTACTTTCAATTCTTGCACTTCATGCGCGCTGTGGTGCTGGTGATCGTGATTGAAAGCAACTTCGAGAGTGTTCTGTGCGGCTTCAAGAATAATCCGGCAGTTATTGCATTCGTCAATATGCCCGCGCATGGCAAGTGCCACGGCCGGAGAAAGTCTGCCTTCCAGGTACTCGCAGATCATGCCTATGGTGGCTTTGCAAGTCATTGAATCCCCCTACACAGGTAATGCAATCGTATCTCCAGAATATCTGGACGGCTAAAATGCCGTAACATACAGGAAATTAGCGACTTACGAGAGGCTGACGCAGTTTCACCAGAACCCCGCCGTCAGTAGGACCCGAAGATTTTGCGTGTCACAAGCCAAATGTGCATATCCAACTGCATGCAATTGGTGGCTTTTAGCGCGCTGCTGGCGGACGTCAGATGTTCGATACGTTACGTCCCTTAGCGGACAATCGTCATATTTCGCAGGGCCTCGATGCGCTCGGCGAGCGGCGGGTGCGTGCTGAACAGCCCGGATAATGCGCCCTGTGCACTCAATGGCGTGACGATATAGAGCGGTGCGGACGCGGGTGAAACGTTGGTCATGGGAATACGTTTGTTATACGCGCCCAATTTCTCGAGAGCGCTGATGAGGCCGTAGGGCTGCCCCACGAGCCGGGCGCCCGCCGCGTCTGCGGCATATTCGCGCTGGCGCGACACACCGAGCTGAATAATCATGGCGGCGATCGGTGCGATCAAAAGCATCAGAATTGCGCCCAGACCACCTTCGCGGCGGTCATCGCGACCTCCAAAGCCGCCGAAGAGCAGCGCCCAGCGTCCCATGCTGGCAATCCAGGTGATGGCACCGGCCAGGGTGGCCGCGATGGACGTGGTGAGAATATCGTAGTTGCGCACGTGCGAGAGCTCGTGTGCGATCACGCCTTCCAGTTCATCGTCGTTCATTAATTCCAGCAGACCTTCCGTCGCCGCGACCGACGCATGGGACGGATTGCGCCCGGTGGCAAACGCGTTGGGAGCAGATTGAGGAATGATGTAGAGCTTCGGCATGGGCAGATTGCCTTTGGCCGCCAACCGCTCCATTACCGCGTAGAGACGTGGCGCCTGCTCGCGGGTCACCGCCTGCGCGCCGCTCGACTTCAAGGCAATCTTATCGGAGAAGAAGTAGGCGAAACCGTTCATCCCCACGGCGAGCAGCAATCCGAAGGTCATTCCTTGCGGGCCGGCGAACGCGCGTCCTCCTAATACGAGGAGCAACGTTAAGCCGGTTAGCAGCATTCCTGTTTTGAGCGTTCTCATAAAGCCTCTTTGCTCCGCCACATGTGCAGAGCTTTTATACCACGTACACCTGTGCCGTCATGCGATGCCCGCGCGCCTGGCGCGTTGCGGATAAGTTTACCTGCAGACCTGTACGTGCGGCGCGCCATCGTGATGTCACGGTGATGTATGTCACGCCGGTGTAACTCACGCAGGTATGCATCAGCGCTGGTCGCATCAGGTGGTACGGCGTTTTCCTCTCTGACTGCCGGTCGCGGATGCAGCGGCCACCTCAACATCGCTCGGCTTACTATTTTCGGCGACTGTTTCCGCCACTGGCGCGACGCGCACGAACTTTATCCCTCCCGTGGCGGGATCGATCTCACCGCGCACCCGGTCTCCCGGCGAGACGCGCCCCTGTAAAATCTCGCGAGCGAGAGCGTCCTGCACCAGGCGTTGCACGGCGCGGCGCAACGGGCGGGCGCCGTACGCTGGGTCAAAACCCTCGGCGAGCACGAGCGAACGAGCTTCGGGACTCAACTCGATCTGTATATCGCGGTCGGCGAGCAGCTTCACTACCGAGGCCAACTGGAGATCCACGATGCGTTCCAGTTGCTCGCGGCCGAGCGGATTGAACAGCACGATGTCATCAATGCGGTTCAGAAACTCCGGACGGAATTGCGTGCGCAGCGCTTCGAGCGCCTCTTTGCGGGCGCGCTCGGGATCGCTTCCGGCGAGCTCGAACAGCGCGGTTGAGCCGACGTTGCTGGTCATGATCAGAACGGTATTGCGGAAATCCACTTTGCGGCCCTTGCCGTCGGTGAGGCGGCCGTCTTCCAGAATTTGCAGGAATATGTTGAACACATCAGGATTCGCTTTTTCAATTTCGTCGAAGAGGACGACCGAATAAGGACGGCGCCTGACCTGTTCGGTAAGCTGGCCACCCTCCTCGTAACCAACGTAGCCTGGTGGCGCGCCAATCATCCGCGAAACCGAGTGCTTTTCCATGTATTCGGACATGTCCAGGCGAATGATCGCGCGCTCATCGTCAAACAAAAATTCGGCGAGTGCGCGAGCGAGTTCAGTCTTGCCGACGCCGGTAGGTCCCAGGAAAATGAAAGAGCCGATGGGGCGATTGGGATCTGAAAGTCCAGCGCGATTGCGGCGGATGTCATTGGCCACGCGCTCGAGCGCGTCCTCCTGTCCCACGACGCGCTGCCGCAGGCGAGTTTCCATATTGATGAGTTTGTCGGTTTCGGCCTCGAGCAGGCGGCCCACGGGAATGCCAGTCCACTTGCTGACGAGCGCCGCGATGTCCTCTTCGTCAACCTCCTCCTTCAACATGCGGCCGTCTTTCTGTAATTCGGCCAGGCGCTCCTGGGCCTCTCGCAGCTCATGCTCGGCTTGCGGACAGCTTGCCATAGCGGATTTCGGCGACGCGCGCCAGATCCCCGGCGCGCTCGTAGCGCTGCTCTTCCGCCTTCAGGTCATCGATCAGTGACTTGCGCTTGCCGATGTCGGCGATCGCGTTCTTTTCCACCTGCCAGCGGGCTTTGCGGGCGTTGGACTGTTCGCGCAGTCCGGCCAACTCGGCCTCGAGCTGGGCTAACCGCTCGCGTGAGTGCGGATCGGTTTCTTTCAGCATGGCCTGGCGCTCGATTTCGAGTTGCACGATGCGCCGCTCGATTTCGTCAATTTCGACGGGAAGCGAATCGAGCTGCATGCGCAGGGCGGCTGCCGATTCATCGATCAGGTCAATGGCCTTGTCAGGGAGGAAGCGGTCGCTGATGTAGCGATGAGAAAGTGTGGCGGCGGCAATGATGGCCGCATCTTTAATGCGCACGCCGTGGTGCAATTCGTAGCGGTCCTTCAGACCGCGGAGGATCGCAATGGTATCTTCGACCGAGGGTTCGTTGATCTGCACCGGTTGAAAACGGCGCTCGAGCGCGGGATCTTTCTCGATGTATTTGCGGTATTCGTTGAGAGTGGTTGCGCCGATCGCGCGCAGTTCTCCGCGGGCCAGGGCCGGCTTCAGCATATTCGAGGCATCCATCGAGCCTTCCGCCGCTCCTGCGCCCACCAGCGTGTGCAACTCGTCGATAAACAGAATGATCTGGCCTTCGGCCTCGGTGATCTCCTTGAGCACTGCTTTCAGGCGGTCTTCGAATTCACCGCGGTATTTGGTGCCGGCAACGAGTGCCGCCAGGTCCAGAGCGACGATGCGCTTGGGCTTCAAAACTTCCGGAACGTCGCCAGCTACAATGCGCTGCGCCAAGCCTTCCACTACGGCCGTTTTGCCAACGCCAGGTTCGCCAATCAGCACCGGATTATTCTTGGTGCGGCGCGCCAGAATCTGCATCACACGGCGAATTTCCACGTCCCGGCCGATAACCGGGTCAAGCTTTCCGCGGCGCGCCGCGTCCGTCAGGTCGCGCGCATACTGTTCCAGCGCACGGAAGGTAGATTCGGGGGTGGGCGAAGTCACGCGGTGGCTTCCGCGCACCGCCGTCAACGCCTGCAGAATCGCTTCGCGCGTGGCACCGTGGCGCAGGAGCAGCTGGCCAGCCGGGTCGGACTCGCGGGCCGCGATCGCCAGCAGAATGTGTTCTGCCGAGACGTATTCGTCTTTGAACTTCTCTGCTTCGTCAAAAGCATTTTCCAGCACCTGATTCGAGGCTTCGCTCAGATGCTGCTGCGATACTCCCGTGACTTTGGGGAGGCGCCCCAACTGCATGGTGATCTCCGCGGCGAGAGTTTCGGGGCGCACGCCGATACGATTGAGCAGCGGCGCCACGATGCCTTCGCGCTGGGCCACGAGCGCAGCCAGCAGGTGCAAGGGCTCGATCAGTTGCTGGTCGTTCTTTTCGGCAATGTCCTGCGCGGATTGGATGGCTTCCTGGGCCTTAACGGTTAACTTGTCGTACCGCAGCATGGGACTGTTCCTTTCTACTGTTCGCTATCCGCTTCTGCTAATTGGGCGGATTGGTCCGGTCTGTTTCGACCTTCCCTATCCCTACTACTCCTGGGGCGCTATTCCTGGACGCTATTCCTGGGGCCCAGACGTTTGACGCCTGCCGAACGCCCGGGTCACGCTCGAAACCACAGGTAAGCGGAAGGGAGCCAGCGATGCGGCTCCCTTCGCCACCAGCCCACTATGGACTATTTGCCGTCCGAAGAGATGCCGATCTTGATCTGTTTCGGTTTTGACTCTTCACGCTTGGGCATGCGCACCGTCAGGACGCCATTACGGTATTCCGCTTTGATCGCCTCCGCATTTACGGTGTTCGGGAGGGAAAAGCTGCGCGTAAACGTGCCGTAGGCGCGTTCGATCCGCAGGTATTTGTCCTCACTCACCTGTTGCTCAAATTTGCGTTCGCCGCGAATGGTGAGCGTGTTGTTTTCGATACGAATATCGATGTCCTTCTCCTGCACGTCCGGGAGATCAGCCTTTACCACCAAATCGTTTTCGGTCTCGAACACATCGACGGCCGGCGCCCAGGTAGCCAAGTCGGACTGGCCCGAGCGGCCTCCATTAAAGGTGTCCTCGAAAAGGCGATTCACTTGATCCTGGAGCGAGTTAAGACCGCGGCCGGATTGCCAACGCGAGATGGAACCCATGGTGAAGAAATCTCCTTAGCAGTGGTAAGTAGTGACTATGACGTGAGCATATAATATGCGCGTCAGCATGTCAAGTACATTGCCAGCGCAATGCCGCCATACTAAACCTCAGCTTTTCAGTAACTTAACAGTTCGTCCATCATTTTCGAGATCGCAATCGGCTCACTGGTATATATTTTTGCCGTGCTGATATCCGAATTCGACTATGACCTTCCGCACGAGAGCATCGCGCAGCAGCCGCTGCAAGAGCGAGACGCGTCCCGCATGCTTCTGCTCGAACGTGCATCCGGACGGTTTGCGGATCAACTATTTGCGGAACTCCCCAACCTGCTGAAGGGTGACGAGCTGATTGTCGTCAACAATACGCGGGTGCTCCCCGCGCGCTTGTTCGCGCATCGCGTGGGAATTCATGCCGAGCCGCACAAGAAGAATTCCCGGCATGCGGCTCTTCTTCCGGCCAGGATCGAGGTGCTTCTACTGAGCCGGGTTAGTGGAGATGCATGGGAAGCGCTGGTACGTCCAGGAAGGAAGGTGCGCGTAGGCGAGCAGCTGACCTTCGAGACCACCGCTGACGGAGAAACGCTTCACGCCGAGGTGACCGGGCGGGGGACCTTTGGGTTGCGCCGGTTGCGTTTCTACGGCACGAGTGACGTAAACGCCGCCATTGAGCGCATCGGGCACATGCCGCTGCCTCCCTACATCCGGCGCGCCGATAAGCCGGCGGATCGGGAGCGCTATCAAACAGTGTTCGCGAAAGAGTTTGGTGCCGTAGCCGCGCCAACGGCTGGATTACATTTTACGCCGGCAATTCTCGAAAGGTTGCGCGCGCGCGGGGCGGAAATTCGCGAAATCACCCTGGAAGTGGGGCTGGGAACATTTCAGCCGTTTCATGGCGAGCGCCTGGAGGAGCACCAAATCCACGCCGAACCCTACCAAATTCCCGAGGAAACCGCGCAGGCAGTTCAGGTGGCAAAGCGCGACGGCAGGCCGATTCTGGCGGTGGGGACGACGGTCGTTCGTACCCTGGAAGACGCAGCCGCAAAGGCGCAGAGAAATGGAGGCACGCCTGGCGAGATCGTTCCGGGGAACGCGGTCGCCGATATTTTCATAAAACCCGGCCATCCGTTTCTGATCGTGGACCAATTGCTGACCAATTTTCACCTGCCACGGTCGACGCTGCTCGTGCTGGTTTCCGCATTCGGCGGGCGCGACGCAGTACTCGCCGCGTACCGTCATGCGGTGGCGAGCGGATACCGCTTCTACAGCTATGGCGATTGCATGCTGATCCGCTGACGCCGACCGAGCTGATCGATCCGACCGATTGGGCTGCCTGATTCGGCGCCGCTGTGGGCGACCAATGTTGATGCATTTCCAACTTCTCGCACGCTCCCGCACACTGCCGCGCGACAGGGGTGTCATATACGTCAATTTATCAGCCGAATAGTACTTTCGTACTATAACCAGCTCTCTCCCGCCGCAGAAACAATGGGTCGAAACACTGGAAAGATGGCGAGACGGCAACACCCGTTCCGCCACGTCTGTGAGGAGTTGGACTTATGCCCATGTCAGCTAACGAAGTCTCAACACTCGCACCAGCACCGGCATCCGCGGAAAACCTTGGTGAACTATCGCAAGTCTCGCGCCGCACAGATGCGGTTGGCGCGGAGATTGCGGTAACCATACACGCCTCCCGGTACTCCGCGGCCACGAAGGGCACCGCAAGCAAGCACCTGCCCGCGATCCACGAAGAAACGCGAACCGTGATTATTTTTCCGGGTGGCGCGGTCGTTCGACTTTCGGCAAGCGTTACGACCGGGGAGCTCGTGGTGCTCACGAATCAGCAGACGGGCGATGACGTGATCTGCCGGGTGGCCAATGTGAAGGCGCAACCCGGGACGCAGAACTACGTGAACCTCGAATTCACACAACGAGCGCCGAGTTTCTGGGGCGACGCGATGCCAGCGGAAACTGTGGCGCGCTCGAGCCCTTCTGTGCTGCCGCATCCGATGCCCGCTGTTTTGCCGCAAGCAGCAGTGCCAACGCTTAGAGAGGGTCCAGCATCGGCAGGCGCGCCAGCATCCATATCAGCAGCCGTGGCAGCACGGGCGACAACACCAGAAAAACTGGATGCGCGGATCGACACCGCAACCGAAGCGCGGCTAGCGCCGGCGCGATCGCCGGTGTTAGTGCCCGCATCCGAGCTGATTTCCGCGGTTCAGGCTATTACGAACCTACTGAACGTCGCGCCGACAAAGGTCGCGCCGACAGACATTGTACCGACAGAGGTTGTGGCGACGCCGGTGCGGAATCAGCCGCTTTCCGAGAAACAGAGCGAGGCGGCACAAAATGCATCCGTGCGCATGATCTCAGAGCCCTCCGGGCAGGTGGTTTTCGGTGCGCTGCGGCCGATTACCGATTCTGCGCTGACGCTCACAGCTGAAAGTAAGCCGCAGGTCTCCGCAGCGGAAGCGCCCGCACTTATAGCCACATCGCCGCTCAGCGGAGTTCATGCGATGTTGCCCCGGACCGCAAACACGGGCGCCGCCAACGCGGAATCCGCAGGAGTCGCCGGACTAAAGCTGAATACGGCGATAGCCCCTGATTTGAAGGCCGTTCCACGCAGGGATCCGGCCGGCATCGCCGAGATCACCATCGTCAAGGTGAATGCCGGTTCCAACTCGGCTGGCCCCGCTATACCTGTTATGCCTGCTCTGCCTGGCCCGCTTGCTCAAGCCGCCGCGCCGGATAGAGTACAGCCCGCGGAAGCACCTGTTCGCACCATCGGAGCGATGACGGCCGCAGGCGATGAGAAACAACCCAAGTCCAAAAATATAGCGATGATTGCCGCTGCAGCCGTTGTGCTCCTGATCGTTGGCGGGGCGGGCGGCGCAGTGTTGTTTCGCCAGAGCCGCCCTGTGGCAACACAGCCCGCCGCCACGTCCGCAACGGCGCTGCCGGCTACGGCCGCTCCAGCGGTCAATTCCCCGGCGGCGGTTGCGCCTCCGCTGGCGGCAACGGCTGCCAATATCGTGCCGGAATCCGCACCGTCACGGTCTGAGGCAAATTCTCAACCAAAAACTTCCGCCGCAGCAGAGTCTTCTGCGCGGCGCCAGAGTATTGCGGTGGGACGAATAGCGGCGCCGATCTCGAAGGGCGCGCGTGCACTGGTATCAAGTGAGCCGCCGCCGGAACTGGTGGCTCCTATCAGCACGCTGCCGGACAGCAGCATGCTGAACACCACGCGCAGCGATGGGCCCGCAGTGCCCGGGCCGGTGCCACCCTCCACCTCCGCCCACTTGGGAGGGCAGCTGAAGCAGCCGAAGCTCCTCGAATCTACGCCGGCGAGTTATCCGCCTATGGCGCAACGGCAGAAACTTCAAGGCTCGGTGGTGATTGACGTGTTGGTGGATGCCAGCGGCAAAGTTGCCGAAATGAAAGTCATCTCCGGGCTGGCCGATTTGCGACAGGCAGCCTTGGACAGCGTGCGCAACTGGAGATATGAACCGGCGCAGCTGAACGGCCAGGCGATCGCCCTGCGTACACGCGTGACGGTCGATTTCCACCTCCACTAAATTTACCGAACAAATCTTCAAGTTCTGGCTTCAAGTTATCGCTTCAAGTTCTCGCTTCAAGTTATCGGACTTCAGGCGCGGGATTCAGTAAGACTGCGTCGCGAGCGAAAGGCACCGTGCGGAGCTGACGGTGCATCGTCTATACTCGTGTGCGTCTCATTTAGAAATCTCCCTGGAAATTCGTGATGCGTTTTCTTGTAGTAAGCGACGTACATGCAAATCGCACGGCGCTCGAGGCGGTGCTCGCTGCCGCGGAGGGACGCTGGGAGCGTTGCCTGTGTTTGGGAGACCTGGTGGGCTACGGACCAGACCCGAATGAGGTGGTGGCGCGGGTACGTGGTTTAGTCATTACGGCGATCCGCGGCAATCACGACAAGGCGGTGTGCGGTTTGACGCCGCTTGAAGACTTTAATCCCATGGCGCGCACGGCCGTGGAATGGACGCAAAGCCAGCTGGATCCTGAGAACATGCAGTATTTGCGCACGTTGCCGGCTGGGCCGATGCAAGTCAATGGTGTAGCGTTGGTGCACGGCGCGGTGGATGATGAAGACGAGTATGTCTACGCACCGGCCCAAGCGCTTCACGGCCTGCTCGAGTCGCCGAGCAATGTTACGTTTTTCGGCCACACACATTTTCAGGGCGGCTTTTCATACCTGGACGATCGTCTCGAGGTGATTCAATTGCGCGTGCACCCCGATACGGGGTTTGCGGCACTCCGTTTGGAAAGCGATACCCGATACCTGCTCAACCCCGGATCGATTGGCCAGCCGCGCGACGGCGATCCCCGTGCGGCGTTCGCGATCGCGGACCTCGATCATGAGGTGATCGAATTCTGGCGCGTGCCATACGACATTCGGGCAGTTCAGAAGCGGATGAATGAGGCAGGCGCGGCCGAACCGCTGATTTCGCGGCTGGCTTTTGGACGATGAGGAGACGGTCATAATGTGGGGCATGCTGGGCGCGTGCCAGCGGGAAGAGGACGATGACTGACGAGCTGATGCATCCAGCATCCGGGAAAGAATCCGCGAGCCGGGGCGGAACCGTGCTGCTAATTGGAGCCGCAGCCGCTCTGCTGCTCATCGGCGCCTTTTACTTGGTGGCGCATTATTCTCCAACTCCGGCAAAGACGGCCGCGAAGCCACTCGCCATGGGCCCTGCCGAACAGGCTTACGTACAGAACATTCATTTTCTCGAGCCCAAGCTGGCGCGCGCCGCAAACTTCCTGAACCAGGAGGTCACATTTGTTTTTGGCAGCGTCTCAAATAACGGTCCGCGCGCCGTTAAGCAAATTCAGGTCACGCTCGAATTCCACGACCAATTTAACCAAGTCGTATTGCGCGACACCGAACTCCTGTTCAGCCCGACGGCGGAGCCGCTGGCCCCGAACGAAAGCCGTGACTTCCAACTCAGCTACGAAACCATGCCCGCACAGTGGAACCAGGCGTATCCGACCGTGCACATCACGGGACTGGACCTGCGCTGATTCTTGAAGGCACGCCAGAGTAGTAACTCATCCATAATTGTTTATAATCGGGCGCCATGGAGCTCGCCCATGCGGTCACCGAAGCGCTCGAGCGGCTGCGCGCTGCGGGCCGCGTGGAAGTGCAGGAAGATGGAGCTTGGCTCGCGGCCCTTGAAGGATTTGGCTACGAAGTGCGCGAGCAGGGCGATGTGGTGCTTCTTCACTTGTGGTCCGCACAGCGCTCGCTGGTTCGGCGGGTACTCGGCCTTGCGGACAACCGGAATGGTGGGGCGCGTGGCGAGACGACCGGGCTAGCACTTGAAGTTGCACGGTTGGGCCACAAATCCCCTTCCCGACTGGAGTTTGCAGCGCCGGCGGCGCAGCGTCCCCAGGCGCGCATCGCGCGGGAGCAATTCCGGGCCCGATTTCGAGACCTGCTCCTCGAACAATTCCCAGATGAGAAGGTCACCTCGCTCACCAATGCGGCGGACCTGAAGCATTCGCTTTCCGGCAGTTATACGCGCGGCACCGTCGAATCAGATTCGTGCGTGCGAGCCGTAATGGCTGCGGCTCCAGACGAGACTCCGGCAACCCTGGACGCGATGCTGACGTTTGGCCTGCTGTGGTTCGATCGCGTGCGCCAATCCGCGGGGCGCAGGAGCATCGCGGGGCTGCGGCTGTTTTTCCCCACAGCCACAAGCCGCGTCGCGGCGCACCGCATGCAGGCGCTTGCCCCAGGCATCACCGTCGAATTGTACGAGTACAACACAGACACGTGGCGTGCTCGAAAAGTGGACACCCGCGACCTGGGTAACATCGAAAGCTGGCTGGCGCCCAGGCGCGATGTGGAATCCATTTTGTCGCAAGCGGTACCGTAGATTGACCGGATTCGGCGCCTTGTTCCCGGTCCCCTCGAAATAGACGTAATTCCCCGAACAAACCAGGTAGCGCTGCGCTTTCGCGGAATTTTATTTGCCCGCTGGGAGGCTGGCTCGATCTTTTTTGGATTTGGCGATCCGCACTTGCCGCTGACGCCCGGGCGAGAAGCAACTCTCATCGCGCTGGTGCGGGACCTGGAAACGCACCGCTCGCCGGTGGCTTCGGAGACAAAGCACCCGTGGTATCGCGCACAGCCGGAGCGGTGGTTGCAGTCGCTGGTGACTGCGGATCCCACACGCGTTGATCCCCGACTCGATCCGCGATTTCTTTACGCGCAGCTGCCCGCATTTTCATCGGGCGATCGTGGCGTCATGGACCTGCTGTGCGTGACGCGCGAAGGCCGCCTGGCAGTGCTGGAACTCAAGGCCAGTGAAGATATTCAACTGGTGATGCAGGGTGCCGATTACTGGCTGCGCGTACGCTCGCACCAGGCACAGCAGGACTTTTCACGTTACGGTTATTTTCCCGGAGTCACTCTCGATTCTCGTGCGCCGCTGCTCTTTTTTGTGGCGCCGGCGCTGCAATTTCATCCATCGAGTGACACGCTGCTTGGATTTCTGAGCCCGGATATGGAAATCTGCCGGGTAGGCGTCAGCGAAAGCTGGCGGCGGGCACTGAGAGTCGTCCTGCGACAGGAGCGCCCGAAAAATGTTATCTAAACATCTGGGCGCGGAAGCACCGCAAAAAAATTGGAAGCAGCTTTGGCCGAAGCCTCCACTGCTTCCCGGGGTGTGTCCTAGAAGTGGTTTGCTATATAGATGCGTGGTGACCCGGCAGAGTTACAGGATTTTTGTGGCAATAATTGGAATTTCCAAAAAGGACGGTCACGGGCACGGGCATTAAAATGACGCGCCGTCTAAGGCTCAATAAAATAGGTACTTACGCCATTTCTCGTCGCGATATCCCAGCAGGCGCATTAGCTGACGCGAAGTGTACAGCGTAAACGGGCGCGGTCTGCGTGCAAGGCGAATCCCCGCCTCTTCCGGCGTGCGGTCGCCTTTGCGGTTGTTGCACTGATAGCAGCAGGCCACGAGATTTTCCCACGAGGACCGTCCGCCTCGCGAACGAGGGACCACGTGATCCAGCGTTAATTCGGCTGCCGGAAACACGGCTCCGCAAAACTGGCAGGTGTTACGGTCACGCAGAAGAATGTTCTTACGCGATAACGCACGCGTCTGTTGCGGAATGTGACGGTAGGCCAGTAAACGGATCACCGACGGAACCTTCATGGTGCGCGACGTCGCGTGCACCTCGGTGTGATTTACCTCCTCAGCCTGCGCTACGCCTTTCAGGAGCAGAACCATGGCTCTGCGCACCGCGGTGACGTTGATGGGCTCGAAGGTGGCATTCAGAACCAAGACGGGTTCCTGCATAATGGCGGGCTTGCGGTGAGTCGGTGGGAGAGCTTGCAGGCGCTTTTCGGGTTTTAGTGGAACCGGGAAAGGCTTTTCCCGGCCTCGAACTATGCCATCTTCAATGCCCGAACTCATTCGTCCGGCTCCATCGCCGGCGGAGTAGCCCAAGGCATTTCCCTGCGCGGAACTGCCCGGGCAACCGTCAGCGCCACTACTTCAGCCGCTCCCGCACGGCGCAGTGCACGCGAACAGGCGTCCAGCGTCGCACCGGTCGTCATTACATCATCTACCAGTAACACCCTGGCATTGTCAACCCGTGCGCCTTCTCGTACGGCATAGGCCCCGCGAACCGTCCGCCAGCGCTCTCTGATGCTCAACCTTAATTTATCCGGCCGTGGACGAATGCGCGTGAGGAGGCGCGGCTCGAAAGTGATGCCGAGATGCTTGGCGAGTGGCCGCGCGATGAGCTCCGCTTGATTGTAGCCGCGCTCGCGCAGGCGAGCCGTATGTACGGGCACCGGGACTACCACAGTTGCAGCGCATACCTGTGGATGCACTCGCGCACATTCGGCGAGGTGGCGCGCAAACCAGCCGCCCAGAGGGAACACGGCATGATATTTCAGCAGAATGATGGCGCGCGCCATGGCCGGCGTGTAGATACCAAAGCTACGCGCAAAATTGAAATCGTACAGACCGCGCCTGCAAATGTGACATAGGGGGTTACGAGACGTTTCGGGAACAACGTGCGAAACTATCGGCAGCCCGCAATGGTCGCACGCCGGACCGGCCATGTGACTCAGCGAAGCGAGGCAGATCCGGCAAATGGGAACGCGGCTCGCATTGTCGAGGATTTCGCCACAAATCCGGCAGGGCGCGGGGAATATCACCGAGGCGAGCGCGTCTGCCCATGCGCGCAAACCGGCGCCCATCACGCCGCTCATCGGCGCTTCATCATGCCGGGAGAAATGTGTGTAGCAGGGCGTGGCGAACGGGGCGTGGAAGGACTCACCGGGGCCTAGACTAGTTCATTCACGTCCCCGGCGCAAACTAAGTGTCAATACTGAGTTCCAGCGCTGAGTTCCAACGCAAACTTTCAACGCAGAGTTCTACAGCAGTTGGGAAGAGCAGGGTGCGGAGCCGGCCGCGCCAAAAACGTTATAGGGCGCCCTGCTCTTGTTTTTCCTGGCATACGGTGCAATGGCTCGCCCAAGGTACGGCTTCCAGGCGCTTCTGCTGCAACTCGGTTTCACAGTGCTCGCAAACGCCATAGGTGCTTTTCTTGATGCGTTCGAGAGCCTCGTCAATCCGTTGCAAAGTTGCGCGATCGGTATTGTTCTGGCCAAACAAGAATTCCTTGGTATAGGAGTTCGCCGCCTTGTCGGCGAGATCCACGGTAGGATCATCATCCGCCGAACGGCCCTCCTGCTCGGTGCGCGCAATGGTCATCAACAACTCTTCGCGCCTGGTTTGCAGCTTCTTCTTGTAGTAATCGAGACGCTTCTTTTCCATGTCGGCGCCCCTCCCTGAGGGTCTCTCCGGGTATTTGCAAAACGACCATTCTACGGACGCAACCGTAAGATGTCAAGAAAGTCAATGGCCTGCGTTGCGCATCATCATCGCCCGCATCTTCATCCCGGCTCACAGGCGACGCTCCCCTCTGTAAGCGACCGCCACGGGTCCGATGGCGGCGCCGCGCTGGCAGGCTACCTCAGGCTGCACCGCAAAGCGGACGCTTCATGAGCTATCGATACCTGACGAAATAGTGCTTGACAAGCACACCGGCTGCGATCAATATGCGTCCGCGCCTGTTTCTGCCTTCCCTCCGAACGACTCGATTCTCCTACCCGCAGCCGGATTAGCCTAATGAGGAGCTCCCGGTGGCGGAACACAGCGGCACCAATAGCAACGGAACCAAAGATACGGCCGAACTCGATCGTGAAGTGATCCGTTGTAAAATGTGCGGCTTAGTACAATACCGCACGCATGCGGGGAATTGCCGCCGTTGCCTGCGCCTGCTGCCACCGAAGGTGGAATTCCTGATTCCGCCACCGGTACCGCAAGAGGCTCCGGCGGACGCGCGTCAAGCGCTCGAGAAGTGGCCGAACCGCGAGACGGTGGAAAACATCGGGCAGCGGATCCGGCAACTGCGCGAATCGCGATCGATGACCCAGAGCCAGCTACAGGCACGTTCGCGCGTATCGCGTTCGTATCTTTCGCGGATCGAAAGCGGGCAGATGACGCCCAGCCTCGGCACGCTCGAAAAGGTTTCCGAGGCGCTGGGGGTCGGGCTGAACCGCTTCTTCATTCCCGAATCGAATGGCGAAGCATTGCTCGAGGATCCGTTCATCCAGGGGCTGCGGCCGTTTCTGCGGCAACTGGACTGGGAGCAGTGGCAATCGATACTGAAGAGGCTGCAGGCGATCAGCGATCACGTTTCGACGAGTGGGCAGATGCGCACCATGCCGCCTCCTATACCGGCGGCAGCGCCGCCTGCAGTGCGGCGGTTCATTCAGTCGGCGGTAGCGGCCCGGCGATAAAGGTTCGACGGGATTTTACGAAAATCAGGTGGCGGCGCACTGCTTCTCGTTCGAGGAGCAGAATGCGCCGCCTTTTTTTTGCGCGCGGCGCGACGGATTGCAGAGGGGAGATGGCACAGAACGGGAGATCCTTCATCGGGGTGCTTCTCGAATAATGACGTGCGGAGCGGTGTGGTGAGCATGGCGCGCGGGTCTGTGCGCGGGCCGCGAAGAGCGGCACGCAAAATCTACGGCTTGACCCACGGTGAGCGACGCGGGCGATGCGAGCCGCGGCGCGCACCCTCCGTGCACGCGGCGTAAAGTGCCGTGAGCAAACCGCGGCGCACCGGGCGAGCGGCGGCACGGTGCACCGCGCGAAGTGAGCACGGCGGCCCAATTGGTGTGGCGGCGCTACGGGGCCGCGCGACGAGCCGACGGCTTGCGCCTCAGAGCGTGGTTATACATACGCGGGGATGCCGGTGATGCGCTCGCCGATGGCCAGGCGATGGATGTCGTGCGTGCCTTCGTAGGTGTACACGGATTCGAGATTGTTCATGTGGCGCATCACGCAGTAATCATCGACGATGCCATTAGCGCCGAGAATGTCGCGCGCTTTGCGGGCGGTTTCGAGAGCCATCCAGACGTTGTTCATCTTCAGCATGGAAACGTGCGCGGGCTCGGCGCGATCCCGATCCTTTAGACGGCCGATGTGCAGCGCGAGCAACTGCGCCTTGCTGATTTCGGTGATCATCCAAACGAGTTTGTCCTGCACGAGCTGGTGCGAGGCGATCGGCTTGTTCTGAAATTGGCGGCGCGATTTTGCATACTCGAGGGCCGTGTAATAACAGGCCATGGCGGCGCCGATCGCCCCCCATCCGATGCCGTAACGCGCCTGCGTGAGGCAGGAGAGCGGGCCACGCAGGCCCTGCGCTCCCGGTAACATGTTTTCCTCGGGGATTTCGCAGTCGGAAAAAGCCAGCGATGAGGTTATGGACGCTCGCAACGAGAGCTTGCCGTGAATGTCCGAGGCTTTGAAGCCGGGCGTGCCCTTTTCTACGAGGAAGCCCCGTATGGGGCGGTTCCCGTCTTCTGCGGTCCTGGCCCAGATGAGGGCGACGTCGGCGAGCGAGCCGTTGGTGATCCACATTTTTTCGCCATTCAGCACGTAGCCCTTAGCGCTGCGCGTGGCGCGCGTCAGCATCCCGCCGGGATTGGAGCCGAACTGCGGTTCCGTCAGGCCAAAGCAGCCGATCGCCTGCCCGCTTTGTAAACGCGGAAGCCATTTTTCCTTTTGCGCGGCGGAGCCGAATTGATAGATGGGGTACATCACAAGCGCGCTTTGCACGGAGACGAAGCTGCGCAGGCCGGAATCGCCGCGCTCGAGCTCCTGCATCACCTGGCCGTAGGCGACGTTCGACATTCCGGCGCAGCCGTAACCGGAGAGGTTCGCGCCAAAGAATCCCAGTTCGGCCAGCTTGGGCACGAGATGCAGCGGGAATGTGGCTTCGCGGTTATGCTTTTCGATGATGGGCAGGACTTCGTCGTCGACGAATTCGCGCGCAGTTCCGCGGGCGAGCCGGTCTTCATCGCTCAAGAGCGAATCGAAATCGAGAAAGTCCACGCCGGGGAAGTTGGGCATGCAAGCTCCTTGAGAAATGCCGGGTGCTGCCAGCAAGGCCGTCATTCTAGCAAGTTCCGGGAGGAGTGCTGACAAGGTGATTTCATTACCACGATTCACGCATGTCATGCGAGTAAGTTTGATCGCGCGCGCTGCACGTGAATCCACCGCTCCCGCTGTGCCATAATCCTCTCAGGAGCCATCTCACAAATGACGCGCGAAGACGCCTGGTCCTTGGTCTGCGAGTACACCGCGAACGAAAATCTGCGCAAGCACGCGCTCGCCGTGGAAGCCTGCGTCCGCGCCTACGCGCGCAAGGCGGGAGCGGACGAGGACCTCTGGGGCCTCACCGCGCTTCTGCACGATTTCGATTACGAGCGCTGGCCTAACCAGGAGCACCACCCCACTGCAGGCCATCCCTCCTCCGGCGCCGCTATACTGCGCGAGCGCGGCCTGCCCGAGGAAATGATCCACGCTATTCTGGCGCATGCCGATTACACCAACACGCCCCGCGTCTCTCCGCTCGATCACACGTTGTTTGCGTGTGATGAAATGGCCGGCTTCCTCACGGCCTGCTCGCTTGTCAAACCCGGCAAAACCATCTTCGAGGTTGAGCCCGATTCCGTAAAACGCAAAATGAAGGACAAAGCTTTCGCCCGCGGCGTCAGCCGCGCCGACCTCACCCTGGGCGCTCAGGAACTCGGCGTCCCGCTCGAAGAGCACATCGCCTTTTGCATCGCGGCCATGCGCGACGTCGCGCCCGAGCTAGGTCTCGACGCCAAACCACGGCGCCTGAATTCGCCGCGCTCATCGTCCCAGCATGGCGGGCGGCCTTTGAGAGATTGGCATTTTAGGTTTCCCTATCGTTCGCTATTTGAAAGGCAGATTTTGACCTAGCTGACAAATTGAAACGGAATACGAGCAAGTGTGTAGCGCTCGCCTCACACGCTGAATCCTAGCGCTGCGTGGTAAAATACATCCTTCACCAGGCGGAGCGGGTTGGTGTCTGCAGCTGATTGCACTTATTCAACGCTCCGATAGGAATGAATCGTGCTGAATCCGCATAGGCTTACAACGTACGGCGTGAAAGTTGGCAAGGTTCAGGTTGGGGGCGGCGCGCCCATCGTCATCCAGTCCATGACCAACACCGACACCGCCGACGTGGAAACCACCGCGAAGCAGTGCCTCGAGCTGGCCGCCGCCGGATCGGAAATGGTGCGCATCACCGTCAACGTTCCGGAAGCTGCCGCGGCGGTGCCGGAAATCAAGAAGCGCATGCTCGACGCCGGCTGCGACGCGCCGCTCATCGGCGACTTCCACTACAACGGCCACGTCCTGCTCACGAAATACCCGCGCTGCCGCCAGCGCGCTCGACAAGTACCGCATCAATCCCGGCAACGTAGGCGCCGGCAAGCGCCGCGACGAGCAGTTCTCCACCATCTGCGAATCGCGCGCGATAACGGCAAGCCGGTGCGCATCGGCGTCAATGGCGGCTCGCTCAATCAGGAACTGGTCATGCGCAAGATGCAGGAGAACACCGACCGCTCCTTGGGCCTCACCTCCGACGAAATCATCAACGAGTGCATGGTGCTTTCCGCGCTGCGAATCGACCGAACTGGCGCTGCAGTGCGGCCTGCGCGAGGATCAGATCATTATCTCCTGCAAGGTTTCGCGGCCGCATGCACCTGATCGCCGTCTATCGCGAGCTGGCCGCGCGAACGCGCAGCCGCTGCATCTGGGCCTTACCGAAGCGGGCATGGGCATGAAGGGCGCGATCTGGTCGGCCGCCGCAATGGGCATTCTGCTGAACGAAGGCATCGGCGACACCATTCGCATTTCGCTCACGCCGCGTCCCGGCGGCGACCGCCGCGAGGAAGTGTACGCCGCTGCGAACTGTTGCAGTCGCTGGGCCTGCGCGCCTTTTTGCCCAGCGTGACCGCCTGCCCGGGATGCGGCCGCACCACCAGCACCACGTTTCAGCAACTGGCCGAAAGCATTCAGGGCTACATCCGCGAAAAAATGCCGGAATGGAAGAGCAATACGAAGGTGTCGAGTCCATGACGCTGGCGGTGATGGGCTGCATCGTCAACGGGCCCGGCGAATCGCGCGCCGCGAATATCGGCATCAGCTTGCCCGGCACAGGCGAGTCGCCCAGTTGCCCCGTGTACATCGACGGCCAGCATTTCACCACGCTGCACGGCACCTATGACGAGATTTCCGCCGGCTTCCAGGCGCTCGTGGACGATTACATTTCTACAAAATATCAGCGGCGTGAGCCTGCGCCCGCGGGAGCCGGTTCGGCGCGCTCGTGAAAAAATCGCGCTTAGAAAAGCAGCGTTGAACAATCACGCGCACCAATCGCATGCACCAATCACACACGCTGCCGCACACATAATCGCACACACCATGAAGATCACGCGCGAAGAAGTGCTCACGGTCGCCGAACTGGCGCATCTCGAACTGAGCGAAGCCGAAATCGAAGCATTCGGCCGGCATCTGGATTCGATACTCGGACTATGCCGGAAAACTGAACGAGCTCGATACTGATAACGTCGAGCCGATGTCGCAGGTCGTGCCGCCTGGCAGCGACGGCGCAAAAACCGGTACGGAAGCATCATCCGGTGGTACGCCGTTGCGCGAGGATGTTCCAGCTCCGTGCGACGTCATGGGGCTGCAGGCGCTCCCGATCCTGACGTCCAGTATCGCGGGCGAATGCCGCGGCGAGTGAGCCACATCCGCCGCGGCACGCCGTCTCCGCCGAAGATGTCGCGCGGCTATCCCTGCGAAATCCATCGGCGATGTTCTTGCCGGCGCGCCTGATCACCGATCCGCCCTACTTTCTGGTTCCCAAGGTGATCGAGCGCTAGATGCCGGCCACGCATCAATGCTGAATGATCGCGACGCGAAGCTGGACCATTGCTTCCGTGCGCGAAGCGCTCACAACCAGGCGCATCTCCGCGCGCGAGCTCACCGACGAGTTTTACGCCGCATCGAGCAGCTCAATCCCCAGCTGAACGCCTACCTCGCGCTTTGTCCCGAGCGTGCTTATGCCCAGGCTGATCGTGTGGACGCCAGCATCGCCGCGGGCGACTTCTGCCCGATTTGGCCGGCGTGCCAGTCGCGATCAAGGATGTTCTCAGCACGCGCGGCGTGGTCACGACCTGCGGGTCGCGCATTCTCGAAGGCATACCGCCCGCCTTACGACGCCACCGCCGTGGAGCCGCCTCGAAGGAGCCGGCGCCGTCGTGCTGGGCAAGACCAATTGCGATGAGTTCGCCATGGGCAGTTCCAACGAAAACTCCGCCTATGGACCGGTTCACAATCCCGTAGCTCCGGACCATGTGCCCGGAGGCTCCAGCGGAGGCTCGGCCGCTGCGGTGGCTGCCAACCTGGCTGTCGTCGCGCTGGGAACGGATACGGGAGGTTCCATTCGCCAGCCGGGCGCCTTTTGTGGCATTCCCGGCATGATGCCCACTTATGGGCGCGTGTCGCGCTATGGATTGATTGCGTTCGCTTCTTCACTGGATCGTATTGGTCCGTTTACGCAAACCGGTGAGAGATTCCGCTGCCGTGCTTTCGGTGATTGCCGGACGCGATCCCCGGGACTCGACCTCTGCGGCCGTGCCCGTTCCCGATTATGCCGCCGCGGTGCACGATCGGTTCGAGGAATGCGCATCGGCATCCCGACGGATTATTTTGGCGACGGAATGCAGCCGGCCGTGCGCGAAAAAGTGGAGGCGGGCATCGCATTGCTCGAGCGACTGGGTTGCAAACGTGTTCCGCTGCGCATGCCGCACACCGATTATGCCGTCGCCGCGTACTACATGCTCGCCACGGCGGAGGCCAGTTCCAATTTGGCGCGGTACGACGGCGTTCGTTACGGGCTGCGCGTTCCCGGTGCGACGCTGATGGAGATGTACCGTAAGACGCGAGGCCGCGGCTTTGGTGCCGAAGTGAAACGCCGCATCATGCTCGGCACTTATGCGCTTTCGGCCGGGTATTACGACGCCTATTATCTGAAAGCGCAGAAAGTTCGCTCGCTGATCGCCCGCGATTTCGCGCAGGCGTTCGAGCAAGCCGACGTCATCGTCACCCCCACCTCCCCGGCGGCGGCCTTTCGCCTGGGCGAGCACACCTCCGATCCGCTGTCCATGTATCTGGCCGACATCTACACCGTCACCGGCTCACTCGCCGGCGTGCCGGGCATCTCCGTTCCTTCCGGCAAGACGCCGGAAGGTTTGCCGGTGGGCCTGCAAATTTTCGGACCGGCATTTGGCGAGTCGCTCGTACTGCAGTTGGCGCACGCCTTCGAGCAGGCCGGCGGCGCGGCGGTATGAGGGCGCATTCGCTCCGGTCGGCCGAGAGCGTATAGCAGCCCACATGAGCGCGCTTAGGTCGAGCGCACCTGGGGAAGGGCCGTCCTCTTGTCGACAGCGTGGGGCCAGGATGATACGCAGTGTCAGCCGAATTCCTAAAATCATACCCATCTACCAAATTTGTGCAGACGTTTTCCCTATTTCGATTTCCCCTTCGGGGACGTTTCTGGCACGTAAGTCATTGCCACGGAGTGAGTTGTTGCAGTGTATAGCCCATTCGTAACACCCTGCCTGGAACGGAAGGACTATTGCTCGCAACAGTGCGACGCCCTAGCATTCGGTATGTTACGAAAGATGCCGATCGGCGGAGCCACCATGACCACGATTACGATTCGCTCGAGCCAAAAGGTTTTTACCGAGGAAGAAGTCGCCGGACTCACCGGAATTTGCCTCGATGAACTACGGAATATGGCGCGCCTGCGCAAACTCGGGTTTCTGCAGCGCGCCGCCGACGCGGCCCAAACCGCCGGATCGGAGGCCGCGAAGTGGTACTACACCAATTCGGACCTCATGGTGCTTTCCTTCCTTCATCACCGCTGCCAGCCTTAATCTCCAAGCGCGTGGTTAAGCGCATTCACTGGGCACGAACCTCGAAAGGCGGGGCGCAAGCCCCCAAAAGCCACTGGGAATTTAGGACAATGGAGGCGAACGACGCCAACGCGCACACGGTTCTTTGGATAGATAGAAGAAGGCGCAAGGACGAATAGCTCACGCGGCTCGCCCGATCATCTTGACTTCGACATCAACCCAGGCGCCTTCTTGCAAGCACTGGATATTCTGTAGTCCTTCCAAGCACAAATCTATCTCTCTAAAACCCCATTTTAATTAGTTTGTAAATGCTTCGATTGCGGAATAGAGTAGCCCACCATGAGATCAGCCCTCCTCGCATTATTGCTCATCGGTCCTGCCATCACGATTAGAATCGACCCCGCGAGTGCCCAGACCTATGCAGCATCGAAGGAGATTGACGCTGCATATTCCGAAGCGCACGCGCTCTACCTCGACTTTCATCAGAATCCGGAATTATCCTCACACGAAACTCGGACCGCTGCGAAACTTGCCAGCTATTTCCGCAGCCTCGGCTTTGATGTCACGGAGCACGTTGGTGGGACGGGAATCGTCGCGATTCTCAAGAGCGGCTCCGGCCCAACTATCATGCTTCGCACAGAACTTGATGCACTCCCCGTCGAAGAAAAGACGGGGCTTCCCTACGCGAGCACGGTTCGTGTCAAAGATGATTCGGGGCTTGAAGTCTCGGTATCACATGTTTGCGGTCACGATTTGCACATGGCGGCAGTCTTCGGAACCGCTGAGATCCTGGCTCAAACAAAGAGGACCTGGAGCGGGACGCTCATGGTGATCGGCCAGCCAGCAGAGGAGACCGTATCAGGCGCGAAGGCCATGATTGATGACGGCATATTCACTCGGTTTCCCAAGCCTGATATGGCAGTGGCACTGCATGTCATGAACGATTTTCCCGCCGGAAAATTGGGGGTTGGCTCTGGTTACAGGTTAACAAGCACCGATGCATTGCGCGTAACGATTTACGGCAAGGGTGGGCACGGCGCTCTCCCTCAGAGCACAATTGATCCGATCGTGATCGCGTCCAGAACAGTTATTGCGCTTCAGACCATAGTTTCCCGAGAGGTCAAACCTGGGGATGCGGCCGTGGTAACAGTGGGATATATCCATGCGGGGACCAAGAACAATATCATCCCCGACGAAGCCGAAATGGGGTTGACCGTCCGCGCCTATAAGCCGGAAGTTCGGAAGCAACTTTTAGCTGCCATCGCACGCATCACGAAGGCTGAGGCAGATGCAGCAGGCGCACCACGCTCCCCTTTGATCGAGCACTACGAATGGACGGATGCGGTATACAACGATCCCGCATTGACCGCCCGCCTCAAAGAAACTTTGGAATCGGCACTGGGTAAAGATAATGTTGTCTTTGCCGAGCCAACCATGCCTTCGGATGACTTCTCCTACTTCACCGAACAAGGAATCCCGTCAGTTTTCTTTATTTTAGGTGGTGCCGATCCGCAGAAGTTCGCTGAAGCAGCCGCGAATGGTGAGGCGCTTCCTTCCAATCACTCACCGTTTTTCGCTCCCGACGTCGATCCTGCGCTTCACACGGCGATAGCAGCGGAAGTAGCCATGCTGCGGGATCTTTTAAAGACACCGGGTAAAGATCTTCAAAAGCCGACTGGAACTCTGACGAACTAGCAACCCTGACGGTCACGCATTCCGGGCAGCACTGCCCCCGAGATGTGGCGAAAATTGCACCGCAAACTGCGAATTGCACTGTTAGCAGCGTGGCGCTATTCTGGGCCAGCGAGCTGGGTTTGGCTGGCACGCTGCCCGCCGGTTGCATCTTAACTCACAGGCCACGGGCGACACGCTGCAGAGCGGGCGACACGCACCAGGTTAATGCCGCGTCAAGACACGTAGATTACGGCACGCATCCCAAGGCATACATGCCATGGCCCTGCATATAACGGCACGCATAGCCCGTACTTGATATGAGCGAGCGTCGGCGAGAATTCGGATTGCGATGCGGTTCCGGTTCTTATTCTCGCTATTTCTGTGCCTGGCTCGTGGTAGCGGCACTCTTTTGTGGGGGTGCCGCTGCCCGGGGACTATGCCGGACTACGTCTCCCGCGGCCAGCTCGGCTTTGTTGGCACTGCGAGCGCAAGTGACGCAAAGTACCCGGCAGGGCGACACATCAGGTGGCAACGCTTCGGGTGGCGAGGCATCGGGCAGGGAAGCACCGAGCTCGGCTACTGAGAAGTCGACTGAAATACCCGTGCCGCTGCCAAAAGGGAAAAAACTGGTTCTGAACGATGGCACGTTTCAAATCGTTCGGGAATACCAGCGACAGGGGGACCGCGTACGCTACTACAGCGTCGAGCGCTCCGGGTGGGAAGAAATACCAGCTGCCATGGTGGACTGGCCGGCCACGCAAAAAGCGGAAGCGGAGGAGGATGCGCGCGACAAAGCCCTGTCGCAAAAAATCAAGGCGAGCGAGCTTGCTGCGCGCACGGCCGACATCGACTCGGACCGCAGCTATGAGGCGCGCCCGGGAATTATTCTTCCTGACGGGCCGGGCCTTTACGCCCTGGACGGTAAGCTCGTCGTAACGATGACGCAGAATCTGGCGGTATCGCGGCTCGACAAGGCAAGAACGGCGGAGCGGGTAATTACCGGGCTGCCCATTATTCCTGCCAAGGTGCATATCGCGCTTCCGGGGAAATCCGCAAAGATCCGGCTGCACGCGGCCGATCCCGAATTTTATTTTCGCACCGCGGACGGCAGGGAACCGTCGCTCTCTCTGGTGCGCGCCGACGTGAAGGGCGATAAGCGCGAGCTCGAAAGCGAAACCACGGATATCGTGGGCCGGGTCAATTACAAAGGAAAGGAAATGCCGCTATTGACCTGGGATGCGGCACAGGGCTTATACCGCCTGACGGTTGAGAAGGAAATCGAACCGGGCGAATACGCTTTGATCGAAAAAACGGCGCAGGGCGCGGAACTTTACGTCTGGGATTTTGGAGTAGATGCCGGCGAGTTACCCGCGAAAAGCGCCGAACAGAAGAAGCCTTAGCGCAGCAAACCGTCCATTTCGCAGCACAATTTTCGCAGCACAGCCGCAGAGAACACATCCGCGGGAGTCTCCCACATACAGGTGCAAGGCAGGCCTACAGGTCACTTTGGCCTTGCAGCTGGATCTCCCTATGAACCGGTGCGCTCATCAGCGCATCGGTAAGAATGGCTACCAGTTCTGAAATGCGAAATGGCTTTTGCAGCGTGCGGATGCCTGCAATCGCAATATCCTCCATGTTGCTGCTACTGACCAACTCTCCCGTCATAAACAGGAAAAATGGCTCCTGAGCGCAGGCGCCGCCCGCCATTGCAGGCGCCGTAAGACGCGCGTGAAGTCCTCGGCCAGAGAGGCTGATATCGGTGCTGGAAGTGCCACGCAGGTTGCGATCGCACAGAACGACATCGTATTTGTGGCGGCTTACCAGTGAAATCGCTTCTTCAGGTGTCGCGGCCGCGTCCACGCGCATGCCGCGAATCTCGAGTCCGTCGCGCACCAGTTCACGAATGCTCTCTTCATCATCCACGATCAAGACGGAGCAACCTTTCAGGCGACTCGAGTCAGCCGCAGGCAGCTCGACCTTGACCGCCGGAGCGGAGGAATCCGAAAGGAACAACTCCGTGCCGTGCGCGATCGGAAGCGAAACGGTAAAAACAGAGCCGCCGTCCGCCAACGGCTGCGCCTCGATTTGCCCGTTATGCTCGCGAAGAATCGCGAGGCAAATACTCAGACCGAGGCCAGTGCCACGGCCGGGGCGCTTGGTGGTAAAGAAAGGATCGAACAACTTCGGAAGTATTTCTCTGCGGATTCCAACGCCATCATCCTGGAATGTGGCGAGGACGCGATCACCCAGATTGCCGACGCGTATGCGCAAAGTGCCACGATCACGCAACTCGCTGATGGCCTGCTCGGCATTGGTGATGAGGTTCAGGAACACCTGGGTGAGCTGACTCGTGTCGCCCAGGACGGCCGGGACGCCGGGCTTAGGCACAAAATCGACGGTGATGTGATTGATAGAGAGTGAATGCTCGTGGAGTTGCAGGCTGCGCTGGATCAGATCGCTGACGTACACGCAGGACTTGCGCGGCTGAGGAGGCCGGGAGAACGACAGCAGACTCTGCACGATCTGGGCGGCACGGCGAGCCTGGCGATGGGCCAGTTCTAGTTGGCGGTGGGTGGTGGAGTCGACATTCGAATCGCGCAACAGCTCGGTGACACCCAGCACCGCCGTGAGCGGATTGTTAAGTTCGTGGGCCACTCCGGCAATCATTTGTCCCATAGCTGCCAGGCGTTCGGTCTGAATCAGTTGTTGTTCCATGCGCCGAGGTTCAGTGATATCGCGGGCGGAGGCGATAATGCCCTCAATCTGGCCGGCGTTATCTAAAAGCGGGCTGGCGGTGGCTCGAAACAGGCGCATTTCGCCGTTTTTGCGCTCGATCAGGTACTCGAGACTGGCAATGGCGGCTTCGCCAGAAAGAAGCGAATCGATGAGCACGCGCGCTTCCTTGCGATCGCGCGGATCCATGCGAGCTCCCAGATGCGTACCAATCATTTCCTCGGGGGTGAAGCCGAGCAATTCCTTGGATCGCGGGCTCACGAACGAGTAGCGGCCCTCGCGGTCGGCCGCAATCACAAGGTCAGGAAAGCTCTCGACCAGGCGCCGTGCGAATTCCTGCTCGCGATGCAAACGCCGTTCGATCTCGCGACCGGCGGTAATATCGACGAGAGTGCCCTGATGGCGCCGGATGCGACCGGAACTGTCGCGAATGCGCGCGGCGGCATGCAGGCAGGTGATGGCCGATCCGTCGCGGCGCCGCAGGGTGACTTCATGGCCGTAGATCGCATCGGAATGTGCCAGTTCGCGCTGTTCGGCCTCCCATTCCTCAGGCTGCAACAGAAATTCCGAGAGAGGATGGTTGACCAGATCTTCACGTTTTTCGTAGCCGAGCATACGCGCCAGCGCCGGGTTAATGTCTTCGAATTTCCCGTCGGCCGTGGCGAGATAAACGCCTTCCTGCAGCGTCTCGAATAGTTCAGTAAACCGCGCCTCGTTTTCGCGCTGCCGGGTAATGTCTCGCGCCAAAGCACAAATCCCAACGTCCTGGCCATCGCGGACCAGCGCGTGGAGTGTGCATTGGAAATAGCGCGCGGAGGTCTCGGATTTGAGCTGTACGCGCAATATTCCCGACCAGTGCCGCTTCTCGAGAAAACGCGGCAAAGCCCGCAGGGCCGCAGGGCGACCAGCCCCATCCAACATTTCAATATACTCATCGAGCGGCCTGCCCACGAGCACCGAGAACGGATAGCCGAGCAGTTCGGCGACGCTGCGGTTGGCCGCGAGAATGTCGCCATCGAGTGAAATGGAAAAGAGCAGATCCTCAAAAGTGTCGATCAGGTCGCGATAGCCCTGCTGCGAGCGCTGCACCATGTCGAACAATTTCTCGAGCTGTTTCATGTCCGGCGCTGCCGTGGCCCGCGTTTCCAGGCCCCGCACGAGACCGCGCAATTCCGCCATTTCCCGGGTTTTGGAAAGCGCGTAGGTGACAAACAGTGCGACCAGCACGACCAAGCCGATGGGCAGCGATTCCGCGCCTCGCGGAAGGGCCCGAACTTGTCCCCAGGAGACGATGGCGAGACCCACGGCCATCACCAGGAGAATCAGTAAAGCCAGGCGCCAGAGCGCCGTCTCATGAAGCGCCAGACGATCTATCCGAGGTGTGACGTTGCTTTGGGCAGCGTCGTCCGTTTCCGGATCGCCGGGTGTGGAATCCATTTTTTCGCTGAGCATAGGCCTTGTTTTCCGGTCTCTTGGTCGGCTTGGGGACTGCGTTTCGCAGTCACCCAGGGAAGCGGGTCCGGAGCAGACTGACAAAGTCTATGCCGCTGCATTACAGCGGGCAATTGAAACGAGGAACGTGATTGCGTATGGGTCAACTATGTACGTTGCGCAAGGCTGCGAGCATCGGAAAACAATGGCGATGAAAAGCAGGTGAGTACCAAAAAGGAACTCGGCGCCCACCCTGATGGCCCGAACGCCGAGTTTCAAATTGATACAGTGAGTTGGAGATTGCGAAAGCGTTAGCTTTCGGCAATCACGTCATCGGCATCTTTGCGCAGGAAATCGAGCGCGGCTGCTTCTTCCGCCGTAAGTTCCGGAGCGGGTGACTCGATCTCCGGCGGAGGCGGCGGCGGCATCTCGGTCAGCAAATCGATGTTGCGGTAGCGCTCGAGGCCCGGTACCGGCCGGGATCAGGCGGCCCATGATGACGTTTTCCTTGAGGCCGCGGAGGTAATCCACCTTGCCGGCAACAGCCGCTTCGGTGAGCACGCGCGTGGTTTCCTGGAAGCTGGCCGCCGAGATGAACGAATCGGTAGACAGCGACGCCTTGGTGATGCCCAGGAGCAGCGGCCGGCCGGTTGCCGGGCGCTCCCCCCCGGCGATGACACGGTCGTTCTCTTCGCGGAAGCGGAACTTGTCCACTTGCTCTTCGAGCAGGAACGTGGTGTCGCCCACATCTTCCACCTTCACCCAGCGCATCATCTGGCGAACGATGGTTTCGATGTGCTTGTCGTTGATGTTGACGCCCTGGAGGCGATAGACCTCCTGAATGGAGTTGACCAGGTAGGCCTCGGTGTATTTTTCGCCGAGGACGGCGAGCAAGTCATGCGGGTTGAGCGGCCCGTCGATCAGCGGCTCGCCGGCTTTGACGTGTTCGCCTTCCTGCACGTTGATGTGCACGCCGCGAGCAATGGAGTATTCCTTTTGCGTCATCATCTGCGACTTGCCGTCTTCGCTTTCGACGTAAATCTTGCGCAGGCCCTTGCTGATTTCGCCGTACTTCACCACGCCGTCGATTTCGCTGATGACGGCGGGATCTTTCGGCTTGCGGGTTTCGAACAGTTCGACGACGCGCGGCAGACCGCCCGTGATGTCCTTGGTCTTGGTGGTTTCGCGAGGAATCTTCGCCAGCACGTCTCCTGGCTGAACTTCATCGCCATCCTGAGACCATCAAGTGGGCGCGGGAAGGCATCAGGTACTTCTTCCGAGCCTTGCCCGCGGAATCGCGAATCAGGATGGTGGGCTGGTGTTTTTCATCGCCCGGCGGCAGCGTGACCACGAGCTGCGAGAGTCCGGTGACTTCGTCGACTTGCTCTTCGATCGTGATGCCGGGCTGCAGATCCTTGAACTGAATGGTGCCGCCGACTTCGGTGAGGATCGAGAAGGTGAACGGATCCCACTCGGCCAAGTATCTGGCCGATGGTGACGGGCTGCCCTTCATCGACGCGAAGGCGCGCGCCGTAGACGACGTGGTAGCGCTCTTTTTCGCGGCCTTTTTCGTCCACGATGGCGATTAAGCCGGAGCGATTCATGGCGATCAAGTGCATTGTTGCGGCCATGCACCACGGTGAGGTCCAGGAACCGGACGAAGCCGCTGTTGCGCGCCTCGAGCTTCGATTGCTCCTGAATACGGGTGGCGGTTCCGCCGATGTGGAAGGTACGCATGGTGAGCTGCGTGCCGGGTTCGCCGATGGATTGCGCGGCGATGACGCCGACCGCTTCGCCCAGTTCGACCATGCGCCCGGTGGCCAGGTTGCGGCCGTAGCACTGGGCGCAAACGCCGCGCCGGGATTCGCACGTAAGCACGGAGCGAATCTTGACGCGCTCGATGCCCGCCGCCTGAATGGCGTTGGCGAGCTCTTCGGTGATTTCCTGGTTGATCTCGACGATGACGTTGCCTTCGTAGTCTTTGATCTTGTCGAGCGAAACGCGGCCGACGATGCGGTCGCGCAGCGGTTCGACTTCGACGCCCGCTTCGAGGATCGGTTCGACGTAAATGCCCTCGACGGTGCCGCAATCGATCTCATTGATGATCACGTCCTGCGCCACGTCCACGAGGCGGCGCGTGAGGTAGCCCGAATCGGCGGTCTTGAGCGCCGTATCGGCCAAGTCCTTTGCGCGCGCCGTGCGTGGAGATGAAGTACTGCAGCACGGTCAGGCCTTCGCGGAAGTTGGAAGTGATCGGCGTTTCGATAACTTCGCCCGAAGGCTTGGCCATCAGGCCGCGCATACCGGAAAGCTGCCGGATCTGCTGTTTCGATCCGCGAGCGCCGGAGTCGGCCATGACGTAGATGGGGTTAATGACGCCTTCCTTATCCTGCTGCTCGAGCGCCTTGAACATCTGCTCGGCCACTTTTTCGGTGACGTCGCTCCAGATGGCGATGACCTTGTTATAGCGTTCGCCGTTGGTGATGGCGCCGTCGAGGTATTGCTGCTGCACCTTGACGATTTCTTTTTCGGTCGCTTCCACGAGCGGAGCCTTATCGCCAGGGATGAGCATGTCTTCGATACCGATCGAGATACCGGACTTGGTCGCGTAGAGGAAGCCCAGTTCCTTCAAGTTGGTCGAGCGCCACGCACGGTGCCGCTCGAGACCGAAGCGCAGGTAGCAGTAGTACACGAGCTGCTGCACGCCCTTTTTCTTGAAGCAGGCCGTTGACGAACGGCATTTCCCGCGGCAGCGAATCGTTGAAAATGACGCGGCCGACAGTGGTGTTGATGAACTGGCGCTTCAGGTTCACGGATTCGGTGTGCGTCACGTCCTGGTCGTCATACGCGGTGGTCAGGTCGATCAATTCGCCGGTATAGCGCAGCCGAATCGGAGTGAGCAATTCGACTTCACCGGCTTCGAGCGCGAGCACAACTTCTTCGATCGAGCCGAACGCGCGGCCTTCGCCCTTGGCTCCCGGCTTGGCCTTGGTGAGGTAATAGATACCGAGGACCATGTCCTGCGTGGGAACAGCGAGCGGCAAGCCGTTCGCCGGCGACAGAATGTTGCGCGACGACAGCATCAGCACCGACGCTTCAATCTGTGATTCAGGCGAAAGCGGAATGTGCACGGCCATCTGGTCGCCGTCGAAGTCCGCATTGAACGCGGTGCAGACCAGCGGATGAATGCGGATGGCTTTGCCTTCGACCAGGGTCGGCTCGAACGCCTGAATGCCGAGGCGGTGCAGCGTCGGAGCGCGGTTGAGCAGCACCGGATGCTCGCGAATGACCTCTTCGAGAATGTCCCAGACGACGGAGTCCTGCTGCTCGACCATTTCCTTGGCTTGTTTGATGGTGGTGCAGTGGCCCTGCGGCTTCGAGCTTGTGATAGATGAAGGGCTTGAACAGCTCGAGCGCCATCTTCTTCGGCAAGCCGCACTGATTCAAGCTGGAGTTCGGGACCGACAACGATTACCGAGCGGCCCGAGTAGTCGACGCGCTTGCCGAGCAGGTTCTGGCGGAAGCGGCCCTGCTTGCCCTTGAGCGTGTCGGAAAGCGACTTGAGCGGGCGGTTGTTGGTGCCGCGCAGAACGCGGCCACGGCGGCCGTTGTCGAACAGCGCGTCCACCGCTTCCTGCAGCATGCGCTTTTCGTTGCGCACGATGACGTCGGGCGCGTGCAGCTCCATCAGCTTCTTCAACCGGTTGTTACGGTTGATGACGCGGCGATAGAGATCGTTCAAGTCGGAGGTGGCAAAGCGGCCGCCATCGAGCGGCACCAGAGGGCGCAATTCCGGCGGCAGCACCGGAATCACGTCCAGAATCATCCACTCGGGCTTGTTGCCGCTCTTGCGGAACGCGTCGACAACGTGCAGGCGCTTGGCGAACTTGATGCGCTTCTGGAGGCTGGGATCGGCCTTCATTTTTTCGCGAAGTTCGTCGCCGAGCTTTTCGATATCGACGCGGCGCAGCAAGTTCCTTGATGGCTTCGGCGCCCATCACGGCGCGGAAGCGGCCCGCGTATTCTTTCTGCAGTTCGCGGTATTTTTCTTCGGGGAGCAGTTCGCGTTCCTTGATGCCCGGCACTTCGCCGGCATCGACGACGACGAAGGCTTCGAAGTACAGAATGCGCTCGAGGTCGCGCATGGAAATATCCAGCAGGTAGCCGATGCGGGAAGGCAGGCCCTTGAAGAACCATACATGCGAGCAGGGCGAAGCCAGCTCGATGTGGCCGAGACGTTCGCGGCGCACTTTGCTGAGCGTCACTTCGACGCCGCACTTATCGCAAATCACGCCGCGGTGCTTCATGCGCTTGTACTTGCCGCAGAGGCATTCCCAGTCGGTGACCGGGCCAAAAATTTTGGCGCAGAACAAGCCGTCGCGTTCCGGCTTGAAGGTGCGGTAGTTGATGGTCTCGGGCTTGGTGACTTCGCCGTGAGACCAGGAGCGGATTTTCTCCGGGCTGGCCAAACTGATGCGAATGGAATCGAAATCGGCAATCAAACTGGCGCGATCATAAGGGCTGCTGCGATACAAGGTTGGTTCCTCCCTGCCGCGGCTTGCGCCGCGGCGCTCCCGGTGTAACCGGGAGGTAAAAACCCTTACGGAAATTCAGTAGGCGGCTACACGGCGGCCTAGTCGGCCGCCTGCTCCGTCGGTGGCTTCTGCCGCTTCATCAACTCAACATCCAGGCACAGCGACTGCAACTCGCGAACCAGCACGTTGAACGATTCGGGCACACCAGGCTCGATGCCCGGCTCGCCCTTGACGATGGCCTCGTAAATTTTGGCGCGGCCGTAAACGTCGTCGGACTTGGCCGTCAGCAATTCCTGCAGGATGTGCGCGGCGCCGTACGCTTCGAGCGCCCAGACTTCCATTTCGCCGAAGCGCTGTCCGCCGAACTGCGCCTTGCCGCCCAGCGGCTGCTGGGTGATCAGCGAGTACGGACCGATCGAACGAGCGTGAATCTTGTCGTCGACCAAGTGGGAAAGCTTCAGCATGTAGATGTAGCCGACGGTGACTGCCTGCGCGAACTCTTCGCCGGTCATGCCGTCTGCAAGCGGAATCTTGCCGGAGTCCGGCAAGCCCGCGACTTCGAGCAAGTGGCGGATTTCCGTTTCACGCGCGCCGTCAAATACCGGCGTGGCCATGGGAATGCCTTCGCGGAAACTGTCGGCTAATTCGACGATGGCTTCGTCGTCGAGCGAAGAAATGGAGCGTCTTCCAGATGGCGGTGTCCGAAAAGACTTCGCGGAACCAGCGGCGCGCGGCTTCGGCCCGGGTGCCTTGATGGAACAGCCGCGAAAGGCTGCGGCCGAGTTCCTTCGAGGCCCAGCCGAGGTGCGTTTCGAGAATTTGGCCGACGTTCATGCGCGAAGGGAACGCCGAGCGGATTGAGAACGATCTCGACCGGAGTGCCATCCGGCATGTACGGCATGTCTTCTTCCGGAACGATGCGAGCGATGACGCCCTTGTTGCCGTGACGGCCGGCCATCTTGTCGCCGACGGAGAGCTTGCGCTTCATGGCGACGTAGGCCTTGACGAGCTTGATGACGCCCGGAGGCAGTTCGTCGCCCTTTTTCAGTTTTTCCTTGCGCTCTTCGGTAATCTTGCGCAGCACGTCGATCTGCCGCGAGGTCATCTCCTCGATCTCTTCGATTTTCTCGATGAGCAGAGGATCCTTTTCGGCCAGCTTCAGACGCTTGAGGTTGCGCGTGGAAATTTTCTCGATGATGTCGCGGTCGAGCGTGGTGCCCTTGGTGAGCAGCCGCTTGTTGGTCTTTTCATCGTGCAGATCGGCGACGAGTTTCTGATCGTTCAGCAAGTCGGAAAGGCGCTTGAGGCGCTCGTCGGTGAGGATGCGGATTTCGTCGGCCAGGTTCCTCTCGAGCCGAAACACCTGTGCCGCTTCGATGGCCTTGTGCCGCTCGTCTTTTTCGGCGCCCTTGCGGCAGAAGATTTTCACATCGACGACGGTGCCTTCGATGCCGGGCGGGCAATAGAGCGAAGCGTCGCGAACGTCGCCGGCTTTCTCTCCGAAGATGGCGCGCAGCAGTTTTTCTTCGGGCGTCAGCGTGGTTTCGCCCTTGGGCGTGACCTTGCCGACCAGGATGTCGCCCGGCCGGATGGTGGCGCCGATGCGGATGACGCCGCTTTCGTCGAGATTGCGCAGGAACGTTTCGCTGATGTTGGGGATGTCGCGCGTAATTTCCTTCGGGTCCGAGCTTGGTGTCCCGCGCTTCGATTTCGAACTCCTCGATGTGGATCGAGGTGTAGTAGTCCTCTTTGACGAGCTTTTCGCTCACGAGGATGGCGTCTTCGAAGTTGTAACCGCGCCAGGGAACGAAGGCGACGAGCACGTTGCGTCCGAGCGCCAGTTCGCCGCGATCGGTGCAAGGACCGTCGGCCAGTACCTGGCCCTGTCCGACGCGGTCGCCAACGCGCACCAGCGGCTTCTGGTTGATGCAGGTATTTTGATTCGAACGCTTGAACTTGGTGAGCGTGTAGATGTCGGCGCCGACTTCGCGGCTGAGTACGCCGGAGTGGTCGGACTCGACGCGAACGATAATGCGTTCGGAGTCGACCTGATCGACGATGCCGTCGCGTTTGCAGATCACGACCGCGCCGGAATCACGAGCGGTGACGCGCTCCATGCCGGTGCCGACCAGCGGCGCCTCGCCATGAATCAGCGGAACGGCCTGGCGTTGCATGTTCGAGCCCATCAGCGCGCGGTTGGCGTCGTCGTTCTCGAGGAACGGAATCAGGCTGGCCGCGACGGAGACGAGTTGTTTCGGCGAAACGTCGATGTAATCGACCTCCTCGCGCTGTTTCAGCACGAAGTTGCCGGCCTGCCGGCAGTTGACGAGTTCGGTGGTGATGCGGCCTTTTTCATCGAGTGGGACGTTGGCCTGCGCGACGACGTAGCGGTCTTCTTCCCAAGCGGACAGGTAGAAGCAGTACGGCTCCGAGGTGATGCGGCGGCGCTTAAGTTCTTCGTTTACCGCGTCGACTTTGTCGCGCTCGGCGATTTCGCCGGCTTTGAATTCACTGTCGCCGGCATTAACGATTTGCAGGTAATCGATGACCCGGCCGCCCTTGACTTTGCGGTATGGCGACTCGATGAATCCGAACTCGTTGATCCGCGCGTAACAGGAAAGCGAGCTGATCAAGCCGATGTTCGGCCCTTCCGGCGTTTCGATCGGGCAGATGCGGCCGTAGTGCGTGGGGTGAACGTCGCGCACCTCGAATCCGGCGCGCTCGCGCGAGAGCCCGCCCGGCCCAAGAGCCGAAAGACGCCGCTTGTGCGTGATTTCGCTCAACGGATTGGTCTGGTCCATGAACTGCGAGAGCTGCGAGCTGCCGAAAAATTCGCGGATCGCGGCCATGACCGGCTTGGCGTTCACCAGGTCGTGCGGCATGGCCGTGGACATTTCCTGATACACCGACATCTTTTCCTTGATGGCGCGTTCCATGCGAACCAGGCCGATGCGGAACTGGTTCTCGAGCAGTTCGCCGACCGCGCGAACGCGGCGGTTGCCCAGGTGATCGATGTCGTCCACCGAGCCAACGTTTTTGCGCAGCTTCAGGAGATACCGGATCGCGGCGACGAAGTCAGAAGAGTCGAGCGTGCGCGTCTGCAGCGGCGTTTCGAGCCCCAGCTTGATGTTGAATTTGAGGCGCCCCACGTTGCTGAAATCGTATTTGCGCGGATCGAAAAACATCCCGTTGAACAGCGCTGTCGCGGTTTCGAGCGTCGGCGGATCGCCGGGACGCAGCTTGCGGTAGATTTCGATCAGCGCTTCCCGGCTGGAACGAATGGCGTCTTTGTCGAGAGTGCGGGAAAGCACCACGCCGGTGTCGTCGCGGTCCGGGAAAGAACACGTCGGCTCCGGTAATGCCGGCTTCGGGCAGCGCCGCCCAAATTTCCGGGGTGATGCGGCCGGTTGGCTTCGAGCAGCACTTCGCCCGTCTGGCGGTTGACGAGGTCGCCGACGCGTGTATGCGCCTTCCAGATCGGCCAGAGATACGTGCGCCTGCGTAACCTTGGCCTTGACGAGTTCCTTGTAGAGCGGCTCGGTGATGCGGCGGTGCGCGGCGACGAGCACTTCGTCATTCTTCGGGTTCTTGATTTCGTGCGAAAGCTTGTGATCCATCAAGCCTTCGGACAGGTTCCAGTAGAGCTCACCTTCGCGCAGGGTGATGCGCTCCACCTGATAAAACGTGCGCAGGATTTCCTCGTTGGTCTTCATCCCCAGTGCGCGCAGGAAAATCGAGCCCAGGAATTTCCGCTTGCGGTCGATGCGCACGTACAGAATATTCTTGCTGTCGTATTCGAATTCCACCCACGAGCCGCGATACGGAATGATCTTTCCGAGGAAGTAGGAGCGGTTGTTGGCCGTTTCGTAGAAAACGCCCGGCGAGCGGTGCAACTGGCTGACGATGACGCGCTCGGTGCCGTTGATGACGAACGTGCCGTTATCGGTCATCAGCGGAATGTCGCCGAAGAAGACTTCCTGTTCCTTGATGTCGCGGACGTTCTTCGCGCCGGTATCGGGATCCTTGTCGTAAATGGTGAGACGAATGGTGACCTTGAGCGGCGCGGCATAGGTCATGCCGCGTTCCTGGCACTCGTTTACGTCGTATTTCAACTGCATGTCCACGGGATCGCCGCACTTGTTGCAAAACGTCGGCGTGTTCTTGTTAAAGGTGCCGCACTTGGGGCAGATCACGTCTCCGGTCTGATACGGGTTGGTGACCACCGAGGCGCCGCAATTGCGGCAGGTGGCGCGCAGATGATGCAGCCCTTTCAGGTTGCCGCACTTGCACTCCCAATTGCCGATCGCATAGTCGACGAAATCGAGTTGCGAAAGCCCGCGAAAATCCTGAATCGGGAACACGGAGCTAAACACCGATTGCAAGCCGGTATCTTCGCGCTCCGACGGCAGCAGATCCATCTGCAGGAAGCGCTGATAGGACATGCGCTGGACTTCGATCAGGTTCGGGATCTGGATCGAACTCTTGATTTTCGAGAAATCCAGCCGCTCTCGTTCACGCACAGCATGATTTCCGTTCTGCATTCTGTTTTACCTCACGATACTGCAATGGTTGGACCCGGGCGGCAGACTGGAGAGACACCTCCGTCTACGGTCCGGGTTGGACAGGGTCGAGGCTTCAAATTCCCGAGAATCTAAATGCGTACGAATTCCTTTTCGCGCGGCCGAACAGCGCCGCGAGGGCCGTGCCGTGTTACTTGACTTCGACTTTGGCGCCGGCGTCTTCAAACTTTTCTTGATGGTGGCGGCTTCGTCCTTGTTCACGCCTTCTTTGATCGGTTTCGGCGCGCCGTCAACCAGGTCCTTGGCTTCTTTCAATCCCAGGCTGGTGACTTCGCGAACAGCCTTAATCACGTTGATCTTGTTCGCGCCCACGTCGGTCAACACCACCGAGAATTCCGTCTTTTCTTCCGCAGGAGCCGCGCCCGCCGCCGCGCCACCCGCCGCAGCCGCAGGAGCTGCTGCTGCCGCAGATACGCCGAAGGCCTCTTCCATCTTCTTCACCAGGTCGGCAGCCTCGAGCAGCGTCAGACCCTTGATTTGTTCCAGAATCGTATCCAAATTGTCGCCATAACCGTATCCTTTCCTCCTCTTCGCTATTGAACTCGCTATTTATGAAAACCGTTCGGCCTTGATCGCTTCCTGCAGCGTGACCGCCAGATTCCGCGATACCCCGGCCAGCAGCTGATGCCAGCCGCTGCGCCGGCGCATTCACCAAGAACATGATCTTGCTGATCAGCTCCTCTTTCGACGGCAGCTGCGAGAGTTGCTGAATCTCCTGGATCGAAAGCACGCGCCCTTCGACCACGCCAGCCTTGAAACGGAACGCGGGAACATCCTTGGCGATCTTGGTCAGCGCCTTCGCCAGCGCCACCGGATCGGTGTCGTGTAGGAAATCGAGTTGGTGCCGGTCAGATCCTTGAGTAGCGGCGCGGCCGGAGTGCCCGTGCCGGCGCGCTCCGCCAGCGTGTTCTTAACCACGCGGTATTGCCCGCCGGCCGCTTGTACCGAGCGGCGCAGGCGCGTGTCTTCTGCCACGGTGATGCCCTGAAACGTCGTCAGGATCACCGTCGAGACCTTGGCGAGGTCGTTCTTCAGCGTGTCCACGTCTTGCTGTTTTTCGCTGCGTTTTTTCATACTGTTTCTCCGGCATTCCTCGCTGCGATCTGGCGAATCAGTTCGCACGCGTCACTCGCGCGCGCAGTCGTGAATCAACGACCGTCGCATGAATCAACCGCTACTGCTACGCAGCAATGGCGGCTTCGGCCTCCGCCAGATCGATGCCAATGCCCGGCCCCATGGTCGACGTCAGCGTAATTTTCTTGACGTATTCCCTTGGACGCTGCGGGCTTAGCCTTGACGACCGCTGCGAGCAGCGCTTGCGCATTTTCGGCAAGTTTGCCCGCGTCAAAACTCATTTTGCCGATGGGCGAGTGGACAATACCCGTCTTGTCGACGCGAAATTCCACTTTGCCGGCTTTGATTTCCTTTACAGCCTTGGCGACCTCGAAGGTGACTGTGCCGGTCTTGGGATTGGGCATCAATCCGCGCGGGCCCAGCACCTTTCCCAGACGCCCGGCGGACTTCATCATGTCGGGAGTGGCAATCACGGCTTCGTAATCGGTCCAGCCTTCCTGAATCTTCTGCACCATGTCTTCGCCACCGACGAAATCAGCGCCGGCCTCTTCGGCTTCGCGAATTTTTTCGCCACTGGCGATGACCAGCACGCGCTTGGATTTGCCCAAGCCATGCGGCAGCACGACCGTGCCGCGCACCATCTGGTCGGAATGCTTGGGATCGACGCCCAGATTCAGTGCCAGGTCGACGGTTTCGTCGAACTTGGCGTAATGCGCTTTCTTCAGCGTTTCCGCGGCTTCGCTAAAATTGTACGGCCGGTTTTCCACCGCCTCGCGCGCCTTGGTGATGTTTTTTCCCGATTTCCGAGCCATCAAATCCCCCGCTTACGCTTCTACCTCGAGGCCCATGTTGCGCGCCGTACCCAGCACGGTGCGAACGGCGGACTCGAGATTTGTGGTGTTCAGGTCCACGAGCTTGGTCTTGGCGATGTCTTCGACCTGCTTGCGCGTTACTTTGCCGACTTTATTGCGGTTGGGCTCGGCCGACCCCTTCACGATACCCGCGGCGCGCTTGAGCAATTCCGAAGCGGGCGGCGTCTTCATGATAAACGTGAAGGTGCGGTCGCTGTAGATCGTTACCAGCACCGGAATAATCATGCCCTCCGGCTCTTTCCCGGTCTTGGCATTGAACTGCTTGACGAAATCCATGATGTTGACGCCCTGCGGCCCCAGTGCGGTGCCGACTGGCGGCGCCGGAGTCGCTTTAGCCGCGGGCAGCTGAAGCTTCACGACGGCTTGAATTTTCTTGGCCATGATTAGATCCTCTGTCTATCCAAAAAGTTTCCCAAGTGCCGAAAATTCTAGGCGATTTTTTCCACCTGCGCGAAATCGAGTTCCACCGGAGTCGAGCGTCCAAAAATCGTTACGGAAATCTTGAGCGTGCTGCGATCGGCATTGACTTCTTCCACCACGCCGGTGAAGTTGGCGAACGGGCCATCCACGATGCGCACCTGCTCGTTGCGCTCGAACACCAGTTTCGGCTTCGGCTTGTCGGCCGAGGTCGTCACGCGATGCAGGATGTTTTCGACTTCCTGTTCGCTGAGCGGCGACGGCGTCTGGCCCGAGCCGACAAAGCCGGTGACGCGGGGCGTGGAGCGCACCACGTGCCAGGTATCGTCGTCCATTTCCATTTCGACCAGCACGTAGCCCGGATAAAACATGCGCGGCGAAATAATTTTTTTGCCGCCGCGCACCTCGACCACGTCCTCGGTGGGGATCATCACGCGCCCAATCCGGTCATTCAAGTCCGAACGCAGTCACGCGGCCCTCGAGGCTTTCCTTGACCTTCTTCTCAAAGCCCGAGTACGTATGAATGATGTACCACTGCTTTGTCGCCATCGGCACGCGGCGCCTCAGTGCTTAAAAAGATTGAAGACACGCTGGAGCACGAAACCCAGCGTGCTGTCCACGCCAAAAAAGAACAATCCGAAAAATGCCACGGCCACAATGACCACGAAGGTCGTGACCACCACCTCATGCTGCGTGGGCCAGGTCACCTGGCGCATTTCCACGCGCACATCGTGCAGGAAGTCGCCCCAATGCTTGGGGTGTTCCTTCAGACGGTTCCAAAACGCGCCTGTCTCTGTTTCAGACGCGCCGCCCGACATTTCCCGATTCTTTATTCGTTCTGCCAAAGCCATTCGACCCTCAAGCCTCTCCGGTCCGGTTCAGTCTGGCAGGGGAGGAGGGATTCGAACCCCCACATCCGGTTTTGGAGACCGGCGGTCTACCGTTGAACCTACTCCCCTATGGTTCGTGCAGGCTGCGCTGACCCTAACGGTATCCGCTACTTTACCTCACGATGCTCGGTGTGTTTCCGGCACGTGTTGCAGAACTTCTTGGTCTCCATCCGGTCGGTATGCTTCTCTTGTTCTTCGTGGTCGTGTAGTTCCGGTTTTTACAGTCGTTGCATTGCAAGGTAATGATTTCTCTCATCGCCGGCCTCTTTCCGCTTCCCGTTTACTCGATGATGTCGGTGACGGCGCCGGCGCCTACGGTGTGGCCGCCTTCGCGAATCGCGAAGCGCAGCCCCTTCTCCAGCGCCACCGGCGTGATCAGCGAAATCTCCGCCGAGACGTTATCTCCCGGCATCACCATCTCCACCCCGTCCGCCAGCTTCACGTCCCCGGTCACGTCCGTGGTGCGAAAATAAAATTGCGGCCGGTACCCCGTGAAAAACGGCGTGTGCCGCCCGCCTTCTTCCTTCGTCAGCACGTACGCCTCGGCCTTGAACTTCGTGTGCGGCGTGATCGACCCCGGCTTGGCCACCACCTGCCCGCGCTCCACCTCTTCCTTTTCCGTCCCGCGCAGCAGCAGCCCCACGTTGTCTCCCGCCATCCCTTCGTCCAGCAGCTTGCGGAACATCTCCACGCCCGTGATCACCCGCTTCACCGTCGGCCGGAATCCCACAATCTCCATCTCTTCCCCGACCTTCACCTTCCCGCGCTCGATTCGCCCGGTCACCACCGTGCCGCGGCCCGAAATCGAAAAAATATCCTCGATCGGCATCGCGAACGGCTTGTCAATGTCCCGTTGCGGCAGCGGAATGTTCTTGTCCACCGCGTCCATCAACTCCAAAATCGTCTTCTCCCACTTCTCTTCCCCGTTCAGCGCCCCCAGCGCCGAGCCCGCGAATCACCGGAATCGTGTCCCCCGGAAACTGGTAGGTCTTCAGCAACTCGCGTACTTCCAGCTCCACCAACTCGAGCAGTTCGGGATCCTCCACGCTGTCGCACTTGTTCAGAAACACCACAATCGCCGGCACCCCCACTTGCCGCGCCAGCAGAATGTGTTCCCGCGTCTGCGGCATCGGCCCATCGGTCGCCGCCACCACCAGGATCGCGCCATCCATCTGCGCCGCCCCGGTGATCATGTTCTTGATGTAGTCCGCGTGCCCCGGGCAATCGATGTGCGCGTAATGCCGGTTCGCCGTCTCGTACTCCACGTGCGCCACCGCAATCGTGATCCCGCGCTCGCGCTCTTCCGGCGCATTATCGATCGAATCAAACGCCCGGAATTGCACCTTGGTGTTGTGCTTGGACAGCACCTTGGTGATCGCCGCCGTCAGCGTCGTCTTTCCGTGGTCAATGTGACCAATCGTCCCTATATTCACGTGCGGCTTGCTACGCTCGAATTTTTCCTTCGCCATCGCTCCTACTCCTCGAAGGTCGCTCGGCCCGCGGCGCTCTGGCATGCGCCTGCACTATGCAAAGCACTGGAGCGGGGGACGGGATTCGAACCCGCGACCATCGGCTTGGAAGGCCGAGACTCTTCCACTGAGTTACCCCCGCCCGGCCCTCACTGCAATTCTGGAGCCTGGGACCGGGATTGAACCGGTGACCTCGTCCTTACCAAGGACGCGCTCTACCAGCTGAGCTACCCAGGCGAATCCGATTATTGAAGCGCTTCCGCTCTAATGCGTCCCACCCGCCTGCCCGTAACTCACGCCGTGCTTATCAAACGCTGGGTTGGTCTTAATTGCTCTTGCTCTCGATTGCTTTGGGTTGTGAAGTTCGCCTAAATCCCGCCAGAGCTAAATCTGTTTTATGCCAGTCCCTGCTGGAACGGCGCGCAATGAATCGACCGGCACGGTGCAATGCGTCAAGTTGCCAATAAAATTGCCAGCATCAAGTGCTGGTCGGCGCTGGTCGGGCGCGGTTGGTGGACGGGGGAGGATTCGAACCTCCGTAGCCCGCAAGGAGCGGCAGATTTACAGTCTGCTGGTTTTAGCCACTCACCCACCCGTCCGCACGGGAAAATTGCCGGAATAAATGCGCGCAGTTTCCACACACGGAGAGACACTGGCTCGTGTGAAATTGTAATGCAGGAAATCGCCTGTCCCTGTTTTATGGAATTTGCCGTCCCAGCACCAAAACGATTCCGAATCAGCTGGCGGAGGGATTTGAACCCCCGACCCTCTGATTACAAATCAGATGCTCTACCAACTGAGCTACGCCAGCATGGCTCAAACGAGAATAATAGCGAAGCGGCATGAAAATTGCAAGGAGCTTCTACGGGAGACACCAGCGCCCTCTCGCCGCACCGCCAGTTTGGCATTCTACACCTTCTTGCCTCGTACTGTGCAATGGCGCATTTGCGCTTTTCCACAGAGCGCTCTCTCCTCTGTGATAATCTCATAACCAATTAGTTACCTGATGCGGTTTGCATTCGGCCCTTGTGCTGGTTATGCAGGCGCAATAGGTGAGAAGATCGCCGGATGAAACGCTACGGAATTGTGCTGTTGCTAATTGCCGGTGTCGTGAGCACCGCCGTCGCCGTGCGCTACGGGCCCTTGCGCCGCCAAGCGCGTGCCGATAGCGCTTCCTCTCTGCTGGATCTTGCGCCCGCCGATGCCACACTCATCGCCTATGCGGATGTCGAAACCATTCGCAAGTCACCGCTGGTCCGGTATCTGACGTCCCTGGCAGGCCCGACGAATATTGACAAGGATTATGCCGATTTCATTCGTGCGACCGGCTTTGATTACCAGCGCGATCTCGATCGCGTCGTTCTGGCCTCGCGCCGGGCGCCAGCAACGCAAACGTTGGTTTTTGCGCAGGGCCGCTTTGACCGCACGCGAATCGAGCAGTACGCGCTCCGGTCAGGCAAACTTCAAACTGAAAACGGGCGCGCAATCTATCTCGTTCCGTCCGGCACGACGGGGAAGACCATCTCGATCACGTTTCTCGCTGACAATCGCATAGCCCTTTCCGACGGCGGCGATATCACGTCTGCGCTCGCCCCCCACGCGGTAGCAGACACTGATCCGGCGGTGCTTCAAGGTGTTTCGCGCGTCGCAGGCTCGCCATTGTTTATTGTGGCCAAACCCACGGCATTGGCCGCCGCAAATGGCGCGACTACGGTCCCGCAGAGCAGCTCCATTTTTGCGCTCTTTGCCGCGCTGCATTGGGTAAGTATCGCGGCGAAACCCGACGGCAGCACCATCCTGGTATCCGCGGAAGGTGAATGCGGCAACCCGGAAGAAGCTCAAAAAATCGCGAGCTCGTTTGAATTTCTGCGGGGCATGCTGCACGGCGGACTTTCCGATCCCAAATCCCGCGGCCGGATGCCGGCCGAAACGGCCGCAGAGGCGGACCGTTTGCTACAAGCGGTGCGCGTAAGTACCGATGCCGAGCGGGTACGTTTGCTCCTTGCAGTGACCCCGGAAATGCTTCCTGCGGCGCCAGGAGCCCAAACCGTACATTAATTAGGAATTTCCCCAGAGTGCGATGCCCTCGCGCGATGGCGCAACAAGTCATTCCTCGTCTTGAAGGATACTGGAGGGCAGACCAGAGGTGTCGGCCGATGGCCAACCCAGACAACCGCTAGATCAGATGTTTTCGTAAGGAATGCGGGGAGAAAGATTAGTCTGCCGCCGCTGAGGTAAATCGCAGGTAACGCATCGGGTTTACGGGTGCATCGTTGATGCGCACTTCGTAATGAACATGCGGTCCGGTTGTGCGGCCGCTGACACCGACGTACCCGATCACATCGCCGCGTTTCACGCGCACTCCCGGAGGCACGGTAAAGCTGGATAGATGCCCATACCAGGTGGTTACGCCAAAACCGTGGTCTACTTCCACCAGCCGCCCATATCCCGAATGTACCGCCGCCTCTATGATTACGCCATCCGCGGTGGCGCGCACGGCCTCCCCGTAGGGGGAGGAGATGTCGACGCCGGTGTGAAACGCACCTTCACCGCTGAAGGGATCGAGGCGCTCGCCAAATCGTCCCGTTATTTGACCGATCACCGGCCACAATGACGGAGTGAACGTCATTTCGCCCAGACCAGGGGTCGCCACCAAGTGCAACCCGGTGGAGGCCAGCGCGATAGCCGTGGCATTTTTTTCGAGGAAATTAAACTGTGCAACCGTGTGCTCGAAGGAAGCTGCTGGCTCGGCAGCCGCTTCGGTACCTCCAAAAGGACTGTCGCGGAGGCGCTCGAAACCGTAGGTCATGGCCACTTCGGTGGCCAGCGATTGCAAGGAAGAAAGACGCTGATCGGTGTCGGTGACGGTCTTCTGCAGAGCCTGGTAGCGCTGCTGCAGGTTTTCCTGTTTCCGGCGTAAAGCATTGTAATTGCCGACCTTCCAGAGCATACGCGTATAGGAACCAACCGCAGCCGTCACAGTAATCCCGCCCACCAGCGACAGAGCCGCAAGAACATGCACCGCATAAAAGGGCACGGTCATCTTGCGTATGGTTCCACGCCGGTTTGAGGCCATGAAAAGCGTAAACGTCTCAGGTTTCATTGGCGCTGCGAAACTCCCAAGAATTTCGGGTGGTATGGTGATAGCCGCTGCTTTCCCCTGTGCAGCTATCGGATAGAAAAAGGTTTGGACCGCGAGCCTTGGTCCGAAACCAGCACCAGTCTAGAGAAGCAACTTCGGTGCCGTCAACCCCAATCTTCAGGGATTTAACCTGAGGGATCAAGCTGTGCAAAAGGGTGGCCGAAGGGCAGCTGCCCGTTGGTACTGTGCCGCGCAAAGCAATTTGGAGTTGTTACGGTCCCACTCGACTCGTATCCCTACGTACTACGGTACGTACTGCGGTGTTCTATCAAATCCTTCCACTGGGCCATCATCAATGTTCCAATATCACGGATGCTTCGGGGTAACAGCAGCCCACGATGACACACCGGCAGTTCGCGAACGGCCCACGCTCGCGCAATTCTCGCAGAGCTCGCCTGGAGCATGCTGGCGCACGCGGGGACATGGCGGGCGAAGATAAAATTATCGATCGCATACGACGTCGCCTCCCGTCACTCGCACGCGGCGCCTTGCGTCTAGGTATAGGAGATGACGCGGCCGTTTTGCGTCTTTCTCACGGTCATGAATGGGTGGTCACCTGCGATCAGTTCCTGGAGAATGTGCATTTCCTGGCAGATGTATATCCGCCAGAAGCCGTGGGATACAAAGCACTGGCGCGCGCCACGAGCGATCTGGCCGCCATGGGTGCCCGGCCCCGAGTGTTCTTATTGAGCCTAATGTTACCCGCTTCGCGCACCGGCGTTTGGCTTGACCGGGTCGCCGCTGGCATGGCGCAAGCCGCCCGGCAACTGGGACTCACGCTGGCGGGAGGCGACACCGCGCGCAGTCCGGACATGCACGCGATGGCCGCATTCGGCCTCAGTATCATGGGCGATATCGAAACAGGTCGCGCCGTTCGGCGCGACGGCGCGCGCCCGGGAGATGCGATCTTCATTACCGGCGTGCCGGGCGCGGCAGAGCTGGGCTTGACCCTCCTGCTTCATTCCGCAAAAACAGGAAGTGCAATCCCCAAGCGCTGGCGGCCACTGCTCGTACCCCAGTTTTATCCGCAACCTTGCATCGAACTGGGCCGCTGGCTTGCACGCCAGCAGTTACCCTCCGCAATGATGGATGTTTCCGACGGCCTTTCTACAGATTTGTTGCGGCTGTGCCGGGCCAGCGGCCTGGGCGCTCGCATTGAGGAGAAAACGATTCCAAGCGTTGGCGTGCCGAGAGATCTGCCGGCAAATGCCGCTGGCCAAAGATTGGACGCTTTGAAGCTCGCTCTGGACGGCGGGGAAGATTACGGATTACTTTTTACCGTGCCGAGACGCCGGGCTGCCCGGATACCCAGCGTGTTTCGCGGTGTACGTATTACTCGCATCGGCGAGATCATGCCGCAACGCAGAGTCACAGTGGTTTCGGAGGGAGGGCGCGAGTGGCGACTTGAACGGGGCGGATGGGACCACTTCAAGGTCAAAAGCCACGATTAGACGCTCCTCGCCACTTCGATGGGGATTTCGGTCGCAAGAAATTGCGTCGTGGCGTCTGGGTTGCGCCGGCTAGTTCTGCTTCGTACTTTCACCTCGTTTGAATAACCGCTCAAAGTCTTCCGGCGTCGCCGTGGGCTCGCTAATCAGCCTCAGGTTTTCGCGCACGTGCTCCGCGTGGCTCATGCCCACCAAGGCCGTGACGACACTCGGCGAGGACCGCACAAACTGGATCGATCGCTCCGCATTGCTGCGCAATCCGAGCGCCTGAACCACGAATTCAGGCAGCCACGTGGTCATTTTTCCTTGTAGCAGGCTGGCACTGCCCACCAGCGAAATGCCTAAGGCTTCCGCCGCCTCCACCAACGTCACCGCAGGCCCTTTGGCCGCGCCGTTCACCGATTGGTTGGGACGTGTCAATGCTTCGGTCATCCCCAGGTTAAGCGGCAGTTGCACGAAGCGGAACCGGTGTGGTCCCCCCGCAACCTCGCGCGCAAGCTGCTCGATTTCTGCAAGCGGCAGGTAGTCCGGCGCGTTCTCCGGCTGTCGGAATCCGTTCCATGTAGCCATTCCGTAAAACCGAATGCGGCCATCGGCTGCCGCCAATTCGAGAAACTCAAAGGCTTGCCTCAGGCGTCGCATAAACTCGTCCCGCGGCACCACGCCCAGCTGTGTCTCCGGATTATGCAGATAGTAGATATCCACGCAATCGACGTTGAGATTTGCGCGGCTCCGGTCAAGCTGGTCCGCCAGGAACCGGGGGGACATTGCATGACATCCCGCAGCAACGTCCTCCGGACGAAGAATGCCTTGCTGCAGATATTCGCGTTGGAAATATCCGGCTGCATCCGCTGGCATTTCGCGGTCAGGAGTTAGAAAGCCGCCTTTGGTGCAGACCACGACTTCGTCGCGGTCGAAGCCCTGTTGCGCAAGCTCACGAAGAGCCATGCCGATCGACCGCTCCGAACGTTGAAAACGATAGTTAATTGCGGAGTCGATGACGTTAATTCCCCCCTCCACCGCAGCAATGACAGCATCGGTATACGATCGGTCGGTCGCCGCGTCGGGCGCACCAAGATAGGTGCCAATGCCGATTGAGGACATGACCGGCCCTGCTTGCGCTGGCGTGGCACATCCGGCCGGCTCGCGGAAATGGGAGGAGTTTGCGCTAGAGGCAAATCGCCGGGCATACCGCCGCGTGCCCTCACCAGTGGCGTAGGTCACCATGCGCAAGCTCCCGTTGTGGCGCGGCCGATTTGAAATTCAACGTGTAATTTGGGGCGAAATGTACCGTGCATCGTGTCAGCTCACAATCTTTACACTAGTTTTGTCGTTCTATGCGGCCGGTTCGAGCGGCGCGCCTGGCTTGGAGAGTGATGATATAGGTGGTTTATCTGGCTTGTCGCTGGACTTGTCGCTCGGTGGTGGCATTACGGGCGATGGCATTATGGTAGGAGTGGGTGCCTGAGACTTTGGTGTCTCCGTGCCAGGCTGTGATGAAGGCGGCGGAGCCTGTGGTTTGGGTGGTTGGGCCCTGCCTTCCGAATCTTCGGTGGGAGCCGAATCAGGCGTATCAACCTTCACCTGCTTTATCAGAGCAATCTTCGCGAGCGGTTCGACGTTCGGAAAATCCTCGACGGGTTGTCCTGCGAGCGCCCCCTGCATGAACCCCAGCCAGATCGGCAGAGCGGCGCGCGCGCCTGTTTCTCCTTTGCCGAGCGAAACCTGTTTGTCATCGAAACCCACCCAAACGCCAGCCGTGAGTTGTGGTGTAAAGCCCATAAACCACGCGTCGGTAAAATCATTGGTCGTGCCGGTTTTTCCACCGGCCGGCCGGTTCAGTGCTCTCGCGCCTATCCCGGTGCCGAAATTTACGACATCTTCAAGCATCGCCACCATCGTTCGTGCCACCTCGGGCTCAACCACGTCGTGGACGGCGGGATGGGCCTGCTCGAGCAATACGCCATCGTAACTGGTCACACGCCGAATCATGTGCGGATCGATGCGAATGCCATCACCAGGAAAAGTAGTGAACGCCGACGTGTGCTCCAGCAGATTCAGATCGGCTGCGCCAAGCGTGATGGGGAGGTAAGGAGGCAAGGGACTCGAGATCCCAAATCGCCGCGCCATGTCGATAACGCTTCTGATCCCGATTTTCTCGGCGAGCTTAACCGCTGGAACGTTGCGGGAGCCGGCCAGCGCGCGCCGCAGCGTAATTACACCTTCGTATTTCTCATCGTAATTGTGGGGTGAATACGGCTGCCCGCCACTCATGACCGTAAACGGCGCATCCAAAATAGTGTCGAACGGGGTGAAGCCCTGCTCCACCGCCGCCGCGTACACGTAGACTTTGAAAGAACTGCCTACCTGGCGCTGGGCCTGCACGGCCCGATTGAATTTTGAATCCTCGAAACTGTATCCGCCGACCATGGCCTTGATTTCGCCGGAGCCGTTGTCAATCGCGATCATAGCCGCCTGTGGTCCGGGATACTGTTCGAGTTCGACCTTGGCGCTGCTCCCCGAAAGTTCGCGAATATAGAACTGCGTGACATCCCCCGGATGCAGTAAGTCACTAGCCGTGCGCCGTCCGGTCCACGCGAAATCGGGCTGCGTCAGGATCGCGCGATACGGACCAATCTTGATTAAGGCGGATTTGTCATCGACCGTCAGCACCAGACCATCTACGTAAGCACCTGCTTCCACTGGTCCATGCCAGTCGTCATCATCGTAGTTTTCAAGCGTGCCGCGATGTTCGCGCAGAATGTTGGGCAGATTGCCGCGCCAGCCATGCCTCCGATCGTAGGCATGCAAGCCGTCACGCACGGCGCGATCGGCGGCTTTTTGCGCGGTGATACTCAGCGTGGTATAGACCCGCAACCCTCGCTCATGCACGGCCTCCGTGCCGTAGGTGCCCTCGAGGTATTTGCGAATTTCCTCGACAAAGTAAGGCGCCACGTCGTTGCGCGCGGATTGAACGTGCAGCCCGAGCGGCTCCGCTTGCGCCTGTCTCTCCTGGGCCGCGCTGATCTTGCCGTCCCTGTCCATCAGCTCGAGTACCAGGTTGCGCCGCTCGAGAGCTCGTTGTGGATGCAACAGTGGTGAATATCCGGGTCCGCGAATCAGCGCGGCCAGCAGTGCTGCCTGGGGCAGCGTCAGTTTATCGAGCGGCCTGCTGAAATAATATTCCGAAGCCGCTTCAAAGCCATAATTGCCGTGTGCGAGATAGACCTGGTTCGAGTACATCGTGAAGATTTGCTGCTTCGTATAGCTTCGTTCGATTTGAATCGCCAGCAGGGTTTCCTGAATTTTTCTGCGGAAACTGCGGTCCGAGCGGTCGAGAAACAGCCCCCCGGCAAGCTGCATGGTCAGCGTGCTCGCGCCCTCCTGGATGCGGCGGCGAATGACATTCCGGTAGGCGGCTTCGATCACGCGTGGCAGATCGACACCCCAATGCTCGAAGAAATGCTGATCCTCGGTCGAGGTAATGGCATCTTTCAATACCGGCGGAATTTGCTCCCAGGTGAGCAGGATGCGTCGTTGCAGCGCAAAGGTTCCGATCTCCCGGCCATCATCGGAATACAGTTCGGTCACGACATTGGGACGGAAGTCTTCGAGCGCGCGCACCTCGGGCAGTTCGCTCGCATACACGAACAGCAGGCCCGCGCCCGCGCCGAGCGCGATGACGAGCACCAGCAACAAGATGAACGCCAGCCGTCCCGCGAGTTTGCGTCCTCGCAGGCGCAACGTGATGGGCGGCAGATTCAGCACAATATAATGATTCTAGCGCAGCGGGTGTCGAGCCGTGAGGTAACTGAGCGCGGCAGTTGCAATCTTGTCAATCCTCAGCCGGCGAGCGCCGCGAGTGTTGGATGAGGAAGGCGCCCACGGTCACAGCGACCGCCAACAGCAGCAGCGTGCTGTCGCGGAGTAAAGTCACCGTTCCCAACTTTTCATTGTTGCCGAAGCAGCCACAATTGATTTCGAGTCCCAACATCTTGGCGCGGGTCATGGCCGCGATGAACACCAGGAGAAGCATGCTCGTAAGCAAGGCCGACCATCGCAAACCGGCACCGGTAAGCAGAAGTATACCAAGCGCCAACTCAATCCACGGCAGCACTCGTGCCATCCACTGCACTGCGCTTAACGGCAGCATGTGATACGAGTCAATGGCCATTGCAAAAAAGAAGTGGTAATCGTGGAAATGCCAGGCCCCATTGAAGTGAAACTTCGTGTAAGCCGCAACCAAAAAGATGCCACCGAGCACCAGCCGTCCGATTAACACCAGGAGCGAGGTGATTCCTCCCGTCCGCTTGGCCGCGATATGTGGAGTGGTAACCGCCATATTTAGCGCTGCTGTAGCAGGTAATCGAGGTACTGCTTAAGGAGCGGGTAATTCACTCCGCCAGCCGGCAGCGGCGTCGTTTGCCCGGCATGGGTCACGAAGATGCTGGGCGTGCCGCTCACCTGACGCGAGTTGCCCAGATCGATATCTCGCTGAATCGCGGCGTTAATCTGCGCGGTCTGGGTCATTTCGATGCTGCGAACTTTTTTCATATCCGCGGGCGTAAGCGCGGCCGCAAGCGTGGCTTCAATCTTTCCAGTCGCTCCCCAATCGTCTTGCCTGTTGTAGAGCGCTCTTTCCGCGGCTTCAAATTGTCCGGCTTCGGCGGCAGCGTTAGCCCAGACGGCGGCTTCATGTGAATAGCTGTGCATTGGGAGCGGGAAATCCCGGTGAATCAGATAAACTTTGCCCGTAGCTACGTAGTTATCCATTAGCTGCTGCGTAGTCGTCAGGAAGAATTGCCGGCATTGCGGGCACTGGTAATCGCTGAAGACTTCGATTGTAATCGGCGCTTGTCGCGAGCCGGCCGATTTCAGTGCGGTCAAGTCGATGGATGTCGGCTTCACTTGGCTCCCGGCGGCCTTGACCATAGCCGGAATCGCAAATAAGCCCGTGAGAGTTGCTGCCAGCGCAATTAACGTCACGAGTGCTTTCGATGCTTTTGACCTGATGCGATTCAAATGTTGCCTCCCGTTCCGCAAACACAATCGAGCACACGTTAGCTCTATGCGCGCGATGCGGTGCCATTGTAATGGTTTGTCCCCTTTCATAGAAGTACTTGCGGCGGACATAATCTCGCAGGTTTGAGCCGCCAAACCGAAACACGATGTGAGCGCACCAGCCACAGGTTCCCGGCGTACGTGTGGACCGTCAGCGTGCCACTCTGTCTCCGCGTCATCGCTGACTCGTTGGATAGGGCGTCCGCGCCCCGCGTGTCAGAGGTGACGTGCTGAGCGCGAGCGGGGCTTAGGCGCACTTCAGTCACTAAGCTCCTGTGCCCTCAATGTGATGAATGTACATATCAAATCTATTGACAAGAGGATGCTCAAGTTATAGTATGACGCTTGTCGCGCCTGATCTTTCGCCAGAGCTCCCTATTCAGCGGATGATCAACGCATAGCCTAACCTGAGGCAGCCAAGCGCCTTGAGGCCAGTGGAGGATTTAAGGGTATGAGCAAGATCATCGGTATTGATCTAGGAACCACGAATTCAGTCGTCGCCGTAATGCAGGGCGGCGAACCCGTCGTGATCCCCAACCAGGAAGGTGCCCGGACAACGCCCTCGGTTGTGGCCATCACGAAATCGGGAGAACGGCTGGTGGGCCAGGTAGCCAAGCGGCAGGCCGTTACCAACCCCGAAAACACGATCTATTCGATTAAGCGCTTCATGGGCCGCCGTTATGACGAGGTGACCGAGGAAGCCAAGCGCGTTCCTTACAAAGTTACGCGGGGCCCTCACGATGACGCCCGCGTCGATGTTTTTGGCAAGGCGTACAGCCCGCCAGAGATCTCAGCCATGATTCTGCAAAAGCTGAAGAGCGCGGCTGAGGATTTCCTGGGCGAAAAGGTGAGTAAGGCCGTCATTACCGTTCCCGCCTACTTCAATGACAGCCAGCGGCAAGCTACAAAGCAGGCTGGCGAAATCGCCGGACTCGAGGTGTTGCGCATTATCAACGAGCCCACCGCGGCAGCACTGGCGTATGGGCTGGACAAGAAAAAAGACGAAACGATCGCCGTTTATGACCTGGGCGGCGGCACATTTGACATTTCCGACCTCGAGGTTGGCGAAGGTGTGGTCGAAGTAAAGTCCACCGCTGGAGACACCCATCTCGGCGGCGATGATATCGATCACAAAATAGTCGAATGGCTGATTACGGAGTTTAAGAAAGATCAAGGAATCGACGTCAGCACAGATCGCATGGCCCTGCAGCGGCTGAAAGAAGCCGCCGAAAAGGCCAAGATCGAGCTCTCGCAGGTACAGGAAACCGACATTAACCTGCCCTTCCTCACCGCGAATGCGTCGGGACCTAAGCACTTGCAGCAAAAACTCACGAGGTCAAAACTCGAGCAATTGATGGAAGATCTGTTGCAACGGACGGTCGGGCCGGTAAAACAGGCGCTGTCCGACGCAGGTCTGACGCCCGATAAAATCGACGAAATCGTGCTGGTGGGCGGCTCGACCCGCATCCCGCGGGTCGTGCAGATCGTGAAAGACCTGTTTGGCGGCAAGGAACCGCACAAAGGCGTAAACCCAGATGAAGTCGTAGCGGTAGGAGCGGCCATCCAGGGCGGCGTGCTTGGCGGCGAGGTCAAGGATATCCTGCTGCTCGACGTGACGCCCCTGTCTCTCGGTGTGGAGACCTTGGGCGGAGTCATGACGGTGTTGATACCGCGCAACACCACCATTCCGACTCGGAAGTCTGAAACATTTTCCACCGCTTCGGACAATCAGCCCTCCGTCGAAATTCACGTGATGCAGGGCGAGCGCAAGATGGCGCAGGACAACCGTACGCTGGGCAAATTTCACCTGATGGGGATTCCACCGGCGCCACGCGGACTGCCGCAGATCGAGGTGACATTTGATATCGACGCAAACGGCATCCTCAATGTTTCGGCCAAGGACCTCGCCACCAAGAAGGAGCAGAAGATCACGATCACCGCTTCGACGGGCCTGAGTAAAGAGGAAGCGGAGAAAATGCGCAACGACGCCGAATCGCACGCCGAAGACGACCGTCAGAAACTGGCGGAAGTGGAAGCGCGCAACATGCTCGACACCCGCGTCTACCAGATGGAGAAACTGATTCGCGAGAATCGGGACAAACTCTCCGAAGGGGATATAAAACCCGTGGAAGAGGCCATTGAGAAGGCAAAGTCCGCGCTGGCGGGCAGCAATATAGAGGCGATCAAATCCGCCTCGCAGAACCTCGACAGTGTTTCCCATAACGTTGCGGAGGTTCTATACCGCGCCACATCGGCGGCCAATGCGGCAGCCGGGGCGGCGGGGGCAGGCGGCGCGCAGCCGGGCGGCGCAGGACCAAGTGCTGATGGTGCGTCTCAGGGCGGCAGCGCGGCGGGCCACAAACCCGGCGAGGGTGAAGTAATTGACGCCGAATACGTGGACGTCGACGAATCGAAGAAGCCTAACTAAGAGTGCGGCGGGTGCTGCCCACAGTTCGTATGGGTGGCACCCGATCGCGGCTCCGCGCCGCCGCAATGCGGGTTAACGCGGGCAATGCGCCGAAAGTTTCGGGAAATTTCCGAGAAGAGGGCGAGCGGGGGCTGTCGCCAGTTACCGCAGCCAGTTACCGCAGGTTGATGACTCATGCCGACCACAACCAAACAAGATTACTACGAGCTTCTGGGCGTCGACCGTAAGGCGAGCCAAAAAGAAATTCGCCAGGCGTACCGTAAACTGGCGCGCAAATACCATCCTGATCTGAATCCCGGCGATAAATCCTCGGAAGAAAAATTCAAGAGTGTGCAGGAAGCGTACGATATCCTCTCCGATACCAAAAAACGCCAGATGTACGATCAGTTTGGCTTCGACACGGAACGCCGCGGGGCCGCTCCTCCGGAAGAAGCTTCCGGCCAGCACTTCGATTTTGGCGGCTTCGATTTCGGAGGCTCGGGCGGGACAAATTTCCGCGATCTTTTCAGCCAGTTCTTTCGTGGTGGCGCGGCGGAAGCTCCGGCACAAGAGTCGGAGGCTGGGTCTGACCTGGAATACCAGGTGGACATCACCTTTTGGGAAGCGGTCCGCGGCACGGTGAAAAAGCTGACGATCGCGCGGCTCGAAACGTGCGACAACTGCCATGGAACTGGTTCGATTGGAGCGCCACAGGTTTGCACGGTATGTGGTGGCACCGGCCAGGTAGCGCAAACCAGCGGGAGAATGCGCTTCAACCTGCCGTGCACGCGCTGCGGCGGCACCGGCCGCGTCGGCACGATCTGTCGCGTATGCGGCGGCGAAGGCCGCGTCCGCCGGTCGGAGACCATCGACGTGCGTATCCCCGCGGGTGTGCAAAGCGGCTCCCGCGTGCGCGTTCCAGGACACGGGAATGCGGGCACGCATGGCGCTCCTCCAGGCGATTTCTACATCATCACCGAGGTCCAGCCGCACCCTTATTTCGATAGGAGGGGCGACGACTTGTACACCGTTGTTCCAATCTCCGTCACCGAAGCGGCGCTCGGCGCAAAAATCGAAGTTCCCACGCTGGACGGCCGGTCGCAGCTCCGCGTTCCTCCAGGGACGAGCAGCGGACAGAAACTGCGCTTGCGGGACAAAGGTGTGCCTTCGGTGCGACAGCACGGCAAACGCGGCGACCTCTATGTGGAGTTGCAGGTCGTGGTGCCGAAACCAGTGGATGAGCGTGTGCGCAAGCTGCTGCGGGAGCTCGCCGAATTGGAACCAGTGGACCCGCGCAGCGATCTGTTCGCGCGCGCCAGCGCGTAGCGCGAATGCGCGGGAAGTGAAAAGGGGGACCTCGTAGCAGATACCAGGAGGATGGCCATGACGATGCGCAGCCCCAGAAAGAAAAGCCGCGCCGGTTATATGATCAGCGCCGTTGCCGACCTCTATAAGCTGCACCCGCAAACACTGCGCCTTTACGAACGGGTAGGCTTGCTCAAGCCCTCGCGTTCGGAAGGCAACACGCGGCTATACACCGACGCCGATCTTGAAAGACTCGAAGTGATTCTCACGCTTACCCGCGAAATGGGCGTGAACCTCGCCGGTATCGAAATCATCCTCAACATGCGGGAAAAAATGGCGGAAATGCAGCGCGAAGTAGAAGTTTTCACCGAATTTGTGCGCTGTGAGCTTTCGCGTGAAATGCAATCGGCGCACAAAAAACCATCGCGAGAGGCGTTGGCCCGGGTTCCGTTGCCTAAGGTTATCCGGGTGCACAAATAAAGTGCGTTCGCGGGCGCTCGATAGCCGCGAGCAAAGTGCATGGTTACTCCGCGGGTGATGAGCAACGTCGTTGCCACAATCTGCGTCAACTGCATGTCGGCTCGGTCGACGCGGCCTCACTGAACCCGGATAAACCAAAATGAATTTACGGTTCCTCAGGATGTGCCCACATCTCGCAACTTTTTTGTACATCACGGGATTTTGCACTCCCAACTCCATCTTGCGTGCGCGGCTTGCCGCGCCTATGCTCTGAGACATGGCGCAATCGGACTGCCCTCTGTGTAGCGGAACTGGCTGGCGGCTGGTCGAGCGCGTTGATGCCAACCAGAAAGCGGAGCGGGTGGTGCAGCGTAAAGATGTGGTTTGCGGGGCCTCTGCTGCCGCACCCAAGTTTACGTGGGCCGTTCCCTGCGATTGCACCGGTGAAGATCGCACTTCGCGCGCACTCGATCGCGCCCGCATCCCCAAGCGCTACGAGCATTGCGATTTCGAAAACTTTGATACCGATGTGTGGGAGAGCCAACCCGATTGCAACCGCAGGCTGTCGCAAGCACGTGTGGTGGTCGAAGCGTTTGCGCGCAATTATCCGGCCGGCGGTGAGACGGGTATCCTCTTGATGGGCTCGTGTGGCACCGGCAAGACGCATCTCGCGGTTTCGGCATTACGTCAAATGATGCAGCGGGGCCACGGAGCGCGCTTTTACGATTACCGCGAACTGCTCAAGGAGATTCAGGCGAGTTATAGTCCCGACCATCCCATCACGGAGACGAGCGTGCTCGAGCCGGTGCTGGAAACCGAGGTCTTGCTGATCGACGATCTCGGCGCCAGCAAGCCCTCCGATTGGGCCCTTGACACGATTGGCCATATTCTGACGAAACGCTATAACGAGAGCCGCGTAACGATATTGACGACGAATTATCTGGACAGCTCGGAAAATGCCGCGGCGCCTGTGAGAATGCCTACCGGTCAGACGGTCACCGCTCCGCGCGACCAGACGCTTACCGATCGTCTGGGACCTCGCATCCGCTCCCGGCTATACGAAATGTGCCGGACGATCGAGATGATTGCACCCGACTACCGTCTGGAGATTCGACAGGCCGGGCGCATTCGCTAATGAACATGCCGCGTAACGCCTCGCATTTCTGTCCGCAAACGAAAGCATGATTGTCGTGGGTTCATTGACATGGGCACGTTCGGGCGGGTATCATCCCGCCGATGCAGCATTTACAGGCTGCATCCCCTTCCTTGCTTCAGTTCCGGGATTCCGAGAGGAGTCAACCGCAGCGAGCAGGACAAGCTATTTCTTGGGAGGCCGCCAGGATGTTTTCTGAGTCCGAATCTTCCGGCACAAGTCCCGCCGGAACGCAGTCGCCAACGGCCGCCGCCACAGAACCGGCACGCGAGGTCCATACACCAGAAGTGCACCAGCCCGAGCCAATGCCAACTGCCTCAGAAGCCGTACCCGCCAATGGAGTGCACGCGGTCGAAAAACCCGCTGAGGAAGCTCCGGCGGCTGGATCGAAAGACCTGACGGCGGATGTGTCCGAATTAAAAGCAACGGAGTCTGCTCCGGCGCCGGAAGAACATCCTGGCTCGGCCGCCGATAAGGCCGATAACAGTGTAAACGCCGACAACGCGGCAAACGCCGGTAACGCTGAGAAAACCGACCAGGACGAAGCGTCTGACATTGCGTCTACTGAAGAACTGAATCAGTTAATCGATCAGTATTCGGCGCCGCAACAAGCTCCCACGGAAGGCGAAATCGTCGAGGGCCGCGTGATCGCGGTCGCCGATCTCGGCATCGTCGTTGATATTGGCGGCAAATCCGAGGGGTTAATTCCGTCGCTCGAATTTGCCGAGGCCGACCAGCCCGTCAAACTTTTGCCAGGACAAACCATCGAAGTGCAACTGACGGGCGAGCGCAAGGAGGGCTATGTTTTGCTTTCCTACCAGCGTGCGCGACGCAGGCGCGTCTGGGCTGATCTTGAGAAGGCTTACCACGATAAGACGAGCATCATGGGACGCATTGTGGATCGCGTCAAAGGCGGCCTCGTTGTGGACGTAGGTGTCCGCGCATTCCTGCCGGCTTCTCAGGCCGACCTGCGACCGGTGCATGATCTGCAGGAATGGAAGGACCGCGAGCTCGAGGTTCGCGTCCTCAAGATGAATCGCAAGCGCGGCAATGTGGTCGTCAGCCGCCGTGCCATTCTCGATCAGGAACAGAATACGCAGCGGCAGAAACTGGTGGACTCGTTGGCCGAAGGACAAATCTTCCACGGCACTGTGAAGAGCATTACGAGCTATGGAGTGTTCGTCGATTTAGGCGGCCTCGATGGTCTTTTGCATGTTTCCGATCTTTCCTGGGGCCGCGTGGGAAATCCGGCGGATGTGGTGCGACCCGGCGAAGAGTTGGACGTGCAGGTACTGAAGTTTGATCGCGAAAAGTTGCGTGTTTCGCTCGGTCGCAGGCAGTTGCTGCCCGATCCGTGGGCCACTGTGCCGGAGCGTTTTCCGGTGGGTGCGCGGGTGCAGGGACGCATCGTGGGCGTTGCGGATTATGGATGCTTTGTGGAACTGGATGCGGGTATCGAAGGCCTGGTACATGTTTCGGAGATGAGCTGGTCGAAGCGCAAGCAGCACCCCTCCAAACTGGTGCAGGTGGGCGACGCGGTGGAAGTGGTAGTGCTTGAAATACGCCCAGACCAACGGCGGATTTCGCTCGGCTTGAAACAGGCCCAGCCCGATCCTTGGACCGAGCTGGCCAAAAAATATCCTGTTGGCTCGCAGGTCACCGGGCGCGTCCGTAATTTGACCGAATTTGGCGCCTTTGTGGAAATCGAAGAAGGTTTCGATGGCCTGATCCACGTGAGCGATGTCAGCTGGACTTCACGGGTCAAGAATCCCACTGAGGTTTTTAAGAAGGGCGACACGGTTGAAGCTAAAGTCCTGAAAATCGATGCGGCCAACCGTCGCGTCTCCCTGGGAGTCAAGCAGCTCCACGATATTTGGGCGGATTGGTTTGCGACACACAAAGTTAATGACGTTGTGCGCGGCAAAGTCTCGCGGCTAACCACATTCGGCGCCTTTGTGGAACTCGGAGAGGGTATCGAGGGGCTCTGTCACATTTCAGAAATTGAAGACCGCCGCAGCCGTGATAAGCAGGAAGCACCGCAACGCGGCCCATCTTCCTCGGTGCTCGCGCCCGGGCGTGAATACGATTTCAAAATTGTCAAAATCAGTCCCGATCAGCACAAAATTGGCCTCAGCTACCGCGCCGCAGTCAAACAGACCGAGCGGCGCGAAATGGAGGACTACCGCTCGTCGAAGTCGTCCCCCAACGCGACGATCGGAGATGCCATCATGGCCAAGCGCGTGACCTCGTAGCCGGTTCGCGCATTTGAATGAGCCAGCGCCAGTCAGCCGCCAGCCCGGAAACAAAAGTTCTTTCCGTATCGGGCTATTGGTGATATGAGAGGCCACCACTCGTGTGGCTTTTCGGCCGGTTGGCTTCCACGTGCGGCCACCGGACTTTGCCAGTTTCGCTGGAGTCGACTTCAATGAATGAAAGTACGATGACCAAGGCCGATCTGGTCGAAGAAGTCATACGGATCACTGAGTTGCCGCGTAAGGAATCGGAAGCAATCGTGGAGACAATTTTCGAGTCCATCATTTCCGCCTTGCAGACGGGCGACAAAATCGAAATCCGCGGCTTTGGCAGCTTTCGCACGCGCCAGCGGCGCGGACGCATCGGGCGCAATCCCAAGACCGGCGCGAAAGTCGATGTGCCACCGAAACGCATCCCGTTTTTTAAACCTAGCAAAGAGCTAAAAGACTTCGTTAACACTGACGGGACGCCGGCCGCGGTAGCCCCGCCCGAAACCGCATCTCAGGATTAACCCGCCCGTATGGATTATCTGTGGACGCCCTGGCGATATCGTTATCTGACTACCGCGGGACGTGAAGACCGCTGCGTGTTCTGCGATGCTCCGGCTGCGAATGACGACCGTGCCACGCTCATCGTGCTGCGTGCCGTAAAAAATTTCATCATTCTCAACCGTTTTCCATATGCTTCCGGGCATGTGATGGTCGTGCCGTATGCTCATGAAGCGACGCTGACGGCTGTCGATACTGAAACCCTCAATGAAATGATGCAGCTGGCGAAGCGGGTTCAGGGCGCGCTCGAAACGATCTATCACCCCGAAGGTTATAACGTGGGTCTGAACATCGGACGCGCGGCTGGCGCCGGAATCGCCGGCCACTTGCATTTGCACGTCTTACCGCGCTGGATCGGCGACACAAATTTCACGACCACGATTGCCGAAACCCGCGTGCTCCCCGAGGAACTCACTGACACGTACGACAAGCTGCGCCGTGCTCTCGAAATGCCGCCCACGCCTCTCCTGCAGCCGGGAAGCGCCGTGGGCGAGAGCCCGCGGTGAATCTCGCATTAAGCGCGCAGCAGCAGCACTTTCAGCAGATCGTGCGCGAGTTCGCCGTGTTGCACGTGCAGCCGTTCGCGCGTGAGCTCGACGAAACCGGCAAATTTCCGCACGCCACATTTCGCCAGGCCGCCGCGCTCGGCCTCGCCGGCATGGCCGTTCCCCAGCGCTACGGCGGAGCGGGTCTCGACCCCACAAGCTACAGCATCGCCATCGAAGAAATTTCACGCGCGTGCGCTTCGACTGGTGCGATCCTTCTGGCGCAGAATTCGCTTTTTGCCGATGCTGTGCTGCGCTTCGGCACCGAGGCGCAAAAGCAGAAATTTCTGCTGCCGTTCGCGCGGGGCGAACGCATCGGCTGCTCCGGCTTTGCAGAGCCGCAACTCCGCTCGAATGCCGCCGCTCTTAGCACGCCCGCCGGTCTTCCCCCGAGTGCCTTGCGGCGCGGCGATTCCTACCTGGTCAATGGCACCACGGCTTGGATGATCAATGGCGGAGTCGCCGATGCCGCCCTTGTGTATGTCCGCACGGACCCGGCCCAAGGCGAGAACGGCATTACCGCATTATTCATCGAGCGTGGCACACCGGGCCTCCGCATAGGTGAGGAAGAAAAGAAACTGGGCATTCGCGCCGCGGCTTGCACGCAGTTATCATTCACGGAGTGCGAAGTACCCGTCGAAAATCGGCTGGGTGGGGAGGGCGAAGGCTACCGGATAGCGCAAGCAGCGCTTGACGGCGCACGGATCGGTATTGCCGCGCAAGCGGTCGGGATCGCGCAAGGTGCCTTCGAGTACGCGCTCGCCTATGCACAACAGCAGGCGCTCGTACATGCGATGGGCGACTCGCAGGCCATTCAGTTCATGCTCGCGGAGATGGCCACCGAAATCGATGCGGCGCGCTTGCTGGTGCATAAGGCCGCTTGGAAACACGGCAGCGGTAGTCCGTTTACGACTGAGGCCTCCGTTGCGAAGTTTTTCGCGTCTGAAACGGCCACGCGGGTCACTCACAAAGCCATGCAGATCCTGGGCGACTGCGCTGATAGCCGTGAACATCCGGTCGAGAGGATGTACCGCGATGCTTGCGTCACGGAACTTTACGGGGGCACGGCTGAAACGCAACGTTCGACCGTCGCGTCTTGGGTGCTGCACAATTACTGAGGTTGTCACTCACACAACGAGACTCTACGCTCCGAGAGATCGAGACTTTCCTCGCAAATGCGTTTTCCGATGCTTTACACAGGCCGGTTCGCAGCTGAGTTCATAACGTCTGCCCAGCCGTTACCCTTCACCAATCGTGTTTGCTATAAGGTGTCCTAACCGCCGTGGTGTTGTGCCTTATTTGCGCGATACTACCTTTGGCGCGTGTACCTCTACGCCAACTTATGCTGACTCTCGATCGCGAAGCCCATTTTGACCCAGCCACAGCGGACGAGTTTCTCGACGCCTTACCCGCAAGCGCTGCCGTGCTGCTGATCGAGCCGCGTTCCGAGCTTGCGGGCGGCCGCCCACTCCTGTTACGCACTGCCGACCTGCGCCGCAGGCTCAAGCTGCTGCTTGGTCCGCGTGATCCCGCGTCGAAGCGCGTCAATTTGCGCGAATATGCCGCGGGCATCCGCTACCGAATCACCGGGTCCGCATTTGAGCAGGCGCTGGTGCAATGGCAGCACGCACGCAACTTGTGGCCTCGCGCTTATCGCGAGCGTTTGCGGCTGCGTCCACCTGCTATGCTTAAGTTGACGCTGGCGAGCGCTTATCCGCGCGCCTACGTGACCCGGCGTATCGGGCCCGATGCGGTGCACAGCGCCAGCCGCGCCGCTGCACCTTCTCCTGCCGGCCTCTACTTCGGACCTTTCTCCAGCCGCCGCGCGGCTGAAGCCCTCCTTGCTCCGCTTCTGGACCTGTTCGGCATCCGTCGCTGCCAGATCAAAATCCGGCGCGATCCTGCTTTCCCGGGATGCATTTATTCGGAGATGAAAATGTGCCTCGCGCCATGCTTCGCGGGGTGCACCGATGAGCAGTACATGCGCGAGGTCGGGCAAGTTGCGGGGTTTTTGAATTCGCGTGGCGCGTCCAGCGCGAGCGATCTCGCCCGCGAGCGTGAATCCGCCAGCGCCGAACTCGATTTCGAGCGTGCCGCCAGCCTGCACCGGCGCCTGGAGAAAGTTGAGGCCGTTCGGCACGCGTTCCCGGAGCTTGCGCGATCCCTCGATAGTCTGGATGCCGTGGTGCTGCAGCGGGCCGCGGAGAAAAGCACGATCGCGGCTTTCGTTTTGCGTGGCGGCCGTATTGCCGAGCCATTTCTGCTGCACTTCGCGGAATTGGCAAGCCATCCGCGTTCGGCGGAACAAATCCTGCGCGATGTGCTCGAACCGGGCGAACCCGGTCCTGCGGAACGTGCTCCTGCGGAATTAAACGCGACCAGCCCAAATCTCGCCGCTGCAAACTCGGACGCTTCAAACTCGGCGGGCACTTCAAATCTTGATGCGAAAACTCCCAGCAGCTTTTGTGCGGAAAGGGAGGACCATCTGGCCTTGCTCGCGCGATGGTTCTACGGGCGGCCTCGCGAAGGTGAAATCTTCTTTGCCGAGAGCCCTTCTAATTGGCCCTATCGGCGTATATTGCGCGCTTGCTCACGGCTCCTGGCGCGCCAGCCGCAACACGCGCCATAACCGAGCACAACCTCATCCCCACACCTGGCGACTGCGTACCCGCTAGTTTCGCGAAACAATGCCTAAACAATCTAAACACCGCGGCCGCAACGCGCGCCTGTTTGTCATTGCGGTTTCGTCCCTTCGATGCTAGCTTTCTTCGGAGTCTCTCACACACCCGGGAGCACCGATGGCTAACGATAGCGAACGCCGCGCCTCTCGACGCTTCACGATGTCGCTTCCGCTTACCGTCCGTTCCAACGGCCCGGCGGGAACGCTGGAAAAGCAGGGTGAAACACGGGACGTCAGCTTCCGCGGCCTTTTTTTCAACACCGATGGAGACTTTCAGCCCGGCACTCAGATCGAATTCGTCCTTACCTTGCCGAAGGAAATTACCCAGGCTGGCGACGTCAATATCCGCTGCTACGGTCAGGTCCTGCGCGTCGAGTCGAGCCAGCAGAGTCACGGCATCGCGGCCCGCATCGATCGGTACGAATTCCTCGCCGCCTGACGCGCAAACCTCGCCCGCTCTCCATTGCCACCCTGTCGCGCGGTACGAATCCCGCAGTACAATACATTCGGTGCCTGTTCTGGTCGTGAGTCGTCAGGTGCAGGCTAAACGACTCTGGAAAAAAGATAAACGGACGATGATCTTTAGGGAAGCGCTCGCGGCGCTTGCCAAGCCGGGGGAACATGATGACGGAACGCTACGACGCCCAAGCAGCGCTCGACGAGCTCAAGGAAGATGCCGTTTTGCCCCATCCGGTGCGGCTCCGCGACATGATCTTACGGATACGCCTGGGCGCGACTGACGCTCTCGAAATCAACCGCGAATTTCAGGATTACCTGGCGGCATTCGGCCAAACACAAAAAATTGCCCGCGAAATCCTGGAAAAGCTGGCGGCCGGGCAGCCCAAGGATTCCTGAGCATCCCGAGCTGTCGCGAACTCGCGTTAAACTTTTCGCTGACGCCGCTCCGCGCACCCAGGACTTGCCATCACATTGGGTTTGCAAATAACTCCGAACCAATCAGGAACAAACGCGTGACACGCGACGCCGTTGTTGGTCTGAAAACGTTTTGGGGAAGAACACACACAGCATGCGGCGGATGACGCTACTCATCAACGCGGACGACACGCTTTGGGAAAGTAATGTTTTCTTCGAGAAAACCATCGAGCATTTTTTTACGCTGGTCGAGCCCTTCGGATACGCGCCCGATTACGCCCGCCGTATCCTCAATGAGACGGAGCGGCTGAACATCCGCCAGCACGGTTATGGAGTCAGAAGCTTTGCGCGTTCCCTCGAGGAAACCTACCTGAAGCTCGGCGGTAATCTCGCGCAACGCAGCGCTCTCGAGGAGCTCTCCGCGATGATGAACGACCTCGAGCGTACGCCCCCCGGGTTCTCGAAGGCGTGCCGGAAACGCTTTCGTATCTCGCTGCGCGCCACCGCATGATTTTGTTCACGAAGGGCGAACCTGCCGAGGAAGCGGCGAAGGTGGAGCGCTCGGGCCTGCAAGGATTTTTCGATGCTATCGAGATTCTCGCCGAGAAAAGCGCTGCGGCTTACCAGGGTCTGGTCGACCGTCATCACGTGGTCAAATCGCATGGCTGGATGGTGGCCAATAATCCCGGCACCGACATTAATCCGGCGCTGCAGGCGGGCTTGAACGCGGCTCTCGTGCCACACTACGTGACCTGGGAGCACGACCTGTCCGAACTACAAAGCGGCGCGGGAAAATTGCTGATCGTTCCGCGTTTCCGCGACCTGCGCGAACATTTCTGAGGGACTCTGGAATGAGTGGCGACACGAGTGTTGCAAGAACTGCCGAGCATAAACTAATGAAAACCTGGCGTGACGCCTGGTTCGATTTCGGCGATGCCGCGTACATGAACGTGGCCGCGCAGGGCGCGATGCCGCGTGTCGCCGTTCGCGCCGTACAGCAGGCACTGGAATGGAAGAAATTCCCCCACCTCATGGCTGACGACACGTACTTCTCGCTGCCGGACCGCGTCCGCGCCTCGCTTGCGAAAATCCTTGGCGTGCAGGCCAATGACATCGCGATTACCACGGGCACTTCGAGTGGCCTCGCGGCCGTTGCTTCCGGACTGGAATGGGAACCGGACGATGAAGTATTGATCGCCAAAGGCGAATTCCCTGCGCACTTTGCCGCTTTCGTGCCATTGGCCGCAGCGGGAAAGCTTCGGATTAAAATCATCGAGCCCCGCGGACGATTTTTGGATGCAGATGATTTTATCGCCCAGATCGGTGCCCGCACGCGCCTTGTTTGTGCCAGCCTAGTCCGCTTTGATGATGCCGTGCGCATCGATGCCGCGCGTGTCGCCGCCGCGTGTCATCAGCAGCGGGGATTGCTGGCGCTCGACACGGCCCAGTGCGCGGGCGCTATGCCTATGGACGCTGTCTCGTTAGGCGCGGACTTTCTCACCGGCTCAGGTTACAAGTGGCTGCTGGGGCCTTACGGTGCGGGTTTTCTTTGGATGCGCCCCGAACATGTCGAAGAAATGCGCCCTAACCCATGTTACTGGATGGCGTTCGAGGGCGCGGCGCAGCTGCACACGCTTCCTGCAGGTAATTTCCAGCTGGCGTCCGGCGCGCGTCGCTGGGATTCGCCGGAAACCGCGAGCTTCTTCAATTTGGCGGCACTCGACGCTTCGTTGCAATTCCTGCTCGGGATCGGAGTCGACACCGTGTGGGAGCATATCCAGCGGCTCATGGATGAAATCATCGCGCGGATGCCTCTCGATCGCTGCGTTCTGGCAAGTCCGGCCGGCGCCGATCGCCGCGGGCCGTACATTTGCATCGCGGCGCGCAAGCCGGACCAGACACCGGTGCTGTTTGACAAGCTTCGCGAGGCCGGAGTGTTTGTGAGCTTGCGTGAGGGAGCCCTGCGGATTGCTCCGCATCTTTACAACTCCGAGCGCGACATTGACCGCCTGTTATCGGTGCTGTCCATATAACTGCTATTTTTTGCCGTTAATTCGTGGGAGGACGCATGCAGCGAATCGCAGTGATGGGCGCGGGCGCGGTGGGAAGTTATTTTGGCGGGATGCTGGCACGCGCCGGTGCGGAGGTAACTCTGATTGCGCGCGGTCCGCATCTCGAAGCTCTTCTGCGCGATGGGCTATTCATGGACAGCAAGCATTTCAAGGAGCGTGTGTGCGTGCGCGCATCCGGCGATCCGGCGGCAGTGCGCGATGCGGAACTCGTGCTTTTCTCGGTGAAAACCACCGGGACCGCCGAAGCGGCGCGCGCCATCGGCCCGCACCTCGCGCCAGGCGCCCTGGTATTGAGTCTGCAAAATGGAGTGGATAATCTCGCGCAGATTCACGCCGCGTCCGGCATCGCCGCGTTTGCCTCGGTGGTCTACGTGGCCGCCTCGCAGCCCGAACCCGGGCGCGTGCTTCACGAAGGGCGCGGCGATCTGGTCATCGGCGATGCACGCCATCAGGAAGTTGCATCGATTGCCGAAACCTTCGAGCGGGCCGGCGTGAAATGCCGTATCACGGACAACATCGAGGGCGAGCTTTGGAAAAAATTCCTCCTGAATTGCGCTGGCAATGCGGTGACGGCGCTTGGTCGCGCGCCGTATTCCGTCGCAGCGCGCAACGAGTACGCCTGGCGCGTGGTTGCGGATGCGCTCAGTGAAACGCGAAATGTCGCGCAAGCCGCGGGCGTGTCGCTTCCCGCGGATAGTGCCGACGCCGCCGGTGTAGTCGAGACTTTCAAAAAATATGGCGCGGCTACCTCCTCCACACTGCAGGACATCCGGCGCGGGCGGCGCACGGAAATCGATTCACTAAACGGTTATGTCGCACGGCGTGGAGAAGAATTGGGTGTTGCGGTGCCGGTCAACCGCACACTTCACGCGCTGGTCAAGCTCCTCGAAGAGTCACTCTAGAACTGCCAATATTGCTCTCGCTCGCCACACTTCGCCCGAAAAGAGGCACCGCAAACAACGGATTCAGAACGCCGGCGCTGTCGCCCTGAAGGGGATGTGCACGATCGCTTCGAGTTCCACTGGTTCGCCCTTGCGCTCCGCGGGCCGGAATTTCCATTGAGCCAGCGCTTGCATCGCATTGCTGTCAAGCGCGGGATCGATACCCGTCACCAGTTGAATGCTATCGACACTCCCGTCCGCCCGGATGACGGCGTACAGCACGACTTCGCCTTCCACGTGTTCCTTGCGCAGCTCCGGAGGATACTTCGGATCAACCTTGCGCAGGGCTTCCGGCGCTGCCAGGCTGGCCGGAGGTGTGTACGCGTTGATCTGCGCCTCGGGAGGCGCGAGTTCCGCGAAGCTCAATACCCAACTGCCGGCCGCACTCGTCAGGTTGGGCATGTTGACGTGCAGCGTGTAGATGCGCTTATCCCCCAGCAATGCCTCGGGTGCGACTCCTGGGCGCATCCGCTGTGCTAAAGAATTTAGCGCCGGCGAATTTTCGGACCTTGGTGGGCTCTTGCGTCCGGCACCTTCCCCGATTTTGGGAGGCGCCCCCGTAGTTGTGCCGGAGATCGCCGTTCCCGGGCCATCCGTTTTTCCGCCCAGCGCCGAAACACTCGATTTATCCGCATTTCCTCCGGTGATGCTCAATCCTGCCGGACCGGTGGCGGGCCCCATTTTGTCGCCACTCGCCGGCGAGCCTCGTACCTCTCCCTGCGGAGAAATCGTCACGCGCGAGGAAAGATTGCCCGCGGGAATAGGCGGGGGCAGAGCCGGAGCGGGTGCCGCCGAGAGAGCAATCATCCGCAGTGCCCCGTCGCCCGCATCTCCGGCGTTGATGTTTGGAGCCGCGTTCGGAGCGGCGTTTGAAGCGCTTTGTTGCGTAGCGCGCAATGCCTTCGCACGCGGGACCGGCAATGCACTTACCGGCAAAGCAGGCTTCTGAATATTCGCGTTCGCGGGTTCTAAGTTGAGTGCGCTGAGCTGCCGTTCCTGCGCCGCCACGTCGGGAGCCGCGACCTCGGCCTGCGAGCGGGCCGCGGGCGTTTTCGGCTGCAGGCGCGCCAATTCCGCAGGATCGATGCGTAACTGCGGTACGCTCGCGCTCTCCATCACGATATTCGGCAAAGGCGGCAGAATCCTGGGAGGCTCCGGTGGCGTAGCAGGCTGTAGTAACGTCTGCCGCGGATGATTGGGGCGCATCGGCGCATTTACAATCGTCTGCCGGGGATGAAACGCGTCCGCGCCGGAGGGCGCTGCCGGAGCTTGCAGCTTCGCGAGCGTTCGGTCGGGACGGGTCGCCGCGCGCCGCGCCTTCACTGCTGGCGATGCGGACGCGGGCAGCATCAGCGGAAAATCGTGCACCGGGCCATACCACGCGATCTGCTGGTGCTGGCGCACCGTGGGCCCAGCCACGATCAAATTCCACAGCGGAACGAGAAGTAGCAGCACAAAAGCAGTGTGCCACCCTAGCGCAATCACAAATGCAAGTCGCGGCGCGCGTGCCTGTACCCAGCAGTCGCGAAAGTAAGGAGCGCCAAGAAATTCTCGGGGTGCCGGACCCTGCAGAAGTGCTCGACAACTTTCAGCGAAATTTTTTCGGCGCTGTTCCCAATCGAGGTCCAGGCGCGGAACCGTAGCTGGCGGGACAGAGCGCATCACCGGCGGGGACCTGCCAGAATCGAAGGGGGGTCTTCTTTCCTGGCATTTTCGTGAAGCATGCGGCCCAGTATAACCGACCGGGAGTCGTGTCAACTGCGCTCGCCATGAGAAATCTCCACGGAAAATTGGTTGCGTATCCTTCCGCCATTTCTGAACCTATACCGATTCGTCGCACGCACGGGAATGCCTTGCCGCCATCCTGCCAATTTGCCACCATGGTTATCTCTGGTTATCTCTGGGACGCGCCATCCGCACCCTTGCAGGAGTTGTTTGTGAGTGCGCGATTTGCATGACCTCAACCCAAATGACGAGTCCGGCGCCATGAATGAATCGCGCCCGGATATCCGTCCGGCGATGCGCCCGGCACCGCACAAAGCTGGTGCATGGTTGCGAATCGCTTCCTTGATCGGCGTTGGGATCGTGGCGATCGTTCTTGTCACAGGCCTAGTTGCGCCCTATTTCCTGGATGTGGACCGGTATCGTGGAGACATCGCCGCACAACTCAGCGTCCAAACCGGCCGGCCGGTAACGCTTGGAAAAATCCGCGCCCAAGTTTTTCCCCAGGTCGGCTTCACCGTGGACGCATTCCACATGGGCAATCCGCGCGGGTTTGCTCCCGGCGAGTTTATGTCCGCCGCCGGAATTCGTGGAACGCTCGCGTTCTGGCCGCTTGTGCTGCGGCGCGAGATTCGCATCAAGTCGATTGATTTCATTCGCCCCAAACTGATGCTGCTGCAGGACCAGCACGACGCCAACAATTACACTTTTTCGCCAGGCGCCTCGGCGTCCACTGAAACTGGTGCCACGCCGCACGGGAGCGGCACCGATCGCGCGACACGCGATCGTGCGACAACCGATCGGGCTGGCGCCCAAAGCGGAGCGCCGCGCCTTGCGCGAGGATCGACAATTTTTCAAATTGAACGAGTAACGCTGCGCGATGCCGAAGTAATTTTTGGCGAAATCGTCCCCGACGTTCGCAACATGCACGACGCACGCGATGTCAATAACGCTCAGAATGTTCACGATACGCATATTAAACCCACCGTAGACGCTACCGGGTTTGATGTCACCCTGCGTCATCTGACACCGGATCCAGCGCAGTTGCGCGAGTGGCAGGCCGACGCGAAGTTGGAGCGGGCCCGGTTTACACTGGCTGGCTGGGACGGACCGATTGCGTTTCGCAGCGGAACTGCGACGCTGCACAACGGCCGCCTGGAATCGTTGTTCTCGGCGGATTTTGGCAAGGCCGCGCGCGTCAACGGCACCTTTTCGATTGCCGACATCGAGCATGCCGTGGTGAAGTTCGATTTACATACCGATGACGTTGACCTCGACGCGCTGGTAGCGGGGGCGACGATGAAGCCGTTCGGTATACCTACCGACGCTGCGCCGGGCGGTACCAATTCCAGCAAGACTGGCCTTGATTCCGATTCCTCGCCCACTTCGCCTCGGCGCACCTCGGCTCCGCCCACTTCACCTTCACACACATCCGACAAAAAGATCGCGGCCCCGCCTCCCGCAGCCGTTTCAGCAGTTCCATCCAACGGGGCGCCCGTTGCCGCACCCGCAAACGCCGCGACCGGTGAATTGCTCGCCGAAGGGCATGTGTCCGCCGAGCGAGTTCGCTCCGGCCCGCAAATCGCCGGTCCGGCCACTGCGGACTTGCGCTTGTATACGGGCCGAATGGAAATTTGGCCGGTAACGACGCGGTTTGCAGGCGGGTCGGTGCAGATATCGGCACGGACAGACAGGCAGCAGTCGCCGCAGCGTTTTTCGATCAACGTGCAGGCGCGCAACCTGAACGTGAACGAAATTGTGGTTACTTCGGCCGCGCTGCGCGGCAAGTTCGCCGGCACCGGCGAATTCGATCTCCAGCTGTTTGGCTCGATTGATGACGCCTGGGAAAAATCCCTGACGGGAAAAGGCCAATTCGCGATAAGGAATGGCCGCATCGCCGGGCTTAGTTTGTATGGCGCGGCACAATCGCTCACGAATGTTGCCGCTGCGAGCGGCGATACCACCTTCACCGCGATTACCGGAGACGCGACCATCGGCGCCGAGCACATCGATAGCGGCGATATGCATCTCGATTCGCCGCGTGGGACCGTCGACCTGCGCGGGAGTTGCGGTTTTGATGGTTCGCTCAATTACGATGGGCAGGTTACCGTCCCGATGAGTGCTCAGTCGGCAGGCCTTGGACCAGGCCCCGAAACGGGCGCGACCCATTCCGGCGCGGCGTCACCACCGGAAAAAACACAACCAAAAAAAACCGGTGCGGAAAAAACGCAAATTAAAAATGGGAAGCTCACCATTCAGTTTATGTTGCACGGTACCCTCCAGAATCCGGCGATACTTCCTGGTACAGGCAAGACCAGGTTTGCCGCGCCCGGGCAGCTACCTCGGCAGAAATCAGATACTTCATTTCCCAATTTGTTTCAAAAATAAAGGTCAAAATAATTTTCGAACATTGAGTCCATTTTGTTCGCGCCGCGCTTGTACAGCACCATCTGGTGCAAACACGCACGAGAACTGCGGGACCCGTGTGGGGGATTATGCGGCGAGAACCACGCGATAAAAGCTGAGCGCGGAGTCACCCTGTTTCACGATACGGGCGCGTTCGAGCTGCTCGACCAACGCGGGAAATTGCCGTTTATGGTGATGTTCCAGAATGACCATGCCGGAATGCGTCAGCAAATCCGAATTGCCAAGAAGATCGAGCACGGAATCGTAGGCGTCGGAATCGGCGTAGGGCGGATCGACAAATGCGAGATCGACGCGCGTGCCGCGGGAAACGAGCTGTTCGATCGCCGCAGTAGCACTGTGGGTGAGGATTTCTGCCGTACCGGAAAATTCCGCGCTCACCGATGAAGCGGAGAGGCCCGAAGGCGTTTCCAAGGAAGCGGTGGGAACCGATTTTGCGCCCAGCGCAGGCTTGCCTGCTGAAGACGCGCGCGAGTTGCCGCGAACATTTTCGTGAATCGGGATTGCGAGCGATGTGAGATTGCGCCGAAGGATCGCGGCGCCCGCTGGATGGTTTTCGACGAAGATGGCGTGACGCGCGCCGCGGCTGAGAGCCTCGATGGCTACTGCGCCCGATCCGGCAAACAAATCCAGGAAAACGGCGTCTTCCACCTGGGTAGCGAGAATATCGAATAGCGTCTGGCGCAACCGGTCGCTCGATGGGCGCAGCGCGAGGCCGTGCAGAGTATGAAGTCTCCGGCTGCGATACTTTCCGGCGATCACGCGCATTGCTCACCGTCCTTAAAAAGTGGTTCGGTACGCTCGATTACTTTTGCCGCTCCCGCATGTATGGGGCCGCGCTTAACCCACCGAGGCAAGACGGTAACGGCGCTGCCATTCGGGATCGAGTGACTCGAGCAGGCGGCGCCGTGCGGGCGCGGATTCCGGGTTGCAGACCAAATCAAACGCTTCTCGGCGAGCGCTCTCGAGAAGTTCGCGATCACGTAAAGGATTGGCAACCCCGAGTCCGAGCGCGCCGTGCTGGCGCGTGCCAAAAAACTCTCCCGGTCCGCGCAGCTGGAGATCCATTTCGGCGATAGCAAATCCATCATTGGTAGCGACCATGGTTTCAAGGCGCTGCTGACCTTCGCCGCTGATCTGCTCAGGCGCGATGAGGATGCAGGTGCTCTTTTCTGCGCCGCGCCCAATGCGGCCGCGAAGCTGGTGAAGTTGCGCGAGACCGAAGCGCTCGGCATGTTCGATGACCATGACGGTGGCATTGGGCACATCGACGCCAACTTCGATCACGGTGGTGGAAACGAGGATGTGCACTTCGCCGCGGCGGAACGCTTCCATCACCCGGTCTTTTTCATCGCTGCGCATGCGGCCATGCAGCAGGCCCAGACGTAAATTGGGGAATACGGATTTTTGTAAGCGCTCGTACTCCACGATAGCAGCCTTGAGCGACAGGCGAGCCTCCGCGGTTTTGGACTGCTCGATTACGGGATAGACGACGTAGGCCTGGCGGCTGGCGGCAACCTGCCGGCGCAAAAAATCCCAGACCCCAGGCAAGTGCTCGGGCGAGGACCAGCGCGTATCGACCGGAGTGCGACCGGGCGGCAAGCGGTCGATAACCGACACATCCAGATCGCCATAGAGGGTGAGCGAGAGGGTGCGGGGAATGGGCGTGGCGGTCATCACGAGGACGTCCGGGATGATTCGGTTGGCAATCCCCTGTTTGTCTGCATGGGGCTTGTTCGTCTGTGATTTATTCGTGAGTGATTTGCCCGCGGATGTTCTATCCATCTGGGGCGCGTTCGCGTGTTGAGCACCGATGATTTCGTCCAGGGAGCTTTTCTCTGCGATGCGGCCCATTTCAATTCTATCCGGGCCAGGCGTGTCGCTTGCGAGACCGCCCTTATCGATCAATCGTTTGCGTTGGAGCACGCCGAAGCGATGCTGCTCGTCCACAATCACGAGGCCCAGTTTCGCGAAGGCAATCGGGTCCTCGAGCAATGCGTGGGTTCCGACCACGAGTTGCACCTGTCCCGACTTCACACGTTCGGTAACGTCGCGCTTGGTGGCGGCGTGGAGTCCACCGGCCAGCACTTCGACCACGTAGCCCGCGCGCGCGAAAATCCGGCGGGCGGAGAGGAAATGCTGCACGGCGAGAATTTCGGTGGGCGCCATGAGAGCCACCTGCCAGCCGTTTTCCATGACTATGGTGGCCGCTTCCAGGGCCACGATGGTTTTTCCACTCCCGACATCGCCTTCGAGCAAACGGTTCATGGGCACCGGCCGTTCGAGATCGGCGGCAATTTCCGCGAGCACACGTTTCTGCGCCTCAGTTGGCTTGAAAGGCAGAATGCGCTTCAGGGCTTCGCGGATGCGCGCCTCGCGAACGTGAAAGCCGATGCCGGGCTGGCGCTCGGCCTGCTGGCGGCGCAGGGCGAGGCTCAATTGGTAGAAAAAAAACTCCTCGAAAATGAGCCGCTGGTGGGCAGGAGAGCGAAAGGCGTTCAGGGTTTCGAGGGGCACATCGGGCGGGGGAAAATGCACGAAGCGCAGAGCGTCGCGGCGTGCCGGGAACCCGTAGCGCGCGAGAAGTTCGGCAGGAAGCGGATCGGCCGGAGGGGATGCCAGATTTTCGAGCAAGGCGTGGATGATTTTCCGAATCATGCGCGAACTGACCGCGCCAATCGCCTCATAAATGGGAACGATGCGCCCGACTTCCGTGGAATCGGCAGTCTGGATGCCGAGCATCTCGAATTGCGGATTCACCATTTCGATGCGACCGGCGCGCTGCGGATCGAGATCGGCTTTGCCATGCAGCACGATGCGCTGGCCTTCGCGAAAGCGGCCGTGCAGGTAGCCGCCATGAAAAAATTTGCAGTGGAGCGTGCCGGTGGAATCGCGCACGATCAGGTGATACATGGCGCCGCGCCCGCGTGTGAAACGGGAAACGCCGGCATCGGCGACACTGCCCTGAATGGTATACGTACCGCCAGCAATAATTTCCTTGATCGTGCTGAAGTGGATGCGGTCCTCGTAACGAAACGGGAGATAGCTGAGGAGATCCCCAGCGGTATGGATACCGCGTCCGGCGAAAGCGGCGGCGCGTTGCGGGCCCACTCCCTTGAGGTAAGCCACTTCGGTGGCGGCGGTGAGATCCATTGCGGCACTATTTATAACATCACGCCAATAACATCGCCGTCGGGCAACGTGGGTATTCGAATCTGTGACCAGTCACGACCGGTCACATGAACCCCAGGCCGTGCCGCGAGCCGGCATTTCGGTCGGCCCAACCCTGCGCGGGCGTGTCACGCGAAACTTGCTTTCCATGCGGGCGTGTGGATGATGGATGGAACATATAACGAGTGATGTACGGGGCGAGCGGCCCCGCTGAAATTGCTTATTGGAGATGCTCGTCCGAGCGAACCTTGCCTGTCCCCTCACTTGCCGATGCGACATTCAAGCGTGACGCGCGACGCTTGCAGCGGAGCGATATGCGCGTGCTGCTGCTGTGGCTGCTGGTCGCCATCGTGGGAGCGAGCGTAGCCTACCGGTATTTTTTCAAGGCGTTCCCGGAAGCGGCGGTTGATTTCAAGGTGACCCGAGGCGCAGCGCTGGCGGAGGCGCGTGCGTTCGCGATGGCGCAAGGGGCGGCGCTCGAAGGCTATCAGTCCACAATTGTGTTTGGCGTAGACGACGAACAGAAGACCTATCTCGAGCGGGAGGTGGGACTCGAAGAAGCCAACCGGCTGATGTCGTCCTCGCAGGTGAGCGTGTGGTATTGGGACGCGCGATTTTTCAAGCCGCTGCAGAAGGAAGAGTTCCGCGTGCGCGTGGATCCGGGCGGCCGCATTACCGGCTACGCGCGGGAGATCGAAGAAGCGGCGCCCGGCGGCAGGCTTGATCGCGCGACCGCGTTGATGCGGGCGGAAGATTTCCTGCGCAACACGGTGCATATTCCGCTCACGGCGTACAGTTTGCTGCCGGAAGAGGCGAATTCGGTGGCTCGTCCCAACCGCACGGACTGGAGTTTCACCTGGGAGCGAAATAATTTTCGTGCGAAGGATGCGCCTTACCGGCTGCGCGTGCTGTTGCAGGGCGACCGCATCGGTGCCTACGACGAATTTCTGAAAGTTCCGGAGGCCTGGGAGCGCAGCTTTGCGCGGCTGCGCTCGTCAAACGAGTTCATCGAGACCGTTGCGCTGATTCCGTATGCCATTCTGCTAGGCGCGGCACTTTCTTTCGTGATGACGCTGGGGCGGCGCGGACTGGCCAATTGGAGCAGCGGCCTCAAACTGGGTCTGTTTGTCACCGCGCTGTATTTCGTGATGCAGATGGACCAGTGGCCGCTAACGCGGGCCGCGTACGACACCAATGGCGCATATTCCAGCTTCGTGCTCAGCACGATTGTGGGGGCGATAGGAATGAGCGCGCTGCTGGCGCTGCTCGTGGTGATTGCATTCGTTCCCGGCGAGCCGTTGTACCGCGTCGATCAACCGGACCGGCTAAGGATCGGAAGCGCGTTCACATGGCCGGGCCTGCGCAGCAAGGAATTCTTCATTTCGGTGGCGATTGGCTTGTGTTTGGCAGCTGCGCATATCGGCTACGTGGTGCTGTTCTACGTGGTCGGAAAGCATTTTGGAGTGTGGGCGCCGCAAGATTTGCAGTACTCCGACACGATGAGCACGGCGCTGCCGTGGGTTTTCCCGCTGACGATCGGCATTTACGCGGCATCGAGCGAAGAATTCCTGTTTCGCATGTTTTCGGTGCACTTCCTGCTGCGGTCAACCAAATCAAAAGTTCTGGCCGTGGTGCTGCCTGCTTTCGCGTGGGGATTCCTGCACTCGAACTATCCGCAAGAGCCAGCGTACATCCGGGGCATTGAAGTGGGGTTGATCGGGATTGTCGCGGGACTGGTGATGCTGCGCTGGGGGATTCTGGCGACGCTCACGTGGCATTACACCGTGGATGCTTTTCTGAGCAGTCTTTCGCTCATGCGCGCGGGCGACCTTTACAGCCGCGTTTCGGGAACGATTGTGGGATTGGCGGCATTCATCCCGCTCGGGATTGCGGGGGTGATGTACCTGACCAGGGGAGGATTCACGGATCAGGAGGCGGTGCTCAATCGGGCTGCGCCGCTGATCGAAACTGCGCCGGCAACGCGCGAGGAAGCGTCGTCGGAGACGGTGGCGTCCTATACGCCCATGACGGGGCGAGCGCTGGGCGTGCTAGCCCTGGGCGCGGTGTTGGGGATCGTACTCCTGCTCGCGGTGAAGCCGGAGGAGATTGGAGCGTTCGTCAGGTTTCCGCTCGACGCGCAACAGGCCACGGATATTGCGGGCGGGATTCTCCACGGCTTGAATATCGATCCAGCGGGATATCGGCATGCAACGAATATCCAGTACACATTCGATCCGCTGGCGAACGAATACCTGCGGCGCAGCTTGGGCATTGAGGGCGCGAACCGCATTTATCGCGACGACGTTCCGGCGGCGTTCTGGACCGTGCGCTTCTTTCGGGATTCGCAAAAGGAAGAATATCTGGTGGTGCTGTTGCCGAACGGCGCGTTGCACGCGGTGCACCGCACGCTGGCAGAGGCGGCTCCTGGGGCAAATCTGAGCAAGGAAGACGCGCTGGCGAGGGCCGAAACCTTTCTGCGCGATACGAAGAAACTCGATCTCGCGGAGTGGAAACTCGTCCAGTCGGAGTCCAACAAATTGCCGGCCCGGACCGATCACACGTTTGTATGGGAACAGGTGGTGCCGCTGGGACGGCCGCTGGTGGCGCAAGGTCGGCCGGGAGTGGCAGCGGGCGATCGAGCGACTGGTTCATTTTCAGGGGTAACCGCAGCGTCCAGGGTGAACGCGAGTTTAGCGGCGACCGCGATTGCACCAGCGAGCGCGATTGCAGAACTGCAAGGGAATTCCAAAGCGAGTGGGACTTCTGAAGCGACTACACATTCCGAACCGAGCACGGCCACGCAAAGCTCGCAAGGCGCGCACACGCGCATAACCCTGCAGGTGCAAGGCGATCAGGTGTGGGGCTACCGTATCTTCATACACGTTCCGGAGGACTGGAGCCGCGCGCAGACGCAGACGACGCTGGCCACGACGCTGCGGAATATTGGGTTTGTACTGTTCGCGGTGGCGCTGGGCATCGCGGTGCTGGCCGCATTTGTACGGAGCTTGAAAACTCCCGATGTTGGGGCGGTGCAATGGAAGCGCCTGGCGCGATGGGCGCTGGTAGTGCTCGGGGCGGCCATCGCGAGCTTTGTGACCTCGGCGCAACAATATCTCGGCACCTATCGTACCGATCTGCCATTCCGCACATTTGTGGGTACGCTGCTCATTGGTTTATTCCTGGGGTCGATGCTTTTTTATTCGGCGACGATATTTTTGTTTGGGCTGGCCTGGGTTTTTCTGGCGCGCAAATATGGAGCGCAGCGACTGCCGGTTTGGCGCGGCCTGCCGGCAGCGTATTACCGGGACGCGCTGATCGCGGGAATTTGTGGCAGCGCCGCGCTGGTCGGATTCCATCGGCTGCCGGACTTGGCGGCGCGCGTGTGGCCGGTGGCGCGGTACGCGTTTCCGGCGAGCGTGCCGCAGGGGCTGGACGCTTACTGGCCCGCCTTGCACGATGTGGCGGCAACATTGATGCACGGACTGCTGAGCGTCGGAGTTCTTGCGCTGATCGTGGGATTCGCGGCGTGTTACCTGGCGGATTACCTGGGCCCGCTGTGGCTGCAGGCAGGGGCACTGTTGGTGGTCGCAGTGCTGATGGCGCCCCGCGCGGGATCGCGGGGGGACTTCGTACAGTCGGTGGTCATCGGCGCAGTCGAGTTGGCGATTATCTGGTGGGGCGCGCAACGCATTCTGCGATTTAATTTTTTGGGTTACGTGCTGGTGACGCTGTTGATTTCATTCGCTTCCGCAGCGGCGGACCTGCTACGGCAGCCGAACGCGCTGTTTCGCGCCAATGGGTGGGCGGTGATTGCGGCAGGCCTCGTGCTGCTGCTAGGAACGGCAGTGTTATGGGACCGGGCGAGGCGACGCGATATGCGGGGCACCGCGGGAGAACCGTCCATCATCTAATGAAACGGGTAATGTGAGGGTAGTGTCAGGAGCGATGCACGCGTGAAGCATGATGCACGTGATCGTGCATCGGGTTGTTGCCTTGATTGCATGCGGCATCGGTGCCGGGCCGGTCATCTGATAAGTTATTACGGTAGGTGCGCCAGGACAGCAGTGGGGTCGGGCAGGAGAATCGGAATCGAGAGCCAGTTTTTGAAAGCCTAAGTCTGGAATCCGCGCAGCTTTGGCACTCGCGGGTTATTCGCTGGTGGTCGGCTTAGCTTTTGGATTGGCAATTCGGGGAGGGGATATGCCGCAACGCGCGCAGGCAGATGAGCAGCCGATGGGCGCGGTCTCGACCGCGCGGCGCTGGGCAGAGTACCTTGTAGCGATTTTAGGCGGCAACATTCTGTATTTGTACGTGGAGCCGCAATTGCCAACCGGCATGCGTCACCGCATGTTTCGCGTCGATTGGGGACTGGCCATCGATTTCCTAATTTGCGTGGCAGCGTATGGATTGGTGCGCATGTTCCGGGGAAGCGAAAGCCAGGGCTGAGTGCTCAGAGGCGCACCGGCGCGAGCCCTGTTGGTCTGGGTTACGGGGCTGGATTGCTAGTGTGCGTTGCGTATCTGGATTACGGATCTGGTCTCCGGCTCCCGACTTACGGTTCTGCGGTTGGCGCGGCAGGGGGCGCGGGACGCCGCGATCCGGGACTCGCGAAATACAGCAGAACACCCGCGATGAGAATGCCCACTCCAATCATCAATTCGTTTGTCGCGCCGATCTGCTCACTCTGATTGCGCGCGATGCCCAAGGCCATTAAGGCCAGCGGGGGAATGCCGATTGCGATTACTCCAGGCAGGCCTCCCGGCACACGGTAGGGGCGCGGGAGATCCGGTTCGCGGACTCGCAACCATACGAGCGAGCAAAATTCGAGCAGAATACTCAGGCCCGTCAACAAGACATCCAGGATTACGAGGCGCAGAAATCCCAAAGGCAAGCATGCGGCCCAGGCTACGGCGCACGCGGCAATCGCAACCCAGGGCGTTCCGGTTTTGGCGCTTCGCCGCATAAAAATTTTTGGCAGGAACCCGTCCGCGGCCATGACCGCGGGCAGGCGTGTAAACGAAAGCATTAGCGCGGCGAAAGTGCCGATGGCGCCGATCGCTCCGGCAGCAGAAACGGCTATGGCTAGGCCGGGACCTCCCAGCATTCTCCCCGCGGTAACCCATCCTCCGGTGGTCCAAATCGACAGGTCGAGATGTGCGTGGGCCACAGCGGAGACGGGCAGTATGTAGCTCGCAATCACTAAAATGACGGACACGAGCATCGCCAGCGGATACGTGCGCTGCGGACGGGCGACTTCACCCGCAATGGTGGAGAGATTGTCCCACCCCATGTAGTTCCACATGGCGATCATAATGCCGCCAATCAGGTCCATATGCGGGCCAAGATGATTGGCTGCGGCCGCGGCACCGGGGGCGACCGGGCGCAGCGCTGAAAACAACACGATGGCGATGAAAGGCAGGAACAGCAGAACGTTCAGGGCGACGGAGCCATCGCCCACAGCACGGGCCCCGATGGTGTTCCAGGCGGCGCAGGTGGCAATCATGGCGAGCTCGAGCACGAGCCCGCGATGCCCGGCCGTCAGCCGCGGTGCGAACCCGCCGAGGTAATCGACGAAAAGCGTAGGATATAACGCCATTTCAAAGATGCTGCCGGTCAGCGTCAGCCACGCTTCCTGATATCCCCAGAACCGTCCCATGCCACGTTGCACCCAGATGTAGAAGCCGCCTTCCTCCGGGAGGGCGGCGGCGAGCTCGCTAACCATCAATGCGGTGGGGAGACTCCACAGAAGCGGCGTAAGCGCGAGGATTAAAAGCGATGCGGAGTAGCCGGTTTTGCCGATCAGGTCTTCCAGGCCGTAAGGACCGCCGGCAACCATGAAATATGTGGCAGTAACCAGCGGGAGCAGCGTGAGCTTCTTGGAAACCGAGGGCAGGCTGCCGCGCCGAGGCGAAACGGCGGTCGCGGAGGTGACCCGAGCAGCTTGCGGCAAAGTAGGGACCGACCGCTTCGAGTTTCTGTTCAGCGACTTGGTCACGCGGTGTCCGAAAGGGGCTCGGCAAGTGTCGTGTTGCCTGTGGTTTATACCACACTTCGCCGTCATTACTTCCCCGGCATTGTTGTGGGCCTGGCCTCAGTCTGATTATTTATGGGCGCCGCTGGCGTTTACGTTTCAGCCACGGACGCGTCTAAGCAAGAGGCGGCAGCCGATTGAGAAGCAGCGAGTTACGCGTAAACGGAGAAGAGAAAAAGAAGATCGCCCGGCGCGGATGGTCATCAAATATATGTGGGTCAGCAAGGCGGTTTGAGCCCCAATCTTCGGCTGATTTTGGGAGAACTCCAGTGGCTTTTACAACGGATCTCGGCGGACCCGGGTTGCAGCAGCCGGTAGCAGTTTCGCCGGGAGTAGGAACGATCCCGGCTACGATAGAGCCGGACGTTGAACTCAGCTTGCAAGAGATGGCGGAGCAGCGCGTTATTGCGCGCGCGCAAGCGGGGGACCGCGCGGCGTTTGATGAGCTGGTGCATCGCTACGATCGCGACGTATTAAAGCTGGCGATCAACGTTCTGCACAGCACGGAAGAAGCGCGAGATGTGTACCAGGAAGCTTTCCTGAAGATTTACCGCAACCTGCACCGGTTCCGCTCCGAATGCAGCTTCTACACCTGGATCTATCGCATTGTGACGAATGTTTGCCTGGATCATATGCGCCGCCGTCGCAGCCGCCCCGAAGATCAGGCTCCAGAGCTGAGGCCGGCTTCATACGAAGGCGCAACGGGGCCGGACTTTTTCGAGAGGCAACGGGCCACGCGTACGCAGGACAATCCCGAAAGCAGCTTGCTGGGACAGGAGATTGCCGCGCGGATCGACAAGGCGCTGGCCCTGCTTTCGCCCCGGGAACGCATGATTTTCGAGATGAAGCACTACCAAGGATTACGGCTGCGCGCGATTGGTGAAGCACTGGGTACCACGGAAGAAACCGTGAAGACGTCCCTATTTCGTGCGACGCGTAAACTGCGCGCGCAGCTCGCGGGGATTCGCTAAAAGTGCCAAAACAAATTTCATGCGCGGGATTTGAAGAGCTGGCGGTGCTTTATGCCGCCGGCGAATTGAGCGATGAAGATCGCGCCATGGTGGACGCGCACGCGAACACCTGTGCCGAGTGCATGGTTATTCTCCGGGGGGAGATCGCGCTGCAGGAGAGCGTCGCCGCGCAGATGCGATCGGGGGAATCGGGCGCGGGAGAATTGGATGACACGGAATTCGTGCTGGCGCAATGCCGCAGCGAGCTCGCCGAGGCGCTCGATGATGAAGGTGCAGCAGGCGCAGGTGCAAGCGGGCCATCGGGCTGGCGATCCTGGTTTGTCCCCGCACGGTGGCCGGCGCGATTGACTGGGACGTTTCGGCACGCGCTCGCGCTTCATCCGGGATGGAGCACGGTGGCTTTGCTGATAGTAGGTGCGCTGGGCGGCACGTTTGGAGGCACGATTGGACGCGCGTGGTATCGCGCGACTTCGCTGCCACTGCCCGGACAGCCGGTGATGACGGTATCGGCGGCCGCACGACTCAGCGATCAGGAACTCGAGACGATGGGCGTCGAGGGCATTCACTGGGAGCCGCAAGACGGCACCGCACCGGCGCATGTCGAGGTGCGGATGCGCTCCGGACAGCCCGTGGTGGTACAAGGCCCGGCAGATGCCAGCGAAATTCGGCGCGTCCTGACGTACGTGCTGGCGCATGGACAAAGATTCGATCCCGCCGTGCGCCTGGATTCGCTCGATATTTTGCGGACGCACGTTTCCGATCCACAGGTGCGAGCGGCATTTTCCGAAGCTGCGCTGCGCGATGAAGACCCGGCCGTGCGATTGAAGGCGCTCGAAGCGCTGCGGGGCAGGAGTGCGGATTCCACCGTGCAGCAGGTGATGCTCGGAGCGCTGGCCGATGGCAACTCCGGCGTGCGGATCGAGGCCGTGAATGCGTTGCTGGCTGTTCTCGATGGGGAGGACACGTCGGCGGTTCACGGTGGGCCCGCAGCGCGGGCCGGTTTACCTGCTTTGAGCGATCCGCAGGCACTTGAAATTCTGCGCGACCGCGAGCGCAACGATCCCAACAATTACGTGCGACTACGCAGCGCGGCTGTGCTGGGGCGGCTTGCGTCCTTGCAGACGGGCTCGACAGGTTTGACGGGGCCCAGCGAGATTGATCCGAGCAAGGAATCGAGCGAGGGGCCGCGCCCGTGATGCGAATACGCGGGGCACGCACGCTCGCCTGCCTGGGTGTGCTGACGCTGCTTGCGACGGTCGCCGCGGCACGAGACCGGCAACCAGCAACCACGCCTGCGATCTCGTCCGTTTCGCGCGTGACTGGCCCGCGGGTTATTGGCGAGCGCTCGGGTGCGCTTGCGACACGCGACGGATTGGAACTCACGCTCACCGCGGATACCGGCAACATCCACATTTTCACCGATGCAACGGGAACGTTGCGCTATGCGGCACGTGTGGAAGCCGAGGCGGGCGATCAGGCGGCAACGCTGGTGAAAGAATTTTCGCTTACAGCGCGAACCAACGCGCGGGGAATTGTACTCGCCGGGCACATGCCAAAGTTGCGGGACGCGGAACGAGTTTGGGTGACTTATGAAGTGCACGTCCCGCGGCAATACAATTTGAAAGTATCGACGCAAGCGGGCGACATCACCACGCAGGATATCGACGGCACGGTTGCCCTTTCCACAGGCGGGGGGAATATCGAGGCTGGGCGCATTGGTGTGCCAGGCGGCCAAACGCAGGAAAAATCTGCGGAGTTTGTCGCGCTGCTGAACACCGCGGGAGGACACATTACGGCGGGCGATGTTGCGGGCGGCCTGCGCGCCACGACCGGCGGTGGACATATTAACGTCGGAGATATTGCTGGTGAGGCGGTGCTGCGCAGCGGCGGTGGCGATCTCCATGCCGGACGCCTGGGCGGATTAGCACAATTGACCACGGGCGGCGGCAACATTGTCGCTACCAGCGCTGATGCTGGTGTGGACGCGGAATCCGCGGGCGGCCGCATTGAATTCGGTGAAGTGGCTGGCGCCGTCGACATCCGCACGGGAGGAGGCGGCGTCCGGATCGCACGGCTGGCGGGTCCCACGGAAATTGACTCGCGAGACGGCGGCCTCACACTGGCCGGAGTGAATGTGCCGGTGCGCGCATCGGCTTTGGCCGGGGGCGTAACGGCATGGCTTTCGCCGGAGTTCGGGCGCGGCGAGCGAACAAACTCGGTCGTGCCATCTGGCGCTGCGTCACCTGGCACTGCGCCGTCTGGCGCGTCATCGGTTGGTCATGGGTTGCGTGCTATGCGCGGGACGGGTGCTGCGCCTGACTTGCAGAACCTATCCGAAATTACCTCAGGGCAAGGCGACATTACTGTTTACGTACCGCACGACATTGCGCTGACGATAGATGCGCTCATTGAACCCGGCAGCGGCGGCCGTATCACGGCAGATCCGGCACTCCCTCTCCGCACCACCGATGAGCACGGGCTTGACGCAGCGACGAGGCACGCACATTGCGCTCTCAATGGCGGCGGGCAAGTGCTGCATTTGAGGACCGCGGGCAACATTCAATTGCGTTTGCTTGACGCGTCCGCCGAACGAAGGCTGGCACAGCTACAATCCGAAGCATTGGCGCAGCGGGCCGAAAATCACGAGCGCAATGCGCCCATGGCCCCGGAGACGAAAGCCTCGGTTCATGACGCTTCCATTGCTGCCCAGGTATCGCCCGGTGAGGGAGCGAATGGTCAAACTGACCGGGCAAACGGCCGCAGCAACAATCTGCGAAACGGCAATTCCTGGTGGCATGGGTCCTGGTGGCAGGACTTCTGGTGGGGTGGGGTGCGGGTTGATCCTGACGAGGAGCAAAAGCGCCTGAGCCATGCGGTTGCGCCCGAATATCCAGAGGCGGCGCGCCAGGCAGGAATCGAAGGTGACGTTTCGCTTCGGGTAATTATCGGTCCCGATGGCGCGGTGAACGGGATTCGCTTGCTGAGCGGCGATCCGGCGCTCGCGCGCGCGGCGATGGAAAGTGTGGCGCAATGGCGATACGCACCGGCCCTGCTCGATGGCTGGCCGGTGAGTGTGGTGACCACGGTGACTCTGGCGTTTCGTCTCCATTAATTTTTCAGATAAATGTTTCGGAGGCAACATGCACGCAGCAACGCGCAAGGCGGCAAGGACCTGGGGAGCAGTACTGGGTATGGCGATCATGGGTGTCGTGTGCGCATTGCCGGCACGCGCAGCCGACGAGACTTTTGACCGCACGCTGCCACTTTCGGCCGGGGGAAGCTTCGCACTGCAAAACGTCAATGGCTCGGTGACGGTCACCGGCTGGGATCGCGATGAAGTAGAGGTGCGTGCCGTGAAGAGTTCACCCAGCACTTCAACGGAACTTGCAGTGTCCGATTTAGCGCGCGTGCAGGTGGGCATTGCCGCGAGTGCCGGCCATGTTTGGGTGACCACGAACTATCCAACAGATGAGGACGCGGATGTGACCGTGACCTATACCGTGCGCGTGCCGCGCCGGGTATGGCTGCAGCAGGTTGCGACCGTGAACGGAACGGTGCGCGTCAGTGGGTTACTCGGTGGGTTACAGGGTGCGTTACACGATGGTTTACAAACCGCTGATTTACAAAACCCTCAAGGCGTTCAGCAGGGCACAGGGCAATTGCGGTCTGTGAACGGTGATGTGGACGTATCCGGGAGCGCCGGACCGTTTTCGGCGCGCACAACAAACGGCGACATCCATATGGAACTGACGCAAATGCCGGAACCGGCGCATTGGCAGGATCTGAAACATACGGCCCCCATGCGCGTCGAAACAGTGAATGGATCGATCGATCTGGCACTTCCTTCCGAAACGCAAGCGTCGCTGCAGGTGCGGTGCGTCAGCGGCGACTTCCACTCCGATCTCCGCATAGCTGCTCTAGGGGCGTACACGCCGCGACAATTTCAAGGAAAACTGGGTCGTGGCGGCACGCCGGTACAGCTGAGCACGGTAAATGGCGCAATTCGTATTCGCATGCTCGGGCACGCAATTTAACCACGCCATTTGACGATGTCTAGTCAGAGCAATTTTAATAATCGGAAGAATGGCAATACGAGTTAAGGTGTCCCTCGCGTACGTATGTTTCTTACGCGTGCTTCTCACGCCCGAAGAGGATTGAGTTCCGCACAAGTAGACTACGCGGCGCTGATTCAGCAGCGGATTCGGTGGCTGCCGCCGGTTGCGACTAGGCCAGATCCGCTTACCGGTGGCCGCCGCTTGCGCCTGTTGCCGCGCCGGAATGCGCAGTGGGCATGGCCGTTGACGCCGAGCGGCTCATCGGTATAGCTCCACCCCCGTTGCCCTGGCGCGACCCCCCGAAACCTCCTGCCCTAAAACCGGTCACGTTTGTCCGAGGCGCGGGCGCGGAATGCGGCGCCATGAGCGACGGCGGCACGCTGCCAATGCGCGGCGAATTCACCGATCCGCCACGGGGTGCCTGAAGATACGTCGGATGATTCAACCGGGTTTGCGCGACAGGAGTTGACGCGCGCATTGTGGCTGACGGGTTCGCTGACGAAACAGTCGCGGAGTTCGGAAGTACCGGCGCGGACATGGGCGCGGAGGCTGATCGCAGTGTCACCGCGCCTGGCACGATTGGCACGCGTTCACCTGCGGTGATCGTGTTGCTGCCGCGTCCAGCGGCTAAAATCACAGTTGAGGAACCGGGCTTGAAGGATTTGGACGATTGCGGCGCGACGGTGAGGGGAACCCATCCCAAGCGATTGCCCACTTGCACCCACGTCGCTGTGGCCGGCTGATAACTGCGCGCGCCAACCGGAAGCCAAGCCCAACCCACACCTGGAGCATTGACCCACGCGCCAAAATGATATGGCAGCCATCCCCACGGTTCGCTGCTGATCCAATTCCAACCCGTGCCGGCCATCAACGTCCATTGACCGCTGACAAAAGGCATCCAATTCGGTCCCATGCCGTAAGGCGTCCACCCATATCCAAAGCCAGGGATGTTCGACCACAAGCCAAAATTGTAGAGATCGGCGAAACCTTCGGTGTAGTTTCTGCTTTGCAGGACATCGGCTGTTCCATTTTGCGCGTAATCGACGGCGGCTTCACGTTGTGAAACCCATTTGTCAAACGCGTCCGCGGGAGGCTTGCTGGCAATTTCCGGAGCGCCACTGCCATCGGCGGCCTCATGCAGCCTGTGGCCGCTACTCAGCACGGATGTTGTGTCCGAGCCTGAGTCAACTGCAACTTTTCCCGCGAACACGGTAACCCAGCTTTCCGCCGGAGAAGCATCCACGCGGAAGCGACCGTTGTGCGGCACTTTGACGTTCAAGCCGGAAGCGGCAACTGATAACGCATCGGCACGTGCCAGCTTGGCAGTGATAATGGCGCTCCCCTCGGGAACATTCAACCGGGTGACGTGCCCCCCGTTCACTAACGCAAGGCCCGAGAATTCCACGGTTGAATTCGGCCCCATGCGCAGGGTTAGCGCATTTTCAAATTCCACTTCGGCGTAACCGTCGCTGGTGCGCACGGCGAACCCTTGCTGAATCGGAAGATTCATGTTCGCATCCTGCCAAGGTTCACCGGGTGTTTGCCGGTACTGCACGCTTCCTTCGGTAAAGCTAAGCCGTACGATGCGGATGTTGCTGTAATCCTGGGCCTTGGCTGCGGGCGCGAGTGACAGTGCGATGAGCACCAGTGACGCCAAGGGAGCAAATAGACGATGTGTCATATATCTACCTTTATCTATCTCAGGCGGGACAGCCGACCGGGCGTGCCTCGTCAAATTTGTCTCATTATGGTGCAAGAAGCCGCAGGAAACCAGAGGCTAAATTGTGGCGGGCCGGACCAATTTTGACAAGCTGGTTGCAGGCGTTTTGGCGGCTCGTTTGAAGTGTTTTGGGGCTTTTCGATGCTTTTGCGCGCTGTTACCAGGCTGATTACCTTAGGCTCGGGGAAGCGTCCAAGCAGTTGTGGAGGCATCATGGACACAAAATTTATGGAACAGAAGATTGGCAAAAACAACAAATTGATGGCGAGCTTGTGCAGCGCGGCACTGGCCTCAATGTTTATGGTTGCATCCCCGGCGCCGGGGATAAGCAGCACGCGGGCTCAGGCAGCGACAACTAACCCGGATACGCGCGGATCACAAGCCGACTTGTTTCCGGCGGACGGGTGGCAGGGTATGTGGGGGAATTTGGCGGCTTTGTCCGCGCCGCAGTTTACGGCTGGCGGATGGCTGGGAGTCGCAATCTCGGAGGTCACTCCGCAGAAGGCTAAGGAACTGAAACTTGACGCACCACATGGCGTAATTGTTTCGCAGGTGACTGAGAACAGTCCTGCGGCCAAGGCGGGGCTGAAAAAGGACGACGTGATCACCGAATACAACGGGCAACGCATCGAAGGAGCGATGGAGTTTCGGCGCCTGGTGCGTGAGACGCCGGAGGGGCATACAGCGCAGCTATCGGTCTGGCGTGATGGGCACTCCCAGAGCATGTCTGTGGAAATCGGGAGCTATCCCGCGGACTTGAGGAGCGAAAACGCGCTACCGGGCCCGGAACCGCGTACGTTCGAGCGGGGAGAGCGGCCGGGAATGGCGCCGTGGTCGCCATCAGCGCCCGAGGGATATTTTGATTCGCAGGCAAGGCCGCGCGGTCCGATGCTGGGCGTTTCTGCTCTGGATCTTTCAGGGCAGCTCGGTGAATATTTTGGTGCACCCGGCGGGGAAGGCGTGCTGGTTACGGAAGTTCCCAAAGATTCAGCGGGGGAGAAGGCTGGATTGCACGCGGGCGACGTGATCGCAAAGGTGAATGGCCAACGTGTGCGAAACCGCGCGGAATTGCGCGAACAACTGCGGCAAGCCGTGGGCGATAACAGCAACGCAAAAAGCGTTACGCTGGGAGTGATTCGGAAAGGTACCGAAATGGCCGTAAACGTTCAGCCGGAGATGGCGCGCCCACTGGCAATACGAAACGGTCGCAATCGGAGCTCGGTGGGGCCGCGCATCCCGCTCTAAACCACAACATCTAAACCACAACACAGCCACAACAAATGATTGGCGAACTTTTGAGGGGCTGCCGCGCTTCACGCGGCAGCCTTTTTTTTTCGACACGCGTTTATTTGCAAGACACGTTTCGCGAGCTGTTTTGGCACGCCTTCTTGCGAAGCAGCGAGTGGAACTCGTGACGGGAACCCGGCGCGAGTGGCGCGCTATTGGCGGACGACCGTCACCATAGCGGCGGGCACTTCGAGACGCATTAGGCGGCGCTTGGCGTCGAAATAAAGAATGATGGCTAGATCGGCGGAACGGACTTGCAGCGCATCAAGTTCGGCACCCCGGCGGTCTTGGGACCGAGCGACTCGACCGTAATGCTCCCCGGCGTCATATCCTGGGGAATGACCACCGGGAAAGTTTGCGTGCCTTTAGCCGTCCAATCATACAAGCGGCCCAGGATTTCGTACTGGTCGTACAAATTGTTGTCGAGCACGGCGATGCGCGGCGACGCGAACTTAAAATCCTGGTGAACCGGATCCTTGCCTTCAAGCGTGATGGCGCTTTTGGCTGTGCCATCTTCGAAGATGACCGAGCCTGACGATTTCTTCAGCCCCTGCGCGGTCCAGTCATAGTGCAGGGGTGATCCATCGGCCGCCAGTCGGAGTTGGCCCGTCGAGCGAGTCGTGCTCCTGCCAGGGACGCGGATGACGGCATCGCCATGGGCGATCCACATATTTCCAGAGGGTGTGATATCGAATTCCTCCGTGCCGGCCTCCGCACCCTGCTGCATGATGCGAAATTTTCCCTTATCGGCGGCGAAGGCTGCGGGCGGGACGGGCGGCGCGGATGGTGCCGGATGGTACGGCAAAATGCGAGGAGCGGCCAGCAGCGAAGCCGCGGACGCGAAAACCAAAATGGCGAAAACAGCGCGAGATTTCAGGTGGTCCCAGTTCATTTCATGATTCCCCCGTTGAGGAGAATGGCTCCGCGACACCGGGAAGACGTGCAAACGGAGGCAGGGCGAGGATGCGACCGACGACGCGTGAGGGTTCATCGCCGCCGGTCACGCGATGATCGGCCTGCTCGTAGTAAGGCAAGCGTGAAACCAGCAATGCGCGGAAACTGGACTCGTCACGAAACAGTGGGCGATTGGTCATCGTGACGCAGCGCGCCAGCAGCGTTTCCACGGGGCAATCGAGCCAGACGACAAGGGCGTGCCGCTTCGCGAAGCAACGCGGGAATGCCCGGCTGCGCGTACGTGCCGCCGCCCAGGGCGAGCACGAGCATTCGTGCGATTCGGCCGAGCGGCAGAGCAAGACATCGAGCAACTCTCGCTCCATCTGGCGAAAGGCGGGCTCGCCTAAACGCTCGAAAATGGCGGGAATGGTCAGGCCGGCGTGTTCCTCGATCCGTGCGTCGAGGTCGTCAAATCGCCACGCCAGTTGGCGCGCAAGCAGCAGCCCCACAGTGGTTTTACCGGAGCCCATGAATCCGGCAAGGCACACGACTCGGGGCAGTGGGCGAGCGCCCTGCAGACGGCGTCAGGTTGGGCGAGAAGATCGTGCAAAAGACGCGCGAACTTCAATCGCGCTTCAGGATTTTGATTGTACCACTGAAGGAAGAAAGTTCGACCTTGGCGTGGCCTTCGTTCATCGAGCCGAACAAGCTTTGCGCCATGCCATTGGGGGGGTATTTGGGGGCGCGCATCTTGTGGCGATCGGGCACGACGGGCGCCTGATTGATGACGTTGCCAAACAACGAACTGGCATTCACGTCAAAGGAGTCATTGCTTGAGAAGCGAACTTCGATGGTGCCGCTGTAATTTTTCAGAACGTAGATGCCGCGGTTCAGAAAGGTGCCGTCGAACAGGATATTGCCCGAGGAGGTTTGCACGCGAACATTGTCCATCACCGGCTGGATCAACTGAAAATTGCCGCTGATGGAATTAGCGTCGAGGCGGCCGGCGCAGCGGGTGCAAACCGTCGAGCCGCCGATGGTCTTGACGACGAGATAGCCTTCCACATCCTGCAGGGCCAGATCGGCGGTAACGCTGTCAAATGACATATCGCCGTGCACACTATCGATGGTCACGTTTCCTGAATCGGTGCGGACCTGTAGTTCGGTTTCGGTGGGCACGCTGATTTCGTAATCGGTCTTCGCGTCTGCAGTGGCTGTATGTGCATCTCGAGAAACGCGTGGCGATTTCGATGCGATTGCCAGCCTGTTCGCTATCCACTTCCACGCTGTTGGCGGCGAAATGCCCGACGACCATGACTTCATGCTTGTCCCAGGCCTTCACCTAAATATGCCCGCTGGGGTTCTGCACGGTGACGACAGGCTTGCCTTCGATCGGGAAGTGCCGTTCAGTCCGGTGCGTTTGGGCGCCGGCGCCGGTGGACAACAGAGGGCAGCCATCGTAGCGCCAGCAGCGGAAGCACAATTCACCGCGATGGTGCGGGGATTCATCGTTCCTCCAGGGTGCTCCGGTCGATAGCCGTAGCCAGCAAAACTGCTTTTTGCTGGTAAGCCCCGTACAGGTATTGACGCACAACCGGATTATCAGGTTGCTCGAGCATGGATTTTTCGCACGCGGCAATCAGGTGGTCAACAATTCCGAGGTTCTCCTGAAGCGAAAGTGCCAATGAGGCATTTTGGCCGGGAGCGAGGCCATGACACGCTTCATATCGCCATCGAGCGTTTGGTTCAGGTCCACTTCGCCAAGTGGCGCGGCCAGGGCCGGAGCCAGAAGGCCTGCGGGAATAACGCTGGCGAGAACGCCGCCGGAAACTGGACGGGAGGACGTGCCGGCCGAGGGATCGATCCGCATACCCGCGAGGACACCGGCGATCAGCAACAAGGCAAGAGAAGCACTGGCGACAGACAAGCGCGCAGGGGTGCTTGAAAAACCAAGCAACCCAGCCAGCCAGCCGACATTGCGGCGATTCTCGACGATAGTCGTGCTGGTGGACCGCGCGGCCCTGTTGACGGACTAAACCTTCGGATTGAAGCCGCGCCAGCAATGAGGGCCAGATATTCCGGGGAGGGCAAGGCCTCGTCCGCTCCCCAGACATGGGCCGCCGCACGAATCATGTCAAGGTCGCTCCACAGGGAGCGGCAATCGGGGCAGGTCCCTAAATGAAGGGTGGCTGCGGGGGACAGCGGACCGTCGGGTTCTTTCGCTACCGCCTGTTCAAATTGCTCACAGTGCATTTCGGTGTACCCTTCCAATGCTTTCCGATTTTATCGAACGCTCTCCAGTGTCCATTCCAGCCAGTTTCCCCTTTGGCGGCCTTGCGCTCTTCCCGAGCCCGGGCTCGCTCATTTTCCTGGAGTAACTGGCGGAGTCGCATGCGGGCCTTGTGCAGCTGTGATTTCGAATTGCCGATCGAGCAGTTCATGATCGTGGCAATCTCGTTGTGTTCGTATCCCTGCACGTCATGGAGGACGAAAATGGACCGGTAACCAGGAGGGAGTTGTCTCTACCGCACGTTCAAGGTTCACGCGATCCACCGACCCCGACAGCCGCAGATCCGGTCCTCCAATATCCTTGCGGGGCCCGCTCGTTCTCTTCATCCGGGTCGCTCGTTTCGTCGAGCGAAGTCTCCGCAAGAGCGTCTTCTTGCGCAACCGCATCAAGACGACATTCACCGACAACCGATGCAGCCAGGTGGAAAACGCGGACTCACCCCGGAAGGTTGCGATCTTGCGAAACAGTTGCAAGAAGGCTTCCTGAGTTAAATCCTCGGCTTCCGCCGTGTTTCCCACCATTCGCAAGCACAAGGCATAGACGCGCCGGTTATGTAACCTATAGATGCGTTCGAACGCCTCAGCGTCGCCCTGCTGTGCCCGTCGGATGGCTTCTGCTTCGGTTAGCTCACCGGCGTCAATTGGTCTCGTTCGGGCCACCAGTCCCGTCGGGACGCATCCGGGAAAATGGGATGCGATCCGTGCTCCGTAAGTTGTCTTTCGTGGCATTCCGGCCATGCAACCGGCGCCGTCGCAAGCCACCCTGGAGGGCTGCAACCGACGCGTGTGTGCGAATTGCGGCCGGCCGCGGCCGGGCCGCGGGTATCAAGTTGGGCACAAATGGCGTAACGCGCCTGGAATGGGCAGACAGCGCCATGGAAGCCGTGAGAGCAAGCGCTTGCGAAATGGATTCAGTTCCTTGCTGGGCAGAGCGCAGAGAAAGGACTTCAACACAATGATCGTTTCGCGCAGGCACGTATTAAGGTCGTAGTGGAGAACTTCGAGCCGCGTCCACTGGGTAGGGAGCGCCCTGGTGGTGCCGTCGGTGATGCTTCCCGCGATGTGCTGCGCCTCATTCCGCAGAGCCGCCACGGTTTCTTCAATGGCGCCCAGTTTACGAAAGAAACGCGTGTTGGCGCGCAACACCAGAAGGAAAGCCAAATTATTCGCCCGCGCCAACTGTTGCGCACGTTCGCTGCGAAAAAAATCCGCGCACAGGGGGACGACGTTCGGCTTCGTGCCGAAATGCCGCCCATGTTCGTTCAAGCTTCGCAGGATATCCCGGAGCCGGGCGGCCAAACGGTCAAACAAGCCCCCGAACATGGCGGCCTCTTCGCGAGCCTGTCCTAATTTTCCTTGCTGGCAAAGAGTAAAAGCATCATTCAGCGCGACGCTCAAGATGACGTAGGAAACCTCGAGCTCATCCAAGGTCGCGTCAAACAGGCGATCTTTATCTTCCGGAAGCCATGAAACCCAATCTTCCTGGACCGTCGCCATGTGACGCCTGCGTTCGGGCAACTCGGCCTGATGCATTAAAACCTCCTCGCGGGGGCGCAAATAATACCACAGGGCCGCGCGGACGGCACGGTTCCTTGACGGTGCGAAAGTGGGTCGTTATACTCGGCGGCGGTTTCGCCAGACCTCAGAACTCCCCCGGGAAGGACGGCCGCTTGCATTTCGAGCCTCTCGATCAGTACCTGCAGCGCAAAAGAAAGCTCGCCGAAATCGCAGCACTTGGCGAAGATCCGTTCCCCCATCGCTTCGAGCAGACCGGAACCCCCGCTGAAATCGTGTGCCGCGCATGGCGGGCAAGAAGCCGCCGCGCTGGAAGCAGAGCGCGTGAACGTCCGCACAGCGGGCCGCGTAGTTACGTTGCGATTGCATGGCAAGGCAGGGTTCGCCCACATTCAGGGCGCCGGCGCGCGCATTCAGATCTACGTTAAAGTTGGACGTCGTCGGCGAACGCATGTTTCACCTGTTTCAACTGCTCGATATCGGGAGACATCGTCGGCATCTCCGGACATCTGTTCCGCACCAAAACGAACGAACTTACGATTTGGGCGGACAACATTCACATTGTTATCGAAGTCGCTCCTGCCGATGCCGGAGAAGTGGCATGGCCTGGCGGATATGGAGGTGCGCTACCGCCAGCGCTACCTCGACCTCATCGTGAATCCGCGGGTTCGCGGAAATTTTTCTGCGGCGTGCGGCGATCCTCCGCGAGTTGCGCGCCTATTTCGACGAGCGCGGATACATTGAAGTCGAAACCCCGATGATGCAGACCATCGCGGGCGGGGCCGCGGCGCGCCCGTTCATCACCCACCATAACACCTTTGATCTGGCGCTGTACCTGCGAATTGCGCCCGAGCTTTATTTGAAGCGCTTGGTGGTGGGCGGGCTGGACCGGGTGTACGAAATCAACCGCAACTTTCGCAATGAAGGAGTTTCGACCGAGCACAATCCTGAATTCACGATGCTCGAATTTTACCAGGCTTATAGCGATTATCGCGATCTGATGATGCTGACCGAGGATCTTTTCGCCACGCTGGCGAGAACGATCTGCGGTTCGACGGAAATAACGTATGGTCCCCACACCATTGATTTGGCCAACTGGCAACGCTTATCGATGCGGCAGGCGATCAGTATCTACTGGCCACCCGATGCGGCACCCGCTCCAACACCGAGGAACTCGCCCAAGGGGGCGGTCCGCGGGCCGCAGCGGAGCGCTACAATACCTGGGCCAGCCGTGTGCAACCGGGGGACCACGAAGAAGCGGCAGGCGAGTCCGCCGACCTCGGGGTCACAGGGCAGCTAACGGAGCCGCTGACGGGGCCGCTGACCGGAACCGACAAGATGAGCGATGGCGAGCTGACTGGATTGTTGTTCGAGACGGTCGCCGAGCCGAAGCTGATCCAGCCCACGTTGCTTTATGACTTTCCGACCGATATTTCGCCGCTTTCGAAATGCCGCGAAGACGACCCGTCGCTGGTAGAACGTTTCGAGGTGTACATCGCCGGAATGGAACTGGGCAACGCGTTTTCCGAGCTGAATGATGCGGAGGAGCAGGAACGCCGCTTTCGCGATCAGGTGGAACAAGGGGGCGAAGAGGTGCCGCGCGAGGTGGACATGGATTACGTTCGCGCGCTCGCGCACGGACTGCCTCCCACCGCGGGTATGGGCATCGGGATCGACCGCCTGACGATGCTGCTTACCGACTCGCATTCGATTCGCGAAGTGATCCTGTTTCCATTGTTGCGTCCGGAAGTACCGGGTGCAGCGGTCCCAGCCAGTGGCGCGCCTGCCACCCCCGGTGATGAGCGCAGGCCGGATATTCCTGCCAGCCGCGGAGAGACGGGCGAAAGCGAATGAAATTTGCGTGGCTGTTGGCCCGGCGGTACTTGCGTTCGCCCAACAAGCCTGCGGTGCTACGCCTGGTTACCGTGCTGGCCGTAGTGGGAGTGGCCGCCGGAGTGGCGACGCTCGTTATTGCGCTGGCGATGAATTCAGGGTTCCGGCTGACCCTGCAGGATCGTCTGCTTGGTGTTACCGCGCACGTCAATATCCTCCGCCCTGAATCGGAAGGCGTCAGCGATTATTTTGCCCTGGCCCAACGCCTGGGGCGGATTCCGGGCGTACGCGCCGTTGCTCCCGCCATCTATTTGACGGTGCTGTTATCTTCAGGAAACCGGGCCCGCGGTGTGGTGCTGAAAGGCATCGACCCCGCACTCGAAGCCAAACGCAATGAAGCCCTGCAGCGGATCGTCTCCGGGGCGGCGGATTTCGCACCCGATCGCGACGGTCTGGACGCGGTGGTTATCGGCAAAATGCTGGCTGATGAATTGGGATTGCGGGCGGGCGATTACGTGGAGCTCACCAGCCCGGCGGGACGGCTCACGCCGTTTGGAATGGTGCCGCGTTCGCGCAGATTCCGCGTCGCAGGGATTTTCGACTCGGGATTTTACGATTACGACGCGAATTGGGGTTTTGTGACGCTGGCTGCGGCGCAGAACCTGGCCGGCGTGGGCGACGTGGTTAGCGAACTCGAATTTCGTATCGCGGATGTTGACCGGGCGGAGGACATGGCCAAGCGACTCTTGCAGGAGGCGGGAAAAGGCTACGTGGCGACGACCTGGATGGACGAGAACCGCGCCCTTTTTCGCGCCTTACGGCTGGAGAAGTTAGTGACGGCGCTGTTTATCGGCCTGATCACGTTTGTGGCCGGACTAAATATTCTCGTGGTTTTGGCCATGACCGTCAGCGATCGTGCACGCGACATCGCTATATTAATGGCCATGGGCGCAAGGCGGGACCAGGTTCGGCGCGTCTTCGTATTGCTGGGCCTGGCGGTGGGCGGATTTGGCACAGCCGTCGGACTGATAGCTGGCTACTCACTGGCCTGGGCCGCGGGCACATACCGGTTGATTCCGCTCGATCCGCAGGTTTATTCAGTGCCATTTGTCCCATTCCATCCAAATGGGATTGATGCGCTGTGGATCGCGGGAGCGGCGCTGGTGATCAGCATTGGTGCCACGCTGGTACCGGGACGCTCGGCCGCACGCATTCAACCGGTGGAATTGTTGCGCTACGAGTAACACCACGAGTAAGCGGAAGGGCTACAAACTTTGGCTCACAGCGTGCTCTGTAATTGATGCTGCAGAAATCGTTGGAAGATGCGACAGCAGGTTTTAGGGACCCGGTCGGCTAAGTGGACGTGCCGCTGCTCCCGTTTGCAGCGATTCAAGTGTTCGCAACAGTGCTCGCAACCATGTGTTAGAAGTGCGCCTGCATGTTGGGGTAATTTACGCGGACAAAAGAGCAAGTTTTAGGCTGGCCAGTGTTGTAGGCCCGAATCGTGGTGAATGGCATCCTGGGACCGGCCGTGGGAGTCAGTCAGTGGAAGCGAATCGGCGTTGATCGACGCGAGGTACGTGAAGCGGACAATCTTTCGGATCAATAATGCATCATATATAGGGATGCCGTGGCGGCCCATTAGAAAACATCGAGCGAACCGCATGAACCGCCAGTTTGATTTTAGCGAAAGGAAACCGGCCCGATCTTTGTGATGCCTTTGACCACATCTACGGTTAGCAACGGCGCGCCAGCCGAGATTGTGCACGGGGGAATGGCGGGCATCCTTCTTGAAGCGCGGGGCTTGCGCAAGGTCTATCGCTCAGGCGTCACCGCGGTGGCGGTGCTCGACGGAGTGAATCTGCAAAGTCGCAGCAGGCGAAATGATTGCCATTATGGGTCCATCCGGCGCCGGAAAAAGCACTTTACTGCATCTGGCAGCCGCGCTGGACACGCCGACAAGCGGTACAGTATACTTTGAAGTCGAAAGCACTGGAAACGCGGCAGGACGAAGCGATTGCGGAGTTTCGGAACCGCAAGATTGGATTCGTCTGGCAAAGGCATCATCTGCTGTCTGACTTTTCAGCGGTCGAGAATGTGGCCATGCCTTTGCTTGATGCGGAACATCGGGTATGCCGAAGCTGTGAAAAAGGCCGCCGGCTGGCTGGATGAGGTAGGACTCGCCTCGCGAAGCGAATCATCAGGCCTCCGAGCTTTCTGGCGGTGAGCAGCAGCGAGTGGCGATTGCGCGGGCACTGGTCAACGAACCGGCGCTGCTGCTGGCGGACGAACCCACCGGAGATTTAGACGAGCATAATGCCAGTTGCAATTATGGATTTGATCGAGCGCTTGCATCGCACGCACCGGCTGACCTCCATTCTCGCGACCCATAACCCTGTTCTGGCAAAGCGCTGCGGCCGCGTTCTACGACTCGAGCATGGGGTGCTCGAGCCGGACGCGGAATTCCACCAGGCCCCTTCATCCGTGATTGAGGGAGAAAAGAGCTGAGCCGTGTTTGAACGTTATACAGAAAAAGCCCGGCGAGTAATCTTCTTCGCCCGGTACGAAGCTAGCCAGTACGGCAGTCCGTACATCGAGACCGAGCATTTGTTGCTCGGTTTAATGCGCGAGGATAAAGCCCTGGCCAACCGCTTTCTGCGCTCCCATGGCTCAATCGAATCGATCCGCAAGGAGATCGAGTCGCGAATCACGATTCGCGAGCGCATTTCCACATCGGTGGAAGTGCCGCTGAGCCAGGAATGCAAGCGCATTCTCAATTTCGCGGCGGAAGAAGCGGAGCGCCTGGGGCACAAGCACGTGGGCACCGAGCATCTGTTGCTCGGCATCCTGCGCGAAGAAAAGTGCTTTGGCGCGGAGATCCTTGTCCGAGCGCGGGTTGCGGCTTTCCGGCTTGCGCGAGGAATTGGCGCGCAGCGCGGGCGAAAAAGTACAAGTGAACCGGCCGAAAGAAACTTCGCTGCTCGCCGAATTCAGCCGCGACCTGACGCAGGCGGCACTCGAGGGGCAGCTTGACCCGCTGGTCGGGCGCGAAAAAGAAGTCGAGCGCGTGATTCAGATTCTGTGCCGCCGCACGAAAAATAATCCCGTGCTGATCGGCGAGCCAGGTGTTGGTAAGACGGCCATTGTCGAAGGCTTGGCGCAATGCATCGCGGACAGCGACGTGCCGCCATTTCTGGCGGACAAGCGCATTCTATCGCTCGATCTATCGCTGATCGTGGCCGGGACGAAGTATCGCGGCCAGTTTGAAGAGCGGCTCAAGACCATCATGAAGGAGTTGATGGAGAGCGCAGAACTCGATCGTCTTCATCGATGAGCTGCACACGCTGGTCGGCGCGGGCTCCGCCGAAGGCTCGCTCGATGCCGCTAACATTCTGAAACCGGCGCTGAGCCGCGGCGAAATTCAGTGCATCGGCGCGACGACGCCCGGTGAATATCGCAAGTCGGTGGAAAAGGACCGCTCGCTCGAACGCCGCTTCCAGGCGGTGAAGGTGAACAGCCCCAACGAAGAAGAAGCGATCCGGGTGCTGCAGGGCGTGCGCGAGCGCTACGAAAAATTCCATGCCGTCAGCTATACGGATGAAGCCATTCAATACGCGGTTTATCTCTCGAGCCGCTACATTCCCGACCGCTTCCTGCCGGACAAGGCCATCGACCTGATCGACGAGTCAGGGGCGCGCGTGAAGTTGCGCCAGGCAACGCTGCCCGACGAAGTCGCGGAAGTGCAGAAGCGCGTGAAATTCATCACGCATCGGATGGAAACCGCCATCGCAAATCACGAATTCGAGAAGGCGCGGTTCTTATTCCGAGGAAGAGCGCAAGGAAAAAGAAAATCTGCGCCAGTTGCGCGAACGATTGAAGCTCGACGATTCGACGACGGGCATCGTCACCCGCGAAGATATCGAAGACGTGGTGTCGCGCTGGACCGGCGTCGCGGTGCACGCCATCAAGGAAGACGAGCAGCAGAAACTGCTGCGCATCGAACTCGAACTGCACAAGCGCGTCATCAGCCAGGACAAGGCCATCACCGCGCTCGCTCGCGCCATACGCCGCAGCCGCGCCGGACTCAAGGCTCCCGGCCGTCCCGTGGGCTGCTTCCTGTTCCTCGGCCCGACGGGCGTCGGTAAGACGGAAGTGGCGCGCCGGCTCGCGGAATTTCTATTCGGCAGCGAGAAATCACTGGTGCGCTTCGATATGTCCGAATACATGGAGAAGCATTCGGTCTCGAAGCTGATCGGCGCGCCTCCAGGCTATGTGGGCTATGAAGAGGGCGGCCAGCTCACCGAGCGCGTGCGCCGCACGCCGTATTCGGTGATCCTGCTGGATGAAATTGAGAAGGCCCATCCCGACGTTTACAACATCCTGCTGCAGGTATTCGAGGATGGCCAGTTAACCGACGGACTTGGCAACACGGTGGACTTCCGGAATTCGATTCTGATCATGACCTCGAACCTGGGAGCACGGCATTTGCAGAAGCGTTCCTCGCTGGGCTTCCAGTCCGCCGGTGATGAGGGCGCCGGGAAGTCGCTGGATGAAATGGTCATGGGCGAGGTCAAGCGCGTGTTCAATCCGGAGTTTTTGAACCGCTTGGACGAAATTATTCTGTTCAATCCGCTTGCCGACGAGGATCTGCTGCGCATCATCGACTTGCTGGTCGGCCAGATCAACGACACTTTGATTCATCGGCAAGTGCAGATCGTGGTTACTCCCGAAGCGCGCCAGTGGATTCTCGAGAAAACCTGCGGCGATCGCAGTTACGGTGCCAGGCCGTTGCGTCGCGCGCTGCAACGCTACGTCGAAGATCCACTGTCAGAAGCACTCATTCAGGGGGGCTTGCAACGTCCGGCGACGCTCGAAGTTTCCGTCTCCGGGGACGGATTGGGTTTCCGGCCGGTCGTGGAAGCAACCCCGGTAACCCACTAGCGAATCCTACGCCCGCAAGCCGTCCCTCGAGGGATCGGCAGGGGAGCGAATTATTTTGGCTTGGGGGGCGCGGCCTTGACATTTGCCACGGCCGCACGCAAACAGTCCTGCCAGTTATCACTGATGGATCGGACGGGCCTCGCGAGTGTGCCTGCTGCTTGGCGTTGCTGCGCCGTCTGTCTCCTCGTATCGTTCGCAGCAGCACCTCTATGGGCGCCAGGCGCGCGACGGACGCGCTCAACACCGCTCACCGGGCAGCAACGCGCCGACCATCGAGCGCATCGAATTTGAAGGAAATCGCCGCATTCGCAGCGAAACCCTGCAGGCACGAATTTTCACGCGCGCCGGCGATCCCTACAGCGAAGCTGGATTGCGGCGCGATTTCCAGGCGCTGTGGAACACGCAATATTTTGAAGACATTCGCCTGGAAGTGCAGGACAGCCCCAATCGCCCGAATGCGAAAATCGTAATCTTCCACGTTGTCGAGCGGCCCATCATCCGCCGCATCGAGTACCACGGACTGAAATCGATCAGCGAGTCCGATATGCTGGATCAATTCAAGGACCGCAAGGTAAGTCTTTCGGTGGAAAGCCAGTTCGACCCCACGAAAATCAAAAAAGCCGAAGTGGTGATCAAGGACCTGGAGGCGGAGCACGGCCGGCAATTCGCGACAGTCAAGGCCACGTATGAAAAAATTCCCGCGACCAATGCCGTGAAGCTGATTTTCACGGTGAACGAAGGGCGCCAAGGTAAAGGTTGGGCAGATCTCATTTCAGGGGAACACCGCGTTTTCAGACCGCAAAATCCTGCGCGTCAATGCGCCATTCCAGGCCGTATGCGATTCCGCTGTATCTGTTCGATGTTCCGGTGCTGTCGAAGACATTTGACCGCGCCAAGCTCGACGAGGATCTTGGAAATTGGCGTTCGCGGGCTGTATCAGAACAACGGCTATTTCAAGGTCGCTGGTGAAGGATCCGATTCTGACGACTGTGGATGTCAACCGCGGAGGGCTGCCGGGCCCGTTCCCGCTGGTCGGGCACGCCAGCATGGGAAGGCCACCAACATCATCATCCCCATTGAAGAAGGGCGAGCAATACCACATGGGCCGGCTGGTGATTCGCAGCGCCGATCCCGGACAAGGGTCTCTCATTAAAGCGAGAATACCTCGAGGGCCTTTTCCCGCTGAAGAAGGGCGACATTTTCGACGCGGAGAAAATCCGCAAGGCCATCGAGACCTACACGAAGCTATACGGCGTATACGGCTATATCGACTTCACGGCGACGCCGCAAATCGACGTCCACGACGACACGAAGACCATCGACCTGACGTTCGACTTCGACGAGCAGAAGCAGTTCTTCGTTCGGCGCATCGAATTTACGCGGCAACTCGACCACGCGCGACAAAGTCATCCGCCGCGAGTTGCTGGTCAACGAAGGCGACATTTTCAACAACCGTTACTGGGAACTCAGCCTGTTGCGGCTGAACCAGCTGAACTATTTCGACGCGATCAAGCCCGAAAACGCCGAAATCAAGCGCAACGTGAAGGCCGGGTACGGTGGACATTCTGCTGAAGCTGAAGGAGAAGGGAAAGCAATCCATCAGCTTCAACGGCGGCGTCAGCGGCCTTTCCGGCAGCTTTCATCGGACTGAGTTATCAGACCAATAATTTCCTGGGACTTGGCGAGACGCTCACGCTTTCCGGGCAAGATTGGCACCATTCAGCGCACCGTGCTGTTTGGATTTACCGAGCCGTATCTGTTCGACCGGCCGATCTCCACGCGGCTTCACGGTTTCCTCCAGCCGCTTCACCTTCAACCAGGCGCAGCAGGAGTCGATCCTGCTGGGTCAAAAGATCCAGATTGCGCCGAATATCGAGCAGGATTACAACCACAACACCACCGGCTTCACCTGTTCGCCAGTTATCCGCTGCGGAGATTTTCCTTCACGCGCCTGGGACTGACCTACGGCTTTTCGGATACGAGCATTCAGTCGTTCAGTACCGCGTCGACGGATTTGTTTGAGGCGTTGCAATTTCAGTCGCTGGCCGGGCCCTCCGCGCTCAGCGGCATACATTCCAGCCGCATCGTGCCCACGCTGAACGTACAACACCGTGGACAACCCGATGAACCCGCACGCATGGGAAGTCTTTGTTTTACTCGTTTGGCTTTGAGGGCGGCCCGCTCGGCGGAAACGTGAGAGCGCATCACTAATGTTTTGGAAGCCAAGTATTTCCGGCCGAACTACCACAAGCGCAACGTGCTGGCGTTCCACTTCGTAGCGATCTTTTGCCACTGGATACGGTGGCCGCGAACTGCCTCCTTACGACCGCCTCTTTCTAGGCGGAGAGACCGATCTGCGCGGCTTCGACATTCGTACCGTCACTCCGATCGTTTTTATTCCGCTGGCCTCCAGCACAACGCTCAGCTACACGGATCCCACACATCTGGATATCTCCGGGAAACCCGCTGAGCCGCGGCGTCACCATTCCGGCGCTGACCTATCAGATCGCTTTTCCGGGCGGCGACACTTCCGGAGTATTCAACGGAGAGTACCGCATCCCGATTGCCGGCCCGGTGAGCATCTTCGTTGTTTACCGATGTCGGCACGGTGGGGATACTCGAGAAAAGTCAGTTGCAGTTAAACGATCATCGGCTACTCGAACCTGCTCACGCAATTTCCGGGGAGCCCGATCAACAAAGCGTTGCAGATCCAGCCGGGCACGAATTTCAAGTTGCGTTCCTCAGTGGGCATCGAATTTGTCGTGCAGCTTCCGATTATCAACGCGCCGTTCCGCCTGTATTGGGCATACAACCTGGCGCGGCTGGATCAACAGATCGTCGCGCCGGCAAGCATATTTACGGTTCCCGACTACGTGAAACTGACGTTACCACCTGGCGTTTATCAGTCGCAATTTGTGCCCCAGATTAACAACTTGCTCATTAACCCGCAGCGGATCAATTTTTTTGAGCCTGCGAGCACGTTCCGTTTTGCAGTGAGCCGCACGTTCTGAGTATCGCGTTATGACACTGGAGGTTTGCTAGTGGCACCGATGAATTCGGAGGCAACCGCATGAGACGGTGGGCTCAATGGCTTGGTTTACTGCTGGCGGCGACAGTCGCCGCGACGGGTTGCCACTCGGCGGCTGCGACGGTCTCCGTTACGGTTACTCCGACCGCTGCCACCGTGCTGCTGAACAACGGCAGTCAGTTTAGCGCCACGGTTACCGGCTCGACCAACGCGGTCACGTGGGCCGTAAATGGCGTAACGGGTGGAAATTCGACCGTAGGTACAATCGATACGGCCGGCCTGTATACGGCGCCGGCGACGATTCCTCCGAACACCACGATCACCGTTACCGCAACCGTGCAAAACACCACAAACAGCGCGACGGCAACGGTTACGCTGGTTTCCGGCCTGACGATCACGGTAAGCCCGTCAACCTTCTCGATTGGCACCGGGGAGACACTGCCATTTTTTGCCACGGTAACCGGCGTGCCTTTTAACGCGGTGACTTCTACATGCAATTCCGCAAATCCCACGTCCGCGCTGCCACTTTGTACCGCCGTTACATGGACTCTCACCGGCGCTGGGTCCATTAACTCCACGACAGGTCTTTACACTGCGTCCACCACGGCTGGAACGGCAACCATCACTGCAACCTCGGTTTACGATTCGGGTGTAACCGCTAATGCCACGGTCACTGTGGTCACCGCGGCGGATCCTACGATCACGTCGGTTAGCCCCAGGGTGGGGGCGATTGGCTCCGTATTCCAGGATGTTTATCTCACCGGCACGAACTTCATCTCGACCACGAGCGTATTTATTAACGGTCTGCAAATGCCCGCCTCGGCGGTGTTGGCGGCTTCGAGCACCGTGCTGCGCGTCCGTGTCCCGTATTTTATGTTGTCGACGACCCCTACGCCGCCCTCAAATACGGTAACGCTTACGGTAACGGCCGGCCGTCAAAACGGAACGCAGCAACAATGCTCGCCCGATCCGACACAATGTCAGGTGGTTCTTTCGCCGGTACGCGCAGCAATCGTCGGCCTTTCGGCCGACAGCGTTCCGCAGGCCAGTGGCGGTACGGTAACCGTCAATGTTGATGGTGGATTCTATGGTACGCCGGCGGGAAATGGTCTCCCGGCCAGCCCCACCGTCACCGCGGAATTTGGCGGCCAGGCACGATCATCGCAAATCAGCCCTACGAACCCAGCCCGTCAACTGACCGTCACACTTAATCCGTCCGACATCAGTACCCCAGGCCTTTTCCCCCTGGCCCTGGTCAGCAGCATTCCTGGCGCGACGGTTCCACCAGTGGTCGCCAATTTGGCAGTGCAGCCCGCGTACGGACCCTCAGCGATAACGCAGATTGGAGCATCACTGCCCGTGGGCACCACGCCTGCCGCAGTGGCAATCAATACCGCTACGGGAATCGCTGTCGTGGCCAATCAGGGCTCGAATGACGTGACGCTTCTTGATTTGACGCAGGCGACGCCCCGAGTGGTGGTGCCATCGATCTGTACCGCAGGACTCAATCTCACTCCGCCCTGCGCTGCGGGATCCTCCGCACCAACGGGCGTGGCCGTGGACAACCTGCGGAACCTGGCCCTCGTGGCCAATAGCGGGAACAGTACCGTTGCGGTAGTGGATCTTCAGGCGCAAGCGGTGAAGTTCATCATTCCGACCTCGGCCATCGGCGGAACGCCAGCTGCGGTCGCGATCAATCCGGTAACCGGCCGGGCTATCGTTGTTTATCGCTCGACCAACAACGCCACGCTGCTGGATTTGACGCCGTGGCCGGCATCATCTCCCGTTCCGGTGGGAACCGTTAACGTGAGCACGGGGCCGACGCCGCACGTTGCCGTTTCGCCGAAACTGAACTGGGCCTTGGTAAGCCCCGGCGGACTGGGAGCACTTTCCATCGTGGATTTGAGCCTGCAGACGGTAACACCTATTGCTGGGAATGGCGGCGCCTCGCGTTCTGGCGGAACGGTGACCCTTACCACGACGACTTCGCACGGCCTGCAAGTGGGAGAATCGGTGCTGATTCAGGGAGTGGGTGATCCCAGCTTCAATGGCATCACCACGGTGGTTTCGACCCCTGGCAATACGTCGTTCACCTACAGCCAACCAACCACGCTTCCGAATGCGACGAGCGGCGGAGGGTCGGCCAGCTATGCTGCGCCGGTAGCGACGGTCAATACGAATCTGACGGTCACGGGTGTGGCGATCGACGACGAAACGTCGAAAGCCATTCTGGTGGATCCCACGAACGCCGTGCCCGCTACGATTTTCAGCATGCTCGATCAGAGTTCGGCATCCGCCAGCGCTCTTACGGGCGCGGGTTACATCGCCGCCGCATTCAATCCGCTTGCGAATATCGCCGTCACGGTAAATCAGCTCACCAACCAGGCAGCCATCATCAATCCGGACCCGGCGAATCCCACCGTCCTTACAACTTTTAGCACCGGGAATAAACCTGTCGATGTGGCTGTTGATCCCGGCACCGATACGGCGCTGATCGTGAATCAGTCGGACAATACCGCCAGCCTCTTTTCTATGGGAGCTTTGCGTTCGGCCCCTCAGATATTGCAGGCCAGTTTGCAGTCGAGTCTGACATCGGGGCAGTTTCTGCCGGGGGCTTCAGTGACCGTGAATTCCACCCTGGCCTCCGCGCCCACACCTTCCAATCAGGTTTTATCGATTGTTGGCAAGGGCTTTGCCGGTGGGGCCACGGCGCGCCTCGACGGCACTCCACTCACTACGCTTTCTTCCGGGGACCGCGTAATGACGGTACAGGTGCCTGCGTCCATGCAGTCCGCCGCGAGGCGATACACTCTCGACGTCCTCAATTCGGCGGGCGTATCGAACGCCTCGAGCTTTACGGTTATGCAAAGCATCGATGTGAGTGGCACCTGCTCGACGCCAGCTCCGTTGGGAGTGGCAATCGATGCGCCGAATAACAAGGCCGTGGTCACTGATGTGGGTTGCAATGATGTCTACCTGGTAAACCTGGCAACGGGGCTGGGCAATGTAGTTGCCGTGGGCGCAAATCCGGAAGGCGTGGCGGCGAGTCCGCTGGGGGGCATGGCCGTGGTCGCGAATACGGGCGCGAACAACGCTTCCGTCTTAGATGACATTAATAATGACGTGACCGCTACCATCGGTACGGATCCGAATCCGACCGGAGTAGCCATCGATCCGGGATTGGGTGAAGTAGCTGTAGCCAACAGCGGATCGAATACCATCAGCATTTTCCCCACGAGTTCGACAACCGGCACGACCGCAACATCGATCAGCGTCCAACAATCGCCTTCGCCCATCGCTGTCGATCCCAGCACCCATCACGCGGCTGTAGGAAACCTGGCGAGCGGCAACGTCAGCTTGATCGATCTTAAACAGGTGAATCCGGCGCTCACGTCAGCAGGCATTCAAATTCCCCAAGGGGTTGTCCTTGATCCTTGCGGAGCGTCAAGTTGCGCTGCGAATACGACCATATCGGCAAATTTCCTGATCGCCGCGAGCCTCGAGAACCAGGTCGTTAGTCTGGATCAGACTTCCGGGACGCTGACGAGCGTGCGGGTGGGCATCAATCCCACTTCGCTGGCCTATAATTTTCAGACGAGCACGCTGGTGACGACGAACAGTGTGGGGCAATCCATGACCGTTGTTGATTTCCTCAGCCGGCAGGTGCGCTCGGTATTTCGGATGACGCCCTCGAGCCAATTCAGCGTCGATATTCATCCGCTGACGAATCTTGCGGTGGTATCCGATTTCGCGGACAAACGGATTCTGCTGCTGCCGCTGCCGCAGTAAGATTCAGTCACGCGTGCTGCGAGGCAGGACAACGCCGCCCCGCGGGAATGCATCCGAATGGCAACTGAACGGCGATGGGGTGCAGGTGATTCTCGTTGACGCCTTACAAAACACGCCGCTATAATCCGCGATTTGTAGTTCTGGTGATATTGCAGTTAGGAGAGAGGATGAATCGTCAATTGAAAAAGCTATGGATGCCTCTGGCTGTGCTTTTGATCTTCCCGGCGGCCGCAACGTGGGCGCAGACCGGCGCCGCCGCGGGAGCAAATAAGATCGGCGTTATTAATATCCGCCAGGCGATTGTGACCACCGCCGAAGGGAAACAAGCGTCGGCCCAGTTGCAGACCCAATTCAACCCGCAGCAAACTGATCTCGAGAGTATGCAGAAACAGATTCAGGACCTGCAGAGCCGGCTGAACAATGGCGCCCGTACTCTGAGCGATGAAGAAAAGACCAGACTGCAGCGGCAGGGCGAACTGCTGGCTCGGGAATTCCAGCGCAAACAGGACGACCTGAATGAAGAGGTTACTGCGGCGCAAGGCGATATTGTGGATTCTATCGGCCGGAAGATGATTGATGTGGTCGATCGCTACTCTCGCGAGAACGGTTTCGTCGTGGTGCTCGACAGTTCCGCCCAGGGCTCGCCCGTGGTGTATGGCGCGAGTCAGGCGGATATTACCCAGGAGATTATTCGCCTGTACGATCAAGCTTATCCGCTGAAGGCTGGAGCCACTGGCGCAGAGTCCAATCAACCCGCTGGTCAGGCCGCTACACCACGGTCGACGGCACCCCCGGCGCCAAGCCGTCCTACAACGCAAACACCTCCAGCACAGACTCCCGCAAAGAAATAACGGGCAGAGCTGCAATTCGTTGTTGGATCGTTGGTGGATCGTTGTTGGAGCATTGATCATCACAGCCGCTGAATGGCTTGGGCCGTACCCCGCGTGCGTGGAAAACTGCGGCCCGGCTGTTCTCGTCCGAATGATCGGCGCGATATGAAGTTGCCGAAGTTGGGCCTTGTGAAGGCACTGGGATTCGCCTGACGCGCATCTTGCAGGATCAGGTAAGCGACTCCGTCGGCTTGCATTTCAAGGAACGGACGTTTATACTGGTTTTGTTCAAACCGGTCGCATGTCCGAGTGGGCGCGAGCCCACTTTTTTGTTGGCGACAATTTTTGTACTGGGTTTCGTACCGCAGTTTGTACTGCGTTTCGGACCGCGGTTCGCAGTTCGTTTTGCAGTGCGTTTGCAGAGCGTCTGCAGAGCGTCTGCAGAGCGGCACTTGCAGGCCGGTAAGCCGGTGGCAGATGTCCATGGAATTGGACAGGATTCGCGATGCCGCCGAACGCGCGGCGCGGAGGGCTGGCGTGGAAGTCGTCGACGTCGAGTGGAAGATCGGCAAGCAGCGATTTCTGCGGGTCTACATCGATAAGCCGGAGGGCGTCAGCCATCACGATTGCCAGGCGGTGAGCGAGCAACTGGGCGTCCTTCTGGATGTGGAAGAACTGGTGCCCGGGCCGCGATATGTTCTGGAAGTCAGCTCGCCCGGTCTCGATCGCAAACTGACGAAGCCCGGCGAAGTTCGAGCGCTTCGCGGGCCGGCTGGCGCGGATTTCGACCGCCGAACCGGTGGAGAATTCGCGAAATTTTTTGAGGGCCGGCTGGCGGGTTATGCCGACGGCCGTGTCAGACTGGAAGTGAAGGGGCGGCATCGATCGAGCTGCCCTTTGCCGGGATTCGCAAGGCGAACCTGGTCGTGGAACTCTAGGAGCGCATAGATGGCCAATCTGCTGGACCAGATGATTGAGCAGATCAGCCGGGAAAAGCACATTGAACCCGGCGTCATCGTCGCGGCCATTGAGGACGCGATGGTGGTTGCGGCGCGGAAGTATTACAAGACCGAGGAAGATCTTCGCGCGAAGTTCAATCCGGAAACCGGGCAGGTGGACGTGTATTCGGTGCGCTCCGTGGTCGGAGGAGATTGCCGATCCGAAGAAGGAAGTGACCCTGGCGGAAGCGCGCAAGATGGATCCGCAGACCGAAATTGGCGGCGAGTTGCTGATTGCCGAAGCCCACCGCACGTGCTGGGCCGCATTGCCGCGCAAACCGCCAAGCAAGTGATCATGCAGAAGGTGCGCGAGGCTGAGCGCGATACGATTTTCAACGAGTACAACGGCCGCGTCGGGGAGTTGGTGAACTGCATCGTGAAGCGCTTCGAAGGTCCCGACGTGATCGTGGATCTGGGCCGCACCGAAGCGCGGCTGCCCAAGCGCGAGCAATCGCGGCTGGAGACCTATAATCTGGGAGACCGCCTGCGCGTGGTGATTCGCGCGGTGGATCGCGCCGCGAAGGGTCCGCAGGTGATCGTCTCGCGCGCCGATCCCGTGTTGGTGCAGCGCTTGTTTGAGATGGAAGTGCCGGAGATTTATGACGGCACCGTGCAGATTCGCGCCGCTGCCCGTGAAGCGGGGGAGCGCACCAAAATTGCGGTGCAGAGCCGCGACAAAGATGTCGATCCGGTAGGCGCCTGCGTGGGCATGAAGGGCATGCGCGTGCAGTCCATCATCCGCGAATTGCGCGGCGAAAAAATCGACATCATTCCTTATTCCGAAGATACCGTCGCGTTCGCGCAAAAGTCGCTGAGCCCCGCGAAAGTGACGCGCGTCCAGATCATCGATCCCGAAACGCATCACCTCGAAATCATCGTCGAAGATACGCAGCTCTCTTTGGCCATCGGCAAGAAGGGGCAGAACGTCCGGCTGGCCAGCAAGCTGATCGGCTGGAACGTGGACATCAAGAGCGAGGAAGAGAAGCGCCAGGAGATCGAGGCGCAAATGGCGGCGCTCACGGCGCCGGGGACTCCGCTGTCTGAGCTGCAGGGCGTTGGGCCGAAGACCGTCGAGAAAATCGAAGCGCACGGCGTCACCAGCATCGAAAAGCTCGCTGACATGACGCCCGAGCAGCTGACGGCCATTCCGGGCATCGGCGAAAAGATGGTTGAAAAGATTCAGCTTTCTGTGGCTGCATACTTTCAGTCCCTGGAAAATCAGCAAGCGGATGGCGCAGAAATGCCAGATCCGGAAGCGGCTCTGTCCAGCGAACTGGATATGAACAAAGACGCCGCAGCCAGCATGCCGGTTGACGAACTCGGTTCGGACCTGCCCGAAGGCACCGATCACATTATTGAAGAGGTCCCTGAAGAAGCGGCAGAGGAAGCGGCAGAGGCGCCGACAGAAGATGCGCTCACCGGCACGGAAGAGCCCGCGGACGAGGTCGCAGCGGCGGCCGGTGATCGTGCGGATGAAGACGTGTTGGGAGCGGCGGCTGAAACCCAGGAACCCGGTTCTGAATCAAATGATCCCGAAGAGAAACATCTCCACGTAAATGACGCCGAAACGCCTGACGCGTAATCAGGTAATATCGACGGGAATGGCACGGAATAGATCGCGAGGCAGATGACAGACGCGAATCAGATTCGAATCAATGAGCTGGCCCGTGACCTGGAGGTCAAGGCGAAAGCCATCATCGATTATTTGCCGGACGCTGGTGTTACCGAGAAGAAGACTCATTCCAGCTCCATTGAGCTGGCTGCCGCGGAAAAAGTACGCAAGCACTTTCGGGAACTCGCGGCTGCGGAAGCTGCCGCCGAAGCGACAGTCCGAAGCTGAAAAAACCGCCAAAGAAGCGGCCGCAAAGGCAGCCCGTTTGAAACCAGTGGCGGTGCCTCCTCCTCCGCCTCCGCCGCCCCCGGCTGCGCCCGTTGCCGTTGCTCCTCCTGCTGCAGCAACTGCGCCGAAACCAGCACCCGTTGTGTGTGTGCCCAAACCTGTTCCTCCGGTCGCGCCGGCTCCCGTCGCGGCACCTCCGGCAGTGGCGTCCCCGGCAGCGGCGACCGCTGCACCGCCAGTCGCAGCCGCACCCGCGCCCCCGCCTGCACCTGGTCCTGTACCCGCTGCAGTCGCAGCGCCTGCTGGTCCGCCGCCGGCAAAACCTGCGCCTCCAGCTGTGCCACCTGCGGCACCTGCGTCAGGCATGCCTGCCACTAGACCTGTGCCTCCGGCGAGGCCAGTAGCTCCAGCCGACTCCCGCCGCCACGCGTAGGCGCGCCGCCAGGCGTTCCTAGACCGGCTGCTCCTCCGGCCCAACGTCCGGTCCAACGGCCGCCCGTGGCGCCGGTGCAGAGATTAGGGATGCCGAATCCGTTGCCTCCCGGCGCAGCGCCGCGGCCGCCAATGCGCTCTACCAATCTGCCGCAGGGCTCGCGTCCCCCGTCTTCGGGAATGCGTCCGGCGGCAAGTGGCGCTCCACAATCAGGCGGCGGGGCTCGGCCTGGCGCTCCAGCTCCCGGAGCACGATTTGCAGGCCGGTCAACGGCTCCCGCGCGCCCTGGCAGTTATCCGTCCCGTCCAGGTGCGCCTACACCGCGGCCCGGTCAGCGGCCGATGCGCCCTGCTGGCCAGGGTATGCCACCGGCAGTCGCTCCGCCCAAGGCCGAGCCAGGCAAGCCGATTTACGAACGCAAGCCTGCAGCTCGTGCGCGGCCGACGCTCGAGAAGCGATTCGAAGAAGGCGAGCGCAAGCTGCATCCAGTTCGCGCCCGCCCCGGCGTAGGCGAGCGCCGTGCCACACGCATCGAGCCTGTGGTTGCGCCGCCGCGGCCCGCGCGGGCTATCACGATCACCGAAGGCATCACCGTGCGCGATCTCGCGGAGAAGCTGGACGTGCGCGCCAAGGACGTGCTGAAGGACCTGCTCGATCGCGGCATTTTCGCTTCCATCAACCAGGCGCTCGATGTGCCCACGGCGACCAGCCTTGCCGAAGCTTTCAGCGGCGTGGTGACGCGTAGTTTCCTTCGAGGAAGAGGTCGTCCAGGACGTTGCCAAGGAAGAAAAGCAGGAAAATCTTTCGCCGCGTTCGCCGGTCGTGACCGTTATGGGCCACGTCGATCACGGCAAGACCAGCTTGCTCGATGCGATTCGCGAAACCGAAGTCGCCGCCGGCGAAGCGGGCGGAATCACCCAGCATATCGGCGCTTCGGTGATCTCGATCGACGGTCGCCGCATTGTGTTCGTCGACACGCCCGGCCACGAAGCGTTTACGCGGATGCGCGCACGCGGCGCGAAAGTTACCGACATCGTGGTGCTGGTGGTCGCCGCCGATGACGGCGTGATGCCGCAAACGCTGGAAGCCATCGATCACGCGCGCGCCGCGAATGTGCCGCATCGTCGTGGCCATTAACAAGATTGATAAGCCCGACGCGCAGCCCGAGCGCGTTAAGAGGCAGCTCTCCGACCGCGGTCTGATGCCGGAGGAATGGGGCGGCGATACCGTCATGGTGGAAGTATCCGCGAAGCAGAAGAAAAATCTCGACAAGCTGCTCGAGATGATTTTGCTCGTGGCCGAATTGCGCGAGCTGCGAGCCAATCCGGCGGCTCCCGCCAGCGGAACGGTTCTCGAATCGCGCGTCGATCAAGGCCGCGGACCCGTGGCGACGGTGCTGGTGCAGAACGGCACCTTGCACACCGGCGACGTGTTCATATGCGGCGCCGTTTACGGCAAAGTTCGCGCGCTGTTTGACGATCATGGCCGCACGGTAAAAGAGGCTGGCCCCTCTACGCCCGTCGAAGTGCTCGGTTTGCAAGGCGTGCCCGAAGCGGGCGATCATTTCCAGGTAGCGGACGAAGCCAAGGCCCGCCACATCGTGGATTACCGCCAGGGCAAGCTGCGCGAAGCCTCGCTCGCACGCAGCGCCGGAGCGCGCATCACGCTCGACCAGTTGCACGAACAGCTCAAGACCGGCGAAGCCAAGGAATTGCCGATCATCATCAAGGCCGACGTGCAGGGCTCGGTCGAGGTGCTCAGCGAACTGTTGCCCAAGCTCTCGACCGATCGAGGTGAAGCTCAAGATACTTCACGCGAGCGTTGGCGCGGTTACCGAGACCGACGTCCTGCTCGCTTCCGCTTCGGGCGCGATTATTTTCGCGTTTAACGTGCGCCCCGATCGCAAAGCCTCGGAACTGGCGCAGCGCGAAAACGTCGAAATTCGCCCGCACACGGTTATTTACGAGGTGTCGGACGAAATCAAGCTGGCCATGGCGGGCTTGCTCGATCCCGTGTTCAAGGAAACGCATCTGGGCCGCGCCGAGGTGCGCGATACCTTCCGCATCAAGGGCGTGGGAATGATTGCCGGATGCCACGTGGTGGACGGCATCATCAAACGGGATGCCGAGGTCCGGGTCGTGCGCGACGGTGCCGTCGTGTTATACCGGCCGCATCGCCTCCCTGCGCCGCTTCAAGGAAGATGCCAGCGAAGTGCGCACGGGCTTTGAATGCGGCATCGGCGTATCCAACTTCAATGACTTAAAGGTTGGCGATGTACTCGAGTGCTTTGCGATGCAGAAACAGGCTCTCGTACCGCCTACTGACAGACTTTCATCCGGCGATTCCGCACGGGTTGCGGCAAGAAGCAGAAGTGAAGCCTGACGACCGCTCGCGCCCTGCGATTGCCTACGGAGGTCCGAGCATGCCCATCGGTCTCCTGACTCTGGAAATTCACATTCCTGACGCGCGCTCGCTCAAGGACAAGCGGCAAGTGTTGCGCAGCCTGAAAGACCGGCTGCGCGGGCGATTCAACGTGGCCGTCGCCGAACTCGATCACCAGGATACGTGGCAGCGCTCGCAGGTGGGCATTGTGAGCCTATCGAATGACGAGGCGCACCTCGAGCAATCGCTGCAAGCGGTATTTGACGAAGCGGAGCGCGTGCTCGGGCGCGATTTAATCGGACACGAACAGGAGATCATCTGACGCCGCGAACCAGCGGCGGGCACGCCCATGACGCTAGCCGGACATCGGCACGAACGCATTGCCGGAGAAATCCGGCACGAAGTCAGTGCGATGCTGGCCGGTGAGCTGAAGGACCCGCGTCTCGCTGTCCTGGCCACCGTCACCGAAGTGCGCGTAACCCCGGACCTGAAACGCGCGCGGATTTTCGTCAGCGTTCTCGGCACTGATTCCGAGCAGGCTTCCGTTATCGCGGGTCTGACTTCGGCATCCGGTTTTATCCGGCACGAATTGAGCGAGCGGTTGCAGATGCGGCGCGCACCCGAGGTAAGTTTCGTACTCGATCACTCGGAAGAGTATGGCAATCGCATTGACGAGCTGCTTCGCCGCGCCAAGGATGCCGGGTAGCGCGATCATAAAATAGGGACACCGCGAGATCATTACCAACTTTCGTCACCCAAGTTTCGCGACCGGCTTTTCGACCAGATTTCGCCACCAACTTTTGCATCACGGGATTATTCAATTCGGGATCGACTCTCTTCCAACCGGAAAATGAAGCGTAAACCCCTGCCCGCGCCGTTCGACGGTGCGCTGGTGCTGGACAAACCGCCTGGTAAGACTTCGCATGACGCCGTTGATGCCGTTCGGCGGCTGCTGGGGTTTCATCAGGTGGGCCATCTCGGCACGCTTGATCCGCTGGCCACCGGAGTGCTGGTGCTGCTGCTCGGCCGGGCGACCCGTTTTGCTCAGTTTTACGCCAGCCGCCGCAAACGGTACGATTCGACATTCCGTTTCGGTTTCGCCACCGATACCTATGACGCGGATGGAACCGCCACCGGCGCGGACACTGCACCGCAGCTCAGCCGCGCGGAACTCGAGAGGCTGGCCGCGAGCCTGACGGGCCGTTTCATGCAAATGCCGCCCGCATTTTCGGCCAAAAAAATACACGGCCGCGCGGCGCACGAGTTGGCTCGGAAGCAACAGCCGGTCGAACTCAAAGCGGTGGAAGTGGAAGTTTTTGATTTTCGATTGCTCGAGGTGAATGGTTCGCTGGCCCGCTTTACGGTCGAATGTGGCTCCGGCACTTATATCCGGTCACTCGCGCACGAAATGGGTGCACAACTCGGGACCGGCGCACACTTGGCGGCCATTGTACGCACGGCGGTGGGCGAATTCGCCATCGATCAAGCGATTAGTCTCGAAGACCTTGAGCAGCTCGTGCGTGCAGGCAGGGCCGCTGAATGTATCGTGCCACTCGGTCATTTGCTTCCGGAATTACCGAGGGTTTCCGTTCTGCCCGCAATTGAGTGCCGCGTGCGCAACGGTTCACGTTTTCAGGTGTCGCTCGCGCAAATTCAGCCGGGCCATGCACCTGTGCGTCAGGGCGGTACGAGTGAGCTTAATTCCGGAGGATGGAAGCCCGCCCGCCTGCGCGTTTTCAATCAACAGGACCAGTTGATTGCCATCGCCGAGGCCGTGGTACCCCGCACGTATCAGCCGCTCGTCGTACTCGACGCGAAGCCGTGAGCGCGAACTGAAACTTCGAAGTGAAGAAATGCAACTGGACGCACCGGCGACGCACGTCACCGCAGAAATCCGCTGAGTAACAGTGCCGCCGAGATAACCTGAAGTCTCCAGTCGCTCGGCGAACACACCGCGTTTCTCATTACGATTTTCGCAAAGCTAACGCAAAGCTAATTCGTAGGCCCTGGAGTTGTGGGCGCCGGCTGCGTGGTAGGGCCGGCGGGTGCCGGAGCAGGCTGCGTTGGTGTCGCGGGCGCCCCAGGGGCAGGCACCACAGCTGGCGCAGGCGGCGGAGCCGTGCCCGGGGCCGGCGCGGCAGGAGTTGGCGCACCCGGTGCCGCCGGTGCCGGTGCGCCGGGGACGGTTACGCCCGGTGCTGGCACAAGCGGCCCTGGTGGGGCAGCGGGCACTGCACCCGTTCCTCGACCCGCATAGATGGTGCTGTCCTTTCTTGGAGCGAGCCTTAGCTGTCGCGGGGTTATGGCGATGATCAGCTCACTATCCGATTGCTGCTTATTGTGCGCGCCAAAGAAATAGCCGGCGGGCCCGGCTTCGGCCAGACCCGGCAAGCCGTTAACATCGGTGGCTTCGCTTCTTTGGAGAATGCCCGACAGGACGCTCGTCTCACCGTTACGGAGCCGCACGGCTTGAGCGATGGTGCGATTCGTCAGGATCGGAATGCCGTTGACGTTCTGGCCGGAGATCGCGCTGAGATCGAATTGTAAATCGAGCGTGATCTCATCATCCGGGTGCAGGCGTGGCGTCGCGTGCACCTTCAAGCCGATGTCGACATATTCCGATCCGGGGTAAGAGGTAAGCGGCGCGTTTGGCGTCACATTGATATTCGACGAGTTCAGGATCACCGAAACGCTGTTTGAAGATTGATTCACCACCACCAGATCAGGGAGCGACGCACTCGAAATCAGATCGCCCTGTGCCAAAGCGACTGGGCTAGTCCCGGTGGCAAGGGGGAATGGAGTCAAAAGGGTCCCATCCCCCAACCCGAGAAAAATGGAAACGGTATTGTCGGCTTGATTGGCGACCACCAGGTCGGGGTGACCATCCACGTTAAAATCTGCTGACAGTATCGCCACTGGCCCATTGCCCGTGGCGTAGTTGGTGGGAACCACAAAAGTGCCATCGCCATTCCCGAGAAAAATGGAAACCGTATTGTCGGTTTGATTGGTCACCGCCAGGTCCAGGCGGCTGTCGCCGTTGAAATCGGCTGAGGCCACCGATGAGGGGCCGTTGCCCGTAGCGAAATCGGCGCGAGGTGAAAAAGTACCGTCCCCTTTGCCCAGCAATACCGAAAACGTATTTGCCGCATGGTTGGTGACGACGAGGTCGAGGTTCCCGTCGTTATTGAAGTCGCCGAAAGTAATCGCCGAGGGGGTTTTCCCCACCGCATAATCCTGTTTGGGCTTGAAGGTGCCGTCCCCATTGCCAAGCAGAATCGAAACACTATCAGCGGCCTGGTTGACGATCGCGAGATCGAGTTTGCCGTCCTTATTGAAATCCGCCGTTACCACGGCGACGGGACCCAGCCCCACAGGGATGTCAGTGTGAGTTGTAAACGTGCCATCGCCCGTCCCAGGCAAAAATGAAACAGTGTTATCAGTCTGATTTACGACGGCCAAATCCTGCCTTCCATCCTGGTTGAAATCGCCAGTGACGAGTGCGGCGGGTCCCACGCCGGTCGCGAAATCGGTGGCCGCCCCTACGGTTCCATCGCCGTTGCCCAGCAGTATCGAAACGGTGTTGGATCCGTGATTGGTAACCGCTAAATCGAAATTCACGTCGCCGTTGAAGCTGCCCACCGTCGCGCCGCTCGGCGTGGTGCCGACGCTGTAATCGGTGCGTGGAAACGAGCCGGCAGGAACGGCATTCGTGAATTGCGTCGCTGCGGCCACCAGGCTTTCCGACAGAAGCGCCAGCGTAATCGGGTAATGCTCTCCCACAAAAAATGTTGCCGGCCGGCCGTCCTGGACCCGCAACAGCACGCGTTGTGCGCGGCGCACCACGCTCAGCGCCTGTGACAAGCTGCCGCTGATGTTGGGCAGCGTGGCGAGAAAAAGCGTCTTCCCGCCTCCGACGGCAATGACCGGCGGAATCATGGATGCAGTTCCACCGGAGGAAACCAGCGGATTTTGACCGCTAAAAATGGTCTGCAGGATCTGGTCCAGCGTCCCGACGTTTGGCGCGTTCTCCAGCTGCTGCACTTGCGCGGAGCTGAACGTAAACGCATGCGCGGATGTCGGCGGCGTGATTCCCATGTCGCGTGCCAGCGTGCTATCCACCTCCAGAATATCAATATCCAGCAGTGCCTCGCCTTTCGGCTGCTCGACCTCCTCCACCAGTGCTTGAGCCATAGCCACATTTTGCTGCGTGTCGCGAACGGTCAGCGTGTGTGATTTAACGTCGAGATCGGAGCGGCGAATGCCTACGATCTCCCGCACCATGCGCGTGGTTTCGGTCATTTCGTCATTGGTCTCGGATGCGGGCAGCACGATCGTTTTCTTGATTTCCGGATCGTATGCGCGCCGCTTTTCCGGTGTGTCGCTGGCAACGAAGAACGTCTGTGAATTCACCGGGCGCCAGAATGTACCGGTCTGCTCGCCGAGCACGCGCATGGCTGTCTCAAAATCCAGGCCCGCGACACGGAATTGCAGTTGCCGGTCCGCCAGGTCGCCGTCAAATGCCGCGACCAGCCCAAACTGGCGCGCTATTTCTCCATAGGCACCGCGTGTAGTCCCGTTGTAATCGAAATCGTGCACGCCCGCGGTCGCGTGGATTTGTGCCGCGCCGAGCAGCGTGTCGGCGTCCAGATTTTGTCCGGCGGAATTCGGCAGCGCCGGTGCAGCAGCCACAATCTGTTGCAACTGCTCGCGTGCCGCCGGGTACGTGGGATCAACTCGCAAGGCCGCTTCAAGGTTCGCACGCGCAAGATCCTCATGGCCGGCCACGATCTCGCGCGCGGCTTCTTCCGTGTGCTGGCGCGCCACGTTCGAGCGCGCAATTTCGCGGTGCAGGCGGATGGTATTGTCCTGCGGCGATTGCTCGCTAGCCTTGCTGTACGCGTCGAAAGCTTGTTGCCAATCGCCCGCGCGCTCAGCCCGCAGGCCTTCATCGAACGCCTTGCGTGCATTCTCCCGATCATCGGGCAGCGGCGACGCAGCGCGCTGTGCTGCGGATTTCGCGTTCCGTGCGGGCCCTTCAGTGATTGTGGGGACGGGTGCCGGTACGCTCTGCGAATTTGTCCCGGGTTGGGACACCGTCTGCGCCGCCGCCAACGCGACCACCAGCACACCGGCGGCCAGCGCCAACACTGCCGGCTTCGCACAAAATGATCGAACGCATTGGGAAAGAGCTGATGCCATCGGGTGTTATTGTATCGTCGGGCTGCCCAGGATATTGAAATACCTTGACCTGCCGGTGCGAAACGGACTACACTCAATTTTCAAGTTGCAACTGGTTTGCAACTAGCCTGCGCCGGCCGCAGCTGGCCTTGGACAGGATTGACGCTCAGGATTGACGCAGAATTGACGGCCCGATTGACACTCAGGATTATCACCAGGATCATCACCAGGATTAACCCTTGATCTCTTCCTTCCTCATCGCTCTTCGCGAAGGTCTCGAGGCCGCGCTGGTTGTCGGCATTGTTCTCGTATATCTCAACCGCACGGGCCGTTCGCGCTTGGTCCGATTCGTCTGGACGGGTGTAGGGTTGGCTGTGGCGCTAAGCCTCGCAGCGGCGATTGCGCTCGAGCGCTGGAAAATCAGCGAAGACGGTTTCGAAGGTTTGATGCTGCTCCTCGCCGCAGTCTTTGTGGTCACCATGATCGTGTGGATGAACCGCGTTGCTCGCCACCTGCGAAAAGAAATCGAGCGCCGTGTGGATTCGTTCGCGGCCAAATCTGATTTGGCCGCCGGGCTTGGACTGGGCACCTTCGTTTTTCTCATGGTCCTGCGCGAAGGAGCCGAACTCGCTTTAATCCTGCGCGCCGTGGAACTCTCGAGCGAGGGCGTGGCCGTCTGGATCGGCACCGGCGTGGGACTGGCCGCCGCCATTGCCGTGGGCATTTTTTTCTTTCAGGGTACGCTGAAGATTCCGCTCGGCCGCTTTTTTGCGGCCACGAGCGCCATCCTCACCATCGTGGCGGTGCAACTCGCGCTCACGGGCGTGCACGAGCTTAGCGAAGCGATGTGGCTGCCTTCCAGCAAGCACGAAATGGCGCTGGTCGGTCCCATCGTGCGCAACGATGTTTTCTTTTTTGTAGTGATTCTTGGCGCTGCGGCTCTGCTGGTACTGCGCGAGTGGCTGAACTTAGCGCGCCAGCCTGCCGCGGGTGTAACGGCCCCGAACGACGCCGAACGCCGGCGGCTATCCTGGGAACGCCGCAAACAGAGCCGTTGGATGTTTGCCGCAGCAACCGCTTTTCTAATCGTGATCCTGACCCTGACGGCCGACTTTGTTTACGCGCGCGTGGCCGCCGCGCCGCCGCAGGCGCAATTGCTCAGCGCGCAGGCCGGCCTGGTACATATCCCGGTCAGGGATGTGAGCGACGGCAACTTGCACATTTTTCGGGTTGAGGTAAATGGCACCGCATTTCGTTTTATCGTAATTCGAAAGCCCGATGGCAGTTGGGGTACGGCTCTCGATGCCTGCATGATCTGCGGCTGGGCAGGTTATCGCCAGAGCGGCGAAAACGTAATCTGCCGCAACTGCGCCTCGGCAATTTATGTCCCTACGATTGGCCAGGCGGGAGGTTGCAACCCGGTAGGGGTCGCCTCTCATGTGGACGGGCAGAACCTGGTGATCGACGTGGGAGCATTGGTTGATGCAGCGCGTCATGTTCCTCAGTAACCCTTCGAGATAACATGTTTCTTCGCATCGTAAAGGATTCTTTCGCTCGGCAGGCGCGACGTAAGCTGCTGACAGCGACCGTGCTGGCGCTGGGAACCGCCGTCGCCACCGCGACACTTAGCGTGGCGCTTGACGTTGGCGACCGCCTGGCGCGCGAGTTTCGCTCTTTAGGTGCCAACCTGCTCGTCACACCGCAGGCGGACACGCTCCCGCTCGAAATTGGCGGCGTGGATTATCGTCCCGTCGATGCCGGCGCTTATCTTGCCGACGACAACCTTGGTAAGCTCAAGACCATTTTTTGGCGTAATAACGTTATCGGTTTTTCTCCGTTTCTGGACGTGCCCGTCGAAGTGCATGTCGAACGACACCCGGCGGCAGACGCGAGCACCCATTCGAGCGGCGGTTCCACACAGACGGTAATGGATGTTGCAGACACCGCCGCACACGCAACCACGGCCGCGACTCCATCTGCGACCACGTTTGACACAACCTTGATCGGAACGTGGTACAGCCACGACGTCCAAGTCCCCAACGGAGGAGGCGTCTTCCGCACCGGCGTGGGGACCACAAATCCGTGGTGGCACGTTCAGGGAAATTGGTTCGATGACAGCGCCGCGGAATGTGTGATTGGTGCGTCATTGGCGCGCCGCCTGGGGATTGCCGCTGGCCAGATAGTCGATGTCGATGCGAATGGTCGCACCGCGCGCCTTCGCGTTACGGGGATTGTGTCCGCGGGAGGGCAGGAAGACGATGCCGTCCTCGCCCCGCTCGCAATTGCGCAGCAGTTGTCGAATCGTCCCGGGCAATATCGCCGCCTGCTGGTCAGCGCGCTTACCAAACCCGAGGATACATTTTCAGAGCGCAACCCGGCGACGATGGCGCCCGAGGAATACGAGCGTTGGTACTGCTCGCCGTATATCTCTTCCATCTCACACCAGATCCAGGAGCAGTTGCCTGCCGTTGAGGTCAGGCCCATCCGGCAGGTCGCCGAGGGTGAGGGCCGCATCCTCACACGCGTAAGCGCACTCATGTGGCTGGTCACCGTGGCCGCGCTGCTCGCGGCGGCGGTTGCGGTGGCCGCAACGGCCGGAACCACAGTTCTCGAACGGCGCCAGGAAATCGGACTCATGAAAGCGCTGGGGGCGTCGCGCGCTCTCGTCGGCGCTTTTTTCCTGGGTGAGCAATGGCTGATCGCATTGTCAGGCGGCGCCGTGGGTTACCTCGTAGGACTCGGCCTGGCGCACTTACTGGGACAGCAAGTGTTTGGAGTTTCCCCGGAGTTACGCCCCATTTTGCTTCCAGTGGTGCTCGGGGTGGCCGCATTGGTGGCCACACTCGGAAGTCTGGCGGCTCTGCGAAGTATTATGCGCCTCGATCCGGCACCTGTTTTACGCGGCGAATGATGGCCAGCTTCCACACAACACGGACGCGTGAGTGAGCGGTCGCAAATCGCACGCATAGACCGCGGCACTAGCCCCACGAAATCGTTCGCGGATGGGTTCGCTTAATAGCTGCGAATAGGCCCGCGGAATGCGAATTCGTAAAATGAATAAGGATTGAGACGAATGTTCTGGCGCATCTTATATCGGCTGCTAAACGCAAGCCGCTCCCGGCTGATTCTGGCGCTCATCGCCGTCGCCACCGGAGCGGCAATTTGCTCCGCGCTGTTCAACCTAAATTTGGATGCTGGTGACAAGTTGACGCGCGAATTTCGCGTGCTGGGCGCGAACGTCGTGGTGGCGCCGCCACGCACCGCCAACGCCGTTCCGGTAATGGATGCCGACGCGATATCGCGCATTGCGGCGCTTCACCAGGCGGAAGTGGTCGCCGCCGCTCCTTATCTGTATGTATCCGCACAGGCCGCGCCCGCCACTCCCGCCGACAAACAGCCGGAGAAACAAGCCGATAAACAACAGGACGCAAAGACCATCCCCGTGATTGTGGCTGGCACTTGGTTCGATCAGGTGGCCGCGATGAATTCATGGTGGAAGATCGAGGGCCAATGGGTTTCCGGGCGCGATGATTCCACGCATTGCATGCTGGGCGCGGAAGCGGCCAAAACTCTTGGCCTCAGGCCTGGCAGCCGGCTGACACTGCGCTACTCCGGCAGGGAAGTACCACTCACGGTCGCTAGTGTTGTGACCGCGGGCGGCTCCGAGGACAGCCAGGTGTTCGTTAATCTGAGCGTTGCCCAAAACCTAGCCGCACTCGAGGGCCGCATTGGGTTGGTGCAAATCAGCGTTCGCGGTTCAGCGCCGCAGATCGAAAAAGTCGTGCGGCAGCTTTCAGTCGCTCTTCCGGGGCTTGACGTTCTACCGGTGCGGCAACTCGCTGCAACCGAGGGGCGCCTGCTGGAGCGAATTCGCGGCCTGTTATTGGCTACGGTTCTCCTCATCCTTATGATGACCGCATTGGGCGTATTGGCCGCCATGGCTGGCCTCGCTCTCGAGCGTCGTCGTGATGTCGGGTTGATGAAAGCTCTGGGTGGCTCCGTGCAAAAAGTGATGCGATTTTTCTTGGCTGAGGCTACCGCGGTCGGCATCACCGGCGGTGTGATCGGCTGGGGAGCGGGAATGCTTCTCTCCGAGTGGATCGGAGAACGAGTCTTCGCCACTTCCATTACACCTCGCTTGATTGTTTTGCCGGTCACCGTGATCCTCATGATTGCCGTGTCGCTGGCGGGTGCGCTGCCACTGCGTCTGCTGGGACGCGTACGCCCGGCCGAAATTCTGCGGGGCGAATGATGCCGCCCGTCGTGAAAGCGGAGTTCCTCTCAAAAACATTTGAATCGCTGCATGCGCTCGATGGCGTCAGCTTTGAAGCCGCTGCCGGCGAGTGGATCGCGATCATGGGCCCATCCGGCTCCGGTAAAACGACGCTGATCAACATTCTGGGCGGCCTCGACCGGCCCACGAGCGGGCGCGCCATGGTGGATGGCGTGGACGTAGGCACATTAGGCGAAGCGGAACTGACGCGTTATCGCGCGGAGAAAATTGGCTTCGTGTTTCAACAATTTCACCTGGTGCCGTACCTTTCCGCGGTGGAAAACGTAATGCTGGCGCAATACTTCCACAGTGTGGCGGATGAGGCTGAGGCCGCCCGGGCGCTCGATCGCGTCGGCCTGGGTGAGCGCCTGCATCATTTCCCCAGCCAGCTTTCCGGAGGCGAACAGCAGCGCGTGGCGCTGGCGCGTGCCCTGATTAATCACCCAAAGCTGATTTTGGCCGATGAACCAACAGGCAATCTCGATGAAGCGAATGAGCAATTGGTGCTCGATCTACTTAAAGACCTGCATGAGGCCGGACACACCATCCTGCTCGTCACGCACTCTCCCGCGATCGGGCGCATGGCGCATCGCCGCATCGAACTGGCGCATGGACGCCTGGCTCAGATCGTTTTGAATGTGGGTTAGCCTCAGGCAAACCTCGCGCATAAGTTAGAACCAGCTAAAAGGAACACCAATGCCCATTCCTATGGATCCTAGAAAAAAGCCCCTGGACGTGAAGGTGCATGTCTCGACCAATGCCGGCATTGACATTACTTGGGCGGACGGGCATGCCAGCCATTACGACTTCGTCTACTTACGTGAACAGTGCCCCTGCGCGCTGTGCGATGATGAACGGCAAAAGAAGCACGCTCAACCTGTTTCGCAATCGCCCCTGCCTTCCTCTGAGTTGCCCATGTTTAAACCGCGGCTGGCTGCCCGTGAAGCTAAAACGGTGGGGCACTATGCACTGCAAATCGATTTCACCGATGGCCATGCAGCCGGCATTTACAGCTACGACTATCTCCGGTCGATTTGCCCCTGCGAGGAATGCGCCGCCGCATTCAGAAGCGCATAACAGCCCAGCACAAACCGCATTCACGAACGCCTTCGCAAACCCCTTCACAAGCCCCATTTACAAAACGCATTCATAACAAAGTTGTCGTAACCAGCCGTTCACCGGCCCTCGACGCTAGACTGCCCCACCAAACATGCGACTATAGTTGCCCGAAGATCGTTCACGGCACCATGGCTTCTACCACCGGCGAACCAGCAAGCACTTCCACCCCTGCGATTAACGTTCCGCGCGTAATCGTGGCCACTACGGCCATGCTTACTTTTATTTCGTTCTGGCGCGCCGCGGCGATCGTGCTGAACGACCTCGCCTCCTCCGCTTACTACGCCGGGGGCGAAGCGGAAGGATTCATCGGCAAGACGCGCTCCCTGGTTCATCCTCGCGATCATGGTGTTCAGTTATTGCGTGCGTGCGATCTATGTCGAGAGTTGCAGCATGTTCGTGCGCGGCGGCGTTTACCGCGTCGTGAAGGAAGCGCTGGGCGGAACGCTGGCGAAATTTTCCGTTTCCGCGCTGATGTTCGATTACGTACTCACCGGTCCCATCAGCGGCGTCGCTGCCGGCCAATATCTGGCGGGCGTCATCAATGAGGTGCTGTCTTACGTCCACATACCGCTGGTCAGCTGAACACCGGAGCGAGCGCGGCGTTTTTCGCCGCCGTCGTGACGATCTATTTCTGGTGGGAAAACATCAAGGGCATTCCGGAATCCAGCCATAAGGCTCTGCGCATCATGCAGCTCACTACGGCTATGGTGGTGATGCTGATCGCCTGGTGTATCTACACCGTGCTCGTACGCCATCCGCGCCTTCCTCCGGCCCCCTGGCCTTCGAACATTCGTCTCGACCGCAACTCACTCGGATGGCTCAACGGCAAAGACATCGTCCGGATGATTCCGATGATCGCCATTTTCGTGGGTCTCGGCCATTCCGTTCTGGCCATGAGCGGCGAGGAGTCGCTTGGCCCAGGTATATCGCGAGATCGAGCATCCCAAGCTGCCGAACCTGAAAAAGGCCGGCTTGGTTATTTTCATCTACAGCCTGGTATTCACATCGCTGGTTTCGATTTTCGCGGTGATGATCATTCCCGACGGCGTCCGCCAGAATTTCCTCGAAAACCTCATTGGCGGCTTGGCGATGAGCCTGGAGGGCCCGTTCCTCGCTGCGGCTTGTTGTTCCACATTTTCGTCGTGGTGGTGGGCACGCTGATCCTGGCCGGCGCCGTAAACACCGCCATCGTGGGTTCCAACGGCGTGCTCAACCGCGTTTCCGAGGACGGCGTACTTCCCGACTGGTTTCGCCAGCCGCACCGCCGATTCGGCACTTCGTACCGCATCATCAACATCGTGGTGTTTTTTCAGATCGTCACCATCGTGATCAGCCGCGGCGACGTCACCTTCCTCGCCAACCTTTATGCCTTCGGAGTGATCTGGAGCTTCGCGATGAAGGGCCTGGCTGTGCTCGTGCTGCGATTACACCCAGCCGGGAAATCGCGAGTACCGGGTCCCGCTTGAATCTGAAGGTTGGCAACATCGAATTGCCGGTAGGTCTTTCTCTCATCACGCTCATGCTGCTGCTCATCGCCATCGTGAACTTATTCACCAAGCCCGCGGCCACCGAGGCAGGTTTGGTGTTTTCGTTTGCACTCTTTGCCTTGTTCATAGTGTCCGAGAAAATTGCACACCATCGGCTGCATGGGGAAGCAGCACGTCGAAGTGGACCAATTCAACGTTGCCCCGCGCAGCGAACTCACCTGTGAAAGCGTAGGCGCCCGTCCCGGCAACGTCCTCGTACCCATCAGCAACTATCACGCGCTCTACCATCTTTCGGCAGTGCTGGATCGCGTACATGTCGAAAAACGGGATATCGTCGTGTTGCACGTCCGGCTTCTCCGGCGTGCTGCTTCGGAGAAAGCGAGCTCGATGCGAATCAGTTGTTCGGCAGCGTGGAACAATATTTGTTTACGCAGGCCTTGTCGCTCGCGGAAAAACGCGGCAAAACCATACGCCTGGCGGTAGTTTCTGCCTCGGAGATCTGGGACGGCCTGTTGCGTGCCGCCGTGGGATTGCAGTCGTCAACCATCGTGCTTGGTCGTTCGGCAAAAATGGGCGCCGCCGAACAGGCCCGGCAGTTCGGACTCGCTTGGGAACACCTCCCCGATCCGCGCCCTCCTTTCAATTTGGAGATTTTCCTGCCGGGGGGACAACGCGAGTTTTTCCTCCTGGGGCCGCACGCGCCGAATCTCACTTCAAACGAGGTGAATCTGGTTCATCAGCTATGGCTGCGGTTCAGCAGATCGCGTGATGCCCGAGGAGTTGCATCACCATGACGTGGTGCATTTCGCACTCAACGAACTGCAAGAGGAAATTAAATCGGGGAAAGAACAGGACGTGGCGGAGCGTTTGAAAGCGCACCTACACGACAATAAAGAACGGCAGTCCCATCCTGAAGAAGCGCACTGAACGCTTCCGTATTTACATTCTCTAACCAGCAGGCATTCACAGCCGAGATTTCGATAAGTTGTGAACCGAGACGTTTAACGCCGCACCTGCATTCCTTCTACGTCTGGTGCCCTCGCGTTCCTGCCCGTGGCAACCTCCATGAAGGCACCGCCATAATGGCCGCCGTCACAAGTCCCCGGATTACGAACAACCCGCCAGCAGTGGCCAGCAGCACGCCCGTCCAGCTAAACGGAGCCCATACGAGCGACAACATGATCAGCCCGACGAACGCCAATGAGCCTCCGCCGATTCTCCCTGCCGCACGCCAGCGCCCCGGAGCCGCCCGGCGCGCCTGCCGCCACGACCGCGCTCCCCACAGTATCAGGATCACGGACACCACCAGCCATGACGGCCGCCGCGGGTCAAACAGGTAACGTCCTGCAAACGCGACCCACAAAAGCAGCGCGCCCACCAGGGTGAAAACCACCTCATTCAGAAGGCGAAAGAGCTGATTTACGTTTTGCATCTGGCCCCGCGCTTTTCATCCGCAATGTTTTGCGGGGATACCTCAGGCTCCCTACGTGCCTGTTGTCCAAGCGTATGGAGAACAGCGCACGGAACGCTGGCTGAAGTGCATCGCCCGTCCCGGACGCCCAGATTCGGACGTCCTAAACTCGCTCGATTCGTACGTGTTCGAGCATCACAGGCGTCCGGGGACGGTCGCTCGAATCACGCGGAACCTCTGAAATCTTCGTGGTCACGTCCTGACCCTCAATCACTTCGCCGAAGATGGTGTGGCGGTTATCGAGCCAGGGCGTGGCTGCCACCGTAACGAAAAACTGGCTGCCATTGGTCCCCGGCCCCGAGTTGGCCATCGAAAGTTTGCCCGGTGCATCGTGGCGCAGCGATGGGCTGAATTCGTCCGCGAAACGGTAGCCCGGTCCTCCGGTGCCGTTGCCTAGCGGGCAGCCTCCCTGGATCATGAAATTCGGTATCACCCTATGAAACGCGAGACCATCGAAGAATGGCCGCTTGGTCTTCTTTCCCGTCTTCGGATCGGTAAATTCTTTTGTCCCTTCCGCAAGCCCGGTGAAATTCGCCACGGTTTGCGGCGCTTCTTTTTCAAATAGGCGGCAGACGATTGTGCCTTGCGATGTTTCGAGGATGGCGTACGTTCCTGGCGCGCGTGTCACGGTTAGCTCCTTGGATGTGCGTCTGTTTTCATCGTGTAATTTTCATGTTGTAATACGTAGTGCCATTATCGCTTAATCGTCGTATCCCAGCCAATCATTCGCGATGCCCATCAGGGTGCTACACTAAAACCCCTTTTGAGATTTTCGCGGCCGAAAACATGTCCGGGACACGCGATCGAAATTACCGCAGGAGGAGCTTCTCGTGCACAACGTCGTCATCATCGGTAGCGGATGCGCTGGCCTCACCGCCGCGATTTACGCAGCGCGCGCCAATCTGAAGCCCCTGGTGATCGACGGCTACGAGCCCGGCGGTCAACTGACTCTCACGACCATGGTCGAGAATTTCCCCGGCTTTCCCGAAGGCATACTGGGACCCGAGTTGATCGAGAATATGCGTAAGCAGGCGAAGCGCTTTGGCGCCGAATTCCGTGCCGGCGCGGTCACCGCTGTGGACCTCAAGGAGCGCCCTTTCCGCGTCACGGCCGCGAAGGAACTCTATGAGACGAAAACGCTGATCGTCGCTGCCGGCGCATCCGCGCGCATGCTGGGCCTCGAGTCCGAACGTCAACTTGTCGGCCACGGCCTTTCAACTTGCGCCACTTGCGACGGCTTCTTTTTTCGCGGGAAGGAAATCGCCGTCGTGGGAGGGGGCGATACGGCCATGGAGGAAGCCACGTTCCTCACCCGGTTTGCCAGCCGCGTTCATCTTATTCACCGGCGCAATGAGTTTCGCGCCACAAAAATCATGCTCGATCGTGCGCAGAGCAACGCGAAAATCAGTTTCGTCACCCCCGCCGTGATCGAAGAAGTCTCCGATGTCGCCAAAAATTCCGTCGAAGCCGTGCACTTGCGCAATCCCGAGACCGGCGACACTTCCACTCTCCCGGTAGAGGGCGTATTCGTGGCTATTGGCCACGATCCGAATACCAAGCCGTTTCGCGGCCACTTAGACACCGATGAAAATGGTTATCTGGTCACCCGCAACGGTAGCCAAACCAATATACCGGGCGTTTTTGCGGCCGGCGACGTGCAAGATCATCATTATCGCCAGGCTGTAACCGCCGCCGGTTCCGGTTGTATGGCTGCGATGGACGCCGAAAAATTTCTCGAGGCTCACGACCACTAAGTTGCCGCCGGCGCCAGCAGCGAGCAGCGGGTGAACTGCGCTCACCACGCGTCAATAACGAGGTGCGTCCGCCGCCCGCGCGGTGACCGCTGTCACCGCTGTCACCGCTGTCACCCGAATTCGTATTTCTGCTCTTCGATGCAGGAACACCGCTTGTTTATTCTAGGTTTTCGCCAGGTTTCAGAACGTGAATCTCCAACCCGGCGATGTCTTTCGTCTGCTCCCGCAACGCGGCCGGTGTACCCGTCAGCCCGGGGAATGTCCCGTAATGCATCGGAATCACGTGCTGCGTTCCCAGCAAGCGAATGGCGACCGCGGCTTCTCTCGGCCCCATCGTGAAGAGATCGCCGATAGGCAAGCACGCCACCTCCGGCGCGTACATCTCGCCAATCAATTTCATATCGCCGAACACGCAGGTGTCTCCAGCGTGATAAATCGTGAGCCCGCCCGGCATCCGGATAATGTAACCTCCCGGTTCACCGGCATAGAGAAATTTGCCTTCATGCTCGATGCTGTTGGAATGTAGGGCGTTGACCATCGTCAGTTCGATATCGTCCACCTTTTGCGTGCCGCCTTTGCCCATCGGCATCACGTTCTGCACGCCCTGTGACGCAAGCCACTGGCACGTTTCATAAATCGCTACGACCTTGGGCTTATGCTCGCGCGCCACGCTCATCAGGTCGCCGATATGGTCTGAATGCCCGTGCGTAGCGGCAATAATATCGACGCGCGGCAGTTTCCTGAATGATGCCGGGCACGATGGATTCCCGGCAAGCCAGGGATCCACAAGCACCGTAGTACCCGCTTCGGTGGTGAGAAGAAAAGTAGCGTGGCCAAGCCAAGTAATTTTATTTCCGCACAAGCGCAGCATCGTATGGCCTCCCATAGTTGTTTCCGCCGTTTTGCACCAGCCGTTTTGCACCAGCCGTTTTTGCACCAGCCGTTTTTGCACTCCGCGGTTTCAGCCGTTTCCGTTGTTTCCGTTGTTCAGTCGTTTCAGGCGTTTTGCGCTCAGCCGTTTTGCAGCAGCGTTCCGCAGTCGCTGAAATTTCCAGTCGAATATTATTTCCAAAGATCAATCCGAATGTTGCGCGTCCATTTTACCGGGAGCCGCCGTCGGCAGGTCAAGAGCGCATCCCAAATTCGAGCGCTCTCCAATTGCAACCTGTGCTGCACGGCGGAAAAGATCAAAGCACCCCAATCACATTTTCGCAGCGGTTCACAACGAGCAAATCTCCATGAACCCGGATGCTGAAGGCAGGCATCTGATCGTGCCGATGCGAACGGCCTGGGGCTGCCGAGGTCGATCGTACCTATTACGGTCCTGCGCTCACATTCGCGGCCGGTGACCAGCACAGCAGTGTGTGGCGAAGCACTACGGACACATTCGTCCTGAGGTCGAAGGCAAGCTCTTGAGCCATCGCGACCTTCAGCGGGTGTGAACCGAAATTGTGCCCCCAGCGAGAATTGCGATAATATCAGGACGCCTCAGTTGATCGATTTGCAACGTTAGGCCCGTAGCTCAGTTGGTTAGAGCGCTACCTTGACACGGTAGAGGTCTGGAGTTCGAGTCTCCACGGGCCTACCATTCTTTTCGGTTCATCCGCCATCCGGAAAATTGTGCGCCGCAACCCCATGACCCTTTGTGAATGTAAGGTGACGCTGGACGGTGCAATTGATTTTGCTCGCAGCCAGTGCCACCGCCGGCATTGCATCAGTCAAGCCTTGAATCGCAGCCAGCCGCAAAGCGCACGCGCCTGACCGTGAAATCACGGTACGCGCGAACGCGAACGGAGCCGCGAGGGAAAGCGCCGAAAGCAGTGTGCGCTGGCACTTGCAAGGGAACAGGGACGAAGTGACCCAACATATTGCCGTGGCGCCCTAAAGCCAGCCCTGTCATTCCAGTCTCTTCAAACTCCCGATTTTGGGCAGTGACCCAACTGTTCGGGACAACGGATAGATTTCAAGCTCGGAAATCGCACCTTCTCTTGCGTGGAGGGTCACGCCGACCTCGACTCCTTCGGGCGTAGAGCCCAAAAAGTCCCCAAGTATCAGTGATGGTCCTGTGGTACTCACTTGAGCGGTCGCAACGGCCAAGTCCACTGTGGGGCAGCCGCAACTACAACGTGCGACGACGTGTAGGCCCGCGACTTGCTGGGCGAAGTCTTTTGTTTCTGGGCCTCCATTTTCTATCAACCATTCGACTAGCGCGCGTTCCTCAGGACTCAAGGGTCTGTTCTCGGGAATGGTATAGGCACCAGTAGACGCGGAATTGTGAGAAGGGTATTTGTCCTTGCGCCAGACCCGCAGCGTTTTGCCGATGTGAGCCCTCAATTCCGAGAGGAAAGACATATCCCTCCGACACAGCAAGGTGCAGGCGCGAGCGCACCAGTGCGACCGCCAATGCTAAAGGGTGCCGTAAACGCGGTTTTCGGGACCTGACCAGTTGGGCTCCCGAGTGTCACTAAAATGAGAGGCGCACTCCTACCCATTTTGTCGCTGGCCGTACCACAGAAGGATGCTCCAAATCACACAGCTCAAGCCGATGCCTAGCATTGCCTGATAGAAGAAACCCGGAAAATCATCAATCTGCTCTCCATTTCTCTCGTACCACAAGTGCCAGCGGGCTTTCCTAAGGTACGTTCCGCCTGGTATACTTCGCGGCAATGAAGCGTCAGTCGGGCCAGCTATGTAAAGGTGGTCCCGTCCATCCGGTCCACGCAGAGTATATTCGGTTGCGTATCGAGCACCTCGTGTTGTCGGAATATCTCGGGTGGAGATAACAACTCCATCTATTTGAGTCTCGAGCCGTGACCCAACGGTGTTAATTCCGAATCCCCACAGTATGAACAGTCCGAAGAGTAGGAGGACTAATGGATTCGGACCAGTTTTGGTGATGAACCGTGATACGGCATGCGGTTCAATAGGCTCATCCTGAGGCCTCGTCTCCGGGAGCTCTGTGGGTTTGTAAGCAAGTTCTGGATAATACCGTCGAATCGCATGCGCTATACGGACGGCTTCAGATTCCTATATTTCGCGACAAACAAATTGGCTTTTTCCGCGATATTCAAAACAGATACACGCACGTACGAAGGAACGGTCCCATTTGCCTCGTGCCGCTGGGTCAAGAAAGGAACCCACCCTGCCATTGCGAATATCGGCGGTCGCAAATTCGCGGGAAGGACCGACTCCAAATAGGTGCTGAGAGGAAGTGACTGACTGCGCCGTGAAGCTGACCGTTTCACGGCCGGATATCAGCCACAGCATCATCGCGACCCCTAATACAGAAAACGGCCAAGCCAGATATAGACGGGAATCGCTGCTAGCGCGAACGTACCATTCGGAGTAAACGAAATAAACGCTAAACCCCGTCCAGACGACCATAAACGCGAACACTGGCCAACCCAGCCAATAGGGAATAACAATGCGCAAACCGGTTGGCTCCTGCCGTATTTGCGCGCTCCGCCGATGAAGTATCCAAACCATGTTGCGTAATTGATATGCTTCCACACGTGGAATCCTACGGCGAGAACTGAATGAACAAGCGCACGCAACCAGTCAACTCCTGATAAATGCCGCTTTTCGGAACCTCGCCAACCTGCTATCGCACCTAGCCTCAGCCTGCGGTAAAGCTGAGACACGGTAGAGGTCCGGAGTTCGAGTCTCCACGGGCCTACCATTCTTTCTTTTCAAAGATTTGTCAGGCGTGACACCGAGGTCTTCGTCCGCGCACGGGTCCAGTATCATCTGAATCCGGGCATGCCCCGCCTTCGAGTTGGTGTCGTTTGTCATGGATCGGAATTTTCGCCAAAGACCTACGCAACTTTCGCCTTCCGGTACAAGACATGCCTCCTTAGAGGGTGCTTCTCGGGCAGATTCGGATGGTCGAAGTCATCTCTTTCATCGTGGGTCATGCCGATTCTTTCCATGACATGACGCGAACGAAGATTGTCTACTGCAGTGAAGGAAACGATCTCAAGAAGATGTATGGTTTCAAAACCGAAGGTCAGCACCGCGCTTGCCCCTTCTTGAGCATACCCCTTGCCCCAATGGTCGAATGCAAGCCTCCAGCCGATCTCGACGCAAGGAGAAAACGGGAGCGGATAGGTTGGCACGCTTAGTCCGACAAAACCGATGAAGCTCTTGGTCTTCTTCAGTTCGGTAGCCCACAAGCCGAAACCATGTTGAGCAAATCTTTTTTCTATAGCTGCAATCATAAGCTCTGTCTCGGCGCAACTGAGGGTCGCTGGGAAAAATTGCATCACGCGTGGGTCGGCATTCAGGGCGGCAAACGGTTCAAGATCAGCCGACGTCCAGCGGCGGAGAACTAGGCGATGTGTCTCGATCTCCATGTTTTGACAGCGTGAGTTCACGCATTGTACCGCGAACCCTCGTTAAGCAGCTTCTTGGTAATCCATGAATTGTTCAGTTGCGGGTCAAAGTGCGACAAGGCTTGTGATTTAAGGACGTGTGGGTTCGATTATTCTGTCCCGTCTCTTTCGGTCGAAACAATTCTTACCCACAAAATTACCCACACGCTAAGGTTCCTACAGTCCTTCACCAGCCTCAATTACCGGTGCCCAGCGAAAAAAGAAGTGTCCCACTCGATCACCCGCCCTTTTTGTCGCACGATACACACGATACAGATGTGCTCTCCTCTATGCGCCTCTCCCCATGTTTCCCCACGCTTGCGGAGCCGAGCAATGGGTGTATGATCCCGTTTTAAAATCGAAACCGACCGTGATTTATATTCGTCCAATGTTCTGGGCTTAAGCGCAAACGCTATTTTACGAGGTGCTGAATGAGAATTAAGCTGCTCGCACTGTCCATCTTGGCCATTAGCCTCTTGGTTGTTTGCGGGCCTGCAGCAGCGCATCATGGAAGCACGGCGTATGAGAACAAAGTGGTTGAATTCAAGCAAGCAACGGTGACGAAATTCCTTTGGTCCAATCCTCACAGCCTAATTGATTTTGACGCGAAAGATGACAAAGGTAACGTCGTACATTGGGTAGCCGAGACGGCGAGTCCCGAGGCGCTTCGGCTGATCGGCTGGAGCAAGTCTTCCATTGCACCTGGAGACGTAATCACCGTCTACATGTATCCCGCGAAAACCGGTAATCCTGCGGGACGGTTGAACAAGATCGTGCTCGCCGACGGCACCGCATTGCACGATACGATGCTTGGCGGCGACGAAGGAAACAAGAGCGGCTACCGCCCGGATGACTATTCGAAGGGCGACAACAACAATAAAGATAAAGATAAAGATGCGAAGTAGGGCATTCATCTCTGAAGTGCAATAGGCCGGACAGCAGCGAACCGCCTGGTCCGACTCTGTACTATCCGTTGTCGTAGTCGGATGGTTGGTTTTACGTGCTCCGCGGTTAAGTCAAGGAGGGCGTTGCAATGCCTAATCGGGTAGCCAAAGTAATTGTCGCTGTGTTGATCGTGCCGGCGATGTGGTCGGCTCTAGCGGCCCAAACTCCCCAGGGCCGGCAGCGACCCGTGAAAGATGGCTACGTTGCCGAGGGTGTTCCCAAGATGCCGAATCCCCCCGGCCCCGCTCCGAAGCGCGACCTGACTGGCGCTTGGGTGGGTCCGCAGAATACTTCCCACGACCCTATGCCTCCCATGACGGCTGTCGGGGAGGCGCGGTTTAAACAAAATAAACCGTACCCGGAACCCGTTCGTGAGGCCGCCGAGTCTACCAGCTACGCTGCGAACACAAACGACCCCTTCGTTAGCTGTGATCCACTCGGTTTCCCGCGTGACCTGCTGAACCACGCCGTGAGTAGCAGAGGAGGAATGCTGTTCCAGCCCGGGCCGAACCGGATGCTCATTTTGTTTGAGCAGCAGCGGACCTGGCGCGAGGTCTGGATGGACGGCCGGGAACTTCCGAAAACGGTGGACGCAAAAGGAGCTCCCGACTCCAGGTATTACGGATATTCGGTCGGCCATTGGGACGGAGACTACACGTTCGTGATCGATACGACAGGCCTCGACGAGAGAACCTGGCTCGACGAGGTTGGTCACCCGCATAGCAAGAACGCGCATATCGAGGAGCGCTACACCCGTGTGGATCAGTACAACCTGCAGTTAACGGCCACGATTGACGATCCCAAGATCTACACCAAGCCGTGGGTATTCCTCAAAGCGAATTACTATTGGATGAAAGATCAGGATTTTGAAGAGACACTTTGCATTCCGTCAGAGGCCCTCGAGTATCGCGACACGCTGGCTAAGCCGTCGGGTATTGCCGCGGACGGGGCGGGCAAATAAGCCGCGAAGCTACATGCCCGCACCGCGTGCGGTATGGGCTTGCGCGTTATAGCGGCACCTGTGACCCGAAGAGCGCTGGAAAAACGGCGGAGGACCGCAGTGGAAATCGCTCCGCGATTTCCACTTTACCACCCTTCCCCAAGGCAGCTACGTTCTCCATCTGAACACTAAGATATCCAACTCTCGGTGCCGCTTCTCGCTCACACATTTCAACCCGGCCAGGGGTATACGATGTGACCAGGCTGTTCCATCCGTGCGCGAGCATTGCCTGCAATTCTGGCGAAGTATATATTGTCGCATTGGCACGGCTGAACCAGACTGAGCAGGTTAAACGCTCGTAACAACGGCACCCCTGCCCTCGCGCGTCAACACTTGCGGCGGGGGCCCGCGATGCAGGTACCTTTTATGAGCAACTAGGAAGCGAGGAATGATGCGACGGACGGCACGATTTACGGCGCGATGGACAAAAGTAATCAGGCATGGGGCGCTGTTGAGCACGACTGCAATCGCGGCAACGTGCCTGCTGAGCGCGTCGCTTGCGGGCGGCCAGACATCTTCCCCAGCAGCCACGCAACGGACAGCGCAAAGACCCGCGCAAGCGTCGCTATCGGCGGCCGCGCAACCGAATCCAGCCGCAGCGCAACAGCGCCCGCAAACCGCCCCGCAAGCCAACCCACAAACCGGTGCGCAAGCTGGCGCCCCGCCACGCCAGCTTATGGCCGAGGATGTTTACAAGAATATTCAGGTGCTTCGCGGCGTGCCCGAGAACCAGTTTCTTTCCACGATGGGATTTTTCGCAGCTTCGCTGACCGTGGATTGCAGCTATTGCCATAATTCGCAGGAAACGTGGGCGTCTTATGCCGAAGACAATAACGAGCATAAGGCCATGGCGCGAAAAATGATTCTGATGATGAATGCCATCAACAAAACCAATTTTGCAGGGAAGCGCGAGGTCACCTGCTATACCTGTCACCGGGGCAGCGATAAACCCAAAGTGATACCCGTGCTCGCGGACATGTACAACACTCCGCCGCCCGACGATCCTGACGAGATTCTGGAGCAGGCCCCAAATGTGCCCTCGGCCGATCAGATTCTGAATAAATACATACAGGCGATTGGCGGGGCGCAAAAGGTGGCGGCACTCACCAGCTTCACAGGAAAAGGTACGGCGGTGGGCTACCTCGAGCAGGAGAAGCGGCCCGCGGAAGTTTACGCCAAGAGTCCTGGGATGCGCACAACGGTGATTCATAAATTCGATGGAGACATGACCACAACTTACGATGGACGCGTGGGATGGGTGGCGGAGCCGGGGCGGCCGTTGCCGCTGCTGGAACTCACCGGATCGTTCTTGGATGGTGCGAAGGTGGATGCGGATCTATCGTTTCCGGGACGCATAAAGCAATCTTTGACAAAGTGGGTGGTCGGGTTTCCGGTGACCATCGACGACCACGAGACGCAAGTCGTGCAGGGAACCAGCGCCGCAGGCTCGCCAGTAAAACTGTATTTCGACAGCAAATCCGGGCTGCTGCTGCGTGAGCTGCGCTATACGGATTCACCCGTGGGCACCAATCCGGTGGAGATCGACTATGCGGATTATCGGGATGTGGCCGGAGTGAAGCTACCGTACAAATGGACGCTGACGTGGACCGATGGCCGCACTGTATTCGAGATGAATCAGATGCAGGCGAACGTCCCGGTTGATGCCAGTAAATTCGGCAAGCCTGCGCCACCGGTGGCGCCTAAGGTGGCCGCCAAGTAAGCTCAGTCCGGCGGAGATTACCAGGGCGGACATTACCGGCAGAGACTACCGGAAGACACAGCAACCCACACCAGATTGGGACGCTCCCAAGGGGCGCGAAGCATTCGCTTGTAGCGCCTGAACTACGTGGGTTGAATGGTTGCGGAACCAGCTGTTATGGCGCAAATCCTACGGCTTCAATTACCGACGTGTTCACGGCCGAGAATTAGCAACTAGCCGCGTTCTCATTCCTGGTGTAGCTTATATATATATTCTGACCTGACTGGCACGCGCGCAGATGTTTCCAGATTTCGCCTGGCCCGAATGGTGGGTTAGTCGCGGCTTATGCGGGAGGATTTCATGACTACAATGACCCGGCGACGATTCGTGAAGGGCGCGACACTGACGCCGCTGGCGCTGACCTCGCTTTCCGCGATGGCGCAACAGACCGCGCAGGCACCGGGCGACCGCTTCGACTTTGTGATTGGCGGGGCCGGACACAATAGCCTGGTATGTGCCGCATATCTGGCAAAGGCCGGCTATAAAGTTCTGGTACTCGAGGGCCGTCCCACCATTGGAGGCGGCTGCAAGACCCAGGAAGTGTGCCTGCCGGGATTTAAGGAAGATCTCTGTTCGAGCGTGCACTCCGGATTCAGGAATAATCCCGCCCGCGAGGACCTGCAACTGCACGAATACGGGCTCGAATATCTGGAACCTGACCCCGTCATGCATATTCCGTTCCTGGACGGGCAATCGATCACTGTATGGCTGGACCTGGCGCGCACCTGCGATTCCATCGCCAAAATCTCAAAAAAAGATGCGGAGACCTTCCGCCGACTGGTGCCCGAATTCAAGAGCCGCACGGCAGAAATGGCCGCGCCGGGCGGTGCGAACTCGAAAGGCCGCGCTGGAATGTGGGAGAGACTGGCGGCCATGTCGGGTTACGAGGCTGTGCGCGCGCTTTTTGAAAGCGACCACGTTCGCGCCGCCTGTTTGTCATGCGGACACTTCGGCGGCGTGCCGGGCGGAGACATCGGCACGGGCAACCAGGCCTTTTCTTTGATGGGCATGATTGGCAGCGGACGCCCGATTGCCAAAGGCGGATCGGGCATGTTGAGCGTGGCGCTCGGGCGCTTCATCGAAGCGCACCATGGCGTGGTACTGACAAACAAGCCAGTCGTGCAGCTCATCATCGAGAGCGGCAAGTGCACCGGCGTGGAATGCGCGGACGGGAGCCAATACCGCGCAGACAAAGCCGTGGTCTCGACGATTCATATCAAGCACCTGGTGAACATGGCGCCACGGGAACTCTGGGGAACGGCATTCACCACAGACCTCGAGCTCTTTCAGCCGGAACAAGCGATGTTTTCATTTCACTACGCCGTGGCGGAGGCTCCCAAGTACCCTCTGACCGATGGAGGCACGATCTCCACAACGGAAGCTTCGCTGATGGAGCATCCGGAAAGCGTAATGATTCTCAACGTGAACGACGCGAGCGGCGAGCTCAATATCGCCGACATCCCGCTGCAGATCGTGAGTCCCTCGGTGGCAGACGCCTCGCGCGCGCCCGCCGGATACCACACCGTGAAAATCGAAAGCACCATGCCGTACGCGCTGAAAGAAGGGCCGAAGCACTGGGACGTCGTTAAGGACCAGGTAGCCGAAACGCTTTTCGCGCGGCTCCAGCAGGCCGCGCCCAATCTTACGTCTGACAAGGTGCTCGCAAAATTCCTCGAAAGTCCGCTGGACATCGAACGTATGAATCCCGCGATGTGGCGCGGAAGCGCGCATCACGGCGACCGGCGTCTGCCGCAGTTTGCGGCTTACAAAATGCCCATACCCGGCCTGTATCAGACAGGCGCCTGCACTTCTCCGGGTGGCTCAATCACGGGCATGCCGGGGAGGAATGCCGCGGCCGTAATCCTGAAGGACAATGGCATGAGCATGGAGGAAGTGTCCGGCAAGGTAAGCAAGAAAGCCTGATTGAGGAATGCCTGATCGAATGGGAGTTCGATGAAACGAGTCCTGCTGATAAAGCCTCTCAGGCTACGGAGATGCTCCGAAAAATTGCGGCTGGCGACGCTGTTCTCGGCGCTGATATTTCTGGCGGCCTGGCCAGCATACGCTCAGAGCAACCGGCAGACAGTCCCCAATCAGGCTGTCGCGCAGCAAGCCGTGCCCAATAACCTGGCGCCGCATCCGGCGCCGATGCAACCGCTTCCTTACAGCCATAAAACGCATATCGCGGCGGGCCTCCAATGCCAGACTTGCCACACGAATCCTGATCCGGCAAATCAGATGACCTTTCCGGCAACCAGCACATGCATGGCTTGTCATGCGACCATTGCCAAAGACAAACCATCGATCATGAAGCTGGCGGAATTCGCAAAATCGGGACAGCCGATTCCGTGGGTGCGCGTTTATCAAGTAACTCCGGGGGTAACCTGGAGCCACCGAAAACACCTGCAGGCTGGCATGCAGTGCGCGATGTGCCACGGCAACGTCGGCCAGCTCGACGCGATGGCGGAGACCACAGCCGTCACTTCGATGGCCAGCTGCATCAGTTGCCATCAAATGCGGCAGGCCGCAACTACTTGCATCACGTGCCACTCCTGGCCGGCAAACTGAACGCGGTGTGACCGGCTCTTCCACGGCTAGGAGCTTTTCCAGAATAAAAGATTGGCAGCGGTAAGGTTGCAGGCGCGTTGGCCTGCGTGTTGTGTATCTTATATCCGCCGAGATGTAGTGGCGTGCCACTTTGGCGCCGCGGCAGACTCGAGGAAAAGTGCAGGACTGTCGCGCATGATACAATTTTGACCGCACCGCGAAGAAATTTTCGCACGCCGTGTTTTAATACGGGCGTTTACCGGTGAGCGTTAGTGGCGGCGTTTTACCCAGTGGGCGTAGCCGGGGTCGCCCGTTGGGTGATCCGCAGACAACCTTCGTGTCACGCCGAGCTCATGCGTAGCATTATTCGAATATCACGTGGGCATGATGCGGGCGTGGTCCGGGCAATAGTCCTAACGCAACAGCCTGACACACGGGTTTGCTAAATCCGCAAATTCAGAGGCGAGCCGTCAACATGAAGTGCAACAACATTTTGGAAGCGATCGGGCACACGCCCCTGGTGCGCCTGCATCGCATGGCCAAAGATTGCAAAGCGGAGGTCTACGTCAAAGCGGATTACCTCAATCCCGGCGGCTCAGTGAAAGACCGCATCGGTACCGCCATGATTGATGAAGCGGAACGAAACGGCTTGCTGAAGCCGGGCGGCACCATCATCGAAGGAACCTCGGGCAACACCGGAATGGGGCTCGCGCTCGTGGCGGCGGTGCGCGGCTACAAAATGGTTTTTACCATCACTGACAAGCAATCGAAGGAAAAAATCGATTTGCTGAAGGCGCTCGGCGCTGAAGTGATCGTATGCCCCACGGCTGTCGAGCCGGACGATCCGCGCAGCTACTACTCGGTAGCGAAGAAACTTTCCGAGGAGCTTCCGAATTCTTTTTATCCCAATCAGTATGAAAACCCGATGAATCCGGAGGCTCACTACCGCACGACAGGTCCGGAAATCTGGGACGATTCGGAAGGAAGAATCACGCACTTCGTCTGCGGCATGGGCACGGGCGGGACCGTCAGCGGCGTGGGACGCTACCTGAAAGAGAAGAATCCCGCCGTCAGGATCATCGGAGTGGACCCGGTGGGATCGCTCTACTACGATTTTGCAAAATCCGGAAAGATCGGGAAGGCGCGCACCTACGTCGTGGAAGGCATTGGCGAGGATATTTTCCCGTCAACGATGGATTTCAAGATGCTCGACGATGTCGAGCAGGTGACCGACCGCGAGTGCTTCCTGGTGGCGCGTGCGCTCGTAAAAAGCGAGGGCGTTTTTACGGGAGGCTCGGGAGGCGGATGCGTGTCGGCGGCGCTGCGCGTGGCGCGCACCTTGCCTGCGGGAGCATTCGTCGTGGCTTTTCTCCCCGACACCGGCATGCGTTACCTGAGCAAAGTTTATAGCGACGAGTGGATGCGCGAACGCGGATATCTCGAGTCGGAGGTACCGCTCACCGCGGAGGAAGTGGTCGCGGCAAAACATCGCAGCGGCAAAGTGCGCCAGTTGATCCTGGTCGGGCCGGACCAGACCGTGTTCCATTCCTTGCGCACCATGCAGGAGCAGGACATCTCACAGCTCCCGGTTTTTGAAGAGGGCGGGATCGTCGGCACGATTTACGAAGACCAGATTTTGAACCTGGCGCTGCAAGGCAAAGATCTGCGAAAACTGATCATTCGCGAGATCATGAGCAAACCTCTGCCACAGGTGCCCCGAAATGCACCCGTGGATCGCGTTACCCGGATTTTGAGCCACGATAGTCCGGCCGTTTTTGTAGTCATGGGCAATGGGCAATACGAAATTCTCACCAAGTACGATCTGATGGGCACGATTGCCGAACTGATGGAGCAGGTGCGGTAGCGCCTCCCGCTGAGGCGGTAGCTTCCTGACGATGCGGCGGGAAATCGCGTTGCCGAGCCTTCACTGTGGAAGCTCCGACCGGCAGCGCACAAGTTCCGACCCGCGAATTCAATCATGAAAATCGCAGACTTCGAAAAGCGCCTGGAGAATGCCGTGCTCATCGCCGATGGGGCCATGGGATCGGTTTTATTTGAGGCGGCGGGCGTGCAACGGTGCTTTGAAGAGCTGAATCTTTCGCAACCCGAGGCCGTCTTCCGCGTGCACCAGGCTTATATCCAAGCCGGGGCGCAGATCATCGAGACGAATACGTTCGGCGCTAACCGCTCGAAGCTGGCGGCGCTGGGGCTCGGTGATCGCGTGGCCTCGTTTAACCACCGCGGCGTGAAATTGGCGCGTGAAGCACGCGAAGCCGCGCCGCACGAGGTGCTGATCGCCGGCTCCATGGGACCGCTAGGCATGGGGCCGGAAATCGATCAGCTTCCGCACGAAGAGATTCTGGATATTTACCGCGAACAGGCACTCGCGCTCGAAGAGCGTGGCGTGGACCTGTTTCTCCTGGAGACGTTTTCGAATATCGATGTACTGGTGGCGGCGGTGGACGCGATCCGCTCCTTCTCCAGTCTGCCGATCATCGCGCAACTGACGTTTTCCGAGGAAGGATTGTCGCGGGATGGCACGCGTCCGGCGCAGGCGGCGGCGCGTCTGGCCAGCAAGAACGTGCAGGCCATCGGAGCAAACTGCACTCTCGGCCCGCAATCGCTATTGCCGATGATCGAGGGACTAGCGTCGGCGGGACGTCCGATTTCCGCCATGCCCAATGCCGGTTTTCCGCAACGGGTAGGCGACCGCACCGTGTATCCGCGATCTTCGCCCGAGTATTTCGCGCTTTTCGCGCGCGAGGCTGCGGCTCTGGGCGCGCGCATACTGGGCGGCTGCTGCGGCACGTCTCCCGAGCATATTCGTGCACTTGCCGATGCGGTGCGGGGGCTGCGGCCCGGGGCGGTAAAGGTCGAATCTTCTGCCGCGGTCACATTGACGGCGCCCAAGCGGATTATTGCCAAGCGCGAACCGCAGAGCGGCATCTGGCGCAAGCTGCAGGCCGGCGAGTTCGTGCTGTCAGTCGAAATCGATCCTCCCAAGGGCATTTCACTCGATCGCGTGTTCGAACAAGTCGACAAAGTCATGGCCACCGGGTGCGTCGATGCCATCGACATCAACAGCGGCACTCTGGCGCGCGTGGGCATGGATGCGATGATGGTGGCCGGAGCGCTCGAGGCGCGCGGCGTCGAGACCATCCCTCACCTCACCACGCGAGACCTCAACCTGATCGGATTGCAAGCCATGTTGCTGGGCGCATGGTCGGTAGGCGGGGTGCGCAATCTTCTGGCGATTACCGGTGATCCGCCCTCGTTGGGTGATCACCCGGAGACGAGTGGCGTCTACGAAATTGATTCCATCGGACTCGTCAAGGTCGCCGCCCGCCTGAACCAGGGAACGGATTGGGCCGGCAAGACATTGGGAGGGGCCACAAATTACACCATCGGCGTCGCGCTGAATCCCGTGGCCGAAGACCTGGACTACGAAATCAAGCGGTTCTATTCCAAGGTGGATGCCGGCGCGCATTTTGCGATGACGCAACCGCTGTTCGATCCCGCTCACTGGCATGCGTTTCTAAAACGCATCGGGGGTCGTTCGCCGGTCCCAATCATCGTGGGGGTGTGGCCCCTAACGAGCTACAAACAGGCCCTGCGGCTTAACAACGAAGTTCCCGGCATTTCCATTCCGCAGCCCGTGCTGAAGGAGCTGGAACTGGCCGGAGCGTCGGCCCGGGATTACGGCTTCACGCTGGCGCGGCAGATGCTTTCATGGGCGCGGTCGGAGGTCGGTGGTGCCTATCTGATTCCACCATTCAAGCGCTACGAGGAAGTCCTCGAGCTTTTTACATGATTTTTCTGCCCCGTGCATGTGGAGAAACTGTGAGCAATCTGCTAGGATATTCTGGCCTAGCCCAGAATCTTTGATTTACTAACACTAAAAGGGTCGTCACATTCAGCGAGATTACGAATTTACGAAGCTACGTTCCTATGGAGGAACCCCAATGAGGCACAGCGTTTTTATCAGTATCCTGGGCGTCGCCGCACTCTTCGCAGGTTGCGCCACGAAGAACTACGTTCGTCAAACGGAAGTGCCGATCGAGCAAAAGGTCGATGCGGCAGCCGATACGAACGGCAAGCAGGACACCGAGATCGCGCAGGACAAGCAGGACATCGCCAAGAACTCGACCGCCATCAGCGCTGTTGATGAGAAGGTAACAGCCGTCGACCGGCGCGCGGGCGACGCCATGAACAAAGCGAACCAGGCCGACCAGAAGGCGGATCGCGACAGCGAGGAGATCACCGCACTCCGCGGCGTCGTGGCCAACCTGGACGATTATAAAGTCGTTGGACAGGGGACGGCTCTTTTCGGGGTCAACCGCGCGGTACTCACCAAGGAAGACAAAGAACAGCTCGACATGGTTGCGGGCAATACCGGCTCAATGAAGCGCTACTTTGTCGCGGTGGAAGGCTACACGGACAAGACGGGAACGGCGGAATATAACCTGGAGCTGAGCAAGCGCCGGGCGGACGCCGTCGTGCAATACCTCGTCACGCAGAAGAACATTCCCTTCTACCAAATCCGTGTGATCGGTTTGGGTGCAAACAATCCCGCGGATCCCGACAACACGCGCGCTGCTCGAGCCAAGAACCGCCGCGTGGAAGTAAAAGTATACAGCGCGGATGCGGCAGTCGCATCGCGCTAGCTGCGAGTCTAGCAGTTAAAGACCCGAAGCCTCAGCGGTGGAAGTAGAAGTAAAGTTCGTTAGAAGAAGATAAAGCGCTTGCGGCGGCCCGCGTGTTTAGGACGGGCCGTTACGTCGGGCTGCGGCGGCTCGTAAGGTAGCGGACGTCCCTCAAACGCCGCAAGCGGATTATCTTCAAATAATGCCTTGGCGACGGTTTCCCCCCGCCTTTCCGCCACGACGTCGTAAGCCGCGCGAAGCTGCAACGGTCTCGACGAAGTGTTGTGCGCATCGCTCGCGAAGAAATGAACGATGTCCATATCCAGCCATTCCTCGACCTGTTTTCTGGTTCCGTCGCCCCACCTTCCCAGCAAAGACTGCGCCGTGATTTGCACGTAGCAGCCCTGGTGTAACCAGCGGCGTAACCGCTCCGGCTTTTCCCGAATCAGGCGATTCCGTTCCGGATGGGTGATGATCAGCGAGAGACCCAAAAGATGCAGTTGGTGCAGCGTGTCTTCCACCGTGGGTGGAATGGAAAAATCCGCAAATTCCACGAGCAGGTAATTCTTTTGATTGATGGTGTACTTGCTCGTATTCGTTTTAATGTCCTGCAAGTTCTCGTAGCTCAGATGGAAATCACAGCCCGTTGCCAATTTCAGACGGCCCCCTAATTTTCCCTGCAACTCTCGACAAAGCGTGCCCACCCGTTCCGGATCGAGCTGGTATTCGCCATTCGAGTGGGGCGTGGCCACGACGTGAGTGATGCCATCCGCAATGGCCATTTCGGCCATCTGCAAGGATTCTTCGAGAGACCTGGCGCCGTCATCGAGTCCCGGCAGAATGTGAGTGTGGATATCGATCATGTCTATTTGCCTGCTGATTACGATGCCTATTCTGACCGGCGATTATGGCGTTTTAGCAGGATATCCGAGGAATGGAACGCGAACAACACATTCGCCAGGAGTTTGTTCCTGGCCAGCCTGATGCCGTGTACTGCACGACCGAGCCGCCGTTCCGCACGGCGGGTTACGCGAGGCTGTTGCGCGAGGCTGTTGCGCGCGGCTGTTACGCCCGTTCGTTCCGGGTTTTCACCTGCCGAACTCTTTGAGTCCGGCAAGTTCCAGTGCGACGTAAGCGAGGAACTTGGTACCGTTCACCACGTAGCGCCGTCCCAGTCGGCGCGGTTCCTGCAGTAACCGATAAAACCATTCTAATCCGTGCTCGCGCATCCATCGGGGAGCCTGCCTCTTACTGCCGGAGTTCATGTCGAATGCGGCGCCTACGGCGACCAGCACCGGCACGTTGAGCCGATCGCGGTGCTCGCACATCCAGCGGTCCTGCTTGGGCGAACCCAAGCCCACCCATAACACGTCGCAGGAGGCGGAATTTATAATCGAAACGATGCGCTCATCCTCTTCGGCCGTCGGCGCCCGATAGGGAGGTGAGAGGGTGCCAGCCACCTGCAGACCGCGAAATTTGCCGTGCAAAGCCTGGCACAATTTCTCGGCCACACCGGGAGCGCCTCCAAAAAAGAAATGACGGTAACCCGCTGCGAGGCCATCCCGGCAGGATTCGAGCATGAGTTCCGGCCCGTACACTCGCCTCGCGAGAGCCCATCCGCGCAAACGCCCAATCCAGATAATCGGCATGCCATCAGCCACGACTAAATCCGCTGAATTGAACACGCGCTTCAAACTCGTGTCGCGTTGCGCCTCGGTGAGCCCGTACATTCCAGCTAACGCAATGGAATGGCAGCGGGTGCGCTGAGCAATCCACACTTTCATCTGCGCTAGCACGTCGGGAATTTGCATGACGTCAACACGCACGCCCAACGTACTGTACGAGTCATTTTGCGGCATCCTTCAGAATCCTCCGGCACGCGCCAGCACGTGCCTGCACATCACCGGCACATCGCCTTGCACATCGCTCAAACGCCTAGCCGTTCACGTCGCTGCGGCGGCTCAACGTCATGCACGGGACCACAGCGCGTTCAAGCGTGCGCACACACGGCCGCTGTATTCCGAACCCCGCCGGGTGAAATTGCACGGGCGTAAATCTCCAGCAATCTTTCAAGGTTCGCTTTGGCGGTGTATTTTTTCTCGAACTCGGCCCGTGCCGCGAAACCCATCCGTTTCATTTGTGAGGAATGTGTTGCGGCCCAATCCACTTTCGCGGCTAGGTCGCCGGCATCTCCCGCCTGAAAAAGCAAACCGGTTCGGCCATCTTCCACAATCTCAGCGGCCGCTCCGTGGCGCGAGGCAATTACCGGCGTGCCGCAGGCGAAGGCTTCGGCAATGGCCATGGGGAAATTTTCGTAACACTGGCTTGGCAGGATCAGGAACCGCGCCTGTTTCATGGCGGCTACGACTTCGGTTGGCGGAAGACGACCCTCAAAATAAATCCCGGCGATATTGCATCGATTTACCCGTGTTTCCAGTTCCGCGCGCAAGGGGCCGTCCCCAATAATTCGCAAGGGAATGCGCTTCGCAAGCAATTGCCAGGCGGCGACCAGCGTGGGGAGGCCCTTTTCCTCGGACAGCCGTCCAACAAAAATGGCAATGTCCGACGGGTCCGCGCCGCCGCCCGGATCGGGATATACAAAATTTGGTTTTACGACGATTTTCGCAGCGGGCAAGCCGCCCTGCACGAACTTGGCTTTGGCAAACTCGGATAACGCGATAAAGATGTCCACCGTTTTGGTCCACGTGTGCATGGCGCGGTGCACCGCGAGCATGGCCGCCAGAACTCCGCTCGCCGCGCGGCTGTTTCGATAGCAGCCATGCACAACACCGGGCCACGGGAGCGCCTTGCCGAGACAACTTTCGCAGACTTGGCCATCGCGCAGAAAGGTCGCCGCGGGGCAGAGCAGGCGGTAATTGTGCAGAGTCTGCACGACGGGAATGGCATTTTCCTTGCAAGCCCAGTGCGCAGAGGGCGAAATCAGAGGAAGTGTGTTATGAAAGTGCGCCACGTCGGGCCGGCCGGGCTGATCGTGTCCGGTACTTTGTAAAAGTTCGCGATAACTTTTCCCGGACCAAATGGTGTTCGCGGCAAGCGAGGCCGCATTCAGGAGCGTGGAACAATTTGCCGCTCCGTGATCTAGTTCCCGGTTATCACGTTCGTAGCGCAAAATCGTATGGCCAGCATCCGACAGCACTTCCGCCTCAGACTGAAAGACGGAATCCTCTCCGCCGCTTTGTTGGTAGCGGTTATGAATCATCAGGACCTTCACGGCGCCACGTTTTCAAACAGCACTGGGGCCGGCCCAATCGCCACGATGGCCGATGGCCGCGCGACAACGCGGCTTCCCGACAGATCCCAGGATTGGCGCACGTCCCACGTCGCAGGAATGCGAAACCGCATGGGACCGTTGGGATTCCACACGATCCATTCACGGCCCGTGGCGCGCGGCGGAGCAGGCGGGCGCGACATTTCGCAGGTCCACGTGCCATTGGCATCCGAAACGCAAGACTTCATCACCCAGCCGACGAGCCACCGTTCCACCTGCAGGTAAGCGCTAGCGGCAGGCTTCAGCGTTTTACCGTCAGGCTCGGTCAGCCCTTCCGTCGAGCTATCCCAGGAATACCAATAGAAGCGAGAAACACCGGCCGCCCAGTTCAGGATGTAGCTGCGGGCCACATATGCCGAGGCGTCGCTCGGCGTGAGCACGACGCTGAAGCTGCTGTTCGGCTGCGGCAATACGGCGGCCACGCTATTTTGAATGAGCCATCCCGTCTCGGTATTCCAGAGTGGCTTATTGGCGGCACCTCGATTGGCCATCGTATCGCGCACCTGGAAGATCAGTCTCACCATCGCTTCCGGCGCCTGTGGTGAAACGTAGAAATGGAAGCCGATAATATCGGCGCACGATGCACCTCCGGCTTGCAAATAGGCTGCCAGCCACTGCACACCGGGAGCTGCGGTGGCCGATGGCGAAACTACCTGGACCGCCGGGTCAACTTGTTTCAGAACTGTGTAGGCGGCGCACGAGAGTTGCAGCATCTGCTGCGAGGTCCCCGAGAAAAATTGCGGCAGATTTGGTTCGTTCCAGATTTCGTAATAGCGCACGCGGTTTTTATAGCGGGTCGCGACGGTGCGCACGTAATCGCGCCAGTCGTCAATACTTGCGGGCTCCGCGGCATATCCCGGCGAATATGCGGACGGTTCCGCGGGCCGCGCGGAGGCCCATGCGGGCGATAGCCCGAGCGGCAGCAGGATTTCGACGTGCTTTTGTTCGGCCAGGGCCACGTATTGATCGAGAACCGTGAAATCCCAGGTATTTTTTTGCGGCGCAAGCCACGGCCAGGAAACGTAGGCGTCCCATAAACGCCAGGTACCGAACGGCACAATGGGCCACGGAGTCGTCGTCGCAATATGATGAATGTGCATGCCGAATAAAGACATCGGCACAGGACCCGATGGCGGTGTCAGCTGAATATTTACCGTTAGCACCTGCGCCGGAGCTTTTGAAGTGAGCCGGAATACCCAAGAAATCAGAACAAGACCTAAGAGCGGAAGCGCTGCTGCTTTCCAGAGTTTCGCGCCAGGCAATAACTTTTCGAAATGTTGAATCACCTGGCTCCCTGCAGGCGCGCGGCCAGCATGCCGGCCGCAGCGGCCGGACGACGCATAGTGGCAGGCCGGCACAATAGTGTGAGGTGCGTCGTGAATACGCGCGTGTAGATCGCCACAGGCAATATAAATTTCAGGCTCTGCTTGAACCACCCTTTCAACTTCTGCCCTCCGGTTTTACCGAATAACTCAACTTCGCGGCTGATCAGATCGTGCTTGCTGGCCAGGATTTCGAACTCGCAGTCGCGTTTGATAAATCGTGCAAACGACCGCAAGCTCCAGAACTGGACATGTCCCGCATCGCGTGCAGCCGCATATTTTTGCCTGAAGATTTTGGTACGAATGAAATTCGTCAGCACCTTTTCGCAGGGCACTTCAACCACAACCAGCCGCGCGACTCGGCCGGCTTCGCGGATGGCCAGCTCCGGATTGTCGAGATGTTCGACCACATGACTCAAAATCGCCAAAGACAACGCCCCATCATTCAGCGGCAGGTGGTTGGCGTTGGCGACCATAGCGCCGGCGAGCCACGTGCGCGACATTGCGCACAGCGACTCCAATGCCGAGGGAGAAATGTCGGTCGCGAAATACGTTCGCGCAAAACCGCTGGCGGATAATTTTTCAATCACCGCACCGGTACCACAGCCGATTTCAATCATCGAATCGATGCGGACTCCCTGACATACGCCCAGGATATTTCGGGCCTTCTGCCGCGCGCCGGTTTCACGCCACAAAATATTTACCGGGTCACTCAGGCCTGTCTTATATCTGGCTTCGTAATCGAGCCACATGCGCCGCCTTCTTTCTCCTCGCTGGAATTAACCGCAGACAACAGACGCGCGGCGCGAGAATTCGTACTGCTGCCACTCCCCACGTTGGGTGAAAATTCGAACATTAACCGCGCGGGAGGAATCCACCGGGAAAGTACGCGGTGCATCCCGCTGGCCCTGTCGAATTCCTGGCAAAACGGGATGTATTTAAAAGCATCGATGCCGCAAGTGCGAAGGAGAGCTTCGGCTTCAGCGCGCGCATAACTTCGGTTTCCCACGAAATTTTCGCGCAGCACGCCGAGACGCCGCAGCGGGTTATGCCACCAGTTATGAAAATCAACCATAGCGGCACCCGCAGGCCGCAGCGCTTTGCGGATCTGAGCCAGCAGCGCCTGCTCGTGATCGGTTCCGCGGATGAGCGTGTCAAAACAGACGACGCGATCGAGAGAATGCAGGAAAGGCAGCCGTAAATAATCCACACGCAGGAAGAGCATGTTGGAAATTCCCATTTGCGCGGACTTTCGCGCGGCATAGCTCAGAGAATCCACAGAAAGATCGCAGTGCAGGACCCACTTGAAATGCGGCGCCAGCGCGCGCGTGTAATGTCCGCCACCCGCGGAGATGTCACAAACAACCGCATCGCCACAGCGCGGTGCGTCCGCGAGAGAAGCTACAATCGCAGAAAGGACCGCCCGGACTTGACGTTCGCGCTTGGCGGCCCACACTGGTTCTGAAATTTCAGCCGCACCCCAGGCCATAGCCCCCTCGCGCAGATGAAAAGGCTCCTGAAAAGAGGACAGGTATTGCGAGGCGTATTCGTTACTGTGGCCCAGCGCGAAGGTCGCCGGCCGGGTAGGCAGAAGGTCCAAAACCGGCCCATCTAAAATGGGGAACACTCTGGCGCACACGGTACACGTCAGTCCATCGCGATCCGGCCGGAGCATGCCTTCATCATCGGGACAGCACAATCGCGCGGCGATTTCACGGATTTTATTTTCCATATTGGCAGAGCTCGCCAGCCGTGAGACACACCGCATCTTTTTTGTACGCCGCCATGCAGGCCAGCACTTGTTCAAGCGCGCTCCACTGCTCGGTCTCGTCAATTTCCCAGAAATGTCCCCACAAGTGGAAAACGCCTCCGGATTTGGCCGCAGCCGCCAGCGTGGAAGCCGCCGCGGAAATCCAATTGGACGATCCGGCGTGCTTCAAATAAGTGCACGCGTTTCTAAGACGCAGGCGCTTGGCAAAGTTTCTGAAGTAAGCAATCGGAGATTGCGAGAAGGCTTGCACCGTGGTGGGTATCACGTTCAGACCGGAAACTCGCGCGGGCCATTGCAACGACATCAATTCCACCGTGCGCACGCCCGCGTACCCTGCTTCCCTGGCGAGCTGCAGGTGCCGGCGAAAGAAATGCCCCTTTGGAAAACAGAACGTCGTGCAGGGTTTGCCGGTAATGTTTTCCGCCCATTTTTTGGATCCGGCGATTTCCTCGAAGGCGATCCTATTTGGCACTGTGGTCAGTTCGTAGCTGTCGATACCGTGCGCGCCCACTTCGAAGCTCTCGGAAAGCCGCGCAATTTCCGTACCGCGCAACAGGCGCCGCTCGCTGCGCGCCGGAATGTAAAACGTGCCTTTCAGGCCATGCCTGCAAAGCATGTCGGCGATCCTCAGGTCCAGGGGATGCCCATCATCCCAGCTGGTAACAAGCGCAAGTTTGGGATGTGTATTCATGTCGAGCATCGCTCCGAACTGCCGGCGTTTCGCTGCACACAGATTCCAGCAAAAAACGGGTTAGTTCCGGCTCAGGCACTCCTCGATCCCACGGCAAAAATTCGCCACCATCGTTTCCATGGAATATTTCAGCGACGATTGATACGCGCCCTGCTTGAGTGCGGCGAGTCTTGCAGCATCGCTCAGAATCTCGACCACACCCCGCGCATACGAGTCCACGCTGTTTTCCGTCATCATTCCATTGCATCCGTCGGTCAGATATTCCACTTCCGGACAATGATTAGGGATCCTGGTGGTTAGAATCGGGAGCCGCGCGGCAAAAGAGTCGAGAATGGCGAGCCCTATTTTGCCCGGAAGCATGAAAATATCGGCGGCCTTTAGTAACGCCGCCTTTTCCGCGCCAAATTTTGGGCCCGTCCAATGAATCCATTCACGATGGGACTGCACCTGCCGTTCTACATAAACACTTTCCGAACCACCTCCGACCAGCACCAGGTGAAAATCGGGAATTTGGCGCTTCACGAGTTTTGCCGATTCAATCAGGAACGGCAGGTTTTTGCATTTTTCAAGAGATCCGCAATAGATACCGACCGGCGAGGCCGGCGGCACGTGCAGTTGTGCGCGGAGGCTCGCGGTTTCGTCCGCACTCAACCCGGCAATCCAGCGGCTGATCTGGCCGGTATCGACCGCATTCTGCACGGTCGTGATTCTTTCGCGCGGATAGCCGCGGGCCATCAAGTACTCGGCGGACCCGGCCGTATAGGCAAACCACCAACTCGGGTAACGCAGGACTTTTCTCTTGTACCATTCGGAAAACGGTTGCCGGTCCGCTTGTTTGTTCTGTCCAAATCCCCAGAGTGCAAGCTTTTTGAGCTTGCATGCGGCGAACGGCAGCAGGAGCTGGCTGAATAACAAGCGGCTGCCTTCACTCGAAATAATCAGGTCGGCCGCGGCGGCATGACGCACCAGCGGCTGCAGCAACAGCCGGTTTACGAGCCAGTAGCCTTTGACTTTCATTCCATATTCGTCTGGAAGCTCGCAGTGATCGCCCTTCGAAATATCCGTTGCCCGGGGATCGCTATAAGCCACTCGTAACGCTATTCCTTGCGAACGCAGCGCCGCGTACAGATCGCGGTAAAAAGGCGCGCGGTACCGTTTCATCTCGGCTTCAATGATCAAAATCCGTTTCACGCCAGTTTGCCCTCGCCGCCAAACAACGCCGGGGCCGCAACTTTCGCGGCCACAAACGTGAAATGGCCCGCAAAGAGCAGTTTCATCGCGTTCCTCCGGGTTACCGGCATACGCGTGGCCCTGCCAATCAATTCCAGCAATAGATTCAACGGAGATTCATTTTCAAAAAATGGGTTGCAGGCGGCGGTGAGATGTACGTAGCTAAGAACGCGCCTGGCCATTAAGGTAAAGCCGTCGATGCCCGGCCTCACGCGGGCCGCGGCAAAACCCGAATCGCTCAGCAACACGCAAAATCCATATGGCGTGTAATTCCAGAAGCTTCGCGAATGGAATGGCTCCAGGTGCGAAGTCGAGCCGATCAGATAACCGCCGGGCTTCAATACGCGATACATGTCGTGCAAAAGAGCCAGCGGATGCCGGACATGCTCGAACACTTGGCGCGAATAAATTAAATCCACCTCGTTTTCGGCCAGCGGTATGTGCACGCCATCAAACGTGCGGAAATCGAGCGACCTTACGTTGCTGCCGGCGGCTTCCGGTGAATCGCTCAAATCGAGACCCGTCCACAAAATGCGGTCATCAAATCCCTTGAAGTCGTAAAAGCTGCTGCCCGCGCCGCAGCCCACATCCAGCACTTTCAACCGTCCCTGGCGCTGCGGATATTTTTGTAGTATTTGCTGCGCTTCATGCCAGCCACTTGACTGCCAGGAGGCATCGGCCGGCAAATAGGGAAACAGCAGGGCGCCATCGCCTGTGGCCAGCCAGTGTCCATTGCTTGCACCCATCAGACGTTCACCGTGCGCATGGCCGGCTGCGCTGCCGGTAATCCCAGAACGCGGCCGTAGATTTCTTCGAGTAATCGCGTTTGTGTTCGCAAATCGAAAAGACTGCACACGCGGCTACGGCCTCTCGCGCTCATGCGGCCCCAGGCAGCGTCCTTCGCGAGTAGCAGCAGAATGTTCTTTGCCAGTGCTTGCCAATCGCGTTCCGGCGCGAGAAGGCCGGTTTCGCCATCGGCGACCGCCTCGGAAACACCTCCGGAATCGAAACTCGCCACCGGCAACCTCATGGCCTGCGCTTCCGCGAACACCATCCCGAAACCTTCACCGTCGCCGGACCTGGCGCGAACGCTGGGAACGCAGAACACCCTCGCGCGGTTCATCCATTGCCGAACGACTTCAGGCGGTTGTACCCCCAGAAACTGAAACTCGCGAAGCTTGTCTTTTGCCAGGTGTTCGAGATCGCGACGGAGCGGCCCGTCACCGATAAGAACCAGTTTCACCTCCGGAAAAATCGACTGGACTTCCGCCATCGCCCGGATCAAATACTCGCAGCCTTTTTTTTCGGTTAAGCTGGCCGTAAACAAAACTACAGGTTCACGAGCGACGGTCTCGTCGGGGCAAAAGAACTCCGTATCGACGCCCGTATAATGCAGAACAATTTTTTCCGGCGTGAAGCCCTGCTCCACAAGCTGCCGCTGGATAAACCGCGAAACCGCCAGAAAAAGAACCCCATCCCTCTGCAGGATATATTTCTTGCGCGAATAAACCCGGTGGCGATAGGTGGCATCCCGGCTGGTATATGCATCGCTCATCGTGGCGTCGTAGCCATGAAATGTGGTGATCAGAGGCACTCGCAAGTGCCGCGCCAGCGGCAAGCCCATCAGCCCGCCGGGGCCAAAGTGCGCGTGAACGAGCACGGGATGAAATTTCGCAACCTTGCGAAAGAATAAAGGCGCGCGTCCAAAAACTTTCCACGGCGCCTGTTTTATTTTTTTGAGAACTGGCCGGGCATTCGTGTTTTCGCACAGCACGAGCGTGCGCCCGGCGGGCAGTTCGAGGCTGGGAGCACTTCGCTGCGGGCTGACGTAAAACGGCGCGAAATTCTGCAGCGACGCAGCCTGCGCGCGGACAAACGTCATCGTCGGCGAGAGTAAAGGATCCACGTAAATCGCCACGGCCGGCCGGCCCGGGGGCGAGGCCGCCGAACGCGCTTCGCAAGCTTTACGCGAACGCCACACTCCGGAGAAAGCGGTCATAGATTCACTTTCCGGCAAACCATAATTTCGGTTGTGGGACTTTCACGCAGCACCCTGGTTAGCTCGGTTTCTATGGGCGCGAGAATGGCCCCCAGCACAAAACCCACGGCTTCGCTCTTCCGGACGGGATAGGTCATCAGCTTCCACAGAAATCGCACGCAGGCGCTCGCGGTGTCGAGTGGCTGGGCCATGACGACAAACATGGGCACCCGCGTCACAATTTCAAAGCCGGCGCGCTCGAGAATGCGCGTGACTTCCTCGAGCGGACGGCACACCACATGTTCCATGCGCAGCGTTTCGCCGTGCAGGAACAGGTCGGAGAACACAAACAGGCCGCCCGGCGTGAGCAGGTTCGAGACGTTTTGAATCGCCCGTTCGTAACGCGCGTCGTCCACGATATGAAAAAACACGTCGAACGCGGAGACCACCTCGTAGCGGCCAGGTTCCTCGAGCGGAACCGAACCCCCGATATCAAAACGAAAGACGTTCTCGTTAGGCAGCTTTTCGCGCAAACGGCTGACGGCGATATTTGTGAGATCGCTTCCCCTCACCGACCGCACACCCAGCTCCTTCCACAAACGGATGTAAAAGCCGGTTCCCGAGCCAATATCGAGAACGTGCTTGGAAGCCCAATCCGTTCGCAATGCGCGCAGCGTACGAAAGAAAACCGTGCGCCTGATTTTGTAGAGCCACTGATTGTATTGGGCGCCCAGATCCGTGTGGCCGATCCCGCGCACGCCGGGATTCTGCTTAAGCCGGTCTTCCCAGTATGACGCGGCATCAAATGTATTCATTTGTGTTCCCACCTGGACTCCTGACTCACAGGCTTTGCACCCGTTGTATTGGCGAGCACCCTGGCCGCGGCGAACTCACTGGTATCAGCGGTATCAGTGACGTCAGGGGTATTACGCGCCGGCGCGGGACCTTGCGCACGCGACCGGGGTAGCAGCGCTACATGCCCGTACGGTGACATGCAATCGGGATCTTCTTCGAGCGACTGCACGCGGTAATTCGATTCCATCCTGCTTAGCATTTCGTCCATTTCTCCGGCACTTACTCCTATTTCGGGCCAATTCAGGTGGTGCAGTTCGACGATCAGCGCGGGTGCATGTTTCGCGATCACGTCCCTGGCTCCCCGCAATGCGTGAATCTCATAACCCTCGATATCCATTTTGATCAGAGTGGGAATAACGTTGCGCTCTTTGCAGAATGCGTCAATCGTGGTGACCGGTACCTCCACGGTATCCGGGCCGCGCTCGCCGTGAGTATTGGGCGATAGCGCGTTCCTACCCGACATGCCCGCGGCATGGAATGAGGACCGCCCGGGAACATCGCTGATCGCGTCCGCTACCACCGTGACCCTATCTTGCACCCCATTCAACATGAGGTGATCTTCCAGAAGCGCCCTGGTTTCTGGCGCAGGCTCGAAGGCATACACGTGTCCGCGAGGACCCACCCACCGGCCGAGCAACACGGTGAAAATGCCGATATTTGCGCCCACCTCGAGCACCACGTCACCGGGCCGCACCACGCCTTCGAGGAAACGGAACAGTCCCGCTTCGAAGTCGTCCCGGTAATACCGCGAAGCGGGGCGGATGCGCATCGGCTGCTGCCCAGCCATTTTTCGGCTCAGGCCGCGTTCCCGGTAAACGATCTCAAGGAAACGGTTGTAGTAAGGCCGCACCGCGACACTGATGGCCGACGAGTCTCCCAAGCCGGCTGTGCCCTTGATCCAACGCGCCGCCCGCTCGATAGCAGTCATGCGTTTCCCCCGCTTTGGTGAGCAGGCAGCGTTCTCCCCAGCAAGATCGACAGGTCCAGCGCGATGACCATGTACAGCAGCCAATAGATGTTGTTGGCGCCAAAGAAAATGTTTTCGGTTAGATTCAGGATGAAAACGATGGCGAGAAACATCAGCGGCCACGCACTCTCCCAGGCCGGGACTTCGCGAATCAAGCGAAACGCTTTCCGAAAATACCTGCCAAAGCCAACCGCCGCGATCACCACTCCCACGATCCCCAAGTCCAGCCAAATTTCAATCAGGCCGTTGTGAGCACCGGGAGCGGTCCAGCCGACAATGCGCCAAATGCCGTCCGATGGGCCTCCGAGGCCGGTCCAAAACGCGCTGTAGCCGTATCCCAACCAGGGCCGCTGTAACGCCATCAACCCGCTCACGACCCACAACTCGATGCGGCCCGACAGCCCGGGATCGCGTCCCATCATCTCGGTGACGAATGCCAGGTTCGCTCCCACCCAATACCCGCCGGTAACCAGCAGCATACTTGCCACAAAAAGCAGCACTCCCACGCGCCGTGCCGATTGCGCGAGCTTGCCCATGGCTGGAAACAGCAGCAGCAGAAATAAAAACGCTACAAAAGCCGTCATGGACCTGGAAAGAACGAGCAACAAGAACGCGGCGGAAGCCAAACCGCGGGCCCTCCAGCGCCGCGATGGATTCCAACGCGACCACAAAAGAAATACCAAAACGCTTAAAACCATCATGGCGCCCAGCGCGTTTCTCTGAACGTAAATGCCAATCCACGCGCCTTGCAAATCATCCACAGCGGTGCCCCACGCGAACCATCCAAAAAGCAAACTCAACAAAACGGAAATGCCGCACATCCAGACCAGCAATTGCAGCTGCTCGCGAAGGTGATATCGCACCGCAAAATAAAGGGCGATCACGCACCTGCCCGCGAGCGCGATGCTTCTCCGAAAGGTGAGCGCGGGCGCGTCGGACCAAAACACGGAAACAATCGCGAGACCAACCAGCAGGACGATCGGCCACTCCGCAAGCAGCAAGTGCAGGGAGCCTTTGCAGTGGCGATACCATAGCCCCAGCGTAAGCACGTAAATCACCGCCCACAGATAACGCAATTCCGGAATGCCCGCTCCCGGGTCGAGAAGCTGGTCGGGACCGGCAAACAAGTTAACAAAGGCGCCCGTGGAGTAGAGAAGCACGCCGACAGCGAACGCGCGCTCCGCGAGGGACGCGGGCGGCGAAATCTCGTTCACGGTGGCTGGCACGCTCATAAGCAATGAACCCATTGCATCTTTCCGCTAATCACGCCGCCCATCACGCCGCCAATGACGCCACGAATGACGAATAATAATCGTCGGCAAACGGATGACTCGAAGCTGCCGGCGTTGCGCGTTCCCATACGAGTCATTGCGCTGACTCCGCTTCCAAACGCAGCGCGGTGGCACGAAAATTGCTGACGATAAACCAGGCGACGGCCGCCGCTACAACCACGGCGAAGCACATCGTGCAGGCCAGCCCCGAAATCGTTAGTGCGCTCATGCCCATGCGCCGGAACAACAGCGCGGCCACGCAAGCCATGCCTGCGAGCACGAAAGGCTTCGCTTCGTAATGCAAGGGATACAACGACTGGCTCACGATCGCCGTGCCCAGCACCAGTGTGCTCCAGGCCACGAACCACGAGATGGCCGCGCCCGCAATGCCGTACCGGGGCACCAGCAGCCGGTTCATCGCCAGATCCAGGAGGAAAGCGCCGCCGTAAATAAGCGTAAAAACCTTGGTGAAGCTCTTGAGGTAGATGCCCACCGAGGCGGGGTACTGCAACATGCCCACCGCTTGCGTCAGCAGCAGCAAAGAAACAATGTGCCGCGCACCGAAATATGCGGGCGTCGCGAAAACGGCCAGCAGCGCGGGCGTGAACAGATCGGTAACCACCGCGGCGACCACGCCCACCAAAAACACGTAGCACAGCAGCTTCGAATAAATGACGCGTGCGTTTTTTTCGCGGGCGATCTGAAACATCACCCCTCCCCAGGCCACGCCAAACGGAGCGACCAGCAACACGCGCAGCAAGCCCGAGAGTTTGGTTCCCAGGCTGTACGTACCCACCTCGGCGAGTGAGGCGTAGTGGCTGAGGAAATAGCGGCCCGCAGCGTCCAGCATCGTGGCCATCAGCGCGCTGAACACCAGCGGCATGCCGAAACGCACCATCCCGGCAATCTTGTTCCACGAAAATGAGACCCGGAACGCCCCCGTACACATCGCCGCTAAAACGGCCACGCCCACCAGATCCCCGACGGCGCGGCCCCAGAAAATGCCCGACAATCCCCGATGCTGCACGGACAGATACCAGACGCTGGCACCCACAACCGCAACCAGCCGCACCGCCGATGCCACACAAAACGCCATGGAACGCCGCAATGCGCGGAGGTGCACCAGTAAAAGTGTCTCCAGATTTTCGGTGAGGACGATGGGCAGCAGGATCCAGGCGAAACTCTGCGTGGGCATGCCAAACCAATGGCTGCCCCAGCCGCTTCGCAACATCAGTGAAAATGCCAGCCCCAGAATCGCGGCCGCGCCACAGCCCGCCAGCAGCATCTCCGAAAACAGCGCGGGTACTTCCGCTGCCTTTGCTTCCGCGAACCATTTCAGATACGCGACATTCATGCCCAGACTCGCCACCGTCAGCAGGCCGAGAACCGTGATGTCCACCAATGCATAGACGCCGAATTCTGCCGGCGTGATTTTGCGCGTATACAGCGGTACGAGCACCACGCTCGCCACACTGAGCAGCGCCAGGCCCACCAGGTACTGCGCCGAATCCGCCACCATGTCGCGCATCGCCATGCGGAAACCACGCGCTGCGCCTCGATATGCGGCAGGCTGCTCTCCGCCTGCTTCGCACGCGAAACTTGCGCACGATCGCTGCTGCGCCGCCCGGACGGACCAGCGGTTCGCGGCATTCGGTAATCTCCGGTGCTGGCGTGCTTGGGGTCATCGGTTCTTCGCTCGCCTTCTACTCGTCTTGCTCATGTCTGCTCGATTTGCTTAGCTCTGTACGTCTTGCTCGCCTTTTGCTTGCCTTGCTCGGCGAGCCGCTTACTGCCCCATCCCTTTGAAAATCGTAGGGATGGTTTCCAGAATCAATTTGAAGTCGAGTCCCAGGCTCCAGCGGTCGATGTACTCGACGTCCAGCGCCATGGTCTTTTCAAACGAGGGATCGCGCCGCGCTCGGACCTGCCACAAGCCGGTGATTCCCGGCTTCACGTCCAGGCGGCGCAAATGTTCCAGGTCGTATTGCTTGTAATCATCGAGCGGATGCGGACGCGGCCCCACCAAACTCATATCGCCCTTGAGCACGTTCCACAGCTGCGGCAGCTCATCAATACTGTATTTCCGCAGAACTTTTCCAAAGCGGGTCAGGCGAGGATCATCTTCAATTTTGAAGCATGGCCCTTGCCGCTCGTTCTGGCTGCGCAGCGAATCTTTCAATTCGTCCGCATTCGCCACCATGGTCCGCAGCTTGTAACAAAAGAAACTGCGGCCCTTCCGTCCCATGCGCGGCGAGCGATAAAACAGCGGGCCGGGCGAGTCGAGGGCAGTGCAAATCGCCAGAACCAGCAATAGCGGCGACAGAACCAGCAGGCCGAGTCCCGAAAACAAAATATCAATGACGCGTTTGATAAAGAATCCGAGTCTGAATCGGCTGCCACCGCAGGTCCATCAGCGGGAAATCGCCGATGTGGCAAATCGGCGCATGCCAGGCCAGCCCGTCGTACAGCTCTGGAACGACCTTCACGTCCAGCCGATGCCGCCGCGATTCCACCGTGATGCTTTTTACGAGTTCGCGTTCGGAAGGAATAGTGATAAAGACTTCATCGATGAACTGCGCGCGAACCACACGCGAGAAATCTCCAATGGTTCCCAGTGTTCTCGGGTCGTCCGTATGGTTCTGGTCGAGGAAGCCTTTGAAGCGATATCCCAAATGCTTGTTCGCTTCGAGTTGTTGCGCCAGTGCCTGGCCAATCACCCCCGCGCCGATGATGGCGACATTTCGCGATGCAATGCCCTGTTCCACCCGCCGGATCACCAGGCGCCGCTTGGCGTACCGCCAGGCGCAAAAGGCCACGATGTTCAGCAGCAGGCTGCCGAGAACGATGAGGCGGGAAACCGACTTGTCACCCGATAAATAGAGAAACGCAATCAGGAGCAACGTCGCAAATCCCAGCGCCTTGCCCACGGCCAGGAATTCCTCGGAAGCGGAGCGCGTACGCGGGGTGCGATACAGGTCCTCAGCCTCGCAAAAAAGCAGGATCAGCACCACGTAAAGGAACAGGAACCCACCGTAGCGGGAAAGCGGCTGACCCAAGGCGTTGTTGACACGGTCGAGCGATAGAAGCTGCTGGAATCGCAGGCCGGAGAACCGCACAAAAAATGCGGCGATGCCCGCGGCAATCACACAGCAGATGTCGATCAATGCATAGGCCACCTGCACCCAGCCGCCGCGAAACACCCGGCGCTCGGCGAACTGTCCCTCCCGCAATCCATCTGCCCCTGACGCAGGGAGCCACGAGCGGCCGAGGCGCGGTGCGCCCGCACTCGTAGCCTGCGCTACAGGTTCCGGCGCAGTGCGCACGCCGGCTGCATTCGAAAACGCAAATGGCATGCCCGTGTATGGGGATTTCAAATGCATTTTCCGCACCGTTCGTGCTGAAACACGGCTGGCGATGGACCCCACGCGTACCACCCACGTTGCTCCGCCGATTTGCAAGGCGTTTCGCTCACGTGTGACCGTGCCCGTCGGTCCCCTGAAACGGCCAGCGCATTTTCATGGATGCCAACATTTCCAAAGTCAGAACCTTGCCGGAATCCTGCGGATCGATTTGCCGCCAGTAATCGCCGCCGGCGATCCAGAGGGAGGACAGCAAAAAGCATGCACCGGCGCCCGCGAGTGCAATCCACGCCCGGTGCGGCGAAGACTTGTTTTCAGGGACATCGGGAAGATCGATTACCTTGACGCTAGGCGTTTCCTTGGCCTCCTCCACTTTTGCAAGCTCGTATTGCTCGGTCAGCGTCTCGAACACGGTTTCCTGAATTTTTGTCGCGCGAAACAGGTCCGCGTAACTCACACCGAGCAGCGGCAGCTTGCGCAGTGACGGATAGGCGGAGCGATTGTCTTGCGCATGCCCGGCGGGCGCGTTCTCCCCGCCACCCGCGGACGCGTCTTTGCGACTGACCTTATCGCTGGTGCTAGCCGTCGCCCTGTTTGTCGCGGCATCTGCCGCGATATCTGTGGCGCCATCTGTTGCAACACCTGTGGCGCCATCTCGGCCGCCAACTTTATCGAGCTGGCGTTGCAGTTCCTGCACCTTCGCGCGCGTCGCGCGCACGCGCACGTTGCCCTCGGCATACACCTGCTTTAGGCCCTCGAGTTCGGTCTGTGCGGCGATAAGTTCGCCTTCCAACGCCGCGCCAGCCTCGATCAGCGCCTTGCCCTGCGCCTGAATATCGACAGCCGAATTCTCGCTCGCAAAGTCACTCAATCGTTTTTCGGCGGCTTCCAGATCCGCTTGCACCTCCGCGAGCCGCTCTCCCAGAAAAACTCGTTCGCGGTGGGCGGAGGTGGTGTTCACCGCAGTCACCACGCGGTCGAGTTCCCGCACATATTCCTGCGCCAACGCGGCGGCCCGCTCGGGACTTTTGTCGCTCACCGCGATGGTGATGATCCCGCTTTTGGTGTCCTCCGAAATCCGCGTATTTTGCCCCAACTCGTCGCGCGCGCTTTCCCAGCGCTTCGCCCCGTATACCTGGCGCAGGTTAAACACAGTGATCAGGTCATCGCGCACCGTACGGCCTTGCAGGATGCCCACGAACAAAGCGCCCGAGCTCTTCAAGCCCAGCAAGTCGCCGGCGAAGGCGCCCACATTCGCGCCCGCCTTGCCACTCGCCGCGCTCGCCAGCATCGCCAGGTTGGAGCTGGCCTGATCGGGTGGCATCAGCCGCGTGCTGGAGGTAAACCGGCTCGGAATCAGAAACGCGATCAGCAGCGAAACCACGAACCCCAGAAACGTGCACCGCAACATGAACGGGCGCGCATTCCACAGAAGCCGCACGGTAGCCACCGTCTTTTCTCGAGAAGCTTGGGCGTCGCGATGCCCATCGAACCCAGGGTTTCGACCCATGTCGGGGCCGAGGATGTCGGGGCCGAGGGTGTCGCCGAAGACGCCGGGCTCGCGCGCAGCCTTCGTCGCTGCGGGCCAATCAGCCGAGGTGATGGTTTTGTTTGACATGTTGGACATGCTTGACATGAACGATCGAGAACGCGACAACGCGACATCGTGTTCCGGCGCCGCTACGATTGCTCCTACGCTCCTTCTCTACGGGACGTTCCCTTGCGCCCGCGCCTGTTTTCGTGGCTGTACACCCACTTCGATGATGGCCGTCACATTGCTTTGCGGACCTGCAAACAGCGCCGGGTAACGCGAGATGTTTTCGTATTGCAACTCCGCCCGCACATAAAAACCGCTACGCAGATACGTTTCCTCGCGCAGCGTGTAATCCTGCCAGGCCGCGCCTCCGGGAATGAAATCCGCGGCAATCGTGTTGTGCCGGTAAGCGGCTTGCACCATCTGGCGGGGCGACAGCGCATACGACAGCCAGCACTGGAGGGTGCGGCCGTCGCGGCCTACGGTATTTCCAATCAGGTTGCCGCCATTCGTATAGCCATCGGGATACGTCTGGTTCCAGTAATTGAACCGGCCGAAGTTGCCGCCGCCCGCCGCGGCGATCAGGCCCGCCTGCTCGGTCGACACCCCTTCCATGTGGAAATCGAGTTTGGGGATTCCAGGAATGCGCGTGAGGTAAATCCCCGGATGCCAGGGATTTCTCGCCGGGTTTTCTATGGGAAGGATGTCGTCGTCCGCGTAAGCATCGCCATACAGAACGACGTAGTGGCGCACTCCGGGAAGGTAAAATGTCCAGTCTATTTCGGAATGGTTGTCCCCCGGAACCGAGCCCACCGCCGCGGCCGTGCCTCCGGTGGCGCTTCCAAAATAGCTGTGCAGAATGTCGCCCGCGGTCAGCGCATCGCCGCAGACTCCCTGCACCGCGCATAACTGGCCGGTTCCCGTGCCTCCAATCGTTACCGTGCGTCCAAAACCAAGCTCGAGGAACGGAAACAATTTCACGTTAATTTTTTGACCGTACTCGAACGGCCTCCGCACGTACGCGTGATCGTCAAGCCGCCCCACGAATTGATCGAGCCGTACGGGCCCCAGGAATCGCAGGAGTCCCGGCAGCCTGAATGGCTCCGGATTCACCAGCCGCACCATATTTACCGGCGGAATGTTGTCGCTCCAAAGCATCCCGTCGGTCGCGGGAGCCCACGAAAGACTTTGCCGCCCCAGAATGAGCTGCCAGTTGTGCAGGTCTACCGCCGCATAAGCGTCGAGCAGCGCAAGCCGGTTGATCGCGGGAATGATCGCAGGGCTGACGGCGGGAATGAACGGGCTGGACGGTACCTGCGACAGCGGCACGCGATCGGCGTCGGCCATGATGGTGCGCAGCGCGTCGGAAGGTGCGGGAGCGGCGGGCTCATGCTGGTATTCCGCGCGCACGTACAGCACGAGTGGCCCCGCGGCGCCGCTGAACGAGTCACCCGCCTGCCCGTTGGTTCCGCGCTCGAATGGCCGGCCAAAGTCATAGGCCACCGTTTGTCCGAAATGGTAGCTATCGGTGAGCGCGGGTCCGCTGATGGAAACCACGCGCGTGTACGCCGACTCCAGATTTAACGTCTGATTGCGGCCGCCGCCCAGCCGCGCTGCTTCGTACGCGAATTCTTCCTGCAGGCGCGCCTCAATACTTGCGGCCAGATCATGCGTGCGGCTGGAGTCACGCGAACCGGATGGCTCGTCCTGCAAAGCGTCGCTGGCTTCATCGATCAGGCGCGCGCACTCCAGGCGCGTCCAGGGTTTCAGTCCCACGATTGCCGAATGAATGTATCCGAGCGCCGCGAGCTTCTCGATGGCCGCATACGCCCAGTGATCGAGCGGCACGAAGGGTGAGCCCATATCGCGCCGGTCGCGGTATCTTTCCCCCGCCTCGACACCTGACAGGTTGCCCACAACTCCGCCGGGGAGTTCCGGGTCGTGATGCAGGCGGTATACTTCCCGGCCGATGAGCCACCCGATGGCTCCCCCGACCACCACGTCGGAAGGGAAGTGATCCTCACCCATCACGCGCGAGGCACTAACCGCCGTGGCCATGCCGTAGGCCAGAATCTGCGTCAACCTTCCGGGATACTCGTCCGCAATCACGCTCGCTAGGGACCACGAAACCGCCGCATGATCGGACGGAAATGATGTTCCGCCCTGAAACAACTCGCCCCGTGCACCATCCTGATTCGGCCGGGCCCGCCCAAATGAATACTGCAGCACCGTGTTTACGCCGACGGCGTCCACCGCGGCCTCACCGGCCAAAAGGCCTGTTTCGCGTTTGTGCTCGTCGTGGGTGATCCGCCCCCAGAAGTACAGTCCTCCGCCAACTGCCACCAGCGATCCCAGCCCGTAGTTCGAAAGATTGCCGTAGCGATTGAGCTTGGCCGGGTCACTTGAAAGCGCCGGCGGAATGGCGCGGTCGGTAGCAAAAAAGCCGGCGCTAACGGCTGCGAGTGGAAACAGCCACGACCCATCCGACCAGTGCAATCGGCCGGGACTCGTCCAGATGGCCTTCTGATCTGCCCACACATTTTTTGCGAGAGAAATGCCCAGGCGGTTGCCATCCTCACTGAACGCATTGCTCAGGTCTTGCAGGTCCATTTTCGTGCCGGTTTCTGTGTCCGCTTGCGCGTTCGTCGGCGCACCGGGCGACATACCGCGCGAGTCCACTGCAACCGGTTGCACGCCAGATGCTGCGTCATCTCGGTTCGCCTTCACCGGAGTCCCCGTGTCCTCCGGCTGGGCAGACACCGCTCTTGCATTCGGCTCGTCCCATTGCGCATGCATCGCGATGGGCGCGGCTGCGGCTTGCTGTTCCCGTGATTGCGCCTGGCAAAACATGCTGTTTGTCTCCGCTGCCACCAACACGCAACACCCCAAAAAGAATCCGGCTTTTTTCACGCTGCCCCGTAACACCACGCTAATAACGCAGCGCCACGTAAATTGTGGAAGCAATCGAAGACGCCACTTGCGCCGAGAGCAGCACGTTTTGCCATTGCACGTTGCCGCTGAGCGCCTTCTCGGGGACCACCACGGTGTCTCCGGGCCGCACCGCGCCCCCCAGCGAATCCCCGCCGAATATTCCGTTCTTGCCGCCCATCACCGACCCATCGGCGCGAATTACGAACACGGCTTTCTTGTTCGCCAGCGGCGTCGGGCCGCCTGCCTGGCTCAGATACCACTGCGCGCTTCTCCCGGCCCGGTAAGAAATGGCCGTCGAGTTAAATACCTGTCCCGACACCATCACGTATCCCGGCCTCTTGGGAACGATCAGAACGTCTCCCGCACGCACTTCGATATCCGCATTGGTGTTTTTCCAGCGATCGATGTCGCTCGAAATCCGAATGGCCATGCGTCCCACCGCGGGATTGGCGTTCAGCTGCTCCACATTCGACTGCCACTGCTGGACGGCCATTTCTTTGGCCGCTTTTTGCCGGGGATCGCTATCCGGAAGAAGTTCGAGCGAATTTTCCGCGCCCTGCACCCGCAGAGTCATTTCATTGCGGGCCTGCGTTTCGATTTCGCGCACCTGCGGCCTCTCAAAAATCGCGCCGTAAGGATACGCGTCCGGATCGAACCCGCCGGCACGTTCCAAAATCGAGCTCAACCGCTCGCCGGGGCGGATTCCGTACGTTCCCGGATGCTTCACCTCGCCTTGTACGCTGATGGCCGCGCTGCGGTCGTTCCACCCGGGAACCTGCCGGATGGTGAGGACGTCACCGTCATGCAAAAGCATGTTCTGGCTGGGATCGCCGGCCAGCGCTGCGGACAGGTTCACGCTCACGTGCGTGGCGGCTAACGGCGCATTGCTCGAAACCGCGAATTGAATCAGGTCGGCACTGTCGGAGTCGGCGCTCCGTTTCAGCCCTCCCGCCACGCGAATCACATCCGCAACACGCAAATTGCGCGTCAGAGCGTAGCGTCCGGGATTCGCCACTTCACCGCCCACCAGCAGCGAAGCCGGGTCCGCGCGCAAAATATTCTGCTGAATCAGAATGCGGTCCTGCGGCTGCAGCAGGATGTTGTGATCGGCATCGCCCCCGAGCGCATCCTTGACGCTGACGCTCAAAATCGTCAGCGAACTGTCCGGCATGGTTCTGATCACCTGCGCGGTGTCGAGCGACGCGTCGGTGGTCACTCCACCCGAGAGTTCCAGAGCGTCGAGAAAATGGATCTGCCCGGTCGTCTGGTAGGTTCCGGGACGCCGAACGGCGCCCGTCACCGAAACCGTGGGAGGATTTTCGAAGTCGAACCGGCTGAATATGCGCACGGTATCCAGTGGAGCGAGTGGCGGCTCGGGAGCCGCGCCCGCAAGCACCGCGCCCAATTCGAAGCTCTGCACCGAGGGATGATAGTCGGGCGGGTTCAGGCGAATGATTTCCGCATACTGAGTAGCCGCCTGCGGCAGCAAGTCGCCGTACGAGGAAATCAGGTCCTTCAGCGTCATGCCCGGTTCAAACGAATACCGCCCCGGGCGCACCACGTGGCCCTGCAGGTACACCGCATCCTGATTAAACGTGGCGATGGGAAATACGTGGATTTCGTCGCGATCGCGGATCGCAAACGCGGCCATCTGCTTCTCGATTTCCGCCGCATCCGAGTTTTGTGCGATTTCGAGGCTGAGCATGGTGCGCTTGTCGTGCGCCTCGAGCCGCTGCACCTCGATGTGCGTCAGCGCCGCTGCGGGGAGCATTCCGCCCGCAAGCTCGATGGCCTGCGCCAGCGTGGTTTCGTCGTGCAACTCGTAAATCGCCGGCCGCCGCACCATGCCGTCCACGCGAATTTGCGCCCCTACGGGTGCCACCTGCAGCGTGTCGCCCGGCTCGAGTCGCCTGGCGTCCGCACGCACGCCGCGCAGAAGCAAATCGTACAAATCCACCTGCTGCACCAGCGTCTCGCCGCGATAGTGCTTCACCACCCGCAACGATCCCGCGGGCGTCGGTCCCCCGCGGCCAGCAGCGCGTTCAGAGGAGTCGAGAGCGAACTCACGTCATAAGCTCCCGGATGCAGCACGTCTCCCACGACGTAAACGCGCACCGTGCGCAGCCGCGATAACGACACATCGGCCGAAACATCGTGAAATTGCGTGCGCAGCAGCCGCTGCACCACCTGCTGTACCCCGCCCAGGCTTTGCCCGTTCACCAGCACGGGACCCACTTCCGGCAGCGATACCCGTCCTTCCTGATCGACGGTCCGGCTGAGCCGTTGCGAGACGCCGCCCCACAGATCAATCGTCAGCCCGTCTCCGGGACCAATCACGTAGTCAGACGAAGCGGGAAAATCGATGGGGATGATTCCCGCCCCTCCACCGGACTGTGGCGCATTCCGAAAGTTTTGAAATACGTCCGCACCAAAACGCCTTAGCGGGGCGCCCTGCGGAGCCGTGGCTTGCAGGAACATGTCGTAAACCGATGGAATGTCGGAATAGGGCGACCGGCGTGGCGCCATGCTGGGCGGCCCGGTTTCCGCGGCAACTTCGGACTCGAAACCGTTGGCTGTTACTGGCGCGGGAGGCCACGACGCAAAACCTGAACTCGCGGGTAATGTGCGCGACGGTGCGGCACGTGGGCCGCTTACGGTATCTCCATTTCCGAAATTATCGAACGGCGCGGAACGCTGGCCACCACTCAAGTTCCCGTTCAACCCCCCGTTCAGGCCGCCGTTCACGCCCCCGTCGAGCGCCATGATCTGCGCCATCTCCTGCTGGTCCGCAGCAATCGGTAGCAGATTGGTGCCCGTCGCACGCCCCTGCAAGGAGCCGGACGTCAAGTCGCCAGTTCCGGATGTGCGCAGAATGGGGCGGGCACTCTCACCGCCTTCCATGCCATTTAGCGGACCATTCTCGATCCCGTTACCGGAGCCGTTTTCCAACTCGTTTCCAAATCCCGGATTCAGCAGGAACAAATCCTGGCCCTGAGTTCGCGGGAGTTCCTCACGCCCGGAAGCGACGCCCGGATGCACCTCGCCGCGCATGTCGCTTTCGCGGTCCGCGCAATTGCTTACCGAGCCGCAATTTGCGGCAGCATGGCTCGCGGGCTGTGCTCCCAGCAGACGGCGCAGCCGCGCCTGCACCAGCGCATCTCGCTCCCGGCCTACGTCGGAGCTGGGATTGGCCTGCGGAAGCAAATAGCCGTACTCCTGCAGCAGGCGCGTAGCGACGGCCCGGAACTTCTGGTCTTGCGCGAGCCGCGCGTTAATCGCCGTATCTTCAAGATCGCCATCCTCGACGATTTGCCCGTGGTCGCTGGCATCCTTGGCCACCCAGCGCTTTAATTCCACGAACAGACCCGGATTGGCGTTGAGGATCTCGGCGATTTGCGCCGTTGAAGCGGCCACCCGATCGAGATTGTCATTGGTAAGTTCTGACAGGGAAGCCGCGGACGTGTGCGTCACCACATCGTTCGCGGACTGCTGCGCCGCAACATCACAGCTGAACAGGAACACCGCTGCCGCAGCGGCGATCACCACCAGCGCGGCCGCCGCCAGCCCGGAGCGCGACGCCCGTAATACCGTGCAGTGTGCGCGGGACATCATCGGCCCCCCGCCACGCGGGCTTGCGAGCGCAACGTGCTTAGAATTCCCGATTCCGACGCTTCCAGTGCCATGGCATGAATGTCGAACGATGCCGAATAAAAGATGCTGCAATTCCCGTCGTTATCGAGTGCCACGATTTTCAGCGTGGGGTGCAGGCGCAGCAGCGAATCGCACAACCGTGGCCGCTCGTTTGGCGCGCCCAGTGCAATGATCAGGAATTCCGGCGATGTTTCTTCCACCAGGCGCGGAATGTCAGCCTCATTTTGTATTTCCGCGACAATTTCAATGTCGGACTGGTCGGCAATGGTGGCCAGCAGCAGTTCACGCATCAGTCTGGGCTGGTTAGCAACGGCTACTCGAATCGCTTGGTTCACAGTCGTTTACGCTCCAGTGCGCATACTAGTCATGCTGCCCGGTAAAGGGGAACGACCCATGAGGAACCTAATAAGGTCTATGGTTCGCGCGCGGCCAAAACGAAAAACCGATCTCATCGTGGTACCCCGTGCGTACCCCCTGGTACCCACAACGGGCTAACCGCCGCCCTTGCCCGCGTTCTCGATCACGCCACCGCATCGCGCACCCCCGCGATCTCCACCACCTTCGTGCGATCGCCCGCCCCCACCTTGCGCAACATGCGATGGATATGGTTCTTGATGGTTTGTTCCGATAGATTCAGCCGCGAAGCGATTTCCTTGTTCGTGAGGCCTCGCGCGATTAACGGCACCAGTTCCTGCTGCCGCCTTGTTAATCCCAGGTTCATTCGCACGCGAATGGTGGACGTGGAAGCGGACGATTCCGGACGTGCCGCGATTTTGAACAGCGCTGCGCACAGCATGGGAGGACATACCGCCGCGCCTTGCGACACCGCGCGAATCGCCGCAATCACCTCCATCGCGGAAGCATCCTTCAATAAATATCCCGTCGCCCCGGCGCGCACCGCTTTCAGGAATGCCGCCTCGTTTTCGTCCATGCCAATTACCAGCGCATGGATATCCGGCAGCGTGCGCCGCACGCCGCTAAGAAACTCGAGTGTCAGCATCGGCGTGGTTGCTGAATCCAGCAGCAGCACGTCCGGCGCGGCATCGGCAATCAGCTGCGGTACGTTTTCGCAGTCGAAAGACTCGCCCGCGAGCACCATGTCGGGCCTCTTCCGCAGAATTCTTCCCAACGCTTCGCGCAGCAAGCGATTGCCGGCTAACAGAAACACCCTGATGGGCGGGCACAAAGCAGCGATCTCCTCACGTGTTCCCAACGTACGATGGAGAGTCGTTGGGGAACGTGGGGATCAATTGCAATCACGGGGCCAACGGGAGTGCGGGGTTTGTGGCGTGTGCTGGTGATTACTTGTCGATATACCTGAAGCGGCTAAGACTGCGTGGGATGTCCCGGAACTCGGTGAAATGCTGGTTTAACGCCTGGTTTACGCACGAGCAGCCGCGCGTTCCAACATCGCCGGAATGAAGGAATCGACCGCGAGTCCGTGTCCTGCACCGAAAGCGAGTACCTTTTCGGTGCTTGCTGCCGCGAGATTCCCAGTATGGGCAGGAAGGCCTTCTTCAGTTTCTTCTTCAGTTTTCGAAAATCACTTCAGCAAATGCGGTGTTGCCGCTGTGGGTAATGCTGACGCTGATGCGGTGCACACCCATTCTTTTTGCGTGCTCGCGCGTGGCGCCGCGTAGCGTGACTGTGGGCTGGCCGCTCGCCAACCGCGTCACTTCAATATCCACCCAGCGCACGCCGCGGGTCCATCCCGTACCGAGCGCCTTCATCGCTGCTTCCTTCACTGCAAAACGCCCCGCGTATCGTTCAAAACGATTGCGATGCCGCTCGCAGTAGGCGATTTCCGCAGCGGTGAACACGCGCTCGAGAAATGGACGGCCATGCCGCGTGATTGCCGCCGCTATGCGGTCCACCTCGGCGATGTCCACTCCCAGGCCCACGATCAATGTATCCTCACTCGTAATTCTCACTCCCCAGCTACCCGCGCGACGCAGACGCGAAACCGCGAATCGCGCTGTCGAGCGCACTTTCACGCAACACAGCAATCCGGCCTGGATAGCGCCTCACCCGCGCGTGCAGGCGCCTGCAGGCGCCTGCAGGCGCCGGAAAAGTATACTGCCACCGCATGATGTCGCGACACACGCACCGGGAACAACGCGCCGCACCTGGCAAACACGCGTTAAAAACGAGCCTGCGTTACACTGGTGTACAAACATGCCAGTCCGCATCCAGAAACGCTCGCCGCAGAGGCGTTCACCCGTAACCTCGCCGGCGCCTGCCTCCCTGCAGCTCAGTCCACTCGGCGATGGATGGAGCTTGCGGCGTACTTCCGGTATCGATCTTCTCGTCGCTGACGCGCTCGCTTCCTTGCCCTGGCTGGTACACGGATTTACGACGCGTACCGGCGGTCACAGCAAACTCGGCGCCGCTGGTGTGCTGAATGCTGGTGTGCTGAACCTGGGTTTCACCGATTGGGATTCCCGGCCATGCGTCTCGCAAAACCGCGGGAAGTTGCTTGGTGCGCTCGCAGCGGAACACTGGCCCCTCATCGCGCTGCGCCAGATACATTCTGACATGGTGCAGGTGATTAGAAATCCCGCCCAAAACCCCGAGGCTCCATCGTCAAGGGCTTCCGGCGAGGAGACTAAATTGCCAGCGTCCACCCCCTTGCAAGGCGATGCCCTGCTCACGGCGCAAGCCGGTTTGCTGCTGGCCGCGCAGACTGCCGACTGCGTGCCCATCTTGCTGGTGGACGCCAAGCGGCGCGTGGTCGCCGCCATCCATGCAGGCTGGCGCGGCACACTCGCCCGCATTGCCGCCAAAACGCTTGGCCGCATGCGTCTTGAATTCGGCACGCGCCCCGCTGACGTGGTTGCGGCCATCGGCCCGGCCATCGGCCGCTGCTGCTACGAAGTCGGTCCCGAGGTGGCGCAGGCGTTCCTCGGACAATTTCCGGCGGCTCCCGAGTGGTTTGACGGGCCGTTCGACCGCTTGGCAGCGGGAGAGGAGCAGCCTTTCCTCCCCTGGCTTTCGATGGTGCCGCCGGGCCATGAAGCGCCGCCGGAACGCGTACGCCTCGATTTGGCCGCCGCAAATCGCTGGCAGCTGGCCGACGCGGGCATCCGGCCGCGCCACATTACCGTGAGTCCCTTATGTACCGCCTGCCGCAGCGATTTGTTTTTCAGTTATCGGCGCGAAGGCGCGCACACCGGGCGCCACATGGCCGTCATCGGTATACGGAACGAACTCGCATCCGGTTCTCGAAACGGTTTGCAAAGCCACACGCGCCAAGCTAAAAAAAGCGGCAGCGGCAATCGGAAATCCACGCAACGCTAAACCCGCCAAACGCGCGCATACGCATGAAGCCGCGTTAACCGGCAGTTTCGAGCAGTGCCAGTTGGCCGCAAGCCGCGCCAACGTCCTGCCCGCGTGAATAACGCACAAAAACCGGAATGCTTTTATCCGCCAGCACGCGCCGGAATTCCTCGACGCGCTCGGGCTCGGGGGCGCGGTACGGCAATTCCCCCGGGTTCCACGGGATCAGGTTGACCTTGGCGCGTAATCCCTCCACCATGCGCGCGACGCGGCGCGCATCGTCGGCGCTATCGTTAAATCCACCCAGCAGCACGTACTCGAACGTCAGCTGCTCCCACGGCCGCAGCGGGTACTCCCGGCAGGCTGCCAGCAAATCTCGCACGGGATACTTGCGATTGATGGGCATGATCGCATTCCGTTGCTCATCGTTTGACGCGTTAAGCGAAATGGCGAGCCGGGGACGCACTTTTTCCCTTGCCAGCCGCATGATTCCCGGAACAATGCCGCTGGTCGATAGTGTCACGTGCCGTGCCGCCAAACCCAGGCCATTGGGATCGAGCATCAGCCGCACCGCCGCCATTACCGGCTCGTAATTAAGTAACGGCTCCCCCTGTCCCATCAGCACGACATTGGTGCGCGGCGTGAGCGTCTCGCGATTGTCTTCGAGCAACACAAGCACCTGCCCCGCAATTTCTCCCGCCGTGAGGTTGCGAATCAACCCCAGCTGCGCGGTAAGGCAAAAGTGGCAGTCCACCGCACATCCGGCCTGTGTTGAAATGCAAATCGTTTGCCGCCCTTGCGACGGCATGAAGACTGCTTCGACGCGCGTCGGCCGCGGCGCGCTGCGGTTAGTGGCAGCGATAGTTAAGGACTGGCCGCTACCTAGGCGATGTGCGAGATCGTTGCGCGGCTTAGCCCCGCCTCTGGCGCCCGCTTCAGCACTCGACTCGCCCACCTCCTGGTCAGCCGCATTACGGGCGGACTCATTGGCGGACTGATCCGGGGACCCATTAGCCGACTCATCGCCAGCCTGACCAGCGAAGTGAGCGCTTGCCTGCACCGCCGATTCACCGGGCAACGCAGGGGCCGACCCGCCACCCGTTGCGCCGTATCTCGCAACCTCGCCAGCTGCCATCGCCGTCCCGCCCGCTGGCCCCAGCGATAACAGGTATCGCACCGCGCCATCCGCCGAACGATAACGCCGCGCAATTTGCGGTATGCCGATGCGCGCCTCCGCATCCAGGCGCGTGCGCAGCGCCGCCGGGAGGTTAGTCATCGCGGCAAAATCAAAGCGCCCTTCGGCGTAAATGGCATGATAGAGCTGCGAGCCGCGATATCCCGGCTCGCCCGCGGCAGCCATCCACGCGCGCAATTCCGCCTGTGACTGACCCAGCAAATCCTGTCGCGGCAAATCCTGCCGGTCAACTATTCCGGGCATTCCAGCCAGGTCTGCGGCCGGCGGGGAACCGGACGCCGTACTCGTCACCGACGCGTTCGCCGCCTGATCCCCGCCACTACCCGCAGCATCCTGCGCCGAATTATTTTTTATTGTTTCGCCCATGAGCCCAACTCGGAGGGACCACTGCATGCTTGTCGCGGCGACTCTATGGCGCGGTGCCAGCGCGCGGCATCACGGCGCAACCCAAATGCCGCCGCGCACCCTGCCGCAGCACTCCGCAGCACCAGAAATCGTCGGCTTTGTCTTTTAACCCACTTGCCCACAAACGCCGGAATGGCAGGAACGATCGATTAAGCTTTCAGTGGCCAAATAGATACAACTACTTTTGCCATTTCCCTTTGACGAGATTGAATTTCGTCTGGTCCCCATTGCGTATATTTCTCCAACCCCTTTGTCCATAGCAGCCCAGATTTCGTATAGACCTTTACTTTTTCAGAAAATGGCGCGCTGCGAATGTCAGAGTTGGAACTTGCCTGCAACAGCGTTTGATTTCCGATGCGATTTACCAAGGCGTCAGCCACCTCGGGGGTGATATCCGGCCACTTGCCTTCTGTTTTATAGGGGAGAATGTGCTCCAATGTGATTTTTGTCGCATCATCGTTTACAATAAATTCGGGCTCTGGGACCTCTATTGCTTTCTGCTCAAGCGCTCTAAGATAATATCGTGCAAGGTGACTTGCGGACACATTTGCAGAAGCGAATGCTTCGGTAAACTCTACGTCGGCCGGAATAAATTTTACGCCCGCTGATTCTAGGTCTTTTGCGGTCTTGATCTCTCCCTTGTGAATACTGTTTGCAACACTCGCATATGCCTCTTGAACACTGCCGCTCCGGCCCCCGCCGACGATCAAGAAACGAACGGACCAAGATAGAATGAGTTTGAACGCCTTGAGGGCCTCTTGCGGTTCAAATTTTGTAGAAATCGCAAACATTGCAGGGCGTTGAACTTTAACGCGAAGAAGATTGATTGTTTCGATCAGCCTTCTGATCGATGGTGCGTAATCTTTCCATTTTATGTGATCTGGCTGCATGATCGCGATGTAGTCTGCAGAACGGTCGGCCAGCATGTCAGCAAATTCAACGGCTTGCGGGGAGCCTGTCACCCTCTCCCTTATTTTGTCGAATATTTCCGGTGCTCTTGTGTGGCCGCTCATCAGAATCGCCACGTTCCAAAGGTAATTCATTACAGCATCATCGTCTGCAAGTGCTTCAAGCGCTCCTGCCATTTGAGCCCACTTCTGATGGCATATGACCACTGGCCGTTGCGCCAGCTTCTCCGAAAAGAAAATTCTTGACGAGATATGCTTGAGATACTTTGAGACCTCTATCGTTTAGGGTCTCAAACATTTTGAATGCATTGACATCATCAGGCACGATAATTTGGATCACTGTTGCATCATTTTCAAGGAACTTCGTCCACCGTTCTAGCGCCGCTATGGCAGCCTTTTCATTATGGGGCGCGACAATGCTCGCAACATGTTTCGACGCAAGTTGTGCTGCGTTGTCGATTAGAAGATTGGACGTTCGTTGCGTCACGATTTTGCGATCTTCATCACTAGGTTTAGATAATATACGTTTATCAAAGTAGTCCCGGTTATCGATATTAAGCGTGAGCTTTGGTACGCGCCGTTCAGTTTCGCGGTCATAATCAAACAGAAAATGATTCTCGATTGCTTGCACAAGCACAGTCTTATTTCTAGCAACGTAATAGTCGCGAATTGCCGCAAGGAGGATTGAGGCCGTTGCAAGCCGTTGTTGACCATCCGTTACTTCGGGAACATCACCGGAACTGGTGAATACGACCGTACCCAAAAAGTATGTCGCCTTAGTGGCCGCGATCGCTTCGGCGATGTCCTGAAAAAGATCCAGAACGTGAGAACTCTCCCACAGATAGTCACGCTGGTTAGGGGGAACCACCAATCGCTGTCGTTTTAGAACGGTTGCGATTCCGAGATGCTCGAACTGAATGGGGTGCTTGATCATCGAAAATCCTCTTATGGTGTAGGAAGAAACGGAATGCGACGCCCGAGCTCCTGTAGCTATCGCGCCGAAGCCTGCCCCAGGCGCTCCCGCGCTCAGGCTGAGAGACCGATTCCGGCTACGTCGGCTGCACCCTGAAAGGCGGTACGCTCGTCTTGAGTGAGGCGGACCTGAAGTAATAGTGATTTCGGACCGACATCGGCTTTTTTGGGTCGTCCAGTTCGATCGATGTGCATATTGCCATGAGAAAGGACTTACAACTCAACGGATTCGAACTTGAGGTACTGGATCAAACTGACCCAGTACCGAACTGACCATAATGTTTTTGTCTATACACTAAGTACGATATTAAACGCAAATGAATGTCTCACACCATCATCACTGGCATTGTCGTAGGCGAGCGTGCCCATAAACCAGAGTTGATGCCTACAAACCCCGGACCTCTTCAGGTTTATAGCAAAAGCCCGAATCGTGCCGAAATTCATCTTAGCACGCGGCCCGTACCCTTCCAGGATTCTGCTGCAGGTGCTGCGATGTACACGTGCGGGCACGCGCTGCGTGGTCTTTCGCTGTTACGTATGCCATATTATATTTGTGAAACACATGAAATCTTCCGTCTCCAGATGCGTTCTTCCCAATGGCCTGGTGGTGATTGCCGAGCCCATGCCCCACGTGCGCTCCGTCTCGCTGGGCATCTGGCTGCATGCCGGGTCGCGGCGCGAATCGCCGCACCCTTAACGGCATCGCCCATTTCATCGAGCACATGCTGTTCAAGGGCACCTGCGCCGTACCGCCGAAGTGATTGCGCGCGAAATGGACTCGGTGGGCGGCATGCTCGATGCTTTCACCGCAAAAGAGACGGTCAGCTTCAATGCCAAGGTGCTGGACGAACACCTGCCCATCGCTTTTGACGTGCTCTCCGACCTGGTGCTGCGCCCGCTGTTCGCCAATGAAGACGTCGAGCAAGGAAAAGCAGGTGGTCCTCGAAGAGATCAAGATGGAGGAGGACAATCCCGAATCGCTGGCGCATGAAGTGCTCACGCAGGGTTTCTGGCGTGGCCACCCGTCTGGGCTCGCCGATTCTGGGCACCAGCTCAACCGTGCGGCATTTCACGCGTGAGCCGTGGTCGAGCTGTTTTCAGCGAGTGGTATGCCCCCAACAACACCATCATCACCGCCGCGGGACACATCCAGATGCCCCGCCTGATCGAGTTGGTGCAGGGTGCGTTTGGCGCGCTCAAACCGCGCCGCCGCCCCGCGCGCGCGCGTTCCGGACACGAAGCGCCCGCCCCAGCCGCACGCGCGCCTGGTTACGCGCGACAAGCCGGCGCTCGAGCAGGCGCACATCACCATGGCGGTGCCTTCCTATCCCCTCGCCGATCCGCGGCGCTACGCCGCCTCCTTGCTCAACAATATCCTCGGCGGAGGCATGTCTTCGCGGCTGTTTCAAAACATTCGCGAGCGCCAGGGCCTGGCCTATGCGGTGTTCAGCGAGCTCAATCCCTACTCCGATGCGGGCATGCTTTCCATCTATGCGGGTACCGGACGCAATACCATCGAGCGCGTGCTGCGCTCGGTGGCCGAGGAGTTCAGCCGCATGAAGCGCGAGCCGGTGCACGCCGAAGAGTTGCGTCGCGCCAAGGATCACCTCAAAGGCTCGCTGCTGCTGTCGCTGGAATCTTCCGGGGCGCGCATGTCGCAACCTCGCGCGCCAGGAGATGTATTTTGGGCGCTTTTTCACGGTGAAAGAGTTGCAAGCCTCCGTCGAAGCGGTCACGCGTGAAGACATCCAGCAGATCGCGCAGGATTTTTTTCAGCCCGAAAAAATTGCCGTGACCGTGCTGGGCCCGCTCAAAGGCTTTCGCCTGACCCGCGACCTGCTCGCCTGCTGAACGCGTTCGCCGCTTCTACACACGACCGCTACCCCGCGGCTCCGTGCGTTCGTGCCAGCCTCTCAGCGTCTTCATCGCCGTTGATCCGCGCGTCGCTCGCACCGCGCCTCTTCATTTCACCGCACGCACATTTTTCGCACCAAATCATTGACGCCGCCGCACTGCTTTGCCATCATTCCAGCGGCCCGCGCTTCTACCGGGACCGAATCGGAGCACCGCATCAGCCTTCGCGTCAGCATCCTGGCCTCGGGTAGCTCGGGCAACTGTACGTTGATCGAGACGTCGCAGACGCGTCTGCTGGTGGACGCCGGCTTGGGCAAGCGCGAAACCCTTCGCCGCCTCACCGTGATCGAGCAGTCCACCGAGCGGCTCGACGGCATCGTCATCTCCCACGAACATTCCGATCATATTGGCGGCCTCGCGGCCTTGCTGGCCAAGTGGTGCGCCACCGTCTATCTCACCCCCGCCACGCACGCGGAGACGTTGCGCACTGCTTTCCGAGCCGCATGCCAAGCGGCTCGCGCGTGTCGATTTCATTCAGGCGGGCCGCTCTTTCTGCATTGGCGATATTGAAATCGCGCCCTTTTCGATTCCGCACGATGCCACCGATCCGCTGGGCTTCACGTTTCGCGCGGGTGGCGTCAAGGTGGCCGTGGTCACCGATCTCGGCTACATGCCCGAACTTGTGAAACACCATCTGCGCGATTGCGATGCCGTCGTGCTCGAATCCAATCACGATGTCGAGATGCTCAAAGTGGGTCCGTACCCCTGGCACATCAAGCAGCGCGTGATGAGCCGCACCGGGCATCTTTCAAACGATACGGTCAGCGCAGTTCCTCGCCGATCCCGAAGGCTTCGACGCGCGCCCGCGCTACCTCGTGCTCGCGCACCTGTCGGAGAACAACAACAATCCCGACGTTGCGCGTATCTGCGCCGGAAGAGGCGCTCAATCGCCGCCCGATCCGATCTGCGCTTTCCGCGGACAGCTTCTAATCGCCTCGCAACACGAGCCGCTGCTGCCCATTCAGCTGTGAAGTCCGGCTCGCATCATTCTTGCTCCTTCGCCCCACGCTTTTTCCTTCACTTTCTACGCTACGCCGCGTTCGAGTGTTCGCCGCCATCCGGCGCCGCCCGCGCTTCGTTGCAAATTCGCCGGCGAAACGCGACAATCCTTTGCGAGCTTTCACAACTTATTTTCAACGGGCGACTGAACACAAATGATTCCCCGCTACACACGCCGGAGATGGGCCGCATCTGGACCGACGACGGCAAGTTCCAGCGCTGGCTGGAAGTCGAGATTGCCGCCACCGACACGCTTGCCGAGCGCGGCGTAGTTCCGCAAGAAGCCGCGGCGCGCATTCGCGAACGCGCGCGCATCGATGCTGCGCGCGTTCTGAGATTGAGTCGCGCGTGCGCCACGATGTCATCGCCTTCACGCTGGCCGTCGGCGAGACCATTGCCGATCCAGCCGCCGGCGCGCTGGCTGCACTACGGCCTCACCTCGAACGACGTGGTGGATACGGCGCAGGCGCTGCAAATTCGCGAAGCTTCGCGGATGATTGCCGCGGGTCTCGAGCGCCTGGGCGAAGTGCTTGAAAAACGTGCGCGCGAATTCCAGCACACTCCGCAAATCGGCCGCACGCACGGCATCCATGCCGAGCCCATCACTTTTGGCCTGAAAGCTGGCCAATTGGTTTGCGGAAAATCGCCGCAACATCGCGCGCTTTCGCGACGCGGCGCAAACAAATGGCGGTGGGCAAAATTTCCGGCGCGGTTGGCAATGCCGCGCACCTGGGCACCGAGGTCGAGGAGGCCATTTGCCGGCGCCTGGGCCTCGACGTCGCACCCGTAACCTCCCAGGTGATCCAGCGCGATCGCCACGCGCAATACTCTGTCCACGCTCGCCATTATTGCCGCCACGCTCGAAAAAATCGCGCGTCGAGATTCGCCACCTGCAGCGCACCGAAGTTCGCGAAGCCGAGGAGCCTTTCGCCGCCGGTCAGCGCGGCAGTTCCGCAATGCCGCACAAGCGCAATCCGGTGAACTGCGAACAAATCTCCGGCCTCGCGCGCGTGGTGCGGGCGAACGCGCAAGCGGCGTTCGAAAACGTCGCGCTCTGGCACGAGCGCGACATCTCGCATAGTTCGGTCGAGCGCATCATCCTGCCCGATTCCACCATCCTCGTCGATTACATGCTCGCGCGCATGACCGACATTCTCGCCGGCCTGCGTGTTTTTCCCGAACGCATGCGCCGGAATCTCGACGCTACCCACGGCCTGGTGTTCTCGGGACAGCTTCTGCTTGATTTGATCGAGGCGGGCGCGCCGCGCGATGATGCCTACCAATGGGTGCAGCAGCACGCCATGGACGCCTGGGAATCCGATGGCAGCTTCCGCGACCTCGTAAGCCGCGATCCCCGCATCACGCAGTTCTTGGACGCCGCCGCGCTCGAGCGCGCCTTTGGCCTGGATCGCCAGTTGCATGCGGTCGATGACATCTTCCGCCGCGTCTTCGGCTGAATCGCGTGAATGTGTGCTTACGATCTCTGATGTGGCGTACGATGCCGGTACGCAAACGGCTCGGTAATTTCTGGCTTGCTCGCAGTTAATTTTAATCCTTAGGAGGCAACTGCTTATGATGCGGCGAATCGCTCTTGTTGCAGCGGCTGCTTTGCTTGGTCCCGCGCTGTACGCGGCCACCAAGCCGGTAACCGTGCAGATGAAGGATGCGCAGGGCCAGAGCATTGGCACCGCCACCGTGAGTGAACAAAAATCAGGCGGCGTGCAGATCAAGCTCAATCTAAAAAACCTGCCCCCAGGAGAACATGCGGTGCATATCCATGCAGTCGCGAAATGCGAAGGCCCGGCCTTCACCTCGGCTGGCCCGCACTTTAATCCCGACATGAAGCATCACGGGCTCGACAACCCTGAGGGGCCGCACGCGGGCGATATGCCCAATTTTCGCGTGGCGCAAAATGGCACCGCGAAAGTTACCGTCACCGATCCGCGCGTCAACCTGGGTGATGACAATCATTCCGTTTTCTCGAACGGTGGCACCGCGCTCGTCATTCACGCCAAAGCGGATGACCTGAAGACGGACCCTGCGGGCAACGCCGGCGATCGTATCGCCTGCGGCACCATCACAAAATAAACGCGCGTTCCCAGCCTAACTATTTCTGCCGCTCGTTGCACCGGCAGGTGATCGCAAAATACCACGTGTGCGCATCTGCCGGTGCTGAAGGTCCCCCCCCTCTTTACGCGTTCGCACGCCCACCACGCGCAGCGATCTAGCCAGCGCACCCTTACGCACGCTGATGTACATGCCGATGCACAGGCTGATGTGTAGGCACTGATGTGCTGGGTCGGGTGTTCGCCTGGTATCGACGCTCGCGATTTCCGTGGGCGGAAGACCGCTATTTTACGGGTTATAAAGCCGGCGCTAAAGCCTGAGGCAAGAAAAAAGGCCGGGAATCACCCGGCCTTTTTTTGATCGTTGCGGCTGACGACTGACGAAGCAACTAGAAACGCTACTTCTGCTTTACGATTTGCCAGGCATGGCGATCTTCGAAACGGTGATCGTGTCACCCTTCATGTCGCCCGTCAGCTGTACGGTGTGGCCGGCGTGCGTCATCAGATCGGCATCGTCCTGATTGGCGATGTTGTAGACCTTACCGTTCATCACGAACACATATTTTCCGCCAGCTTTAACGCACGCCAGCGTGCAATCGCGATCGGTCATCTTTGCACCGGCATGCTGGCTGATCATCGCTGCGTGACTTGCGCCACACATGCTATCGCTGATCTTGCCTGTCCAGGTCTTGTCGGCGGCTGAAGCTAGCGTCGTAAAGCTCAACAGCAGGGCCGTGTAACACAACATCTTCACTACGCTTTTCATAAATATCCCCCATGAGAACTCGTTCGACCTGTTCGCGGGGGGCCCACTTGGCGCGCCGTCCTCGCGGTACTCCTCGCAGTAATTTCGATGCACCAGGCCGGGAAGAGGTTACGAACTTGCCTCCGCCTCCAACCGCCCTTGCGCCTGCCGATCCGGCCCCACCCCCACCCGCAGCCCGACCCGCAGCTTGACCCGGCAAATTAGAACAAATCGCATTGCAAACCAATCGGCAAGTGCGGTGAGCATTGCAGAGCAGCCCTCTACGGGCGTCCCCGACGACATGATTTCGCCCTGCGATTTGGCCGCGCGGGTCGCATCTGCGAGGACTCCCACAAAACTAAAAATCTACTGAGCCCGCTGAATATACGTCCCCTCAGCTGTGTTGACCTTCACCTTATCCCCATTATTGATGAATGGTGGCACGCTGATGGTCAGGCCCGTTTCGAGCTTCGCTGGCTTCATCACCGCGCTGGCCGTGGCTTTCTGCACGGTGGGCTCGGTATCGGTCACCGTCAGGTCCACGGTGTCCGGGAGCACCGCGCCCATGGGCTTGCCTTCGTAAAATTCCAGCTTCAGCACCAGGTTCGGAATCAGGTAATACACCGCGTCGCCCAGCACATCGGCGCCCAGCCGGATCTGGTCGAACGTTTCCGTATTCATGAAATGATACCCTTCGGTATCGCTATACAAGTATTCAAACTCAATGTCGTCCAGCACCGCGCGGTCAATGGAATCCTCAGCGCGGAACCGGTAATCCACGATCGATCCGCTGCGCAAACTGCGCATCTTTGTAGCCATCGCGCCCCGTTTATTTCCAGGAGTGCGATGGTCCACGCTGTGCACGGTGTACAGCTCGCCCTGGTGCAGAATGATCATTCCTGGACGCAGTTGCGTCGCCTTCATCAATTACTCCTTGGCTTCCTGGAACTCGCTGTCGCTGTGCCCGGCGGATGGTACAAGCAGGCGGAAGCTTGCGAACTGTCCCTGCGCGGTCACAACAGCGCTCACGATTCGGCTGGCGCGATTATTATAGCCGCGCGCGTAAATTTCGGTCAAACCACATCTGCCCGCGGAATGAAAACAGAAATTGGAAGGGAATTTGGAAAAGGAAGTTGGAAGCGGAGTTGCAATGCGAAGCCGCAACGCATGCGACAGCGTGTCACATAATATCCGCAGCGCGTTCCTCGGTCTCGATCCGCGGCCATCTCTCAGGTCCCGCACATCCGCAGCATCTCTCTTATGCTTTGCGCCCCTGCCGTCCCGGCGGCCGCCCAGGTCCCCGACTCGGGCAACTTGGCGCAACACAGAGGCCGCGAGGCTGCCAGTTAGAAGAGCCCGGCGGAACACGGAGCCGTCCAGGTCTGCGGTCAGGGGGAGCTGGGGCAAAAAATCCAATTCACAACGGTGTCCCGTCAAATCTCCCCTACAATAAAACCATCGTGACCGACACCACTCCGCAACTCCATGTAGTTACCGGAGCCTTTGGCTATACCGGCAAATACATCACCGAGCGGCTTCTTGCGCAGGGCCACAGGGTGCGGACACTCACGGGCCATCCGGCACGCCAGGATCCCTTTGGAGGTCGCGTCGAAGTTGCTCCGTGGAATTTCGATCGTCCCAACGAGCTTCGCGCGAGCCTCTCCGGCGCCGCCGTTCTTTACAACACGTATTGGGTTCGTTTCAACCGCGGACACAATACCTACGATCTCGCCGTGGCCAACACCAGCAAGCTCATACAAGCCGCCCGGGAAGCGGGAGTTCGCAAGTTCGTGCACGTCAGCATTTCCAATCCATCCATCAACTCGAGCCTTCCGTATTTCCACGGCAAGGCCATTCTCGAGGAGGCCCTGGCCTCTTCCGGCCTCTCGTTTGCCATCCTGCGTCCCACCGTGATCTTTGGAAAAGAAGACATTCTCGTCAACAACATTGCCTGGTTCCTGCGGCGTTGGCCGGCCTTCGCGATTCCGGGTCGCGGAGACTATCGCCTCCAGCCTGTTTTCGTTGCCGACCTGGCCGACTTGGCGCTGCGTGCAGCGAACGGCGCCAATAGCGTCACCGATGCCGTAGGCCCCGAAATTTATACTTTCGAGGAGCTCGTTCACATCATCGCCGCCGCGGTGCGCAGCCGCGCGAAAATCGTGCGCGTCAACCCAACCGCGGCGCTCGCGATGACGCGTGTTTTGGGCTGGATCGTGGGCGATGTAATCCTTACGCGCGACGAAATCGCCGGCCTCATGGCCAACCTGCTGGTTTGCCCAGGCGCGCCCACCTGTCCCACCAGCTTCCGCGCGTGGCTCGAGCAGCACGCATCCACCATCGGCCAAGTCTACGCATCCGAACTAGCCCGCCACTTCCGCTGAACTGTCGATCTGCAGCGCACGGTTGCACTGCGCTATGCGCGTTGCTCAGTATTGGTGTGAATATCGCTCTTAACGTAAACGCCCGAGGAGTGCTTCATTGTGCGGTGCCGGGTTCTACGCCGCACTTCGCGCAGTGAGTGAATCGGCCTGGAAAACGCTCCTCCGTCATGTAGTCCAGGCACGCATCATCGCTCGAAAATTCTGGTGTCGAAATTCCGATGGGTGTAGCGCAGTTGTTTGGGGATGTGCTGTTCGAATACTAGGAAGTAAATAGCCTGAAGGTATTTACTCGGATGTTAAAATATTTGCGAGTGTTAGAAGACATCCCGCACGTCCCGGGTTTCGCATCGAACTTGTAAGGATTGGGCCCGTACTTTGAGGTATGTACTTGTAGAATGAACACTTGCGGAAAATACGTCTGTAATCTACTTAGAATGAACATTTACAAAGTGATTGGACTTAAAATCCTTTAGATCGAACACATACGAAAATAACCGGGAGAGGGGGGCGTCCGCGTTTGCTTCCGGTTTTCCGGGATCAGAGGCGTACAATGCACCTACGAGCGGTTCCCAGCAGGCGAATCAGCGCCAGCGGCTCACAGACGCAAAGGCCCACTAACAAATCCGATAAAAAAACTTGCTGAGACCCAAAAAGATACCAACTAGACTGAAGACCAGCGGCACAAGAGAGACACGTCAATGACCAAGCGCAGCAACGTATCAACCGACACGCCTTGGGAGCCGATCGTTGGCTACTCGCGCGCTGTACGCGTAGGCGATGTTGTGTACGTGTCTGGGACCACGGCCACCGATACCGCCGGGAAAGTTGTCGGCCGCGGAAACGCCTACCAGCAAGCCACGCAGGCGCTCCGTAACATCGCGGCGGCACTCGAACGCGCCGGAGCGCGCATCGAAGATGTGGTGCGCACGCGCATCTACGTCATCCACATCGCCGAATGGGAACAGGTGGGCCGCGCGCATGGCGAGATTTTCGGCAAAATTCGGCCCGCGACCACGATGGTCGAGGTCAGCCGCCTGATCGATCCCGAGATACTCGTCGAGATTGAAGCGGAAGCCATCATAACCTCTCATATCGCTCCTATTGTCGAGCGTCCCGCGTCTGCCTCGCCCCAGATGTCCGCAGCTGCGTCCGCGCGGACGGCTTCTCCCGCAAAATCCGCGTCCACTAAAAAGCGCGCAATCAAAGCACCTGCAAAATCGCGTCGCTCTCGGAAGTAGCTTGGTTATGAGTCAATGCCGGGAAGCATGACTGGACATGGCCAAAGCCGCCCGATCGGGCGCCAAGCAATAAAATTCCACGCCGCCACCCGCCTCGGCTCCTTTCCAATTTCCGCGCGCCTCTTGATTTTCGCGCTCTGCTGCCTGTCTTTCGCGCCACGCGCGTTGCACGCGCAGCAAAGCGATCTCACCGTCGAGCGCATCTATAGCGCTCCCAGCTTGAGTGGCCATATCCTGCGCGACACCGTTTGGAGTCCCGACGGCAAGTGGCTCACCTACCTTGACGCCGACACTTCAGGGGACGGCAACGGCGATCCCGCGGTTTGGGCCGTGGACGCAGCGACAGGGAAGCGGCACGTCCTCATCGACGCGTCCCACCTGCGCACCGTGCTGCTGCCTGCCGCCTCGCGCGGCCAGCAAACCGGCCTGGGCCGCATCACACCTCCGCGGTACCTATGGGCGCCGGATGCGCGCGCTATACTCTTCATCTCCGCGAAAGAGCTTTTCTGGTACGAGCTCGCCGGGAAAACGTCGAAGCAGCTCGTGCCCGCAACCACAAGCGCCAACAACGCGGCCAGCGCGAAAAAAGCAGGCGATCGCACGCCCGCTCGCACACCTGCTGGCACACCTGCTGGCACACCCGATGGCACGCGTGCCGAAGCGCCTGGCGACAACCGTGATGGCACCCCTCACGACGCAATTGATGACACCATTGATGACGCGAAAATTTCGCCCGACGGCCGCTGGGTCAGCTTCCTGCGCGGGCACAACCTCTGGGTTGTCAGCGTGGCAGGCGGCCCGCCGCGGCCATTGACCACCGGAGGAAGCGAAGAACGCAGAAATGCCGAGCTCGACTGGGTGTATCCCGAGGAGCTCGATCTGCACACTGCTTACTGGTGGTCGCCCGATTCCTCGAAAATTGCGTTTCTGCAACTCGACGAGCGCTCCGTTGAAAAATATCCGCTTCCCGACGATCTTTCGGTCCGCGGCGCTGAAATCGAGGAGCGCTATCCCGTGGCAGGCTCGCCAAATCCTGTCGCACGTATCGGCGTGGTCGGCATCGCACCGGCCCAAGCGCATGCCGCAGAGCCCATCTGGATGGATACCGGGGAAAATTCGAGCGTGCTGCTGGCGCGCGTGGACTGGCTCGCCGATTCCAAACACGTGGCCATCGAGCGCCTCAATCGTCCGCAGAATCATCTCGACCTGCTTTTTTCCGCCGCGGATACGGGCAAGTCGCAACTGGTCCTCGCCGAGCAGGACAAGTACTGGATCAATCTAAGTGACGATCTCCATTTCTTTGTGGATGGCCAGCGCTTCCTCTGGTCGAGCGAACGCTCGGGATTTCGCCACCTGTATCTCTACGACACACGCGGCAAACAGCTCGCCCAAATCACGCACGGTGACTGGGAAGTCGATAGTGTGGCCGGTGTCGACGAAGAAAAAGGCCAGGTCTATTTCACCTCCACGCGCCAGAGCCCGGTCGAGCGCCACTTTTACCGCGTCGCCATCAACAGCCCGTCAGGCAATACCGCAGCGCGTGAGTCGGTGCGCGACGCGGCGCATGACGCAACAAATGACCCGGTGCAATTGACTAGGGGCCACGGCACGCACGAGGCCGACCTCTCACCGGATTACACCCACTTCGTGGACACCTACTCGAATGTCGCGCAGCCGCCCCAGCAAACTTTATTCCACGCTGATGGCAGCCCTGTCGCCATACTCGAACAAAATAAAGTGGCCGAACTCGGACGTTATCGGCTCGCGCCCGCCGAATTTTTCACCGTCCGCGGCGCCGACGGCACTCCGCTCGACGCCGAGATGATCAAACCGCCGAATTTTGACGCCGCAAAAAAATATCCCGTTGTCGTCCACCTGTATGGCGGCCCGGGCGCGCAGGAGGTTCGCGATGACTGGGAAGGTTCCACGTACCTGTGGCATGAATTGATGGCTGAAAAAGGTTTTGTGATTTTTGTGCTGGATAATCGAGGCACCCTGGGCCGCGGCCATTCCTTCGAGACGCCCATTTACCATCACTTCGGACAGGTGGAGCTTGCGGACCAGTTGGCGGGCGTAGCGTGGCTGGCGCGGCAGCCATTTATCGATCGTGCGCGCATCGGCATCTGGGGCTGGAGCTATGGCGGCTACATGACGTGTATGGCCATGCTGCGTGCGGGCGATGTTTTCAAGGCGGGCTTTGCTGGAGCGCCGGTCACCGATTGGCGGCAGTACGACACGATTTATACCGAGCGCTACATGGGAACGCCGCAGGAAAACCCGCAGGGCTACCACGACTCCGCGCCCGTGAATTTCGCCGCAGGCCTATCGGGGAAGCTCCTCATCGTGCATGCGACCGGCGACGACAACGTGCACTTTGCCAACACCGTCGAACTGGCCGAGAAGTTCGTCGAAGCGCAGAAATATGCCGAGTATCAAATCTACGCTGGCCGGGGCCACGGCATCAGCGATGCCGCCGCACGCATTCACATTTTCAATCGCGTGACCCAATTCTTTATCGAAAACCTCGCCGGTAGTGCTGCCCGGTAACCATGCGCATCTCTACACAAAGTAGTGCAGGAAAATATCGAGTGTCATGCAAGTTATGTGGAGGGGCGCAGGCCATCAGGTTCGAGCACTACGGAGTTGTCGCGGCCTGGCTCCTTGCGAGGGGCGTTTGCGAATGAGTGGATTGGCGCCAATGCATTGGCGAACGAGGGGATTGGCGAACGAGCGGGTTGCAAGCGAATGGTTACAAGCGAGTGGGTTGCGAGCGGGTGCGCTTGCCTTAAGGCAGAGGGGCGCGCCTATAACAAGCATTTGCCTATACGATGGAGGGGCGTTTCTTGCCGACGTGCGTCGCCTGCTCGAACGCGTAGCCCATCTGCAGCACGCCCAAATCGTCGTTATGGCGGCCGACGATTTGTATACCAATTGGTAAACTATCTGGCGAGAACGCGCACGGCACCGACATCGCTGGATTGCCCACCACCGAAATGTAGTAGGCGGATTTCATCCACGCGATGTAATTCTCCATTTTTACGCCGGCGATTTCTGTGGGATACGGCGTATCGACGCTGAACGGCAGCACCTGATTTACGGGCAGCAGGAGGAATTCGTAGCGTTCCATAAACTCGCGCACCCGTTGGTACAACGCGCCGCGTTTCGCCTCGACTCGCGCCAGGTACGGGCCCGTCAATTTGCGCCCTTCCTCGACGTGATAGTGGCCGTAGGCATTGACCTGGTCAGGATGCTCGTCGACGTGGCCGCCAAGCTGGAATTCAAAGGCCCAATTACGCACCGCGTTGAAACACTCCGCGGCATCGCGCATGTCGGGCTCGGCTTCCTCAACAACGCAGCCGAGTGACTCGAAGACTTTTCGCTGCGCCGCGAACGCGGACATGATCGCCGGTTCCCACGGCAGGCCGAGATCCTTGATCATGGCCACGCGAACGCCCTTGAAAGTCCGACCACGAAGTGGCGGCGCGAAGAGATTGCCCGGCTGATCGATGGCAATCGGTGATCTGCGATCGAAGCCGGCCTGCACGCTGAGGAGCAGAGCGCAATCGGATACGGTGCGCGCGAGCGGACCGGAAACGCTCAGACTCAACCAGGCAAGCCCCGTGGTAGCACTGTTGGGGACCCGGCCGGGAGACGGGCGAATGCCTACTACATTGCAGAAATTCGGAGGGTTACGCAGCGAGCCGCCCGTGTCGCTGCCATTGGCAATCGGAACCATTCCGCAGGCAAGCGCCACCGCGCCTCCTCCCGTGCTACCGCCGCACGTCTTGGTCAGATCGTAGGGATTCACAGTCGCGCCAAAAACCGCGTTAAAGGTTTGCGATCCCAGGCCGAACTCGGGCGTGTTCGTCTTCCCAATCACAATCGCTCCGGCATTTTTCATGCGCTCGACGATAAGCGCGTCATGGTCGGGAACGTAATCCGCATAAAGCGGTGACCCGTACGTGGTGCGAATCCCCTTCGTTTCCACCAGGTCTTTTACTCCCACAGGCAGTCCGTGCAAGGGACCGACGGGCCGGCCCTTTGCCAGGGCTTCATCGGCCGAGCGCGCCTCCGCCATCAATTCATCTTCAGGAACCAAGGTCACGACGGCGTTCACCCTGGGATTAACACGCTGGATCTGGCGGAGGTGCGCTTGCATGACCTCGCGCGCCGACAATTTTTTCTGGCGGATCAGACCGGCCATCGCGGTGGCGTCCATAAAGCAGATCTCGTTGTCGGCGCCGCTCTTGGACGTGGCGGCGGAAGGCGGCGGTGCAGGGGAATCACTTTGCAGATTGTTTGGCATGGGAGGCACTGGCGGTTCAGTGGACCAGGATGGCAACGCGCCGGAGAGTGCGCCCGAGACGGTTGACAGCGCAGCCGTCGTTCCGAGCTGCAGGATGGCGCGCCGCGTCACTCGCTGGCCGTTCATTGGCCTTTCATCATTGGTCGTTCATCATTGGGCGTTATTGGCCGTTCATTCCGGCGCGAATAGTAATATCCCGGAAAGCCGTTCGCAAGCTAATCGAGAAAGCGCCGGAAGCACGGGAAATATCCGGTGACGCGAGCTTGCCTCGATCAGGGATTGGTGTTTTCATCGTTCGGCGATGAAGTTTGCGGCCATCCCCTGGGATTACACCATCATTCTGTGCCTGCTCGCCATTCTCGTGCCCTGGAGGGGCACCTCGCGCATCCGCGAGTTACTTGCGCGACCCACCTTTGGCTCGGCCGACAGAATAGCCATGTATGGCTCGACCATTGTGTTTCAGTGGATGGCCGCAGCCTTCATTGCGTGGCGGGTGTACGCACGCGAGGGGCCAAGCCTGCACCTCGTCGATGCGCTTCTCGGCCTTGCGATGCCTAAACCGATTGCGACAATCGCGTTGGGACTCAGCCTCGCATTCGTGCTTGCCTCCACACAGATCGTGAGTTTGCGCAGCCTGGAACGATTGCCCGCGTCCCAGAGAGGCCGGCTCTACGAAGTGGCGGCCAAGCTCATGCCGCAAAATCCTATCGAGTTCCTCCCTTTTTTTGCTTTAGTGTGTACCGTCAGCGTTTGCGAGGAATTTTTGTATCGCGGCTTCGCTTTTCTGGCGTTCGGCAACCTGTTTCACGGCTCAGTGACGGCGGCGATCGTTGGCTCATCGGCAATCTTCGCGATTGGGCACCTTTATCAAGGCCGCCGCGGGATGATCACCACATTTGTTCTGGGCGCAATTCTGGGTGCGATGCGCGCCTGGACAGGGAGCCTGGTGCCCTGCATTCTGGTGCACTTTACCGTCGACCTGACGGCAGGCCTCGCGGGCCCGCAAAGTTGGCTGCGACACAAACCGGCGCAGGGTCCTGCGGAGCTCCTTTAGTTGTATTACTAGTCCATTATTGGTAACTATATAGTTACTGAATAAATGGGCTGTTCTGACCTTATGACTGTTGAGCAAATGCAGCAGCTTCTCCATCCATTCCATCGCGGATTAAGCGCGGGCCAGCTACTCCTTTTTTGCAAGTACCTGGACGTGCTACTGCACTGGAACCAAGCCCTCAATCTTACGGCTATTAGCGATCCGGAGGAGATTGTAATTAGGCACTTCGGCGAAAGCATTTTTGGTTCGCAAATTCTACAGTTTCCGCACGGTCGGCTCGCCGACGTAGGTTCAGGGGCGGGATTTCCCGGGCTACCGTTGAAAATCGTTTCGCCCGATCTGCAACTCACGTTAATCGAGCCAAACGGGAAGAAATGTGCATTTATGACTGAACTTTCCCGCGAGCTCGGCCTTGAAGACGTATCGATCGTGCGCTCACGATACGAGGATAGTGATCTTCGACCGGGATCGGTCGACATTTTGACTTGCCGCGCACTTGGGAACTATAAGCAGCTGCTCCGGTGGGCACTGCCAATCCTGAACTCGAGTGGCAGCGTACTACTTTGGCTGGGGACGGAAGACTCGCTACGCGTGAGTCGTTTGCAGGGGTGGACGTGGGACCTGCCGGTTTGGATTCCTGAGTCGCGTCACCGGGTGATTTTGTCAGGTCGGCCGAGCTCGTCGCGATAGTTCCACGTGGAACATCGAAGGACCCGCAGCGCAGTGTTCCACGTGGAACAGATTGCCGCACTTTGACGCCTCGCAGCACGTGTTTCACGTGAAACACATTGCGTCACGGCAACATTCCTGCTAAATTCCGGCGCAAATAGCTTATGGCCCAAGGGAAACGATAATTTGTCGCGGGTAATCGCGGTCGCCAATCAAAAAGGCGGCGTCGGCAAAACCACGACTGCCATCAACGTCGCTGCCTCGCTGGCAATGTCAGGCCAACGAACCCTGCTGATTGATTCCGACCCCCAAGGCAATACCACCACCGGAATTGGCTTCGGGCGCGATCCTTCTCGCCGAACGCTCTACCATGCCGTAATTATGGGCGAGCCAATTTCCCGCCTGCTGCTTAAGACCCAAGTGGATGGGCTTGATTTGGTGCCGTCGGATAAGAATCTCGCCGGTGCCGCAGTCGAACTGGTGGGAATTGACCAGCGGGAATTCAAGCTGCAGCAGGCTATTTCTCAAATCCGTGCCGATTATTCCTACCTGGTGATCGACTGCCCTCCTACATTAGACCTTTTGACGTTAAATGCGCTAGTTGCAAGCGACGCCGTTCTCATACCCATCCAGTGCGAATATTTCGCGATGGAGGGTGTCGCCGAACTTTTAGACACCCTGATGCGCGTCCGGCGCACCCTGAACCCCAATTTGGCCATTGAAGGCATCGCACTCACGATGTATGACGAGCGCACCACACTTTCACGCCAGGTCGCTGCCGATTTGCGAAGCTTTTTTGGCTCCCAGGTATTCGACACCGTAATTCCGCGCAATGTGCGCTTGGCAGAGGCGCCAAGCCACGGCAAGCCGATCGTGCAATATGACATTCACAGTAAGGGTGCAGAGGCCTACATGCAGCTTGCAAAGGAGGTTGTTGCTAATGAGCAGAAACGCGCTGGGCAGGGGGTTGGGAGCGCTAATCCGTGAATCGGAAGCAGATGATAGCTCCCCGAGCGAAACAGGAGCGACATCAGGTGCCGCAAATGCGAACACTGCGCAGGTGAGGGCACAATACGAGGTCGACATTGATCTGATTGACCCGAGCCCCTACCAGCCGCGAACGCGGTTTCGCGAGCAGTCGCTCGAAGAACTGGCGCAGTCCATACGATCGAGCGGCATCATACAGCCGCTCGTGGTCCGGCCCGTGGGTGCGAGGTTTCAGCTTTTGGCTGGAGAGCGGCGCTGGCGAGCGGCGCAGCGGGCCGGTCTCGATCGCGTTCCGGTGCATGTGCGCAATGTCACCGACGAGGCCGCGCTCGAGATTACGCTCGTTGAAAACATTCAGCGAGAAGACCTGAACCCGATTGAGGAAGCGGGGGCCTTTGACCGGCTGATGACCGAATTTCACCTGACCCAGGAAGAGGTTGCTGAACGGACGGGTAAAGACCGCGCCACGGTGGCCAATGCCGTGAGGCTTCTCCGGCTTGAAAAACCGGTGCTTGATTTGATCGAGGACGGGCGCATATCGGCTGGGCACGGACGCGCGTTGCTCGCCATTGCGGATCCTAAAGCGCGAATCGCTTTTTCGCAGCGCGCCGCGCGAGGCGGCCTCACCGTGCGGCAGATTGAGCGGCTGGCCGCGCGCCGAAACCGCGCCGCAGCCACCCCGGCGCTCGCAGCCACGCTGGACCCCAATACACGAGCGGCCCTCGACCAGTTGCAGCAGGCTCTCGGCACGCGGATCACGATTCGCGTCCCTACGAAAGCGCGTCCGGGGGAACTGGCCATCGAATATTACGATGAGGCGCACCTCACACGGCTGTACGATCAGCTCATCAGGTGAGATGTGTTACTTATAAGTTAGTGGTTACTATGTGGTAATAGAGCGCGTCAACGGGTGATGTGATGGCTTGGAAGAAATCGGAGCAAAGTCCTGCGCCAGGCGCCGGAGAATTTACCGGATTTCTCGACAAATCGGTGCGTTTAGAGGGCACCTTGCAATTTCCAGGAACGTTCCGCCTCGAGGCGCAGGTTAGGGGCACGATCATTTCCAGCCAGACACTGATGCTGGGCGAGGAAGCGCGTGTCGAGGGCCAGATCGAAGGCAATCACATCGTCATTTGCGGGCGGTTTGACGGCGTGATTTTCGCCAAAGGCCGCGTCGAAATTCAGTCCAAGGCCATGGTCACGGGAGACATCCACACACTTTGCCTGATCATCGAACCCGGCGGGGCCTTCGAGGGCCGGTGTCATCTGCCCGCAATTTCCGAAGGAGAAAAATGCCTGAAGATTCCGATTCGAGCCGCACAGCAGGGGTGAGCCGCAACGCTACATTTTTCAGTTGTGCGGAGACTGGGAATCTTCGTCTTGAGGGCTACACACTTGCTGAAAGCCGCATTTGTGAGCGCTTACGCACACGATCTGTAAATCAGCGCGGAGTCACAGCAGATAAAATGGCTGTTCCACTCGCTGGAGCTGGTCAGGAGAAATCTAGTGGCTGATGTGGTTCGCTTGACGGCGACAGCAAAGGCGGCGGGATGCGCGGCAAAACTCGCGCCCGGCACGCTCGATGCGGTCTTGCGTCGCCTTCCGCCACAAGTTGATGCGCGCGTGCTCGTGGGATTTGAGACCAGCGACGACGCCGGCGTTTACCGGATCGCGAACGACCTCGCGCTGGTGCAGACGGTGGATTTCTTCACTCCGATTGCGGATGACCCATTTACATTTGGCCAGATCGCGGCCGCCAATGCCTTGAGCGATGTTTATGCGATGGGCGGCCGTCCGATATCGGCGCTTTCGATCGTGGCCTTTCCAGAGCACGGCGATACCGATGTGCTGGAACAAATCATGCGCGGCGGACTCGATAAAATGGGTGAAGCTGGCTGCACGGTAATCGGAGGCCATTCCATCCGCGATGACGATATGAAATTCGGATACGCGGTTACCGGCCTCATTCACCCCGAGCGCATCTGGCGCAACGTGGGTGCACGTGCGGGCGACAGCTTGCTGCTTACCAAAGCATTGGGCGCCGGCGTAATTTCAACCGCGCTCAAGCAGGGGCGTGCCGCTCCGGAAGCTGTTGCCGCTGCGACTTCGTCCATGACGCGCTTGAACCGGAGCGCGGCGGAAGCCTTGATCGCGTTTTCCGAGCAGTTGGCGCAAAGCGAGCCGGTCATTCATGCGGTAACGGATGTGACGGGTTTTGGATTGCTGGGCCATGCGCGGGAAATGGCGCTGGCCAGCGGCGTTTCTTTCGAGATCGACCATACCGCGATTGAATATTTGCCGGGCGCGGTTGCGGCGTCACGTGCCGGCTGCCATTCGCGCGGCCTCCACAATAACCGCGATTTTATCGGTGATTGCGTACTCTTCCAAGCTTCCGTGCCCGAGGAGTTTCGGCATCTGCTTTTCGATCCACAAACATCTGGCGGTCTGTTGGTGGCAGTCGAAGCAAAGTTGATGGAGGACCTGCTCGCGGCGCTGGCGGCCCGCAATGTCGCGGCGCGTTGCATTGGCCGCGTACTCGACAGGCGCTCGCCGCTGCTGGAGATCGTGTAAGTGGAGTCACTTCCAGCGCTGTTGCACTCCTTGCGTTTTAATTTTTCTAAATTCAATTGTTCGCTGATGGTTGCTCACTCCGGTGGTCCGGAATTTGACCGGTCAATTCGGGCCGTTCGATTCTAGGCGTGCAACTCTAATGGATACCCTGACGCACGGCATTGTGGGCGCACTCATCGGCAAAGCGTTTTTCGCCGACGATCCGGGGCCATTTCCGGTGTGGACACCGGCCTCATGGCGGGAACCTCCGCGCACTACCGGGCGCGTGGCCATCATTGCGGTAACGCTGGGGGCGATTTTTCCGGATATCGACGTGTTTGCCGGTCCGCTGGCGCACAACGCTCTCGCGATCATGACCTGGCATCGCAGCATCACGCACTCTGTAGTGATGTTGCCACTCTGGGCCGTGCTGCTGGCCCTGTTGACGCGGTGGGTGGCGGGGTTACTGAAGTGGCCTGCTCCGACGCTTGGCGACCTGGCCGCCATTTATGCGGTGGGCATTGGGAGCCATATTTTTCTCGACGTGATCACGTCGTTCGGAGCGATGGTCTGGAGTCCCCTCAGCAATGCGCGGCCGGCCTGGGATTGGATCTTCATCGTGGATTTGATCGTGACCTCGCTGGCACTCATGCCGCAGCTTGCCGCGTGGGCGTTTCGCCGGCCTAATCGCGCGTTGCTGAGGGCGATACCGTTGTGGATTTTGTGTTCAGCCGCCGCCTTCGCCATCGCGCCGGTGGCTCGCTCCATGGGACGCGCGATGGATGTGCCGTTTTCCACGACTGCCGCCTGGGGAGCAACCGCGGTGTTCGCGATTTTCTTCATACTTCCACTGCGCCACCGCACGAAATCCGGCGCCAGTCGTAAAAACTGGTGCCGTGCCGGTCTCGCCCTGCTCGCAGGATATATTTCATTTGCGGGGACGATGCATCACTCGGCTTTGCAGCAGGTCAATGCCTTCGCAGAGGAGGCGCGCGTCAACGTCCTGAACATCGGCGCGCTGCCACTGCCGCCCTCCGCGGCGCGCTGGTCAGGTCTGATTTTGACGCCTGAGGGTGTTTACCGCCTGCAATTCAACGAATTGGGCGGCGAGCCGGTAAAAATTCAATATTTCCCCAGCGCACCCAACAATCGTTACATCACGGCCGCGCGTGGCTTGCGCGACGTTCAAACGTTCCTCTGGTTCGCGCGCTTCCCCGTTTGGCAATTCACCGAACGGAACGGCCAGGAAATCGTGCAGATCACGGATATGCGTTTTTACGGCGACCGCGCTCCGGCGGGCGCGCCAGCATCACCCACGGCGATTCCGTCGAATTTTACGTTCGAGGTAGTGTTTACGCCGGAGGGTCGCGTGATCTCGCAGGGATTCAAACGCGAAGCGTAGTGGCTAATTCCAAATCATGAAGGAATGATGAACAGCGCTCGAACTATTTCGACTCGATCGCATAAATAACCAGGTGGCGTTCATCACCCACCCCTTCGCTGCACGTGCGAACGCCCGGCTGGTCTTTCAGCACCAGATGAATAATGCGGCGTTCGCGCGCACTCATGGGATTAAAGCGAAAAGACGCGTGCGTTTCGCGGACGCGCTGGGCGGCCACTTGCGCGGAAAGTTTCAATTCGGCGATACGGTCGGCGCGATAATTACCGCAATCAAAGCGCACACGATCGTGAAGCTGCGGGTCGAGGCGTACCGCACGCACCGCGAGATGTTCCAGCGCCTTGAGCACCTCGGCGCCGCGCTCGAGCAAAAGCTCGCTGTCAGCGCCATCGAACGCCACGATAACGTCGGGTGTCTCGAATTCATCAGCAGCCGGTGCGGCCGATCCGATCCGAGCTGCCATCGTGTTTCCGTCCACAGGGGTACCGGCGTCGGCTCTCCTCCCGCGCTCGGAATCGGAAGCGGAGGGCGGCAATTCAATGTCAAACCGCAGATCGAAATGCGTGGCGGGCAGGATCACATCCAGGTAGCGGCGCAAACCTGCAGCCACCGCTTCGCGGTCTAGTTTAATGGCAGGAGGGCCGTGACCCTTCGCAGCGTGACCGGCTTTTCCATGGGGTCGATAGCTGGCGGACATTTAAGGCCGGCCTTTCATGGAGAGATAAACGCACTGACTGCTTTGCGGCGCGTCCGCTACTTCTTTTTTGTTTTCGGCGCCTTCAGCGGAGAAATACGGTTCAGATGCCACTGTTGCAGAATAGCGATTGCGCTGCTGGTCAAAATATACAGCGCCAGCCCGCTGGAAATCGGGAAAATAATAAACATTCCGCCAAACATGATCGGCGTAAGAGCCATCATGCGCGCCTGCGAAGGATCGGTTACGGTGACCGGCGTCATTTTCTGCACGATGTACATCAGCACGGCCATCGTGACCGGAAGAATATAATATGGATCGCGTGTGGAGAGGTCGTGAATCCACCCGAACCAGGGCGCGTGCCGCAATTCGATGGTCGCGGTGAGCATGCGGTTGAGACCAAACCAAATTGGAAACTGCGCCACCATTGGAAGGCAGCTCCCTAGCGGATTGATGCCCTCGCGGCTGTAAACCGCCATTACCTCTTTATTCATTTCCTGCTTGCGGGGATCGCGGACGGAATATTTTTTGAAACGGTCCTGGATGGAACGAATTTCCGGCGCCACCCTTTGCATTTTCTGCATCGATCGCCAACTGCTCACCTTTAACGGATAGAGGAGCATATTGATCGCGACGGTTATCGCCACGATAGCCCATCCGTAGTTCGGCATATAACGGTGCAGCCAAAGCAGTACGTAAAAGAGGGGCTCGGCAACGAAGCCCCACCAACCGAACTGCACCAGGCCATTGAGCGGCGGGCGAATGGACTTCAACAGGTCGAGATCTTTCGGGCCTACGAAAACGCGCAAGTTGAGTGAATCTTCAGGAGGCGTGGCACCCGCGGCCATCTCGGGCAGCGTTTCCTGAGTGGTCTTGCCCTGCTGCTGCACGGTGTGCTGGACCTGCCGCGCGGAAAGAGTCAAATCCTGGGGAATGGCCTGCCCCGGCGGAGGCGCGGGCGGCAGAAAAGCGGCCGCGAAATATAAATCTTCGATGCCTACGGCGTCGAACGTTCCCGGAACGTCGGCGGCGATATTGCGCTGGTCGGGGACGCCAAGATTTTTCGTAGCAAGCTGCGTTACGCTTCCGGCGCGCGCCGAAAATGCAAACGTCTGTGTGGCGGCGCGAAACGCGGTGACGTCGCCAAAGCCGCCGCGCCACGCAATGCGATGCGGCAGCGGCTGGCCTTTGTCCCGCACGGAGACTTCGACTTCAGCGATGTAGCTGCGATCGAATTTCAGGCGCTTGGTAACTTCGAGCTGGCCATCGCTCCACTGGAAATCAACTTCAGCAGGAGCCGACAGAGTGAGGACCGCGGGATTCGCGTCTGACACGGCCTTTGGTGTCCCGGATGGCGTGGACACCACATACAAACCCTTATTGGCAGCGGCTTCAAGTTGCGGATCGGCAAGCTGGAGAGAAAATGGCCAGTCGCCGGTCTGGTTCGCTACTTCAGCATTCACTACATCGAGAGTGCGCGGAGGTTGATGGTCGTCGGTATATTTTTTCAGCTGCCAACTGCGGACTACTGCGCCGCGGCTCGACAGCTCCACGTGATACAGATCGCTTTCGACAATCGTCGTTTTTTCGGCGGATGCGGCTATTGGCGTGGCGGCGGAATTGGAAGCGCTCCCAGTATTTGAGCCAGCAGCAGCATTGGATCGAGGACTTGATGCGCCGCTGGGTAAACCGCTCGGTGTACCGTTGGCTGCGCCGTTAGGCGGGACGGTGGCCGGTGCGCCAACGTTCGGCGGCGCATTTGCAGTGATCCCGGCCGGCTGTGGGCGAGGCTCAGGCTTCGGCGGCTTGTAGATCATGCTCCAGCCCACGATAACGATCAGGGAAAGCGCGGCAGCGATAATGGCGCGCGACTGGTCTGAAATACGGCTCACGTACTTACCTCGCGCGCCGCGTGACTGCTCGAGTCATTTTGGTCCTTGGTGAAATCGTCCGCGATATCGGGCACAGGATCGTGTCCGCCGCGCGTGAATGGCCGGCAGCGCAACAGGCGCGTGACAGCAAGATACGCGCCCCGCCGCGCCCCATGCCGCGAGATGGCTTCGTAGGCGTAATGCGAACAGGTTGGATAGAATTTACAACCCACCGGCATGAGCGGCGCAAAAATGGCCTGGTAGCAGCGAATGCACGCCAGCAGCATCGATCTGAGTGTGCGGTTCAGCGTGCCAGTCCTCGCAGCAAGCGGAGCAACTCCGCTTCGAGCGGAGCAAAACTCGCCTCCGCCACCGAGCGGCGCGGATGAATGATCAGGTCCCATCCTGCAGGTATCTCCGAAATGTTCCGCCGAAGGATTTCGCGAATGCGCCGGCGAGTCCGGTTGCGCACCACCGCGCCACCCAGCGCTTTTTTTACGCTGGTGCCAAAACGAGTGCGCAGCGCCCCATTGGCGCGGGAAAAAACGACAAACTGCGCCGAGGACCGGCGGCGGCCGTTGCGATACACAGCTTCAAAGTCGGCGCGACACAGTAGACGCGCAGCCCGGGGAAATGCCTGCGGCGCGTCGGGCAAGTGTTTAAATCGGCGTGAGGCGATGGCGACCCTTCTTGCGGCGTGCCGCCAGAACTTTGCGGCCTCCCACTGTTTTCATGCGTGAGCGGAAGCCGTGCGTTTTGTGGCGACGGCGTACTTTGGGTTGAAACGTGCGTTTGGGCAACGAATACTCCTGTAAGGTCCACCTCGGCGCACCGAGGAAACAGTTAGTTTATGCGAGGCTTACGGGCGGGTCAAGCAAACGCGCAGCTTGGTAGTGGTGTCATTTGAATGATGGCTTAATTTGATAGTTTATCGGATTGATGGAAGCGTTTATTTTCTTCATCCATTTATCGCTTTATCGACTTCAGATTTGATATCGGCAACGGGCTGCTCGGTCCATTGCCAATTGTCTACGGATTCTCCTTTGAAGCGACGATATGTATTCGTAGATAAAAATGGCGGCCAGTAGAAAGGTCTATGGACTACTACGATTGCAATGTCGGCAGAGAGAAGTGTCGGCAAGTTAAAAAAACTACAATAGATCGTTTCTCCACTGCCACGCTCCAGTACCGTATTCAAGTCAAGCCACATAAGGTTTCCTTGAATGGACGTAGTTTTGTCTCCGACATCAACATTCTTTTCGTAGCAATAGACACGCTCCACGTAAAAAGACAGATAGCCTGTATTGCCTATGCGGAACGGTGCTGAAAATGGTTGCGATTTCTCGATCGGTTCTTGCGGTGAAACCGATATTTGAGGCAGCAATTCGATTAGTCCCAATAACGCTAATATTATGCTTAGAACGTTCTCCAAGTGTGAGTTCTCACTGAAGGAATTGATTTCTTTTCGGCCGGCATACGTTGTGGCAGTTGTTTTCGCTGTTTTCTTGACATATTTTCTCGGAATGGTTCCCTGGAGTTAATTCTGATCTTATGGTTTGCGTCACCCCTAGGCGGCCTTTTTCGTGAGATCGACTGGTTCTTCAGCCAGATCCACGCAATAAAGTTCTAAACCAACTATCTGTGGATGACGGCGCTTGACGGCCTCGAGATACAACGGGTTTATATCCAGTCCCACGACGCGCTTTGTAATATTGGCGTCAATGCGATCGAGTCCATTTCCGCCAGCAATTCCGAGGACGGCGATGGAGTCGGGGCAGCAGAAATCAACCGCCTCTGCGAATAGATCCGACAAAACTCCCAATCGCTGAACTCCGGCCGATTCCATGTGTCCTTCATAGTCCGCAAGAAGGATGCTCAACCAAGGATTCGACATAGGGTCGATGCTATGGCTGGTCGAAAAAACGCGCAATCGGAAAGAATCTTCGGCTACTCGGAAACTGACCCAGGTCCCGCGGCTGGTAGTGCTGTCATTTGAGATTTCGCCGCGAATATAGATATTGGGTGAGCGCCCAAGAGGCGACACTGGCGACGAGGATAACAACTGCATCCAAAATCGGGACTGAGCCGTGCTGGCGATGGCTATACCACAAATCGCAAATGATCGAGAACACAGCTCCGGCTCCGGTTGTCAGACCAATCGCAAGTCGTTTGCTCAGACGCATCGTATGCTCCAGCGTAACTGCTCCATCACAACCCGCAAATGACATCAGTACGCCACAGCTGGAAGAGCGCTGTCATAGCGTATACCTCTGGCCGGGTGAAATGTGTGAGCGAAAAGCGGCGTAGCGAGCTCGCGTACTGATGCTCGGAGCGAGAACGTAGCCGCCGCGGGGTGGTGGGAGAGTGGGAATCGCGCAGCGATTTCCAAGGCGGTCCTCCGCCGTCTTTTTCACCGCCCGATCGCTCTAAGGTGCCCTTCACGTATTTGGTTGGCAATTCTCTAGGCGCTGTGGGTATCTCGGAACGGCAACTTCGAGCACCGTGCCGTCACCGCGCAACTTCGGGCGGTGAGACAAATTTGTGCATGGCTCAGTGCAAAACTTGCGAATAGTGGGTCCACAGTGGGCGCCGAATCCACGGACATGCGCTGCGTGGCTGGGGTGCATTTCCCGCTACCAGCGCGAAAACGCAACTATCCCGGCGAAAAAGGGTTTGTTAGAGTGGCAGCCAAAATCGGGATAGGAACTTGCGTGACGATTTACGTTCGTGTGGCCTGTCTTAATACAGGCACGAAAAGAGGCTGAACACATGTTGACCAGACGATTCACGCGGTTGACGCGGTTAACGAAGCGATTCACGCGATTGAACCGATTAACGAAATCGGGGCGTGCGCTGTTGCTCGCGATTGTGGCGTTAGGCATTCCCGGCGCGATATTGGCTTTACCGCACGCGGCGTTTGCGCAAATTTCCGTGGGCGTTTCGGTACGAATTGCTCCGCCCGCCTTGCCGGTATACACGCAGCCCGTCTGCCCGGGAGATGGTTATATCTGGACGCCGGGTTACTGGGCGTATGGTGCGGACGGTTATTACTGGGTGCCGGGCACGTGGGTGCTCGCACCCACGCCTGGTTTCCTGTGGACGCCTGGCTACTGGGGCTGGGGCGGTGGCGCATACCTCTGGCACGCAGGCTACTGGGGTCCCCACGTCGGGTTTTATGGCGGCGTGAATTATGGGTTCGGCTATGTGGGCGTGGGATATGCGGGCGGCTTCTGGAACCACGGCGTCTTCAATTACAACCGCTCGGTAAACAACATCAATGTGACGAACGTGCACAACGTCTACAACAAGACGGTGATCAACAACACCACCGTGAATCGCGTCAGCTATAACGGCGGCACGGGCGGGACGAATGCGCGGCCCAGTCCAACGGATGAAGCTGCGGCACGCGAGCAGCATGTGCCGGCTACCTCGGCACAATCGCAACACGAGCACGCCGCCGGCGGAAATCGCGCGCAGTTGGCTTCCGTGAATGGTGGCCGTCCGGCGGTCGCGGCGACGGCCAAGCCAGGAGATTTGAATCATGCTGTTCCGGCGCGAACGGCTGGCGCTCCTAATGGTGCGCGGAATGGCGGCGGACCCGCAAATCGCGAAGCAGGCAATCAACCCGCTGCGCGCAACGGGAATCCTGCTGTGAATAATGGCGGGAATGGGGCACGCGCAAATGCGGGTCGCCCAAACAACTATGGCGGCAACTCCGCGAACAACAACGCGAGCAACAACGGGAACAATAATGCGAACAGAAACGCGAACCGTCCCAATGCCTCCAACAATTCCAACCCGAACGGGGCCGGACGAGCGAGAGACATTCCGGCCGCGCGGAATCCGCCTGCCTCCGAACCCAGGTCTGGGAACCAGCCCGCGCGACAGAACGCACCGCGCCAGCAGGAAGGCAGACCCGCGCCAGCAAACAGGGGCGGAGGCGGAGGCGAACAACGAGGCGGCGGTGAGGATCGGAGAAAATAAGCCGCAGAAACGCCGGTGATGGGAAGGCAACAACGGATGGTCGTGATAACGGACCGCGGCCATAACGGACTGTGGCGATGCGGACTGTGACAACCCGGCGATGACGCGGAAATGACCCGGCGCGACCGGGATACGCGTCATGGTGGCCCTAGCGCAGCGGAATGACCGGCGGCGACACACCACCCGTGCGACACGCGCTGCCCTGCGCAGCGGAATGCACGGCGGGGACACGCCACCATTGCCACGCGCGGGGCCCGGCGCCGCTTAATCGCCGGGAGGTGAAGTTCGAGCGGCGGCCGTGGCTTTCGCGAGTTCCTGTCCAAACAAGGGGTTGTTCGGAAATTCGGCGGCTAACTCCGCCAGCTGCGTGCGCGCCGAGGTGGGATTTTTCTCGCGCAACTCGGCCAGGGCGAGCATCAGCTTCGCATATGGCCGCAGATAATGGCCTGCGGACGCCGTCCGCTCAAGTTGAGTTATTCCCGCCGCACGGTCTCCGCGAATTCCACCCATCCGCAGCAAGGCTCGCTTATAGCCGGGCAGGCAGCCGATGATGTAATTAGCCGCGCCCAGAGCGAGGTAGGCGTCATCGGTATCGGGCGCAATGGCGAGCAAGGTCTTCGCGTTCAAATCCGCTTCGCGCAGGAATCCCAGACTTTCCATCTGTTTTTTCTCAAGCAGGGCAGCATTGTTGGCCCGCATTCCCGCCGAGAGCGTCAAGGCGAATAATGCGTCGGGATCGCCAGGACTGACCGCCAGGCGCTGGCGTGCGAGATTGTCGGAGCGCTGTGCGGCCGCGGTAAACGATGCCTCCAGATCGGCGTCGGGTTTCCCCTGGATGCCGCCGAGCAGACGCTTGTCGTTAAGAAAGAATTCAGACGTAAGCACGCCCTTGCGGTAAAACTCCTCGAACAGATCGGCGGCAGCCTCGAGCGCGGGACCCAGTGGCGCGGCAGGATGCAGTGCTTCCCACGCGGTGAAACGGGCGCGGGCCTCGTCGAATTTGAGCTCGTACAACTCGTGAAAGCCGGTTTCAAACTCAGGCACGGATGAAAGATGCGCAGGCGCTGGGGCAGGCGCGGGGCGCGAAGAAACAGGTGGAGAAATAGATTGGGCGTGCGCTCCGATGGATAAAATTGCGGTAAGAAGAAATGCGCACAACGAGAAGCAACCGCGGCACCTGGTCATGTGAAGTTGGATGCAGGAAGCCGAAACCGCGTTCAGGGAACGGGCACAACACAGGTTTCGCCACTTTTCACATCGTGAGCCAGTGACGCTCGCCCGGTGCGGGCCTAACCACGCTGCCGATAGGAAGAGGGTTCGGCTATCGGCAGGTGGAAATGGTGGCGGGTTGGGTAGCTCGCTACGACCACGATCTCTCGCAGCCGTTGTCCCCGCGGCGTATCCCCAACCCGTCATGTGCATATTCGCAAGGGGGGCCCGAATCGTCGATGGACCAACCGGCTCAATTTTATTGGTACGCACGTTTTAGTACGCGGAGGGCAGCGGAGGAGGGCGGCGAGGTGCGCACTAAATGCAGAGTAATGCTGGTGTCCGCACCGGTGCGCACGAGCACGTTGTGCTCCCAGTCTGACCAGCGGCCCGCAGCCGCGGCTCGGACTTCGTATAAGCCGGGCCGCACCGCGGCGATTTGGAAGTGGCCGCGCGCATCGCATTGTGCCGCGTGGGGCGCGGTGCCGTCGGCCGACTGCCAGGAAATTTGTGCCGAGGCGACCGGCATCCCGGTCTTGCTCAAAACCACTCCGCTCAACGTGCCCGCGCGCGGTCCAGCGGGAGCGGGTAACGTTGCGCAGAGAATAGCCAAGGCTCCCAGAAAAAATATCGGCAGGCGCAGGGGCTTGCAGGTTTGAGGCATGCGATCCTGTTCCCGAATCGTGGCCGGAGAAAGTCTAGCCATCTCGAAGGAATTTTACACGCGCGCGCCGTTCCGCCTGTGACCGTCGGTAGTATCGGCGCGAAGTCGGCAACAGCCGTCGGACGGGTTTGTCGAACGGCGATAAGGGCGCGTTCTCGCGCTTTGGGAAGAATTCGTTTTGACTGCGTGGATTTGCCGAGTTGACCTGCAGCATTTTGGGGTAAGTGAGCGAGTCAGTTGCATACGGCTACGCGCATCGTTATCGTTGACGTTTGCCCAGGAGGCCGGATGCCCCGCTATCTCTCGCTGCACGCGCTCGCCTGCATGACACGCCAGGGTGCCGAACACCTGGCAACCCGCATGGCGTCGGCGAGCGGGATTACCGCACGCAACGTGCAGGTGAATCTTGTTGAAGGCAAAATGCTGGTGGAATTCGAGGCATCCAGCCGTGAGACGCTTGAAGCGTGGCTTGCGTCGGAAGGGTTTCACTACGAATGGCTGATGCGCGTGGAACTCGCGTTTCAGAATGGCAAATTAGTGGCCGTGCCATGAATTGCGATGCATGGCTCGGAACAAAAGTAACGAGTGTGCATTAAGGGAGTGTTCTTAAATGTTACCGCGGCGGGAACAGGGCGGGGTGCTCGCGGCGCACCAGCAATAGCGCCTCTTGAGGCGGACCCACACGGCGGTAATCGCTGTCGTCGACTTGCTCGTGCAGCGCCATGCCGAACAGGAATTTGCGGCCCTCGAAATTATAAGTCGCATGCGCGGGGAGCCAAACGCCCGGTGCGACTTCGCTCTGCTCAAAAGTGAACCGGCCACCTTCATACACCTTTGCGAATACCCCGCCACCAAAGGACACGTCGGAAGCGAGTTCGGCTTCGAGGCGAACCACGTGGGCGCTTGATTCCACCAGCCAGATGTTGCCGTGGGCGTGCGAGTAAACGGCAGCCAGGCGCATGGAAGTTTTGTACGCCGGGTCTGGGTCAAACCTGAGTTGCACCACCGTGGCGCCGTGCATGTTGCCGCGGCCGGCCCAGCGAAAGAGGTAAGCCTTGCCAAAAGCGTCCAGCATGGCCGCACGCTCGTGTCTTTTCTTTAGGGACCGTTCGTAATCCTGCCGCGCGACCGGATCATCGGGACGACTTTCGATCGCCAGGGTGCGCTCGACCGCGTGCCATTGCTCCTCGAGGGCGGCCGCATCGGCCTGCTTACCATTGCGCGCGAGCTCGACACGAATGACGTCGGTGCCCGTCGGAATCACTCGGCTGATCACTTCTTTATCGGGCACATCTTTGCCATTGCCGCGCGTGAACGTCCGCTCGGTCCGCTCGTATTGCATGAGGGCAACATCATCGCCGCGCTGGCTTTCGAGAGCGCGTCCGACGAGCGCGTGAATCTGCTCGCTGGTTAGGGGAGTGTCGTCCTGGGTAGCTCCATGCTGGGCCGTGGCCGGAGAGCGGCCAGCCGCACGCTGGGGGCGAACCTGCATGCCGGTATGCGCAGCCATAAGTACCAGCGGCAGCAGGGCCAGAGTGATGGACGAACGTTCCGACATTCGACACCCGAACTGCGACAGCGTGCTTCCCGGACTCAGATTCCGGGAGAACCGCATCTGTTGTCTGATTATCACATGTCATGCAGGGAAAACGACTGCGACACGCGGGAGTGATTCGGAACCGGCAACAAGCTGCGGATGGGATTAAATCGTGCGAGCGTGCGGACTCGGTGAACAGATAGTCCGCACGCTCGTCGTTCCACGGGCAGAGGAAAGGTTATGTATACATCTAAAAATTACTGTTGATGCAAATGCTACGGCTCAAAATTGCGTTCATTCGCGCGTTGGCTGTGCAAGGTTGCGTTCGCGCTAGACGCTCAGTAACCTTGAGAAGAACGAACGGTACCGGCGCAAGGCGACGCGAAAATCCTCGGTGGAAACGTTATCGCCGCGGTCCCATTGGTGCTCCAGTTTCTGGCGTTCCTCCGAAAATACTTCCGCAAGACGTTTCATGGTTGCCGCTACCAGGCGGTCGGCATCCTCGACCGCTTTTCGCGGTTCATCGACAAACCCGACCTGCACGGCGTCCCAGCGGGAGCGCAAATTGTTGGCCTCATCTGAGGAGAAAAGCGGACCGTGCTCTTCCTCGGCTCGCGCTTGCCCCGTCGCCGTGCCTGCCGCGCCGGTGGCGGCGCCTCCAGCGGAACCTGTCGCAGCGCCTGTAACCGCTCCTGCGGCCGCACCGGCCATGGCCCCCGTGGCACTTCCGGCTGGACTTCCCGCTGCACTTCCGGCAAGGGGGGCGCCCGCCCTCACAGGCTGCTGATTTGGCGTTTCCTGCTCGCGTGGTTCGATCTCGATCTTCCGCGGCTTGGGTTCCCCGGCACCCGCGAGGTCTGACGTCGTCAGGCCTTCGCCTAGCAAGATACTGTCTTTTCTGATCTCGTCTCTAATTTCGTCAGCCATGAGAAGGAACCTCCCGTAGATGTCTTGGACTCTGTTTTGAATCTCGTGCTACAAACCGACGCGGCTGGCGACTCGTGTTAACCGCCCGCCCCTTTCACCTGGGCCCTCTCGGGCTGTCCGACAAGTTCGTCGAACAGGGTGCGATAGTGGATCATGGCTTGACGCATATCTTCCGTCGAAGCCTTACCCTGCGCGTGGCGCAATGCAATCTGGTGACCCGCGCGATAATTCTCAACCACCAGCGGGTGGTTCACCGAAATTTCCGCAGCGCGCTCCTCGAAATCACTGATCGGATATCCGCGGGCCGTCATCACATCACCCAGCAAATTGTCCGCCTCCGTTAACGCCGTCTTGGGATCATCCACGAAGCGCGCCTGGACCGCCCGCCAGGAATCCCTAAAACGCTGCGCATCATCGGGACGCAAGGGATGAATCGAAAATCCTTCCACTCGCTTCTGAAGCTTTTCGAGCTTCGCCTCCGCGCGATAACGATTACCGGTTTCCTGCACGGTGCGGTTGTATTCCGGGCCAAAATGGGAGCGTAATCTCTGACTTCGGTTTCGCAGGAAAAGAAGAAGGGCAACGACGGCGACCGCTACCACCGCAATCAGTATGACGACACCGGTTGTATTCATTTTTAGTCTCCGTCTGCTTATACGATTGCATCATACCGGCGACAATCAGCAGTTGTGTGTAGCAGGTGAGGGTTAAATCTGTAGAAGGGCGGGTGGAGGAGGACCGGTGTCAGGAATAAATCAGCAAGACGAGAGTTTAGACAAGCACCGTGCAAAGTTCATTCGTAACGTGTAACGGGACTCTGTAAGCTAGCTACTTAGCTGGGGTTTGGTAACGGTCTGCCGCTATGGTTAAGAACAAAAATGCGGGTTCCCGAGTGGCGCTGGGTGAAACTCTGCGCATCGCGGTTGATACGTTGCGAACACATCGCTTGCGCAGCTGTTTGACGCTGCTCGGCATCGTTCTAGCGGTAATGACGCTGGTTTCCGTGATGTCGGTTGTGCATGGGCTGAACTTATATGTCACCGATCGCGTTGCCAACCTCGGTGCCAACACGTTCGTCATCGATCGCTTCGGCATTATCACCAACGCGCAGGCGCTCGCGAAGGCCCAGCGCCGCCCGCCGCTGCGCGTGGATGACTACCGCGCGCTGGCCAGCCAATTGCAGCTTTCACAGAACGTGGCCGCGATTGAAGCGGTGACCGTTGACGTACGCGCTGGCAACGAACTGTTCGCGGACGCGCGGCTCAACGGTGTCACTCCCAATTACATCGACGTCCGCAGCATGGATGTTGCCGCAGGCCGGTTCCTTACCGAAGCCGATGAGCTGCATCGCCAGGCCGTTTGCTTCGTGGGCGCCGATGTTGCGAGCCGGTTCTTCCCGAATGTCGATCCCATCGGCCGCAGCATACGCGCGGGCACGCAGACTTACCTGATCGTGGGCGTCTCCGCGCCGATTGGCAGCGTTTTTGGAGTCTCGCAGGATAATTTCGTGATGATTCCCTTCTCGACGTACGAGCAGGCGTGGCACGCGCCCAATGGGTCCATCACGATGTTCATCCAGGCTCGCGACACGGAGCTAATCGAGGCCGCGGAAGATGAGGCCCGCGTGGTCTTGCGTTCCCGCCATCACCTGGCCTACTCCGCGCCCGATGATTTTGGGGTCCTCGGGTCCGCGTCGATTCTGAGTCTATGGAAAAAAATCACCGGGAATGTCTTCGCGCTGGCCGTGTGGCTTACCGCCGTGTTTCTGGTGGTGGGCGGAATTGTGATCATGAATATCATGCTGGCGAGCGTTACCGAGCGCACGCATGAAATCGGCATCAGAAAGGCGCTTGGCGCGCGCCGCCGTCACATTTTGGCGCAGTTCCTGGTCGAGTCGGCGCTGCTTTCCGCGATTGGTGGAATCGTTGGTGTGATGCTTGCCGTGGCCAGCGTCGCGGTCGTGCGCGCGACCACGCCAATGCCGGTCGCGACTCCCGTGAGCGCTGTAATCACGGCACTCGCGGTCGCAACGGCGGTCGGCCTTTTTTTTGGAATTTACCCGGCCTTGCGCGCCTCGCGCCTCAATCCTATCGAGGCATTGCGCTGGGAGGCGTGAGGCGGCGGAATGCGGCGCACACCGACGCTGCAGTGTAAGCACATCGGTCGGCGACAACGGTAAGAGGGTAAGACTGCCGCGGCAGAGCTCAGGAGAAGGATCGTGGCACAAGAAGTAAGCGAAAACTTGCGGCTGGCGCTCGATACACTGCTGGGGCACAAGCTGCGCAGCTTTCTTACGATGCTGGGCGTGGTAATGGGCGTGGGTGTTTTGATGCTGGTGGCGGCGCTGCTCACCGGATTCAACGATTCTGTAGTCGAAACCATCACGAGTTTCGGCGCGGATACCGCCTCGGTCACCCGCTTCAGCCAGGGTCCCCGTTTCGGAGGCCCACGGCCGCTCGAAGAACGCCTGCGCAAGCCACTCACATTTGACGACGCGCAGGCGCTCGCGTCGTGCTGCGGCTCGATCCAGGCCATCACTGTGTGGATCACCCAGTGGGAGCAACCGCACGAACTCCGCTATCGCGGCAACGAGGTGGATGCCATCGATTTGCGCGGCACGCTTCCCAACTACCCGATGGTGTACGCCAACGCCACGATGCGCGAAGGGCGCTACTTCACCGAAGCCGAAAATTTGCACCGCGATGACGTGGTGGTCCTTGGCCAAGACGCCGCTGCCGCTCTGTTTGGCCAGGTACCCGCCGTTGGCAAAGATGTGCAGGTGGATGGCTCTACGCTCGAGGTGATCGGAGTGCTGGAACGGCCCAACGGCAACTTTGGATTTGACGATGAGGACCGGCGTGTGCTGATGCCGTATCAGACGTTTCGCAAAATTTATCCGGCGGCGTACGAGAATGCTTTTCGCATCCAGGGACGTGCCGGGCAACTCGACGCCGCGGTCGATGACGCTCGCGAAGTGCTGCGGCGCAGGCGCAAGGTGCCTTATGGGAAGCCGGACAATTTCCTGATTCAGACGGCCGAGCAGCAAATCGCACAGTTCCACGCAATCGTGGGCATGGTGGCGGTGGCCATGGTGGTGCTCAGTTCGATTGGCCTGCTGATCGGTGGCGTCGGCGTGATGAATATTATGCTGGTGAGCGTCACCGAACGAACGCGCGAGATTGGCGTGCGTAAAGCCATCGGCGCGCGCCGGCGCGACATCACGTGGCAGTTTCTCGCCGAAGCCATGGCGCTGACCGGTTCCGGCGGGATTGCGGGCATTCTCCTGATCGAGGGGATCGTTTTGATCGTGCGCTTCGCCACGTCCATGAAGCCCGCAGTGCCGGTGTGGGCGGTGGTCGCGGGCCTGGGCGTTTCTCTGTTTATCGGATTAATATTTGGCGTGTGGCCAGCGATGAAAGCGGCGCAACTGGACCCGGTGGAGGCCTTGCGTTACGAGTAGCACGGCGCAATAACAGCAAAATCTTTGTTGCCAATGTGTTGCGCGGGCTATGGCGTGCCGTGCAACCCTACCACTATAAGTAGACATGTGCAGGATTCGTCATCAATATTTTGTGTGATTTACCCTTGACAAGATTTTCGCGGCTGGTTATCTTGCATTTCGCACTCCTAATCACTTCTTTGATTTCGTAGTGCCAGAAGCAGAGCCGATCAGGGTCAGCAAGCAAGAGTCAACAAAGTTCGTCCGGGTCAACCGAGAGATCTTCGGCAACACATCTTGGGAATGAGCCGCCACGACTGCCGCCCCCCAAAACCCGGCAGTTGTGAATGCCGTTTTTTATTTTCAAGATGACGGGACAAATCTTCCGCTACGCGGTGACCAGGTTGACGTGGCATTTGCAGGGCCAACGGGCAGAGTCGCTTCTAGCCCGAGAGCCGGCGAGCATGAACCAACAGGCTGCCAAAGCAGCACTGCCTTCATGCAGTTGATGCAGTAAAAAAAATTAAAGATTCCCCCTTAATGGGAATCCATTTCCCCGCACGGAGGCGAGATGGCTCAGACCGAATTGGCTAAGACCGAGTTGGCTCAAAAGAAGACAGCGGCGAACGAACCCGCATTCGCAGCAACAACGACGCCGGCGGGAACGGAAGCGAACCGCCCGCGCGGACTCGAGTTCTCCCGCTATTTCACCAGCAGCCAGGTGGCTCCATTCGACGCGGTGGAATGGGAACGGCGCACCGCGCAAATCAGCAACGATAAGGGCCAGGTGATTTTTCGGCAGGAAGGGGTCGAGGTCCCCAAGGGCTGGTCGCAGACGGCGACGAACATCGTGGCCTCGAAATACTTTCACGGAAAGATGGATACGCCGGCGCGCGAGTATTCCGTGCGCCAATTGATTGGCCGAGTGGTCAAAAGCATAGTGGGATGGGGCGAGCGCGGCTCCTATTTCGCGAATGACGCCGCCCGCGACGCTTTCCGCGACGATTTGGCGCACCTGCTGGTGGAGCAGAAGATGAGCTTCAATTCGCCCGTGTGGTTCAACGTGGGCGTGCAGGCAAAACCGCAGTGCTCGGCCTGCTTCATCAATTCGGTGCAGGACAACATGGAATCGATCATGAACCTCACCAAAACCGAGGGCATGCTGTTCAAGTGGGGTTCGGGCACGGGCACGAATTTTTCCGCATTGCGCGGCAGCCACGAAACAGCTTTCCGGCGGCGGAATCGCGTCCGGGCCGGTGAGTTTCATGAAAGGCTTCGACGCATTTGCGGGCGTAATCAAGAGCGGCGGGAAGACGCGCCGGGCCGCGAAAATGGTGATCCTGAACGTGGATCATCCCGACATCGTGGAATTCGTGGACAGCAAAATGCGCGAGGAGCGCAAGGCGCAGGTGCTGATCGAGCAGGGATACGGCAGTGCGATCGACGGCGAGGCGTACAGCTCGATCTTTTTCCAGAACGCCAATCATTCCGTGCGCGTAACCGACGAATTCATGCAGGCGGTGGAAGACGACCGCGACTGGTGGACGCGCAACGTCACCGACGGCTCGCCTGCGGAAAAACTGCGGGCCCGCGAACTGCTTGCAGCGTATGCCGAAATCGGCATGGCACTGCGGCGATCCCGGCATGCAATACGACACGACCGTGAACCGCTGGCATACCTGCCAGACCACGGCGCGCATCAATGCGTCCAATCCGTGCTCGGAATACATGTTTCTCGACGACACGGCCTGCAACCTGGCCTCGCTTAACCTGATGAAGTTCCTGGGCCCCAAAGGAGTTTTTGACGTGGAGGCGTTCCGCCACGCGGTGGACATCACCATCACCGCGCAGGAAATCCTGGTGGATAACGCCGGATATCCCACGCCGCGAATCGCGGAAAATTCCCACAACTTCCGCCCGCTGGGGCTGGGCTACGCGAATCTGGGCGCGCTGCTGATGTCGCTCGCCCTGCCATACGATTCCGACTGCGGCCGCGACATGGCCGGCGCCGTTACGGCGCTGATGTGCGGCGATGCCTACGCGCAATCGGCGCGTATCGCGGAGCGCGCTGGGGCCGTTTCCGGGCTATCGCGGAAAATCGTGAATCCGATGCTGGGCGTGATTCGCATGCACCGCGATTCGCTGCGTCCCATCAAGCCGGAAAACGTGCAGCCGGCATTGCTCGCCGGCCGCGCAGGAGTCGCTGGGACGAGGCGCTTGACACTCGGCGAAAAGCACGGCTATAAGAATTCGCAAGTCACCGTGCTCGCGCCCACCGGAACCATCGGCTTCATGATGGATTGCGACACGACCGGCGTCGAGCCGGACCTGGCGCTGGTGAAATACAAGAAGCTGGTCGGCGGCGGCGTCATCAAAATCGTCAATAACACCGTTCCGCAGGCGCTGATGCACCTGGATTACTCGCCGGAACAGACTTCGCAGATTGTTTCGCACATCGACCGCGCGGGCACCATCGAAGGCGCACCGGGATTCAAGCGCCGAGCATCTGCCGGTGTTCGATTGCTCGCTCGCGATGGCGGGCGGGCGTTCCATCGCCTGGCGCGGTCACCTGCAAATGATGGCTGCGGTGCAGCCGTTTCTTTCGGGCGCGATCAGCAAGACCATCAACATGCCCGAGGGATCGACCATCGAAGACATCATGCAGGCCTATATCGAATCGTGGAAGCTGGGGCTGAAGGCCGTCGCCATCTATCGCGATAACTCGAAGTGCAGCCAGCCGCTTTCCGCCGCCGGGCCCAAGAAAGAATCGAAGTCAGAAGCTGTCGCGGCGAAAGCTGAGGAGCCGCAAGCCCATCGAAGCAGCTAAACCTGCGGAGGGGGCCTCGCCCGCGGCACAGCAGGCGGAGTTATTTCTCCACGCGCAGCGCCGCAAGTTGCCGAGCGAGCGCCAGTCCATCACGCATAAATTTGCCATCGGCGGGCACGAAGGCTATATCACCGTCGGTATGTACGACGACAAAACCCCCGGCGAAATATTCATCAAGATGGCCAAGGAAGGGTCGACGCTTTCCGGATTCATGGACGGCTTTGCGCTGTCCGTTTCCATCGGCCTGCAATATGGGGTGCCTCTCAAGGCGCTCGTGGACAAGCTCATCAATACGCGGTTCGAGCCCTCAGGGTTTACGGGGCATCCGTCGATTCCCTACGCGAAGTCGGTGCTCGATTACATTGGACGCTGGCTTGGCGGCCGCTTTATTTCGGCTGATTATCTGACGCAAAGCGTTACGACCAACGGCGATTTAGCGGTGGCGGCTGTTGCGGCGCCGGCCGGCGGTATTGCGCCATCCTATCCACCCGCTGCTCGCGTCAGGGAAGAAGCGTTGCCACCCGCTGTCGCTCGTGCGCGCGCCCTTTATGACGGTGCGCCCACTTGCGCCGAATGCGGCATGCTCATGACCCCGAACGGCGCCTGCTACAAGTGCGAGAATTGCGGCGGAACCTCGGGTTGCAGCTAAAGAAGTGAGGCGAATTACGAGGCGGTTTACGAGCACGAAACAACCAAAACTATGGGAACTTTAACTCCCTGACCTCTGTCGATTGGGTCGTGAGCAACGGGAGCATGGGATGAACTGGAACGAGATTGTAGACCGGGTTACACCTAGCATTGTAAAAATAGAAACTCCGCGAGGTCATGGAACCGGATTTCTTTGCTTTTACAATGAGCCGAGAACATTTTGTTTTATCGCTACGGCTCTACATGTGGTTGAGCATGCCGACCGTTGGCTTGAACCGATACGCCTACAACATTTTCCTTCGGGTGGAACGACGCTGTTGCCGGAATCGGAAAGGGTTATCTTTACCGACGAAGCGAAAGATTCAGCGGTGATTCTTATGCCGGTCGGTAAGCTTGATTTGCCACAACAGCCTATAGCTCTCAGGCCAACTGACGACCGGCTTCCCATCGGTGTCGAGGTGGGCTGGCTTGGCTTCCCCGGAATTCAGCGTGACACGCTGTGTTTTTTCTCCGGAAGCGTTAGCGCGTGGCAAGATTATCGGAACGCTTACCTGATTGACGGCGTTGCAATCAACGGAATCAGCGGTGGTCCCGTTCTTTACGGCACGACCGTTGATGGAATTCAGATCGTCGGGGCAGTTTCGGCCTACATGCCCAACCGGCTCACCACCGGAACCCTTCCCGGCTTGTCTATAGCTCAAGACGTTTCCCATTTTCATGACATTATCACCCAGGTAAGAACGATTGACGAAGCTAATCGAACCAAGAAAGCACTAAACGAACAACAGTCTAACCCACCAGCAGAGCCGCCAGTAGGCGAAGGTTTGCCGGAAACGGAAATTAACCTAAAACCTGCCGTAGGGGAATAGCTGCTTGGCGGAATCGCAGTCTTGAACGATAGGCGCAAAGTAGCCTGGTGATTAGATCGCGGTGAAAAAGAAAAGGGGCCCCGCGCGGTGGGCCCCTTGGCACTGCCCTTAGAATCCAGGTTCCTGCCTCGCAGGAACCGACCGATCCCACCCCATATGTCCGACCCCGGGAAACAAAATCTTTGGCTATAGATCAGCAACCGCCGTGCCATTTAAACAGATTTTTGCAACGAGGCTTAACACGCGTGTTAGTAGAGGTTTAGGGTACAAATGCGAAAAGTTAGAGACGATCCCGCTGGGAAGCGTATACGGATTTTCACAGAAACAGAGCGTTCACCTATGTGGTTTGGAAGTTTTCAGGAGTAGATGCAGAGCGGCGTTTGGTGCGCTTAATACTGCTACGCGCCGATCGCCGACTGAACTGCGGCGGCCAAACGCTCGGCCCACAAATCAACATCTTCGGCGCGCTCGGCCTCAACCATCACGCGCGCCTTCGGTTCTGTTCCGGAGTACCGCAACACCACGCGCCCAGAACTCCCTAGCGCGCGTGTAGCCTCGTCAAGCGTACGGGACACATCCGGCAAGGACTCGAGCGGCGGCCGCGCGCGTACCTTCACGTTGATGATTCTTTGCGGAAATTCTTTGAAGTCGCTTACCAGCGAATCGAGTGGACCGCGCAGGGCGACCAGGCAGGCGACCTTCAGCGCGGTCAGCAAGCCATCCCCGGTGGTGGCATCGTCGAGAAAAATCACGTGACCCGACTGCTCGCCCCCCAAGTTTGCGCCGCTGCGTACCATTTCTTCAAGAACATACCGGTCGCCGACCGGCACGCGCACCAATGTAAGACCCTCGGCAGCCAAGAGCCGCTCCAGCCCTAGATTGGTCATGCTGGTGCCCACAATCCGTTTTCCCTTGAGTTTTCCGGTCGAGCGCAAAAATCGCGCCGCCACCAGCAGCACGCCGTCGCCATTTACCACGCGACCGGAAGACGTGACGAAGATGGCCCGGTCGGCATCGCCGTCGAAGGCCACGCCGAGTGCGGCCCGCTCCTCGACCACTCTGGCCTGCAGGCTTTCAGGGTACAGCGCACCACACTCCGCATTGATGTTGCGCCCATCGGGGTCACAGTGGATCGGCACCGCGGCGGCGCCGAAAGACCGGAACAGCTCCGGAGCGAGCGAACACGCGGCGCCGTTCGCGCAATCGAGGACGATTTTAAAACCGGTGAGGTTCGCGCCGGGTATCGCGCAATCGCGCAAAAACCCGAGATAATCGTCATCGAGAGAACGGTCGGCGGATAGCGGATTCGCGCGGCCGGGTGTCTCATCTTCTCGGCGGCGCAGAATCTCCGTTTCGAGTTGCGCCTCGATTTCATCGGGAAATTTCATGCCGGTGCCGGAAAACAGCTTCACTCCATTATCGTGGTAGGGATTGTGCGAGGCTGAAATCACCGCCCCCGCGGAGAAGCTTTCCCGGCGCACGAGGCACGCGACCCCCGGAGTGCTGATAATGCCTGCTGCCGAAACTACCGCCCCTTCGGCGGATAGGCCCGCGGCGAGTTGCGCGGCGATCCGTGGCCCTGATTCGCGCGTGTCCATCCCAATCAATACACGCGCTGCGCCATTTGTATTTGGCGCTTTCTCACGCGAAAACGTGCGCAAATACAGGCCCAGGCTGCGGCCGGTGGCGTACAGCGTGCGATCATCGAGCGGGTATTCCCCCGGTATCCCGCGGATACCATCGGTTCCGAACAATTCTTTGGGCATGGTTAAAGGGGGAAACTATCCTCGCTCAGGCCGAGTATCGCCGTGTGGTGTACGGCGTTCCCGGTCATCTTAGCATGGCCGGGTTAACCTGGATGTTATTCCGGTTCGAGCAGAGGTGTCCGACTTGTTACCAGAGTGATGCGGAACTGTGCGGGCGTGATCAAGACGACTTCGGTGCCATAGGGAACGCGAACCATGTCCGGTTTCAGGTGTACAGGCACGGTGCCGGCCTTTGCGTTTCCCAGGTCTACGCTGAAGTTCAGGTCCGCGGGAGTAAGCCTGCGCAGCAGCCCGGTGCGGCCGCGCAGGCGCACGTGCACTGCATTGGGAGCGTCATCGCCGAGCGCCAGCCCGGGCGGCACATTTATGAAGGCGAGCGGGACGTTGTAGCCCACGTCGGCAAAAGGTTCCGACGTGTACGCCACCCAGAGCGAGCATGAAATCGCGAGTGCCAGGAGCTTTAGTCCGAGGTTATGGAAAAAGAGCCCGCGCAGGAAGCGCATTGCTAAGCCTTACCCGTAATTCTGGCGCTCGCCGCCGGAGGTATGGATATGGTCGAGCGAAAGCGGTGAAACACGTTTGCGAGCCGCTCGTTCAACTGCTCGACCGTCAGGCCCATTTCCATTGTGCCGCCCATGGCCAGGGAAATAGCGCCGGTTTGCTCGGACACCACAACCACCACCGCATCGCTTTCCTCCGTGACGCCGATGGCGGCGCGATGCCGGGTGCCGAGTTGGTTCGATATCATCGGACTCAACGACAGCGGCAAAAAACAGGCTGCCGATGCGATACGCGACCCCTGAAGAATGACCGCGCCATCGTGGAGCGGTGAACTAGGGCGGAAGATCGTGACCAGCAGGTCGTAACTCAGGCTGGCGTCCAGCGGTATGCCGCTTTCGATGTAGGTACGCAAGCCGACGTTACGCTCGAATACGATCAGCGCGCCAATGCGATTCTGCGCAAAGTAACTGGCCGCGAGGACCACGTCATCGTAAGACGATGCGGCGGTGCGGGACGAGAAGCGTGTCAGCGTCACGTTGCGGCCGAAACGGTCAAGAGCGCGCCGGATTTCCGGCTGAAACAGCACGATGAGCGCAATGGCCACGTAGGGCAGCAAGGTATCGAGCAGCCATTCCACCATCTCGAATTGCGCCCAGCGGGCTCCCAGGTACAAAGCAACGAGCAGCAGAACGGCCACCAGCATCTGGACGGCGCGCGTGCCGCGCAGCAGTTTCAACACGTAGTAAATCAGGATGGCAATAATCAGAATATCGAAGACGCCGCGTACATCCAGACGCGACAGGGGGTTCCACGAGACCGCGACGGCGATCATGAGCGTATCTCTACGGTAACTCACCCGGCGCGTACAGGGCAAGCTACCCTGAAGTTACGCGGTAGTTTACAAGCGAGTAAACAGTACGCGAATTCGTGCACGGGTCTGCGGTACTGCTGCTATGACCGTTACCACAGAATATGCTTTCACCTTTCGGACGCGGCTGCGCCCGCTATCATAGTTTGTGAATGGCCCTGTGTGCCTGGCGTTATTTGCGCTAGTTGATTGGGAGGGGCGATTCATTGCAACCATGGGTTGCGACTACTTGATCTAGAAGCTTGGTACGCAGACTTGATACGGAAGCACCGAGTCCGCACGAAAGCAAATACTAGCAGAACGAAGGTTTGTCCAAATCGAAACGCTGAGAGCGCTACAGACACTTCCAGCGCTACAAACACTTCCTAAGTTCGGCGACTGCACGCTCGACCACGCTCGCCGTTTGCTGAAATAAGCGAATCGCTGCGATACCTGCGCAGCCGGCGTCCAGGCAAGCACCAGCATTCTGCGCGGTAACTCCACCAACGGCGATCACCGGAACCGGCACAGCGCGGCAAATTTGCCGTAAGACCGTAAGCCCTTGGGGAGGACCGAAACGCATCTTGGATGGCGTGGCAAATACGGGGCCGAAAAAGATGTAGTGGGCGCCGTTCTTTGCTGCGAACCGAGCCTCATCCAGCGAGTGGCACGACACTCCTACCAAAAAATTGTCGTGACGCGACGCGCGTTCCCATCGCGCCATGTTTTCGGCTACTGCTCCGATGGGGAGAGACGTCTCGCCCAAGTGCACGCCATCCGCCTCTGCCGCGCACGCAACATCCAGCCGGTCGTTGATCAAGATCCGTGCGTGCGTGCCGATCGGGATTTGTGCCGGATCTGATGCGCTCGAGCTACGCTCTGCGTTTATATTCCCGCGTGAATCCTGCAAAGCACCTGGCGGTTGCAAAGGTGGCGGCTGCGAATCTGTTTGACGGGTGGGGCTGTTTTGGGAAGCGCTTCCAAACGCAGTTTGACAACGCGCACTTTGACACTGCGCGATCGCGTCACGCGCCAGGGCAAGCAGCGGTCGTGCTTCCAAATCCTTTTCGCGCAGTTGAACCCAATCCACGCCGAGCTTCGCTGCGTGCCCGATCCGCTCGACAAGCACGCGTTCGCGAACGGCGCCGTGAGGCACTTCGAGCGCGTGTCGATCAGTGACGTAACAAAGAATAGCTTTAGGTGGAAGGAAAGATGCGGCCATCACGCTTCTGCATCATGTTTCTGCATCAGGCACTGTTTGCCTGGGGACTCGTGCGACGATCGCCAGGGTTGTCGATTCTTGGCCGCCGAAACATGCTCAACGCCACCAAAACGTCGAGTGCTCCCAATCCGCTTACCACACCGCGGAATGATGGGTGCAGCACAATCGGGCGAAGCGCGGGATAGTGGCTTAAGAAGTAGTTCGTGTCCCACGCATTGAGCCAGGGCAGAAACAGAAGAACGGCGCCTAGCTCAAACAGCATGAGCATCCAGAGAACGTTGAGGAGCCGTTGGGTCAAAGCGAGGGTGCTAGCGTCCTTTTCCGAGCGCAGCCAATCTTTCGGCAACATCGCGATAGTCGATGTTGGTGCCGTAAACTTGGGAAAAACTTTTGCGAGCGGCGGCCACGTCTCCCGCCTGCTCCTGCGCGACCCCCAAATCATACCGCAGAGCGAGGACGGAATCCTGCTCAAGTCCGGGCGTGTCGAGCGCGCGAGCGTACCACGCAGCGGCAATGGACGCTTCCCCTTTTTCCATGAAGGCCAATCCCAGCAGCGTGCAGCATTGCATGGCGTAGCGAAACGGAGTGTTGTGGTTCTGTTTCGAGTGACCGCGCTTGGCCTGACGCTCGATCATCTGCGCTACTTTTTGAAACTCGCTGATCGATTCCTCGGCCAATCCCATTTCGCGGTACGCAATGCCGAGGTTGTAATGGGTTTCCGGGTCTTCCTCCTCGGAGCCATCGTCTAACCCCGCGCGAAATTCATTGAACACTTCATTTAGCGGGCCGGCATGTTCCGCTGATAGCTCTTGCATGTCTACTTCGGATAACACGGGCTCGGATAAGACGGGCTCGGATAAGACCGCCTCGGGTGCCGCCGCTTTCAGGGAAGAAGGAGAGGGCGTCAGCCTGGCTTCCGGCACCGCGCCCAACTCGTCTGAAAGGGACGTCAGGAAATCGTCACCCACGAGTGCTGTTTTTGCTAGTTCCATGCGCGGATCGAGCACTGGCGCCGGTGTAGCGGGGCCGGATGTTGCAGAGCCGGATGTCGCCGGAGTGGCGTTGCTTGAGGAAATCTCGGCAGTCGCCTGACCGGAAAAGGATTCTGCTACCGGGGGATCTGTGACGTTCTCCGCGGGCGTGGCAACTTCCGCGAGCTGGTCAACGCGAGCGTGTTCTTCTGGAACAGCCACGGATAGGGGCGATACGGGCGAACCGGAAGGCACCGAAGATTCCGACGGTGGCTGCGCCGGCCGTTCCGGGATCTCAAATTCGGATACCACACCCGATGGGGTCATACCCAGTTCGCCTGCCAGCGCGGCCCATTCCTCGGAAAGATCAATCTCGTGCACGCCAGAATCGTGCAGTGTGTAGCCCGCGGTTTCGGCTGCTGTATCGCCCGTGATATCGAGCGGTGTATCGGGCACCGTGTTGGACATTTTGTCCGGCGCTGCGTTGGGCGTCAGGGCACCGGCCATTTCCGGTTGGAGAGGCGGGACGCCGCGAGATCCATTCGCAGCAATATCGCGCGGAATCGTGGTGAAGTCGCTGCCCCGTTGTGGGCTACTTTGTTCAGGGCTGTGTTCTTCCGTACTGTTTTGTTCTGCTGGCGGAATCGCAAATTCTGGCGGCTGTGGGACGCCGGAGCTCGCCACTTCCTCCTTCGTCGGCGTTGTTGCACGTCCCGCGGCACGCTCAAACCGCCGCCGGAGTTCGGCAAACCGGTCTGCCGGAGCCGCGTGGCCGCGCTCGGTGTGAATCTTTTCCAGCCGGGACGCCAGTTCCGCGATGCGCCGTTCATCTCCCGCGCCGAGCGAAAGGTCAAGCAGGCGTTCGAGCGTGGGCGTATGCTGCGGCGCTCTTACCAGCACGACTTCGAGCAGATCGATAGCCTTTTGCGTCAGGCCATAGCTTGAAAATAAATCGACATCCGTAAGTGACTGCGAAACGAAAATCTGAGTTTGTTCATCGAGCTCCGGCTCCGCATCGTTCTGCGCTGCCGCCGGTTTTGTCTGCGGCGCGGGAGTGGCGGGTGTTTCCTGCACCGCAACCTCGGCTTGGGCCTCCGCTCCAGTTTTGCCCTGCAGGCTATCGCATTTGCGACGGATCCGCTCGTCTTCAGGGTTGCGCTCGAGCAGCTGTTGAAACGTCTGCTGCGCGCGATCGTGCTGGCCCGCTGCTTCGTACGCTTCGGCCAGATTGGCGAGCGCGTCGGGCAGACGGAACGAATCGCTCGCGCGCCCGTATAGTTCTACAAGCCATTCCCGCACTTCGATGCGTTGGGGCAGCCGCTCCACGGCGCGCACCAGCAATTGCGACAGGACTTCGTGTTCTCCGGCGTCGGTCATGGCTTCCCGGACGCGGTCGAGCAACACCACTCCCTGCCCCGCATCTTCGGTCTCGAGCAGCATGGCCGCCACGCGCTGCGCCGGAGCAAATTGCTTACGATTGCGGGAGAAAATGTTGAGCACGAGTTCGGAGGCGGGTTCGATCTGACCTGCCTCAATATAAAAGTCGAGCAGCAAGTCCGCCGCTTCACCGCCCTCCTCGATATCGGGAAGTGCTTGAAGCAGCGCTTCCGCTTCCTTGCGTTTTCCCGTGGCGACGAGCGCACGAGCTTTCAGAGTTGAAATGGGCACGTCGTTAGCGCGAATGCCGAGAGCGAGGTCGGCATGCTTGATGGCTTCAACGTGATCGCCGCGCCGGTGTAATTGTTCGGCCGCTGTGAAGTAGCCTGCCGCGGCCTCCGCCGGCTTGCCAAGGGCCGTCAATAGCGCGGCGAGACGCGTCTGCACCCGCAGGTTGTCCGGTTCAGCGTCGAGAAGTTTGCGCAGCAATTGCGCCGCTTGCGCCTGGCGTCCGGCACGTTCGTGCAACTCCGCGAGCTGCAGGTAAATAGGCCGCGCCTCGCTAAGAACTCCCTGCTGCACGTACAGCTCGGCCAGCCGCTCGACCGGCCTGGTCTCCTCGGGCGCGAGCTTGGCTATTTTTTTATATATGGCGATGGCTTTGGCGACGAAACCATCGTTGAGAAATATTTTTGCCAGCCGCTCGAAATATTCGAGCGCTTGAAATGTTTCTCCCTGGCGCACGTACAGGTCCCCAATGGTCATCAACGTGACCTGGTCCCTGGGTTCGTGCTTCAGGATCGTCAGGTATTCGGCGATGGCCTGCGCGACCTTGCCTTGATGGAGAAATTTCTGCGCGTTTTCGACGTATTTGCTCTTGTTATAGGCCATTAGTCGGGCTCAATAGAATTGCGTTGATTGCACGCGCGTGCGCCACAATGCCGGTATGACCGATTCAGGTTGCTCGCCAAAATCCTAAAAACCGCGGCAAGCATGGGCAAAATTGCGGGCAAAATCACGCTAGCATGGGGTCAAGGGGTAGTCAACGAAGCGCAGCCGGGGACGTTCGCGCCAGTCACCACCGGCGCCGCAAGCGGTTCCGCAGCCTGAGTGGCCAGCGGCAGAGGTTCCTGAGTGGCGCCCGCACACCAGCAGCAAGACTCGCGCACGGGAGCAAACGAAAAGCGATGTAGCGGGGACGGGCCATGAACGCGCAGCGCCGTCAGATGAAGCTTGGTCGCATAACCTTTGTTGGCCGCGAGCCCATACTGCGGATACGTCGCGTCGCATTCTCGCATCAGCCGGTCGCGCGCGACTTTGGCCAGGATCGACGCCGCCGCTATTGAAACCGAACGCGCGTCTCCCTTGATCAGCGGTTTTTGCTCGATCAGCAAATCGAGGTGCAGCGCGTCCACCAGCAAAAAATCAGGCTGAACGCTCAGGCGCGCAGCGGCCTCATTCATGGCCTGGCGGCTGGCCTGGTAAATGTTCCACGCGTCGATGCGGCTGGCATCCACTTGCGCGACATACCAGGCCAGAGCATGTTCCTCGATGCGCTTCGCCAGTACTTCGCGCCGTTCCGCAGTTAATTTTTTCGAATCGTCCAGTCCATGGATGCGTCGCCGCGGATTTAGAATCACCGCCGCCGCAAACACGGGACCGAAAAGCGATCCCCGTCCAGCTTCGTCGAGACCGGCAATCCGCTGCCAGCCGTGCTGGCGGGCTACACGTTCAAATCGGGAAGAACAAAGTCGCCGCATTCGGGCGAATTCTAGCACAGTGCCGCGACATCGGTGCCGAAAGCACCGCGATCAGAGCTCGATCCAATACCGAAGTGAAGTGAGATTTAGAAAGAAATTTGAAATTATAAAAAGAAACGGCGAAAGCTAGGCCTTCGGCGCCGCCGCCGGCTCGGCAACGGCCACGCCCACTTGCCGCTCGACGCGCTTGATACGCGCGGCCTTGCCTTTGAGACCGCGGAGATAATACAGGCGCGCCCGGCGCACCCGGCCAGGACGCACGATTTCAATCGCGCTGATCATGGGCGAGTGGATAGGAAAGATGCGCTCGACACCAATGCCGAAGCTTACGCGGCGCACCGTAAACGTGGCGCCCGACAGATGGCCACGCTTGCTGATCACTACGCCTTCATACGGCTGTATGCGCTCCTTGTCGCCTTCGGCTTCTTTCAAGCGCACATGTATGCGCACGGTGTCGCCGGGACGGAACGCGGGAATATCTTGACGAACCTGGTCCTGTTGGACCTTTTCCAGTACGAGACTCATGGTGGACACCCGGGCAGACCCGCTAAGGTGGGGCCAGCTCCAACTAGCAGAACTTTGGAATCATACGAGATTTCGTGCGTTTTGCCTAGCGCCTGAGACCGAATTATCTCTCACCGGCGATGCGTATTGCTTCAGTCGGCGCGGCATCCCGATCTGCACAGCAAGCATACAGCGGCAATTCAGAAGCTCGCGCCGGAGAGTAGGTCAGGACGATTCCTGCGCGTTTTTTGGAGTGCCGCGCCAAGGCGCCAGCGCGCGATCTCGCGATGGTTGCCGCTCAGCAGCACTTCTGGAACCGCCCAGCTGCGGTACTCCGCCGGTCGCGTGTAATGGGGCCAGTCCAGGAGAACGGATGGGCGAGCCAGCAAACATGCGGCGGGCGCGGCCCCATTCGCGAGAAGATCCGCAGCTCCCTTTATAAGGTTGTCGTCAGCGGAATCCTCTGCAACATTACTCGCCGCGCGGTCGCTCGCGGTTTGACGCCGCCCCTCGGCATCTGCGGACGCGGGCAGCGAAATGGCATCGGAAAACGATTCATGCACCGACGAAGCCTCGTTCCCGAGTGCGCCCGGAAGTAGTCGCGTCACCGCATCGATCACCAGTGCCGCCGCAAGTTCGCCCCCAGACAGAACGAAATCGCCAATGGAAAGTTCTTCGGTCGCCAGGTGTTCCGCCACGCGTTCGTCCACTCCTTCATAACGGCCGCAAAGCAACACCACGCGCGCAAACCCAGCAAGCCGCTGAGCCGTCCTCTGCCGGAAGAGTTTTCCGGAAGCGGAAAGCAGCACCACCGCGGTTGCATTCCGCAGGGCCTCGCTACTGCCGCTCGTAAGGCTCACTGCACCAACTGGTATTGCTGCTGGCAGGGCAGGCATTGCGTCTGACGTAGTGCGGTCTGCCGACGTTGAGCCTGCTGAGACTGCGTACGCCGGCGGTGTCGCCGCCGCGCTCGAAACCGTAATTCCGAGTGCCTCCACCGCCTCGAATAGCGGCTCCGGCTTGAGTATCATGCCCTCGCCGCCGCCGAATGGACGCTCGTCAACTGTGCGGTGGCGGTCGTGCGTAAACTCGCGCAGATCGTGCGTGTGCACGTCAATCAGGCCCGATTCGCGCGCCCTTCGCACGATGCCGTAATCGAGGGGGCCGTTGAAAAATTCGGGGAAGATGGTGACGATATCAAATCTCATCGGCATTCAGCACGGCGTGCAAATCGGTTACGAGCACTCGCGGCGTGATTGACAGGTGCGTCCAGGCATTCCCAGTGCGCGCATAAGCAGAGCCGCTAACCCGTCATCGCGCCTCATTTAACGCGGTTAGCCCTTCCGGTAATTGCACCTCGATGCGCCGTGCCGCGGTATCAATTCGCGTGCAAATTTCTGCCGCCAGTGGAATCAGCAACTCCCCCCGGCGGGTCGCGACGGCCAGCACCCACGACCCTGCGGCGTTGCCGCCACCAGGGTCGATGCGCTGCACATCGGTCACGGTGCCCAAGGGCGAATCGCTAGCAGGCACAACGTTGTTGTCATCATTTCCACCATTGCTGGCGTCGTTACTGTCGTCATGGTTGGCGTCATGGCTCGCGTGACGTTTGCGAGCGCCGGGAGTGCGGTCATCGAGATCGACACGGGCACCCAGATCGCCAGCGCCGTAGCCGCTGACGCTTGCCGCTCGCTGCGTGTCCATCGCGCCGCTTCGATCAGGCGGACCGGGCTCATCAGGCACTTGGGGCCCGTAGGGCACTTCGTCGCGCACAGTCGGCGACTGCAGCCCTTGCTCCCAAACCGTGCAGCCGACTAATTCCGATATGTAGTATTGCCCGGCCCGAAGGGGAGCTCGTTCCGCAAGCGGCACCTGCACCTCGAGTCCTCGCAGAAGCTCGGCGTCATTGATGCTTTCCGAGCCCTCAAAATGAAAGATTGCCTGACCGATATGTATGCGGCAGGAAAGAACGCGCACGGGCTGCGGAGGTTTACGCCCGTCGTACAGCCAGGCCTTGCGAATTGCCGTAAGCCGCTGCGGGAAATCCGTCAGGATTTCCGCGGCCACTTCCCCACGCCGACCCCAGGGACGCACCACGCGCGCCAGGGTCAAACCGACGAAAGGTTCGGCGGCCACTACTCCAGAATTTCAAGCGTGAGGCGCTTTTTCAACTTCATTCCCACCGCGCCCAGAATCGTGCGTATCGATTTCGCCGTGCGGCCTTGCCTGCCAATCACCTTGCCAAGATCGGTGGGATCGACGCGCAATTCGAGCACGGTCACTTGTTCGCCTTCGACCGCATGCACCTGAACCTGATCGGGTTTATCTACGAGCGCCTTCGCGATTGCCTCTACCAGCTCCTTCATGGAGCCTCCACGTTGCCGGTATCAGCAGGAATTCAGCTTGTGCCATCTGTTTGTCGTCAATCGCAATTCAAGCGGCACTCGGGCGCAAGCACTACGCCATCATCCGGCTTGGCACTCGCACGGAAATGCACGCCTTTCGGCAGCGCGACGCTCTACGCGATTTTTTGGTTGTGCAGGAAACTGCGGACAGTGTCACTCGGCTGGGCACCGCAACCAAGCCAATACTTAATGCGCTCGGCGTCGAGCTTGATCTCTGCCGGCTTTTTCAGCGGGTCGTACGTCCCCACGATCTCCACGAAGCGCCCATTGCGGGGACGCCGCTTGTCGATTACCACTACGCGGTAACTCGGCATCTTCTTTTTACCAAATCGGGCCAGACGAATAGCCAGCAATGATCGTACCTCCAGCGCTATTCTATCCCGGAACCCGCCCCGGAACAACGCATTCGCCAATCGAATGGCCCAGCCTGCACGAGCCGGAGCTCGTGCACCCGAGGTGGAGCGCGTCAGCCGCATCATCGGTGCCGGGGCGGCCTCGCTGCTATCAGTCCGTGCTGCCAGTCACTTCTTACCCGAGAGCTCCGCATGCCGAAAGCAGTGCACCAGGTGATCGTTCACCATGCCCGCGGCCTGCATGAAGGCATAACAGATCGTCGATCCCACAAACCGGAAGCCCCGCGCCTTGAGCGCCTTGCTCATCGCGTCCGACTCCGCCGTGCGCGCCGGAATGCCGCGATGTGAACGCCGCCGGTTCACAACCGGCTTGCCGTCTACAAACTGCCACACGTATTCCGCAAAGCTGCCGAATTCCTTCTGCACGTCCAGAAACGCACGCGCATTGGTCACGGCCGACTGAATCTTTAAACGGTTGCGGATGATCGCGGGATCGGCGAGCAGCGTCTGTATTTTTCGCTGATCGTACCGCACGATCTTTTCCGGATCGAAATCATCGAAGGCTGCGCGCAATCCTTCGCGTTTGCGCAGTACGATTTCCCAGCTCAGGCCCGCTTGCATGGCATCCAGCACGAGAAATTCGAACAGTTTGCGGTCGTCTTTTACCGGAACGCCCCATTCGCGGTCGTGGTACAAAATCGCCAGATCGCTTGCGGGCCACGCGCACCGCCGCCGCGTGTTTTTCTCGTCCTGCGCTTTCATTTCTCGCCGCGGTCTCCAGCGATATCTCCCGCCTCGCCGCCTGTTTCCTGCGAAGCCGCGAACGCGCTTTTAAGCTTGCTTAGCCCCCGCAGCCGTCCCTGCGCGGCCAACGCGCCATATTGCTTCATCATCGTGCGCATCTGCAGGTATTGCTTCACCACCTGGTTCACTTCCTGCACCGAGGTGCCGCTGCCCCGCGCGATCCGCTTGCGCCGCTTGCCATCGAGCAACGAGTGATCGCCGCGTTCCGCCGTCGTCATGGAATTTACAATTGCCTCGATGCGTTTCAAGCGCGACTCATCCACCTGCGCGTCGCGCGGCAGGTTTGCCAGTGGCCCCACCTTCGGCAGCATCCCGATCACCTGTTCCAGCGGACCCATCTTGCGCACCTGCTTGAGCTGGTCGCGGAAATCCTCGAGTGTGAACTCGCTGCGCCGGATTTTGCGCTCGAGTTCCGCGGCCTTCTTGTGATCGATGGACTGTTCAGCGCGTTCGATCAGCGACAGCATGTCGCCCATGCCCAGCACGCGGGAAACGATGCGCTCCGGGAAAAATGCCTCGAGCGCGTCGTACTTTTCGCCCACGCCCACAAATTTCACTGGCGCGCCTGTCACTTTGCCGATAGAGAGCGCGGCGCCGCCGCGTGCGTCGCCATCGAGCTTCGTGAGGATCACGCCTGTAAGCCCCAGCCGCCGGTGAAATTCGCCGGCCGAGCGCACCGCGTCCTGCCCGATCATCGCGTCGGCGATGAACAGAATCTCCGCCGGCTGCAATTCGCGCTTCAGATTGCTGAGTTCGTTCATCAACTCATCGTCGATGTGCAGCCGGCCCGCCGTGTCGACGAGAATCACATCCGATGCTGAAAGTTTTGCTTCCCGAATCGCCCCGCGCGTAATCTCGAGCGGTTTGTCGGTGCCCATCGCCCGGCCACACCGGCACGCCTACCGCTTTCGCCACCTGCGCCAGCTGCTCGCGCGCTGCCGGGCGATAGACGTCGGTGGAGACCACCAGCGGCCGGTGCCCATGCCCTCCCAGCCATTTCCCCAGCTTCCCCGTTGTGGTCGTTTTGCCCGAGCCTTGCAGCCCTACGATCATCCATACCGAGGGAGGCCGCGAGGAAAACAGCGGCTTCGCGTGTTTCCCCAGCAGCTCCAGCAATTCGTCGCGAACGATCTTCAATACCTGCTGGTCGGGCGAAAGTTGCAGCAGCACTTCGGAGCCCAGCGCTTTGGCGCGGATGTGCGCGAGCAGCTCGTCGGCCACGCCGACGTTTACGTCGCCTTCGAGCAGTGCATCGCGAATGCCCACGAGCGCCGCGTCCAGGTGCTCGTCGCTAAGCTTCCCCTGCCCCCGCAGATTTTTGAATACGCGCTGTAACCGGTCGGTTAAGTTTTCAAACATGTCTCAGTCGCACCACCACGGTAGCAGCCGCTCATGCATCAGAATCGCAGCCGCGGATCAATTTCATTTCGAGCTTCTCATTTCGACCTTCATTATTCATTCTAGGAGACGCGCCCTCAGCGGTCAAACCACCTCCTACGTTTTTGAATCCAGACCTTGCAAACGGCCGAAACAGGCATAGAATCACGCCGCAAGCCGCCACTCTATTACCGGCTCTTTGCGGAGGAACCCATGAAGCATCTCCTGTCAGCAGCTTTCATCCTGGCGCTTGTCCTCGCCACCGTGTCCGCCGCGCGCGCTCAAGAAGAGATCAGCCTGCTCGCGCCCACTCCCATGCAGGAGCCGCTCAAGAAAATCCTCCCCGGCTTTGAAGCCAAGACAAACTACAAGGTGAGTTTGACCATCGGCCACGGCGTGGACACCCGCCGCCAAATTGCGCGTGGAGAAATGTTTGACGTGTCGATCCTGCTTCCGCCGTTTCCTGAAGCCGTAGCTTCCGGCAATATCGTTCCCAGCAGCAAAACAGTTCTTGCGGGCCTGACGCTGGCGCTTGGGGTTAAAAAAGGCGCGCCCAAGCCCGACATTTCCACACCGGAGGCGCTCAAGAAGACGCTCTTCGCCGCGAAAACCGTCTCTTACGTGGACCCCACCCTCGGCAGCGCCGGCGTCGCCGCCGTCAATGCGCTCCAGAATCTCGGCATCATTGACATGATCGATTCGAAAATTAAAATCGGCGCGACCGGCGGCGTCCCGCAGGATTTCGTCGTCAAGGGTGAAGCCGACATCTGTCTCGTGTATCTCAGCGACATGCGCAATCCCGGCGTGGACCCGGTGGGCCTTCTGCCGCGAAAAGTTTCGCCTCCCATGGAGATCACAGGTTTCATCTCGACGCACGCGAAAGACGCCAAAGCCGCCAAAGCGCTTTTGGACTACCTGGCATCGCCTCCCGCCGAAGCCGTCTACAAAGCGGATTTAATGGAGGCCGCCCACTGAAATCGCTGGCGCGTTGCGTGCCAGCGCGAGGTGCAGTTCGGCCCTTCGCCGGCCAGCGCCTGCCCTACAGTTCGACACGTGTGCTCAACATTGTTGAAAATTGCCGGGTGACGCGCCCCCGCACATCGCAACAATTCATGCACCACAGCCCAAGCCGTGCCCCAAGTGCTGCCCTGTGCCACATCCTAAGGCGTATCGCAAGCGATTCAGCCGCACTCGCCTTGACCCTGCGCAAACCCATCTGCTAGCGTATGGCGCTCTCGTGCGCACTGAAAAACATGGAAACCATTAGCATCACATTGCCCGATGGAGCGACCCGCGAAGTGCCCCTCGGCACGACGTCCGCCGAGGTCGCGCGGCAAATTTCGCATGGCCTCGCGCGCGAAGCCCTCGTCGCTCGCGTCGATGGCGAGCTCGTTGACCTTTCGCGCCCGCTTGACCACAACGCCAAGCTCGCGATCCTCACCGCGAAAGATCCCGATTCGTTGCAGGTGTTTCGCCATTCCGCGGCGCATCTGCTCGCGGCCGCCGTTCTCGAACTTTTTCCCGACGTGAAGCTCGGCATCGGCCCGCCGATCGATTACGGATTTTTCTACGAATTTCTGCGCGAGCAGCCCTTCACCCCCGAAGATCTCGAGCGCATCGAAAAAAAAATGCACGAGTTGGCCGAGCGAAACTTGCCGAACGAGCGCAAGATGCTCCCCAAGTCCGAGGCCCTCGAGCTCTATCGCAACTGGAATCAGGCCTTCAAGTGCGAGCTCGTCGAGGAAAAAGCCACCGAGCCGATGGTCTCGTTTTACACCACCGGAAAATTCATCGATTTTTGCCGCGGGCCGCACATCCCCTCCACCGGACGCATTCGCGCGTTCAAGCTGATGAATGTTTCCGGCGCCTACTGGAAAGGCCAGGAGGGTAATCCGCAACTACAGCGCGTTTACGGCGCGTGTTTCTTCACGCAGGCGGAGCTCGACGAATATCTTCATCGCCTCGAGGAGGCCAAGCGCCGCGATCATCGCCGCCTCGGAGTCGAGCTCGATCTCTTCAGCATTCAGGACGAGGCTGGCCCCGGCCTGATCTTCTGGCACCCCAAGGGCGGCTTGGTGCGCAAGCTGATGGAAGACTGGTCCCGCGATGAGCACTTGCGTCGCGGCTACCAGCTCGTGTACACGCCGCACATCATGCGCCTCGATCTCTGGAACACCAGCGGCCACACCAACTTCTACCGCGAAAATATGTTTGGCCCGGTGGAGGTCGAAAAAGCCGATTACCAGCTCAAGCCCATGAATTGCCCGGGCCATATCCTGATTTACAAATCCCGCTTGCGCAGCTATCGCGAGCTGCCGTATCGCCTCGCCGAGCTCGGTACCGTCTATCGCTACGAACGCTCCGGCGTGTTACATGGTTTGCTGCGCGTCCGCGGATTCACCCAGGATGATGCCCACATTTTTTGCACCCGCGAACAGGTGGAGGCGGAGGTCGAGGCCTGCCTCGGTTTCATCCAGGCCGTTCTGCACACCTTTGGTTTTGAACGCTACGAAGTCGAGCTGTCCGCCCGCGATCCCGCGCATCCCGAAAATTACGCCGGCACGGTCGAGGAATGGGATAGCGCCGAAGGCGCGCTCACCAAGACGCTCGACCGCTTGAGCATTCCGTACAAGTACATCCCCGGCGAAGCCGTTTTTTACGGTCCCAAAATAGACGTGAAGCTCGTTGATGCCATTGGCCGCTCCTGGCAGCTCAGCACCGTGCAATTCGATTTCAACTTGCCGCGCCGATTTGGTCTCGAATACGTCGGCGAAGATGGCAACCGGCATCAGCCCGTGATGGTGCACCGCGCGCTCTGGGGCTCGGTCGAGCGCTTTTTCGGCGTGCTCATCGAGCACTATGCGGGAGCGTTTCCATTGTGGCTTGCGCCCGTGCAAGTCGCCGTGCTCCCGGTCAGCGGCAAATTCAGCGAATATGCGCAACAGGTGGTCCATGATTTGACGGCCGCCGGCTTCCGCACCCATTACGACGATCGCAACGAAAAGCTGCAGGCGAAAATCCGCGATGCCGAGATGCTGAAGATTCCCTACATGGCGGTCGTGGGCGGCAAGGAAGCCGAGGCGCGCAGCGTCTCGGTGCGTCATCATGGCGAAGGCGATGTCGGCCCGCGCCCGCTCGAAACATTTCTAGCCGATTTGCGCGCCGAAGTCGCCGCTCGCAACTCTAATGGATTGGGACCCGAGCCTGCGGTGCCCACCGTCTGAGCCTGCGTATCGAACAATCGTGCTATACTTCGCGGTCTGTGCTCTGGGCGGCGGGTGACTCGTTGGCCGGGGTGAGAGCACGTCGCCTGAGGGCGGCCGTGCGGAGGTGGGTTTATCGCTGAGCGGAGCTTTCGAGCCACTGAACGTACGCGTGTCAACGATCGTATTCGCGCGCGTGAAGTTCGCGTCGTGGATGATGATGGCGGCCAGCTGGGAGTGATGCAGCCGTTTGAGGCGATTCGCGTTGCTCGCGAACGAGGCCTGGATCTGGTGGAAATATCGCCCACGGCGGATCCTCCCGTCTGCAAGATCACCGATTACGGCAAATTCCTGTACCAGCTCAATAAAAAGGCGCACGAGCAGCGCAAACACCAAAAAGGAACGCAGCTTAAAGAAGTAAAATTTCGCCCGGCAACCGCCGAACACGATTACCAGGTCCGTAAGAGCCAGATCATCCGGTTTTTGGGTGAGGGACATAAAGTAAAAGCGATGATTTTCCATCGCGGCCGCGAGATGGCTCACCAGGAAGTGGGCCGCGCGAAAATGGATCGCCTGTTGAAAGAGATTGCCGAGCACGCGCTCGTCGAGCTCGGGCCTCGTATGGAAGCCAATATCCTGATGGCTCTGCTGGCCCCGAAAAAGGGAGCTCCGGTGGGACGCGGCGCCCCGACCGTGGGCGCGGCCCAGGCCTGAACGGAAAAGGACAACGACTCGTGGGGAATCACAAGAGCACGAAAGTAAAACTGAAATTAAAGACGCATCGCGGCGCCGCCAAGCGTTTCAAAATCACCGCGAGCGGCAGGGTCACGCGGCCGCATTCCGGCAAGCGGCACCTGATGGGCACCAAGGCGCCCAAGCGCATGCGTCATTTGAAGAAGTCGGTTGAAGTGCATCCCACGGATGTCGAACACGTCCGCAGGATGCTGCCGTACGCGTAGTCCTTATCGTTCGTGATTAGGACGTCGTCGTTCCTGTTGCGAATTTCGTCGTGCCAGGCAGCGCGGTACCCGCCACGGCGGGCCTGCCGGCCGACCGGTCTCACTGCTGTAAGAGTGAGGCCATCACGCTCCCGGACGCATATTTCTCCGCACATTTGGCCACCGCACCCGGCCAAAAGCGGTGAGCGCCGCAGGGGGCGAACCTCAACACGCCGTGGAGACGCTCGATAGCAGTCGCCGTCTGGCCGCGCATCTCAGGCCCGCTTTGCTCGCATTGTCTTTTTTGCGTGACGCGGCTGACATTGTTTCCAAGAAACGTTCCACCAAACGTTTTCACGAAACGATGTCGCGCTCGCGAATCGCAGGCAACCACGCGCAACGCGCGTGCCCCTTGAGCGCGGGTCTAATCGGCGCACGCTTTCCGGCGCGCTCTCCACGCAGGAGAAAATGTCATGGCTCGAGTAAAGCGCGGCACCAAACGCCGTGCACGCCGCAAGAAGTACGCGCGGCGCACCAAGGGTTTTTTCCTCACCAAGAGCAAGCTTTACCAGTCCATGCAGGAGGCTGCGAATCGCGCGGACCGGTACGCGTACCGCGACCGGCGCAATCGCAAGCGGCAGTATCGCCGCTTGTGGATCCAGCGCATCGGCGCGGCCGCGCGCTTGAACGGGCTTTCCTACAGCGAACTCATGCACGGGTTAAAGGCGCTGGGGCTCGACATTGATCGCAAGATGCTGGCCGATCTTGCAGTGAAAGATGCCGCGGGATTCGCACATATCGCGGGACAAGCCAAGAGCCACGCCCAGAATAAGCGGAATAACACGGCGGCGGCGCAGTCGCAGGCCGACACCGCGCCCGCACCGCAGGCCTAACGCACGCCGCCGAGTGCCGAAAATCGCGCGGCTCGCGTCCCAGGGGAAATTCCTGCGTGCGGTGGTTTTGTGCCGGCATTTCTGCGTTCTTTCCTGTGCGTGTTCCACGTAGGCACCGCGTGCACATCGTTCCTTATGCACGCAACGCAAGCGCATGCCGGCTGGAACGCGGCGTGCCGCCGACTTTAACTTCCCTTTCCATCAGGGTTCCGGTTCCGAGGACGAAGCGATGAGTAATCCTGTCGAAGCCACGCGCCAAACACTCGACGCGCTGGGCGTTTCCGCTGCGGACGCGCTCCCCGAGCGATTCGCCGCCTTGCGCGCATCGTTTGACGCCGATTCCGCGCGAATCGCGAGCGGCGGTGTAGATGACGCCGCATGGAAGACGCTGCGCGACACCTGGATCGGCCGCAAATCCGGAGTGCTGACGCGAATCACCGAACAGTGGCTGAAGCCTGCGGCCCCCTCTTTGCGGCCGGCTGTCGGCAGCCACCTCAATGAGTTGCGAAAATATGTCGAGCGGCGCCTCGGGGAAATTCATCAGGCCGTCGAAGCCGCCGCTGAATCCGCCGCCCTGGCGCGCGACCGCGTGGACCTCTCGCTGCCCGAAGTGCGCCGGCCGCTCGGATCGCATCACCTGATTCGCGAGACGTTCGCGGAAATCGAGCGCATTTTTTTGTCACTAGGGTTTCGCGTGGTCGAAGGCCCGGAGATCGAAACGCCCTATTACAATTTCGAAGCGCTCAATATCCCCGAGCATCATCCCGCGCGCGACACCATGGATACTTTCTATCTCGCCGTCCCTCCAGGCGCCGAGCCGCGCCTGCTGCGTACGCATACCTCTCCCATGCAAGTCCATACGATGGAGAAACAGCAGCCACCGGTGCGCATCATCGTGCCGGGTAAAGTCTACCGGCGCGACAATCCGGACGCCACGCATTCCTACGTGTTTCACCAGGTGGAAGGGCTGGCCGTCGATGCCGATATCACGTTTTGTGACTTCAAGGGCACGGTCGAGCACTTCGTGCGCGAATTTCTGGGGCCGGCAATTCAAACGCGCCTGCGGCCGAGCTATTTTCCCTTTACCGAGCCGTCGGTTGAAGTTGACGCGAGTTGTTTCGCGTGCGGCGGAAGCGGCTGCCGCCTGTGCAAGAATTCCGGCTGGATCGAGTTGTTCGGAGCGGGCATGGTTGATCCCGCAGTTTATGGTTTCGTGAATTACGATGCCAAGCGCGTTTCGGGCTACGCGTTTGGCCTGGGCGTCGACCGGCTGGCACAGCTCCGATACGGCATTGAGGATGTGCAGCTTTTTTTTCAAAACGACGTGCGCTTCCTGCGGCAATTTTCCTGAAGGCAGGGGAAAGTTGCTTGCGAGCGAGTGGCTACATATTTTGCCGCGCGACACTTGTTAACCCGACATTGTGAAAGTCACCATAAAGAACTCAGCGCATGAAAGTTCTCTATAACTGGCTGGCGGAATTTGTAGACGTGACGCTCGCGCCCGCGGCACTGCGCAACCGGCTTTCGGCTGCGGGCATTGCCATTGAAGCGCTTGTCGATACTCCCGCAGGTCCGATGCTCGACGCGGAGCTGACCATTAACCGCCCCGATTGTCTGGGGCATTACGGAATCGCGCGCGAAGTGGCCACGATTGAGCGACGCCGCCTGCGGCCAGTCCCTTTAAACGTGGAGAATGCGACTACCGGCACGCCGAAGAAAAATGCCATCGACACAACGGATTCCGCAGTCGCACAAGTTGCAGTCGACATTGCATGTCCGGAACTGTGCGGCCGGTACACCGCGCGCGTTCTGCGCGGCGTGCGCGTGCAACCATCGCCAGCGTGGCTACGGCAAAGGCTCGAGGCGTTGGGGCAGGCCTCGATCAACAACGTCGTGGACGCGACCAATTACGTCATGCTCGAACTGGGCCAGCCGCTGCATGCCTTCGACCTCAGCCGGTTGCAGGAGCATCGCATTGTGGTGCGGCGCGCGCGCACGGGCGAAAAAATGCGCACGCTCGACGGTGTCGAACGCACGCTTTCACCGGAGATGTGCGTTATCGCCGACGCCGCCCGCGCGGTGGCTATAGGCGGTGTAATGGGGGGTGCGGAAAGCGAAATAGATTCGGCTACGCACGACGTTTTGCTCGAAGCGGCCTGGTTCGATCCAATTTCGATTCGCCGCACTTCGAAATTGCTGGGACTACGTACCGAAGCTTCGACGCGCTTTGAGCGCGGAGCCGACCCCGAGATGGCGGACACCGCGTCACGGCGGTGCGCGGCACTCATTGTCGATCTTGCGGGCGGCGAAATTCTGCCGAACGCCGTGGATCTGTATCCAGGACGCCGCGAACCGCTCAACATTTCGCTTTCCCGCGCGGAGTTGCTGCGCATCATGGGTGCCGACGTCTGCGACAGCGAAATCGAAACCATTCTCGGCGCGCTCGGCTTCACGCCACGGCGTGTGCAAACCGACCACAACGTGGAGGGTCACGCGCCAGAATCGCCGCAAGCGGTTTGGGCGTGCACGCAGCCTTCCTGGCGGCAAGATGTAACGCGCGAGGTAGATTTAATCGAGGAAGTCGCCCGGCATTTTGGTCTCGACAAATTCCCCGCGCGGTTACACGGATGGCGACAACCTTCCGCACGCCTGCCGCACGCCGAGGCGGAAGACCGCTTACGCGAGCGGCTGATCGGTCTCGGCTATTGCGAGATCGTCACAATTCCGCTGGTCAATGCGGAGGAAGACGCGCTTTTCCGCGCTCCCGGCGTGGAACCTGCGGTGGTCGCAAACCCGCTGGCCGCGGATGCCTCCGTGCTGCGCTCCACCGGTCTCACTTGCATGGCTCGTACGCTTGCGTGGAATCTGAATCGCGCCCAGCACGACCTGCGCCTGTTCGAGATCGGCCGGGCCTACACGATGAAACGCGGCTCGCCTGAAGAGACGCGTATTCTCACCATCGGTGCGACGGGCTTTGCGCGCGAAAAAAGTGTCGCCGATTCGGCGCGCGAGTACGGATTCGCCGACCTGAAGGGTGATCTGGACCAGCTTGGAGAATTGGCCGGCGGTTTCACCTGGAGCGAGCCAAACCCCGATGCGGCCTGGCAGAATCTTTCGCGCGCCGGACGGATTGCGCTTTCGCATAAACTCGAATCGCCGGACAGCGTTCGAGCTGCTTCCGGTACTCCTATTCCGCCGCCCCGTGATAACGGTCAAATTGGCATCGCGGGCCAGCTGGCGTCGCGCGTAGCCGGTGAATTCAAGCTGCGCCAGGATATTTTTCTAGGCGAAATTCTTTTGGATCCGTTTTACGCCGCATTCCGCCAGGCTCGCGACGAACGCAAATATCAGCCGATTTCGCGCTTCCCTTCCGTCGAGCGCGATTTTGCATTGGTGTTGCATGATGGCACCTCATTCGCGGCGGTGCGCGACGCGATTCATTCCCTCGGCATTGCGGAAATATCGAGTGTCGAAGCGATCGACCTTTATCGTGGCAAGCAGATGGGCGCGGGTAAATTTTCGCTGCTGGTGCGCGTCACGTTTCAAAGTCAGGAAACGACGCTCACCGAGTCCCACGTGAACGATCTATCCGCGAAAATTCTGGCGGCACTCGAGCGCCAGATCGGCGCGGTTTTGCGCACTTCGTGAGCAGCGCTGCGTCCAGCACCGGCTATCTGCTGCACTTGTGGGGGCGTGCCGTCTAGCGCACAATACTGCCGTTTATCAACCCGTGCTGCACGTGAGTTTCAGAACACCATGCGATTGAGGGCCTCGGTGCCCAGGAGTGATTTGTGAGCGTCAAAGTCCAGATATTCGATCAAACCTACTACGTCGCCGGAGACCTGGACCCCGAATACGTTGCGGAGTTGGCGCAGCATGTGGACACCACCATGCGCGACATCGCCCGGGCTACCGGAACCGTCGATACCGTGAAAGTGGCCGTGCTGGCCGCACTGGCCATTGCGGACGAGTTGCACGATCGGCGGGAAAGCGGCCGCGAACAAACCGCCGAAGAATTACGCGAGAGCGCCAAGCGCTGCCTTAAACTCGTCGAGCGCGCACTGCAGCAACCGGCGTAACGCCGCCCGCACTGCCGCGCCAATAATCGGTGGATGCGCATCCCGGGTCGCATGAGCCATTCAGCGCCCGTCCTTGCGCCGCTCGCTTGCGCCGCTCTGATAGCCCGTCCTGATATGCCTCCCGATGCGCCCATGCACGCCCACGCACCCGTGCACGCACCGTACCCGCATGGTCAAGCAAGCTGGCATACCCGTGTTGTTCCCGTTCGCGACAACCTGTCGCAACATGGGCCCGATTTCAACTGGACACGCTTTCTGAGCCAGCTAGAATGGTGTTGGAGTAGGCCTGCAACGCGCGTGCTAGTGCGACGATCTTTTGAACCAATGCTGAATCTCTAGGGAGCCCGTGTCAGACGGCCTATGTGCACGTCCCGCTGCCAGGACCTCCTGGTACCGGGAAAGCCTAATGGCCGGCGCAGGGTTCCCGCCTTGTCACAGAGGTTCAGGATCTAGCTCCACACGGCGAAGTGGACCGCTCCATTTTTTTTTGCTTCTGTTTTGCTCGGTTATTTTCCAGCCTTACATCTGGAGCCGACATGCGGATTCTTTTCATTGGCGATATTGTGGGTTCGCCCGGCCGGCGCATCGTCGCCGAACGCGTGGCCGACCTGATTGAAACAGAGCGGCTCGACCTGGTGATCGCCAACGGAGAAAACTCGGCGTCGGGATTCGGAATCACGCCGCGAATTGTGGAAGAACTGCTCACCGCGGGCGTGGAGGTGATCTCCGGCGGCAATCACTCCTGGGATCGCAAGGAGATTCTCGATTTTTTCCCGCACGAGCCGCGGTTGCTGCGGCCGGCAAATTTCCCTGCCGGCAGTCCCGGAAGTGGGATGTACCACGGCCACCGCGCGGAACGGGATTCCTTATGCTGTTCTGTGCCTGCAGGGTCGCGTTTTCATGGCTCCCAACGATTGCCCTTTTCGCACGGCGGATCGCGAACTCGCAAAGCTTCCCCCGCACGTCAAGGTGATCGTCACGGACATTCATGCGGAAGCCACCAGCGAGAAACAGGCCATGGGCTGGTATCTGGATGGACGTGTAACAGCCGTGGTGGGAACGCACACGCACGTGGCGACGTGCCGACGAGCGCGTGCTGCCGGGTGGCACCGCCCATATCACCGATGTGGGCATGACCGGTCCGCACGATTCGGTGATCGGCATGGACAAGAACACCGTGATCAAACGCTTTCTCGACGGCATGCCTGCGCGCTTCGAGGTGGCGTCCGGTAACGTGCAGATGAACGCCGTGCAGATCGAGGCGGATCCGGCCACCGGACGCGCACTTCAGCATCGAAAGGCGCCGGTATCGAATTGAGCACTGAAGCTATCAGGTACCGGATGTGCCCTCCCGATCCCGAGCCGGATTCTGCAGCCACAACAAATCGGACAGCCGCCGCCCGAATTGACCGCTTTTCCTGCCGATTCTCGCCGCGTTGGGCCCGCAGCGAGTAGCGCAAAAGCACCTCCATTGAGCCTGTGGAAATCCTGTGAATGTGCTGTGCGCCCCGGGCCGAGAATTCGCGAGAATTTTCTCTTGCCGCCTGACCACCCTTCGGGGAAAATCACCTTCGTAATCGCGGTCGGAAACAGTAACGGTTCCCGTCCCCGGCGCTAGGTTCAGCGCCGGTAAATGATAAAACCTGCATCGGCTTCTGGGCGAAAGAACGAAAACGAGCACGCAGAATAATCGCAGAATGCAGCACACCCGTGGATCAATCGCTGTTTCCACAGTATTTCCACATCTGTGGAAATCAATAACCTGATGGTTCGCTCAGGATTTGGCCGCTATCGCTATGAGACTCGTGGGAAAAAATTCTGCAGCACATGGAGCGGCGGGTAAATCCGCACAGCTTCGCGACTTGGTTTCGTTCCACCCGGCAGGAAGGCGCCGATAACGGCAAGCTGACGGTGCGCGTGCCGTCGCGCCCTTTCGGAAGCGGCTTACCGAAACGTACGGAGAGTTGTTGCAGGCCGTGCTTGTCGAGGTCGGAATGCCCGACGTACAACTGGAGTTTGTCTGCTCGGAAGCCGATCTGGTAACCACCACCGGGGTCCATCCGCCGGTGCAGCAGCCAAACAGGCCCGGCTCGACTTCGATTCCGTCGACCACCAACTCAACCTGCGTTACACGTTCGAACATTTGTGGTGGGCGGCTTCGAATCAGTTCGCCCATGCCGCGGCGCTTGCCGTGGCCGAAGCTCCTTCCAAGAGCCTACAACCCGCTATATCTTTACGGCGGCGTGGGCATGGGCAAGACGCACCTGATGCAGGCGATCGGCCATTTGGTGAAGACGCGCAATCCGGCGCTGCGGCTTACTTACATCAGCGCGGAAAAGTTCACCAACGAAGTCATCAACTCCTTGCGATTCGACCGCATGATCACGTTCCGCGACCGATTCCGCTAGCGTGGACGTGCTGCTGGTGGACGACATCGAATTCATCGCCGGCAAAGAACGCACTCAGGAGGAGTTTTTTCATACCTTCAATGCGCTGCACGATTTGCAAAAGCAGATCGTGCTCTCCTCCGATTGCCCGCCGAAAGAGATTGCCGCAATCGAGGAGCGCCTGCGTTCGCGCTTCGAATGGGGCCTGATTGCCGATATCCAGCCGCCCGATCTGGAAACGAAAATCGCCATCCTGCAGAAAAAGGCGGACACCGAGCATTTTCAGCTTCCTGACGAAGTGGCGGAGTTTATCGCCCGCTCCATCAAATCCAACGTGCGCGAACTCGAAGGCGCGCTGACGCGCCTGCTGGCCTTCTGCTTCGCTGACGGGCGCCCCCGTCAATCTGGCGACCGCGCAACAGGCGCTGCGCAGCATCATTGCCTCGCAGGAAAAAAAGGTCACCATCGAGATTATCCAGAAGCGCGTGGGAGAGCATTTGGGCTGCGCGATCAGGAGCTCAAGGTGCGCTCGAATTCAAAGGCCATCGCCTTCCCCCGCCAGATCGCCATGTACCTCGTGAAGCAGCTCACCTCGGCATCCCTCCCGGAGATCGGCCGCCAATTCGGCGGCAAACACCACACCACCGTGCTGCATTCCATCAATAAAATTGAAACGCTGCGGCGCATCGATAAGGAATTGAACCGCACCATCAGCCGCTTGCTCGATTCATTCGGCTAAACTGAAATTCCCTCCGCAGACACTCCCTTGAGGTAATTCGTCGCTTTGTGCTGCGGCACGTTCGCACGCTCGCTCACGCCCCCGCAGGCATGCCTTTAATCATGGATGGTTCGCTGATGCGGCGGCTCGCTCATGCGGCGTTGCAATGTGCGGCGTTGCGATGTGCGGCCTCGCGCCGATGCCGGCGTGTGCTGACTCGCGTGCTCTCTCGCCGTCCGCATCGATTTTTTCTGTCGCAAATGCATACGAGGAAAACTTGTGTAAAGGTTGTGCCCCGAGTGATGCGAACTGTGCAAGATCCGCAGTGCTCACAGGCTGTGACCGTCCCTCGCGCGAGGATTTCCACCGCTTCCACCGGAGGCGCGGGTATGACAATCCCGTAACTGACGGAAAGCGATGATGCTTGCGGCGATATTCTCATTTCCACAGCACGGCTACTACTACGGTCTTTATCCTTCTTTAAAACAGGGTACAGTAGCCGCCTTAACAGAAGTTGTATTTGCGTACTTCCGCGGAGGAAATCCAGCGATGGAATTCAGTGTGAAGAAATTTGACCTGCTGGCCGAGCTCAATCTCACGCAGGGTGTCGTGGAGCGCAAGACGACCATCCCTATCCTTTCGCACATTCTTTGCGAGGCCAGCGGCAACAGCATCAGCATCACCGCCACCGATCTCGAGTTGAGCGTGCGTACCTCGTGCGAAGCCAAGGTCAAAAAGGAAGGCGCAGGGACAATTCCCGCGAAGAAACTGCTGGAACTGGTGCGCCTGCTGCCCGAGGGCGAGATCCGGTTCAAATTGCTGGAAAATCATTGGGTGCAAATCACCTCTGACCGCGCGCACCTACAAAATGGTGGGAATGGCCAAGGACAATTTTCCGGCCGTGCCCGTGTTCCCGCACGCCCTGGTCGAAGATTCCCGCGAAAATCCTGTCTTCACTCATCGCCAAAACCGCGTTTGCCATTTCGATGGAAGAGTCGCGCTACACGCTGAACGGCGCGCTGCTGATTCTGAAGCCGGACACGATCGCCATGGTGGCCACCGATGGCCATCGCCTGGCGCGTTGCCGAAGTCGATCACACGTTCACCGGACTTTCCAATGAGGCGCGCACGCTGGTCCCCAAGAAAGCCATGAACGAAATTCAGCGGCTCGCCGGCGAGGCGGGCGAAGACGGCCAAATTGAATTCGCGCGAGATGACAGCCATCTATTTTTCCAGGTCGGACAAACGCCTGCTGATTTCACGTATTCTGACCGGGCAATTCCCCAATTACGAAGCGGTACTGCCGCGCGACAACAATAAATTGGTGGTACTCGAGCGCGACGAATTGAACGACGCCGTGCGGCGCGTCTCGCAACTCGCCGATCAGCGCTCGCATGCGGTGAAATTTTCGCGTCAACCAGGAAGGCATCGAGATTTCCGCCTCCAGTCCCGAATACGGCGAAGCCAAAGAAACCATCGAAAAGGAATACAAAGGCGATCCCATTGCCATCGGCTTCAACGGCCAATACCTGCTGGATTTCTTGAGCGCCGCGGCGGAAGGTCCGGTCAGCATCGAGCTGAAGGACGAACAATCCGCCGGCCAGATGCGCCCGCTTGGCCGATGAACAATACCGCTACCGGTACGTGATCATGCCCATGCGAATTTGACGCGTAGCCTTCCGAAGTGTTGACTATTTAATTAACAGATCAAATACTGCGCACGCACAGGGGTGACAAGACACCCCTGTGCATCCGTTTAATTCCCGGTAAACATACTTAAAATAAAAGGTTTATATCGAAACGACGATTTCTGGCAACACTTGAGAAATGTGCCTCGATGGCGTATAATTTAGCTGTCTCACGACATGCTTTCCTGAGCAAAATCTCTGTCGCACGGCGCAGGTGACTTCACTACGGTTCAGTGTGGCGAATATGTCGCGGTGTGTTCGCCGCGATGCGCTTCGAACGTTCAAAAATCGGATAGGTGCGGGATTTTCGGGCGTGTTGCAGCGGCAATGCCCGTCTGAGCCACAGGACTCGCATGAAGCTGCAGACTCGCATGACGCGCATAAGTTGCTGGCGATTGTTCTGACGCAATTTGTCCCTTCCGCGGCAGTCAGGCGATGCACACAAGCAGTCAGGAGATGCACACAAGATGGCTGAAAAAGAAGCGGTGGTCGATAAAGCCGCCGGGCACCGGTACGATGCCACATCCATCAAGGTCTTGGGGGGCCTCGAGGCCGTGCGCAAGCGTCCCGCCATGTACATCGGCTCGACCAGCGAGCAAGGTTTGCATCACCTCGTTTGGGAAGTCGTGGACAACTCCGTGGACGAAGCCATGGCCGGTTACTGCGACGAGATCAACGTCGTGGTGCACGACGACAACAGCGTCACCGTCATGGACAACGGCCGCGGAATTCCGGTGGATATGCACGCCACCGAAAAAAAGCCTGCGGCCGAAGTGGTGATGACCGTGCTGCATGCGGGCGGCAAATTCGACAGCGACACCTACAAAGTTTCGGGCGGTCTGCATGGCGTCGGCGTTTCCGTCGTGAACGCGCTGTCCGATTGGCTCGAACTGGAAATCTGGCGCGACGGCGAAGTATGGGAGCAGTCCTACGACGTGCGGCAAGCCCAAAATCGAAGCTGAAGGTCACCGGAAAAACGCGCAAAACCGGCACGAAGATCACCTTCCATCCCGATCCCACGATTTTCGAGAAGACCGTCTACAGCTACGACCTGCTGGCGCAGCGCCTGCGCGAACTCGCCTTTCTGAACAAGGGCCTGAAAATCACGCTGCAGGACGAGCGCAGCGATAAAACGGTGGAGTTTCGCTTTACCGGCGGCATCGTCGAATTCGTCAAGCATCTCAATCGCGGCAAGCAGGTGCTGCACGACTCGCCGATCTCCATCGAGGGAAAGCGCGACAACGTCGAAATCGAAATCGCGCTGCAATACAACGATAGCTACGCGGAAAATATCTTCGCCTTCGCCAACACCATCAATACCGTGGATGGCGGCACGCATCTTTCCGGCTTTCGCTCGGCGCTGACGCGCACCATCAACAACTTCGCGAGCTCCGCCGGCATGCTGAAGGAGCAGAAGGACGAAGTCACCATCACCGGCGACGACGTGCGCGAGGGGTTGGTCGCGGTGGTCTCCGTGAAATTGCCGCAGCCGCAATTTGAGGGGCAGACCAAGGGCAAGCTCAACAGCGACATCAAGGGCCAGGTCGAGCAACTGGTGAACGAGAAGCTGGGCGATTATTTCGACAAGCACACCACAGTGGCGCGCCGCATCATCGGCAAGTGCATTGACGCGGCGCGGGCCCGTGAAGCGGCGCGAAAAGCTCGCGAGCTCACGCGCCGCAAATCGGCCATGGATTCCGGCGGCTTGCCGGGAAAGCTCGCCGATTGCCAGGAACGCGATCCGGCGCGCTGCGAAGTGTTCATCGTCGAGGGTGAATCCGCCGGCGGCTCGGCCAAACAGGGCCGCGATCGCCGTTATCAGGCGATCCTGCCGCTCAAAGGCAAAATCCTCAACGTCGAAAAAGCGCGCTACGACAAGATGCTGGGCCACGAGGAAATTCGCGCCATCATCACCGCGCTGGGCACGGGCATCGGCAAAGACGATTTCGACGCCGCGCAAGCTGCGCTATCACAAAATCATTCTGATGACCGACGCGGACGTTGACGGCAGCCACATCCGCACGCTGTTGCTCACGTTTTTCTTCCGCCACATGAAGGAGCTGATCGAGCGCGGGCACGTTTACATCGCGCAGCCGCCGCTGTATCGCGTGAAGCGCGGCAAAATGGACCGCTACATCCGCGACGAGCGCGAATTTGCGCGCGAATTGATGAAGCGCGCGACCGAAGATCACGTCGTGAAGGCCAAGGAAGGCGTCTCGCTCGAAGGCGCCGCGCCTCACGCAGTTTCTGCTCAACGTCCAGGAATACGATCAGGTCGCCGGCGAAGGTGCTGCGGCGCCTGCGTGACCGCGGCCTGGTCGATCTGCTCGCCGCAAGCGAGCTCGAAAAGAAAACCGATTTCGAGGACAAGAAAGCGCTCGAACGATTGCTCAAGGACCATCGAAAAGGCCAAGCTCAAGATCGAAGGCAAAATCGCCTACGACGAGGAGCACAGCCTCTACGAGCTGCTGTTCACCAACGGCTCGGCCGCGGCGAGCCGCATCAATTGGGCGCTCGCCTCCACGCCGGAAGCCAAGCGCTTGCGCGCGCTGGCGCAAGGCCAGTGACGATCTCGGACAAGCCGCCCTTCACCGTGGCGCGCAATGGCGACAAGGTCACCAAGGAAAGCGCCGCGGACGTGCTGGCCTATGTTCTCGAAGACGCCAAAAAAGATTTCACCATCACGCGGTTCAAGGGCCTGGGCGAAATGAATCCCGAGCAGCTCTGGGCCACCACCATGAACGCCGAAACGCGCACGCTGCTGCAGGTGAAGCTCGAAGACGTGGTCGAGGCCGAGGAAATTTTCACCACGCTGATGGGCGAAAACGTCGAAGAGCGCCGCAAATTCATCGAGGAAAACGCGCTGGACGTGGTCAACCTGGATATTTAAGGGAGTTCGCCAGCGATCAAGGCCGATCGACATGCATCTACGACAAGTTTCGTAGAGAGGCAGGTGGCAGTGCCATTACCAATGAATTGGACGACGCTACCGGGCTTGCGCGGCATTGTCTTGCTCCGATTTTCGCGCGACGCCAACACAAGCGCCGGACAACGAGCGCGGCGTCGCCGTGGCGTTTCGCGAGTGAAGCGGAACGCGACGCGCTGCTGCGCGAGCTGGAAGACGCATTTCTGCCGCGCAGCGCTTTTCCAACAATGCCGCGGCATTTGAAGCGGTGAAGGCCTATGCGCTCGAGCGCGCGAGCGCAGAAAGCCGTTAGTGCCAGACTGACGCGCCGCGACACCCAGTCCACGTTCAAAGGGAGACGCTAGAGAACATGGCCGACGAAAAAATACAGTCGCTGCATCATTGCCGGTGGATATCGAAGCCGAGATGAAGAAGTCGTATCTCGATTACGCCATGAGCGTAATCGTGGCGCGCGCCATTCCCGACGTGCGCGACGGTTTGAAGCCGGTGCAGCGGCGCATTCTGGTGGCGATGAACGATCTGGGTCTGGCCTCCAATCGCGGCTATCGCAAGTGCGCGAAAATTTGCGGCGACACTTCCGGCAATTACCACCCGCACGGCGAAGCGGTGATTTATCCGACGCTGGTGCGCCTGGCGCAGCCCTTCAACCTGCGCTACCCGCTGGTGGACGGCCAGGGAAATTTCGGTTCGGTGGATGGCGATCCTCCGGCGGCCATGCGGTACACCGAAGCGCGCCTGGCGAGGATCAGCGAAGAATTGCTCGCGGACCTCGAAAAAGAAACCGTCGATTTCGTTCCGAATTTCGATCAGACGCGCGAAGAGCCGGTCGTGCTGCCGTCGCGCGTTCCGAATCTGCTGGTCAACGGAGCCACGGGCATCGCCGTCGGCATGGCCACCAACATCCCGCCGCACAACCTGAGCGAGATCGTCGACGGCGCTGCTGCTGCTGATCGAAAATCCGGACACTACGCTGAAAGAACTGATGAAGCTGGTTCCCGGTCCGGATTTTCCGACCGGCGGATACATTTCCGGCCGCGAAGGCATTCTTTCCGCGTACAAAACCGGCCGCGGCAGCTTCGTGATGCGCGCGAAAGCGGCCATCGAGCAGGTCGGCAAAGACCGCGAAAACATCGTCATCACCGAAATTCCCTACCAGGTGAACAAAGCGCGTCTGATCGAGCGCATCGCCGAGCTGGTGCAGACCAAAAAGATCGAAGGCATTTCCGACGTGCGCGACGAATCCGACCGCGAAGGCATGCGCATCGTCATCGAAATCAAGCGCGGCGAAGAGCCTCAGCTCATCCTGAACCACCTCTACAAGCTCACGCAGATGCAGGAATCGTTCGGCATGATCCTGCTGGCGATCAGCGGCGGGCAGCCGCGCGAGATGGGCTTGGTCGAGTTGCTGCGGCTGTTCCTCGAGCACCGCCGCGAAGTCGTGCTGCGCCGCACGCGCTTCGACTTGCGCAAGGCCGAAGAGCGCGAACACATCTTGCTTGGCTTCGCCAAGGCGCTCGATCATCTCGACGAAATCATCAAGCTGATCCGCCGAAGCAAGTCCCCGCAAGGAAGCCAGAGAAGGCTTGATCGAGCGCTGGGAATTTTCCGAGCGCCAGGCGCAGGCCATCCTCGATCTGCAACTGCACCGCCTGACGCAGATGGAGCGCGAGAAATCCTGGAGGAGTTGAAGCAAATTCAGGCGCGCATCGCGGAGCTGCGAGAAATTCTGGCCAGCGAGAAAAAGCTGAAACAGGTGATCATCGCCGAATTGCGCGAGACCAGAAGGAGTTCGGCGACGAGCGGCGCACGCAAATCGTGGACAACGTCGAGGAGATCAAGGTCGAGGACCTGATCGCCGACGTGGATATGGCCATCACCATCAGCCATGCCGGCTACATCAAGCGCACGTCCGGTGGATATCTATCGCCACCAGTCGCGCGGCGGCAAGGGCCGCATCGGCGCGCGCACGCGCGAAGAGGATTTCGTCGAGTACCTGTTCATCGCCTCGGCGCACAGTTACATTTTGCTGTTCAGCTCGCAGGGGCCGCGTTTACTGGCTCAAGGTTTACGAAATTCCGGAGGCCGCGGCGGCCACGCGCGGCAAAGCCATCGCCAGCCTGGTGAAATTCCAGGAAGACGAGCAGCTCACCGCGCTGGTTCCGGCGCGCAATCTGGAAGAGGCGGGCCGTTACGTTTTCTTTGCCACGCGCAACGGCACGGTGAAAAAGACGGCGCTCGCCGAATTCAGCAATCCGCGCTCCGTCCGGCATCATCGCCATCAATCTGGAGCAGGGCGATGAACTCATCGGCGTGAGCCTCACCGACGGCAAGCAGATGATCTTCCTCGCGAGCCACGACGGCCAGGCCATCCTCTTCCGCGAGACCGAAGTGCGCGCGATGGGCCGCCAGGCCGGCGGCGTGAACGGCATGGATCTGGCCAAGGGCGATTACCTCGTGAGCATGGACGCGGTGCAGCCGGACTTCGAAATCCTGCGGAAGGAACGCCAAGGCAAGCGAACACTCGAGAACCTCGACGAGATCGAGAACGAAGCGATCAAGGATGCGCTTACCACGCTGATGCTCACCGTTTCCGAAAAGGGCTATGGCAAGCGCACGCCGCTCGCCGAATACCGCATCACCTCGCGCGGCGGCAAGGGCGTCATCAATTTGAAGTCCACCGAACGCAACGGCCCGGTGGTCGCCGCGCTGCAGGTGAGCGAAGAGTCCGACGTGATGATCATCACGGAATTCGGCAAAATGATTCGCGTGCACGCCAACGAAATTCGCGAAGCGGGCCGCTCGACGCAGGGCGTGCGCTTGTTGCGGCTGGACGATGGCGATAAGGTGGCGGCCGCTGCCAGCATTCTGGAAGAGGTACCGAACGGCGATAAGGAAAACGCCGCAAAGAACGGCGGGAAAGAAAACGGCGAAAAAGAAGCGAGCGAAAAGGGGCCGGCGAAATCCTGACCCGGCGTACCCACCTAACGCATAAACCTGACGTATCGAAGGGCGTGTCGAAGCCTCGCGACATAGCCCGTCGCAGGGCGACATCACACGACCGCGCGCGATATAAATTACTGCGCTCGGTCAATCGCTGTGCGTGCAATCGGGTGGTCGCTGCGTACTGACCCGGAAGTCAAAGGTGAACCATTCCGAATGTGATCATCCCTTTGAAAATCTCCACCCTGCGTATAATCCAAAGCTTTGGATAAGAACTTTGGAGCAAAAAAGAGCCTCCGATGTTTCTCCCAACCTTTTGGAGGACTGGCATTTCTCTCACAGAATCTGCTGTATCCACCTCGTTAACGTCAGCACACAGTCTTAAGCCAAGCTAATTCGTTGGACTTCCCAGGTAATAGCCCGGCCTCGAGCGCACCTTCAGCCCCCGGCGATTCACCACCTCAACTTTGATCTCGTGATAATCGCCAGGCCCTGTCCCGGTCGGCCGGTAGCTGAGCGTGTACTGCGCGGTGAGCTCTCCGCCAATCGTGTCGATGGCCGACTGGATATCCGAATCGTGCAGTGTCGACTGATACAGCCCTCCGGTATCAATGGTGGCAACTTCCAGGGGATGATCGCGCACCACTGCGGTGGCGTGCTGCACCACCCATACCGCCAGCCCCATCAGGTCGACATTGCTGCCCGCGCGCTGCTGCTCGATTGTTGGCGTTTGCGGCGTACCCGGTATCGGCGGCAAACCAAACGTACCCGGCGGCGTGGCGGAAATCGGCTGATTCTGCTTTTGCGGTCCGCGCACCTCCGCGGCCGTCGTGGAAAGTCCGACGGAATAAATGGTGATGTTGGCCAATTGCGCCTCGCGCAGCACGGCTCCCAATTTTTCTTCGCTGCCGGTGTCCACGGCTTCGGCTACCGTAATGATGACGCGGCGCCGGGACGAAGAGCGGTCGCGAAGCAGACCCACCGCCTGTGAAAGCGCGTCGTACAGGTGCGCGCCGGACGTGCCTTCCTGTATCTGCATAATGGTTTTTTCGATAGCATCATGATCGCTCGTGAACGGAAGCAGCTTATCGACCGTATCGTTGTAGCCGATCACCGCCGCATCGCCGCTTTCCCCCAGCACGGTTTGCGTGAACAGGATTCCGGTGCGGCGAATGGCGGGCAGCAGCGCCTCGATGCGCGAGCTGGTCTCCATCACAATCACCATCGGAAAGTGGCGCGCCTCCCATCTCGAATCCTTCAATTTTTTGCTCGACGCCATTATCGAACACGCGAAAATTCTGCTCGGTAAGATCAAGCACCAGATTGCCTTGCGCGTCGTGCACAACCGCCGGTGTGCTGACCAGGTCTACCTTTACGCGGATATTGGGAGGAGGGGCCTGCACGTTTTGCCCGGTCGCGGCGCGATCGGGCCGGACCGACTGTGCTCCCGCCGGGTTCGCAATCACGAAGAGCAAGAGGGCCACTGCCGTGGCCGCCGCCGCGCGAAATCGTTCGCGGCGGAGCGCTCGCCGAGCCGTTTTGGTCACGTTGCGCATCGCTCTCCCGAGCACCGCTGATTTCACCATCGCTCTTTCGACCATCTCTATCTCGAGCATCGCTGTTCCTCCGCATCGGGCCGGAGCGGCGTTCCGCCACAAGCTACACAAATACCTGATGCTGAGTATACGCATTTGGAAGCAGCTGCGCCCACCCCGGTTGGCCGCGCTTCGGGCGTCCGGTAGAATAGCGTGTCGCCACAATTCACCCTTCACGCGACGCCGCCTCACACGATGGCCGATTCGTGCGGGGCGCAGGAGGATTCGCCATGCGTCGCCGTTCGCCCCCATCTTTGCAGCAACCTGCCTATCGCGATGCGCTGTTCATGGAAAGTGGCGCGGCCCGCCCGGTGCGTATCCTCAGTGAATACCTCGATCCCTTGGCGCGGCTGCGGCGCGAAAAGGTGGGCGATACGATCGTGATTTTCGGGTCCGCGCGCATTCAGCCGCGTGACCGGGCCCTCGCGCGCGTCCGCGCCCTGCAACGTTCCACGGGAAAAATCACGCCACGCCGGCGCGCGTCGCTTCGCGAGGCGCGTGCCGCACTCGCCATGTCGCGCTACTACGAAGACGCGCGCGAACTATCTCGCCGCCTGACCACCTGGGCACTCACCTTGGGCGACAAACCTCACCGCTTTGTCATCTGTTCTGGCGGCGGCCCCGGCATCATGGAGGCAGCCAACCGCGGCGCTGTCGAGGCCGGCGGCAAGACCGTGGGACTGAGCATCGAGCTTCCGCACGAGCAGATTCCCAACCGCTACATCACGCCCGAGCTGAGCTTCCAGTTTCATTACTTCTTTATGCGCAAGCTCTGGTTCGCGCAACTGGCGAAGGCCCTGATTGTTTTTCCAGGCGGCTTCGGCACCATGGATGAATTCTGGGAAATGCTGACGCTAATGCAGACCGGCAAGCTGCAGCGGCGCAACCTGATCCTGATTTACGGACGCCAATACTGGAACCGGGTGGTCAACTGGCGTGAAATGCTGAGCTGGGGCACGATCAACCAGAATGACTACGACCTGCTCGAGTTTGCCGATACGGTCGACGAGGCTTTTAATCGCATTCGCAGCGGTCTCGAAGAATTTCACATGTCTCCCGACAATCTGTTGTTCGACTGATGCACGCGGGTACTCCACCGATCTGGCCGCACGATCTCGCAGACGATCTCGCATACGATCTCGCATATACGATCTGTACACCGGTCTGCGCGCCGCTCGCTACTAAGACTTGACCTCCGCATGCAACATTCACCCGATATACCGCCGACGGGATAGCGGGCGATAATATTTGGGTCAATAGGAGCCCAGCACATCATTGCCGAGGAGGCAAAATCATGACCAGGAAACATCTCAGCCAATTAGTTCTCAGCATGGCCCTCGCGAGCGGGCTGTTGCTGGCTGCTGGCGTTCCGCAAGCTAGCGCTGATCGGGATGATAAAGGCGCATGCGATTCTCGGTTGAGAGGCGCGCGCGAGCGGCTCGATTCAGACATCGCTCATCATGGTGACCACAGTAAGCAAGCGGAGCGCGACCGCGCCAGATTAGAGCAGGCGCGCCGGTGGTGCCGCGATCACCACGCGGATTGGGATCACGACAAGTACGACCGCTAGGTACGACCGTCCTCTAAGCTTACAGACAAAGACGTTTCACGAAAAGGAAGCCACCTGATTCGTTGACTTCCTTTTTTTGTGGCGGCGCGGTTCCACCAATCTTGCGTTGAACTTTCAGTTGGCCGACGGCGTCAGGTCCGTAAAAACAGCCGCAAAGCGCCGCTGTTCGTCCTGATCGTGCAGGAGCACCACGGGCGCGATGTGCAAGGCGGTGCGGCACTTTCGGCAAACCGCCGTTTCACCTTGCACGTCCTGCAGAAATCCATCTGTGAAATGATATTCCGAGCGCTCCCGCCGCGCCGGCTTCTCTCCGTGCTGCCCGCAGTGCGGGCAAACGAATTCGACATTGTCATTTTGCGGATCGCGATCCAGTGCGGCCCACCCGGTATAACGGACACCCACAGTTTCCTCAGTATGGCGATTCATATAAAAACTCCCAAAAATGTAAAGACTCCCAAAAATGGAGGAACTCCACTTTATAGATGCGCGGCGCGGCGGAATTGGCGCAAATGTGCGGCAGTCCAGGTCGCGCGCGAAAGTTTAGTGAAATCACAGTGCAGAGAAGAGAGATCGCGTGCCGGCGTGTTCGGGCACGAAAGTTCCTGGGAATTTAAAGGAGAGGCTCGCCTGAAGCCCGGCCGATCTCTTCACGCGCGGCGTCTCGCAGCCGAACGATTTCTCGCCACGCCGGTGGATCGGACGGCGCGTTTTCGGGAGGCGCAAAGCGCTCAGCCGCGGCCTCGCTCTTAACCGGGCCCGGCGTGCCCACGGGCACGAGCGGCGGACAAATGGTGATGGTAATCCGGGAGGGACGCGGCAAATAGGAGCCGTCGCGCAGAAATCTCCTCGCGCCTGCAAGTGCTATGGGTATAACGGGGCAGTGGACAGTGGCAGCGGCCTTGAACGCCCCCAACTGGAATGGCCTGACGCCAGCCTGCGGTGTAAAGGTGCCCTCCGGGAACACGAACACGGACTCACCTTTCCGCAGTGCCTCTTCGATTTGCGTGGCCTGATCCAGGCGTGCCTGCGAGTCGCTGCGATCGAAGGCAAAATGTTCGAGCTTTCTCAAAAAAGTGCCGATGAACGGCATGCTGCGAACTTCACGTTTGGCGACGAAATGATAATCGACGCCAAGTGCCGCCATGAGCACCAGTACATCGAAGTAGCTGGTGTGATTGCTCACGATTACCCGTGGACCGGGAGCCTGCCAATGCTCGCGCCCCAGCACACGCACCCGGCATAGCGCGAGTGCCAGATAACCCCGCAGCGCCACCGACGTGAACCGTGCGGCTGCCTTGCGATCAGGCATCAACCTGACGATAAGCCATGCGGGAATTAACCAAAGCACGAAGCCCAATCCGGCGTAAACCCCGTATAAAAACTCGAGAACGCCACGGCCCCATTGCGCCGCCGCCCGCACTCCGCTGCTGAGGGCCAGGTGTGACACCTGCAGCCATGCCGGAGGAGCCGCGTCACCCAGCGTGCCCGCCAGGTACAACTCCCGCGTTTCGTTGCGTCGCAGCTTGCCGCTCGAAGTTTTCGGTATCGTGTGCGGCGATAATAATTCCACTGCGTCAGGTGGCACGCCAATCCCCTGCGCCACGCGCTGGCTAATGGCCGTCGCGATGCGCTGGCGGCCCGTCGAGTCCCGCTCGCGCGTCTGCGCGGCCTCTGCGATCACCTCCGCAACGACTTCTGCAACAATCACCAGCCGCTCGGTCCCTGTCGTGCTGTCCGCGCACCCGAATGCCACGACGCATCCCTTGCGCACGCCTTTTACGGTTGCGGCGATTTCCTCAATTTCGTGCGGATAAAGATTCCGGCCCGCTTTCAGAATCATGTCCTTCACGCGGCCGGTGATAAAAATTTCACCGTCCGCGCGGTAGCCGCGATCCCCTGAATTCAGCCAACCCGCTGCCTGGCCCTCCGGAAACAGGCTGGCCGATGCTTCCGGATTATGCAGATAACCGCGCGTGCTGGAAGGGCCGCGAAACCAAATCGCGCCTTCCATCCGGTCCGGCACCTCTTGCCCACCGGCGTCCACCACGCGCACTTCGTGAAGAGGCACGGGCGGCCCTACCGAGACTATCGACAGCAGGCCAGGATCGACGATCTCGCCGCCGCGATCCTCATCGGTGGACGACCGTCGGGAAGATGCTGTGGATGAAACTGGAGATGCGGAGGCCGGCTTTGGTCCTGATGGCGCGTTCACCGCCCGGCCGTCGCGCGCGAAGGTCTCGCGCACGATCCGGTCAATACGTGGACCGCGCCCCAGCGGAGGAATCGTGACTGCAAGCGATCCTTCCGCCAGGCCGTAAACCGGCAGCAACGCTTCGCGGCGAAATCCCGACGACGCAAAGCGTTTGGCAAACCGTTCGAGAGTGTCCGCATTCACCGGTTCGGCGCCGTTTAATACGGCGCGCAGCGTGCTCAAATCCAGCCCGTTTAGGTCCGCATCGGCGATTTTGCGCACGGCCAGCTCGTACGCGAAATTCGGCGCGGCGGTTAACGTCCCGCCATGTTTGTGCACGGCCCAGAGCCAGCGCTCGGGCCGGGTCAAAAACGAAATGGGCGAAAGTACCGCGACCGGCAATCCAAAATAGAGCGGCATCAGCCACGCCCCTATAAGGCCCATGTCGTGGTAGAGCGGCAGCCAGCTGATGCCTACATCCGTGGCGCGAATCGCCAGCGCCTCGCCGATGGCGCGAACGTTGGAAAGCAGGTTCGCGTGCGTCAACATCACGCCCTTCGGATTGCCGGTCGAGCCCGAAGTGTATTGCAGGAGTGCCAACTCGTTCGCGCTGGCATGCAGCGGCTCAAGTAACAGCTTCGCTTCTGAGTCGTGCCCGTTGTCGTCGTGCCCGTTGTTCGGCGCCTGCCCTGAAGCCGCAAGAAGCGCCGCAGCCGTAACCGTGCCGCGAAGTGATTTCACGCTGGGCCGCAGCAGCTTGGCCACGCGCTCCGCCTCGGCAAAGGTCACCAGCAGGCGCGCCTCGGCATTGCGGAGTATGGCGGATTGTCGTTCGGCGTACTCCGCGATGCGGTCTGCTCGTACCGGCGGATAAATCGGCACCGGCACAGCGCCCGCCAGCAGAATGCCGGCGAAAATCAGGAAGAACTCGGGACAGGTTGGCAGCATCAGCGCCACTGCATCGCCGCGTACCACTCCGTGCCGGGCCAAACCGAGAGCCGCTCGTTGCGCTCCCGCGTAAAGCTCGCCAAACGATATGCGCTGCGCTTCGCCACTGTCGCCGCACAGAATGAGGTGTGGACGCGCTGCATCTTCCGCGGCACGGTAACGAAGCACGTCTTGCCACGTCTCAGCCGATTCCGGTGCGGGCGCAACTGTTTCCGGCGGGGCTGCAGTTGACGGGGAGCTCGAGAGGGACACCCTGCCGCGCTCGGGCACCGCCTGGCGCTCCGAAGGAGCGGCACCGGTATTTGCGGCGACCGCTGCGACTACATCGTCCAGCGTGTCCGCAGCACCCACTACACTTTCCGGCAAGTGCAAGCCGAATGCCCGGTCGAGCCTTACAAAAAGCTCCACGCGTTCCAGGCTGCCGAGTCCCAAATCGCGATCGAGATGCGCAGAACCGCGGACCGATTCTCGCGCGTGATAGCTACCGAGTTCGGCAAGAAGTTGCCGCGCAATATCGAAGACGTGAACTTCAATGCTCTGCCGGTCGAGGTGTTGGGCGGAAATCGCCACGTTTGCGGATCCAGCGCCTTAAATGCGGATTAGGAGGCCAGCAGGCGTGATGCGTTCTTTACGTGCGCGTCTGCCTGCGCTTAACGTGCTGCGCCGACAAGGCTATCACGCCCTAGTTCGCTCATTCAAAGTCTACTGCTGCGCAGCCGGTCAAAATTTGCTGGCGACGTGCTGGGGAGTGCTTGGGAAGACCCAGGTACTTTCGTACCGCTATTTTTGAACCTGACGGTCCATAGACCGTGCAACCGTTCGCAGGCAAAATGATCCCGTGTTCGACATGACTTGCGGTGTTCGGGACTTCCGGTAACTGCCCTTACCGAGTTTCCCTGAGTGGCCCTTCGGCTCCGCCGTAGGACTACAGGCATCCAAGTCATGCCGCGGCACACCTTCATCACCTATGCCCCCGGGCGGCCGGTCCCCCCATCGGCCGCCCTTATATTTTCTCTGCATTTTTACTGCGAATTTTTCTCGCATCGTTCAGCGCACAGATTCGGGTTACTCCCGGCTCACTCGGTTGCGCTGCATACATGAACTGCCTACATGAACGGATGATGAGATAACGCGCGGGGACGGTCCGGCTGCGGCTCAGGAACAGTAACCTGCCGGAATTGCGAGCTACCCAAATCTTTAACGCGGTCTCATGCGCGGCCGGAATCCACCGAGTGACCGTGGTCGCATGCGCAGCCTTATGCCGAGTGGTGGCGGAACGTTGCGTACGGGCTCGCCGCAGTTGCTGCAATGATCGGCAGCTACGGCATCTACTCGCAGCCAGTGTCCGCGAGCTGCGCAATCCGGATTGATGCACTGTACCGTCCAGCCCGGCAAATATCGCACGAATCCCCCCCCTGCGGTCCCGGAACACAAACGTCCCGTTGAAATCCATCGCGGTCGGTTGAGGCGAATTCTGCTTGCACCGCGTTGTGCTGTCAAGAGAAAAGCACCCTAGTTATAGCGGCTCATTTCCGAACGCTCCAGAGTGACGAGAATTGCACAAGCCAAGCCTCTCGATCTTTTGACGGACATGCGTTTCCAGAGATTTTCCGCGTGACAGGAATTGTAGCCGGTGCGTAATCCAAGCGGCACAAATTATTTTCAGAACCCCACCAACGAATATGTGGGGATGTGTAATTCGGCGTTTCGCGAATTTCCCGGCTTGCGCCCAAGTTCTACTGTGCGCCATACTCCCGGCATTGCGGTGGTCGTCGGGCCTATGCATATTCGTCTGTTCTTCCTGATTCTCATTCTGCCGCGGTTAAATCTCGGGTGGCCACTGATGCCCCTGATGCCCCCTGATGCCACCGATGAATGATTCGTGTTTAGCCGCGACATAAGCCTTGGGCCTCCGAGCAATTCCTGCAATGTGTTAGCAGGGCGTGCGGCGCGAATTGGCGTGCTGAGAAGCGTAAAGCGAATCCTGCGCGAATTTGTGACGCACCTCAGATTTTGGCAAGCCGTTCTATCGTTTGTCTCGTTTCCGACACGGGTATGCGACCTGCATTCGACATGCAGGGCTGCAAAGAGGAGGCTGGTTTGAAATGCATTCTTCTGGGCTTTACAGCGGTATTGCTCGCGTGCAGCCTGAACATGTCGGCCCAGGAATTGCAATCCACAACCGCATCCCAGACACAACCCGAGCTGGACGTCTCAAACGCATCCCACTCGAATTCAAAGGATGTAAAGCCCGAAATAAATCTTCAGGAGCGATACGGCCGAAAACCAGCGCGCGCGCTCGCCTCGTACGGCGTGCCGGAAGATCGCTGGTTCTTTCCCCGGCATTGGCTTCGCGGCTATACGGAATTCCAGGGTGCGCCGCCAACGAACGAGCCGGACCTCGGGCGCTGCGCGCAGGTGTGGGCCAGCCAATTTGGCGGCGTCAGCGATCCCTGTGCTGCGTACGCCCGCTACCTGCTTGGCGGTTATCTTGAACTGCAACCCGTGGGGCGCACCGTGCTGCGCCATTTATTTTTATTCTATAAGCCCGATTTTTCTTTCGGGCACAACGTACCCCAGTTCAGCTACACCTCCTCGTTTCAGCCCATCGCGTACGAGCGCAGCCTTGGCATTGGAATTGAGTTGCCAAAACGTTTTGAGTTTCGCCTGACACAGCATCAGGTGGACTGGCTTGGCCCTTATCGCCGCAATCTCGGCGCGGCGGATTTGCACACCACCGGGCCCTACGGCTTGTACGCAACGGTAGGCATGCGCTGGTATTTTGGCGGTTACGGCCACCTCATTGGCGGCGAGTGATTAGCGGCAAGTGATTAGCGGCAACTGAGTCAGGGGCAGTGCTTGGCGCGCGGGCAGTCTGCCTGCGCCGGCAGATGCGAATCGGCGGGCGGCAGAGCGTGATAAAGTGGCCGCGCACGATGGCGAAAATTGAATTGACCCGGACGATCGCGGCGCCCCCCGAGCACGTCTTTGTATTTTTCGTTCCGCAGCGCATGCCCTACTGGTACGGGGCGGAAATGGATAGCTGCTTCGAGGTTCAAGATGGAGCCGCGGATTTTCGCGTGGGGCTGAAGGTGCGCATTTCCGGGCGGCTGGGCCGCAAGACCGTGTCGCATACCGCGGTCATTACCGCCATGCAAACCGCGCGCCTGCTGGAATGGCGGTTTCAGGATGCTTATGGGGTGCGCGGCCGAGAACGTTGGGAACTCGAACGCGTTCCAGGTGACGCGAATAGCGCGACCACCGTGACCAGCGTGCGATTCATCAACGAATATACGCTGCCTGGCCGCATCGGCCGCTTCGTGGATTGGCTGCTGACACGGCGCGCCATCGCGCGGCGCAACCGCGAGTACCTCGAACGCCTCGCGCGCCTGATCGAGCGGCGTGCCTGACGAACAATAACGGGATTAACGACGCGACCACAATTGATGAGCGCCTGACGAGGGCCCGACGAACGATTAACGAGGTGACATATTAGTTTCTGGACGCGGGTGACGTTGGCGGCCAGTGACGAGCGGACTGAGCGATTGACGATGCATGTGAGGTTCGCGGCCCAGGGACGAGCGGACTGACGAGCGCCTGATGAATAGCTGGCAAACATTTGACGAACACCTGACGAGCACCTGACGAACACCTAGCCAACAATTGACGAGCTTATGACTGCCCACCAGGATTCGCCCAATTCGGGCGACGACGATCAGCACATTGAGCCGCAACATTCTGCGTTGCCTGAATCAAGCGTGGCGCGTCCTCGCGCGCCGCGCAGTATTTTTGAAATGGTATTTCTCCGGCCTGAATTTCATCCCCGTTCGGATACCCCCTCCTCGCTTGACGTTACGCCTGAGTCTTCCCTCGAGTTGTCCGTGGAGTCCACGGCTGCTCCTTCGCGTTCATCTGCGGGTGGGATGGCGCCGGAGCCGGGGCATTCCGCGAGTGCCGCGGAGTTGCGCGCCGGCTGGCGAGCGGGACTGTACGTCGCGTTTTTCATCCTGTTTTTTTCTGTACTGAATGCGCTGGGCGCGCTGCTGCAGGGCCGCTTCGCTCATGCGGGGGGACCGATCCCCGCGGGCCAACTCACGCCCGGCTCCCTGTTCCGTCAGGAATTGGCAATGGCCGCCAGCGCGGTGCTTGCCGCGCTGCTGATGAGCGTGCTGGAGGGCCGGGCGTTTGGCGATTACGGCATGCCGCCGCGCGAAGCGTTCCAGCGCCGGTTCTGGCAGGGGGCAATTTGGGGCATCGCTCAGATCAGCGCGCTGCTGCTGGCGATTGATGCGTTCGGTGGGTACTCCTTCGGCCGGCTCGCGATTCACGGCTCGGAATTGCTGCGGTACGGAGTTCTTTGGGGCGGCTTCTTTGTGGTCGTGGGCATCTCCGAAGAATTTCTGTTTCGTGGGTACTTGCAATTCACGCTGGCGTCCGGGATGGGATTCTGGCCCGCTGCGACATTCCTTTCGCTGATGTTTGGCGCCGTACATCTTGCGAATCCGGGTGAAGGCCCGGTGGGAGCGCTCAGCGTTTTCGCTATCGGGATGCTTTTTTGCCTGACGCTGCGGCGGACGGGCAATCTTTGGTTCGCGATTGGAATGCATGCGGCATTCGATTTCGGCGAAACGTACATCTATGCCGTACCCGATAGCGGACTCGTGGTGCCGGGGCAATTGCTTACCTCATCACTGCACGGGCCGCGGTGGCTGACCGGCGGTTCCATTGGACCGGAGGGCAGCGCGCTCGCATTCGTCGTGCTGGCGATAGTGGCGGTGCTGTTCGATCGCGCTTACCCTCGGAGCAAAATCGGCACCGTGGCTGCGGCCGCGCACAGCGCGCCTCGCAGTCGCGAGGTTTAGGCCGCGCGCTCGCATTCGTGGTGCTGGTAGCCGTGGCGGTGCTGTTCGATCGCGCTTACCCGCACAGCAAAATCGGCACCGTGGCTGCGGCCGAGCACAGCGCGCCTCGCAGTCCCGAGGCCGCGCGTTGAGCGGCGCGTTTAGCCCCAGCGCTAAACTCCGCGTGACGTTTGCCGCGTGATGCTCGCCGCGTGCTGCACCCAAGCCGCGCATCGCTATTCGATCCGCACGCGAAGAAATTTCTTTTTTCCCGCGCGCAGCAAAATTTCGCCCGGTTGCGAGAGGTCTAGCTCCCTTTTTACGTCGCTGGTGCGCTCGCCATCGATTTCTACAGCGCCCTGTTTGAGGAGTCGTTCGGCCTCGCTGCGGGAGGGCGCGAGTTCCAGTTCGACCATGACGGTGGTCAAGCGGCGCGCTTCTCCGCGAGGCAGCGTGCGTATCGGGGGCGCCTCCGGCGCCTGCCGTTCGCGAAAGACCCGCTGAAACTCGGCCGCAGCACGCGCAGCCGGGTCGCTGCCGTGGAACCGGGCGACAATTTCTTCGGCTAATTGCATTTTCGCATCCATGGGATGCAATGCGCCGGAGGTCACGCGGTCGCGCAGGGCGGCAATCTCGCCGAGGCTACGGTCGGTGACCAGATCGTAGTAGGGCCACATCAGTTCGTCGGAAACCGACATCAGCTTGCCGAACATTTGCGATGGCGGCTCGGTGATGCCGATATAGTTCGCGAGAGACTTGGACATTTTTCTCTGACCGTCGAGCCCCACCAGAATGGGCATGGTCAGAACCACCTGCGATGGCTGGCCGTATTCGCGCTGGATATCGCGGCCCACGAGCAAATTGAATTTTTGCTCGGTGGCGCCAAGCTCGACGTCGGCCTTGAGGGCCACCGAATCGTAGGCCTGCAACAGGGGGTAAAGCAGTTCGTGCACGGAGATGGGCAAATTCTTGTTTAGACGCGAGCGGAAATCTTCTCGCTCGAGCATGCGTGCGAGCGAATAACGGCCGCACAGACGAACCATTTCCACGCTGCTCAGGTTCCCAAGCCATTCGCTGTTGTAGCGGACCTCGGTGCCGTCGCGGTCCAGGATTTTGTACACCTGCTCGAGATAGGTATCGGCGTTGGCGCGCACCTGCTCGGCCGTGAGCGGAGGACGGGTTTCGGATTGTCCCGTCGGGTCGCCGACCATTGCAGTGAAATCTCCTATCAGGAATATGGCGATGTGGCCTTCATCCTGAAAGTGTTTGAGTTTGCGCAGGACGACGGTGTGGCCGAGGTGCAAGTCGGGCGCAGTCGGATCGACTCCTAGCTTCACGCGCAGCGGCTTGCCGGAGGCGCGGGAACGCTCGAGCTTGGCGCGCAGTTCGTCTTCGCGGATGATTTCAGCAACGCCCCTGCGGAGAGCGGCAAGCTGGTCTTCGACGGGGCGAAATGTTTTGGTACCGGGCATTTTCGGTGCTCTGCTGCTTCCCTTCCTTTGCTTTTCTACTTCGCTTTTCTATTTCACTTTGCTTCTCTAATCTTTATTTCCGTAACCGGCTTCTTTAATCGGATGGCATGGCCTCGCATATCCGCGTGCGCTTATTGCTTGCCGGGCAGCACGCGGCGGCCCTCGATGCGGAACGCGCCCGAGAGCACCAGGCGTACCGCCTCGGTGTAAATCCGGTGCTCCTCCGCCAGGATGCGGGCGGAAAGCGTCTCGGCGGTATCGGCGGGCTCGACCGGGACGATGGCTTGCGCGACGATGGGGCCAGCGTCGAGAGTTTCGTCCACGAAGTGCACGGTGCAGCCGCTGAAGTGCACGCCATACTCGAGCGCCTGGCGCTGCGCTTCGAGTCCCGGGAAAGACGGCAACAGCGACGGATGAATGTTCAATATGCGGCCGCGAAAGGCCGCGACGAAATAGGGCGACAGCAGGCGCATGAAACCGGCGAGGCACACCAGATTTACGCGCGCGTCATCGAGTGCGGCGACGACCATGCGGTCGTAGGTTTCGCGCTCGAGCCCGCTGGACGGAATGATCCGCGCGGGGATGCCGCGCTCGGCGGCGCGCTCGAGCCCTGGGGCATCTTCGCGATTGCTGACGACGAGAGTGATCTGCGCATCGGGGATGGCGCCGGAGGCGATGCTGTCGGCCAAGGCCACGAAGTTCGATCCGCGGCCGCTTAGCAGCACGCCAATTCGCTTGGTCATAAGCGCAGAAAGTTAGCACATCCGTGGAACTCGGCCAACTTGCCCTCCGAAAGCGCGCGATTCTTAGGAGCCACAGAATTGCGGAACCCCTCCCCCTGTGTTTTTTGCAAGTGTTGAAACTGCGCGACTTTAAGTCGAATAAATTTGTAAGTGTTCATTGTGCGTGGATTACGGACGCATTTTACGTAAGTGTTCATTTGAGGGCATTTGCGTAAAAAAACCGATTCTTTAGTCGCCAGGCGAGGGAATTACCGCAAACAACTTTGCTTAGTAAGCCTGGTAAAGATCTTAAAATCGAGGATTTTTGACTAACGATCTTAGGCAGACGCCAAGTTCAGATGATCACCGCTGCGTTTGACGACCGGGATAATCCCTTCCGATCAGTGTTCCGAGTGCGTCTTCTGCGTCTGATTTGGACACGCTTGAAAACTCGACCAAATGATCCTGACCTTCGGGCATCCGTTTCACGATCTCCCACTCCTTATTCTCTGGACTAACATTGCAAGAAAAATGACGATTCCGTTCGCTACAACCTGAACCTATACTGCGCTCCCGCAAACGGTCACGTGAGTTTATTGTTTTTTGTTATAGGGGTTAGTAGTTGGCTGGCTTCCACTGGCGACAGGGGCACTCAGTACATCCCGATTCCCCTTCTGCATTTCCCGAGAAAATGTCGCCCCTTTGCCTGACGCCGCTCGGGAAGTCCGTTGGCGTCTTGTCTCCCTCAAGCACGTTTCTGACGTGGGACGACAACGGGTGCCCACATTTGCAGAGGTCTTTCGCTTCGTCCATGTTGGTTATGCTCTCCGCTGCCTGCGTATCCCGATCGGAGTAGTGCTGAAAGCTCCGCAATTCCGCCGCATCCGTAATTCTTTCCCATTTATTGAAGTCGATGTTGCGGAGGATCGTTCCCTCCGAATGCCGACAATCACAAAATGGTTGGCGATGGCGCATGTGCCAGTGTCCTCGCGGCGATGAACAACCTGAATCACATCCCAACCCGCGCCTAGGACCTCGTTCGTGCCGAGCGAATAGATTACGTCCCTTTTTGTTTCCGTTGCCGTGATATCGGGTATTCTAGTTGATGGCGAAGGAAAAGCAAAGCCATTTTCACGGAACTTGCAACCCATAGGGTCGTGGCGAGATGATTGCCGGGACAAAAATGGATCAACCCTAAGAATGAGAACGTCCGAATCAGACCGCATTTGCCAAGACTGTCGAGACCGTGCCCTGTTTGCTTTCGGGACCGCTATATTGTTCCAAAAACGTAGCCGACGATACAGGAGGCTGATTCGTGCCATTACTTTCATGGGTATGATTGTTCCTGTGCTGATTGGCGGCGTCGTTATCGGATTTGGACTGCACGCACGACTTCTTCCAGCGTTGCTGGGGTTAGCGGCATTCGCTGGCGTCCCACAGCTTTTGGTTAGCACGTGGGCACTCGTGAACAGGTGGGACGACAGGTTGGAGTATTCACTCGAGTCAGCCACGGAGAATTTTGCACTGTCGTCTGCGTTTCAGGAATTATCGACTCTTGCTCCTCAACCGCCTCCCGATTTGGAGGTCCGCTTTGCGGTCGTCAAGGCAAAGGATGAGGCGAGAAGAGCCACTGATGCCAAGCAGGGGGTAACGGAGAAAGACGCCAGATTCGCTCACCGTGCGGGGCTACGCCAGTTCGAGCGTGCTTGCGTTGAATGTAAACAAGTACCACGTTCGATGGAGTCAACAAAATGTCCAGTTTGTGGGAGGTTTTGACACGTGAACAATAAAACGAACAGAGTGTTTTGGGGTTGGTTGAATCTCACGGATCGTGAACGCCAAGAATTACAGGAGGCAATCAGGCGTTATGACGCTACCTCAGAATCGGAACGTCGTTCGCTTCGCGAATCTGTCCGTGATTCAGTTACAAATTGGTCACTGGCCCGCTGGGTAGTGGCGGGAATTCGTGCCCTTGTTGTGGACGTTGACGAAGCGTAGGCGAGCAGCAGATCGGATAGATGGTAGGGATGACGCCCGTTTCCTTTCCCAAGTTCTTTGGGTCTCTTCGCTATCGTGTCGCCGGGGTTCGGAACTGGAAAAAACCGAAAAACGAAGCGTTTGGGTTCGTCCTGTGTGCTCCGCATAATTAGTGATTGTCAGCGGTACAACTCCCGGTATTTCTGTTCACATCACCATTCCGTTGAGGCAGGAACTGGGCGTTAGACGTAGAATTCGCTTTCCCGAAGTTGTTGAGGACGCACGGAAGCTAATACAAGCTGGCGCCGATCCTGAGATTATTTTGGTATTTATGCGGGACGGGGGGCTTGACCTCGCCGACTGCATCTATGCGATGCAAGCTCTACTGGGGAACCCATTTGCCACTGCAAAGAGTCTGGTAGTCCACAGTCGTGCATGGTCTGACAAATATGAAACCGACACCCAAATAAGGGAAGCGGCACGCGAAGCGCTTCGGATTCTGGCTGAATCCGCTCCTCCAGACCTTCCCAAAATAATTCTTGAGGACGAAAAAGAATGACCGTCAGGTAGCACAGCTCAGGCAAGGCTTTGACCCATCGCCCTGACGCTAACTCACCCACTCCCCACCTCATCCCGAAAGTAAAAGCGAGACAGGGGGCTCTGCATTATTGCGGTGGAATTGGATTGCGAGACGGAAGAAGTGGTTAGAGCGGGAGCGCGCCGGTGAAGACTACGGGGGATTTGCGCGAGTCGGCGTTGCGCATTTCGCCGATGCGGTAGAACTTTTCGCGGCGGCGCTTGAGCTCGGATTCGACGGCGCGGAGGTTTTGCGGGGGGACGACGAGGATCATGCCGACACCCATGTTGAAGGTGCGCAGCAATTCGTCGCGCTCGATGTGGCCCAGGCCGGCAAGATAGGTAAAGATCGGCGGGACGGGCCAGGAACCCAACTCGATGACGGCTTGCGTGCCGCGTGGCAGAACGCGGGGCAGGTTGCCGGGAATGCCGCCTCCCGTGATATGGGCGATGGCGGAGGCCCAGCCTTCGGCGACGGTTTTCTTGAGCATGGGCCAGTAGCAACGATGGGGCATGAGCAGCTCAGCGCCGATTTTGTTGCTGATTTCGGGAACGTAGGTGTCGGGAGCGAGCTTGGCGGTTTCAAACAAGAGCTTGCGCGCGAGCGAATATCCGTTGGTATGCAGTCCCAGAGAAGGCAGCGCGATCAGGAGATCGCCGGCGCGGACGGCGCTGTTTTTCATGATGCGGCTGCGCTCGACCACGCCGACGATGAAGCCCGCCAAATCGTATTCACCGGGCGCGTAGGTGTCCGGCAGCTCGGCCGTTTCGCCCCCAATTAAGGCGCATCCCGTGTCGTGACAGGCGCGGGTCATGCCCTCGACTAACTGTTCGACGACTTCCGGGTCGGTGCGCGACATCGCCAGATAATCGAGAAAAAAAAGCGGCTCGGCACCGAGCGTGAGGATGTCGTTGACGCAGTGGTTCACCAGATCGCCGCCCACCGTGGAATGAATCCCGGTGGCGGCGGCAATCTTCAGCTTGGTTCCCACTCCGTCGGCACTCGAAACCAGAACTGGCTCATTCCAGCGCTTGGTGTCGAGGGCAAAAAGAGCGCCAAACGATCCGATGCCTCCGAGAACTCCGCGGGTGAACGTACGTGAAGCCACGCGCCGGATGCGCTCCTTAGCCTGATCGGCCCGGTTGATGTCTACTCCTGCGTCGGCGTACCGCATTTAAGGCCATCGCTTTCCGCTGCATTCCGAACCAAAGCTGGCGCAATGGATGAAGCGCCAGAACGTCCGCGGCCAAGCCCGCGAGCATCGCTGACGAGAGAGCCAGTGTGCCGGTGCGAGCTAAAACGTTTTGAACAGGCGGCGCCAGCGTACCAAGCTGGGATGTTCCATCGCAGTGAAATATGCGTGAAAACGTTCGCGAATCTCGCCGGGTTGCCAGGCATCGTCGGAGGCCTCGACGGACATATAGATTACCACTGGCGTGCCGAGGATGTTGGCCTCCGGGACAAAGCCCCAATAGCGACTGTCGTAGGAGTCATCGCGATTGTCACCCAATACGAAAAAATCGTGTGCGGGAATTGTAACTATTCCGTAATTGTCGGAGGGATTCGGCGGACTGCGGCGATAGGGCTCGAGCAGGCGGACGCCGTTGAGGAACACGACCCCGTGCCTGATTTCCACGGTATCGCCCGGCATGCCGATCAGGCGCTTGATGAAATCTTCATCGGAACCGGGAAGTGGCGCGCGAAAAATAATGACCTGCTGGTGGTGGGGCTCGCGCCAGAGGCGGAGGTGGTAACGGGTAAACGGCAGACTGGCGTCGTAGCCGAGACGGCTCATGAGCAGGTGATCGCCCACCAGCAGCGTGTTTTCCATGGAGCCGGAAGGAATGACGCGCGCCTGCACCATCGTTCCCGTGATGAGAAAAAATGCCAGCGCGACCCAGAGCCAGGAAAGCAATTCGTGCGCGATGCGCCGCCCGAGATCCGGCTCAGCTTTCATGGTGGCTGGCTTCCTCTTTGGCGCTTTCGGAACGCTCGACCGCGGCAGCAGGCGCGGCGACAGGCACCTCGATCTGCACGTTTTCCGGGGGATACAAGCCCGTGTAGCAGGAGGTGCAGAACGTGCCGGAAGTGTCGCCGACGGCTTGCCGCAGACTTTCGAGCGAAAGGTATCCGACCGAGTCCGCGTCGAGGAATCTGCGGATTTCCTCGACAGTACGTGCGGCGCCCGTGAACTCGCGGACACCGGGTTCCCTCGTGGCGTTCACCGGAAGGCGAGGGCGGAACTGTGAAGCGTCAGAGGCTAGCAACTCTTCACGGGTGGGCGTATCGATACCGTAATAGCAAGGCGAAACAGTCGCCGGACAACTGATGCGCATGTGCACTTCAGTGGCTCCCGCCTCACGCACCATGCGCACGATTTTGCGGCTGGTGGTGCCGCGAACGATGGAGTCGTCGACCAGCACGATGCGCTTGCCTTCGAGTAAGGCGCGCACAGGATTGAGTTTCAATCGGACTCCGAAGTCGCGGATAGATTGCTGGGGCTCGATGAAGGTGCGGCCCATGTAGTGGTTGCGGATCAAGCCCATGCAGAAGGGCAAGCCCGATTCAAGCGAGTAGCCCACGGCAGCGGGAACTCCCGAGTCGGGGACGGGGACGACTATATCAGCGTCGGCGGGCTGCTCGCGCGCGAGCAAGCGGCCGAACATTTCGCGGCTGCGCTCGACGGGCTGGCCAAAGACGTAGCTATCCGGGCGCGAGAAATAGACATGCTCGAACACGCAGAACTGGTGGGGCTTTTCGGGGGCGAAGTGCAGCGACTCGATACCGCTGCGGGAGATGCGGATCAATTCGCCGGGGGCTACTTCGCGCACGTAGCGCGCGCCGATGAGATCGAATGCGCAGGTCTCCGAGGCCACGACCCAGGCGTCACCGAGCTTCCCGAGAGAGAGTGGACGGAAGCCGTGAGGATCGCGAATGGCATACAGTTCGTCGCGCGTGAGGACCAGGAGCGAGTAGGCGCCCTCGACTTGATTTAGCGCATCGCCGAGCGCGCCTTGCAGGTTATGCGCGGAGCTGCGCGCGACCAGGTGCACGATCACTTCAGTATCGCTGGTGGTTTGGAAGATCGAGCCGCGATGTTCGAGGTTTCGGCGCAGCTTGCCGGCGTTGGTGAGGTTGCCATTGTGCGCGAGCGCCAGTTTGCCCTTGTTGCAGTCAATGACGATGGGCTGGGCGTTGACGATGGAGGTATCGCCCGCCGTCGAGTAGCGGGTGTGGCCTACCGCCGCTGTGCCCGGCAAGCGCGCCAGCACGCCCGGCTGAAAAACTTCCTGCACCAGGCCCATGCCTTTTTCGAGGTGCAAGGCTGTGCCATCGGAAGAGACGATCCCCGCTGACTCCTGGCCGCGGTGCTGCAGGGCGTAGAGGCCGAGGTAGGCGATCTTCGAGGCTTCCGGATGGCCAAAAATCCCGGAAACGCCGCAATGATCGTGAAAATGATCGTCGTCGAGCGCGATGGAATGCGGATCAGTCATTGATGCGTGCATCGATGCGTGCACCTCGGTGAATCGGCGTCAGTGAACCGGCCTCAAGTGAACCAGAAGATCTTGGGTGCGAATCGCGGAAGCATCTCCACACATGGGCTGGGCGCGCCTGTTGCGAGGGTCGTGGCGCGACCTCGAACGGCCCATTCAGAAAAAACGTGAGCAACCCGCCTAGTGTTATCGCTCGAATGAGCCCTCATTATTAGATGCGCCTTCGCCGGAAACCGAATGTTCGGGAGCGAGGTTTCGGGCCGAGTTTTCGGATACGTTTTCGGACAAATTTCCTGACAAGTTTTCAGATAAGGCGGCGGCGAGCGCGTTACTCCAGATGCTACGCAGCCGTGCAGCCGAGTCGCGAATGATGGTGTCGCCATTATGCCGGAGGTGGAACTCGTCGCGGGTCACACGTCCAATCACGCGGGCCGTGACGCCACATTTTGCCGCATCGCGGAGGACCTCGGCAAGCGAGGTTTCCGGGGTGGTGACCAGCGCGCGCGCTCCGGTTTCCGAGAAGAGAGAGAAGGCGGCGGGAACGGGGGTGCGCGAGGTGACGGTGCCGCTTGCGGCGACGACGGCTTTGGCGTGAGGTTCTGTGGCGGCGAGGGTTTCAGCTTCAGCGATGGGTTGAGCTTCGGCCACGGGTTCAGTGTGGGCTTGCGCGTCAACGTCGGCATTGGCGTCGGCGTCAGCGTCAGCACCCAGGCCATCGCTGGCGAAGGCGCATTCGGCAAGCGCGACGGCTAAGCCACCGTCGCTCAGGTCGTGTGCCGAAGCGAGCAAACCGCGGCTGGCCAGGGTCACGAGAGCTTCGATCAGGCGCGACTCGGCGGCGAGATCGACGGCCGGGGGCACGGCGCCGGAGGCCGAGGTTTGCGAAGCATGGAACAGAATCGTGCGCGCGTATTCGGAGGAGGCAAACTCGCGCAGCGAGAGGGCTTCATCGAATGAGGGATGCGACGGGCCAGGCGCTTGGAGCGCCGCTTGGCCGCGGCCGTCGAGCAGCAGAATGAGATCGCCCTCGCTGCGAAATCCCATGGTGACGAAGTGCGAAGCATCTTCGATTACGCCGAGGACGCCCAGGACTGGGGTGGGATCAATCGATTTGCCGAGCGTCTCGTTATAGAAGCTGACGTTGCCGCCGGTAATCGGGATGCTCAGCGCGCGACAGGCTTCGGCAATGCCATCGATTGCGCGGCTGAACTGCCACATGACCTCGGGCTTTTCCGGGTTGCCGAAATTGAGGCAATTCGTGGCGGCGTAAGGGCGCGCGCCTACACACGCGACGTTGCGCGCGGCTTCGGCGACGGCGTGCATCGCGCCTATATAAGGATCGAGCGCGCACCAGCGTCCGTTGCCATCGGTGGAAAGCGCGAGCGCGCGATGCGTGCCCTTCAAGCGCACGAGGGCGGCATCGGCGGCGCCTGGCAATACGAGCGTATTCGTCAGCACCATGTGATCGTACTGTTCGAAGATCCAGCGCTTCGAGGCAATCGTGGGGGCGGCAAGGAGGCGGCGGAAATTTGCGGTTAGATCCGGAGGCGCGGCGGAATCGTTAGAGTGAGCGGTGGATTCGTCCAGGCTGGCCCGGACTGCGAGCACCGCCGCTACGTCTGACGAAGATGAGACTGATGGTGACAATGATGGTGACGATGCCGCTGATGCTGCCTCGGATGATGCTGACGATGAGGGCAGCACGGCCTCGATGGGGGGCACGATGGGGCGGTGATACACGGGCGCTTCATCGGCCAATGCGGTGGCGGGGATTTCGGCGGCGAGCTGGCCATGATGGAATAAGCGTAACAAGCCGTCGGAGGTGACCTGGCCGATTTCGACGACGTCGAGCCCCCACTTGCGGAAGACGGCAAAGACTTCGTGCTCGCGGCCACGCTGCGCGACCAGCAGCATGCGCTCCTGTGATTCGCTGAGCATCATTTCGTAAGGAGTCATGCCGGTTTCGCGTTGCGGCACGCGGGCGAGCTCAATCTCAATGCCAACACCACCGCGCGAGGCCATTTCGCAAGAAGTGCTGGTGAGGCCCGCGGCCCCCATGTCCTGTATGCCGACGATGGCGCCGGTGGCCATGGCTTCAAGGCAGGCTTCGAGCAGGAGCTTTTCAAGGAATGGATCGCCGACCTGAACGTTAGGGCGTTTTTGTTTTGATTCTTCGGTAAATTCCGCGGAAGCAAGCAACGAGGCGCCGTGGATGCCGTCGCGTCCGGTTTTTGCTCCCACGTAGATTACCGGGTTGCCTGCACCGCTGGCGCGAGCGAGGAAAAGATCACTTTTCGGAGCGATGCCGAGTGCGAGCACGTTGACCAGCGGATTGCCGGCGTAACCGGGCTCGAATGCGACTTCGCCGCCGATGGTGGGAACGCCGAAGCAATTACCGTAGAACGCGATGCCGCGCACCACGCCGTCCAGCAAGCGGCGGTTGCGGGCGATGGTTTCGGGGGCGTTATTTTGCGATGCGGATTGTTGCTGAGAAGGGGAGCTGGGCGGCGCGGAGTCCGCGTGCCGCTCTGCTGTTGCGGGGGCGATGAGGCCAAAGCGCAGCGAATCGAGGACGGCGATGGGACGCCCACCCATCGTGAAAATATCGCGGAGAATGCCACCTACGCCAGTGGCCGCGCCTTGAAATGGCTCGACATAGCTCGGATGGTTATGCGACTCAATTTTGAAAACAGCGGCGAGGCCGTCGCCCACGTCCACGGCACCGGCGTTTTCTCCGGGCCCCTGCAATACCTGTGGAGCGCGGGTAGGCAAGCGTTTGAGATGGACGCGGCTGGATTTGTAGGAGCAGTGCTCGCTCCACATAACGCTAAAAATGCCCAACTCGGTGAGATTTGGCTCGCGGGCGAGGATTCTGCGGATGCGCTCGTACTCATCGGGGGTGAGCCCGTGTTCTGCGACGAGCTCGGGCGTGACTTTGATTTCAGTGATTTCAGTCTTGAGCATGGTCAGGCACGGTTACGCACGGTTGTAGGTCGCAGTGATATTGCGGCGCTGGCGGTGCGGCGCAGCATTAAGTGGCCACAGGGGCGTGCCGCGCCAGGGTGGCAATTACGGAATTGAAGATAACCAGGCCGTCGGCGGATGCCGATGGAGCGCCCAATATCGCATCAACCGCCCGCTCGGGATGAGGCATCAAGCCTACGACGTTACGTTCGGCATTGCAGATGCCGGCGATATCGTCGAGCGAGCCGTTGGGATTTGCGCCCGGTGCGACGCGCCCGTCCGCCGTGCAATAGCGGAAAATGATCTGCCGGTTGCGGTGCAACTCGGACATAGTAGCGGCGTCGCAGAAATAGTTGCCTTCGGCGTGGGCCACGGGAATGTGCAGAACCTGGCCGGGCTGGGCGGCGGCGGTGAATGGCGTCGCGGTATTTTCCACGCGAACGTGCACGTGGCGGCATATAAAACGAAGGCCCATATTGCGCATCAGCGCTCCCGGCAGCAGACCCACCTCGCAGAGAATCTGAAATCCATTGCAGATGCCGAGCACCAGGCCACCCGAGCGGGCGAAGCGATCCACAGCGCGCATCACCGGGGAGAAACGCGCGATGGCGCCAGTGCGCAAGTAATCTCCATAGGAAAAGCCGCCCGGCAAAACGATGGCATCGAGACCGGAAATATCCTCGGACTGGTGCCAAACAAATTCTACCGGCTGCTGAAGAACCGCTCCGAGAGCGTAGTGCGCATCGCGATCGCAGTTCGATCCGGGGAATACGACAACACCAAATTTCATCCGCGGCAGCTCCCTGGGGGAGATCAATTATATCCGCAGAACAAGCGCGGAGGAAACGCTGTTTTGGAATGCGTGGGGATGCCAGGAAGATGCCGCGGGATTCGCGAAGAGGAGAAACGGTTCAGCAGCGGCGGCAAGAAAGTTTTTGCACGGAGCGTTTGTCTTCGCGGCGTTTCGGGCGGAAGATAATCACGCGCTGCACTTTATTTGAGGCAATTTTATTTGAGGATTAATAGGGAGGCGGATGGTGAAACCTGCGCTGGGATTGATTGGATTAGGCCTAATGGGCCGCCCGATGGCGGCCAATCTGCTCAAGAAGGGGTTTCAGGTTACCGTGTGGAACCGTACCGCGTCGCGAGCGGAGGAGTTGAAAGCGCAGGGCGCAAAAGTGGCGGCTACCCCGCGGGAGGCTGCCGCAGCGGCGGACGTTTTGATCACGATTGTCAGCGACCCGCCGGCGGTGGAACAGGTGCTGTGGGGAGATAACGGAGTTCTCTCGGGGTTGCGGAGGGGCAGCGTGCTCGTGGATTCGAGCACGGTTTCGCCCGACCTGGCGCGTCGCACCGCGTCAGCATGCGCGGAAAAAGGCGTGGAATTTCTGGATGCGCCGGTTACCGGCGGCACGTGGGGAGCCGAAAAAGGCGAGTTGGTGATGATGGTCGGAGGACCGGCGGAAACGCTGGCACGTGTGGAACCGGTGTTCGCCGCGGTGGCGAAAAAGTGGTTCCATGTGGGGCCGAACGGCGCGGGACAAACCGCCAAGCTGGCCATGAACCTGCTTTTGGCACTCGAGGTGGATGCCTTGGCGGAGGCGCTGGCGCTGGCCAGCGCGGGAGGAGTGGCGGGCGAGCGCGTGATCGACATCATGCAATCGAGCATGGCGCGCGCGCCGGTGCTGGACGTGAAAGCCCCGATGTTGCTGGAGCGCAAATACGCGCCAAGCTTTCCGCTGCGCCTGATGAACAAAGATGTGCGCCTGGCGCTCGATTTAGCGAAAGAATTGGGCGTGCGGCTACCGGCCGGGGAAGCGGTGCGGGAGGTCTACGGCTCGGTTCTGCGTGACGCGAAAGAAGACGTGGACTATGCCGCGATTGGCCGTTTCTGGGACAAGACGAAGACCTAAGATGCCCTCGGTTGTGGCGATATCCTTGTGGCGATATCGACCTCGGAGACGAGGCCGTTACGGTAAAGCCGCGGGGGGAAAGTAAGACATGGGCAGCTCGTTCGCCGTGCGCAGCCCGGCCGGAGCGGCGAGTAAGGCAGGAATCGAGTTGACGATAATGGCGATGGTGGCGAGATCCCCATGCGTGCCACCCGGAATCCTCAGCGCGAGATGGGGTTCTCCGCGCAATTCAATCGTGTCGCGGGGGTTTTGCGCGCCAACGAACATCTGCAGCTCCATGTAAATCTTCTCCTGCCCCGCTGCCATTCCGCGTGCGATCTGATGGACGCCGGCTACCAGCCCGGACGCGACGTGCAGGAACGGGGTGGTGACTGCCGCCGGCGCCACAATGGGTTCAATCGTCTCGATGATCTCGTCGACATCGAAGCCGAGATTGTCGGAGACCATTGCAACAGATTCGGGCAATCCATGGTGTTTGATACGTCCCGCGACGACCTGCTCGTTAAATCCCGCGACGGTCATGCCCGCTCCCACTTTCTTTTGCAATGGCAGGCGGCGCTGCCCCGCATCGACGATACGCAGCACGCGGGCGCTATCGACGCGCTGGGCGGCGGCAGCGAGGGTGAGAACCAGTTTATCCATTACGAATCCCGGGTTGACGCCGGTGCCCACCAAAGCCACTCCGGATTCCTTGGCTTCACTATCAAGCTGGGCGGCGAGTTGCGGATATTTACGATAAGGATAGGCGAGCTCCTCGCAGGTCGAGATGACGGAAGACTCGGCGGCCAGGCAGGCGAGTAGCTGACCGGCGACTGCCGGGAGAGACGAAGCGGTGGAGTGCACCACGATGTCGGGTTCTGCTTGTTGCAACAGGTCCGGGTCGGAGGAGACGGAAATACCCCACGGGGCATCGGGCGCGCCGACGAGCTCGCCCAAATCGCGGCCAGCTTTGGCAGGATCGGTGTCAATCGCTCCGATCAATTCGATTGCTTGCTTTTCGCGCATGAGCCGCACGAGGGCGGCGCCGATGGGACCAACGCCATACTGTATTGCGCGAATTCTTTTCTTCAAGTTCCACTCCCTTATGTCGCCCGAAATGTGTCTCGATCATGGATTGCTAGCTCTTCATATGGAATCAAGTACCATAAAGGAAAGGCGGTTCGCATTCAACCTAGCTGCCACCCGGTGCCGCCTGATGGTGCTGCTGGACAATATTTGACGACAGGTTAGATTTGGCGACCGGTTAGATTTAAGGATAGGCCGGGCACCGCATCAATATTTGACGGCGACTTCAGGAACATTTCGTGTTGCGGGTGGATCGAGAAAAAACTTGCGAGAATGCGATTTGATGGCCAATAGTTAAATGCGACGGCGAAAGAGGAGAATCTTTGGACTACCTGCTCAAAACAGAACCCTCGGAATATTCTTTCGCAGATTTGCAGCATGATGTGGTTACCGTCTGGGATGGTGTTTCGAATCCGGTGGCGTTGAAGCATCTTAGAGAGATGCAGCCGGGGGCGAGGCTCGTGATTTACGAAACGGGAGATCGCAAATCGGCGGTGGGAACCGCTTCGGTGGTTTCCGTCGATGCCGCGGACCCCAAGAATCCTGCCGTCGAGATAAAGGCAGGCAAGACACTGGCGAAACCGGTGGCCCTCGCGCAAATTAAAGCGAACAAGCTGTTCGCAGATTCTCCGCTGGTGCGGCAGGGCAGGCTATCCGTGGTGCCGTTGACCGAGCGGCAGTATGAGGCGCTGACGGGCGATTGAGAATGGACGAAAAGCGATTCGACGGAATGGAATGCGAATCGCGCCGCAGGCAGTGGATGAACGTGCAATGGATGGGATGGGATTTTGCTAACAAAACAAGGTGGGCCGGAGGGGGTGCTCCATGAACGCAGCGAAACTGAGTGAGCAAGACGCGGCCACGGAATTAAAAAAACTCACGGGCTGGAGCCTCGAGCGTGGCAACCTGCACCGCGTATTTGAGTTCACGGATTTTTCGCAGGCTTTTGGATTCATGACGCAGGTTGCGCTCGCCGCGGAGTCCATGAACCATCATCCTGACTGGTCCAACGCCTGGAATAAAGTGGTGATCGATTTGTCCACGCATAGTGCCGGAGGACTGACCGCGAACGATTTCGAGCTGGCCGGCAGGATTCAGAAGATATTCAACCGCTAAGTCGTACTTCATGAGCAACGGCCGAGAATCCATCGCGCTTGTCCGGGATACCGGGGGAGACCGCGAACACATTTTTGCGGCGTTTAGCCGGTGGGGGCACCTTGCGGCGAACCTCGATCCCCTGGGATTTCTGCAGCCCATCGTGCATCCAGATATTGCTATTTCCGGCGAAATCGCGGCGGAGGCTCGGCGTATTTACTGCGACACGATCGGTGCGGAGTTTATGCACATTGCCGACCCGGAGCGCTGCCGCTGGATCAGAGAGCGGATGGAACAGGCGCCGGAGTCAGCTGCTGTCTCTGGGGAACCCGACGGCGCGCGCAGGTCAGACCGGCGGATTTTGGAGCGGTTGATCCGCGCCGAAGTTTTCGAGCAGGTGCTGCAGGCGCGATATGTAGGGACCAAGCGATATTCTCTCGAAGGCCTGGCGGCGCTGATTCCTCTATTGGACAAAATCCTTGAAGCGGGAGCAGCGGCTGGCGCCGAGCAAGTGTTGCTGGCAATGAGCCACCGCGGCCGGCTGAACGTGATGGTGCAGATCGCGTGCCGGCCGCCCGCAGACATCTTCGCTGAATTTGAGGACGTAGACCCGCGCAGCGTGCTGGGGAGTGGCGATGTGAAGTATCACGTCGGAGCCACGGGACAGTACCAGACCGCGGGGGGCCGGATGCTGGAAGTGCATCTGGTTTCAAATCCCAGCCATCTCGAAGCGGTAGATCCCGTGGCGATGGGTCGCGCGCGCGCCAAGCAGGCGCGTCTCGGTGCAGATGGGCCGCAGCGGGTGTTGCCAATCGTAGTGCATGGGGATGGAGCTTTTGCGGGCCAGGGCATCTGGGCAGAAACGCTCAACATGGGCAGACTACGCGGATACACGGTGGGTGGCACGATCCACATTATTGCAAATAACCTGATCGGCTTTACTACGCCACCAATCGAGCTGCACTCTTCTTATTTTGCGTCGGGTCTAGCGAACCGGCAGGAAATTCCGGTGTTTCACGTGAACGGTGAAGATCCGGATGCCGTGACACGCGTTGGCCAGCTCGCAGTCGAATACCGAACTTCGTTTGAAAGTGATGTGGTGGTAGACCTGATTGGCTTTCGACGCCATGGCCACAGCGAGGTCGATGATCCCACGGTTACGCAGCCACTGCTCTACGCCAAGATCAAGGAGCATCCGCCGCTTTGGCAAATTTACGCGGAAAAATCGCACAGCGATTCCGAAGCGATCGTGGCGGAGGTGCGTGCGGAATTCGAGCAGGGGCTGGCGAAGGCGGCCACGATGACCAAGAACCCAGTCCTGCGCCAGCTTCCTGGGTATTGGGCGCCCTACGTGCGCGGACGATACAGCGCGCAATTCGAAGTGGATACCGGTGTGGACGCGGCCACAGTTGCGGATGTTGCAGCGCGGCTCACGCGCTATCCGGAAAATTTCGCGATACATCCCAAGGTGAAACGATTGCTCGAGCAGCGGCTGGAGATGGTCCGCGGGGCGCGCGCGGTGGATTACGGAATGGCGGAGGCGCTCGCGTTCGGAACTTTATTATTGGCGGGCACTCCGGTGCGGCTTACGGGACAAGATACGGTGCGCGGCACGTTCAGCCAGCGGCATGCGGCGTTGGTCGATACGAAATGCGAAGCGGAATATATGCCCTTGCAGCACCTAGCGCCGGAGCAGGCACGCTGTGAAATTTACAATTCGCCGCTTTCCGAGGCGGGCGTGCTTGGGTTCGAGTATGGCTACAGCCGTGATTATCCGGAAACGCTGGTGCTGTGGGAGGCGCAATTCGGGGATTTCGCGAATGGCGCGCAAGTGATTATCGATCAATTTATTTCCGCTGCGGAGGATAAGTGGGACCTGCCTTCCGGCATCGTGCTTTTGCTGCCTCATGGGTACGAAGGACAAGGCCCGGAGCATTCGAGCGCGCGCGTGGAGCGCTTTCTGCAATTGGCCGCCGAAGATAATTTACAGGTGTGCCAGCCCTCGACTGCGGCGCAATATTTTCACTTGCTGCGCAGGCAGGCGCTGCGACGCTGGCGCAAGCCTCTGATCGCGTTCATGCCGAAAGGGATGTTGCGCAATCCGGCGGCGGCTTCGGGGCTGGCCGAGTTTGCCGAGCGGCGCTTTGCTAACGTCGTGTGCGAGCGGGAGGTGCGGTCCCCGAAGAGCATCCTGATTTGCACGGGGAAAATTGCTCACGAATTACGCGCCGAACGCACGCGGCGCGGGAGCTCAGATACCGCTATCGTGGTGCTCGATCAGCTGTATCCGTTCCCCGCAGACGAGCTGAGCGCGGAGTTGGCGCGCCACTCTGAGGCGCGAGAAATCGTATGGGTACAGGAAGAGCCGGCAAACATGGGCGCGCTTTTCTACGTGCTGCCGCAGATTGCGCGCGCCACGGGCGGGCGTCCGGTACGCTCGGTGAAGCGGTCCGCAAGCGCGAGCCCGGCGACCGGATCGGGCAAGGCGCATGAGATGGAGCAGAAAACGCTGCTGGCGTTGGCTTTTACGACCAGGGAAAGCTGAGTGAAGCAAAACTTTATGTGGACGAAACTGGCGGCGCGAATTCAGCGCATGCGAGCGAGCATCGAAATCTGATCGAAATTGCCGGGCTGTTTTTTTGACTTGCGATTTTGACTCGCGTTTTTTACTGATATTTACCTTGACAGGTTTCTACTAACGTGTTATTCCCAGCGCACAATTGGCGACGCGGCTGATACCGGCCGCGAAGCTAGAGCGCGAAGGACTGGTGGTTTTTTGTCGGCAGCCAGTCACCAGTTCTTTGAGTAATCTCAAGTAGCACCCCACCCACCCCCGGGAGGTGAGAACCACTTGGTTCTCACCTCCCTTTTATTTGCCGTGCTGTGCGATCAAAGAGGTCCAATCGTCAGGGGGAAACGCGACGCGCCAAAATTGCGGTGACGGCTCCTGAAATTCTATTCCCAATTGGGTTTTCCCTGCTTGCCGCCCGCCTATGCATATGACGCGCGCTTCAACTTCATCGTCTGCATTGAGGTGGCGCAGGAAAAGCGTTTGGCCGATTTGCGCGGGCGCACTCAACAGAATCATCGCGCCATGTGAACTTACGGTCACGGTTTGCGTTTGTTCCTCGAACGGAGTGCCGTCGGCGCGTTCCGAGCGAACCGCGATTTTCGTTTTGATCAGCAATCTTTGACTGCGGCGGCGGAGGCGGGGCTGCGCCGCGCCAGGGACGTTCTTCTTACGTTTTTTCATAGCAAAGCCCTCCACCGCGCATGAAGAATTTGCGGATGCGACTTGGAATACTTAATGCAACCGACCGAGTGATACACGAAATGGTACAAACGACCGAGCTGGGCGGGGGCGGACCCGAGCAAGAGTTTCTGATGCGCAGTCGTGGCCTGAAGTTAGCCGGGATAACCAGCGTACGGCTTGTTGTGGCGAGTTAACCCGGAATGCAAAAGCGAGGCAAGGATAACACGTAAAGCACCAGCGAAGTAGTTGCGCGTTTGAGCCCGGCGGTTAACGCACGGCGGGTTCGCCGTCAGCAGGAACTTTGCCGGCACGCTTGTCGGCGTAGAGGGTTTGGTCGGCGCGCTCGAGGAAGTCGTCGGGCGCCTCACCCTGTTCGTAGGCTACAAATCCTGCCGAGAAAGCCACGGGGATGCGCACGCCCTGAAAAGTCACCTCGAGATTGCGAAGCCGCTCGAGAAGCGCAGGCACTTGCTCGATGCGGCACTCCGGCAGAACCAGGAGAAATTCGTCGCCGCCCATGCGCACGGCGAGATCGGAAAGGCGAATGGCGTTGGCCAAGCGCCGCGCGAATGCTCGCAAGACCAGGTCACCGGCGGCGTGGCCATGCTCATCGTTGATGTCCTTGAATTTATTCAGGTCGAAGGCTACTACCGTGAGAGGGTGACCGTAACGCTGCGATCGGGCGGCCTCCGCCTCGAGCCGCTGCGCGGCGGTGCGGCGATTTGCCAAACCGGTGAGTGGATCGGTCGTGGCGAGGACGTGCAGTTCTTCCGCGCGTGTCCGCAAAGTTCCCATCGCGTCCAATTGCTCGGAGAATTGGCGGCGCAAGCGTTTGATCATCACCTGCTGGTAAATGGAATAGGTGTTGAAGAGCAGGACCAAAGCTACCAAGCCGCGTATCAGGCGGTTGAGGCTAAATTGGAAGAACGAGTCCTGCGGGGCGAGCAGTGCGGGGAAACTCAGGGAAACGACGGCAAAGGTGAGAAGCAACATAACCACGATGGCCAGCGACCAGAGCCACCAGTCGCGCCGTTCGAGCGTGCGCAACTGTTTGCGGATATCCGCGACGCGCGTATCGTACGCAATTTCCGCAATGGCGGACGGCGGCCTCTGGACGGGAGGTTTGATCATGTTCATTCATCTGAAGGGGAAGGCAAGAAACTGAGGCCAATTATAGGACCTCGCGAAAGTGAGTACCGAGACAAACGTGGATGGAAGTTCCAGAGGCGAAACTTCATTTGAGGTGTGCCGATCTGGGACGCTTCCTGTTCGACGTGAAAATAATTTTTGGCAGGATTCGAGCGATCAGTTTGTGTGCGGTGACTGCGCGCTGTTTACGGTGAAAAAATGACTGCGAACAAATTGCCTTGCGGGAGAGGCTGCGCTTGCGCTACGCGTGCTGGCGGCGGCGACGCATCGTAGACGAACACGCGAATTAGGTTTTGCGCCGGGAAAGCAGCTTGTGCGATCCGCGGATAGGTCGCGTCGAATTGGGTGCGGAGCTTCTCTTCCGGCGGCCCCGCATGAGAGAGAACCAGGGCAACGCGCCGCGCATCGTGCATTTCGTCCGGCGAGAAAACGCCTGAGGTTACGCGAATCTCACGTGCTTGTCCGCGAGGATATCGATCGAAGGGAAGATACAAATATCCGGGGGCCAGTATCACCACATCGGCGTGTTCCTGCCGCACAAATGCCGCTGTCCCCGCCCAGTTCTCTTTTCCATAGCGGAACCGGTAACCGAAGCGCTCACCGGGAGCGCCGTAATATGCGGCGAGGGAAAAGCCGACTACCAGCGCCAGCATTGCTCCGGCAATCCAGCGTCCTCTGTGATGGAGGGACCAAAGTCCCGCGGCAATCAGCAGCAACACAAAGGGCGCCTGAAATGCGAGATAACGGTCCTGGGTGAGCTTGAGCCAGGGCGCCAAAAATACGAGGGCAGCCCAGGGAATCACCAGGATGGAACTTAGCAGGATCGCTCGCTGCAACTGGGAAGCGGCACGACGAGCGCCTCGCCAAAGGAGCCAGACGAACAAGCAAAATGCCGGCACGACCACGGGCGCCTCGGAGACAATCTTCGCGCGCAAACTTTCGGTTTTGGCTACTGCGTCGGAGGAGGCAATTCCATAGCCCACAAAAAATCGCAGCAGGGCGCTGGGCACGAGCAATGCGGGCGCCACGAACAAGCGCGATTCTTCATGATAGTGGCCGGCCGCCCAGAGCAGCCAGGGCGCGAAAGCGCAAAAAACAATGGCACGAGCCCATATCCAATTGCGCGCGCGCGACTTACTAGTGGACCAGAACGCGATTTCGTGCGCGAGCAGGACGAAAATGCCGAGGTAATGCGTATATAAAAGCAGGACCGAGAGAACGGTATAAGAGGCTAAGCCACGTCGGCTCTGGCAAAACTGCCAAAACGAAGAGGTGGCGAGAATGGTCAACAAGATAAAAAGCGAATAGTCGCGATTCTCCTGGGAAAAGAAAATCAGAAATGGCGACGTGGCCGCCAGAGCAGCGGTGACGCTCTCCGTGCCGGGGAACAGGCGGCGCGCAAGAATAAAGATGGCGGGAATGGCGGCGATACCGAAAAGCGCCGGAAGGAAGCGAACGGCAGTTGAGGAATCTCCAAATTGTAGAACTACGAAATGCAAGAGCGCGCGATACAACGGCGGATGTACCGTTTCAGCGAAAATGCATCTCCAGAAGGGTAGCCGGGCAAACGCGGCATCGGTGGCTTCATCGAGCCATAGGGGCTGGCGGCCCAGGGCGATGAACCGCAAAACCGCGCCAAGTCCTACGAGCAGGAATAGCAATCCGCGTCCGGCCCAGGGTTGACCGCCAAGCTCAACGGCGGGTACTGCTGCCGGCGAATCCTCGAGCACATGTGCTTCACGGCTCATTTTAGTTTGGCGGATAAAGCCTCATGAACCGCTAACATTTCCACATCGTCGTATTTTCGGCGGGGCCAGAAAAATCCCCGCAGCCCATCCCCACGCCGCCGCGGCACGATATGAATATGGAAATGAGGCACGCTTTGACTGACGGTGTTATTGATGGCGACGAAGCTCCCCTCGGCTTGCATTGTGTCCTGCACGGCACGCGTTAGCAGCTGTGCGTTGGTGAATAGCGGGCCGATAAGATTTTCCGGAAGGTCGGCGAAGGTTTGATAATGCGCTCTGGGAATGAGCAGCAGATGGCCGGGAAATAACGGCCGAATGTCCAAGAACGCGAGCGAAATCGCGTCTTCGAAAACAATTTTCGCGTCCGCCTCCCCAGAAGCGACGCGGCAAAATAAGCAGGGAGAGTCTGCATCCGCGGATTCATGCGGCGCGATTTTTGGCATTGCATGAGTTTACTTCATAAATTGCGGAGAGCGGCCGCGTCGAGTGCGACGTTAGGTGTCATCCATGCTGCCAATAGGGATAAAACCCGATGGGCCAGGACGGCGAACTTCTAAGAGGATATGCAAACACCATGAACGCCAACAACATTTCGCAACTTTCTCCGTTTGACGCGGATTCGGATGCCGTCAATGCCATCGTTGAAACGCCGAGGGGGTGCCGGACAAAGTATAAGTACGATGAGAAAACCGGCCTCTTTCAATTTGATAAGCCGCTGCCTCCCGGTTTCACGTTTCCTTTTGAATTTGGTTTTCTGCCCTCGACCCAAGGAGAGGATGGCGACCCGCTGGATATATCGGTCTTGAGTGATGAGCCGACGTTCGTCGGGTGCTTGATCCTGGGACGATTACTGAGGATTTTGGAGGCCGAGCAAACCGAAAAAGGCAAAACGGTGCGCAATGACCGGATCATCGCCGTGCCAATCGCGGCGAAAACACATGAAATTGCAAGTTCACACGCGAATCTAGACGATAAATTGGCGCAAAGCGTTGAGGATTTTTTTATCGCGTATAACGAAGTGCAGGGCAAGAAATTCAAAGTTCTCGGGCTTAAAGGACCGGAGGATGCGGCACGTATGATCCGCGAGAGTTTAAAGCAGGACGGAAAGGAACCGCGCAAAGCGAAAAAATGAGAGCTGTTGGACCTTAGTATTCAAATCAGGATGCTAATCAAAGTTATTCCAAGTCGGGGCATTCCAAATTTTAACGAGTCCAAGCATTCCAAGAGGCAAGAATTTCAAGCAGCGGAGCGCGGGCGACACCGAAGCATGCTCACGTAGGTACACCGACGATGCTACTTCATCTTATTGCGGACTATGGACTGGGCGACCTGGCTTTCGCGGAAGTGATGCAACGCCTGGATAAGTCTTTGCCAGGTGTGCATCCGGTGATTACGAATGTACCGGCATTTTCAACGTTGGCGGCCGGCTTTTGCATTGCGCAGCTCGGACTGAACGAACCCACCGATGGAATGGTGATTTATCACAATGTTGCTCCCCGGAGTGATGAGCCACAGGCACATCCGTCCACGACCGGAGAACGGTTAGCGCTGGCCCGTCTGCCGCATGGAGTGCAGGTGGTGGGTGTTAACGCGGGGTTTGTGTTGTCGTTCATACGGGACGCGGCCGAGGAATTGCGGTGGGTCAACGTCGAGACGTCGAAATCCCAGTTTCGATCACGCGATTTGTTCCCGAAAAGCGTTGCGGCGATTGCTGCCGGTGACACGGCGTGCCTTGGAAGCGAAATCAGGCGAGATGAGATTCCCGATATACCGCAGAACTGCATTGCGTATGTTGACGGGTATGGAAATTTGAAGACGACCATTTCACAAGAGCAAAGCGTCTTGCAAGGAACGACCATCGTTCAGGCCCACATGAACGATGCTCCGGGTCATGCCATCTACGTGCGGATCGGCGACGTCAAGAAACATGTGGTTACCAGCAATGCCAGCTTTGATGTTGATCCAGGCCGCATGACGCTTGCACCTGGTAGCAGCGGTTGGGTGATCGAGGAGGAAAAAGGGGTTCGGCGCGAGATGCGCTGGATGGAACTTTTTTTCCGTTCAGGCAATGCCTGGGAAGCGTTCGGCCGCCCCGCCATTGGCACGCCTATAGAAATTGCAGACCGTTTGTGATGTGTTTCGCACCCTAGAACCTGCCTACAGTATGGCCCTAGAGACGCCTACTAGCTTTTTCGGATTGTTGGTTTTTCTGCCGGTTCGTAACGTGAACGAGTTATTGCGATATTCCCAGTGAGATCAGTTCAAGGAGGAAGCGATGGAGCAAAACGACCTGCGAGACCTTTACGTTGACGAGCTAAAAGACCTTTACGATGCCGAGAATCAGTTAATCAAGGCACTGCCGAAGATGGCTGACGCTGCCAGCTCAGACCAGTTGCGTTCCGGCTTCCTGGAACATCTGGAGCAAACGAAAGGCCACGCTCAGAGAATTGAACGGATTTTCACCTCCCTGGGTGAAAAGATTAAAGGCAAAAAGTGCAAGGGAATGAATGGCCTGATTAGCGAAGGCGAAGAAATGATGGGCGAAGATTTCGAGGGCGATCTGATGGACGCCGCCTTGATCTCGGCCGCCCAGCGCGTCGAGCACTACGAGATCGCGGCGTACGGAACTGTGCGTACGTATGCGAGGATCCTGGGCGACCAGGAAGCGGTAACGCTTCTCGAGCAAACTCTCGAGGAGGAAAAAGAAACCGACAAGAAGCTGACCGAGCTTGCGAACAGCATAAATCTTGAAGCTGCGGGTTCCGGCGCTTCTTCAACGGGCACGAATGAAACAGCTGCGGGGCGGAGAGGCAAAGCAGCAGGCATGTAGGCAGGAACAGGAATACAAGGAGAACGCAAATGCCAACCAAGCGGAAGGACAAAGATCAGCGGGGAAGCAGCAGCAGCGGTGGTAGTTCGGGGTCAAAAAAGTCCGACAAAAGCTCAAGCCGTGGCGGAAACAGCGGCAGTGGCCGTGGCTCGTCGGGCACCAGTTCCGGTGAGCACAGCAGCGAAGCGTAAATGGAACCGAAGTTAGAAGTAGTTAACTAGGTTCATGTTTTAGGATGAATCTGAGTCTGAGTGGCTTCCAAAAACAGCGGCAGTGAGATCAGATCTCACTGCCGCTTTTCGTTACTTTTGGCGAAGCTGAGTTACCTTATGCGGGCGCTGCGTTTAGTGGTCAGGGTTGCCCTGCAGGATCAGCGACTGCCTTCAAGTACTCCAACTCCTCCGATGGCACACAGATCTGCTCCTCGAACTCCTGGTTGGGAATCCACTTAAATGTCGTTTTCGCGATCTCGAACGGCTGGGTGTAAATCTTGGGATCGTCAATGGTCACGGTCATCACCAAAGTGTTGTGATCGACCCGGGTATATCGCTCCTCGACACGCATGTCCACGCTGTGCGGATGTCCTTCATTATCGAGCCAACTTCGATCATCGCTGCCCGTCGAGTTGATCACGAACGTGTAATCTCCGTCCCAATGTCCAACGGAGTAACCGAACCACCGCGGATCGGGCGAGCCTTTGGCCCTGCCTCCAACATTTTTGGGGAGTTCTCGTCCATCGGTAAAGATTTCGCGCCACACTCGATTGTATTGAATGAGCATCTCCAGCCGGTCGTGCATCGGAGCGAAGGTAATTCCCCGGGTTTCGACGAGGATATTGCGCGGAAATCCCAGGGGATCGCAGGTTTTCCACGGGTCGTTCGATCCAGCCACCATGAACTTCCCTTCCGGCTTATTGGCGCTGAATCGCGCCTGTCCCAGAGGCGTCATCGGAGGCGGAGGATTGATTTTCGAACCGATGGGACCTGCCCAGACGCCGCTGATGTCGTGCTTGGGGGCAGGACCTGCCTGCGCGGTATCATGGCTCAATCTTTCGTAGATGCTGGGCGGCTGCTGTGCCACTTGCGCCGGTTGCGGCCAAGCGTTTCGCGCCAACGCTGTTGATGCTGCCCCGACAAATAGTAACAAACTGCAAAGTAGTTGCCCGATTCTCACCGTACCCTCCTGCTGAACGGAACAGTATATACAGCGGTGCGAATGGAGCGCTAGGAAAGCGTGTTAGAGGAAGGGATGCGGAGACGTGGACTGAATTGAGGTTTCGGGGATTCCCATTAAGGTGAACCAAATGGGGATGCCCTGGCACATCGTAAACTGATGGGCGGACGTTTTTATTGTTGGTCGAGTGGGCCTGATTACCTACTGCAAAAGCGGAATGCTCGAGGCCGCAGGTGGCTGCGGTATCGACTGCAAATAGGCGTAGATGTCGGCTAGTTCGGCGTCGGATAGTATTTTGCTGGTGTACGGCGGCATTTCGTTTACAGGTTGACGGCATTGATGCACGAAGGCTGAAAACGCAATCGGATTTGGCGCGAGCCGCGGCCCTGTTCCAGCGCCGCCTTGTCCCTGCCGGTCGTGGCATTCGTAGCACCCGGCCCGAGCGTAAAGAACGCCGCCATTCTGGGCGTTTCCGGCGGGCGCCACGTTTGAGCCGGCTTGCGCCGGCGCCACCATGGAATTCAAGAACGCATAAACATCAGCGAGTTCAGCGTCCGAAACCACGGTTGCGGAATAGGACGGCATGGGTGCCTTGGCGTTGCGTACGGCATCTAGGAACATAGACAATGCAAACCGTGGCGGGCCGATTCGCGGTGCAGCAACGGCTCCCGCTCCTCCCTGGCCCTGGTTGCCGTGGCAGCTTTCGCACTTTTGAGTGGAGAAAACTTTTTTGCCGTTCTCAAGATTACCGGCAGGCGTGTTGGAGTTTTGAGTGGCCGGCCTCTTCTGCTGAGCGAAGGCGTCGGAGCGGCCGAGGATCAACGCTCCCGCTGTTGCGGTTAAGGCCACGAAACAGAGAACGCCCAACACACGAACGTGCTGGGATAAAGGGGCGTCCATCATTCTGCTTCGTTTCGTATTTTTGTGACGGCAGCGCGCCAGCAATTTATTCACGAGTGCCCCTCCCGTTCGCCGTTTGAGACGTCCTCGCGTCGACCGTTTTTCCATGGCGAAGTTCTTAGCGAGGTTGCGTGACGGTGTCCAACAGGGCCGGTTCGCCGCGCTTCACCGCACTGATCGCGCGCTTGATGGCTGGACCAAGATCTTTAGGATTGTTAATCGGCCCTTCCGCGTACCACCCCATGCCTTGGGCGAGCTTGGCGTAATCGATATTCGGATCCGAGAGCGTGCTGCCGACTCCGCCCTTGTCAATGCCCCGTTGCCGCCGGTCGGCCATACGTTGGATGTGCATGACTTCCTGGTGATAGGCGCGATTATTGTGCATGACCATGAGGAGCGGTATGCGACTATGCGCGGCCGTCCACAGCACCCCTGGCGCATACATCAGGTCTCCATCCTTTTGCAGCGTCACGTAAAGGCGGCCATGCTTCCGATGCGCCAGCGCCGCTCCCACTGCGGAGGGTGCGGCTCCGCCTTCACCTCCCGCGCTGCCGCCGTGTGTGCGCTGATAATGCTTTTCGTAATTCCACTCAAAACCGGCGATTCCACCGGCCCAATCTTCATTCTTTACTTGCGCCCAGACCTCCGCCGATAAACGCGGCAGACTGATGGGGCTGGCCTCCCAGCCGTAGGTCGCCTCGGTGCGCGCCCGTTCGTAGGCCTTTTGTTTGGCATCCGCGAGCCTCTTCGCGCGGTCCTGACCAGCGCTCTTGTGATCGGTGGTGAGCAAGCGCTTGACTGCTTCGGTGAGCGACGGAAGAGTCGTCTCCGGGTCAGCGGTCATAGACAGGTCATACGGCTGAAAGCGCTGAAAGTCCTGGTAATTGCTCTTCAAGTACGAATCATTGACGCCGATGTTGATGAGCTTCACGCCGTCTTTGGTGAGGGGCTGAGAACTGCGCGTCACCTGATCGCGGTAGGAGTGCACCGCGCTCCAGAATCCGACCACCTCAAGGCCGAGAATGACATCCGCATTTCGTAGCAGAGCTGCGCCCCCACCAGCCTGATTGAGGGGATGATGTGATGGCAGGTTCCCGCCCTGGTCGATTACGGGGACTTGCAGCGCTTCCGCGAATTCGATCAAACGCTGCATGCCCTCGGGTGTACGCGCGACGCGCCCGGCGATAACCACGGGATTCTCGGCAGCTGACCAGAAGCCGCGCCGTCTCGGCGACTGCGCCCAAATCCCCCTGAGGATGAGCATCGAGGGTGAGCTTGGGTATCACCGGACTGGGATCGTTGCCCACAGGCCTTTCTTGCAGATCGCTATCCAGCACCAACACCACGGGCTCCATCGGCAGAGTCATGGAAATTCTGTAAGCGCGCACGGCGGATTCCGCAAAATGGCCCAGGGAGATCGGCATGTCATCCCACTTCGTAAAATCGCGGACGAGCCCGGCCGCATCCTGGGCGCTGTGATACCACTCCGCCCCGGGGCGGCGCATCGTCTCATCGAGCGTATTGCCGATCATCAGAAATATGGGTGCCTTGCCCGCCCACGCGTTGTAAATATTCATGGTCGCGTGCTGCAATCCCACAGTACTGTGAGCCAACACCAGCATCGGTTTGCCTTCGACGTTGGAGTAGCCATGCGCTATGCCCACGGAAGATTCTTCATGACAGCAGGTGATGAACTCCGGCGCCTTGTTACCGCCGTAGTTGATCAGCGATTCCTGCAACCCGCGGAAACTCGAACCTGGGTTCGCCGCGACGTATTCAAAGCCCAGCGCCTTTATGACATCGACCATAAAATCGGATCCAGCACGGTCGACGGTCAGTACTTCGACCTCTGCCGCCGGATCGCTTTCGATGGGAGACGGCATCTTCGGTAAAGCAGGGGCTGCTGCCGCAGCGGGCCGCGGCGCCGCAATGGCGCTGGGTCCACCTACGATTGCTGCGAGACCTCCGGCTGCCGCGCCTTTCAAGAACTTGCGACGTTCAACGGATTTTTGTGATTTAAGCATGGCGGTGATGTACCTCCTGCTATCAGAACCTGCACGCAAACGCGAAAGGCCTAGAAAATCAGTTTCAAGCTCAACTGTATCGCACGCGCACAAAACATTGTTGGCGGCGCCATTGGGTGCGATTCAGTATGTTGAAGGCTTCCGCGCGAAACTGACTGGTCAGGCGTTCTTTTGAATTTCCAGTTTTTGAATACCGAAAAATCCCACGTTCTCAGCCCGTTCGCGCGGAAAACGTTCCGCCCCATGGTAGGGCCCTTGAGCCGGAGGTATAATAACTGAGTTTCCTTCCATGTAGCAGCCGTAAGTATTGAGCGAAGTCAGGGTGGCAGATCCCAGCGCCGTAGCTGCCGAAGTACACGCGGTGGATGGCGGGTAAGTGGAAGTCGGTGCGCGATTTTCAAGGCGGCTCCTCATTTTTTTCTCGACGGGATGCTTCCGATCACCTGCGGCCCGCGGTTCAGCAACAATCAGCGGCGATACCAAACTTTGACCCTGTCCGTGACTGTTCCGCGTAGGGACGCATCTCCCAAGTTTTGCTTGTTGCTTCGCCTTGTCAGGTATACGGTCCCAAGATGCAAATGGCGGTGGCATTCGATGGGCCGGAAACTGTCCCGGTAAAGGCTACTGGCCGCTTTGATCTGCACTCGGACGCAAGTGCCATTGAACGCATCGAGCATGCCCAGCGTCACGCTCCACTGCGGGCATTTCTTGCGAATGTGAATGCGAATGAGTCCATTTTTTCCACCATCGGCTGCAGAGTATGGAGCACGATCGAAGACACAGCCGCCGAACCTCACGTCTTCGCGTCACGTATCGATCTCATTTTTTTGAAAGAAGATACTAATTTCGGCCCCGGTCCGCACGAGAATGTGGCCACGGGGCTTATCGAACTGCTCAGCGCGGAAGCGGCAGAGGCGCTTCGCATGGAACTGCGAATCTCTCCTGCCGAATTTGCGGGGGATGATGCCGGATTTTGTCTGAGGGTGATTCTCTACGGGCGGGGAGCGACGCCAGAACAGGCCCAGATGCGCTGGGGTCTGGGTCTGGCGCGATTGCAACAGGCGCTGCTATTCGTAGGCAGGGCAATGCGTCACCATGCCGAGCCGGCGTCCACCACGAAACCCGCTTAGGTGGCAGAGAAAAGGCTGGAACAGAATTGAATTTGAGATTGAGTATCTATATTTACATTTACATCTACATCTACGGGACAAATGCGCAGCCCACCCGCACCTGTCCGCCTTCACCAGGGATCTGGTAAAGACGCCGTAAGCTCACACGCAAGGGTGGCAGTATCGGTACGCGCAAAACAGCGGCGAAGGTAGTATCCAAGTGGACGGCACCTTCAATCTCCAGCGCCAAGCCGCCGTATCCCAGGTCGAGAACCTTGGCGAGGGGAGTGGAACTGTCGGTCAGTTGGGCATGCGCGCGCGTTCCGGCAAAAGAGACGCGTTCCCACTTTCGCCTCTCGATTCCCCCAAATCCCTGCTTGTGGATGTTTTGCAGGTCAGGAAAACCCGCGGGCAAGGAGGGGCTGCGTGCCGGCGCCAATTGCGGCTCGGTGGGCGCATAGGCGAGCGGCTGCTGGGGCGAAGCATGTAATGCGTTCTTCATTTGATACAAGCGCTCGTCCGCGATCCGTACCAAAGTCTCGCGCTGATCGCCATCGATCGGATACACCGAGACGCCATAGTCGAGGCCTAGCGTAATCGGCATCTGCATGGGCTCGATGGCAGCGGCAAAATTCGTGCGCAGCCGGCGCGCAAGCGTATGCGCCTGGTCGGTATCCGACTGCACCAGAAGGAGGGCGAATTCATCTCCCCCGATGCGGAAAGCGTAATCAGACGTTCGCAAGGATTTTCGCAGCGTGCTAGCGGCCATCTGCAGGAGGGCGTCGCCGCGGGGATGACCGTACAGATCGTTGACTTCCTTGAAGCGGTGCAGGTCCAGGACCACCAGCGCCAAATGCTCGGTATAGCGCATGGCGCGATTCAATTCCTTCTCAAACTGTTCTTCAAACAGGCGGCGGTTGTACAGACCTGTCAGCGGATCGGTAGCCGCGTTGATCTGGAGCTTCTTCAGCTCTTCATACTCCATGAGAATTGGCAGACGGAGATAGCTGAGGGACGCAAGTACATCCACCATTGCTGTTTTAAGAGAAATGGGTTTACCCAAGCCCTCGGTAAGCTCCTGTCGTCGCGCTAGAATCTGATCCCAGTAATCCAGGCTTGCGGATTCGGTCAAATCCAATTGCGCAATCGTGCCGAAGAACCGTTGGAGAAATTGGCCCCGGGCGGAGCGTTCCAACTTCTCAAGGGTTTCGGCCAATAATTCAAGAAAAGGGTCACTGGGGCTCGGAGTGGACACGGTCGGACCAAACTCCAGATTCTGCCAAGAGAGGCGGTGGGATCCGATTCTGGCTCAGACGGAGTGGGAGCACGCCAGTAACCATTGGACGTGCATCCCTGAAGTGATGTAAGCGATGATGGCTATGCCGAGCGTGGGCCTGCGGTGGTGTGATAGCCAGGCTTGACTGAGCGACGGAAAGTAGCTCTAGCGCATAGGCAATTGTTTTCACATGCGTGCATTCAACTGGTCCGCGCTTCATTCACGTACAATCTAATCGAGCGCCTGCAAAAATTCCACTGCGATCGATGAGCATTTCCTGTTACAGGTGCGTCTCACAGGCGCGTGCATCGGAGGCGTTTCAGATCGGGCCAGTCCGGGAACCGATTTCGATTACACCGGGATTGTGATCGGCGAAAGGTGGTTCGTCCGCAAAGGTGCTTGCTCGTAATAACGGCGCGGCTGGAACTGGTATCGAGGGCGTTGCTCAAAATGTTTAAACTCCTGTTTAACGCGTGTTTAAGCTTCGATCCGGCATCGTCGGTGCTGGGTAGGAATGAGGGGAGCTCAAGGGATGGGAGACGATGTGGGCGCGAGAGGTGGTAAATGCGTTCCATCCCTTTGAGAAATGGGAATTTATTTGCCTGGTACTTTAGTCCTAGAACGGCATCTTGGCTGCGGGTACAGTGTGCCCACCGCAAACATGCGTGGAATCCCAATTAGCACATACCAAGGCACTTATACTATTATTATGTCGGGAAGTTATACATTGCCGGTGAGACGGGAAGCAGATCACCGAGTTTCTACATATGTGCAAAATAGAACCCATTTACCATTGACACCCACAGGGCCCTTTGACAGTATTCGGCACGTTCTGGTACTCGGCCTAAGCGAACGAACGTGGGGAAAGGAAGATTTTGCGTCGCGCGATCACTGTCGATGCGCAAGCCGGTGATTCCCTTTCGAGTAGCCTGGTTGCGGGCCTGCTCGATCTGCTGGATACGCCTGTCCTCGTTTCCGACCGCACGGGGAAAGTTCTATTGGTCAATCAGCGCGCCAAGGAATGCCTGGATGAACCGTTTCGGATAGCTGACAACCCTCCTAACTTATTTCGTGACCTGCTGGGCATGGATCCGGCCGTGATCCTCGGCCAAATGGACAGCGGGGAGTACGAAGTTGACCTGCAAATCGCCCTGTCATCTGGCAAGATACGCGCCCGCATTCAGCGAGTCCCCGAATTGGACTGGCTTATGGTGCAACTGGAGCCTGCTGGCGGAGTTCCTCCCGATGAGGCCGCCGACAGTTCGGGGCAACCCACCGTTCAGGCATTGCTGCAGGAACGGGAGATCACCTACCGCAATCTGCTCGCCGCTTATTTGCGGCTGCAGGAAGTTAACCGGCAGAAAACCGTGTTTCTGGCTTCGGCCGCGCACGAACTGAAAACGCCCCTCGCGGTTATTAAAGGCTATTACGATCTTCTGCTGTCCGGCTCTCTCGGTAAGTTGAATGATAAGCAGCGCGACATCCTGCAGGAATCGAAAGATAGCTGCGAGCGGCTGGTGCGGCTTGTCTCCATGTTCCTGAACTATTCGACTCTGGAAAGTGGCAAGCTGGTGTTGCACATACGCGAAAACGATCTGCGCGATTGCCTGCTGGAATTGGCGACGCGCTGGAACGAAGCCTTTCAGCGGAAGCATGTGCGACTGGAGGTTGCGCTGGATGATAAACTGCCGGTATTCAGGTTCGATTACCAGAAGGTGCAACAGGCCGTGGCTAATCTGCTTGATAATGCCCTGAAGCATACGCCTGCTGGTGGCGGCGTAATGATGCGAGCGGAGCAGCATTTCTGGGAGCGGCGCAGCGGCAAAGATGTGACCGCTTCGGCGGACCGGCGGCAGTCGCAAAACCAGGCTCCCAATGCGGTCCGAGTGGCCATTACGGATACCGGCCCCGGCATCGCATCGGAGCACCACCAGGAGATCTTCGAAGACTTTGTTCGCGTGGACCGTACGTCCTCGGGCATGGGGCTGGGCCTCGCGATTGCCAAACGGCTGGTGCAGGCACATCGCGGAAAGATCTGGGTCGAGAGCGAGCTGCGTCGCGGTTGCACGTTTACGTTCTTACTTCCAACGGACAATCCTCAGTATGTACTACGGGGTGAAGGGTGAAGAGGCATGACAAGCACTGAGGAGCACGATCACGTCCTAGTCGTGGACGACGAGCCGAGCATCCGCAAATACCTGCAGACATTGCTTGAAGTGGACGGGTACAAGGTTAGCTCCGTCAGCTCGGGCCCCGAGGCCCTCGAGCATATCCAGGAAGGCGAGCGGCCGGACTTCATCATTCTCGACGTATTGATGCGGGAGATGAATGGACTGGACACGCTGCGCCAGATGATGCAGGTGGACCGCACGCTGAGCGTCATCATGCTCTCCTGCTCGAACGAGGTAACCACGGTCGTCGAAGCCATCCGGCTGGGCGCCCAGGACTACCTGACCAAACCGTTCGAGAAGGCGGAACTTGATGCGGCGCTTCTGAAATGCCGCCAAAAAATGGAATTGCGCAAGGAAAACACGGCGCTTCGGGAGTATTGCGACCACCTGACCGAGGATCTTTCTTTCCTGGCGGCGAGCCCGCAAATGGTCCGCATTCGCCAGCAGATCCTGCAAATCGCTCCGGTGGACGTGCCGGTTTTCATTTGCGGCGAAAGTGGCGTGGGCAAGGAAGTCGTGGCGCGCATGATTCACATGCGCTCGACGCGCCGCACCCAGCCGTTCATCAAGGTGAATTGCGCCGCGTTGCCTGGCGAGTTGCTGGAATCTGAACTATTCGGTTACGACCAGGGGGCGTTTACCGGTGCGGTGCGATCAAAACCGGGCAAATTCGAACTCGCCAACAAGGGCACGATCTTCCTCGATGAAATTGCGGAAATGAGTCCTCACCTGCAGGCCAAGCTGCTGCACGTGCTGCAGGATCATCAATATTCGCGGCTCGGCGGGCGTCACCTGGTGGACGTCGACGTACGCGTGCTGGCAGCTACCAATATGGAAGTTCAGGAGGCCATGAAGTCCGGCCGGCTGCGCGAAGACCTGTATTACCGGTTAAACGTGCTGTCCATCAACGTGCCGCCCTTGCGGGAACGCACCACGGAAATTCCGCTGCTCATCCGCCATTTCCTGAACAAATACAGCGAGAAATTCCAAAAAGTGCTGCCTACGCCCTCCGAGCATTTGATGGAGGCGGCCATGCGCTATCCGTGGCCCGGCAATCTGCGGGAACTCGAAAATTTCGTGAAGCGTTACGTCATTCTGGAAGACGACGAGGGAAGTTTCCGGGAACTGGTCGAGATGGCCGCGGCACGCCAGCGCACCTCGCCGCGCGAAGAACCAGCACCGGTGCGTGAGCAGGGGTTGAAAGCTCTGGTGCGCGGCTTGAAAGACGAAGCGGAGATGGAAGCCATTGCCGACGCTCTCGAGAAAACGCACTGGTGCCGAAAGGATGCAGCAAAAATGCTCGGCATCAGTTACAAGGCGCTGCTCTACAAGATTCGGCAATTTAATCTGGATGCCGGGCGGGCTTCACGAACGCGCGTGGCGCCGCCAACAGTTGCTAAGGTTGTTTAATAGTTAATATGCAAGCAATTTCCCATTCGGGGTACCGGAATGGCGTATCTCGCCATCTCAGCGAGAACGTTTTCGCATTCCGGCTGTGCGAAACAATGCATCGGCAGCAGGCGCGATTAATAGGCCCAGAGTTTCCGCCGCAGCCCGAAATGGGACGCCGCTCCTTAATGGCCTGAGTGCAATGAATTTAGGGATGGGCAGCATGGCCGCGATCCTGAGACTGGGTAAAGGGGGACTGGAGCGGCGGCAGAACAACAGACCCTGTAAGTGGCTGAATTCGTTTGGAAGCGCGATTGCACCGTATATCGCCGGTTGCGCATAGGAACCGGTACGCACGTACGGCCGGGAGTTCGGGGGCAAATGACAGAACGTCGCACGGCACGCCGCTACGATCTTTCGCTGCCAGTCATCATACGCATTCCCGTCGAAATGCAGCCAGCGTCTCGCAACGGGAAAACCCGAAATATCTCCACCCGCGGGGTCTATTTCCTGGTTGATAACGAACTCAATGCCGGCTCCGAACTCGATTTGACCATGACGCTGCCCGCCGAAGTAACCGGGGGCACGGAAGTGTTCATTCGCGCAATCGGCAAGGTTTTGCGCACCGAAAAGCATCAGGATAACGGTAACCAGCGCGTCGGGATCGCCGCTGTTATCGAACGGTACGAAATCATCCGCAACGATATGGCTGCCTCGTAGGACTCGCGCTCGTTTTGTCGACTTCAGGTCCTGATCTTTGTTGGCTGCGGGAATCGATCCTTGCGCTCGCTTGGCCACAAATGAGTCCAGCAATTGGCCAAAGATGTTCCGGCGCTCTGTTGCTAACACCCCGCCCATTTACTGAATCGCAGTAACCCCGCCCAGTAACCTCTCGATCCAATAACGTTCGACCGCGTTAAGAACCTGGGCTGCCTTGGGTTTTCTTGGGCTGTCTCTTGGGTCCTTCAAAAAAGGACAGCTGTCCTTTCCCTGTCCCGTCCACCAGTGGAGCCTTTCGCTTACCACCCCCTAATGTCTGCCAATACCGCAGTCTTGGGCCGCGCTGGTAACAAATGGCGCCTCCCCGGCCCCTGCGACAAACAGACAGGGGGTGGACGTACATGAGATTTACCGGATCGGCCAGAGCAGAAATTTTGAGCGCAGCCTTTCTGCTGGCGCTGCTGTTGGCGGTGAATTCACCGGTACAAGCGAGGTCGGATCTGGTCGCGACTCCCTCGATCATCAATTTTGGCAATCAGACGATTGGGGCAAAGAGTGCACCCATCCCGCTCAAGATGACGAACGAAACATCGCGGCCCATTACGATTCAGGGCGTTTCAGTATCCTCGGGTCAATTTTCTTATACGGGAATCTCGCTACCGGTCACCGTAAAGTCAGGCCAGAGCTGGTCGGGTACGGTTACATTTGCTCCGTCTGCCAGCGGTCCGGTTAGCGGCGCGATTAGTTTTCAGGTTCGAAACTTACCATCGTCCTCCGCAGTTCTAAGCGGCAGTGGGGTGATGCCCGTGCAGGTGGCGTCTCCGGGCACACTGGTGTTGAATCCGAGTGCGATTAATTTTGGGAGTGAACAAATCGGCGCTACCGCGTCGCACGCCGTTACGGTCACGAATACGGGTGCGTCGAGCGTAACGATTTCAAACGTGATCGTTGCCGGTGCCGGCGTGGGGTCGAGTGGGATGTCCCCAGGTCTGATCCTAGGCGCCGCTCAGGCTGCCACGCTGAATGTTAGTTTCGACCCCGCAGGTACGGGAACTGTAGCGGGAAGCATTACGATCGTAAGCAACGCGACAAACTCCCCGGCATCTCTTTCTCTGTCGGGCACGGGAACCAGCGTCCCGGCGCCCGCTTCCCTGCTGTTGTCGTGGAATGCCAGCACGTCGACTGTCGCCGGATATAACGTTTACTCGGGCAATGTCTCCGGCGGACCTTATACCAAGCTGACGGGTTCCCCGGTCGCGACCACAAGCTATTCGGACACCGGCGTGCAGTCGGGCCAGACCTACTATTTTGTAGCTACCTCCATAGATTCGAGCAACGCGGAAAGCGCTTTCTCGAATGAGATTTCCGCGACTGTCCCCTAGTCACAGTTAGTCGCAGGCGCTGCGTGCGCATTTTTTTGGCACGCAATTTGACGCACAAATTCATGCCGGGCTGAACCGCAGGCGCGTGGACGAATACACGGACCAGGGATACAATGCTGACCTCGGAGGCTAGGCGGAATCTCTCCACACCACAATCGCAGATGAATTCGCCTCCGCTGGAACTTTCCATCATTGTTCCCGCCTTCAACGAAGAGCGGCGCCTTCCAAAAACACTGGAATCAATTCATGCCTATCTGGCATCCAGAGGGCTGCGTGCTGAGGTGATCGTCGTGGATGACGGTTCGACCGACGGCACCGCAGCGTTCGTAAAACATCGCTCCGCGAGCTATCCCTACCTGCGGCTGCTGTCCAATGCCGGCAATCACGGAAAAGGTTTCAGCGTGCGTCATGGCATGCTCGAGGCGCGCGGAGAGATTGCCTTATTTACCGACGCCGACCTGTCTGCGCCCATCGAGGAGGCGGACAAACTTCTTTCGGCGCTGCATGATGACAACTATGCGGTGGCCATCGGATCGCGGGCGATGGACCGCCGCCTGATCCAGGTGCATCAATCGGCTGCACGGGAAATGGCCGGAATTGTGTTTAACTTTATCGTGCGCTCGGTCACCGGGCTGCCCTACACCGACACGCAATGCGGCTTTAAAGCGTTCCGGCGCGAACCTGCGCGGATTGTGTTCGAACAACAGCGCTCGGAAGGGTTTGGTTTCGATCCTGAAATTTTATTTCTTGCGCGCCGCCACGGATTGCACATTATCGAAATTCCGGTGCAGTGGTCGCATGACTCCGCAAGCAAGGTGCACGTCGTAACCGACAGCATACGCATGTTGATGGAATTGCTGATTGTCCGCTGGAATGCCTGGACAGGGCGTTACTCCCGAGCCGTATCGCCCAGCTAAAACCTAACTCACACGAAAAAAGTTGCCTTACGGAACGTCTCCTCCACGGGTCCTCCGCGGGGTCATCCGCTGCGTCATGCGCTGCGTGATCCGTGGCGCTTTTACTTTGCGCACAAGGTTGCCTTATCTGCGCTGCTATCCGATGATGAGGACACGGCTTCGCAATGAAACGGTGTTGAAGCGCACCAACCCAGGCCAATGGCCATTCGGGAAACTGAACGCATGACCACGAGAGAAAACGCCGCACTGTACCCCAGCAGCCTGGAGCGTAAAGCCAGCATGAAGATTTCCGTGGTGATCCCTGTTTACAACGAGCGCGCTTTCGTTGAGGAATTACTTTTGCGCGTTCAGGCCCAGGACATGAGCAAGGAAATCCTGGTCATTGATGACGCCTCGACCGATGGAACCCGTGCTCTTCTGGAGAGCTTCAGTAACGCGCAGGCAGCGGGGAAGCGCGAAATCCCGGTGCAGAACGGGCAGGCGATCCTGCCCATCGAAAATATCCGGTTTTTATTCCAGGAACGCAACCGTGGAAAGGGGGCGGCGCTCCGCAGGGGATTCGAGGTCGCCACTGGGGACATCATCCTGGTCCAGGATGCCGATCTCGAATACGACCCCAAGGACTACGGCAAATTGCTGGAGCCGATTCTTGATGGCCGCGCTGACGTGGTGTATGGCTCGCGGTTCCTGGGCGGTCCGCAACGCGTACACCTTTTCTGGCATTATGTCGGAAATAAGTTCCTCACCCTCGTCTCGGACGTCCTTACGAACTTAAAGCTGAGCGATATGGAGACCTGCTACAAGGTTTTCCGGCGCGAGGTTTTGCAAGGCATTCAGTTCGAGTCGGATCGATTTGGGTTTGAGCCTGAATGTACCGCAAAAATCGCGAAAGGCCACTGGCGCGTTTACGAAGTGCCCATCTCCTATGCCGGCCGAACGTACGCCGAGGGCAAAAAGATCACATGGAAGGACGGTTTCTCGACGCTTTGGTGCATACTCCGTTACAATCTGTTCCGCTGACCGATTTTTACTCGGGCCTGGTTCACCGGACGCGCTATTTGGGCCTCTAACGCGTCCCGATCCGCCACTTTGCGCGGCCCGTTCGCTTTCGCTATACTGCTCGACTAGCTCCCTCCCTTCCACTCGATAGATGGTTGAGACCGGCCGGCTTGGGGCGCCCGGATCTCGGAAAAATGACAGGACGGGTTTGCGATAATCGGACCAGAAACGTAGTACCAGAAGCGTAATAATCGTTAGTAGGCGCAGAGCCTGTCGTGACGGGGAAGGGCGATCTGACAAAACGTATGGAAGAGAGCGCGGATCGTGGATACCCTGTCGCCATAGTTGGCGGCTCTGCGGCAGGGCTGTTCACGGCATCACTGCTTGCGCGCGCGAAGCGTTCTGTCCGGGTGTTCGAGCGTGCCGAGCGGCTCGATCCTGCCGCCCGCACCCTGATCGTCACGGACCGGGTGCGGCAGTTGCTCGGCCCGGTGGCCCAGCGCTCGATCGTCAATGAAATCCACAGATTTGAACTGTTTACCGACGGCCGCACCGCCACTATCCCGCTCGACCGCCCCGATCTCATCATCGAACGCTCGCATCTGATTCGCGGACTGGCAGAGGAAGCTTGCGGCTATGGGGCGAGCCTCGAGCTAGGGCGCAAATTTGTGTCTCTCTCTGCGAGCGATCGCGGAATGGAGCTCGCCGTCCAGCGCGCCGGCATGGACACGCCGGAACGGGTTCCCGCCGCGGCGATCGTGGGAGCCGACGGCGCACAAAGCAGGGTGGCGCAGGCGGGCGGTTGGCCACCCCAGTCGACAGCGCCACTCATTCAAGCCCTGGTGAAGCTGCCAAGCGGGATGCCGCCGGATACGGTGCGTGTCTGGTTTATTCCGGACGACACTCCCTATTTCTATTGGCTTATCCCGGAATCGGCCGAGCGCGGCGTGCTGGGGTTAATTGGGGTGGAGGGCCAGGAAACGCGCCGCAATCTCGAACGTTTCCTTGAAAAACGACGCTTCTCGCCATTAAATTTCCAGGGTGCGCGTATTCCCATTTACAAAGGCTGGGTGCCGGTGCAGCGCAAACTCGGCCAGGGCGACGTTTATCTGGTGGGAGATGCCGCCGCACAAGTGAAAGTTTCCACCGTGGGCGGGCTTGTGACCGGGTTTCGCGGGGCGCTCGGCGTGAGCGAGGCGATTTTAAATGGCGGCCGAAGCTCGGAGCTGCGCGCGTTGAAGCGCGAACTCGATTTGCACCTGCTCATTCGGCGCTCGATGCATCATTTCCAGCAAGCTGACTATAGCCGCTTAGTGGATTGGATGAATGATGCGATGCGCCGTTCGCTCAGCAGCGTGACCCGTGATGAGGCCGCGCGGGTTCTGTGGCACATCTGCCGTAGTCAGCCTCGTCTGCTCCTGATCGGTTTGCGCGGATTGCTGACGGGCAGTTCGCTCACCCGGCGCGAGCGCATGGTTCCTGAAGATTCGCTAAAGTGACGGTTCGCTTCCCGCACGAGCTCATGGAGGAAGCGCGGAGGCACACAATGCACGATTTCTTCTTGGGCGGCTGCGCCTGATAGGTGAAAATGCTGCTGCGGGCCGGTCGTAATTAAAGAACTCCAGGGGAATCACATCATGCGACTTGCAGTCATTGGTTGCGGCTATGTCGGTTTGGTGACGGGCGCGTGTCTCGCCGAGGCGGGACACGAAATCGTTGCGACCGATAACGACGTATCTCGAATCGCGACCCTTAACGAGGGGAAGCTGCCCATTTATGAGCCGGGCCTGGACGGCGTGGCGGAAAGGGCGCGCCGAGCCGGGCGCTTGCGGTTTACATCGGACTGCGGAGAGGCCGTGCGCTACGCAGAGGCCATTTTCATATGCGTGGGGACCCCGCCGCTCGAATCGGGTGAAGCGGACCTCTCCGCAATTGACAATGTGGCGCGGCAGATTGGCGTAGCAGCGGGTTCATCCAAGCTGGTGATCGAGAAAAGTACCGTTCCGGCGCAGACCGGCGAACAATTGAGCCACGCATTAGCGATGTACGGCCGGAGTGGAGGATTGAAATTCCGTGTCGCGTCTAATCCGGAATTTTTGCGGGAAGGCACGGCCGTCGCGGATTTTTTTCATCCCGAGCGCATCGTAGTGGGCGTGAATGATGCCCAAAGCGAGCAGCAGTTGCGTGAAATTTACGCGCCGATACTGGAAGGCCAGTTTCACTGCCCGATTCACCAGCCGCAGTGTCCCCCCGCCTCCGCTCCCAACTTTCTCGTCACCACCATCGCGAGTGCCGAGTTAATCAAGCATGCCTCGAATTCATTTCTAGGCCTAAAAATATCCTATGCCAACATGCTCGCGGAACTCTGCGAGCGGCTTGGCGGGAATGTGGAGGAAGTCACGCAGGCCATGGGCCTCGATCCGCGAATCGGTCCGCAATTCTTGAATGCCGGCTTGGGCTTCGGAGGATTCTGCCTGCCCAAGGATATCCAGGCCTTTTTGCGGCTGGCCGAGCGCAACGGCGTCGATTTCGGCATGCTGAAGGAAGCGGAGCGGGTGAACAAACGCCGCATTGATCAGTTCCTCGAGAAAGTGCGCCGCGCTTTATGGGTGCTCCGAGATAAAGAGGTGGGAGTACTTGGACTCGCGTTCAAGCCCAATACCGACGACATTCGGTTCGCACCGGCCATTGAGGTGGTGCGCCGCTTGCGCGCCGAGGGAGCGAACGTGCGCGCGTCGGATCCTGTGGCGATGGACCGGGCGCGCGCTGCACTGCCCGGCGTAACACTTCTCGAAGATCCGTATGATGTTGCGCGGGATGCCGATGCCTTGCTTTTGCTCACCGAGTGGAAGGAATACCGCCAGCTGGATTGGACGCGCGTGAATCAGGAGATGGCCCGGCCTCTCGTGCTCGATGCGCGGAATATGCTGTCACCCGCGAAGATGAAAGCTCTGGGTTTCGAGTACCACAGTTTTGGGCGGCCTGACCTGAGTGGGGCCCCGATACTCGCACGGTCCTAATCCGCGTGCACGCACGCGTTCACCTCTGCCTGGCCATTCGCCTCGGAGGTGATCATTCAGAGGGAGTGGGACGTAAGCAGACTGGCGTTTACGGGCCTTACTCGTGACGCCTGTGCTGCACGCTCGAATTTTCGAATTAGTGTCCCAGCAGATTTGGCTGGATGACGTTACGCAGCCGCGTGGCCGGCGCGCTGGGATAAGTAGCCATCGCAAACCCGAGCGAACCTGACGCCTCGAGGCCCCCGTGAGTTCCTGCCAGTGTGACCACGTGTCCCAATGCTGCAGCTCCATGGTAGTAGCCCGGCTTGAGCGACACGATAATATCGGCCCGGTTGCGCACATGATTTGTGGCCCAGACGCGGATCCGCGCCGCCGCATCGGGAAATACGGCTAACGACGTGGCGGCGAACAGGTCGGCGTCGCTCGCGAACCCCTGTGCGTCCAGTTTGCCGGCCGCGCGCAACTCCTGGAAGATCGCTGCCAAGCCCAGTGGATCGCCATCGTGCGATACGTATTGATACCGGCTGCCATCTGGCGACCAGCTTAGAGCGGCTGTCGCCGCTGATCCCGCCGCGCGAACTGTCGCGCTGAGGTCGCGTTCCGCATCGGGCGGTGTCCCCGCATCGCCAGTCCCCGCGTAACTGGGCCGCGCGTCGCCAGCCGTGAATGCAGCACGGCTTACAATCACGTCCGCGCCCTCGAGTGCTCTCAAGTCTTCGGCCAATCGCTCAATCGCTGCAGGCTGGCAGTAAATCGCGGCAAAACCCACCAGTCCGTAAGCAGGAATAACCACATCACGCGGGCCGTCCAGCGATTGCCGAATCCGCCAACCGCGCCCGGCGAGAAGTGCCTCCACTGGTGATGCGCGGCTCGTCGTCAAAGTGTTTCCATGATCGCTGAAGACGATCACGCCCAGACTGCCGCGCGCTTCGAGATAGATTTCATTGAGCGCGTTCTCGAATTGCTCGAGCAGCGGCTCGGCCTGAGGGAGATTCTCGACGTGCAGAATGGCGTCACTCGAAGCAATGTGCGCCAAGAATACGGGTGACGAACTCGCCAGAAAACGGTCGCGGAATCGGCCCACGTCGGCCAGATATGTCTTGCGCGGCAACACGTAAGGCACAATCTTGGCCCATCCGGGCGCGTCATAATCAAGCGTGTGAATATACGGAATTCCCGAGCCGGTGAGGGTCACCCACACGCCTCCGCGAATCCGATTCGTCGCGCGATCGAAATAAATATGCTCGTAGCCTGGCACCGGCGCCGCGTGGAACACTTCTGTCAGCGCGGTTTCGGTGTCCGATGGCAGCGTGCTGACGATGGCGCCAGGGCGGAAGAACTCGCGGAAGTGGCCGCGGTCCCAAAGCGCTTGCATGGCCGCGAGTGGCACGCCATCCAGGCAAACCACGAGCCACCTCTTTGGCTGCGTGCGTAAACCCGGGCGCGAGAAATTTCCCTGCGGAGTAGTGAATTCATCCCAGGTCCCGTCACCGTCCGTGTCCCGTGCCGTCCACCGCTCCGCATGCGGGCCAGTACGCACGATCGTCCACTCCGCTCCGAGGCTTCGGGTGTTCGCCGGGGCGGCCAGAATTTGATAAGTAGCCTGGATTGGGCCGCCCCAGAAATATATGCGGACCCCGATTACCATCAAGATCGCGATGGCCAGAAGCACTCTGAAACGTGTGACGGCATGGTTCATCGTTTATGACTCATACGTGCTGGCGGCTCATAGTGGGTGACTGCGAAGCGCTCGTAATGGCTCACGGGAGGTCTGCACAGATTGTTCTATGGTTTCCGCGAACGGTGACAATCGGTAATGCTGACAACATGCACAGGAATGCGCCCCACAGCGAGTTGCCAAAGCTCGTTTATTGTCCGCGCGTTGGCGCTGAGGCAAGCTATTCTGTCGTGCAGCATGAACGCTAGACCAGAAGAGGCATTGCTGCAATAGCGGGAACCAGCGGCACAGCTCTGCAAGGTATTGCTTGAGGATATGTCACGGAAGAGAAGCGAACGGTGGAGAAGGCCCGTGTCGCCGGAAGAACAGAACGCGCGACTAACGAATCATGCTAAGAGCGCCGTGAGCGCCGCACACCCGAGGCGCAACCCTACTCGGAAGCCCCGAGGAAAAACCGAAGGCTGGCCTCCACGACGGCTCGCAAGTTGCAGTGCACGATCATAGTGACATTTAACTGAAAGATTCAATTTTGCTGCTGATCCGCGGCTGGTGCAGGTGGCGCAAGCCAATCCGCCTCGGCGAATTCAATGCCCCAGAAATGGGGTGAAGGCGTCAGAAATTCAAACCCGACGCGCCGGCCTTTTCCGGTATCGTCACCCAGGTAAACAATCCGGCACTCCTGTTCTTCTTCATACGAATTCGTGATCGCGAGCAGCGCCCCCATATCCAGCTCATGTGTCGCGTACAGAAGTCCGCCGTGTGCGTTGATGACAATTGTTTCACATGACTCGCGGAAACGCCGTCCGTCGTGATTTTTACCCCTGACGGTAACGCGCACGCGTCTGAATATGCGGGAACTGCGGCGGTCGCGAGCATACGTGGCGGCGGTGTTCATGGACTCATGGTGCCGCCGGTGACAGCGTTCGTCAATCACGCGCGAGCGCGCTGTTTCCTGTTTCACATCGGGACATGCGGGCCTGTTCCACGGCCGTTGCGTGCTTCCGCGCGACTCGACCGCCGGCGGGACAGACGGCCACTCCTGGAACAGATGATCTCCTCTGTTAAACTTCGTTAAACTTCGGCTGTGGCGCTTGCCTGCAGCGAATGGGCGAAGTGACTTCCACTGGAAAAGGAGCCGGCGTATGGACCTGAACCATTACATCGACCAAAAGCACGATGAGCATCTGGGCGATCTCTACGAATTTCTGCGCATCCCCAGCGTCAGCGCCCAGAGCCAGCACAAAGGCGATATCAACCTGCGGCACAATGGGTCGCCGAGCGTTTACGCCGCGCCGGGCTGCAACGCGTCGAGATCATTCCCACGAAAATGCACCCACTCGTCTATGGCGAATCGCTCCAGGCTCCCGGCAAGCCCACCGTGCTTTTCTACGGACACTATGACGTGCAGCCGGCCGAGCCACTCGACCTGTGGACTTCCCCGGCATTCGAGCCCACGGTGCGCGGCGGCAATCTTTTTGGCCGCGGGACAGCGGACGACAAGGGGCAGGTGCACATTCACATTCGCGCCCTGGACGCGCTGCAGCAAACGTCGGGCAAGCTGCCTATCAATGTGAAGGTGCTGATCGAAGGCGAAGAAGAAGTCGGCAGCGAGAGCCTGTGGGATTACGTGCAGCAGAATAAGGCCAAACTTGCGGCTGACGCCCTGGTCGTCTCCGACACTTCCATGCTGGCCGCCGGCGTGCCGTCGATCACCTATGGCTTGCGCGGGCTCAACTACTACGAAATTGGAATCACCGGACCCGCGCAGGATCTGCATTCGGGCATATTTGGCGGCGCGGTGCCCAATCCGCTCACCGTGCTTGCGGAGCTATTTGCGAAGCTACATGACAAGAATTTCCGCGTGGCTGTTCCGGGATTTTACGATGATGTAGCGGCGCTTTCCCGGACGGAGCGGAAGGCGCTGGCCGCGCTGCCCTTCAAACCCAAAGATTTTCGCAAGACCGTGGGAGCTCCGGCACTGTGCGGCGAAAAAGGTTACACCGTTGCCGAACAGCTCTGGTGCCGCCCCACGCTCGAGCTCAACGGAATGTGGGGTGGCTATACCAGCGAAGGTGCGAAGACGGTGATCCCCTCGAAAGCGCACGCGAAATTTTCGACGCGTCTGGTACCCGACCAGAATCCCGCGAAAATTGCGCGGCTGGTGGAGCGGCACATTCGCAAGCTGCTCCCTTCGACCGTAACCAGCAAGTTTCAGGTACTAAGCACCGGCAAGCCGTGGGTAGCGCCCTATACGCATCCTTTTTTTGAGATGGCGCATGACGCGCTCGAGAAGGGTTTCGGCAAGCGCGCCGTCTTTATTCGTGAGGGCGGCTCGATCCCATTTGTCACGCAGATGTACGACACGTTCAAGGTCCCTTGCGTGCTCCTCGGCTTCGGCCTGCCGGATGAAAACGCGCACGCGCCCGACGAGCACATTTCGCTTGAAAATTATTTCGGAGGAATCAAAGCCGTCGCCAATTTTTACCAGGGCCTTGCTGCGCTGTAGACACGCTTATTGGCCGAGTAACTAAACAGTAGACAGTTCGCTGCGACGTCCACGCGCGTAATCGGTGATGGCCTGGTTCGCCGAAACGATTACTTCGAGCGCGGCAGCCACTTTTTCCAAATCGGCTCCGGGCACAGCGACGTACAGCTCATCTTCGCCAAGCCCGGTGTACACGCGATTGCCGGCACATCCCAGGCTCGACACGGTGCCCTTGGCGAGCGCCGCGGGAATGGCCATGCACGACGGGCGTCCGAGCGGCGGCAAGGCTCCCCCTGATCCCGCGCGCATCGCCGCTTCATTCAGCAGCATCGCTGAGGAAGCACGGCACGCGAAAAGCACCACGTCTGGCTTTACCGGAGCGGCTCCCAAGGGCGCGTAAACCGTGGCGGCAGGGGTTTTCGCCAGCCGCACAATGCCCGGAACATCTTCGGGCCGGATGTAGCCGACGCCAAACATCATTTGCAGCGTCTGCTCGGTTTCTTTTTCTCGCTCGGCGGAAAGCGGAATATTCAGCGTGTAAGCGCCCACCGCGCAATTGAAATGATCGCTCGGGCGTGTATAAAAAACGCGACCTTCCCCTGCGAGGCGCCAGAAGCTGCAGCCGGAAGGCTCGGTACCCGCAAAGCGCTCGATATCCGCGGGCTCTGCCTCGAGAAAGCTTACCGATACTGGCCTGCGGCTCATGTGCAACCGCGCTCCAAATACGGCCTCTATCTGTTGCCAGGATCGTTCGCTTGCAGCCATTGGTCGGTTCCTCCGAGGGTGAACAGCACTTTCGAGAATAACAGTACCAATTCGGGCCGCCAAGCGTTTACCAAGGATGTAGCAGTCCCTAATTGGTTTTCAGAGCCAGAGTGCGGTAAAAAGTGCATAAACAGTGGCGATTTGCACATCGTCTTTCGTGAAACCTGCGTTTTTTACGGGTTTTTCAATGTTTTTACTTGCCTTGCGAGTTCACTATCTTTATAGTGGCGCGCGTACAAAGCAAAGTTCTCCGGGGAAAGTCCCCGAATCATTCTGAGGAGGAAAAGAATCACGATGGCAAAGCCGATGAGCAAGTCGAAGATCGTGGCCCACTTGGCCGATAAAACGGGCACCCCCAGAAAGACCGTCGCAACGTATTTTGAGGAGCTGTTCAAGCTGGCGGTGAAAGAATGCAAGGGTGGCGCGGGAAAGTTCGTCATCCCGAATCTGGGACGCGCGGTAAAGGCGCACCGCAAAGCGCGCATGGGCCGCAATCCGCAGACTGGAGAGTCGATTAAGATCAAGGCGAAGACGGTTGTGCGGCTCCGCGCCGCCAAAGCCTTTAAGGACGCCGTGCTGGGCAGCTAGCATCGCGCCATCGTCATCAGGCGAATCGCGGGCCGTTAGGCCCGCAAGCCTTGCAGGCCCCGTCTCCGGTAAATCCGCGGACGGGGCCTTGCTGTTTGCAAACGTCCGTCGCGCAACCTTCGCCCCGCAACATTTGTCCGGCGACAGACGTCCGGGTAAAAGGCGTCCGGCAAGAGACGTCTGGCAACAGGTCCAAATACTCCTTTGCAACATGTGGCACTACCGCGCTGGTATGCTTCTCCCGCCGGGTGGCATAATGGGGCAGGTATCCTGATGCCGATGAATCCAGCTCCGTCCGGCTTGTTGGCGGACTTGTACGAGTTAACAATGGCGGCGGGATACCTCGAGACCCGCTTCGAGGCGCGCGCCACGTTCGAGCTTTTCGTGCGCGAGTTGCCTCCGCGCCGCAACTTCCTCGTGGCGGCCGGCCTCGATCAGGCACTCGACTTTCTTGAAAATGTGCGCTTCGGCGCCCCCGAAATCGACTACCTGCGGAAGCATCCGGCATTTGCCTGCATCGGCCCTGAGTTCTTTGAGTACCTCGCGGGATTTCGCTTTTCCGGCGACGTTATGGCCATGCCCGAGGGCACGGTGTGCTTTCCCGGCGAACCGCTGCTGCGCGTAACCGCTCCCGTTGCTGAAGCGCAGATCGTGGAAACGGCACTGCTCGCCACCATAAGCTTTCAAACCATGGTGGCTTCCAAAGCCGCGCGTCTTGTGGAAGCTGCCGCCGGCCGCCCCATTGTTGAGTTTGGCGCCCGCCGCGCCCACGGCATCGAATCCGGAATGCTGGCCGCGCGTGCCGCATTCATTGGAGGATGCCTGGGCACTTCGCACGTCGAGGCTGGATATCGCTTTGGCATCCCCACTTATGGCACGCAAGCGCATTCCTGGATCATGGCTCATGAAATCGAGGAAGAGGCCTTCGCCCACTTTCTGGATCTCTTTCCGCGGCACTCCGTCCTTCTGCTCGATACTTATAATGTGCGCTCCGCCATTGAAAAGGTGATTGCCCTCGGCCGCAAACCTCGCGGTGTGCGCCTCGACAGCGGGGACTTGACCGCCGACAGTCTTTGGGTTCGGCACAGGCTCGATGAGGCGGGCTGGGGAGACGTCGAAATCTTTATTTCCGGCGATCTGGACGAAGGCCGCATTACCTCGCTGCTCGCCGCGGGCGCGCGCGTGGATACTTTCGGAGTCGGAACTTCGCTGTCGACTTCGAGCGATGCTCCGTCATTGAGCGTCCTTTATAAACTGGTCGAGATCGAACGCGATGGCGCGGTGCGCAACGCCGCAAAGTTCAGTGCTGCCAAAGTCACATATCCGGGCCGCAAGCAGGTTTATCGCGAGGCGGATTCCAGCGGTAGTTATATAGGTGATGTTATCGCCGGCGAAGACGAAGTCCCCTGCCCTGGTGAAGCTTTGCTTCTGCCCGCGATGAGCGCCGGCGTCCGCCTCGCCGCCGCCGAGCCGGTTGCCGAAGCGCAGAAGCGCTGCCGCGCGCAACTCGAGTGCCTGCCTGCGAGCCTGCGCGCTCTCGCGCCTTCAAGTACAAAATATCCCGTGCGCCACAGCGCCCGGCTCGAGCAACTGCTTCAGCAAGTACGGCAGCGCGTGATTTCCACGTGAGCGCTCGAGCGCCGAAATTGAGGGGCGATCGGGACCGTTCAGCTTGCAGCGATTTCATCCGGGTCCGCGTGCAAAATAAACGGCACGCCCCGTGAAGGAATCTTCGTGGTAGCCCGGCACATTATTTTCTGGGATGTCGACACGCAGGCCGATTTCATGCTGCCCGGCGGCAAGCTCTACGTCGCGGGCGCCAAAAACTTACTCCCTAATCTCAATCGGCTTACGGAAGCGGCGAGGACCAATCGCGTGTTCCTCGTGTCCGATGCCTGCGTGCACGCTCCCGATGACCCAGAGTTCCAGCGTTTCCCGCCGCATTGCGTACGCGGCACGCCAGGAGCCGCTATCGTTCCCGAGACGCTTGCGGCGAGATATCTGGTTATCCCCAATGATCCCGCCGCCAAAGTTCCGGCGGACCTTTCTACGTTCCAGCAAGTGATCCTGGAAAAACAGACGCTCGATGTTTTCGACAATCCCCACACGGAGGAAGTGATCGAGCGTCTCAAACAGTTCACCGATCCCGCGGCGGAGTTTGCTGTCTTTGGGGTCGTAACCGAATATTGCGTCCGCCTGGCAGCCAGGGGATTGGTGGCGCGGGGCCGGCGCGTGACGCTCGTAAGCGATGCGATCGCGGCGATTGAGCCGGCGGCCGGGCGCCAGGCGATTGGCGAACTCCAAGCCATGGGGGCAACGCTCATTAGTGCGGACGAGGCTCTCGGAGTTGTGGATCATCCTTCGGCGGGACGCGCTGCAAATAAATAATTCTCTGCGGCGGGGAACGGTAGCTGCTCAGGAGGATAGCTGCGTGTCTCAAATAGGCACGCTGCTCACCTAGTCCGCACACCCCACATCGATCTTTAGTGCAGGGGTTTAGTGCAGGGGTTTAGTGCAGGGGTTTAGTGCAGGGGTTCAGTGCATGGGTTCGGTGCATGGGTTCAGTGGATCGGCTCGGTGCCTCGCACGCGGTGCCATTCACCCGCCACAAGGTACCGCGCACGCAAGCATATGCCGCCCTACGCTACAGTGGGCTCATTCGTGCTCCCACCCCCGGTAACGAAATGGCTGTAGGCCCACATCAGCACCGTCGTCACAAATCCAATCCCCGACATCACCCACCACATCTGTTGTGGCCGGTGCAGCACGTCGCCGTAGTAATGCAATAAATATCCGCCAAGCGGGCCGCCGATAAAGTAACCGATGGCGATAGGCAGAAATGCATATCCCATGTAGGTTCCCTGCTGGCCCGCCGGCGCTAACCGCGAAATATATTCGTAGTACCGCGCGGATTGGGTCATCTCGCCCAGCGCCAGCACGAAAATCGCAGCCACCACAAAAGGAGTCGTCGCCCGTACCGAGACAATCAACCACGCGAAGCTGGCAATCAGCACCCCCAGCGTCACCGCAGTCACACTCGGCACCTTGCGCGTCAAATAGCTCACCACGATTTGAAAAAGAATCACCGCCGCCGGGTCCACCGACAATAGCAAATCGATTTTGGCATTCGGATTGACGAACCCACGGATGTACAGCGGCAGCGCGACATATTGCTGCCAGTACACCACCCAGAAACCCGAAAATAGCAGCAAAAAGATCATCAATCGCACGTTGCCCAGCACCACGAGCATATTGCGCAAAGCTGTTGCCACGCTCGGCACCGCCGCTTCCCCCGAACGCGTGGGTTCCTTATAAAACAGCAGCGTGAACAGGAACATCAGGAACACAAAAAACGCCGACACTCGGAAAACATTCTCGATGCCTAGCGAGCGTCGCACCAGGTACGCGACAATGGGACCCAGCATTCCCCCGATATTCACCACCGTGTAATAAATCGAATATCCGATCGAACGCACGGACTCGCTCGACGCGCGCGCCACCGTGCCCGCGACGCACGGCTTCACCACCGATGGACCCAGGGCCGGCACCATCAGCACGGCGAACACCAGCCAGTACAAAGGCAGTCGGTCGCGCAAAGGGGCGATCCATTCGCTCGTCAGCGAGCCCATCAGGAAATATCCGGCGGTGAGAATCAGGTACGCAAACGCGAGCGAACGCCGAAACCCAAACCGGTCGGCGAGACTGCCTCCCAGAATCGGCAGAAACCACACCGCGAAACCAAACACGCCCATCAGCGTGCCGGTTTGCTGCGTGGATAAGTGCATCTCTTCGTGTAAGAAAATCGCCAGCACCGCGGACTGCGCGTAATATGCCAGCCGCTCGAATAACTCGGTGAAGTTCGCGATCCAGAAAGCGGGCTCGAAGCCCGCGCGTATTTCACCCAGGCGCCCCGCCGCGCCCGTCTTTGCGCCGCCCGCGACACCCTTCTTTACGTGCACTGTCGCGCTCACGCGGTTCCTTCTCGCCGTTGTTTCGCGGGTCCCCAATCCATCACTGGTCCGTCCTTGCCCAGTTTATGCAAACGCCGCGCGATTGTACCGGAAGCGCCCTCCGCTCGCCGCTGACTTTATGTGAACACGGGTTTCCGCAAATGTCCGCGCGGCGTGGCCCGCGTGCTAGTGTGGCGTAATGGGTCTGCGCCGCTGGCAGCGCGCGTAAGCGCCTGCAGCAGCATCATGACACTCGTAACACTTTTGACAGACGAAGAGCGCAACAGCGCCGCATATTTATGCACGCGCGTGAATAGAGCAAGCGCTTCCAGGGGTGGGAATCAGTTCAGGGGATCAGATGAGCCGTCACGGTTGCCTTCCACAGCTTAGCTATCATCACCATTGCCGGCACGAACGTCCTCGACGCACTCCGATGTTCAGAGCGCGCTTTGCTCGTTCTTCAGGCGCGTGCTTGGCGATCGTCGCCCTGGCGTGGCTGTGCGCCGGCTGCGGCGGCGCCCAGCAAGTCTCATCTCTTCAGGGAAACAATGTCCCCATGAGCTTCGCAATGACTGCCTCTCCCGCCGCTCCGCCCCCCGGAGTAAGCATTCTTTCCTTTGAGGTGACCCTTTCAGGCGCCCAACTCGAACCGGGTAACGTGTCGCTCATCAATGCGCCGGTAAGCGTCGAACTCGCCCGGCTCCAGACAGAGTCTGCCCTGTTGGCCACCACAAATATTCCACACGGCACTTACACCAGCGTCTCTCTGACGTTTGCTAACCCCACGCTCACCTTCAAAAACGACACTGCGAGCGCTATTTTGTTAGGTGGTGTGAATTGCGCACCAGGGCAGGTTTGTGCCGCGCCATTAGTTATGGCTGATTCCGGGGGAACGCTAAATTTTCCGTCGCCCGGTATCAACCTAACCGCCAACGCACCCGGCGCATTGCTTCTCAACCTTAACCTCGCCTCCGCGCTTCCAAATACGTTCTTGGCCGATTTCACGTCCGGTGCCAGCATTTCCGAGCTCACCTCCGCTCCCGCGGGCGCGTCATTTACAAATTTTGAAGATGTCGTTGGAATCGTAAGCGCGAAAAATGCCACGAATAATTCTCTTGTGCTGCAGACCTCTCTCGGCAGTGAAACGGTTTTTGTGAACAGTACGACCACTTTTGCAAACTTCCCGGCCTCGTCGTGCACGCCGGCCAGCTTCGCCTGCATGGCGGCAAATCAGATTGTATACGTGAATATGAGTTTGTTGCCCAGCGGCTCGCTGATGGCTACAAATGTTTCTTTTGAGGATCCCGACGTTTCCCATCCCGAAATCGAGGGTATCGTCGTGGCGACCAGCGGCGTCACGCCGCCGTCGCAGTTCAGCATGGTCGTGACCGGCGAAACGCCATCCCTCACGACGACCCCCATTGGGAGCGTTGTCAATGTCGCGCTCAGCTCCGCGCCGGTCACGGTTTTTGACATCGACAATCTCGGTGCCAGCGCCGCTACGTCCGCGTTTTCATTTCAAGGTGTGCAGGACTTGATGATCGGCCAGGAAGTGCAAGTGCAGCAGCTAACCAATTCGACGAATGTTTTCGAGAACGCCGGTCGCATCCGCTTGCGGTCTTCCCGAATCACGGCGAATGTATCGCTCGTGGCCGCGCCCGAGTTCACACTCGGCAACTCTACGCTGCCTTCATTCCTGATGAGTGCGGGCATTCCGCAGATTCGCGTCATCACGCTGGGACCGCCGACCCCCGGCGCTTACACCAAGTTCGCGGGCAACGCTGCGAACATTTCGCAAATCCTCGTTGGCAGTTCGGTGTCGATACGCGGCCAGCTATTCAAGAATGGGCCACCCGTCAGCGGCGTGCAATCGGCCGTGGCTGTGGCCACAAAGGTCGTTAAGCACTAAAGAGCAGGCGCTAACCGGGCGTGGAATTCACTCCCATGCCGACTCCGCCGTCCTGCAGATCTCGCGTAATCGTCGTTCCACGGCTTCTGCCTGGCCGAAAACCTTCTGCTCCGCTCTCCACTAGGTTAAAGTGTAGTCGCAGGGCGGAATCGGCATGCGCCTGTCGGCGGCAAATTTCCATGTTGAACAGGAAACATCGAAGCGCATGCCTGACGCGAATGCCTAACGCGAATGTCTAGCGCGAACCATGACAGCTAAATTGCCGTCGCTCGTGATCGTCGGACGTCCCAACGTCGGCAAGTCGACGCTGTTCAATCGCGTTACGGGCACGCGCCGCTCCATTGTCACCGACGAGCCGGGCATCACCCGCGACCGCATTTACGGTCACGCTACATGGAACGGCCGCCCGTTCGAGATCGTCGACACGGGCGGAATGGTGCCCGAGGATAAAGCCGCGATCCCGCGCGAAATTCTCCGCCAGGCGGAGGTGGCGATTGCCGATGCCGCCAGCCTCGTGCTGGTGGTGGACGCGCGCACGGGAGTCAACCCGCTCGATGCCGACCTCGCCCGCCGTTTGCGGCGCTCTGGCAAACCGTTCGTCGTCGCCGCCAATAAGGTGGATACGGCGTTTAACGAAGCCCTGGCCGCGCCTTTTTACGAGCTGGCGACCGAGGTTTATCCGGTCTCCGCCGAACACGGCACCGGAATTGATGATTTCCTCGACGCCGTTACCCGCGACTTCCCCGTCTCCTCGGAATTGCCCCCGGAATCTGCGGAATCCCGGCAAGCCGCACACGGCGCTACCGCGGACATTCAGATTGCGATCATCGGCCGCCCCAATGTCGGCAAATCAACACTCCTGAATAGTCTGGTCGGCGCCGAGCGTTCGATCGTGTCCGCCCAGCCCGGCACCACCCGCGACGCGGTGGATACCCAAATCGCTCGCGACGGCACCACCTACCGCTTCATTGACACCGCGGGCATCCGCCGCAAAGGCAAAACCACGGCCTTCGCCGAAAAATTGAGCGTGGTCATGGCGCGCAAACATCTCGAGCGTGCCGACGTCGCGCTGGTTGTCACCGATGCGAGCGTGGGAATTTCCGCCGGTGATGCGACGATTGCCGGATACGCTCACGAGTCGGGCCGCTCCGTAATCATCGTGATGAACAAGTGGGACCTCGCACTCACCGAAGCCCGGCGCGCGGTGGAAAAAAATCGCGAAGTCATCGTCGATGCTCCCGCCGCTGTTCCCGCGCGCCGTGAACGCGGCAGCGGCCGGCGCAATCCCGCACGAGGCGACGTGGCCAAACGCGACGCGGCGAAGGACGATGCCGGTATGAGCGTAACCGCGGATCCGGCCAAGCTCGCCGCCGATTACGAAGTCCTGGTCCGCGAGCGCCTGAAGTTTCTCACCTACGCGCCCATCGTTTTCGTCTCCGCGCTCACGGGCGAGCGCGTGGACAAGCTGTACGCCCTCATCAATCGGGTAGCCAGCGTCCGTCGCCGTCGCATTTCCACGGGTGAGCTGAACCGCTGGTTGTCGAGCGTCGATCTTACGCGCGGCACTTCTCCCACGGCGCATCGTGTAAAGATTTATTACATCACGCAGGCTTCGAGCGCTCCCCCAACATTCATCCTTTTCACCAACCAGCGCGAAAAGCTGCACTTCAGCTACGAGCGCTTCCTTGAAAATCGTCTGCGCGAGCAATTCGATTTCGCCGGCTCGCCCATCCGCTTTATCCAGCGCGTGCGGGAAAAGGGGCGCGACACTCGCGAGCGCGCCATCAAAATGAAAGAGCGCCCGCGCGCTCCCAAGAACGACCGGAAAAGAAACCGGCGCCGGCGCCGCGAACGTTGACACCCGGGGAAATCGCGTTAGGATAGAAGCGAAATGCTGGAAAATGGCCCCTACGAAAGCGCCCCGGACGCGAACAGCCACGAGCCCGCCTCCGCCAGAAGTCTTTTCCGCATCGGCGAGGTCAGCCGCCTTACCGGCACCAAGCCTTTCGTTCTGCGCTACTGGGAGACGGAATTTCCGACATTGCAGCCGGTGAAAAGTCCCAAGGGACATCGCCTGTATCGCCGCGAAGACGTGGAAACGGTCCGCCAGATCAAGCGGCTGCTTTATGACGAGGGCTTCACCATTGCGGGAGCGCGCCGCCACCTCGGGGAAAGTGGCAGTATCCGGCAACATGCTCGCGAAGATGCCCGCGAAGATGCTGGCCAAGAAGCACGGGAAGGCGCTCGCGAAGAAGCACACGAAATGGCGCCTCGTGCGCCTGCCGCAGCTCGTCATGATCCACACGATGAGCGACATGATGAGCCACAGACGCAGCCACACACTCAGCTAGACAGCCAACCCCAAACCGAGCGGCCAAGCACATCGCGAGCTGGTTCTCCTGAGCCGCCGCGCGACATGCGGCCTGACACACAGCCTGACACACAGCTTGATACGCAGCTTGACGGTCGGCCCGATAGTCGGCCCGATCGTAGGGCTGACCCGCCACGGGCCGCATCGTCTGAAATAGCACTGGACACACTACTGAATGGGCCGCTGAGCGTGCCCTCGAGCACGCTGCGTAATTCGCCGCCTCGCGATGCGGACCAATCTCTCGACCTTTTCGTGGATGACATTCGTGAGACTCGCGACGTTCGCGAGCACAACGGAAGCCCCAGCACGCCTCGCGAGATTGACGCCCCGCGCGACATCGATCTCCGCGAATCAAATGCGCCGCGCGAACCCGAATCCGCAACATTCGCCGAGCGTGACATTGAGAACGATCGTGACCTTGAAAGCGGCCCCGACATACCCGACGTTCAGGATCTTCCCGGCGTAGCGGAGCTTCTGGATGATTGGGAGGCCACCCACACACTTCCTTACGCGGGCGAGCGCGCACCGGCAACTCTGGCGCAAGAGCCCGCAGGCGCCCAGCAACTATCGGGAGGCCGGTTCCCGGCCCACTCGACCGAACACGTAACTGTGGATCGCAAAGCACTGCTCGAACTGCGGGACGCGCTCCGCTCGTTGTTGACGCTTCTCGAAACGGAGTGATACGCTTGCGCCTGCCGCAACACCCCGAAACCACCCGGTTTCTGCGGCGATAGCAAACTTCCTGTCCGTCGGGACGTAGCGCAGCCTGGTAGCGCGCACCCTTGGGGTGGGTGAGGCCGCAGGTTCAAATCCTGTCGTCCCGACCATCAAGTTAATTTAACGTCTGAGCTGATCCAGGTGCGTAAGTGGCACCACGGTCACCTGGAGGAGCGACGATTAAACCGCCTTCAAATCAAAGGCCTTGATACGGGCGAGAGTTTCTCTTACACGTTCTCGATGCCGGCCAAGTAACCTGCTTCTGCGCGTCCGCCCGAAAATGACGCTCTTGATCGTGGTGCAGCAACGCCAGCCCTACTTGGCCAAACGGTGATGTGACTTCGTTTTTTGCGGAAGCTTGCGTTCAGCGCGGCTACGCACTTCTTCCTCGAATTGCAGGTCCCCGCTGATCAGCCTCTGCTTAAATACGGAGTCATGCACGGTCCTGGCTCGCTGTTTCACTTCTTCAGCCCTGCGGATGAATACTTGCGCAATATCCGGCCGCTTCTCCTGAAAGAAGTTGGCGAACTCGATCAGCAGCATGTTGGTCTCTTCCAGGCCGCGCATGGCCTGCCACAGCTGATCTTCCACCGTTTCCGATACTTCCGACAGCAGAGCGCTGATCGTGAACGCGTGGCCGGTGTGGCACCGGAATCGTTTAATTTTTCCTTCCTTTAGCCGCGAAAGGGCGCCATTACATTGCGGGCAGGTAAAGGCCGTCAGCTTGCCCATTTCAATGATGCCCATCTCAAACGCGTTATCGTGAGTGGCGATCGCGATCTCGAGTTCCAGCCGTTTGAGGTCTTTTTTCGCGACCCTGACCTTGCGAACTGCCGGCTCGCGCACCAATTCGACCAGCAACCCGGCCATGTTGGCAACGGGTACCACGTGGTCTACCTTCACGTATTCGCGCACGCTCAGCGGCATCTCGGGAAAGGCGGCATCCTTTGGATCCTGAATGATTGCGAGCCCGCCCATACGCTTGATGGTCCACAACCCGGAAGTGCCGTCATCCAAAACGCCCGACAGAATCACGCCAATTACGCGCGGTCCATAGACGTAAGCGGCCGAGCGAAACAGCGCGTCAATAGAAGGGCGGAAGCGGTTCTCCTTCGGACCGCGCTTGACAATCACCTTTCCATGCTCGAGCAGCAAATGATGATCGGGCACTCCTACGTAGATGCGGCCAGGCTGAATCGTCTCGCCATCCTGAGGGTGGACTGCTGGAAGCGGACCTGCATCACTCAACAATTTCGGCAACATGCTCGGTGAATGCGGTGGGACGTGCTGGACGATAAAAATGGATGGGGAAAAATCTTCAGGAAAGCCCCGGCATAAGTCCAGCAAAGCGCGGATACCACCAGCAGAAGCACCAATTACGATGATGTCGTGCTTGTTATTTGTCGCCACCTTATCAGTATATCCGACAAACGGTAGCCGTCGAGTCTCGCTCCTAAATCCCCGGACAGTCTAGATTGAAAGTCTGAATCGCAGCCTGATTCACTCTGGATTTCGACTCTAAATCGAAATTCTCAAAAGCTTGTCCGGTGTTTCGTCACGCAAGTTATGGTTTCTATCGGTTTCTATTCTGGGTCTCTTTGCCGGGCCGGCGGTGGGCGCTCCTAAGCTGCATGGTTTTCGGCGCACGTGGGCTCCCGATTGTGGCGCGGTTCGCTCATCCGCAAAGCACCCAGTGTCCCGGCGGAAACCTCTAGCACCGTCGGTTCTCGATTGACTTGGGCTGCCGTTGATCCTGCTGTTACAGTGCTTGTGAGACGGTGTCCGGAATCTTGAACTCCAATTCTAATCGGACGATGCCACAAATCCTCATCACCAATGACGATGGTATCTATGCCGAGGGCTTGCGCGCGCTCGTCGCCGGCTTCGAGGGCGCAGGTACCGTCAGCGTTGTCGCGCCCATCAGCGAGCGCAGCGCTGCCGCGCAGTCTCTTACGCTGAGGCAGCCCATTTTTTGCGAACAGGTGGCGGAGCGCGAATGGGCCATCGAGGGAACGCCCACCGACGCCATGATCGTCGCCTTGCACCGCTTGTTTCCTACGCCGCCTGACCTGGTGGTCTCGGGAATTAATCGCGGCGGAAATCTCGGCGAAAATGTTTTTTATTCCGGGACCGTGGGCGCCGCCATGGAAGCGACGATCAATCACGTCCCCGCCATCGCGATTTCTCTCGTACATCGCGGCACCGGATTCATCTACGAGCAGGCAGCCGGATTCGCGCGCCAGCTCGGAGAGCTCGTGCTACAAAATGGTTTGCCCCCGGGAGTTTTACTGAATGTGAATGTGCCCCTCGCCTGGAATGGCGGAGTGCGCTTCACGCGCCAATCGAAAAAGGTGACGCGGAACGTACTGCAGGAGGGTACCGATCCGCGCGGCCGCACCTACTTCTGGCTGAACGAGCAACAAATCACCGAGGGCCTCGACCCCAGCAGCGATTACGCGGCGATCTTCGCTGGCCAGATTTCGATTACACCGCTCGAGCTCGATCGCACGCACGAGCTCTCGCTCAATCACCTCTCAGAATGGAGCGCGCTGCTCGAGCGCCCCGTTCCGCGCTGATCGGCGCTGGAGAATCGTACGCGCGAATCGCGAAGCTGCGCACCACAAGTTTTTTCTGCAATCTCCACATTGTCGTGCGATCCCCGCATTGTTAGCACATCATTACCCGACCGGCGCCCGCGTACGCAGTAACAAGATTGCCATGCCGGATAGCACGGTGCACGCGAGCAGAAATCCCAACCCCGGCGCAAATGAACCGGTGGCCGTGCGCAAATAGCCGATCACGAAAGGCCCTGCAAAGCCTCCCAGGTTCCCCACGGAATTGATGAATCCAATCGATGCTGCCGCGGCCGAGGCCGTCAGCAATTCCGTTGGCAAGGCCCAGAAGCTGGGCATGAACGCCGTGGTGCACGCTCCCGCCACGATCATGGCCGCAAACCCTACCCACAGATTCGAGCGCACCAGCAGCGTCAAACCCAGCGCCGCGCCTCCTAGAAACAGCGGAAATGCCGTATGCCAGCGCCTTTCGCCGGTGCGGTCCGAATGCCAGCCATTCAGCAGCATTGCGCCAAACCCGGCAATATATGGCAGCGAGGACAGCAACGTCACCGCTCCGTTTGGCAGCCCCGTCGCCCGCTTCACAATGGTGGGAAACCAGATCACGAACCCGTAGATTCCGATGATCGCCAGAAAATAAACCAGCGTCAGCAGAATCACTTCGGGCCGCCGCAGTGCCTGCCACACCGTCCACCGCGCCGTCTTCGCTTTGGCTTCCTTTTCGCGCCGCAGCTCTTCGGTCAGCCAATCCCGCTCCTCTGGAGGCAGCCATTTCGCTTCCGAGGGCCAGTCCGTGAGCAGCCACAACGTCAGGAAACCGAACAGCACGGCGGGTATTCCCTCGACGACGAACAGCCATCGCCATCCCGGCAGCCCCAGCCAGTGCTCGCTCAATATCCATCCCGCCAGCGGCGCGCCAATAATGCTGGACATCGGGATGGCGGCCATGAACATCGCTCCGGCCTTGGCGCGGTCCTCGTAACGGAACCAATGCGTCAAGTAGACCAGGAGGCCTGGGAAAAAACCTGCCTCCGCGACGCCCAAAAAAAAACGCGCCAGGTAAAATTGCCGTGGCGTGTGCACCGCCGACACCAGCAGGGTCACCAATCCCCAGGTAATCAGGATGCGCGCGATCCACCGCCGCGCGCTCCACCGCTCGACGATCAACGCGCCCGGAATCTCGAAAATAAAATACCCGATCGAGAAAATACCTGCCCCGAGCCCGAATACGCGGTCGCTGAAAGCCAGGTCGCGCGCCATCTCCAAGCCCGCGTAGCCCACGTTCACGCGGTCCAGAAACGCAATGATATACAGCACAAACAGAAACGGCAGCAGCCGCCAGGCCACCCGCCGCCGGGCACTCTGCGCTACATCCGGTGATCGCACCGCGGTATTCATAAAGGGTCGCTCATCAAGTGCCACTCACGGTACCACTCACGAAGTGCCGAGCCATTTGAGTACGCTTCCTTACATCCGACTGACATCCGACTGCACCTTTAAGGTTAACGGATTCGGATGCTTACAAAAATATTGGCGTGGGGAGAGGTGGCCTCCCAAATAGTACCACTCCATTCGAAAACCCCCGATCTCCAGCTTTCGACAGCGGTGCTATAATTCGCCATTATGAGCACTCACGCCTCCCTCAAAGTGAATGGCAAAACCCACGTCGTTGACGTGGACCCCGACTGCCCTTTGCTCTACGTATTGCGCGATAATCTCGCGCTTAACAATCCGCGCTTCGGCTGCGGCCTCGGCCAGTGCGGCGCGTGCACCGTCATCGTGGATAATCGCGCCGTGCGCTCCTGCCTGCTCCCGGTATCGCGCGCCGTTGGTAAGGAAATCGTCACGCTCGAAGGCTTGGGCACGCCTGAAGCTCCTCATCCCGTGCAAGCGGCGTTCATCGAGGAGCAAACGTTCCAGTGTGGCTACTGCCTCAACGGCTGGGTGATGACCACGAAAGCGCTGCTCGATAAAAATCCTCATCCATCCGATGCGGAGATGCGCAAGGCCTTCGAAAGTCTGGTCTGCCGCTGTGGCAGCCATGCGCGCATCTTCAGTGCCGTCCGCCGCGCCTCGGCGGACCTGAAAAGGAGTGCATAAGCCATGGCTCCTAAGCTTCCGCTGTCGCGGCGCGAATTCGTCAAGACCACCGGCGGCCTGTTAATCGGCTTCAGTTTGGTCGATTCCGCAATTCTTCCGCAACTCATGAGTGCTGCTCCGCTGCCGGGTGTAGCGGAGACTCCGTCCCCCGCGCGCCTCGATGCGTGGCTGCGCGTGGAGAAAGATGAAATCATCCGGGTCTTCACCGGAAAAGCGGAGATTGGCATGGGGGTCGAGACGGCCTTCACGCAAATTGTTGCCGAAGAGCTCGACGTGGCGCCCGCCCGCATAGCATTTGTCATGGGTGATACGGCTGCCACCGCTGACCAGGGTGGCGTGGGCGGAAGCACCTCGGTTGCGCAGGGAGCCAATCCATTGCGCAACGCCGCTGCCACGGCGCGGTTCATGCTCGTGCAGCTCGCGGCAACACGTCTGGGAGTACCGGCCGATCAGCTGCAAGTAAAGGACGGCATCGTCAGCGTGATTGGCGATCCTTCCAAAAACATTTCCTACGGAATGCTGGCTGGCGGCACCGATCTCAATGAAGCTCTCAACGTAACCGGCGCGGGGTTCGGCCTGAATGTTAAGGGTGCGGGCAAGCCCAAAGATCCTTCGACGTATACGGTCGTCGGCCAATCCATTCCGCGTGTGGATATGCCGCCCAAAATTCTGGGTCAGTTCAGTTACGTCGGCGACGTTCGCGTTCCGGGCATGCTTCACGGACGCGTGATCCGGCCTGCCACCGTCGGCGCCTCTCCATTGAGCGTTGATGAAAATTCGGTGAAGGCCATTCCCGGCGTGGTGAAAGTTGTCGTGAAGGGCAATTTCGTGGGCGTTGTCGCGGAAAATGAGTGGTCCGCCATCCGTGCGGCGAAAACACTTAAGATCAATTGGAGCGCGCCCACGCAAACTTTCCCGGCCCAGGATGATTTATACCAGCACATGCGCACGGTGGCTCCAAAGGCGACGAAGGTCTTCGTGAATCAGGGGGACGCCACGGCCGCGTTGCCAAACTCAGCCAGGAAAATCGCAGCGACGTATGACTGGCCTTTCCAGTCGCACGCCTCCATGGGCCCGGGCTGCTCGGTTGTCGATTTTCAGCCGGAGGGCGTCACCACCGTCTGGTCGGGCGCGCAAAAACCGCATGCGCTGCAACAGGGTATCGCGGAGCTTCTGCATCTGCCAACCAATCAGGTTCGCGTGATCTGGCTCGAAGATGCCGGTTCGTACGGCCGCGCCGGTTACGAAGATACCGCGGCCGATGCGGCGCTGCTGTCGCAGGCTGTGGGCAAGCCGGTGCGCGTGCAATGGATGCGCGCGGACATGACCACCTGGGGCGGCAAGGGACCTGCCGCGGTTTACGACCTCTCGGCGGGATTGGACGATCAAGGCGTCGTGAATGCCTTGCAGTTTACGTCACGCGCTTTTTCAGGCAGCGAAGTTCTCCCGCAGCCCAACCACGCGGGCAATATGCTCGGAGCGCAATTGTCGGGCGTTCCCAATACCTCTGGCGTCGACGAATTCGCCACCTGGGGCACGGCGGCGCCTCCCTATCATTTTGCGAATCTGCACGCTGTTGGCCATGTGATTCCTTCTTTTTATGCGTCCGGGTCGCCGCTTCGCAGCACCCATCTCCGCGATCCCGGCGGCCCGTCCACTACCTTTGCCGTCGAATCGTTCATGGACGAGCTCGCCGCCGCAACTGGCGCCGATCCCATCGAATTCCGTCTCAAGTACATTGGCGATGATGCGCGCGCCAAAGCGGTACTTGCAGCCGTGGTCGAACATTCTGGCTGGGATGCGCGTCCGTCGCCCCATCGCGCGGCCGCTGCAAAACCGACTGGTTCCGCGCAAGTTGCCACCGGTCGCGGCGTGGCGTTGGGCATCCGGAACGGCACCTACGTCGCCACCGTGGCCGAGGTGGCAGTCAACCGAACCACGGGAGCGGTACACGTAAAGCGGTTTGTGTGCGTCCACGATTGCGGCCTGATCGTCAACCCGAATGGCCTGCGCGGAGTCATCTCCGCAAACTTGATTCAATCCCTGGGCCGCACGTTAAAAGAAGAGGTCGCATTCAACCGCGATACCGTGACCAGCGTCGATTGGGAAACCTACCCGGTTGCCCGGTCTTCCGACATTCCCGATCAGATCGACATCGTGCTTCTCAATCACCCGGAATTGCCACCTGGCGGCGCGGGAGAACCGTCGAGCCGTCCCACTCCAGCCGCCATCGCCAACGCGATTTTCGACGCCACAGGAGCCCGGGTGCGCCAGGCACCGTTGTCGCCCACCCGCGTAAAAGCGGCACTCGCCGCCATCCCGGTGTAGCGCGCGCGCCAGCTTTGAACTCGAACAGACGCGACACAGCAGCGCAATTTTCAGCGTGCGAAGTGCAGCTGTGCGTGACTTCATCGGCGGGCGTTAACGCGATTTGTTGACGCTTGGAGCACTCGATATGCGCACGCAAACCCGCGGCAACTCCCTCTCTGCTACTCTGTTTTTTCTTCAGCAAACCGCCAAGAGGGAGCGACTCGTTGAGTCTTCCATCAACAATAGTTTCGCCAGCGCGCTCGGCAATAGCACCCGCTATAGACGATGTTCCGGTCGGCGCGGGGCGCGCACCCACAGTCCCGGAAAATTCCGCGCCGGCATCTTCGTCGGCATCTGCGCCTGCATTCTCGCGCGCGGATAGGTTTGCCCCGTACATTATTGCCGCTCTGGTGTTATACGCAGCGCTGAGAAGTTTATGCGCCGCGTTGGTCAGGCCACTGTGGTACGACGAGATTTGTACCCTGGTGATCGTGCGGCTGCACAGCGTTCCACTGATGTGGACCGCTCTCAAGCAAAACGCGGATGGGCAGCCGCTGCTGTTTTATGTGCTGGAGTGGCCCGCCGTTGCCGCCGTACACAATCAGCAGATTTCGTTCCGCCTGCTCTCGATACTGGGTTTTTCGGTCACGATCGTGTGCCTATTTACTTTGGTCAAGAAGCGAAGCGGCAGCGCAACTGCACTGGTCTGCGCCGCGATGCCTCTCATCACCATTTTGTACAGCATGTACGCCATTGAGGCCCGGCCGTACGCTCTGGTTTTTGCACTATTTTCGATGGCGCTGCTTTGTTATCAGCGTGCTCCTGAAGCCGGGGCCATGGTGCTGCTGGGCGTGTGCCTCGCTCTTGCGGAGGCCTTGCATTATTACGCAGTGCTGGCGTTTGCTCCGTTCATTCTTGCTGAGCTTGTCTTCGCATTGAAAAACGCGCGTTTGCGTATGAGCATCTGGCTGGCGTTCGCCTGCGGATTTGTTCCACTCGCCATTTTCTGGCCCGTCCTTGCGCGATTCAGATCCAATTTTGGACCGCACTACTGGGCACAGCCCACCCTGGTTACCGCGGAGGGCAGCTACTCGTGGTTTTTCAACACGACGTTTTCGCGCTTCGGCGATCTGCTGATGGCGGGTTTCGCGCTGGCCGTGCTCATGACGATGCTCCGGGATGAGCGTCGCATCGGGCGCGGCGAGCGCCCCAGCGGCGCGTTGTTGCACGAGGGCGTACTGGCGCTGGGATTTTTGGGCCTGCCATTCGTCTGCTTCTTTGTGGCGCAGGTCGCGCATGGCGGTATGACCGAGCGGTACATGTTGCCGGCGATGCTGGGCTTCCCGCTCGCATTTGCGTATGCGGTACCGCACATCAGGCAAAGAAGAATGGTATTGGCGGCCGCTGCGGTTTGTATTGTTGCGGCCCTGGTTGTGCAAGAGGGCCGCTTCTGGTTTTCCTACAATGGACGGTTCCCGTCACCGGCGCAGTCGGTTGAAGATCTCGTGGGCTCCGCGGGTCACGCGGATTTACCGGTAGTGGTTTCCGAGCCCAATCAATTCCTGCAACTTGCCTACTACTCGTCTCCGGAGTGGACCAAGAGATTTGTCTCGCTGATTGATGTCGCGCAGGTTGTCGAGTTCACTCACTCTGATTCCATCGATAAACAATTCGAGGTTATGCGCCACTACGCGCCGCTTCCGATCTACGATTTTCAGCCATTTGTGACAGAACACCCCGTGTTTCTTTTGTATTCCGGCTACGCAGGAATGGATTACGATTGGTGGCCCCGTAAGCTGCGGCGGGATGGATATATATTACGGGAGCTGGCCACAGACGGTGCGTCCCGCACCATTTTTTTGGTAAGCCGGGACAGCAACCTCAAATAACTTGGTAAGTGCCGACCCACAACATCGCATAACGCGTTCGAGCATCTCCGGCGCCCATTGAAATTGTTGCGGTTCTCAGAAACGCATCTCGGGTTCGTGTGCAAACAAAAACCAAAAGCTTCCGTACGCGAAGGGCCGCGCATCAGGTTTCATGAACCCACGATTGCGGGGCAAAGCGTTTACTTCAGGTTTCGATCATTCCCCACGCGAACGCGGCGCTGGTGAGGGCCAAACCTGCGCAAATCATCATTACCAGCCGGAATCCAAACACGAATGCTCCGCCGATCGAAGCTCGCAGTGCATCTGCCGTATGCGCATCGATTCCGGCAGGTAATGTAAGGCCAGCGAGCTTGGTTTCATGTGACTCGAGCGCATATCTCACGTCGCTTGACACATGCAGCCGCAGCAAACTCTGATGCAGGCGATAGCTGAATGCCGCCACCATCGCAACACCGATTGTGGCTACGGCCAGCAGCCCCGCAACCCGGGCTACGGCATTATTGATACCCGAGGCGGTGCCCGCGCGGCTCTGATCGACGGCACTCATCGCCACCGTTGTCAGCGGGGCTACGCTCACGGCCATTCCGAATCCCAGTAACAAGAATCCCGGGAAGAAAGTTATCCAGTAGGTGCCACCAATCGAGGGAATTGCGAAAACAAGGAACCCGCCGGCGGTGATCAGGGGACCGGCGATCAATGGCGGCCTGGCGCCAAAGCGATGGACCAATCCGCCCGACCAGCGCGAAAGCAGGAACATCAGCAGGATGAAAGGGAGCGCCGCTGCGCCTGTAGCCGTGGCCGAATAGTGTTGCACCTGGATCAGATTCAGCGGAAACACAAAGAAGAAAATGCCGAGGGCGGCGTAAAGAAAAAATGTCAGCAAGTTGGCGCCGCTGAAATTGGCGGACCGGAATAGCTTTAAGGGAACCATAGGAGCACGGGTGCGGTTCTCGAACCAAAAGAAGGCCAGCAAACAGATGGCGCCAGCAGTGAACGTTCCCCACACGGCCGGATTTCGCCAACCGAAGTTTGCGGCTTCGATGAATCCGTAAATCAACCCAGCCAAAGCGGTGGTGACGAGCAGCGCACCTGTCCAGTCCACCGTCGTTTGATCGCTGCTCCTGCTTTCGGGAACGTGCCACAGCGAAAGCACAATCACGGCCGAGGCGACGGGAACATTAATAAAGAATGCCCAGCGCCAGGAAAGATGCTCGATCAACCAGCCACCCAGGACGGGTCCCATCGCCGCCGTTATCGACGTGAAGCCGGCCCAGGTCCCGATGGCGCGGCCCCGCTCCTTTTTGCTGAACGAGGCACTGATAATCGTCAGACTGTCCGGCACAAGGAACGCGGCCCCCACTCCTTGCAGCGCTCGAGCGATCACCAAGTCGCGGATATTCGGGGCGAGACCGCAGGCCGCTGACGCAACAGCAAAAACAGTGACACCAACCAGAAAAACGCGGCGGCGACCAAACACATCGCCCATCGAACCTCCCGTTAGTATGAGCGCGCTCAGAAACAGGGCATACGATTCCACGACCCATTGCATGTCAATCACGGTCCCGCCGAGACTGGCTTGCAGCGCCGGAAGAGCCACGTTGACGACCGTGCTATCAATAAAGGCCATGCTCGATCCGAGGATGGTCACCACCAGGATCCATAGGTCCGCATTGGCGGCCCGCGGACTGCCGAGAGAGCCGGAAGCAATTACAGCGTGATCGCAAGGTGGCTTCATGAATATCGTCGAGGAGAACAAAGTTTGGCTTTTCTGCCAGTGTTAATCCGCGAGACTACCAGAATACGTTAGAATGCGGCTAAGCGAACGCGCGCCGAATTGTTGAACCGTCCGGTATCGAAAACAGTGGGTTTTACGGTTTGTTAACTATCTCGTTATCTACTGTTACGACGCTCGTACTATTGACAAGCTGTATGGGATCGGTTTTTCTCCTCTGGTTAGTGAAGCGTAGCGACCACGAAATGCAGTATGTAGACCAACGCGTCTGGTGTGGAGGTATTTACGATTATGGGTCCTGAACGCCGCCAAAATCCAAGAACGACGCTAGGGGTGCTCGCGTACATCAATTTCGAGACCAATAATGGCGGCATCGTGCTGAATGCTTCCGAGGGAGGACTTTGTTTTCAGTCGGTTGCTCCCGTTCGGGTGCAGGGCACTATGCACTTTTGGTTCTCCGCGAAGGGGCGTCGAATCGACTGTGACGGCGAGCTGATGTGGACGGATGAGACGCACAAGACAGGAGGCCTGCAATTCAACGGTTTGTCTGCCCCTGCGCTGGAGTACGTCCGCAATTACCTCATTCAAGCTCCCGAGCAAGTCTGCATTGCGAAAGAGTTCGGTCATAAGAATTCGCCATATGAGCAGAATTCTTCGCAGTTGCCTTTCGCGCAAAACACCATTTCTGCCCTCAGCACCATTCCCGCGAATTCCGCGAGCGAGGGCCGGAACGCTTATATGCGTGAAGTGCGATTGCAGGATAGAAGAGCAGCGGTGAAATTGACGGTTTTCTCTCGTGGCGTGCTCACCGGCATATTGATTTCCGCTTTTGTGGTCTCCGCGTTCCTGCTGCACAGTTATCGTCGGGAGCTGGGTGAGGCACTGATTGGCTGGGGGGAACGGTTTGGAGCGGTGCCACCCGAACGCACTGTGGCGGCTGCGCCAGCACCGCTTCCTGAGCTAATTCCGGTTCCAGCTCCACCGGCAATTCTCGAGCAGCAAACGGCTGCGCCTGCGCCGCCACCGATCCAGACTTTCGAATCCGACGAACCCCTCTCACCCAGTGAAAGGCAAATTCCGGTTCATCGTCACGCGGAACTTGGGCGCCCGAAACTCGCTCGCCCAGAAACCGCTCACGCGAAACCGGGTCGCCCGGAACGCGGGCACACTCCCCGTATTTCGCCAGCCCCGTTTGCGATGCCACGGTTGCCTTTTGCCGCCGCGGCTCACAGCTTTAATTTAGCAGGAGACAAGCTGGGAATTCCGGTGCGGTCCGACTTCGCAAACCAACCTGAGCCGGCACGGGTGTCCTCGCGTCCCGTGGTCGAAGTCGAAGACCGGGGAGAAGCCCCCCGAATTCGGTGGGGACTTATTTCGAGGTCGGCACGTTTAAAAACCGGGCGCGGGCTGACCGGACCACGGATGATTTGCGCCAGCGCGGGTTCCATCCCGTCGTATCCCAGAATAAATCTCTTTGGATGAACTCCTACCACGTGCTCGTCGGGCCGTATCGCAATTACAACGACTCTGAAGTGGCGCGAAGCAGTTTGAAAGCCGTCGGCTTTACGCCCCGCGTACTGCCGGATAAGTCCCGGCACGTCAAACTACCGTCGGTCACGTTATACGGCACCGACGTAACTCTCCGCGACTGCATCATCAACTGGGCGCTTTATAGCCCTGAGGCTACGGTTAAATTTGTCAAAAACGGTAACGTGGTCGCCACGGCTAAAGCGGAATGGGTGAAGCGGGACTTGCCTTACAAATCTGCCGCCGTCGTGGACCAAGGTTCCGAGCATGGACCGCGCACCATGCTGGAGATTCAATTTCGAGGTGACGACCACGTCCTGGTATTCGATCAACGAAAACCGGTGAGGTACTTTACGCCTCCTGAGTAGCGTTTCGTGAAGATACCGCCGGGACAGAGGTCGATACAGAGGATGGTAAGCGCTCTATCGGTCGACGAGCCCCAGGGCAGCGGCGGAGAACAGCGGAATCCGCTTTCTACCCTCTCCGAGACTCATCGGCGTTTTAGTGGGATAACAGTTCACGGTTGAATTTGCCGCTTTCGAAGACCAGCTTGCGTGTAGAGAGCGCTTGCTCGGGCTCGAGTTCTGCAACCAACAGTGTCGCAGTCTCGGCCTGACTACGGGTCAGTAATACTCCGCGCGAAAGTCTTAAACCATAACTGGGGCGCCGGCTCAACTCGAGCGGCGCCCCAGCCTATTGATGACGGTAGATTGTGCGGCTTAGAGGAAATCCGCAGGTTAGTGTCTGTTTGAGTCGAAGGCCACGCCGGGCAGAACCGGTGTGCCCTCTATTCTGACGGCCTCGAGGGCTTCGGGATGAAGGCCGAGCAGTTGCAGGATTGTGGGAGCCACCTGATCGGTTTCCACAAAGCTGGTGTCGGTGTGCGGCTTGATAGAAGGATTTGATACCAGCAGCATCACGTTGGTATCGTCCCAAGCATAGCCACCGTGTTCGGATTGCTTTTTGGTGCTTCCGGTATAGACCACGCCCACATTTGGTATCACCACGATGTCGGGTGTGCGCGGGTCAGGTTGGCCCCGTTCGGGCACAGAGCAGCAGCGGTCAAGGTCCGTAGGAACGCCGGGTTTATTGAACATCGTCTCAAGGGAACCGCCATAATAGAGTTGCCCAAGCCCGACCGCATTGTCATCGGTGTCGTTTGGGTTCTTGGTCGTCTCCAAGAGATTGACGGCAGCAACGGTGTCGGCTGAATTTGTCAGCCAGATCTGGGAGATGTCGTCCTCGGCCAGCCCAAGGGTGTTCAACGGATTGTTGTACACCGCAGGCAGGAAGGCTGAAACGACATCGGACGGCAGCCTGCCATTTAGTTTGGAGCTTCCCGGAATTGGGAAGAAGCGATTGGGATCAATCGGCGATTGGCCGTGCTTCGCGGTGATGATGATGGCGGTGGACTCAAGAAGACCATTACTCTTGAGCGCACTGACCATCTGCCCGATGGACGCATCCGCGAATTCGATCTCGCCTAACATAGCTGGAGTTGGAGTGCCCGCGGCATCCGTGTATCCGCCTTTCACTGCTCCCGAGATCAGCTTTTGTCCCACACTGACGGCCTGGAAATTCATGCCCAGAATCACGGGCACGGGAGCATTGCTGGTGCCGAGGTGGTTCTTGCCGCTGATCTCGTTGACGATGGCATTGACCTTAAGCTGGTCGTAGCATCTGATCGTGTCGAAGTGGGTGGTCCAGTCATCACCCGGGGCGAAACTAAGCTTCGAGCAATCGTCGCCGGTGACCGTGTGGAAGCCCGGGATCTCCACGACGTCGGAATTCACTTCCGGCGCATAGTAATCGTCCACGTTGCTGGGGCTGGATGTTCCGGTAGGCCCAGAAACGGCCGCATAGACGGGATGCTTGTCAGACCACGCCGTGTAGCCGCCGGCGGCATGAATGACCCCATAGATCGTGTTAGTGCGAACGAAGTTCCAGGGGTAGACCGGGTTGCAGCCATTAAAGGGATCGCGCTCCAGCTTGGTCGGATCGATTGATTTTACGCCGCCGTCGAACGGGGCGTAAGGACCGCCGCCGTTCACCAGGTGCTGGTTGATTTCGACGCCTTCCTCGTATTCGGTTTGCGTTCCGATCGCATGGCCGACACTGCAACCGCCGACGCCAGCGCCGGGAAGGCCGTTGCCCGTCGAGTTTATGGGAGGCGCCAAAACGCGATCGTAGGCGACGTCATAGAATGCGCCTACCGTTTTCGGTGTGCCCCCGGTCACCAGCGCCATCAAACCCGGGAACGAATCGGAAGGCCTGGAAGTGGTGGTACGCGTGTAGTTAATGCCAGTCTTACCGAGTCCCGCCAGTGTCGGGCACGTGCCCGACGCCACGCAGTTCAGGTAATCCACCGCGTGCATGCCGTCGATGCTGATCAGCAGTACGTGGCGAATCTCGCGGTCGCCGCGGGACTGCTGCGCGAATATGGCCGGAACAAAAGCCACAGCCGAAAATACCCAAGCTAAAGCGAATGCAGCTTTCCTTATCATCTAACAGCCTCCTTGAGGGACACCTTTCCTCTTGCTGACACGCGAAAATACAAAGGGAACTAAGTCTTTTCGCAGCGGCTGTCATCTATAACGGCTGGTTATTGCAGTTCAGTGAAGCGCATGTGAATTTTTAGCGCAGGTACCCCCAGACCCCGCTGAGTATGTTCGGCTGCACGAGCGGTCGCCAGAAGTTGATCGCCGCTCGCCTCGAGAATTTCCCGAGACGCCTTTCCAGAGACAATTACCTCAGTGAGAACCAGCATGTTTTGACCGGGGGCGAAGCCTTTCAGCGGGGCTTTCCAAAGTTTGAAGGTTTTAGCCGCTGGCTCTGTAAACGGCAACTTTGCGGTCGGTCACGCGACGAAACAGCCGGCGATTTCACGGGCGGAACGATGATTCGCTACGTACCCCGATACGGCCCACGAGCATCTAATCCCGCGATGGCGAGCGGTACCACACAATTGGGCTTGGAGCCGGCGCAGCGATCGGTGGTCGCGCGCTACGAGACACTCATCCGTGTGTCGCAGGCTGTGAGCGCGCAACGCGACCCAAAGACGCTCTTCCAGATTCTGGTGGACGAGCTAAGCCGTGTCATTGAATTTGACGGCATCGGCATCGCCCAATACGACAAGACTTCAGACGCAATCCATTGGCACGTTTCGGTGCACTGCAATCAACCCGGCGCCGCGCTGCCACAAGAATGCACAAAGCAAACAGAAACCATGACTTGCTGGGTGTACGAACACCAGCAACCCATTGTGATTCCCTGCGTCGATCAGGAGAGCCGCTTCCCTGACACCATGGAGCAGCTCAAACGGCATCAGATTCAGTCCGTTTGCATGCTTCCCCTCACGACAGCGCACCGGCGGCTTGGCGGCATGTTTGTTGGCTCTGAACGCGCGAATGCGTACTCGGAAGAGGAGGTCCGCTTTCTTGCGTTGGTCGCGGACCAAATGGCGCTGGCTATTGACGATGCCCTGAACTTTGAGGCTTTACGACGAGCGCAACAACAGCTGAAACTTCTGCTGGATTTGACGAACAGTGTTGTGTCGACGCTCGATTTGCGTCAGTTGCTGCGAAACATCTCGGCGAACATACGCCACGTGATGCAATGTGATTTTGTGGGCGTTGGGTTACCGGATGCGGAAAACAGCAGCCAATTGCGATTCTACGCTGTAGATTTTCCGGAGAGCCGAGGATTCATCAGGGAAGAAATCCTCATACCTATTGATGGAATGCCGCCTGGCGTGACCTTTAGAACCGGCGAGCCATTCGTGGGCACGATCGCTGACGTGGCTGATCACAGTCCTGACGCGCCCCCGGTAGCCGAGGGCCTGACGACGGGCTGCATCCTGCCTCTTGTCGGGAGGGGCCGCATACACGGAATCTTGACTCTAGGGCGACGTGAAGGAAGCGTTTTTACCCGTGATGAAGTGCAATTTCTGATGCAGGTGGCGAGCCAGATAGCAATTGCCGTGGAGAACGCCAAGGCATACGGGCAGATCGCGAAGCTTAAGGACCAGCTCGCCCAAGAGAAGCTTTACCTGGAAGATGAAATCCGCAGCGAGATGAACTTCGAGGAGATCATCGGAAAGAGCGCGCCACTGCGACGCATTTTGCAGCACGTGGAGACCGTGGCGCCCACCGATTCCACAGTCCTGATTTATGGCGAAACGGGAACCGGAAAGGAATTGATTGCGCGGGCTATCCATAATCTCAGCGGTCGCACGGGAAATGCATTCGTCAAGCTGAATTGCGCAGCAATTCCTACCGGATTGCTCGAAAGCGAGCTGTTCGGCCACGAAAAGGGAGCGTTTACGGGGGCCATCGCCCAGCGCATCGGCAGATTCGAGCTCGCCAATCACGGCACTGTTTTCCTCGACGAGGTTGGCGAGATTCCTCTCGAATTGCAGCCGAAGCTTCTGCGCGTGCTGCAAGAGCGGGAATTCGAGAGGCTCGGAAGCACACGGACGCTTCGGACGGACGCACGGCTGATTGCCGCCACAAATCGCGACCTGGCGTCCATGGTGGAGCAGCACAAATTCCGCTCCGACTTGTTCTATCGCCTGAATGTGTTTCCAGTTCGCATTCCTTCGTTGCGGGAGCGGCCCGACGATGTCCCATTGCTGGTCCGCCATTTTGCCGAACAGTTTGCGCGACGCATGAATAAGAAGATCGAGACGATTTCCTCGGAGACTTTGACATTGCTGCAGTCTTACCACTGGCCGGGCAACATTCGAGAGCTGCAAAACGTGATCGAACGTGCCGTAATTCTTTCGCCGGGGACTGTTTTGCACGTGGCGCTCGGCGAACTTCAGCCGAGGCCTTCCACTTCGCTTGCGAAGGGTGTCTCTAATGCCGAGCCTATGTCCGGGCATAGTGAGGACATGCGCGATCTTCTCGAAGGCACGGAACGCGAACACATTCTGAACGTGCTGAATCAGACCAACTGGGTGGTTGCGGGCCCGAACGGCGCAGCGCTCCGGTTGGGAATGAAACGTTCCACGCTCCAGCTTCGCATGCGGAAGCTTGGCATCTCGCGCGAACCCGCCGTAGCCGCTTCCTGATATTCCTTCTCCGGTATTAGATATCTCCCAACAACTGCGCAGTTTTGATGCTGCAATATTGCGCGTCACTTGTGCCGGAATGCTGGCAGCGGTGCCAGAGCCGTGGCACCACCGCGATGAAGCTGGCAGCAAAATTTGAGGTTGGCACGAAGATTTGAATTGTCGGACTTCTGTAACTTCTTGAAGCACACGCAGTTCACCAGAATTTTTCTCCCTCGTTGAATTTGGCACGCCGCTTGCGTTTCTCATGCGCAGGAGCAACGGCGATGCTGAGAATCACGATGACCGATGAACCTTCGGGGCAGCGATGGATCCTGCAAGGGAGATTGTCGGGACCGTGGGTCGCTCAACTTAAATCCAGCTGGAAAAAAGCACACCCTACGGGTGAGATCCGCAAGTGCGTCGTGGATTTAAGCGGAGTCACCTTTGTCGACCTCGACGGCGAACGCGTGCTCCTGATGATGCTGAAAAGCGGAGCCGAATTTCTGGCGTCGGGCGTTTACACCAAGCATCTGGTGGAAACGCTCGGAAGCCGGCGCAGAACCTGCTCGTTCAAATTCCCCTGGGGTTCTTGAACCAATGCCGCGACGTTATAGCCAGGGACTGGCCGAATCAGAAAAACAGTCAGCGGACGAAAGAAAGGGTCTCGCAATGATGCGCAGCACACGACAACGCAGCAGACGACAACGAATGATCACCGCGCTACAGAACGTTTTGCTGGCATCTGCCCTGATTTGCGTAAGCGCAATGGGTGTGCGGCCGCTTTGTGCTCAAACTTCGGCGACTCAACTGGATACACCGGCGCCATCCTCATCAGTAACCGGAGCGCTCGCGTCCCAGAGTCCATTTCTGGCCAGCGTACCAACCGGGTCACCCACCGGCGCCGTTCTTACTCTGTCGCTCAGCGACGCCCTGGACCGTGGCCTGAAGTACAACCTGGGATTAATCGAAAGTGATGTGCGCACGCGAACGGCTCGAGCGGCGCGATTCAGGGACTTGAACGAACTGCTGCCCGATGTGAATGCGTCCATTTCGCAGACGGTGGAGCAAGTAAATCTCCGAGCGCTGGGCTTCAACTTTAGTATTCCCGGAGCGGCGATACCTGTTGTGGTCGGGCCGTTCGGCATTCAGGATGCGCGCGCGAATGTTTCGCAGACACTCTTCAACTGGAGTTCAATACAAAACCTCAGAGCCTCGAACGAGAGGCTGAAATCCTCTCAGGCGTCTTACAAAAGCAGCCGCGAGCTCGTCGTGCTGGCGGTGGCGAACGCGTACCTGCAGGTGATTGCGGATCAAGCGAGCGCCGATTCGCAATCGGCCCAGGTAGCTACTTCGCAGGCCCTGTATCAACGGGCTCGCGATCAGAGATCAGCGGGTGTGGCGGCACGCATCGACGAACTCCGCGCGCAAGTCGAATTGCAGACACAGCAGCAACGCCTGATCGCCGTGCAGGACCAGCGGTCCAAAGACATGCTGAGTCTCGCGCGCGTTATCGGTTTGCCTGCCGGGCAGGAATTCGCTTTGAGCGAGAGCGTGCCCTATGCGCCGCTCGAAGGCGTGACGCTTGAAAAAGCATTGCAAGACGCCTACGTGAATCGCGCTGATTACCGGAGCGCACAGATTGAAGTGGGCGCCGCCACGCTTTCGAGGAAAGCGGCGGTCGCGGAGAACTATCCGACCGTCATCACAAGCGCGAACTATGGCGACATCGGCCCGAATTTCGGAAGCTCGCACGGCACGTTCGCGGCAACTGCCGGTGTGAACATCCCGATTTTTCAGGGCACGCGCGTGAAGGCGGACGTGATGGAGGCGGACGCCACACTCCAACAGCGGCAAGCCGAGCTGGAAGATCTGAAGGGCCGGATCGACCAGGACGTGCGTTCCGCCCTGCTGGATCTTAACTCCGCAAGCGACCTCGTGAAGGTTGCACAGAGCAATACGAACCTCGCAGGGGAGACGCTTACCGAGGCGCAGGACCGGTTCGCGGCGGGAGTGAGTGACAACATCGAATTAGTGCAAGCGCAGGAATCCGTAGCTGCCGCCGATCAAGCCTACATTTCCAGCCTGTACACGTTCAACGTCGCGAAAGTTCAACTGGCGCGTGCCGCCGGCATCGCCGAGCAATCCGTCAGAGCCTATCTCGGAGGAAAGTGAAATGGCAGAAAACGTCACAATCGATTTAGAGGACAAAGCACCGGCAGTTGAAGTTCCGGACGCGGTTGTCTCCGGGGATTCTACGGACTCCACACGCCGCAAGAAATTTTCCGGATGGAAACTCTCGCGAACAACGATTCTGGTGCCCGTAATCGCGCTGGTCCTCGCGGCTGCGGCAGCGACGGTGTATCACTTTTACGCGGGGTGGGAATCCACAGACGACGCTCAGATCGACGGCTATATCAATCCCATCAGTTCGCGGGTGGCCGGTTACATCACGAACGTTTACGTGGATGACAACCAGTACGTGAAGGCTGGAACGGTCCTGGCGCAGATCGATCCAAAAGATTATCAGCTTGCACTCGATAGTGCCCAAGCCGCCTTTGCCAATGACCGCGCAACAGCGACGGCCAGCGAGGCGAGTGTGCCGGTGACCTCCGTGGATACCGTGAGCCAGTTGGCTTCGGCGCAAGCCGAGGTCATGAATGCGCAAGCCGGAATTTCTGGATCGGAAAAGATGCTCGCCGCCGCACAATCGGCAGTCCTGCAAGCGGAAGCGAACCAGGCCAAAGCGCAGGATGACGTGGACCGCTTCAAGCAACTGGTCGACAAGCAGGAAATTCCCGAGCAGCGCTACGTACAGGCCGTGCAAACAGCTACGGGCGCGGGCGCCGCGGTGGCCGCAGCTCGGGCGAATGTGCAAGCCAGCGAAGATTCGGTGAGTCAGGCGCAAGCGAAACTGGGTCAAGCACTGGCATCACTCGATTCCGCGCGTACCGGCCCTCAACAGATACGCATTCAGCAGGCACACGCCACCGCGGCAACCGCCGTCGCACTGAAGTCCCGCAGCGCAGTGGAGCAAGCCGAACTCTACTTGAATTACACGCGCATCGTTGCGCCGGTCGATGGCTTGGTCGCAAAGCGCTCCGCGCAAGCGGGGCAATACGTTCAGCCGGGCCAGCAATTGATGGCTATCGTGCCGCTCGATGACCTGTGGGTGACTGCGAATTTTAAGGAAACGCAGCTTAAAAGCATTCGCGCGGGCGAGCCGGCGGAACTTTACGTGGACGCTTACGGCCGCAGCTACAAAGGGCATGTCGAGAGCATCGCTGGAGGCACCGGCGCTGTCTTCAGTTTGCTTCCTCCTGAGAACGCCACCGGCAATTACGTAAAAATCGTCCAACGCGTGCCGGTCCGGCTGCGCATCGATCCTGGACAGGATTCCGGCCATCTTCTTCGCCCCGGGATATCCGTAGAGCCAAAAGTAATTGTGAGATCTCCGGAACGCGCATCGGCTAACTGAGGATCGCCATGAGTGAACAGGCACACACACAAGCAATCAACGCGGAGCTGGAGTGGAATCCGGGCCACAACCTGTGGTTCATCGCGCTCACCGTGACTCTGGCGACATTCATGGAAGTTCTGGATACCAGTGTTGCCAATGTCGCTTTGCCGCACATCGCAGGCGGCCTTGCGGCGGGACAGGACGAAAGCAGCTGGGTGCTGACTTCTTATCTCGTCTCCAATGCCATTGTCCTGCCGCTGAGTGGATGGCTTTCTTCGGTTTTCGGACGAAAGCGCTTCTACATGAGTTGCGTGGCACTATTCACCGTAAGTTCATTCCTGTGCGGAATCGCACCAAGTCTGCCGCTCTTGATTGTTTTTCGCATCCTGCAAGGAATCGGGGGCGGAGGTTTGCAGCCCAGCGAACAAGCCATACTCGCCGATACATTCCCTCCGGCGAAGCGTGGCATGGCGTTTGCGATTTATGGAATGGCCGTAGTGGTTGCCCCCGCTTTGGGCCCGACGATTGGCGGCTGGATTACGGACAACTACAGCTGGCGCTGGATTTTTTTCATGAATATCCCGGTGGGAATCCTCTCCATAGTTTTGACTTCCTTGCTGGTGTCCGACCCGCCATGGATCAAGGCAAAAAAAGGCGCTGGTATCAAAATCGATTACATCGGTTTTGGCTTGCTGGCCGTCGGACTGGGCGCGCTGCAAATCGTTCTGGACAAGGGCGAGCGGGAAGACTGGTTCGCGACACACTATATCGTCGTATTGAGCGTGATTTGCGTGATCTGCCTGGTCGGGGTTTATTTTTGGGAGCGCTATCACAAAAATCCAATCATTGAAGTTCGCCTGTTCAGCGACCGCACGTTCTTGATGGCCTGCGTCATGCTGTTCGTGGTGGGCTTCGTTTTGTACGCGACGACGTTACTCCTGCCACAACTGGCGCAGACGCTGATGGGCTACTCGGCGGAACTCGCCGGGCTGATGATCATGCCGGGCGGGCTTGCCTTGATGCTGCTTATGCCCGTCGCCGGATTCCTGTTATCGAAATATGACGCGAGGGTAATGATTGCGGTCGGCCTTCTGCTGCTTGGGCTCTCGATGTTTTCGATGGCCCATCGCTTTGACCTTAACACAGATTTCAGGACGATGATGTGGGCGCGCGTGTTCCAGACCGGCGGATTAGCGTTCCTTTTCATCCCCATCAACACCGCGGCCTACTCTTACTTGCCGCGCGAAAAGAATAATGCGGCCTCGGGTCTAATCAACCTTTCGCGCAACATCGGGGCAAGCGTGGGAATTTCGTTCGTCACGACCCTGCTTACGCGCCGGGCGCAGTTTCACCAATTTGAGCTGAGCGCACACGCCTCGACATTCAATCCGCAATTCAATGCGGCCGTGCAAGGCGCGGCGCAGAGCTTTGCGGCCTCCAGGCCCATAGTGGCGCAGCACCAGGCGTACGGGCAGCTCTATGGCTCCATCCTGCGGCAAGCGACGATGATGTCGTACCTCGATAATTTCTGGATCCTTGGAGTTGCCGCACTGGTGGTGATTCCCTTCGTATTCCTCATGAAGCGACCACCCAGGGGTGCTGTAGCGGAAAGCCATTAAGGCCTGCAGATGTGATTTTAAGGTGGAACAGGTGTGCGAGTAGCGGCGGTATGGCATCCGGCTCGTGATAAGGAACTGCAACGGTTTTGCGAGGAGAAGGAGGTCGGTCTCATGAAAGCACTCGGTCTTCTTAAGCAAGTCAACTTAATGACAAAGACGAGAGCGGTACTAGCGATTTTGCTTCTTCTGTTTGGTTCGACGCTCTTGGACGCGGCAGAGCTCAAACAAGATACCCTGCGGGCGTGGGATGCTTATGTTCGTACCGTCAACTTGAGCGTAATGGAGCGCGGCAGCGGTCGCCGCCCGTTTTTATGGGTGGATGAGTCTGCGGACCTGGGGCGTCGCGTGCAGGCGGGAGAGGTGCTGGTCGCCGGCCATGATCTGCAGAAAGTCCCTCACGGACTTATTCATCACTGGATTGGCGCAATGTTTATTCCCAACACCACGCTGGACGAAGTTACGCGCGTGCTTCATGACTATGACGGTTATGCGGATTTCTACCGCCCCATCGTGATGAAGTCCAAAATAATTGATCGAACGGATGACTGTGAGAAAGTGACCCTGCTCATGACGCAGAAGGCCTTTTCGGTGACGGCCGCAGCGCAAATGGATGACGAAATTTATGTCACGAAACTGGATGTTAATAGGATGTACATTTTGAGTACTTCTGTGCGTGTGCAGGAGGTCGCCAACTATGGGCGACGCGATGAGCATCTGCTTGCCGAAGGTCAAGGGCCTGGTTACGTGTGGCGCACACTGGGAATAACGCGCGTCGAGCAGCGCGACGGCGGGGTGTATGTCGAGATGGAAACCATCGCATTGAGTCGCGGCATTCCTGTCGAGTTTCGCTGGCTGATCAAACCGCTCACGGAAAAACTCCCCCGAGATATCATGTTCGAAATGCTGAATGACACGGGTGCAGCTGTGAGGCGAGAAACGGAATCGGGCTCGGACAAGTACCGCGACATCGCGCAAACCAGACCTGCGCTGCGCAGGTAGCGTATGTGGTGAACACGATTCATATCGCATCGCAGGAGATGTCGAATGCACGATGAAGAATATGGTCGTCATAGAGAACGGCGCAATCATGTACGAAAACCGATGCATTCACTCACATATATCAAATTGGGCAAGGAAAATGGCGGAATCATCATAAACCTGAGCGAGAAGGGCGTGGCTGTACGCGCTGCCATGCCTATGGTTCGTGACGAAACCCCGGTGCTGCTCTTTGAGCTGGAAGGCTCAAAAGATTGGATTCAAGCTCAAGGTCGAATCGTCTGGGAAAGCGACTCAAGTAAATCGGCGGGCATTCAGTTCGTAAATATTCCTGATGCGATGCGCAATGTGATCGAGAACTGGATTGCGGAGAGTGCTCCACGAGGTCACCGCAAACCCGAGATTGCCGCCGAGTTTTTCATAAAGTGGCGTAATAACCCTCAGAAGTGTGAAACGTGCTGATTGGTGGAAGGGCTACGGTGTCAGATGCGGGTTTGTACCACGCCGAATTTGAGGCAGTGACGCTAGTCGCGTTTGGCATTGCAGAGAATACGGATTCGCATTCTGCAATCGGATGCACATTGCGGCCTGTGCCGAACTTTGGCAGGTTCTCGCATTGCGCGACATTGAAAACCGAATAGTGGCGCAGGAGGATTGATTTGCTCGGTTTGTCTGCGGGTTCGCCAGTCTCAGCATTCTTACTGCGATATTCATTAATTTTCCAAAACGTGATCTTCGTACCGTGCTCGCCTCTTTTGACGTTTCCGCCGATAGAGGCCGCTTGCTTGTACGTGAGCCAATAGGGGCTTACATATCCTTGGCACGCGAGCAAAAACACATTGATACCGCAATATTCCTTGTGCGATTTGAGATTCATTGGCAAACGTGAGGTCCAGGGCTTACGCCATGGAACGACGCCAGATTCCAACTGCGATGATCTGCGCGGGGACGTACTTACTTATCGGGTGACACAACAACGAGTGCGCTTAGTTTTGATTGCCCGCCGTGCGCTAAGTAGACGGTGCCATTCTTTGCAACCGTGGCATTGCGGGCGCCCGCTTTCGTGGGCACCTGCGCGATTACTGTGAGTTTACCTTTGTCGTCACGCGCGCGATGGTGAGCTTCGCGTCACGTGCCGCGCCTACATACAGAAGGTGCGTAGCAGGCTCGTAGTGAATATCATCGACGCCATCGCCGGTGTCTATCTTGGAAAGAACGGCTCCATCGTGCCCGACATCGATCACCTCCGCGAGCGTGCTGCAGGCGACAACAAGTGTCCCGGCCGCAGTATCGAGTCCTAGGCCGTGAGGACCTTCTTTCCCGCAGGATGGATTCCAGGTCGCCACGAGTCTTTGTGTGTTTTCAAGTCGATGGCGAGCGTCTGGTCCTTGTCTTCCATATTGGTATAGAAGCGATCCCGCTTTGCGTCCACGGCATACCCCTCGGGGTTCCCCTCGTACGTGAGTTTCGCTTTTTGGTCGAGCGTTTTGCGTCAAGCACCCGGATCGATTTATCGCCGGGCGTAGTGACCCAGACTTCTTTCATAGGCGCGACATAGGCAACGCCATCCGGCGTGGAGTCGAGGTGGCCGCAGGCCTCTCGCGCCAAAGAGACTGGAGTTGAATGCACAGACGGTGGAGTCTCCGCGATTGCCGATGTAGACGACTTTGTCTCCGATGCTCACGGCAGTAGGACCGAGTAACACGCTTGCCATCGCGGCCTTCTACTTCCTTAGTCGGAAAGCCGGGAATCTGGCGCACTTTGCCGGTAGCGACATCGATCACATCAACCGCTCCGGTGTTGTCCTCCGGGCACCCAGACGGAGTTGGTGCCAGGGTCATAAGCGATGTAATCCATGGAAACATCACCCATGCTGTTGTCGGGGAGCGGCAACGTGCGCACGTTGTAGTTCGCACCCTGGTTCGGGGCACTCTGCGGTCTGGCCGAGGGCGACTCAGTCTGAGCAGACACAGTGCACGCCGCTAAAATCACCACCGAAATCGTTCCGAGCAAAGACGCCCAGGGTTTCATAAATGCCTCCTTATACGTTGCCGCCTGATTTCGCGTTTGGGTCGGCGATGACGATGTTGGCACTTGCACGCTTGCACTATACAAAACGAATGTTAAGTGAGTCTTAAGAACAATATAGGGCCAGCCCTGAAGGCCGCCTTATCGGCAACTGGCGTTTCAGCCTGATGAGCACGAGGCGAACAGTTTTTTAAAGTGCGTTTGTCGGGGTCGGAAATGGCGGGGCAACATGGCCTAGGCGTTGGTTCGAGGAGGCAGCGAAACAGTTCTAAGCAGCTATTCGGTGCTCGATAAGATCAAACACGATGTCGCATTCCGACGAGCCAAAGCGGAGGGAGTCGGCATAGGTTTCGATCGTCCTCCATGTGCCGGCCGAGCAGGCTCTCGAAGGAGACAAACGCCACACCAGTGCGCCGCCGCCGTTGATGTTTTGATCTCACTGCGGCAGAGTTCACAGACGGCATGCTCGGCGGTGCGAATGGCACGCGGCTGAAATGACATGAGGTGGCACCTAAAGCTGCCGCCTAAGTGGCGCGATTTGAGGGGAAGGAATGGTCGGGGCGAGAGGATTTGAACCTCCGGCCCCCTGGTCCCGAACCAGGTGCGCTACCAGGCTGCGCTACGCCCCGACCGGCCCAGCCCGGAATTGCTTCGCTCCAGGCGGAACTGCAGAGTAACACAGTCGTTGCATCGTAACCAGTTACGGGCCGCACGATTGTCGTAGCTCTATGATTTTGTCCCCGTTAGCGGCAACGTGAAAATGTCACCCCAACGAAAGAGCAGACATTCACTTTCAGTCAGCAGGAACAGGCGGATACACGATCACGCAAGAAATCGAAGTGCGGTGCGCGCCGTTGCGAGGAATCATTCCGGTAGCGTGACCAGGCTCTATTTTTTCTCCGATATTTCCAACGTCGCGCGGGTTTTTTCCCAATCCAACCGCATGCTGCACGCGGCGCCGGTCTGCTCAAAGGCAATCGTGAAATTCTCAACCGCAGAGGGCAGCTTCTCCGATCTCATATCTGTGCGAAGCAGATCACTGCTTGCGCCCGGATACGGGATGCCCCATTCGCCGGTTTGCTTGCTGACGATCAACGTCCATTTCGAAGGACCCGGAATGGTGAACAGCGTGTAGCGGCCAGCGGGAATTTCTTTCCCGCCCACAATTACATTCACGTTGGGAACGAAGGCGGTGGCTTCGTCGGCTCCCGCACGCCATACTTCACCGTAGGGAACCAGACCGCCATAGATTTTGCGTCCTCTCATGCGCGGACTCGAGTAGTTCACGGTGATGGTTTTGCCGTCACTGAATTTACATACTGCTTTTGCGCGAGGGCTCAGGATCTGACCATCCTGCGCGGCACCATAACTGGCGAGCATCGCGAATGCGAACAGCATCGTGGCAAAAAACGCTAAAAATGGATCGTTTCTGGACACCATGACCTCTGCTGAAGTCGCCGCTTCGATGGGCGCGCATCATTGTGTGTCTTATCGAGGGGTTGCCTTATCGAGATCAGCGGCGGCTCGCTCGGCGACGGCCGCTTCATTTTCGAGGACCTTGGCCACAGTTATAATCGACTTGGCAGCTGCATCCCATTGCTTCTGCTCAATGGCTTCCCGCACGGCTGGAATTGTTTTTACTCCATAGCCGGTATAAAAGCCGGGCGCGTACAACTGATGTTTATACCAGGGACGGCCGGGCAGGCCCTCCGGGTCGGTAAGCGCACGCTCTGCCTGCAACAAATCGTTGTTTACACGGCTGACGGCATTCGCTGCGTTGGCACGCCCCAAGGCCGCACCTTCGGACCCACTGGCGTGGATAAATGCCAGTTGATAATGATCGCCACTGCGTCGAAGCGCTGCAACTGCGGCGTCGAGTGGGCCAAAATCTAAGGAAGGCGGCACGGGTTCGATCTGCGGCAATGTGCCATTCTTATTGGCTGGATCTGTCGTGGCTGCAAACAAACCCTCGGAAACCTCACGGTTGCGCTCACGGATCTGATTGGCTTCGTTTTGCGCCAGACGCTTGATTTCCGTCACATACTCCTCCACGGTGCCGCTCAGGTCCGAAAAATTGAAAGGCAGCAATTCCGCATCCGCCAGCCGCATGACTGCCGATCCCGCCGTTTGCGACAATGCTCGTCCATAAACAAACGTGGTGTCGCCAAAATGGGTGTACCAGTAAAAATCGTCGTATATAGAGTGGTAAATGCCGCCCTCGGATTCTCCGCCAAACGCCAAGTTGACCGAAGCCACGCCAGTGAAGTCGAGAAAAGGAGTGTAATCGGAGCCGGTTCCCAGAGCCTCGATGGGCCATGTGGATCTGGCGCGCACCCGCTCGCGCTCGTCGCTCGAGGCATTCGAGATCAGATGCAGTTGCTGGCGCTGCCACAGCGAAATGTTTTTTTCGGGGTCGGTCACATCGCGCGCCACTTGGTTTACGAAGGTCTGCAGTGAATGCGACCCTGCGGCGCTCAGATAGCCGCGGCTGATGCTGTCGGAGTTGATATATGCGACGGCGTGCTCGCGCAGCTCGGCGGCATGTTCCTCCACCCATTCCGTCGAGCCGAGAAGCCCGGGTTCTTCGCCATCCCACGCGCAATAGATAATCGTCCGTTGCGGTTTCCATCCTTGCTTCAGAAGTTCCCCGAGAGCGCGCGCCTCTTCCAGTTCGGCCGTCAACCCGGAGAGAGGATCCTGCGCACCGTTTACCCATGCATCGTGGTGATTGCCTCGAATTACCCATTGGTTGGAATCGGCCGATCCGGGGATTCGAGCGATCACGTCATAAATCGTCTTCATGTCCCAATTCGATGTGACCTTCAAATGAACCTTAGCAGGGCCGGGGCCGAGCCGATAAGTGATGCCTAAGGCGCCGCGCCATGCGGGCGGTGCGACGGGCCCACCGATGGCGGCCAGCAAGGGCCACGCGTCATTATAGGAAATGGGTAGCACGGGAATCTTGGTGAACACTTTTACGTCTTTCAGATCTAAACGCTTCGCACCGGCGGTTGCCCCCACTCCCGGAGTCAGCGGGTCACCAGGATAAACTGGCAAATCCATAACGCTGCCGCGCTGTACGCCATCGGGCGGGCGCCACGGGCCGTTGGGGAATACTTCGCCCTCTGCATACCCGTCATCTCGCGGATCGGAGTAGATCAAGCATCCGATGGCGCCATGCTCTGCTGCGACTTTCGGCTTGATTCCACGCCACGAGCCTCCATATCGTGCGATCACGATGGCGCCGTTCACCGAAACGCCACGGCGCGCGAGCTGCTCGTAATCGTCCGGCACGCCGTAATTCACGTAGACCAGGGGCGCGGTCACATCGCCATCGGCGGAGTAGGCGTTGTAGGACGGCAGCTGTTCACTTTGCTGGCCGGAGGTTGGATCCTGGGGAAGGGCCGGCTCCTGAAGCTTGGCCGTAACGTGCGTTGGCTCGATCAGTTCCAGCACTCGTTCCTTGGGAGTCGGAAACAGGATGTCGAACGTTTCTACGTGCACGTCCCATCCCCATTCCTTGAACTTCGAGGCGATCCACTCGGCATTGTTTTTGTCGTACATCGAGCCAACATTGTGGGGATGCGCCGACAGCAACTTCATACTGTCACGAAGATTGTCGACTGACGGCAATGCCCGGAATTTCTGTTCCCACTCCTGCTCGGTTTTGGACTCTTGGGCAGAAAAGCCGGCGAGCGTGGATGGTGCTGGCTGTTGCGCGGGCACGCTCCGCACGAGGAGCGTTAGTAAGGCCAAGAACATCACGTACCGCATCAGATCTCCTATGCTTTCCCGAAGCCCGCCGGAATTAGCGCGCCGAGGCTATAAATTATAGCCGTCCCGGCTGTACGTGACCATGCAATGTGGCGAGTCTTTATTGAGACTGGCTCTACAGAAGAACTTACGTTTCGCTGTTTCGGAACAGTGTGGTAGCGGAGCTTTCGATCATCCGCGACATTGAATGATGTTTGCAGGTGGCGAACTGTCGGTTGAAGTGATGGATACGAAGTAGCGGCCTACTTCGTATCCCACGCTCCGAGCAATCGGCGCAGCGCCACGAGCTCTCCCAGGTGGTACGCATTATGGTCGGCGGCGAGCAATGCCTGGCGCAGTACCGTTTGTCCATCACCATGGGGAATAACGGCGAATAAATCGATGGCCGGGTTGCGGACGAGAGCCTGCAAATCGTGCAAGTCACGCCGAAAGGCTGCGACGCTTGCATCCCACGCGGCGGAATCGGAAGGCGCGTCATCAGCCGGCCAGTAGCCCTCGGGCCAATTGGGAGAAACGTGCTTGGGGTTCCGGGTGAATTCGAGAATGTCCCATTGGGCGATGCGCAGGTGCTCGAGCAGCCCCCATGCGCTGTAGGGCAGATTTTTTACGCGGGCGCCCCGGAGATCAGCAGGCAAATCGCTAATCGCCTTTTCAAAGTCGACATGCGCGTTTCCCCCGCGCAGCAAATTAATGACGTGTTTTCGTAAGGGAGCGTGTTCGGTCATAAACCCCTCGGGTGATCCTCGGCTCAATAGCGTTTGGATCGCTTTTGCGCAATGGCAGACCTCTGCAGTCACGAATACCCGCCGCACGAATGTCAAGCTGGCCCGTGCGACGCTTTACGAGAATTCATGCATCACTTTACTTTGCTCCCACGACGATTTGCAGTGCTGTCTGTGGCGCCGGATGCAAAGTTACGGATTTAAATCCCGCGTTGCTAAGCATCTTTTGGTACTCCGAAAAGGTGTATGCGTCTCCGGCCCGCGTCATCGCCAGCATCGTGAGGCTGAACTTGGCTGTAGCCCGCGGTGAAACCCGGTCCTCATTCGGCACAAAATCCAGGATTACGGCACGCCCCTGAGGAGCCAGTGCGGAATGCACTTTACGTAGCAGCGTTTCGCAAGTGGCCACGTCGAAGTGGTGCAAAAATCCCGTCAGCAGCACCGCGTCAAATCCATCACCGAAATTCACGTCGAAAGCGCTGCCGGGCAGCAGCCGGTAACGGTTCGCGACACCGGCCTGCTCCGCGTTTTCTTTGGCCACCTCAAGAACGCTCGGCCAGTCTGCCGCGGTGATTTCTGCGTTTGGATTATGCCGCGCCACGGTGATGCCGAAAACACCGTGCCCCGCAGCAATATCGAGCACTTTCATGGGCTTCGCTGCTTTCGAATCCAGCAAAGCCGCGATGTACTCGGCTGGAAGATGCATCATGGGCGCCATGGCTCGTGCAAATTCCACCCAGATAGGATTTTCGGGTTCCATTGACCCTTCGCCTGGCAGCGCTGTGCCGCCCTTGCGGACTGCTTCTGTAAGTAAGGCGAAGGCGTGGCGACTGGTGACTGAGGTAATAAACCGTGGAATAGTCCCCAAGTAGGCGTGCGAGCGCCGATCGAGAAACATCGCAGAATCCACCGTCAAGGCATAGCGATTTTCGGTCTTGGTGAGAAAGCCGATGATCACGAGCGCGTCGCACAGAATACGCATGCCCCGCTCGGAGGTCTTGCAGTGGCTGGCCAGCGCAGCGGAGGTGACATTGCCCTCCGCTATAGCTGTGAAGACGTCCAGTTCAATCGAGGTGTTCAGCACCGCGGTATCCGCGTAACGGCCGGCGACATCGAAAAGCAAAGCAGGAGAGGGCACGGAAGTGTTTGTCGCACCGGACATCGTAAGTCCTCCTCGAACGATTCTTGCACAAGCGGGTAAAGCGAATATATAGGATGAGCGAAAATACGAAGCGGTGTCCAAAGGCAGCTAAACTGAAATGGCCGTCAAAGGCGTTTCCGCCGCTGACGGCCATCTAGTGTGTAGTTCAAGAGAGCGGTTAGAAGCAGGGCGGAGCCTAACCTCCCGGTGTCGGAAGTCTCGCAGTCCGGCGTGCCGAAGCTTTTGCATCGGCAACATCGGTCCAAACTCCAGAAGCCTCTTGTGCTTCAGGCCGGCGAACCCATCGATCGCCGCTGTTGGAAACATTCGCGGCAATAAACCGGGCGGCCTTGCGTAGGCTTGAAGGGGACGGTGGTCTCCTTCCCGCACTGCGAACAGGTCGTTTTCGTTTCGGTTCGCTGGAAACTGTTACCCTGGCCCGAGGTCTCAGCGCGCTTTGCTTTGCAGTTCTTGCACCGCTTGGGCTCATTTTTGAAGCCTTTGTCGGCGAAAAACATCTGCTCGCCGGCGGTGAAGACGAACTCCGCATCGCATTCCGCGCACTTCAGAACCTTATCCTGGTACTCCATGTTCCCTGCTCCATGACCCACGGCCGTCTAATGGAACGGCAGCATCCTCGTATGAGTCGGACCAGCGAGCAAGGATTGGTTCTTAAGACGCTTGCCAGGCCGACGTTCCGAAGCTGTTAGGATTCCGCACGGATATATAACGATTAGTCCTGCTCCCGCCTTTGCTTCTTGCGCAGTCGCTTGCGTGAAAGAGCCTGCTTTGTCCGGCGCTTTTCTCCGGGCTTCATGTAAAAGCTATGCTTCTTAATTTCCTTGATGATGTCCTCCTGCTGCACCTTGCGTTTGAAACGGCGCAAAGCGTTTTCAAGAGACTCACCTTCCTGAATAACAACTTCTGCCAATTTGGAACTCACCTCCATCCCTTCGGCATGACAATCATGCGGTCCCCGAGCCAACTCGCGTCGCTAGGCCGCAAAAAGAGTGCCCCGTGGTGGGCTTGTTCTAGCGGAGGCGAGTGCCTAAGTCAAGAAGTCTTTTATTGTTGCCGCACGAATACCACGTACCGGCAGACAGGCGGACCACGCTGTAAATGACCGTGCGGAATGACGTCAATACTGCCGCGGATTGCGCTTACTGCTAGAATGACGGGGCTGCGCGTTGGGGTGCTGGATTATCCGCAGTAGTTGCCAGGTAATGATTCTTGGTGAGTCGTTCTTAATTTTCGATAAAACGCTCTGAAAGCGAGCCGGTCAGCCATGCCTCTTCTCAACGACGCCATCGGGATCTTACTTGCGGGAGGTCAGGGGGAACGCCTGTGGCCATTGACCCGGGATCGTGCCAAACCCGCCGTGCCGTTCGGGGGAGTCTATCGAATTATCGACATTACGTTATCAAACTGCATCAACAGTGACTTGCGGCGCGTGTTCGTGCTTACGCAGTACAAGGCCCTAAGCCTCAACCGCCATATCCGCCAAGGCTGGTCTTCACTGATGGGATTAGGGGATTTCATCGAAATATTGCCGCCGCAAATGCGCGTTTCCACGAGCTGGTACCGCGGCACTGCGGATGCCGTCTATCAGAATATTTATTCCATCGGCAGCGAGCGTTCCGTCTACGCGATTGTCCTTTCGGGCGATCATATCTACAAAATGGATTATGGAAAAATGCTGCAGCAGCACGTCGATTCGGGAGCCGAGGTGACTGTCGCCACCATCGAAGTGGAACCCGCGGAGGCGGCTCACCGTTTTGGGGTGATCGAGACCGGTGCGGACTGGCGCGTGGTGGGATTCGAAGAAAAACCCGCCAAGCCAAAACGCTCGAGTCATCACCCAGACAAGATCAATGCCTCGATGGGGATATACATCTTTAATACCCAGCTCCTGATCCCGATGCTGATCGCGGACGCCGAGGACCCGCGATCGTCCCACGATTTCGGACATGACGTGCTCCCGCGAATTCTCTCGAAGTACCGCGTCTTTGCTTACAATTTCGAAGACGAAAATCGTAACGGCCCGCAGTATTGGCGGGATGTGGGAACAATTGACGCCTATTACTCAGCCAATATGGACCTGGTTTCCGTGTCTCCGGTATTCAACTTGTACGATAAAACGTGGCCCTTGCGTACGTGGCAGCAGCAGTACCCGCCGGTCAAAACGGTGTTTGCCGACACAGATCGCATGGGTGTGGCCCTCGATTCCATTGTGAGTAGCGGAGCCATTCTGTCAGGGGGACGCGTTCAAGGGTCGGTACTCGGCTATGACGTGCGCGTAAACAGCTACTCGGAAGTTCAAAACTCGATTCTCTTCAACCATGTGAATATTGGGCGCTATTCGCGCATTCGCAACGCCATCATCGACCGCCATGTCGTTTTGCCGGAGCATACCGAGATTGGCTACGACCAGGTTGCTGACCGGAAGCATTACCATGTCACCGAGAGCGGCATCGCTGTCGTGGTGCGGGAAGAGTCGATGCTTGAGGAACCGGAATAAAGCATAGCAGTAGGGGAATTTGCCAGGGCCCGCCGACGGCAAGCTCGAGGAAACTGATTGCGGGCGTTGGGCTTCACCATCTCTCGTTGAAAGGCTGTGCTTCCATGTCCACTGTGTCAGCCGGCACGTCGAACATTTCATCGAACGTATCGTCAAAAATTTCGCGCATCGTGGCCCGTCAGATTCTCGATTCGCGCGGTAATCCCACGGTCGAAGCGGATGTCGTTCTCGAAGATGGTTCCCGGGGCCGAGCCGCGGTGCCATCGGGCGCTTCCACTGGGGAGCACGAAGCGCTGGAGTTGCGTGATGCTGATAAAACCCGTTACCTGGGCAAGGGCGTGCTACGCGCGGTTGAGAACGTCAACACGGTCATTGCGCGTGCCGTGCGCGGCTTGAACGTTACCGATCAAGTCGCGCTCGACCGTCGCATGATTGAGCTGGACGGTACACCCACCAAGAGCAAGCTCGGCGCGAATGCTCTGCTGGCCGTGTCCATGGCAGCGGCGCGAGCCGCCAGCGTCACCGAGCGCCAGCCCCTATATCGTTATCTCGCGCGCTATGCGAGCGAGCATGAAGCCAACATGCTGCCCGTGCCCATGATGAATATTCTCAATGGGGGCGCGCATGCCGACAATTCCGTCGATCTCCAGGAATTTATGGTGATGCCCATAGGTGCCGCGAGCTTCAGCGATGCCTTGCGCATGGGGGTGGAGACGTTTCACAGTCTGAAGACGGTCCTGCAAAAGCGTGGATACTCGACGGCGGTTGGCGATGAAGGGGGTTTCGCGCCGAATCTGAAATCAAATGAGGAGGCGCTCGAGGTAGTGCTCGAAGCCATCACCGCGGCAGGCTACGTCGCTGGAAAGCACATCAGTGTGGCGATTGATCCCGCCGCAAGCGAATTCTATATAAGCGCCAGCAACCGCTACGTGTTTAAAAAATCCGATAAATCTTCGCGCACACCCGAGCAGATGACCGCGTTTTGGGAGTCCTGGGTTCGCCAGTATCCGATCGTCTCCATCGAAGATGGTCTGGCCGAAGACGATTGGGCGGGCTGGAAACATTTGACCACCGTTCTGGGTAAGCAGATACAGCTGGTCGGGGACGATCTGTTCGTCACAAATACCAGCCGGCTGCAGCGTGGCATAGCGGAGGGTATCGGAAACTCGATCCTGATCAAGCTGAATCAGATTGGCACTGTGACGGAAACCGTCGAGGCGATCGAGATGGCTCGGCGCGCCGGATACACGAGCATCGTCTCGCACCGTTCGGGTGAGACTGAGGATACATTCATCGCGGATTTCGTGGTGGCGATGGGCAGTGGGCAGATCAAGACCGGGTCGGCCTCACGAACCGACCGCATTGCCAAATACAACCAATTGCTGCGCATTGAAGAAGAGCTGGGGGCCTCTGCGCGCTTTCCGGGCCGCTCAGCATTAGCGCCGAAGACAACGTGACCGCCCGTGTGCGGGTCCCTGACAAAAATTAGCTCAACGCTTCGGCGGGAGCTTCCAATCCTCGAGACGAATCCGCGGCATTTGAAAAAGATCAGACGTGCGCGCGTACCAGCCTGCGCCATGCATTCTGCCAATCAGCTTCAGTTTTGCCGTGTCGATGAGGCGCTTCGCGGGATCAATCACAGCGTCATCGTGAACGTGCATGGCCAACACACGGCCCAATACGAGTCCCGTCTCAGTTCCTAAGTCCACGATTTGCATGAGAGCGCATTCCATGGAAACAGGACTTTCGGCTATACGCGGAGGTTTAACGCGAACCGATGGAAGTGTATTCAGGCCAGCCTGGGTTAGTTCGTCTACTCCAAGGGCAAAATCGATGGCCGTGACGTTCATCGGCTCGGCATTTTCCTCGGAAACAAGGTTGACGACGAATTCTTTCGTATCCCGAATGTTGGCGCGCGTGTCTTTAGGCCGATCTGGCGCGCGGCTGCTGATACCGATGCCGATTACGGGAGGATCTCCCGCGAATGCATTGAAAAATGAGAACGGCGCGGCATTCAAGATGCCCGCCGCATCCTGGCTGACTACCCAGGCGATGGGGCGCGGCGTTATCGTGGAGACCAGCAGCTTGTAACGTTCGTTCGCAGTGATCGCGGCAAAATCAAACAGCATGAGCTCCCCCCGATAATGTTGGCCGATACAGTATTGCGTCTAACGTGCAACTAGAAAGCCGCGTGCGAACGCGCTGCCGCAGTAAGAGCTTTTCACGCGAGCAAGACGGATGTGCGGCTGTTGCCATAGTCCATCGACGCTCGCTAGATCACCCCTAGAGCACGAGACAATTGTTCTGCTTCTTCAATCAGAGCTCCCAAACTTGCGGTAATCCCGTCCTTCCAGAAAGCTTCATTTCTCGCATCCAGGCCGAACGGGGCAAGCAGCTCGGTAACGTCCTTCGTCGATCCGGAACGCAACAGATCCAGATAGAGCGGTTCGAATTTAGCGCCCAAACGCCGGCGTTGCGCAAAAAGACTTTGCGTCAGCAGATCGCCAAAAGCGTAGCCATAGACGTAAAACGGACTATGAAAATGTGGGATGTACGACCACAAGCGGCTGGAATTTTCGTACGTGAAGATTTCGCCTTCTGGTCCGTAGAGTTCCTGCACGGTTTGAAGCCAGGTGGCGCTCAGTTCTTCTACCGATTGCTTCTGCGGCGGTGTCCACGCTGTGTAGGAGGCATTCATGCCGTGGAGGCGGCGCTCGAAATTCGACAATCCGATCTGGCGAATGACTGTGTTCATGGTGGTGTCGATTCGCGCCATGATCAGTGCGAGCAGCGAAGTTTTATCTCCGGACTGCACGAGCCTGTCTTTTAAAAAGGTAAATGTCGTCATTTCGCCAAAGATAGAGGCGGTTTCGCAATAGGCAATTGGAGCATGGAACATCAACGGGCCCTGCGCTTCACCAGCAAGGATGCCGTGAACGCCATGTCCCAGTTCGTGTGCGAGTGTCATCACATCGGTGTTGCAGCCCATGTAATTCAAAAGCGTATAGGATATGGCCTTCCCACCGGGCAAGACATGGGATGAGTTAAAAGCGCCTTGCCGTTTTTCTTTCACCACCGGCGCGTCAATGCGGCGATCGGCAAAAAAGCTCTTCACGATGGTCGTGAGCGTGGGGCTGAAACTTTCATATGCATCAGTAACGATGCCGGCAGCCTCATCAAATGGAATGATGGTGGTATCGGCAAACGGCATCGGCGCAATGCGATCGCTCCAGCGCAGGACAGACAGCCCCAGATGGCGAGCCTTCAGCCGGTAATACCGCCGCGCCAGTGAACCGCCGATAGTCGTCACCGTTTTGTGGAGAATATCGACGACAGAGTCCGGGATGCGATTCGCCTTATTGCGAAAATCCATGGGATGGGCATAGCCGCGTTCCCGATCCTCGACAGCTTTCAAACCAGCGACCACGTACAGCGTCTGAGCCGCATATTTTGCAAATGGACCACCTAAACAATCGTTGAGGCATTTCAAGGCATCGGCACGCTCGCCAGCGTCCTTTGATTCGCCGAGAAGGTGCACCACCTCCGTCAGGTTTTTGGCGGAGCCCTGGAAATTGAATTCGAGATCCGCTTCCACCTCATCGAAGAATTCACTCCACGAGCTCGAATCAAATGGCGAACGCTTGGTGAGAGCCGACTCGACGGGTTCACTCAAAAAGTGGTGCTTGAATGTTCGCAGATGCTCGATCCAGGGCCGATGCTTGGCGACAAGCGGCTCGCTCTCATACCAGGTTTTGAGAGTGGCGTCGGCGAGCTGGACAAGTTCCAGTTCAAAGAAGGTGAGGTGCTCGCCTCGCAGTGCACTCAGCTCACGCTGAAAAGCGGCGTGCTTGGCTTTAACCACGGGATTCGCTAACTCGGTGCTCTCGCGCAAGAAAAGATACGACGTGATTTTGCCGCTGAGCATCTCGATTTCCGAGTAGTCTCGGATCGCGTCGCCCAATGACCGGCTTAACTTTCCTTTGTAGTTGAGGAAGAACTGCGCGGCCATGGCCGTCAGCTCGCGTAAGTCGGAATCCAGGCGGGGATCATCGATATTCGTGTACAAAATGCTGAGATCCCAGCGTATTTGGCTGGCGCTAACGGTGATATTCGGCATGATCGGTCCCATTCTCCCGGATTCAAGCAATAATTAAATTGATCGATAGTTCAGATCGATTGAAGTTCGATTGGGCAACACTAGATTCTATATAGAACTCTTCTTCGTGCGGAAAGGATTGTGACAAACCGCTTCCGGAAATTGTTCCTTTTGCATGGCCTCACCCGGATATTTTGTCGGCTTCGCCCAGAGCCGAACCGGGACCATAACGTGACGGCATAACATTGCGACATCACATCGCGATACTGATGACGTGGCGCACTACCTCACAGCAATACGACCGATCCCAGCCAAAAAGCGAATTTGGAAAATTTCCCTTGTATCTAACAACGGGCGTATGCTCGGGGAAGGCGGAGGTGTTCCAATGCACCGACTTCTTCCCAATTATTTTATCGCGGGGCTGCTCGCACTGACAGTCGTTTGGCCAGCGTGTGCCCAAAAACCGGGCCCGTCCAAACCCTCCGCCCCGTCGGGAGGTGCGACTGGAAGCTCCGGCACGACCGTGCAGCCAACCAATCCAGGTCAGTCGGGCATGCAAATGCAAACGCCGCTATATGTGAATGGCCGCGTATTGGTGGATGGCCAGCCGGTCCCCGAACCCGTTTCTGTGGGACTCAATTGCGGCACGAGGACATTGCAGGTTATTCGCACCGACGTGAAGGGATATTTCCAATTCACGTTTGGAGCGGGGCCCCAGGCGAATATGGACGCGAGCGCAGCCGATCAAACGCCCTTTGGAACTGGAATTAACGGCATGAATGTTCCGGGCGGATTCGGAGCGTATGGCGCATCTGGAGGTCTAACGGGCTGCGAGATACAAGTGTCTGTTGCCGGCTACCAACCGTTGACGAATGTGATCACCTCTCCCGCTGAACTGCGGACGGTTGATGTCGGGGTTTTGCAGCTCCGGCGCATTGCGGGGGTGTCAGGATCGGCCATCAGCGTTACGTCCCTGTTGGTTCCCAATGATGCGCGAAAGGAATTCGACAAAGGAACTGAAGACGCCCGCAAAAAGAAAATGAATTCCGCGACGCAACACCTGGAAAAAGCGGTGGCAGAGTACGATAAATACGCGGCTGCCTGGAATGAATTAGGAAAAGTTTATTCGTTAGGTCATGATTCGGAAAAAGCTCACCAGGCTTTTGAGAAAGCCATAGCAGCCGATCCGAAATACATTCCCCCATACGTAAGCCTTGCCACCCAGGCGATCGAAGATCAGCAATACGAACAGGCTCTCGACGCGGCAGGAAAAGCTCTGGAATTGGATCCCACCCTGTCGGTTGCCAGCTTCCTGGAAACGGCAGCAAATTTCAGGCTGAATCGTTTCGATGCAGCCGAGAAAAGCGGACAGGAAGCAGAAAAAGGGCCGCATCAGAATTTCCCACAACTGCACGTGATACTGGCTGATGTCTTCGTGCAGAAACAAGATTATCCCGGCGCGGCGGCGGAGATGCGAGCTTACCTGAAGGAATCGCCAAAAGGACCATTCGCCGATCAGATGAAGAAGAATCTCGAACAGATCGATAAAGCATTGGCTAGCTCAGGAACGCCGTCGCAGCCCCAGACGGCGCCTTAACGCGGTTACGAACGTCCATTCGACCACTCTCTGGTTGGGGATCAATCACTAATGTCGGTGCTGATTTGCCCGCCAGGGATTCCTACACAGTGTAGCGGTTTGTGCGCTAGAACTCCGGCACAATGCCAATTGGATCCGGATTAGCAAAACCCGGATGTCCTTTAAATTCAGCATGTGCGCTAGAGCATAGCGGGTTTCATATCGCGGTGGTGCGCGCGGTGGGCTTCGCGGCTCATTGTTCTCGCCACCACCCCACGTTCATGCTGTTCCTCCATCAGCCCCGGTCCAGCATGGCACCCCTTTGATTAGGGGACTTACCCGATGGTGGTATTTTGGCTAAACGCTACTCTTAGACCGGTTTTTGGTGTAGTTCGAAGGAGGATTAACATGGCTGAGAAACAAGGTGGGCAGAATAAAGGTGACAAGAAGGACCAGGGCAGCAAGGGCGGTAGTCAGAAAAAAGATCGCGAATAAGGCTGGTGGGCTGGATTCTGCCGGACGGCGGAGGTCCAGCCCTCTAGTTTTGTTTGGTACCAAGAAATCTACCCTCGGTTCTAAGCCGTAAACATTCAGGGAGGCATGGGAGCATGGAAAATTTAGAGAACATTCTGCCGCGGCAGGACCGACGACTCTCGACTGAAACGCGAGTGCTCTCGGTGGTAGGCGGAGCGAGCGCGATCGGTTTTGCGGCGCGCCGAGGGCCATTTTGGGGATCTGTGTTCTCCGCGATTGGGGCCGACCTGCTGACGTACGGGCTCTGCGGTCATTATCTGCATGAGTTCCTGGGGCTGAAGCGTGCAGACGGAAACGCCCGTGGACGGAGAATCCCCCACCAGCTCGGCGTGCAGATTCGACATGCGGTCACGATTGACCGCCCCGTAGAAGATGTATATGACTATTTTCGAAATTTCGAGACTTTGCCCACGTTTATGGACCACCTGCAGAATGTGAAGGTATTTGACGAAAAGCGATCGCACTGGACCGCGAAAGGACCGCTGGGCAGTTCCATTGAATGGGATGCGGAAATCATTAGCGATGAGCGCAACCGGCTGATCTCCTGGCGTTCCGTCGATACTCCGGACGTTGAAACCGCGGGCTCGGTGCGCTTCGTGCCACTGTCTAACGGCCGCACTCTGCTGCAGATTTCCATGCAGTATTTGCCGCCTGCTGGCGCGCTTGGAACCGCAGTCGCAAAACTGTTCGGGGAGGAACCTGAAAAGCAGATCCAGGATGATCTGCGTTGCTTTAAGCAGTTGATGGAATCGGGCGCCGTAGCACGGCAATCCGGGCAGATGGAACCTGCTGCCGGTTACGAATCGTCAGGTTCAAGTGCGCGTTTAATTGATGCTCCCGAACGTTTCTCGGCAAAGCGACAAGCGGCAGGCGGGAACGATCCGACCTAAATCCCACGCGGCCTGAAATCGCGTGTAGCGAACAGAAAAACTCGGATGAGAACACTGAGAGCTGTTCTGATTTTGCTTACGTTGGCAGGGGTCGGGACATCCGCGTACGCGCAGGCGCAACGCCCCTGTCCGAGCCAATATGGCGTGTATTACAAAGCTTCTACAGGGTGGAAAGTGCTTCATCAAGTCAGATCAAATGACAGTTTACCGAAACAGGGAGATAAGCCGTCTGGTGCGGCAATAAGCGTCACCGATCATCGCCCCACATTTTGTGTTCGCCGCCCCGTTGCATCACTTGGAACCCCGGATAAGCCTGCGCCCGTAGTGCTGATCAGATTTGATCCGAAGAAAGATCCGGAACCGTTCCGGAACTATAGCGAAGATCAAGTTGTCGACGCACATATCGGACGCGCGGACGAGGAGGGGCTATTCACGATTTCCACTACTTCAGACCTTCCTGCCGGTGAATACGCAATTCTGCTGGGCTCTGATAAAAATGGCGGTTACGAATTTGTCGTGCGCTGACTTAGGCTCGATACAGAACGTAGAGGATCAGCCGTCCTACTCCGATCAAGAAGATGAATTACGAAGATGAATTACACTGACCCGTGCGCTCACCTGCTCCTGCAAGTGCCTTAACTGCCGCGGACGAACACCTCGACCAAATCGCTGCCGTACTCGACGACATGTTCCGCATTCCGGGAACACGGGTCCGGTTTGGCCTGGACTTTTTAATCGGATGGATCCCAGGAATCGGCGATGCTGTAGCCGGCATCGCATCATTGATTATCATTTTTGCTGCCTGGCGGCGGGGCGCAGCGCTCGTGACGCTGGCGCGAATGATTACAAATGTGGCGCTCGAAACCATCGTGGGCGCAATTCCGATCATCGGAGATATATTCCACGTTACCTGGAAGGCCAATCGCAGAAATTATCGCCTTTTGATGCGAGAAAAGACCCGGGCGCCGGGCGAGAGTCATGCGTGGCGGGATGCGCTGTTCCTGTTTTCAGTGCTCCTGAGTGGTTTATGTCTTGCCACCGCACGGATCGCGCTTATTATTTGGCTGTTACGGGCAAAGCACATTTTGTGACGTGGATATTTTTGCCAAACAGCGCCCAGAGAAGTCCCAAACCTGATGCGGGTACTTGAATGTCCGAATCTGGCTTTGACGAAGCCGCATGATCGTCACGTTTCGCAGCAGCGCCTTCAATACTTATCATCGTGAAAAATACTTCGTAACGTCGCGTGCATATGGAAGCGATGTCGCCAATTGGCTGCTGAACGAACTGAATCGCCGAGAAACCAGAGCAGAAGCCACCATTGGTCAAAAGAACCATGGATGGACCATACAATTTAGATTTCGTGGCGCAACCTATGAATTCCTGGTCCTGTACAGGGATCCTGAATGGATTGGATCACTCGAACGAAAGCGGAGCATTATCGATCGGCTTTTGCGCAAGCAACGGAAGAGCGTTGAACCAGACGCGGTGCTGCTCGTTAATTCCGTACTGTCATCCTCTGAACTCGTTCACGATATACGCTGGGAAGCTGGATACGGTCATCAGAACCAGCTGCCCGATTGGTAAGCGCACGCGAACGCTGACCACGTTTTGAACTGGTCGCCGCGCAATTATTCTTACAATTGATGCCACCCGGCCCGGAAATCCGAATGCGTCAACGTGTCAGGGCTGTGTGCCCGTAAACGTCATATTCAGCAATGTATGGCCTTGAAAAAGGCGTTATTTCGTTGTTTATGGGGCGCTATTGAAAGCTTTGAATGGCTGCTGCTTCCGAGTCATACACGTCAAAAACCGTCAGGAGTTTGGTTACCTGGAGGATCTCCTGAAACTTCGAACCGAGATTCGAAAGTTTTAGTGAAGCGCCCTGGGTGCGTGCGCTGTGGTGGGAAGATACGAGCGTTCCGAGCCCTGCGCTATCGATGTAGGTTACGTTTTCCATGTTCAGCACGATCTTTTTCTTGCCCGACGCCAGCAAAGATTTCACCGTCTCTCGCAGTGCGTTGCTTTCCTCGCCAAGCACCACGCGACCAGCAAGTCCGATTACGCTCACGCCATCCACTTCTCGCGAAGTCATCTTCAGTGCCACGTCGAGCCTCCTTTAGGCCCTCATGATCAGGAACGTTGAGGTTTTAGCGAATCAATAATAGTCTGAACAGGACATGTAATAGCCGCAAACTTTGCATTCCAATTTGCACTTGCGAGGTTCTAAGCGTTCCGAGCAAATCGGGCAGAAGTGCAACGGACATTCCTCGGCAAATCGGTCAGCGTCGGGCCTCCGGGACACAGGTGCGGCAGGTTCAGTGATGGGCATCGCCGCCTTATAGCATAACCCGCGGGTGGTGGGAAGCGCACGCTGAGGTCTGCGGGTATTTATCGGCCCCTCGACGTTTCCGGCGAACTCGCCTTCTTGCCGTGCGCAACCGACCCGCATCCGTGGACATCTAAAGAGTATCAGGTGATTGAACGATGAGAACGGGCAAGGCGGCGATGGCAGCACTTATAAGCGTAACCGCGCTCAGCATTCTCCCCGTTCACAGTAGCGCGCAGTCGCGGGGCGTAATGCACATCGTTGGGCACGCGCCTGCATCGTCCAGCCGCCAGCGACCTCTCGTTGGCACGGCCCTGTACCCTAATTTTGCGCCAATCCGTCGAGGCTCCGCTGCGGCTGCGGGGTTGGGTTTGGATTACGATCACGGTTTTCCCGTTAACCGTACACGCGTTAATCGGTACCGTCACATCCGAGGAACCGGATACATTACGCCGATTTTCTTCCCTGGTGATTTCCCGCTGTATGACTATGATTACGCGGACGCAGATGCCCAGCTGCAACCCCAGCGGCAGCCTCAAGAGGCTGGAGCAGTTATGCTTCAGGGCCCCTCTCAGGGATTTGACGCAGACCGCCCCTCGCCACTACCAGACTCGCAAACACCGGACGCGCAAACATCATCCGCTGCCCCCGAAACTCCTGTAAAGGATGTCGGGGAGTTCATTCTGGTCCGGCGCGATGGCCAAGTGGTGCTGGCCGTTGCATTTACGACTTCGGGTGATCGTCTCACGTACATCACGCGCGAAGGCCTCCGCCAGTCGTTTCCGCTGGCTGATCTCGACGATGAGGCCACGCGGCAAATGAATGATGCAAACGGCACGACGCTAAATTTACCCGGTTAAATCATTACGAAGGAAATGAGTGTCAGTGCGTGCGTGTGTTCCGCATTTGCCGCTTTCTAGACGAATGCTGCTTAAAGATGCATCGTACGGGGTCGCCGCCTGAATCGTTCAGGGCACTAGAAAATGAAATCTCTGGTCGAAGGGTGCCCCGAGCAGAGGCTGCATCTTGGCTCGAAATTCGAGAGTATGTGCCGCGGCCTCATGTTTGTTAAATGACGCCTCGTCCTTCCAGACTTCAATGATTACCATGTGATTGGCGTGCCCACCCACCTGTGCGATAACTTCGACGCGCTCGATGCCAGGATCTTTGCGCGTATCCGCCGCGTATTGTTTTATAGCTGCAGTGCCTGCGACTGTGTTTTGTGGGAATACATCGGCGAACGTGACCACATACAGCGGGGCCACAACTTTAGGAGCCTGTAAAGGATCGGGTTGCGACTGCTGCGCAAAAATCGGGCCGCCAAAGGCGCCCGCCAAAGATATCGAAGCCGCCAGAATCAAGACGGGCAATGTGGTCCGCGTGTGATGCATGGTTCCTCCTCGGGAATTCAAATGTAGTAGGCCTGCTTTCTCAGCACCTGAACAAAGAATAATTGACGGCGAAAACCGATTTTATACCTCCAAGCTGCTAATGCACACACAATCACAAATGCACAGGCCGGCTGAGGACTCATTCACTTTGCGGACTACAAGGTTGCAGCCAGGCTACAGTTTGACTTTGGAGGGTTGCGCATAAGCGCTGGAGTCAATACTCGATGTTTGTAGATGCCTGAAAATGATGCGCAAGGTGGCCAAAACTGGAACAGAGAGAAAACTTCCAGCAACTCCAGCGATCGCGGCACCCGCCAGAACTCCAAAGATCACGAGCAAAGGATGGAGTTCCATCCCTTCGCTCAGCAATTGGGGAGATATCACATAATCCTGCAGGACTCGGAAAGCCGCAAGGAACATGACGATCCACAAAAGGTGATGAAAACCACCCAATCCCGCCACCAGCAGGGTGATCAACGCTCCGACAAACGGACCCACCATCGGGATGAACTCCAGCGGGAAAGCGATGGCCGCTAGCAATATTCCATACGGGACCCCAATCAGCGAGAAAAACGAGGCATACGCCACGAATGCAAATGACGCAAGTATCACCAAGGCTCGCATATATTGGGCAAACAGCAAATTCAGTTCAACAGCTACATCCTTAATACGATCACGTTGTGGTCCGGGCGTAACAATGCCCAGCGCTGCCCGGCTGATCGCCTCACCGTCTTTCAGGAAAAAGAAACTAAGAATGGGAGCAAGCACAATAAAAATAAGGCTACCCGCGTGTGACAATACGCCCAAAGCGGCGTTCGACAGCGTCGACATGAAAGCCTGCGAGTGTTCGTTAACCTGTTTGCGTACAGTCTCGACAACTGTGTTTCTGAACGTCTGGATCGAAGATGAAGCGGCTGGCTGGGTGGGCTGTTGGAGTTTCGCAAGAAGCTCCGGGACTTTCCGCGAAAACGCGCTCGCCTGCTCTTCGATCCGCGAACCGATAGAAATTCCGACGACAACTAATATCGCGACGAGGGACAAATACACGATCGCGAGAGCCCAGACTTTGGAACGGCCGGGAATTCGCCTGTCGAGAAACTTAACCAGGGGCCATAAGAGGTAAGCAAACAGCAGGGACACCACAAAGATGAACAGAACGTCGCGTATCAGATAGATGACAACAGCCAGCAACACGATGAAGATAACCGTCCATGTCTGTTGCGCTGTTCGACGGTCGAGACCAAGCACGAAGACTCCAGTCAACTGCGGCTGGCAGGCGCACAGGCCTGCCGGTTTTGTCCCTGGAGCGGCGCAAATAAGCTCGTAGCTGGGTCGTTCCCGAGACAGACACCAATGTACCTTATTGGAATGTCGCTGTCGTGAATTCTAGTTGCTTCGACGGGAACTGCCGCGCGGCTCAATTGTTAGCGGAGAAACCCGGCCGCCCGGACGGCCGGGTCTCACGCGTCTTTGATGCCTGTGCATCACAAGGGAACTATTGTTGTGGCGGTGCAGTACCGCCGATTTGCGTTCCGATGATTTCACCCGAAATAATAATTTCAACGCGACGGTTTTGTTGCCGACCCGCAGCCGTGTCGTTGCTCGCGACCGGGTTCGACTTACCGTAACCGATCGCGCCGATCGAATTTGGATCGATACCTTGGTTAATCAGATATGCGCGGACCGAATTGGCACGGTTTTCCGAAAGTGTCTGGTTGTAAGCGTCATCCCCGGTGGAATCCGTATATCCCTCGACCTGAAGCTTAAGGCCAGCGTGAGCGATTACGATCCCGGAAAACTTCGCGAGTGCCTCGCGAGCTGGCGGGCGCAACTCGTATTTCCCGGTATCGAACAGCACGTCGGATATGTTCACTTTTAGTCCGCGTGGCGTGTCGGTCGTCGGCAGTATTCGATTGAACTGCTGCAACAGGGTGGCGCGAAGCTGTTCCTTTTCTTGTTCGGCACGGGCCGCGGCTTGCTGCGCTTGTGCGGCTGCCGCCTGCTCCTGTTGTGCCCTTTCAAGAGCTGCCTGCCGCGCAGCGTCCGCCTGAGCGGTGGCTTGGGCAGATGCGGCCGCCTGCTGCTCTGCTTGCTGCTGTGCGAGCTCGGCTTGCTGCCTCGCGGCCTGTTCTTGCTGTTGTCGGGCTGCTGCGGCGGCGGCTTGGGCTTGTGCTTGCGCCTCACGTTGTGCGGCTGCCGCCCGTTCACGAGCGGTGCTCTCTTCTTCGATCCGTCGGATCGAGATCTGCCGCGCATCAGCGGCATTCTGGACGGCGTCACGCGCGCTCTGGATCTCTCGTTTCCTATCACCCTTGTGAGCTAAAAGCGTTTCCGCGTCATTCAGCGAACTCTGCGCCTTATTGAAGGCATCCGCTGCATATTGCGGCGCGCCAATGTTCTTGGCAATGGCCACCGCATTCCGCGCTTCGAATACCTCGATGGGTACATTCGTCTTTTTTGTGGCGATGTCCTGGTTTTGTTCAGACACCGCATACGTATATTGCCCACGGTCGAGAAGTTCGTATTTGGCGGTTACTTTTTGTATTGTGCCACTCGTTGTGGGCAGGACCACGTTTTCGAGAACCACCACATTGCTGGGCTGGTTGACCGCGAAGTACGGCTCGGCGGTTACGATGAGTCCAAATGTCTGCAGAGAAGTGGTCACGTCAATTTTGCTGCTCGTGCCATTCAGAAGAACTTCTCCCAGATTGTTTGTTTTTCCTTCAGGCGTTATAGCCCATAACACGTAGGTTATATATTCGGGCCCAAATCTCTGAGCGGGCACTAAATCTTTGAATTCGGCATTGATGGCGAGGCGTCCTTGTTTGCTTTCTACCTTCGCCTGCCCCTTGGCTGAGGCCAACAGCGGCGTGCCTTGAAATCCGACCTCTGTTGAGCCATTTCGATGTTCGTAGCTAATTGCGGTTACCGAGTTGCCTACAACGCGCACCTGGTAGATCGGCGCATTATTTTCGGACCGTTGCGTGTCACGGCCCACTTGGAGCGTGGCGGCGGTAGAAAATCCCGAAGCACAAAGAGCACAGCAGAGAAGAACAACACTTTTTTTCCAATCCACGTCTAGCCCCCTTTTCTAAAACACAGATTGCGATTGGGAGCATTATATATAGATAGCTGTGTAAATGGGAATACCTGTTTACTGGAAGCAAAATACACTCTTTTGCTCTAGTATGAGCGCGCATCAGCCGCCGCACAGGAGTCGACCATGTCTTCTCGTAGCTCCGCGTATAGGTTCGGAAGGATTTGGTAGCGGCGGAGAAAAGCCTCGACAAAGCAACGCACATACGCACGACGAAATGACTAGCGCAGACGCGCCGGGGGTAGTATACCCACTTAGCTGTCGTGATTATGGATTCCCAATTCTTCGAGATGTTCCAGCAATTCCGCGGGGTCCCTGTAGACGCGGTACGCACCAGCTGCTTCTAATTCGCTGTGGCCATATCCTCCCGAAAGGAGGCCAACTCCCAGTGCCTTGGCACGCCGGGCAGCAAGGATATCCCACACACTATCGCCAACGATTACGGCATTGTCGATAGATACGCGCAATCGATCCGCTGTGAGCATAAATATGTCAGGCTCAGGTTTTGCTTCTGCGACCTCATCTCCGGTAATAATCATGGCCTCAGAGGGCAAATGTAAAAGCTTTAGCAGCGGTTCCACCTCTTTCTTCCCTCCGCTGGTAGCCACCGCCCACGGCACATTCAGTTCTGAGAGCCGTTTCAACAATGCGCGAGCGCCCGGAAGTATCTGAATGTGGGCGAGGCGCTTCATAAAAATATCTTTCTTGCGCTCCTGAATCTGTTTCAGTTTCGCGGATTTTGTGCTGAGGCGTAGCTCGCGCAAAAGCTCCTGCAGAAACAGGGTTCCGCTCATACCCACCCGTCGATGAACGCTCCAGTTCGGGTACTCGATGCCTTTCTCTTGGAGCGCCTCATTCCACGCCAAGACGTGCTGATACACGCTATCGACCAGTGTGCCGTCAAGATCGAACAGAAGCGCAGGTCCGCCGGGCGGTTTGGGCGGGCTGGCAACCTGTTGAGTTTTTCCGGGCATGCGGCTCGTTTTAGGTGAAATTGCGGGAGATGGAACTTTAGGCACTCCTGGCCTTCGGGGCGTGTAACCGAGTACGCCCACTTAGGACGACTTCAATGGTCGGTATCAAATCAGTGGCAAGGCGATCTTTGGCAACGAATGCGCGTACACCAGCTTGCTGTAGCTGCCCCATGACGGTGCGTACGTCATGGATACTGTTACTCACTACAATAGTATCCGGACAGTACTGAAGGATATCCTTCGCGGCCTGAATGCCGTTTTTGCGCGGCATTTCTATGTCGAGTATGGCCAGGTCCGGGCACTGAGTCTTGGCCTTCTCAACTGCTTCGGTACCATCACCGGCCTCGGCGCAAATCTGCCACTCAGTGCGGTGCGCGAGCAGACGCTTGATGGCCATCCTGGTGAGTTCGTTGTCGTCAACCAACAACAGTTTTGCATTCATCGGGAGTCGTATAATAGCAAAACAGATTTTAGACGATATCGGGTAAATACCGGGCTAGGCGTTACATTTCAGCGCGCGTCAGCCTGCGAGAAGCCGGCTCCGCATACCCCTACATGAATTGGTACGTTCATCTACAGATAACGCTCGATACCGCTTGAGGGCAGCCCGCAGGTAAAGTTTGTTGCATGCCACCCCAACCCATAAATCGTGCCAAACGTACTACAGCGCCCGACGTTATCTGCATGTGTCATCTCCGCTGGGATTTTGTCTACCAGCGGCCGCAGCACCTGATGAGCCGCTTTGCGAGGGATAGTCGCGTTTTCTACGTTGAAGAACCTGTCACGTGTGAAGGTCCCGCACACCTGGAATTGAGCGAACGCGAGTGCGGCGTGACGGTCGTCGTTCCGCGCATTCCTAACTTGAACACGGCGAATACGACGGCGGTCCTTCGTTCGCTGCTGGATCGATTGGTTGTAGATCAGCGAATTGATTCGCCCTATCTGTGGCTGTACACGCCCATGGCAGTGGAGTGCACACGTCATCTGAAGCCTGTCGCGGTGGTTTACGATTGCATGGATGAACTTTCGGCGTTCAAGAATCCTCCGCCGGGTTTGAAAGAGAAAGAAAAAGAATTGCTGGCCTGGGCAGATATTGTTTTCACCGGCGGCCAAACCCTTTACGAGGCGAAGAAAGGCCAGCATCCGAATGTCTTCTGCTTTCCGTCAAGTGTGGATGTGGCGCACTTTGCCCAGGCCCGATGCGTGCGGAGCGCACCCTCCGATCAGGCACCCATACCTCGGCCGAGGATTGGCTATTTTGGTGTAATTGACGAACGAATGGACTTGCCTTTGATTGACGGTCTGGCCGCAGCGAGGCCCGACTGGCAAATCGTAATGCTTGGTCCAGTGGTAAAAATCGATTCTGACGATTTGCCCCGGCGTAGCAATATTCACTTCCTCGGGATGAAGAAGTACCAGGAATTGCCTGAATACATTGCGGGCTGGGATGTCGCCATTCTCCCGTTTGCACGGAACGATTCAACTCGATTTATAAGCCCCACAAAAACGCCCGAATATTTGGCGGCCGGCCTGCCGGTCGTGTCCACATCCATTCGTGACGTGGTCCATCCGTATGGTGATCTCGGACTCGCGCACATTGCAGACGATGTACCCTCGTTCGTGAAAGCTGTCGAAAGAGCAATGAAGGAGGATGCTCAAAAGCGGCTGGAGCGGGTGGACGCGCTGTTGGCGCGTACGTCATGGTCTCGCACGTGGGGACGCATGGCGGAATTGATTGAAGACTTATCCTGCAAGAGAACATCGCGCCCTGCCATGGCGGCGCCACAATCTTCCTTTGCGCGATCGGCTACGGCCGGCAGCAGTGTATCGCAGGGAAGCTGAGCGCCATGTTTGACTACCTTATCGTTGGAGCCGGCTTTGCCGGCAGCGTTCTGGCAGAGCGTCTCGCAAGCGGTTCTGACCGGCGTGTGCTCATCTGTGACAAACGGCCGCACATCGGCGGCAATGCCTACGATCACTATGATGCGCATGGGATTCTGGTCCACAAGTACGGACCGCACATCTTCCACACCAACTCCCGTGAGGTATTCGAATACCTTTCCCGGTTTACTGAATGGCGCCCGTACGAACACCGCGTACTCGCCAGTGTCGACGGTATGCACTTGCCCATTCCCATTAACCTCGACACCATAAACCGGCTCTACGGTCTGAATCTCACCTCATTCGAGGTAGAGCAGTTCTTTGCCTCGGTTGCCGAGCCAAAAGAAGCGATTGTCAATTCTGAAGATGTCGTCGTAAGCCGCGTCGGGCGCGAATTGTATGAAAAATTCTTCAGAAACTACACGCGAAAACAGTGGGGTCTTGATCCATCTGAACTGGATTCCTCCGTCATAGCTCGCGTACCCGTGCGCACCAATCGCGATCATCGGTACTTCGGTGACACCTACCAGGCTATGCCCATGCATGGGTTCACACGGATGTTTGAAAACATGCTCGATCATCGGAATATAAAGATTCTTCTGAACACGGATTACAGGGAGATTCAGGACGAGATTCCGTATCGGGAAATGATCTATACGGGCCCGATCGACGAGTTTTTTGACTACCGGTTTGGCAAGCTGCCCTACCGTTCACTGGAATTCAAGCACGAGACAAAAGAAGTCGAAGTTTATCAGGACGCTCCGGTCGTCAACTATCCCAATACCCACGCTTACACGCGTGTTACCGAATTCAAGTACCTGACGGGCCAAAAGCACCCCAAGACCAGCATTGTGTTTGAATTCCCGCGGTCGGAAGGCGATCCGTACTATCCGGTGCCTCGGGTCCAGAACGCGCAACTATATGCGCAGTACAAGCAGCTTGCCGACAGCGAGCCGGGCGTCCATTTCGTGGGCAGACTCGCAACGTACAAGTATTACAACATGGATCAGATCACCGCCCAGGCGCTCAGTACCTATGCCAAAATCAGCGGCAATAAACTTCGTGCGGAAGCCACGGTTCGGATTTCACGTCAGCGTTTGACTTCCGGGTCCACATATACGGACACCGCAAGTGTAACGACGCGTTGATTCCACCAGGCGAAGTGCCTCGAGGCCCAGGTGAACCCCACGCCCGAACCCATAGTTCCGGCCAAGCTAAAAAATGCTGACGTCGGAGATGAGTCCATGGTTCGCCGCCGAATTCAGCTCCCAGATGGCCGATATCTGATTTTCTTCTCGTTTGTGCCTCGTACGGCTGACAAGTCTGGCGTCGAAAGCCGCGGAGGGAACGAACCTGTCTGAGCTTCGCTGGAACCCGCTGCTGGGCGAATGGGTGATTACCGCCACGCAGCGCCAGGATCGCACGTATTTCCCGCCGCCCGAGTCTTGTCCGTTATGTCCCACGCGGAAAGATGGAATCGTTACGGAAATTCCCGCGCCTGATTACGATATCGTGGCATTCGAAAACCGCTTCCCCTCCCTGGAATCGAAACCGCCAGTGCCGGCAATTGAGGGCACAGCGCTGTTTCCTGTGCGTCCCGCCATAGGAGTGTGCGAAGTCGTTGTGTATTCGCCGCAGCACACCTTGACTTTGGCCGCAGCATCGATTCAGCGCATTGACCATTTGATTCGCGTGTGGACCGATCGCTTTACGGAACTGGGTACGCTTGAATTCGTGAAGTACGTCTTCATTTTTGAAAACAAGGGCGAAGCGATCGGTGTCACGTTGCCGCATCCTCACGGCCAGATATATGCCTATTCCTTCATTCCGCCGGTCATTAGCCGAGAACTCGAACAATCCGCTCTGCACCGGCAACGAACCGGACAGTGTTTGTTGTGCAGTATCGTTGCCGAGGAATTGCGTTTGAACTCGCGAATCGTTGCGGAAAATAGTTCCTTCGCCGCATACGTGCCCTTTTTTGCCAGATGGCCGTACGAAGTGCACATCTCTTCAAAGCGGCATCTGCAGGCGCTTACAGACCTGGAAGTTTCCGAGAGAAGAGATTTAGCATCGCTGCTCAAAATCGTGCTTGTGGCCTTCGACGGTCTCTTCAATATTTCGCTGCCGTACATGATGGTGCTTCATCAACAGCCGGTCGACGGGCGTCGTTACGATGACTTCCACTTTCACATCGAGTTCTACACGCCGCTTCGTACGGCGACCAAACTGAAATATCTCGCAGGAAGCGAAAGCGGAGCCGGCGCGTTCGTCAACGATCGTTTACCGGAGGAAAGTGCGGCGGCATTGCGCGTCCATGCGGACCAGGCAGCCCGGACACTTGCTTCTCAAGGCGGTGAAGAAGCCGACGGGAGAACCGCATCTTGATTGACCGTTCTGCCCTTCGAGAGATGTTTCAAAAAATGTACGGGGCTCATCCGCGCCTATTTCGTGCGCCGGGGCGGGTCAATTTAATTGGCGGCCACATGGATTATAACGAGGGGTTCGTTATGCCACTCGCGCTCGACCGCGAAACCGTTGCCGCCATCGCGCCCCGCTCCGACCGGCTTGTGAACGTTTCTTCCCGCACCTATGACGAGTCGGCGCAATTTGATTTGGATGGTGCGCCGCATCCTGAGGGCTGGGTGCGTTACGTGGAAGGTGTTGCCCGTGTATTGGAATCGCGCGGTGTGCGGTTATGTGGTGCTGACCTGATGATCGATTCCGACGTGCCGCTAGGAGCGGGGCTCTCGTCCTCCTCGGCGCTGGAAATATCCGTAGAACTGGCATTCCTGTCATCGTGCGGTCAAAGTCTCGATCCAACAGAATCGGCGCTCGTAGCCCAGGAAGCCGAACATACCTACGCAGGTGTGCAGTGTGGAATCATGGACCAGTTAATCGCCGTGCTCGGCAAGCGCGGTACGGCGTTGCTGATCGATTGTCGGTCTTTGCAAACCACGCATATTCCGCTGGACTCCTCACGTGCCGTTATCGCCATCTGTGATTCTCATGTGAAGCACCAGTTGGCCTCTTCGGAATACAATCGCCGGCGAGCCGAGTGCGAAACGGCGGTAAAATTATTATCGGCTGTTTTACCAGGCATCCGGGCACTTCGCGACGTCACATTTGAGGATTTCCAGCGCTTTGAACATATTTTGCCCGAGCCTATCCGCAAGCGCTGCCGCCACGTCGTGACGGAGAATAGCAGGACGCTGAAAGCGGCCGAAGCTTTGCGGTCGGGCCAGCCGGAGGAATGCGGCCGGATGATGACGCTTTCCCATGTGTCTCTGCGAGACGACTACCAGGTGAGCTCACCCGAACAGGATCTGCTCGTGGAAATCGCGACCGGAGTCGAGGGAGTGTTTGGATCTCGGATGACGGGCGGTGGCTTTGGGGGCTGCACCGTAACCATGATGCGGCCTGATGCAGTCAATCGATTTCGTGAAGTGATATTGGATGGGTTTAGAAGTGCATTCCAACATGATGCAGGTTTTTATCCCGCAATCGCCTCCGATGGTGCTTCCGAAGCTACGTAGTGAGCAGGTATCTTCTCAGTCAACCCTTTCAAAAAAAGCTATGTTCTCTCCGGACAAAAACCTGGATCGCGAAGGTAAAATATCCCCTTTGAAGGAGACGGTAATCTGATGGCGGATGCTTCTACCCTCGCGATCCCTCGCCCCGAATATCCTCGGCCGCAATTCGTTCGGACGAGATGGAAGAACCTAAACGGTGAATGGGAATTTTGTTTTGACGACCGCGACCAGGGATACCAGCTTGGCTGGCAACATGGGCTCGCGCTGGAGCGGCGTATCGTAGTGCCCTTTCCTTATCAGAGCGAATTGTCGGGCATTAACGATAAGGCGATTCACGAAATCGTGTGGTATGCGCGCAGTTTCGAGATTCCGCCGGAATGGTTTGGGATGAACATTCTGCTGCAATTTGGCGCCGTTGATTACCAATTCACGGTTTGGGTCAATGGAAGTGAAGTGGGCCACAATCAGGGTGGGCATACGCCGGTTCAGTTCAATATCGCTCCTTACACGAATCCCGGCATCAATCGGCTAACCCTGCGTGTTGTGGATTCGCAAAACCCGTCGCAACCCCGAGGCAAGCAATCGTTTACCGGGCAGCCTCACGGTATCGACTACTACTGCTCGACGGGTATTTGGCAGACCGTGTGGCTCGAGCCGGTGCCGGCCATTCGAATTGAAGATGTGAAGATTACTCCGCGCGCGCGGGACGGCGTGGTGGATGTCATGGTCTACCTGCACGCGCCGTGCGCTTCATGGCGTCTGGAAGCAGAAGCTCTTTGTGATGGAGAAGTCGTCGCTCGCACGGATGAAGAGGTGGCTGCCGCTACGGTTCCACTCCAACTCGCGATCCCCGAGGCTAAGCTGTGGTCGCCCGAGTCCCCTCATCTGTACGACCTCAAATTCCGGCTGTTTCAAGATGATGAATTACTCGACGAAGTCGCCTCGTACACGGGAATGCGCGATGTCGAATTGCTTGGCGGCAGAGTACACCTGAACGGCCATCCAATTTATTTGCGAATGGTCCTCGATCAGGGTTACTGGCCCAAAAGCTATCTTGCAGCGCCTTCCGACGAAGCGTTACGCGGGGATGTCGAGTGGGTGAAACGGTTTGGATTCAATGGCGCGCGCAAACACCAAAAAATCGAAGACCCTCGCTGGCTTTATTGGTGCGATCGTCTTGGCGTTCTGACCTGGGAAGAGATGCCCAATGCACGTGAGTGGTCGTCTCAAGCCGAAGAACGCTTGACCGCCGAATGGAAACGGGCGGTGGAGCGCGATTACAATCACCCCTGCATTATCACCTGGGTACCCGTCAATGAAAGCATGGGTTTCCCCGGTCTAAAGGAAAGCCATCCCGGCCAATACGCTTTTCTTGAGCGCATGGTGGGCGTCACCCGGCAAATCGATCCAATTCGGCCCGTGATTGATAATGATGGCTGGGAACATTCGGATATTACCGATATCTGCGCCATTCACGATTACACGCCCACGGCTCACCTGCTTCGCGAAAGATACTATGAGACCTCACACGGAGGTGCTCTCCCGGCGCACGTGTGGATCGACAATAAGCCTCTCTTCGTTCTTGGGTCGCGCTATCGCGGCCAGCCCATTGTGCTTTCTGAAGTCGGCGGCTTTCTGGAAATTCCCAGCTCCGTACCCCCGGGAAACCGGGACCTGCTGTTTGGCTTTTACGGCAGCTGGTACACGAAAGAGGAGTTCCTCGAAAAATATCGCGATCTGATGGAGGGGATAGCCTCACTTAAATTCCTGGCAGGGTTTTGTTACACGCAATTGACCGATATCGAGCAGGAAACGAATGGCCTGCTGACGTACGACAGAAAACCAAAAGTAGACCCGAAAGAGATCGCCGCGATTCACAACGCACTGTTTAATGAAGAACCACCGAAGGTGCCGATGTTTTCAGAAAAGACGCCCGATTCCAACCGCTGCGCATCATGATGGAAGCAACAAACCGTGAGATGCTGCCGAATTGAACGTCTCCTGCACTTTCTTTCATCTCCCACACAAATTAGATTAGCCGCGCGCCACGCTGCCTGAACACCGGCTGTTGCCCAAACGCCGCCTTGGCCCTTGGCGTGTCGAAAAACTATTCATTCAGAGTAGTCGTTGCGATTAGGTCGCCAGCCACTGAGATATTTGTCCGCAAGTTCCAAAAGGTCACCGATCCCGTCAGGGTGGGTCGTCCTGAGCGCCTCAATTCGTTCTCTTAGCGTCGGCTCACCTCCGTAAAGCTCGATCAGTGCATCCCACTCGAGGCGGGGATAGCGACGAACTGCACGGTTTCCCAAAGTGTGGCTTAATACTTCACCCCGAGCGGACCGGAGAAGAGCGAGTGTCAATTCGGGCGAGCTGTCCATCATGAGAGGCCCAAGCGAAGGATCCGTTTCACGCTTTGTGAGCAACAGAACCCTTACGAGATCTCGCTCCTGAATGAGCTGTGCAACAGATGAGGTGCGGACGTCATTACGCCAGCACTTCTCAACCTCTGCGGCGGCATTCTCGGAAACCAGCTTATGCCCAGCATTCTCGCGATGCCCAACCTGCGTAATCAACGCCAACTTGGAAGAAAGCGAGCTTAGCTCGGGGAGGATTTGGCGCACTGCTGCTTCGACAGCAGCAGGATCGGTCAGGGAGCGTAGGAGACGATAGGTGACGCGACCAACCACGAAGCGTGTGTCGAGCTCGAACATGCCCTTCTGTCGCTTCGGTAGATAAGGCAGCAGATTAAGAAGAACTATCGTGGCGGGCACAACACATTCAGGCCCAAATTGATCCTCGTAACCCTCCAGTGAAGCGATCACATCCTGCAATCTCTCTTTATCGAGCGAGCGTAGATGACCATCAAGAGCGCTCCGATCATTGAAGTACGCCCAGGCCTGTTCCGCATCTGCGAAATTTCGAAGGCCTTCTCCTACAACGCGTTCCAAGTAGAACCGTAGAATATGCTCGTTGGCAACACGACGTTTTGCCAACCACGACTTTTGCCAGTCGTCAGTGTAGTGACTACCGCCCAGGTGCCGCATAGCGACTGGGAAGAGGCGGCTGACAATTGCACGCACGAGTGCAGCGTTCATTTTACCGGCCTCAATCAGGTTATCCACTTTTGCCTTTAGCTCGGGCGAATCTCGCCGTGCCGACGAGATGGAATCCGAAGTCGTGGTGAGTCCAGAGACAGCACCATGCAGCTGTGCGAAAACATCAGGCAGGAATACACGCACGGCTTCGAGCGCAAGTACATCAGCAAGCTCGACTTGACCATTGAGGGCAACCACGGTTCCCTTAAGGGCAGCAACGTATCGGCGCGCATCACGCATGTTACGGATGAGCGGTGCGATGATCTCTGTTAAAATATCCGTCCACGCTTGTTCGTCGAACGGCCCCCTATTTTCGATGCCTGCGAGAGCACGATCCACCTCGGAAAGCATTTGTCGTATCAGAACCTGGTTTGGCACGGCAGGCAGATCGAACGCGATTTGAAGAATCTTCTCCAAATAGTCACGACCAGGAACACCTTCCTCGCCGAGTGCGTGTTCAACGCGCAGTCGGTCAAAGGCTACGATGTAAATTAGATTCGGAAAACTCGCCGTCAGCCGAACCAATTTGAAAATATCCCGGATCTCGGGCGTTGAGAGCCGATCGATGTCATCGACAAAAACCAAGATCGGCCTGTCGAGCTTCGCGAGGGCCTTCCCAAGCTTGGCGCGGCGTGCCCCCACGCCTTCCTTGCGCCGTTCCATCGACTTGCCGAGCAAGCTTACTGCTATGCGCAGCCGCTCGATCCAGGAACCAACAACAGGAGCGGTAAGCTCAATGAAGAATGATTCGACTAGCTGCTGCGCACCGCTAAACATCCAGGGATTAAACTCGAGTACGGGCAGGCCGGCCCGTTCCAATTCATCCCGCGTGAGGTTAACAAAGGATGTCTTGCCAGAACCCCAAGGTCCAACCACCCCTACGACAACGCCCTCGCTCGCGTCAAGTCCTAGAACTTGGTTAGCAAACGATCGCGCCGCGGACGCTCTGCCCAGCGTGTCTTCGTCTGGCCGTCGGATCGGATTGTCGCCGTGCGGCTTTACGCTACCCGCAGCAGGATTAAGCGGAAGCTCGACTGAGTGTCTGAACTCCATTTTGATAAGTAGTTTCCAAATCGGCGGAAGATGTTTCGTATCTGGAGCATGCTGAGCGTGCGTTTGTCGCCGCGTGTTTGCGGTCCAGGAGAAAAAATAGCATGTCGAGGTTAATTCGACAAACAACTAGTCACGTGCCATTGAATTCGGCAGCATTGCGAGTTCTTCTCGATCTGCACCGCAATCATGGCCGAAGTGGATCCGTCTGCGGGGGCCGAAGTCCACGGTCCTGGTTTGAAGCCTCAATCAAGGATACCAAGATCGAGAGATTCACGTGGCGTTGCTTGCGACACACATTCGCAGGTCGGCTGATAATGAACTGGGGCTGATTTACGCACCGTAGCTGGATTGATACGAGACAAGACGCTTGCGATGGTAATGCCATACGCGCGCCTAGCCCCCGACTACAAACTCGCCGGTGTGGAACGAATAGCCTCGTCTTTTGGTGAGTCAACTAGCACCAAACTGACACCAGCGATTGAGGCTCAAAAGCGCATCTCGACGATGGTGCAGTAAGTAACGTTTTCGCTTATAGTTACGAGCGGGGGCCCGTAGCTCAGCGGTCAGAGCAGCGGACTCATAATCCGTTGGTCCAAGGTTCAAATCCTTGCGGGCCCACCACTTATGATGAAACTGGTTGTACGCTGTCTGTACTGTTCCCAAACTGCGCCGCGTTTTCTTTGGCGGAGCATGCCGGCACGAAGGGTGCGCAGGGCATACACCAGACTTGCAGAAGTAGTCACGCTACGCATGAGATGAAATGCCGCAAGATACTAAACCCGAGACACTTGATGTGCTAACGCGGCTGCGGCGCGGGGCATTGTGGCTGCTGTTTGCGGCTGTCCTGCTGATTCCAAAAATTATGGCCCTGCGCCGACGGCCACGCGTATGGAACGGGATGCGAATGGCGGCCATAGTGCTGGGTTTGGCCGCGAGCGTCGCCGGCTTCGCGGCCCTTCATAAGAATCCTGGGCGCGCGCTGACGATTACGGCTGGGGCGTTGCTTGTCGTTTTAGCTCTAACAATTCCTGCCGAGCAAAGCGCGATTTCGTCTACGTCGTCTCAGTTGGTTGACCTGCGCGCGCGCCAACTGGGGGCGCTGGTTGTGGTTGATGGCGGCGAATATCTGGTTGCCAATAATCAGAACGTGAGCGCACGCATTTTCGTGAGTGCAGAGCGGCTTTGGGTGCTCAACACCGCTCTCGATATTGTGGCAGAAATTCCGGTCCCGCAGATCGCGGCCGTACGGGTTGAGCGGGAGTCTCAACAGACAGCATCCGCGAATGAAATCTGGAACTTAGTGATCGCGGGGGAGCAGGTCACCGCGAGTTTTGTTTACTGCGGGCATTTCGCCGAACATTTAGCGCGGGTGGCCGAAGAAACGATTGGCGGTCAGATCCGCCGCGCGTTGCCAATCTTACCTAGCAGATAGACGGACTTTTGTACGGGCAGGTTCAACGGATGTATTCCCCTGCAAGACGCCAGAAATCATTTGTGTAGTAGTGGGAAACTACATTTCCAAACAGATGGCAAATGCCGCGGCAGGCCGGAATCTCACCGTGCAGTTTTCGACCGCGCGCAAACACCTTGGCAAATGAGCCTTCACGCAGCAGATTACCCCCGATTTTCTTCAGCGGCTCGCAGGGATAAAACACATCGCCATTCGGATAAACGCGGGGAAACATCGTAGGGAAACATTGGAAATCACCAAACCGCAGAAGTGTTTCGATTGAACGCGGCGTGCCGTTGATCGGCTGGGCTTTTTGCCTGCTCCGTTCGATGATTTTGCGCACCAGATCGAGATAGCGCTGGTTGGCTACCAAACGCAGGTTCGGCATTTTGTCGCGCAGCGCCGATTGGGTGGCGAAGACGAATCCCTGCTCGCCCGTCCAGTCGAGGATGCGTTCAATCTCATCAATGTTCCATTCCTCTATGACCGTGCTGATGGTAATCGTGCGCGGATCGGGCATCCGCGATTTCGCCAGTGCAATGTTTTCAAGCACCTTGGGCAAAGCGGCGGGCTTGGAATGCGGATTGCTTGGATCCATCGTAAGCGCATCGAGGCTGATGACCAGACCCGTTACATGATCGAAGATGCGGGTGCGGCGGTCCAATAGAGTGCCGTTGGTGATCAGCATCACGGAACGGAAGCCAATCGCGTGCCGGGCCGCGTGCAGCAGTTCCTCGAGATCGGGGCGCAGTGTGGGCTCCCCGCCCGTGAACACGATCGAGTCCGTCTCCCGCCGCATGATGCGGAGCAACCGCAGTGTGTCGGCAGTTCCCAATTCATCGCTAAAGACATCCGGTTCTTTTTGTGTGCAGTACGTGCACTCAAGATTGCATCTGTGGGTGGCATAGAAGATCGCTGCGTACGGTGCGACAATGTTCGTCCGCAGGATCTTGCGACGGTACATGTTCGTGAAATACAGGCGAAAATTCTTCAGCACCAAAGGCGCCTGGCGCACCAATGTATGCATGAGGTTATCGGGCTTAGATGGTGGCAAGAAGCTCCCCTTGACTCTATTGCGTGAATCTTTTTCTTGTCGCTAATTTATCTCGCGAATTAAGGCCATTCACGCTGAATGTCCGTCTTTTCCTACTTTGCGCCGCTTATTCCACGAATACAATCCCAACACTAACTTCATTTTTGTCCGCCCTGGGATGCAAACCCAGGGCGTAGCAGCGCAGTGCCAGCGGTTGTTTACCTTGTCCGCCAGAATTTTCAATCACAATCTGAAGAGCGGATTGCAGTTTCGGAGCATGCGCGAGATCCATTGTGGCGCCGCGCATGCTGATGCCGCGTAGTACCGTCTCCTCCTCAAAAATCTGCCCATCTGGAGTTTGCCCCGTCACGCGCGCGGGCCATTCTGCTTTGTCAATGAGGTGATGATGCTGCGTGCAAAACTCGACTTCGACTCGTTTGTCCACCAAGCTTACGACCATGCCCTCGGTAGCAATCCACACGTTTTCGAAGTGGCCCCGAGCATCTCCCAAAATAGCATCGACTGCTGCATCGGTGGCATCGGGATCGTGGTGGAAGAGGACGAGATGCTGGACTCCCGCAGCTTCGCGCCGTACGAACGCCCGCAAGCCAACTGGAATGTCCCCACCCCTTGCGCAATTGGAGCTGTTCCGGCGTGTATTGCGCATCATTGATCAAAATGTCGGCGCCGCTCGCAAGCTCGAGCAACGCCTCGTCAAATTCAGGAACGCCCGGTTCGTTATCAGTGGCGTACACAACGACACCGGCGGGCGTTTCGAAGCGAAAGCCCAGGCAATTTTGCGGGTGATTCAGCCAGCGGGCTGTCACTCGCGTGTCGTGCAAAGTGAAGCAGTCGCCACCCGCCACTTCGGTAAACTCGCGCCGCGCGGACATCGCACTAAGATTCACAGGGAAGTAGGGATTAGCCATCTGTGCCTCAAAGACGCGCTTCAGGCTCTGGGGGCCGACGAATTCCGAACGAAAGCTATGGAAGCGGAACGTATTGCCGGGCGAATAGAGGGGTGCAAAGAACGGGATTCCTTGTATGTGGTCCCAATGGTAGTGCGTGACAAGAACATCCGCGTCAATGCTTTTTCCGGTCCGTTCCGCCTCCGCCGCCCAGCGATTGCCCAACATACGAAGCCCAGTACCACAATCCAGAATTATGCGTCCGCCATCGGGAGTCGTCAGTTCGACGCAAGGCGTATTGCCGCCATACCGCCACGTCGTGCGGTCAATAGACGGGGTTGAGCCGCGTACGCCCCAAAAGTTTAATTTGGCGATATTTTGCGGCATCGTTTCGAAGGTGGTAAAAATCGCGCCGCCTAAGCTGCGCCGCCTCGGATTAGGAGTCCTTCAGGCGGGAAAGGCACAGGAACGATACATGAAATAGTAGGCAGCGGAATGGGTGAAGTCAAATGACATTCAACCCACAGTTGTCAACATCGTTGGCCAGCGTGTCGTTGCAGCATGTCGTTGGGCAGCAGACGCTTCGTCTGACGGATGCATCGCGCGAGGTGCGCGAGTAAAATAATGTTGATGCACGCACACGCGCCGGGCAAATGTGATTTCCACGGCCAACCCGCAACCGGGTTCCTTTCAGTAGCTTTGTGGGCCACCCTGGCCCTGGCGGTTTCCGAATTCGTGGGTGGACACGTAAGTCACTCCATCGCCCTGACGAGCGATGCCATCCACAATCTTTCGGACATGCCGACGATTGTTATTTCCTTGCTTGCTGCACGCTGGTCAGAGCGGCCAGCCGATCGCAGCAAGACATTTGGCTATCGCCGCGCGGGGATCCTTGCGGCGTTCACGAATGCCGGCTTGCTTTTGCTGGTCGCGTTGGGGCTCTTCTGGGAGGCGCTGGAGCGCTTTTTGCACCCGGTGCCCGTCCAGCGAGGGTGGATGATCGGCCTGTCGCTTTTGGCGCTCGGGATCAATGGAGGCATAACGCTAGGCCTGGTACGCGGCCGTCGCGATCTGAACATTCGGGCGTTACTCGTGCACAATTTGGGAGATGCGCTTTCGAATATCGGGATTTTGGTGGGTGCTGTGATCATCGGGGCTACAGGCGCGGTTTGGCTTGATCCCATGATCGGCGCTGTAATCGGAGCGCTGGTGTTTTGGTCAAGCCTCGGTATTCTGCGCCAATCGTCACATATTCTGCTCGAAGGTTTGCCACGCGAGATGCAACTCGCCGAGGTCGCTCGCGCGATTCTGCTGGTGCCCGGAGTGCAGGAGGTCCATGACGTGCATATCTGGACGCTGGGCTCCGATCAGCATGCCCTTTCGTGTCACGTGCGTATTCACGACATGCACATGGAAGAAAGCGCGAAAATATTAGCTGGCATTCAGACCTGCCTCGAGCAGCAGTTCCATATCAATCACGCTACCGTCCAATTTGAACGTGCGGGACTGCCGGAAGAGGGCTATTACATGCCGGAACCTTTTCGAGCTAGCAACAGGTAGCGGCTTAACCTGGCCGCGCATTATGCGCAGCGATTACAGTGGATTCAATCATTCTAGGCGTTCGGGATCTGTCAATTTGGCGCATTCACTTCTCGCGAGAATCACTCTCCAACCCCTCCCTTGCGCTTGGGATCAAGATACCAGGGTACGTTGATGACGATAATTTTGCTGTTCCCCTTGATCAGAAGAGCCGCCTTTAACCATTGTGCCCTTTGGTTGTGCAGAAAATATTGATACCAGTGCTCTTCCACCAGTTCCGGAACGATAACTGCAATTCGCCGTTCCGGCGTTTGTTTCTGAACGCTCAGGACGTAATCAACGATCGGGGTGATCACAAATCGGTACGGTGATTTCAACACCTTCATCTCCGGCATTGGCAGTGCCTTCTGCCGGATCGGTCCCTCGACAAGCTCGTTCCAATGCTTATGGAACTCGGCATCTTCATTAGCGATCTCCACATGCAAGATTTGGACATCCGGAGAAAGCGCCAAGGCGAATTCGAGGCCAATGCGAAAGATTTTGTTCCACGTGAACATGGGCATGATGACGAGCGGCGTTCCGATCTCGGAAGGGTTGAGCGGCTCCGTGCTGGTGATTTGTGCCGCGACATTGTCATAGTGGCGGCGAATCGAAAACATCAACAGGAGGATGGCCGGAATGATTAAGGTGGTGATCCACGCGCCGCTGCGAAATTTGGTAATTGTCACGATGACGACGGTTCCGGCCGTTGCGAAGGCGCCCAGACCATTCACCAATATCGCGAATCGCGCGCCCGGCCCGCCGTTTCGTTTCCAATGCACTACCATGCCAGCTTGGGATAGCGTGAACGCGAGAAACGCACCAACCGCGTATAGCGGAATCAGCCGATCGGTCACTCCTCGAAATAAAATCAAGAGTGTTCCGCTAAGCACCGTAAGGACCGTAATCCCTCCGGTATATACGAGGCGGCGTCCGCGCACCGCCAGCGGATAAGGGAGATAGCCATCCTCCGCAATCATGCGGCACAGCCGCGGGAAATCCGCAAAAGCCGTATTCGCGGAAAGAGAGAGCACCAGCAAAATCGCCCCGATAGTGACGAAATAGAAGGCATTTCGCCCTACTACAGCGGCGGTGAGCTGCGAGAGCACGCTTTGATATCCGGGGCCAGGCTGGGTGGCGCCAATGTTGTACGCGCGACACAGGTACGCGATACCCGCCAGGAGCACGACCAAAAGTCCAATCACGATGCTCAGAGTGCGTTGGGCCGACTTCACTACCGGTTCTCGGAACGCTGTCACTCCGTTACTCACCGCCTCTACGCCCGTCATCGCGGTGCATCCGCTGGAGAAAGCTTTCAGAAGCATCCACGCGCCGAGCATTTCCGTTACCGGATGCGAGAGGGGGAGGCGGTTGCACCGGCATCGGATGACCACCGGCTGCGAGCGACTTCAGCACACCCAACACAATAACGGTCAGCAGAGTCGCGAGGAACAGATACGTCGGGATCATGAATGCAATGCCGGTCTCACGCGCGCCACGGAGATTTATCAGCGCGATCACGAGCAAGATCCCCAGGCATATCATCAGTGTGTGGCGCTCGAGCGGTCGGCACGGCCGAAACCAGTGCCCCCACGCCGGCGGAGATGCCCACCGCGGCGGTCAGCACGTAATCGATCATCAGGGCCGCAGCGGCGAGCAGCCCGGCAAAAGGGCCGAGGTTTTGCCCTGCAACGGTGTACGATCCGCCGCCTTTCGGGTAGGCTGCAATCGTCTGGCGGTAGGAGAAGTAGACAATCAGCAGAAGAATGATGATGCTGATGGTTATCGGAACAATGTAGTTGACGCCGATCGCGCCAAGCGTAACAAGTAGAGCGAGTGCCGCTTCCGGCCCGTATGCGGCGGAGCTAAGCGCGTCAAGGCCAAAAACCGGGACCCCTGCCAAAGTCCCCAGTTTCTCCGTACTTTCCTCGGATGATGGAAGGGGGCGCCCGCACAAAACATCGATTACTGACATCGGTGCTCCCTGTGGAGCCCCTCGATCAGATTACAGATACAGTGGGTCATTGCAGTGAGAGGGCAGCCCAATCTCAAGAAAGCGGGCCAGAGTTTTGAGGCAAACTTAAGAGAAATTTGGAAATAGTGGCGGCGAATAGACAAGTCAGCGTATGGAACAAATCAGCGAGGGAAACAAAAGCGCGTAAAACCACACCATTCGGAGTCAGAACATTCCCCCGTCAGCGAACTATTCGCTCCCGCCGTACTCGGGTGGAATATCATCCTCCGTGATCTCCTCGACGTGCACTTCCTCTTCTTCAGCATCGGCGGCGCGTTCCACGCCGCTAACGACTTCCGCCTCGAATGCCTGGCCTTCTTCAACAAGCTCTTCGACACTCTCGGAATCGGCATCGGCGACGGTGGAAATACCCTCGAGATCACCGGCCTGTCCCGCTGCGGCAGATCCTAATCCCTTGCTCTCTGCCACGACGGACTCAACAAGGCGAGTCTTATTGCCTGGAGTTTTGTCCCTTCGGACTCGGGCCGTGGGCTCTACGGCTGGCTCGCGCTGCACGCGCGACCGCGCCTTCGCGCGAGCGCGAACTTTCGGTGCAGTTTTCGCTCGAGACTTCTGTGGAGACTTCAGTCTCGACTTGGGTCGACTCTTCGAGTTCGCCTGGGGTTTGGTCTGCCGCTTCGCACGAGGAGAAGAGCTTGCACTGGCTTTCCTGGGAGCGGCCTGTTTGCGAACGCTCGCACGTTTGGTTGGGCGTTTCGTTGATGCTTCAGACTTCTTGGAACTCTTGCGAGCCATCTTTTTTTTAGGCGACATGCCGAAAGTTTAACACCATGTGCGTGAGGTGAACAATGCGACATCGAACGAGTTACGTTTAAAACGTTGCGAGTCCCGCATTCAGGTGCGGGAAACGGGTACCGAACTGGTCGGATCGCCCGCAATCATTTCTTGTTGGCGAATCAGATCTCGCGCCTGTCCTCGGAAGCTGGGCAAACGGCGCGCAAAAATCGCTCCTCCCGCCACGCACGCGAGACCACCTATGGCGACGGTCCGAGGCGCACCAATCTTTGCGGCAATCACGCCCGCGAGCAACGCGCCAATCGGTGCCATTCCCACAAACATCATGGAATACAGTGCCATTACGCGCCCGCGCAGGCGATTAGGGACCATCACCTGGAGCAGTGTATTGGCGGACCCCATCTGCAGCATCATGAAAAAGCCGGTGGGCATTAGCGCGATAATGGATAACCACAAGTGCCTCGAGACCGCAAACAAAATCAAACTCAATCCCAGCCCTGTCGCTGCGGCCCACACCCAGCGTCCGAGACCCTTCACTCCCCTTCTCGAAGCGAGCGTTAAACCCGCAATCACCGCGCCCACGCCCGTGGCTCCCATCAGGATACCCAACTCCCGCGCGTCGCCGTGGAGTATGCGGCCGGCAAATATGGGCATGAGCACCGAGTATGGCGTCGCAGCCAGGCTGACCAGTCCGATCAACATCAGGATCGCGCTTACAGGCGTGGTGTGGCGCGCAAAGCGAAAACCTTCGATCATATTCTCGATGGGTGATCCACTTTGCTCGAGCTCCGCCTGTTTAGGCAGGCGCATCAACAGAAGGCCGGTAATTACCGCGATGTAACTTATGCCATTCGAAAAGAAACACCACCCTTCGCCGATGGTGGCCACCAGCACGCCGGCAATTGCCGGACCAATGATGCGGGCGCTATTGAACATCGAGGAGTTGAGAGCAATCGCGTTAAACAGATCGTCGCGGCCCACCATGTCAATTAAAAATGTCTGGCGCGCGGGAATATCAAAAGCGTTGACCACCCCGAGTAATGAGGCCAGCACCATGATCTCCCACACGCGAATGTGATGTGTGAGCGTCAGCCCTGCGAGGGTGAGAGCGAGCACCATCGAGCATGATTGCGTCGCGATCACCGTGCGGTGCCGGTTGAGACGATCGGCAACAATTCCGGCAACCGGTGCCAGCAGAAATACGGGAATCTGACCCGCGAACCCGACTACGCCAAGGAGCAGTGAGGAGCCGGTGAGCCGGTATACCAGCCAATCCTGGGCGATGTTCTGCATCCAGGTGCCCACCAGAGAAATGAGCTGTCCGCTGAAAAAAAGCTGGAAATTTCGGTGCCGTAGTGCGCGCAAGGTCGCGCGCAGGCCGCGAGGTGGCTCGGCGCTTTTGTTAGCATCTTGTGTATTGCCGGGCTGTGCTGATGAAACCGCGTCTGCCATAGTCCTCGTTTGATGCATTGTAGCTTAGCTGGAGCGCCATACAGGCCGCAAGAAAATGAGCGCGCGCTGTTTTGATGGGCGCGTTAATGCGTGTTACGAGATCTTGTTGGTTCGTTAAGCGTGACCCGCAACGGCCGGCGCGGTATCACCTCAGCAGGCAAGGATCACGAGTTACGGGGATGAAGGATCATTCTGGATTTGTGCAACCAGCTGCATTGGGACGAGGCGCACAGAACGTGCGCCTAAAAAGCCGGTTTAACGACTCATCCAAACCGGTCTCCGATCCGAGGGCGGATCGTGAGCGCTGGCGACCGCGGCTCACATGCACTATACTACCGGCGATTTTCGACAGAAGACTCCTTGAAAGGTTCCTTATGCGCAAAAATTTCGCCGTTTGCTTGATGCTCTCTGCATTGTCTTTCGCGCTCGTGGGTGTAGCGCCGAAAGCGCGCGCACAAGACGCCAAGACGGTTCTTAGCAATGCCTCGAAAGCAATAGGCGCCAATGATGTGAAGACGATTCAGTATTCCGGAACCGCCACAGAGTTCGCTTTTGGTCAGGCTGTCAATCCAAGCGCCCCGTGGCCTGGGTTCGTGGAAAAGTCGTACACGCGCACGATCAATTACGACACACCCGCTTGGCGCATCGATCGAGTTCTGGCGGAAATACCATCCAATCGGCGCGGTGGCGGCCTGCCTCCAGGCCCCACGCAAACCGTGGTGATCGGCTCGAATACCCCGTGGGCGCAGCAAGTGGATCTATGGATGACGCCGTACGGTTTTCTGAGAGCAGCCGCGACTTACAATGCCACGGTCCAATCAAAATCCATCGCGGGAAAGAAATTTTCCGTGGTTACGTTCACCGCTCCTAACAAAGCTAAAGTGAACGGCTATATTGATGCAGATAACATGCTCGACCGCGTCGAGACCTGGGTCGATACCCCGATGCTCGGTGACACGCCTGTTGAGGCGATTTTCGAGGGCTACAAAGATTATGGCGGCGCGAAGTTTCCGACCAGCATTGTGCAAAAGCAAGGCGGGTATGCGACGCTGGAACTTACCGTCACCGATGTAAAGGCCAATGCGCCGGCCAATATCCAGGGTAATCCCGCGGCTGCACCGCAAACGCCTCCGGCCACGTCTCAACAACTCGCCGACGGTGTGTATTTGATCCTGCCGGCATATGCGGCGTTAGCCGTGGACTTCAAGGACTACGTCGTTGTCGTGGAAGGCCCGCAAAGTGAAGAGCGGGCGAACGCAATCATCACCGAAGCCAAACGCGTGATCCCGAATAAGCCGATTAAGTACGTGGTCAATACGCACAATCACTTCGATCACGCAGGCGGCCTGCGCACGTTTGTTGCTGAAGGCGCCACGATCATCACGTACCAGGACAATAAGGCGTATTACAAAAAGATATTTGCCCAGCCTCACACTCTGAATCCTGACCGGCAATCGGAAGTCAAAAATAAGCTTTCCATCGAGACCATGACGGATAAGAAGGTTCTAACCGATGGTAACCACGTGATTGAGTTATACCGCCTCGAGGGCAGCAACCATAATGATGGTTTAATCGTTGCTTACTTGCCGAAGGAAAAAATCCTGGTGGAAGCTGACGCGTTCAACCCGCCCGCTCAGCCCAACGGACCAGCCCCGACTGCGATTAATGCGAATAACACCAATCTAATGGAGAACATCGAACGGCTGAAACTTGATGTTGAAACCATCGTGCCCATCCACTATCCGGCGGATGGCCGCAAAGTAACGATGGCAGAGCTAAATAAAGCTCTCGGCAAGTCATAAACTTTAGCCGGGGTGTGCGACAGGCGCCGCACTTGATCGCAAGCACGAGTTGGAGCGTACCAAGACCCCCACGCTCCAACCCCGTACTTACTCCATCCTGTAGAGCGTTAGGCCACTCAATAATTTGGGATAAAAATCCGTGGATTTTTGCGGGAGTACTTCGCCTGCAAGAGCCATTTCCATAACCTGCTCGACCGCCACCGGGTTCAGCAAGAAACAGACTTGCGCGCGTCCCTCGTCTACGGCCGCAACGGCGGCTTTCATTTCACGTTCGTAGGTAATATTGCGCTCGGTTGTGACGGCGGTCGGTGTGATGCCCAGACCGCGCTCCAGCAAAATGCGGTGCAGCAGGACAACGTCCAACGTTCGCTGCGCCGGCGAAACATTCGGCATGAGGGTCTCGAGCGGGGCGTCCGCACGCAAGCGAAAAACGGTGAATTCGCCAGGCACATACATTCCAATAGCACGGCCAGCGTGCCCGTGAGCCGCCAGGGCACGCTCGAACCCTGCAGATGCCACGTCTCGCGAGGCATTGCTGGTAAACCGATAACTCTCCTGTTCGAAAATGTTGCCCATTGCGGCCCGAAACGCAGATGGATCAAATTTAGGAAGATTCGATACGATCCGGTGCGTGGGCAGGATTAGTAAACCCTCTGACCGGGTGTTGAAAAACGTCATCATCGCTTTTTCATAGGGTGCCTGGAGGTCTGGCTTGCCATCCCGCACCCGGCATTCGTCGCGGTACGCGAGAGCAGTTTCGTAGCGATGATGTCCGTCCGCAATAACCAGCTTGTGGCCAGACATTCCGGAGATCACGGCAGTAATCGTCTCCTGATCGAATACGGGCCACAGCCGATGGTCCACTTCATATTCATCCCGAGCTTCCACCGCAGCTGGCGTGCGCATTACCGCATCGAGCAGCCGGTCGATCCGGCGTTCCTCGTCGGTGTACAACATAAAAAGCTGGCCCGTGTGGGTTCGCGTGTGACGAAGCAATTCCAGCCTGTCTGCCTTCGGACCAGATAAAGTCTGTTCATGACGAAAAACCACCTCGGCGGCGTAATCTTCGACGCGTCCAAGCGCAATAAAACCGTTGCGCGTCAGTCTGTCAGCACTCCCCGGCAGAGTGTATTTCTGGCTATAAACGTAGATCCCTGGGGAGGCGTCGCGTAACAGGATGCCAGTGCGAATCCAGTCCTCAAGCGCTTTTTCCGCTCGCGTATAGACGTTGTTCGAAGGTGAATCGTCCGGAGCCGGTTTGCCTTTCTCGACGGTAATCAGATTGTAGGGGACTTTGGCGTAGCGGTCCTGCATCGCCGGGGTGATCTTGTCGTACGGCTGCGTAACAACTTCGGCGATTTTCACACGCTCCGCGTTGTATCGATATGCATGGAAAGCAGAAATTTCAGCCATTAGGTGGTTGCGCCCTCAAAGCGCCTGCAACAAAGAAATTCTACCAGTCTGTCGAGGCATCGCAAATGAAGCAGGCTGCGAATCGCTCACCGCTGTAGCAATTGTGGGCAGGCGACGGGCAGTGAAGCGATGACAACGATTCTACCGATGGGCACCGGCGGCAGGTGCGGGCGACGGGTGTCCGCCCGGGTGAACGGCGGAATTGGCCGCGCCGGGCATTGATTGCGGGTGTGTTGATTGCGGGTGTATCGGCGCCGGCATCGGATGCGGGATCAGCGGTGCCGAAGGAGCGCCCGGTCGTGGCATCAGGCGGGGTTCACCGATGGGCAAGCGGGAACCGGAGCTTACTGGCGGCGTGCGGTACATGGGCATTGATCTAACGGATGAGTTAGGCATCCGGCTGGCCGGAAGAATGCCCGCCGGGAGGCCGCCAATAGGCATTCCGGCCTGAGGCAAACGTGCCCCGTTCCGATTTGCGGGCACATTCGCCAGCGGATTCGTGCGATTCGCACCGTTGACGTAAGTGTGCGTCGCGGGATCGTAAATAATCGCGCGCGAACCGTCATTAAACGAGGGCCTGGCCCCCATCGAAGATATTGACCCAGCGGGTGGCCTGGCACCTGGTGAGGACGCGCTAAATGGCGGGACGCGGTTCATCGGCACCTGCACGGTAAACGGCGGCGTCAATCGGTTGGGCGGAGCAGCACCAATCTTGTTGGGTGGCTCGCTAAGGACGTGGGCGCTCCTGATTTCATTGCTTCGGAGGACATTGTTGGGGCCGCGCAGGACGCTGGTCGTATTTTCGAGCGGGCTGGTCACTACCCCGTATTTCACATTAACTGGCAATTTATTGGGTACATCACCGGGTGCGCGTGGCACCCAACCAATCTGATTTCCGACACGAACCCAGCCAACTACCGCCGGCTGCCAACGGCCAAAATTCGCGGGGGACTTACCAGGTATCCACGCCCATCCTTGAGGCGCGTGGACCCAGTTGCCAAAATGGTAGGGTAGCCAACCCCACCGCTCGGAGCTGATCCAGCAATAGCCGAAATGCGGCGCAAAACGCCATGTACCATTCGAGAAAGGCACCCAGGTTGAATTAATGCCGTACGGCTGCCATCCCCATCCATAACCGGGGAAGTTATACCACTCGCCATAAGCGGAGAGATCGGACATCCCGTAGCTGTAAGCGTTAGGCGCCCCCTGCGGCATGTATTGAAGAGCATTGTTCAGGCCCTGAATGATCATGGCATTGCTGTATGCCGCCCAGGCGTCCAACGCATCATTGTTGGGCAGATCGGTGATCTCGACGGCCTGCGGATTATCGGAATGAAAAGACAACATGTGTCCCTGTTCAACCACTGACGGTTCAGAGCCAGCAGGCGCCTGTGGGGTAGCCACGGAGACCGTACCTCTAAAAACGCTGACGGAAAGTCCATCATCGTACGCATCGACGCGAAAGTCGGCGCGGTCGCGTGGCGCGACGACGGCGTTTTCCGAGCGCACTTCAAAGATGTCGCCTTCGCCGACACGCACGATGAAACGTGCACTTCCCTGCGTGAGTGAAAGCCGCGTGACCAGGGCCGCATTTGAAGTACCCAGGTCGGTGAATTCCAGTGCAGAGTTATCGCCGACGTATCCGGTGACACCGTTCTCAAATTCAATTTCGGCGAAACCGTTTCCCGTCGCAAGCGTGTCGCCCTGCTGCAGGGGCATATTTTCGAGTGCCGCTTCCCAGCCCTGAGCGCCGGGATGCTGGACCTGGACATCCCCATTCACCTGGCTAAGACGGACCACGCGCTGATCCTGAGCACGCATGGCGGAAGGCGTTGCCAGCAGAACAAGCGCAAGTGCGGCTGCACATGCAATAAAAGAGAACGGAAAAGACCCTAGCCGACCAGGAGACGAACGCATATTCACCACCTGTGACGCTAGCGGATGGCTCATGTCGATGGACCTGCGCTGCGGAACCTGTCTACCTATTTTGTTAGATGAGAGGCGCCTTGTCGAGGTTGCGGCTTAGTAGGACGCCGTCAATAATGAGTCTTTTAAAGAATTCCGAGGCTAGTGAAATCCACATCGCAGCTAAAAGGATTGCGGTTAAGAAAGATCCACCGGTGAATTTTCCGAATTACCCGACCGCTATTGGCTCGTGACGGTGGTTACGGAGGTGCGGATGCGTTCCGCAATCGACCTGGCACGTTGCCGCGCGACATCGATCAGGTGGTCGTCCGCAGCGATCCGGTCGAGTACCGTCAAGAGGCGCTCGGGCTCGGGAAGCGTCCGCTGCCCTAAATCGTCCTCGAGACGCAGCAGCGCGTCGTTCACGCCCAGATGATCGTACTGGAGCTTTTGCTCGAGCGCGGTTTGATCTTCCATCTGCCGCGAAAGACCCTCGAAAATCGCCACCAACTGCGCCGCTTCCTTGTTGATGGTGTAATTGAAATGCGTTTCCTGCGTTACCGAGCCTTTTTCGTAACGCAGTGTCTTGTCCCCAAGAGCGGCAATGCGGCGATGCACGTCTAAATCCACGCCCGCGAAATTGTGCAGCTGACTCGCTAGGTCAAATATTTTTGCGCGGACCGCGGAGCCGACTTCAAATGGCTGAGGATCGGCGTCATCGCTCAACTGGCGAATGTCGAATGTGGCCGCACCGGCACTGCTTACACGGATCTCGATAAATTCCGGGTTGCTGCCTTTGAAAACCCGGCGGTAAGTGATCTCGGCATTATCGGTGGCCGGCACCGCAAGTGACGCGGGAGGCGTGAGACTGAACGAGGAAGCGTTTGCCGAGAAGAACGCCGTCAGTGCAATGCACGCCAGCATCGGCACGAGCAATGCTGGTTGCGAAGTTCGACAGATATGGGTGGGACGTTTCATGACAGGGCCATTTTCGTGACGGATTCGCGAGTTTTCCGGCGAGCAACGCCCGACGCGTCAGAGGCGTCCCGCAACTCAGCTCGAAGGCCTGCCGCCGCGAGGCGTGCCTTAGATTCCAACATCTGCATATGACAAAGTGCGATGGCCAGCGCATCAGCGGCGTCGGCAGGTTCGGGCGTCTCGCTTAACCCTAGGAGTACCCGAACCATTTGCTGCACCTGTATTTTATCCGCATGGCCGTATCCGGCTACGTTCGCCTTTACCTCGCGCGGTGAATAGCTGAAGCTGGGTATCCCCGCCTGGGCCGCGGCGAGGAGCACGACGCCGCGCACCTCCGCAAGCTGCAGCGCCGTTTTCATATTCAATGCGGTGAATACAGATTCGACTGCGACGCCCTCGGGTTTGTACTCTTCGATAAGGGCCGCAATGAGCGCGTGAATGTCACGCAGGTGTGTGCTCAGGGGGCCCCGCGTTCCCCGGGGTGCGCGCCAAGCACCAAGCCGCAGCATGCGGCAGCGCCGGCCATCGCTTTCGACAACTCCGTAGCCCGTGGCGCCAGCGACGGCGGGATCCACGCCAAGCACGCAGCGCGGGCGAACGGTGGTCGTAAGATCAGGCGCAGCGTCAACTGTAACGGGTGCCGTGACGAGTGGTGTAAGGGGTGGCGCGATGGGTGGCGTAGCGCACCACTGCGACTTATCTGGAAGCGGAGGCGGAATGGGGCGATTCACCGCACCGAGTGTACGATTGGGCGAAAAGATCTGACTAGCGGTTTTTGGCCCGGGCGAGAAGAAAGATGCAACGGGGAGACCGCGGCGTCTATTCGGCCTCGATGGCCGCCAATTCCTTCTCGTCGATATCAAAGTTAGCGTAAACGTGCTGCACATCGTCGTGTTCTTCGAGAGCTTCTGAGAGCCGCAGCATCTGTTGTGCGGCGGAACCGGTAAGCTTGACGTAATTTTGCGGTACCCAGGCGATCTCCGCCGAAGCGGGTGTGACGCCCGCTTTAGTAAGCGCTTCGCGCACGGCATCGAGTGCTTCGGGAGGAGCAAGCACCTCCCAGGCCGAACCGTCGTCGCGGAGGTCTTCCGCGCCGGCATCGAGAACGATCGAGAGCATTTTGTCTTCGCTGGCCAACTCTTTTGGAACGAGGATCTGCGCCTTGCGGCTGAACATCCAGCCTACGGCGCCCGCTTCGGCCATGTTGCCGCCGTGGCGCCCCATCAAATGCCGAATCTCACTGACGACGCGATTGCGGTTGGTGGTGACCACCTGCACGATCATGCCGACGCCGCCAGGGCCGTAGCCTTCAAAGTTCACTTCTTCGTATTGCTCGCCCTCAAGCTGGCCCGTGCCGCGCTGCAACGCGCGCTCGATGTTATCGTTGGGCATATTTTCATTTTTGGCGGCCAAAATAGCGGAACGCAGCCGGGGATTCGAGTCGACATCGCCGCCGCCCACCCGTGCCGCAATGGTGATTTCACGAATGAGCTTGGTGAAGACGCGGCCGCGCTTGGCGTCAGTTGCCGCCTTTTTGTGCTTGATTGTGGCCCACTTAGAGTGACCTGACATCCGCTTGCCTCACGTTTGATTTACAGAACTTCGCATTCGCCGACCCCCAAAAACCAGTTGCCGGGGCAGCGAACTCTATTTTTGCCCGGCTAGTCTAGCACAATGGGCCCAGGGCGGCGCGGGAGTTGAAGTGCCTTTCAGGGTATGTGCTGTGCCACTGACGCTGGCTTTTCAGGCTGCGCAATGAAAGAATCGAACGATTGAGGTGTGCGCGCGCAAATGCCCACCGTCTGCAGTACATCTGAATGCAAAGCATGGGTGCCAGCGGCACTCGCATCCGAAGGGGTTTGCGTGCTGCACTTTACGCTCGATGTCGAGCGGGCCTGCGCCGACATGCGTCGAGAGACGGTCATTGCGCATACACCCCACGAAAGGCATGTAGAGATCACCCGCTTCATTGCGGAGCGTGGCGAATTGTTGGCTCGTGTCGCGACGGCCGGGGTGAGTTTGCCGGACGAGATTAAGGCGCGAATCCTGAATACCTTCCTGACGCTGATGAATTTGCGCGAAAACCTCGATCGCGCCGCCCTTCGCCAGCCGATTGGGCGGACGCACGCGCGCTAGGCTTTCCGATCCCGACAGGCGTTCCAGGGACGCAAACTCGATGATGCAGCGCCGGAATGCACTTGGAAATGACGTAGACACCGGAATGGGTGCACCGCACCGCGACCTTACGGCAATCTAAGCAGCCTTATCTGCACACCTTACAGCCATCCCACCTAGTGGGTCAGTTCCCAACGTAACGAGCATAGAGGGACCGCGCCACCGCGGGGTCTCGGGTGCCCTTCACGATCGCTCGGCCGTCCGAGAAGACGGTCAATTCATAGGGAGGCATACAGACGCGCAAAAGAAATTCGTTGTGCCGCACCTCATGCCCGGTCGACGCCAATGCCTCGCCGAGGCTGGCTAGATCCAGCCGGCGGCGTTTTTCGTGGATCTGCACCGAATCGCGGCCGCACATCGTTAAATGCGGCTGCGCTTCGCCTTGCAGATAGCGAAATTCGCGGCGCACGCAAGCGGCGCAGTCGGAACGGCGCGCGACGGCAATGGATTGAAACTGCCCGCTCCAGACGTCATAGGATACGAGCCGCGCGTCTCGGGCGCTGAACTTTCCCAGCAGAAACTTGATGGCGGCCGTGCACTCCATGCACGCGATGATCCCGGCAGCCGCTCCTAGCACGCCCGCGGTGTCGCAGGTGGGCTCGGCGCCAGCGTGGTTATTTTCCTGGTCCTTGGGCGTACGGCAGGCGGTTTCGGAGGTTCCCGGCCCGAGGTGGGCGGAATCGGTGACTTCTTCGCCCTCGCGGGCCGGTTCGGCAAGGCAGGCGAGACAAGCTGTTTCGCCAGGGCGAATGGGCATGGTTACACCGTAGCTGGCAACCACGGCCGCATAGATCCACGGAATTCCCTGGCTGATGGCGTAGTCATTCATGAGCAGCCGGGTCTCGAAATTATCTGTTCCGTCGAGCAACAGCGGGAAACCACCGAGTAGTTCCTGGGCATTCATCGGAGTCAAATCCGCCACAACGCCTTCGACCCTCGCATCCGAGTTGATGGCTGTAAGCCGCCGCTCGGAAGCTACGGCCTTGGGCAGGGCCTCGAGCGCATCGGCTTCTTCGAACAAGGTCTGACGCTGCAGATTGGAAAGCTCGACGAAGTCCCGATCCACGATGCGCAATTTGCCCAGGCCTGCGCGCACCAGCAGGTTGGCAAGTGCCGTTCCAAGCGCACCACAGCCGATCAAGACAGCGGAAGAGGCGCGCAGGCGTTCCTGGCCTGCTTCGCCGATTTCCGCAAACAAAATTTGTCGTGAATATCGTTCCCGAAGTTTGGCATCCATGTTCGCAGCCGCATGGCACGCTTCTGCGGAAGGAGATCAACCGCATGCGTCAGGGAAGCCGGCACGAGCGGCATTTGATGATAGCGCCGTTTGCCAGCAACGCTGCCAGCAACATGCGGCAAATTCACCGCCGCGGTAGGAATGGGGTGGGAAGTTTCCGCCGGAGTGCAACTCGCCATGTGCTAACCTTTATCTCACATTGAGTTATGGTGAATCGCGCTCGCTTCCTTATTTCATGCCTGGGGCTGCTGCTGCTTCTGTCCGGGGCGACAGCGGGCGCGCAGGTCGCGTTCCCGCCAGGTCTTCGACAATTCGAAGGGCAGCCCATCGCGGCCGTGCGGCTGGTGGACGAATCAGGCAAGATTCTGGAAGAAAATCCTCCATATTTGCCGCTCAAGCCGGGCCAGCCGTTTTCGATCGATGAAGAGCGAGACGATCTCCGGCGGCTGTTTCGTACGGGGCGTTACGCTGACATCACCGCCGAGGTAACAGAGATTGCGGGCGGAGTTCGCCTCGATTTTGTCGTGCAGCGCAACTATTACGTAAACAATGTGACCGTTGAGGGCTTGACCGAGCCGCCGAGCGATGCGATTGCCGTGTCGGCTTTGCGTTTTACTTTAGGACAAGTATTTGACGAGTCGGATATACCAGCGGCACTCGCGCGGCTAGGTCAAACGCTCGAAGGTGAAGGCCTGTATCTCGCAAAGCTTAGCTACAAGCTGGTAAGACACCCTGACACGCGGCAAATCGATATCAACGTGAACGTGGATCCAGGGCCGCGGGCGCACACCGGTGCGCTTGATATTGTGAACCACACGCCATTTACCGACGAGAGTTTACGTTCCCGTTTACGGCTGAAACCTAAGACACAGATCACTTCGGAGCAATTAAATAGCAGTGTCGACCGTGAACGGAAATGGCTGGCTAAGCAGGGCTACCTGGGCGCGAGTGTTTCGATCACCCGCGGCGCCTACGAGGCCGCCAAGAATGAAGTGCCGCTGGACGTGAATATCTCCGCGGGCCTGAACGTGCGCGTGGAGGTTCGGGGCGCGAAAATCTCCTCGGCAACTCTGCACCGGCTGATTCCGGTGTACGAAGAAGGGGCCGTCGACGAAGACCTGCTTCAGGAAGGACGGCGCAATCTTCGCGATTATCTCGAGCGACAAGGATATTTCGATGCCGACGTCAGCTACGTTACTTCCGTGGAACCGGCCAAGGAAGCGGCTGCGGCAACGCCGGATCCGCAGCAGCCTTTGGTATCAAATGCACGGGCTAATGCGGAGAGTGGGAGTGCCGCAATTGAATCGTCCGCAGAAGTGATCACGTATCGCATCGAACGCGGCGCTCGCAGGCGGCTGCTGGGTGTCGGATTTGAGGGCAACCACTATTTCGACGACCAGATCTTACGCAGCCGTGTGCACTTGCAGGCCGCGGGATTTGCGTCGCGCGGGAGGTTCAGCACGGAGCAGGTGGCGAGTGATACCACTTCTCTTACCGACCTCTACCAGGCAAATGGTTTTGCGCACGTGCAAGTAAAGAGCGAAATCGTCGAGAATTATCATCATAAAGCAGGGGACCTGTTCGTACGCTTTCACATTGCCGAGGGTGCGCAGACGCGTATCGCAACTTTGGAAATACAAGGTAATCAGGCGTTGAGCAGCACGGTGCTGGCCAGCGTAATTGACTCCACTGCTGGACAACCGTATTCCGATTTCAATGTGGCTAGCGACCGCAACAATGTTCTGGCGCTTTATTACAATCAAGGTTTTCCGGACGCGACCTTCCGTTCCACTGCCGAGCCGGTGCCGGGCAGTTCGAATCAAGCGCCGCGCGTGGCGTTGACTTACACCATCGCCGAGGGCTCGCAGATTCTGGTCGATCGGGTGCTGGCGAGCGGCTACGAACATACGCGACCCGGTGTGATACAGCGCGAAATCCGGTTACGGGCAGGCCAGCCACTGAGTGAAGCCGCGGTTGTGGACACGCAGCGCCGGCTTTATAACCTCGGGATTTTTAACCGTGTTTCCATTGCACCGCAGAACCCGGCGGGAACCGATCCCCTGAAAACGGTTGACGTGCTGGTGGAAGAGGCCAGGCGCTACACATTTGCATATGGTCTGGGACTTGAAGCCCAGCGGCTGGGCAGTTCGGCGTCCGGACCCACAGCGCAACCGCTGGAATTCAGCCCACGCGGGACACTCGAGTTAACCAAACTGAATTTTACCGGACGGGCCGATACGCTTTCCTTCAAAGTACGAGCCAGCACGCTGCAAGGCCGCGCGCTGGCGAGTTACACAGCTTCGAATTATTTTGGCAAACCCAACTGGAGCCTGCAGCTCGCCGCTCTGTATGATAAAACGCGCGACGTCCTCACATTCACCTCGACGCGTTCCGAAGGCTCGGTGCAACTGACTGACCGTGTGACACCGCAAACGTCACTGCTGTTTCGCTACGTCTACCGGCACGTGCAGGCAAATAATCTGAACAGCACGATCACGCCGGAAGAAATTCCATTGTTCAGCCAGCCTACGGAAGTCTCTTTTTTCAGCAGCACGTGGCTGCGCGATCGCCGCGATAATCCCGTTGATCCCTCGCGCGGTAGTTACAACACCGTGGACGTTGACCTGGCGGCGACGCAGATTGGCTCGAGCGCCAGCTTTGTGCGCTCCACGATGCAGAACTCGACCTATACCCACGTGGGTTCCCGATTTGTGTTTGCACGCTCGACACGACTTGGCGTTGAACAAACATTCGGCCGCAGTACGCCCATCGACATTCCGCTACCGGAGCGGTTCTTTGCGGGCGGGGGCACAACGCTGCGAGGTTTTGGACTAAACCAGGCGGGCCCGCGCGATCCCGAGACCGGCTTTCCGGTGGGCGGGCAGGCCATGCTGATCTTCAACCAGCAGATCCAGTTTCCGATGACGCTTCCGTGGATCGGCAACCGGGCCGGTGGCGCAATTTTCTACGACGCGGGCAACATTTTCAACAGCTGGCACCAGGTGTCGTTGCGTCCAGCGCCGCTCACCCCGGTTTTTTCCGCAGCCTCGCCCAATGTTTGCCTGGTGAATTGCACCAATGAATTGAGCTATTTTTCGCATACACTGGGTTTCGAACTGCGTTATCACACGCCCATTGGGCCCGTGAGCATCGATCTGGCGTACCAGTTGAATCCCGCGCAATTTCTGATTCCCACGGGTAACACGAGGACGTGTACGAATTCTTCCGCGACGACGTGTCTGACGCTTTCGCGGCTGCCAGCATTTCAGTTTTTCGTCAACCTGGGGTCCACGTTCTGATGCGCACGTTAAGCCTGCTGGCGGTGTTGTGCGTCTGGGCTGCATTGTGGCACTCGATAGTGCCCCCCGCCCATGGGCAGGAGGTGGTGGATCGCATTGTAGCGAAGATTGAAGATGACGTGATCGTGTTGAGCCAGGTGCGCGAGCTGGCAGCGTACCAGCAGTTGGTGGACGGGCGTGCCGAGCCCTACGCTAAACTCGTATCGGAACTCATCGAGCAGTGGATGGTAAATAACGAGGCCACGGCAGCCCGGTTTCCGCAGCCAGCCGAATCGGACGTCCAGCGCGAAATCGCCAAGATTCAAAATGGTTTTCCCAATCCGCAGGCATATAACCAGCGCCTTATGGAACTAGGTATCACGCCGGAAGTGGTACGTCGGATCGTGGGCCAACAAATCTATTTTGCCCGGTATCTGGACTATAAATTCCGTCCTATCGTGCGGGTGGATGACGCGGCCATTGAAACGTATTACAAGGAGCAGCTTACGCCGCAACTGGAAGCGAAGCACGAGCCGGTGCCACCGCTGGCAAACGTAAGCGAAAAAATCCGGGAACTGCTGGTCCAGCAGGGCGTCGATGCGCGCGCCGCGACGTGGTTCGATGAAACGAAATCGCGGCTGAAGATCGAAATCAAGCCGGAACAGGGTGCGGTCCCGGCCGCGAGCACCAGAAATGGCGCCGAGCGTGAGACATATATGCGCGGAATTCGGGTGTGAGTATGTTGAACGATGGCATGGGCTTGGCGATTGAAAGCAATGACTGAAGCGATCCATCATTGGAGCTGGAGGCGCCGGCTAGCGATTATTGTGTTTGCAGCCATCGCCGTCCCGGTTCTCCTCAGTATCGTGCTGTTGGAGGTGCTCTCAAGCGGCGTGGCCGATCGCAGAATTCGCGACGAGATTACCGCACAGATTGCGAAGCGACTCAATACCCGCGTGGAGCTGACAGGCTTCCACTTCAATCCGTGGCGCCTGCGGGCGACGCTGAACGATTTAACCATTCACGGCCGTGAGCCAGAAGGCACGCTTCCCTTTTGCCACATCGATCGGGTAGAGGTGCAGGCCCGCATCGACTCGTTTTGGGGCCACAAAATTTCAGTGGGCGATGTAGAACTTGTGCGGCCCGCCGTGCGCGTCCGCGTTGCGCGGGACGGGTCCAGCAATGTGCCGGTACCGCCGAAGACGGCTCCGGGAAAGCCTTTGCGCGAGCGGCTGTTTGAAGTAGTGGTACGGCGATTGCGGCTGGATGATGGCGAATTGCTGTTTAACGACACGCGGGTTCCGCTGGTGGCCCAGGGCCAGGGCATGGATCTGAAGGTGGACTACAGTGACCTGCTCGGCCGCCGCATGTACGTGGGCGAATTTGTATGGCAGCAGATGCAACTCGCCGCGCGGCGGTATCTTCCTTTTGCCTCCGATATCTCCGTGCGATTCACGCTGGAACCCGATTCGCTGGCGGTGACACAGTTCGTGTGGACCGGGCCGCATACTTCTCTCGACGCGCAGTTTTCTCTCGCCAGCTTTATTCACCCGGCATGGACTTTCCGCTATCGCGGGCAGCTGGATTTTCAGGATATTCGCACGCTGTTGCGCAAACCCACCACGCCCGATGGCCGTGTGGAATTTAACGGCGACGGGCACTTTGAGGATGGCAATCTCGCGGTCGCCGGCGGCTATTCCGCCGAACAGATTGCGATGCATTTTGACTGGTTTCACACAGGGGGAATCACCTCTCGCGGCACGTATCACTCGGATAGGAACATCTTCATATCACCGGATTTCTCGGCGCGCGCGTTGGGCGGCGTTATCAACGGACGCGTCCAGTTAGAGTTGCGCAACCTGCTATTTCATGTCGACGCGCATGCACAGGGTGTGGACCTGTCGACCGTGATTGCCTCCGTGAGCAATAAAAACTTTCCGATCACGCCACTGCACTGGAACGGCGTCGTGGATGTGCAATCGGTGAACACCTGGACAGCCGATTTCAAGAAGATGGATTCGCGAGGTGTTTCGGTCTGGACGCTGCCTGCAGCAAAACGCGCGGGCGAAATCCTGGTGACCGGGCTGCTCAACTATCACTACAGCATGCCGGACAATAGCGTGACCTTGCAATCGAGCGAAATAACAACTCCGGTAAGCCACTTGCAAATGAATGGAACGCTCAGCGGGCGTCATTCCGCGCTGCAAGCGGTTTTCGATTCGCAGGATTTGACGACCTGGGACGACTTCATCAACCGCTTGCGGGGCGCGGACGCCATGCCGGAGGTGATTGCCGGACGCGTGCACTGGCAAGGAACGCTGACCGGCCCGCTTGGCGCGCCAACGTTCCAGGGCCATGTAAAAGGCAACGATGCGCGCTATGGGCGTCTCCACTGGGACCAAGTGGAAGGCGACATGACGTATTCGCCAGACGCGTTCATATTGGCGCACTCGAGCGCGAGCCTCGGGAAATCGTCCGCGCAGTTTGAAACAGCACTCGAGCTTGATGACTGGAGCTTCACACCGGAGAGCCCGTGGAGCTTCGATGCCACCCTCGTGCGCGCGGATACCGACGGGTTGCAAACTTTGCTGGGTGTGTCCTACCCGGTGCACGGGCTGTTGAGTGGCGATTTCCACGGCAAGGGGACGCGGGCCGCTCCGGAAATGAGTGGACTTTTCGATGTATTGGAGCCAGAAGCATGGGGATGGAAATTTGACCGGGCACGTGGCCAGATCAATCTGCATGAGGGTGAGGTGCGGATTTCCAATGCGGAGGTGCGTTTGCTTCCGCCACCCGTGCCAGCGGGTACTCCCGCAGCGCCGCCGGGGGTGTTGACCGGCAATTTCCTGTACCGGACGACGGACCGACAGGTGGCTTTTGATTTGACGGGCGCGGTCTTGCCGCTGGCGGGCATCGGGCGTATTCAGACGCCACGCCTGCCGGTCGGCGGCCAGTTAAGTTTTCAACTGAACGGCGAAGGACCCTTGCTCGCTCCGCAGCTCCATGGTTCTCTGCGCCTGGTCAATTTGCACATGGGATCTGAACTGGTGGGGAGCTTTAACGGCAATGTGGAATCAGATGGATCCCAGTTAACGCTTCAAGTGGACTCCGCCATGTCGTCGGGCGCGCTGCACGGCACGCTGGGTGTAAAGCTGGCAGGAGCGTACGACGTCAGCTCCCATATTACGGTGACGCAGCTCGATCTCGACCCGCTCATTTCCGGCGTATTACACCTGAGCGCGCTTACCGGCCACAGCCAGGTGGACGGAACCTTTGACCTATCCGGAGCGCTGCTGCGGCCGGATACGCTCGCTTTACATGCGAATCTTTCCCGCATAGCGCTTGATTATCAGTACGTGAAACTCGAGAACGCAGGCCCGGTGCTATTCCAATACGATCACAACGGAATACGCGTGGAGCAGGCGAATTTGCGCGGCACCGATACCGACTTCCGCGTCAGCGGCCTGGCGCGATTTAGTGGGGATCGGGCACTCGACCTGCACGTGGATGGCAACGTCAACCTGAGACTGATCGGGGCTTTCGTGCCGACTCTGGACGCGCGCGGTCCGGCACAGCTGAACGCAGCGTTCGCGGGGACCGTTTCAAATCCGCGGATCACCGGGGGCATACGTGTTGAGGACGCGTCTGTGCGTTACGGAGACTTCCCTGCTGGATTGAGCCAGGTCAAGGGCGAGTTCGTGTTCGACACCAGCCGCTTGGTTTTCGATAACGTTACTGCTGCCATTGGCGGTGGACAGATGCAACTGGCCGGGTCGCTCACATATGGGGGCGGGCCCACGCACTTCGATATCACGTCGAATACGAACCAGGTGCGTATCCGCTACCCGATGGGGATGAGCTGGCTTGCCGGCGGCATGTTGCGGCTGACGGGCACATCGCAGGGCGGCACGCTGACCGGACATGTGACGGTGGATCGACTGTTAATGTCTGAAGGGTTTGATATTTCGTCGCTGTTCGGCTCCTTCAACGGCACGACCGGCGGCCCGAGTAGCACTTCCCCATTTCTGCGGAATCTCGAACTCGATTTACAGGCGGATTCCTCGCCGGGGGCGCAACTGCAATGGAGCAGCGGAAACGTGCAGAGCGAGGCCACCATGCGCGTCCGCGGGACCTGGGAACATCCGATTCTGCTCGGGAGCATTCACTTGCTGGCCGGCGAAATGACCTTACGGGGCAACCGTTATAGGCTTTCGCGCGGCGACATCAACTTTGCGAATCCGTTCCAGCTGGATCCTGTGTTGGACATCGAAGCCACGACAACGATCCGGCAGTATGAGGTCACGGTGGCCTTCAGCGGCCAATCGAGCCACCTCACGATGTCCTACCGCTCCGATCCCCCCTTGCCCTCGAGCGACATCATCACCTTGCTGGCACTTGGTCAACCCGGCGAGGAGAGCCAGCTTCGCAACACCTCGGGAGCGCAAACTTCGCAACTCGGCGCGACCACACTGCTGTCTGAGGCGGTTTCATCGGAATTGGGCGGACGAATCCAGCGGCTTTTTGGTATCAGCCATTTCAGCGTGGATCCATCCTACATGGAAGAAACGGCTATCCAGAATCCCGGAGCGCGGGTCACCATTTCACAGCAATTCTCGCGTGACTTGATCATCACGTACAGCACGGATGTGACGTCTACGCAGGAACAGGTCATCCAAATCGAATATACCCTCCGGCGCGACATTTCCGTCATCGCCCTGCGCGACGAGAACGGCACCTTCGGTATCGACGTGGTCCGCAAGAAGCGCTTCAAGTAAACGGAGCGCTCGCTGCATTCTGGCCGGCATCACATCAAACCGAGCTTCAAATCGGGTGTTATGATCGGCTGAGATGAAAATCGTCTCAACGGCTTGTGGCGCCATATCGACACTTCTCCGCGGTGCTGATCGATGTGCTCGTCAATGTGCTCAATGCGCTAATTGAACGGAACGCTCCATGACCGATTTCAATTCCAAACCCCCGCAGCCGCGAGAATCTGGCGCGCTGGCGTCCGCGTCGGAAGAATGGAATATGGAGCAGGTTGCGCAGCGCCGCGAGATGATCGAGAAACAAATTCGCGGACGGGGCATTCGCGACCCACGCGTTTTGGCCGCCCTGCTGGCGGTGCCGCGGCACGCGTTCATTGCCCCGCAATTTTTAGCGGAAGCGTACAAGGACCAGCCGATCGCAATCGGCGAAGGCCAGACGATTTCGCAGCCCTTCATGGTCGCATCGATGACGGAAGCACTCGAGCTTTCCCCGGACGACCGCGTTCTCGAGGTGGGCACGGGATCGGGCTACCAGGCGGCTGTACTGTCGCTCCTTGCACGCGAGATCTACACAATCGAAAGTCTCCCCGATCTGGCTGAAGCTGCGCGAGAGCGCCTCGCGCGCATGGGGTACGAAAACGTTCAGGTCGGCGTTGGAGACGGGACCATGGGATGGCCCGAGCAGGCGCCCTTCAATGCCATCATCGTCACTGCGGCCGCGCCGCAGATTCCACCGCCCTTATCGGCGCAATTGGCCGATGGCGGCCGGCTCGTCCTTCCTGTAGGACCGGCCGATACCCAGCAGCTTTTGCGGGTCAGGCGCCGGGGTGCGGAGTTCGTTACCGAGCATTTTTATCATTGCCGCTTTGTGCCGTTGGTCGGGCGGCACGGTTGGGGCGGCTAACTTAGCGAAGAGAATGCGTCCGTCGCAGCTGGGTGCTTCGCACTCAGGTCTTGGATAGCCGGCGCTCGCCCCGGGGGTGGTGTTACGTGCAAGTTTTGCGCGCTACTTAGCACGATGCGCAGCCAAGCTTGAGGTCAAAGGACGTACGTGACGTCCAGCTTGACATCAAGGCACCCGACGTTATGCTCATCGACATGACTCCCGCTAATCCGGCCCGCTCTCGCCGCCCCGCACTGGTCCCGCTCGAGGCGTGCGCGGCGGACAATCTTCGTTTCATTCGCGAGACGATGGAGCGCGCTGGATCGTTTACCGCTCTTCCAGGATGGGGTGGGGTGGCAATTGGAGTGACGGCCTTTGCCGCTGCGTTGGTTGCGGCGCGGCAGCCCAGCAGCGTGCGTTGGCTTTTTACCTGGCTTTTGGAGGCTTCGCTCGCGATCGTCATTGCGCTGGTCACCACCGCACGAAAGGCGCGGTTCGCGCGCGTACCGCTGTTTTCGGGACCGGGCCGCAAATTTGCCCTCAGTTTCGCACCGCCGCTGATCGCCGGGGCGCTTTTGACTGGAGTGCTGTATCGCGTCGGCGACGTGTCCGTGCTACCTGGAATGTGGCTCGTGCTCTATGGCACCGCGGTCGCCGGCGGGGGCGCATTCTCAGTTCCCGTGGTCCCCGTGATGGGCATTTGCTTCTTCACAATGGGTGTTGCAGCACTGTTTTCACCGGTTTCATGGGGAAATGTTTACATGATGGCGGGCTTCGGCGCTTTGCAAATGATATTCGGACTGGTGATCGCCAAAAAATATGGTGGTTGAAACGGCGAAGTGCGAAGGGGAATTACGCCTGCTGAGGGGTTGACGCCGCGCCATGCATGGCTGGCGCGCGCCTAAGGAGGTACCGTGGCGGCAAAATCGGGAACAGCGGCAATGGAACGTTCACCCAAGGTTCGGGAGCCTGAGCGCGGGCTCGGCGCGCTGCGCGGTCGAGCGACCGAGCACGTTCCACCAGCCCTCGAGCGCCTGATTCACGAGCGCATCCGCTTGGGAATCGTGAGTGCGCTAGCGGTAAATTCCTCGCTGACATTTAACGAATTAAAGGCTCTGCTGAAAACGACAGACGGTAATCTTTTCGTTCATGCGCACAAGCTTGAGGAAGCCGACTACGTCAGTTCCACAAAATCATTCGACGGCCGGCTGCCCAAGACGCGCTACCGTCTTACCTCTGCCGGGCGGCGTGCACTGGAACGATATCTCGATCATATGGAAGCCCTCATTCACGCGATGCGCGACCGCTGACGGTTCACACAGAATTTACAAGCCGCGCTCTCGCGCCATGGCAAAGGCTTTGTGCAGCACCCTGGTTACCGCAGGCGTCAGCGAATACCGGCTCATCTCCTCCTCCTCAATAAATGCGAGGTCGGTGATTTCATCTCCGATCGCAGGCTCGCGCCCGTCAAGTTCAGTCCCGGTTATTTCACAGAGATAATCTAAAATCACGTAGTGGTAACGTGGTCTCGTATCCCCTGAACGTGAAGCGGGGGTTTTCTCTTCGTAGGCGGGTTCACTGTTTAAAACGGTGCCACGTTTCACACCGCTCAGGGTATCTGATTCTAGGCTCACGTCGTTGGGCATGCCTTCCACGGCGGCCGTCGTCCCGGGCTCGGTCGCCCCGGTCCCGGTCACTTCAATCCCGAAGTCAGCACCATGCGCATCAGGCCGGTCAGAGGCATTAAGCCGGTCAAAAAAGATACGCTCGAGTGCCTCCACTAATGCGACGACGCGGACCACCAGGCCAGTCTCTTCACGCAGTTCGCGTGCGACGCCTTCCGCGAGTGTCTCGCCCACCTCGAGCAACCCGCCCGGAATGCTCCATTCACCTCGCGCCGGTTCGGTCCCGCGCCGCACCAGCAGGGCTTTGGCACCTGAAATTACCACGCCGCCCACTCCGACCATAGGCAGATCGGGATACTCCCGCGTATGCATCAGACTCTCACCCCCACTGGACTGGACGGCGTTATATAATAGGCCGATTGCAACCAAGTTTCTTGGCCAGGAGGGTGGCCGTGGTCCAGTGTCCTAAATGCGCCGTCCAGATTGACGTGGACGAAGACGAAGTGGAAGAAGGCGAAATCCTGAACTGCCCCGAGTGCGAAGCGGAACTCGAGGTGGTGCAGATACACCCCGTGCACATCAATGTCATCTCGGACGACGACGATGATGATGAGGATGAAGACGAGGAGGATGACGACGACGAGGACGAAGAAGAAACAAAAGAAGACCCCCTCGAAGATGAAGAGGAAGAAGCGGAGTAGCCCCGCGTTTCCAAGGCTGTAAAACGCTGTTTCCCGGTTTAAAGCCGAGCTTCCGACTAACTTCCGATTAATAAGACAGAAATATTACAGGCCGGCGAATAGCTGGCGACGCCCGGCCCTGAAAGAGGCGTGATGAGACACAAACGCGCTGTTTTCAATGTGGGCGTGTTTGCGGCAATTTTAGCTTTTTATTGCGTACCGCCCGCGCCGGTCCTCCTGTACGCGCAGAAAGATGCGCAGAATTCTGAGCTGCGCGCCGTCCGCGGGACGGTGTTCGACAAGGCGGAAAATCCGATCGCGGCCGCCGTGGTGTACCTGAAAAATTCCCACACGTTGACGGTGAAAACATATATTTCCGATGACATGGGGCAGTATCGATTCAGCGGCCTCGACCCCAACGTTGATTACGAGATGCACGCCGAGCACAATGATCTAACGTCATCGACTCATACGGTTTCGAGCTTCGACAGCCGCAAGGACATTGTTGTCTCTCTTAAAGTCGACAAGGAAAAGAAAAAGAGCGATAAGTAAATTGAGCTATGGTTTCGTCGCTTTTGGAAGCTGGCCATAGCGTCCACGGATAGCACTCTCGCTGTTGGCCGAGGCGCACGCTATGAGGCTTTTCCCATTTGGTTTAGCGGTCCTGCTGCTGGCCGGACTGAGTTCCACGCTGCTTGCGGTGCAGCCCCGTAATTTCCAGCGAGATGAGAATTACGATGAAACGCTGCCCATGAATGCAAATCAAAAAGCCGAGTGGATTTTTGCGCGATATCACTACGATATGGGCGGTGAATTCGGCGGTTTCCGCGGGTTCCAGCGATGGGCTGCCGATTACCCGAAATCCGATCGCCAGTTCATTGAGGCCGTTCACCGCCTGACGCGCGTTGACACGCGTTCGGTCGAGCAGGTCGTCGATGCCAATACCGACGACATCTACAACTGGCCGTGGATATTCGTCGAAGACGCGGGTGCATGGCGAATGTCGGAGCCGCAGGCCAAGAGATTGCGCCAGTACCTTCTGAGGGGCGGCTTCATCATGCTCGACGATACGCATGGTGATTACGAGTGGAATAACCTGCTCGAAGGCGTGCGCATGATTTTCCCGGACCGGCCCATAGAAGAACTCAGCAACCAGGATGAACTATTTCACGTGCTCTACGATCTGGACGAGCGATTCCAGATTCCCGGCACCCGCTATATCTGGGGCAACCGGAGTTACACGGCCGACAGTGCGGTTCCGCACTGGCGCGCGATTCGTGATGACCGCGGTAGGATTGTCATCGCGATCTGCCATAACTCCGATGTCGGTGACGCTTGGGAGTGGGCCGACAGCCCCCGCTATCCGGAGCGGGCCGAGTCTTTGGCCTTCCGCCTGGGAATCAACTACATCATTTATGGAATGACCCACTAGTCGTTTGGACTGCAGAGTTGTGCCGGTATGGTACGCATAACGGAGTTTCGTTAAGTCGCTCGACCCTACCTGTCCAATTGTATTGTAGCGGCCATGCCTAGAAGTCAGACATGTCAAACATATCGCACGGTTTATGAAGCCACTGGAACTAGGTCGTGTCGGCCGTTGCTCGTTAGGGCAAAAACTCTGCATGATGTTGCAGCCTAATGCCGGAAGCCGTCATCCAATACGTCAGAGAATAGTAGTGCTTGCCGAGCGCCGATGATCGATCAAATGCAACAAGCGTCGCAAGATCGGGTGGCGAGAGCCAGCGGGCCTGAACGCCGCAGTCCGCGCCGAGTCCTCGAGAAACTTGCTTACGTCCACATGGAGCCTGACAGCGGCGCCATTGTGTTGAACGTCTCGGAAGGTGGTCTGGCGTTTCATGCCGTGGGCCCGGTGCTTCAGACCGGGACGATCCGGCTTTGGTTTTCGCTAAAGCCTAACCAGCGCGTGGAAGCAGCCGGTGAATTGGCGTGGACCGATGCGAGCAAAAAAACAGGGGGGCTGCGTTTTACGCACCTTTCTGAAGGCGCCCGGGAGCAAATCATTAAATGGCTGGGTCCAGGCGCATTACCGGCGGCAAAAACTGCCGGGCCTGAGTTTTCTTCGTCGATGCGTGGGCAGCAGGTGACCGGGGAGTTTGGCTCAACGCATATCGGCTCGCCATCTAGGTCTGCATTGCCGGTCGAAGTGCCTGCCGAACCAGCAGAGCCTGTGGCGACCGTACAATCATCACCAGCGTCGCCGCCATCACCAACACCGCCGACGTCACCAACACCGCTGGCATCACCAGCGCCGCGGTCAGACCTGAACGTTGCGAACGTCAGTGAATTGCCCTCGGCAAGCGTTGAGCAGAACCCGCTTCAAGCCGCGCCACAGTCAGCAACTCAGGTTGCCGCACCCTCGGCACGTTCGTACTTCGATTTGACCGCCTCGCAGATGAGTCCTAAAAGGCCGCCGGATGTCGGAGCGTGGCGGCCATTGCATTGGGAAGCTCCCGTTGCGCAAAGCGCTGATCTGAATTCTCCCCCGAGGTTCGCGCGCGGTTTTGTGGCGGGAATACTGGTATCGGTAGTGGTGGTAGTTGCGTCGCTTGGCTTCGGTTATTACCAGCCGCTGCGGAATTTGCTGATGCCGGTTGCACAAAAAGCACAAGCAAATCCGGAACGGCAGAGCGAAACTTTTCCTCCCCCTCCGCCGCCAATTTCAAGCTTCCCGGCGGCGACGTCCCCGGCCAAGAATCCAGCAGCACCCGTAGCCGTGGCCCCAGAGCCAACAGCCGAGGTGCCGCAACCAGAGGCACTCGATTCGGCGAACAAGCCGGAGCCCGGAAGTGCGCTAAGCGGGTCAGGGTCAAGCGTGTCAGCGCCAAGCCGGTCAGCGTCAGGCCAATCAAACGATGGCACGCAGCCGCCCCGCGTGCGTAGTCTCGCGGAGCGCCATTCCCCAGCGCGCTCGGTAACCTCTATTCCCGCCGATACGCAACTCGACGATAGCGAGACGGACCTAGCGGCTGCGGAGCGCTATTTGCACGGTCCCAGCAGGAATACGGGCGCGGCGATCGGATTTCTCTGGGCGGCGGTAGAGAAGGGCAACAGCACGGCGGAAATTATGCTCGCGGATTTGTATTCGCGGGGCGATGGAATCGCAAAAAACTGCGCCCAAGCTCGTGTTTTACTGACTGCTGCAGCGGAAAAGGGCAACGTGGACGCGCGGCAGAAAGTACAGGAATTAAATGGAAGAGGCTGCTTTTAAATTCGCGTTTTTATCTCATATGAGAAGAGCTGGGCGGCTTGACGGGCAATGAATAAATGCAAGTGTTGCCGGAACGCGCTTGGAAAACCTGACAAACATCGCAACGCTTGCCAATATTCGGCGTCTTATCGGTTGAGATCTAGAAGTTGTGCGCGGGATATTCATGGGTTAAGATCTGCGTAGCGAACGGTTTTCGGCCCTTTGCGTGATACGCTCATCTGGTGTAAAATTCGGACCGTTTGTCTCCGGTCTTGATACCCGGCTTATGAGAGCTGCGTGACGACTAATTTTGGAGGTGCAGTATGAAGGCTCGTCTTTTGGCATTTTTGGCGCTTGCTGTTCTAGCAGTAACGGGCACCGCGTTTGCCCATCACGGTGCGGCAGCGTACGACATGGGAAAATCCGTCACTGTTAAGGGCACCGTCACCAATTTCGAGTTCATCAATCCTCACGTGCTGATTACCATTGAGGGCAAGGGCGATGACGGCACCGTCCAGAAATGGCAGGGCGAACTGACCAGCCCCAACCATCTCGCGCGCGCCGGATGGACCAAGAGCACGCTGAAGGTTGGTGACACCGTTACTCTGGTGGGAGCAGGCGCGAAGAGTGGCGCACCCACGCTCTGGATTCGTAAGGTCATCGGTGCGAATGGTGAGGAAATTAAGCTTGGCGGCGGAGACGATAACTAAGAGTGCCTCTAAAGTATCGATTTGAGCAGGAGTATAACGATGCGTTGCTCGTCGTATAGAAGTGCGGTTCTTGCGCTGGTCGCGGTCTTCACGCTGGCAATTTATTCTCGTGCTCAAACCGCCCCCCAAGGGGCGGCCAAGGCGGCCCCTGCTCCGGTATCACCCCACGATCTATCGGGCGTTTGGACCATGCACATGCCTGCTAGCGCCCGCTCTTACATTGGTGACACCTACACCAAAGAAGAGCCGGCCATGACTCCTTGGGGCGAGGCGCAATACCAGGCCACCAAGCCCTCGAACGGGCCTCGGACTCACACACTGGATCAAACGGACGATCCGGTTCTCCGATCCTGTTTACCGCCAGGACTGCCCAGGATTTACCTGCAGCCGTTCCCAATGCAAATCGTGCAGACTCCCAACGAAGTGATCATTCTGTACGAATACGATCATACCGTTCGCCACATCTACACGGATATGCAGAAGCATCCTGATGACCTGACCCCCACTTATATGGGGCATTCCATCGGTCATTGGGAAGGCGATACTTTCGTTGTCGACACCGTAGGTTTTAACGATACTACCTGGCTCGACCGCACTGGCCATCGTCACAGTGACGAGCTTCACGTGATCGAGCGCTTCCAGCGTACGGACCCTACCACCCTCAAAATCGATCTTAAGATGGAAGATCCCAAGGCCCTTGCTAAGCCTTGGGTTTCGCAGTTGATTTTTCAATTGCGGCCCAACTGGAAAATTATGGAGCAGAACTGCGCGGATAACGGCAGCTTCACCGGTTTCGAGAAGTAGAAAAGCAAATCCCGGCCGCGAGATTTTCTCGCTGCCGGGATTTCTGCGTTTAAGCTGCGCCCGTCATAAATTAGCGGCGGCGCCAGAGTGACACCACTCGCGACCACTGGGCGCGCCGCGAACCGCCGAAGCAGAACCGCCTAGCTCCACACAGGCTTGACGCCGGGACCGATCAGCATAGCCGGGTTCGCACCCTTCCTCGGTATGAACTTCTGCGCTCTTCCATTGTCGACTTCTGCAACGTAGAGGTTCCCCGTCTGATCGACATGCATTCCGTGCACTCCCCAGAAACCGCCGGGGAAGTCGCCCCAGGTGCCCCACGAATATAAAAGATGCCCCTCGAGGTCGTATTTGATCATCTTGTTCGTGCCACGATCGTACGCCCAAAGGTGCCGGTCAGCTGCGGACATGTGGATGATATGCACGTCGGACGGAGGGTCCCCGACCCGCCACTGGTTCAGGAATTTCCCGTTCTCGTCAAACACCTGTATGCGATGGTTGTTCCGATCATTGATGAAGACACGTCCTGAAGGGACATCCACCGCGACGCCATGCACGCCGTTGAAGTAGCCGGGCCGCGTTTCGTTTGGCGGCGTGCCCTTTTCGCCCCAAGCCATGATGTACTTGCCATTCTTGTCGAATTTCACCACGCGGGTATTGACGTATCCGTCGGCGACAAACATGGTGCCGTCGGGCAACCATGCGAGGTACGTCGGCCGGTAGAAATGCGTAGCGTCTGCGCCGTGTTCGTTGGGCGTGCCCAGCGTCAGAATCAGTTTTTTCACGTCATGCGTGAACTTAAAAATGGCGTGCCTGTAATCGTCCACCAGCCACACGTTCTTGTCCTTATCATAAGGACTAATATAGACGGCGTGCGGCCGGCGCAGCATCTTGTCCCATTCCGGCCACGTTTCGATGATATCGCCCTGCGCGTTGACGGAAACCAGGCAGTGCTGCCAGCGCCAGTCCACGTCCTCGGTGCCGCGATTGGGGCCATCTAGCGGACCTGGAGGGCTGGCGGAGGTCGCATCTCGCCACGGCAGGCGGCCGATCGGAAACCCGATGCTTGGTCCAAGTTGCGGCAGGTCCGTCTCTTTGGGCCGGGGAATATTCGGCAACTCACCGCGCTGCAGGATGAAGACGCGGTCGGGGTGTTCGGCAAAAACGCCCTCGCCGGATCCCCAGGTCCATTTCTCATTACCCGGCAAGGACTGCAGGGGTTTGGGCCAGTTGGGATCCACGTCATAGGCCCCGCAGATGTCCTGCCCGCCTTTTTGTCCTGAGACGGCGACGAATGAAGCGTCCGCTGCGGGCTTCGCTTCGGCCGGTGCGGGTGAGCCCAATAGTTTTGACACGAGCGGAAGCCCCGCCGAGGCCACGCCTGCCTTTATCAGAGACCGGCGATTAAATTTGGACGATAAACCCATCGTTTCACTCCTCCCTATGTACCTTGTGCTTCTCACGAAACATCTATGTTGCAGGCCGCCAGCGTCACTCGGAAGTAGCGGAAGTGCTGCTATCTGGATTGCCGGAGCAGTTGCGACAGCCGTCATATTCCAATCGCTCGGTATTGTCAATTATTAAAGGCACAGACTGTCGAAACAGCTGCCGATAATTCGCTTGACGGAATCAAACATATGTTTAAAACTTGTGTTTGAGGCTGGCCGCCTGAGGCCTGCCTGAACGATTCACCTGTGATGAGCGTGACCCAAACAAAGCCGGTGCGCAGCAACCCAAGTCCAGGGAGTTCGGTGCGATCGAACGGGAATGGCGCACGCGATCGTGCGTTATCCGATCCCACTCGCGTCAAGCTGTTGCAGGCCGCCGCCGAGGTGTTTGCGGCCGTGGGTTACCGTGCTGCGACCATTCGGGAGATTAGCAGCCGCGCCGGAGCTAATGTGGCGGCCGTGAACTACCACTTCGGAGATAAACTCGAACTCTACACCGCCGTATTGCGCGAAACCTTGCAGTCCCCTTCTCTCGAAGCGATTCGTACCGCTTTAGACCACGACGTACCCCCCGAACAGGCGCTGCGCGAAGTGATCGCGGCGATGCTGGGAAGAATGTGCACGGACGATCAGCGCGACCGGCGGTGGCGGATCATGATGCACGAAATCGCCGAACCTACGCCGGTGATGTCGCGAATGATCGACGAGACGATTCGCCCGCTGCATAACCGCCTGCGCGAATTGATCGGCGCGATGATCGGGCGTCCCAGTGGCGATGAGAAAACGCGGCTGTGCACCAACAGCATTATCGGGCAAGTGATTGTCTACGCGCACTGGCGGCCCATTCTGGCGCGAACCTGGCCTGAATTGAAGATGACGCCCGCACAACTCGGCCGGATCGCGGAGCACATCACGGAGTTCTCGCTGTCTTATCTCCACGAGGTTGCAGCTAACGACCAGCCGCCCCGGTTGCGATATGCAAGGAGAAGTAAATGACACAGCAGCAAATTGTCGAGGTCGCGCCCAAAAAGGATACGCCACCGAGTAGCCCCGCTCCTGCACCGGCGACCCCGGGCGCGCCACGCTCTCGCCGCATGCTGGTTGTTCTGGGTTTGCTCTTTGTGGGTGTTGTGGCATTTTTTATCTGGCGTGGATTCTTTGCTTCGCCGGCCCTGCCGCCCAGCATTGTCGCGGTGAGCGGACGCATCGAGGGCGACGATTCGGCGGTGGCGCCCAAAACCGCGGGACGTCTCCTCGAAGTTCGTGTGCGTGAAGGCGACACGGTCAAGGCCGGCGATGTGATTGCCGTTCTGGACGACGAACAGATCCGCGCGCGCGAGGATGCCGCGCGTGCCATGCTCACCTCCGCCGAGGCGAATACCAAAGTGGCGCAGGCGCAAATCGGGGTTCTGCAGCAGCAATTGCAGCAGGATCAACTCCTGACCGGCCAGGCGAATCTCGATGCGCAGGGCCGCGTGCGGCAGGCCGAAGCGGATTTGGCTGCGGCGCAGTCCGAGCTGGCGCAGCAGCAGGCCGCCTACGACCTCGCGCTGTTTGATAAGGATGCTTACACCAAGTTGGCGCAGTCGGGAGCAGTCTCCGAACGCCAGGGCAAGCAGGCTGCGGCCACAGCAGATCAGGACGGGGCTGCCGTAGCTGCCGCCAAGCGCCGCGTCGAGGCGGCGCAGGGCGCGCTGACCACGGCTCAGGCGAATCTCGCGAATGGCGGCATCCGGCAGTCGCAAGTGCTCGGAGTACAAAAGCAAATTGCGGAACAACAGGCGCAAATCGCGAGCCTTAATGCCGCCACGCAGCAGGCTCGTGCGCAGTTGGCGGAAGCGGAAGCCAATCGCCAGGATTTGACCGTCAGAGCGCCCTTCAACGGCACGGTGATGACCAGGACGGCCGAGCCGGGCGAGGTGGTGCAGGCCGGTACCGCCATCATCACTTTGCTGGACCTGAGCCAGGTTTATCTGCGTGGATTTATCCCCGAGGGAGAGATCGGCAAAGTTAAAGTGGGCCAGCCCGCGCATGTGTTCCTGGACTCGAATCCGAAACAGCCTATCGATGCTTACGTTTCTCGGATCGACCCCGAGGCTACCTTTACGCCGGAGAATACCTATTTTCGTGACGACCGCGTGAAGCAGGTTGTGGGAGTGAAACTTCAGCTCAAGGGTGCGATCGGTTTTGCCAAACCCGGCATGCCAGCGGATGGCGAAATACTCGTGCAAGGAAACAATTGGCCCAAGCAGTAGGGACAGCCGCAAGGATGGACATGGCAACCGCAAGTTTCGAAGCCGGGGCACCGGGCTTACATGAGGCCGACGGACAAAGACCTGTCGCCATCCACGTCCAAAATCTTTGGAAGCGCTACGGCGCGATCGAAGCGGTTCGCGGCATCAGCCTTGAAGTTCGAGAAGGCGAGATATTTGGATTGATTGGCCCGGATGGCGCCGGCAAGACTTCCACGTTTCAGGTTCTCGCCGGTGTGATGGAAGCGACGAGCGGCACGGCGGAGGTTTTCGGTCGTCCGGCCCGCGAGACGCGCTCGCAAACGGGATATCTGACGCAGGCATTCAGTTTATATCCGGACCTCAGCGTGTCTGAAAACATTCGCTACATCGGCGATCTTCGCCATGTGGGGCCGGCTGAAATCGCCGAGCGTGGCCACCGTTACCTCCAGATGTTTGACATGGACCGTTTTGCCGGTCGCCTTGCCGGGCGGCTGAGCGGCGGTATGAAACAGAAATTATCACTCGTCTGCGCGCTCGTACCCGAGCCGCGCATCCTGCTTCTCGATGAACCCACCACCGGTGTCGATCCGGTATCGCGCCGTGAATTCTGGGACGCGCTCGCTCACTTGGCTGCTGGCGGGCTCACCATCCTGGTAGCCACTCCGTATCTCGATGAAGCCGAGCGGTGTCACCGCGTCGCCTTTATGCACCTTGGCGAAATCCAGCAGATGGGCACGCCATCGGAGATTCGTTCCAGGCTTCACGCCAAACGCATGGAATTACGAACGCCCCGGCTCGGTGAAGCGGAAAGGGTGCTGGCATCAATCAGTGGACCCGGCCACGAAATCCTGGACGTGCAGCGATTCGGTGACCGGCTCGATCTCGTCACTCAAAATCCTGACGAAGCACGGCACATCCTCGACGAGCGGCTGGGTGCCGAAGGCATCGCCATTACCGACCTGCACATCGATGACCCCACGCTCGAAAATATCTTTGTCTCGACTCTCCGCAACCTGGGGCACGAGATGCATGAAACCGCATTTCCCGGCCGCCACGATCACAAGGATATGCGCGGGCAGGTAGCCATTGGCGCGAGTAATCTGAGCATGCAATTTGGATCGTTTAAGGCAGTCAATAACCTCAACGTGGAGGTCCGCTACGGCGAAATCTACGGCTTGCTCGGCGCAAATGGGGCCGGCAAAACCACGACCATCAAGATGCTCTGCGGGCTGCTCGATCCTACGCAAGGGGAGATACAACTGGCGGGTGGGCGAGGAAGCAACAACGCCCGCTCCAAACGTGTGCGCGAGCGCATTGGCTACATGTCTCAGAAATTCTCCCTCTATGATGACCTGACGATTCAAGAAAATCTCGAATTTTTTGCCGGCGTCTACGGCGTGCCCGAGGCTGAGCGGGAAGAAAAGCGGCAATGGGTCCTCTCATTTTCCGGCCTCGAAGGAAAGCAGGACCAGATCACGGGCAGCTTGCCGGGAGGCTGGAAACAACGCGTCGCCTTTGGCGCGGCGATCATGCACGAACCGGGCGTGCTTTTTTTGGATGAGCCGACATCAGGCGTCGATCCGCTCGCACGTCGTGCGTTCTGGACCATGATCAACCGCCTGGCGGACGCGGGCGCCGCCGTCCTGGTGACGACTCACTATCTCGAAGAGGCCGAGCAGTGCAACCGTCTAGGACTCATGGTCGCCGGGGAATTTGTGGCCGAAGGCAGCCCCAGCGGCATTAAGAGCCGCCAAACGGGTCACCTGCTCGAATTCATCGTGGATCAACCGCAGCGCGCGGCGGACATTTTGAAGGTGGATACCGCGCGCTGGAGAGTATCGCTTTTTGGCGACCGCCTTCACATCATTACCGATGATGATGTTGAACGCGACAAACAAGCGACCATCGAAAAGTTGCGCGCCAACGGCATCGCGACCCTCCACGTACAAGAGGGGCGCTTCACGCTTGAGGACGTATTCATCAGTGTGGTGGAGAAGGCGCGCCAGCAGGGGCTGGTCGCCGCCGAGGACTAGGTATCGCAATGAGACGCATTTTTGCACAGACCCGCAAAGAGTTGACGCAGATCGTGCGCGACTACCGTACTCTCGCGCTCGCGCTCGCTCTGCCCCTCGTTAATCTGATCCTGCTGGGTTCGGCAATTTCGCTGACCGTCGACAATCTTCCTATCGTTGTGCAGGACCTGGATCAATCGCCCGCGTCATACGATTTCATCGACGCGTTCCGCGCGTCCGTAACGTTCCACGTGGCACCTTGGCCCGTGGGCAAACAGCCGGAACAAGCGATTACCTCCAATAAAGCGCGCGCGGCGTTGATTATCCCCCCCAATTTTGGCCGGGACATCGCCCGAGGCTACCCTGCTCCCGTACAGCTGTTAGTGGATGGATCAGATTCGAACACGGCGGAGCTCATTTCCGGGGACGCTAGCCAGATTGTACAGGCGTATAACCAGCGCACTGTAGGCGTCACCCATCCGCAGCCGGTGGTCGCGGCCATGCGGCTCTGGTACAACCCTGGACGCTCCTCCAAAAAATTCTATGGTCCCGGAATATTCGTGCTGGGAATTTCGATGTTTCCGCCCCTGCTGGCATCCCTGGCCATGGCGAAGGAGGGGGAGCAGAAGACCATCCTGCAGGTTTACGTCTCCAGCATTTCAGCGCACGAGTTCCTTCTTGGAAAGATTTTTGCCTTCGTAGTCGTGGCGCTTGGCGAAGCCCTCCTGATGCTGGTGGTTTTGTTTGCGCATTTCGGTCTGAGCTTTGCCGGGGATCCGACGCCATTCCTGACCGCTACAGTTCTCTACGCATTCTGCGTCGCGTCTTTCGGCACCATGGTCGGGGCCGCGATCCCCAGCCAGGCCGCGGCGATGCAGGCTGTAGCGCTCGGTGGGTTCCTGCTGGTCTTTTTGCTTTCCGGTTTGATCTTTCCCATCGACAACATTCCTGCCGGACTGCGCTGGCTCTCGTATCTGATCTGGGGCCGTTATTACATCGAGATCGTGCGCGACGCACTCTTGCAGGGCGGCGGCTGGCCCTCGACCTGGTACAAGGTTCTTGAAATCGCGGTTACGGGCGCGGTTTTTTATGGGCTGGCCTGGCGAACCATGCGCCGCATGCAGGTACGGGCATAACCATGAGAAAGCTTTGGCAGCATCTGTTCAACAACCGCGTTCGCGCGCTCATCCAGAAGGAATTCAGGCAGATTCGGCGCGATCGTCGCCTCGCGATATCCCTGATTCTTCCGCCCACGCTCCAGTTGCTCCTTTTTGGTTTCGCTCTGAGCGCCACCGTATCGAACATTCGCCTTGGGATCGTCGATGACAGCCGAACGCCAGAAAGCCGCGAGCTGATTGCCACGCTCACCGAGAGCAAGAGTTTTCGCGAAGCCGGCTACTACTCTTCAGTCGAGGAACTTGGGGATGCGCTAAGCCGCAACAAGCTCGATGCCGGCATTGTGATCCCCTATGATTACGTGCGCGGCCTCGAGCGCGGTCAAACCGTTACCGTACAATTTTTGTTGAATGCCATGAACGCCAATACGGCGGCGATTGCGCAAGGTTATGCGGAGGGCGTGCTGCAAAGCTACAACCGTGGACTTGAGAGTCAGGGCATTCACGCGAATTACACGCGAGTGGCCGCTTCCGACGTGAGCCGGCGCGGAGACGTGACGCTCGATCCCACGTATCTTTACAATCCGGGATTGGTGTCAACGTGGTTCATCGTCACGGGAGTATTCGGATTGCTATTGATCCTGAACGGTTCGATCGTCGCGTCGGCAGCCATGGTCAAGGAGCGGGAGCGCGGCACCATAGAACAGTTGCTGATGTCGCCCGCTGGGACGTACGAAATCATTATTGCGAAAATTGCGCCGCTCTTTTTGCTGCTATGTCTGATGGTGATCTTCGCCATAGGCGTGATGCAGACGGTGTTCCACGTGCCATTTCACGGAGGCGCGCTGCTCCTGCTTTCCGGCGCGGCGCTTTGCATTCTGTGCGGAATCAGTATTGGCACCGTCATCGCCACCTTCAGCAAATCGGCTGAACAGGCGCAGTTAACGAGCTTCTTTGTGAACCCTCCCTTGTCGACATTATCAGGGGCCTTCTACCCGATAGAAGCCATGCCGCGCGTGCTGCAGCGGCTCACCGTATTCAATCCGGTCTACCACTTTGTAGTGATATCGCGCGCCACGCTTCTTAAGGGAGCCGGCCTGGGCACGCTGTGGCCCAATTTCCTGGCCCTCTCAGCGTTCACCATCGCGCTGGTGTCTTTGAGCGTGTGGCGTTTCCGAAAGCAGCTTAGCTAATAAAGGCGGAACGTAAATGGTGCAGCAAGAAATGAAAGCGCTGATGAACCGTGTCACTCCTGTCCTCGCATTGCTCGTAGCCACGACCGCAGGCGCGTCCATCTTTACACTTCCCGCATGCGCGCAATTCGGACCGCCGCCTGCCTCTCAGGGCACACAGGCAACGCAACTCCCACTGTCTGGAAGAACCAGCCAAACCGGCGGCGTCAATGCGACGCAAACGCCCGTCCCAGGAGCCACCACCAGTGTCGATACTCTGAACTCGAATGTGCAGGTCCAGGGCCCGTATACCGGCAGCGCGAATAGCACGGCCAAACTTCCCTTCTCCGGGAAGTTGGGACTTCGTGAAGCCATCGACCGGGGGCTCGCGTATAACCTCGGCGCGGTGGGGCTCGCGCAGGCCGCACGCCAATCGCAAGGAATGAGCCGGGTCGCTCGCAGCGCGTTGCTTCCAAATGTTAATGGAAGTGCTTCGGAAACATACGAAACAGAAAATCTGGCGGCGCTGGGGATTCGTTTTAACGTCCCCATTCGCGGCTTTTCATTTCCTTCATTGGTGGGCCCATTTAACTACCTCGATGTACGGGCCAGCCTGACGCAAACAATTCTCGATGTCACCGCTTTGAAGAATTATCGCTCGACCGCGGAGGTTTCGCGCTCAAACCAGCTTGCCGAGCTGGACGCCAAGGACTTGGTGGTTCTGGCGGTCGGCGGCACGTATCTGCAGGTTCTCGCAGCTAAGGCCCGGGTGGACTCCACTCGCGCCCAAGTGGATACGGCGAACGCGCTTTACCAGCAGACGCTTCAGCAGCGTGCCGCCGGCTTGGTCGCTCAGATTGACGCGAATCGCAGCCAAATCGAGGCGCTCACCGCGCAGCAGCGGCTTTTATCTCTGCAAAACGATCTCGCGAAGCAGAAGATCAACCTCGCTCGCCTCGTCGGCCTTCCTGCCAGCGATCAGTACGAATTGTCGGATGACATTCCGTATCAGCCGGCTCCTCCCATTGAATTCGCCGATGCTTTAAAGCAAGCGCTCGATCACCGCTCCGATTTGAAAGCGGCCCAGGCGCAGGAGCATGCGGCGGAGCTTTCCAGGTCAGCTGCCCGCGCCGAGCGCCTGCCCTCTTTTTCCGTCAGTGCAAATTACGGCGCTATCGGCACCAATCCCGCGCAAGCAAAGGGCACGTATCTGGTTGCGGGAACGATTCGCGTCCCCATCTGGCAGGGGGGCCGCACCGAAGGAGACATTGAAGAGAGTGATGCGGCCCTGGCACAGCGGCGTGCGGAAATCGAGGACTTGAAGAGCTTGATTGAAAGTGAAGTGCGCAACGCCTATCTCGACCTGCAAACAGCCGCCAGCCAGGTAGAACTCGCGCAGAAAAATCTCGATGTCACCAAGCAAACTCTCGATCTCACGCGGCAGCGTTTCGAGGCCGGTGTTACCGATGCGGTCGAAGTCGTGCAGACGCAGCAAACGGTCGCCAGCGCGCAACTCGATTACATCAATAGCCTGTTCGCCCACAATCTCGCCAAGCTGTCTTTGGCGCGCGCGATGGGCGGCACCGCCGAAAACCTGCCGCAATTCTTGAAGTTGCAATAAGAAGTTGCGAGGATAAAGAAGCTGCAACAGATGGTGCGATAAACGCAAATTAAAAGTCGTACAGCTTGGCGGGATTGCTGACCAGTATCGTTTTGCGCTGCGCGGACGCCGGCGCCCAGGTTGGCAGCAGGTTGAAAATTCGACCATCGTCGATCTGATACAGCGGCGTTATCTCTTGGAAGTTCCGGCCTGGTATTTGCGCCGGATGCGGCCAATCGGTGGCCCAAATCGTGCGTTCCGGATTCGCGGCGATCAGCGCCTTGGCAAGCGGTGCCACATCCGGATAGTCCGGCGCTTGCGTCGAGCTGCGATAAGGCGCCGAAAGTTTGACGTAAGCCTTCCCCGCTCTTACCAGCTTCAGCAGCGCCTCGAAGCCCGGTTGCTGCACTCCCAGCGAAGCCTGTGCGCCTCCGAAATGATCGAATACGATTGGCACGGGCGAGGCCATTACCAGGTCCGCCATGCCCGCAATCACAGGAAGTCGCGTATAGATCTGCACGTGCCACTTACGGTGGTTCACGCGCTCTATGGCGGTTTGGAAACGCTGCCGCCCCATGGCCGGATCGGTTTGCCCGGCGGTTTCGAGGTTGATCCGTATCCCGCGAATACCCGCGCGATGCATATCGTCGAGCGCCGCTTCGGTCGTCTTATCATCGATCACGGCGATGCCGCGGCTGGTCCTGCCGAGTTGCTTCATCGCATCGAGAGTGCATGCATTATCCGTGCCGTACACGCTGGGCTGCACCAGCACCACGCGTTCGGTATGTAGCGCGCGATGCAGAGAACGCATCTCGGGCACCGAAGCGGGTTCGGGCGTGTATACACGCACCGGCGCGAACGGGAAGCGCCGCGTATCTCCGAATATGTGGGTGTGGCAATCGCAGGCCCCGGCAGGCACGTCAAAGTGGACCGGCGTCATCGGTTGCGACGCCTTCGCGAATCCGCTCGAGAGACGGGTACCGAGCGCCGCGGCACTCGCAGCTGCCGCTCCAATCAACACATCACGTCGCGAAAACATGCATCCCCCGTGTGGCTTCCGGCGAACTGGTTGCGCGATATACTCGCACCATCGCAGACCGACGAGCGCCTGCTTGCCTGCAACCGTGGAATTTTACACGAAACGCATCCAGCGGCACGCTAGTTGTGTCCCAAGTTGTGTGCCAAGCTGTCTCCCAACTTGTGTCCCAGGCTCAGTTCACAAGATTGCGTCGACGTTGTGTCGCATACACGCGAAGAGTACGATGTGGAAGCTTAAGGGGCAAAATTGTGTGCGGAGCTACCGAAGCGTCGCTTCTGCGGTCGGACCCGGAGACTTACGCGGAGAGCTCTAACATGCCGCAGGGGATGGTTACGATGCGAAATCTTACCGCGAATTTCATCGCTGCTCTCATCGGTGTGCTGGCGTTTTCGTTGTTCGCTTCCGCCCAAACAGGCAGTGCCAACGGCGGCAATTCCGCCGCGAACAACACGTTGTACAATAAATTGAATGCTGACCCGAGCACCGGCGGGCCCGCTCCCAAGCGCGATCTGAACGGGGTTTGGGCCGGCCCCTTGAACGCTTCCGCGACCGAGGAAATACCTCCTTTAACGGCGTTGGGCCAAAAAGTATTCAGCCTCAACCATTCCGAGAGAAAGTACGGCACCGCCAACTCCAATGACCCGCTGAATACCTGCGATCCCCTGGGCTTTCCGCGAAACGTGGTTTTTGAAACAAGAGGTCTGGCGTTTGCCACGATGCCCGGCAAGATCGTCCTGCTGCACCAATACCAGAAGGTCTGGCGGGACGTGTGGATGGATGGTCGAGAGCTCCCCAAAAATGTTGACGCCAAGGATGGCCCGCCTTCCCGATGGTATGGATATTCCGTGGGGCACTGGGAAGGCGACTACACCTTGGTGGTGGATACGACTGGCAGCGATGATCGGAGCTGGCTCGATACCAACGGCTATCCGCACAGCGTTAACGCACACGTGCAGGAACGCTATACTCGCGTGGATCACAATCATCTCGATTTAGTCGCAACGGTGGACGACCCCACGCTCTATACGAAGCCTTTTGTTCTGGCCAGGGCCAAGTTCCGCTGGAACCCGTCACAGCAAACCGAGGAACAGATCTGCGTCCCGTCGGAGGCAATCACCTATTACAACAGCATTGCATTGCCATCTTTCGGCAAGGACGCAAAATCGAAATAGCGCGTGTAAGCGCGGCTTCACGCCTCGCTGTTTTGTCCGGAACGCAACGGTGACGTCGAGCTAAATTCAAGCAGAATGGTTCCGATCTCCACTGCGAGCAGCGCATTTGCAATCGTCACCCATTTGTAATCGTCACGAATGATTTGTGATAGCATTCGCAACCGGAGTTCGACATTACTTCGAATACGCATGCAATCAGGGAGCCAACTGTGAAATATCTGCTTTCGTTCGTTGTTGCCGCTGCCTTAGTGCTCGGCATTTCATCCAGTGCCCGCGCCCAGGGCGAAGTCACCCTGCTCGCGCCCGATCCCATTAAAGAGACGATCAATAAGTTGATCGCAGACTTCCAAACCAAGACGGGAACACAGGTAAAAGTCACCTATGGCACGGGCGTAAGCACCCGGAAGATCGTTGCGGACGGCGGTGCTTTGGATGTGACGCTGCTGTTTGCACCGTTCCCGGAAGCGCTGGCCACCGGTAACATCGACCCCAAGTCCGCAACCGTAGTTGCGAGGCTTCGTTTGGCCATCGCGGTACAGAAAGGCGCGCCGAAGCCCGACATTTCCACGGCCGCGTCGGCCAAGAAGGCTCTCCTCGACGCCAAGTGCATCGCTTCAGTCGATCCCACCAAAGGAAGCGTCGGAGGCGCCGCTTTGTTAGCGCTCGATAAGATGGGCATCACCGACCAGCTGAAGCCCAAGATCAAGTGGTTCCCGAACGGTGGAGGCGTGCAGGACACCGTCGCCAAAGGCCAATGTGAGATGGCTTTGGGACCCTATCTCAGCGATATGCGCAATCCGGGGCTCGATGTGGTGGGACCGTTGCCCACCGGCGCATCAACTCCTGTCGACATCACCGGCTTCCTCGCCAAGGATGAAAAGAACCCGAAACAGGCGAAGGAGCTTTTGAAGTTTCTCTCATCACATGAGGCGGCACCCGCGTACGAAGAGGCGAAGATATTTCCGGCCCACTGAAATTGGTGGATCGAGCGTCACACTCTCGTCTCGAGTGGTCGCAGCGCCTTTATTGATGTAGGACAAACAGAATTAGCATCCACGTAGCTTTTGGCGCCGAGTCGATTTCGAGTCTCGGCGCCAAATGTTTTCTGCATTGTTTGCTGCACTCGTCATTTACCGCGGATCACTCTGCCCAGGGTATTGCTGAATAATTCCATTCACGCGGTACTTTTCGGGGTGTATAAGAGGGCGAGCAAGACCGTCAAAGCGGTTTCGGAATGGACGCCATTCCGTGGTGCATGAGAGACGGCAAGTATCAAACTGACGGCTTCGAAAACGCGTTTGTGCAAATGGCGTCTGCAAAAACGAACTTGGTTTGTCCAAGTCCCCGATGGCGGCAGATTCCCGGCAACAGCACTAATGCACGAGGAGGTGCGGCATGCGGATTCCCAAAGTTCTTTACGCCGGCTGCGCAGTGATCGCCGGCATCGCGGGCTGCCTGATTGCCACGCGGACCGCTCTCCACGCGCAGCAGCCTGTCTCCGTGTCCATTGACGCCAGCGACATAGGTGGCGTGGTCTCGAGCGCCAAGGGCCCTGAAGCCGGAGTTTGGGTGATTGCGGAAACGACGGACCTGCCCACGCGCTACATCAAGGAAGTGGTCACGGATGATCGCGGCCGTTACCTCATACCTGACCTGCCCAAGGCTCGCTACACCGTATGGGCGCGCGGCTACGGATTGGTGGATTCCCCCAAGGTGCAGATCGAGCCGGGCAAACTCGCCGATCTCAAACCAACCGTCGCACCGGACGCGAAAACGGCCGCGCAATATTATCCGGCAAATTATTGGTACTCGCTTTTAAAGGTGCCGGGCAAGGATGAGTTTCCCGGCACAGGTCCTTCCGGCAACGGCATTTCGCCAAACGTAAAAGCCCAGGGCCAGTGGATCCATTTAATAAAGACGGATAGCTGTGAATCCTGTCATCAACTGGGCAACCGGTATACGCGGACCATTCCCGCCACGCTGAGCAGCCTCGATCCGGCACAAGCCTGGTTGCGCCGCGTGCAATCGGGACAAGCCGGCACCGCCATGATGGGCGGTCTCGCTCAACTGGGACCCGAGCGCGCCACCAAAGAGTTCGGCGACTGGACCACGCGGATTATGCAGGGCGAGCTTCCGGCAGAGGCTCCTCAGCGCCCGCAAGGCGTGGAACGAAACGTGGTGATCACGCAATGGGATTGGGCGGACCCGAAGGCGTATCTGCACGATGAAATCTCGACCGACAAGCGCAATCCGAAGCTGAACGCAAATGGTCTCATCTACGGATCACCGGAAGAGAGCCGCGATTATTTGCCGGTGCTCGATCCGGTCCACAGCACCACCAGTCAAGTGAAGCTTATCTATCGCCATCCCAATACACCGGGGCAGCCCAAGCCTCTGCAACCTTCGCTGATATGGGGCGATGAGCCCATCTGGGACAGCCACACGACCGTTCACAATCCCATGTTCGACGAACGCGGACGTCTGTGGTACACGGCACGCATCCGCCCGAATGACGATCCCGCATTCTGCAAGGAAGGATCGAGCCTCACGTCGGCGAAGCTCACTCCGGTCAAGAATTCCGGCCGCCAATTAGAGGTGTACGATCCGGACACCAAGCAAATCTCGATGATTGATACGTGTTTCGGCACGCACCATCTTCTATTCGCCAAAGATGCCAACCGGACGCTCTGGACGAGCAGCGGCGGCGGCGGTGGAGTGGTCGGCTGGTTAAATACAAAAATGTGGGACGAAACCCACGACGCGCAGAAGTCGCAGGGCTGGACGGCGCTCGTGCTGGACACCAACGGAAACGGGAAGCGCGATGCCTACGTGGAAGGTGAGCAGAAAGTGCTCACGGCGCCCAGCGGCGAAAGCCTGGGCACTTCGTCCGCGGTGAACGCCACAATGGACGCCAGCAAAGATACACGCCTGAACGCCGCGTTTTATGGGCTGGCGGTTACCGATGAGGGCATCGTCTGGGGTTCGGTATTGGGCTTTCCGGGCGGTATCGTGCGGCTGGACCCCGGACCGAATCCGCCGGAGACCGCCTTGGCGGAATACTACGAAGTTCCCTGGAATAATCCTAAGGCTCCGGTGTGGGGTTTTTCGCCTCGCGGCATGGATGTGGACGGTAATGGCGTCGCCTGGGGCGCGCTCGCCAGCGGGCACCTCGCCAGCTTTGATCGGCGCAAGTGCAAAGGTTCGCTTAATGGTCCCAAGGCCACGGGACAGCATTGTCCGGAAGGATGGACGCTCTATGAAACACCAGGGCCCAAGTTTAAGAACGTCACCGAGTCCGGCAGCGCCGACTCCCATTACTATGACTGGGTAGATCAGTTCGATACCCTGGGACTGGGCAGGAATACTCCCATTGTTACCGGCAATTCGTCGGATTCACTGATCGCGCTGGTGAACGGAAAATTCGTCATCCTGCGGGTGCCTTATCCCATGGGTTTCTTTGCCAAAGGAATGGATGGTCGCATTGACGATCCCAACACCGGTTGGAAAGGCAAAGGAGTTTGGACCACCTGGGGCACGCGCACACCATTTCACAGCGAAACCGGAAAAGGAACGTTACCAAAGGTAGTCCATTTCCAAATTCGCCCTGATCCACTCGCCCACTAGCGTATACAGTCGGCGCGACCCGCAGAGCAGGGAGCACCGCAGGCTCGCCTCAATCTTTGACACAGTGGCGGCCCTCACCTGTGGGCGTTTAGTTGTCGCATAAAGTGCGGTTGCGGAATAGACGTTCCCAAGTCCTAGATTTGGCCCGCATTCGCTCGTGCGATCTCCGTTATGCAGCACCAATCCCGCTGGCTAAGGCCGCGCGCCTGGGCGGCCAGGCACGCGTCACGTAGTTCGCTGGCAGACGGAAGAGGAACATGCGCCTCTCCTGCAGCATCCAGGATCAGCCGAATGTCCTTTAAGCCTGCATCCAAAGTAAAACCGGGATTTTCGAAATTGCGCGTACTGATGCGTTCCAGGTACTCGCCAAAAATGGGCAGCAATGGTTTTAGAGTGGTGGTCAAGAAGGCGATATCCACGCTCCGCCCCTCGGCGAAGGCGTACATTTGGCCGAGTAGATCGATGATGCCGGCCACCATGAAATTCATCACCAGCTTGAGGCTCATTGCTCCGCCGGCGTCTTCGCCCGTCACGTATACCATCTGGGTGTAGGCCTCCAGCACCGGTCGGCAGCGTTCGATTATTTCGGGCTGGCCCGCCACGAATGTGTATAGCTTTCCCGCCGCCGCCGCATCAGGACGTCCGGCAACTGGGGCGGCCAGATAGTGGCTCCCCTGCGCCGCGTGCAACACCGCCAGTCGCGTGCTCAGGTCCGGCGATATCGTTGTGGTGCCGAGGTGAATGGCGCCTGGCCTCATAGCAGCAAGAATGCCATTTTCGCCAGTCACCGCACTTAGAACGGAAGCATCGTCCATCAGGTTGGTCACTACAATATCCGCCGCCGCAGCCTCACGCGGAGAGCCGGCCAACTTTGCGCCCGCGGCGACGAACTGCTCTGTTTTCTCGCGTGTGCGGTTGTAAACCGTCAGGGGAAATCCGGCCGCTTGAATGTTGCGCGCAATTCCGGAGCCCATGCGGCCCAGACCGATACATGCCACCGTAAGTGGCCGTTCGAGCTTTGCAGATGCAGCCTTCATTAACTCCTCCTTTGAACCAACCATCGCTCAGGGCCCTGTCCTTGCGCCGTCTTTTACGATGTAAGATATGTTTGCGCGTCAGAATATCCTGCGCGGGTAACTTCGCGCTCACCTTCTCCGACTCTGTTGCAGAATCCTTTTCGCCTGTCTCACGATGGGCTCATCAACCATCCTGCCGCGCACGACGACAACTCCTGCTTTCGCCTTTTTAAATGCGCCGACAATCTCGTGAGCCCAGGCGAGTTCCTCCTCTGAGGGCGCCAGCGCCCTGTGTACGACGTCAATCTGGCTCGGATGGATCAACGCCTTGCCTGTAAAGCCCATTTGCTTGATGCGCTGCGTTTCTTCGAATAACCCTGCGGCGTCGTTGAAATCCGTATATACGCCGTCAATGGCTTCCACTCCCTCTGATCTGGCCGCAAGTGCCACCAGCGACCGTGCTACGGTAATTTCCTCGCCGCTTTTGGTGCGTGTAATTGCCATGTCCGCGCAGTAATCTTCGCCGCCGAACATCAGAGCGGTTACGCGCCCGCTTGCTGAGGCGAGCGCGCAGGCCTGAGCAACCCCTCTTGCGCTTTCAAGGATCAGCACGAGCTTCATATACCCCTCCGGCATCCCATTTTGTTTTTCCAGTGCGAGAATGTTCTCGTGAATGCGCCGAATTTGGGACGGTTCATCGCATTTCGGCAACACGATGCCATAAACTTTGGGGCTCACCGCTACCCGAAGATCATCATCGAGAAATGGAAACCCACCACTCTCGATTCGTCCACTTGGCCCGGCATTCACCCGAATGAAAATTTTCGCTGGAAAATGACCGGGACTTTCGAGTTCGCGCTGGAGCACACGCCTGGCTTCGCCCTTTCGATCGGCCGGAACCGCATCCTCTAAATCAAAGATAAATGCGTCAGGATGGAGGCTCCTCGCGTTTTCCAGTTTGCGTGCACTGTCTGCCGGCACAAAAAGCATGCTTTGTAGCAAATCGGTTGGCATTTTGAGCTTCAGGGTACCGCACTCATGCAGTCATTAACCGGTGCGCGATTACGATGGGGGCCATCGTGTTCCAGTGGACCCGAAGAACCGTGGACTGGAAGCACGTCGAATGAAGCGCGCGAACGAGCGGACCACGACCCAGATTGCCGCAAATAAGTCTCTCTACTCACGCGCATGAACCCGATCTTCTCGCTGCCACCAATTTTGCCTCGGCACTGCGCCAGCAGGATACTCCACTCCTTTCTGCTATCCTGCCGACTAGCACGTTCTCACCTGATCGCAAATCCTAATTCGGCCGTCCTCCTGATCGAATGGGATTTTCCCCGGCGTGCGCCGGCATATACTTCCGACGAGGTCCTTCCGTTGACCAAACCCAACAGCCTAGACGAGGAAACGCTTCAGCAACTGAGGTCCTCGATTCGCGCATTGTGCCGCGATTTTCCGGACACCTACTGGCGTGCTCTCGATGAGCAGCGCGCTTATCCTGAAGCCTTCGTGCAGGCCCTGACACGTGCCGGATATATGGCTACGCTAATTCCTGAAGAGTATGGCGGCGCAAACCTTGGCGTCACGGAAGCGTGCGCCATCCTCGAGGAAATTCATCACAGCGGCGGAAATGCCGCGGCATGTCATGCGCAGATGTACATCATGGGCACTCTGTTGCGCCACGGATCGGAGGTCCACAAGCGCGCCTATCTGCCGAAAATTGCCGAAGGTTCGCTGCGCCTGCAGGCGTTCGGGGTCAGCGAGCCCAACACCGGCTCCGACACCACGCAATTGAAAACCACGGCCGTGCGAAAAGATGGCCGCTACGTGATCAACGGGCAGAAAATCTGGATTTCACGCGTGGAACACTCCGACCTGATGCTGCTGCTCGCTCGCACCACTCCGGTGGACAAGGTAAAGAAGCGCACGGATGGTCTTTCCACCATATTGGTCGACCTGCGTGAAGCCATCGGTCATGGATTGAACGTTCGCCCCATTCGCACCATGATGAACCACGCCACGACAGAGCTTTTCTTCGATAATCTCGAAGTTCCGGTCGAAAATTTGGTCGGTCAGGAAGGCCACGGGTTCCACTATTTGCTGGACAGTTTGAATGCCGAGAGAATCCTCATCGCTGCAGAATGTATCGGCGACGCGCGCTGGTTCCTGGAACGCGCTTGCCGCTATGCGAACGAGCGCGTCGTCTTTGGCAGGCCGATTGGCAAAAATCAAGGCATCCAGTTTCCCATCGCCCGCGCGCACGCCAATCTCGAAGCAGGCAGCTTGATGGTGGCACGTGCAGCGGGACTCTTCGATGCCGGAAAATCGTGTGGCGCGGAAGCAAATATGGCGAAACTGCTAGCCGCCGATGTCTCCTGGGAGCTGGCCAACGTTACGCTGCAAACTTATGGCGGCTTCGGATTTGCCGAAGAGTACGACATTGAACGCAAGTTCCGCGAGACGCGCCTGTACCAGGTAGCTCCTATTTCCACCAATCTGATTTTGAGCTATCTGGCGGAACACGTTCTGGGGCTTCCGAGGTCCTACTGATCCTGTTCGCGACGTCCCAAGATTTGGCGCGCCAACAAATGCCGGGTGCCTCGTACGACGATTCGGAAACACCCCCAGGAGGGTCCTGATGCCTGTCAAACTAGGTTGGACCGGCCGCGTGTTTGAAGATTTCGAAATCGGCGACATTTATCAACATGCGCTCGGCAGAACGGTCCTGGCTGCCGACAATCTTTGGTTTACATTGTTAACGCTGAACACAAATCCCGTGCATTTCGATCATAACTACGCCGCTAAAACCGAATTCGGCCGCCCTTTGGTAAATTCGACATTTACGCTGGCAGTCGTGACGGGCCAATCTGTAGCGGACATTTCGCAAAACGCGATGGCCAATCTGGGCTGGGACGAGGTGCGTCTGCCTAATCCTCTCTTCGAGGGTGACACGCTTTATTCGCAAAGCGAGGTCCTCGAGAAGCGCGAGTCCAAATCGCGGCCGAATGTAGGCATCGTCCGCTTCAAGACAACCGGCTTCCAGCAGGACGGAACGGTGGTGATCGAATTCAAACGGTCCATCATGATTTACCGGCGGGGCCACGTCCCCAAAACGGTTCGCGGCCCGCAACCTGGGCCTCCCAAGCGCCATTCAGAAAAGCTTTAATGGCGCGTGATGCCGCGGAGAGAACACGGTCCGCCGCAGCGACCATCACTTTGGTGCGCACGCTGGAGGAGCTTTTTGCCTTCTGCTATCATTTGCCGGGAGTAACCTCCGACTCGCAAATGCCACGCCAAGTAACGTTGCGACATACACTTTCAGCTGCTCCTGAAGTCTGAACAAGGATGGCTCTGCCGTGAATCACGCGCGCAAATTTCTTACTTCCACTAAATTTTCGCTGCGGTTTGCGCTTGCCCTATTTCTCGGGCTCATCACCGCAACCGCATCGGTGCCCCTGCGTGCCGCCGACGTGTCGGGTCAGCAGGTATACAAAGATCACTGCGCGGCATGCCACGATCAGCCCGGAGCCACGCGCGCACCCGCCATTGACGCGCTCAAGAAATTGCCCGCAACGCGCATCCTCAAAACTCTCGATTTCGGACTCATGATGGGTGTGGCCTACCCTCTTCGCCGCGACGAGCGCGAGGCCGTTGCCAAGTTCCTCGGCACCTCCGAAGTCGAGCCTCCTTTGCCCGCAAGCGCCTTCTGTCCCGCCGGCCAACATCCGTTGTCGAACTTCTCCGCCCTATCGAAAACCGCGGCGGGAAACTGGAATGGCTGGAGCGCTTCGCCTTCAAATTCGCGTTACCAGACGGCTGACCAGGCGGGCCTCACTGCCGCTCAAGTCAGCCACCTGAAATTGAAGTGGGCATTCGGCTTTCCCGCCGACGTAACCGCTTTTGCCGCTCCGACGCTCTTGAGCGGGACGCTCTTTATGGGTAGCGCGGGCGGCGCTGTGCAGGCCCTCGATGCCAAGACCGGTTGCGTTTATTGGGTGTTCCAGGCCAACGGTCCCGTGCGTGCCGCCGTCCTTGGCGTGCCCACCGGCGGAAACTATTCGCTACTGATTGCCGACCAAATTGGCTGGGTTTATTCGCTCGGCGCAAAAACAGGTCGCGCGCTCTGGAAGCGCCGCGTCGACCATCACGAGGCCGTGCGCCTCACCGCGTCGCCCGTGGCCCTCGGCGGCATCGTTTTCATCTCCGCCGCCTCGTGGGAGGAAAGCCGCGCCACCGATCCGCATTACGAGTGCTGCACATTTCGCGGAAGCATTACCGCGCTGCGCGTCAGTAACGGCTCGCAAGTGTGGAAAACATATCTTGTCGATCCCCCGAAAAAAACCGGGCGTGTGAACTCCGCCGGTGCCGCGCAGTGGGGCCCTTCGGGTGCTCCCGTGTGGTCCGCACCCACACTGGATGCCAGGCGCGGACTACTTTACATCACCACCGGCGACAACTATTCGGCTCCCACCACCGGCACCAGCGACGCCGTCATGGCCCTGCAGATCAAAACAGGAAAAATTGTATGGACGCAGCAAACGTATGCGAACGATGCTTATACCTCCGCCTGCCGCGAAAAGGGTGCCAATTGCCCTGCTGAGGACGGTCCCGATTACGATTTCGGGTCATCCGCCATCATGGTGCACACTGCGGCTGGCCGCGACATCCTGCTCGCCGGCCAAAAATCCGGCATGGTGTACGGCCTCGATCCGGATCAAAACGGCAAGATCCTCTGGCAAACGCGTGTCGGCAAGGGTGGCCGGAACGGCGGAGTTCAATGGGGCATGGCCAGCGATGCGAAAGCCGTTTACGCCGCGGTCTCCGACATGGCTGGCACTCTGAATTTCAGCGGTCCCGTGGGCGGCGCTAATTTCGATCCCGCACAAGGCGGAGGTTTGACCGCTCTGCGCGTCGAGGACGGCAGCCAGATTTGGTTCGCCAAGCCGGAGCCCTGTCCCGCACACCACCCCGGTTGCAGCCCGGCGCAGTCGGCAGCCCTCGCGATGATCCCTGGAGTGGTTTTCTCGGGGTCAGTCGATGGGCATCTGCGTGCCTTCTCAGCCGAAAACGCAAAAGTCCTGTGGGATTTCGATACCGCTAGGGAGTATCCCGCAGTCGACGGAGTTCCCGCTCACGGAGGTTCCATCGACGGGCCGGGCCCGGTCATTGCTGGCGGCATGTTGTTTGTCAATTCTGGCTATCCCCGCACGGGTGGCATGCAGGGAAACGTAATTCTGGCATTTGCCCCGGACGAGCAGTCCGAAAAGAGTCAAAAATAGCGAGGCAAATCACATTTTCAGATGACGGGCAGATTTTTGGGATTGTTGACGCTCTCTGATCATCGGATGAGAGCGTCGGGCTAAGGACGCTCGATTAAAGCGGTCGAAGCCGCACGGGCGGATCAGGCACAGACCCTCAGCGTTAACAAACTCGGTAAATTAACTCGGCCTATCAGACTCGATCAACCAAACCAATTGGCCCGGTTTCTTGTGTTTCGGTGTATCGTCATCTGGGCAGCTTCCAAGCAGCATCTCGGCACCGCGTGGCACCCCGGAATGACCGGGCCTGCTGCAATGACGCGAGCCCGATGTGTATTGAGGTAGCTCGAAGCAAATCAGCCGCACCGATGTATCGCCGTCGCTGGAGGACAACATGGCTATCACGCGTTTCCGCGTCGCACCCGCAATTGCGCTCGCGATCGTATTTTGTGCGACCGCGTCTTTGCGCGCACAGCAACTCGGAATCATCAGCTTTCCCACATCGGGCGCCGCCGCCGCTCAACCCAGTTTTATCGAGGGCGTGAAGGAACTGCACAGCTTCCAGTTTGACGAGGCCGCTGTAGCCTTTCAAAAGGCCGAGCAGCTCGATCCGAATTTCGCTTTGGCCTATTGGGGTGAGGCCATGAGCCATAATCATCCTCTCTGGGCGGAGGTGGACGTAAACAAGGCCAAGCAGGCGCTGGAAAGGCTGGCGCCCACGCTCGATGGACGGCTCGCGAAAGCCCCCACCCCCAAGGAGAAGGCATATCTCGAGGCCGTCAATCAGCTGTTCTACGCACCCGGCGACAAACTGGCGCGAGACAACGCCTATTCCAAGGCCATGGCCAAAATGTACGCGCAATGGCCCGATGACCACGAAGTGGATATTTTTTATGCGCTCTCCTTGCTCGGCACCGTGCGCCCCGGCGACACCGGATTCCGCCGCCAGGCGCTCGCCGCCTCCATCTGCATGAAAGTTTTTCAGGAGAATCCCAAGCACCCCGGCGCGGCGCACTTCATCATCCACGCATTCGACGATCCCGACCATGCGATCCTGGCCCTCCCCGCAGCTCGCGCTTATGCGGCCATTGCTCCCTCCGCAGCTCACGCCCTGCACATGCCGTCGCACATTTTCGTTCAACTCGGCATGTGGCCCGACGTGGCCCGCTCCAATACCGTCGCTTACAAAGCCGCGGAAGATGTGATCGCGCGCCTGCACATTCCGGAAGGACGGGAAGACTTCCATACGTTGTCATGGCTCGAATACGCCAACCTGATGATGGGCAAATTTGATGATGCGAAGAAAAATGTCGAGCTTGGTAAGCAGGCGGTGGATCGCAATCCGGGCAATGCGGCGATGGGGCAGAGCTATCTGGGAATGCGCGCTCGCTACATCCTCGAGACGCAGCAGTGGGAAAAAATTCCTCTCCCGCCCGCGTCCGCTGCGGGAGCTCAGGCATCGACCCCTGCGGCAACTAGTATGCCGAGCATGCCCGGGATGCCTGGTATGCCTGCTACCACTGACAATGCCGCGCGCTATAACACGAATGGCGCCTGGATATTCATTGCCGGATACAGTGCTGCAAAGCTAGGCGATGCGGCCACGGCGGACCAGGCTGCGGCGCAGTTGCACGCCATGGCCGAGCGCGTTGCCGCGAATAATCCCTATGCCGCAAAGCCCTTCACCATCATGGAAAAGGAAGTCACCGCCGTGGCCGACCTAGCACGCGGACAAAAAGACGACGCGGTGCGCGTGGCCAAGGAAGCCTCCGAAGTCGAAGCATCCATGTCCGCGCCTTCCGGGCCGCCTGATCCCCTCAAACCAGCGATCGAGTTGTATGGTGAAGTGCTTCTGAGTGCGGGCCAACCCGTGCAGGCCGCCGCCATATTCGAGAAGTCGCTCGAGCGCACGCCCAATCGCACGCCGTCGGTGCAAGGCCTTGCAGTCGCCACAAAGGGCGGCAGCAGCTTGAGCAGTTCGCGATAACTGGACTACTGCCGCAACCAGCCACGCCTCCGCGATCACGTACGCAGTAGCGTGGAGGCGCGAGCATGTGGTTGCGGTCGCGCTTCAATCGTTGAGTCGCTGACACATCGTTGACACATTGACACAAGGGTGATACGTCGTGGACGCATCGCTCGACGCGTGCTTAAGGCACTTCGTGCGTTGCGGCACCACCGCGGCGAACAGTAGCTCCCCAGCTAGCGCGGCTGCGTAATTACGTCGATCAGGGCCGGCTCCCCGCGATTAACCACGTCAAGCGCCCGCCGGATTGCCGGTCCAAGCTCTTTCGGATCGCTGATCGGCCCTTCCGCATACAAACCCATGCTCTGCGCCAGCTTTGCGAAATCAATATAGGGGTCGCCGAACGTGGTCCCAATGCCGGCGCGGTCGACGCCGCGATTGTGCCGGTTCGCCATGCGCTGCACGTGCATCAGTTCCTCATGGTATGCCCGGTTGTTGTGCATCACGTTCAGAAGCGGGATGCGATGGTGCGCGGAAGTCCACAGCACCGCGGGAGCGAATAACAGATCGCCATCACACTGGAAATTTACCGAAAGTCGGCCATGTTTCCGGTTCGCGAGGGCCGCGCCCACAGTGGCGGGCGCGTTGTAGCCCACCCCACCTCCCCCCGAAATACCAATGTACTGGTAATGTTTGTCGAAGTTCCATAGGCGCAGCGGCCAATTGTCCAGGTGCCGCACATCCGCCACCATGGACCAATCGTGGTCTTTGATCTGGTTCCACACCTCCGCCGACAGCCGTGCCGTGCTGATGGGGCTGGCGTCCCAGGCATACGCGGCATCTGTGCGCGCCTGCCCTAATACGTCCTGGGCCGCCGTGGCCAGCTTCGCGCCGCGCGCATGAAAAGCCGCTTTGCGCTCAGGCGTGGTCTGTTTTCTGACTTCCTCGATGAGTGACGGCAGAGTGGCCTCGGCATCGGCAGCAATGGCCAGATCGACCGCGGTGTACCGGTAGAAATCCTGGTAATTGGCCTTGGTATACAGGTCGCTCGTCGTAATGCTGATCAATTTCGCGCCGGGCTTTGTCACCGGCCGCGAACTGCGTTCCACTTGATCGCGCACCGAATTCACGGCGCTCCAGAAGTCCACGGCCTCAAGTCCCAGGATCACGTCCGCATCAGACACCAACGCCCGCTGGCGCGCGGAGTGATTCAGCGGATGGCGCGAGGGAAAGTTCATCCGCCCCGCCTTGTCAACCACGGGAGCCTGCAACGCTTCCGCCAGCTCGACGAGATGTTCCACGCCCGCCTGCGTACGCGCTGTGCGGTCCACCAGGATCACTGGATTCTCCGCCTGGATCAGCAGCCGCGCGGCTTCCGCGACCGCCCCGGAATCTCCCTGTGGCGGCGCCGCCAGCGTCAGCTTTGGGATGGATGGCTTGGCGCCTTCGCGAATCGGGTTTTCCTGGAGCTCGCTATCGGCCACAAGCAGCACCGGCGCCATCGGCGGAGTGGTCGCGATTTTATAGGCGCGCACCGCGGACTCGGCAAAATGCTGCAGCGAAATCGGCAGATCGTCCCACTTCATATAGTCTCGGACCATGGCGGCCGCGTCCTGCACGCTATGTGGCCATTCGCCATAAGCGGAGTCGCGCTTGCTCGCATCCAGCACATTCCCCACGATCAGAAAAACCGGTACCCGGTCGCAAAACGCGTTGTAAACGGCCATCGAGGCATGCTGCAATCCCACGGTGCCATGGGCGAATACGCACAACGGTTTGCCTTCAATCTTCGCGTAACCGTGGCCCATCGCTACCGCGGATTCCTCGTGACAGCACGTGATGAACTCCGGGTTCTTGTTCCCGCCGTAGTTGATTACCGATTCGTGCAGGCCGCGGAAACTCGAGCCCGCAGTCGAGCAGACATACTCGAAGCCGAGCGACTTGATCACGTCCACCATGAAGTCCGAACCCGAGGGACCCTCGGTCAGCACTTCGGCATGCGGCGCCACATCCGCGCTGGCCGGTGCTGGTGCGGTATCGACTGCGCGTGCGGCCTCCGCGGGCGCCAGCAGCGATGCGGTTCCGGCGACAGCGCCCCACAGGAAGTCGCGGCGGTCCACGATTAGTTTCTTGGAATTTTCCGAATCCTTCGGTTTTGCCATGAGTGTGCCTTCTGTTCGAAATTCAGTTTACGGCGCGTTTGTGACACGCGTTCATCGGCCATTCTCTCGAGCGGTTAGATCCGATTGGAGCGCGTCATGGTCACGACGCGGAACATATCAATTGCCGCCGTACGCGTCCATAGCGTTAGCACCCGCTCAGGGTGACTAAGACGCCACGAATACTTAGCAGCGAACAAGCGTCCCGCCAGCGCTCTTAAGAGCTCGGCTCGCGAAACTGCGGCAGTACGGATCCGCGCCCGTCTTCCTGGCTGGCTCAATGCGGCTGCGGAGAGGTGTCCAAGCTCAATTCAGGCATCGGCCGCGCCCGAAACAACTTCAGGCACGGTTTCGCCAGCCAGCGCGCCCACCGGCCCGCCCGCTTCACCCTGGCGCTGTCGGTAGCGATGCCGGTGTTGGCATACATTTGCCGGTACAGTTTCGAGATCAGCACGAACATCAACCGGCTGCGCAGGGATTTCGCGCATCCCGCCGCCCGCTTCCAGATCAGCGGGAGGCTGTAGAACCGGTCCCAGACATCTTGCGTTCGCTTGCGAATTTCATCCGCGGCCATAACTGGATGCGACATGTATACCCTCGGTCGCAGCCCCTGCGGAATCAGCCAGTAGCGGCTCAAGGGAAATCCGGCAATACGGACAGGATCTGCCTCGATCAGCTTTTCCCACTTTAGAAAGTCGAGCGTGCCCGGCAACGGCGTCAGCAAGACAAACTGAGCGAACGCCAGGTCCGCCTCATCTGCGAGCTTCGCCGTCGCCTTAAATGTTTCCGGCCGGTCGGTGGGCAGCCCAAAAATGAAGGAACCCAGCACTTTAATATTGAACTGCCGGAAGGTGCGCAGCCTGCGTACGAGCGTGTCGCCAGCCGAATTGAACTCCTTGTGGATGGCTTTCAATCCTTCCGGTGTTACCGATTCAATTCCCACGAGCGCTCCAACGATCCTGGCCTTCTGCATGGCCGCAAGAAATTCCTCGTCTTCCGCCGCTTCCATGGTGATCTGCGTAAAAAACATCATGTCTTTTGGCAATTCCGCCATGCGCCGCATCAATTCAAATCTCTCGTTGCGAATCGCATGCAACTGGTCCAGCCGCGCTCGTGCATTTTGCCGCTCGGCCGTGTTCATATCCTCAAACGTAACCGGATAAAAATTGTCGTCGGCGAGCACGATGAAGCGGAATCCCATGCTCCGCAATTCCAGCATTTCGCGGATTACGCCCTCGGCGGCACTCTGCCGCGGCCGCTGGCCGTCCGTGCGCCAGACCGAACAGAACGAACAGTGCTTGGGACAACCGCGCACCGTTTGCACCGAAGCCCACATGTATTTATTGCGCGGCATCAGGTCCCATCGTGCCCGCAGAAACCGGTCGGATTCGATCCGTCCTCCATCGTATTGCGCCTGGAGAGTTCCCGCCGCGCAATCTCTCAGAACCAGCGGCCACACAGCATCGCCATCGCCTTTCACCACCGCATGCGCGCCTCCCAGCGAGAAAGCCTCTTCGGGATACAGGCTGGCGTGTATGCCGCCAAAAATCACGTGTGCTCCGCGCTCGCGCGCCAAGCGTCCGATTGTGTAGCCGCGCAGCGCATTGCCGGTGTGTATCCCGATTCCCACGGCGTCTCCCGGCTGAATGCTTCCGAAATCAACGGGTGCAAGGGTTTCATCCACAATTACCGGATCTCCGAACTCCTGCGGGGTGGCGGCGGCAATGACGTAAAGCCATCGCGGGGTAATCACCCCGATGCCAAAAGACATATCATTAGGATTGATCAGATGCACGCGCACGGGGGTTTTCTCGTTTTTAGTGGATTTGGTAGTGCAGCCGGATATCTTCCGTTATACACCCGCACTTCTTCCGAATGAACAAATTGTTCTGATTGCACCGCGCTTCCCCCCCATTTCGCTTTGTAAAAGCCTGTACCACAAGGATTCTCTCGGGCTTACCACAAATATCCGCACGGTTGCAGGCCGGTGCCACGCCTTGACACCATCGAACACACGATTGAAGACGAGCCAAGACGCCCCTTTGATGACGAAACGCCTTTGGCGTTGATGGACGACACGAGCAACGGCGTCACCGGCGGCTTGCCTGCATTCCTGTCCTGTCCTAAGCTGAGTGTGCCCCGGTCGCCGTCAATTCTGATGCACCGGGCCTGTGAGGAGACTCGCGTGGGATCCAGGGACGACGCCCCAGGCGGCACATCAGCGTCCGTGGTGCGTATTTTGTCCGGCGGCACCGTGCGCATTCCCGCTCATCTCGGTCCGGGAATCCGCATCAGCGGCCAAATCGCCGGGAACGAGGATCTAAAAATCGACGGAGAGGTCGACGGCCCCATCTCCCTGGTGAATCATCGGCTCACCGTGGGAGCGAGTGGTCGCGTGCGCGGTGAAATTGTGGCCCGCGAAGTCGTGATCTACGGAATGGTCGTCGGCGACCTTCGCGCCGCCGAGTGGATCGAGATCAAGAGAGATGCTTCCGTCTGCGGCACGGTCGTAACGCCCCGCGTCACCATTGAGGAGGGCGCGCGTTTTAAGGGTGCGATGGAGATTGACAATGCCACCGCGCTCGGCGCCGATCGCAACACGCTCCTGGCTCTCGCTGAAAAGGATTTCAAGCTCAGGTCCATCCGATCCGCAGGCCATGAAGATGCGCTCAAAATGTGAGCATCCGCGGCCCATCGCAGAAACCAACGCAGAAAACATGGCCACGCCATTAACGACGTTCGCAACGATACTCGCAACGATGATCCGCGCCATCATTAGAGGAGTTCTCGGCCTTGCCTAAGTCACCGGAGACCGCCAGCCGCCCGCACCTTACCGTCATGCCCGCGGGATCATCGTTCGGCGCGGAAATTCACGGCGTCGATTTGCGGTCCGTTGACAACGACGATTTCGCCGCCATCCATCAAGCCTGGCTGGCTCATTCCGTTCTCTTATTTCGCGGGCAAAATCTCACCGACGACGATCTCATCGCGTTCAGCGAACGCTTCGGCAGCCTTGATTGGGCACCGGTACAGGAATCCGGCCGCCGCTTCGTTGCGGGCCATCCCGAAATTTACGTCGTCTCGAACGTGCTCGAAAATGGTGCACCCATCGGCAGCCTGGGAGCGGGCGAAGCGACCTGGCACACGGACATGTCCTATTTACAGAGTCCTCCGAAAGCGAGCATCCTCTTCGCGCTCGAAGTTCCGGACTCGGGAGGCAACACGTATTTCAGCAACATGTATCGCGCTTACGAATTATTGCCGGATGATCTCAAGCTGCGCACCGAGGGCCTGCTACTCAAGCACGATGGCACGTACAACAGTGGTGGATACGTGCGGCAGGGCGTGACGCCCATTAACGATCCGGTCGCATCTCCCGGAGCCGTTCATCCTCTGGTCTGTACCCATCCTGAAACCGGACGCCGCCTGCTTTACCTCGGGCGCAGGCGCAATGCTTACATCCACGGCCTATCACTCGCGGATTCGGAATCGTTGCTGGACGAACTCTGGCACCACGCCACGCGCGAAGAACTCGCCTGGCACAACCAGTGGCGCGTCGGCGACCTTGTCCTATGGGACAACCGCTGCACCATGCATCGGCGCGATCCTTTCGACGCCAGTTCGCGCAGGGTCATGCATCGCACCCAGATCAAGGGTGAAACGCCGCCCCGCGCATGATCCGCCTGCCTGGTCGCAGCTACCCCATCACCCTGCATCGCGCTCCTGAGCTTCCCACCCGCCGCGATAACTTTTGGCACGCAAACCGTCGTGATAACCACCGCGAGGACCAACATTGACGCGCCTGCGCCGCCTCACTGCGCCCCAAATCGTTCTGGCACTCCTCTGCGTGATGTATCTCATCCTCTACGTGGACCGGGTCAACATCGCCACCGCCGCGCCGCTGATTAAAGCCGACCTCAAGCTCAGCAATACGCAACTCGGCATCATCTTCTCGGCATTTGCGCTTCCTTACGCCGTCTTTCAGCTGATAGGAGGCTGGGTCGCCGACCGGCTGGGCGCGCGCATCACGCTCACGCTCTGTTGCGCCATCGTGGGAGTCGCTACGGTGCTCACCGGCGCGGTCAGCGGTTTTGCCGCGCTCGTTGCCGTCCGCCTCGTCCTCGGTTTCGGAGAAGGAGCCGCTTTCCCCACGGCCACGCGTGCGTTAACCAGGTGGACCTCCGAAAGGCGCTGGGGTTTCGCCCAGGGGATCACGCACTCTTTTGCCCGGCTGGGCAATGCTGCAACTCCGCCGCTAATCGGCGCACTGCTTCTGTGGATGTCCTGGCGCGGATCGTTCTTGATTGTGGGCGTGGCAAGCCTCTGCTGGCTTTGCGTGTGGGCCTGGTTCTTTCGCAACGATCCCCGCGAGCACCCCGCGATCACCTCCGCCGATCTCGAGACGTTGCCCGCCCCGTTAAGTGGCGCGCGTCCGCGCATGCCCTGGCTGCGGCTGGCCCGGCGCATCCTTCCGGTGACGATAGTGGACTTCACCTACGGTTGGACGCTGTGGCTCTTCCTCAGTTGGATTCCCGGCTTCTTCTTCTCGAATTACCACCTCAACCTGCAGGCCTCGGCCCTGTTTTCCGGCGGCGTTTTGTTTGCGGGATTTATCGGAGACATCGTCGGCGGCATCGCGAGCGACTGGCTGCTGCGCAAAACGGGCAGCTTGCTTGTGGCGCGCCGTTCCGTGATCGTTGCGGGCCTTCTGGGAGCGCTGGTATTCCTCGTCCCCGTGGTGCTGATTCACGACTTGACCGTCGCGACCGTCTGTTTATCGCTAGCCAGCTTTTCCGTCGAACTTGTCGTCGGCCCCATATGGGCTGTCCCGATGGATATCGCTCCGCGTTATGCGGGCACCGCCAGCGGCATGATGAATTTCGGTTTTGGTGTCGCCGGCCTCGTCTCGCCGTCCAGCTTTGGGTACCTCGTGGATCGCACCCGCAGCTGGGTCATCCCCTTCATCGGCTCGATCGCACTGCTCCTGATAGGCGCCGTAGTCGCCGCCCGCCTCCGCCCCGATGTGCCCTTCGATGAGCCAGCAACCGCCGCCTCTGCGTCCTAACTGCACTCTGAGTTTCGCGCGCTTGGAAGTTCTATTCTCTGCGCGCCACTCGCACGTGCCGGCGCGCGCTTTAGGAGGCCGTAATTCGCTTGCTCTCAAAGCCAGTGACGAAGTCGGGAGCGCGGGCGCCGCTAGCGATAATGTTACTGGATATAGAGATCGTGTCGGCGCTGATCATTGGAATACGAGCGGGCACTTGATGTGTAAGGGATAAACTGAGTTGAAAGTAGGGCAGAGAAAAAATTTGAGGCCGTAATTAGCTTGCTCTCAAAGCCAGTGACGAAGTCGGGCGCGCGGGCTCCGCTTGCGTAATCTTCCTAGATATACAGATCGTGTTTCCCCTGACCATTTGACTACGATCGGGCAGAGGATGTGAACGGGAGGATCTACGCCTAAGGTCGGGCAGAGCAAGAATTTTGAAGCTTGAACTCCGAAAATTACGAGTAGGATCGTTTTCAGACTTTACGTCCGTCGCAGCATGTATGGCCAGTCCTCTATCAGACGCAAGTAAAGCGTAGTCCTGAGTGATTACGCTGATACTCTGGGTCGTAGCGCTATGATGTGCATGCAGTGAAGCATTCGCACATGTTTAAATGCGTCAGAAAGCTGTGTGCCGGCGGGTGGACTCGAACCACCGACCTAGGGATTATGAGACCCTCGCTCCACCTCTGAGCTACGCCGGCTCCGACGAAACTCAACCATCCTAAGAAGCGCCCGTCAGCCTGTCAAGCAAGCGCCACCCCTGCGGCGGTTTCCGGCTGGCACATGCCAAATAAGTAGCCGTCCGAAATCTTGATCGAGGGGCGCCATTATCGAGTGGTGCCATTCTTGTATGAGACAGTTCAATGTCGTCTCCCGGTTCCTCGCCGCTGCGCGCCGTTGCTTTTCTTCCAGTTATTTCAGCCGTTTCCTCTCCTCTGTGCCGCTCCTTCCTGAGACGCGATCAACGTTCAAAGTCGCCTACCGCTCCAACCACGCTTACACCAAGTCGCATTGAATGAGACGCTTACCCACATCCGCTTCGCAACCCAATTCTTTGATATCCTCACAAAGGTGGAGTAGGAGCACCGCAATCACAAAATGGAGCAAACGCGCGAAAAGCTCGATGCCGATGTCCTAATCGTCGGAGCCGGCCCGGCTGGCCTCGCATGCGCGCTGCATCTCGCGCGCCTGATCCGGCAGCACAACGAATCGGGCAGCAAACCTGAGCTTTCCGCCGAAAATATTTACGTTTTTGAAAAAGGCCGCGAGCTCGGCGCGCACGAACTCTCGGGCGCAGTGATGGACCCACGCGGCCTGGCGGAACTGGTTCCCGATTTCGCGAAGACCGCGCCGCTCGATACACCGGTTACCTACGACGCAGCGTATTTTCTCACCGCGCATAACTCGTGGAAATTGCCCGTCACGCCGCCACCGTTGCGCAATCACGGCAACTACATCGTCTCACTTAACAAAATGGCAAAGTGGCTGGGCGGCCTGGTCGAGCAAGCCGGCGTCAATGTATTTACGCAGTTTGCAGGTGCGCAGCTCATTTATGAGCGCGACGGCATCGCCGGCGTCATCACGGAAGATAAGGGGCGCGATAAAGAAGGCCGGCCCAAGGACAACTTCACTCCCGGCTACGAACTGCGCGCCAAAATCACCGTGCTCGCCGAAGGGTCGCGCGGTTCACTGACCAAGGGTCTCGTCGCGCGCAAAAAGCTCGACGGACTGAATCCTCAGTCGTACAGCATCGGAGTAAAAGAATTGTGGGATGTGCAACCGGATCGCATTGCGCCGGGCTGGGTGGCGCACACGCTGGGCTGGCCCCTCGATTCGAGCATGTATGGCGGCGGCTGGATTTACGGCTTGCGCGATAACCGCGTGTCGCTCGGCCTGGTGGCCGGCCTTGAATATCAGAATCCCCGCTTCGATCCCCACGAAGCTTTCCAGCGATTCAAAACTCACCCATTCGTTCGCCGCATTCTCGATGGCGGCAAACTCGTCCGCTACGGGGCGAAGACTGTCCCCACCGGTGGCTGGTATTCAATGCCCCGCACCTATGTCGACGGCGGCCTGATCATCGGTGATAGTGCGGCGTTCCTGAATTCGCAGCGCCTCAAGGGCATTCACATGGCGATCAAGTCTGGAATGCTCGCTGCGGAAACGATTTTCGAGGCGCTTCGCGCCGGTGACGTTTCCGAGAAACAGCTGGCCGCATTTCCGCGCAAAGTCGCAGCAAGTTGGATTGCTCCGGAATTGCGCGCGGTCCGCAACTTCCATCAGGCATTTCAGCATGGGTTGTGGCGCGGCCTGGCGCAGGCTACCGTGCAGTTTGTCACGGCAGGTCGGGGCCTCGTGGATCCCCTGCGCATCCGCGCGGGCTACCAGGACTACCGCAAGTTAGACGAATTGCCGGGCATCGATACCACGACGGGCGATGCCAGTGGCGCGAATACCGCGGCGCGCCGTGACACGGCTCACAGCACCACGGGTACGTCCTCCGCAGACAAAGGTGCGGATCATCGTGCCCACAATGGAGTGGGACCGGCGCCCCCGCGTTTTCACGGTGATGGCGTGCTCACCTTTGACCGCCTGAGCGACGTGTATCATTCGGGAACGCGTCACGAGGAAGATCAGCCCTGCCATCTGCACGTGCTTGACCCGAATATTTGCGTGGGCCGTTGCGTCACTGAATACGGCAACCCCTGTCAATATTTTTGCCCCGCCGCGGTGTACGAGATGGTGGAAACGGCCGGAGGACGCCGCCTCAAGATCAACGCTTCCAACTGCGTTCATTGCAAAACCTGCGACATCGCGGATCCGTACCAAATTATCGACTGGGTCCCTCCCGAGGGCGGCGGCGGTCCAAACTATGAGGGCATGTAGCTACTTCGAAACCGCACGCCGTGATTAATGCAGAGGGAGCAAGCAAACGGCAGGGGAGAAGCACGGCAGCAGCAGGAAGTAACTCGTAGCAACAAGAACCTGGGGCGTCCAGTAATCGCACATTACGGCAGCAAGCCGTATACGGTAAGCTCCCCCTGCGTGCCAACATACACTTTGCCGTTGGCCACGGTCGGAACCGTGAATTTCACCGCCAGTCCCGCCGCGTCGCCGGGTTTTTGCGCGCTGCTGTAAAGTGCGGTCCCAAGATTTGTAGCGTCGTAGGCGTGCAGCACGGCTGGCGACGGAATGCCGAAGCCGCTCGAATCGATCATCCAGACAATGGGCGTGCTCGAGCCGTTTGAGGAAATCGCCGGAGCGGCGCCCGGAAATCCGAAAGTGTCCGGAGATTGCGAGGCTAGCGAAGTCGTCAGCGTTCCGGAACTGAATGCGAATGCTTTGAGGTGATCGTAACCAGCGGCAACGTAGATCATGCCGGTCGCGGCGGAGTAAGCGGGTGTTCCCGTTATGCTCGGTCCGAAGTGAAACGTTTGCAGAACTTTGTCGGGACCCCCTGCTGTATAGCCTCCCAGGTTGTCACGGTTCACGACATACAACACTCCTGCTTCGTCACCAATCAGCGCGACGTGCGGATGTGCTCCGGCTTGATCCGGCAACAGCAGCACGCCGGTTGAGCCCAACCGCGTGTCATTTGCGGTCAGGGTGATTTGGTTGTTTGGAGTGAACGTGTCCGTGATGCTGAACGCCGGTGACGTCGCATTCACCTGAACCTTCAGCAATGTTTCCCCGTAGTCATTTTTAGGCCCTGTGGTGCTGCTGGCGTCAAACGTTCCGTTGCTCGTCACCGCGAAGATATTTCCGCTGCCATCGGAGGAAGGTGGAGCGCCGCTCTGCCACACGCCTCCCCGTCCGCCGTTCGGCGTGGTGCTGGAGGCCGCCACTTTGGACAGCGCCGCACCATTGTACGAATACGCGAACATCCATCCATGATAGGGATCCATGTCGGCGTGGGACGCGAAGCTGACAATGACATTGCCGCCGGCCAGCAGCAGCGCAGAACGCTGATTCGCAGTGAACGCGTCAAATAGTAGCGTTCCTCCAGTGGCGCCGTCGCCCGTACCTGAGACGCTGGCGTTAATCACCACTGGGCTCCCCGGCTTCTCGTTTCCCGTGAGTATGTCAAGCGCGTGCAGTCTATGGACGTACACCGGACTGCCGACGGCGCCCTCTTTGGTTTCCGCGGATACGTAAAGAATCCCGGTGCTCGGATCGATCACCGGCGTGCCGGTAATGCCGATCTCCGGCGTGATGTCCGTGGTGCCGACGTCGGCGCTCGGTACTGTCGTTACCCCGGGATTCCCGTTGACGAAATTGACGGACCAAACTATCTGGCACGGATTGGCATCCGCGTCGAACGCATACACGCTGTCGTGCTCGGTGGCCACATATACCAGGTTGTGCGTGTCATTTACGGCCACCGCGACGTTCGGCACATAGAGCGGTTGTGCATACACGTATCCGTCGACGATGCACGAGAACGCTTTGCCAAAATGGGCACCCTTAACGGTCGCGGGCGTAAGCGCGGTTTCCTGGCGGTTCTGCCCAGTCAGGGCGGCGTCGTTACGCCAGGAATAAATGCCGCTGAATGCCGATACGGGTGTGACCGTGAGGCCAGCGGAGCCGGAAACAGTGGCATCGGTTTTAAGCACAGCCGCGACATTGACCGTAGCGGGAGAAGGAATCGTTGCGGGCGCTTGGTACAGACCGGCGGAAGTTATCGTTCCGAGAATGCCGTTACCACCAGAAATATTGTTAACCGTCCACATCACCCCGGAGGCGGAGTTTTGCACGCGCGCGCTGAATTGTACCGTGCCCGCGACCGCGATGCTGGCCGTAGGAGGCGATACGATAATCGTCGCTGGAGGAGGTAGTGCCGGAGTGATGGTGAGAATCGCGCTGCCGGATGTTTGCAGGTCCGACTGCAGAAGCGCGGTGACCGTGACGTTCGGCAGGGGCGGGACATTTGCGGGGGCGCGATAATAAGCGGTGAGCGAACCCGGCGATATGGACACAATCGTCCCAATGGTCGGATTGCCGCCGCCAATCGAATCGACTTGCCAGGTTACGGAAGAAGAATTGGTGTTCTGCACGATGGCAGTCAACAGCGCATTTCCACCCACTGCCACGCTCGTAACCGGCGAGGACACGCTCACGCTCGGAGGTGGTGGCACGGTAATCGTTAAGGCGGCAGATCCGGAGATATTCGTATTGGACTGTAGCAGCGCGGCTACGGTGACGGTGGGTGGAGTGGGAACAACGGGAGGCGCGGTGTAGAGCCCTCCCGCGCTGATCGTGCCGACAACGCTGTTACCGCCAGAGATTGTGCTCACCTGCCACAGCACGCCAGCGGTTGAGTTTTGTACCGTTGCGCTGAACTGGATGCTTCCATTGACCAGAACGCTGGACGCGGGGGCGACGACAGTGACGCTAGGCAGGGAAGATGGTGGATCGGAATTCTGGGCGACTCCGCCGCAGGCCATCATTGTTGCGGACAAGAGCAGAGATAGGTACAACGCCGCTGCTGGAAGCGAGCGTACCCGCCCATTTAACATAAAGATTACCAAGAAGGATGTTACGTGTACAGTAAACGTCTGAGAGAGACGGAGCGGACCGTATCACGCATTGGTAAGCGTGTCAAATTGAATATCTAAAATGGCCTCGGTAGGAAATCATTGGAGCTAGATCAGAAGGTTGAGCTTATTTACGGTTTGTCTGAATCTAGACGCTGCGGCGGGTTAGGAGTCGCGGCTCGCGTCCCCACGCCAATTTCCATGGCGGTGTTCTTCGGGAATATGACGTCGCGCCCTCGCGCCAGGAAGTGCGCGTAAACGGACATGCCTGCGCCATATGCACCCATCGCCATGCCCAGGGGCTGGGAGCGAACGAGTGCGCCCAACAGGATGCCCACAAGTTTAAATCCTCCCGCGCCGCCTGCTACTCGATTGGTTGTGTTCCCACTGATATTGCCGGGGCCCGCATCCTCATCACCGCGGCCCGAAGCCAGCGCAAGCGCGACGGAAACTCCCGTTGAGAGATAACGCGTCTTCGGAGAATTAGCTTCGGAGCCCCCTTCTGAATCCAATTTCACGTCTTGGCCTTTGCTCGATTGCACGCCCTCGAGCGTGGTGTCCACTTCTTGCTCGATGCCGTCCGGCAATACCAGTCGGTGGAACACCAGCCGCAGCTGTCCGTTGCGTCTCAGCCGGCGCGCGGGACGCACCTGAACTACGGAACCCTCTAAATGGGTTCCCTGCGGAAGAAGCAGCCGGGTTCCATTGAAAAGCGGCTCCGAGAGAACGGCATCTACCCGCTCTCCATTCTGCGTCGTCGCGGAGTTGAGCGCCGTCAGCAGCCGCGCATGTACAAAGCTGCCCGGCGGTGGCGCGCCAATCGAAGCCGCCATTTCTGGCGTTAACGGCTCGGTTCCAAAATCGAGCGGCTCCGCCAGATCGGCGAAATAGACCGTTCCGGCATCAATGTATTGAGGATGAACGGGAAGTTGGGAGACGCCGTACCTTTCGATCTTGTGCATCTTGTCCGGTTCGTGCACCTGTTGCATCGCATTGTCCCACTCCCGCTTGGCTTGTTCTTTTGCTTGCCGGGCTTTCGCAGACGCAGCATCCTTGGGGCCCTTCTTTTTGTCAGCGTCCGCGGAGCCAACGAACTGAATCACTCCTCCGGATCCTGGCGTCACCGTGGTGCGCATGGGACGATGATGACCATCGATCACGAGATCGTTAAATTCGATCTGCACCTGGCGAGGAGGAGTGAAATCGGCGTTCAACGCCTCCAACGTGCGTTTCCCGCCGGAGACGCCTTCGATCTGGGTGATCTGGCCGCCGACCTCGGTGCCCACTGCTAACACGAGCCGGTCAAAAGCGTACACGGGCGCAGCAATGCGGCCGCGAATCGGCTGTCCCACTTTTTGAATCCGCACTTCCTTGTCGAGAACCACTTGCAGGGCAGTCCCCTTCGGGACGACGAGAGGAATCGTTTCAGCGGCTAAAGGTTTCGCCGTAGCGGCCGGTCTGCGTGCGAGCGCGGGGGCGGGATCAGGATCAGGTGCTGATGGTGAAACATCATTCTGTGCAAGCGCCGTGCTGATGCACACGCACGTGACGAACACCGCACAAGTCACACCTGCCGAGAAAATGGTCTTCATGCTAGCAGGGCCGTTGGACATATGAATTTATATCGTTGGACATACCAATTTAAAGATGCCCTTTACTAACGTGGAGGATGCACTCAAGCAGCACGCACGGGCCGCGCAAAAGTTCTTCGCGAGAACACCCTTGACTTTCGAAACCGGCCTGCTATACTTCGGAAATCGTAACGCTGCTCCTGCCTGACAGGAAGCCCTGTTCTTTGACAACTGAATGAGATGTGCCAGAACCCGTTCGGTTTTTTGAGTGAACCGAGCGATACATTACGCACGAGTCTCGCGATACGGAGTGCTCGTGCGATCAAAAGTTCGTTCTGAAACTCACGTCCCGGCTCTGCCGGGAACTTTGTTTTAGAACAACCAGCTTCAAACGAGAGTTTGATCCTGGCTCAGAGCGAACGCTGGCGGCGTGCTTAACACATGCAAGTCGAGTGCGCAGCTTCCTGTAGCAATACAGGGAGCCGGCGCACGGCGCACGGGTGCGTAACACGTGGGTAACCTGCCCTCCAAAGGGGGATAACCCCGCGAAAGCGGGGCTAATACCGCATGACATTCCAGAGACTTCGGTATCTGGAATCAAAGCCCGCAAGGGCGTTGGAGGAGGGGCCCGCGGCCGATTAGCTTGTTGGCGAGGTAACGGCTCACCAAGGCAATGATCGGTAGCCGGTCTGAGAGGATGGCCGGCCACACTGGAACTGAGACACGGTCCAGACTCCTACGGGAGGCAGCAGTGGGGAATCTTGCGCAATGGGCGAAAGCCTGACGCAGCGACGCCGCGTGGGGGATGAAGCTTCTCGGAGTGTAAACCCCTTTCGACCCGGACGAAACGCCCGCAAGGGCTTGACGGTACGGGTATAAGAAGCCCCGGCTAACTACGTGCCAGCAGCCGCGGTAAGACGTAGGGGGCCAGCGTTGCTCGGAATTACTGGGCGTAAAGGGTTCGTAGGCGGTGCGGCAAGTCGGAAGTGAAATCTCTGGGCTTAACTCAGGGGCTGCTCCCGAAACTGCCGTGCTTGAGTGCGGGAGAGGCCAGTGGAATTGCAGGTGTAGCGGTGAAATGCGTAGATATCTGCAGGAACACCCGTGGCGAAGGCGGCTGGCTGGACCGCAACTGACGCTGAGGAACGAAAGCTAGGGGAGCAAACAGGATTAGATACCCTGGTAGTCCTAGCCCTAAACGATCAGGACTTGGGGTGCATCCCGTTGGGGATGCGTCCCGTAGCTAACGCGTTAAGTCCTGCGCCTGGGGAGTACGGTCGCAAGGCTGAAACTCAAAGGAATTGACGGGGGCCCGCACAAGCGGTGGAACATGTGGTTCAATTCGACGCAACGCGAAGAACCTTACCTGGGCTCGAAGTGCTCATGACCAGCGGTGGAAACATCGCCTTCTCGCAAGAGACATGAGTAGAGGTGCTGCATGGCTGTCGTCAGCTCGTGCCGTGAGGTGTTGGGTTAAGTCCCGCAACGAGCGCAACCCTTACTCTTAGTTGCCACCCGCAAGGGGGAACTCTAAGAGGACTGCTCCGGATAACGGAGAGGAAGGTGGGGATGACGTCAAGTCAGCACGGCCTTTATGTCCAGGGCTACACACGTGTTACAATGCACGGTACAAACCGTCGCGAACCCGCGAGGGGGAGCTAATCGGAGAAAACCGTGCTCAGTTCGGATTGCAGTCTGCAACTCGACTGCATGAAGCCGGAATCGCTAGTAATGGCGTATCAGAACGACGCCGTGAATACGTTCCCGGGCCTTGTACACACCGCCCGTCACATCACGAAAGTGGGTTGTACTAGAAGTCGCCGAGCTAACCGCAAGGAGGCAGGCGCCCAAGGTATGACTCATGATTGGGGTGAAGTCGTAACAAGGTAGCCGTAGGAGAACCTGCGGCTGGATCACCTCCTTTCTAAACACTAGCGACAGTCGAGCCTGTTTGGGTACGCAGGCAAACCTGTCCACTGTGTCACTCGGTTTCTCTTCTTTCCGTTCGGGTTCTGGCAGATCTCATTCAGCGGTCAAGGCACGGCGGCCCCGCCTATTTCTTCGCAAAGAAAACTCAACAATAGTTTCTGACCGTTAGATCGATATAGCTTACGATGACGATGATCTCCCTTACGCATACCCCCGCACCTTGATGGTTCTTGCGCAACTGAGATTGAGCCCCCGTCGCAGGAGCCCCCGTGACTGAGAAGGCACCGTCCTCCCGCACCTCCGGAAGCGATAACCATCGGCACCAGATCAGGAATGAGGTGCTGCTGAGTTTGCCCGGCAAAGAGCTTGATTTCGTTCTTCCAACCTTGGAACCGATCGCCACGCACGCGCATGATGTGCAACATGAAGCCGGCGAACGGATTACCTCCTGCTATTTTATTAACAGTGGTGTTACCTCGATGTTGAACGTTTTACGCGAGGGTAAAACCATCGAAGTGGGAATTGTGGGGAAGGAAGGCTTTGTGGGCTTGCCCCTGGTGTTTGGTTTCAGCAGCGCGACGGGACGGGCAATCACCCAGGTTGCCGGCAGCGCGTTCCGGATATCGGCCGCCAACTTGAAACGAAGTCTTGCTGCCTGTCCGGAGCTCACTTTGACCTTGGGACGGCTATCGTTGTTCATGGCCATGCAGGCATCGCAAGCGGCGGCGTGCAACGGAGTTCACCCTATGGACCAACGGCTTGCGCGCTGGCTGCTAATGTGCAGAGACAGGGTTGGCTCCGATTCCCTGGATTTAACTCAGGAGTTCCTTGCCGACATGTTGGGAACCCGCCGGGCGACGGTTTCGGTTGCTGCGGGCATGTTGCAGAAGGCCGGCTTGATCAGACACAAACGCGGAAGAGTGGATGTCCTGGATCCGGAGGGTTTGAAAAAAGTTTCCTGCGAGTGTTACCAAACAATAAATGAACACTCACAAAAATGGCAGAAGGAAATTGCTTAAGTGGGTGCGCTAGCGTACAGACAAGCCTCGCACTTACAGTGCATTATGCTCTTGCAGCGTCGCTGTAACTCCTCTTACGCTGCGGAGACTTTGTATGAACGATCAGCAGCCTCGAGGTTGGAAAAAATTATACCAGGCAGCTCTTCTCGAATTGAATCCCGCCGAGCTCCCGGACACGATCGCGGCAGCAGAAGCTGCTATAGCCAGCAGGTCGCAAGTACTCCTAAACAGTCCGGACGGGCATGCCGAAAATCTGGAGATAAGGGATGCATTGTTCGCTTTGAATGCCCTTAAGCGCGACAGCCTCAATTCATCCAGGATCATGGCGTGCCGGTAATCACACCCGGCATGTTCCATGGTTCTGGCCGCGTAAAATAGATTGTTGTCTTCACGCTTTTACTGAGTAGGTGTTGAAATCGGGTTATTCGTGCTGTCTTCGCCGCCTCCGGACGCATTGTCCTCGAGGTCCGGATTGGGCCCTTTCCCCTCGCCGAACGACTTCTCGGCCGCGCGGGTGTTTGCCAGCATGCCCAGTAGTGCGTAGTCGCCTTCCTGGCATCCGCCTTCGTACACCATGTTGGGCTTGTCGGCGTTTTTTGTAAGTTCCTGCACAAACGTGAACGGTTTCACCCAGGTCGTGGGATCCTCCGCCGCGATGGTAACCTCCAGGGTTTTCGCATTGATGCGCTTGTAGCGCTCGATCAAACGGAGGTTCGCGCGTGAACCGCGAAAATCGGTCTCATCCGTGAAATTCGTCACATCCACCACGAGGGTATCGCCTTCCCACCGCGCTCTTGAATCTCCCCAGTACTGCCGTACCGTGTTGGGCAGGTGCGGCCGGTTGGTGATCGGGACCACGCGATTAAACCCGGTGCCCTGGCCGATGTCGTAGTAGAAGTCCACCGAATCAGGGCTCTGAACCAGCCGCATCACCCCACCGACGATTGGCGGGTGATTCAGCAAACAACGTTCATCACTGCTGCGGTCTTCGGGACCATCGGAGCGATTCATGCGATCGAGATTGTAGTCGGGCGAAGGCTCGTTGCGCCGTGGCGAGATCGGCCCCGGCCGCCCGCCGGAAGTACCTTGCAAAAGGGCTATGAGATATTCCTTTTTCTCAGCAATGCTCGCTTGCGCCTCTGCGGTCAGCGCCGGCATCCGGCCATCCGGTGGATCGATGATCATCGACGTGCGGCGGCTTACTTCGATTCGTTTAATACCAGACCACACCTCGTCGTACGCGCACGCCACGTCTTTTTCCGTGCCGCGGATGTCCTTACCATTGGCTTCGCAGCGGTCACGCCCCGGCCGCGCATTGCGCTCCATCAATTGATCCACCGCTTTTTGGTGCTCCGCATCCGTTATGAGTTGACGGTTGCCGAATTCCTTAGGTCGCTCGAACGGAACTACAGCCTCGCTAGTCCACGTGCCCTGCAGGTCTGGCCTGCCCCAGGGAGTTTTGAGCGTTGGCGCTGTGGCCGAACCACTCGAAGGCGATACGCTAGCTTGGCCTTCGACCGTGGCCTCCATTAATGCGAATCCGAGAAACGTGAGGGCCGCCAACTCCACGCCATAAACACATAGAAATTACCTTTGATTCTCATCGAAAATCTCCTCGCTACACCGATACCAAGATGAACGTTTACAACACATCCGTTCTGCTGGTTTACAATTTACACGCATTCATTATTCACTGGCATCATCATTTACTAGCATCATGGCCGCATACCTATGGCTTTGTGCGTCAGCTAGGGAGTTACGGATTTTGGCAATACCGGTTCCCCGAACTTAGCCGCATTCATTGGGACGTTCGTCTGAACGTCAGTCATCTCAAACTCAGAGCGCCCATCAGTCCATGTGAGGGTCCAGTGCACGGGTACCTTGACGCCGGCGAGATCGCGATAATCTGAGTAGTCCACCTGTGACGGGTTAAAACCAAGAGCCGTGTTGGCAAAGCGCGTGAGTCGTATTAGCAGGCCCGATTTCGTATCGAAGAATAATTTTACGCGCGTTCCTTGCGGCGCTGTCGCCTGAACCACCTGGACTTGATGGCCGTCGATGCTGGTGGGCGGGAAGCCGACGCTCCAATTGTGAAGGTATTTTTTTATTCCAGCGGGGAAGAACATCTCGGCATCGAGCTGCGCGGCGTCCAGTTCCCCTCCCGTCAGGGGTTTCACCGGAAGCACTGTATTGGTCATCACCACCCACCCATTGCGGCCATCGTACGTCGTGATATTTTCTGCCTTGTCCGACCGGTGCACGATGGTGGTGCTTTGCCCTGGAGATTTGGCATAGATTTCTACAGGCACCTTCTCCAAATCCGTGTCAAAGCCGGAGTACGTCCCCTTCGCAGAAAGGCTGGTGATTCCTGCGAGTCGCTGAGTCCCACCAAGCGCCTGGATGTACTTGTCGAGAATCTGATCGGCGCTGGGCGCACCCGGAGGGGGTTGATCGACAAGTTCAATGTCGTTGGGATCGCGGTCCGGCGGAGTGCCGTTCTGCTCTGCCAAACTTGGAGTTTCCCGCGGGACCGTATCGCTGCGGTGGCACGTGTAGCAGGTGACCCTGTGGCCTCCGCCAAAGTTCGCCTGGTTAATGGCCTTTACCATGAGCATCATTCGGCGGGCCGTCTGTTTTTTCGGGGTGTCTACAGAATAGTCCGTGATGATACCGTTCTCGCCTGCGAGATGACATTCCGTGCAGTTCACGCTGAGTGATGCGGCGATGAAGCCCATCGTGCCGATGAATTGGTCCACCGGAATGCCTTTGAGCACTTGAACGTTTTTGAAAAATTGCTCCGACATCAGCGGTTTCGCTGCTCCGGGTGCTTGATCTGCTGGTTGTACCTGGTTCTTCGGAGCCGTTTGGCTGTTTGGCGGTGCAGTCTGGGCCCGCGCCGGCGACACGGCCAGGAGGCACGCGAGCGCCAGCACTGCAGCAGGAACCGCATGTTGCGATCCGCGTTTCACCTTGTCTCCTTCTCTACTTCATTCGCCGTTCTGAGCCTTTTGTTCTGGCACGCGAAACGTGTCAGCGTTTCATAGGCAGAATGTGAGCATCGTGGCGAAGGGCCACCTCGGCCGTGAGATAACTTTGTTCTTCATTCTTCGTAGCAATCCAAATCTGCACTGGACTCTATATCCAGCAAGAGATCGCACGCAAGACGAAATGAACGCCCGCACCCGTTTCAGCGGTTAAGCTTTCCTGAATCGCGGTTGCAGGATTAAGTGAGTTTAGCGAGTGGCGGTCCCAGCAATAGCAAACGTTCCGTGACCTTCAGAGGGACCCACTAATACGGTGAGATGCCGGACGTGACGTAACAGGCTGCGACTCGGGGTGATATGAGCTACCCGGCTGCCTTGCCGAAGGTAGGGACAGCCGGGTGCCAATGGTTCGATCTGCGAATGCGCTGTTGGCCGCTGGCATCAAGCGAAGGGATGGCCTGATATCAGTGGCCCGTTACGCATCCGGGCCAAACTACGCGCTATTTCAGCCCATGGGTTCGTACGAATTGCTGATCACTTCGTGACTGGAAATACTTTAGCTTCCTCCCAAATAGGCGCCGCTTCCTTTGATTTGAAATACTCCAAAAGCGCCATCGCAGCTTTCCGATCCGCAGCGTCGGTGGCAACCCAGCCCGTAATATCAACCGGGGTAGCAGCATCGGGCGGCAGGGCTCCTACCAGGTTGAGCCCTGGATGAGGATTGCGGTAGTCGCTGAGATATGGGCCTACGGCAATCTCGCTCTCACCATCGGCCACAGATTTCTGCGGGCCACCCCCGCCAGGAAACAGCTTTAGCTTCGGCTTTATTTGATCGAGAATGCCCATCTTTTCGAAAGCCAGCATGGCAGCGCCCCCGACGCTTCCCTGAAGCGGATCCACCGTAGCAATCGACTTCGCATTCAGCAGCAGCTTCTTAACCGCCGCTTCATTTGAAATGTCAGGACTGGGAACGCCCTCTTTCACCGCCAGAGCCAACCGAACTCGGGCGACCACGGTTTGCGTGCTTTTATCGACATTGCCCGTCTTAAGTGCTTCGTCAAAAGGCGCGAATAGAAGCGTCACGTCCAAAGCCCCGCCTTCGCTCACGGTCTTCCTGGAACTTACACCGGTGCCATACGATTCCTGGACCTTGTCGCCCGTCTTCTTTTCGAAGCTCTGAACAATCAGATCGACTTCCTTCTTCAGCGGGTCTGGTGACAGGAGAGTGATCCGAGTTTGGGCGCGTGCGCTCGACGAAAGTCCGAGCGCAAAGGCAATAATGGCTAACCACGAGACTGCATGCTTCACGGGATCCTCCACGATTGAAATTCGTTATCGCTTACCGAAGTGAGAATATTTTTTCATCGCCACTCAGGCATCGCTTCCATCGGCCCATCCGGAATTTCCCTCCTGAGCGCTCATGTGAGCACTCTTATACACCCCGAAGCCCTTCCTGGTGAACCTCATTTTTGCGCTACTCTTAGGTTTCGACGGCGAAGTCGGTTGCCGATTCTGCACCAGGTAGTGGCAGCGGCGGAACGCACCTGGATGCGGCTCCATTGCGCAACCGTGAATGGGATTGATGCTTCGGTATTCTCCCAAAGCAGCGCCAACGTTCCCTTGTTGCCTCCCTCGGATCTTAAATCGATCTTGAACGTCTCGACAGGAGTGGGCAACGTCTTGAGATTCATTTTCGTGCGGCCAAAGTCGCGGGACGAATCGTAATTCAGATGGAACTGGCCCGTTTGCTTGTTAATGATCAGTGTCCAATCATTCCGATTCGGGATGGTCCAAATGCTATAGCTTCCCGCGGGGAGTTTCAGGCTCCCCATTTCAAGATTTGCCTCCGTGGTGATCTTCGTGGCCCAGTTCGCTCCCGTACACCAAACCTCACCAAAGGGTACCAACCCTCCCATAATTTTTCGGCCGTGCATGGAAGGCGCGTAATACTCAATGCTGATCCGCTTACCGGCAATGGTGGCCGCAACCTTTGCAGGAGGACTGGTATATTTCGAACCTCCGAATTGACCGTAAGACACAGCAGCCAACACCGCTATCAACGCAAATGACACTACAAGGCCTGCAGCGAAGCGTTCGGGTTTTACATTCATCACACTAGACCTCCATTACATGGAACTTCTCAGCACATCGTAACTCATGCCGCTGCCCAAAATGGATCTGCCCAAACAGCTAACGGACGGTTGCATCCGAAGCGCGGCACTCCCTGAGTTCGCCAGCATACGTGTACGGCCAATTTCAACCGTACCGTGCGAGTCACATCTGATCAGCGGGATTTGTGAAAATGGGCGAACAACGGCGTGAGGCGCTTTCCGAACAGTAAGCGGCGAGGTTGTCGCCGCGCGCGAACCAGCAGACGGTCAGTATTTGTAATTGACGATCAGGTGGGCGACGTTTGACGTGCCGTTGCCCCACATGCTTCTTACATAAAACGGGTCCAGCGGCTCCGGATTTTTAACCACAATGTCGAACCTTCCCGCCTCGCGCAAAGCGTCTCCATCGAGTGTTACCTGGAGTTCGGTCGCACTTACTGCATGGAACGGCACGGACTTGCCCTTAAAGTAGACGGCTGATTTGCGCACGAAGTTGAAGCCGGTGAGCGTGACCATCGCTGCATCGCCCTGCGTCACGATAATCGGGTTCATCGTTTCGATGGCCGGCTGCGGCGAGTACATGGGGTCTGGAATAGCCCCTTCATCAGACCTTACCTGGGGCCCACCCTCTGCGCCTCGAGTAGACTTTCTCAAGTCAACGGCCCAGGGAAGTCCCTCGACGCTGACGGTTGCGGCGGCCACATTGGCAAAGGGGCTGCTGTAGTTGGAATGATAGCCGAGCTCCACAATCCTGCCGTCCTGAATGACGGTATTGATTTTGTCCAGGTTCCTGATGTCCTGCAACGGGTCAGCGTTGACGATAATTACATCAGCCAGCTTGCCGGCTTCTACCGTACCCAGCAGATTCTCTTTCCGCAGCATCTCCGCCGGATATTTCGTTGAGCCCATGATGATCTGCATTGGTGTGAGGCCCGCTTCGGCCATGACTTGCATTTCCTGATGCAGATCGAGTCCCGGCACCCAGCTATCATTCGTGTTACCGGAAACAACCAGGTGTCCTCCCGCTTCCACAAACATTTTGTGAAACCGCATGGCGTTCTGATAGCCCTTCATGCGGCGTTCGCGCAGCTCTCCCTGATCAACTCGGACATAACTTCGCAAAGCGGACTGCACGGCGGTCGGGGGATAGTAAGCGAGAAGGTCGGGATTGGTGAATAGTGCCCGAGCATCAGCGGCGAACTGATCCCAATCTTTTGGATATCCGGGAAAATTGATCATGAACGTCGGGACCAGGGCCACGTGGTGTGCAACGAGGAGCTGAATCAGGTCCCGAGCCTTTTGGTCGTCCATTTCCGCGTACCGATCGAGCTCATTTCTGTCGTCACGTCCCTGCTTAAATTTTGCAGGATCTTTGGTAACGGCAATACCGATCCCGGCAGAATGAGGTAAGTTTGCGGCCCCCAAGAGGGCGGCGTCCTTTGGAAACAAGACGGGCCCATACGCGCGCGTGAATACGGGCTTTCCCGCTTTATTAGCCTCATCAAAAGCAGCTTGGTAATAGTCCATGGGAAGAGCGCCATCGTAGGTGAGGATGTAATCGGCGCCCGCAGCAATCCAGGCTTTTACGAACTGGCGGGTCTCCTCGGCCGATTTGGGAACGCGCGTGTGTGTCAGTGGGTTCTCAAATCCCGTCGAAACGAGCGCATTGGGGTTGGCGCTGAGTCTGGATACTCCTGTAAACGCTCGCGGGCCTCTGGTCTTGCCATGGAAGACGGCGTCGCGATACGGCACGGCTGTCTCTCCGGTGGTGCCTACATCGATGGTAGAGGTGACGCCATGGTTCAGCATCGCCTCACCAAAATACCAACTGTAAGAGTTTTGCGAATCGAATAGCCCCGGGAGCACGTATTTGCCATCCGCCTTGATGACCCAAGCGTTGGCGGGATAGGAGATCTGCCCTTTACGCGATATGTGCGTGATCTTGTTTCCCTCGATCACCACCACCGAATCTCGCACGGGTGCCCCACCGTTGCCGTCGATCAGAGTGCCACCTTCGATAACCAGCGCCGCGACTTGTTGCGAGTGGGCCGGGGAAAGACTGCAAAATATGGCGAGTAAAAGAAAAAGGAACAAGCGGCGCCAGAGAACAAAGTGCTGTTTCCTCATCGCGTCCTCCAAGGCCCGGATTGTATGACGATTCGATGTCCGGCGGAAAAAATGTACGTCAAATGCGAACAGCGCGCCGAGGAGGCGCAGTTAAACCCGGATGCGCTATGGACGCCAGCGGCCGAAGCTATCTCGGTGATATGTCAATTTGCAGCGGCGAATTTCGGAAGTAGTTTCATCAGAGAGCCTCGGCCGAACTGGTGCGGTTGACATGGCCCGCAAAGCCAGATTATCGTGACACATCATGAAAATCCTGGTGATCGGCGGCGGCGGACGCGAGCATGCGCTCGTGTGGAAGCTGCGGCAAAGCCCCACGGTGACGCGGATTTGGTGCGCTCCCGGCAACGGGGGGATTGCGCAGGACGCGGAATGTCTGGCGGCCGATTTAAGCGACGTGGTGGGTTTGCGGCAAATGGCCCAGCGCCTGGGCGCCGATCTGACGATCGTAGGACCCGAGCAGCCGCTGGTTCTGGGAATTGCGGACGAGTTTGCGAGTCACGGAATGCCTATCGTGGGTCCGTCGCGCGCATGCGCGCAACTTGAAGGCAGCAAAGTATTTGCGAAGGATTTCTTGTGCCGGCACGCGATTCCCACGCCGGAAATTTACGGGGTCTTCGAGTCGCCCGAAGAAGCCCGGCGCTCGCTTTCAGGTGTGAACTGGCCGGTGGTGCTGAAAGCTGACGGGCTGTGCGCCGGGAAAGGTGTGCTGGTCGCCGGCTCGCGCGAGGAAGCCAGTGACTTCATTGCGCGTACTTTGGAGACACGGGAATTTGGAAATGGAGGGGCGCGACTTCTGATTGAGGAAGCCCTTACCGGGCCGGAACTCTCTTACATTGTCCTCACCGATGGTCACGACTTTGTTCCGATGCTTCCGACCAGGGATCACAAGCGAGCGTTCGACGGTGACAAAGGTCCCAATACGGGCGGAATGGGCGCCTATTCGAGCGACGATGTTATTTCGCCGGATCTTGATCGCACAATTTTGCGGACGATCGTGCGTCCTACAATAGAAGCTCTGGGGGCCAGCGGCCTGGTTTATCGTGGGTTCCTTTACTTCGGCTTGATGCTAACCGCCGCAGGGCCAAAGGTGCTCGAGTTTAACTGCCGACTGGGCGATCCGGAAACGCAGGCCTTACTGACCCGGATTGATGGCGATTTCGCGGAAGCTCTGGCGGCCAGTACGCAGGGGCGCCTTGGGGGCGTTGACATCGCCTGGAAGCCTGGAGCAAGCGTGTGCGTGGTGATGGCGTCGGGCGGTTATCCTGGCCGGTTCAGCACCGAAAAAATGATCACCGGATTGGAAGAGGCAGCGGCAGTCCCCAATGCTGTCGTTTTCCACGCCGGCACGCGCTGGGACGATTCTAAATACCACACAACTGGCGGAAGAGTTCTGGGTATTGCCGCGCATGGGGCCAATTTAGCGGACGCAAGAAGAATTGCCTATACCGCGGTCGAGCGCATTCGGTTTGAAGGTGCGCATTATCGCAGGGACATAGCAGCTGCGGCGTCCCGTCGTACCAAGTCCGCAGATTTCCTGGTAACAAATGCATGACGGGCGGGGCAGCCATCATCGAGAATCTCTTTATTGCGGCCGCTCGCCGAAGGCCGATGCAGCCGGTCGATGAGGTCATGGCCATAAAGGAAAAAGGTCTCGAGGGTTGCGTACACGGGCGGCCACGCAGCAAAAGGCAAGTGCTTCTTGTAGAAGCAGAAACGCTCGCGGAATTCCGCCTGGAACCCGGGATAATTCGTGAAAACATTACAACCGCCGGGCTCCGGCACAATGAATTGCGCGCGGGAGAGCGGCTGCTCATTGGCGAAGCGATGCTTCAGGTGACCGGTCCCTGTGACCCGTGCGAACGAATGGATGAGATTAGGACCGGGCTGAAGAGGGCGCTGGGCGGCCGCCGCGGTATTCTATGTCGAGTTGTGCAACCTGGCGTGATACGGCTCGGTGCGTCAATTGAAGTGGCGCCGAAATGAACACGCCTTTTCAGAAGTAGATTCGATGAAGTAGATTCGATAAAGAGAACTGGTAATTGAACAAGCCTCGGGGAGGGTCGCAACGCATGGATAGGGGAAATGGGGAGCCGGTTATTGGAATTGTGATGGGGTCCGACACGGACCTCCCGGTGATGAGCGAGACGGCGCGGATGCTGGATAAATTTGGGATTCCGTTTGAGATTGAGGTGATCTCGGCCCACCGATCGCCTGCGCGCACGCATGAATATGCGAGCACCGCGATTCAGCGTGGTCTTAAAGTGGTGATCGTGGCGGCGGGTGGCGCAGCGCATCTGGCCGGGGTAATCGCAGCACTGACGACATTGCCCGTCGTCGCCGTGCCCATGGCGACGACCGTCCTTTCAGGTATTGATTCACTGCTTTCGAGCGTGCAAATGCCTGCAGGAGTGCCGGTGGCCGCAATGGCCATCGACAAGCCGGGAGCCATAAACGCAGCGATCTTCGCGGCTGAAATCGTGGGGACCTATGACGGCCGGGTCTCCGAGCGGCTCGCAGCTTACAAAGAGGAATTGAGCCGATCGGTCGCGGAAAAAAGCGCGCGAGTCAAGCTGCAATTCGCCGGGAAAACCGCCGGCGCCTGATCACTTTCCGGCGGCCTAGCCTGATTATTGTCGAACTCTGCGCGGCTAACGCCCTGACGCGGCCCCTCGCGCGGTTTCGCGCTTGACCAGTTTATTGAAATTGCTGCGCTCGCCCGCGGAGGTCTCCTCTTCATATAAAAAGGCCAGTTTGCTCTCGTCGAACTTGTCAAACCACTCATCCCATTCGATCTCCTCGAGCGAATCGTCACGGGAATTGGGAGCATCTGGGAACTCGATGCGAATGATCCCGATGTCCCCTTTGCCGCCCGTTTCGCGTACGCAAGCGGGACGACCGCCACGCTCTTCCGCCCAGCGGCGAATCTCCTCATGATCGGTCGTCGTTTTTGATAGTCCAGACTTTTGGTTTGGAGATTTTTTTGCAGACCGCGATTTTGATGTGCTCGACTGTTTTCGCGAAGGCATCGTTCGCTCCTTAACTTTGGCAGTTGGTACAGAACAGTCACAGAAATCGTGTGGCAAGGGAGGAAGCGGAACAATACAGGGAATTACCGGACTTCAGACGGAGCGAAAAGCAGTTAACGTGCGCTGATTGTGCCGAGCGCACAGCAACGGAACGGGCGTTACGAGGATTTGTATACCTTTTAAAGCTGGAGCGGCTTAGGGCTTATACCTTCGCAGCGAAGGAGCGCCAGGCTCCTGTGGTTTGGTCTCTGTAGGTACTGGAAGTTTTTCCTGCGGCGGCAGCACCCATTGGAATCCGCGGCTGCCATCGAGCAAGGCCATCACCAGCGGGCCATCCGAGCCCGACACGATCGGCATCACGGCGCGCATAAAATCGACGATGGGCGCAGCCTCCGCTTTTTCACTGATGCCGGTTACAACCAGAGTGGTGGCTTTTGTAAATTCGGGCGAGGCATTGCGCGCATTCTCAACGCCGGGATCGTGCCGGCCCAAGCGCTCGAGCAGCCCTGGGCGTGAGAGCGTTTGCGGATATTGTACTTCCACGAATGTGCGCGGCTGGCCCTTTTCCGGCGGATAAAGTTGTGTGTAAGCGGGTCGCAGCACACGCGTGACCCAATAGTCGTTGCCGAGATCTTCCTGCCGCACGCGGAAATCCAGCCGCCATATTTCGGGGCCGTAATTCTCCACGTAATCCGCAAGGAGCAGCGAGGTGAGCGATTCATCAGGCTTCATATCGAGCTTACGGTGAATTTGATCCACCAGCGGCCGCAGGACTTCCAGCATTCCCACGCCGATTTCTTCGATGTCGCTAGGCTGGTCCTGATCGATCCTCTTATCCCCGGTGCGTCGCGTGGCGTTGGCCGCGACGGTGGGCAATTCCGCATCCAGGCGCACCGGTTTTGCGCCCGACGCGGTGGTGTTCCATTCCACAGCCCCCAGTAGCACGCCGATGCGTCTGTTGCTTACGGCCACTACGGCAGGCTCTCGTGACCCTTTTTCGACACTTTCCTGCGTTGCCGCCACGATAATGGCTGTTTTGGTGACGCAGAACACCACGCGGCCCGCGGCTAAATTGGCAGCGACCTCGCCTTGCTGCTCCTGCTGAGGGTTCTGGGCGAACGAGGGCGCCGCGCCAACGACGACCCACAGCATTACACAGCGGAAAAAGGTTCCGACGAGCCTGCTACGTCGTCCACGACATCGCCCCCTACATTGGTTCATGCGCTTTTTTGTTTTGCGCCACATTTACGCGTCGCAATCGTGCGTGTCCATATTCGCCAATTACTTCAATACCGCTGCTGTTTAGCGCGGTTATTGGGCATTTTCAACTACTCTTCACGTTACCACACCTCTCAGGCATGCTGGTTCTCGTCATGGATCACCTGGCTACTCTCGCCCAAATAGGAAATGACTGCGAACAGTGGACAACGGACCGTGTGAGCGGTAGCGTATCCGTGCTGTATTGGGCGCATCAGTAATACTTTTGACAGCCGCGGCCCGCAAGACGCATCAGCTTTCTTCGATTTTCTTCGATGCGCTCTGTGCGGCAGGCGAAGCATACACAATTCCATGCCACGACAAATCGTTAAGCGTCGCTCGCGAGGCTTCATCTGCGTCAATGCTCATCCGGAGGGCTGCCGGCGCAACGTCGAGCGCCAGATCGACGCGATCAACCACGCCAGTTCGATCCTGCCGCCCGTGGGTGCGCCGGAGCCCATTGTTCCGCACAACGTTCTGGTCATTGGCGCGTCGACGGGGTACGGTCTCGCTTCGCGCATTACCGCGGCGTGGGGCTATGATGCGCGGACGCTCGGAGTTTTTTTCGAGCGCCCTCCGGATGAGGGCAAGACGGCCACGGCGGGTTACTACAACACGCTGGCTCTCGACGAATACGCGAAACGCGACGGGTTGTTTGCCGCGCATCTGAACGGCGACGCATTTTCTGACGAAATTAAGCGTGAAGCAATTGCACTGATTCGTCGCGAACTGGCCCCCCTGGACCTGGTTATTTACAGCCTGGCATCGCCGAAGCGAACCGATCCACGTACGGGAATCGTCTACAATTCGGCGCTCAAACCTATCGGCGCACCGTTCTCTAATCGCACCATCGAGCTCGACTCTGAAAAGGTGGTGGATGTAACCCTGCCGCCGGCCACAGAAAAAGAAATTGCGGATACCGTTGCTGTGATGGGTGGCGAGGACTGGCATATGTGGATGGAAGCGCTGGCGGAGGAGGGTCTGCTCGCCCCCGGTGTGTGTACCGTAGCGTATTCCTACATCGGTCCTGCGGTCACCTGGCCAATTTACCGCGACGGCACGATTGGCCGCGCGAAGCAGGATTTGGAAAAAGCGGCGCTGGCGATTGAGGCGATGCTTGCGCCCAAATTCGATGGGCGCGCCCTGGTTTCCGTGAACAAAGCCGTGGTCACGCAGGCGTCCGCGGCGATTCCGGTGGTGCCGCTTTATCTGAGCCTGCTCTCGAAGGTCATGCAGGCCAAGGGTTTGGAAGAAAGTCCCATCGAACAAATGGGACGGCTATTTGCCGACTTTCTAACCAAGAATCCCTCACCATTTGCTGAGGCTCAAAACGACGACGCCCGCCGCGTGCGTCTCGATGACCGCGAGATGCGCCCCGACGTGCAGGCCGAAGTCGCCGCGCTGTGGCCGCAGGTGAACACGGAAAATCTGCGCACGATTACGGATTTCGCGGGATTCCAACGGGAGTTCCGTAATCTGTTCGGATTTGAAGTCGAAGACGTGGACTACGAACAGCCGGTCGAGACGGATTTGACCTGGTAACGCCCGTACGCTACCCGTACGCGATAAGATAAGGACATCGTCCTGTTGCGTCGGCTTACACCTGTGATCCCCGATCAATGTACGTGAACTTCGCTGCCCTTCCGCGGTTTTTTAATTAATAAGACGCAGGGAAGCATAAAAAGCGCGGCAATTCCGAGAATACGAAAATTATCGATATACGAGAGCATCGTGGCCTGCCGCTCGACGCTGCCTTGCAGCAGTGCGTAGGCTTGATGCAGTGCGCCCAAGCCGCTGCGCGCGCGCAGCGAAGACGTCGCGCCGTGCAGCATGGCCTGCAGTCGCGGATTTGCGGGATTCAGGTTGGCTGTCAGATCGCTGCGATGGGTTTGCGTACGGCGCGCGAGCATGGTGGTGACGAAGGAGATTCCTATGCCCCCGCCCACGTTTCGCGCGAGGTTGATTAGCCCCGATCCCGCGTTATTCTTGTTCCGCGGCAAGTATGCATAGGCGACCGTATTGATCGGAACAAACAGGAACGCGAGACCTATGCCTTGAAAGACGCGGGCCATCGCTACCGTACGAAAATCAATTGCCAAATCGAAATTGGTCATATGAAACAAAGCGAAGGAAAGCGCCGAAAGCCCAAACGCCATCAGCCATCGCGGATCGTATCTCGACAAAAGAAATCCTACCAACGGCATGCATAACAGGATAACGAACCCTCCCGGCATCAGGGATAAGCCGGCTTCGCGGGCCGTGTAACCCAACATCGTCTGCGAGAACAGTGGAAGCAACAGGGTGGTCCCCAGCAGAATAAATCCCAGCATGAACATCATCGTGTTTCCGATGGCAAACGAGCGGTCCCGGAAAAGTTTTAAATCGATGATCGGATTGCGGTGGCGCCATTCCCAGATAATTACGGTCACCAGGGCGACCGCGGAGATCACCGTTAGATCGAGAATAAAGTGGGATTCAAACCAGTCCAGACGCTGCCCTTTATCGAGCACCACTTGCAGGGTGCCGAGCCCCAGAGCCAGCAGCCCCAGGCCGATGTAATCAATGCTGAATGTTTTTCCCTTTTCCCGCTCGCCGCTCAGATGGGGAGGATCGCTGATCAGACGTGATGTCAGCAGCAGTGAAATCGCGCCGATCGGAACGTTGATGTAGAAAATCCAGCGCCAACTGTAGTTGTCGGTAATGAAACCGCCGAGAGTAGGTCCGATTGCCGGGGCCACGACCACGGCCATGCCGTAAACCGCAAAGGCCATGCCCAATTTTTTAGGCGGGAAGGTATCAGCCAGAATGGATTGTTCGCTCGGCTGCAGTCCCCCGCCGCCCATGCCCTGCAGCACCCGAAAAAAAATCAGCATGCCCAGATTGGGCGCCAGCCCGCAAAAAAATGAGCTGACCGTGAATAGTGCCACGCAGGACATGTAAAACCGTTTCCGGCCGATCAGGGAAGACATCCAGCCGCTCATCGGCAACACAATAGCGTTCGAGACGAGATAGGAAGTGAGGATCCAGGTGCTTTCGTCGACGCTCGCGGCCAGGCCGCCGGCAATATGCGGCAGCGACACGTTGGCAATGCTCGTGTCTAATACCTCCATGAACGTCGCCAGCGTCACGGTCAGGGCGATAACCCATGGATTTACGGCGGGCGGCGTGAACGCAACGTTCCTTGCGGGAAGCGCCGCAACAGCTTCGCTCATTTCACCCACACCTTTGGTTCGACCGACATGCCCAGCCGCAGCCGATGGTCCTGGTTTTGATTCGGCTCGAGGACAATCTTTACGGGCACGCGCTGCACTACTTTCACGTAATTGCCTGTGGCATTTTCGGGCGGCAGCAAACTAAACCGGTCACCCGCGGCACCGGCAATGCTCTCGACGTGTCCATCGTATGTATGCGAAAACGCGTCCACAGAAATTGTGACGCGCTGTCCCGGATGCATTCTCGCGAGTTGCGTCTCCTTGAAATTCGCCGTCACCCATACGTCGTCGAGCGGCACAATCGACAGAAGCGTCTGACCGGGCTGTACGTTCATTCCTACCTCAACGTTCTTGTTCACTACGCCGCTGACGGGCGCCACGAGCGTGCAGTATTGAAGGTTGAGTTCGGCCTGTGCGAGTTCCGCACGCTTCTCCTGGACCGTGGCCAGCGCAGCTTGCGCGCGTGCCCGGATGGCCCCTACCTGTTGCGGCCCGGTTTGTGAACTCCGCAGCGCCGCCTGGGCTTGGCCGAGCCGCCCCTGGGCTTCCGCAATTTGCTGCTCGGCCCCAGCAGCGGAGGCCCGCGCCGCATCAACCGCCGCCGCGCTCGCTTTCGCCGCGGCATCCGCTTGCTCAAACACCTGTTGCGATACTTCATCTTTAGCCACGAGTTGGCGGTACCGCGCCAGATCGGACTGAGCCCGTGTATTGTTTGCTTCCGCTTCCTGCAATTGTGAGCGCGCCGCGTCGTATTGTTTCTGCGCCGCGTTTACGCCGGCCTGCGTGCCGGCAAGTTGCGCCTCCGATGAGGAGACCAGGCTGGTGGTACCGACCGTCTCGACAGGCACATTCAGGCCAGAGGCGCGCGCCGTCGCCTCGGCATCGGCAACTTCTGCCTTGGCATGATCGACCGCGACCTGATAATCACGCGGATCGATCTGCACGAGGACCGCGCCCTTGTCTACATACTGGTTGTCCTCGACGTTGACGGCGGTGACGTAACCACCGACACGCGCGCTGATCGGATTCACGTGCCCGTCCACTTGCGCGTCATCGGTAGATTCGTAGGTTTGGAGATAACGCCAGATAAAAAAGCCGGCGATGGCCAATATCAAAACTATTCCGAGAAGTAAAAAGCCGAGTTTTCGGCGAGACTCGGGTGAACGCACCTCCGGATCAGGACTGGTTTCCTGCGCGCGCGGCTCGCCCCCCGGCGCAGCGCTTTTCGGAGCTACATTCGGAGGTTCGACTTGTACCTGGTCTGCCATGGCTTACTTTCCCTTCCAGTATTCGCGGATTCCGTGCTCGGCGGAGCCGGTCGCGCGCGCCAACTCCACGCGCGCGAGGTTATAAGCGTACAGGCTTGAAATGTACGACTCGTTCGCATTCGCAATGGATTGTTGCGCCTGTACCACCTCGATGTTATCGGTGACCCCTGCGCTGAAGCGGTCACGAGCCTGCGTGAGCGTTTGCTCCGCGAGGTCCACGTTGCTTTTGGCCACGCCCACCTGGTCGGATGCCGACTGCAGATCGAGTAAAGCCGTACGCACGTCCTGTTCGATTTGAGCACGAAGGTTTTCAAGCTGCTGGCGGCTGCGTGCCAGAGCCGCCTCGGCAACCAGAGCGTCACCACGGGCGCGGTTGCCCGCGAAAATGGGAATGTGCAGAGCGACGTAGACATCGAATGTGCCATGAAGCGTGTCGGGTGTCGGTCCGAGCACGCCGTAATCGGCATAGGCGGAAGCCGAGGGCAAATGTTCCGCAGTAGCCGCGCGGCGCGTGTACTCGGCTGCGCTCACCTGCGCGACCGCGCTCTGGAAGTCCGCGCGTGCCGCATAAGCGGCGTGCAGTGCGTCTTCTATGGTGACTGGAGTTGCCGGCTCGTATGGCGCAGTGTCGGTTAACCTGAATTCCTGACCAAGAGGCAGGCCAATCGCACGTGCAAGTGCCAGCTTTTGCTTGGCGAAATCGTTGCGCGCAGCAATTGCCTGCTGCTGACGCGTTTTCAGTTCCACCTGAGAACGGAGCAAATCGATACCCGCGGATGCCCCTACGTTTTTCAAGTCCACAGCTTGATCGTAGAGTGCCTGTGCCGTCCTTAGTTGCGCTTCGGCGCTATCCACTCGAGCAGATTCCGCGATGGTCTGCAGGTAGGTTGCACCTACGACCAACACCACCATTTCGCGTACATCCTGGTAATTGAATTTTGCGGACGCGCGATTCCTTTCGACGGACCGCTCGTTGGCCAGCGCGTTCAGGTCCAGCACTGATTGCGTCGCGACAGCGCGGATATCCAGATAAGCGAAGGGGCCGACGACGGTCGGAAAGCCCGGAAACTTCCCGGAAAGTTTCTGAAATCCTTCCTGCGCTAAATCTAATTTCGCGGCGTTTTCCGCTACACGCGCCGAAAGATTTGGCAGCAAGTCACTACGGGCTTGCCACAATTCCCCCTGGGAAGACACGACGGTGTCGCTACTTAAAAGCTGCCCGAGATTCTGGCGTAGTCCCCTCTCAATTGCATCGAGGAGAGACAGTGACAGCACGGCTCCAGTGACCTGCCCCGCGGGAACGCTGCCGAGAAGCGGATTCTGTGACGAAAGTTGCGGTTGCGGTGCCTGCAAAGCAGGTCGGGCTTGTGAATTCTCCGAGTTCGCGGCAGCTGGTGCGCCGCCACTTGGCTGCGAAGCTGAAGCGCCCGGCGCGCCCGGCGGCCCCTGCGCGAACGCGGCGCCGACAAATGGTACAAATGCCGCCGTAATCGACATCGACGCAAACGCAAGCCAGATAAATTTTCTCAAGGGAGCATTCATGATGATCTCTTCCGGGAAGCCTTGGCGTGTGCGGGACGGGCTTCCACTCCCGCCCAGAACAAGGAAAACGCCGTACCGAGGCAGCGCGTCAATTTTAGATGAGGGTCGAGTGTCCACCGATACATCGTGCCGAAGAATAGTTGCTGGAATTGCCCGGCAACATCATCAGCCGGCCAATCGGAGCGGACTTCTCCACGATCCTGGCTTAGTTCAATTATGTCCGTCAGGATGCGGCGTCCCTCCTTCATCGTTTTTGCGGCCAGAGAGGATACGGGTTCTCCACTCAAACCGCTGGCAAGTAAACAACGAGCCATGGCGCGGCTTCCCCACGGTTCGGCCGCGAGATCCGCGAGCAAAGTACATAGCACGTCGCGCGTGGCTTTTTCCCCATTTTGCGCCTGGATGCGGGCTGCACGCAGAGTATCGAGCCGCATTTCGCCAAAAGCAGTTAGCAGGTGTTCCTTCGTTGGAAAATAATTAAAAAATGTGCCCTTGGCGACGTCCGCGGCCTTCGTGACGTCTTCGACGGTGGTGGCGTTAAAACCGCGTGAGGCAAATAGTACAAGCGCCGCGCGGAACAACCGATCGCGAATGGCGGCCTTATGGCGTTCTCGCCGTCCGGCGGTGACATGTGATATGGACAAGGAAGGCCTGCGATTGCGTAAATTCATGTCATTATGACCGGGGGTCATATATGACCTTAGGTCATAAAAGTGGCACGTGTCAATTCCAGATTCCCTGCATGGTTCGTAAGGTGGTTGCCCGTGGCGAACAGAAGATGTCTTTACTGCGAAGAGAAAAGATTCGCGATACGCTGCTGAATGCTTCGCGCCGCCGCGACGGGATCGGGCGCGCTCAAGATGGGCCTGCCGACCACGATGTAATCTGCGCCGTTACGGAACGCCTCGTCCACATCCGTCGTTCTTTTTTGATCGTCAGCGCGGGCCGTTTTTATTTCTTGATTATCGACGGGCCGTATTCCCGGCGTCACAATCAAGAAACGGTCTCCCAGGTGTTTTCGGAGCAACGGTGCTTCCAGCCCGGAAGAAATGACACCATCACAGTCAAGCTCCAACGCCCGCCTGGCACGGGAAAGGACCAGAGCTTTCACATCACATTTGAATCCCAGATCCCGTAGGTCGGCCCGGTCAAGACTCGTGAGCACCGTGACCGCGAGAATCTTGGTTCCGTTTTTCTCCGACACGGCCGCCTTCAGAATTTCGTCGTTACCATGAACGGTTACGAATGCGGCGTGTCGATCCTTGAGCTGCCGCACGGCTTTTTTAACCGTTTCCGGAACATCAAAGAATTTTAGATCGACGAATATCTGTTTTCCCCGGTCATGCAGCCACTTCACGAGCTCGAAATATCCATCCGCCATGAAGAGCTGCAAGCCGAGTTTGTAAAACATGACACTGTCGCCCAATTGGCCGACCATTTCCCGTGCTTCCGCGCTACTGGGGAGGTCCAACGCCAGGATTAACCGCTCGTTTGACGGGATATTTTTGCGGAGAAGATTTGGCAGACGCGGTGTAGCCGCTACTTTGCGAGATTTTGGCACACCGCCAGTTTAATACGATGTGTCAAGTCGTTGAAACTTGCTGAGATTCTAGTATTGGGGAGGAGGAAGCACTTGCACCGTGTCATACCGCGTACGACGGTTCACGGTGCAAGCGCTTCCGTTTAACTTTGGATCCTACCGAATCTACCGCCGGAACCCGCCGCGACCGAATCCACCGCGACCGAACCCGCGCCCGAATCCGAAGCTTGGCCCAAATCCCCCATAGAATCCGAGGTACACGGGCGGATAGTAGCCCCAGCCGAGGTAAGGAGGGTAATCAACGTAATATGCTGGCGGAGGGTAAACTGGCGCAGCATAAGGCGCAGGCGGATAACCCGCACGCGCACGCGCGGGAGGGTTGGGGTTGGGATGCGCGTAGGCGTCCTGATCACGAGTGGGACGGCTGTAATCGCCCTGGGTTACCGGCCGAAAAGCCAATTGGCTTCGCTCGGTCCAAACTTCCAGAGGCTCTTGCAGGCGGAAAGTGAGAAGCGATTCTGGGGGAATGACTGCCGGTTTTCCATGACTGAGCACGACGCCCGTCGCACCGATCATGGCGCCGACTCCGGCGCCTATCGCCGCTCCCGTGCCGCCCCCAACGGCCGCTCCCACACCTAAGCCAACGATGGTTGTGGCTCCGATTGTGGCCGCATCGCGTTGATTAGAATGCGAAGAAATGGGACGTCCCTCGTACGGCACTAGTTGCGTGGTGACGGGCAATTGCCGGCCATCCACAAGAGTGAGTTCAGACAACTCCAATCCCAGCGACGCGTCTTTTCCATGTGCGGATTTTTGAGCGGCGGAGATCCGTCCGGTCACCAACTGTCCCCGGCGGGCAATAACCCAGCCATCGGCGACCAGTGGCTGCTCGAGCACTCCGCTAAAGGTGTCGCCAGGGCGATTGTTTTCACTGGAGAGCCACTGATTCATGCGAATCGGTATTACGGTGCCCTCCGGTAACGTCAACATGTACGGCACAGAGCCGGACGGGTTTGCGGCAGGCGCGTCTTGCGACTGTTGTCCCGAATCCGCGTCGTCCGCTACGGCGGGATCGATCGGCTCAGCTGGCGACTCCTGGATGGTTACGGAGCCGTTGGACGCGGTCGTCGAGTCTTGTGCAAAAGCGGAGCGTCCAGCAAAGCAATAAAGAACGGTAATAGCGGCCAGCAGCAACGGGTAGGTCGCCGCTCGCCTAGACGACCGTGCCGACGCCCCGCTCAATGGCGCGGGTATTTGCCGTGGTAAAGAAGCTCCCTGAACATATTCCGTCATAAGGACCTCCCGCGTTCGTTCCTCAAATCGGTTCGTTCAGTAATTCTTAATTCTTATTTTATCTCATGCTAAAAGATGGCGATAACGGCCCCCAGAGTTGCCCGAGCCGAGAGCGGGCACCGCGGAACGCCGCTTTCCACAGCATTTTACCTGGATTGCATGGAGTGCAGGAACAGCGTGAGATAACGCCTGACGTTGCTCGTGATCAGGAAGTGTTCCCGCACGTGTTCGTGCCCCTGTTCGGCAAGCCGCTGTGCGAGCGCCGGATTCGATAACAGGAAGCGGATCTGATAGGCCGTGCCTTCAATGGAATGGACGAGCAGACCCGTATGCTTGTGGACGATCTGCGTGGGAATTCCGCCGACTGCGGAAGCTACCACGGGCTTTTTCTTCCACAGTCCTTCGGTAACGGTGAGCCCGAATCCCTCGCGAAGACTTTTTTGAATAATGATCGTCGACGCGCGTTGCAGCGCGTTAATTTCGAGCGCACTCCAGGGCGGTAAATCGAGAATATGTATGTCCCGGTCATCCCCTGCAAGTTTGCGAACTTCAGCGAGGACGACGCCGCCCTCCGGATCGTCGGCCGCCCCCCCTCCCGCGAGAACGAGCTGGCAATCGGCGTAACGCTTGACGATCTGGTAAGCGCGCACCACCCCGGCGGGATCTTTCAGCCGGTCGAAACGCGAGATCTGGGTAAGGATGGGCCGGTCCGGGTCGATCGAGAAGCGTTGCAACACGCTGCTGATGAAAGAAGGCTCGAGATCGATGTTTTTCTCGGAAAGCGGGTCGATACACGGATAAAACAAATACTGCGGAATGGGCAGTTGCCGCGCAAACGACGGAGATGAGAACAGAGCAGCGTCGTATCGATGAACGAACGGCCGCAGAAATCCCCACACTTCCTGATTTGCATGGGCGAGGTCGATATGGCAGCGCCAGGTCCAATGGCCCGCGTGCTGGGCGGGCCGCGCGTCGATCAGCGCAGCGGGCTGCGGGTCGTGCATGACGGTGAAATCACAGTCAAATTCCAGCCGCTGGCGGTTTGCCTCCGTAGTCGCCAGGAAAATTTCGAAGTTTTCTTTTCTCGACGTGTACGGGCCGCCATGCAACGCGTTGTGGAAAGCCTTCGTCACCTCGAAAAAATCTTCCCCCCCGGTAATTACGTCCCAGCGCGGCTTAACTCCCAGCTCCTTCATCAGGGGAATAAGGCGATTGAGAATCTCCGCTACGCCGCCGCCCATGGCCGTAGAGTTGACCATCTGCACGGTGCGGCCCGTGAGTTTTGATGCCAGGTTGCGCAGTTCGTCGATTTCGCGCGCGCCGAGAAGCGGCACGTAATCGTCAAGATGCATGACTCTGGGTTCAATTTTGGTTTCGGTCACGCGGCAAGCTCCCGGTCTATAAACTGGAAAAGTTTCGCTCTCGCGCTATCGAGCGTATTGGTGTAAATGTCGATTTGATTGGTGCGCCGCGCGAGGTCGTCCAGGCCCAATTCCTTCGAGAACCACAGGGAAAAATCATTGGTTTGAAGTTGCAGGCGCAACCGTGAAATCAGGAAATGGAAGTGAAATGATGCATTGCTCAGACGTCCAAGCGCTTCGCGGAATTCCTCGAGGGTGCGTGCTTGCCAGGTGAGCGGGACCGTGACTTCGACGCTTTCCAGGAAGTAAAAAGGCTCGAACGCGGGCTTTTCCACGTCACGGGGATTCGCAGTGCAGAAGTCCTCGATAATCTTCAGCAGGTCCGCCCGAAGATCGCTCAATGCGACGTAGCTGCGAATGTCGAGCGCCGTCAGCCACTCGGCAAGTTCGGCTCGATTGAGCGCGGCAAGCACCCATTGCGCGAAATCATTGGAAAACCCTTCCGTCAGGAAGTGATGGCGTTCGAGGCTTTGAAACGTGTGGTAGAAAACCGACTCGTCGCTGCAGACTTCGAGGCCGGCGCTCAATTCTCCCAAGTTTTTAGCAGATTGATTGCCGATGCGGGTGAGATACGTGCCAGTAACGAACTGAAAAGGATGCTCGGCGATTTTCAATGGAGCTCAGCCTCCAATCGTTCTAGGAATAAGCAGACCTCGCTGGTATCCCGTAAGTTGTAGCGCGCTTTCGTCGGTCGCGGTGGACCGACCAGCACGGTGATTCCCTCGCGAAGCGCGGCAAACGGAGCCTCGTCAGTCAAATCATCGCCCACATAAATGGGAACGAAAGGGCGTGGCAAGCCGCGCAAAATTTCGCGAAGCACGAAGCCCTTGCCACGAATTCCCCAGGGAACCACTTCCCACACGTTGCTCGAGCGAATGATGCGCAACCCGCGGAAACGCGCATTCAGGCGGCGAAGAAAAACGCGGGCAATTCTAGCCGCTCCGGGTGACGCCTCCCGAAAATGAACTGCCAAGGTCAGACCTTTGTCTTCGATATAGATGCCGGGAGCCTCATGGGGTAGCTCAGCCAGCAGCACTCGTGCGCGCGAAATCTCGCGAACGGCAGGCGGCGGCAGCCCATTTTTTTCCCAGCCGTACAAACCCAAAAATTCCACGCCTGGAATGTTCACGTATTCCATCAATGTCGCACGGCGCCGCCCGCTAATGAGGGTGGTATGTACGCAGGGGTGGGCGGCCAATTGGGACAATGCGTGACGCATCTCGTCTTCCAATGTCACCTGATCGGGACGGGCCCGAAAGTCCACCAGCGTTCCGTCAAAATCGAGAAACAAGCGAATGTCTTTAGCGCTGCGCAGGCGGCGAGAAATGGTTTTCCAGGCTTTGAACAGCGGATGCACAGCGAACGTCTTGCGGGCTCCCGCATTTGCCTGCTGAAGCTTGCGGCTACCGCGCATTGAGATTTCGTTGCCCTGGGTTGCTGAAGCGGAACGGGCTGAAGCGGAACCGGCTGAAGCGGAACGGGATAATGGTTGCGGGCGGGACGGGTGACTCCGACGCAGGAGCCCTGACGAATCTCTGGGGCTCACGGATATTATCGTGGGCGCCTCGCGAGGTGCGCCATGCTCTTGCATGCCAAGCTCTTGGGTGCCAGGTTCTTGCACTGCATGCTGTTGAAACATCGCAGGGCCGGTCACAGTTCAACGCATCTCCGTGAATTCCGGCGCATCGAGCCGGATTTCCGCGAGATCGGAAATCAGGTCGGCGGCCCAGCGGTACACATTGTGTTCTTTGACCGTGCGCCGCATGCGTTGCATCCGAGCTTGTCTTTCCTCGGGTGACATTTCGATCGCACGGCGTATGGTTTCCGCGAGTTGTTCGATATCGTAAGGATTGAGCGGTATAGCGTCGCGCAATTCCCGGGAGGCGCCGGTAAATTGGCTCAGAATCAGAACGCCGTCTCCGTCGGCGCGCGCGGCTACAAATTCCTTGGCTACCAGGTTCATACCGTCGTGCAAAGAGGTGACCAGGCAAAGATCAGCCGCCCGATAATACGGATTGATTTCATGATGGTCGGCGTGCTGTCCGTGGAAGACGATCGGTTTCCACCGGTCCGATTGAAAACGCGCATTGATGCGCTGCGCTTCACTTTCCACCTCATAGAAGAAATCTTTGTAACGTTTGATGTTCGTCCGGCTGGGCGCTCCAAACTGTACAAAGCTGAATTTTCGGACGTACTGCGGGTATTTGTCCAGGAAACGTTCAATGCCCCGAAAGCGCTCGATCAGGCCCTTGGTATAGTCCACGCGATCCACGCCAATGCCAATAAAGATGGTTTCTGGCCCGAGCTTTTCAAGGATAGCTTCGCGCGTGGGTTCGGCATTCAACAGGCCGCGAGATTCTTCGCTTAATTCCGGAAATGCCACGCTGATCGGATGAGGCCGCACGGCCGTGACGTGATTATTACGGTTGACGGTAAAACGGTCCCACTCGATCCGGCATTGGATCGACTGGTCCACAGTTTCAAGGAAGTTGTTGCAATGCGCCTGGATATGGAAGCCGATTAAGTCCGCGCCGAGCAAGCCATCAAGAAGCAGTTTCTGCCACGGGCAAATCGCGAAAGCCTCCGCATTGGGCCACGGAATATGCCAAAAAATCGCCACACGAGCATCCGGACGCGCGGTTTTGATCAGCCGCGGGAGCAATGCGAAGTGATAATCCTGAATCAGAACGAAAGGCTCTTCAGCTTGTTTAATTTCTTCGAGAGTCGCCTCCGCGAACTTCTCATTCACGCGGCGATAATGCTCCCAATCGGATGTGCGAAAACTTGGGCGCGTGTGGGCGATGTGGCAAAGTGGCCATATCCCCTCATTGGCAAATCCGAAATAGTAACCGTCCTCTTCTTGTTTCGTAAGCCACACGCGCCGAAGTGTGTAATGCGGATGATCGGGAGGTACACGGAGCCGGTCCCGGGAATCGACAGTTTCACGGTCCGCGTCGGCGGAGCCGTGCGCGATCCAGGTGCCGTCGCAAGCGACTAGAATGGGCTCAAGCGCGGTAACCAGCCCGCTCGCGGGGACGCGCACCTCAATACCCTTGCCGTGAACGTGCTGGTAGGGCTCGCGATTCGAGATCACAAATAGTGAATTGCCGCGCAAGTCGTCTGCTGCACTCCTGCGCGGAGTCGCTCCGGTGTCCACAACGTATCGCCAGCTTCGCGCAAGCCGGGCCTCTTCTTTCGCGGCCATGCGCGCCTCGGCCAAACTTTGGCCCAAGAATGCGGCCTCGGAGGTCAGCGGCTGCAGAAAATCGCCTTGCGATGCCGGCGGGAGCGGCGTGATCTTGCCGGTACGCAGGTCCTTCATCCATTGAGAAATTCTGGTAATCGGGCTGACGATGGTAGAGCGAATGATCAGTATCGTGATGAGCACAATCAGCAGGACCTGTGCGATCACGTGCCATAGAGCGCTCCGCCAGATATCGGCGCTTTGTGCTTCAATGTAGCGGGAATCGTGAAAAGTCACCAGGACGCCAGCCAGGGTGGTGTCGCGATGAAGTGGCATGGCGTACATGTACATGGGAAGACCTGCGACGGTTTGAAAGCCGCCTGCACCGGTATCTCCGGTCTCGCAACTGGCAAAAACTTTTGGCGGGACGTCGGCTCCGTGACTTAATTTGGCGCTAGCGGCGAGTAACTTCCCGTCGGGATCGTAGATGGCCACGCCGGCAAGGTGTTCACGATCTCCAAACCGCTCGACGATGCGTCGCAGTTGGGTGATAGACCCTCTCTGGAGGACGGGCTCAGTGGTCTCCTGCAAACTTTCCGTGAGGATTTCAGCACGCCGCGCGAGGTCGGTGCGCAACCGCTTTTTTCGGCACGCACTTGATTACGAGCCACAATGAACGTAACCAAGCTGATGCTGGCTACCAGTGATGCGATAAGCCTGAGGCTCAGCTTCATTCCGTACCCCAGGGACTTCGATCGTTGCAGGAAAATGATCACACGAACACGGTGGTGATACAAACGAATGTTTGCGACACCCGGTGGGCCCACTCGTTCCTAAACTGGATGTTTGGGTAGTTTTCTGTGGATGGGCGACGTCTGAGATTCTAATTCCCTGTAGCCGCCGAGCCTACGCTGACGCTTGACGAGCGCGCTTTTGCACATACATCGCCTCGTCCGCCTGCGCGATTAAATCCTCAAGTGGCACAGCTTGCTGCGGATCAAAATGGGCAGAACCCACGCTCAAGGAAATCTCGTATCCAGGTTCGCTGGCGTTAACTGCGGCCAAATTATCCGCCATTCGGTTGAGAACGGCCTCTCCCGTTTGGCCAGACGCCTCTAGCGCCAGTACGGCAAATTCGTCGCCCCCGAAGCGCGCAATCACGTCCGAATCGCGGAAAGTCTCGCGGAGTGCATCTGCTGCGTACACTAAAGCACGGTCGCCTTCTCGGTGGCCGAATGCATCATTCACCTGTTTCAGGTTGTTGAAATCCGCGAAGAACAGCATGGCGCTCTGGTGTGTGCGCCGCGCAATCCTCAATTGGTGCGCAGCCAACGCAAGAAATCCCCGCCGGTTACTCAGACCCGTGAGGTCGTCGGTAAGCGCAAGTGAGAGATCTCTCGCTAGCAGAGCGCGGCTCACGGCACAATGGAGAGCTAGCAACAGCGCTTCGCCAACGATATCCGGCTTTGATCCTTGCGACTGCACTTTTGTGCAAACCTCGTTCACGTTTTGCAAAACCCGTGAGAACTCAGTGTCCCCAGCGACCGCGGTTTCAAAGATCCGTTCGACGCAATCGTCCCTGTGTCGCTGGCGGTCATCAATTGAAAGTACCTTGCCGGTATGACCGGGCGCGGCAGCTGAGTGCAGATCGGTCCTGTTGGATTCCCGGTTTTCAACCGTCATTCCTGCTCCCTTCTGGTACTTGTATCCATGTGGCACATCTCAATCTGGTGGGCCAAACTCGCGTTTCCTCATGCTGACGCCAAAATTAGCACCGCACCGGAAGCCGCGCATACACAGCTGAAGCTGTAGTTCGCAGGCTGGTTTTCCCTAGTACGTTAATGTGCCTCAGCAGTTAACGGGTTCATAGCCAAAGTTCACTCGGTGCGGTGACGACCGCAGCGATTTTCTGGGGCTATCCCCTGCGACATAATGGCCGTTCAGCGCCTCTCTCAACACTCTCTCAATGGTGAGCAGATGCAGTCGTGAGGCGTGGCGTCTCTATACCCAAAGTCCCGCTTTTTAAGCGCTGAGACGCTGTAGGCTGAGCCTCTCCGGTATGTGCGGAACGTCGGTACTGAAGGCAAAAATAGCGCAGTTCTTCGCTCGAAAATCATCCGCCAGGGCATGGATCATGGCTGACACGAAATCCATCCACAACAAATGCATAACGTGGGCGCAAAACGCATAATTTACGGAGTAGAATATCAAGTGCGAAAATCCGTGGAAGCTTTACCCCACGGAAACGGGTTGCATACAGTCGGTATTCTCAGGCGTGCTGTCCTTTTGCGGTATTCGCTATGTTCACTGCGGGCGGCCGGTCAACGATTGTGCTCGGGAGTGACGATTCGGATTTTTTTGGCGCCGGCAGGTTGGTCTTAGGTGACACTAGTACAAAAGTCCTATTCGGGAGCCGCCTGTGCGCCAGTAGGCTGGTGCTGTACAGAAACCAACCTTCTCAAATCGCGAAGAGCCACACTGAAACTGACGCTCTTACGATCCGAAGCAGTACAGAAATATAAGTGGCGGGCAACCGTTACTGGCATACGAATCCTCAAATAGGCGAACCACAACCATGAGCAGCACAGCGACACAATTTGGGAATTTGCGGATGAGCGTACAGCCGTCCGCGACACGGCCTCCCGATCCGGAGGCGTGGAAGAAGATGATAGGGCAGCGGCCGGTGACGGTACGTTTGGGGATGCTGCCGGACGCGAAGCTGAGCAAGGGCGCTTTGCTGACGAGCACGGTATTTCAGGTGGGGTTGGCGGCATTTCTGGTGGCGCTGCCGATGTTCTTTCCGCAAAAACTGGTGACGCAGATCATGTACGAGGTGACGCCGATCGCGGCGCCGGATACCTCAGTGCCGCTGCCCCCCAAGCCTGCAGCGGTGCGACCGAAAGTGCAGCCGACGCCTTCTCCGCAGCCGGTCGAGCGGCCCGAACCCGTACACGTGGCGAAACTGCTGGCGCCGCGCACCCTGGTGCCACCCAAACCCAAGCCGGTGGTCGTGCAGAACCAGGAAGCGCCAAAAATCGACCAGCCGCTCATGGAAGCGAAATTTGACGCGCCGGCAGCTTCCGAGCCGGTCCGTCCGCGCGAGCCGGTGAAGACGGGTATTCTGACGACCGGGAGCGCGGCGCCGGCTACGGTGAATCAGCCCATCGATAAGGTGCAGACCGGAGGTTTCGGCGATCCGCACGGGATGCCTGGCAACGGTAATCCGAATAAGCGCGCCACCATCGCACATTTTGGTTCACCCGTATTACCTCCAGGGCCGGGTTATGGCAACGGGACCGGCGGTGCCAATGGTGTACGCGGAACCGTAGCCAGCGCGGGATTTGGAAACGGCGTGGCGATTCCTCCTCCGGGCGGCAATGGAGGTTCGGGAAATGGGCGCGGGACCGTGCAAGTCGGGAGGATTTGCGCCAGCGGCCACGGCGGTGGAACCCCCCAAGCCCAAGCCTGCCGAAGCACCAGCGGCGGTGCAGCCGGTGGAGATTCTCGCAAAACCCAATCCGCAATATACCGACGAGGCGCGCAAGCTGGGGATCGAAGGTGAAGTGTTGGTGCAGGTGGTGTTCCCGGCTTCCGGACCCGTGCAAGTGGTACGGGTGATCAAGGGGCTGGGGCATGGCCTGGATGAGTCCGCCATGCACGCGGCAGAACAGATTCGCTTCAAGCCGGCGCTACAAAACGGCAAACCGGTGGATTTTCCCGCCACCGTTCACATCGTTTTCCAAATCGCATATTGAAAAGTTCGCGGAGGGCAGAGGGCATGCGTATCTTAAAAGGTTTTTTGGTTTTCGTAACATTGGCGGCGATGCCGCTGGTTGCGGCAGCACAGCAACCTGCGACAACGCTGGACCAGGTCGTGAACCGCATCATTGCGCAAGAAGCGGCTGAAATGCAGATGATTCAAAAGTATTCACCCCTGGTTGAAACCTATATTCAAAAAGACCGGCCGGATAAAGAGCTTGGGACCGTCCCCGACGGCGACCAGTATTTCCTGGGCCGCGCCGAATTGGACAAGGGCGTCGAACTCGAGCCTCTTACCTCGAATGGAGGAAAGCACAGAGTTGGTGCGCTGGGAAGCTTCTTCACGATGGCCATGGAGTTCCTGCCGAAGGGCTTTCTACAGATGATTTACATCGACACCAACGGCTTTAACAAAGAAAACTACAATTTTGATTACGTGCGCCGGGAGTTTCTGGGCGAGGTACGCTGCCTGGTATTCGACGTTACGCCGCTTCCAAAGAGCGGAAAAGGTAGATTCGCCGGCCGCATCTGGGTGGAGGATCAGGGCTACCATATCGTCCGCTTCAATGGCGCCTATGTCGGTTCTTCAAAGACCAGCTATTACTTCCATTTTGACAGCTGGCGCGTAAACGTGGCCAAAGATCAGTGGCTGCCCGCTTTCGTCTATAGCGAGGAAAGCGACGTACGATATGCGCTGAGCAAGCGGCTGATGTTCAAAGCTCAAACGCGCCTGTGGGGTTACAACCTCGGGCACGCTCAGGAAGAGCAGGAACTCAGCAGGGTTCTCGTGGAAGCTCCCACGGCGATTAAAGACCAGACGACCAATGCGAATGATTTGACGCCACTACAAGAGCAGCGCTCCTGGGATCAGCTGGCGGAAGATAACGTGATTGACCGCATGCAGCGGTTGGGCTTGGTGGCGCCCGCTGGTGAAGTGGACAAAGTGCTCACAACGGTGGTCAACAATCTTGAAGTCACAAATAACCTAAACATCGATCCCGAGGTTCGCTGCCGGGTACTGATGACCTCCACACTCGAGTCGTTCACCGTGGGTCATACGATTGTGTTAAGCCGCGGGCTGATCGATGTGCTTCCCGACGAAGCCAGTTTGGCGATGATCCTCGCGCACGAGCTCGGTCACGTGGTGCTCGGTCATCGCATCGATACGCAGTTTGCGTTCTTCGATCGGCTGCTCTTTGACCAGAAAGACGCGTTCCACCACTTTGGCTTTTCTCGAACCCCGGAAGAAGAAGCAGCCGCTTCGGCCAAAGGAGCGGAGTTACTTAAGAATTCGCCTTATAAAGATCAGTTGGCCACTCCTGAGTTGTTCCTCGCAGTGCTGCAGAAGCGCTCGAAGGAAATTCCAAATCTGATCAGTCCCGCATCTCGGGGATCGCGTGAGCGCCGCCACCGACAATGTTATTCCCGCTGCTGCATCTACCGACGCGGGAACCAAGGCCGGAACTAACGTGATCGCTGCCCTGCCGCTGGGGGGTCGCATTAAGCTCAACCCCTGGACCGATGGCCTGGAGATGCTGAAGGCTAAGCCGGTAGGTCAAGTCGCAGAACGGGAGAAGATGCCGTTTGAGGTGACCCCGTTCATCATCTATCTCACGCGTTACGATTCGACGGCGAGCGCGGCGCAGAATCCCTCCTCCGTGGCGGCCGAGTCGAAGGCGCAAAACGATTCTCCGGATCCGAATGCGAACAGGAACGCGCAATAGTTAGCAATGGCGGCGGTCGCCGGCATGGGTGACCGCCGCTATACATTCACTGGCTGGTCATGAACGTTGCAAGAACTGGAGCAGATTCCGCGTTCACGAATTCCACAGACAGTCACAGATTCCCACAGACCGGCCCTAACCACTCGCACGTAGCACTTGACTCCAAATTTGATTCTGGTAGAATTCGAATTGTCCGACACCTGCCGGGCATGCATCAGGGGAACAATCGATGGGCATTTCTCCTAGGCTGCTGTGAGGTCGGTTACGAATACAGGATAGTTAATTTATCGAGCTTCGAGTAAATCCGTCTGAATAATAGACGAATTGACCCGGCGCTCGATGCCGGGTTTTTTATTTCGGTCGCACGTTGACGTTCCATCTGGAATGGGACGCTCCTCACGGGGAGCCGAAGTTCTTTGACAACTGAATACGCTGGCAAAATGTGACGGCAGGCACCTGCCGAGAGGCGGTAGTTTGTCGGTCACATTTAAAATCCATAAATTCTGCTCGAGATAGAGCACAAGTGGAAAGGCGAATTTATCCGCACAAAACAAAGTACCCGCTTACCACAAGAGGAGCGGGGACGACGTGCAGGGTAAGTTTTATGGTCAAGCTACTAAGGGCGTACGGTGGATGCCTTGGCGCCAGAAGGCGAAGAAGGACGTGGCTAGCTGCGATAAGCCCCGGGGAGCCGCAAGCAGGCTTTGATCCGGGGATTTCCGAATGGGGAAACCCATCCCGATGAACTCGGGATACGGCCCGCTGAATACATAGGCGGGTACGAGCTAACCCAGGGAAGTGAACCATCTCAGTACCTGGAGGAAAATAAATCAACAGAGATTCCGATAGTAGCGGCGAGCGAAATCGGAACAGCCTAAACCGTCGTGCTTGCACGGCGGGGTTGCAGGACCGCATAAGTAGAGTTATCAATCCGGAGGCTAGGTGAACCTGCTGGAAAGCGGGGCCACAGAGTGTGATAGCCACGTAACCGAAAGTCTGCCGGACTCGAAGCGGTATCCTAAGTACCACGGGACACGTGTAATCTCGTGGGAACCCGGGGAGACCACTCTCCAAGGCTAAATACTCTCTGGCGACCGATAGTGAACAAGTACCGTGAGGGAAAGGTGAAAAGCACCCCTGCGAGGGGAGTGAAATAGAACCTGAAACCGTATGCCTACAAGCAGTCGGAGGGCGATCTCTGGATCTTCGGGTCAGAGCCGCCTGACGGCGTGCCTCTTGCTTAATGAGCCGGCTAGTTATTCTCACAGGCAAGGTTAAGCGTAAGCGAGCCGTAGCGAAAGCGAGTCCGAATAGGGCGCATAGTCTGTGGGAATAGACGCGAAGCGGGATGATCTACCCTTGGCCAGGCTGAAGGCGGCTTAACCGCTGCTGGAGGGCCGAACGGGTGTTGGTTGAAAACAGCTCCGATGAGCTGAGGGTAGGGGTGAAAGGCTAATCAAATTCCGTGATAGCTCGTTCTCCCCGAAATGCCTTTAGGGGCAGCCTCGTGTGATCTGCCACGGTGGTAGAGCACTGAATGGACTAGGGACCAACCAAGGTTACCGAATCCAATCAAACTGCGAATGCCGTGGACAGCAGCACGGGAGTGAGACTACGAGGGATAAGCTTCGTGGTCGAGAGGGAAAGAACCCAGACCGCCAGCTAAGGTCCCCAACTGCAGGCTAAGTGGGAAAGGAAGTGTGATCGCTCTGACAGCCAGGAGGTTGGCTTAGAAGCAGCCATCCTTTAAAGAAAGCGTAACAGCTCACTGGTCAAGCGATCATGCACCGACAATCCAACGGGGCTAAAGCCTGCGACCGAAGCTGCGGAATGTGTTGTGGCGCAAGCCATGACATTTTGGTAGGGGAGCATTCTGTGGAGTCTGAAGGTAGACCGAGAGGACTACTCAACGCCACGGAAGAGACCCTGCCGGCATAAGTAGCGATAAACACGATGAGAACTCGTGTCGCCGAAAGTCTACGGTTTCCTGAGGAAGGTTAATCCGCTCAGGGTTAGGCGGGTCCTAAGGCGAGGCCGAGAGGCGTAGCTGATGGATAGCAGGTCAACATTCCTGCCCCACCTAGCGGGCGTTTGACGATGGGGTGACGCAGAAGGATAGAGGAGTCGGGCGATGGAAGTCCCGATGGCTCTGTGTAAGCCGGATCGCGCAGGAAAATCCACGCGGTCATTCAACGGTGAGACAGGACCCGAGGCCACACGGCCACAAAGTCTTTGATTCCACGCTGCCGGGAAAAACCTCTAAGGAGTCCGCTAGGTGCCCGTACCACAAACCGACACAGGTAGACAAGGACAATCTCCACAGGCGCTCGAGAGAACACTCGCTCAGGAACTAGGCACATTAACCCCGTAACTTCGGGAGAAGGGGTGCCGCGGTAGGGTTTATAGCCCGAGGCGGCCGCAGCGAAACGCGCTCTGCGACTGTTTAACAAAAACACAGCTCTCTGCTAAGTCGAATACGACGTATAGGGGGTGACGCCTGCCCGGTGCCGGAAGGTTAAAGCGAGGGCTCAACTGCCGCAAGGCGGCGAAGGCCTGAACTGAAGCCCCGGTGAACGGCGGCCGTAACTATAACGGTCCTAAGGTAGCGAAATTCCTTGTCGGGTAAGTTCCGACCTGCACGAATGGCGTAACGATAGAGCGACTGTCTTGGCGAGTGACTCGGCGAATTTGTGGTTCCGGTGAAGACGCCGGATGCCCGCATCTAGACGGAAAGACCCCGTGCACCTTTACTGCACTCTGGTCATGAGTAACGGGAGGATCTGCGTAGAATAGGTGGGAGCCTTTGAACCTCGGCTTTCGGGCTGAGGGCGAGGCGCCGGTGAAATACCACCCTGATTCTTCTGTCGTTCTAACTTACGGCCCTTGACGGGCCGGAGGACACGGCCAGACGGGTAGTTTGACTGGGGCGGTCGCCTCCCAAATTGTAACGGAGGCGCCCAAAGCTCGGCTCAGGCGGATTGGAAACCCGCTGTGGAGTGCAAGAGCATAAGCCGGGTTAACTGCGAGACACACAGGTCGAGCAGGAGCGAAAGCTGGGTCTAGTGATCCGGTGGTTCCGCGTGGAAGGGCCATCGCTCAACGGATAAAAGGTACGCCGGGGATAACAGGCTGATCTAAGCCAAGAGTTCACATCGACGCTTAGGTTTGGCACCTCGATGTCGGCTCATCGCATCCTGGGGCTGTAGAAGGTCCCAAGGGTTAGGCTGTTCGCCTATTAAAGCGGTACGTGAGCTGGGTTCAGAACGTCGCGAGACAGTTCGGTCCCTATCTGGTGTGGGCGCAGGAGACTTGAGGGGAGTTGTCCCTAGTACGAGAGGACCGGGATGAACGGACCACTTGTGTACGAGTTGTCCCGCCAGGGGCATCGCTCGGTAGCGAAGTCCGGAAGAGATAATTGCTGAATGCATCTAAGCAAGAAACTCACCCCAAGATAAGGTCTCCCAACGCCGCTGCGGCGGCGTAAGAAGGCCAGTCGAAGACTACGACTTTGATAGGCGGGAGGTGTAAGCGCAGCAATGCGTGTAGCTGACCCGTACTAATCGGCCGTTCGGCTTGACCATAAAACTTTCCCAGCTCGTCGTTCCAAAGTATGCAACACAGTATGCAATCGGGAACGGCTCGTGCAGAATTGATGGATTGCCAGCTTATTCGCGTTGTCAAATTCTGCGGGCTTGTGCAGCCGCAGATAATTTTATGTAACAGGTTTCTGGCGGTCATATCGCGGGGGTCACACCCGTTCCCATCCCGAACACGGAAGTTAAGCCCCGCAGAGCCGATGATACTGCACGGGTAACTGTGTGGGAACGTAGGTCGCCGCCAGGATTAAAATTGAACGGCCCGTCATGATGAAATGGCGGGCCGTTTTTATTTTTGTTGCCGTTTTTTTTTCAGATCAATATCCGGTATGCCTTAAGCGACACATTTTGTGGGTGATAGGGTAAGCGCTGTATTGTCTTCCCCTCGCAGCCCGCTACACTACCGTCACCAGTCATGCCCGATCTTTGTAGCCCGTCAGGAGCGAATCGCAGATGAGCGCAACCAGGTTTCCAGTGGCAGATTTATCCTCGGTTGCGCCTGTGGCCAAGTGGCCGGAGTCCGGATCATCCCATACGGTCCAGTTCTACAGTGATGATGCCTTCTTGCTTGAGGCACTAAGTCGTTTCGTCGGCACCGCCTTGGGAGCGGGCGATGCGGCACTGGTGATTGCGACCAAGTCGCACCGGGACGGGTTGTCGCAAAGGCTGAAGGCCCACGGCCTCGACATCTCCACACCAATTAAAAACGGCCGGTATGCGTCTTTGGATGTCGCGGAAACGCTCGCGAAATTTATGCGGGACGGCATGCCGGACCAGGATCTTTTTTTCAATTTGGTCGGGCGCATCGTCGCACAACTGTCTGTTAGCGGTGGCGGCGATCCGCGGCCGATTTCAGCGTTTGGAGAAATGGTGGCCATTTTGTGGCAGGAAGGCAATGCCGCGGCGGCCATCCGGCTGGAACAACTCTGGAACGATCTTGCCCAGGTGCATTCTTTTAATTTGCGGTGCGCTTATCCAATTACCGGCTTTGATCGGCATGAGCATGCGGAGCCGTTTATGAAGATCTGCGCCGAGCACTCCAGTGTGATTCCCGGCGAAGGGTACACTTCATTAGCCACTGATGGCGAACGCCTTCGTAACATCGCCGAATTGCAGCAAAAAGAACAGTCGAACGTGCGTCTTCAACGAACGAAAGAAGGGCTCGAGAGCGAAATTGCGGAGCGAATCGAAGCCGAACGCCGCTTACGCTTATCCGAGCAATCGTTGCGCGAGCTTTCCAGTCAGCTTCTGCGCCTTCAGGACGAGGAAAGGCGCCGCCTCGCGAGGGACCTTCACGACAGTTTAGGTCAGTATTTGGCCGTTCTGAAGATGGGTCTCGACTCGCTAAAGCTCGATCTTAAATCCCAGGGTAGCGCAGCCGAAGAGCAGATCTCCGAGTGTCTGCAGTTGGCCGAAGAATCAATCCGGGAAATGCGTACGATCTCCTACCTTTTGTATCCCCCGATGCTCGAGGAGATGGGACTAAACACGGCCATTCCCTGGTATCTCGAAGGGTTTGGGAAGCGCAGTGGCATACGCACAACCTTGGACATTTCGGCTGACACGCCCCGTTTGCCGCGGGATGTCGAACTGGCGATTTTTCGCGTTCTTCAGGAGAGCTTGACCAATGTTCACCGGCATTCGGAGAGTCCGGCGGCCCATGTTCGCGTGTGCGTCGAATCCGGTAACGTGATTCTGGAAGTACACGACCAGGGTAAAGGTATCCCTCCCGCCCTATTAGACTCCGGCCGCGATGCGCTCGGGAAGTTGGGCGTGGGCTTACGCGGTATGCATGAACGCATGCGCCAGCTCGGAGGCAAATTGGAATTGACCTCGAACGGCCAAGGAACCACCGTCATTGCCACCGCGCCTTGTGAACCACCGCTCGTTCCAGCAACGGGCTCAATCCAGTAGTCCCCGGCACGGTGGTAATGACTACTTTGCGGGAGAAAAGCACAACGGTAACGGGGGGATTCAAGTGGCGGTCAGAATTCTAATCGTCGATGACCACGATGTGGTGCGCCGCGGCATCTACGCCATTCTGTTGAAATCAAGACCAGGGTGGGAAATCTGCGGGGAAGCCACTAACGGCAAGGAAGCCATTGACGCGGTTGCTGCGCTACGGCCGGATGTTCTGATCTTGGACATTACCATGCCGGTGATGAGTGGGCTCGAAGCGGCTTCGCACATCGCCAGGCTCGGTCTGCCCTGTCGCGTATTGATTTTCACGATGCACGAATCGGAAAGTCTCACCGCTGACGTCCGCAAAGCGGGTGCTCATGGCTGCGTTCAGAAATCGCGTGCTGCACGCGATCTGATTCTTGCGATCGAGGCACTGCTCGACGGTAAAACGTTCTTCGGTTCGGCCGCAGTTCCCGCACCGCAATCAGAGCCCAAGTCGAATACCGCGTTTTTTTGGTCCATAGAACCTGCCGGAACGTAGTTGTGTTCCTGCATTCCGAATATTGTAGTCGGGCTCAATTGAGTTTTCGGCTGACTTGCCCTTTTTAGATCGCGCATGAATGTCAGTGTCGCGCGGGAGTTGGCGCTTGCCCTCTATGCTGCACGCAATCGCCAGTCTAAATGTAAATACCTTGTCTTCTTAGCACTCGCATTGGCGCCTACGTTTTCACCCAGTGCCCCGCACGGAGCAGGATGGCTTCTACGCATGAATGATGAATCCTCCAAGACCGATGTAGATTCGGCTGCCGGAACAATTTCGACGCGTGCCGAGCAGGAGCAGGTCGAAGAACGCGTCGCCATCGGCGCTCATGTAGTCTACGAAACCATTCGTCGTGAAGGCGAAGAGGAACTTCGCCGGCCCGCAGCAGCGCTCGCATGGTCGGGACTTGCCGCCGGTCTCTCGATGGGCTTTTCTTTCATGGCGGAGGGGCTATTGACCGCGTATCTGCCGGATCGCCCGTGGCGGCCGCTCATTTCGAGCCTCGGTTATTCCGTCGGATTTTTTGTCGTAATTCTCGGACGCCAGCAACTGTTTACGGAGAACACGTTAACGGTGATTCTGCCGTTACTGGTGCAGAAAAATATGAAGGTGCTCGTGCGCGTCGCGCGATTGTGGCTGGTGGTGTTGAGCGCCAATATTTTTGGGACGTTCGCATTCGCCCTGTGTGTGGCGCACCTCCCGGTCTTTTCTGCTCCTGTGCGGCATGCCTTGGTTGATATTGCGCAGGTTCACGCGGGCGCAGGTTTTGGCGTGGTGATGCTCCGGGCCATTTTTTCCGGCTGGCTGATCGCTCTCATGGTATGGCTGCTCCCCGGAGCGGAGGCTGCGCGCATGAGCATCATCGTAATCATCACCTATCTGGTGGGACTTGCCCGGTTCGATCACATCATTGCCGGTTCGACGGTCGAGTTCTTTTCAGTCTTGACGAATTCCCTCTCCTGGCGAGCGTATCTGACGGAATTTTTTGTGCCAACCTTGCTGGGCAACATTTTGGGCGGAGTCTCGCTGGTAGCGGCGTTGGCGCACGCGCAGGTGGTGGGAGGGAAGGACTTGGTTGCGTCCCCTGGGCGAGAATAAAGTGGTGCTAGTCAAACTCCCGATCTAAACACCGTGGCCGCCTCGCGAACATTCGAGGCAGATTGCATCGAAACGCAAGGGCAGGAAAGCAGCCCGCGAGCTACACGCGGTCCGTAAGAGACTCGCGCAATTGTTGCCGCGCGCGAGCCAGCCGTGTTTTTACGGCAGACTGTGACAGGTGCAACACCTTAGCGGCCTCTTTGGTGCGACGTTCCTCTAATCCTAAAAGCCAGATAACCACCTGCGATGTGGCACGCAACCCGCCGATCGCCTTCCGCAGCACGCGCTGATTTTCAGCGCGCGTATACAACACATCCGGATCAAAAGTGTCCGCCGCGCGCAGCAGGTCCACGGGATTGGTGCCCTCGTCGTGCCCGTCGTCATAGCATAAATAGTGGTCCTCGGACCGCCGCTTGCGAACCTTCATCAGCGCTTCGTTGATCGCGATGCGCGTGAGCCACGTCGAAAAACGCGAATTCCCCTGGAATTGATCCATGTGTGTGTAGGCATTCAACAAGGCCTGCTGCGAAACGTCTTCCGCATCCTCACGGTTGTGCGTAATCTTCAGCGCCACGTGATATGTCTCACGAATATGCGGACCCACAAGACGGGCGAATGCGCTCTGATCTCCGGCCTGCGCTTGACGTACCAGTGCGAGTTCTTCGTTGGTATGATCGTGGTCCCCCGGGGGATTTCCCGCGACGTGTCGCATAGGTGTCGGGGATGGTGCTGCGTCTGCAGTTGTGTACCCGGTTTGAGGGCGTTCCACGGTTCACCTCTGTAACTGGAATATAGTTCGTGTGGTGTTAGAGGGCTCGCACAGCGTCGGACGGTTTCGCTGCCCAACTCAGGTTAGCTTTTACAGCCGCCGTGGTCTATCCAAGCCATCCTGTACTCTGTGGTGGTGGTTCCTGTAGGGTGTACCCCCTTATCGATTGGCTAGCGCCCCGCGCGGAAATCTCCGCGATGACCACTTAGAAGGAACCAAACGGAGACGCATACGGGTAACCGTGCGTAAACGCGCGTTTGGCACCGCTCACGCGAATACGCGAGCCACCGCCCGGTTATTTCCACAACGAATGAGGAATATTGTGAGCGAACATTGCTACCGACCGTTGTGGAGCGCAGACCGCGCACATGGTCACAATTTCACGCAACGATGCCGTGTCGATTCTGTGTCGCTGGTCGCGCAGGACCCCTGCGGAATCCGGACTTAAATCCACCTCGACAGTTATTACCTTCGAGTTTTATATAGCATCCTAGTAACGAGGGCCATTGCCAGTTTTTCTGCATTCATCGGTGAGATAATCGAAGTCGATTCCAGGCGGTGACTTTATGGATGCTCCGGGATACGCCAACTCTGCAAGTCCGCAGCCCAATACAACACCCGATACAACACCGGATACAACACTCAATACAAAACAGGACAAAACGCTGGACACAAGATCTGGGCAAGCGCCTCAGGGTATTCCGGATCAATCTCCCGGTGATGTGCCGGGTCCTCCGGTCGAGAGTGCGGCTGAGAGCACGCCCGAGAGCACAATCGAGAGGACAATAGAACAGCCGCGGCCTACTCCGCCGACTGCGGCCGCGTTGGGGATTTCGGATACACGTGCGCGGCCCTTTCCTATGCGAGAACGTGCCGCCGGTTCTGCCCTGCCCAGCCGTCGCGCGGCATTGCTGGCCGGGGCGCTTGCGGGTCTCACCGTTTTAGCGTGGCTCGTCGTCAAACGCGAAGGTTTGCTCGATGTCGCGGGACCGCGCGAAATTGTGCGCGCCCAGCTTGACGATCTCGGGCGGGGCCAATTGCGCGCCGCCTACGAATTGTTCTCGCCTCGTTTTCGCGAGGAAGTCCCCTTCAGCGAATGGCGCGAGCTTGTTGTGACGCACTGGCGCGTTTTTCGCACGCGCGAGCTCCGGTTTGGCGAGAATCAGGAATCAGGCGGGCGCACGGTGATGGAAACGCACTTGACGGCGCAAAGCGGCGATCATTACGTGGCCCGGTTTACGCTTATCCGGCAGGATGGCCGCTGGTGGGTGGATGATTTGCGCTGGAGTCGTGAGGCGGATACTCGAGGTCGTATTTCCACCTAGCTCCGCAAGCCCACCCGCATCAGCGCGTCGTTTTTTCGCGAATTGTTACGTCGCGCGCAAACTGGTCGCAACATTAGGCGCGCTATGCAGCCGCAAATTGCATGTAATCAGGTCACGATATTGACACCTCCGCAAGCCACGGAATAGACTCATTTCGACAACTTGCAGGCTTGCTGCAGGGGGAAGGCCGTGAAAATCGGCCACGGTCCCGCCACTGTGATCGGCCATTCCAGGCCGTGAGTCAGGATACCCGCGCAAGCCGTTGCAGGCTGGCACTCTTCGCGAGAAAGGGTGCGCGGCTCGATGCGCGCCCCATTCTCTTGTGGGGCTTTTTTATTGGACGAGCGAGCGCCCCTGACGCGCGTTCGAGGCAGGGACGATCTTGATGACGCGCCAGCAACACCGCCGTGCACAAGCGCACTCGTCTGCGCATTGCGCGAGATCTGTATCTCGCCGCGAATCGCGGGCAGTATGCTTCCGCCTGCTTGTCACCATGGTAATGACGATCGTGATCACGATGTTGCCGACTGTCGTTCACGCGCAATCTGATCTGCGTACCGGGGCTCCATCGTCCACGCGCACAGTCACTGATGAAACCGGACGGAAAATCACCTGGCCGCGGCAGGTCACGCGCATTGTCTCTCTCGCTCCCAGCGTGACCGAGACTCTCTTCGCGCTGGGTCTGGGCGATCGCGTCGTTGGTGACACCGATTATTGCGACTACCCCGCAGAAGCAAAAACGAAGACGCGCATCGGCGGTCCCATTAATCCCAGCATCGAGCAGATTGCTTCTCTTCGCCCGGATCTCGTGATCGCCGCGCGCTCGATTAACCGCCTTACCACCGTCGCTTCGCTGCAGCGTCTGGGCATCACCGTGTACGCCACCGACCCGCGGACCGTCGAGCAGGTGCTCGAATCTACCGAACGCCTCGATCGCCTGATTCGCGGCGCTGACGCACCGCATGCAGCGCCGGACCGCGGCGCGCCTGGCGATTTAGCTACGGGCCTCGTAGCGGATCTTCACCGGCGGCTTGAAAACTTGCGCAAAAAAGTTTCGGGTGCGCCGCCGAAAAGCGTTTTCTTCGTTGTGTGGGCCGCGCCGCTTATCACCGTCGGCCGCAACACATTCCTTACCGACGCGCTGCGCTGGGCCGGCGCCCGCTCCGTCCTGGAATTGCAACAGGACTGGCCCAACGTCAGCCTCGAAGCCGTCGTCCGCGCGCAACCGGAATACCTGATTTTTGCGAGCGACAATCGCGAACAGGTCCTCCGCGAAATAAGCGAATTGCATACCCAGCCCGGCTGGCGTGACCTTCACGCCATGCGCAACGGCCAAATCGTCATTCTTCCCGAATCGATCAGCCACCCCTCGCCGCGCCTGGTAGACGCGATCGAGCAGCTTGCGCGCACGCTATATCCGGATCGCTTCGCGGTGCTGCACCCGCCTGCTCCCATTCCTTTTCCTCGGGCTGCGGCGCACGCAACTGCCCTCCTGCCCGCGGTCCGGACCTCTGCGCCCGCTACTTCGGCGACAGCGTTTAAGGCGGCGTCCCGGTACGCTTCTTCGGTTCCTTCCACGATCGTTTGTGCAATTGCCTCGGTAACAAATACCGAATGGTGCCAGTTCCACCCCGCTCGGCCGGTATCGCTGTGATGGTGCGGCGTCTCACATTATTTCGCATGCTCGGTATATGCACCATCCTCTTGGCCGTGCTGCTAACGATTGTTTTGCTGGCGCTCCGCCTCGGCGCGGTGCCGTTTTCGTTCGGCGATCTGGTGCAAAATCTTTTATGGCTCGCGAGTGGGCACCCGGAGAAACTCTCGGTTGATTTTCGCCTGATCATGGTGGATATCCGGCTACCACGCATTCTGCTCGGCATCATTGTCGGCGCGGCGCTTTCGGTCGCCGGTGCCAGCTTTCAGGCGTTGCTGCGAAATCCGCTGGCTGACCCCTATGTCCTCGGAGTTTCCAGCGGCGCGGCGCTGGGCGCGATCATTGCCCTTCTGGTTCTGCCGGCGCTTCCGCTGATGACGCCGCTCGCGGCATTTCTCGGCGCGATGGCCACCATCGCGGCGGTCTATTTTCTAGGCAGGCGCGCAGGCCAGCTGGATAGCTCCACGCTGCTGCTCGCGGGCATCATTTCCGCGTCGTTTCTTTCCGCCGTCATCATGTTCCTGATGATGACGCTGGCGAGCCGCGACGTCCGCGGCATCGCATTTTGGCTGATGGGCGATCTCTCCGTATCGCTTCCGCCCGGCCTGCTTTGGATTCTGATCGTGGGTTTCGTCTTGGCGGCGGGTGCAATTTTTACCACTGCGTCGGATCTGAATTTGATTCTCGCGGGCGAACGCGAAGCCATGCATCTCGGCGTGGACGTGACCCGCGTCAAGCTGGTGGTCTATGTTTCGGCTTCCATCCTGACGGGCCTCGCGGTCTCGGTCGGCGGCGCCATCGGTTATGTGGGATTGCTCGTGCCGCACGTTATGCGCATGTTGTTCGGCTCGGATTATCGCGTATTGATTCCTACTTCCGCGATCGGCGGTGCCATCGCCGATCGTTCTCGCCGATACGCTGGCGCGCACGATTGTCGCTCCCACGGAGCTGCCGGTTGGCGCGATGACCGCCATGGCGGGCGCGCCCGTATTCATTTACCTGTTGCGCCGGAGGCTCGTGATTGACGCACCGCGCCTGAAACGATGCCGCGCCCACAGCTCGGATCCCCGCGGCAATGCCGACGCGGAATATTGATTGCCGCCTCCGCAACGGCGCGCATTAACGTGGAGCAAGCGAGCTACGTCTATCACCGCAAACATTCCGCGCCGCAGTTTACGCTCGAGGCCACCACGTTTCAGGCGCGCGAACGCGAGCTGGTCGCGATTCTCGGTCCCAACGCCAGTGGCAAATCCACGCTGCTCAAATTGGTTGTCCGGTCGCACTCGCGCCCCTTTCGGGTCGAGTCGAGCTGGACGGTTTCGAAGTCAGCCGCCTTGACGCGCGCACCCGCGCGCAGCGCATCGCCATGGTGCAGCAGGAAAGCCCGCTCGTCTTCCCCATACGCGCCGGAGACTACGTCCTGCAGGGCCGCCACCCGCACGGCCGCTCGCTCTGGTTTGAGAATGATGAGGATTACGAGATCGCGTCAAACGCCCTGGCACAAGTCGGCGCCGAACATTTGGCGCGATCGCTGGGTGCACGAAATCTCCGGCGGAGAAAAGCAGCGCGTCGTCCTGGCGCGCGCGCTTGCCCAGCAGCCGCTGGTATTGCTGCTTGACGAGCCCACGCTGCATCTTGATATCGGCGCCCAGGTGGAGTTGCTCGTCCGCCTGCGCCAACTGGCCGAGGGAAATCGTTACACCGTCATCATCGTGACGCACGAATTAGGCCTGGCGGCGGAATTTGCGGATCAGCATCGTGCTGCTGCATCACGGCAAATGTTTGCGCGTGGGCCCGCCCGCCGCCGTGTATCAGCGCGAATTGCTCGAGCAAGTCTTCGAGACGCCGCTCGAAATCGAGAGCGGTCCCGAGGGCCGCCCGCGCGTTCAAATTCAGGGCAGGAGGTCGCAGTCGCCCTGAGTGGCAGGCACCGCATAGCGTCTACAGCATTATAGCCGACGATGGCCTGCGTGTTTGCCGATACAGCTGCCAATGACATTTTGCGTCTAAACGGTCGTATCATGTATTCACGGCGTTTTTCAATCAGTTGCTAAAGCGTTCCAAGCGGCAGTTACACACGGTCGGTCGCTCATGCGCAAGCGTTGCGTCGAGCTCCGTCCACAATCACCCGCGAACTCCGCGTTCGGGAAGACGGTGCAAAGCCGTCGCCGCCGCGCGACTGTAAGGCGGCGCCCATTGCGTGCGAGCCACTGTCCGGCCAGGTCGTCAAGGGCCAGCCGGATGGGAAGGCCGCCCGCGCAAAGGCCGCCAAGCCAGGAGACCGGCGGAGTTTGCAGCCCGCGAATTCGCTGCAAGCGAAATCGCCGGGACAACCTTCACCTCCCGCGCGAGACGGGAGAGGAGGAACTCATGCGCCGAATGGTGTCTGCATCTACAGCTATCGATCTACCCGGTTTTTTCACGTCGCTCGTAATTCTGCTGCCGATCATTTCACTGCATATTCGCTTGCTTTTCCACCATGGCTTTCGCGGCTCAGGCCGCACAAGCCCCGCCACCGTTCAGGGCCTGCTCACCGATGCCACCGGAGCTGCCGTTTCCGGAGCGGTCGTCACCGTTCAGGGGCTTTCCTCGCCTGCAGACGCAATCGCAGACTACTTCTGGAAACGATGGCGGTTTCGCGTCGAGGTTCCTTCGGGGCGTTATCGGCTGACGATTACTCACGAAGCGCTTACGTCTGTCGAGCAGGTGCTTGAGCTCCGCGATGGCGAAACGCGCGAGCTTAACGTGATGCTCCAGATTGAGCCGCTTTCCGCAAACGTCGTCGTCAGCGCCGAAGCGCAGCCCATCGAGACGACTGCGGCGAGTGAGCCCATCGATATCATCACGCGCGATGAAATCGATCAGCGCCAGGCGGTCGAACTAGCCCCACTCCTCGAAACCCTGCCGGGCTTCAGCCTTGCTCAAACCGGACCGTCGGGCGGTGTAGTCTCGCTTTTTCTCGACGGCGGTAATTCCAATTTCACGAAGGTGCTGGTAGACGGAATTCCCGCGAATGAGCCGGGCGGCGCCATTGATCTTTCGAACTTCACCCTGGATGCAGTCGACAAGATCGAGGTCGTCCACGGAGCGCAAAGCGCTCTGTCGGGTTCCGACGCGGTGACGGGCACCGTCGAGATTCTCACCCATCGCGGTTCCACAAGAATTCCTCTGCTTGCGCTCGATTCCGAAGGAGGTTCCTTCGACACCGGTCGCGGCGCCGCCCAATTGAGTGGCATTATCGGGCATTTTGACTATTCCACGACGGCCGCCTATTTCGACACCGCTGGTCAGGGAGTCAACGACAGGTTCCTCAACCGCACGCTTTCGGGAAATTTCGGCCTGCACATCAATGAGCGCGATTCCGTGCGGCTCACCGTGCGCGACAATACCAGCGATGCGGGTGAACCTGGCCAGACGTTGTTTACGCCACCGGACCTCGACGCCCATAACGGCCTGCATAATCTCATGGCTGGGCTGACGTGGGATTTTGCCACCGGTACGCACTGGCAGCACCACGCCTGGGCTTCCGAAACCGACCTGCACCAACTATTTCAGAATCTTCTGAGCGACTATTATCTTTCGTCCGATCCCTTCGGTGAATGCGACTTTGCACGATCGCCGCAGGCCGTGCCGTCGGCTTATTGCGATTTTCCGTACAATTCACGCAATCAATACAGTCGCGCCGAGTTTGGAGCGCAATCCACCTACGCCAGCCGCCGCTTCGCTCTAAGCGCCGGCTATCAGTATGAAGTTGAAAACGCATTTCTCGCCGATTTGAGCGGCCTGCACGCACGGCGCAACAATCAGGCCGGATTTCTCGATGGCCGCTGGCAGCCGTCAGCACGGCTCGTTTTGAACGCGGGCTTCCGCGCCGAAGATAATGCCAGTTTCGGTACGCGGGGCGTGCCGCGTGCCGGTGCCTCATATACGTTGCGCAATGGCCACGATTTTTGGGATGAGACGCGGTTGCGATTCATCTACGGTCAGGGCATCAAAGAACCGTCTCTCGATCAAACGTTCGGAACCGATCCATGCAATCCAGGAAATCCGACCCTGCGCCCCGAGCAGAGCCGTACGATCCACGCCGGCATCGAGCAAAATTTGGACGGTGACAAGGTGAATATTTCCACCGATTATTTCCACAATGATTTTCGAGATATCGTGAGTTTCACTTCCTGCTTTCCCGGAGGTCCCTGCCCCGTAACGCCGCCCGCGGGTTGCCCCAGCGGGTTTGGTACCTACTTCAATACGGACTTGGCGCGAGCCCAGGGAGCCAACATCAGTATCACCGCCCGTCCCAATCGCTGGTTCAATCTCAGGGGTAATTACACCTACGATGGCAGCCGTGTCATTGCCGCACCAAACGTCTTCAATCCTGTCGAGGCGCCCGGCAATCGCTTGCTCCGCCGTCCAGTTAATTCTGGAAGCCTGATTCTAAATGGCGCGTTCAAGCGCTTCGATGGCGACCTCGCCGGCGTATTTATTGGCCGCCGGGCCGACAGCGATTTTTTATTTCCATCACTCGGCCTCACGAGCAATCCCGGTTATGTAAGATTCGATTTGGCCGCGAGCTTTCGCTTCAACGCAAAAATAACTGTTACCGGCCGGATCACCAATCTGCTGAACAAAGGCTATCAAGACGTGCTCGGTTTCCCCGCTCTGCAACGCGCGGCTTACGTCGGCATGCGCTTCCGTTTCGGCGGCGATTGAAATAACCACCCAGCGCGGCGGTGCCGGGAAGCGTGCGGAGCTGTCGCCAGACGCGTATTCCCGGCTGGCCGCGCATGATACGCCCGTCATACGGTCCGCCGTGGAATTGGTAGCGAAGTGGTTCTTGAAGCTGAATGCTATAATCAGCCTTCGATCATGGCTAAACTTGCTCCGGCTGCGTCCACCATTTCTGCTGATTTAGCGGCGGCCTATGAGCCGGTGATCGGGCTCGAAGTCCACACCCAGCTAAAGACCGCCACGAAAATTTTTTGCGCCTGCGCGACGCGTTTTGCCGCCCCGCCCAACTCGAATACCTGTCCGGTGTGTTTGGGTTTGCCTGGGGCACTCCCGGTGCTCAACCGGCGTGCGGTCGAGCTCGCCTTACGCGCTTCGCTGGCCCTTAATCTAAGCGTGCAGTCGAGTTCTCGCTTCGCGCGCAAGAATTATTTCTATCCCGATCTGCCCAAGGGTTATCAGATTTCCATGTACGAGTTGCCTCTTGCCACGCAGGGGTGGATTGAAATCGATCACGATGGCGCGCGCAAGAGGATCGGCATCACGCGGTTGCACCTCGAGGAAGACGCGGCCAAGGCCATGCACGACGGGTTTGCGGAATCCGCCAGCAAAACGTACATCGACTACAACCGCGGCGGTATGCCGCTGGCGGAAATCGTTTCTGAGCCCGACCTCCGCTCCCCGGCCGAGGCTTACGCGTATTTGACGGCGCTCAAGCAGGTGCTCGAATACGCGCAGGTCAGCGATTGCAATATGGAGGAGGGCTCGCTGCGCTGTGACGCGAACGTGAGCGTGCGGCCGCGCGGCGCGGAAAAATTCGGCACCAAGACCGAAGTAAAAAACTTAAATTCCTTCCGCTATCTCCAGCGGGCGCTTGAATATGAAATCGAGCGCCACATTACGGTGCTCGAATCGGGCGGTCGCATCGCGCAGGAAACGCGTTTGTGGAATGTCGCCGAAGGCCGCACCGAGCCGATGCGTTCCAAGGAATTCGCGCACGATTATCGCTATTTTCCCGATCCCGATTTGTTGCCCGTGCGAATCGATCCCGCCTGGCTGGCCGAAATCGAGCGCCAGATGCCGGAACTTCCCGCCGCACGCCGCGCGCGTTTTGCCAGCGATTATGGACTTTCCTCCTACGATGCCGAAGCGCTCACCAGCACCCGCGCTCTGGGAGATTATTTCGAGGGAGTAACGGGGGCTGGCGCGCCTTCCAAATCCGCCGCGAGTTGGATCGAGACGGAGCTGCTGCGTCGCCTGAACGATGCGGGACGCGGAATCGACGAGAGTCCCGTGTCGCCGGCGGCGCTCGCCGCGCTGCTTGGTGAAATCGAAAGCGGCCGGGTCAATGCCGCCACAGGGAAAAAAGTATTTGCAACGATGTTCGAGAGCGGCAAATCCGCGCAGGAAATTATCGCGGCGGAAGGCCTCGCGCAAATTCAGGACAGCGACGAAATCGGCAAGCTGTGCCGCGAAGTAATCGAGCAAAATCCCGGCAACGTTGCGAAATATCGGGCTGGTAACGAAGGCGTATTCAAGTTTTTTGTCGGCCAGGTGATGCGCGCTTCTCGCGGCCAGGCGAACCCGCAAATCGTGAACGATACTCTAAAGAAGTTGCTCGCTTAAAGGACCCCGCATGGAAACGAAAGCCTTGAAAGAGGGCGATCCGGCGCCGCAATTCCGACTGAAGGCCGACGATGGCCAGGAAGTCGCGCTTGCCGCACTGCGCGGCAAACCCGTAGTGCTGTACTTTTTCCCCAAAGCGCAAACTCCCGGATGTATCACGGAAGCCTCGGAATTTCGCGACATGAAGAAACAGTTCGAGAAGGTTGGCGCGGTAATCTTGGGGTGCAGCGCGGATACCGTTCCAGCGCAGTCCAAGTTCCGGGAAAAATACAAACTTAACTTTCCGCTGCTGAGCGATCCTGACTTTACGGCGATTGAAGCATACGGCGCGCGGCGCATGAAAATGTTCTTGGGCAAATCGTTCCTCGGGATCGTGCGTTCCACGTTCCTGATCGATCGCGACGGCCGCGTGGCAAAAATCTGGGACAAGGTTCGCGCCCGAGGCCACGCCGCTGATGTTCTGGCAGCCATCGAAAGCCTGTGAACTACCCCTGCCTCAACGTGCGGATGTTAAAGTTCGCCCGTAAAGCTCGCCCCGTAAAGCTCACGGTAAAGCTCGCGCCTTAAAGCTCGCACGTGACCGATACCGCGTCACGTGTTTCCATTTCGCTGCCAGGCTTGTCTCGATGGGTTTCGCTGCGCGATTGCGCTTCGATCGAAAGATTATCGATCAGCCGGGTCGCTCCGAAACGCACGGCCAAAAGCATCAGGCATTTGCCGCGCAGAAATTGGATGGCTTCTAATGAATCCGCATCCACGATCTCCAGGTAATCCACTTTTGCCAGCGGCTCGGAAGCGAGCACCTCTCGTGCGGCCGCGACCAAACGTGCCGGCTGCCGTTCACCAGCCGCAATTTCGTGGCATACGGTGTCCAGAGCGCGGTATAGCACCGTCGCGGCCTGGCGCTCGCTCGCAGAGAGGTAAGCGTTGCGCGACGACATCGCCAGTCCATCGTGTTCACGAACGATCGGGCAAATAACAATTTCGGAATCGAGCGATAAATCGTGCGTCATCTGGCGGATGAGTCGCGCCTGTTGCGCGTCCTTGCGCCCAAAATAGGCGAATCGCGGCACGGTAATTTCGAGCAATTTGAGAACGACGGTGGCCACGCCGCGAAAATGGCCGGGCCGTATGCGGCCCTCGAACCGATCTTCAAGGCCCGCAATACTGACTGCGGTGCGAAATCCCGGCGGGTACATTTCCTCGGAGGATGGGGTGAATAAAACGTCCACGCCCATGCCTGCAAGCGCCTCGCAATCGGCTTCCATGCTGCGCGGATAGCGCGCGTAATCTTCTCCCGGCGCAAATTGCTTGGGATTGACGAAGATGGAGACAATCACGGGGTTAGCTTCGCGCAGCGCCGCCTCCACCAGCGAGAAATGGCCCGCGTGCAGCGCACCCATGGTGGGAATCAGGCCAGCCACCCGCCGCTCGGAGCGTGCCTGACGCGCGACTTCCTTCATCCATTCGACGGTGTGGATGATCTCCAATCGCGTGGCTCTATCGAATGATCGGGCTGGCGGCCTGTCCGGCATTCTGATCGAGATTCTGGCTGCTGGCCGGGCCGGCGTTTTCGCGATAGAAGGCGATCAGGTCGGTGGTGACGGGTTTGGCTCCCAGTTGACGCAGCATGGTCGTTATCTGCCCGCGATGGTAGGTGCCGTGATTAACGAGTTGCTGCAATATTTGCCAGACCGGCGTGCGGTACTCGCCGCGCGGATTGCGGTATTCGAGCACGCGTTCGAGGTCCGCCAGCGAAGCGCCATTGACAAACGCGAGCAGTTCGCCCTGCACCTGGCTCCAGTTGGCGCGGACAGCGGAGAGATCGGGACAGGCGTCCGGCGCCGGGAGCGATGCCGGCGAGCGGCCGTGGAGCCGCTCGAGCCAAATCCACTGCGCTCCTGAAATGTGGCCGAGCGTATCGCGAATAGACCGGAAGCTCGACCCGAGATCGCGCGTGAATTGCTCCGGCGCAAGAGCAGCACAGGCATCCAGCGAGCGCTCGTTGGCCCAGCGATCGTAAGCAAACAGCGGGCGTATCTGTTCAGGAGTTATCATTGCTTTTATCGTTCCTCCGGATTTCTGTCGCCCTGCAACCGTAGGGCTGTGCGCATTCTGTTCCCGAAAAATCACTTGTGCCGGGCGGTATGCAGCCGCTCGCGAACTTCGCCCGGCAGGTGAAAGGATTCCTCATCCGACGGGAATCGCCCGTTGCGAACATCTTCGCCATACTCGCTCACAGCGCGCGATATGGCCTGACCCACGTGCGCGTATTGCCGCGCGAATTTAGGTGTGCGCTCTGGTCCCAGGCCAACCAGATCGTGCAGCACCAGAATCTGTCCGTCGCATTCGGGGCCGGCGCCGATACCGATGGTGGGGATGTGCAACTCCCGGGTGATCTCCGCGGCCACTTCGCGCGGTATGGACTCGAGCACAATGGAAAACGCGCCCGCAGCTTCGACGGCCCGAGCGTCGCGCAATACTTGTTCAGCCGCCGCCAGCGTCTTGCCCTGCACGCGAAATCCGCCCAGCGCGTGTACCGATTGCGGCGTGAGGCCAACGTGCCCCATCACCGGAATCTCGGCTTCGGTTAGCCGCGCGATCAACTCCATGCGGCGCTCGCCGCCTTCGATTTTCACGGCGGAGGCGCCCGCCTCCTTGACGAACCGGAGGGCGTGGCGCACCGACTCGACACCCTCAACATGATAGCTGCCATAGGGCATGTCGGCTACGAGCAGCGCGCGCCGAACCCCGCGGCGGACTGCTCGCGTGTGATGCAACATGTCGTCCAGCGTCACGGACAAGGTGTTCTCATAACCGAGGACGACCATGCCCAAGGAATCGCCCACCAGAACGACATCCACGCCGGCTTCATCGACGAGGCGGGCGGTAGGGGTGTCGTAGGCGGTGAGACAAACAATTTTCCGCGTACTAGAGTCCGCGGCCGCCGACGCTAAAGATTGGGAACGGGTCTTACGTGCCAGGATGTCAGGTACGGTAATCGCACCGTTACCTGCATTAGTGGTGGCGCTCATGAAACTCTCCCGGTGCCGCTCCCTGAGTGGGATACAGCCCTGTGCCTACGATTTCGTAGACTCGTAAGAAGACTGGTAAGAAGTCTAACAAGAAGCCGTGCCACACGCCAGAGTTGCGAAACAGTACCGCGCGCCGCCCCGGGCAATTCGTAAGGACATCAAAGCGTGTATCCAGTTAGGCGTGGGCTACGGGTTCGGGGACTTCGGGTTCTACGCCGCGCCAGCCCACGGCGCTACCCTGCACCGCCTGTTTCACCGCGCGAAACAGGACCACGTACATCATTTGCCGGTAATAGAAGCGTTGCAATAGCAGCGGCCAGAGCAGGGACCAGTCTTCGTGGCGCTCGAGCAGGAAGGCGATCACGCACGTCAGCAGATCAATAATCATGAACGCGAAGAAAAAGATCACCGAACGCTCGAGGTCGGCCGCCGTCCACAGTTGCGGCAAGTGCGTGATGCGGAATTGTGAAAAGCCCCAGAGCAGGAGCGAACTGAGAAACAGCAGATCGATTACCGGCGAAACCAGCGGCAGCAACAGCTGAAAGAGAAAAATATTCGGCAGCGCTACCCAGCCGAGCGTGCCGTAGCGCGGTCGGCCCAGCGTTTCGCGATGTTTCCAGAACGCCTGCAGCGTGCCAAACGTCCAGCGGAACCTCTGCCGGATCAGGCTCTCAGCCGTCTCTGGCGCTTCGGTCCAGCCGATGGCGTGCTCATCGTAAACAATGCGCCAGCCATTGCGGCGTATGGCGATGGTCAGATCGGTATCCTCGGCCACGGTATCCGAGGTAAAGCCACCGGCACCACGAATGGCATCGGACCGCCACGCGCTCAGCGCCCCCGGAACGACCGGGATGCAGTTGAGCAGATCGAAGGCGCGCTTCTCGAGGTTTTGGCTGGTGATGTATTCGAGTGCCTGCCAGCGAGTGAGCCAGCGATTGCGATTGCCGACCTTGACGTTACCGGCCACCGCCCCCATATTCGCCGCATAAAAGTGGCGCACGAGGCTGCCCACGGCGCTAGGCGCTATGGACGTGTCCGCATCTATGGTCACCAGGATCTCGCTATGCGCTTCATGTAGCGCGCGTGTGAGCGCCGCGGATTTGCCGCGATTTACCTGGTGCAGGATGCGCACGCGCGGATCGTGGCCGAAGTGGAGATCGAGGAACTCGCCGGTGCGATCGAGGGAACCGTCGTTGACGACGATCACCTCGAGTGACGGATAATCGCACGCCAGCGCCGCTGTCACCGTTTGCACGATGACATTTTCTTCGTTGTAGGCGGGAATGAGCACCGAGACGGGCGGCTGATAATCGGGATGCGCGAGCCTGTCGGGGCGACACTTTTCGATGAGTGCCAGCACGCCAACGATCAGGGCGCGGCCGCTGACCAGCGCGATACCAATAATGAAAATCCAGGCCATGCCCAGCCGCAGCCACTCGTAGAGAGTGAAAATCAGCGCGTCCGTGTGCGCGAGGAGCCTTTGCCGAAAATTGAGCGGCAGCATCACCTGGGCGCGCGATTGCCCGATGAGATCGGAGGCGAGAACGAGGTTGAACCCTGCGGTGCGCAGCCCGTCGATGATTTGCGGTAGCGCTTCGATGGTGTGGCTGCGATTTCCCCCGCCATCATGCAGTAAAACGATGTTGCCCACGCCTTGTTTCGCCTGGTCCACCACGCGCTGGGCAATCACCGAAGCGGCTGCCGGGGGCACGCCGCCCGGCTCGCCCCAATCGTGGGGATCGATGCGCGCGCCGACGAGCAGATACCCCATGGATTGCGGAATGGGAAGCAGGGATACCTCATCGGCGGTTTCCGGCTGGTGGTCGATGCCGTAAGGCGGGCGGAAAAGCAGCGTGTTTACGCCTAGCGTGCTGGCGAAAAGCCGCTCGGTCAAATTGAGCTCCACCTCCAGCTGCGCGCGCGAAATCACATTCAATTCGGGGTGTGTGTACGTGTGGTTGCCGATCTCGTGCCCCTCTTCATATTCGCGCTGCAACAAACCCAGATACTGATTCGCATTGCTGCCGATCACGAAAAACGTGGCGGGGGCGTGCTTGCTTTTCAGGATATCGAGAATTTGCGGCGTATTCTGCGGGTCCGGCCCGTCATCGAAGCTGAGCGCGATTTGTTTGTGGCCGCCGCCGAGCTGCTCGATGCGGTAGGAAAGCGGAATGCTCACATAACTTTCGTCCACGATGGTATTCGAGTCCGCATCGAAGCGGAACGTGCGCTGGCCCTTTTGCGGAGTGGCGGTAATGTGCCACACGTCGCCATCGCCTTCGAGAATAAGATCGTAGCCCGGCGGCATGTCGGTGAGGCGCGCGCGCGAGGCATCGTCCGCCTTGATCGCATCCCAAATCGACCAGAGGGAGGGGTCTTCGGTGCCCATGCGCCAAAGGGCGGTGCCCCGAACGCCCGCGCGCTCGGCGGCACGCAGCTCGTTGTAGGCGGTTACGCCATCGAGCATCCAGACTTGATGAACGTGATCGTGCTCGTCGTAATACGAGTAATGCGGGTTCAGGGAATCGGGATCGTACTCGACCTTCGCATCGGATTCCGACGAGGTGACGATGGCTTCCTCGAACGTCTGCGGAATGGCGGTTTCGTGCGCGGCGAGGCCCCGGGCATCCGGCCAGTCATACGCATAATTCGCGACGCCCATCACAATCTTGTCGCGCGGCACGAGCTTCAGCATTTTTTCGATATTCGTCGCGAACCAGTCCTGCGGCGCGATGGGGCCGGGCGCCGACGTCAGCCAGTGATCGTCATAATTCATCAGGATGATCGCGTCGCATTCGCGGGCAATGGTCGCGTAATCGTAAGACCAGTCGGCCGCGGGCAAAGCCACCATTAATTTCAGATCGGCGCCATGCAGGCCGGCCTCGAGTTCGCCGATGAAGTTCCTGAAATCGCGCTGGCTTTTGTCGGGGACCTGTTCGAAGTCGAGAACGATGCCCGCTTGCCCCGCATCGACCACCTGGGACACGAGCTGCTGCACCAGCCGCTGGCGGGCGGAGGGCCTGTGCAGCATCGCGGCCATTTCGGGGATGTGCCAGATAGTGCCATCCGAATTGTTGAGGAGCGGCATGGTGGGAATTTCCACGCCGGCGGATTGCATCCAGCCCTCGAGCTTGGGATCGCTCTCGACATCGAGCTGCCCATCGGCGGTGATTGCGTGCAACTGTTCGGGAACCAGGAGATCGATATCGCGGTAATGCAGTTTCAACGACGCGAGGCTGTTGGGGTCCCAACTCACGTAAAATGCCACACGCAGCGGGTCATAGCTGGCGGGCACCTGCCCGAGCGCAGCCACGCGGCGCGTGCGCCCGCGACGTCTGCCTGGTATTTTGGCCTTCGCCGAAGTTGCAACCGCGTGCAAATTGGCTCGAGCGGTGGGGAGCAGGATGCTGGGAAGGTCGACGCGCTGGATAATGGTGACGAAGAATGTGACGAGCACCACGGCAAAGAACACACCCGCGATTTCGAGCACGCGGCGCGTACGACGCCAGCGCCTGCGCTCCTCATCGTAGAATATGGGCTTGCGGTCACTCATCGAAAAACCCCACGCTAGCGGCCCGCGCAGTCCGTGTCAATCCGTGCGTTTCTGCCGAAATTGGGAAATGCGCGCCAGCCGTGCCCCACGAATAATCCGCCCAAAAATCGACGCGCAACAAACGAACCAAAAAATAAAATGACGCGCTCGTTCGTTCGCAGATTTCTCACGCCGCAAATCGCCGCCGCCACGATGGTAGGACTGGGGCTGCGCTTGTCCCTCGTTCTACGATTCCCCGCCAATGCCGGCGACTCAGCGATCTACGAGGAGTTCGCGCGCAACTGGATCAGCGACCACGTCTACGGCTTGTATTTTGCGAATGGGCTAATGCCCTCCGACATGCGGCCGCCCGGCTATCCGGCCTTTCTCGCCCTACTGTACCTTTTATTTAGACGCGACGGAGCGGTTATTGTGTTGGCCCAGGCGGTACTCGACATGGCTACGTGCTACCTGATCGCGTGGCTGGCGTCGCGACTCGTGCCGGAGCCGTACCGCAGGCGCATGTGGTTGATAGCACTGTGGCTAGCCGTAACTTGTCCGCTGGTCGCGGATTATGCGGCGGTGCCGCTGACCGAAGTTCTGGCCACATTTCTCACCGCCGCCGCGCTGATTCCCTTGACCTTGGCGTTTGTAGAGGTTGAGCGGCGGGGGCGGGTGCCAGCAACGTTGGTAAATGCGGGCGTCACCACGCATTGGAAAAACTTACAAACAAATTGGCTTCTCGGCGGGTTGCTGGCCGGATTTTGCACCCTCGTCCGGCCGGAAACGCCGCTGGTACTGGCGGCCGTGGCGGTGGCGCTGGCGTTCGTTTGGAGACGCCGCGAGCACTGGAGCCAAATCATCCGCGCCGGGGTGTTGATGGCGGTGGGATTAGCGGTGCCGCTGGTTCCCTGGGCGGTACGGAACTGGGTCGATTTTCACGAAGTGCAGTTCCTCGCGCCACGCTACGCGGCCTCATCTGACGAATACACCCCCAGAGGCTTGTACGCGTGGACCGGCACGTGGCTGGTGCGCTACCGCGATGTGTACTTGGTGCCGTGGAACGTGGATAGCGCGCGAATCGAGATCGGCGATATTCCGGCGGCCGCGTTTGATTCCGCGGAAGAACGCGCGCGCGTCGCGGAACTCCTGAACCGCTATAACGCGACGCTGCGAATGACGCCGCAGGTCGATAATGGCTTTGCAGAGCTAGCGCGGGAGCGCACGCTGCGGCATCCGCTGCGCACCTATTTGCGCGTGCCGCTTGCGCGCATGGCGACGCTGTGGTTTACGCCACGCGTCGAGCTGCTGCCCGTCTCGGGGCGCTTATTGCCGGTGCGGCAGCGGTGGCGATCCGATCCGGTGGATTTTGGCGTGACGCTGCTGTTTGGTGCGCTGAATTTTTTCTACGTGGCGCTGGCAATTGCCGGCGTAACACGAGCGCTGCGGCTGCGCGGGGATCGAGGAGCACAGGTGCCAGTGGCGCGCACGGCGGTCGCGTTCCTCGCGACGTTCGTGGTGCTCCGCACGGTATTTTTCTCGACGGTGGAGACGCCCGAGCCGCGCTACATGCTCGAGTGCTTTCCGGCGCTCCTTGCGCTAGGAGCGCTGGCGTGGCCGCCCCGATTTGCGAGTAAGCAAGACAACGTGGCCAATGGGGACGGAGTGAGCCAAAACAGAGTGACGCCAGCTTAGTCGAACTGTGGGTGCGCGCACGCGCCAGCGGCGTGCAGCTCACGTGCAGTCCGTCCGACGCTCGACGTGAGCCGCCGCGAACATCCTATAGCGGCGGAGGCGGCACGATGGGCATGCTGCGTGGCTCCCCATGCGGCCCGCGGACTTCCACTTCCTCGAATAGCAAAGACGGCGCGATTACCGTGCTGGGCACGCCGCCATCGGCCGAGCCAAATGCGCCGAGCGCGGTCCCCGCAATTTCCGCATCCTGGCTTTGCGCGTAGGAAAAGACTGCGTTGTCATTGCCGACGCCGAGCAGCGTGCGCATGTTGCGCGAGGCCAATCCGGAAAGAATGGCGCCGCGCACAAGCTCCTCGTGTCCATCGTCAACGTTTACGCGATAGACGAGCAACGGCATGCGGTCACCTTTCGGCGCTCCCGTCGCAAGAATGGCCAGCGCGTCGGAAAGCTCCTCCTGCGTCGAGCTGGCGATTACGGGGTTATCCATTTCGCGCACGATCAAACCAAACTTTTGACCGTTTTGCTTGCACGCATCGAGAAACTTCTTGCGCAAGTCGGCGGGTGACTCGCCATCAGAGGCGGTGAAGAACAAATTACTGCTCATGGGCCGGGGTTGTGCGAGAAACATCGAGCGACCATGGCCATTCGAGGTTCCGAAGTCCGGGCCGGGCCGGCGCGACATGAGCAATTGGCGCAGCATACCGTTTTCGACAATGGCGACTTTCTCCGCGCGGACGCCTTCCTGATCCGTGGCGTACGAACCGATCAGCGGCTGGCCTTTGAACTGCTGCGCGGTGGGGTCATCCGTCACTGTGACATCGGTAGGCAAAACGCGCTGGCCCACGCGGCCCGTCCACTCGCTGCGTCCGCCGAGCTGCTGCGTCATTTGATCGAATCGAGAATTCATCGAGAGCGGCGCGCGGGCTCCCGTGACTGAAGGAGTCAGAACCTGCGCGAGGAGCGAACCCGAAGCGAGCGGCTCAAACAACACCGGGCCATCGTAATCCCCAACCGCTGGAGCGTTGCGCAGAGCCACCAGTTCGCGGCCGATGCGGTCGAGTTGCGGGCGCACGGCTTCGGCGGTCGGGAGGTCGCCGGGGCGAGGTGCATAAATAGCGAGGAAATCGTGCATGGGTGTGCCATCGTCGGCGCGAGAGCCGAGGCTGGCTTCGATGCCGGCGAGCGAGCGGCTCACGCGCATTTCGGAGCCTTCGGTGGAAATCAAATACGTGGTGGCATAGATCAGGTGGTACGTGACGCGCGAGTTGTAGAGCTCGGGATAACTGCGCAACACGCCGGAAACCATCTTCGCTTCCGCTTCCCAGTTACGGGAGGTCCAGTCAGGCTGCACGATGGGATCAACCTGTACGACCGGCGCCTCTTTGGAAAAATCATCGATCGTGGGGGCGTTCGCCAGGCTGCGCAAGAAAGCGCGCTTATTGGAGAGCGCATCGAGCGCTTCCTTGTAGGCCTGATCGGTGGCGAGCCACAAATCCTGCCGAAGCGAATCGTAGTCGCGGTCGATGCCCACGGTCCCGGTAGAGCCCAGGAAGCCGCGGAAGCCCTGGTCGCCGATAAAGTTGGAGCTATCCAGTTTGTAGTCGCCGACGCGGACATCCACACTCATGAAGCGGTTGCGCGTGGCGGTGTTGCCGATGACCGCGCCAAACTGGGCGCTGATGGTGTGCTCCTCGAGATCGAGCAGCCGGTACTCGATGTAATAGGGCTTTTCCTGGCCCGGCAACATGAGGCGCGTGCGGGAACGTTCGAGCTCATCGTGCAGCGCCGCGAGTGTTTTGTCGGTATCGCCGGAGGGGACTTGCGGAACCTGCCGAGCGGCTGCAGGCGTTTTCGGAGACGGGGCACGAACCGCGGCCACAGGATCGCTGGCCGCATCGGCAGCTTTGGGCGTGGCGGCGATGGCGGATGTTCCGCCACTGATCGTCGTCGCAAGGACTAAAACAACCAGCACCGGTGCCATGTTGTGGGACAAGACGAGGTTCAAAGTGAGTTTCAAGGATTTCATCGCTGCGCTCCTTGCGCCTGCGGGTCGTGCGCCGGAGGCGGCAGGATGGGAGGGCGATCGGTGGACGTCTGTTTTTTCTGCACTTCCATCTCCGAAATGAGCATGGCAGGGGCTGCGGCTGCTACCGGGACCGAGCCGGATTCGGCGCCGCAATAGCCGTTGAATACTTCGGTTTTATCTCCGGTGGCGATGATCTTGGTCAACGAAACAAGAGGTGTGCCCACGATATCCACGCCACGGACCAATTCATCGGGACGGTTATCGGTGAAAACTTTGTAGACCACCAGTGGCTGCACTTGGAACGCCTGTGGCTGGCCGCGCCCCGTGAAAGTGAAGCCACCGGCAATGTCGTCGATCAGCAAGCCAAAGGGCTTGCCCTGGCGGCGAACTTCCTCGATCAGCATTTTTCGCAGCTCTTCATTCGTTACCTGGTGCGTGCTCTCGACGATCAGGTTGCCCTGGCGAGAAACGGGCGGCAGACCGACCTGGCGGCGGCCGTGTCCATTCGATTGCGCGAAACCGATCAGGGGCTGGCGCGACATTTCGAAATTGCGCAGTACCCCATGGTCCACTAGTGTTACGCGCTGCGCCGCCGTGCCCTCGTCATCGAAGGGATAGAAGCCGAGCAGCACATTCGAGCCGAGTTTCGCATCGGTGGGATCGTCCACAATGGAAAGGAAAGACGGCAGAATCTGCTCGCCGACTTTCCGCGCGAAGGTCTGCCCTTCATTGATGTCTTTCTGCCGGAAGCCTTCGTCGCGATGGCCAAACACCTCATGAAAGAACACGGCGGAGGCGCGACCTGTGAGCATGGCCGGACCCGCGAAAGGCTCAACGAGTGGCGCCTTCACCAAACCCTCGAGTTCCTTTTGCAGCACGGCGCACTGCGCCAGCACGGTCTTATCGTCGGGGGCCCCGGCGGGATCGGTCCAATCAAAATTGTAGTAGCGGTTGATGTCCATGCCATCGGGCGCTTTGCCCTGAATAAATAATTCCAGCCGGTATCGCACCTGGCCAAATTGCAAGCGTGAGCCTTCGCTGGATACCTGGTAGTTGTTCTCCGCCTGGGCGGTAAACGTGGCGATGGAATTCAAAATGGCGGGTGAGGCGTGAAAATATTTAGTATAAAGGCGCGCCTTCTCCTCCCACGGGCGCCGGTCCAATGTAAACGAAGCATGCGGGCCGTAGAAGACATGCGCGGTTTCGTGGCTGAAATCGGGCGCGTGCTCCTCCGCCGTCTGTATCTGCACGTCCTTGCTGGTGCGAATCTTGATCAACGAGTCGGCGGCGGCGCGATATTGCGCATCGGTCTGGCGCCAGATGGCGCGGCGCAAAACACCCGCGTCGTCCTCGATCGAAATCGGTTCGCCATAACTCCCGGGGCCCTCGGGCTGCCCGTTTCCCACGCGATGCGTATTGTCCAGATCGTACGAGCCTACGCGCACCTGCGCCTCGAGCCACCGGGAATGATTTTCCTGGCTGGACAGCAACGCGCCATTCGAGCCCATGACCTCAGCCCGGTTCGAGTCGGTCACGGTGTAGCTCATGAAATAGGCTGGCGGGTCCGCCTTGGCAAGTACGCCCATCTCGCGAGTAAGTTCCTGTTGCACGGTACCCATCAGCGGCCAGGGCGCCGCTTGACCCGCGGCCGCCGCCGACGAGGCCTGGGCCTGTGGCGCGGCGACCTTACCCTTGGCAATTGCGGAGGAGGCCGCAAACAATACGGCGGCAGACAGCAGAACGAGAGATGTAGATTTCAAGAGAATCGCTCCCTTTGGCCCAGTGACGGGCCGCCGAACAATAACAGGTTTTGCAAAATATGATTCTAAACACTGATTCCGGCTCCCTGTGCAGCAGCCTTGCCGGAATCTATGCCACGCAGTCTATGACAGGTCGTAAACAATAAGAAACCGGATTGAGCAGTCCAGATACCGGAAGGACAATCTTCACAATGGCAATCGCGGCTACCTTATTTCTTTAATGGCATTCTTTGACGTCGTATACCGATGCAATATCGAGCGGTATGCGGCGTCCGGGACGCACTGGTTTCTATATACAAGGTGCTTGGATGCGGACAACGGCCATTTCGTAGCTTGGCATTATAGGCACAACCATACTCTCGGGATATCATCATCGCTGGCAACAGAATGGCTGGAGGCCACATCCTAGCTCTGGACCGCCGGGCATCAACCGTGACATTGACACCTGGCCTTCACGCGCGGCCTTGACACTTTGCACCTGAAACGCTGTAACAAAAATGGCACCTCCTTTGACAGACCGCTCGTCTCAAACTGAAGACACACGCCAAATCTTGTGCCCTTACTAGAATCCCATCCACAACTCCGGCCTGTTAGCTCAGAGTCCGACATATTGGGAAATCGTTTGCATCGTGCGCGGCGCAAACGTTTTCACATCGTTCGCTACATTTTCCTTATCGTCTTCGTCATCTTCGGGATGGCCGTAGCCGCGATTTTGCTGGAAGGCGCACTGGTGCGCTTGCCGGGCACCTTAGGTAATCCGGCTCCCGGCGAGCGGCTGGGAGCGGTGCACATCCACACCATAGCTTCCGACGGCAGCGGCACGGTTCCGGAAGTCATGGCAGCAGCCCGCAAAGCGAATCTTTCCTTCATTGCCATAACCGACCATAACGTGGCCGTCGAGCAAGCGACACTCTCCGCCGATCCACCCGACTTCCCGATTCTTTCCGGGGAGGAGTTGAGCACCTCGAGCGGCCACTTTGTAACGCTGGGGATACCTCCAGGATGGCAAAAACCCGCCACCGATAATGCGGACACGCTGCTGGCCGCAGCCCATGCGGCGGGAGGGTTCAACATTCTGGCCCATCCCTTCAGTCCGCGCATTCCGTGGACCGATTGGAAAACGTCCAATTACGATGGAATGGAAATCTGGAACGAGGATGAGAACTGGCGTCGCGACAGTGTGCCCGAGCTTCTGGCTGGCCTGCTACTTTATGGTGTGAACGACCAGCTCGCCATGGTGCGCCTGGCCCAAACGCCCGAGCCTAATTTCGCCAAATGGGACGAATTGCTGGCAACGCGGCCGGTGGTAGGAATGTGCGGCACCGACGCGCACGCTAAACTGCGCCTGGGGCACGGCATGTTTCTACGTTTTCCAGGTTACGTTCCCGTGTTCCAGGTAGGTCGCGAGCATGTGCTGCTCGGGCCGGAAGCGGGCGGCGGAGACGCAAACCATGCCACAGGGCCGGAGATTCTGGACGCGCTCGAACACGGCCATTCGTTCTGCTCGCTTGACGCTCTTTACCCCGCCAGCGGTTTCGTCAGCCGCGTTTCCGCGAACGCGTCTTCCGGCGGTCCTGGCGATTTCATGAAGTGGGACAGTGCAGCGAGCATGCACGTCTCGGTGCCTTCGGGGGCGAGCCAGCCGCTGATTCAAGTTTTTCGCGATGGACGGAAGATCATCGAAAAGCAAGCCTGGTCAATTGACGAGCCACTGCCCGGTCCGGGAACGTATCGCACCGAAGTATTTCTGCGGCAGCCAGGGATTTTGGGAGGCAGGCGCTGGACGCTGTGGATCTTCTCGAATCCTACCTATCTGAGGGCAGCGAATTAAATTTCAGCCTCGCCGTAATCTGCAAACGTTCGCAATCGTCATTCGCAAACATCGCTCGCCAAACACCGCTAGCCAAACATCGTCAGCCCATTACCTGCCACATCAGCTAAGTTGTAGCATCCGATCAATCGCGCGCCGCGCACGGGCGGCGATGTCCGCGGGAACGCGCACCTGCGGATGCAAGTCTTCCAGTGAGCTGATAATCCTATCAAGCGTGATGGTCTTCATGAACGCGCATACCGCCTCGGGATTGACGGGATAAAACGTCCTGTCGGGATGCTGTTTTCGCAAGCCGTGCAGGATACCCAGCTCGGTTCCCACCGCAAATTCTTTCGCAGGGGAAGTCGCAATGTGGTGGAGCATGCCCTCGGTGGACAAAAAGAAGGTGCGATCCGCCGGAAGGTCGCCATCAAGTGCTTTCGCCATGCAGGAGCTGACGCAGCCGCATTCGGGGTGCAGCAACAGCTCGATGTCGGGGTGCTCATCAAGCATGGCGATTACATCCTCCGGGCGGATCATGCGATGCACGTGGCAATATCCGGGATACGCAATGATGTTGCTGCGCCGCGTCTGACGCGCGACGACGGTCGCCAGGAATTTGTCGGGAAGAAAAAGAATGGGCTGGCTTTCGGGAACCGCCCGCACCACCTTCGCGGCATTCGCCGAGGTGCAGCAGTAGTCGCTTTCAGCTTTCACCGCAGCCGAGGTATTGATGTAAGCGATCACGGTCGCGTCAGGAAACCGCGCTTTCCAGGCGCGCAGTTCGGGCGCCGTAATGGAGGCGGCGAGCGAGCAATCCGCGCGCGGATCGGGCAGCAACACCGCTTTCTCAGGGCACAGAACCGCCGCCGTTTCGGCCATAAAGTGCACGCCGCAGAACACGATCACATCCGCATCGGTGCGGGCAGCCGCCTGGCACAACCGCAGAGAGTCGCCGACGAAGTTCGCGACGTCTTGCACCTCCGATCGTTGATAATGATGGGCCAGCAGGACGGCGTTGCGCTGCTTGCACAGGTGCCGAATCAACTCCTGTTTCTCGGCGATTTGCTGCGGCGTGTCGGAAACTTCTTCGACGGGTGGCAGGGTATATCTCTGTTCGAACGGCTTGAACGGGACGTGCGCAACAGCTTCCAGGGTTGTCATCGGGGTTTCCATTTCACGAAAGTCTCTGCGAGAGATCGAGTGCCTGCACCGAGTGCGTCAGCGCGCCCACGGAAATAGCGTCCACGCCGGCTTCCGCATACCCCTGCAGGTTGCTTTCCGAGATGTTGCCGCTGGCTTCGATCAGCACATCGTCCAGCAGGTTTTGCGCACGGAGCGCGCCGAGGATATGGGCAGCTTCGCGGGGCGCGATATTGTCGAGCATCAGCACGCAAGGACAAGGTGTCTCCTGGCGCGACGCCGCTTCCGCCGCTTTTGTTTGGCGCACCGTTTGATGCCGCGATTCATCCTGCGATTCGGTCTCGGGATGGCGATCGGCATCGCGCAGGCTGCGGAAGGCTTTCGCCGCCGCAATAGCAGATGCTTCGCTGCGAACCTCAATTTCGACGAAGGCCGCGGCGCCGCGGCACTCCCACGCACGTTGCGCCGCGATGCATACGGCGTCTTCCTCGCGATCCGCGAGCAGCGCCAGATGATTGTTCTTCACGAGAATCGCATCCCAGAGACCCAGCCGGTGCGTTCCGCCTCCCCCGAGATGGAGCGCGCGCTTATCGAGCAGCCCCCAGGGCGTTTTGCGCGTGCCCAGAATGAATGTCCCGGGATGAATGCTGCGAATCCGCTGCTGCAGATTATGCGTCATCGTCGCGATTCCGCTCAGGCGCTGCAACAGATTCAATCCTACACGTTCGTAAAGCAGCAAATCGGCGCGCGAGCCTTCGATGTCGAGCAACGTTTCGCCGCAGGCAAATGCGTCGCCGTCCTGTTTTCGCGCGTCAACGCGCAACCCACCCTGCTTCAAAAGCCACGAAAACTCGGCGATGCCCGCGGCAATGCCCGCGGTTTTGGCCAGCACTTGCGCCGTGGTGGGTCGCGCAGCCAAGCGGAGGGCTTTGGCCGTAAGATCTCCGCCGCCCACGTCCGTCGCGAGCAACTCCGCGGTGAACGCGCTAACGGCACGCAGGTAATCGGCATTCTCGAGATGCAGGCTCGCGCCGCGGAACATGGCTTGGCGGAGTTGCTGCTCTTTCTGTAATGCGCTATTCAATGGCTTTTCGCGTGAACTCTCGTGTAACACGTCAACATGTAGAGCATCTTCGCGTAGAACGCGTCGCGTAACACTTGGTGGCGTAACACTTCGCCCCGTAGCACCTGGCCTTGTAAACACGTCGTCATGCAACATGAGCGCAGCCGCCTGTCCGCGATATCTTTTCCGAGCGCTTGCGCTATTTCAGCAAGAACCCGCGCGCGTCCAGCCGTGCCTTGGCGCGCGCAATCATGTCCCGTCTGCTGGCCTCGACCGTATGCAAATGCACGCCACGCGTGAGCGATGAAAGAAGCGTGGCTTGCTTACGGCGCCAGCGGCGCAAAAAATCATCGACGTCCCGGCGCGATTCCAGCATCAGAGACCCACGCAATTCGCCATACAAGGGATGCTCGACGACCACATCGAGCACTCGCACGCCGTGATCCACCAGGATTTGCAATTCTTCCTCCGTACGCTCCGGAGCATGCTGACACGCCAGAATGGCGCGGTGCGCGGCAACTCGTGCGGCCGGCAAGCGATAACCCTGCGGCGTGGAGACGATCTCTTCGCCGCTGGCACGCAGCATCGCCACATCCTGCACCAGGCATTGCCTGCTGACGTGCAGGCGTCGCGCAAGTTCCGCGCCGGGAACGGGTCCGGTGTGCGCCCGCATATAGGCTACGAGCCTGCGGCGGCGGCCTGTCCCCGAAGATGCGCGCGCGGCTGCTGCCATTCCGTTTGCCGGAACCACAGGCGCCGCGATGGCGCGTAATTTCGAATTGGGATGAGACCTCATGCGATCAGCCTCGAGAACACAAACCGATGTGGACGACGCAACGTTGCTGGGTCAGTTCCTGGCTCGATGTTGCTGGTTCCCGTGCAAATCGTCTATTCGATGGATTATGTGGGATGTGTCACGGGATGGATCACGCTTACCAGCACAAGTCTTGTCGGCTGTCTTGTCAGGTGTCAAGACCGCGCTCCTCACAACGATCATACACAGTACGGGCGCTCATATCCAGCTGCCTCCCCGACGCCTCCGCCCGCGATGCCGCTAGATGCACGTAATCGTTTCGCAGCAAGCACTGGCCCGGGAACACGCGCACCGAGCAACGCAGCGCTACACTGGTGATGCGGCCCTCAGGCTTTGGCACTAACGGGAGGACGAGAGAATGCGTTCCGTAATTTCCCTGCTGGTGGTGGCAACGATCTCACTCGGCGCGTATTTCTATTTTCTCAGGCAGGCCGCACCACCCGGCAGCAGCGTCATCCAGGCAATATCCACCACGGGCGTCGAAATGGATTTAACCGCGATCGCCCAGGCCGAACGGTCGTACTTCCTGCAAAACGGTTCTTACGCGACGCTTGACCAGCTGGTCTCGAGCGGCACCATGACCATGCTGCGGACCCAGCGCGACGGCTATACATATGCAATCGAACCCTCGCCAGGCGGGTTCAGCGCCACGGCGCGCCATGTGGATGCCGGGCCACCCGCGAGCAACTCGACCCCTCTGCATTACCCGGTGATTTCGGTCGACCAGTCGATGCAAATTCGTCAAGCCGAATAGGTTCGCCCGCGCAGTTGCGTCCAACTGTTCGCGGCATGCGCTTCGCAGGCCCATGCAGGGCACGTTTCGCGAATACCGCCCTGAATACCCCCCCGAATATCCCCCGCATATCGACGATGCGATGAGCGGCAAAATGCGCGGCCGGAGCGGCGCATGACCCCTGTGTTAGAATGAGTCGCAAAATGCGCCCGGAAATCAAGAGCCTGGTCGAGTTGCAGGTGCTGGATACGCGGTTGGCCGAATTGCGCAACAAGCTGGCGGCGCTCCCGCAGCAACTTGCGAATGTTGAAAAACAAGTTACGGATGCGAAGCAGCAGCTCGCTGATGCCCGCGAAGCTCTGAAAGCCAGCGCCAAAGATCGCAAGACGTTCGAGATGGACGTGGATGCGTGGAAAGAAAAGGCGCGCAAATACCGCGATCAGAGTTTGAACGTCAAAACGAATGACGCCTACAAGGCGCTGCAGCACGAAATCCAATATGCCGAGAGTGAAGTGGCGCAGGCCGAGGATCGGCTGCTCGAGCGCATGGTTGCCGGCGAAGAGTTCGACCGCCAGATTCGCGCCGCCGAGCAGGCGATTGTCGGTGTCGAGCGAACGGCGGCAGCCGAGCGGCAACGAATCCAGGCGGAGCAGGCGGCCCTGCAGCAGGAACTTGCCGCGAAACAATCCGAGCGCCAGCGGCACGTCGGAGATATACCCGAGAAACTTTTCGCGATTTACGAGCGCGTCGCGGGACGCCGGCAACACATCGGCGTGGCGGCGGTACGCGATGAAGCCTGCACGCAGTGCGGCGTGCGCATTCGGCCGCACGTTTTTCAGGAGCTTCGACGCGCCGATTGTACCGATATCTTTCAGTGTGAGACGTGCACGCGCATTCTCTACTATGCCGAGCCTCCGGCCGCCGAAGCGGCAGCGTCAGCGCACGCAGATTCCCAACCGCCAGATTCCGCATCCGCAGACTCCGTATCCGCAGATTCCAACCCCTCGCAACATTCTGAAGCGGACCCCGGCACAGGCCCTGCCGGATTTTCAGGCGCGCCGGACACAATCACCGATGTTTCCGCCAATGAGCCTTAATCCCGGCGCCACACGCTGTTGCGAATGAAACCCCCGGCAAGGCCCCCTTCTGCTGCTGGAGTACTCCCGTTCGCGCCCGATGAAACGCACGAAGTCGCGCGGCCCGGCGTTTTTCTCGCTTATGTCGACGGGGCTTCGCGTGGCAATCCGGGACCGGCTTCTTATGCGGTGATCCTGCGAGCGCCGGACGGCACAATCAAATTCGAAATCGGCAAGTATCTGGGGCGTGCGACCAACAATGTCGCCGAATACTATGCCCTGATCACCGCGCTTGATTACGCGGCCGCGGAAAAGATCACGCGTTTGCGTGTACGCAGCGATTCAGAGCTGCTGGTGCGGCAAATGGAGGGGCGCTATAAGGTAAAAAGCCCCGATTTGCGTCCGCTGCACGAGCGGGCGCAGAAGTTGGCCCGTGGGCTGGCCTACTTTGCGATCGAACACGTCCCGCGAGAGCAAAATCGGGACGCTGACGCGCTCGCCAATGTCGCGCTCGATCGAACCGCGACAGTGGGCCCGAGGGCAGGCGGAACGGCAGGTGCGGCGGGCGGAACCGCAGGTGCGGCAGGCGGAACGCTAAGTGGAAACAGTGGTGCGCTGGCAGCGCAGTCCGTGACGCGCGCGAGCCGTGCGCCATCTTCGGACACTGCGGCGAGTACGAACACGCCTTCACGCACTAGAGCGCAAATACGGGCACGCTACTCCGCGGGCGCGTTGCATCCTTTGCAAGCGCTGGACCTCGATGAAGGCGAAATCGTGGAAATTCAGATTGAGAAATTGCCGGAAAAAAAGACGGGAGCCTAGCAAGCCAATATTGTAATTTGCTACCCCCGCACCACAATCACGGGGCTCCTGAGCGGAGCATCGCATTGCACGCCGCGTCCGGATCGAACCCAACCGAACGTGGTGACCCGAAGGGCTGCACCCGCAGTGCCAAGCGCTTCCGGCCGCTTACTTCAGCACGTAGGAACGATACAGCGTGTCGCGCTGTGCGGGAATATAGCCCGCATCGAAAATAATGCGGCGCAACTCGGATTCGTTCGTACGGTTGCGTACGCCTGCCGCGAAGACCACATTTTCCTCGATTAAAATGCTGCCAACATCGTCGGCGCCAAATTGCAGGCCCACCTGGCAAACCTTAATTCCCGGAGTAAGCCAGCTCGATTGAATGTGCTCGAAATTGTCGAGGTAAAGGCGGCTGATTGCCAGTGTCTTCAGGTAATCGACCGCGGTGGCTTCCGGCACTTTCTTTCCCAGGGGCGTGTTTTCCGGAGCAAAAATCCACGGGATAAATGCCGTGAAGCCGCCCGTATCTTCTTGAATACGGCGGATTCGCTCGAGGTGGTTAACGCGGTGGCGGAGCTCCTCGCCGCAGCCAAACATCATCGTGGCCGTCGTGCGCACGCCGAGCGCATGCGCGGTGCGGTGCATCTGCTCCCATTCATCGGAAGTGCACTTCAGGCGCGAAATGCGGCTGCGAATTTCATCGTCGAGAATTTCGGCGCCGCCTCCGGGAATGGAATCGAGGCCGGCATCGCGCAGCCGCGCGATGGTATCCCGCACGGAGAGGTTCGAGACTTCCGCGATACATAAAATTTCCGGCGCTGAAAAGCAATGCAGGTGCATGCGTGGAAATCGCTGCTTGATGATGCGCAGCATATCTTCGTAATATTCGATTTTCAGGTCGGGATGCAGCCCGCCCTGCATCAGGATTCCCGTGCCGCCGAACGCGACGGTCTCCTCGATTTTTTCCAGGATGGTATCGAAGGACAGCACGTACCCTTCTTTGGAACCTAGCGGCCGGTAAAACGCGCAAAACGAGCAGTATTCCGTGCAGAAATTGGTGTAGTTGATATTGCGGTCGATCTGATAGGTGACCACGCGAGGATCGGTTTTTTTCTTGCGCAACTGATGCGCGGCCATGCCGATGCCGATCAGGTCATCGGACTCGAGCAGTTCGAGCGCTTCTTGCGGTGCGAGTCCCATAAATTCAGCGTACTCCTTCCGCTTGCGTGTGCGGCGCCGCGACACGTTCCGGCGTTTCCGCGAATATGATGGGACGGGCGCGCGGGATCAGCCCCGCGTGCGCGCAGAGCTCGAAATAATGCCGCAGGCCACCGAGATTCTCCTCGTCCAGCGAAAAGTCAATGTTCTCGCGCAAGTAGCTTTCGAGATATCGCGGGGGCATATCGAGCGTAAGGGCCGCATCCTCAGCGATCTCGCCGATGTGCGACAGACCATATTCTTTCGAGGCTTGAAAATCCGCCACAGCCTCCGGCGTTACCACGTCGCGACGTCCCGCCCAAACCGCCAGCACGCACGGTTTACCCGTCATTTGGCGCCACTGCTCGGCGACGTCATACACGAATAGCGTATCTACACCCGGCACCGGCTGCATGTCGGCATCGCTTCCGCAACAATCTGCTAAGCGGCCTGTCGAGGCGCGCTTGGCGACATCCCTCGGCGCCGCGGTTTCTGAATCGACCAGGGAATCTGCAAGCGAAACCACGGGGCGCTTGGACGCAAGTTCGTCCACTTTCAGGCGCACGCGCAGCGCCGGATCACCGATCAGCAGCGCCGCATCCGCCTCCGCCAGCATGGCCGCAGGATCGGGAGGCATGTCGATGAACTTGGGAGAGATATTCCAATAGCCCCCGCACAGCAATCGGGTGAGCGCCACGGAACTGCGCGAATCGGTGTCCAGCGCAATCCTTTGGGCGGACTCGATCGGCTTTTTCGCGAGCACCAGGATGCTGCGCACCTCGTTCTTTGCGGCGACGCACATGTCCGGCAGCACAATCAAATTGTCGATGCGCTGGTATTCGACCGCCGGAATGATCGCGATGTCCACCTGGCCAGCACGCAATGATTCGGCGCATAACGATGGCACGGTGAATGACAACTCGTAGCGATCTTCGTACTGCTCCCGGAGCGGCCCGTTGGTGAACCCCCAAACGAGCGGCGCGGTATTAAGGAACTGGACGATAGAGACGCGGATCTTGGCCATAGGGAATTAATGATGGTGGATGATGTCAGGTAAGGAGCCAATATAGCATAGCCATCCGCAGCACACCTCCGCAAGGGGCGAAGCCGCAAAGAAATCCGCCAACTTACTTGACAGTTTCGCCGTTAAGCGGTTAGGTTCTGACCCGCCGTGGACCTGGATTCCTCCCTTCCCTGGCTCGCGCTGCATCTAACCCCGGGCTTGGGCGCCCGGCTGACCGCCAAACTGCTCCGCGCGTTCGGTTCGCCTGAAGGAGTTTTTCGCGCCTCGCTAACCGAGCTCGAGGCTTGCCGGCTGCCCGCGGCCGCGGCGCAGGCGGTGGCGTCCCATGCCGGCTTTCGCGAAGCGGAAAACGAACTGGCCGAGGTACGGCGTATCGGCTGCCATCTAGTTCACTGGAAGGAAGCCACTTACCCACAGCGGCTGCTCGAGATTTACGACCCGCCGCCGCTGCTTTACGTGCGAGGCGACCCTGGAATTTTGAACCGTCACGCCATCTCTCTGGTGGGTACGCGACGTCCAACGCCTTACGGGAATCAAATAGCCGAGCGCCTTTCGCGGGATCTGGCCGAACGCGTGCTGCTGATCGTCAGCGGCTTGGCCCGCGGAATCGACAGTTCCTCGCACCGTGGGGCGTGCTCCTCCGCTCGTGGAGTCACGGCGGGCGTACTCGGCTGCGGGATCGACGTGGTTTATCCCAAGGAGAACCGAAAATTGTTTGCCGAAGTCGAAAAGAGAGGCGCGCTGATCAGCGAATTCTCATTAGGCACCCACCCCGCTCCGGAAAATTTTCCCGTGCGCAATCGCATTGTGGCTGGCATGGCCGTAGGCGTGGTGGTCGTGCAGGGCGCGCAATATTCGGGATCGTTGATCACCTCGCGACTGGCCATGGAATTTGGCCGCGAAGTTTTTGCCGTGCCGGGCAACGTGACCGAGCCGGCCAGCTTTGCATCTCACCAACTCATCAAGCAGGGAGCCAAGCTGGTGACCGGGTGGGAAGATGTAATCGAGGAATTGCCGACGGAGATTCGCTCCGAGCTTTTTCCGGTCGAGACAACCACAACGCAGGACCGTGCATTATTGTTCGAGCAGGCGCTTTCGGCGGTCGAGAAAAAGCTGTACGACCTGATCCGCATGGACACGCCCATTCATGTGGATGAACTGGTGGAAACGACTGGCCTGAATTCGTCGGAAACGCTGGCGGCATTGTGCGAGATGGAAATGCGGGGCATCATCCGGCAGATGCCGGGCAAACAGTTTGTGCGCGTACTGCTCTAAGTTTATGGAGCGCCAGCTAGCGGACAACGCAGCGGAGAAGGTAGCGGAAAGGACACACGGTTGGCCGTTGAAGCGGGTTTCGGACCGCAACGGGTTTACAACTTAAAGAAATGGCACGCTCACTCGTTATTGTGGAATCGCCGGCAAAGGCGAAGACGATCAATAAATATCTCGGCCGTAATTACACGGTCAAGGCTTCGTACGGGCACGTCATGGACCTGCCCAAAAAGATTCTGGGCATCGATGTCGATGATGGTTTTGAGCCGACCTACGAAATAAGCCCCAATAAAGTGCAGGTGGTTGCCGACCTCCGCAAGGCCGCGGGGAAGTCGGACGCGGTCTACCTGGCAGGTGACCCCGACCGTGAGGGCGAAGCGATTTGCGCGCACCTGGCCGAAGTCCTGGCGCCCACCATGGCGGCAAAGAATGGCAAGGAGGGAACAAAAGCGGCCGAGGGTAAAGCAAAGAAGAAAAAGAAGGGCAAGGGCCGCAAGGCCGCGAGCAGCGCAACCATCGATCCCGCAGCCGACCTTGCGGACAAGCATATTTTCCGCGTGATGTTTAACGAAATTACGCCGAAGGCGATTCGCGCCGCGTTCGAGCATCCCGGCCAGATCAATACGAATCTGGTGGACGCGCAACAGGCGCGCCGCGTCCTGGACCGTCTGGTCGGCTACAAAATCTCGCCGTTGTTGTGGGACAAGGTGCGCCGCGGACTTTCCGCCGGCCGGGTGCAAACGGTGGCCTTGCGGCTGATCGTCGAGCGCGAAGCGGAAATTCGCGCGTTCACGCCCGTCGAATACTGGTCTTTGCACGCGCAACTGGCGGCCAACGAGCCCCCCGCGTTCGAGGCTAAACTTACCAAACACAAAGGCGAAGACGTCGAGGTCCACAACCAGGCCGAAGCGGACGCCATCGTGGCCGCGGTCGAGCAGGCCCGCTGGCAAATTGCGAGCGTGGCGCAAAAAGAGAAGCGCCGTTTCGCGCCCCCGCCCTTCACCACGTCCAAGTTGCAGCAGGCGGGCTACAACCGCCTGCGCTATACCGCGAAGCGCACGATGGCGCTGGCGCAACGGTTATATGAGGGCGTCGAGTTGGGGGACGAGGGTGCGGTCGCGCTGATCACCTATATGCGTACCGATTCCGTGCGCGTGTCGGCCGATGCGCTCGAGCAGGTGCGGGGCTTCGTGGGCTCGAGCTTCGGACCTGCATACGTTCCCGAAAAGCCGAACTTCTACAAGTCGAAGAAGGATGCGCAGGAAGGGCACGAGGCCGTGCGTCCCACCGACGTGTCACGCACGCCTGCCGATGTCCGGCCGTTTCTGAGCGATGACTTGTTCAAGCTCTATCAATTGATCTGGCAGCGATTCGTCGCCTCGCAGATGGTTCCCGCCGTGTTCGATCAAACCACGGTGGATATTAACGCGGGCGACTACACCTTCCGCGCCAACGGATCGGTGATGAAGTTCGACGGATACCTCGCTGTTTACCAGGTCTCGCCGCTCACGGGCGAGGATGAGGAAAAGACCGACGACGATGGCGAAGGGCGCCGATTGCCTCCGATGCGCGAAGGTGAAATTCTGCGCCTAGAGAAGATTCGCCCCGATCAGCACTTTACCGAGCCTCCTCCGCGCTATACGGAAGCGACGCTGGTCAAGGAACTCGAGGAAAAAGGCATCGGCCGCCCGTCGACGTACGCGTCGATCATTTCCACGATTGTCGATCGCGAATATGTGACCAAGGAGCAAGGCCGCTTCGCGCCTACCATGCTGGGAGAAAAGGTCAGCGAGCTGCTGGTCAAGAGCTTCGTCGACATTTTCGATTTGGGCTTTACCGCGCGCATGGAGGAAGAACTCGACGACATCGAGGAAGGCAAGCTCCGCTGGCGAGAGTCGGTGAAAGGCTTTTACCAGCGCTTCGAGCAGGAACTCGAACTGGCGAAGGGCGAGATGGAGTCCTACAAAGCCGGGATTCCTACCGGGCGCAAGTGCGAAAAGTGCGGTGAGGGCGAGCTGCTCGAGCGCATCAGCCGGCTGGGATTTTTCCTGGGTTGTTCGCGTTACCCGGAGTGCGATTTTATCCAGGACTTGTCTCCCGAGACTCCCGCCGAGAGTGAAGGCGAAGCACCCACCGAAACCTGCGATAACTGCGGCCGTGAAATGATCATCAAGCGCGGCCGCTGGGGCCCTTTCCTCGCGTGCAGCGGCTATCCGGATTGCAAGACCACGCGGAGACTCGTTACCGGGACGCGGCGCGCGCGCCAGCCCGACGAGCCGCTCGACGAAAAATGCCCCGAGTGCGGCGCGCAATTGGTTCGGCGGCATGGGCGCTACGGAGAATTTATCGGCTGCTCGGCATACCCGAAATGCAAATTCATTCGCGCCAAGACGCTGGGCATTCAATGTCCGAAGTGCGGCACGGGCGAACTCCTCGAGCGCCGCGCGAAGAAAGGCCGCCAGCGCGTCTTCTACGGGTGCAACCGGTATCCCGAATGCGATTTCACGACGCCGCACCGGCCCATCGCGGAGCCCTGTCCGAAGTGCGGTGCGCCTTTCATCGTTGAAAAGCGCAGCAAAACCGGCACGGTGCGCGCTTGTTTGAAGGAAGGCTGCGACTGGGAGATTGTCGCGCCGGAGGAAGCGGCGCCGGTGAATGTGGAAGCCGAAGTATCCGCCAAGACGTAAATTCGTGATGCACCTGCCCGACCTTGCACAATAACGCGAACAGCGGCACTCTCGGCCCCGGGCCAAACCTCAGGCGAAATCCCGAGCCAAACACCGTTGCCGGGCCTGGCAACATCCACCAGGCCATCGAAAAATTCATGGGGTATCTGCGGGCCGTGCGCAACGCCTCCCCGCACACGTTGCGTAGTTATCAGAGCGATCTCGAACAGTTTTTGACCTTCCTCTCGCCGCCCGGGAGCCTTCCCCCGGTCGTCAGTCAGATCGATCATCGCGTCATCCGCGAATTTCTCGGCTACCTGCATGACGAGAAGCTCCAGAAAAGCTCGATTGCGCGCAAGCTGGCCTCGCTGCGCTCATTTTTCAAGTTTTGCGCACGCGAAGGAATGATCCGCGATAATCCGGCGCGCCTGGTGCCTACGCCGAAACTCCCCAAGCGGCTGCCGGCGATGCTGAGCGCGGAAGAGCTGAATGGGTTCCTGAACCAACTCGCCACCCTGCGCGCACCCGTGCCAGCTCGCGGAGCGGTGAAGCGCGCGCAAACTGCGCAGGACTCCGCGCTGCTTTTGCTCGAGCGGGATCGCGCCATGCTCGAATTGCTGTACGCCTCGGGCTTGCGTGTGAGCGAACTGACGGGCCTGAACGTGGATGATGTGGACCGTGGCGAGCAGATGCTACGCGTGCTGGGCAAAGGCAACAAGCAGCGCATTATTCCTTACGGCTCGAAAGCCGAGGAGGCCTTGCGGATTTACGCGCCCATTCGACAAGCGCTGCTGGATAAAGCGGGCGCGCGCGGCGAGCCGCAGGCGCTGTTCCTAAATCCCAATGGAAAGCGGCTGACCGGCCGCAGCGTGGCACGCATCCTGACGAAATACGTGAGGATGGCAAATATGAATTGGAACCTGCATCCGCATTCGCTGCGCCATGCGTTTGCCACGCATTTGCTGGCGGATGGCGCCGACTTGCGCGCCATTCAGGAACTGCTCGGCCACAGCTCGCTGTCAACCACGCAGCGGTATACGCATGCTTCGATTCGCCAGTTGATGGAAGTGTATGACAAGGCGCACCCGCGCGCCTGAGTCACAAATCAGCTAGTTCAGATCGCGTGAGAGCATCAGCTTAAACGTTAGCTTGTCGGCCCCGCTCGTTACGCCCACACCTACGCCGGCTTCAATGCTCAGCACCTTGCTGGCGCGATCGAAAACCGCCCAGACTTCGTGAAACTGTTCATTCCCCGGCAAAAACTGCCGGAGCGGCCCGGCGTCGGCATACTCCTCGGCGGCCACGGCCCAGGTATCGTTCAGGTTGTAAGCGATGCGCGTAGCCGGCACGAATTCCAAATTCTTGAATCCGCCGGTGTAGTCGGTATCCACAATGGGATTGAACACGATATCCACGGGATGCAAATGCAATCCAACGATGGGCCGGACCTCGGACGTGATGTGCCGGGGCTCCCAGTAACTGTAATTCACACTGAACTCGAAATTCACGCCGTAGAACAACGTGTGATCCTTCGCATGCGGCCGCACGAAGAGTTCCCGTATCTTAAAGCCGTTGAGCGATCCGCCGCGGCCCTGGGAATACGCGGTGTATACCGGAAAATATATTCCTTGCTCGAACCAGTCGGTGACCCCATACGCCCATTCGACGGCGCCATTGACCGAGTGATCGGGAATGATGCCGCCCGGGAAAAAGGCTTCCTTCCTCCCAATGGGTGTGTAGTTGCTGTGCAACATGACATTGAATTTGCCCTGCTCTTCTATTTCTGCGTCGTAAACCTGGATCTCGTCCGTTTGTGCCCGGATACTTTTGGGAACGATTGCCAGAGTGATTGCTACCAGTGCCAGCGCTGGAACGAGCGTTCGTTTGAGAATGGTCATTTTTGTTTGTTTGCAGAAACAGCTACAGCGTTTGTGGTCACCCCGTTTTCGATCAAGGAGACTATCGCAAATGCTTCGCTGACGGCAAATAAATTGAGACTGGAGAGTAATGTTCCAACGGAGGGTAGGGTGGCGCAAGGGTTGCGTTCCGTCCATGAGCTGTACGTGACCGTTGCGATTATCTGTCATGGTGTAAAGGGTGCATTGACGCATTGCGCTCCTCGCCCGTATAATCCTCGTTTCCCGTATACGTCTGGAGGGCTGATGTACGCCATGATCCGCAGTGGAGGAAAACAGTACCGCGTCGCACCCGGCGAAACGGTGAAGGTCGAGCGGCTGGCTGGGCAGGTGGGCGGCACCATCACGTTTGGCGATGTGCTGGCCGTGGGCACCGATGAGCCCCGCTTCGTTACCGGCAAGGACGCCGCCGCGGCCAAGGTCACAGGCAAAATTGTCGCGCAGGATCGTCATGCAAAAGTCGTCGTGCTCAAGTTCAAGACCGGCGGCCAATATAAAATTCAGCGTGGGCACCGGCAGAATTATACCGCCGTGCAAATCAGCGAAATTACGCTCTAAGGGAAGCTTCCATGGCACATAAAAAAGGCGGCGGATCATCGGTAAACGGCCGCAACTCGCCGGGACAACGGTTAGGCGTCAAACGATTCGGGGGTCAATTCGTCCAGGCTGGCACCATCCTCATTCGTCAGCGCGGCACGAAGCACAAACCCGGCGTGAACGTGCGCAAAGGCAAGGACGATACCCTGTTCGCCTGCGTTACAGGCTTCGTGAAATTCCAGGACAAGGGCCGCATGGGACGCTACATCAGCGTGTTTCCGGCCGAATCCTCCGCTCCGGATGCGGCGCCTGTTCCTGCAACCAATTAGATCTTCCTTTCAGGCGGCCCTGTTGGCGCAGGGTCGCCTTTTTTTCGCTCATGGGAATTGATGGCGAAAATTGATGGCGAAATGCGACCAGGCAAATTAGCCGCCCACATCCGCACCGTTCTCCAGGTGCCCCGCGCAATGAAAGCCGCAATGAAAGTGGCGATGGCCGCTCCCAAAAACGTGCTTCCCGCGCTTCCGGTCCTTTCGTGTAATTCCCCGGAGAGCTGTGGTCCGATGGCAGACGGGAATCGCTATGTTTGTTGACGAAGCGAAAATCTACGTTAAGGCGGGTGACGGCGGCAACGGCTGCGTGGCCTTTCGGCGCGAAAAATACGTTCCCCGAGGAGGCCCGTCGGGTGGTGACGGCGGCGCTGGCGCCAGCATCGTTCTGGAAGCGAGCCAGCACGAGAACACGCTGTTGCGCTACCGGTATAACCGCGAGTTTCGCGCCGACCGCGGGCGTCACGGTGAAGGCTCGAACTGCACGGGTCATTCCGGCTCGGAGATGGTTTTAAGCGTGCCCTCCGGGACCGTGGTCATTGATGATGACACGGGCGAGCGCCTGGCCGACCTCACGGTGTCGGGCCAGCGCTTTGTCGCCGCACGCGGTGGCCGGGGCGGCCGCGGAAATCAGCATTTCGCGAAACCCTGGCATCAGGCGCCACGTGAGTCCGAGGAGGGCTTCCCCGGCGAAGAGCGGCACCTGCGCCTGGAATTGAAGTTGCTCGCCGACATTGGCCTGGTTGGCTTCCCCAATGCCGGCAAGTCCACCCTGATTTCGCGCATTTCCGCGGCGCATCCGAAGATCGCCGATTATCCTTTTACCACGCTCGAGCCGCACCTGGGCGTGGTGTCCGCCGATGGCTCGGTGGGCAAAGGGGTGGGCCGCACTTTTGTGGTTGCGGATTTGCCCGGCCTGATCGAAGGCGCACACGAGGGCGCCGGGCTCGGCACGCGATTTTTAAAGCATATCGAACGCACGCGTTTAATCGCTCACCTCGTGGACACGAGTGACGCCTCCGAGCGCGATCCCATACGCGATTTTGAGATTATTTGCGGAGAGCTCGCCGCATTCAGTCCTGACCTGGCGGCTAAGCCCATGATTGTTGTGGCCACGAAGCTCGACGCCACCGTGGATCGCACGCGCCTTGACCGGCTGGCGGCATTCTGCGCCGAGCGGAAGTTGGAATTTCACGCGATTTCCTCGGCTACCGGAGAGGGGATTAAGGAACTGGTTCGCGCCATGGCGAACGCGCTCGAACGCCTGGCACCCCCGGCTCCGCCAGCCGAGTCCGATGCGAACCCCATTGCGGGTCCCGCGTCCCCAGCGGCTGCACCGGAGCAGGCGTGACCCGCGAACCAATCGTCAGAGACAGACGCTCCTTGGCCTCAACGGAGCAACCGTGATGGGCGCTTCCGATGAAGATCGAAAAAGAGGCCGGCGAATTGCAATTTTCGGCGGAACATTCGATCCGATTCATCTGGGACACCTGGCCGTCGCGCGGGCCGCGCAACGCCGCTTCCATCTGGATTGCATCTTTTTTGTCCCCGCGGGCTGCCCGCCGCACAAAACGGAAACCGCCCTCTCGCCTTTCGTTCATCGCTTCGCGATGACCACGCTGGCTTGTGCCGACCATCCACGCTTTGTGCCGTCTCTCGCAGAGGCAGGACCGGACGGGCAGCGGCGCCGCATCTGTTATTCCGTCGACACGGTGCGCTGGTTTCGGACCCAGTACGGCGCGCCGGGCGACCATTTGTACTTCCTGTTAGGCGTGGACTCGTTTCTGCAATTCGATACGTGGAAGAACTACGAGGTGCTGCTGGAATTGTGCGATTTCGTGGTAGCGAGCCGGCCGGGCTTTCCGAGTGACACGCTGCGTACTGTCATCCCGGCAAAACTCTTTCCCACGCAGCCGAACGGCACGCGCCGGCAGCGCGGTGCCATCGAGCTGCGCCACTCGACCGTCTACCTTCTCGATACCGTGGCGAGCCACGTGTCGGCGACCCAGGTGCGGGAGCGCCTCGACCGCGGAAAATCGGTCCGCGGACTTGTGCCCTCCAGCGTCGAGGAATACATTATGAAGCAGGCTCTTTACAAGTGACGAGCACCCCTCCCCTTCGCCCCGAACTGCGTTCCGCCATTGAGGCTGCGCAGGACAAAAAAGCCGCCGGTGTCACGCTTCTGGATCTGACAGGGCTGGGCGCCTTCACGGACGCCTTTCTGCTCTGTACCGGCTTCAGCACTCCTCAACTCAGGGCCATATCCGATGCCATTGAGGAGGCGCTCGAGGCGCACGGGTTGCGTCCCGCGCATCGCGAAGGCCGTGCCGGCGCTGAATGGCTCTTGCTCGATTACGGCTCCTTCATCGTGCACATATTTACCGAGCAGCTGCGCCAATATTACGACCTCGAGCGTCTCTGGCGAGCCGCACGGCGCATTGATTTCAACGAGCCTTTGTCCGGGTCCGCTGCCGCCGGTGGCGAATCGGCATGAGTGACGTTCCAATCCCCTGGATCGCGCAGGACCCGGCGTCCGAGCGCGTATTGGATCTGGCGCGCAGGGTCGCCGAAACTTCCACGACCGTCCTGGTAACTGGCGAGAGCGGCACCGGCAAGGACCAGCTCGCCCGTTTAATTCACGAACTCAGCCCGCGCCGCGACGCTCCTTACCTGAAGATTGATTGCGCCAGCCTTCCGCATGAACTGGTGGAATCTGAATTATTCGGCCACGAACGCGGCGCCTTCACGGGAGCAGTCGAACGCAAGTTCGGACGCCTCGAGATGGCGGGCGGGGGCACCATTGTGCTCGATGAGGTCGCCGCTCTCAGCCTCGCTACGCAGTCGAAGCTGTTGCGCGTACTCGAAGAGCGCACCTTTGAGCGCCTCGGCGGCACCGAGACTCTCAGAATCGATGCCCGGCTCATTGCGCTTACGAACGCCGACCTTGCCAGGAGCGTCGCGTCCCGGCACTTTCGTGAGGACCTGTATTTCCGACTCAGCGTGCTGACGGTCCAGGTGCCTGCTCTCCGCGACCGCCGGTCCGACATCATGCCCATTGCTGAACACATGCGCGAGCGCCTGGGTTTGGTGCACGGCCGCCCGGATACCGCGTTCAGCGATCAAACTCGGCAAATGTTTCTGGCCTACGATTGGCCCGGAAATGTTCGTGAGCTGAAAAATGCCGTCGAACGGGCGCTGGTGTTTTCGCAGTCACCGGTTCTCGCCCCCGAGGATTTCCCGGAAGGCATTCGTACCGCGGATTCGGGAGGAACCAGTGGCTTGCGTTCCCTCGAAGATATCGAGCACGAAGCCATCGAGGCCACTCTCGAAGCCACGCGTTATAAGATCAGCCGGGCCGCCGCGGTGCTGGGCATCAGCCGCAAAACGCTTCTCGATAAGCGCAAAAAATACGGGCTGCATTAACCCGCGGCGGTTTCGACCATGCGTATCCAGCTTGTCCTGCTCGGTAAAACGCGCCGCGCCGAAATTCGGGCGCTTCTTGACGATTACGCCGCGCGCTTGCGGCGGTTTACGGAGATCGAAATCAGCGAATTCCGGGAGGAGTCTTCCGCCGCGTTACGCCGCATCGAGGTCGCGCCGGGCGCCCTCGTTACGCTCCTGGATGCGGGCGGGAAAATGTTTAGTTCGGAGCAATTTGCCGGCTGGCTTGCGGCCCACCGGGATCGCGGGGTGCGCGAACTGGTCTTTCTGTGTGGCGCCGCGGAGGGTTTTCCCGAGAGCGTGGCGCAACGCGCCAAAACCCGCATTTCCCTTTCGCCTCTGACGTTTTCGCACGAACTCGCGCGCGTCATGCTGGTCGAGCAGCTTTACCGCGCTTTTGCGCTGCTGGCGGGGCACCCCTATCCGAAATAGCCCGGCAGGGTGTACAACATTTAGGTCCTTATTTAGGTCCTTGCGACGAGAAACATCATAGGAAACTGCGCACGTGCACACGGGAATGTGAATTCACCGCCCGCACGCCCTTAATCTTATGCGCGATCCGAGCAATAAAAACTTATGAATGACTGCATCCGCATCGAGCACGATGAAAACGCCCCTACCGCCGCCGTCGAGTTGGCCATCCTCCATCCGCTCCCGGATTACGACCTCGACGAGGTGGAAGCCATTATTCCCCGCGACGTGGACGTGATGCTCGCCTCATAGGGATTTCACGATCTAGTCGATGAAGCGCGTACCGTCCTGTCGAGCGCCCTTCGCGGTGGCGAACTTGAAGTGGTGCAACTGACCGGCGCGATCTGTAGCGGCGAAGGTGACGCCCGTTCCAGCGCCGCGGCCGTCCACCGCCCGGGCTTGTGGCTGGTTCTGCGCGAAACTCGCGCGCCCTCCAGTGAATCCATGTCTCCCGGTGCCCGTGCACGGGTGGCCAGGGTCGCGGAGGAACTGTGCACGAGACTTCAATTGGCCTAGCCGTGTCCGGGCGCGTCCCGTAGGCGCTTAACCTGGAATTTGACCACGAATTTGACCAGGAACTTGACCGACAACCTTGACCAGCAAAGAGCCGGCTCTCCTCATCCCGACGCTCTGCCCGTGCCAACGCACTCGGTCCACGCGGGTGCCGGTCCTCACAGCGTGCCTCAGCGCCGTGCTTGAACGTTGCGCCTGAACATCGTGCTTGAACGCTGTGTTTGACATTGTGGTTGAACGTTGTGTGTGAACCTTATGGCGGAACAAAAAGGTCTGCTCATTGTCTATACGGGACCCGGCAAAGGCAAAACCACTTGTGCGCTGGGCACCGCGTTTCGCGCCGTCGGACAGGGTCTGCGCGTGCTCATGGTGCAATTTATCAAGGGCTCCTGGCACTACGGTGAATTGGACGCCGCCAGCATGCTCGGTGAAGACCGCCTCGAGATTCGCCCCATGGGCCGCGGCTTCGTCAAGGTGGGCGGCGCGGAAACCGATCCCGAAGACCTGCGCCTGTGCGAGGAAGCCTGGGAGTTCGGCCGCGCGCAGATGGAAAGTGGCCGGTACAATCTCATCGTGTTCGATGAGATCAATTACGTGATCAGCTATCATATGCTGGACGCCGAAAAGGTCGTCGCGGCGTTTCAGCAGCGTCCCGAGCAGCTGCACATCATCTGCACCGGCCGCAACGCGCACCCTCGCCTGGTCGAGGCTGCCGATCTCGTCACGGAAATGCGCGAGGTGAAGCATCCGTACACCAAAGGAATTCTCGCGCAGCGCGGAATCGATTATTAGCATCGAAAGGCTTCCATGACCTGGTTCAAACGCGAAAAAAAATCCATCGAGCAGACCACGCCCCCGGATGAGCGCCGCGTTAAAACCGAGGGACTATGGATCAAGTGCGCCGGTTGCCGCTCGATCGTCTGGAAGAGAGATCTGGACAGCAACTTTAATGTTTGTACCAAGTGCAATCATCACTTCCGTCTGAGTGCGCGCCAGCGTCTCGACCTGCTGCTGGATGACCGCTGGATCGAGCACGACGCGCAGCTGGCCTCCAGCGATCCACTGCACTTCGTCGATACCAAGCCTTACGCCGTCCGGCTGAAAGAGGCGCGCCGCAAGTTGGGCGCTCCCGATGCCATTCTCTCGGCGGAAGGCACGCTATCCGGGCGTCCCGTGATGTGCTGCTCGATGGAATTCGGCTTTATCGGCGGCTCGATGGGCGCGGTCGTGGGCGAAAAAGTCACGCGAGCGATCGAGCGCGCCATCGATCGCAAAACACCTCTGGTGATCGTCTCCTGTTCGGGCGGCGCGCGCATGATGGAGGGCACGCTCAGCTTGATGCAGCTCGCGAAAGTCTCCGCCGCGCTGGCCCGTCTGGACGAGGCTCGCCTCCCGTACATTTCCCTTTTGACCGATCCCACCACCGGCGGCGTGACGGCCAGCTACGCCATGCTGGGAGATTTGAACATCGCCGAGCCCGGCGCGCTCATCGGGTTCGCCGGGCCGCGCGTCATCGAGCAGACCATCCGGCAGAAGCTGCCCGAGGGTTTTCAGCGCTCCGAGTTTCTGCTCGCGCATGGCTTCCTGGACGCGGTGGTGCATCGCAAGGATTTAAAATCCTACATGGCCAGCGCGCTCGACCTGCTTCTGGCGTAGCAGGACCCGCGCATGCGCCGCGCCCGTCGAACGCAAACGTGATCCGTCGCGGCCATTTTGCATCACCAGCGCGCCTGATCTGCTCCATACGATGACTTACCAGCAAGCCGTACACTATCTGCTCACCCTGGGGCGCGAACTGGCGTCTCCGCGGCAAGCTCGCGCGACGAAGTTCGATCTCGCGAACATCACCGCGCTAGCCGAGCGCCTCGGCAACCCTGAGCGCGCCGTTCCAGCCATCCACATTGCGGGAACCAATGGCAAGGGCTCGACGGCGGCCATGCTGGCAAGCATCCTCACCGCTGCCGGCCTGCGCGTTGGTCTCTACACGTCGCCGCACCTCGTGCGGATCAACGAACGCATTCGCCTGTTTGCCCCCACTTCGCCGAGGGACATCGAGCCCCTGCCATCCGTGCCTCTCCCACCCGCCTGTCTGCCAACTGCCCCTCTGCCAACCGGGCACGTCTCTGCCGTTGCGCACGGCGACATCAGCGACGACGATTTCGCCGCCACCTTCACGCGCGTGCACGCCGTTATCGAAGAACTCCTCGCATCCGGAGGACTTGCCGCGCACCCCACTTACTTCGAGTGCGTCACGGCCATGGCCTTCGATTTTTTCGCGCGCCAAAAGGCGGATATTGCCGTCTACGAAGTGGGCCTGGGAGGCCGCCTCGATTCGACGAATATCCTGATCCCGGAAGTGGCCGTCATCACGCAGATTGACTTCGACCACGAAAATTTTCTGGGGCACTCGATCAAGGAGATTGCGGCCGAAAAAGCCGGCATCATCAAGCCGGGCGCATGGGTGGTGAGCGCCGCTGGCCATCCGGCAGCACGGGAGGTCGTGCGCCTTCGTGCCACGCAGCAACATGCGCGCCTCGTAGATCTGGATTCGGGTGCATATCGCGTATCCGGTCTGCAGCCGGTGGACGCGTGCTATCGCTTTCTCGTCGAGCGCACAGAAACGCGCGAAGACACACGCGAAGAAATACGCGAAGACGCACGCGAAGACACCACATCGCCACAAACGGTGTCGCCAACCGTGTCGCGAAAAGCCGTTCGCCCGCGCGACGCCGCCCTCGAACCACTGGACTCTGTGCCAACCGGTATCGAAGTGTCGCTGCCTCTCGCGGGCCGCTTTCAGGTGCGCAACGCGGTGACCGCGATTGCCGCGGCGCACCTGATTGCTGAGCGTGGGCACCATGTTGACGATGCCTCCATTGCGCGCGGGCTCGCCACGGTGCGCTGGCCAGGCCGCCTCGAGTGCCTGCAGGAAAGCCCTGCGCTATACCTCGATGGCGCCCACAATCCCGCTGGCGCGCGCGAACTCGCTCTTTTCTGGGACGAGCATCTCGGGGGGCGCAGGATTCACCTTATTTACGGCGCGATGCGGGACAAAGCAGTGGATGAAGTCGCGGGCCTTTTATTTCCGCGTGCGGCTACTGTGATCCTCACCCAGTCGCCTCAGCCACGCGCCATCTCCGCTGATGTGCTGGCCGCTATGACGCGCCACCTGGCGCGCACCCTGGAAGTGATTCCTGATCCCGGCGCGGCGCTCGCGCGAGCGCTCGAGCTCGCCGCGCCCGCTGATGTCGTGTTCGCTGCGGGTTCGCTGTTCCTTGTCGGCAACCTTCACCACGCCTGGGACACGCGTCGCGGTCTGCTCCCCAGCGCGGATGATTCCGCAGCCGTTCCGCTTAAATCGAGATAGTAGCCAGACGAATCGCCAGAATAGTCACCGGCGAATCGCGCGTCGGCGCGTGCCAAGCACCGCAATCAACGCAATCGAAAATCAGTGGCAGGCTGAAGCAACGATGCAGTGTGCCGCGGAAATTGAGGTACGGTTAATTTGAATTCGGAACCAGCATAGCTACGAAGATGCCCACGATTGCGTAAAGAAACGCATTGATCGCCGATAAAAATCCCCATCCCACGATGTTGCCCAAGCGCGTGCTGCCTTGCAGCGCCACGGACAGCCGTGACGGCGGGCACAGAATACCCAGCAGCCCTTGGTTCGCTACTTCCTGGTGCAATAGCCGGTAAGAATAAAACAGTATCGCGGGACCAATCAGGAACCCGGTCAATGCAAATCCCAGCAGGATTTTCTGCCTCGGTGCCAGCAATCGCGTTTCCTCCCGGCTGCTCTGTGTCACGATGTGCGCGCGTCAGCATCGCCGCGCCGAACGCGATCGCAATTGTAGCCCCGCCGTGAGCCCCGGCGCGAGCGACGCGAGCACCGCACTAGCGATACAGCTTGCGCGCGAGACATGCCCGCGTGCGCATCGTGAACTCATTCGCCAACCACTTCCTGGCTGCATGTTGATCGCGCCTGAAACCGAATGCTACGATGCGTCTGCCTTACTATGCCCATTTCGAAAACAACGGCTACGGCCGCGGTTGCAGCCCACGAGCCCACACCTGACCGTCCGCGCATCGGCGTGCCCTGGCGTACCGCTGCGGAGCAAAAATCTGACAAGCGCCGCCATTACGACCGTTATCTCGCTGCCGTGCGCGGGGCCGGCGGCGATCCCGTGGAAATTTCACTTTTCCTTCCGGACGACGAGCTGGCGAGCCGGGCGGAATCACTCGACGCCATTTTGTTGCCCGGCAGCCCCGCCGACATCGAGCCGCGCCTCTATGGCGGCACGCGCCACGAAAAAACCGCGGACGCCGACACGCAACGCGAGCGCACCGACACCATGCTTCTGAACCATGCGTTTGCCGCCGGCAAGCCGGTGCTGGGCATCTGCTACGGCACGCAACTGCTCAACGTGCATTTTGGCGGCACGCTGGTGCAGGACATTGCGAGCGAGTTGCACACCTCCATCGACCACGACGGCGCCTCACCCGGCAGCGAATCACTTCATCCCGTGCACGTCTCACCATGCGAGCGCGGATGCCTGTTCGAAATTGTTGCTTCGGCTCAAGCGCGCCCAGACGGTGCGTCGAACGACGGTGCGTCGAACGAAGAAGCGGTGGCCCTCGTCAATACTTCTCATCATCAATCCATTCGCGAGCCCGGCCGGGGCCTGCGCATTACCGCGCGCGCTTCCGATGGCGTGGTGGAGGCCATTGAATGGGCGCAGGAATCTTCGCCAAATGCCACAGCCGGTGCAACAGATGTTGCAAGAGCCGATGCAACAGGTGACCTCGCCGCCGCGCCGCGTTGGATCGTGGGCGTGCAATGGCATCCCGAGCGCATGGCCGGCGACGCCTTCGCGCAAGCTCTTTTTCGCGCGCTCGTCGCCCAGGCCATTTCTGCTCGATCACGCCGCGAGTCGCGGGAATCTCGCGCGCGAGGTCCCGCATCGAAACAAACTAGCGCAGTATTTGACTGAACCGATCAAAATGCCCGCCAAAATGAATGCAGTCTGTACGCTTCGGGCCGCACGGATCGCACCGCTGGCGGCGGCGTACATCTTTACTATCGCCATCGCCATCGCTGGCCTCCCGGCATTGCCGCTCACCGCCGGAATGAGCGCCCGAATGCAGAATCCCGATGAAATGCTGCCGGGCCCCAGTGCCGCGAAGGCCAAAGCCATTCTCACGCAGGCGATTGCCGCGCTCGGCGGCTCCGCTTATCTGGAAGTGCGAAACTCCGTGTGCAGCGGCCGTGCGGCGCAGTTCGAGCATTCCGGCGCGGTGGGCGGTTACCTGCAATTTCGCGATTACAAGGAAATGCCCGACAAAGATCGCGTCGAGTACGGCCCCAAAGGCAACGTCATCGATCTCTACGCCGGCAATCAGGGATGGACGCTCGACCGCGGCGGCGTTTCCGACGCACTGCCGACGGCGGTAGCGGACTATCAGGAAGCGCTGAAAACCGACGTCAATACGATCCTTCGTTACCGCCTCAACGATGCCACATTGATTTTCCGCTATGGAGGCAGTGACGTCGTCGATTTGAAAGAGGCCGATTGGGTCGAAATCGCGGATCACGAAGGCCACACGATCCGACTGGCTTTCGACAAGAAGACTTTCCTCCCGCTGCGGACGGTAGTATCGCAGCGCGATCACGAAACCGGCGACATCATCGAGCGCGGCACCTACTACACCAGCTACCACGTTATCGGCGGTATTCAGACTCCATTCCAGGTTTCCCGGTTCCGCAACGATCAGCAGGTCTCGCAGACTTTTTATGAAAGCTGTGAGTACAACACCGGCGTTGCGCCGGAAATGTTTACTCGCGCGTCGCTCGAGGCCTACGCCGCCACGAACAATAAGAACCAGAAAAACAAAAAATAGTGTCGTGCGTTTCCGCGATGTGCTGCGGCGGCGTATAATGGCGGGATGCATCAATCGCGCGAGCGAATCCACGGCACTACCGTTCTGTGCGTTCGCCGCGATGGCAAAGTCGTGATTGCTGGTGATGGGCAAGTCACGATGGGGCAGCACGTGATGAAACATACCGCGCGCAAAATCAGGCGCCTGTTTAACGACAAGGTGCTCGCGGGCTTCGCCGGCTCCACGGCTGACGCGCTCTCGCTTTTCGAGCGTTTCGAGGGCAAGCTTCAGGAGCATCACGGAAACCTCGCCAAAGCGGCCGTCGAGCTCGCCAAGGAATGGCGCAAGGACCGCGCGCTGCGCCACCTCGAGGCGCTGCTCGTCGTAGCCGACTCGAAGGGGACTTTCGTGGTATCTGGCGATGGCGACGTTATCGAGCCGGATGACGGCATGTGCGCCATCGGGTCCGGGGGCCCTTTTGCATTGGCCGCCGCGCGCGGCCTGGCCAAGCACAGCAAGCTCAGCGCCAAGGACATCGCCCTCGAGGCCATGCGCATTGCCAGCGAAATCTGTATTTATACGAACAGCAACTTCACCGTAGAGGAATTGTGACCGAGTGGCGGAGCATGGCGACATGGTGATTTATCTTCCAGGCGAGCCGCGCCCGGCTGAGGCGGAGACGACGCCCTCCTTTGATGAGCTGACACCGCGCGAAATCGTGGTCGAGCTCGATAAATACATCGTCGGGCAGGCTGCCGCCAAACGCGCCGTCGCGATCGCCTTGCGCAACCGCGTACGCCGCCAGAAACTCCCGCCGGAACTCGCCGAAGAAGTTTTGCCCAAGAATATCCTGATGATTGGTCCCACCGGAGTTGGCAAAACCGAAATTGCCCGGCGCCTCGCGCGTCTCGCCGGTTGTCCGTTCGTCAAGGTCGAGGCCTCGAAATATACCGAAGTCGGCTACGTCGGGCGCGACGTCGAATCCATGATTCGCGATCTCGTCGAGACCTCGATCGATATGGTCCGCGAGGAAAAGCTGGACGAGGTGGCCGAGCGCGCCGAACAGGCGGCCGAGGAGCGTCTGCTCGATCTCCTCCTACCCCCCTCGCCACCTTCCACCGATATCACTTCTTCCGGACCCGCTCAGACCGACACCGTCCGCCGCGAATCCGACCGTACCCGTGACAAGCTGCGCGTACAACTCCGCGAAGGCAAACTCGACGGGCGCATGGTGGAAGTCGAAGTTCGCGAACGCTCCATGCCCGCACTCGAGATCGTGTCCAATCAGGGCATCGAAGAGATGGACATCAACGTCAAGGATATGCTTTCGGGGTTCTTCGGCCAGCAAAAGAAAAAACGCAAAATGACCGTTTCCGAGGCCCTCGATTACCTGATACAGGAAGAAGAAAACAAGCTGATCGACATGGATTCGGTGACGCGTATCGCCACCGAGCGTGCCGAGCAGATGGGCATCATCTTTATCGACGAAATCGATAAGATCGCCGGCCGCGAAAGCGGCCACGGCCCCGACGTTTCGCGCGAAGGCGTACAGCGCGATATCCTGCCGATCGTCGAAGGCACTACCGTCAATACCCGCTACGGCATGGTCCGCACCGATCATATTTTGTTCATCGCGGCCGGCGCTTTTCACATCAGCAAGCCCTCGGATCTTATTCCCGAGCTGCAGGGCCGCTTACCGCTTCGCGTGGAATTAAGCGCGCTCACCGAAGACGATTTTGTGCGCATCCTTACCGAGCCCAAGAATGCCCTCATCAAGCAGTACGTCGCTCTGCTGGAGACCGAGGCCGTGAAGCTCGCCTTCACCGAAGATGCCATCGCCGCGCTCGCCCGCTTTGCGGTCATGGTCAACGAGCAGACCGAAAATATCGGCGCGCGGCGGCTCCATACCATCCTCGAGAGAGTCCTAGACGAAATTTCCTTCGAGGCCCCGGAGCTGAAAAAGAAGAACGTCAAAGTAGATGCCGCCTACGTTGCCAAGCAGCTTGCGGATATTGCCAAGAACCAGGATTTGAGCCGCTACATGCTGTAGGTTGTGACCCCCACTTCGATCTTGCCGACGCTGCCGATTTTGCCCATTTGCCTTGCACCGGTATTGATCCTGCCTGCTGCAAGATCCCTTACAACACCCGTCACAAAACGCATCACAAAACTCGTGACAAACTTTGCCGCAAGACACCTCGGCGCGTGCGAGTTCCTCCGTAAATTTTCCAAACGTCCTCAAGCAGCACCTTTCGTTTCCCGTGCCGCGAAGCACGCCACCCGCGGACGCGCGCCAGTGCCCCGGGCGGCACTCATCACCGCCTCCTTTCTTACGTTTGCTTTTACATGCACGCTGATCGGCTGCGCGGTACCCGGCGAACCTACCCCTCGCCGCCCCCCGATTCCCGAGCCCGTGCGTAACCTCGCTGCCCGCCAGCAGGGCGCTGCTGCCATTTTGACGTTCACCTTGCCGCGCAATTCAACAACTCAAAAGCCGCTCGCCGAGTTGCCCGCGATCGATATTTACCGTGGCCTGTCGCCCACCGCCCCGCCGCACGCGCCCAGCACCACGCCCGGCACACCGGGCCGGCGCCAGCGTCCCGCACCTGCAAAAACCGCGCCCGCCCCTGCCGCGCCCCTCCGCCTGATCCACACCATTCCCAGCGACATGGTGGGAACCTACGAGCACAACGGCATTGTGGAATTCCATGACGCGCTTGATCCCGCCGAATTGGCACGCTCTCCCGGTGAGTCGCTGCTTTACCAGGTGCGCACCCGCGTGTCGCCCAATCACCCCTCAGCCGCTTCGAATAGCGCCGTGCTGCGCGTCTATTCACCACCCGCGCCGGTCACGAATTTTCGCGCCACGGTTACCGAAGCCGCGATTGTCCTTTCCTGGATGCCCGCTGAGCGCACCGCGCCAACCGAGTTCGCCGCGCCAACCGAGTTCGCCGCAACCACTGGTTATCGCGTCTATCGCGGCGAAGTCGCCCCCGAAAATGTCTCGGCAGCGGCGGCCGACCCGGAAAAAGCCAAAGTCGGCGTCCCCCTCGCATTGCTTGCTCAACCGGATCAACCCTCCTACCGCGATGAACACTTCCAGTTTGGCCATACCTATCTTTACGTCGTGCGCAGCGAAGCGCGCTCGGACACCACTATCGTCGAATCCGCCGACTCCACTCCGCTAGTCATTTCGGCCAAGGATGTCTTCCCGCCATCCGCACCGCAAAATTTGGAAGCTGCCCTCACCCCGGCAACCTCTAACGCCGCCGCGTCCATCGAACTCGTTTGGGACATAAATCCTGAGCCGGACCTCGCGGGCTACGAGGTATACCGCAGCGAGGCGGACGACATGGGGCAGCGCTTGAACTCGGACCTGTTGCCGGCACCCACGTTCCGTGATATGAACGTAGTTCCCGGTCATCAATATTTTTATCGTGTGCGTGCCGTCGATCGTGCGGGAAACGCCAGCCCCTTTAGCGCTCCCATCATGGTCCGGATTCCTGACGGCCCGTGACCCCCGGCCAGAAATAAAACACAGCGAAGCTGTGCACTGGGAACCAGAAGGGAGAACGCCAATGATGCCCTCATGTGCGGAGGCTAAATCCGGCCGCGGCTGCATCATTCCTTGCGCAATCGTTGGCGCTATCGTCGGATTGCTCCTCTCTGGAGTGGCTGTAGCTTGGCTCCTGGTCGCCAATCGCGAGTCGTGGCTCGATCAGTTCGCCGTTGATCGTAATCTCCTCGCCGCCGGATTGATGGGCCTGATCATGCTTGTGCCCGTATTCAGGTTCGTCAAACAGCCCTTCCGCATCTTGTTCTCCGGCCTCGTCGCCTGGTCGGTTCTAACGCTCACCTATTCGATCATGGAGGTGCGCTTCGAAGATCTGGAAAGCCGCTTAAGTGCTTTTCATCTATTTATGCTCGGCGCGCTTGCGTACGCTCTTGCCGCTGTATTCGTCTGGCTCTTGCATATGGCGCTTATGGCCCGGCAACAGCCCCTGATTGCTACCCGCCCTCGCCATTAAGCGAAGCCAGAAGCCGCCAGTACCCCGCCTGTACAGAGTCTGTACCCCCCCTGCAAACCCATCTGCTAGCTGCCTCTGCGAACGCGGCCTGCCAGCGTCTGCCGTCTTACTCCGATCCGTTGTTTTTCATCCACCAGTCAACCCAAGCCCGCCTCCTTTGCGGTCCATGCATCGGCCATGCATGTGGGCTTGAATCGCAGCCACGACTCGCATATCATTTCTTCGGCGCGTTACCATCAAAATCCTACGTCCTGGCGCATACCTTTTGCGTGGTTGAGCGTGGCGATTTCTTCTCGTCACCGTGCCGTCTGAATTCTTACGGAGGTCACATGGAGCAGCCCTGGAAGACCGATAAATGGTTTATCAGCCCTTGGAATTATCTGCCTGAGGTGCGCAAGAACTTCGAATTCCCCTCGAAAATTAAAATTCATGATGTCACCCTGCGCGACGGCGAACAGCAAACCGCCGTAGTCTTCCGTCGCGAGGAAAAAGTCGCGATTGCGCGCCAGCTCGATGCTTTGGGCGTGCAGCGCATTGAAGCGGGCATGCCCGCCGTTTCCGACCAGGACCGCGCCGCCATCGAAGACATCGCCGGCCTCGGTCTCAAAGCGCAGATCTTCGCCTTTGGCCGCTGCATTCCCGAGGAAATAAAGACCATCAAGGCCTGTGGCTGCACCGGCGTGGTCATCGAAATTCCCGCCAGCGATCACTTGATCGAAAATGCCTACGGCTGGACGTTCGACCGCGCCATGAAGGCGTCCATCGACACGACCCGCGCCGCCAAAGAGGCCGGCCTCTACACCGTATTCTTCACCATTGACGCCACCCGCACCCCCGTGGATCGCCTGCTCGACATCGTCGAGCGCGTCGCCACTGAAGGCCACATGGACGCCTTCACCCTCGCCGACACCATGGGCGGCGCAACGCCCGAAGCCATCTACCACGTGGTGAAGAGGGCCATCGCGCGTTTGAAGAAGCCCGTCGAGATTCACTGTCACCAGGATTTCGGACTGGGCGTCGCGAACACGATTTACGCGCTGGCCGCCGGCGCCTCCGTAGCTCACACCACCGTTACCGGCCTCGGCGAGCGCGCCGGAAACGTGCCCATGGAAGACGTGGTCATGGCCCTGCTTTGCCTCTACGGCATCGATCTCGGCATCCATACCGAGAAACTCTGCGAGGTTTCGCGCTTTGTCCTCGATAAAGCCAGAGTCACCATTCCTCCCAACCGGCCGATTGTCGGCGACAGGCTTTATGAGGTGGAGTCGGGAATCATCGCCGGCTGGGTACGCCTCGCGCGTAAAAATAATCCTCTCGAATACGTCCCGTTTGCGCCAGAGCTGGTCGGACAGAAACCCGTCTCGATTTCTCTCGGCAAAAACAGCGGGCCGCCTTCGATTCTCGAGTGGTGCGAAAAGCTCGGCATCCAGGCCTCCGACGAAGAGCGCATGGCCATGCTCCAGCAGGTCAAAGCCAAATCGTTCGAGAAGAAAGATTTGCTGACCGCCGACGAGTTTAAGGTCATCGTCGATCGCGTTCTGAAGAAGACCACCGTCGGACGCTAGTTACTGGGCCGCGCGCGAGCGACGGGTGCCACACGGATCGCCGGCCCCGTCGCGCGCCGGCGCGACGGCATGGGACACGCGACGCAGCGCAACGAGTTGCACAACGATGTTGTGCAACGACATCGCTAGCGCGCCGCTATCACCTAGAAATCGAGCGTATATCGTGCCTTTGCTGCTGAAGAAACCGCCGGCCGGAAACGACTAGCGCACCTGACCGGTTCCGCCATGCATCAAACGACTAGCCAATCGCGCAAACCCTAAACCACCAAAACCCAGCAGAGGACCACATGAAGATTTTTCTCGATACGGCCAATCTCGATGAAATCCGCCAGGGCGTCGCCTTGGGCGTCGTTGACGGCGTCACGACGAATCCCACCTTGATCGCGAAAGAGAACAAGCCGTTTCGCCAGCACATCCTCGACATCTGTAACATCGTCAAAGATGGCGTCGTGAATGCCGAGGTCGTCTCCACCGATTTCGACAACATCATGCGCGAAGCTCATGAGGTCGCCAGCTGGCACCCCAACATCGTCGTCAAAATCCCGATGATCCCCGACGGTGTCCGCGCCCTCAGCGCGCTTTCGAAAGAGGGCATTCGCGTCAACATCACGCTGGTTTTTTCTGCGCCGCAGGCTCTTCTGGTCGCGAAGGCCGGCGCCTACTTTGTCAGCCCGTTCCTCGGCCGCCTTGATGATGTTGGAGAAGACGGCCTGGTGTTGCTCAGCGATATTCTGCAGATTTATCGTGCCTACAATTTTTCCACGCAGGTCCTCGCGGCCAGCCTGCGCCATCCCATGCACGTGCTTGGCGCGGCCAAAATGGGCACGCACATTGGCACCATGCCCTTCAAGATTTTTGAGCAACTGTTCCATCACCCGCTCACCGATAACGGCCTCAAGGCATTCCTTAAAGATTGGGAGAAAGCGCGCCAGCAGCTCGGCGAAATCATACAGCCGGTCGGCGCGCCCAAAACCGCACGGTGAGCAAACCGCGATCCAAGTGGCGCATCCTGGCGGCGGTCGGAGCGGGACTGGCCGCGAGCGCCGCTATGTTTCGATGGCTGCAGCGCCGTCCCGATCCGGACGATGCCGAACGCCTTCGCCGCGTCCATGTCAGCCAGGTAGGCCGCATCGTGGACGGCCAGATCGTCGAGATCATCGAACTCGTGGCCCCTCCTGAAGAGAGCGCCACGCCCAAAAAATCGCCGCGCCCCCGTACCGGCGACGCTGGCCATCGCCGCCTGGTGGGTTACAGCTACTCGATTTCCGGTGTCAGCTACGAAACCGCGCAGGATGTCACCGGACTCGAGGAGCGCGCCGCGCTACACAGTCTCGCTGCCGGCCAGCCTGCCAGCATTAAATACGATCCCGCCAATCCCGGCAATTCCATCCTGGTCTCCGACGATTGGTCCGGAATTCACTAGGCGCCGCAAACGCGTGCACGCGTGAACGCATCCAAATGCAGCGTGCCACATCGTGATACCCACCCCTGACACGCTGCCCGCGAAATCCCCCAGCGCGGGTGCCCCTGCCGCGACTCCCGCCCGTCCGACGCCGCGGTTGATGTCTGTTCTCGTCGCCATCCTGGGTGTGCTTTTGACCGTACTCGCCGTGCTCGCCCTGGCCGCCGTTTCGGTTCGCATTTCCAATATCACCGACCCGGTGTGGCGCCACGTCGCCATTTCAGGCGAACTCGTGGGCGGCGTTTTTTGGCTCCTCGGCGCAGTCTACGTCGCCACGCATCTCGCGGTGATTATCTTCGCCAAGCCGGCGCCGGAGCATCCCCCGAAATAGCATTGCCCGAAAAAGTAGCGTTGCCCCAGCAATTAGCGTTGTCCCAACGAAGCGCCGCTGGCTGCTTGCCCTTTATCGGGAACGGACGCGCCAATCTGCTCTGTCGTATTTCTCCAGCACGCCGAATAATCTCTAGCCGCCCGTATGCGCTGCGAAAACGTTCCGCGTCTGCGATAGAATCTCGCCATAATCCCAAGGGGCTCCCACATGGCCAAATCGCAAGCACCCGCACCGCAAACACCCACACCAGAAACACCCGAATCGCAAACGCCGGATGAATCTTGCGACCTTCAGCCCGACTTACAGCGCGAGCTACAGCGCCGAACGGCCTCCGCCGAAGAGGGCGGCGGCCCCGAGCGCCGTGCGCGCGAACGCGCCGCCGGCAAACTCTCCGCTCGGGAGCGTATCGCGCTGCTCCTCGATGAAGGCACTTTCGAGGAGCTCGACAAATTCGTCACGCACCACTGTACCGACTTCGGCATGGAGCAGCAGCGCCCTCTCGGCGACGGCTTCGTCACCGGCTACGGCCGCATCGATGGCCGCCTGGTCTACCTGTTCGCCCAGGACTTCACCGTCTTTGGTGGATCGCTTTCCGAAGCCAACGCGCGCAAAATTTGCAAGATTATGGACCTGGCCATGAGTGTGGGCGCGCCCGTCATCGGCCTGAACGATTCCGGCGGTGCGCGCATTCAGGAAGGCGTGATGTCGCTCGCCGGCTACGCGGAGATTTTTCTGCGCAACACGCTCGCCAGCGGCGTGATCCCGCAGATCAGCGCCATTCTCGGGCCGTGCGCCGGGGGCGCGGTCTACTCTCCCGCCATCACCGATTTCATCTTTATGACCGAGAAAACCTCCTACATGTTCGTCACCGGTCCGGACGTCATCAAAACCGTCACGCACGAGGAAGTCTCAATGCAGGAGCTGGGCGGCGCCATGACCCATAACGCCACCAGCGGTGTCGCTCACTTCGCCGCGCAGGATGACGCCGAATGCCTCGCGATGATTCGCGAATTGTTCAGTTTCCTGCCGTCTAATAATCTCGAAGACGCGCCCAGGCGTCCTGGCGCGGACCCCGGCGCCGCCACTGCCGCCTCGCTCGACCGCATGGTTCCGCAGGACCCCAGAATTCCCTACGATATCCGCGACGTCATTCACGCCATCGCGGACGACCGTTACCTGTTTGAGGTGCAAGAGCATTTCGCGAAAAATCTGGTCATCGGTTTCGCGCGCCTCGATGGCCGCCCCGTCGGGATCGTGGCCAATCAGCCCGCCGTGCTCTCCGGCGTGCTCGATATCAACGCTTCCCTAAAGGGTGCGCGGTTCGTGCGCTTCTGCGACGCGTTCAATATTCCGCTGGTCACCTTCGAGGATGTGCCCGGATTCCTTCCCGGCACCCAGCAGGAATTCGGCGGCATCATCAAGCACGGCGCCAAGCTGCTGTTCGCCTTTGCCGAAGCCACCGTTCCCAAGATCACCGTCATCACCCGCAAGGCGTATGGCGGAGCGTACTGCGTCATGGCCAGCAAGCACATCCGCACCGATGCGAATTTCGCCTGGCCCACGGCCGAAATCGCGGTCATGGGACCCGAGGGCGCCGTCAACATCGTCTACCGCCGCGAAATCGAGCAGGCGCCGGAAGAAACGCGCGCGCAGCTTCGCGAAGAAAAAATCGCGGAGTTTCGCAAGCGTTTCGCAAATCCCTACGTTGCCGCCGAACGCGGCTACATCGACGCCGTAATCGAGCCGCACGAAACGCGCGCCCGCATTATCTCCGCCCTCCGCGCCCTGGAAAACAAGCGCGAGTCAAATCCCCGCAAAAAGCACGGCAACATCCCCCTATAATGAGTTACAAAGCTCAAGTAACTGGATTCAACCACTCTGTTGAATCTTTTACTCAGGTCCCAGACATAATGTTTTTTTACTTATGATCAGGCTCATACGGTTGTTATCTGCAGCTCAGTCTGCTGGGCAATTGGGTTTGCGTCGCTCCCAGCGGATGCCATCCTTAGAAGATAGCTCAAGTGCATCTACCGGTAGCCCCGAACCAAGGGCTCCCCCCTCAACAGCCATTTCGACTACATGAATGGCGGTGAGAACAGCCCAATGTTCGAGGTTTATTTGTTGAAGGGATTCAATCCATTGTTGGAGTGCCGTCGATTTTGAAGTTTTCATATATTTCGGGTCGTTATTTAAAGCCGCGTAAAGCTCTTCGCCGACCGATACTGCGCCCCACCCGAGGCCCACGCCATTTGGCTGTAATTCGCCGACAAGCACCCGTGTACCAGACACATTCGTACTTGGTTTTGTTTTTTTGAAACCAATACGAGCATGTAGAAATTGTAGGTTGCCGTCCTCACCTATTCCGGCCCAAAAGGCATCGATAAGACCTCCATGCTGAATTCTTTCAGTCTCCTCGAGTTGCATTGGCAAGATCCGGTACGCAGCATCGAGATGCTTCAGCGTCTGCTGCATCCAGTTACTTGCAGCTCGTAAAAGCCGGTTTGGTTCACCGGAGGCGGCGGCGAGCTCATATGAGCGCCGAGCTTCGTCCGAATTGTTCCAAGGCTCAATGGGCACCCCCGGAATTGATACAAAATCCGAAACGCCAGTTTCGAAAAAGACGTTGTGTTTGTCCAGAGGGACGATCTTACATTCCGTATCGTTAAAACTTCCGATTCCCATCCGCGTTACTCGGCTGTCCGCGGCTATCACGATCTGTTTGCGAGAGAAGTAATAAGCCTCCACTGTGCCGTGTCCGATTTGGCAAAAACCTGGTGAAGAGAGGCTGAGTAGGTAGAGGCCACAAGGGATTAAAAGCTTCAAGGCACATTTACTTTTGATGCACATTGAAATTTGCCTTTTTCTCGAATCCGTATCACCTGAGTACGGGCAAGTGGAAGGTGTTGTGCGCGCCGCCAGGGCTAGGTTTCGAAATCAATTATTTGTCCAGACCTGTGTTCGCGTCATTTGGGAGGTCAAGCACCATAGTATTCCTGGAGTGATACAACGCTATATGTAGTATGGCCTGTCTTGTCGAGAGAAACCACATTCGACAGCCGCCAACATGTTTGAGCTCAGTTGAGAGCTACCCAGATTCAAGCTTTACTCGTACGGTAAAATGTAGAGATGTACGCTGGCGCGAAGCGCAGCGGCGGGGGTCGGGCGGATGATGTCACCACGTTGGTCGACGAATTTCAGTCTAGCGGCAACTAACACGTCTTATCTCCTTCATATTCCGCACTTACGTAAAATTGCGCCTGTAAGTGCCGCACTTTCTGCACTTACAAGCACAAAGCACTTAAAGTCACTTAGAATCCGCACTTACAGAAAAACCGGGGAGTGGGGTCGGCGGGAATCCCACCGCGCTGCTGAGTCTGGCTGCCCAAGTGAGTACCGTAAATATATGTCGCTACTCATTAAGTTGCTACCGGTTCGGTTGGTAATCGTGGGTAGACGCCAATCATTGGCACAGACGAGCTCACATGTTTAAGAAAATCCTGATCGCAAATCGTGGCGAAATCGCCGTGCGGATTCTGCGCGCTTGCCGCGATCTCAACATTGCTGCCGTCGCGGTATTTAGCGACGCCGACCGCGCGGCGCTGCACGTGCGACTCGCCCAGGAGGCGTACCCGCTTGGCGCCGCGTCCCCTCGTGAGAGTTACTTGCGCGTAGACAAAATAATGGATATCGCGCGACGCGCCGGCTGCGACGCGATCCATCCCGGCTACGGTTTCTTGTCGGAAAATCCGGCGCTGCCGCGCGCGTGTGCGGATGCGGGCATCACCTTCATTGGCCCATCTGCTGACGCGATGGAGCGCCTCGGGTCCAAGACGGCCGCACGCCAGCTCGCGCATCAGGCCGGTGTCCCGATGGTTCCCGGAGTCCGCGCGCCCATCGAGCAGTTGGATGACGCCGCCTACATTGCCCGCGATCTCGGCTATCCCGTGCTCCTCAAAGCGGTCGCCGGCGGAGGCGGTAAGGGCATGCGCGTTGTTGCTGCCCCTGGCGATTTACCCGGTGCTTGGCGCGATGCCGCCTCGGAAGCGCTGAATGCCTTTGGTGATGGCCGCGTGTACCTCGAGCGCTATCTCGCAAGCCCCCGCCATATCGAAGTACAAATTCTTGCCGACACGCACGGCCACATCGTGTACCTGGGTGAGCGCGAGTGTTCGGTGCAGCGCCGCCATCAGAAAGTAATCGAGGAAGCTCCCTCTGCCTTTGTTACCCCCGATCTTCGCCGCAAAATGGGCGAAGCTGCCGTGCGCCTGGCCCGCGCCGCAGGTTACACGAATGCCGGAACGGTGGAATTTCTCGTCGACTCGGAGCGCAATTTCTATTTTCTCGAAGTGAACACACGCCTCCAGGTCGAGCATCCCGTCACCGAGGCCGTCACCGGTCTTGATCTGGTGCAATTGCAACTGCGCATCGCCGCGGGTGAATCGCTGCCCTTCACACAGGACGATATTGTGGTGCGCGGCCACGCACTCGAGTGCCGCATTTATGCCGAGGATCCTGCCAACCAGTTCCTCCCCTCTCCGGGCCGGCTGGTTTCGTGGAGACCGCCGCAAGGGCCGGGAATTCGCCTGGATGAAGGCGTTTACGAAGGGTGGACGGTCCCGGGAGACTACGATCCGTTGCTCGCGAAGCTGATCGTGTCGGGCGCGGATCGTACCGAGGTCGTCGCGCGGCTGCGGCGCGCCCTTCGCGAATTCTCCGCCGCCGGGATCAAAACAAACATCGGCCTGTTTGTCGAAATTTTGCATCACCCGGATTTCGTATCCGCCAACGTGCATACGCGCTGGCTCGACCAACAGCTCGAATCCATGCAAGTGGCGCGCGAAGTTCAGGATGAAGTTGCGGATGAAGCCCAGAATTTGGAGCTGCCTCCCAGCAAACCTTTGCACGCAGATTTACCAGGCCATCCCCAAAGCTCTGCGCAAAGTTCCGCTGCAGGTTTATCCGGAGTTGATTACGAAGCCGTATCTGCGAGAATTGTTGATGCGGCAGCCATTGCCTCGGCGCTCTGGCACTATCGTCAAACCTGCACGCCACCCGACGCGGATCCGCAACCGGCCGCTTCGCGCTGGAAACTTGAAGGCCGCCGTGAGCAACTCGCGCGCGCGCCCGGGAGCGATACGAAATGAAATGGGTCACTCGCAAAGATATCAAAGTGGACCGGACCGCCTGTCCGTGGCTCATTCGCCGCTTTTTAGACCCTGAGGCGCAATTCCTTTTTGTGGAGGACGCCGACGTGCTTCCCGCCGCCGCGCGTGAAGAGGCTGTTCCCTTCGATCTGCCCCGCCACCCCGAGCTAAAATTCACGCATCACGAGGGGCTTTGCACCTTTGAAGTGTTGATGCGCGAATTTGAGCTGGACGATCCCGCTCTGTCGAAACTGGCCAAGATCATCCATGCCGCCGAGCTTCGCAGCCAGGACGCGACCGCCCCCGAAGGCGCGGGACTAAAAGCCATCGCCGACGGTTTGCATCTGATGGCGGCGAATGATGAGAAGCGTCTGGCGTGGACTTTTCCCGTATACGACGCGCTGTATGCCTGGTGCCAGCGACACGCCAAATGAAATTTGACGTGCGCATCGACGGACAGGCGCGAACCGTCACCATTGAGCGCGGCGCACAAGGCGCGCTTCGCGTCACGGTGAGCGGCCCTGACCGCGATCATGGCTCAGCGCGCGGCTCCGAGCGCAGCGGCGACAAAGTCGCGCTCGGTGCTCGCGCCAAAGCAGGTGCGAAACACGCCGCGCCAGACATCGCGCCAGACATTGGACCCGAGATCAGGAAAGACGCCGCGCGACCGATCGAGCAAGAGGCGCGGCAGAACACTGAACACGACACGGAGCAGGACACGCGGCAAGACGCGCGACAGCACACGCCGCAGCACACGGCGGAGACGTATACCGGAACTGAGCGCGAGGCCGACGCCGTAGATTTAGGGGGAGGGGCTTACTCCATATTGTTGGACGGAGCCGCCTTCGATATTCAAGTGGTGCCTGCCGCTGAAAATCTGGCGGTGCTCTGCCGCGGGCGTGAATTCCACGCCAGTGTGCGTGATCCGCGCGCGTGGCGACGCGCTGGTGCTGGAGTGCAGGAAGCGCATGGGCCGCGCCAAGTCGTCGCGCCCATGCCCGGCAAGGTCGTGCGCGTGCTGGTCACCGCCGGCGAAACGGTAGCCCTCCGCCAGGGGCTGGTAGTGGTGGAAGCGATGAAAATGCAGAACGAAATCCGCGCGCCAAAAGATGGCCTGATCGACCGTGTATTCGTTCGCGAAGGCCAAGCGGTCACCACCGGCGAACCGCTGGTTAATATCGTATGAGGTTTCATGATGCTGCGGCGTTTACTGAGACGCTACGGACTTGCTACGGAGTTGCTACGGAGCCGATGCGTATTGAGCCGTTGCGACCGCCTTGCTACGGAGGCGCTGCTACCGAGGCGTTGCGACCGCGTTGCTCGGAGGCGATTCTATTGCGTTGCTACCGCGCTGCTGCGGAGGCGCTGCTACGGAATCGAGCGCTGGGGAGCAGATGGTGCAGTGCTCGGCAGGCCCGCTGGACTAGTCGCGGCACCCGTGATGCCGTTGACTCCGTTCGTGGGTGGCGCCGGTGAGCTGCCGGGAGAAGTCGCGGAGGCCGGCTTAACGATCACCGGGAATTTTCCAGCCGATTCCATGACCTGTTGCGCCAGGTAGTTGGTCACCTTGGATTGGTCGCGCGCCGAAGCCAGATAAGCCGCGCGCAAAAGCTGCTCTTTGCGATTACGCAGCGTGTCGCGAATCGATTGCTGCACTTGCGGATCGGCAATATCGCGCTGTCCCGGCGATTCCTTGGCGATCAGCTTCAGGATGCGGTAGCCGTCGCGAAGCTGTATGACTTCGCTGGTTTGTCCGGGCTTCAGCGTTACCACCGCCTTCTTCAGTGCGGGGTCGCTTTGGTTTAGTGCCGACTCCGGGATAAATCCCAAGTCGCCGCCCGAGGATGCGGTGGCGGGATCCTCGGAATAGTCCATGGCCATCTGATTAAAATCGGCTCCCGACGCGAGTCTCTGGCTGATGGCGGCGGTTTTGCGGCGAGCCTCGGTCTCGGTGGTGGCATCGTCATTCTTGCGATTGCGCACCTGCGGGTCCTTGCGCGGCGTGACGACGATTTGCGCCAGCCGGTACTGGGTTTCCGCCACATTGAATTGTGCGCGGTTCTCATTGTAAAAATTGGAGACGTCCTGATCGCTGATCGAAATCTTCGCGACGACTTCGCGGTTGATCAGCTTCTGCACCGACAATTCGCGGCGGATATCCTGCTTGAGGTCGTCGATAGAAACACCGCGGTCTTTGAGCTGCCGCTGGAATTCCTCTTCGGTATAGGGGCTTTTGAACTCGGTGAATTTATCTTCGACTTCACCGTCGGTAGCTTCCAGCCCGAGCTTTTTCGCGCGCTGGATCAGGATGTCGTTATTGATGAGCTCGTCGACGATATTCAACGTGAGGGACAATGCCTCATCTTGCGACGGTGTCTGCTGTTGCGGATTCAGACGGCTGTTGTAATACTTCTGAACCTCATCGTGATGGATTTCCTGTCCATTCACCACGGCCCACACGTCTGCCGCGGGCGCCGACTGGCGCTGGCAACCTGCCGCCGCAAGCATCGGCAGCAACGCTGCCACAGCCATCATACGCAGCCAGATGTGGGAATGCCCGCGGGAGGGAATGCTGGAATTGCGACTCAAGCAGCCTTCTTGACGCGACCCGAGCGTATACACGCCGTACAAACTCGCATTTGCTTGCGCGCGCCGTTCACCAATGCACGAACCTGGCGCAAGTTAGGGTTCCAGCGCCGCCGCCGGGTGTTATTCGCGTGACTGATGACATTTCCATATTGCGGGCCTTTGCCGCAGATTTCACATTTTTGGGCCATGAGCGAACGCTCCAATGCAATTTTTAATGACGGCGCATTTTAGCAGATCGGAGCAAATGAAGCGAATCGGTAAGCGGGCCGCCGCGCCGGAGAGCACCGGACAGGCTCACGCGCCAAATGATGGGAGTAAGCGACCCATAACAGCGGCCCACAAATTCGGAAGCATTGGCGGCAGTGACGAGACAGCCGGCTTTAATAAAAGTGAGAACGCTTTCGTGTCGATTCTGCTTGTAGCGATGCCTATTGCTCCTTGCCTTGATTCTTGAAATCGTTGAAGGTGACATTGTCTTCGCAGATCATCTCGGTAATGTGCCAGTTGGGCTCGAACTCGAGTTCGCGGAATCCCGACCACGGGCGCGTATATGCTTTGGGATCATCGACGGTGATATCGACGCGCAACTTGTCGTGTTCGGGGCGCGAGATGCGTTCTATGACATGCAATTGCTCGGAATGTGGAAGTCCGGCGCGATCGACCCAAGTCTTGTCATTAAAACCAACCGAGTCGATCACTAGCGTGTTGCCGTCCCACCAGCCCACCGAGTTGCCCATCCATGTGGGATCCAGATCCTTGGGATGTTCCCGCCCTTCGTTGGTATAGATCTCGCGAACAAAATGGTTAAATTCATAAAGGAAGTAAACGACTCCGGGAACCTGCACGATTTTCGTGGGGAAAGGATGAACCCAAATGCGCGGCACGCCAGTGGGAAAGCAGCCAACCTCCTTGCCCGTCGTGGGATTCACGGGATCGGTTGAATCGACCACTGCCAGCGGGCCCCACGATGGTTTTGAGGCTTCATACCGCGCCTTGCCCCAGGGTGTCATCAGCGGTACGACATCTTTATGAGAAACGAAGGAGTAGCCCGCGTACTCCCGGGCGCTGGGAGGCATTTTCGGCTCCCACTCGCCAGATATATCGGGTTCGCCCCAAGCGGTTTTCCCCGTAAACGCCTGCGACTTTGTCGCGGGCTGAGCTTTTGCACCGGTGGTTTGGGATTTCGCCGCACCTGTATTGGTCTGGGCAAGTGAGATGTAACAGCAGGCGAAGACTGCCGCTGCGGCAAATATCCAAGTGATCAGCCGGTTACGCATTGTGAGACTCCTTCGGGGGTTCATGATGATCTTCATAGCTACTGCCGCCGCTTACCACCAGTTGGGCATGAGCCGGACGCTTCATCGGCGCAGAACGGCGGCCGGCTCTGACTACAATCAATGCGCGCCGCAACATCACTTCGATAAATTGGATGAGGATGTAGTCTTGTTATCCGCGGGTGGAGGTCCCAGGGGAATTTCCTGCCCGTTGGCCGCATAGATTTTGCTGAGATTCAGCGTTTTATTACCATTTTTCGCGACATGACCCATGACGGTGATTTCATCTCCGGCATGCAGCTTGTGTCCGTTCCAACCATAGTGGACGAGGTGATTGGGCGCTGTCATTTCCACAAACCATTTCTCGACGTTGCCGCTGGCGTCCTTAACATCCAGGAAAATGAGCGGATGCGGCTGGATGAATTGAAAATCGGTCACGGTGCCCTTGAGAGTCGTCATGGTCGAGTTGTCGTAGGCCGAGGCTCCGTGATGTGCGAACAGGGGCGCCGAGCCTAGCGCTAAACCGGCAGCAATCACGAGGGCAGCTACAATTCTGATACGCATGAGTGGGACCTCCTTTGCGAGAGTATTCGCCCGCAAAGGCACGGTGTCAAGAGATTCAAAGTAGCGTGACGGCGATTGGCATTTGGAATTGAAGCCGGTGTTCATGACCGTAATTCGGTCGGAGAGTTTGATGCCTGTGCATCCGGAGGACACGTCGAAGGCCCACGTCTCCGCCGGCATATTGTCTGACATCAGCGATCTTCAGGATTTTCAATCTTTTGCTGAGCTTGGGGCGGAATCTGCGGCTGGACCTGTTGCTGAACTTGTTGCTGGACCTGGCGGCGAAATTCGTTCGGGTGCGCAATGCCGCCAAAGGTCTCAAACGTTCCTCCTGTTCCTCGAATGAGCACTGTACCGTATCCCAGCAAACGGCCGGCGATGGGCTCGTTAACCCCGATGCTTTCAATTTTTGAGAGGAGCACTTCGATGCTTCTTCGGCCCAGGAGACCCGTTTTAATCAGCACTCGCCGATTCGAGACCGCAACTTCGGTGGCATTTCTCCGGGCTACCCCCGCCGCGAATATAATGCCCGCGCCCAGGATAAGAAGCACACCGAGCAGGGGCATATAGGATGCGTACGAATCATCATTGATTTGGCCGTTGATCTGGCTGATTTCGATTTGCGCTTCATGGCGGCTGACCAGGAGAGCGATACCTGAACCCGCGAGAATGAGGGCCCAGAGCAAAGGCCACACCAGAACCATCCAATGAAGACGCGTTTTGTAAAGAACGATCTCACCCGGAACCAGGTTTTCTTCGATGTAGCCCATGATCGCTCCCGTCACGCGCGCGTCTTCAGGATCGGCTTAGAACAGTCCACTAGAATTTAGAATTGCGTCGTTAAATTCATTCCCATGGGCACAGTCGGGGACGAGGAATTATCCCGAATGGAAACGCAGTCCCTTGGAGGCGATATCAAACCACGATGAAACCGGATGCTGGCTTCCGTGTGGGCCTGTGCTGCCCGCGTGTCGCGATGTGTCGTCATGTGCCGGCGCCATCCCTCGGACCGCCTGGCGCTTGAACCGGCGTTGAGATGAGTCACCCTGTCCATGTTATCCTCGAAGCAGGATTCAGAGAATGAGTACGATGAACCTTTTGTGGCGATCGGCGTGCGCGTTCATTTTTGCCGTAAGTGTGTTTGGCGTGCTGTACGCACAACGGCCCTTCCGTGAATATCCGTCCGTGGAATATGGCGAGGCTTTTCCGCTGCCGCAGGACTGGCAGCAGCCGGCAGAGTGGGCCTTTGCGCGCCTGATGTATCCGCCCGGCCCACTAGACGGATATCGCGGGCGATTCGATGGCGATTGGAGGCAAGGGCTCTCCCTGTGGACCCAGGACTATCCGCGCGCGGACCGCGCATTCTCGCAGGCCGTCCGGCGCCTGACGCGCGTGGCCGCGCGGTCGGTCGAGCAGCCCGTGAATCTGGACGATGGCGATGAAGTTTACAATTGGCCGTGGCTCTACGCCGTACAGGTGGGCGAGTGGGGGCTCACGGACCAACAGGCAAAAAAACTTCGCGACTATTTGCTGCGCGGCGGCTTCTTCATGGCGGATGATTTTCATGGCTCCGAAGAACAAGCCTATTTTGAAAAGACCATGAAGATGGTTTTTCCAGAGCGCCCGATCGTGGATATTCCGAATAACGATCCCATTTTTCACACGGTGTTCGATTTGGACGATCGGTACCGGATCACGGGCGCGGAGCATCTGGCGACCGGCTACAAAAAAGACGGCAAGGTGGCGCGCTGGGAAGGTATTTACGACGATAAAGGCCGCATTATGGTAGCGATTTCGCTCAATTCGGATATTGGGGATTCGTGGGAGTGGTCGGATACTCCGGGATATCCGCTGAAGTTTTCCGATTTGGGGATGCGCATTGGGGTGAATTACGTGGTTTACGCGATGACGCACTGATTTGTCGCGCGATTTTCATGCGGGTGAGGCAGCATCGAAGATCGTGGCGAAGGGATACCTCCGCAAGTTGTTTTGATCAGTGACACAGGAACGAAGGAGCGACGAAGCACTTTGCGCAAAAGTGGTTTAAACTTCGCCGTGAGGGCGTGTAGCTCAGTTGGCAGAGCACCTGCTTTGCAAGCAGGGGGTCAGGGGTTCGAATCCCCTCACGTCCACCATATTCTCAATGGTTTGCGGAAGGGTTGCTGAGACTGACTGCTCATTCGTGCCGTGGTTTGTGACATAATCACTTTCACCGGTCGCGTCGGACAGTGCATTCAAGGCGACTCGCTTTGCCTCACGCCGCACGTGGCTGAGCCACCACTCGCGGAGAAACGTGTCCTGCAATACTTAATAAATCATTGCATTTGCCATTTGTTCGCCCCCGATCCTAGGTAAGGCGCGTCCACCGTGGATATTCGACAATGCATTCTTGGCGAGATCGCGATTCGTCACGGAATTGACGTCTCAGGTGTGCACCTAGGGCAATTGCTTCGAAGGCTTCTGCTATTCGACTCAGTGATTATTAAATCTGTCCGATTAGGAGAAATACCATTCCTCGTAAAGGCGTTTGGCCTTGCGGGTTTGTTGAGACTTCTAGACAGTGGTGTACTTCGAATTGCATGTGAATTTACGACGCTCATAACTGATGTCTCGAAAAACGGCGCGCGGGAACTACCGAACTTTGAATTTGCATTCGGGATTGGCGATTTAGCCCGCCGGGAACAAGTGCTAAGAGGCGAACTTAGATCTCTCCAAGGTGTTCCGTGCTTGAGCAATTCAAAACGCCAAGAAGCAGAAGATCGAATCATACAATGCTTAGTCAGACCCCCAGCTGACTTCGGCGCGCAGATGTTGGCGCAGTTTGAATCGGACCTCCGGAACAATACGCCGACGCTCAAAGCGAGTATCGATGCACATCTTAACGACGGTTTTAAACAGGTTCCAACATTCTCCCTGCGGGTCGAGGAGAAGGGTCGACTTTTCACGATCATTTCGGATTTACCTGCTGTGCTTGGCGTGACTGCCGATGCAGCCCACATCATCCTCCAAGCCGGAGTGGGCGCGCTAGCAAATATCACGCACAGACTTTGCGAGATGAATGCCTACTCGGCAATCACCGGCTTTACGGCATCCGAAGCACCTCTCCTCTTTGGAAGATTAGCCTCTGCCGTGCCTAACCCGAGTGTTCTAACTGACCAATTTGAGCGGGTCATTGAAATTGCGGACCTCCCCGATTTCATTATGGGAAAGCGGATCGACGTGGAGGCATTATTGAGAGTCCGGGAAAGTAGTGAATGCCTTGAATTTCGTCATTGGCTTTCAGCGCTTGAGAAACGTACCGCAGACGAAGTGAAAGAAATGCTGTCCGGGGTCAGGCAAAATCTCGGCTCAATGATTCGCAGTTCCGGAGGCAGGACGATGCGATTTGTTGTGACTACAGCACAGGCTTGATCCCTGGATACGGATTAGCTGTTGGGCCGGTGGCCGGTGCTCTCGATAATTTTCTACTGGAAAAGGTCTTCCCCGAATCAGGGGTTTTTGCGTTTTTGACAAACACCTATCCCTCATTGTTCGTTTCCCCTTAACTGCGGACGATCATTGAAGCTCTCAGATTGGTACGTGCAATACTGTCACGTCCCGTTCAACAACGATTTGGTTGTTGAACACCAACTCCGCTAGAAATACAGACAGACGGTAGCCGGAAAACTCCGAAGAATTTGTCACGTGAGTTGTGGCATAACCGGACTGGCATGACCTGGCAATTTTGTGTGTCCTAACCTGGCTATTGCGAGAAAGCAAAATTCGGCCGATCTATTTGGGCTTTGGACACTTGGGAACGGACGTGGCATTTCACTGTCCCCGTCGCTTTCTGACTTGCAAGCGGGGGTCAGGGGTTCGAATCCCCTCACGTCCACCAACTTAGTTCAATAACTTAGCAGGGGCGTTTTGTGGGCACGGCTTGGTGGTTCACGTTTTGTTTACACGTGCTACCTAAATTATTTTTTGTGCAAGTCGTTCGTTTCAATGGGTGGAGCTAGGTACATATTCTGATTTGGCCTAGTATGAGTTGAGATGGTGGGGACTGGATCGGCGGGGATGCGCTCAGGAAAGATGACGGACTTCCTGCTGCCACAGGTTCACAAACAAACTGCTCTGCAGCGCTTCGCGTTTCGAGCGGCCTTTCGCGTCGGCCATCAGGCGCTGGTACTCCCAACGAGATTTGCGCATCCACAAAATCAATCGCATCGCGGGCAGGCTAGCGGGATCTAACCCGATACTGCTGGTGTAGTACTCGAGGCACTCATAACAGACCCTCGCCGCGACCGTAGTTGGATCGAAGAACTTCTTGTAGGACCGGGCAGCGCGCGGACTAGCCATGGTGCCGTCAATGAAAAACAGGCAATAGGATAGAAAATATAATAGGTCAAGCACGGGCAATCCCTGCAGGTCTGCAGATTCCCAGTCAAGTACGGCCAGATCGCCGGCTGGAGTGACCATGACATTCCAGGGCGAAAAGTCGGCCTGTTCACACACCAAGGGCAAGGTATTGACCGTGGCGATTACGGCCTTTGTTTCCGCGAGCATTCCTCGGTCCAGGACCTCCGCGAAGGATTGTTCAAAGTCGTTCACGATCGGCTCAACCAAGGGTCCCCACCAGCGGTCTCGATGCACGGCCGGAGAACCGCTGGCCAAACCTGCCAACCATTGGGCAGCTTTCAGCCCGAAATCGCGGAAGTTTTGCTGACGCAACAGGTAATTGACGGGCGTTCCTGTGAACGCTGTCAGAGCAAGCACCTGGGTATCTTCGCGATAGGAAAGCACCCGCGGAACGCCCGGAATGCCGCCAGGGCGCAGCTGGTGCACCGAACGGAGTATCGAAGCTTCGCGTCGCAGCATCGCAATGGATTCGGGCACACGCGGCATTTTCACGACTAAACGCGGTTCTCGCACGGGTTCTGCAAATACCAACGCAACCACTTTGCTGATGCTGCGATAACCGCCGGTCAACAGCAGGCTAGAGAGCTGGCCCGGAGCGTCACCCAGGCCGAAGTTTGCCCATTCACTCCGAATCCCAGCAAATAGCTGAGGATTGGTGCGTGACGGGATCGTGTCAGGGACCTGGCCTTGATAGTCATAGGTGGAGGATGATGGCTCTGACCGCTTACGGGCTAGAGCAATCATCGGCGCTGCCAGGCCGAGCTGCATTCCTAGTTTCCATGCCCGCATAAGGGCGGAGGTGAATATGCGCCGCAGAAGCGTACGCGGCTTTGGCCGGCTGGAAACGAAATAATCGAATGCGCCGCTCGCTTGCAATGGTACCCAGAAGCGCGTTCGCCCCCCCTGAGGCCAAGGCCAAGGCCAGTAGCAGCAAATCTCTGTGAATCCCGCTGCTTCCATCTGGCGCTGGATGCGTCGCGGGCCGCCCGGCATTGGCAGGATCCATTCGGCGCAGCAGAAGCCTTCGGAAGAAAGCGCGGAGCAAGCAGCACGCAACGTGCGTTGCGAGGGCCTCGCCACCACCGCAAGATCGCAATTGCCGGAAGGCTTTGCCGAGACTGGAACAGTTTCGTGAGAGATCAGTTCCACCGCGCGCGCGACGGCGCCGTTGGCGAAGCAGATGGCGCGCTCCGGCTGGGGATTGGGCAACAGGAAGCGCCAGTCCACGCGTCGCAGCAATCGATTGCGGACTGGCTCCGGGGGAGGATCGATTGTCGCGCGATGGGACGCGGAATTTTTCATGAATTAGACAACTATGTTACGGGTGCGATGATAGATGGCAGAGCTCCTACACTGAAAAATGCCGAGCTAGAGTCCGGGTACGACGATCTGCAGCTAGTACGGGGTTCGGAAAGAGTCGATCCGATTCTGTATTCTCATAGCCATGTATTTGACCGGTCCTAAAGGAACCAGGAGCAGTTCCCATTCCTTAAAGGTCTGGCAGAAAAGGCTCTGCACCGCTTCCTCGAAAAAAGCGCCGGGATTGAAAAACGGAGTGATGATTGATACGACCGGGGTGTTCGTCATAGCGGTTTCTGCATATCCGCCAACTAGAGGCGCCCATTCTTCGACCGGCGTTTGTCAACGTGATTACAGATTGACGACTACGATTGACTGCTATCGATGGGTTAACAGGAATACAGGTGCGTCAATTCAGGGCAACGGACCAAACACTACCAATTGCGTTTGCGTACCCACATAGACTTTGCCATTCGCTACGGTGGGAACCGCAAATTTGACACCAAGTGGCATATTGTCACGGCCGCCTGCAGCCTGATTGCTGTTGTACAGCTCCGTTGCGACGTTTGTGGCGTCATACGCATGCAGCACCGCTGCGGCAGGGCTCGCTGTTGGTCCTGCCCCGTCAATGGCCCATAGAATGGCATTTGAGTTTCCATTTGCCGAAATGGAGGGCGTGGAACCTGGCCAGTTGAACACATTTGGCGATTCCGCCACCGGAGAGGTGGAGAGCAGCCCATTGGACAACTGGAACGCCTTCACATTGTCGGCGTCGGCGATGAAATAAATTAAGTTGTTCCAGAAGGCGGCCGTCGCATACATTGCCGCGTTTCCCGAAGTTATATGTGCTGGACCCACGGCACCCGGGAGCTCCTGCACGACATTGTCGCCACTCGAATTAAAGTGACCCATGTTGTCGCGATTGATGAGGTAGACGCGCCCCTCTTTGCCGGCTCCGACCAGGAGATGCGTCGGGCCCGTGGATTGGTCGGGCAAGAGCACCGCTCCCCCCGATCCCAAATCCAAGTCAGTCGGAGAAAGGGAAGCCTGATTGAATGGCGTCATGTAATCCAACAATTGTAGAGAAGAACTTAATTTCAAGAAGCTGTTGCCCTGCGCGGTGCCTACTCCCGTACACGTTATGACGTAAATATTCCCGGAGGCGTCCACAGACGGCCCTGTACCGCTTTGCCAAATAGCGGCTTCAGTCCCGTTGGGCGAAACGTTGTAGATATACGTCTGCTGCAAACTGTTTTCGTTGTAGGCGAAAATCCAGCCGTGGTACGGATCAATATCACCGTAGGAGCCAAAAGCAACATACACGAGCCCGTTCAAGAGGAGTAAAGCTGGCCGTTGCAGTTGACGCCGCGAGTTGAAGGTGACCTGGCCACTAACGCTATCATATCCCGTCCCCGGCACAGTCCCTTGGATTCTGACCGGTGAGTTACTGCGCTCCGCGCCCGAGGTAATGTCGAGAGCATGAAGCCGGTGCACCCAGCTTCCGTTTTCTTTGGTGACCGCGAGAACAAACATGGTCCCAGTGGATGTGTCGATCACAGGCGTGGAGGTGATTCCGATCTCCGGCGTCAAATCAGGAATGCCCCCGTTATCATAAACATCGGACGAGGGAACGGTAGTCACCCCCGTGGCTGGATCGATAAAGCTTACCTTCCACAGCGGTGATGAAGTCGTTCCATCCGCATCGAACGCATACACACTGTCATGCTCGGTGACCACGAAAACAACGTCGTGCAGCCCCTGACCTGCAATATTCACGCTGGGCATAATCAGTGGCTGCGCGTAGACATAGCCGTCTACAGAATATGTAAATAACTTACCGAACTTTGCCGAATTCACGGTGGCCGGCGTCAATATCGTCTCATTGAGATTCTGCCCCGTGCGCGAATTGTCGTTATGATGCGTCCAAACTGACACGACCGAGTTCGTTACGGTTAATCCGGTTGATCCGTTGACGCCGTTTACCGAAGCCTGAATGGTAGTGCCGCCAGCGGCCACCCCCGTTGCCAGGCCACCCGACGTAATGGTAGCTACTCCGGTGTTGGACGAGGTCCAACTTGCCTGGGCGGTCACGTCCTGCGTGCTGCCGTCACTGAATGTACCCGTCGCCGTGTATTGCTGGGTGGCTCCCTTAATCATGGAGGCGTTCGCGGGCGTCACGGCCAGTGATTGCAGCGTCAACCCCGTGACCGTCAGACTCGTTGAGCCATTCACGCCGTTTACCGCAGCCTGGATCGTTGTCCCGCCAGCTGCCACCCCCGTTGCCAGGCCACCCGAACTGATCGTGGCGATTGCGGTGTTGGACGAGGTCCAACTTGCCTGCGTGGTCACATTCTGTGTGCTGCCGTCACTGAACGTGCCCGTCGCCGTGTATTGCTGGGTCGCTCCTTTAGCGATGGAGCCGTTGGCTGGCGTCACGGCCACGGACTGCAGCGTTGCCGCCGTTACCGTCAGCGCCGTTGAGCCATTCACGCCGTTTACCGCAGCCTGAATCGTTGTGCCGCCGGCTGCCACGCCAGTTGCCAGTCCACCCGAACTGATCGTGGCGATTGCCGTGTTGGAGGAGGTCCAACTTGCCTGCGTGGTCACATTTTGCGTGCTGCCGTCACTGAAGGTGCCCGTCGCGGTGTATTGCTGAGTAGCGCCTTTACCAATGGAACCGTTCGCTGGCGTTACGGCCAGGGACTGCAGGGTCGCCGCCGTGACCGTCAGGCCCGTTGAGCCATTCACCCCGTTTACCGCAGCCTGAATCGTTGTGCCGCCGGCTGCTACACCCGTTGCCAAGCCACCCGCAGTAATGGTCGCCACTGCCGTGTTGGAGGAGGTCCAACTTGCCTGGGCGGTGACATTCTGCGTGCTGCCGTCGCTGTATGTACCCGTCGCCGTGTACTGCTGCGTTGCCCCTTTAGCGATGGAGCCGTTCGCTGGCGTCACGGCCACGGATTGTAGCGTCGCCGCCGTTACCGTCAGGCCCGTTGATCCATTCACGCCATTTACGGCGGCCTGAATACTTGTGGTGCCCGCTGCGACACCCGTTGCCAGGCCGCCAGCGGTAATGGTCGCTGCCGCCGCGTTGGACGAGGTCCAACTTGCCTGGGCGGTGACATTCTGCGTGCTGCCGTCGCTGAAGGTGCCGGTCGCGGTGTATTGCTGGGTAGCCCCTTTAGCGATGGAGCCATTGGCTGGCGTCACGGCCACTGATTGCAGCGTTGCCGCCGTGACCGTCAGGCCCGTCGAGCCATTCACGCCGTTTACCGCGGCCTGAATACTTGTGGTGCCCGCTGCGACACCCGTGGCCAGTCCACCAGCGGTAATGGTTGCTACTGGGGTGTGGGACGAGGTCCAACTTGCCTGGGCGGTCACATTTTGCGTGCTTCCGTCGCTGAAGGTCCCCGTCGCTGTGTATTGCTGGGTGGCCCCCTTGGTGATCGAGCCATTTGCCGGTGTCACGGCCACTAATTGCAGGGTCGGCGCGGTTACGGTCAGGCCGGTTGAGCCATTCACGCCGTTTACCGCGGCCTGAATACTTGTGGTGCCAGCCGCGACACCCGTGGCCAGTCCACCAGCGGTAATGGTCGCCACTGGCGTGTTGGAGGAAGTCCAACTGGCCTGGGCGGTCACATTTTGGGTGCTGCCGTCGCTGAAGGTGCCGGTCGCGGTGTATTGCTGGGTGGCCCCTTTAGCGATGGAGCCATTGGCTGGCGTCACGGCCACTGATTGCAGCGTTGCCGCCGTGACCGTCAGGCCCGTCGAGCCATTCACGCCGTTTACCGCGGCCTGAATACTTGTGGTGCCAGCTGCGACACCCGTTACCAGTCCACCAGCGGTAATGGTTGCTACTGGGGTGTTGGACGAGGTCCAACTTGCCTGTGCGGTGACATTTTGCGTGCTGCCGTCGCTGAAGGTGCCGGTCGCCGTATATTGCTGGGTCTTCCCCTTGACGATGGAACCGTTTGCTGGCGTCACGGCCACTGATTGCAGGGTCGGCGCGGTTACGGTCAGGCCCGTTGAGCCATTTACGCCGGTTACCGCGGCCTGAATACTTGTGGTGCCCGCTGCGACACCCATGGCCAGGCCACCAGCGGTAATGGTCGCTGCCGCCGTGTTGGAGGAGGTCCAACTTGCCTGGGCGGTCACATTTTGCGTGCTTCCGTCGCTGAAGGTCCCCGTCGCTGTGTATTGCTGGGTGGCCCCCTTGGTGATCGAACCATTTGCGGGCGTCACGGCCACTGATTGCAGCGTTGCCGCCGTTACCGTCAGGCCCGTTGAGCCATTTACGCCGTTTACCGCGGCCTGAATACTTGTGGTGCCAGCTGCGACACCCGTTACCAGTCCACCAGCGGTAATGGTCGCTACTGGGGTGTTGGACGAGGTCCAACTTGCCTGGGCGGTCACATTCTGCGTGCTGCCGTCGCTGAATGTTCCCGTTGCCGTATATTGCTGGGTTTTCCCCTTGCCTATGGAGGCGTTTGCGGGGGTTACGGCCACCGACTGCAGCGTCGCTGCGGTAACGGTCAGCGCGGTTGCGCCTTTGACGGCATTCACCGCAGCCTGGATGGTTGTGCCGCCAGCTGCTACACCCGTTGCCAAGCCACCCGCAGTAATGGTCGCTACTGCGGGGGTAGAGGAGGTCCAACTTGCTTGGGCGGTGACATTTTGCGTACTGCCGTCGCTGAATGTTCCCGTAGCTGTGTACTGCTGCGTTCCCCCCTTAGCGAGGGAGCCATTTGCCGGAGTCACGGTCACCGACTGCAGCGTCGCCGCCGTGACGGTGAGTGCGGTTGAGCCATTCACGCCGTTTACCGCAGCCTGAATGGTTGTTCCGCCCGCTGCGACACCCGTTGCCAGGCCACCCGAACTGATCGTTGCGACCGCGGAGTTGGAGGAGGTCCAACTTGCCTGCGCGGTGAGATTCTGCGCGGTGCCGTCACTGAATGTGCCCGTCGCGGTGTATTGCTGGGTTCCCGCCTTAGCGATGGAACCGTTCGCTGGCGTCACGGCCACGGACTGCAGCGTCGCCGCCGTTACCGTCAGGCCGGCTGAGCCACTTACACCGTTCACCGAAACCAGGATGGTTGTGCCACCGGCGGCGAGACCTGTTGCCATTCCACCCGAACTGATCGTCGCTACGGCCGGGTTCGATGAGCTCCAACTTGCCTGTAGCGTCAAATCTCGGGTGCTGCCGTCGCTAAATACACCCTGAACCGCGTACTGTTGGGTTCCCGCCTTGAGGATGGTACCGTTCGCTGGTGAAACGGCGACGCGCGTCAGCGAGATGGCTGTTTCCGATATGGCCGTGCTGCAGCCCAGCAGCAGGGTGGCCGCAGGCAGGCACACGATAAGCGCGATGCGCCGCGCGAGCAAACCTGCCGTGGTAATCGGACGTGCAAGTCTACCCCCGCGGGCTGACCGCACAGTGTGATGGATCAACCTACACCCACTCCAGCTGATGCAATATGGTAGCTTAGTTCCTGTTTTTAGCTCAAACAAAATCGCGCCGGAAGCCCCCGTTTCCACTGCGGTGATTACGGCGAAGTGCGCGGACGCACCTCGCTCATGTCAAATGTTGCCGGTGAGTATAGAGGGACTGACGCGCACCGACTTGGTTCTTATAGCGTGGTTCCGATCACCCCCGCAGCCCTCAAAATCGGGTCGCGTCCATAACCGCAGCTCACTATTTCGAGCGGACATGCGAGATGAAAATTGCCATCGATCGTCACTTGGATCTGAACCTGGATCTGAGCCTGCATCTGAAGTCGAAAGCGGCGAGAAACGCTCCGGTGAGTGATGGGCTTTCCGGATTGAAGATGGGCTGACGGACAAGGGTGAAAGCATTTTTTTCCTTAGCATGGTTTTTTTACCAGGCATTCGTGGGCCAAGTTGCTTGAAAATGCGGTGCTTAGGTTTGGCGTTCGGCGTGCAAACAACAACGCCGACGGGGGAAGACGAGCCGAGGATCCCTTTAGGGGATTGAGGGCTGGGCCGGCGCGATCTTCCCCCCGACCTCTTTTTTGTTTCCACGGGTTTTCCTGCAGGCGTTTTTTCTGACGTTTTTTCCCGATATTGAGCGCTTACATTGAGACGAATTTACGGCGGGCATATTGCTCTTATTGCTGCCAAAGCGGGCAACTCGGAAGGGGCTAGCCGCGTCTTACGTAGTAATCACTCTACGACACACCCCGGGAAGCAGCTGAGGTTACGCCAAGGCTGCTTCCATTTTTTTGCCCGAACTACCTCAAAATACGGCATCGATGAGTAGTAGCCGGTGTGCCAACTGCATGGAACATTCACGGATCATTGAGGGCCGACGAAATGTATAATCCTCGCGGCCAAGCCGGTCATGACGGGCGCGAGTATTCGCGAGATGTACATTCGTATTTTGCACGAGGCGAAATTGCGAATGCGTGATGACGTGGCCCAGGCGATCCGGAGGTAATGTGGGAAAACTTCGCCGTGCGATATTCTTCGTGATTACCGCAGTAACATTTGCTGTGCCGCTGGCCCATGCGGCGCCACCCAATCCCTCTCCTCTACCAGCCGCAGCAAGCAGCCCCGCCGCTTCGCCGAAGCGCGCGCGGGCTCCCAAGACGAAACGCTACAAAAAGCATCGGCGGGCCAAGCCGCGCAAGCGATCGTGAATCCCACATATTTTTGAAATGGGCGGGTGACGTTTTATGGCCTGCCGTATGGCACGCTGCCAGGGCATTCGCTGTGGCATGGTGATTTGTGCACCATGCGGCTGCAGGTCAGGCGGCCATATAGCTGAAGTGGCCTTCACATTGAAAAATGGCCAGCGCGGCCGCGAGCGACGGCACGATGATGACGCCGGGTAGCGCGTGTTCGACCATGTCGCGGGCCACGTCCTCGGGCGCGACGGAGAGGCCGTTCAGCTGGATGAAGGCGCGGGCCTCCTCTTCGGTGGAAGTATGGCAACTCACGAAGCGAACGCCGCGGGATTGCAGTGCCTGAATGCTGGTGTCCTGGTAGAGCGAATTTTCGTTGTTCGGATCGTCGGAAGCGTAGTGCGCGGAAGCTCCCACTTTAGAAGGATAGAAAATATTGCGCAGCGCGGGCTTGCCGGTCTCGGGGTCCATCACTTTGGCCCACTCGCCGACGCGATATTTTTGCCAGATATAATCGCTGTAATTCAAGACGTTGGGCGGCCCGTTCAGCGCGCAGGCGATCTGGATCTGATCGGCGGGCACGCCGTGGCCGAGGTGCAGCCCATTCAGCGAATTCTTGGTGTTACGGAGGAAGCGGCCGCCATCAATGGCGCTCGCATGCACCACTTGCTTGATGCGGCGAGGCGAGCTGATCAGTTTGTCGAATTCTTCCGAATGCCAGCCATTTTTGCGCCAGACATACTGCGCGTGTAGAGGCTCGTTCCAAAGGGATGAAGCGGCGGCTGCGGCTGCTCCTCCCAAAAGGGCGCGGCGCGAAAATTCGGTCATGGGTTTAGCTCCTGTGATTGCAGGACGTTTTCAGTAAGATGCTCTGATATTTCAGATTTATAAAGACCGCACCCAACAATCATATCGCTGCCTGGACAGACTGCAACTGCAGCGGTAATTTGCCGGCTAATGCGCAGACGCAATGAGACGTGTAATGATTAGCCTGATTTGTGCATCGAAGGCGGTAATCCAATGCCGCGGCGGCCATTTGTAACTGTTGCAGGTTGGCGGAGACGCGTAGGCCGTTCCGAGCATATGGTAATATTAACGGCCGTTGGGGCGTGGTCCAATCGGTAGGGCACCGCACTGTTAATGCGGACGGTGAAGGTTCGAGTCCTTCCGCCCCAGCCAAATTATTCTTTCGATTGCAAAGTGGGTTTTTCTACGGGGAAACCTGCTTCTGTCCAGCCGCGCCAGCCGCCATCCATCGAAACCACGTCGGTGTAGCCCATCTTCTGCAAATTATCGGCAGCGAGCGCGGAGCGAAAGCCGCCTCCGCAGTAAAGCACCAGGGGCGCGTCTTTGTCCGGAAACGCCTGCTCGATATCGCGCTCGATCACGCCCTTGCCGAGGTGCACGGCGCCGGGCAAATGGCCGTGGGCCCATTCGCTCTCCTCACGCACGTCCACCAGCGTAATTTTTTCGCGCGCATCGAGGCGGCGTTTGATATCGCGGAAATCGGCTTCTTTGATGCGGGATTTTGCGTCTTCGACAATCTTCAGGAATGCGGGAGAATGTTTCATTGCGGCAACTCCGAGTGGCGGTTTGTTGGCAAAGACCAGACTAGCACAGCGGACGGAGAGGCGCGCTAGTGATGCCTTAGGCCACGGCAAATTATCGTTAATCTGTGTTTAGTCCAGATCCCGCCAATTGGGGCCGGCTTTCATATCCACGACGAGCGGAACACTCAGCGGGTAGACATTTTCCATGGCGGCGCGAACGAGGGTGCGAAGGCGGTCGAGTTCCTCAGGAGGCGCTTCAAACAGCAATTCGTCATGGACCTGCAGGATCATGCGCGCGTGAAGCTGCTGCTCGCCAATCTGCCGGTGGATAGTGATCATGGCGAGCTTGATCAGGTCGGCGGCGGTGCCCTGTAGCGGCGTATTGAGCGCGGTGCGCTCCGCCAGGTTGCGGAGATTAAATTGCGGCGAGGTAATCTCCGGAATGGGGCGGCGGCGGCCGTGCAGCGTGCGGGTGAAGCCCGTGCGGCGAACCTCTTCGAGCGTGCGGTCGAGATAATCCTTCACGCCGTGATAACGCTCGAAATAGGCGGCGATAAAGCGTGCCGCCTGCTTTTGCTCGATACCGAGATTTTGCGCGAGGCCAAATGGGGAGAGGCCGTAAATAATCCCGAAATTGATGACTTTGGCCGCGCGGCGGTGTTCCGCGGTCTGCGCCATGGGGCCGACGCCAAAGACTTCTTCGGCAGTTCGGGAATGAATGTCCTGCCCGGAGCGAAACGCTTCGAGAAGCAAAGGGTCCTGGGAAAAGTGCGCCATGATGCGCAACTCGATTTGCGAGTAGTCGGCGGAGAGCAGGGTCCATCCGGGCTCGGGAATAAACGCGGCGCGAATTTGCCGGCTCAACTCGGTGCGTACGGGGATGTTTTGCAGATTGGGGTCGGAAGAACTCAGGCGGCCGGTGGCGGTGCCGGTTTGACCGAAGCGCGTGTGCAGGCGGCCGGTGGCGGGATCGATCAGCCGGGGCAGCGCGTCCACATAGGTGGATTTGAGCTTGGCGATCTCACGGTACTCGAGGACTTTTCGCGGAAGTTCGTGCACTAGGCCCAGCTCGGTGAGCACGTCCACGGCGGTCGAGCGGGCGCGGGCGCGGCTGCGCTTGGCGGCGGTACCCAGGTTCATTTTATCGAACAGAATTTCCGCAAGCTGCTGGGAGGAGTTGACGTTGAACTCGGTGCCCGCGAGTTCCCAGATGCGCCGCTCGAGGGCACGAATTTCGCCTTCCATCGTTGCGGACATGGTCGCGAGGGCGGTGGGATCTACACGGATGCCGTGCCGCTCCATTTCTCCGAGAACGGGCGCGAGAGGCAAGTCAATCTGGTCGTATGCGCCGGTCATTTCCTGGGATTCGATTTCACTGCGTAGAAGCGTAACGAGCCGCTGGAGTTGATCGGCGCTTTCGCCGGGAGCGCCCGAAAGAGTGGCATTCAGGTGACGGAGCACCATGCCCGCGAGGTCATGCTGCGCGGTGGTGGGACGCACGAGATAGGAATACAGCATGGTGGAGTGGCGGATGCCGCGCGTGGCGCCGGGCAGAAGGGCAAAGAGCTTGGGATCGTGCACGATCTTGGGGCGCTCGGGATCGGAAAGAAATTCGCCGAGGGCCGCGAGCATCTGGCCTTCGGCATCCACCCAGGCAAAGCGCGAGATGCCGGCCGCCGGTGAAAGCTCAAAACCGGCAATTTTGCTTCCGAATCCTGGGGTTTCGCGCGTACCGGAATCGAGCGTGAGCCAGATCGCGAGAGGCACATCGCGCGGATGCGCGTCGAGAAAGGCACGCACCGCCTCGGGAGAATCGAGTAGGGCATAATCGGTTACGAGGGTGGAAATCGTGGCGACGGCCGGAAGATCTTTCAAAAGAGAGGTGAAACCCAACTCGGCGTAGAGGTCGCGCAAGGCCGCGGTATTCGGCTCGCGCGATTTCAAGGCCTCCAGATCGAGTTCAACGGGCGCGTCACCCGCAATCGTGGCGAGCTGCTTTGAAAGCGCGACCAGCTCACGGCTGTTGAGCAAAGCCTCGCGGTAACGCTTGTTTTCCACCTCTTCAGCGTGTGCCAGCGCGGCTTCCACCGAACCGAAGCGCACGATCAACTCACGGGCGCCTTTTTCGCCGATACCTTTTGCGCCCGGGATGTTGTCGATTGAATCGCCCATGAGCGCCATGATATCGGCCACTTTGGCGGGAGGAACACCCATAAGCTCCTCCACCTTGGCGGAGTCCACGAACAGATCGCCTTTGCCGCCGCCGCGATCGGGGCGCAGCACGAACACACGGCCGCCAACCAATTGCATCATGTCCTTGTCGCTGGTGACGATGTAAACATCCAGGTCGCGATGCGCCGCCTGATGGGCGAGCGCTCCAATGACGTCGTCGGCTTCGTATCCGGGCACTTCGATCATGGGCAGGCGCATGGCTTCGCATAGACGGCGAACGTAGGGCAATTGCAGCGACAGATCGTCCGGCATAGGCGGACGATGGGCCTTGTATTCGGTAAAAAGCTTATCGCGGAAGGTGGGACCTGCGGGATCGAATACCACCGCGATGTAGTCGGGCTTCCATTCCTTGTTAATTTTGCGAAGCATGTTAGAAAACAGATAGGGCACCTTGGTCGGAAGGCCCGCCGCGTTGTTGAGGCGGCCCATGGGCGCAAAAAACGCGCGGAAGACGAAGCCCATAGCGTCAAAGAGGAAAAGTTTCTTTGCTGTAGGAGTCATCCGCGCGAGTATAGCAAACGCGATGGGGAGCTTCGGCGGGCGCCCGCGCCTGTCATCGCGCGGGGAATCTTATGCCACACGTAAAAGAGCTGTTCGATTTGAGTGGACGCGTAGCGATTGTGACCGGCGGCTCCCGCGGGCTGGGCCGTGAAATGGCCCAAGGATTGGCGGAGGCGGGAGCTGCGGTCACTATTGTGGCGCGGCGAGCGGAATGGCTTGAGCCCGCGCAGCAGGATTTTGCTGCGCACGGTTTGCGGATAAAAGCGATGGCCTGCGACATCGCCGATAGTCAACAGACGGACAGGGTTGTAAAAGCGACGCTCGATCTTTGCGGACGCCTGGACATACTGATTAACAATGCGGGCATCAGCTGGGGTGCGCCGTACGAGGAAATGCCTCTCGAGAGATGGCGGCAAGTTCTGGAGGTGAACGTCATTGGTACTTCGCTGATGACGCAGGCAGCGCTGCCGGCAATGAAGGCGAAGCAATACGGGAAGATCATCAACATCGTGTCAATCGCGGGGATGATGGGCGTCCCGAAAAAGATTCTGGAGGCGAGCGGTTACACGGCGAGCAAAGGGGCGCTGATTGCACTCACGCGGGAGCTGGCCGTGAATTATGCAGCAGACGGCATTCGTGTGAATGCCATCGCGCCGGGCTTTTTCCCCACGCGGATGTCACAAGGCGTAATCGCGCGCGCGGAGAACCTGATCAAAGCTCTTACGCCGTTGGGTCGCTTTGGGGAGGAAGGAGATTTGAAGGGCCTCGCTGTGTTTCTGTCTTCTGCAGCATCTGACTACATCACGGGGCAAATCATCGCGGCGGATGGGGGATGGACGGCGGGTTAGAGCCGCCAGGATCGAGCCAATCAGGGCAGGCGAGCTGCCCGGATGGAGCAGTTTAAGGTTGAGGCTTCGGCGACAAAAACCAACTCGCGATCGTGAAGCGCTGGCCAAAAGTTACGGGCTGAACTTCATGTAAGACGTGGGAGCCGAAGGCAACTAACGACCCTGGCTCAGCCTCGAGTGGAAAGGCGCAGTTTTCCCATTGAGCACCCTTTAACAGGCCATAGAAAGTTAAGGAACCGCCCCCATAGCAATCCGGGGTGGGCTCTTTGGCGCAGCGGTTCAGGAAGATTACGGCGGACACGCTGCGCGCAGCCACATTGGCCCGGCCGCGAGGGTTGCCATCCCTGTGCATTTTGTAGAAGGCCCCGGCATCATATTTGAGGAATTCAGGACCCTGGCAGCGCGTCAGAGAAACGCTAAAGTGTTTTTCCAAGGCCGGCATCACTGTTAACAGACGTTCCTTGATTTGATCGGCGAGAGGTCCTTCCAGCCGGATGCTGGAGGCTGTTCGCACGCTGGTATCGAGGAGGTCCCCTGGCCTTGTCAACGCTCCCATGTCCCCTGGCCCTTCGTCAACGCTCCCATTAACGATGGTAGCCGCTTCGCATTGCGCTGCGGACATTTGCGCGCGAATCTGGGAACAAAGTGCCGCATCCAAGAATCGCTCGATCGTAAACAAGCCGAGGCTTTGAAAGAACTTAGCACCGGGCATGGAGCAGCGGTTTTACAGGCGCGCTAAACGGATTTTTACCGCATGGTCTGAACGGGGACATTCAAGACGGGAGACAGGAGCATTCGGGATAACGACCGGCGCAACAAATCAGTGGGTTCGGTCGTGGTTGGTCGGGCTCCGGCTGTCGATGTTCGCGCCGAAGTGGGTGGTCGTCTGCGTAATGTCAGTCAAATTCCCATAAACCTGCAGGTTGGGTTTGTGGTAGGGCTTCTTGGATTGACGTTTTTCTTCGGTGCGAGTCATCGGATCTCCTTCGCCCATTCAGTGTAATTCGGGGCGCCGAGCCTTTGCAACCAAAAGTTTAATGAAACCGGCCGCAGATTCACCCAGGCCTCGACAGTGTCTTTTACCTGAAACACCGGGGGAATACGTTTAGGCATGACGTACTCGTCGAAATTCGATGCGGGCTCGAGGTGATCTACCCAGGCAGATTCTGGGCGCTGCAGGGCCGCGATTATGGGATCAGCGGGTATCGGTGACTTAACTCTTAGGCGTACCGGATCGGGCAAAATCCCACGTGCGGCTTGCCGCAAAAGTTCCTTATCGACACACCAGGGGAGTGCAGGCAAAGCGAGCAGAAATTCGACCACGCGAAGGTCGAAAAACGGTTCGCGCACCTCCACGGGATAACGGGTGGTGCCGGGGTCCGCTGCCTCGAAAAAGAACGGCCAGAGCGAGGAGCTAACCCCGGAATAGGCTTCGGGCCGTACAGCATTGTTGGGCTTGCGATCGCCGTGCTGTTTCCAGCGTTCGCGTAAGTTGAACCGGTTCTCAAGACTTGGGTTGAGCCAACTGGGGTAGGGCTCCCAGCGGCGGTGGGCATGGAAAAGTTTCCGCCAATGCTCTTGCAGATATAGACGGGAAAATCTTCCTTCCGCTGTAACGTAGGTTGCGAGATCCCTTACGAGCCTACCAAATTGCTTCTGTCTGATCAGGCGCGAAACATGACCGGTGCGAAGGCTGCCCAGCAGTGGGTCCGCCCCAAGGCCCATCAGCATAAGCCGGCCCCGGGAAGCAGCGTCGGGAAACGGATTCACGCCGGAGAAACCCATAGGCGAATGCCACGGTTCGGGAGTCGTGTAATCTGATTCCTCGTAGTCGCCAAACAGTTTGCCTTCATCGGCCACGCAAAGCTTGACCGGGATGTGCAGCGCTTCGGCAACCAAGCCACCATAATGCCTTTCTTCATGAGGAACGACGTGGTTATAGACCAGGGTAAAGGCCCACAGATCGGAAGGTGCGGCGCGCCTATCCAGGATGCGGCGCGCCGTGGCGGCAATCGTCGAGGAGTCCATTCCTCCACTCAACGATATACACGCGGTGTTTGAGCGCAGCCGATCGCTCACGGCGGCGTCCATAATCTCGCGAAACTGATCGAGGCAATCCTGCGGGCGCTTGAAATAGACCGGTCCCAGCTCGGGTAAGGTCCAGTAGCGGCGGATGTTGAACGAGCTGAATGTATCGATGCCGCACGACAGTGTGTGCGCGGGAGGAAGACGGAAGATATCCGCGAAGGCCGACGTGCTCGGGTCCTGATTACAGTCAAAAAGGAGGAAATCCGCGATTACCAGGTCATTCAGCTTATCCGAAACAGAGGGATGAAGGCGCAAACAGTCGAGGGTATTGCTGAACACAAACGTGTTGCCGATGCGCGCATAGTAAAAGGGCTTAAATCCGAAATGATCTCGAGCGCAGAAAAGGCGTTTTGTTTCCTGATCCCAAATGGCGAATACAAAATCGCCCAATAGATGCGCCACGCACGATTCTCCCCAGACGGCGTAGGAGTGCAGAATAAGCTCGCAGTCGGTCGAATGAAGCGAGCAGCGGCGGCCGGCGGATTGCAATTTGTTGACCAAGGTGGTCCGGTCGTCCACCCGCGCGTCGGCGGTGATCCAAAACCTCCCGTCCATACAGGCGAGCTGAGGCGGGGAATCAGGTTCAGAATTGACATTAAGAAGTGTGTGGCCGAAACCAACGGGACCATTCGTCCAGATATGCTGGGCGTCGGGACCGCGGAACGCCTGGAAATCCGTGAGACGCTGCAAGAAAGAGCGGTCTACCGGGGCGCCATCCACGTGCAAAATGCCTACAATACCGCTCATGAGGATTTGAGGGAGGTGTCCGTAGCGGCGCCGTCGGACTTCACCGCAATCAACCCCTGTTCTGAAAGCTGGTCGAGGAATTCTTCGAGATCCTTGCGGAGCTGCTCGGGCCTCACTTCGTACTCGGTCAACAGCAGATCGTAGGCAGCCTGGATGGACTTTGCGTCGGTGAGGACGGTCCACATACGGGTGCCGACCGGATCCAATCCCAGGTAGAGAGAAGTTTTGAGGTTAAGCAGAACCGATTCCTCTCCAACGGTTTGGAACATGACCTCGGGAGCGGCCGCCACACCGGTAGAAAAAGAGAAGGACATGGTTATCGCTTGGCCTCTACAGCCACAATGGATGCGTAGCGGTCGACTTCACCGCCGAGAATAACACGCCCCGCGAATACCAACCAAGCATGGGCCTCGAGGCGGCGTTGCTCGTCTTTCGCGACGCCAATCTGAATGGTGGAGTGATGGCCGGAGCGGCCCAAGAGCACCTGGGCAGCAAACGCTTGCGTAAGACAGGTGCATCCGGGGATGCGGCGGCTAACGGCGCTTACGGCCCAAACAAGGGCTTCCACAGAATGGGTGCAAGTGACTGTGTTCCCGGCTCGCAACGCCAAACGCTGAACCGTCGCAAAAGGCAGCAGCCAGAGCGCTACGCGAACCGTGGAGACCACCAGCACTGCCTGCAGCAGCAGGAAGCGGGCGCCCGCGGGCAGACTCAGAAATTGCTTCAGGCCCCGCATACGAAAGCCTTGGCATCCCGGCGGGCGAGGTCCGCGAGAATGGCGTCACGCACCGACGGCAGTTCGCTGACTTTCCGAGGATACGCGAGCGTTTTGATCTGCAGGCGGTGCACCAGCGCCGTGGTTTCGAGAAACTGGCGCCGCATGCGGTCGGCACTCACGATGACGTAGTTAAACGTGTTGTTAACGAGCGTTACGAAAGCCTCCCGGGACGAGAGTGGAGCGATGCGAACACCCGTTTCTTTATTGTGGCGGCGCGGGTGCACGATCGCGTAAACGGCGCGTACGGGCGCCGGCTTCGCGCAGACTTTGTCTTCATCTACAGGAATCACCAGCTTGCGCGCGCGCGAGTTCATCGGGAGCCCGTTTACCCGCGGTCCAAGAAATCTTCGAGCCATCTGAGGAAGAAGTTTGATTCGCGGAGGACCCGGATAGGCGAGCAGGCCAGCGGGAGTTCCGCGCAATACCAGAAGGTCATCGGTAAGCAGACGGTGACCCGCGTGCAAAAAGCACGCCGCAAGACTGGACTTCCCAAAGCCGCTATCGCCAAGCAGAACCACAGCTTCTCCTTCGACCACGACGGAAGTCGCGTGCAGCGGCTCGAGACCGCTTTTCACCAGTGCGAAGGAAAGCGCCTGTCCCAAAAGGTAGACCTGGAAGGATTCGCCCTGCGCCGCAGCGAAACGACGGCAGGCGATGCGGGAGCCGTCCGGCGCAACCAGAAATTCGCCCAAATCATTCCAGCGCACGTAACTCGAGCCATCCTGCAGATGCGCGTACTCGAACGGAGCCAGCTTGTTGCGCTCGAGAGAAACACCATTCAACGCGGCCGAAAAGAAGGCCGCCGGAGCTAACAAAAGCTCGATGTCACGATGATTTGCGGAAGGATATGCAGGCAGCGACAGCTGAAGCTCACTATGCAGCGATACGCCATAAACTCCATAGTGATAAGACGAGGCTAAGGGTTCAATGCGGGGCCAACTCGCGTCCGCGACAAAGCGATCTTCACCAGCTACTCTCATCAGCGTATTCATACGATATTTTCGCGTCGCCGCCAGACACGGAAGATATAACAAGCTAGCATGCTTTCCTGGAGACAATCAATTCAGCGGTATAGCCGATGGCCGGCGCTCCCGGCGCGCGCATGAAATGGGCATGCACTTGTGCTGTAGAGGCATTTTTTAACCCCGTGGAGATTTTGCGGCGGTCATTGTAGTTCGCGCTTGCAGGGCCATACGATAGCTCGCGGCGCGACAGTACATTGCAGCGGTGGGCGCGATTCACGTAGCATGGAACATCGCTATTATAGGCTCTCATCCCTGTACGTCGATGGAGTGGCCGCACGGGTGCGCCGGCGGCATGGTTCATGAAGACGGCACACCAATCCTCATCCTCAGAGCCGCTTTCCGCAGAGTGGAAGCTGATTTTATGCTGCGCGCGTACTCGCCTGGACGCGACGCACCGCGCGCGGGTGGCGGCAATTTTAGGCGAACCGTTAGCTCAACCGATCGATTGGCCAAAGTTGGCGCTGCTAGCCGCGCAACATCACGTGGAACCTCTGGTGTGTCATCACCTCACAGGATCTTTGGCGGCTTCGGTTCCCGCGGAAACGCTCACGGCATTGACCGACACGATGCGGACAAAGGCCCGGAACAACGTTGTTTTGGCTGGGAGTTTGATGCATTTGCGGAATCGATTGGAGCGCGCCGGTCTGCACGCCATCCCCTACAAGGGTCCCGCTCTGGCGTCCATGGCTTATGGAAATTTCACTTTGCGCTCCTCGGAAGACCTGGATTTCGTGTTGCCGCACTGTGAGATATCACGCGCCTTTGAAGTGCTCACGACAGCGGGGTATCGGAGCGAATTGGATCCCCGTGTATCACGCGATGCCCGCTTCGTTGCGCGGGGCGACGCCGGTCAGTACTGTTTTTTTTCGGAATCCTCGCGCGCCATCGTGGAACTACACACCGAAAAGACGATGAGATATTTTCCAGTGCCGATTGATTGGAAACAGGTGCTGGGCCGGTTGCAAACCGTTTCCCTGGGCGGTGTCGATCTGCAGACATTCTCGATTGAAGACACGCTGGTACTGCTGGCGGTGCATGGCACAAAACACTTCTGGAGCCGCCTGGGCTGGATTTGCGACATTGCCGAACTTACGCAGGTGTCGCAGGGCGTGGATTGGGACCTGGCCGAAAATGTGGCGGACGGGATGGGCTGCCGGCGGATGTGGCTGTTAGCACTGTCGCTGGCAGCAGACCTGCTCGAGGCTCCGCTGTGCCCTGAAATTTCGCAGAAGATTGATTGTGACCGGGGCGTGGCGGCTTTGCATCGCCAGGTGAAATCGAGCCTCTTCGGGGCCAATCCCACTTCCCGGAGTTTGCCAAAGCGTTTGCGATTCCGCGTGCAATCGCACGAAAAATTGGCAGATAGCGTTCGCCTGCTGGCGCGCACGGCAACGCGACCCACAGAAGATGATTTCCGAGCCGTCCCGCTGCCAGAATGGGCCTGGCCCTTATATCGTGTAGTGCGTCCACTGCGGCTTCTGTGCAGCCATGGGTGGGCTTCCCACGATGGGTAGAGGCGAGGCGGGCCCTTCCGAACACACCCCCTCCCGGACACATCTTGATCGAATGATGATCGCGTGGTGAGTGCGCGCTGCGACCGCCTGGTTCAAAGCGCACCCGGCACATCCGAGCATGTTTCGAAAATATCCGCGCGTATCCACGTGACGCGAGGACGTGCGATTCACGGCAATTCGTGTTTCTGCGCGGTTGCGGAGGTTATGATAACGTTACTTCCGAGTGGACATGCGGTTCCGCACTCCTATGCGCGTTCTGGTCAACTCACGGTAAGGTTCGCCATGCCGATCCCCCCTCAATATTCCGTGGAACAAGAAGCCCCGGCATCGCGGCGTGTCCCAGCCGACACCATGCAAGGCATCCCGACGATGGCGGAGCTATTCGGGCCTGGCGGAATGCTTGAAAAATGCATGCCTGCAGGGTACGAGCATCGGCGCGCGCAATTGGAAATGGCAGAACTGCTCGATGAGACATTCCGTACGAAACAGCACCTGCTCGTGGAAGCGGGCACGGGTACGGGGAAAACTCTGGCGTACTTGATTCCGGCGATCCGCAGTGGACGTCGGGTGGTGATCTCGACGGCAACAAAGTCGCTTCAGGAGCAGCTCTTCAGCAAGGACGTGCCGTTTGTGCAAAAACATTTTGCTCCCGATCTCAAAGTAGCCGTGATGAAGGGCCGTGCAAACTTCCTCTGCCGGGCCAGACTGCAGCAGATGGAAGGCCAGCCGGTGCTCAAAGGGCTGGAGGAACTCGATTGGTTTTCGCAAATCCGTGATTGGGAACGTCTGACGGAAACGGGCGATCGCGCGGAACTGAGCTTTTTGCCCGACGGCGCCGAACTATGGGGAAAGCTCGATGCGCGTCGCGAAATCTGTACCGGTCAAAAGTGCACAGACTTCAAACGGTGTTTCATTACGGCCATGCACCAGCGCGCAGCCGACGCGGATGTGATCATCGTAAATCATCATCTGTTTTTTGCCGACCTGGCCCTGCGTCATGACGATTTTGGTAGCATCCTGCCGGAATATTCGGCGGTGATCTTTGATGAAGCGCATGAAATCGAGGACGTAGCCAGCGACTACTTCGGCCGGCAGGTTTCCAATTACCGCTTTGAAGAACTGGCGCGCGATGCCGAGCAGACGCTGCGAGGTTCACGGCAGGGTGGGCCGCCGGTGCTGCGCCGGGTATCGCGCCTGCGCGACCGCGCGCGCGAATTTTTCGAAGCCTTTCCTCCGCGTGAGGGCCGCTCGCCATTCGAGACCACGGCACGCGCCGGGTTTCTCGAACAACATAGAACGGCTTACGACGACCTGGTTGCGGCGGTGAAGGCACTGGAGACCGCCATTGCGGCGCTGCCCGGAAAAACCGAGGAGCTTGTAAACGTCGCGCGCAGGGCAGCGGAACTGCGCGGTGAAATCAAATTCCTGCTCGAATCGGCGGAGAAAAATTACGTCTACTGGTTCGAGCGGCGCGGCAAGGGCGTCTTCCTGGCGGCCACGCCGATTGACGTGAGCACGATTTTGCGGGAGCGGCTCTTCGAGGCTTTCGATACCGTCGTGCTCACGTCCGCTACCTTGGCGGTGGGCGGCCATTTCGACTTCCTCAAACAAAGACTGGGGATTCAGACCGCACGCGAGCGCGTCCTGCCGCAAGAATTTGATTTTAAAAACCAGGCGCTGCTCTACGTGCCGCCCGGTCTGCCGGATGTACGCGACGCGGGCTTCACGATGAAGGCCGCGCAGGAAATCGGGCGGCTGCTGGAATGTACGGAAGGGCGGGCGTTTTGCCTGTTCACGAGCTATAGCCAGATGAACCAGATTTACGAGCTGGTGCGGGCGAGCTCACGTTTCCCGCTGTTCCTGCAAGGCACGGCGCCGCGCAGCGCTTTGCTGGAGAGGTTTCGGACCACTCCGGGGGCGGTGCTGTTCGCAACTTCGAGTTTCTGGCAGGGGGTGGATGTCCCCGGCGATCAGCTCTCGTGCGTGATTGTGGACCGTTTGCCCTTCGCCGTGCCTAGCGATCCGGTGGTGGCGGCGCGGGTGCGCGCGCTGAACGAGGATGGACGCAACGCGTTTGCCGAATATCAAGTGCCCGAGGCGGTACTCGCGTTGAAGCAAGGCTTTGGACGCCTGATTCGCACGCGTACGGACCGCGGGGTTCTTGCGATTCTGGATAACCGTATCCAGCGCATGCAGTATGGTAGAATTTTCATGGAATCTTTGCCGGATTACACCTTGACGCGAGACTTGGCGGAGGTCCGGCGATTCATGCAGGAATCGAAAGCAGAGACGGGCGAAAGCTTCCACTGAAAGCCGCCGGTTCACACAGACATGTTTCAAGTGAGCGTAGAGGAAACGTTTTCCGCGGGGCATGCTTTACGCGGGTACAAAGGCAAGTGCGAGAATCCGCACGGACATAATTACCGCGTGCGGGTTAATGTCGCGGGCGAGAAGCTCGATTCGATTGGGCTGCTGGTTGATTTTGGCTATTTGAAAAAAATATTGCGTGAGCTGATCACCGGCGTGGATCACAAGTTTTTGAACGATCAGCCGCCATTCAATGCCATCAACCCCTCGGCGGAAAATATGGCCAAGTTTTTTTACGATGAAACGATGAAGCAGATGCTTCCGATGCCCAATGCGCCGCGCATCACCAGTATTACCGTATGGGAAACAGACGAAACCTCGGCGACCTATACTCCCACATCCTGACGCCATGTCCGGCGTGTGCTGATCGCGCTATGAGAGTTTCGGGTATGTGGCCCGCGACAGGATTCCGAGCGGTTATGGGAAAGACCGGGTTATCGTGAGCCGGGCTTATTTATTGGTCCTTGTCCCTGCCGCGATTGTGGGGATTTCCTATTTTTTTGTGTTTCATAGTTTTGGAATGGCGATTCATCCGTGGCCGTTCCTGGGCACGCTGGGCATATTCATCGTGGCCTTGCTTCTGGTGCGCTACTATCACGGCACGAAACCGCGGCGGTCCAGCCGTTTTTGAACACCGCGATTTACGATAATTTCGATCGCCGGTAAAGAGCGATGGTAATCAGCGAAATTTTTCACTCGATTCAGGGAGAAAGCACCTACGCGGGACTCCCCTGCGTTTTTGTGCGCCTTACGGGGTGTAACTTGCGGTGCACGTGGTGCGATACCGCGTACGCATTTCATGGCGGCCAGCAGATGAGCATCGAGCAGGTGCTGGAGCGCGTTGCCTGTCTTGCAGGGGCGAGGACGGCCACTGAGGTGTCCGTCGCGGAGGCGGGGATGCGGCCTGCTGTGCAGGGCACGACTTCGTTGGTGGAGCTGACAGGTGGCGAACCATTGCTCCAGCCTGAGACCGTGCCCTTGGCGGAGCGCCTTGTTGCGGCGGGTTACACGGTGCTGATTGAGACAAGTGGCGAACGCTGGGTGGGAACGTTGCCGCGCGAGGTCGTGAAAATACTGGATGTGAAATGCCCTGACTCCGGGGAAGGCGGGACCTTTCGTATGGAGAACCTAGCAGCACTTGACGGTAAGGATGAAGTGAAATTCGTCATCTCCAGCCGGAGCGATTACGAATTTGCGCGCAGTTTTATGCTACAGCACGGAATAGCCAGCCGCGTGCGGCAGGCGCTTTTGTCGCCGGTTTTCCCCGACCCGCAGGGAACATGGCCCGGGCTGGATGCGCGGAGCCTTGCGGAGTGGGTGCTGGCAGACCGGCTCCCCGTGCGTTTGAGCCTGCAGTTGCATAAGTTCATCTGGGACCCGGCAATGAGGGGCGTATAGGCGCCGGCAGGCAATCACCGTGTGTCGTTGACACTTTGCGATGCTGGATATATCCCCTGCTGCGACATATTTGGCGATGCGGAGCGGTAATTAGGCTGCAGCATGGGTCCCCAACGTAGTCGGAACGGAGATGGTAACGGGCAGGGTGCCGGAAACGTCCAAGTAAATGGAGAATCACCGCAAAACGGATCAGCAAAAGGCAGTCGTTCTGGTGAGTGGCGGCATGGATTCGTGCGTCACCGCCGCAATCGCGCAGCAATCGCACAGAATGGCGTTTCTGCACGCGAGCTACGGACAGCTTACGGAACGCCGCGAACGACAGGCTTTCGATGCCGTGGCCGATTATTATCGCGTTCAGGAGCGGCTGGTTGTCAGGCTCGACTATTTCCGTCAAATCGGGGGCTCAGCGCTGACCGATCGTGCGATCAAAGTTCCGCAGCAAGCGGCGGATACGGCAGCAGGCGAGATTCCACCTACGTACGTGCCATTCCGCAACGCACATTTTCTGTCGGTGGCGGTGAGTTGGGCGGAAGTGATTGGCGCGAGTGCCGTGTTCATCGGGGCGGTTTCGGAGGATAGCTCGGGCTATCCAGACTGCCGTCCCGAGTATTATCATGTATTCGGCGAACTCGTTCGGGTGGGGACGCGACCGGAGACGCACATCGGCATCGCAACTCCGGTGATTGGGATGCGCAAGAGCCAGATCGTGCGTCGCGGCATCGAGCTGGGCGCGCCGCTTGGGCTGACGTGGTCCTGCTATAGCTTTGAAGGTGCCGCCTGTGGCGTTTGCGATAGTTGCCGATTGCGGCTGGCGGCCTTTGCCGAAGCTGGAATTGCCGATCCGGTGCCCTACGCGGCTCCCAATCGGGACGAAGTTGCGCGATAATAGTAGCTAGATTGTTCCGCACGACCGGCGAGCGCGCCGGATTCGAGGAGGAAGTAAATATGATGCGAACCAACCGACTCTGGCTGGCTACGATACTTTCATGCACGCTCGCCCTAGTGGCGGGTGTGGCGAGCAGCGCCGGCGCGCAAAACGAGGCTCCGGCTAAAGTCCATGGCACCGTCGTGGACACCGCGGGAAACCCATTCTCCGGCATTACGGTGACGTTCAAGAACAGTACCACGGGGCAGATGTTCGACATGGTGACCGATGCGGGCGGCCGGTTCGCCAAGAGTGGCATGCCCGCCAGCAGCTATACCGTGACACTGAAGCTCAAGGACCAGGTGATCTACGAAGTGGTAGCGGAGTTGACAGGCGGCCAGGACACCGCCTTGAACGTGAACTTCAAGGAGTTGCAGGCGAAATCGGGAGCTGATGCGCAAGAGGCGGAAAAAAAGGCCGCCGAGTCTCGCGCTAAGTTCGCGGCCATGAAGGGCCACTTTGATGCAGGAACCGCTGCGTTGGAGCAGGCGAAGCAATTGCGAGCGCAGATCGACAAGATGCCTAAGGACCAGCAGGCCGCTTCTCAGGGGCAGTTGCAGGATACCGCGGGCAAGGCCGTTACCGAGTTTCAGCAGGCGCTCGAGGGTACGGCTGAAACTGACCCGAACCGTAACATCGTGCTGGCGAGGTTAGGCGATGCGTACGAAACCGTGGGCAAGTACACCGAAGCGGCTGATGCGTACGCGAAGGCCGTAGCCCTCAAGCCCGATCCCGGCTACTACAACAACCTGGGTAACTGTCTCGCGCGGACGGGCAAGGTGGACGATGCTCTCGGGGCTTACCAGAAGGCGATCGAACTTGATCCCTCCAACACGGCCATGTACTGGCGCAACTTTGCGGTGGGGCTGTACAACACCGGCAGGATTAAAGAATCGGTGGATCCGCTTCGTAAAGCCACGGCGGCCGATCCGAAGAATGCGCAAGCGTGGTATTTGCTGGGGGCGGCGCTGGTGAATACGATGGACTTCAAACATGACGGCGACAAGCTTGTCCCGGTGCTCCAACCCGGCACGCTCGAAGCGTATCAGAAGTCGATCGAGCTCGACCCCAATGGGCCGTATGCCGCGCAGGCCAAACAAGGCATCGAGGCGCTGCAGGCCATGGGCGTGGGAATCGATACGAAACTAAATCAGAGGACGAACAGCAATACCAACACCAAAAAGAAGTAACGGTTATCAGGAGTGCCGATAGAAGAAATCCCGCGAAGATACTTCGCGGGATTTCTTATTTGTGCCCTCTGCGAGAGGCATGCCATCTTAAAAGTGGACGAGGGTGCCGGTGATTTTGGTGCGCCGCAAAGCCCACGAAAAAGCAGCCAGTGAAGCGGGGAGCAGCACCACGGCAAACAGCAACAAGGCGCGGATCGAAGGCCACAGGACAGGTAAGGATGCATGGTTCAAAAGCGCCTGGCGCATCGCTTGCAGCGAGTAGGTGACGGGTATCAATCGGCCAGCCCACTGCAATGGGGCGGGCAGAATGCTTACCGGATACATCACCCCACTCACCAGCCCCGCTACGCCTAGAAATATCCATTTCACCGGATTTCCTCGCTTAAATACCAGTGTGTAACTGGCGGACAGTACTCCCAATCCAATGAACGCCAATACGGATGAGACAAGCACGATGATGGCGCCTATCCAGTTCGGCTGGCTTATCGGGAACCCGAAAAGCGCGATGCCCCACGCGAAATAGACTACCGTCCGCAGCGAAAGCAGTACGAACGGATACACGACGGAACCCACCAGGATGACGGGCAAGGAAGTTTGCGTCACAAGCAGATATTCGAGGGTCCCGTTCTGCCGGGCTTCCGACAAGCTTTCATCGAATGCATTCAGGGCCACTCCCAAATAATCGAAAAATCCGACACCTATCAGCACAAAACCGAAATAGGTCCCACCCTGCGGCAGGGCACGGCGAAGCTCCGGAGTGTCGATGAATCGGGACAAATAGTAGAAAGAGGCGACGCCAAAAAGTATTTCAAAGAACTGAACAATAAATACGACACGATAACTGCGGGCCACCGCGACGTCGCGCTGGAATAGCGAAAGGATTTTGCGCAGTGCGCGGGCGAGGATCATGGCGTGGCGCGGGCCCGGCCAACGAGCGCTTCAATCGATTGCTCGAGCGTCGAGGCACCGGCGGAGGCTTTCACCCGCTCCGGAGTGTCGCACGCAAGCAATTTGCCGGCGTGCAGAACAGCGACGCGCCCCGCCAATTGCTCGACCTCAGGCAGAGTATGCGAGGCAAAAAGCAAAGTGGTACCGTGACGCCGAATAACATTATCGTGGAGGAAGCGGCGAAATTCCGCAGCAGCGAGAGGATCGAGGCTACGCGTCGGCTCGTCCAGGACCAGAAGAGACGGCCGGTGGAGCAGGGCGCGTGCCAAACCCAGCCGGTGCACGGTGCCTGTGGAGAAGGTGCGCACCTGCAGATCCATGACGGAACCGAGATCGAGCATGTCGACGAGGTTCGCGATGCGCCGGTCCGCTTCTGCGGGGCCGATATTATTGAGTGTCGCAAACAGGCGCAGATTTTCACGCGCGCTCAGCCGAGCGTAAAAACTTGCATCCGAGCCGCCGTGATAGCCCAATTGCTGCCGCACGCGAGCAGCTTCCCGGATGACGTCGGCGCCGCCGATCCAGGCGCGTCCGCGGGTAGGCAGCAACAGCGTGGTGAGAATGCGCAGGAGGGTGGACTTGCCGGCGCCATTGGCGCCGACCAGCGCCACGATTTCGCCTTCAGCAACCGAAAAAGAAACGCCGCGAAGCGCGGGAACCGTGGCCGGACTCAACGGATGCAAGAATGCGCGCCAGCCGGCCAGCACTGGCGGGAAAAATTTTTCCAGTTGTTCGACACGCAGTGCGTCCTTTGTCACTTGCGTGTTTATACCGGACCGTATCGGCAGGGGCAAGCTGCGGACGCAATGTGCTTCATGCGTATTTCCCGCTGCGCGTGAGAAGAAGGATTCGATAGAACATCGTTCGAGCTTACTGTAACGAGTGTCAGCGCGCTACAATGATGCGTTTTCCGGGAATATAGGAGGCAGCATTGGCCATCGAGCGCGCTCTGATCAGCGTGTATGACAAAAGCGGCATCGTCGAGTTTGCGCGCGCGCTGGAATCAGCCGGAGCGGAAATCATCTCGACCGGGGGAACGGCGAAGCTTTTGCGCGAACAGGGAGTAAAGGTGCGCGACGTTTCCGAACTTACCGGCTGGCCAGAGATGCTCGGCGGACGCGTGAAAACGCTGCATCCCAAGGTGCACGGCGGCATTCTTTTTAGGCGCGGCCTGGCCGATGATCTTGAACAGACCCGCACGCATGGTCTATCCGCTGTGGATGCAGTGGTGGTAAACCTCTACCCGTTTGCAACTACGGCGTCGCGGGCCGGTGTTACGGTTGAGGAGTTGATTGAGAATATCGATATCGGTGGCCCCGCGATGATTCGGTCGGCGGCGAAAAACTTCGAGAGCGTCGCGGTGATCACCGATCCAGCCGATTACGTGCCGCTTGCGGAGGAGTTGGCCGCGGGGAGCACGAAAAAAAGCGGTGAGCAAAGTAAAGATCGAGGCTGGAGCCTCGCGACACGGCTGCGGCTGGCGCAAAAAGCATTCGCGGCGACGTCGCGCTATGACGAAGTCATCACGACGCAACTGCAGAGGCTTGCGATTTCGGGCGATCGCGTAACGCTCGAAGAACGACCCGCTTCCAGTAGCGCTCTTTCAAGCTCGAAGTCGAGTGCTTCAGAGACAATTCGTGCGGAGGATTCGGCATCTGCGTCCTCTGGTGGGCCGATGCCCGCGCTTTTACACCTCGCACTCGCACGTCATGAGGCACTACGATATGGTGAAAATCCGCATCAGCACGCGGCGCTCTATATCCCCGAGGGCCGCGCGGCCACCGGACTTGCTGGCGCAAAGCAACTCCAGGGAAAAGAGCTCTCCTACAACAATCTGGTGGACCTTGATGCCGCCTGGGATCTGGCGCAAGAGTTTGCCGGACCCGCTGCCGTTATCGTAAAACACAGCAATCCCTGCGGCACTGCGGAGCAGGCGACTTTGGCAGAGGCATACCGCCAGGCTCTGGCAAGCGATCCGGTTTCGGCGTTTGGCGGCGTGATGGCATTTAACCGGGCACTGGATGGCGAAACCGCGGCCGAAGTGGCCAAGCTTTTCGTGGAATGCATCGTGGCACCGGGTTACGCTCCCGCGACGCGCGAAGCGCTGGCGGGAAAGAAAAACCTGCGCCTGATGGAAATTGCTCCAGAAGGCGCGCCTGGAAATTCCGACGCGCAGTCGCAGTTCGAACTGAAGCGTATTTCGGGGGCGTCCTGGTGCAAGAACCAGATCGCCACGTACTCGATTCATCCGACCTGAAGACCGCGACCCGGCGTGCGCCGACGAGTACCGAACTTGCCGATATGCTATTTGCCTGGAAAGTCGCTAAGCACGTTAAATCGAACGCGATTGTTTTCGCGCGCGCGTCGCGAACCCTGGGAGTGGGCGCGGGGCAAATGAGCCGGGTCGATTCGGTAAAGATTGCGGTGATGAAGGCGACGGAGTCGTTGACCGGCAGCGTGGTGGCATCCGATGCGTTTTTTCCGTTTCCCGACGGCGTAGAAGAGGCTGCGCGCGCGGGTGCGACCGCGGTGATTCAACCCGGCGGATCCGTGCGAGACGCGGAGGTTATCGCGGCCGCGGATCGGCTTGGCTTGACGATGGTGTTCACGGGCGTACGGCACTTCAAACATTGATGAACTGCCGTGTAAGGACAATTCCTGCGCACGATGTGAACTGAAACTGCCGGCGTTTCATGTTTGACGAATATTTGACGAATAAGAGTTAAAAGAGCGGCTGCCCATCATTGTGAAAAGCGGGTATTGAGGGTTTGTGGCCTTCCGGGGTTCGTGTGATAATTCCCGGAAGGCTGTTGATGAGAAGCTCGATGAAGACATCATTATCAGGATTGTCAAGCGCGTTTTCTCGGACTTGCCTTGCGCTGGCGTGCCTCTGTGTCGCTACGCTTTCGGCCGTGGGCCAGCAATTTCCTCCGGCATCCGGAATTCAACCGGCGACTTCGCGCGCTACCCCGCAAACGGCACAATCGAATGCGGCGCCTGGTGCTACGAGCAACGGGAATCCAGATCGCCGCGCTGAGGCCTACTACGACGTCACGATGGCCCACCTTTACGAGGTGCAATATGAAACCTCGAATCAAAGTGACGACGCCAACCGGGCCATTGATTTTTATAAGAAAGCTTACCTGCTCGATCCTACCAGCCCGGTGATCGGGGAGCAGCTTGCGGAGATGTATTTCATCGCCCAACGGGTTCGCGATGCCGTGAACGAAGCGCAAGAAATTCTGCGCCGCGATCCTATGAACCTGCCTACGCGACGGCTACTGGCGCGTATTTATCTGCGCAGCCTGGGCGACCTGACGAAGGCTGCGGAGCAGGAATCGACCGTCGCGCTGGCGCTCGAGCAGTTGAATGAAATTGTGCGCCTCGACCCCACTGACAACGAGTCGGCGTTATGGCTGGCGCGCTTGGACCGGCTGACCGGACACGCGGACCAGGCGGAAAAAGTATTGCGTACGATTTTGGCGGCCGATCCCAATGACGAAGACGCGTTGCAGCAATTGACGCAATTGCTGCTCGATGCGAATCGATCGAATGAAGCCGTTGATTTGCTGCAGGAAGCTCTGAAGCGAGCGCCTAACGCGGACCTTTACGATCAACTGGGGGACGCGTACACGCAATTACACGACAACGGCCGTGCAGAGGAAGCGTATCGAAGCGCTGTGCAGCTCGAACCCGGACAGGCGAGCCATCGTCACGCGCTGGCACAATCGCTTTTCGATCAGCAGAAGTTCCCGGAAGCAGCCGCAGAGTACCAGACGCTCGCGGGAATGGAGCCGGATGATAGCAGTAATCACCTGCGGCTTGCTGAAATCAATCGCGCCCTTCACGATTACAGCAAGGCGGAGCAGGAAATATTGCTCGCAAAGAAACACGCTCCCGGCAATCTGGAGGTGCTCTACAACGAAGCCTCCATCTATGAAGCCGAAGGCCGGTACGATGAGGCCATCCGCATGCTATCCGACGCGGTGACTGGGATTAAAGGACAAGCGGAATTCACGCCGGCGCGCCGCCGCACGTTGGCGATCCTATACCAGCTGCTCGGGCAACTTTATCAGGATACGCAAAACTATACGGCCGCCGTCAACACATTCCGCGAAATGGTGAAACTCGGTCCTGAAGAAGACCGGCGAGCGCGGCTCCTGATTATTGATAGCTACCGCGCCGATCGAGACCTGACGCCGGCCTTTGATGAAGTCCGTAAAGGACTGATGGATTATCCGCATGACCGGGCGCTCAGTATTGACGAGGCGATGCTGTACGGCGATAACAACCAGAGCGACCGGGCCGCGGAAGTCCTGCGCCCATTGCTGGACAACTCGCCTGCGGATGGCGAAATCTATCTGAACCTTGCGCAGATCTACCAGCGGGACCAGCATTACGACGAGGCCGAGCAGGCCGTGCAGTCCGCGGCAATGCTCGCGCAGCGACCTGCCGATAAGGAAGCCGCGGATTTTCTGCTGGGTGCGATCTACGCGCGTGAGAAAAAGTACGATCGCGCGGAAGAAGTGTTCAAGAACATATTGGAGCGCGATCCCAACAATGCGCCGGTACTCAATTACTACGGATACATACTCGCCGACCGCGGGATGCGGCTCGATGAAGCGGTGGCGCTGGTGCAGCGCGCGCTAGGCCAAGACCCCACGAACGCGGCGTACCTCGATAGTATTGGGTGGGCTTATTACAAGCAGAACAGGCTGCAGGAAGCGGAAGCTTCTCTGCGCAAGGCCGTGAACCGGGATTCTCGCGATCCCAACATTCTGGCTCATTTAGGTGATGTTTTGGCTAAGGCGGGCCATGCCGATCTGGCCGCGGCCCAATGGGAGAAATCGCTCGACGAATGGCATCGCATGGTTCCAGCGGAATATGAGGCGCCCAAAGTGACCGAACTCGAGCAGAAAATTTCGGCTCTAAAACGTGCTGGGCTGCCTCAGAAAATGCCCACCGCGACCAAACCGCAGTAAACCACTGCTGCATGCGATCGATCCGCGTCCCTGCCTTTGCCAAAATCAATCTGCGTCTGGACGTGCTGGGGCAGCGACCGGACGGCTATCACGAACTCCGCACCATTTTCCAATCGCTGACGCTGCACGACACGATCGTGATGACTCGCACGCGGAATCCAGGCATTGAGCTACGGGTGTCTGGCGATTCATCTCTGGCAGCGAGCGATACGAGAAAAAACCTGGTTTGGCGAGCGGTGACGATGCTAAGCAGCGCGCTCGGCGGTTTTCACGAAGTGGGCGGCTCGACGCCTGACACCAGGCTTGACACGATACGTCCCGCGAGTTCTGACGCGGCCGATGCGGTGAGGGGCGAAGCGACGCGGAGCGTGAGAAAAGTCAGAGTACCGCGGCGACTTGCCGGCGGCGTATGCATCGAGCTTGTGAAACGTATTCCGGTGGGCAGCGGGTTGGGAGGTGGATCAAGCGACGCGGCCTCGGCAATGGCTGGCCTTTTGCGCCTAACAGAAAAGCGCATACCACTGGCGCAGTTGTTGGAAATCGCTGGGGCGCTCGGTGCCGACGTTCCCTATTTTCTGTTTGGAGGACGCGCTTTGGGGACGGGCCGCGGCGACGAAATCTATCCTCAGACGGACATGCCTCGTCAGACTGTGCTGGTGGTATCGGCCCACGATATATCGGTGAGCACGATGGAAGCGTATGCGCGGCTAGACGGATTAAATGGAGAAGCAGGCACAAGATTGACAAAGGACTTGCAAGCCTCTAAACTACGGAGTTTCTGCGCTCTATGCTGGAGCCCGCGGGGAATCGCGCTATCGAATGATTTTGAGCGTGCGGTTTTCCAGTGGCACTCGCGCCTCGATCGTATCCGGCGCGATTTGCTCGAGCAAGGAGCTGCGGGGGCCTCGCTGGCGGGTAGCGGTTCGGCGGTGTTTGCAATATTCCGAAACCCAGCGCAGGCGCGTCGAGCCGCACGGAAGTTTCCCGAAGACCGGGTCTTCCTTTGCAGTACGCAATCGCGGAAGGCATATGCTCGCGCATTGTGGGGCTCCGTCGAGGGCATTCATCGATGGAGTTCCGCTGATGAGTCTGGCGTTACGCCCGTCAGACCGTGATTCCGGGGGAGATTCTTGGCTGAGCTGAGCAGCGTGCTTGACGAGAAATTTAAAATTTTCGCGGGCAGCGCCTACCCAGATCTTGCAAAACGGATTTGCACTTATTTAGGCGTCAAGCCGGGGCGGGCGAACCTGGGGCGCTTTAGCGACGGCGAGATTTATTTTCAGATTCTGGAAAATGTTCGCGGCGCGGACGTCTTCGTGGTGCAGCCTTGCTCCGAGCCGGTGGACAACCACCTGTTCGAGCTGCTGTTGATGATTGATGCGTTCAAGCGCGCGTCGGCATGGCGGGTAACGGCGGTGGTTCCCTATTATGCCTATGCGCGGCAGGATCGGAAGGACAAGCCGCGCGTGCCGATTTCGGCGAAGCTGGTGGCGGACCTGCTGGAAACCGCTGGCGCGACGCGAGCGCTGACACTGGACCTGCATGCGCCGCAGATTCAGGGTTATTTCAACGTGCCGGTGGACCATCTTGTATGCTTCTCCGGTGCTGGTGGAATACTTCAAGCACCGCAAGCTCGACAAGGTGACGGTGGTTTCTCCCGATGCGGGCGGCGTGGAGCGGGCGCGGGCCTTCGCCAAAAAATTGGATGCGCCGCTGGCAATTGTGGATAAGCGGCGCGTGGACGTGGATGTGAGCGAAGTAATGCACCTGATCGGCGACGTGCGCGGCACGCCGGCGTTGATCGTTGACGACATCATCGACACTGCGGGCACGTTGGTGAAAACGGCCGAGGCGCTGCTGAAGGAAGGCGCGACGCAGGTGTTTGCCGCGTGCACCCATCCGGTGCTTTCCGGGCCGGCCGTGGAGCGCATCTGCGAGTCGCCTATCGCGGAAGTGGTGGTCACCGATTCAGTGCCGTTGTGCGAGGCAGCGAAGAAGGTTTCGAAGATCAAAGTGTTGAGCGTTGCTGAATTGCTCGCGCGGGGGATACGCTCGATTCACGAAGAGACTTCGATCAGCGAGTTGTTTAACTAGCAACATGCGGTCAAACGTGCGCGGCGTGCACCGCGAGTCGCAGGAGGGTAGCATGGCTGAAATTATCGTGGAAGCGATGCCGCGTGAAGATCGCGGCAAGAATTCCGCAAAACGCATGCGGCGGACGGGCAACGTGCCGGCCGTGCTGTACGGCGGAAGGGACGAGGCGATCACCGTCTCGGTAAATGCCAAGCAGTTAGGCGTAATTTTGCGGTCCGAGTCCGGTCACAACACAATTTTCAAGGTGAAACTCCCGAACGGCGAACATACGGCCATCGTGAAGGACTGGCAGGTGGATCCCGTTGTCGGTTCACTGCTGCACGTGGACTTGTTGCGCATCGCCATGGACGTGCGCATGCGCGTCAAGGTGCCGGTGCACACGTTTGGCGACCCGCAGGGCGTGAAACTGCAGGGCGGTATCTTCGAGATGGTCACGCGCGAAGTGGAAATCGAGTGTTTGCCTTCGGAAATACCCAGCGAATTTCGCGTGGACATTAGCGGGTTGATGCTCAACCAACAGTTGCGGGCAGGAGATCTGCCGCTCGATAAAGATAAGATTCTCCTGCTGACTGATCCGGCAGCGCGTACTCGCGCACGTGGTGCCGCTGCGCGTCGAAGAAGAGAAGCCGGCGGAAGCAGCCGCTACGGAAGCTGCGACTCCGGCGGAGCCCGAAGTCATCAAGAAGGGCAAGAAGGAAGAGGAAGGCGAAGAAGGCGCTGCGGCCGAGGAAAAGCCCAAGAAGTAGGCGTCTTCCGGAGACGCGATCGGCAACGGAATCAGTGGGACGGCGCTTGTTCCTCAGCTATGGCTTGCGACGGGCCGGAATATGCGGTTGAGAGCGCGATGCGTCTGATTGTGGGTCTTGGGAATCCAGGCATGGCATATACCTGGACGCCACACAATATGGGTTTTTTGGCCGCCGATCGGTTGGCGGAACGCGCCGGCATTCGCGTAGAGCGGCCCGAGGCGAAATCGCTGGTGGGGCTTGGGGTAATCGCGGGATCCGAAGTGGTGCTGGCGAAGCCGCAAACGATGATGAATCTGAGTGGCCTGGCGGTGCGGGATCTGCTCGAGCGCCGTGAGAGCACGCCAGCGGACATGATCGTGCTGTACGACGATGTGGCGCTCCCCTGGGGCATGCTGCGGATTCGCGAGCGAGGGACGGCGGGAGGCCACAACGGCATCAAGTCGATCATTGGTGCGGTGGGCACGCAGGAATTCACTCGCGTGCGCATGGGCGTGCAGCCCGATCATCCGGTCGGCGACTTAGCGACTTACGTGCTGCACCCGATGCGCAAAGCCGAACTCGAAATTGCCGGCGAAATGGCCGAGCAGGCAGCGGAAGCGGTCGAAGACATATTGACACTGGGGGCGGCGCACGCGATGAACCGGTTTAACCGGCGCGATTCACCTCCGCAGCGAAACCGAAATATAGCGGCGGGATTCACCGAGAAACCGCCAGCCAGAATCGAGGAAACATGGAAGAACGCTTGTACGACTTGATTTTTATCTGCATGCCGGCCACGCCGGAAGAGGAAATTACCAGGCTCATTGGCGTGCTCGAGCAGGCGGTGACCGACAAGGGCGCCAAGCTCGAAAAAGTGGAGAAGTGGGGTGCGCGAAAAATGGCATATCGCGTGTCGAAGCAGCGCGAGGGCTATTACGTTTATATGGCACTGCGGAGCGCGCAGGGGGAAATCATCAAGGAACTCGAGCGCCGCCTGCGTGTCGCGGATCCCGTAATCAAATATATGACTGTGCGCCTGGATGAAGAAATCAAGCGGCAGCAGAAGCTGATAGGGCGGCGCGATCGTCGAGCAAAGCGGCGGCCGCGGAAAACCGCGGGCGGGGCATCCGGGCCTGGCTCAATGCAGGGCACAGCGCCTACTCCAGCCACGTCCGCAGGAGCGCCGGCAGGCACCTCTGCAAGTGGCTAGCGTTGCGCCGGGGGAGCCAGCAAATCCCACAAGCTAGGGAGCTTTCGGCGCATACATTGGCCAGTAGGGCGCGGCGCGATACGGACTTAGAGCCGCGTACACGGAAATAACCGAGAAGAGGAGAACCATGAGCGAGCAACATGTTATGGGATCGCGGCCTTCGCACGGCGGCCCGCCTTCGCGTGAAGGCCGTCCTTCAGGGCCTGGTGGAGGGGGCGGTGGGCCGCGACGCGGCAAACGCCAGTATTTCCGCAAGAAAAAAGTATGCCGGTTCTGCGTGGAACGAGTGGACTTCATCGACTATAAAAAAGTCGAAATGCTTCAGCCATTTGTGCAGGATCGCGGCAAGATCATGCCGCGCCGTATGACCGGCACGTGCTCGCGTCACCAGCGCTGGCTGGGCGTGGCCATTAAGCGCGCGCGGAACATCGCGCTGCTCCCTTTTGCGACGGAGTTATAAACATATAGCATTTGGCCTCAACACCGCCTGCCGGACGCGGTAATCACGACGTTGCGAGGAAAAGCCATGGAAATTATTTTGCAAGAAGACATCGAAAAACTCGGTTCACGCGGAGACGTGGTGAACGTCGCGGATGGTTATGCCCGAAATTACCTGTTGCCGCGCAAGCTTGCGCTGGAAGCGTTGCCGGGAAACGTCAAGCGCCTGGAGAAAATTCGCGGCAGCTTGGCCAAACGAACCGCCGTCGAGCGCGATCACGCGAGCAAGCAGGCCGAGCTATTGAATGGCGTCACGGTGAACCTGTCGCGCAAGGCCGGCGAGACCGGTCAGCTATTCGGGTCGGTGACAGCCAGCGATTTGGCTGATGCTTTGGCCGCGCAGGGTTTTGAAATCGACCGGCGCCGCATACAATTGGACGAGCCCATCAAACTCGTCGGCGAATATGCCGTAAACGTGAAACTGGTTCACGACGTGACAGCCACATTCAAAGCGGTGGTGGCGCGGGAGCAATAGCGCCGTTTTACTTTCTTCCCATGCAGAGACTTGCGGCGAAACCCAGGCGCTCAGCGTAATGCCCTCCTTGCAAGCGTTTTTCGCGGACGCATAAAGATTTTTCCTTTCTACGTTGTCTTTCACGATATCGCCGAACCATGTTTGTGTACTTTTGCACCGGCATTCAAAATTTTCACAGATTGATTCGGTTGCGCCTTCGTTCCTCCCACCGCACAATCCATTGCCCGCTGACAGTTTGCCGCTTGGGATAGCGAGCCGTAGCACAGAATAGGCTTGCAGGTGTACCCGTGTGGCGTGAGAATACCTTTAGGCGAATAAATAGCGAATGACAACCGAAACGACTCTCGAGCGGCAATTGCCGCAAAACGTGGAAGCCGAGCGCAGCGTGCTAGGCGGCGTTCTGCTGGATAACCACGCGTTGAACATGGCGATGGAGAAGTTGAAACCCGAGGATTTTTTTCTCGATCAGCACCGGCGAATTTTCATACACATGATCGTCCTGGGGGAGGCGCAGCAACCGATCGATCTGGTCACGCTCTCCGATCAGTTGCGACGCAAGGGCGAGCTCGAAGCAGCCGGCGGGGCGGCTTACCTGGCGCAGCTGGTCGATGGCGTGCCGCGGGTATCCCATCTCGAGCACTATGCACGAATCGTCAAAGAGAAATCGCTGCTTCGCGGTCTGATACACGCCACGCAGTCGATCCAGCAGACCGCGCTCGATGCCGAAGAGGATCCCGACGCGATTCTGGACCAGGCGGAGTCCTCGATTTTTCAGCTTGCCGAAGACCGCATCCGCGTTGGCCTGGTGCCGATGAAGGAAGTGGTTCGCGACAACATCGAGCGGCTCGAGCGCGTCATTACGGAAGGCAAGCGGATCACCGGCCTTGCGACCGGATACTCCGATCTGGATAACCTGACTTCCGGACTGCAAAATTCGGAACTGATTATCCTGGCGGCGCGGCCTTCGGTGGGTAAGACGGCGCTGGCGCTCAACATCGCAGAGAATACCGCGGTGAACCAGCACTCCTCAGTGGCGATCTTCAGCCTGGAAATGTCCAAGGAATCGCTGCTGATGCGCCTGCTAGCTTCCATGGCGCAGATTGACGCTCATAAATTCCGCACGGGACGCGTGGCGCGCGAGGACTGGAAGCCGATGACGCAAACCCTCGCGCAGTTGTCAGAGGCTCCGCTTTGGATCGACGATTCGGGATCAGCAACCGTTACCGAAATCGGCGCAAAAGCGCGGCGGCTTAAGCGCGACCGCGGCTTAGACCTGGTGATCGTGGACTACCTGCAGTTGCTTGCGGCACGCGGGCGTTTTTCGAACCGCAATGAAGAAGTCTCGAGCATCACGCGGGGTCTGAAAGGCTTGGCGAAGGAACTCCAGGTTCCCGTAATGGTGTTAAGCCAGCTCACGCGCGGTCCCGAACACGAAACGCGCAGCCCGCAACTTGCCGATTTGCGGGACTCGGGCGCCATCGAGCAAGACGCAGACGTGGTGCTGTTCATTCACCGCCCCAATCTGTTCAAGAAAAAAGGTGACGTTACTGACGAGGAGCGCGCGCAGACCGAATTGATTATTGCGAAGCAGCGGAATGGACCCGTGGACAAACTGCCGTTCGTGTTCCTGGGCAAGTTCACGCGCTTCGAGCAGGCCGCTCCTGGAAGCTGGATTTCTTCGGAAGACTAGCGAACGGACCTGGCATGATCCTCTGCTGACGTGCTTTCATGGCAAGTTCCTGGTGCCGACGGCCTGGCGTATCTGCTCGACCGCGAGCATGTACGCTGCGAGGGCTTGGTGGTAGGCGAGTTCGGTAGCTCGGTAACTCCGCTCCGCGTCAAGATAATCGAGCAGGCTTGCCGCGCCGCGCTGATACGCGTATTGACTGATGTCGCGGGAGTCCTCCGCTTCCTTCAGGTATCCATCGATATAGAGACTCACTACCTCATCATTCGAGCGCAAATTTTCGTACGCATTGACGACGTCGGTGAGCACGCCCTCGGAAGCTACGGATTGATTTTCCTGCGCCTGGGTGATTGCAAAGCGCGTGCGGGCGATTTCACCCTGATTACGGTCGAAAATTGAAAGAGGAATGCTGAAGTATATTGAGGCGGTATTGGCACCCGCGGCGCGCGAGTAATCGAGACTGGTGCTCAAGTCCCTTTTGGCATTGGCGCGGGCCAGCGAGTACTGGCCTTGCGCCGCCGTTATCCCAAGCTGCGCGGCGCGCAGATCCGGCCTGCTGCGCAGGGCCAGCATTTTGAGATCATCCTCGTTGAATTTCAACTGCTGGTACGCGAGGTCCCCGTCCACATCGTAATTTTCCGGCACCGACTCGAAACCGAGCAGTTGCCGCAACGCGAAAAGTGCCTGCACCTTGGCGAGCTCCGCGGCGTTCAAATCCATCTCAAACTGCAGCATCTGCAATTTGATTTTCAGCAGGTCGCCTTCACTCATTCCGCCAGCCTCGTACTTGGCCTCGCTGATTTGCATGGACTGCTGAAAGCTGTCGAGGTCGGTGCGCGCAAGCTCGAGATTAGCTTTGGCGAGAAGCGCTCCAATGAACTGCTGCGCAACATCTGAAGTCACCGTGCGCTCGTTGTCGGCCACAGTGGACGTGGTGACTGCAGTCTGATCGCGCGCCGCTTCCAGACGGCGCTGGCGTTTTTTTCCGCGTTCGATCAGATAGTCGATGCCGATATCAAATTGTGCGTTGTTCTCGAGGTAAGTGGCCGACAAGACGTGGGGTGAAAAGAAGGGCAGAAATTGAGCATCCCAGGTCAAGGCAGGATTGGGGCGCAAGAACGCGGAGGTCTCTTGCGCGCGATTCTGGTCGATGGTGGTGCGGGCCGCCAACAACGTGTGATTGTGCTGGAGCGCCAATTCGATCGCGTGGTCAAGCGTGACGTGGGCGGCCGGTGGTGGCTGCGAGGGCCGTGGCCGTAGCGACGGGGTGGGCGGGATCGGCGGCGGAGGACCCGCAGGCGGAGCGGCCTGCGGCTGTGCAGGCACGAGAGGTTGATTCGGAGGCGTCGTGGGCGAAGGTGCCTGCCCCGCAGCCATTATCCCAACTGCTAGGCAAGCGGCCGCGGCCGCGACGAGAATCCGCCCCCTGCGCCAGAATCTAAAAACGGTTGCATGTACCAAAATCCTATCGCGAACACTACAAAAACGAACCATGGGCAATCCATTCCCCTCCCGGTGAAAATCGGGGAGGCATCAGAGCGAAAGCAGTATGTAACTCAGCCTCGGGAATCCACGCGTGTATGGCGGCTGGATTGAGCAAATCTGCGTTCCCGGCGGATGAAGCGCACCAGTGCAAGAAAGTTCCCTTACGCAGTTGGTGGGGCTCGCGAAACGAAGCGGGGAGGCCGACAAGCGGAGGCGAAGGACGGCTCCTGTGGCGCGGATAGTAAGCCCAACTGCTCAGGAGGCGCTATAGGCCGGCTAATAGCAACTGATGCCGCAACTTGCTGCGCGACGTGACAAATCGGGCAGAGCGGGTTGGCGCTGCACTCATGATGTTGCCAAGCCTCACATGCCTCACCGGCAGCGGTGCTGAATAGAAGCACGGCGAAAACCGCAGTGATGGCGGAGACAGTCCGGATTGTCCTGCACAGCGTCATCCTGTGAGGGTTTCAAAGCTACCACAAACCTCAGAACCCGCCAGACCCCATTTGGTTGTGTTTGCCGCGTCATAACTCACAGGGACGTTCGGAGTGGCAGCAGCCTCATTTTGTTGCGCGGTGGCATGCGAGCACACGTCGCATAAACGGATCCGCGCATTCAAGAGATACAGAACAGAGAGATACCTAACAGGATGTTTACCATGCGGTGCGAGGCACCCCTGCGGGATTTTGTCAGCGGCCGCTTTTGGATTACTCTCGAAAAGCCGAAATGCAACGTGGAATTCAATTCGATGGTCGTCCGGTTTGGGCGGAGATCCGGTTGAGCGCTCTGGCTCACAATTTACGCGCCATCCGGCGGCACGTGAACGCCGCAAATGGGCGGCCCGTTCGCGGGACGGGGAGCGCTGTCGGCACGCCGGCGAAACTGCTGGCCGTGGTAAAGGGTAACGCGTACGGTCATGGCGCGGTGCCGGTAGCCCGCGCGCTTTCCCGTGCCGGCGCTGACTGGTTTGGCGTCACTTGCACCTCCGAGGGCAGCGAACTGCGGGAAGGCGGGATTCGCGAACCAATTTTGGTGCTGACTGGCTTTTGGGCCGGCGAGGAGAAAAGCGTCTTACGGAACAGGCTCACTCCGGCGGTCACACGGTGTGAGCAATTGCTCCTGCTTGAGCGAGAGGCGGCGCGCGTGCGCCGGCGCAAAGTCCCATTCCATCTAAAGGTGGAAACGGGCATGAACCGCCTGGGTATTGCGCCCGCCGAGTTGCCTGTTTTCGCACGTACGCTTGCGCGCTGTCCGCATTTATATTTCGAAGGCATTTTCACGCACTTTGCTTCCTCAGAGATTTTCAGCAATGAGCAGACCGAAGCGCAACACTCCGTATTTGGCGAAGTCTTGGAGCGCATGCGTAACTTGCATTTGGCGCCTCCTCTGGTGCACTTAGCGAACAGTGCGGCTGTGGCGCTGCGTCCTGAGACCTGGGCCACGATGGTGCGGCCGGGTTTAGTGCTGTACGGCTATCATCAATGCTATGATCCGCCGGAACGCACGGATGCTGCCGATACCAAGCTGCCCCTGCGGCCCGCACTCGCTTTGCGTTCGCGCCTGATTTCTCTGCGGGACATCTGCGCGGGCCAGGGTGTTGGATACAACCATCGCTGGGTGGCACAGCGTCCTTCGCGGATCGCGGTGATATCGGCCGGTTACGCCGACGGTGTGCCCCGGGCACTCACGAATCGTGGAAGAGTAATCATTCGCGGAAAATTCGCACCGCTGGTTGGCACGATATCAATGGATTTAATCACCGCCGATGTCACCGAGATTCCCGAAGTACGTCTGGGCGATGTTGCGACGATTTACGGAGCTGACGGGAAAACCTCACAATACGTCTCCGCGGTTGCGCAGCAAGTGGGCACGGTAACCTCGGATTTGTGCTGTGCGCTAGGAAAACGTGTTCCACGCTTTTACCTGCCTTAGTGCTATAGGTGTTCTGCCGCCACCGTGCGCAGTTTGAGACGTGAATAGCGATGGCGGCTTGACTGCAGTGCTAAAATGCACGTCAGCGGTTTTCGGAGAGCAGGTTTTTCCTATTCTGACGCTCGATTCCGGGTCATTCCTGTTCGCATCCTGACACTTACCTCCCCGGAACTGACGCAGTTTACATTTATGAGTACTTATTTTTTTAACTCCAATCTTCCAATCAGGATGAGGTTTTCTTATGCCACGCACTTATCCCCGGTCATCCCAGACTTCGGGAGAAGTTCCTCCCGAGCCGGTTCCAATTCGTCTGGCCGAGGGTCCGTTACAGACCGCTAGACCGCAACGGGATGTTCGCTTCGGCACGTGGTGGGATCAGTTCATTGTCAGGCTCATTTTCTCTACCGCTTGCGTGGCGACGGGCTATCACTTTCACCCTTTTGGCCTTACGCCCACTGTGGCGGCGATTGTTGGGTTAACTTTTTCGATTGCGGTTTTTCTTTTCGAAATTCGGTTGCAGAGAGCCAGCTTGCGGCGACTGATCGGCGCAGCCGTGGGATCAATCCTGGGCATTCTGGGCGCTTACCTGATGGGATTGGTTCTTGCGCGCACGTCGATTCCCGAAGGTTCCCGATCATTTCTCGGCGTTTCCCTCATGCTGGTGATGACGTATATCGGCTTGGTCATCGGGGCAAATAAAGGTGACATGCTGAATTTGCAAGCGCTGGGCGGCTTGTTTGGGAGCGAGCAAAGCGCACGGCGGCAACCAAAAGTTTTTGACACCAGCGTGATTATCGACGGACGGGTGGCTGACATTTGCGAAGCTCATTTTCTTGATGGTGTTTTGCTGCTTCCGCAGTTCGTCTTGCGTGAACTGCAACTCGTGGCCGACTCTTCAGACAGCTTGAAACGGCAACGGGGACGGCGTGGGCTGGAAGTGCTGCAACGCATTCAGAAAATGGCGCACCTCGAGGTGGAAATTACCGAAGAGGATTTCCCGCAGGTTCCGGAAGTTGACTTGAAACTGATCGAATTGGCCAAGCGCTACGACGCGAAGATTGTGACCAATGACTACAATCTCAACAAAGTCGCGACCCTGCAGGGCATCGACGTCCTGAACGTAAACCAGTTAGCCAATGCTCTTAAACCGGTGGTGCTGCCGGGAGAAGCGATGCGCGTCTTCATTCTGCGTGAGGGCAAGGAATACAACCAGGGCGTCGCTTACCTCGATGATGGCACCATGGTGGTGGTTGATGGCGGGCGTAAAGCCATCAATAAGACGGTGGATATTGCGGTGACCTCCGTTCACCAGACCACGGCTGGGAAAATGATTTTCGGACGGTATGACGATCGCGGAGAACTGTCCCGGCACACTGCAGCACCGGGAAACGAGACCGCGTCCCGGCTGCCGAACATTCCTGCCACAGGAATATCCGGGCAGCCGCAAAATGGTGAACAGTTGCCGCGAGTCGCGCCGGACCCGGCGCAGTCCTGAAGCAGCCGCTACAAAAGTGTGAAGCCCGTTTCTAACCATAATTCTGCAAGTATGATGGACCGTCGCCCGAACCGGCCGGCCTCTGCTCCCTCCGTTTGCGTGCTGTAGCCCTGCATGTCTTTGAGCCTGAATAAATAACAGCCGGGTGGAACCAGCCCGCATCGTTTGGTGATAAACTCTTGACCCTTTGGACGCGGGCGCCGTACCGGCGTGTAAAGCGCCCGGAAGATGCCTGGAAGAAGAATACAAATGCCTCGCACAGTCGCCATCTTGCCCGCCGCCGGATTCGGCACGCGAATGGGCGCCGATTCACGCAAGCAGTTTCGCTTGCTCGATGGCGTGCCCGTAATCGTCTTCACGTTGCGGAGACTGGCCGCGTGCCCGGCGATTGACGAATTCCTGATCGCCACCCGCGCCGAGGAGATCGACGCTCTCTCTACCCGCATTGCTGAAGAGCGCCTGGAACGCCCTGTGCGCGTGGTGCGTGGCGGCGACACGCGGCAGCAGTCAGTGGAAAACGCGCTATCGCAAGTGCCTGGCGACACCGCAATCGTGCTGGTACACGACGCAGTTCGGCCGCTGGTGACGCGCGAACAGGTGGATCGGGTCATCACGGAGGCTCGGCTGCGAGGCGCGGTGATCCTGGGAATTCCCGCCATGGATACAGTAAAGGAAGTGAAGCGGGCCAGCCTGCCGGTGGACGTGGCGCTTATCACCGCTACCATTCCCCGCGAGCGCGTGGTGCTCGCACAAACGCCCCAGGCATTTGACGCGGCGCTCCTGCGCAAGGCCTTCGCGCAGGCTGCGGCTGACGGCGTTACGTCCTCGGATGAGGCGGCCTTGGTCGAACGGCTGGGCCGGGACGTTTACGTGGTACTGGGATCCGAGCGCAACCTGAAGATTACCCGGCCCGGCGATCTGGCGCTTGCGGAGTTTTACCTCGCCGAGGAGCGCGCGGGCCGATGAGCCGCTGCGGCATCGGATACGATCTGCATCGCCTTGTGCCCGGCCGCAAGCTGATCCTGGGCGGGGTGGAAGTGCCTTTCGACAAGGGTCCGGCCGGGCACTCCGACGGCGACGTATTAGCTCATGCGATCTGTGACGCGCTGTTTGGCGCCGCGGGACTCGGCGATATCGGCACGCACTTTCCCGACACTGATGCGCGGTGGAAAGATGCGGCCAGCTTGCGCTTCCTCGAGCATGCCAGGACGCTGCTTGACGCTCACGCTTTTCGAGTGGTGCATATCGACGCTACGGTAATCGCTGAAAGACCGAAGCTCGTTCCGCACTTCCCAGCCATGCGACAGGCGCTGGCCGCCGCGTTACGCATCGAGATCGGATTCATAAACCTGAAGGCCAAAACCAACGAGGGTGTTGATGCCGTAGGTCGCGGCGAAGCCATTGCCGCGCAAGCGATCGCAACGCTTGACGAATAGCAGCGCCGGATCGCATTTATTTACACTCATTATGGACAAAATCACCGGAATCCATGCTGTTCGCGAAGCACTCATCGCGCGACAACCTTTGCAGACGGTAATTGTAGGGAGCGGACGTCACGGCGGACGTCTGGATGAAATTGTCCAACTGGCCAGGCGTACGGGAGTGCCCGTCAGATTCGAAGAGCGTGCGCAACTCGATCGTGCAGCGGGAACCCGCGAACATCAGGGTGTTGTGGCGCTGGTTTCCGCGCGGGCGTCCACCTCGCTCGAAGGGCTCCTCGCAAGCAGAAGTTCTGCTACGGAACCCGGCCTGCTGGTTTTGCTCGATGGCGTGGAAGACCCGCAGAATTTGGGGGCGATTATCCGCACGGCCCTGGCCGCTGGCGCAAATGGTGTGATTATCCCGGAGCGGCGATCCGCCGGGTTGACCGAAGCGGCGGCACGTGCTTCGGCAGGAGCCGTGGCACACCTGCCCGTCGCGCGTGTGACAAATCTTTCCCGTGCTATGGAGCAGCTCAAAAATGCAGGCTACTGGTTGGTTGGACTCGACGAGCGCTCAGAGCGCCCCCACACGGGCGTGGACCTCGCCGGTCCAGTGGGTCTGGTTTTGGGAGGTGAAGGAAAAGGTCTGCACGAACTGGTGCGGGCTCGATGCGATTTTCTGGTCTCGATTCCCACGAGCGGACCCGTCCGGTCACTCAATGTGTCCGTGGCGGCAGGAATCGCTTTGTTTGAAGTGGTGCGGCAACGTGCCGCAAAAAACGGCCCTGCGGGAAATAGAAAAAAGGGCCACCAGGGCGGCACACCGGCCGATGCAGAATCAACTGCGCAACCTGAGGCACCGGCTGATTCGGAAGCTCTTTGACACGACACACTGTCTGGCTAAATGAAGTCCCCTTCCGTCGCCTGGATTCTAATCACTTCTTTATTTCTCATACTGGATCAGCGAGAAAACATCCAAGCCGGGCAGCTTCGCCCGGCCATTCAAAAACGTCAACTCGACGGCGAAGGCTACCCCGGCGATCACCCCGCCTAGCTCGCGCACCAACTGCACTGTCGCAGCCGCGGTGCCTCCCGTGGCCAGCAAATCGTCGCTGATAATAACGTTCTCACCCGGGCGAATGGCATCCTGATGAATCTCGAGAGTATCCGTGCCATATTCAAGTGCATAGCAAACCTGCGTGATTTTCGCGGGAAGCTTTTTCGGCTTGCGCACAGGAACGAAACCGGCGCCCAGGCGGTATGCGAGGGCCGGAGCAAAGATAAAGCCGCGGGCTTCGACGCCTACGACGACATCTATTTTACGGTTGACGTAGTGATCGCACAGTTGGTCCACCAGGGTGTGAAAGCCGCTCTTATCCTTGAGCAGGGTCGTGAGATCGTAAAATAAAATACCTGGCTTCGGATAATCGGGAACTTCACGAATCAACTTTTTTAGATCGTTCATCCCGGCTTCAATCATTGGCATTGACACTCCCTACAGGATAGGTGTTCTTCCTACCGTCGTTCAGCCTCAGCACAACATCGTTCGCACACCGCTCCACGCTCAATCGTTGTGCTTGATGGAAAATCCTCGAGCAAATTCAGGAATTACGTCCGTGTCCGCTTCCGCAAGGTCCTTCACCGCCGCGTCCTGCGGTCCGCGTCGCAGCTGATCGAGCAAAGCGCGCAACTTCGCGGTTGGGCCCACTACATAGACCTCGACCCGGCCATCCGCAAGGTTACGGACATAGCCAGCGAGGCCCATCTGTTCGGCCGCGCGGCACACAAAGTATCGGTATCCGACGCCCTGAACGCGGCCAGACACGTAAATACGCTTCGCACGATTTTTGTCGGACACAATGTCGCACACAAGTTTTTGGGTATGATTGCCGTCTCTGTCCCTGTCGCGAATCCGCGATTCTACCAGAGCCCTCACGCCACTAAGGACGGAAAGGTGCTCGCACGTGCGATTTTCTATAATCAGTGCTGCCGGTGAATCCATGGTGCAGCCAATGCTGCCAACCTGCACCGTGGTCCGGAGGATGCGATACACTCACAGCCGAAGCAAGCGGCGCAAACTCGGATCTAAGAACTCGTCGAGACATGTTATTCGTTTGCTGGTTCGCCTTTGACGAAACCGGTCGAGCCGGCAACCGCATCCAAATAATCTCATGAGACTTTCCCGGCAGCCACGACAGACAATCCTGAGTTTTGGGATTGTTGCGGCATGTTTTGCATGCCTGGCCGCGCCCCCCTTGCGGCTCAGGGCCCAAGGTCCCACCGGTCCGCAGGTACCACCCAAGCCGCCCAATGTAATTCGTATACCCGCTACGCCGGTGCCCGACACCCCACCCATCCCGAGTGATGAGATTATTCGCCGCTTTGCAGCGCAGGAGGATGAATTCGCCCGCGCCCGCGCCGGGTACACGTATGTCAAAGTCGTGCGTGTGGAGGAGATCGGCCCGGACGGTAAGCCTGCAGGCCAGGCCGAGGTGGTTTCGACTCCCGTGGTGGCGGCCGACGGCACTCGGTCGCAAAAGGCTAGTGGGGGAGAGAACTCCACGCTGAGGGTGCTGAGCTTAGAACGCGACGCTCTGGAAGCCTTGGCCAACATTCCGGCGTTTCCGCTCGTTACGGCGCAATTATCCAAATACGACATCGCTTATGAAGGGACCCAGCCGCTCGATGAACTCACGACCTACGTTTTCCGGGTTACACCCAAGCAACTTGAGCGGACTCGTGCTTACTTCAGCGGCCTGGTCTGGGTTGACAACCGGGACTTAGCAATCGTGAAGACCTACGGCAAATGGATTACAGAAACCGGAGACGTAAGTCCGCCGCAATTGCCATTCACGATTTATGAGACGTACCGGCAGCCGGTCTCGAACAAATATTGGCTGCCCGCTTATTCCCGATCGGATAGCTCCGCAACCACCAAAAGCGGTTCGATTGCCGTGCGGCTTATCATACGGTGGAATGATTACACACCGATCGGCACAGCCAAGCCGTCGCCATCAGCGCCATCGCCTGGACCAGCCGCAAACCCGGGACCTGCCGCGAATCCGCTGCGCTGATGGCTTTTACGTTCGTCACATTGCGGGTGCGCGCAACGCCGCATGCGCTAGACCGCTGCGAGTAAACGCGGCAACTCCGCGATTTTTGTAATCATGGCGTCGGGGTGTGAAGCGCGAAGTCTCGCGGGAACGGGCGAATGTGCAATTACGCCCACCGAAGGCACGGCGGCACGACGAGCCATTTCGATGTCTTCCGGGGCATCACCAATGTACACACAGGCCGCTGGTTGCAGCTCGAGCTTGCGCAAGGCAATAAGCAGCGCTGCCGGGTGTGGCTTGCGTCGCGGAGCTTCGTTCCCAAAAACACGCACGGGGAACAGAGCTTCGAATCCAAACGCGCGCAACTGAGCACGAACTCGTGCTCCGCTCCCGCTGGTAACCAATGCCAGACGGTATTTCCGCGACAGTTCCTGAACCACGCTGCGCGCTCCAGCCTGAAGCATCGGGCGTTGCGCGCGGTAATACTGCCGCCACAGTCGGTCGGCTTCGCCCCAACGCTCGGGCGGAAGCTTGGCTGCGCGATAGACATTGTGCCAATCGGGCGAATAATGGCGGGCTAGTTCGGTAAGTCCCCAGGGCATGCCCAAGGCGCCAAACATTCCCAGGTAGGCGGAAGCATCCGCACGGTAGGAGTCGAGAAGCGTGCCATCCCAATCGAAGAGTACGGCGCGGAGGGGCCTGCGGGTGACCATGGACGTGCCATCGTATCAGAGAGCCCGCATTGCCGCCTCGCGTGTTCTAATTTTTACAGCGCGGCGCTTTTACGGCGATGGTACGTGGTCATCGTCGCGCCTGAAGCTAATATCATCAAACGTCGCAGCCAGGCCCCAGCCGAGGTTCTCCGCATCCTGCACGCGTACTACATGCGCGACGGTACGCATGCGCACCGTGCCCCGGCCAAGTGCGCGATTGACCAGTAACACTTCCAGTTCGATGGGCGTTCCCGGCTCGATAGGTTGCGGGTATAAAAAAAACACGCCATTCGAGCTGATATCTTCCGTATGTAGCGATTCCGGGGTGCGTCGCTGCCCCGCGATCCTTTGCACGGTCAGAGAAAGTGACAATCGAGCGCGAGCATACGCGCGCCGTTCATGCGCGCGTCCCACCGAATGAGTGGGCACACCGGGGATGCCGTGGGGCTGCATTTGCTTGGACAGGTTGCGCCCCTGCAGTTTGGCTCCGATATATTGCTGCGCTGCCTTGATTCCCCTCGATTCACGACTGCTGCTCGGGTCGCACTCTTCGTCAGTGAAATCGCCGATCATCAGGTACCCCCGTTATCGATGACGTCTGGGCTGGTCCTGCCACTATCTACAGGAGCGGAGGGTACGTCAATTGTGCTCGTCAACATAGTTGCGAAAACATTACCGTTAGTCACGCCGCTTCGCGCCTGCATCTGGCCCATCAGCACGGGTTTGCAAACTGAAACTGATTGGCTAGCGGCATGAAGCTTCCACCAAGTTCGGTGGTACGAATCGGATAGTATGCGCGGGAAGGGTACATGTATCTTCGTTTCGGGGGTTCAGGCCTCATGGGCAGAATTTCAGGCACCACTCAGAGACCCCTGATTCGAGTGACACTTATCGCATCAATTCAGAGCAGCGCCCAAACGTCTCGAAATTGGATGAGTAAGGCGAAACCAAACTTGGCGAAAATAAGCACCTCGAATAGGTCCAGCGGCGTTCGCATACGTTCCCTTTCGCCGCAGCGCTGTTGGCAAGCGGTGATCGGTCGCGATGCGCACTTCGATGGAGTATTTGTGTACGGCGTTCGATCTACGGGTATATTCTGCAGGCCTTCTTGCCCTTCGCGGCGCCCGCACCGAAAGTACGTCACGTTTTTCGCTAATTCCGAAGCCGCCGAGCGGCAGGGGTTTCGTGCATGTCTGCGTTGTCATCCTCAGGAGGGAACGCACGAGCGTACCTCCGGGGTGGGCGAACTGATTCGTCGTATATGCGTTTTAATCGAGCGGAATTCGGACGGTCCGCCTGTGCTCGCAGAGATTGCCAAGGAGGCGGCTATGCATCCTGCTCGCCTGCAGCGCATCTTCCAAAAGTTCACCGGGATCAGCGTGCGTGCCTATGCGGATGCTGTTCGTGTTCGGCGGCTCAAACAACAACTTAGAAAGGGGAATGACGTGACCACAGCTTTGTACGAAGCGGGTTTCGGCTCACCCAGCCGGCTATATGAATACTCGGATCGACACCTGGGTATGACTCCTGCGACTTACGGGCGAGGGGGAAAAGGAATGGAGATTCGCTATGCGACGGCAAAAATTCCTCTTGGGCGTATTCTGCTCGCAGGCACCGAGCGCGGTATCTCCGCCATTTATCTGGGAGAGAGTGATGCTCCTCTGGTCGCCGCACTCCATAAGGAGTACCCACAGGCAGACATCCGGCATGAGCCGGCCAGGGTTTCCCCATGGATCAGAACGGTCGTAAGTCATCTTGCGGGCGAGCGCCCGCCCCTTGACCTGCCCATTGACGTAGCCGCTACGGCGTTTCAGCGGCGGGTGTGGGAAGCCCTGCAAGGGATTCCTTACGGCACAACCCAATCTTACAGTGAAGTAGCGCGCCGCCTGGGGCGTCCCACAGCAACCCGAGCCGTCGCTCGTGCCTGCGCGACGAACCCTATATCTGTGCTGGTTCCCTGCCATCGAGTGTTGCGCGAAAATGGCGCGCTAGGCGGATACCGCTGGGGACTGGAGAGAAAGCAGGCATTGATCGATGCGGAACGGCGGAACTGTGCAGGGAGTAATAGAAATAAATGTGAACCAGGAAACCAGTCGGAGAGCTCACGAAATGCACAAGATAAAAGGTGAGGATGGCAGAAATACGGGGCTAACCCTGCGGCTTCACCCTGGTGACACTGCTCGGCCAGTGCGGCTTGAATTGAGAATCCGCCAGGTGCACGTTCCGGTTCATGTTGGTGTAGCGAATGATGAAATAATCGCCCGAACCGGTCTCGAAAAACTGCTGCTGCGCGGGCAGCCAGGTGGTCTCATCCATCCACAAATCAATTTTTGAGATCTCACTGCGCACATCCGGTGACTTCGGAATGAGTTGCAGGCGCACCGTTTTCTCGCTGCCGAGGGTTTCCTCTCCCTCGAGCGTAATCGAGTAACTCGCCTTCAGGCTCTCGCCCGAAGTCCCAAACCCGAGCAGCAGAAACTGATCGATCAGCGCGCGATGCTTGCTCAGGTCGTACTCTTCCACGCGATTGATTTTGGGATTAAAAACATAGAGGTGATCGCCATCGCGCAAAATGGTTCGCGGGTCGGGTGCGGTCAGGTCGATGCGCATCTTACCATCGCGCCGCACCGCTATCTGGCCGGACTCGGTGGAGTGGTCGTTGACCACCACTGTAACCTTGGTGCGTTCCACATTCGCGGTGAGGCTCTGAAATTCCGCCGCCGCCCGGTCTAGTTGCTTCAGGACGTCCTCAACGTTGCGAGGGGCTTGCGCGGCACGGGCCACCGGGCTGGTCAGGAGCGTTGTCAACGCGATCAAGCAAGCGATTAAAAAGACGGCGGGTTTGGCAATACGTGCGGCAATGCTCGAGGTCGAACGTAACTTCCGCCTGTAGAGGCGCAGACCAGTTCCGTGCAACGACCCTCCCCCAGGAATGTCTGTTCACGCGTTCTACAGGGCGTAACATCTTGCTGGTTTCCGGACCGGCAGGACCTTCGACGTGGATACCCGAGTTCGATTACCGGGCGAACACCGCTGCACAGTTCATAAGATGCCCTGCGCGCGGGCCCGGTTACCAATTACTCTCGCCAGCAATTGGCGTTGCAAAAACGCTTACGGCTTGATCGACACATCATAATAAGCGACTGTGCCATCGTCGCGATGAACGGGCTCAATCCTAAGAATTTGAAACCGGCTTTTGTGGAGTGCCTCCACATTTTTCTGCACCGCTTCGTGCAGGTCATGCTCGAGTTCTGATTCGGGCATGTGAATGGAAGAAGCGAGCAGACGAGCATCTACTCGATAGGTAGCTACCAGTCCGGAAGCATCGGCCCCTTGTAGTTGCACCATTGCGGGGTTCGGTGGGGGCCCGACTGGCGGCCGATCGTGGAACCATGAGCGCGGCGAGAGCAGCACAAAGAGTACGATCGCCACCACGGCCACATCGTAGGGCCACGTGCCACGTTCAAAAGACCAGAAAAAAACCCGCAATATGGCGCGCCAGATGGTCCGCATCGGCGTCAATCGGCCGGCACGCCGTCTACGATGACCCCGTCGCGCATGTGCACCACGCGATCGGCATATGCGGCTGCTTCGGGATTATGAGTGATCATTACGATTGTCTGACCGAGTTCCTTATTCAGCTGTCGCAGCATTCCCAGCACCGCCTCGGAGTTCCTGGTGTCGAGATTGCCCGTAGGCTCGTCCGCGAGCACGATTTTCGGTTCGTTGATAATGGCTCTGGCAATAGCTACGCGCTGCTGTTCGCCGCCGGAAAGCTCCGCCGGCCGATGATGCAACCGGTCGGAAAGGCCCAGCATCTTGGTCACCGTTGCGAACCGGTGCGGGTCAAACCCATCCCCGTAAATGTGCTGTGCGATCGCGATGTTGTCAAAGGCATCGAGCGTCGGCAGCAGGTTAAAACGCTGGAAGATAAAGCCGATTTTGTGCCGGCGCAGCCGGGTGCGCTCGGCATCGCTGATCTGGGCCAGGTCATTGCCGTCGACGAGCACTCGCCCGCGGGTCGCTTGCGCCAAGCCGCCCACAACATACAGCAATGTGGACTTGCCGCAGCCCGACGGACCCATCACCGCCACAAACTCGCCGGGAAGCACGTTGAAATTCACTCCCCGCAAAGCCGATAGCTCGACTTTTCCAGAGTGATAGGTCTTCCACAGATCTTCGGTCTTGAGTATGGGTTCCACGATTGTCGGCCACGCCAATACCCCTGCGAAATGGGTGTTTCCGAGAACGGAAACATTCTAGTCGCAGTTGCAGCGGCGTCCTAGCGCAATCCCCAGCGGGTCCGCGGCTCCGAAAATATGGACGCCTCACCGCTGCCACAGAACTTAATCGTAAGCCAGCGCTTCAATTACATCCTTGCGGCTCGCCAACCAGGCCGGATATGACGCTCCCAGCAGGCCTCCTGCTCCTGCGATAAGCGTGGCCCAAACAATCCACCCAGGGGTGATGAGGATCGAAAGCGTCGGAAGCACCGAAAGAAAGAATGCACGAAGGGCATAACTCATCGTGATGCCCAGAGCGATGCCCGTAATGCAGATCGCGCCCGTTTCGCCCAGCAGCGCCCGAACGATATAAGCGTTGGAGGCGCCCATCGATTTCAGCACGCCGATATCCCGCGTGCGCTCGATTACCGTGGTGTACATCGAGAGGAAAATCACTAGAAATCCGATGACCACCGCCAGTGCGATCATGCTGTTCACAAACGCGGAAAGCCCCGGAACCGTCGTGGCGGTCATCAAAGAAAGGAAATCCTTGAGCGGGCGAATTTCGTAGCCGGGCAGGATCGCGCGCATCTCATCAATAACAGCCGCCGTATGGTCGGGACGCGTGCATCTCAGGAAAAATATGGAAGCTTTGTCGTGCGCCCCGGCAAGGTCTTGCAGCGTATCGAGCGGCACGAATACGCGCGCGCCTTTACCGTGTTCCACGATTCCGGCGACGTGAAAATCGTGGTCCAACAGGCGAAGGGTGTCACCGACCTTGATGTGTTTCGAGCGCGCCGCGATATCGTCGAGCAACAAATCATCAGGCCCTTCGATGTCGTGCCCCTGCAGAAAAACAAATCCACCCGAAACGGCGCGGAAGCTCTCCGGATCGATGCCATACACAATCTCGAGCCCGCCACTGGAATTGAACTGCAACAGCACCGGCGCGACCGATTGCACGTACTTCAACTCGCGCAAGCGATCGCCGATGCGAATGGGCATGGCCGCGCCGCTGAACGCCAGGAAAACCGTGGCGGAAGGCGGCTGCAACATGATATCGGCGCCCACGCCTTCAATCCGCTTCGCTGTTTCTTGCACGATGCCACTCGTCAGCCCCACGATGACGATCACCAGGGCCACTTCTACACCCACGGCGAGCACGCTGATCAGCGTTCTCAGAGGACGATGCAAAACATTCCCGAGAATCATCTTGCCGATCATTTCCGCTCCTCCGGCCGATTGCTTCCTTCTGGAGCGTTTCCGCCGGGCCGCTGCTCTGCCCCTCCGGGCGGCGCATTCTTTGGCATATTGGTCCACGCGCCGTTCGCCGTGTCCTGCCCAATTTCTGTCAGTTCGGTTCCAGGCGGCTGCGCTAACACAAAGCGGTCGGGAGGAATGTCCACATTGAGGGCCAGCTTGGTAATCGTGATCTTAAGCTGATAATCCTGCTGCGGCCGGCTGATGCGAATTTCGCGCGGAAACGGGATACCCGTTCCCGGGTTCGCCGGTGCGCTCGGTGTGGCCTCTGCGCTTGCTTCCCACCGCGCATACGCAATGTCGGAATCCAGCCGGCCTCCTGGACCATAAATTTGCACGCGGTCAACTCGCAGGTCCGCCCGATCAAACCATATCTTACGGTCCAGCTCGAGTTCGCTACCCGCCGGACGCACCAGCGAAAGCACGTAAAAGCGTGACGGCGCAGCATCAAACTCCTCAAAGAGCACCGGAGTTCCCGGCGGCACCACGGGCCAGAAAAGCGCCTCGAGAATGTGTTGCGGGCGCAAATTCTCGATGGGATTCTTCGCCGCACGCTCCAGTGCGGTCGAGCCTACGAGGAACCGATTCTTCGATGGAATGAAAATACGAAACGTCCGGCCATCGCTCACCATGTCGAATATATTTTTGGAGACGACGGGCGCCTGCCCGATGATGCGGATCATCGCCGGGCGTGCCGCCAGGATAAAGCCGCCCACTTCGTGGTATTCCTCGATGACGCCGCTGTATGTCGAGCCGGTAACCGGACTCATTACTACCGTCGCGTTCAGCGTGCGAATGGCCCCGGCCTGTTGGTTGTACGCCGCTAAAAGCTCGGCTTTGGTGGCGGAACGCGCCGGGCGAATTTCCGCCGGCGACACGACGTGCTTGCGGCTGATGGCAACGCACCCGCTTAATAGGCAGCAACACAGCAGCGAACCCGCCACACTGACTCGCAAACTCTTCGTAAGGTCATTCCTTCTGCAAAGCGCGCGATTTACCCACCGTGCCTGCAACGCGATTTCTCGCGCAACTCACAATGTACTGCACACCACAGTCCGCATCACGCGTCGGAAGCTACCGCTGCTAGGCAGGGCGAACAACATCCACAGCTAAACGGGCGACCCCTGCGCGCGTGCGGCGGATCGCTTCGGAAGCCCATAGGCGTTCGCTTAACAATGTCAGGAAACCGTTCTCAAAGTCGCAAACACCGCAAAAGGCATAGCGAGGATACGCCCTGTGATATGCGTCCACTCCATGCTCGGCTAAGCCGCCCTCGACTGAGGCATCGCCTGACACCAGCACCCCCGCACGGATGCCCATGATTTCCGCGGCGAAACGCTCGAGCAGCGCCTCCAGGGGCTCGGCTGCGGGAGCGGGAATCACCAGCACCCGCGCATTAGGCTCGCTGAAAGCAATGCCGCGCAGCCCGCAAAAATCTCGCACCCGCTCCGTATGCGCGAAAAAGTCGAGCACCCACGGCTCGCCGCCCGCCAGTGCCGAAAGTGTAGCTGCCCACGTTTGCGAGGCGGACTCGCCGGTTACCGGTTCACGCGTTTCGGGATCAATTAGCTCAAACGCCATGGCACGCACATCGCCTAAATCGAGCGGCTCGATTTCCATCCGCGAGCGCTCACCGGCCTTGTCGTCCGCGCCGGGGTCCTGCAGAAAATGTGACTCTTGATCTTCCATGCGGTGATCTCCTGCGAAAGCCGCGACGGCGGATTGCCATTGCCACTCGCATCACCTGTCGAGCCGGTCTGATATCGCGCGGTCCGGAGCCTAAGCTTCGCCCGCTTCTGCGCTCGCGGCATTGTTTCCAAACCGCCGCTCGTAATCCGGCGATTGCTTGCGCATGTCCAGCCAATCAAAAAACGCTTCTGGAGTATCCAGCCAGATGCGGAACCATTGCAGGATTTCCTGCTTTTCCTCACGCTTGCGTGCGTCAACGCGCGGGTTGCGCGCGATCATTTCCGCGCGGCGGCGCCCGAGGCGCGCCACCTCCATCACGCGCTCCGCTGCGGACTTCTCGCCGTCACTTCGAAATTTGCGGAGCAACTCATCGAGGCGCACCAGGCACATTTCCGCCTCTTCGAGTGTGGCGAAGTGCAGCAAATCGCGGAACTCTTCCTCATACAACCCTTGCGTATCTGCTTCGGTGGACCACACCACACGCAGGCCCGCCTCTTCCAACACCTCCGCAATATATTCTGGAGCGGTTTTCCCGGATGGGCCGAGCTTTACCACCAACTGGCGGCGAATCTGCTCAACCTCGGCCGGCGAAAATCGGTCGATTCCAAGTTCCCTGGCAAACTCCAGGATGATTTCTTTTTTTGTGTCGTGACCTGCTATTTTCATGGAGACCTCCGGGGGGAATCTACTGCGGCGTCGGTGCCAGCCGGATCGGAAGAAAAAGTTCCATTCGGAAGGCGGCCCGTTTGACGCTCTTCCGCTAAGCGGCGACGGTACAGGTTGATATTGCGATCGTGTTCGGCAAGCGTCTTGGCAAACAAATGGCCACCCTCAGTGTCGGCCACAAAATAAAAATAATCCGTTTGCTGCGGTTGGAGCGCTGCCCGTAGCGACGCATCGCCCGGATTTGCAATCGGACCCGGGGGCAGGCCCGTATGGCGGTAGGTGTTGTAGGGTGATTCAAACGGGAGACTTCGCGCTTCGAGACTCCCGCTATATTTTCCGGCTAGTTCGAGCGCGTACACGACGGTCGGATCGCATTGCAGCGGCACGCGGTCGTGCAGCCGGTTCATAAAAACACCAGCCACGAGCGGCCGTTCTGCCGCTTTGGGCGTTTCGCGCTCGACCAGCGATGCCAGCGTCACTACCTGCTCCACCGGAATAGCTGGGCCATTACCAACCTGTGCCGACAGCGTGGCCCATTCCTGGCGAAAGCGCTTGACCATGGTCTGGACCATCGCTTCCGCACCTGGATGACGCGGAAATTCATACGTTGCGGGAAACAGAAAACCCTCGAGCGAGGGCGCGTTCGGAGCTAAATCGTGAACAGGCGCCGGATCGCTGGCCGCGGCCAGAAATCGTTCGCGCGTCGTGAAGCCCTCGCGCTCCACCAGATCCGCAATATCAAACATCGAATAGCCCTCGGGCACAATCAATTCGCGGACAAAAACCCGGCCATTCGCAAGGGTGTCGAATACCTCAAACGAGGTGACTGGCCGGTAAAAAAAATACTCACCGGCCTCGAGCGTACGGTGCGGACGCAAGCGGCTCAGGGCCTCAAAAGCCCACCGGTTGCGCACGACACCTTCGCGTGCCAGCAAGCTCGCAATCGCGCGGCGCGAAGCTCCGCGTGGAACATCCACGTAAACTCCCTGTGCGGAAAAATTCCGATACGGCAGAAAGAGCGATATGCATGCCCACGCGCCGAGCGCCAAAAATCCGACAAAGACGATTCCTGCCAAACGGCGCATCAGCTTCGCCCTGAGCCTCGTGTGACCTGCGGCAGGGAATCGCCGCGCGGGCTCTCATCTGCTACGGACGGCTCTGGTCCTTCGGAGCGGTCGGCTAGCGCACGCGCACGGGCCAAATAGTCCCGCAAGATCACCGCCGCGGCTACATCATCCACCAACATTCGACTGCGCCGCTCTCGAGCCCTGCGGCCGCGTACCGCTCCATCAGCAACTAGCTGCCCTGCTTCCCAGCTGCTCAGCCGCTCATCCACCAGTTCAACCGGCAGACCAAGATTTTTGTGCACCCGCGCAGCAAACCGGGCGGCCTCCTTCGCCATTTCGCTCTGTTGGCCATCAAGGCGCAGCGGCCACCCCACTATAATTCTGCCCACGGCCTGCGCGCGGCAAAGATCGCGCAACCTGGCAAGATCGTGCCGCCTGTTAACGCGTGTCCACGTGTCAAGCGGGCGGGCCGTTACGCCCATTGTGTCAGAGACGGCCAAGCCCAGCCGGGAACGTCCATAGTCAATCGCCAGAACGCGGCGGGAATAACCCGCGGAAAGGCCGCGCGAAGTCCCAGTCGAAGTTTCACTCGAAGCCCCAGTAGAAGCTGAACTCGAACACCCCGTTACAGGCCCACGCGAAATCCCAACCACCGAAGTTCTCCGCGTATTCCGGGGCGAATTCCTTGGTGAATCCCCAGACAAACTCCCGCTATCTGTGCAGCTCTTCGACCTCGGCGCGGAGTCTGAGGGCACACCCTGTGCGGGGTCCCGCGCAGGTGCAGATTCGTCGGACGAAGCACGTGCGAGCCAAACCATGTAACTCCATTATAGCGCGGGGTTGCGAGTTAGGTAGGAGACAGAACTGCGCAGGCAATCACTTAATAATTACTCACAATGTGGTGATCTCACTTCTGCCGGCCGCGCTCGCCGCTGTCCCAGGAGTGCCACAAGCCTTCCGTTTTCATTTGCTCATCGAGCTTCGTCTGTTTCAACAAAGTCTCGACCTCCACTCGCGAAAGCCTCCGACCCAAGGGAGCCGAATGTTCGGCGATGCTGAAAGCAAGCAGCCCGGCGACCGCGGTATTGAGCTTGGTATTTACCAGGTCCACCTTGTCATACGTATCCGACGCTGCATGATAATCTGCCACGTAGCTCGCGTCTTGCTGATTCGCCACCAGGTTGGGCACGCCTTCCAGCAGAAAATCGAAATTGTCAGCCCCTACAAATGCGTCGTCAGTGTTCTGGCTGATTCCCCACGATGAAAGCGGCTCGAGTGATGCCTGCACTCCGGCTTCGATATCATTGCGGCCGCCAAGCGAAAATCCGGAGATGCGACCGCTCCCCTCATTAAACGCAATGGCCGCGATTGCGTGGTCAAGTTCGGCACGGTGCGCGAGAACGTAAGCCCGCGAGCCTGCGAGGCCCTGCTCGTTTGCGCCAAAGAGCACGAAGCGAATCGAGCGTCGCGGCCGCAGCCCGGTCTGGCGAATGTCGCGCGCAGTTTCAATAACCAACGCCGCGTTGCAACCGGCATCAAGCGCGCCGGTACCCAAGTCCCATGAATCCAAATGTGCGCCAAGCACTACGAATTCATCCGGCTTTTCGCGGCCGCGAATTTCTGCGACCACGTTTTCCTGTTCGCTGGGGCCGCCGATCTTGTTTGGCAGGTCCAGGCGTACGCGCAGTTTTTGTCCGGTCGCGAGATTGCGAGCCAGGCGTTCCGCATCTTCACGCGCCACGATAGCTTGCGGTAACTTCTCGAGCGCACCATCCATGCCATTGACTTGCCGGTAGAGCAGCAGGCCTTCACGATCGCCCATCCAGAGGATCGCGTCGGCACCCGCGCTGGTGGCACGCAGCACCACACCGGGATCGTGCTCCTGTTGCTGGCGGAGACTCTCCATCGTGTGCATCACGTCGGTGTGCACCAGCAGAATCGCGCCGCGCGCGGTCTCGCCAACCCGGGCAAAATCCCGTTCATCGCCCATGCCTACGTCAACCACGTTCGCTTCCAAGCCCGAGGCCGGAGTGGCGGGCGACCACCCCACCGATACCAGGTGCACCGCGAATGCCGCGCCGGAAAGCACTTCAAGGCGGGAATTGCCTTCACTCCAGGTAAAAGGAATCGTGAATTTTTCGGTGTGAACTTCATCCACGCCGGCATCATGGAAACCGCTGACCGCCCAGGCAACGGCACGCGTCATCGGCTGCGAGCCGGGAAGCCGTCCGCCAATTTCATCGGTGAGGCGGCGAAGATTGTCGGCAAGCGGCGATGCGCCCAATGCGCTTGCTATTATTTTAGGAGCCGCTGCGGCGCACGCCGAGGAATCATCCGTGGTGCACACCTGCGCGCTTGCCGCTTCGCGCATTCTCGCCAGAGGATCGGGTTGCGATGGTGGCAACTGCGCAAATGCCGGCAATGCCGCTGCCAGCAGAAACCCCAGGAACGCAAATCCGGTGACCGCAAACTCGATGAACCGGATCGGTGAGATTGTTTTGCGTAACCGCATTCGTGCCACCCTCCGGCCGGACTAACTCCAGAGCGCGACGCACTCGCGAAGCAAATTATACCGCAGCCCGCCTAAACCGAGCCTAAACTGATCATCCCACCCTAACCCGCCGTCAGAATGGCGTCGGTCACTCGCGCAACCTCGGCCATCTCGGCCACATCATGCACGCGAACAATGTGCGCGCCCCCAAGAATCGCCGCAGTTACCGTGGCGGCCACAGCCCATTGGCGCCGCTCCACTGGCCAGGGCTGTTCGTGCACTTTTCCTTTACCCGCGAGCGCCCATCCTAGAAATGCCTTGCGCGATGTGCCCACCAGCACGGGACAACCAAGCCGTGCCAGTTCGTGCAAGTGGGAGAGCAACTCGAAATTCTGTTCATAGCGTTTCCCAAACCCCATACCTGGATCGATTATCAGCTGTGATTTCGCAATGCCGACACGCTCCGCCCGTGCAATCGCGGCGCGCAATCCCGTCGTCACATCCTGTACTACGTCCTGGGCAAACGGGCCCTTCTGCATCGAGCTTGGCGAACCGCGCATGTGCATCAGGACGAGTGCCACACGCCGCCGCTGCACGACCTCGGCTAAGGCAGGATCGGTGCGCAGGGCACTGACGTCATTGATGATTTCGACGCCGGCTTCGATCCCCGCTTCGGCCACGCTGGCCTTTTGCGTATCGAGAGAGATCGGGATCCGTAGTTTTCCTGCCAGCCCTTCCAGTACGGGCAACACGCGTGCCAATTCTTCGTCCGCATTTACCGGTTCAGCCCCCGGACGCGTGGATTCGCCGCCAAGATCGAGGATATCGGCTCCGGCGCGTTCGAGTTCAAAAGCCCGCGCAATCGCCGATTCAGAATCCAGGTACACTCCGCCATCGGAAAAGCTATTAGGAGTGACATTGAGCACGCCCATGATCAGCGTGCGTTCGCCGAGCGGAAGAGTACGAGAGCACAGGCGCAGCCGGTAACCCTTGCGCGCGATGATCATGCCAAACCTCATGCCTCGTTCCGTGACAAGCGACATGACAAAAATCCCATAAAAACCCCGCGGCAAGAACCCTATGAACAAACAATGATCACGGGCAATGATAACGGGCGCTAGCCAGCACTCCCAATGCTTATCTGTCGAGCGTGCGCTTTAAGGAGAAGAAAACGTCGCAGGTACGTAATATGCCGCCCGGTTAATAACCACGGACCCTGGTGGCGCGGCAGCACCCGGGCGCAACGCGACTCTTAAGGAGCGCCATCCCGCCTTGGCGATTCCAGCCGCGGGATAATAACCCAGCGTGTACTCGGTGCCGAGTGCCAGCGCGATCCGGTGATACACGTCACCGAGACTGCCAAGCTCCCGGAGAAAATAAAATCCTCCTCCAACCTGCCGCACCAACTCGGCAAGATACAACGTGTACTGGGGCATGCTTAGTTCTCGCGCCTGCTGCGTGATGAGCAATTCGCTTTGATGTGCGGCGAGCCATGCGTCCGTCATGGCATGCGGCCGATTTTCCGTGGAGACAATGTCGAGTTCGATGCCTTCCGCAGCTAATTTGCGAGCTACATCTTCAAATGCTAAAGGACTCGACGTTCCTGCGCGTGGCTGCATGGTACCCGGATCCCACGTGAGACCCAGCCCGCTGTCCTGCCCATCGGTCAGCAGCACAATGGCTTTGCGGCCATTATGGTTGCGGAAAAATTCCGCCGTGAGATATACGGCCTGGTAAATGAACGATTGCGATGAATCAGCTACGCGCGCCAGGTCTGCGGACGCAAACGCCGCCGCGAGTAGATTTCGGTCTCGAGAGAATGGCAGCAGCAGGTGGGTTTCACCAGCGAACGCGACCACGGCTACTTCGTCATCCGGCGAAAGCGCGCGCGAAAGAGATTGTGCCGCGCCACGCATCGCGCCAAATTCGCGATAAATGCTGGGGCTCGCATCGATCACCACGGCGATACTCGCGGGAGACGTGGCCGCATCCAAAGACGCAATGGTCTGCTCCGCGCCATCCTCGAAAATCCGGAAATCGTTTTGCGTCAAGCCGCGCACCCGCGTTCCGTCGGGCGCGGTGACCGAGCAGTTCACGGCCACGAGCGCGACGCGCGAGCGAATTGTAGGCTCGACTGTGGGAATGAAGGCGGGAGTGTCGCCGGACCCGCGAACGGTTTCATCGCGCAGTTCACCCGTAATCGGATCGCGCGACATGCGCACGGTTTTTTCGAGAACGGCGGGCTTGGGCAGCCGCGCCTTTGGCGCTGTGTTCTGTGCGGGAAGGAGAGGAGCCGTCAGGAAAATGGCGGCGGCTAAGAGCGCGAGATGCCGGCTAATGCCGTAACGCAGAGAATGAAACGTAAACCGTTGTACGAAGGTTGTTGCACGAACCTCATTGCACGAACCTCGTGACCGCACGAGCCTGTAGCTGCAACCATTATTGCTCGAACTGTTGGCTCCATGAGCCGTTGCTGCATGAACGTTGTTGGTGGACCCTTGCTGCGGGAAGCACGGTGCGCATGCTTTCCACTGAAGTTGAAGCGTGGAATACAAATTGTGATTCCGAGGATTGTATTTCTAAATTGTCCGTGCCGGAAATTTTGATCCGATAGTTGTGGTTCCAAGCGGGCCGTCTATCTACCTACTGCTGTACATCTGAAAACTAGCGGCTCCGTTATTTGACCGACCTCAGTCGCCTTGATGATTTTTGCGACTTCATTCCCTGTTACTCAAGATCAAAATCACGTTTGTGCGAATTACGGGCTTGCTATTCGAGATCGAAGTCGCGCACGGGTTTTTCTACAGGCTGGCCTTTGGCTTTTTTCAGCGCCTCTTCGAATTTGCGAGACAACACGTCTTCTTTATTTCTTTCGGCTTCCCACGATTGGCGGAACTTGTCTTCGCGACGCTGCGCCTGGTCGGCGAGGATGCGATCGGCATCGTTAATGTCCACGTCGGGCGCCGCACGAAGCGGCAGAACGTGGGAGAGTACGATGGCGAGCTGCGCGTCTATCGTCAGGCGTGCCTGGCAGCACGGGCACACGATTTCGATTGGAGGCGCGGGTTCCTTAGGCATAACAAAACATCAGCCTTTGCTGAAGCCGGGAGCGGGCCGCAACTCCGGCCGCGGAGCTGCCTTGGGCTCGACACCGGGTAATGGCTGCGAAGGCGGAGGCGGAGGCACGGGCTGGACCTTGTCCGGCAGCGGCTTGCCTTCGATCAGCAGCTTGAGCTCCGCGGCGTCCAGAACTTCGCGCTCGAGCAAAGCAACGGCAATCCGCTCGAGCGTATCGCGGTTGGTTTCGAGGATGTTGCGTGCCGTGTCGTAGGCGCGCGTCACAATCTTGCGGACCTCGCCATCAATGTGAATGGCCGTGTCTTCGGAGTAGTCGCGATGCTGCGCGATCTCGCGGCCCAGGAAGATGGCCTCTTCTTTTTTGCCGAAGGCCAGCGGACCGAGCTCGCTCATGCCCCAGTCGCAAACCATTTTTCGGGCAATGTCGGTAGCCGCGCTCGATGTCGTTTCCGGCGCCGGTGGTGATATGGCCGAGGAAAATCTCTTCGGCCGAGCGGCCGCCCATCAGCACGGCCAGCGTGCCGACGAGGTAATCCTTCGTGTAGGTATGTTTGTCGTCGATCGGGAGCTGCATGGTGAGACCCAGCGCCATGCCGCGCGGAATAATGGTTACCTTGTGCAGCGGATCGGCGCCGGGCGTCATCGCCGCAACCAGCGCGTGGCCCGCTTCGTGATAGGCGGTATTGCGCTTCTCTTCTTCCGAGAGAATCATGGATTTGCGCTCGACGCCCATGAGCACTTTGTCCTTGGACATTTCGAAATCCGCCATCATGACAAGCTTGCGGTTCTGGCGCGCCGCCCACAGAGCAGCCTCGTTCACCAGGTTGGCGAGATCGGCGCCGGAGAAACCCGGTGTGCCGCGGGCGATGACCGAAAGGTCCACATCTTCGGAGATCGGCACTTTGCGCGTATGCACGCGCAGGATTTCCTCGCGGCCCTTGATATCCGGCCGGGGCACAACTACGCGCCGGTCAAAGCGGCCGGGACGCAGCAAGGCCGGATCGAGCACGTCGGGGCGGTTGGTCGCGGCAATCAGGATGACGCCCTCGTTCGATTCAAACCCGTCCATTTCGACCAGCAAGGCGTTCAGCGTTTGTTCGCGCTCGTCGTGACCGCCGCCCAAGGCCGGCGCCACGGTGGCGGCCGACCGCGTCAATTTCGTCTATGAAGATGATGCAGGGAGCGTTCTTCTTACCCTGCTCGAACAGATCGCGGACGCGGCTCGCGCCCACGCCGACAAACATCTCGACGAAGTCAGAGCCGGAAATCGAGAAAAACGGTACGTTGGCTTCGCCGGCAATGGCGCGCGCGAGCAGCGTCTTGCCGGTTCCTGGAGGTCCGACCAGCAATACGCCCTTGGGGATGCGGCCGCCGAGCTTCTGGAATTTTTGCGGATCCTTTAGGAAATCGATAATTTCCTGGAGTTCTTCCTTGGCTTCATCGATTCCGGCAACATCTTTAAACGTGGCTTTCTTTTGCTGCGCGGTCAGCAAGCGGGCGCGCGATTTGCCGAAGCTGAGCGCCTTATTTCCGCCGGCCTGCATCTGCCGCATCATGACAATCCAGAACCCGACGAGCAGGAATAACGGGGCGGCGGTAAGCAGGAAATTGATCCAATCGGCGCGCGTGACTTCTTTGACGTTAATCAGAACGCCTTTATCGCGCAGCTCCTTGGTCAGATCAGGCGCGGATTCTTTGAACACCGTGACGCGGAATTTCTTGGCAGGCTCGCGCCATTCGCCTTCGACTTCGTAGCTGTTTGGCGAGAGGTAAAGGGTAACTTCCTTGACGTTCCCACGGTCCACCTGGGACATGAAATCGCTGTAGCTGGGTTCTTCCTCGCGGGCGGACTGGCCGCTGGCCGACACCATGCGCCACAGGACCACGCACAGCAGATATAATGAACATCCAGAAGAGAATCGTTTTTGCCGTTGAACTCGAATTCACGTCTGAGCCCTACCTTGCTCGCTTGGTCCGGACCCGGTTCATTGTCCGGCTCACTTGGTGCGGCTTTGATGCGCCACCCGCAGCGCGCGATGTCGCCCGGCGGCTCTGAATACCCACGTAGGGCAGGTTGCGATACCACCCTCGGCTGCCCGCCAGTCCGTAACCTGCTAAATACTTAGATGCTCCTATGAAACAAAAGTAATCGGGTTTTACATCCACCCGGCGATCCGCCGGCTTGTCGAACAGTACCGCCAATCGAAGTGAGCGGGGGCGGCTTTCCTGCAGGCGCTTGAGCAAAAAATCCTGAGTCAATCCCGATTGCATCACCGCGTCCACCAGAAGCACGTCACAATTTTCGAGGCGAAGCTGCTGGCCGAAATGGATTTCCCGCCGTTCGTGTCCCGCAAACTGCACGTCGCGCATGGTGGTACGCACGAAATGACAAACGACCCGGCCCGAAATGCGCCGTATGAGGTCGGCGGCAAAAACAAAGGCATTGTCAAGCATCACCACCACGTCCACCGTGCGGTCGGCGTAATCGCGGGAGATCGCCCGGCCCAGCGAAGCAACGCGCGTAGCCAGTTGTGGGGCCGAGTACACGGGGTCGAGAGCGGCCTTCACATTTCCTCCTCGAGGATCACGACGCCGGCTCGCGTGGCGGACCCCGGCACGACCTGAGCCGCGACCGGCAACCCACGCGCCCAAACCAGATCGCCGGCGCTGGTGAGGACGGGCCATCCGACGCGGTCACGTGCGTCGATGCGGCTGGTCCGGAGGAAATACTTCAGTTTGTGGACGCTCCTGCGGCCCTGCGGCCTGAAAGAATCACCCGGCTGCCAGCTACGAAGGACCAAAGGCGGGCGAAGCAAGTCCCTGTCGAGAACGTTAATAGTTTCCCCCGACACATCAGGCCAGTCAATCACTTTCAGCCGGAAACGGCGCCCAATTTCGGTAATCACAACAATGGTGGAGTCCCCGACGGCGCCTAAGCTAATGACGTGTGAGAAGGAATTTGCGTTGCAGGATTTCGCGTCGCGAGAAACCTTTCCGTCAGTCGCCGGTGTGGTGTGACAGGCCGAGGGGAGTGCCAGCGGGGGCGTGCCAGAGCCAACTTGAGGTACGCCCGGCAAAACCTGCGGCTCGAGCACATGCGCCGAAGCGGCCAGCGAACTTGGCGGCAAACTTGGCGGTAAACTTTGAGCCGATTTAGCGAACCAGAGCCAGTCAAAACTGCGTTCCACCACGACGCCGGGAAGCTGCGTGCGTCGCCCGCTCGAGCTTCGGGTAGCGAGTTGCACGACTTGCTCGACGTGCTGCGCAGTCAGTTCCTGGCAATGACCCTGCACCTTTTCAATCATGCCGCGCACCAAGCGGCGCGTGACGGCAAAGCGGGCCTCGTCAGAGCAACCGCTGTCCAGCCACGGAAGCGCGGCGAGCAGATCGGCGCAACGAATGCCGCAGCGCGGGCACGCTGTCGCGACAGTTTGGCTGGGATCGTGTTGATCGTATGGAGCGGCATGGCTCGCAGTATGGTGAGGCGAGCCTGGGTCCGCGTCTTCCCAGCGTGCCAGCGCGCGCAGCCGCTCGCTGGTCACGGCGGTCCAAAAGGCTTCGTCTTCACGCGCCAATTGCGCCAAGCGGCCGAGGTGCGAAACGATGCCGGGCTGCACGCCGCGCTCGAGCAAAGGCAGAACGTCGTGGCGAAGTTTTGCGCGCAGCCGCGTGGCATCCTGATTCGACGGATCTTCACGCCAGGATTGGCCGCGCTGCACAAGTGCGGCGCGCAGTTCCTGACGGCGAATGCCCAGCAGGGGCCGCACGATGCGGCCCTTGACCGGATAGATGGACGCGAGCCCCGCGGGGCCGGTGCCGCGGAGTAAACGCGCGAGCACGGTTTCCGCCTGATCGTCGGCGGTATGCGCGACGGCAACGCGCGTAACCTGACCGGCGTTCAGAAGCGAAGAAAAAAACCCGTAGCGGAGGCGTCGGCCGGCATCTTCGAGGTTCCAACCGCGGGCGAGGGCGGCGGCGGCGACATCGTCGCGAGCCGCGAGAAGTTCGAGGTTCAGATCAGCGGCGAGCGAAGCGACAAATTGCTCGTCAGCGTCGGATTCGGCTCCGCGCAAAAGATGATTGAAATGCAAGACGGCGAGGTTAATTCCGAGAACAGGGCGGAGGTCGGCAAGCAGGCGCAACAGCGCCACCGAATCGGCACCTCCCGAGACGGCCACGCCGATACGATCGCCGGCGCAGAACATGCGCTGGCGCGAAATCGCGTCCAAAATGCGCCGGGTTAGAGATAAATCGGCTGGCAAGAGCACCCCATATCGAGGGTAAACACAACTATCTTAGCAACCTTATCGGCATCAAGCGCTGGGGTTGTGAGGTGCTTGCGTGCGTATGGCGCGCGGTGTTAACCATAGGTATATATGAGGCGACAACAAGCACATCGCCGCCCTGTGTTGAGCGCGATGACGCAAGCAATTAGGTCGGCGATTGTTCGACGCGCCGGCGTCGCGGAACTACTTTTTTTGCAGCGCTTCGGTCAGGGCGGGGATCAGGTCGAAAATGTCGCCGACAATGCCGTAATCGGCGACTTCAAAAATCGGGGCGTTGGGGTCCTTGTTAATGGCAGCGATAGTGCGCGAGCCTTTCATGCCGACCACGTGCTGAATCGCTCCGCTGATGCCCAGCGCCAAATACAGCTTGGGAGCGACGGTCTGTCCGGAACTGCCTACCTGGCGATCCATCGGAAGCCAGCCTTCATCGCAAATGGGGCGGGATGCCGCGAGTTCGCCGCCCAGGAGTTGCGCCAATTTTTCCGCCATGGGAATGTTTTCGGGCGCTTTGATGCCGCGCCCGATGGCCACGAGTATCGGAGCCTGCGCCAGGTCCACAGCTTGCTTGGCTTCGCGGAAAAGTTCGAGAGGCGTGGTGCGAATCTGCGCGGGTTCCAACGAAATTTCCACGGGCTCGATGGGCGCGGGAGCCGCACCCTTTTCCACCTGGTCACCGCGAAACGCTCCTGCCTGGAACGACGCAAACCACGGGGCAGGTCCTGCAAACGTGACGTCCGCTGACATTTTGCCCTGAAACATCTGGCGCACGAAAATAAGGCGGCCATTTTCGTGACGGTAGGCAATGCAGTCACCGATCATTCCATGTCCGTGCTGGCCATCTCCTTGCTGGCTGTCTCCGGAGGCTTGGCCGGCGCTTTCGCCCGGTGCACCGATCGACGCTGCCAGCTTGGGCGCGAAGTCGCGAATTTGATAGGTGTGCGGGAACAGCAGAAGGTCGGGCTTGGCGTACTCGATGACCTGGCGAATGGCGAGTGTGAAACCGTCGGGTGTGTAGCGTTCGAGAAGGTCGTGCTCGGCGAGCAGGACCTTCTCGATTTTGAAAGCCGATAACTCAGTTGCCAAAGGGCGAACGCCCTTGCCGATGAGGAGAGCGGACAATCCGCTTTGCGTTTGTGCCGCGATTTGCTGGGCAGCGGCCAAAGTCTCAAAACTGACCCGGTTCCATTGCCCTTCGCGCTGCTCGGTGATCACCAGAATGTTCATTTAGCGGTAACCGGAAGCAGTAAGGGCGAACCGCCGAGCAGCGCAGGAAGCGGCAGGTCCTACTTTCCGCGGTGCTTGAAAAATTCGACTTGCCGCAGCCGCTTCTCGGCCTCGGCCTTGCTCTTGTACGGCCCTCCCAGATTTTTGCCTTTCTCGGAACTTACTTTTGTATCCTTCTTTCACTTTCTTAATCATCTCAGCCTCCTGCGAACTATTTTCTTCGCAGGGGTTAACCCGTCAATGAGTAGTGTTCTGTACATCCGCCAAGCACGATCTTCGGCGTAAACGGACCGGCTCGGCTGCGATCAGCTCGGCTGCAATCAGCTCGGCTGCAATCATAGGACGCGCGCTTCGTGGCGCAATTTTTCGACGAGCTTCGCGGCGGCTTCCTTGGGGCTTCCGGTGATGAATTCGGTTTTCTTGGTTCTTTCGGGCACGTAGATACGCTCAAGCCGCTGCGTGGGCTCGAGCACGATGCCGAGCGATTCACGGGGGATCGTCGCAATTTCTTTTTTCTTGGCCGCCATGATGCCCTTCAGTGAAGCGTAACGCACCTTGTTGATGCCGGACTGAATCGAGAGTACCGCGGGTAACTGCAACTCGATCCATTGGAACCATCCGGACTCGAGCTCGCGTTTCAGCTTCATGCGCGGGCCAGTAACCTCAATTTGCATGATGATTGTGGCGTGCGGCAGGCCGAGTAACTCCGCAAGCAAAACGCCGGTCTGACCAAAGCCTTGATCGTCGCTCTGCAAACCTGTGAGGAGCAGATCGAACGACTCCTTGCCAATCACGGCCGCCAGAGACTGGGCGGAGCCGAGCGGATCGAGCAGATAAAGTTTGTCATCGGTGATGAGGATGCCGCGGTCGGCACCTTTGGCGAGTGCCTCCTTGATGGTTTGGCGGGCGCGCTCGGGCCCCATGGAAATCGCCACAACTTCGCCGCCATGCTTTTCCTTGAGGCGCAGCGCTTCTTCCAGGGCGAAACTGTCCGGCTCATTCATCTCGAAGCCGATGTCGCTTTCGCGAATCCAGGCGCCACCCTCGGCGATGTGCAAAGGAGCATCTTTGGCAGGAACCTGCTTGATGCAGACGCCGATTTTCACGCCAGCCTCATTGGGCTTGGGGCGATTTGGGGCATCAGGCGGCTCCAGATGGCCAGCGCTTAAATAAGAGAGCGGCGTTGGTGCCGCCGAATCCGAAGGAATTCGAAAGAGCAAAATTGATTTCCGATTTGCGCGGCTGGTTGGGGACGTAGTCCAGATCGCACGCTGGATCGGGACGCTCGTAATTGATAGTCGGCGGAAGAATTTGATCGCGCAACGCGAGCACGCTGATGCCTGCTTCGAGGCCGCCAGCACCGCCCAGCAGGTGCCCGGTCATGGATTTTGTCGAGCTGACGGGAAGTTTCCGCGCGTGATCCCCAAAAACGCGTTTAAGGGCAATGGTCTCGATGGCATCACCCAGAGGCGTGGAGGTGCCATGCGCGTTCACGTAATCGACTGCTTGCGGTTCGATTTCGGCATCACGCAATGCGGCGCGCATGACGCGATACGCCCCGTCGCCATTCTCGGCCGGCTGGGTAATGTGGTAGGCGTCGCCGGACATCCCGTAGCCGACGACCTCCGAGAGGATGGGCGCATCGCGGCGTTGTGCGTGCTCGAGCGACTCGAGAATAAGAATGCCCGCGCCCTCGCCAACCACAAAGCCGTCTCGTTCGGCGTCAAAGGGGCGGCTCGCGCGCTCGGGTTGGTCGTTGCGTGTCGAGAGGGCTTTCATGGCTGCGAAGCCACCGATGCCCATGGCGGTGATCGCAGCTTCGGTACCGCCGCAGATCATGACTTCGGCATCGCCGCGCTCGATGAGGCGGAAGGAATCTCCCACGGCATGCGCCGACGCCGAGCACGCCGTTGCGGTGGCGGAATTAGGGCCACGCGCACCGTAGCGAATCGAAATCACACCGGAGGCCAGATTTACAATTGCCGCGGGAATAAAAAAGGGAGAGATGCGGCTCGGACCACCCTCGAGCAGCTTGCAGTGCTCGCGCTCGATGATATCGAATCCACCGATGCCGGAGGCGATGTAGACGCCGGTGGCGTCGGCGATAGCAGGAGAAACCTCGAATTTTGCCATCTGCATGGCGAAATCGGCGGCGGCCACGGCCAGTTGAATGAACCGGCCCATTTTTTTCAATTCTTTCTTGGGAATCCAGGCGAGAGGATCGAAATTGTGGACTTCGGCAGCGATACGGCAGTCAAAAGCCTTAGCATCAAAATGAGTGATTGGTCCGACACCACTTTGGCCAGAGAGAAGTTTCCGCCAGACTTGTTCCGTGCCGATTCCGAGGGCACAGACCAATCCGACACCCGTTACTACGACCCGGTGGCTCAATGTGGAGGTCTCTCCCCTAATGGATTTCTGGCGAGTGGGCGATGATTATTTCTTAGCCTGGGCGTGCTTTTCGATGTAAGCGGTGGCGTCCTTGACGGTGGCAATTTTCTCGGCATCCTCGTCAGGAATCTCGATACCAAACGATTCCTCAAAAGCCATGACCAGCTCAACCGTATCGAGCGAGTCGGCGCCCAAGTCGTCCACAAACGACGCAGTAGGCGTTACTTCCGCCTCATCCACGCCCAGTTGCTCCACAATGATCTGCTTGACACGTTCTTCGACGCTGGCCATTCCATTTTCCTCCGCTGTGTAACGCGCTGGGTGCGCTTTGAAGTGCACCGTCGGCTGGCAAATCAGCCTTAGGACCTACTTGTGAGCAACTCGCCCATTCTATGCACGGCTCGCGTCGAAATCAACCGCCGCTCATTATTATCGGCAGGGTAGTGCTTCAATTCATACGCATACCGCCGTTGACGTCAAGCACGTGGCCGGTAATATACGCGGCTTCATCGCTGGACAGAAAAACGATGGCGGCAGCCACTTCGTTGTCCTGCCCCATACGGCCGAGCGGTATGCGCGCGAGCAATTGTTCTTTCACCGGCTGCGGAAGCGGATCGGTCATGGGTGAGACGATGAATCCCGGCGCAACGGCGTTTACGGTGATGTCGCGCGAAGCTACTTCCGTGGCGATTGCGCGCGTCAGGCCGATGAGGCCGGCTTTCGCAGCAACGTAATTCGCCTGGCCGGCATTGCCGGATTGCGCAACGATCGAGGTCACGTTAATAATGCGGCCGTACCGCTGGCGCAGCATCAATGCCAAAGCCTGCTGAATGCAGTAATGCGCACCAGTTAAATTCGTACGCAGCACCGCTTCCCAGTCGTCCGCTTTCATGCGCACAGCCAAACCGTCACGAGTGATCGCGGCATTGTTGACCAGAATATCGAGACGCCCAAAGCGATCCGCAGCCTGGCGAATCCCCGCTTTCACCTGCGCAACGTCGGCGACGTCCATGGTCAACGCGAGAGCCTCTCCCCCGTTTGCAGAAATTTCCGCGGCGACACCGGCAAGCTTGTCTGCGTTCCGGGCGGCCAGCGCGACGCGCGCTCCTGCGGCGGCCAGAGCGAGAGACGTAGCGCGACCGATGCCCTGCGATGCGCCGGTCACGAGCGCGACACGATCCTTTAAGCTAAACATAGATTATTTGATTGCAACAATCGTTTGAATGGGCAACGTTGAGAGTAAGCGCGCAGAATTTGATCGGTGCCGCGAACCTGAGCATCTGCGTGCGGCCCCGCGACTAGGAAACTTCCGCCGATTCCCCCTCAGCCTGCACCAGGCGTTCGAGTGCGGTCCGCAGCGACTTCGAATCTTCAACATTGACGCAGTGAACGGAGCGCTCGATCTGCCGCAGGACACCGCTGAGCACGCGTCCGGGTCCCACCTCGACAAATGTCGAGGTCCCTAGCTCAATCAATTCGTGCATGGATTCTTCCCAAAGCACCGGGAGCGAAACCTGCCGAATCAAAGCCTCACGAGCCTCGTCGCCGCTGGTGATGACGGCGCCATCAACATTGGTGACCAGGGGAAAGCGGCAGGGGCGCGAACGTGGTCGCGCGCAAATCTTTCTCGAGGCGCTTCTGCGCGGGCTGCATCAATTCGCTATGGAACGGCGCCGAAACGGGCAGCATCACGGCGCGTTTGGCGCCGGCCGCAGAGGCTTGTTCGACGGCGCGCTTCACGGCGGCGGCATGGCCGGAGATCACCGTCTGGTCGGGCGAATTCAGATTTGCCGGAGCAACTACCTGGCCATCGGCGACCTTGCGGCAAATCTCAGCTATCTGGCCAGGACGCATGCCGAGAATCGCCGCCATGGCACCCTCGCCGGGGGGCACAGCGTCGCGCATATATTGGCCCCGGCGCCTCACCAGGCGCAGCGCGTCGGAAAAGGAAAGCGAGCCCGCTGCAACCAGCGCGGAATACTCGCCCAGGCTGTGGCCGGCGACGAAATCGGGACGGATGCCCTTTTCCTCCAGGATGCGGTAGCTGGCGATGGACGCCGTGAGAATCGCGGGCTGGGTGTTCTCGGTAAGTTTGAGGTCATCTTCGGAACCGGAAAAACACATCTGGGAAACGGAAAAGTCGAGCGTGCGGTCGGCTTCATCGAACACGGTGCGAGCGACTGCGGAAGAATCCGCGAGTTCCCGTCCCATGCCGGAATACTGCGATCCCTGGCCGGGAAATAAGAATGCGAGTCGGCCCATGATAAATTCGCGACTCCCTCACGCGATGGATTCAGGCGATCTAAGCTTCGACGGCAACGGGCAACGCGGACAATTCCTGATCAATCTTTTCGTTGGCCCGGGCGCGTACCAGGCCGGCGGCGACGCGGATGGCATTCTTGATGGCATTCGCGTTCGAGCCGCCGTGGCCGATGATCGTCACGCCACGTACGCCCAGCAGCGGGGCCCCGCCATATTCGGAATAATCGATGCTTTTGCGAAATTTCTGATACGCGCTACGTGAGAGCACGTATCCCACCTGTGACGCGATCGTACTTTTGAGCGCTTTCTTGAGCAGCGACGCAATGTGCTGCGCCACGCCCTCGCTGATTTTGAGCGCCACGTTGCCGATGAAACCATCGCAAACGATAACGTCAACGGCGCCGGAAAAAACCTCCCGCCCTTCGACGTTGCCGACGAAGTTCAGCGGCAGGTGCTTCAGCCGGTTATACGCCTCGCGCGTCAGTTCATTGCCCTTCATTTCTTCTTCACCGATCGAGAGTAGCGCCACCTTGGGGCGGCGGGTGCCAAAAATCACGCGGTAGTAAATTTCACCCATTACCGCGAACTGCACCAGGTGCGCGACCTTGGAATCCACATTGGCGCCAACATCCAACAGAACGGCCACGCCACCGCGACTGGTGGGAAACGGAGCCGCCAGTGCCGGACGATGTACGGACGGCAGGGTGCCGAGTACGAACCGCGCCACAGTCATCACCGCGCCGGTATTGCCCGCACTCACCAGCGCGTTCGCTTGTCCCTGCTGGACCAGGCGCGCGGCAACATGCGCGGAGCTATCTTTTTTCTTGCGAAACGCCTGGGTAGGCGAATCGCTCATGGCGATGACTTCGGTCGCGGGCACCACTTCAATAGGGAGGTCCCGCGGCTTGGCGCGCGCTAGCTCCCGCTTGATTTCCGCTGGCTGTCCGACCAGCAGGACACGCACGCCGTGTTCACGCGCCGCCAGGACCGACCCCTCTACCTCAGTCCGCGGGGCATGGTCGCCTCCCATCGCGTCGACAGCAATCGTAATCATGGGCAGTCTGTCTGCGAGTCCGCTTTGTACGCCGGGAGGCGGGGCCCCATCAGCGGCGACGTACGCTCGCCAACCACTTTCAGGCGGTGGTATCGATCACTTCCCGCCCCTTGTAGTATCCACAGTGAGGACAGGCGTGGTGGGGCTGCTTGGTCTCGTGGCAGTTCGGACACTTATTAAATGCGGGGGCGGTCAAATGATCGTGCGCGCGCCGCTGGTTTTTGCGCCTCTTGGAATGACGGCGCTTTGGATTGGGCATACAAACTCCTCGATCAGGTCCCGCTTTACCGCGCGGGGATTCTAAGGTGTTTCCACCGCTATTGCTATTGCTTTTTGAACCAGTCCTGCTTCAGACGTGCCAGTGGAGCAAGCCGCGAGTCCGCTGCGTGGCTTTCGCAACGGCACTCATCGGTATTCAGATTGGCGCCGCAGTGCGGGCATAAGCCACGGCAGTCACTGCGGCAGATGACCTTCATCGGAAGGGCCAGCAACACCTGTTCGGCCAGTACATCGGCCAGAAACAGGCCGTCGCCTTCAAAAAAGGCAATTTCGGTATCATCGAGCTTCAGACGCGCCTCCTCTTCATCCGTCATGGATTTCAAGGGACGGTAAAAGAGGTCAAATTCCCGGCTAACTTCCTCGACGACGGGCTCGAGACAGCGGGCACACACCATTTCCAGCTTCGTATGCAATTCGCCGGAAATACGGATCTGGCCCTCGACCGCCTCGGCCGTCACCTGCACCTCGAGGGGTTCCACCTGGCGAAAGTCGGTCGTATGGTAATCGACCGCCCCGGGCGCGTAGCTGCGCCGGAGACGCAGCTTATGGATAGCGAGTTCTTTGACGTCGAGAAACATGCTCTTAGGGTGAAAACGCGCCGAACCACTCACTTTGGGGCGGGTTTAACGCGAATTATCGCGGCCCTAGCAAGGATCAACACGGACCCAGGAACAATTATACGGCGCACTCGAATGAAGTCAAGAAAGCTGCCGCGGAAAGCTCCTGAAATTTCCGCTCGCGAATTGCCGGCGGTAGGTCTAACGGACGTGCTTATGGGTGGCCCGTTCCGATTCCTGTGCTGCGGCGCGTTCCGTGACGGATTCAGATATAAATTTCGTATGCTGCTCGAGCAAGAAGTGATCCGTCATTCCGGCAATGTAATCGCACACCACTCGATGCGAAGGCTGCTTGTGGGCCTGAATCGCATAATAGGCCGGCATGGCGTCCGGGTGGCCCATATAATGCTGGAATAGCTCGCTCAAAGCCCCAATAGAACGCTCCCGCTCCTCAACGATTAACGGGTGATCGTAAAGACGCTGCGACAAAAATTTCTTCAGCGATGCGTTCCAGCCGGCCATGTCCGGACTGAAACAAACCAGCCTTGCCGGTGCGCCGATGATGTCCTCGAGGGTTCGCGCTCCGCTGGCAAGCACCTGTTCCGAGGTGTGTTCGATCAAATCGGTCGCCATACGATCCAGAATCCTTTTGATCGTCCCGACAATTTTGAGGGCTTCGCGGCCGCTTGGGTGGCTGCGGTCCACCTCATCATAAATGCTCCCGAAGAATGGCAACTCTGCCCGCAGAATGTCGAGATCGAGCAGCCGTGCTTCCACGCCATCCTCCAGGTCGGCGGCGTTGTAGGCGATCTCATCCACCCAATCGGTCAATTGAGCTTCGAGCGGGGGCGGCAGATCCAGTTGATATTCGGCGAGGTCCGGAAACTCGGCGGCCGTGTAACCACGCGAATGCTTGACGATGCCTTCACGCACCTCAAACGTGAGATTCAGACCTGGAAAGTCCAGGTAACGTTGCTCGAACTGCTCGACGATGCGCAATGCGTGCAGATTGTGCTCGAACCGATCCCCATAAGCGCGCATCAACTGGTCCAGGCGCCGCTCGCCGGCATGGCCAAACGGGGGATGTCCGAGGTCGTGGGCTAAGGCGAGCGCCTCGGCCAGGTCGGTGTTAAGCCCCAGCGCGCCGGCAACTGTGCGGGCGATCTGCGCAACTTCCAGCGTATGCGTCAGCCGGTTGCGGAAGTGGTCGGAAAAGCGCGTGGTGAAAACTTGCGTCTTCGATTCCAGCCTGCGGAACGCGCGCGAATGGATGACCCGGTCACGGTCCCGGGCGTAATCGTTGCGGTAGGGGTGGGCGGGCTCCGGCCAGCGGCGGCCACGCGACTTGCTCGCATCGGCGGCAAACGGGGCAAGTGGCATGCTGTCATTCTATGCCAGGCACGTTCCGACACAAAGAAACACACGCGGCGTTTAGCAGCATTTGCGCTTGTTCCGCCAGGCTCCGTGCACCAGGGCCAGGCGAGTTGCTAGAAGAAAATTGCTCGTAAACCTGCTAGGTGAAAGTTGCTCCAGAGGAGGTCCCCGCTAGGGGTATGCGAGACGGCGTCAGCGCGGGGAAGAGCTACGCTAGTGAGATCAGCCCTTGGCAGGCAGTAGTTGCAGATGTTCGTCAGCTTCCTGTGCCGCGGGCGAGTCCGGGAATTCGGATTTCACCTGATTGTACAGTTTGGTCGCCTGTGTTGGATCGGAGGAGCTGTAATGATCGGCCAAGGCGAGCAAAACGACGGCTCTGGGAACGAACAAGTTCGGCTTATCCGCCAGCTGCTGATAGATCTGGACGGCCTGCGCGGCCTTGCCGGTCTTATCGTAGATTTGAGCCAGCTGGAAACGTGCCAGCGCGGCTAATCCCGCATCGCCACCCGATTCGACTGTCTTCAGGTTTTTCTCGGCTTCATCATACTTGTCGATCTGTTCGAGGCTTAACGCGTCGTAATAGCGCGCCACCTGCCCGGGCCGGGTATGCGGATAACGGTTGGCGACGTCGGCAAACTTTTTTGCGGCGTCAGAGTACTTATTTTTCTGGTCGATGTAGGTGATTTCGCCCGGCGCGGCAGGCTCGTTGGCGGCCCGGATACGAGCTTCGTACACGGCCGTGGCGTCCGCCAGTGCCGCAGACGCGCGAGTCGTCTGGGTTTGCGTGTAGAAGCGCCACCCGAATACCGCGGCCAATATGATGATCGCGGCACCGCCATAAATCCATAGTTGCACCGGGTGCGCAGCGACAGCTTCGGCGCCGTGGACGATACCCTCACGTATTTGATCTTTCTTCAGTTCTTTGCGGGTGATGCGCTGCGCCACGGAACAAATCCTCCGATGTTATGCCGACGATCTCGCCTTAAGGCCGCAATCCTATCACATGCGGGATGCGCCTGCTGCTAACAGCGTTCGCGCATTCTGGTGAGCGCCGCAACTCCGGGGCCGCAAAGCAAGAAGGCTCTGTTCGTAAACAGAGCCTTCCTGCAGACCTAAATTTTCCGGCAAATATGGCCCACTGCAGACCGCTGATTAACCGCGATGGCTACTGAAGGACCGCGCGGTTCAGGGGGTGGTCACGTTTTCGGCCTGGAAGCCTTTCGGCCCCTGTTTCACCTCAAACTCCACCATTTGACCTTCTGTTAGAGACTTATATCCGTCCATCTGAATTGCGGAAAAATGGACGAATACGTCCTCCCCCGACTGACGCTGGATGAACCCATACCCCTTTGCTGCGTTAAACCACTTTACGACACCTTGTTCTCTGCTCAACTTTCGCCACTCCTCGTTCGAGACGTTCGCCATTTGCCGGATGTAACTCAGGCAGTGGCACGGGGAAGCGGAAGCTGGCTTCTAGTACCACTCCAGGATTACATGACCCACAAACGCGGCGACATGCTGGCATAAACCGCGCTGCTGTGTCCAGCGGGTTGTGCCAAATGGGGACTTTGCCGTGTTCTAGGGCGTTGCTTCGAATTCAGTTGGCGCGGCGGGCGGGCGTGCCTTTGGAGGGGAGGCGCTTGGCCATAACGACTTCGGCACCGCCTTCATGCGAGCGGCGCACGTCGAATTCGTCCATAAACGCGCGCATCAGGAAAATGCCGCGTCCTGAAGTTTTTAACAAATTTTCTTCAGCCAAGGGATCGGGAATATCGCACAGATCGAACCCGCGTCCCTGATCCACGATGTGAATCACAAATTTATCGCTGTTGACTTCCACGATCATGGTGATTTTCTTATGCCGCTGCTCCTCGTTGCCGTAACGGAACGCGTTGATTACTGCCTCATGCACGGCCATGCTGATTTTCTGGCAGTCGTCCTCGCTGAAACCGGTGGATTCGGCGATGCGCAGACAGATGTCCTCCGCCATATTCACGCTGTCGAACAGCGTTTCCAGGGTCACTTCAATCCGCTGTGGCTCGTGAGACATCGCCGCATAGGGTAGCATAGCGCAAATTGACATGTCCGCGCGCACCGCGATTTGCGACCAGCACGCATGGCTTAACTGAACTGCGCTGGCTGAAACGCAATTGGCGTGTCTTCACAAAGGTGCAGTTTGCGATCGTGCAACCGTGCGGGCCAGTCGATAACTGGTCAATTCGGGTGCTGACCGGCGCTATGCCCAGTACGTGCGGTCGAGCGCGCGGTACTGAATCGCTTCTCCCAGATGGCGCGGTTCGATTCCATCCGCGGCATCGAGATCGGCGATGGTGCGCGCCACTTTCAATATACGGTCATGAGCGCGGGCGGAAAGGCCCAGGCGCGCTACAGCAGTCTCGAGCAATTTTTCACCATCCGCGGTAATCGCACAATGTTTGCGGATTAACCGCGGCGGCATCTGCGCATTCGCATAGAGGTGCTTCTCGCCGGTGAAGCGCCGCGCCTGGCGATCGCGAGCCGCGATAACCCGCTCGCGGACCGCGGCCGAATCCTCAATGGAAGCTTCGCCGCGTAATTCCTTGTACTTTACTGAAGGGACCTCGATGTGGATGTCAATGCGGTCGAGCAGCGGTCCCGAAATCTTGGCGACGTAACGCTGGATCTGCGGCGGGGTGCAGTGGCATTCATGTGTCGGATCGCCAAAGAACCCGCACGGGCAAGGGTTCATCGCCGCCGCGAGCATGAACCGGGCTGGAAATGTGACAGAAAGCGCTGCACGCGCAATCGTCACCGCGCCTTCTTCCAGAGGCTGGCGAAGCACCTCGAGTACATTCCGCTGGAATTCCGGCAGTTCGTCGAGGAACAGGACGCCATTGTGGCCCAGCGAAACTTCCCCGGGCCGTGGAATGGCGCCGCCGCCGATGAGGCCCGCGTCGCTGATGGTGTGATGTGGCGAACGAAAAGGACGGGTTCCCACCAGGCCTCGTGGCTCGTCCAGCATGCCGGCGACGCTGTGAATGCGGGTGGTCTCGATGGCCTCCTCAATCGACATGGGGGGAAGAATTGTGGGAATACGCTTGGCGAGCATGGTTTTGCCCGCGCCCGGAGGCCCAAGAAAAATGATGTTGTGACTGCCGGCGCAAGCGACTTCCAGGGCGCGCTTGGTGCCTTGCTGGCCGCGCACATCGCGGAGGTCCACGGAGTATTGGCTGGCCTGCGCCAGCAAAGCGCGAGCATCGAGCTTCAACGGTGTAAAGGATTCCGGCGCGTTCACCAGGTCCACGGCCTGCGGCAGTGATTTAATGGCGTAAACGTCGACGCCATCCACGACAGCCGCTTCCGCGGCATTGGTCGCGGGCACGACCAGCGAGCGGATACCCTGCTCACGCGCGCACAGCGCCGCGGAGAGGGCACCTCGCACAGGCCGCACGCTGCCGTCGAGTGACAATTCGCCGAGAAACGCGAAATCGGAAAGGGGCTTGCCGAAAAATGTGCCCTGGCATCCGAGAATTCCGAGCGCCATCGGGAGGTCGAACGCCGAGCCCTCCTTGCGAATGTCGGCAGGCGCCAGGTTAATAGTGACACTTTGCGGCGCGGGGAAATCGAAGCCGCAATTCTTGAGTGCCGCTTTGATGCGTTCGCGGCTTTCTTTTACAGCAATATCCGGCAATCCTACGACGTTGAAATCACCCATGCGCCCGGAACCGACGTCGACCTCGACATCGAGCAGGTAAGCGTCAATTCCGAATACGGCAGCGCTGAGCGTCTCGAAAAGCATCGGGAGAGGAGAGCCGGCCTCGCGCCGGAAGAGTAAACTAACTAGAGACGGTATACCAGAGATACTCTGAAGATTACCTTTGCCTAACTGCTCACAACGGGCAGGAGTTAAGGGCGCGCCGTGCGATCATTCGTTCTTGCGGCGTCTGCATGGGTCGCTGTTGGGTGTAAGCTGGATCAGCCGTCATCGCTTGGGATTTGGGAAAATCGATATCAGCACGAGGCCAGCTTACGGGAGAGGACACATGAAAGCAGCAGGAGCGGACTACAAAGTTGAGCCCGATATCACACCTCAAATTCTGCCTGATGTTCGCCCCGGAACTGGACGCGGATCTGCATGCCAAGTTCAATGTGAAGCGGAAGTCTCGCGCCGGAAAATGTTAAAGGCCGGCCTGGCGGCCGCGGCCGTGGGCGCGATCGGTAAACCAGGGAACACTCTGGCGCAAAATCGCAGCCAAGGCGCTCCACGCCCGGCAGACTCGACGGTGACGGGCAGCGTTCGCACCGTCGATATTCACGCGCATTACTACCCGCAGTCCTATTTCGATGTCATCGCCGAAGAAGGGCACCGCTTTGGCGGCGACTACCATATGACGCCGCAAGGCCCCTATATTTCGACGCCCAATGCCGGAGGCCGCGGCCAACTGGCACCGAAGTTCACGGATTTGAAGCTGCGCATAGCCGACATGGACGCGCAAGGCATCGCTGTGCAGGCTGTTTCGCTAACGGCACCCATGGTGTATTGGGGCGCCGCGGATTTCAATCACAAGCTGGCTCGCGCGTGGAACGATGGTGCCAGCGCCGCGCACCAGGCTTACCCGGCGCGCATCGTAGCGCTCGCGATTTTGCCGATGCTCGATCCTGACCGAGCGATCGATGAACTCGCCCGTGCGAGCAAGCTTCCAGGGATTCGTGGCGTCTACATGGGAACAAATATCAACAATAAGGATCTCGACGATCCCCTGTTCGAGCCGATCTGGACGCGCATCGAACAATCCGGCCTGCCCGTTTTTCTGCACCCCTTGCAAACCGTCGGCGGCGAGCGGCTGGAGAAATACTACTTGTCGAACCTCGTGGGGAATCCGGTGGACGGCACCATCGCCGCATGCCACCTGATTTTCGGCGGCGTACTCGACCGGCACCCGAAACTACAAATTTGCCTGCCGCATGCCGGAGGAGTGCTTCCCATCCTGATCGGCCGGATCGACCACGGATGGCAGGTGCGTCCCGAGACGAAAAGCCTGCCCCACGCTCCGAGCATGTATCTGCAACGGTTTACGTATGACACCATCTCGCACTCGAAGCCCATTATGGAGTTTGTGATCAGCCAGGTGGGTGCCGAACGCATTATGATCGGGAGCGACTACTGTTTCGATATGGGATATGAGCGGCCGGTACAAATGGTCGAGGAGCTGAATCTGAACCGCGCTCAACGTAACATGGTGCTCGGCGGTACGGCCGCTCGAATCCTGAAAATCTGACGGGCGGGCGAGCACGCAAGTGATTGAAACTAGCACAGTGTTTCATACAGCGTTCTACCGAGTTTACGGTATTGTCACTTACCATGGCGGTTGTTCTACTGAAGGAACGGCGCGGTAGATATTCGGGTACCCGAGAGCACACACGATCGAATAAGTAGTATCCTTCGGTTTACGTAACGCCCGGCTTACGTAACGATGTCTCGATTAGCGCGCATCGGACTCTTCCTTCTCAGTCTCGTGGCCATTACCGCCGCGGTCGCAGTTATCTTCCTGCCCATCATAATGTCGCGTTACATCAAGCGCAGCATTGTCGCCGTCCTGCAGGATCGCTTTGGAAGCGAAGTCCAAATCAAGACTTTGCAGGTGCTCCTGGTGCCGCACGTCTACGCGTCCGCCGGTGACATCGTGTTGCGATACCGGGGCCGGACGGACGTGCCGCCGCTTATGACCATTCATAAGCTGACGATATCCGCAGGCATACTGGCCCTGGTGGGCTCGAAGCACCGTATTGACAGAATTCAGATCGAAGGTTTGCAGATTCACGTGCCACCCAAGGGAGGGACCCCGCCTGCCAACCCGAAGGAGATCGGTCGCCACTTCGCGCCTTCCATTCTCGTGGACGAAATCGTATCCGATGACGCGCTTTTGGAGACGTTGCCAAGCGACCCCAAGAAACTGCCGCGCGATTTTTGGATTCATAGTGTGGTCATGCATTCGTTCAGCTTCGACCATGCGGCATCTTTCCATGCCGTGCTGACCAATGCGGTACCCGTGGGACAAATCGACTCGGAGGGCCAGTTCGGTCCGTGGCAATCCGATGAACCGGGCGATACCCCGATAGCGGCGAACTATGTATTCAAGGATGCCGACTTTCGCACGCTGAAGGGTCTCTCGGGCACGATGTCATCCAGCGGGAAGTATTCCGGCACAATCGATCACCTCGACGTGACGGGTGAAACCAGCATGCCGGATTTCGCGCTGGCAGTCAGTGGAAACCCGATGCCGCTTTCGACGCAATACGTCGCCGTCGTCGACGGCACGAATGGCGATACCTATCTAACGTCAGTGAAGGCGCAATTGGGACGTTCCACGATCAACACGAGCGGCGAAGTGGTAGGAGTTCCCGGTGCCAAAGGGCGTCAAATTCTCCTTGATGCGGATTCGCGTAACGCCCGGATAGAGGATTTTCTTCGCTTGGTTGTGAAGGGCGATCACCCGCTTATGACCGGTGCCGTCGTGCTGCACAGCAAAATACAGATTGACGCCGGCTCCGTCAATCTCCTGCAGCGACTGCATCTCGACGGTCAATTCGGGATTAGCGGAGCGCGATTCACCAATCCCGAGACGCAAACCAAACTCGACAGCCTTAGCCGGCGCGGCCAGGGCGAACCAAAGGATCAAGACATTGTGGATGTAGCTTCTAACCTCCGCGGGCGATTCGTTCTGAGTCACGGGAAAATCACATTCTCCAGCCTATCTTTCGATCTGCCCGGGGCCAGAGTGCAGCTGGATGGTTCTTATAATCTCGAGAGCGAACTGCTCGATTTTCACGGGCATTTACTGCTCAATGCCAAACTTTCGCAAACCACCACCGGCAAAAAATCGTTTCTGCTGCGACTCGCCGATCCATTTTTCAGGCGAGCGGGCGGCGGCTCGTCCATTCCCATCAAGGTGGTCGGCTCGCGCTCGCAGCCCGACTTTGGCCTCGACCTTCATCATCATGAGGAGCGGCCGGACCACAAGGCCAGGCTGACCCGCGACACTGGTGCGAAGCGCTACTCCGCACGCTTGCGTAACTGAAAAAATTCCCGCAGCACTGCGCCAACGAACTTTCCGCCCCATATGCTCGCCAGCAGCAGCGTACCGAACAACACAATGGCATCGATACTCGCGCGTCCTTGCCGCGCCCAGTAAACGTCCTCAAGATTCAGCCAAAGCGCGAATTCGTCTAACGTCAGAGCCGCGCCCGCGCCGTAAAGCAGCGAGATCACGCGACTGGACCAGCGCGCAGACTCGGAGGTGCCTGTCCCGACTTCAATCAACCAGCAGTATCCGATGGTCAGCAGCAGCCCAATACCGAAAACAAGGTGGTGGATGTGGCGGCCGCCGATATAGATATCGTGAAACGGCCCAATGTGATGAAAATTGGAGTACGCGACCGACCGCGCCACGGTAAAAGTGAGAAAGAAACTGATGGCCGCGAGAAACAGACGCCGCTTCGGCCTTTCGGGAATGTGTTGAGCAAATAACTCGCTGACCCGCGGATGCCGCAGCACCAGCAGCACGATGCCCGTAATCACCGCAACGGAAAATCCCAGGAATAACGTTCGATCGAGTAGCATGGTGGCATTGTATCTGAGAGGTGCAAGGTTCGCGCCCAGGCCTATTGCAGCCCACATTCCACGCATAACATACTTGGGGCTTGTCTTTTTAGGTCACGGCGGCAACATCTCCCCTTTACACCATTTACGGGAGAAGCCTATAGTTTCCCGCGCGGGTAAACCATCGCCGTGCGTCTCTTTCTTTGGCACTTTTCGTCGTCCGAGTAGAACGCAGGTTTGCAAGCAGGGCGCAGTAAGCAAGACGCAGTAAGCAACGCGGCAGTAAAAGGGCGAGGGAAAGGGCGGGCGAAGAGGATTGGCCATGATGCCCACACTGATCGTGGTAGCGCTTCTGGCGCTGACCATCGTTTTCATCTACAACGGACTGGTGCGGCTGCGCGTGCAGTGCGATAACGCGTGGGCCGATGTGGACGTGCAACTGAAACGCCGCTACGACCTCATCCCCAACCTTGTGGAAACGGTGAAGGGTTATGCCGCGCACGAGAAGGGCACATTTGACGCGGTGGTATCCGCGCGCAATCAGGCCATGTCCGCGCGGGGACCGGCGGAAAAAGGCGAGGCGGAGGGCATGCTCACCGGAGCCCTGCGCCAGGTATTTGCGCTGGCGGAAGCCTATCCCCAGTTACGCGCCGTCGAAAGCTTCACGCAGCTCCAGTTGACACTAAATCAGATCGAGGACACGCTGCAAAATGCGCGCCGCTATTACAATGCGGTCGTACGCGATTTAAATACGCGCATCGCGCAATTTCCGTCGAACGTAGTGGCTGGCATGTGCAGCTTCAAACCCCGCGAATTTTTCGAGATCAGCGCTCCTGTTGAACGCGAGGTTCCGCGCGTCAGCTTTGGCGTGATGCCTTCCTGACCGATCCGTCCGTGCATATCGCCGGCATGCGTACGTCTGGGGTCGTTACCGCTTCCCACATTTCGACTGCAAATCGTTTCAGTGCGCACAATTCTTTAACCCGCCATTGGTCCTTAAACCGATGGTCCGTCAGCCGCTGGTCCTCGAACCGCTGGTCCTTTTGCTGGCGTCGTCGCTCGCGCTGGCGCTGTCCCATGCTCAAGGGCACTTTTTTGCTGTCGTTTTTGCTTGGTGTGATTGCCGCGCTGAGCTTTGCCGCGGCGACGCCGGCAGCGGCGCGTGAGCTGCACATCCGCGATTTTCATGCTGAGATTGACGTGCTGCCGGATTCCTCGCTCGACGTCACAGAAACCATTCGCGCCGAGTTCATCGGCTCGTGGCAGGGGCTGTATCGCACGATCCCGGTCGAGTATCCCGGTCCGGGTGGGTTTAACTATTCACTTATGCTGGATGATATTGCGGGCACGGAAAATAGTGGCGCAGATCCGATGCCGCTGCGCATCGAGAAGCGGCGGCAGGGCGCGAATCTCGTGCTGAAAATTTATGTACCGGGTGCCAATACCGTGACGCGCACGATTTCCTTGCATTATCGCGTGCGCAATGGCCTGCGCTATTTCGAGGATCACGACGAACTCTACTGGAATATCACGGGCACCGAGTGGGACGTGCCGCTCGAGGCCGCCAGCGCCCATGTCATCCTGCCGCCGGGTATCACTGGCCTGCGTGCCGCGGATTTCACCGGCGCGTTTGGCTCGCGCGCGCAGGACGCGCAGGTCGAGATTCTCGGCAGCAACATCGACGTACGCGCAGTGCGCCCGCTCGCATTCCGCCAGGGACTTACGCTTGTGGCGGGCTGGGACAAAGGTTTCGTGCATGCTCCGGATCGCTCCGAGAAACTCACGCAATTTGTGGAAAGCAACTGGCCGCTACTGGCACCTGTGGTGGCTTTTCTCGTGATGTTCTGGCTCTGGTATACGCGCGGCCGCGATCCGCAGGTGGGCTCGATCGCGGTGCAGTACGAACCGCCCGACGGGCTTACTCCTGGCGAAGTCGGCACGCTCGTCGATACGCAGGCCAGCATGCGTGATATCACCGCGACGCTCGTGGATCTCGCAGTGCACGGCTACCTGACGATCGAGGAGCGCGCAAAACCGCACTTGATGGGCCTGTATTCCGAGAAGGAATACGTGTTCCATGCGAATAAAAAAATGGGCGAGCTTGGAGGGTTGAAGCCGCACGAGATGATTTTTTTCGCGGCACTGTTCGACAACGGCATCTCCGATGAAGTAACTCTCTCCCAACTGCAAAACAAGTTTTACAAGAATCTTCCCGGCATTCGCAGTGCGATCTTCACTTCACTTGTCGAGCACGGCTATTACGCACACCGTCCCGACCGGGTCCGCCAAAGCTTTCTGGCAGCGGGCATGATTATGGGCGTGCTGCTCTATGGGGCAGGGGTGTACGTGGCGCAGACGCTGGGCATGCAAATGCTGCCCTTTTATGCAGGCGCGATTCTCACGGCGGGCGTAGTCATCGCGTTCGGCTGGTTCATGACCGCGCGCACCGCCGCGGGCGCGCGCGCGTTGCACAACGCGCTTGGGTTTGAGGATTTTCTCGGGCACGTTGAAGCCGACCGCCTGGACCGCATCGCGCAGACTCCGGCTACATTCGAAAAATATCTGCCGTTTGCGATGGCGCTCGGTGTCGAGAAGAAATGGGTCGGCGCATTTGAGGGGATTTTTACGCAGCCACCATCGTGGTATGTGGGGCCGCCGGGATCCGCGTTCCACCCGGTTGCGTTTGGGAACAGTCTCGATGCCATGTCCGCGCGCGCGGGACAGGTGATGTCGTCAGCGCCCCGCAGCGCGGGCTCATCCGGTTTTGGCGGAGGCAGCTCAGGCGGGGGCTTCGGCGGTGGTGGCGGAGGCGGCTTCTAAGCATCGCCATTGGACTTTACCCCGCGCAGCGAGCAGCCCTATTGTCGCGTCTGCAATTCCTCGACACTGGACGCCACACGCCGCCCGTTTTCACTGTGAAATCGTACGCGCACGTGGTCCCCCAGCGAAACTCCCGGCAGGGGTTGGATTAGCGAAAATTCTTCGATCGCATTCTCGGCGGGAACCCCGTCCGAGACGTCAACAATCGGCCGCAATTTGAGGGAACTCGCACTGATGTCCACCACCCGGCCGGAGACCACGCCCGGCACCCCGGCCCGAAGGCGCAATTGGCGGTACCACCCGGTTTCGCGCAGCGATTCATCCTGAAGATGCTGTCCCCAGGAACCCATCAGCGTCGCGCGGTTCACGTAGCCCACCATCTTGCGAGGATCGGCGCGATCAACCACGGGCAAACGCCCAACATTATTCAGCAGCATCTTCGTGAGCGCCGCGAAGGCGCTCTCATCGGGATAAGTGACCACCAGCGATCGTACCCCGGCCTCGATAACGGGCATATCGCCAGCCGACGCGCGGGTTGATGTGGCGCCCGACGTGTCCGCCGAGGCGCCCTGCGCTGCGCTTTCCATGGCGCGCAGGATGTCGCCCTGTGTCACGATACCCACCAGATGCCCCTCATGATCAACGATGGGCAGCGCTCGGTGGCGCGCCAGCCGCGGGTCGCCCGAAGTAAAGAGATCGGCAACCGCGCGCACCGTTTCCTCCGGAGCTACGGTGGCCACGCCCCGCGCCATGATGTCGCCTACTCTGATTTGCTTCATCACGTTGGTTTCGTATTCCTGGTGTGTATCCAGACCGCGCCGCGCGAGCTTTTCGGTCATGATTGAATTTGGCAGGTAGCGGATGGCGATGGCATCCGCGATGACGCAGACCAGCATGAGCGGGAGCACGGCGTTGTAATCGCGGGTGATCTCGAATGCGAAAACGATAAAAGCAAACGTGGCGCGTGCCGCCGCACCGAACACCGCTCCCATGGCCACCAGCGCAAACGCTCCCGGCGCTAGCTCCGCGCTCGGGATGATGTGATCCACACCCATTGCGAAGACTCCGCCTAGCGCGGCGCTGGCCATGAACATGGGCGCCAGCAACCCGCCCGATGTCCCCGAGCCCAAAGAAATCACCAGTGCGAGCGATTTAAAAACCGCGATCAGCAAGAGCAGTTTCCAGGTGAAGCTGTTGTTGAGAATGCCGGAAATCGTGTCATACCCGACGCCCAGAACTCGTGGCACGAAGTAGCCGATGATGCCCAGCCCCAGAGCTCCAATCGCCGGATGCCAAATCTGCTTCACCGGAAGCCGGTCGAATTGGTCTTCCACCCAATACAAAATTTTGGTGAAAACAATCGCGGCGATCCCGCACAAGATGCCGAGCAACACGTAATAGGGTAGACCGCGCGGAATTCCGAAATCGGTGGGCTGCATGTGAAACATCGCCCCGCGCCCGAGCAACATCAGGTGGACGCTGGTGGCGAGCGTGGTAGCAATCACCAGCGGAATAAACGAGCGCGCTCGAAACTCGAACAGCAGCAGCTCGATTGCCAGGATGACGCCCGCGATGGGGGTGTTGAAGGTCGCCGCCATGCCGGCGCCCGCTCCGCACGCGAGCAACACCTTGCGTTCTGCCGCCGTCGTCGAAATGATCTGGCCGATTAGCGATCCGAACGCGCCGCCGGTTTGGATGATAGGGCCTTCCGCGCCGAACGGGCCTCCGGTACCGATGGCAATTGCCGCCGAAAGTGGTTTCAGGATGGCGACCTTGGCCTCAATGCGACTCGACGAGGTGAGCACCGCCTCCATGGCTTCCGGGATGCCATGGCCTTTGATTTTGTCCGAGCCATATTTGGCCATTACGCCGACCGCCAACCCGCCGATCACTGGAATGAAGATGACCCACAGCCCTAAGTGATTGGACTCGGGACTTCGGAATTGAAACGACCATATGTGATAAAAGGCGAGGTTAGTGAACAAACCGATGAGGTTATAAAGCAGGAAGGCGATCAGTCCGGCCACTAGCCCAATGAGCACCGCAAGCAGAGAAACAAATTCGAGCCGGTATCCGGGCGTCGATTGCTGCTGGGCGCGAGCGCCGGGGATTATGGGAGCGTCACTCAAGCTGGCCTCTCAGGATGCGTGAATTCGAACATCACTCTTAATAAACGCAACTCATCTCTTCTAACTGCACCTGGGCTGACTGCATCTGGCTCGCAACCAAGCGAAAGCTCACGCATACGCAAGATCTTGCTTGACGTTGCGCCTAAACGTTTGCTTCTAAACGTTTGTCCCAACGGGTGCGGCGCACGTCATTGCGCGCTCTTTGCAACCTGTTCACACAATATCAGCGCCTTTATGAATCTTCTGTGGAGCTTCGCCGTCCCGTTTGACGGTATTCTCGCGCCGTTCGCGGCTGCTTTGGCTCCGTTTTGCGTTTTTGTTGAACTTCGCCGCGCTGGCCATTACTATGCAGCGGCCTTTTGATGACCAGGCCGAGAGCACGCGCCAGTTCGGGCCCGTAGATCGCCATTTCCGCCATGCGATGCCGTACCATGCGCCGCAGGAGTTTTTCTCCTCGTGCCGTCACGCTCACCAGAACTTCCCGCCGGTCGTCTTTCGACCGTTCCCGGCGAAACAGTCCACGCTTCTGCATGCGATCCACCAGTTCGACAGCGCTGTGATGGCGAATCTGCAACCGCTCCGCAAGGGCCCGGATCGTGGGCGCCTTCCCCCGCGGCAATCCACGCAACATCAGCAGTCCCTGATATTGTTGCGGCTCAAGACCCACCGAACGCGCAGCCATTTCGCAGTCGTTCAGGTAGCGCCGGATCAGGAACCGAAATTCCGCCAGCGCCTGGTACTCGAGCGCTGCCGAATCATGACCTTTCATATTTTAATTATTATATCGTAGAGCGATACGTTTTTGTCGCGGAAAGTTGATGCGGCTCGCAGGCATCGATATCTGTTTTACATGCCGCGAAGCTCCTGGGGAGTATGAGGTCATGCACAGCAGTGGTGCCTTTCGCGGTTCAGAGGAAAAAGCGCAACAAGTACAAACCAACATCATTGCAGAAAATAAATCGAATCGTTGCCTGGCTGCACTGCACGCGACAGCGCAAGGAGCCTTTGCAGTTGGATTATCTTAGAAACTGGCCTCGCGCCAGTGCGAAACTTCAAAACGCAACCCCAGCTTGGGGGAACGTATTCGTCAGCAGACTTTCATGCCTGCCCTGGCCTATGCGTGCAGATTCCGGCTAAAACTTCTTTTCCGAATCGACGAGAATGGTGACGGGCCCATCATTCACAAGTTCCACTTCCATGTGCGCCTGAAACACTCCGGTCTCGACCTGAACCCCCAGCGCGCGCAGGCATTGCACGAATTCATCATATAGCGGCCCTGCGTGGGCAGCGGATGCGGCACGATCGAACCCAGGCCGCCGCCCGTGCCGCACGTCACCATATAGTGTGAACTGCGAGATTACGAGGGCAGGATATAACTTTTCGAGCAGCGACAGATTCATTCTGCCCTGCGCGTCTTCAAAGATGCGCAATTGAGCCGTTTTCCCAGCAATGTATGCAGCGGTTTCGGGCGTGTCTTCCTTGCTGATGCCGAGGAGAACCACTACGCCGGGCCCGATCGCTCCAGTCGTAACGAAGTTGGCTGCAGCCATGCCAGCTATCGGCGTACCCGGGTTGAGCGCCGGATCGACTGCGCCCGCCGCCGAGCCGCCCTGCGCGCCGAGGATGGCAGCGGAGGCCGGAGTATTTTCCTCGCGCGCAAACGAGTGTGCATTACCTTCGCGCACCCTTACGGCTGCGCGACGCACCCGCTGAATCACAGCTCGCATTATCAGCCTCGCTCGCCCCAGGTGCTTGCCACGGGAATTTCGCCGCGCTCGCTAGGAAGCAGGGGTGCTGCGACTGCGGAAAAGACCAAAGAAGCGCGACAAAATATTTCGTCTCGTGAGTGACTGATTCGCGCTCGCGGTTTTCGCGCCGGTATCCGGCGATGCGGAGTTGGGCACGGGCGTGGCGACCACGCGACCGTGAAAAACCGCGTCAGGCTGCACGCGCGATTCCCGGACGAGCATGATGGTTTGCGGATCAGGATCGGGCGGTGGCGCAGGCGAGTTCGAATTGAACGTCAGCGGAGGCATATCCACGCGATAGATGGGCGGCTGCGCAGCCGTGACAGCGCCGGCCGGCTGCGGAGCGGACGCAATCGGCGGATGCACGGGAACGTTGAGATCGAGTTGCATCGGAGCGCGGTTTCGCGCAACGGGCAGCTCGCACGTGCAGGTGTACGCAGGTGTGAGGGGGTTGAGTTCGCCGTTGCTCAGGTTCGCTTGGCCGCCTTCCGGCACCAGAAGGCTCTGCCCGGAAAGTTGCTGCTCGATGCGCAATGCGCCGCGGGCGGCGAGCGCGCACATCTCACCCTGTACGTCTAGGCCAACGGTAATGTCTTGGGGGCTCTGCGCCATGCCTACCGGAGTCGCCACAATAAACGGCGTATAAACCGTCAGCGAGACAGCCGAATTTAGCTCGGGATGCACGCGTCCATAATCGAGTGCCACGGTGATTGCATTCCCGGATTTGAGCAGGGAAAGATGAGCGGGGCCGCAGATGGCAATTTGACCCCCTTCAATCAAGCTGACCTTGGCCTCTCCGGAGCGCACGGTGAGGTCGCTGCCGCTGGCCAGCATCGCGGTGCTGCGTCCATTATCGACGTCGAAGGTTGCGGCACCCGTAACCGTCACGTCATCACCGGAGAGGCGGCCAATCGTCTCCGGCGTTGCCGCATTTGGCCCAAATCCGGAAGTATTCTGCGGCTGCAGTCCGGCAGGCGAAGCATTCAGAAACGTGCAGAGCAGCGCCGCGGAAAGAAGTGCAGCACCGGAAATTCCCAAAGGCACACTCGCCCGGAATCTCGGCGAATTTATGCCAGACTCTGGAGGTGCCCCTGACCCGTGCGCTGGCTCGGGCCTTGACTTGCGTCCTGGTTTGAGAATATTGCCGGTGATCATCGCTGTTTTCGAGCAGCCCTGCTGGTGATTCTGAGATTTACGATGAGTGCGCGCGTCCGCTGAAACCCAGCTCCTTGTGGCGATTCGCCTATACTATACGCCGGTGACTGAGGGGGCGAAATCGAATGTGCCGCAAGAAGAACGGTCTGGCGTCCATTTTGATACCCGTCGCCGGAAGCTCTCGTTTTCGAGACGCGCGCAAATTCCCCTAATTGCAGGCGCTGCCGTCGCGCTGGTGCGCACCATTGGACCGACCCTGCGCATTGAAACTCCGGGTTACGTGCATACGGAGCGGATGTATGCCGCGGGCCGGCGATGCATTTTCTCATTTTGGCATCGCGGACTTTTTCCCATGCTGTGGAACGCGCGCAACCGTTCGATCGTCGTGCTGAGCAGCACAAATTTTGATGGCCAGTGGGCCGCGCGCGTCACCCATGCGATGGGATTCGGCGTAGCGCTGGGCAGTTCCTCGCGCGGAGGATTGCACGGCTTGGCCGTCATGACCGACCGCCTGGCACAGGGACAAGATGCGGCTTTCACTGTGGACGGCCCGCGCGGACCGCGCTACGTAGCCAAGCCCGGACCGGTGCTTCTGGCGCAGCGAAGCGGCTGTCCCATCATTTGCTTTCACGCCCACGCTGAACGGGGTTACACGTTCCAGAAAGCGTGGGACCTGTTTCAGATTCCATTCCCGTTTTCGCGCGTGGTAGCAGCATTCGGTGCGCCCATCGAAGTGCCTGCGGACGCCGACCGTAACATGCTGCACGCCAAGCACGCCGAAATGCAGCGCACGCTCGAGCACTTGCGGGATACTGCGGAGAACTGGTTTTCACTTTCGGCCACAGAGCGTGAGCGCGCCCGGGCGCAGCTGAATCAGGTTTAATGCGCGAAGTTTAATTGAAGCAAAGTTTGACGCCAAAGGTTTACGTGGCATGTGATGCGCTCACGGCGCGCCGCGCGGCAGGGCATGCGCGTTTCAGTATCAGTGAAGCTGCAAATTGGCCAGCCGCTTGAATTCCCTCACCAGGAGTTCCACCTGCCTGCGCGTGTCTTCGAGCGTTCCCGAACAATCGATTTCGTCAGTCGCAAGCTTCCGTTTTTCCTGCGAATCGAGTTGTGCGGCGATGCGCCTTTCCGCCTGTTCGCGTGGCATACCGCGTCCGAATGTCTGGTCCATCAGGCGCGCCAACTGCTGTTCCGGTGTGCACCACACCACGACAACGCGGTCGAGTTGCGCATAGTGATTAAACTCGATCAGCAGCGCGGCATCGATCACGGCAATGCCATGGGGATCTGAGGATTCGAAGCGCGCGAGTTCGCGATCGATTGCGGCGAGCAGCGGCGGGTGCACGATGGAATTGAGCCGCCCTAACCGCGCTGGGTCAGCGAAGACGATGGCGGCGAGCTTGGCGCGGTCAATGCGGGGACCGCTGCGGGTATCGCCGCCTGCGTCAAGCGCCTGGTCAAGCGCCTCGTGAAGCGTCGCGTCAAGTCGTGGGTCAAGCGGCGAGTCAAAACGTGCGTCGCTGCGCGCTTCACTGCGTCCCTCGATGCGCGCGGCGGTAGGCAGATCATTGCTCGGGGCGGCGGACCTGTTGGGGCGCCCATCGCTCGTCAAGATATCCCGGCCAAATTCGCGGACCACCGCATCGTAAGCAGGCTGGCCTGGCTCGATCAGGCGATGCGCCATTTTGTCGGCTTCGAGCACATGACAGCCGAGCTCACGCATCATCGCGGCGACGGTGGTTTTGCCGCAGCCGATGCCTCCAGTAAGGCCGACGCGCAACATCAGCGTGTGGAACGCGGAGCCGAAGTTGCATTTGTCGCCGAAGCGCTCAGTGTATGGCCGCGCCGCGACCGCGCCGCTTTCACGGTATTGCTCATGAGCATGGCGATGGTGAGCGGTCCCACGCCTCCAGGAACGGGCGTAATGGCGCCGGCAACTTCGACGGCGTCGGGATGCACGTCGCCCACGAGCGCGGAGCGTTTTTCGCGGAACCGCGCGAGCCGCGAGGGAAAATTCGCAAAGAGCCGCTCGGCGACACGCGTGTCGGTGATGCGATTGACGCCTACGTCGATCACCGTTGCGCCGGGCCGAATCCAGCCAGGCGTGACCATTGCAGCGCGGCCCATGGCGGCGACGACGATGTCGGCGGCGCGCACGATGTCGGGAAGGTCGCGCGTTTTCGAGTGGCAAATCGTAACGGTGGCATTGGCGTGCATCAGGAGCAGCGCCATGGGCTTTCCCACAATGTCGCTTCGGCCCAGCACCACGGCAGGAGCGCCTTCGATGGCGATGCCGCTGCGGCGCAAAATTTCCATGACGCCCGACGGCGTGCACGCGACGAGAGCCGGACGCCCGCTGACCAGGCGGCCGACGTTCACCGGGTGCAGCCCGTCGACGTCCTTGGCTGGATCAATCGATTCCAGCACGCGCTTGGCGTCCACTTCAGGAGGCAACGGCAATTGCACCAGGATGCCGTCAACTTCGTCGCGCCGGTTCAGGCCGGCGACGATGTCCAGCATTTCATCGGTATAAATGGTTGCCGGAGGCGAAATCTGCCAGCTTCCCAGGCCAAGCTTTTCGCACGCCGCGATTTTGTTTTTGACGTACACCTGCGAGGCGGGATCCTCACCCACCAGCACCGCCGCGAGGCCGGGACGCACACCCGCGGTGCCGAGCGCGGCAATCTCATATTGCAGCTCGGCGTAAATCTGGTCGCGAATGGCGTTTCCGTCGAGGATGCGCACGGCCGTCTGCGGCGGATTTGGTTCAGGAGTTAGTTGCGTCAACAGGCGCTCCGAAATCTGCGAAAGTCGAGTGGATTTCTGGCCGGCATCCCGGCGCAGGGTGCCTCAAGACATCTTACCGTCACTTCTGCGAATTGCGGTGCATCTCTGAAGATGGCGCGGGACGCGGCGCGTGCCGAGACTTTTTCGGCATGTGCCGGACCTCGCTCGCGAACGACGCTCGCGAATGGCGTTCGATGTGCAGCCTTCGGAGCCGCTCACGAGCCTACACTCCTCGATGAGACGGCGCAATTTACTTCGGTTCGTCGGCAATATGCCGTTCACCGGCGTTCGGATGGAGTGCGGGTCTGAATGGGGGCGGAGCCCCAATGGAATATTGGCGGCTTCCGCGAGTTGGTCGCACAGGGAATTGCGGAACGGAATTGCGAACGGGAATTACGAATGAAGCCACCGTTCGGGCGGATTCCGTTCATGAGAGCGGCGACGGTGTAATAGCGCTAACATGGGCATGCTCACGCGACACGTTTATGCAATTGAGCAGGGCTAATTGGCGGGCGAGAGGTCAACATGGAAAATCCAGCCGTAGAGATTGTCAAAAATGAAGCAGAGCAGCGCTTTGAAACGCACGTCAATGGACAAACCGCATTCCTCACCTATAAACGCTTCCCCGAGCGGTTCGTCATTGTCCACACGGAAGTGCCGCCCAGTCTTGAGGGCCACGGAATCGGCGGGAAGCTGGCCGGGGCTGCGCTCGATTTCGCGCGCGCCGAGCATCTGCGGGTGATTCCGGTATGCCCCTACGTCGCCGGCTTCATTCGCAAACACCCCGAATATCTCGACCTGCTCTCTGAGAAGCATCGCGCGCAGGTCCTGCCTGCCGATCCGCATGCGGAAAACGCCGTCACACCACATGCGGAGGCGCTCAGGCTGATGGCCTTCTATGAGATTGCGAGGCGAGCAAATCTCACGCACCATCCCGACCTGGTGAAGTCGCCCGTATTCCAGAAAGCCAAAGCACTCTACGATGCCCGAGTGAAATATTTGTGGGAAGCATTCGGCAACCAGGAAGCCATCAACGATTATTTCAAGTTGCGTCTCGAGGGAGCGCTCGCGAAAGAGGGCAAAACCTGGAGCGACAACTGGGCTGAGCTAGCGCCCGAGCCGCTCAAGAAAGTTCCGGTCGTGCCCGCAACATTGTGAGATCAGGAGTATATCTGTATCTCTCATGGTTTCCATGAAAATATAGATTTAATCAGCGGAAGGCCGCTCTCAGAAACAATTGGAGTGGAATTCTTGTTTCAATGCGATGTTTGAGCCACGGTTAACCACGGCCGAGTGGTATCTGGACAGCCTGAATGCGAAGATTTGCGGGCGTTTTCCTGAGAAGCGCTCGACCAAGGACATGATGGCAAGAATCTCTTGCTATTCGCGGGTCGTTTGAAGAGCAGACGTAAACGACCGCTGTATTGTCCCGGAGATTGAAGCTAGCGCGCTGCTGAGATCGCTAAGGTTCGAAGGATTTTACTTCGAATCGTACCGGGCATCTAATGTCGTCGGCGGTTGCTATCTGGTCGTCCTCCCTGTATGAAAAAACGCCCAGCGTTGCGGCCCCCGAATTCTTCGGGTGCTTGTTCCATTTGTTCCGGCAGCAGGGTTGGCTTGCCACATTCTACGCACGGGCTGCGCCGGCGGACGCAATGACACAGCATACAGTATCTGACCCTGTGATCTTGCGTGGACCGGTTTTGAACCGACCTCGCGTTATAAGTAGATACCTCGACTCTTCTGGGTCGAATAACTTCTGCCATTCGCGAGGCCCGCACCGATCCCGTCTTCTTTATAAACGCTGATTTGTGTTGATGAGGCGCGTGCTTTGCCTTCTGCTTTTCTTGATTGAGGCGGCCCAGCGAGATCCATTTGCTTCCCTCTTTCACCTCGATATCCCACTCTGACATTTCCTTCTGAACCCATCGATGACCCTTTTTTACTTCGACCAGCATGGTGTGACCCTCCAACTGGATGCCATACAGTTTGCGAACCAGGTGTGGAGTTCTTGTGGTGTGATTACCAGCTTAATAGATGTCGTACTGCTCCCAGTGCAGCGTCGGGATCAGCCTGGATGATGACGCTCTTGCGCGTGGCCTGTTCGAGTTCGTCGATGAGCATGGCCTCGCGCGTCTTCAGCGCCTTGGCGATCTCGGGATGCACGCGCAGCGTCACGCTGGACGCATCGAGATCGGCGGACATTTTCTTGGCTTCCGCCTGAATCTCGTAGCAAATCGTCGGCACCGATTTCACCATGCCGGAGCCCGTGCAATAGGGGCACGGCTGGCACAACACGCGTTCGAGCGCCTGCTTGGTGCGCTTGCGGGTAACCGCTACCAATCCAAATTCGTTAAAGGGCAGCGCCTTGGATGGCGCGCGATCGGCGCGCAGCGCCGCGTCGAGAGCGGCCATCACTTTTTCGCGGTTGCGCCGCTCCTCCATGTCAATGAAGTCGAGGACAATGATGCCGCCCAGATCGCGCAGCCGGATTTGGCGGATGATCTCCTTGACGGCTTCCAGGTTCGTTTTGACGATGGTGTCTTCCAGGCGCGTCGAGCCGCGGCCCACGTACTTGCCCGTGTTGACGTCGATGGCCACCAGCGCTTCGGTATGGTTAATCACGATGTAGCCGCCGGATTTGAGCCAAACTTTGGGGCGCAGCGCTTTGTCGAGTTCCTGCTGAATGCCGAATTCCTCGAAAATAGGCGATGGTCTTGGTGTAGAGCTTTACGCGGCTCACGAGTTTTGGCTGGAAGCGGCTGACGAAATCCACCACCTTGCCGAACTCTTCCTCGTTATCGATCCAGATCGCCGTGTAATCGTTGCTCACGTAATCGCGCAGAATACGCTCGACCAGGTTGAGGTCGCGATGCAGCAGCGCCGGTGATTTGCGCGGCTCCGCCTGCGCGCGAATTTTGTCCCAGGTGCGGCCCAGAAATTCCACGTCGCTGCGAATCTCGTCTTCGGGTGCGCCCTCCGCCGCGGTGCGCACGATAAATCCGCCGGGGAAGGTTCCCTTCGATTCCGTGACGATGCGGCGCAGGCGCGCGCGTTCTTCCGCTGAGCCGATGCGGCGCGAAACGCCAATGTGGTTCACCGTGGGCATGTAGACGAGAAAACGGCCGGGAAGCGCCACGTGGCTGGTGATGCGCGCGCCTTTTTTGCCCAGCGGCTCCTTGGCAATTTGTACGATGATTTCCTGGCCGGCCTTCAGCATCTCGGAAATCAACTGCGGACGGCGCGGCTGTTGCTGGCGATGGTCCTGGTGACGCACGTTCCGGTTGCCACGCGGGCGGTTTCCGCGGCGCATGGGGCGCTGGAAGCGGGCGCGTTGCGGATCGGAAACGCGCGCGCTCAGTGGTCGTTGCTGTGGCGCGGTCGGCGCAACGTTGCCTCGATTTTCGAGGTCAGATTCGGTTCCGGCCGACTCACCGGCCGCGACGGTATCGGAGGACGCTGCGTCAGAGAGCTCGGGTTCATGTTCGCCCTCAGGACTTGCTTCGGCGGCGTCATCTTCTTCATCGGTTTCCGTAGCGTTGATTTCCACGGCATCGATTTCGACAGAGCCGGTTTCCACAACGTCTGTTTCTACAGAGTCTGTTTCGCTCGACTCGCTGCCGACAGCCTCATGTTCGTCTTCCTGCTCGGAGGCATGTTCACTGAACGGCTGCGATGCGCCGTGCTCGTCGCCAATCTGTTCGCTGCCCTCGTCCTCTTCGCTTTCGTCCGGCTCGGCCAACCGGGCTTGCTCGGCATCGGCGCTGGCCTCCTCCTGGCGCGCTTCCGCAAGTTGTTCGGCGAGCGTAGTGGCCTCGTCGTCGGAAAGATCGGCGATCCCACTCGGCGACTCATGGGCTTCGTGGGTTTCATGAGCGACTGCGTGCGGATGTGCTATCTCAAGCGTTTCGGGCAAGGTCTCGTGCGCCAGCGTTTGCTGCGTCTCGTGCAGCCGGGTGTCGGGCTCGGTCAAACCGGCCTCGGACTCGAGTTCGACGGGCTGCTCGGTATTCAGCAAGGCTTCGGGCTCGGCCGAGGTGTCTTGCGCGGAGCCCGTTAACTCGGCTTCTGATGATTTCGAAGGTAAGGATGCAGGTGCTGACGACCCGCGCGCAGGCTCTGCGTATAGCGAAGGAGGAAGCGCTGGAGCTACGCCCGCACCTTCGGGTTTCGTGCGTTGCCCGGCTGCCGCGCCTGATGCTGAGGGAGCACGATCTTTGTATTTTGCGAGCGATTCGCCCGGCAGAATGACTGGCGTGTAATCGGCAGCCGGTTCTTCGGCGGGCGGCTCATAGGGTATCGAAGGCGTAAAAGCACGCGGGGCAGCATACTTTGACGGCGGCAAATCGCGGCCGGGCCGGCGGTCGTTGCCGCGTCCGCGCCGGAAACGGCCACCGCGCTGGCGTCCGCCGCGATCACGACCTTGACTGTCGCGCGGGCCTTGCGGCTGTCCCTGGCCGGAACGATAGCCGCCTTGTTGGCCGGCGTGCTGGTCGATCCGCTGGTCTGAACGCTGATCGGGGCGGTCGTTGCCATAACCCGGGGCTTGCCCCGCACCGGGACGCCTGTCCTGGCGGACAAATGGCCTTGACGGTGGCGCGGATGGGCGCGCGACGGCGGGAGGCTGCTCAGCGGGCGCGTGAGTTTCAGGTTCTCGGCTGGCACCGTGAGATTCGGGGCCAGCTTCGTGGTTGCCTTCGTGGCTGGCTTCGACATCACCGTGCGCAGATTGCGCGGCAACATCTGGCGCGGCGGCTTCGCCGGGAACAGGAGGGGCGAAAACGACGCCGCCCTGCTGTTCCATCTTTTCGACTTTGCCTTCAACTGCGTTGACCACGTGATCGTAGTCTTCCAGGTTTTCCAGGAAGTCGCCGACGTACAGAAAAGCGTCGCTGTCGAGGCCAATCTCAACGAAGGCCGATTGCATGCCTGGCAGCACGCGGGTCACACGGCCTTTGTAGATGCTGCCGACTAAAGCAAATTCTTTTTCGCGTTCGATGTAGATTTCACAGAGTTGACCGTCTTCAAGAAGGGCCACCCGAGTTTCGTGGGCGGCCGCGGAAATAACCAGCTCTTTGGGCATAACAGCTCCTCAGAGCGCATCGCGACGTCTCCGGCACGGATGGCCGGAGGCACGGAAATGGGTTCCGCGACATGCGGAACGTCCGGAGAAACCAGCAACGGCGTGTAACGTTTCTCTGTCACGTCTCTGTCACGCGATGCGATCTCATAAAATGCGATCTCGTAAAAAATTCGTCGTCGGCGAGCGGCTCCGGAATCGGCCGGGGGCCGGGGTCTAAAGCTGCGTTGCAAGACCGCGCGGATCAGTTGACGAACCGCCGCAAGCGAACGTTCATCACCAATCCAAGCGCCAAAAATACAAACAAAGTGGCCGAACCACCATAGCTCATCAGCGGCAAAGGAATGCCTGTCACCGGCATGAATCCAATGACCATTGCCACATTCACCAAAACATGAAACCCCAAAATCGCTGCCACGCCCATCACCAGAAACATCCCCGCGCGGTCTTTCGCACGTTGCGCGTTCTGGATCAGACGCAGCAGCAAGGCCGCATACAACACCAGTGCCGCGAAGACCCCGGCGAATCCCGTCTCTTCGGCAAGCGCTGCCAAAATAAAGTCGGAATACCGCACCGGCACGAAGCCGAATTGGTTTTGGCTCCCGTGGCCAAGCCCTTTTCCCCAGAAGCCGCCAGAACCGACGGCAATTTTCGATTGCAGAATTTGGTAGCCGGAACCCTTGGGATCGTCTTCCGGGCGCAGAAAAGTTGTTACACGTTCTTTCTGGTACGGTTTGAGGAAGTGCCATCCGACCGGCAGCATCATCGCGCCTGCCAGCAATCAAGACTGCGGCATGTTTCCATTGAATACCCGCCAGATACGCTCCTACCACCGCTACCGGGACAAGCACCAGCGCCGTTCCCAGGTCCGGCTGCAGCAAAATCAGGCCCACTGGCACCGCTGTCAGCACGCCAGCCTTGCATAAATCGCTCAACGACAAGCACGTCCGCTCGTACCTCCGTATAGAAGCGTGCCAATGTCACAATTATAATCAACTTGGCTAGTTCTGACACCTGCAAAAACTGCCCCAGCACGGGAAGCCAGCGTTTTGCGCCAAACCGGGAGTGCCCCACCACCAGCACCGTGACCAACGCCACGAGCCCGATGAGGTAAAGTATGGGAGCTTTGTCGAGAACTGCGTGGTAATCAAGGCGGGACAGCAGCAACATGCCGAGCATGCCCACGGCGATCCATCCGAGCTGCTTCCATTGCATGCCGGCAAGGTGGCTGGCGTGCGTGGCCGACCAGATTTCCAGCAGGCCCACACCGCAGATGGCGAAGATGATGGCGAAAAGCCACCAATCGTAATCGGAGTGCACTGGCGTCGCGTCTCATGGCCTGAAATTCTGCTTTCGTACCTCCGGCTTGCGCCGGCAAAAGATGCTTGCACGCGCATCAGGCCGAAGCGTTCCCACTAAGGTGGCTGCCGGCAAAGTGCCTACCGGCAGCGCCTCGGTGGTCAAGCTCCTGTGGCAGGTTACCTTGTTTCTTGTCGTAATAAGCCTTGACGATGTCGCGCACAATGGGTGCGGCGGAATCCGCGCCAAACCCGCCGCCCTTGCACCAGCGCCGCAACTACAATTTCCGGATTTCGCCGCGGGGCAAAGCCGACAAACCAGGCATTATTTTTTAGCTCGGATTGTTTCCCCGCGCGTTGCAGCCCCTCGGCGCTGATCACTTGCGCCGTGCCGGTTTTTCCGCATAGTTCGATGCCCGGCAGCTTGGATGCGGCCGCGGTCCCGCCCTCATTCACCACGCCATACATCGCCTGCGTAATCGGTTTCGACGGTGGACTCCGAAATGGGAAAGTCGATTTCCGGAGACGCGGTGCCGGATCTTCAGTAGATGCGGCTGATGAAATGCGCCGCCCATCGCAATCCCGCCGATGGTGTACGCCAGCTGGATGGGCGTAACCTCCGTCGCGCCTTGTCCAATCGAAACGGAAATCGTTTCTCCCGGATACCACCTCTGATGAAAAACGCGCTGCTTCCATTCCTCGGAAGGAACGATGCCCGAGTCTTCTCCAGGCAGGTCAATGCCGGTTTTGCGCCCCAGACCCAGTTTGGTGGCGTAATACGAAATGCGGTCGATCCCCAGCTGCTTGCCTACATTGTAAAAATAAACGTCGCAGGAGTGCACGATGGCGCTGTGCAGATCCATTTCGCCGTGTCCGGTTTTCTCCGCATCGTGAAACGTGCGCCCGTAAAATTGCGCGTAGCCGGGGCAGAAACACCTGCAGCGACTCCGGTACCGCTTTTGATTCCAGCATCGCCGTGGTCATAAAGATTTTGAAAACCGAGCCCGGGGCAAGTTGCGCCTGAATCGCGCGATCGAGCAGCGGACGCTGCGGATCCTCGTTAAGCTGCACGCCATTCGTCCTTCGAGATGCGCACTGCGAAATCGTTCGGGTCGTACGAAGGCTGGCTGGCCATCGCCAGCACTTCTCCGGTGCGCGGATCGAGCGCGACAACCGCGCCTCTCTTTCCGGCCAGCCGCTGCTCCGCAATTAGCTGCAGGTCGTAATCAATCGTGAGCGAAATCGGTTTGCCGGGTGTGGCATCGGTCTGGTCGAGGCGCCCGACTTCGCGCCCAACGCTATTGACAATCACGCGGCGCATGCCGTCAGTGCCCATCAGCTGTTCGTTATACTGATTTTCCAGCCCCGATTTGCCCACGATGTCGCCGGGCCGGTAACGCCCGTTCGTGTTCTGAATCTGCTCCGCGCTGACCTCTCCCACGTATCCGCTGACGTGCGACATGAACCCGCCCCGCGGATACCGGCGCCGGTGGACCATCAGCATCTCAAGTACCGGAACGTCGGCTCGGTGCGATTCGATAAAGGCGATGTCGGCTGGCGAGGCTTCGGGCTTGATGACGATGGGTTGGAAATGGGGTAAAAACTTGGCCGCATCGATCTGTTGCTGTACGTCGTCGACGGTAAGCCCCAGCCCATCCGCTACTTGCGGCAGCAGTGCGCGCCAATTGCTCAGGATCGTCGCGCAGCAGCAGCACGCTGAAAGACGGATAATTGTCAACGAGTATGCGGCCATCCCGGTCCAGCATCGATCCGCGTGGAGCGATCACCGGAATGGTGCGAATGCGGTTACGATCGGCAAGTTGCGCGTATTGGTCCGAATGAACGACCTGCAGCTTCCAAAAACCAACCAGGAGAAGGGCAATCAGGCCAACAATGATGTAGGAGATGATGGCCAGCCGCGTTTGCGGCAGCCGGCTGTCATTCTGAAGCTGAAACGGATTGGACACTAAAACTCCGCGCTGCGCCCAGTGTCACTCGCAGTAACCCACGTAGTATCAGTGGGCAACATCGCCTGCAGGCGTGCCTAAACCAGCCGGGCCCGGCCGGAGGAACCCTCCGCAGTGCATGAGGCTACACAAAACTACTTACATCTGCCTCACCGTAACATTTGCGAAAGTGCTATGCAACTTTTTTACACAATTGCGCAGCGAATGAGGTAGCTGTACCCTCGGCCAAGGTACGGTCAGCATAGGACGTCGCCAGCGTAGACAGGGTAAGAGACGCCAAGGGCGCGCGTGTGCCGTCAAGATGGCTTGCGAAAGCGGTCCAGGAGTGGGAACAGAACTACGGCTAATGCGGCGTTCAGCAGAGAGGCAATTGCCAGCTTCCCGGTCATGTAAGGATCATGTTTTCCAAGCAATGCGCGTTCGGTCAATACCAGCACGCCGTTATGTAAATGAAAAAACACAAACGTCAGGGCGAACCGGCTGATGGGGTGCTCCACGTCGATCCGCGCGCCAATGGAAGATGCGACGAATCCCACCACCGTCTTGGCGATGCCGTAGAGCCCGAGGGGCGTATGGCTCAAACTGTCCTGCGCTACGCCAATTACCATGCCCAGCAGCAACCCCGCGGACGCATTCCGGCGGCTGAGCGCGAAATAGATCGTCACCAGGAGCGGCAATTCAATGACGTCAGCTTGGCGGAGATGCACGAGCAGGAATGTCTCCAGCACGAGCGCGAGAATGACCGTGCCGGTCACTACGCCCGTATGGAACTTGTGCATTTCGACGTGGTGCTCGAAGTGGTCCTGGTATTCCATTCACATCTTCCCTTGCGCCATCTGCGATTCGGCCGACCTACGCAGTTCGCTTAGATCCGGCTGCCGGCTGCGCGATTTATCCCACGGCTGGCAAGGGGCCCGACGACCCACAGCCATAAATGAGCTTCGCGGCTGAACGTCATCTGCGCCCCGCGGCTTGTGGCGTGTGTGCGGCAGCAGCGGAGGCCGCTTGCCGGGCCGGCGGCGGTGCGGCCCGGGGCGTATTTGACGGCGTGTTTGACACGGTCACCGCTGGGACTGCGGTCGGCTGCCCACTTGATGGCTGATTCGGGGGCGCCGCCTCTGCATCTTTTCGCGGAGCAAAATCCTGCCGCGTCAGCAACACCAGCACTTCTTCAAGCTGGTCGAGCCGAGCCGCGGGTCGCACCGAGATTTGCTGAAATGCACTGCGGTGATCGGACTTCACGTCGACCACCGTGCCCACCGGCAAATCTTTGGGGAAAATGCGGTCCTGGCCGGAAGTTAGTACGGGTTCGCCCGGCTGAACTTTAATGTCATTGCTGACGTATTCCATGCGCAGCAGTGGTTCGCCGGAGCCATTCACGGGCGCTTGGGTGCGCGAACTGGCCAGCAGGGCGCCGACGCCGCTTTCCTTGTCGCTCAGCAGCAGCACCTGCGAGGTGTCCGGGAAACACAGCGAGCACTTTGCCGACGACGCCGTCCGGGGTCATTACGCCCATGTCGCGGCGCACACCGTCGCGCGATCCGCGGCTTAGAAAAACAATGCGGCTGCCGGCGTCAGGGCTCGCTCCAATCACCCGCGCGGGGAGCATGGGCACTTCCTTATGCGCATCGCGGAATCCCAGCAACGCCGCCAAGCGGTCGGCTTCCGCCGCGCGGCCCATAAGTTCCGCGTTATCGATTTTCAACTTGTCCCGTTCCGCGCGCAGATCGCTGTTTTCCCGCCGTAAATGCCGCAAAGCGATATAGCCGCTCCACCCGCCGTAGATTCCATCCGATACCCAGGCAGCCGCGCGGCCGAGTGGCGTCACGGTTTCGATGGCCCACACGCGGATCAGCCGCACCTGCTGCTGCCGCTTGATTTGCACCGCGAGCAGCAACAATTGCGCCGCGAGAACGGTAGCCAGCAGCGTTAGCGATCGATGACGTGAAGGGAGGGCCAGCATGGATGTCAAACCTTGTAACTTCTTATCCGCATTATCCGCAATTGCTCAACGTGCACGCGTTTATGCTGCGTGTGAAAGTGCGCCGCACTCAACTCCCGCGGCGGAGCGTTTCTGCTAATCACGTTGCTTAGTCAATCGAAACCAGGCGCAACAAATGGAAATCGCTCAGCATCTTTCCCGTCCCCAGCACCACCGATGCCAGGGGATCGTCCGCGATGGAAACCGGCAGGCCAGTCTCCTCGCGAATGCGCTTGTCCAGATTCTTCAGAAGTGCGCCGCCGCCCGTCAGCACGATTCCGCGGTCGCTGATGTCGGCGGAGAGTTCCGGCGGCGTACGTTCGAGCGCCACGCGAATCGCGTTAAGAATGGTGGCCACGCATTCGGAAAGTGATTCACGGATTTCGCTGTCATCGATGGTGACGGTTCGCGGAACGCCTTCAATCAGGTTGCGGCCTTTTACTTCCATGGTGAGCGGCTTTTCGAGCGGATAAGCGGAGCCGATCTCCATTTTGATTTGCTCGGCAGTGCGTTCGCCCACCAGCAGATTATATTTGCGCTTCAGATAGTGCATCACCGCTTCATCCATCTCATTGCCGGCCACGCGCACGGAACGCGAATAGACAATGCCGCTCATCGAGATCACCGCGATATCGGTGGTGCCGCCGCCGATGTCCACGACCATGTTGCCGGAGGGTTCCTCGATGGGCAGCCCTGCTCCGATGGCGGCAGCCATGGCTTGCTCCACCAGGTAGACTTCACTCGCGCGCGCGCGATAAGCGGAGTCCTGCACGGCGCGCTTTTCCACCGGCGTGATTTCGCTGGGCACGCCGATGACGATGCGGGGATGCACCAGCACACGGCGGTTGTGCGCCTTCTGAATGAAGTAGGTCAGCATTTTTTCGGTGACCTTGAAGTCGGCGATGACGCCATCCTTCATGGGCTTGATGGCCACCACATTTCCCGGCGTGCGGCCCAGCATGTCTTTGGCGTCGCGGCCCACAGCGACCACTTCGTTGCTTATTTTATTGATGGCCACGATCGACGGCTCATTCACCACGATGCCTTTGCTCTTGGCGAACACGAGCGTGTTCGCCGTGCCCAGATCAATCGCCAGGTCAGACGAAAACAAGCTGAATACCGAGCGGAAGTTATAGCCGTTCTTACTGGTCATCGTAAGTGTTTCCGCGCCGTTTTCGGCGGCGGCTCCCAATTCGCCCGAGGGCGATGGCTAAGTTCCGGGTGCGCTGATTCGTTTTACGGAATCACGATGGGCACGCGCTTGATGGCCGTGCCACCGCGGCGATTCTGCCCGGTGATGACGATTTCGTGACTGCCACGCGCCAGCGGCTGCGTGAAATAGCGGAAGCGGCCGTCCGACTGGATCCCCGCTACCGTTTCGCCGTCGATAATGAGTGCGGCGTTGGGCTCGGTTCGGCCGATCAGTTCGACCACGTTGCCGTGCAATTCGGTGGAGTCCACCTCAAGACGCATTTCCTGCGCCTTATCCTGCGCTACCAGCGTGAATTTGAAGGGCTCACTCGGAGCGCTTTCGCGCTTGTTCTTGTCGATGGCCGTGACGCTCCAGAAATAATCCCCGGGATCAAGTCCCGGAATCTCCAGGCTTACGCCCGGCACGGTCTTTTCGGCCACGATGCGCGTAAACATCGAATTGGTGCTGACGCGCAATTGGTAGTTTACCGCTTCCGGTACCTCCGACCACGCGAAATGCATCGGCGTGTGTTTCGGGTCCGGCCGAAATCAGCGGCTGCAGGTTCACCGGCGCAGTGAGATCGGGCGGGGCAAGCACGCTGGTCTTGGTCACGGGTCCACCGGAAGCAAAGGTCACGCGTTCCCATTTGCCGATTTCCATGTGTTCTTCGCCCACCTGCATGTTCGCGGCACCGGACAGACACGGTGATCTGGTTCTGTCCGCCGTTTGAATCACTGCGCACGGCCGCACGGCTGTTCTCTTGCAGCGAAGCGCGCGCGTTAGCAAACGAAACTTCCGCCTTCGAGTTAGGGGATTCCCAGGTGCCGGTGGCGAGGTCCACAGCGCCGGTGCTGATGTGCACGGCTACGCTGGTGGCACGGTCGCGGTCGATCGAGTTCTCCTCCACCGTAACAAAGGAATCGTTTTTCACCGTGTAGGTAGTGCCATCAACGAAGGTAATGCGTGCCGCGCCGTCAGGCCCGGTGCGGACCAGGTCCCCTTTGTCCAGGGTCGTGTGATAATCGGCATTTCCCCAAACGATTGAGTTTGCCTTCTTAATTTCGACTTTGCCATCAAGGTTCACAAACCGCGCCTGGTTCTGGGCCAGCATAGTCGCGGCGGCCGGTTCGCTCGCGAAATTGCTCATCCGTCTTACCACGATGCTGTACCACTCCGGATGAATGGTGTAAAGAGTTGCCCCCACGGCTATCAAACCCAGCAGCAGGTAAATCGCCACCGTGCGGTACGTCACCGCAGTCCAGTAAACCTCGACACGCGGAATTTTCTCGCGCTTCGTGGGTGCGATTTGTCGTGATTCGGGCAAAGAAAACGCGCAATTTTACGCTGGTTTTGCAGACTAGCATACGGTCCCAGGGGCTGCAAGGCAACGCGGGAACGGTGTTGTTACATGCTGCAACATGCCTGCTGCCGTTCCGGGAAAGCGCCTGGAAAATGCGCCAGCCCGACTCTGTAGGCGCAATGCTGCAGGCGCAAGGCGATACGCGCAAATAGGCCTAACGCCGTGGAAACACGCGGGTGTATACGACGATTCCGGCCGGCCGCCGCCTGACGTTCACCTAAAAGCCGCTGCCTCGTCTAACATGTAATATAATCCGTCAATTCGCGGTCACGGTTGATCGTGCCGCGCGAAAGGCGCGAATAGTGGCAAATCCGCAGGACAGAAAAAATCTTGGTGTACGCATCATGCTGGGCGTGGTCGTTGGTTTGCTTGGGTGCGGCATGCTGCTCTACCTGATACCGGGCCAGGGCACCACCACCGCAACCACCGCCGATGTTGTGGCGCAGGTGGATGATCAGCCGATCACCATGACCGATGTGAGCCAGCAGCTTAGCCGGTTGACGCAAAATGGCCCCATCCCCCCGGCGCTGAAGCCTCTTTACGTGCAGCAAGTCTTGAATGAGCTCGTGTTCGAAAAGGAATTGGGACTGGAAGCCAAGCAACTCGGCATTACCATATCCGACCAGGAACGCGCCGACCGCATCCGGCAAATCATTCCCACCGCATTCATGGGCGGCGCCTTTGTCGGAAACGATCAATACGCCGCGCAGGTGCAGGAACGTGTCGGCATGGGCGTGCCTGAGTTTGAAGACCTTGTGGGCCAGAGCTTGCTCGAGGAAAAATTCCGGCAGCTCGTGACCGACGGCATCTCCGTTACGCCCGCGGAGGTGGAACAGGAATTTCGCCGCCGCAATGAGAAGATCAAGATCGATTACGTGGTTATCAAACCGGATGACTTGCAAGCCAAAATCGAGCCGACGGACGCTGATCTAACCGCATATTTCGAGAAGAATAAGGCGCGCTACAACGTTCCGGAGCGCCGCACGGTTCGTTACGCGCTGCTCAGTTTCGACCAATTACGGGAGCACGCGAACGTCTCTGACGACGACATCAAGGCGTATTACAACCAGCATCTGGAACAATACCAGTTGCCCGACCGCGCCCATGTCGCGCACATCCTCTTCAAAACCGTAGGCAAGACTGACGCCGAGGTCGAGGAGATTCGCAAGAAAGCTGAAGACGTTCTGAAGAAAGCTAAGAGTGGCGCGAATTTTGCCGACCTCGCCAAGCAATATTCCGAGGACACCACCAAAGACAAAGGCGGCGACTTAGACTGGATCGTGCGCGGCCAGACTGTTCCTGAGTTTGAGCAGGCGGCTTTCAGCCTGCCCAAGGGCGCGGTTTCGGACCTCGTGAAAACCCAGTACGGTTTCCACATCATCAAGGTGATCGACCGTCAAATGGCGCGGACCCAAACACTCGACGAGGTGCGCCCCCAGATACTGGCCACACTCCAGCAGGAAAAGGGTGATCGTGCGGGCGATGACGTGTCCGAGCAGATCGCTGAGGAAATTCGGCGCACGGGCAAGGTCTCGCTGGACGACCTGGCGAAAAAATTTGGCATGACCGTGGGTGAGTCGCAACCGTTGGAACCCAGCCAGGCCATTCCGGAGATTGGAAATTCACCCGAGGTCGCCGACACCATATTTCGCCTGCGTGTCGGCGATGTAAGCGCGCCCATTCGTACCGACAAAGGCTATGCGGTTCTCTCGATCAAGGATGTGCAGCCTGCGCATGCGGCTACGCTCGCGGAGGTCCGCGACAAGGTGCTCGCCGATTTCCGCCGCGACAAGGCTGTCGAGCTCGCCAAAACGCGAGCCGATGAGCTTAGCCGTCGCGCCAAAGCGGGCGAGGATCTCGATAAGGCCGCCAAGGCGCTCGGTTTTGACCCCAAGGTGAGCGACCTCTTTGCGCGCAATGGGACCGTTCCCGATGCCGGCAGCGCCTCTCAATTCGCCCGCGCTTTCACCTTGCCTGAGGGGCAAACCGCGGATCCGCTGTTTCTTGGAGCGAACTGGGTGGTTTACCGCGTCGTGCAGCATCAGCAGCCGGACATGAACGATCTTCCGAAGCAGCGCGATGAGATTCAGACGCAACTGCTCGAGGCTCGGCGCGAAATGGCGTTTGACGCTTTCCGCAAATCCCTCGACGCACGCGTAAAGCAAGAGGGCAAGCTGCAGATCAATGCCGATAATTTGAAGCGGCTGGGCAGTCCCTCGAGTTCCTAGCGCGCGTACCGTCTGCTAGTGGGCCGTCTATCTGACGACTGTTTGACGAGGAACCGTGCCGCGACGTGCCGCATGGAATCGGCCCGGGTGCTTATACTAGGTGTCTCATACTGCGGCGCTCGATTCGAAGCGGCGGATACCCGAATCAGGTGAATACCGAACCGGTTATCATGTGGCCGATACAGGTTCGCGCCACGCTCACCGTTCGCGGACGATGATCTCTCCGGCCCCAATCACCTGATCGTTCAGCCATAGACGGTATTTGAACGAGCCCGGTTTGGTGCCAGCTCGTGGCGGTCCGCTTATCAGCCGCATGCCTGCGGGGGCCTGTAAAACATTGGACGTAAACGGACACCGGTTGGGATCGAACTCCACCTTTAGCTGGCCTGCACCCGCGATCCAGGACACGTGGTCCTCCGGGCCTATCACCATTGCTTCAGGAATCACACCGACGAGAACGAGTTTCTCCGCCATGAACTCAGCCAGCCTCCTGCCGCAAATGTTTCGTTAAGCGCGGCCGACGGGGGAAGATAACATGGGCGGGTGGAAAAGGGACATGGATGCTGCGCGATTCGGAGCTATTTCGCAAATCGCGCGACTAAATTTTGCGTACGGCACTTCGCCAGCAATTCGCGAATCTGCCGCGTATGCGCCGCAAATGTGCTGCCGATTCTTCCAACCTTAAAACGCAAACCCCTGCACACTTAAGCGCATTGACGCGTTGAATTTCCCTAACTTACGCCGACCTGACACGCTCCATCGCTCCGCGTGAGTCGTCTTTTAACTTACCGCCTCGATACAGCTTAACGCCCTCACGTAATGCCCCTCAAAATAGCGTAACCGCCACGACGCAAGCTCGCCGCGTTATTCCGCCGTGTTACCCCGGCGTGTAACTTCCCAAGCACTCGACGCATTGCCCTTGACGCCGACATGCCCACCACCTATACTCGGGCTCCTGCAAGTTTGTTCTGAGCGCGCCGACACAGCCTCCTCATGTCCCCTGCGCTCCGGCGAATCTCCACGGAACGTACGTGCGAAGGGAAGTGGCTTTTATGGCTTTCGGTGTGTTGACTCTGAAAAATGGCGATCGTATCCCGCTGGTGCGCTCTCTTCCTTTTTTTCTCGTGCACTTGGCTTGTTTTGCCGCGTTTTTTCTGAAATTTCATTGGTCTTATTTGATCGTCTGCCTGGCGCTTTATTACGTGCGCATGTTCTTCGTGACCGCCGGATATCACCGCTATTTTTCGCACCGGTCTTTTAAGACCAGCCGCGCGTTCCAGTTCATCATGGCTCTGGTCGCTACCAGTTCCACGCAAAAGGGCGTGCTCTGGTGGGCCGCCAATCACCGGCACCATCACCGTTATTCGGATACGGATGAGGATTTGCACTCTCCCACCCTTCGTGGCTTCCTGTGGTCGCATATCGGATGGATTCTTTCGGACCGTTACAATGAAACCCGGGTGGACCTCATCAAGGATTTTCACAAATACCCGGAGCTTCGCTGGCTGAACAAATATCACATGGTGCCCCCCGTCGTTCTCGGAGTGCTGATGTTTCTCATCGGGGGTTGGGGCCTGCTGGTGTGGGGCTATTGCATCAGCACGGTCATTTTGTGGCACAGCTCGTTTACCATAAATTCGCTCTCCCATGTTTTTGGCAGCCAGCGCTACCGCACCACAGACACCAGCAAAAACAATCCGTTCCTCGCTCTCGTGACCATGGGCGAAGGCTGGCACAATAATCATCATCACTATATGGCGTCTGCCCGCCAGGGTTTCTTCTGGTGGGAGGTGGACATCACCTTTTACGTGCTGCGCGTGCTTTCCTGGTTCCGGATTGTCTGGGATCTGCGCGAGCCTCCCGCGCACATTTTGCTGGGTGCGGAAGCGAGTTCTTAGACCCCTAATCCTGTAAATGTATTCGTGCGACAGGGCGAGCTTCGGCTCGCCCTTCTTGTTTCTGTTGCAACTCTCTCGCAGCCCCAAAGCTCATCGTGCGGCGGATGTCGCATCCCCTCGTCACTGCGGGCACAGCGATGTCGCACGCGAGCGCACACCGCATCTACATCGTCCTCGCATTCAAGCCCCCGCGCATTGAGGGCCGGGGCCCTACTTGCACCTCAACGTCGCGCCCGAACGCATCCGCGTTCCGGCGGTCCAGCGCGCTTGTCCGCGGTTGCCGCAAGCGCGCCAATCCCGCGGTGGCATGGCACGCAATCGCGCATCTAACCCGCGCAATTTGACTCGCCGTCGCATTCGATCTCGAATTCGATCTATCGGGCGGATGCGCGCACCCCGTATAATCCGCGTCGCACCGTTTGGTCCTGCGATCTTGCACCGGAATGCGTAGCGGAGGAATGCGTGCCAGCGTCACCACAGAGTGATCGTGCCGCGGGAGTGGTTTCACCGCCCCTCGAAGCCACACCTGCCCGCGGCCTTTCCCGCATCGGCATGGCGCTGGCCGATTGGTCGCAGCGCTGGTTCCCGGACGCTTTCGTTTTCGCCCTCATCGCGATACTCGTCGTCTTCCTGATCGGCTTATTCCTGGGGACGCCCCTTCGCGACCTGGTCAAGTATTTCGGCGACGGGTTCTGGAGCTTGATCCCGTTCACCTTGCAGATGGCGATCATCATTGTTGGAAGCTACGTGGTGGCCACGTCGCCTCCGGTATACCGGCTGATCCAGTGGCTGTCTGGAATTCCGCGAACCCCGCGTGCGGCGATCGCATTTGTGGCGTTCTTCTCGATGGCGACTTCGCTGATCAGCTGGGGCTTCGCCCTGATTTTCAGCGGTATCCTCACCCGTGAAGTGGTGAAAAAAGTCCCCGCAATCGATTACCGCGCCATAGGAGCGGCCGCTTATTTGGGCAACGGCGGCATCTGGGCGCTGGGTCTTTCTTCATCCGCCGCATTGATGATGGCGACGCCCTCGTCCATGCCCGCCACTCTGCTGAAAATCAGCGGCCCTATTCCTCTGCGCCAGACGATCGGCACCTGGCAGAGCGTCGCGACTGCACTGATACTCACGGTCTCTGGGGTAACCGTCGCTTATTTTTCCGCTCCGGCGAGCTCTGAAAAAAACGCGGAATCTTTTGGAGTCACCGACGGCCTCGAGCTGGCCAAACTCGAAAAGCGCGTCACGCCGGGTGAGTGGCTGGAATATGCTCCGTGGCTCTCCATCGCTGTTGCGGCATTAGGACTCGCATATCTGGCGCAGATCCTCGCCGCGCGCGGCCCTCTCGCCGCCTTGGATCTGAACACCTACAACATGCTTTTCCTGATGACCGGGCTGCTGCTGCACTGGAGGCCGCGTGCCTTCATACGCGCCGTGAACAACGCGGTACCGGCAACGGCGGGTGTCCTCATTCAGTTTCCGTTCTACGGTGGGATTTTCGGGATCGTGACAATGTCGCCCATCGCCATGGGCCTGGCGCATTTCTTCGTGCGCGTTTCCTCGCATGGAACCTATCCCATCCTGGTGGCCTTCTATTCGGGAGTCCTCGGAATGTTCGTGCCGTCCGGCGGCGGCAAATGGGTCATCGAAGCGCCCTACGTCCTGCAGGCCGCCAAGGACCTGCACGTCAATCTGGGTTGGGTCGTGCAGGTCTACAACGCTTCGGAGGCGCTGCCCAATCTGATCAATCCGTTCTGGATGCTGCCGCTGCTCGGCATTCTCAAGGTTCGCGCGCGGGACCTGGTGGGTTATGGGCTGCTGCAGTTGATGGTCAACTCGGTGCTGGTAATTTTTCTGATGTGGTTTTTCGCGCGCACATTCGCGTACATTCCGCCCGTCATTCCCTGATCAGGCCTTGATCAGGCCGGCCACAGTCCGGCGAAATTGCGCTGCGGCAATTTCCTTCGCGTCATTTGCTTACCGTTATTTGCCCTGCAAAACCTGGTTGACGGCTTCGACCACGTGGCGCGCCGAAATCCCGAACGCCTCGAGCAATTCGTCCGGCTTACCGGAGTGCGGAACATGATCCACAGCGAGCCGGCTCACGGCCGTAAGCGGAACGCCCGACTTCACCAGCCCGGTAAGCACGGCTTCACCGAGTCCGCCCTCGGGATAATGATCTTCCACGGTGACCACGCGGCCGCCCGCGGCGCGAACATTGTCCGCCAGGGCGGCATGGTCCAGCGGCTTCACGCAGTAGAGATCGATCACGCGCACCGCTATGCCACGTTGTTTCAGCTGGTCGTAAGCCTTCAGCGCTTCGGATAACGTTATGCCCGCCCCAATGACGGTGACGCTGTCGTTCTCGCTTTGCCGCACCACCTTCAGGCCGGGCACCGGGAATTTTTCGTCGGGGCCATATAGCACCGCCGTCTTGGGCCGTGAAGTTCGCAGATAACAAATTCCCGGCCGGCGCGCCGCTTCTTCGGTTAGCCGTTCAGCCGATACGGCGTCGGAGGGGTAAAACACAGCCGCTCCCGGAATCGCGCGAAACATCGCCAGGTCCTCGAGCGCCATTTGGGAAGGCCCATCTTCGCCGATGGAAACGCCGCAGTGCGAACCGCACAGATTGATGTTGCTGCGGCTAATGGCTGCCATGCGCACTTGGTCGTAAGCGCGGGAAAGAAAGCACGCGAAGGTATCCACGAACGGCACCAGTCCCTGCGCCGCCATGCCCACGGCGGTGCTGACCATGTTTTGCTCTGCGATGTAGCCTTGAATCAGCTTGCCCGGCTGCGCTTTTTGCAGAATGTCGGAGAAGGTCGAATTCTTTACGTCCCCCGTAATCGCATACACCTTGGGATTCACGCTCGCGACATTTTTCAGGCCAGTGCCATAGGCTTCGCGCGTGGCCATTTCCTGTCCCAGCTTGTATTCAGGCGCGGGCGGCGCCGGAAAATCGGGTGGGACCGGCAGCGACTTCCGCGCGTACGATTTGCCATCGTCCTTTTGAATGGGCGGCGCCGGACCAATTTCGGCGAGTGCCTTATCGAGCTGCTCGGGCGAAAGCGGCTTGCCATGCCATCCATCTTTATCGGCGAGGAAGCTGATCCCGTGTCCTTTCTCGGTTCGCGCGATGATGGCATACGGCTTGCCGACGGATGCGCGTGCCCGGTCCAGTGCGCCGACCACCTCCGCCATATCATGGCCGTCGATGATCTCCGTGTCCCAGCCTTCCGATTCAAATTTGCGCCGGTAAACCTCGGTATCGTGCCGGTACATCGTGCGGTCGCTTTGTCCCAGTGCGTTCACGTCGGCCATGGCGATCAGATGATCGATATTGTAAAAACCGGCGAATTCCGCGGCTTCCCATACGTTGCCTTCGGCCATTTCGCCGTCACCCATCAGCACGTAAATGTGCGCATCGGATTTCTGAAAGCGTGCTCCCAGTGCGAGTCCCGCGCCTACGGAGAGCCCCTGACCCAGCGAACCGGTGGCCGCGTCCACTCCTGGAACTCGCGGTGTGGGATGGCCTTCGAGTTCGCTTGAAAATTGCCGCAGGGTCATCAGCCGCGATACCGGAAACACGCCTGCTTCTGCGAGCGCCGCGTACAGGATTGGAGCGGCATGGCCTTTCGACAGCACGAAACGGTCGTACGCCAGCGCGTTGGGGTTGGCCGGATCAAATTTCATGGCGTGGAAAAACGTAGCGGCCACCAGTTCCGCCGCGGAAAGACAGGATGTCGGGTGTCCCGAGCCCGCGGCCGTCGTCATGCGCATCGAGTGGATGCGCAGCAGGCGCGCTTTTTCGCGCAGTTGTTCCAACAATCCGGGTGTGGGGGCTGCTGTTGCGGTCATGGGGTCTCCTTGGTTGGCGCATGAAGCCAGGCGGTTCTGCGGAATCCGTTCGGCAAGCATATTGTACCCAACCCGCGTTGCTTCAAGGCGAATTCTTCCGTGGCATTGAAATCGTAATCGTTGCGGTGCGCGCGTTCTTACGGCGTTGACACAGCACTGTTAAAATCAGTTCACGTCGCGCATCAGGCGCAAGCCAGAATTGTTCCGCGTGGTGCGGATCGGGACCGTGACTGCAGAGTTTTTACAGCGCAAACGAATACCCAGATGAATACTGTTGCGTGATTCGTCGCATTGCTGGTTGCACGCATGCGGCGATTGGGCGAAACTATCTGTACGATTGTCCGCGTAATTCGCAAGTTCGCCTTTGCGTTCGTTGCCCATTTCGCGGAGCGGCCGTAAAAATGCCAGGCAGTGTTGTATTCAAGGGGGTACCGGAAATGAATGAACGTATTGGCGAACTGCTCGCCCCAACCAGGCTGATGATGACGCCCGGTCCGTGCTCGGTTGATTCACGCGTGTATCGCGCGCTCTCTACGCCGATGGTTGGCCATATGGATCCATTTTTTATCGGCCTGATCGGAGAGGTGCAACAACTGCTCCGTGAGGTGTTTCAAACCAGTAATAGAATTACGTTTCCCATTTCGGCTTCGGGATCGGGCGGCATCGAGACGGCCGTCGTCAACGCCCTCGAGCCTGGCGATGAAGCCATCGTCTGCATCAACGGCACGTTTTCCGACCGCATGGCGGTGATCGCCTCGCGCACCGGGTGTGTGATTCATCGTGTGGAAGCTCCGCTCGGCCGTACCGTGGACCCGGACGACGTTCGCCGCGCCGGCAAAGGGCGCAAAATTAAATTCGTCGGCGTGTGCCATGGAGAGACCTCCACGGGAGTGATCACGAGCCTCGATCCTTTTCGCAAAGTCGCCGATGAACTGGGTGCCCTCCTGATCGTGGACGCGGTGGCCACACTCGCTGGCGTTCCGCTCAATATTGACAAACAGCGCATCGATATCTGCTTCAGCGGCTCGCAGAAAGCCATCAGCGCTCCCCCGGGAATGTCGCCGATCACCGTCGGACCGCGCGTCGAGGAGTTGCTGGCGAATCGCAAAACTCCGGTGCAAAGCTGGTATTTTGATTTGACCGGCGTCATGAAGTTTTGGGGCAAGGAGCGTACCTATCATCACACCCCCGCCGTGTCCCTTATCTTCGCGCTTCGCGAGGCATTACGCATCGTCTCGGAAGAAGGTCTCGAAGCCAGTTGGCAGAGGCATCGCCAAAACCAGCAAGCTTTGATCGCCGGCCTCGAAGCACTGGGACTCGAGCTTTTTGTGCCCGACCCGCATGACCGCCTGCCCACCGTCACCAGCGTGCGCGTGCCTGGGGGAATCGAAGAGGCGCGCCTGCGCCGCCAGTTGCTCGATGAGTTCGGCATCGAGATCGCGGGCGGCATCGGTACCCTCAGCGGCAAGATCTGGCGAATTGGGCTGATGGGTTTCAGCAGCCAGGCCAAGCACGTGCTCCTGTTCCTCGCCGGCCTCGAAAAAGTGTTGCTTGAGCAGGGATTCCAGGCGCCCGCGGGAGCCGGAATCGGGGCGGCCGTGCAGGTGTACGCGCATGCGGAGCCGGTTTCTGCCTCGGGCAGAAAATAGGACGGACCAATTTTTTTAGGTCCCTGCAGAAACGTGAAACTGAAGTAATGCGAAGTTGCAGCGACGTCGTGCCGAGCCTATAAGTCGCGTTCGTTCCCCCGGGTTGTTTTTTAGCCGTTGTTAGTTCGCTTTGGTGGCTTATGTTTTTAGTCATTGATCGTGCAATGGAGACCAGAGCGCAATCAGGTCCGCCGTTCTGACTTTCTGTAATGGCTGCAAATCGAGGACGATCTCCGAACCGCGAGGAGCCTATGCCTGCATCCATCATCCCTAATCGCGGATCCATGAAAGATTTCATCGGCCCGTTCGACGTTCCGTCGAAGCTCACCGATGAGGCGTATCACGTGCGTTTTTCACATGTCTGGAACGCCATCACGACGCGGCATAGCGATTCCGTGGATGCCAGGTTTTTTGTGGATGGCCGCGGTGTCATCGTGGGCGTGGCGCATACCGGGCTGACGGAATTTCGCGAACACGCCGGCCGGGAAATTACCGACCGCGAGATCAGCTATATCGCCGCCGAATATCTCCGTGAGCGTCTCGAGCAGGAAGACGAGCGGCCGCTCTACGATGTCTCGCACGGCGACGTTTCGCGCCTCATCGAAAAGATAGGCATCGCCTAAATCAGCCGCAATGCCACAAAACTAGAACCAATGGCCTTGCATCGCGGGAAAACATTCTCGCGTTTAGGGACACGGCGGAATATCTGCATCTCCAGGTTGAAGCGGAGCGTGAAACTAATTTGAACCTAGCCCGAAGGTGGCTCCAAGATGGCGCGAAGGTGATTTGCCATTGATGCGTGCAAACCGAGTTGCCTATGCGTCAGAAAGTGATTCGTCAACCGAGTCACGCTCGGCCGGCGCACCGTTTTCAGCCGGGCTGCCGGTCGTGGCAGTATTCGGCGGGGCATCTGCCGGTTGCGTGGCGAGTTCGCCTGTTTCCAGAATGGCTCCGCAATCGAGGCACTCGATATATTCGGCCTCATTGTCCCGCGCGATTAGTTGCGTGCGTTTGTGCGGGCAGGTAGACGTAATCGCTCCATTGATCATCTGATCATCGGCTGATGACCCTTGTTTTCAGCCTCACTTTGCGGCGCGCTGTTGCGGTTCAATATCCTAAAGCCGTTAAAATCATAGCAGGATTGGCACGCGTTGTGCCCCGCGCACCCGAGTCACAACACATGACGGCAAACGCAAAACCCGTGCCCGGCGTGGCTGTGCTAGAGTAGCCCGCGCCAGTACACGAAACGAAAGCGAACGAGCCGAATCGTTGCTTGCATCGTATTTCTAAACACGCGGAGCGGAAAGTAAACGCAGCATAATCAGCAGCACGGCGCGCAGTCCGGCATCCCAACAGGGTGTAGGAATTGAAAAACTAGATGGCCACAAAATCGACAACGCAACCCATGGAGCTGGCGCCCGAGAAACTTCGCTGGCATTGCGATCCCGCGCGGATTCCCTACGAAACGACCGCGCAAGCCGATCCCATCGCCGGCCCGCTCGGACAAACCCGCGCGTTGCGCGCCCTGAAAATGGGCGTCGAGCTCGCGGCCCCCGGCTACAACGTTTTTGTCTGCGGGCTTTCGGGAACCAGCCGCGGCGGCATGATCGAGCGGATGATCGAGGAGATTCAACCGAAAACAGGCCCGACGCCGGACCGCTGCTACGTCAACAATTTCAAAAATCCCGATCGGCCGCGCCTGCTGACGCTCTCACGGGGGCAGGCCAACAATTTCAAGAAGGACATGCAGTCGGGAATTGAGTTTCTGCGCCGCCGCATTCCGCAGGTTTTTGAGGGCGAGCCGTTCCAGCGGCAAAAAAGCCGCATTGTGGACCGCTACACGGTGCGTGAGAAAGAGTTGATGGACGATTTCACGCGGCGCATCGCGCGCGAGCAGTTTGCCCTGGGGCACATGCAGGTGGGCGCGGTCGCGCTGCCCGAAATTTTCCCGGTGCTCGAGGGCCAGATGGTGCCCATCGAAGATGTTCCCAAGCTGGTGCACGAGGGCAAGCTTGAAACGCCCATCGCCGAAGAGCTGGAACGCAAATACGAAGTTTTCCGCCAGGAATTCACGGTGGTTTACCGCAAAACGCTAACGCTTTCCCGCGAGCTGGCAAGCGAGCTGAGCTATCTCGAACAGGAAGCTGCTTCGGTGCTCGTGGATGGCTTCATCGAGGAACTCAAGGAAAAATACACCGCGCCTCGCGCGGCCGAGTACCTCGAAGAAGTGCGCCACAACATCCTGGACAATCTCGATCCGTTCAAGGAGCGCGAGGGCGAAGAGGAAACACCGGGAGCGCCTCCCAGCGAAGGCCCGCTCAAATCGGCGATGCCCGACCGCGATCCGTTTCGCGTCTACGGGGTGAACGTGCTGCTGGCGCACAATGAAGAAGACACTTCCCCGGTGATCTTCGAGACGACACCCACGTATGCGAATTTGTTCGGCACGATCCAGCGCAGCTATGATTCGCGCGGCGTGTGGACCTCGGACTTCATGGACCTGCGCGCCGGTTCGGTGCTGCGCGCCGATGGCGGATTTCTCATCATGTACGCGCTCGATGCGCTGACCGAAGGCGGCGTGTGGCGCACGCTCAAACGCACGCTCAACCACTTGAAGCTTGAAATTCAGCCCATGGAGCTGTTTTTCCCGTTCGGCACTTCGGCGCTTAAACCCGAGCCTATCGATCTGAACGTCAAAATCGTGCTCATCGGCGACCGCGATCTTTACGAGCTGCTATACGAATATGAGGAGGAGTTCAAAAAGATTTTCAAGGTGCGGGTCGAGTTTGACGAAGAAATGGAAATGAGCGACGACGTGATCCGCCAGTATAGCGGACGCCTTCGCAAGCTCTGCGAGGATGAGCGCTTGTGCCCCTTCGATCGCACTGCCGTAGCGGGCATGATCGAGTACGGCGTGCGCCTCGCCGGGCGCCGCAACAAAGTAACTGCGCGATTTTCCGATCTCGCCGATCTCATGCGCGAAGCCTGCTACACCGCGCGGCAACTGGGCCAGACACCGGTGACCGGGGCGCATCTTCGCGCCGCTCGTGAGGCCAAAATCGAACGCCACAACCTGATCGAAACCAAGATTCGGGAGATGATCTCCGAGGGTACCCTGCTGATCGATACCGCCGGCACTTGCGTGGGCCAGGTGAATGGGTTGAGCGTCATCGAAATCGGCGGCTATATGTTCGGCAAGCCGGTGCGGATCACCGCCTCGACCGCGCTGGGCAAGTTAGGCCTTATCAATATCGAGCGCGAAGCCAACCTCAGCGGCCGCCTGCACGATAAAGGCATGCAGATCATCGCCGGTTATTTGCGTTCACTGTTCGCGCAGGATAAGCCGCTTTCGCTGGCGGCCAGCATCTGCTTCGAGCAATCCTACTCCGGCGTGGATGGCGACAGCGCCAGCTCGAGCGAGGTGTATGCGCTATTGTCCGCGCTGGCGGATATCGGGCTGCGCCAGGATTTGGCGGTTACCGGATCGGTGAATCAGCAAGGCGTGGTACAGCCTATCGGCGGAGTTAACCAGAAGATTGAAGGCTTCTACGACGTATGCCGCGTGCGGGGGCTCACTGGCACGCAGGGTGTGCTGATTCCCATTGAGAATGTCGAGGACTTGATGCTGCGCGACGATGTCATCGAGGCGGTCGCCGCCGGAAAATTTCACGTGCATCCTGTGGCGCACGTTGAAGAGGGCATCGAAATTATGACCGGTATTCCCGCCGGACGACGTGATTCACTCGGCCATTTCGAGCGCGATTCGATCTTCGCACGCGTGGATGACCGCCTGCGCCAAATGGCGCTTACGCTCAAACAGTTCGAGTAGCCACACCGGCACCACAATCGGTCAAAGCTACAGGAATGCCGGCGAAGTTAACGTGCACGACATTCAGGGGGGCAGACGCGCGGGACTCGCTCGGAGAGCGGGCAAGAATCAAAGTCTGGCGAAATTGGTTACGCGGCGAGCAGCGAATAACACGCACATCGCCGCTGCAAATAACAGCTCGAGCTCCCGCAATAGTCTATCCGTGCCCCAAAACAACAGGGCCAAGCGGCAACCGCCCCGCGTTACTGTTTCGCCGGCGCAGGCGCGGCTGGAGTTGCGGCGGCGGAGGGACTTCCACCCGCGGGGCTGTTGTCCTTAGCGGTCGAAAGATACCCGGTAGCTTTGTCCTTACTAACCTCGAACACCACGATCTCATAGGGCGCGTGATTGCCGCGCACGTAGAATTGCATGGGCTCATCGACGTTGCGGTCTTTCTTTTCGATGGCCTTGTCATCCGCGATTACGGTCATGGTGAAGCGAAAATGTTTCGGGTCCGTGCTGCGTAGCGCAATTTGAATGGGGCCCACGCGCTGCGGAGTTTTCGATTTCGTGAGATTAAAATCGAAAATATTGCGCTCGTTCAGCCGTTTGAGCGTTTCCACCTCTTCGCGATTTCGTGCGATCAGCCCGCTTTGCACGCCCAAATCGCCAATGGTCGAAGTGAGTTTGCTCTTCGTGTCGTCCAGGTCCTTCTTCGTTGAAGCAATATCGGTTTTGGCTCCCGTCAAGTCGGTCGAGACCTGCCCGATCTTTTCTTCGCTTTCCTGTTTCACTTGTCCAATCTGCTGGCCAAGTTGCGCGTCGCTGGTTTGCTGCTGCTTCTGTATGGTCTGTGCCAAAGTGCGCGCGCGCGCCAGCTCTTCCTGCGTAAGACCCAGCTTCTGCGAAGTCACGTCGAGTTGCCCGCGCAGCAGCGCGATACGCGCATTGGTTTGCTCGAGTTCTTTGCTCAGGAGATCGGAGTGCGCATTGCCCGCCGCTAAATCGCTTTCCAGGCGCGTTCGTGAGGTGTATCCCGCGTAAAGGATCGCGGCCATTCCGAGGAATAGCACCACGATCAATAATGGAATCCAGAGCGGAATCGGCGGAGGCGGGGGCGGCTCGGAACCATAGTTGTCGTGCAACTGTGGCGTATCCGGTGTGATGCTCATAACAGTGTCTCCTTACGCTTCATTCCCATTTTGCGCGGCAAAGGCGAGGGTCACTCAAACGTATCTCTTACGTGGCGCTGTCCTGCCAATCCTACCTTCAAGTTGACCTACTTCTTTCTGACCTCGTTCGTCACCTAACATGGATTATCGCTAAGCCCGCCGAGGTTGTCTACGAGCGGCCGCAGGCCGCGGCCAAACCGCCTCAACCGTCGTAGTCAGGCCCCCGCGAGGAGTGAATTCACCCCGCACTACGCACCGCACGGGCTCGGTGGCTGCCACAATATCACGCAAGATGCGATTCACCGCGTTCTCGTAAAAAATACCTAAATTGCGATATCCCAGAAGATAAAGCTTGAGCGCCTTCAATTCGAGGCAACGCCCGCGTGGCTCATATTCGATGGTGATGGCGCCATAGTCGGGCATTCCGGTTTTGGGGCAAACCGAGGTGTATTCAGGAAAGCGGGTGGTAATCGTATAGCCCGGAAACTGGTTTGGCCAGGTTTCGAGCTTAGGAAGCCGGGTGGTGATCCCGGCCTGGGCGTGCTGATCGGTGTAGTCCGGCATGAATTCCTCGAGAGTATTCTACAGGAACCCCGCTGTAACCTGCTGCTTGCAGGCGTGCACCACCTTGACATACCCTCTCGTGGGGTTGTCGTCACATCTTGAGGTTTAAGCTTTGCTCTGTCCACACTGCCTGAGCAGTAAGTGCCGGCGTTCGCGCCGCCGCGGCGTCGGCGACTACGTGAAGAGCGTAGTGGGCCTGTGGCCGTGGCGTTGTGTTAAATGCGACGCGCGCTTCTCGGGAGGGCTGGTCGCCCTTCAGTTCGTGCTGGTGGCGCATTGCAATCGCTGCGGCAGCTTCGACTTGCAGCGTCTTTCCTCGAGCGTTTTGCAGCGCTGGAATAGCTGGATTTTCCGCCTCGCCAATATCCCTGCTTATCGCTGCCCGCCTTGCCGGAACAAGTTCTTCTCGGTATTGCGTTGGAGGCGCCTGCGGGCTCTGGAGTCTTTCACTACCACCCCGGAAGAGAGTTCTGATCATCCGGCTGTTGAGTCCGAATCGGTTCCGCGCGGGAACTGGATTCCCTAACACCACCTCTGGTATTATTAACTTCTCCTCATTACACCGTTCGCTTACTCGTTTTGCCGGTGTAACCACCCCGAATGGGGCTGCGTCCAATAGAGGTGTAGGACTGCCCGGAAATGCGACGGGTAAGTAACGCAAATTATGTGGATCGTTAGACTTGCGCTAGACCGGCCGTACACCTTCGTGGTGCTCGCCGTCTTAATTTTGATCCTGGGCGGGGTAGCCATCGTGCAGACTCCGGTCGACATCTTCCCGAACATTGATATTCCAGTGATCGCGGTAGTTCCCAGCTATACGGGATTGTCGCCTCAAGACGTGCAAAACAGGCTTGCGAGTAACTTGGAACGGACCTTAACGCAGACCGTAGACGACATCGAGCACATGGAAGCGCAAAGTTACCATGGGCTCGCGGTGATCAAGCTTTTCTTTCAGCCTGGTACCGACATCGCGAGCGCCATGGCTGAAGTCACCGCGCAATCGCAAATTGCGATTCGCGGCATGCCCCCTGGGACGCAGCCGCCTTTCATGCTGGTTTACGGCGCTGCGGACGTCCCCGTGTTGCAGATCGGGCTTAGCAGCAAGAACCTTTCCCTTCAGCAGATGCAGGATTTGGGATCGAATTTTATTCGCACGCGCCTGGCGAATATCGAAGGGGCGGAACTTCCCGATCCTTACGGTGGGCCAAACCGGCTCGTGGCCGTCGATTTGAATCCGCAAAAGCTGCTCGAGCACGGGATTTCCGGCGCGGACGTAGTGAACGCTGTAAACGCGCAGAATGTGATCCTGCCGCAGGGAACGACCAAGATCGGAGACCGCGAATACGACGTTGCGCTGAACAGCAGTCCCAAGACGATCGAAGAACTGAACGACGTGCCCATACGAGTGGTGAATGGCGCGATGGTGTACCTGCGGGACGTGGCTTACGCGCACGACGGCGGAAGTTTTCAGACCAACGTGTCGCGCCGGGACGGCCAGCGCGGGATTCTGATGGTGGTTCTAAAGCACGGAAAAGCTTCGACCCTCGACATCGTTTCGAGAATTAAGCGCCGCGCTGCCAAAGATTGCGGCCACCTTGCCTCCGGGACTGGAAATGACCCCGGTCAGCGATCAATCAATTTTCGTGCGCGCCGCTGTAAACGGCGTGCTGCGCGAGGCGACCATCGCCGCAGGGTTGACCGCAGCTTTGATCCTGTTATTCCTGGGGAGTTGGCGGAGCACCCTGGTGGTGGCGATCTCGATTCCGCTTTCCATTCTGACGTCACTGCTGGTGTTGAGCGTGATCGGAGAAACGATCAATATCATGACGCTGGGCGGTTTAGCGCTGGCGGTCGGTATTCTGGTGGACGATGCGACCGTCGAAATCGAAAATATCAACCGCCTATTGCCCGAAGGAAAGCCGCTGCGCGACACGATTTTGACGGGCGCGCAGCAGATCGCCGCACCGGCATTCGTAGCCACGCTCAGCATTTGCATTGTGTTCGTGCCGATTTTCTTCCTCAAGGGCGTTCCGGGGTTTCTGTTCCGGCCGCTGGCCGAAGGTGTGGTTTTTGCAATGCTCGCGTCGTATTTCCTTTCGCGCACGATCGTGCCGACGCTGGTGATGTATTTCTTCCGCGCCGAGCGGCGCCACGCTCAGGCGCATGAAGAGGGGCGGGAAAAGGCTGGATTTTTCAGGAGATTCCACCTGGGATTTGAAGCCAGCTTTGACCGCATGCGCGAGCGTTACCTGCATTCGCTCGACTGGTGCCTCCGGCACCGCTTCCTGTTCGGGACGGCGTTTCTGGGATTTTGCGCGGCCACATTGTTGCTCATTCCGATGCTGGGATCCGATCTGTTTCCGAGCGTGGACGCTGGGCAGATTCGGCTGCACCTGCGAGCGCCTACGGGAACGCGCGTCGAGGAAACCACGGCATTGTGCGATCGCGTCGAGCAATACATCCGGCAAAGGATTCCCAAGGAAGAATTGGCATCGATATTGGATAACATCGGATTCCCTCCGAGCACGATTAACCTGGCTCTGGGGAATAGCGGCGTGATCGGCACTTCCGACGCCGAGATTTTGATTTCACTGGTCCCCGAGCATCACACCAAGCCGGCCGATTACGTGCGCGAGCTTCGCCGCACACTGCCCCGAGAATTTCCAGGCGTCGATTTTTCTTTCCAACCGGCCGACATTGTAAGCCAGGTGCTGAACTTCGGATTGCCGGCGCCGATCGATATTCAGCTGACGGGACCGGACGTTAAGCAGAACTACGATCTCGCCCGCGAGCTTCTGCCGCGGCTCAGGGAGGTTCCGGGAGCCGCCGACGTGCATATTCAGCAGGCCTACGATCAGCCACAGTTAGACGTCACGGTGGACCGGACTAAGGCTGAACAGGTGGGAATGACCGAAACGACGGTGGCGAGCAATGCACTGGTGTCGCTCGCTAACAGTTTCCAGACCGCGCCGAGTTTCTGGGTGAGTCCGCAAGGCGTGTCTTATAACGTGACCACGCAAACACCACAATATCGGATGGATTCGGTGGCGGATCTTGAAGGACATGCCGGTCATCACGGCGTCGGGCGCCAATGGTCCCGGACAATCTCAATTGCTCAATAACCTGGCAACATTCTCGCGGGAAGCCACGCCGGCAATGGCTTCTCAATATGACATTCAGCCGGTCATCGACATTTATGCAGGCACCCAGGACCGCGACCTGGGAGGTGTATCGTCAGACATCGCCCGCATCGTCAAGAACTTCGACAAACAACTTCCACGCGGAAGTACGATAACAATTCGCGGCCAGGTGGAGACGATGGCTTCGTCGTTTTCCGGATTGGCCATCGGTCTGATATTTTCGATTGTTCTCGTTTACCTTCTGATGGTGGTGAATTTTCAATCGTGGGTCGATCCTTTTATCATCATCACGGCACTTCCGGGAGCGCTTTGCGGGAATCGTCTGGATGCTGTTCCTTACCGGGACAACGCTGAATGTGCCGTCACTGATGGGCACAATCATGTGTATCGGGGTAGCCACCTCGAATAGTATTCTTGCTGGTTACGTTTGCCGCGGCGGAGATGCAGGAAGGGAAGAGCTCGATTGAAGCGGCGATGGGCGCGGGCTTCACGCGCCTTCGTCCGGTGCTGATCACGGCTCTGGCGATGATCGTCGGGATGATTCCGATGGCGCTGGGAATTGGCGAAGGGGCCGAGCAGAACGCGCCACTCGGGCGCGCGGTGATCGGCGGCTTACTGATGGCGACCGTCGCAACTTTGTTTTTTGTGCCCGTCGTATATAGCTTTATACGGCGTAAGGGATACAGCGAGTTGCTGGCCGAATAGCTGCGCATTGCCGCGACGCTATTGAGCGAGCTGTCGTTGTTGTAGTGAGTGGTATTTATATTGAGCAGTCAAGAACGGGCAACCGCACCGGGAGATAAGCGCTTCATGAAACCGCAGTCCGCCGACACTGAATGGCCCACGGCAACTTGCGAAGACCGGCGCATCGCGCGACCGGCGGCCCGCCGTCTGCTCCACCGCCTTTGCGCCCGAGGAATTCGAAATTTCTGCTGTACACTATTCCCGCCCTTTTTCTGGCTGCTTTTGCCGGCTTGGCTTTCTGGAGAGTGGAGACACGGCTTCATGTGCGCGCGGCGCTGGTGCCGGCTGCGGCCGAGGCCAATGAAGTATCCGTGGCGGTCGTACATCCCCGGCGGGCGGATGCGAGCCAGAACCTGATATTGCCCGGAAACGTACAGGCGTATGTGGAGACTCCGATCTACGCGCGCACCGATGGTTATCTTAAGCGCTGGTATGTCGATATTGGTGGCCGAGTGAAGGCGGGGGAGTTGCTTGCGACCATCGAGACGCCGGAAGTCGATCAGCAACTACACCAGGCGGAGGCTGCGCAGTTGCAGGCGCAGGCGAATCTGGATCTGGCCAAGACAACCGCGGATCGGTGGCGTGCTTTGTTGAAATCCGACGGCGTTTCGCAGCAGGAAGTGGATCAGAACGAATCAGCGTACAAGGCGCGGCAGGCGGATTTGAATGCGGCGGCGGCAAATGTGGAGCGGCTGAAGTATATGCAGTCGTTTCCAGCGGGTCACCGCGCCGTTTGCCGGCGTGATCACTGCCCGGGATGTCGATATCGGAGCGCTGATCAGCAGCGGCAATTCGAAGCAGTTGTTCCGCCTGGCGCAAATCGACATTCTGCGCGTGTACGTAAACGTTCCGGAAGTCGTACGGCAACGACATTCGGCTGGGCATGGCGGCCGATTTGCACATTGCGCAATTTCCGAACCGCACATTTGCGGGCAAAGTCGCGCACACGTCGGGCGCGATTGATACTGCTTCCCGTACTCTTCTCGTCGAAGTTCAGGTGCCGAATCCTAATGGCGAGTTCCTGCCGGGCTCTTATGCGGAGGTGGAGTTTCATTTTAAAGCTGGAAGCCCGCCGCTGATGATTCCCTCGAATACGCTGGTTTTTCGCGCGTCTGGTCCGCAGGTGGCCGTTGTGGACAGACAACCGGCGAGGCGCGCTTAAGAAGCGTTACGATTGGGCGTGATTTGGGACACCAGCCTCTGAAGTGATCTCCGGAGTGCAGCCCAGTGACGCTGTGGTTGTTGAACCCACCGGATTCGATCTCCGACGGCACTCCGGTTGCCGTTCAGCAGCGAACCCTCGGACAACTGTCCCCGCCCGCGCAGCAGCCACCGGCTGCTGCGGGCCACTAAACGATGAGCCTGATTTTAGATCGCAGGGACAAGCACTGCCCGGCAAGGTTCTGTCGGCTAAGGCGTCTTTCGCCGGTTTCGCCGCAACGATCCTCTCGCTGATTCTCTTTACGGCTGGCTGTAAAGTTGGGCCCAACTACAGACCGCCCGCCGCCGCAACGCCCTCGCCTGGAAAGAGCAGCCGCCGGAAGGGTGGAAAAATGCGGCACCTCAGCGACGATATTTCCAAAGGGAACTGGTGGGAGGTTTTCGGCGATCCGGAGTTGAACGATCTGGAGACTCAGGCTGTCGCCGCGAACCAAAACCTCAAGGCCGCCGCCGAGCGAGTAATCGAGGCACGGCAGATGCGCTGGTGCAGCGGTCGAACTTGTTTCCCACCATCGGTGCCGATCCCTCCGCGGGCCGCACGCATCTCGGGAAACCGGCCAGTCGCGCCCTCACGGGCGTCGAGACTTGCATATGAGGCGAACACGTTTTCGCTGCCGCTGGAGGCAAGCTACCAGGTGGATTTGTGGGGGCAGATACGGCGATCGCTCGAGTCCGCGAACGCGCTGACGCAAGCCAGCGTCGCGAACTACGAAAATATTCTGCTGACGCTAAAAAGCGACGTCGCGTCTTTTTACATCATGCTGCACTTCATCGATCAGGAACGTGAAATCCTGCAAGAACAACATCGATTTGCAGCAGAGGGCTTCGACCTGGCGAAGGTCCGTCATACGGGCGGGGTCGCCAGCGGGCTCGACGTTTCCGAAGCCGAGACGCTGCTCGATACCACCCAGGCGGATTACATTGGCTTCGGCGTGCAGCGCGCGCAATTCGAGCATGCGCATCGCGACGCTGCTGGGCAGGACCGCCTGCGGAAGTGAACATTCCTCGAAAAACCTCTCGATCTTGCACCTCCCGTCATCCCGGCCGGCATGCCCTCCGATCTGCTGGAGACGCGGCCTGATATTGCCGCCGCGGAACGCACAATGGCGTTCGACAAATGCGCAGATCGGTGTGGCGCGCGCGGCATATTTTCCGAATTTAGTGCTTACTGGTTGCGGCGGCTACCTGAGCTCAGGGATCGTGCAGCTTTTCAATCTGCCGAGTCTGGCGTGGTCGGCGACGGCCAGTTTCTCGCAGCCCCTGTATACCGGCGGGCGGCTTTCGGCGAATCTGGTGCGCGCCCGCGCGAGCTACGGCGAGTCGGTCGCCAATTACCGCCAGCAAGTGTTGGTCGCATTTCACGAGGTGGAGGACGGATTTCCGGTCTGCGCGTCCTCGAGCAGCAGGCAGCCGCCTATGACAAGGCGGTGAAATCGGCACAGCAGACCGTGGACATTTCCACGGCACGATATAAGGAAGGGCTGGCGAATTATCTCGAGGTGATCACGGCTGAGGTCACGCTGCTCAACAGCCAGCGCGTCAACGACCAAGTGCTCGAGCAACGGTTGCTGACGACCGTGCAGTTGATCGAAGCGCTCGGGGGGCGGGTGGCAGGAATCGACCGTGTATACAGGGATAAACGGCACGCTGCCAAATACTCCGGCCAATTCGCCGCAAACGCCCGTGGGCCCGTCACCTTCCATGCCGCCGGCAACTCCTGCGGCGCCCGCTCCGCAGTAGACGATCGCAACGATTTTCGGCACGCGCACTCGTACCAGCACATTTGCCGACACATCCGTATTGCCGGAAGCCAGAGGCAGTTCAGGATCGTGGCGTGTCGGAACGCAGTATTGCACGCTGGCATAGCACGCCAGGCGCGGCCGTTTATTTCTGGTTCGAGGCGCTGGCCGGCAAGGCTTCGGCAGGCTGTTTCAGCGCAGGATTGCGCGGCAAGCTCAAGCAGGTTAGCGAACAGCCGGTAGGCGCCCGGCACGCCATCCGGCAACTGGCGGTATAGGGCGAAAGCTACGTATACGTAAACTCCGCGTCCGTATGGTGCGTAGATCAGCCCGCCTTTCTGCGGAGCTCTGTTCGGGATCATGCGTTTCGATGCGGCGCTTTGTAATGCGCATCCCAGGACTTCATGAAGTTGTGGCCGCGCTCCTCCACCCAGCCCTCTGAAATCGGTTTCCGGTGATCTGGTTGGGCCAATTCAGCAGCGGATCTTTCGGATCGAGAAACTCCACGTGCTGAGGTTTCGTCCACCACTCGTTCGGCGTCGGCGGGAACACTATACGGATATGGACCGTAATTGTGATCATACTGCACCGAGTTGTATTGCACGATGAGCGCGCCGCCGTTCTTTACGTAGTCGAGCAGCCGTTGATTGTTGGTTGCGAGTTCCGGACGCGCAGTGTAAGCGCGCACTCCCAGAATGATGACGTCGTATTTCTGCAAATCGCCCTGCGCTAAATCCTGCGGACCTAGAAACTCGACCTTCACTCCGATATTCTCGAGCGACTGCGGCACGTCATCTCCCGAGCCCATAACGTATCCCACTCGCAAACCGGGAGCGACCTTAACGTCTACGCCCGACGTGCGATAGGTCGCAGGCTGATAAAGGTCATACGGACGCAATCCCGCATAGCCCACCGTGACGAAACCTTCGCGGAATTGCCGCCCTCCGGATTCCGCGACAGCGGTGACGGTATACGGTTTTTGCGCCAGTTGGTTGGGAAAAACGTCGAAGCTCACACTTTGCTCTTGTCCTGCGCGTGCCAGCGAAAACGGCGCCATAGCCGGCTCCGAGCGCCATCCTGCCGGGAGGTCCAAATGAACGCTTCCCTGGGCGCCGGTCTCTGATTCGGTGTGCACGAGCGCAGACAGCGCAAACGATTTCGATCCCAGGGGCGTGATCCCGGCCTGTGGCGTGATGCGCACGGAAACTCCGGGAGCGACCATGAGTGGTTGCAGCACCAGTCCCTGCCCGGTCTGCTGCCTCGCGGTCTGCACCACCTGTCCGGTATTCACGTCGACCCCGTCATAGGTAAACCGCGCCCACGCGGTAAGCGGGTATGGCGCGAGCGAGCGGTTGCGATAGCGCTCGTCGGTGAGGTTGTAATACGGTTGCTCATCGTTGGGCCGCGCGAAATACGGGCGCGTGGGCGTGGCATTTTCCGGCACGCGCACCTCGAACCGCGGATCGAGTGCCTGGCCGGCAGGCAGCACCGAGGGGACGGGTTGCTGGGCCGCGATGGTCCAAGATTCATTTGCGGGAGTCTCGATCCACACACGATTGAGCGTCAAACCCGAGGCCGAGGGATTATCAAGGTGCACTCGCACGGCGAAGGTTTGTCCCGGCACCGCATAAGCAAACGTTTCGGTGGGTCCATTGCCGCCGAAGAAGTTTGGACGGGCTGGCTCGCGCTTGGGCGCTACGGTCGCTTCTAGCGAGATGCCCAGCGCCTGAAGAATCGCGCGTTGAAATTCGGCTTGCTTGGCAGTGAGCTCGTGGAGCACATCGTATTTCGCCTGCTCGGTGAGGCTGCTCGATGAAACGTGTTCGGCAAGCGCATTGGTCTCTTTGAGTCCCGCAGCGAGCGTGGGAGCGATTTTTTCGGGATGCTCGATGGAAAAATCGCTCATCGCGCGATCCACCTGCGCATTGATCCGCCCAAGGCCTTCCTTGAGAAACCCATTCTGCTGGCCATTGGCCAGCTCCGCGATTCCCATCAAGGAAACGTCCACGCCGTCGAAGAACGATTTCTCTTTTTGCTGCGCAGGGACCAATGAAGCGTAGCGGTGATACGGAATGCTTACCGGTCCGGCGTACGGAATTGCGCCGCCGCCATTCTGCGATTTCTGTAATGACCAACCTTGCCGGGCAATTTGTAAATATGTGGCGCCCAGAGCAGGATCGTAATTTCCTTCGGGAATTTCGAGGTTGACCGGAGGAGTCCCATCCGACCATTTCTTCTGGATAAAATCGTAAAAGCGCACCGGAAAGTATTTGCCGGTAGCGCTGTCGTAAATCCCTTTGTCGGAAACGGAAAATGACGGGACGCGGGCGTACATTTTCAGTGGTGACCAGGGGCGCAATCCGGCCCGGATCTGGTCGGGAAACACATTGGGATCGCCTGCCGCCTGGAAAACTTCCTGGGCCATTTCTCCGGCTGCCGCGTGATGGCCGTGTCCGTCGGTGGGGCCGCCTACGAATACGGAAGTCACCACGAGCGGCCGCGTAATCCGCACGACCCGCACCACGTCCGCCAGGATGCGGTCATGCCCCCACTGGGAGAGAGACTCCTCCAGCGTTTTCGAAAATCCGAAATCGACCACGCTCGACCAGAATTGCTGCACACCATAGTAGCGGTCCGCCGCCAACAGTTCCTCTGTGCGTACCAGCCCAAGCGCGTCCCAGAAATCGTCGGACATGATATTTTGTCCGCCCTCACCGCGATTAAGCGTCATCAGTGACACGCGCGCGCCCTGCCCACGTGATTCGTACGTCAGCATGCCGCCATCTTCGTCGTCGGGATGCGCGGTCAGCATCATCAGACTCGCGCGGGTATGAAGCTTCAGCAGCGTCTGCCACAATCCGGCAGCGCCACGATCGATGTCGAGGGGGTGGCCGTCCGGAGTAGCCGCAGGCGCGCCGGCCAAGTCTGCTGGAGCTGTCCCGGAGCCGGGAGCCGCCGCGGGAGCTTGTCCGTGTGCTGGGCCAGAACCAACGATCGCAAGACACACCAGCAGCAGAGCGCCTGCGGTGAGTGAAAGCCGGTACTTCGTGAGTCGCGCGTGGTTCGTTCTGAGCATGCCGGTTTTCCTTCGCACGGGAATATTTCATCCCCGAGCGTGCCCTGTTCAGTTGCTGCCAACACGAACTTGCCGCTGCCCGTCCCGCTGGCTAACGGATGGCGCGACGCGAACGGGCAGCCATAGGTGCGCGGCCGGCGATAGGTGCTGCCGGAGCACCTAGGATATATCACAAGGCGGCCGGATGCTGCATTGGCACAGTATACGTTTACGGCTCCGGTTACGGCGTCGAGAAACGGCCGAGCCGATTTTCAAGGCTTCGTTTGGAGCCGCGCTTCCGGTAGAGTACTGAGTGCCGGAGCGTGCAGGCAAACGGCGCGGCTGCGAATCAGCGAGAAAAATAGATCCGCTGGAGCCATCCGTTCAGCGCAAAACTGCACCTGTGAATTTCGGCTAAGAACATTATGCGCATCGGTATCACCTGCTATCCGACGTACGGCGGATCGGGCGTTGTCGCCACCGAGCTCGGCATGGAGCTTGCCGCGCGCGGGCACGAAATTCATTTCATCAGTTATGCGCCGCCCGTTCGTCTCAATTCGGCTACGAAGGGCATCGAGTTCCACGAAGTGGAAGTATCGAATTATCCGCTGTTCGATCACGCACCGTACTCACTGGCGCTCGCGGTCAAGATGATGGAAGTGGCCGAATCGGAGCACCTCGATTTGCTCCACGTTCATTACGCTATTCCGCACTCGGTAAGCGCGCTCCTCGCACGTGCCATGGCGGCGCCCAAGCGTTTGCCTTTTGTAACCACGCTGCACGGCACGGATATCACCATCGTGGGAAGCAATCGCAGCTTCCTGCCTATTACAAAATTCTCGATTGAACAATCCGACGGCGTCACGGCGATCTCGCATTACTTGAAGGAAGCCACGCTTCAGGAGTTCGACATCAAGCGGCCCATCGAGGTGATTCCCAACTTCGTCAACTGCGATTTGTACACGCGCAAAGAGGATCCCGCATTGCGCGCTGAATGGGCCCCTGACGGGGAGCCGATCGTCATGCACTTGTCGAATTTCCGCCCCGTCAAACGCGTTACGGATGCGGTGGAAATTTTTGCTTTGTTGCGCAAAAAGCTGCGGGCCAAGCTCGTTCTGATCGGTGACGGACCGGATCGAGGGGCGGTCGAATGGATGGTTCGTCAGAAGGGCCTGACCGGCGACGTGTTTTTGACCGGCAAACAGGATCGCGTGTACGAAAAGCTGAGTGTAGCGGATCTTTTCCTGCTGCCCTCCGATCTCGAATCATTTGGGCTGGCGGCGCTCGAGGCCATGGCCTGCGAAGTTCCCGTAATTGGCACCAACGTCGGTGGCATGCCGGAGGTGGTCGAGCACGGGGTGGATGGCTATCTGGTCGCGCCTCGTGACGTGAATGCCGCCGCACACTTTGCCATCGACATCCTTTCGCGTGCCGACCGCGGCAGAGAGATGGGCCAGCGTGCGCGCCTCGATGCGCAGCGTAAATATTGTGCCAATGATGTGATCCCGTTGTATGAGGCGTATTACCGGCAGGTGCTCGGCGAAACCGCGAACGCCCGCGTATCACCGGAACCTTTTGGGGCGCGTTCTGAATGAATTGGGAATCGAGCAAGGTCGGAACATGACCTGCGGCCGATCATTTTCTGGAAGTTGCGGTCCTGGAAGTTGTGACGAATTTGAGCGCAGGTGTTCCGGGCATCGTTGGCGCTGGCCTGCTTTGCCCCAGTTCGATCTCGTAAGGACCGGCTCGTATTGAATACCTCGCCCACCGGTGACGCTGCGCAATCACTCGGTGGCAATTCCGCCAATCAACCTGAGCAACTCGTTCGCGGTATGGGTCTGTCGAGCGCCGTGTCGCTGAACATGCTCGATATGATCGGCGTGGGGCCCTTTATTACGTTGCCGCTGGTAGTCGCGGCGATGCATGGACCTCAGGCAATCCTTGGATGGATTGCCGGAGCGGGCTTGGCGATGTGCGACGGCCTGGTGATTGCTGAATTGGGCGCTTCCATGCCTCAGGCCGGCGGCTCGTACGAGTACCTTAAGCAAATCTACGGGCCAAATGGTTTCGGGCGCTTAGTCTCATTTTTGTTTATCTGGCAGCTTACCTTCAGCGCACCGCTGTCCATTGCTTCCGGTTGCATCGGCCTGGCGGCTTATGCGGGATTTATCTGGCCCAACTTGCGTGGCGTGCTCTTCCAGCACAACTTTCATCTTGGCGTGCCCCTGCTGGGAAGGCTGGAAGCGAACATCGTGATCACCCCCGGCACGTGGCTGGCGATGGGCAGCTGCATACTGGGTGTGGTGCTGCTCTATCGTGGAATTTCAAGCGTCGGCCGGCTATCCAAGTGGCTTTGGGGCGGGGTCCTGCTCACACTGGGCTGGGTCATCTCCGCAGGCGTCACACATTTCCATGCGGCGCAGGCGTTCAGCTTCCCGCCGGGTGCCTTCGCATTATCCACGGGATTTTTCACCGGCCTCGGCTCCGCAATGCTGATCACCACGTATGACTACTGGGGTTACTACAACATTTGTTACCTGGCAGGCGAAGTGAAGGAGCCGGAGAAAAATATCCCGCGCGCCGTGCTTATTTCCATCGCGCTGGTGGCCGCGATTTACCTGCTGATGAATGTGAGCGTGCTCGGGGTGATTCCCTGGCAGGAGTTCGCGGGGCATGCCACTCCGGATGCGCGATCCTCTGTAATTTCTTTTTTTATGCAGCGTATCTATGGCGGTTGGGCAGGTAAGGTGGTTACAGGGCTGATTATCTGGACAGCTTTTGGATCGGTATTTTCGCTGCTGCTCGGTTACTCGCGCGTGCCGTACGCCGCGGCCCTGGACGGAAACTATTTCGCAATGTTTGGTCGCCTGCATCCGCGGCACCGGTTCCCGTACGTTTCGCTGCTGGTGATGGGCGGTGTTGCGACTGCATTCTGCGTGTTACAGCTTGCAGATGTTATTGCCGCGCTGGTGGTGATCCGGTTGCTGCTGCAATTTTTGTTCCAGGAGATTGGGTTGCTCATCTTGCGCAAGCGGCATCCGGAAATGCGCAGGCCTTTTCGGATGTGGCTGTATCCCTTCCCGGCATTGCTGGCCACCGCGGGATTCATTTATATGCTGATCTCCCGTCCCAATTTCCTGAAAGAAATCCGTTATGCCGCTGTCGTGCTGTTTTTTGGTTTGTTGCTGTACTTCGTGCGTGCCGCGTGCCGTCGCGAATGGCCGTGGACTGGCGCGCGCGCGACTTAGAATTGCCCGTGCGAAGAACCGCTATACCGCTTGCGTGGCAGACCACTACTTGTTATTTGCAGCGCGCTTGGAGCCCTTCAAATTCTGCGGTATTGATATAAGCCGTGGTTTACTTAGGAAATTAGCGGATAAAGAGCGCAGCAGCCATCGTTCCGCTACCCAATGTTTTGGTTGGGATGTTAGACTTGCAGACGCAAAGCGAGGCGAACTCCCGTGGCGATATGGTGCAAGGGTTAGCACATGGCCCTCTCAAGGCTTTTCAGGTAACCACACATAAAGGAGATAGTTGAATCTGCATAGATTTAAGAGGCGGAGAGAGGCGCTGTGCGTCAGGTCTCGGCACTCCATTCATGCAATTTTGAGGTCAGTTATGCAATTTTAGAGCCCGGCCTTTCCGGGACTTCGTCTGCGCAAACCCGCCTCAAAAAGTACATTAGAATTGCATAACTGACATAAACGCCTTCAATTCTTCGCTGCTTTTCCCGCCTTTTTCTCTTCTGCTCCGCATGCTGTTTGGGCTTCTGTTTATGCATCTGGCTACAACTGTTGGTGTATCATTAAAGGAGGCCGAAAATGAGAAGTCATCCGTTTGTCCTTCACAAGCCGCGGATTCACGATGCATCAGTGAGAGACGAACTCACAAGCGACGAGCCGTTGCCGCCTCGCACATCCGCCTCATTGGACCAGCGCCGTCCATGAAAACACAACAGGCGATTGAGGATCAGCTGGATTGGACGGCCTGCCGGCTTCTCCGAACCCAACGGCGGCCCGACCTGATCCGGTCTCAGTGCAATTTCCGCCAATTCCGAACGGCGAGAGTGCCCAGAAAATATCGCCTAAAGACCTTTCCGACCCGAGACTGGGCATCCCGCCCTTGGATTTAGCGACAACATTACCGGCACCGTCAATTGCGCTCGATGCAAACACAAATCTGGCGGAAAGACCTGACCCTCACGTTGAAGCCACGCCGTCCACTCTCCGGCGCGCAGGGATGGTGGAGGCGCTTGAAAAACAGTTCCGTGCGGTTGTTAAGGCCCTTGTCAAACGAGCGCCTTCGCCACAGGCTCAGGGGCGCCGTCGCCGCCGCGGCGAGACCGTTGGCAGTTTCCGATCGGCTGCCCGCAGTCTTTTGCGACCCATCAGTCGCCTGCCAGTTTTCTCGCACACAATCGAATTCCTGCAGGACGCCGTACCCTGGCTTCACCTCTGGGATTGGAACGACACCACTGACGATCCTGCTGCCGATGTCCCTGCCGGCGACCATCTTTCGCCGCACCCCTAGATGTGGTAAACGATCTCATGCCCGATAGACCTCACACTCACAATGCGTATGCGCTGAGGAAGGAAAGCCGCCATCGAAGCCGGTATATCGAAATCGGCCATGCGCGCATCGAGAGCACCCTCAACGGAGTTCATCACGTCTTTCTCGACAGGCTCCCGATCGGCGGATTTACCGGGCATATCTATTTATCGCCTCTCGGCGTCACGCCGCCGGACCCTGAACCGCAGCCAGAGCGGCCATCCGACGGTGGAGATGTCTGACACGCACCTGGCTAGGGAGCCCCCATTGCAGAACGGAATCGTTACACACCGGGCAATAACAAGCTCCCGTAAACGGCAATAAATCACTTGACTCGCCCACTTGAAAAGAGTACATTGGGTTCGTGGAGAACAGCCCAATGAGCGAACCTAAGAGCCTGCAACAAGCGATTCTTTACTTCTCTAAGCCGGACAATTGCACCCAATATCTCGCGGAGCGCCGCTGGCCCAATGGCGTTATCTGCCCCGGTTGCGGATCGGACAAGGTGAGCTACAACGCGGCTCGCCGTACTTGGAAGTGCGGGAGCCATCATTCGCGCCGCGAGTTCTCCGTTAAAGTTGGGACCATCTTTGAGGACAGCCCCATTAGCCTCGACAAGTGGCTTGCGGCGACTTGGATGATTACCAACTGCAAGAACGGTATCAGCAGCTACGAAGTCGGACGCGCTCTCAAAGTCACCCAGCGAACCGCGTGGTTCATGCTTCACCGCATCCGGCTCGCCTTGCAGGGCAGTCCCACTGTGAAGCTGGGCGGCCCCGGCACCGAGATTGAAGTGGACGAAACCTTCATCGGTGGCAAGGCTCGTAACATGCACGTTGGCAGCGCACGACGGAAGCGTTTGAACCAAACTGGCGTTATCGGAAAGACTCCGATTGTCGGCATCCTTGAACGCGATGGTGAGATTCGCGCTGGGGTTATTACCACCCGCCGCAAGAATGTTCTGCAAGGCGAGATCGTCAAGCACGTGGAAGCTGGTAGCTCGATTTACACCGATGCCCTTATGTCCTATATCGGGCTGAACGAAAAGTTTGAGCACCAAGTCATTGACCATGCGGAAAAATACGTGGACGGCAAGATTCACACCAACGGCCTCGAAAACTTTTGGTCGCTTCTCAAGCGGGGGCTCAAAGGCACCTACGTTAGTGTCGAACCGTTTCATCTATTCCGCTACCTCGACGAACAAGTATTCCGGTACAACAACCGTGCCACTAAAAATAATCCGATGGACGACGGCGACCGCTTTGACGCTGTGGTGCGCCGCATCGTTGGTAAGCGCCTCACTTGGAGCGAACTCACTGGCAAAACTCCGAACCTAGAAACGTGCCTTAACTAACAAAGAACGTAAGCGCGACGGTCGGGGAAAGCGGGTTAAGACTTAGCCCGCTTTTTCTTATCTTTATTGCGCTTCCATTCCCTTTCGCGCTTCTGGAGTTCTGTTTTTGATACCGTTAGAATGGAACGTATTGCAGTATCGAATTGTTCAAATTCATTGTTCGTACTTTTCATAATCTAGAACTCCTGTGTTGACGCAGATATTTTTCAGAACCTTCTGGTCTATAATTATGTTTTGATAGTTCTTCTTCTCCGATGTGCATATATATTGGATCTACTGCATTCGCGCAGGTTACTGCACGGTCATGCCAACTGAGATTTTCTCTCCAGTTTTCTCCGACCGTTTTTTGTCGCGAATAACCCCAACAAATCATGTCGGCCATCTGAATAGGCGGGGTTACCCTCATATCCACCGGAGCTATTGTTCTAATCAAATTCCATGCTGGATATTCTTTACGAATGCGCTTGTTCTTCCAGTCCGCATCTATATGCCGCATGAACTGTTCTCCCCGATCAAAATAGGCGTCGATGGCGCCCATTATTTTGTCAGGAAACCGACCATACCACTCCAGCATTACAGGAAAAACGTTACGTACACAAAGGCGAGCGGGAGAAGGATGGTTGTTTATTTTTTTCCATCGTTCATAGGCAATTAGATCAATCGTACAAGTAAAAGAGTGCAGACGCGGATTCTTACCGAAGGCGCGCAAGGTCTTCCAGAGTCCATCTAAAAGTTCATCGCGCTGGTCAGGAGTCCAATTCTTATAGACTTCCCCCTCCAAGGACATAGCATCAGCCATGTGTATGTAAGCTGGATTTCCAGTATCTTTTCTGACCTGTTCCCACGCTGGCTCTAATTCTTTCCAAACGGATTCATCGGCAGCCAAGCATGTCAGGGTCATTACTTTTGGCTTTTTCTTTCCTGCTTCTTGAACGAATCCCATTCCTCCATCAAAATAAGCCTTGAGCGCCACGAAGATCACTCCATCTACACAGGATGACGGCGACAATGCGGCGAGAGAGCTTCTCATCGCACACCACCATCCTGTGCTTGCTCCGTGGGTGAGTCAAGTGATTTATTGCCCCCGTAAACGGCGGAATATCACAGTAGCCCTAAGCCGGTGAAGTTGCCACCCGGCAGTGGAATCCAGCTGCCTTCCAGTGTTCCGAAAGCGGCTTAAAGTGAGAGCAACGCGCGGCCTGTTGCCTTTGTCTTTCATTCCGGCGTTGAGGCCTTTTACCTTATATTTACTCTTGATAAACAGAAGTTCTCAACAGTAATATCTGCCGATGATTTCGGCAAAACCACCTGCAAAAGTTGGTATCAACTCCCGGCTGTTAACGGTCGCGGAGTTTCACAGTCAAGGTCGTGTATTAGGCACACGGGTCGCTCCGTCCGGTTTCAGGCCGACACCTGGCAGTGGTACCGGAAACCGGACGCGAGGCGTGCGTTTGAACCCCGTAGCACGAAGGTGGATCAGACGGGCAATGTGCAGTGCCGACCGACTTGCGCGAACAAGAATAACGCACGTCCGGGTTCTTCACGACGACATCCACGTCCGAAAGGCGTGTAACCCAGCGCTCTCTCGACGGCGTGGTCTTGCGTGTGCGGGCGGGAGTACGAGCGGCTTTGAAGGCTTCTAAATCCGGCCACTCAGCGGGTCATCAGGAGTTCAATATCACAATGGAATGCTGGGCCGAAGAACAAAACGAGGCGGCGACATGATTGATGACGACGACGACCTAATGCAGAGTGCGCTTGATGATGAAGCCTATACTGATTTCGAATCCGACAGTGCTGGGGAACAGCCAGAAGAAGAAAATCACGAGCTCACGGATTGGAATGAATTTACACACGATGTCCCCCAACCGCTTGACGCTGACAAACACAACCTGAAGCTACCCACATCCGTCTATGGGCCAAAACCAGTCACCTATTTTGACTTTTGGTTACCAGCGGGCGATCCCACAGTAGTTGGAGGTGCTGTCGGTGATCCGGAACCACCGTTCGCGCTCAGATGCTGGTACGAAACTGCTGTGTTGCGTTGCATTTGGCCGCAATTGCCACCTGAATTGACAGCTTTGGGTGCAGAAAGCGAGCTGTACGCTGCTGCACGAGTGACGTATTCGTTTGTAAAGGGAGATTTCGAAGGTTTTGTCCGGAATGTGGAGGGCGCGCTAGGCGCTGATCACCCGTGGCGCAAGCTCTTGGACGAGAGGTCACTTGGGAGCGATGATGATAGGCTCATAAGCATAGAACCGAACACTGTTCGGAACGTCAATCAGCGGCTGGATGCGATGGCCCTCCCGCGTACTTCTTCGCTTGACCTTCGGCCAGCATATCCAGCGTTTGTACCAGATATGAAACGGCGTCGATAATCTTGCATGGTGAACAGGTGAACAGGCTATGCCCAATGACGATCATCCCAAAACACAAGAATCGCCTTCAGCAGAAAAACTTTCCGACCGCCTGAAATTGCAGGCGTTTGAACCTTCTGCGACGGCCATCGAAAATCAAGCTGATCGGACTGCGGTTGACAAAAAGCTATCAGCTGAAATGCGTCAGAAAAGACTCCTCGCACTTCAGGCATTCCGAGAAAGTTACGCCAACTTGTGGAATGTTCATGAAGGCGAATGCGCGGATTTCGCAATGAACATCGAAAAAGGGTGGAAATCGGCAGGAGAAAGCGAATCGAGCTTCATAATCTTTCAAGTGGAGCAGCTTCTGGATCAAGCTGCGGACCTTTTGGATAGGGGCCTTCGCGACCGAGCGGAATGGGACCGAAGGGCAGTTGATGCTGTCAATTTGGGTATCGAATTGGAGCAGTTCTTTAGGCTGGACGAGATTCACAAGAAAGAAGAGGACGCAGGTTACTATACATGGGCAGCATCGGTCGCGCGATCCGATGCTACCGCGGAAAAGACATTGTATGAATCGGCTGACCTTTCAGCCGGGAACATCACACGGTATGGTGATAACTATCTTGAAGGCAAATTGTTGCTTCAGAGAAAGATTGCGGCTCGATACGGCGCACTCCTCTCAGCCCTCCCAGCGTTCATTGAAGACGGCGACCACAAGAACTTGAAGCCTTATTCCTGGCGGCCGGCGAGTGGCGTCGAAGTTAAAGGCTATAAACCCGACCTTTTAATGGAGTTCGCGGAATGGGATACAGATCCGCGTTTCTATCTTGAGACTCTTTTACTTCAGAACCAGCGCAATGCTTTGCTGTCATCAGCACAAGCCGGTAAACAGAGATTTGCCGGGGCGACTGACAAACAGAAATGGGAAGAAAATAACATTTTATTTCAGCAGGAGCGCACGGAAGTTGTCAGGGACGAGATGTATCTCAAGCGGCTTTTGGCAACTTGTTCCGATGGAGTTTTGAATCACAAACAACGAATGGACGGTATACAGCTTAGATTCCACCGCGATTTCCGGGACGCGATCTCCCGTCTCAAAGCGGCGGCGCAGGGATTAAAACAGATATACGGGTACAGCGTACCTTTTCCTGACGACAATTTGCCGAACTATTTTGATCATGTGTTGGATTGGACGCGAGGCGCGATCCGAGAGCGGGTCAGGTTTTCACATTATGATCAGAATCTCGCGTTCCCTTTGTCCGTTCGCTCTTTGTGCGGAGGCGATGAGAAATGGCGTGAGGGAAGAACAAAAGGACAATGGAAGTGTCGGCTAACGGAAAACATGATGCCAATCGGTCTGCGGCACGTAAGACTTAGGGGCATTTCGGCTTTCATTGTAGATGATGCGAAATCTCCAAGCGGACTATGGCAGGTCACAGTGAGAGCACCTCGTCGAAGTATGTGCCGCATGCTGAATGATCACGTGGAATTTCTTGATCAGAATGAAATACCTCCTTGTTGGCTGTATCGAACGACCGATCGTCAGGATCGACGTGAACCCGACGTGGTCGGTGCGGTCGCCTTACATAACGTGAGTCCGTTCAGCATTGATACTTCGATAGCCACCCCAGTACGAGATCCAGCAGATCTCCGAACGGACGATGATTGGGAAATCAGCGTCGGACTATCTTCGTCCACAGGCGCACCTCGGGATACGCTGAAAGATATATTTGTCGATCTTTTCTTAGCGGTGCAGGTCAAGCGCGGCACAGCCGGGAGCTGAAGGAGAGGATTCGACCTGATTTGTCGAATACAAACGTCGTTCCGCAGTTTGAGCGGAACCATATTTATGTTCTAGTGGCTGATAACGTCCTTTATCATGCACATAAATCGTTTGAGATCAAGTTAAATGACGTTACTACCCTAACTTCAGGAGCGTTATCACACCAACATATAGTGTTTGGTTGGCGCCGAATTCTTTGGTGGCGCGTTCCAAGAGCTTTACAAATTTCGATAGATTGGGCCATCCCGGATCAATGCCGCAAATCAGCGGCGAGAAGTCAGGTGCCACGCAAAACAACACGGCGAGCGCGCAGTTAAGGTTGCGGTGGACGAGGTTCTCCGGCTTCTTTCGATTGCATTGATCGCCACTGGAAGCACGACGTGCATTCGAGTCCCATTCCTTGTTCGCGTTTCCGCATGATTTGGTGAGGTGCCGGCAAAACTGTTTAAACAGCCATGACATCACTTGCAAAGTGGGTCTCCTGAAGGCGATCAATGTTGCGAGTCTCAACGGTACAAGGCGTGTGGAAGAAACGGCAACGCGATTTATGGATTCTGTTTCGAAACTGGCGCTCCGCGCCCGTATTGCGTGGGGTCGGTTCGGAGCCAGCCTTTTCTAGTCGGAAGCGGTCACGCTGTGGGCGGGGATTCTAGCTTGTCGAACTCTTTTTCCTTCGTTCCGCCCATGTCTTTTTCATCAACATAGATAATTGCTTGCGCCCTTCCGCGGTTAGATGATGGCGTTTTCTTGGCGTGTGTGTATGCGGTTCCGAGGACTCATTCGTCACCGATGTGCTCCGGGACTTGGCTCCATTCAGGGCAGCAATAGCTCTGTCCAGCCGATTTCGTTCCGCTTTTAATTCCCTCAGGATCTGCTGTGTATCCAAATTTCCTCCTTTTTGAGTCTCCGTCCTGGGTTCGATCCGAAGAAACGGTAACATGATTTGAGCGGATGCTGATACGGGCGGTGATTTATACTCTCTGCATGAATCGCCGTCGATTTCTCCGTCTTCTCGAAGGCGCCGCTATTGGGAACAGTAGGAACCCAACTGGCGAGCCAGGCTCAATTAAGTGGCTTGCTCGCCGGGCCACAATCGCAAGGAGCCACTCAACAGACCAAAAGTGTACGTCCGAAAGTTGCGCTCACAATAGACGATCCCAGTGTCGATCTCGGCCCCTTCATGACTTGGCAGGAAGCTAATCGGCGCCTCCTGGAATGCTTCGCCCACCGCAAACTCAAGATCGCTCTATTCGTCTGCGGAATGCGTGTCGATCAGCCTGAGGGACAGGAGTTACTGCGTCAGTGGGATGAAGCGGGCCATCTACTCTGCAATCATTCCTATGCACATTTGGATTTCAATGGACCCAAGGTGAGCTATGACTGCTTCGAGTCAGACTTCGCCCGAAACGCGCCGATCATTCAGCCTTATCGTCATCGAACAGCCTTGTTCCGATATCTGGGTCGGCATCTGGGTCATTTCCGGCGACTGCCTCTGAAGACATGGTCAGGTTTCCCGTTGGCAAGCTCACGCTCTCATGGAGTGCTCTATAAGCCGGAAGGAAATGGACTATTTCTGGCAGTTCTTTACAATCATGGCAGGGCCCCCGGAATGTACAGCAAGGAGGCTTTCGACGCGCTTGGTCTGGTCTTTGCCAAGCCGCGGCTGGGTATTCTTTGCCCCATACTGGCGCGGGCAACGGCTTAGTTCTCCGGCGGGTCCATATGAACTTGCCGCGGCTCAGAAAGAAGACGGCATTCGTGCAGGTGCCGCGACGATGGTGCGTCTATTGTAGACAGATCACTAAATCACGACCGCGCGGAAGCTAAGAGTTGGCAAGCGCTGTAACCAGAATTGTTTCACGAACAGGATTCCCTAAAAATCGTGCGGACAACGTCGAGCTTCATTCGACATCGCCTTCCTCACCTTCTGCACAAAATACTTTTTCGCCATCAGATGTCGGTTGCCATCGAACACGAATTCCTGGCCTCTACTGACAGCGCGAAGTGTAACCTTTTTGCCTTCCCGACCCCAACGCCATTCTTTGCCGTGATATGTGAGTTCACATCGTTCACGTGTCGGTATCAGAGATTCAAATGCTTTATCGAGTGACCACTGCGTACGTGCTCTCCCATTTTGTGTCAGCACGATACTTTCCGATTCGGTTGCAAACAAACCCGCCTTGAGGCCCGTCTTAGAGGACACAAAAATCCTATTGTTAACCCCTTCTTGCTCAAAAAATTGCACGTGCGGGTGGTCGATCAAAAATGACAGGTTCGGGGGCAACGGCAGTTCGTTCACGACTTCACCCACCTCCAACCAGCCGAAAGCCATATGGCGACCGTGACGATCAGCAGCATCGAATACCAATTTTCTGTCTGAAAATATGGTTCGTCGGAACCAGCCAAAGAAAATGAAAAGGTCGCCGCGTTTTATATCTTGGTTGATGAGGAGTCCTCCGGCCGCTCCAGATTGCCCGAAGGCTGGCCGCCAATCCTTGGGACGCTGAACAAGTGCGTCATGCCGCAGGTCTGGATCGAGATGGGCTCGCTCAATCGGACTTTCCGAATTCAACAAAGTGCGGATTTCTTGAAGAGTTCGCTTGCCAAAATGAATATGGGAATAGGGCACGTCCGATTTTGTGTAAGGGATTGGAAGAGAGCAGAGACAACCACACGGAAGAATCGGACTCGGCATTTGACCGGACTCACTATCAAAACCTTTCCTACTAAGAGAAATTTTCATGACAGAGTGTAGCACTTTTTGTTGCCAATGAGGGTGTTCGTAGGTAGTGTCTCAGTTTGAATTTAGGAGTTTTTCCATTCGGTAATTTAGAAATTGGCGCCCCCTGAAAAGAACTATTTGCGGGGCAATCACCTGGAACCCGCGTCGTTCAAAAAACGGCTTAGCGGTAATGCTTACTTCCGAATACAGTCGTGGAAGGTCAAGTTCTTTAGCGGCGTTCTCAACCCTCGATAAAAGCGCACTTGCCACACCGAGCCGCTGAAAGTCGGCATGTACATACATGCGATCTAGGTGGCCGTTTCGTACCAGATCTGTGTAGCCAACTGTTATTTCCCCAATTTCTGCCACCCAAACACGCCTCGATAAGTTTCTGGCCGCAGCAGCTTCTCGGTCAACGGTGTCCGGAGCCCACGCCATGATTTGCTCATAGCTATAATCGCGCCCTGCAATCTGCCTTATCGACCCGCGCCGCAGTTCGATCTGAGCCTCTAAATCCGACGGACGGTAATCCCGAACGCGAATGGCATCGGTTTTCATCAAGCGGCCTGCTTCTTATACGGCCCGCGCTTCTTGGGCGCTTCCTCGGCTTGGTCGATCAAGCGCACGATATGGCTCACGTCCATCAATTCATCGGCGATACCGGCCCCTATGGCTGGCGTAACCCGCACCGTTTTATGGATGCGGCAGAAGTTGTAATAGACGAAGTACAGCGCCAGCGCGTTCAGATGGTTTTCGACCTTCTTGGAAAAAGCCATTGGTCAGGCGCGTAAGCCGGGCGCATGGACATGCGCATCGTGAGGTTCTGGCGCTCAACGTGCGAAGTCGAAATGTGCGCCGGATCGGGCTGACCTTCGATAATCTTCTTTTCAGCGCCAAGGCATATGGCAGAGCTATAGCGGCGGGCAGGGCCCCTCTCAGAACTTTCGCCGTAGAGTCAAACTGAGACACTACGGGATACGGAGGGCGTCGGCTGAGGTTAGGGCAACTCGGTGTAAGCTACTCCCCTTATCGCAACGGCCGGGATACGAAGGCACGGTGTCGGTGAAGCACCGAGTACAAAGAACGAGGACCTAGCTCGCGTCCTTCGGCGCTCCCGATGTGATGTACGCCTGGCGTTCTTGTTATTTTTGACACGACAATTCTTTTCTTTTTCGCTCCGCCCATCACTTTTAGTCAGCATAGATCATCGCGATCAGGATCAATGTGACTGCTGAGACTGAGCCAAGCCCCATAGAGCATGTCTCCATCTGACTATGACAATCGGATCGGCAGAATTTACTTGGACCTTGAGTCTTTCCAGGATCGCTGCTTTCCCCTCCTTCTCCAATCCATTTCTATGCTCCGATTTTACATGTCCTGTGGCCCTCTGATGCAAATCCCGCCCAGCCTCTTGCGCTTTCTGCGCCGACGTTAACCTGCTCAGAAACGGTTTCGTGATTTGGCGCGCGTTTGCGGAGTAGTAGGGCACTAATTCAAGAATGGCTAGTCGACGCGAAAGATTTACCAGGGCCTGCCCATAGTTCACGCGTTGCGTTTCGGCATACTGCCGAAGGGTAGGTCTGAGTAGCCTCTCATAGTAATAGAACCAACTGTTGCCGCAGCAGTATTGAGGATTTAGAGCCAAACATGTGTTTTCACCGTCCGCGAAATCCTGCTTTAAAGTACATGCCAGAGCGTTGCGGAATGCCGGATCCGCATTGGTGCAGTAGTCGGCATACCCTACTGAGGGATTAATCATTTAAAAATATGTCCGCCGAGCGGAGATCACCCATATACGGAACCGGGCTGAGAGAAAGGTGAAAAAAATCGTCTTTTTTAGGCAGTTCAAAGAATGTTGAGGCCGAAGACATTTCGGAAACGGTCGCTTTCGCCAAGGCCATTGCTCCACGATCCTGTTCGTGTACGCAAGGGCTTCTCGGGGTTAGATCGAAAGACTTCCAGAAATTGATAAGCTCCTGGATTCCGTTTTCACCCATCTCGTTGTCTCCTCCTATTTGCTTCGGACTTGGTAACCGAGGATTATGCATTGCGAGCGAAGTAGGACCGATTCCGATGCTGTGTCTGGTCGAGATTCATCACTGGCCGGTGACCTCGGTGCGGCGGATTCTACCACGCAAGGCAAATCCGAAGTCAGACGTTAGTTTTGTCTAAGGGGCCGGTCGCATGAAAGCAAACACCCACGGGGCAATCCAGTTCACGAACGGACTAAAGACCAGCAGGGACCAGAGGCGGCCGGCTGCGCGTTTTATCTCTGCTCTGCCCCGTGGATATGACATTTACCCAGCCGGCGCGAGATGCCATTACCCGCGGAAGGCGCCGTCCTTCTTCGTGATGAACGGCCACGATTTAATAATGATCCTGACAGGGGCGATGCCGCTCCCGGAATTTCTGAAGCGGCGCGTGCGACTCCTAGCTGAAGAGGGGTGCGTCTGCGTCACTTTCGCTGAGCTTCTGTGACAGGGCTCGGCTCACGCGCCCTCCGGGTACTTGCTATCAATGAGACGCATGATCTGCTCCTCGGTTATGCTGCTCGCCGTGCAAAAGAAAACCTTGGAAACAGCAGCTTTCATCGAGCCCATGGAGTGCCGGCTCGTCACGCATTTACCCAGCGGAGACGCCTGGGAATACGAACTCAAGCTGGACGGATATCGCGCCGTCGCCGTCAAACACCAAGGGCAAGTAAGTCTATTTTCTCGCAACAAAAAAAGTTTCAATCGACGCTATCCAGGTATCGTAGCGGCTCTCTGGAAGCTTCCAGATGAGACCGTCGTCGATGGCGAGATCGTTGGGCTGGATGATGTCGGACGACCTTCATTCAACCTCTTACAGAATGCCTCTACACAAACTCCCGTGACTCTTTTCGTGTTCGACTTGCTCGTATGGAAGGGCCAAGACTTACAGAAGCGACCTCTGGCGGAACGCCGTGAGATTCTACAAATGAGAGTAATGCCGAGCCTATCAGATCCAATACGGTATTCGATAAGCTTTCCGTCCAAAGCTGAAAACTTGATTACGGCAGTGCGAGCCCAAGGTCTTGAAGGGGTGGTCGCGAAACGACTCGATAGTGTTTACGAGCCGGCGAGACGGAGCGGCGCTTGGGTGAAGCTGCGGATTGGTGGTGGGCAAGACTTCGTCATCGGCGGATATACCCCGAGCACGAAGAACTTCGACGCCCTGATCGTTGGATACTACGAGGGAAAGAAGCTGTTATATGCGGCCAAGGTACGGAATGGCTTTGTACCCTCGGTGCGCGAGAGAGTGTTCCGGAAGTTCGATGGACTCCGGATCAAGAACTGCCCATTCGTGAATCTTCCAGAAACAAAGAAAGGAAGATGGGGCGAAGGTCTAACCGCGGCGGACATGGACAAATGTGTTTGGCTGAAACCGGAACTGGTTGCGGCAATCGATTATGCGGAACTGACGCCGGCGAATCATTTACGACATTCGAAGTTCGTTGCGCTACACGAAGACAAAAAGGCAAAACATGTGAACTTATAGGGGCGATAATCCGCGATGTACGATATGCTTTTGCTTCCCGCAGCGAAGGAGACGGTCATGATTTTATTGGCGAGCGTTTGCGCGAACTGCGCGAACAGAAAGGCATGTCTCAGGCGACATCGAACGATGGAGTGGTCTAATCCGCTGCTATATCTCGCGGGTTGAGAACGGTCACACCGTCCCCGCAGTCGAAACGCCTGGACAAATTTGCACGGGCTCTTGAGGTCCCGATCTATCAGATTTTTTGCGAAGGCGACGAACGTTCCCAATTGACGCCGCCCAAGCCAAACCCGGCTCTGTGGAGTTCTACTGGGAAAAACACTCACGTGCTGGCGCAGTTTCAGCGAAGCCCGAGCCGGGTTACACCGAGTGATCGGAAACTTTTGCTGGCCATGGCGCGGACGCTCGCGAAAGGCAAAGCCGCTCGAACAAGTCAAGCGAGTTCAACGGCATCAGTGTGTAGGCGCACGACGCCATCACGAGAGGGAAAGCGGCGTCCTTTTTCGTGGTAAACGTTACGATCTCATGATGATTTTAACCGACGTAATGAGCCTGACAGACTTCCTACGAAAGCGCGTACGGCTACTCGCAGAGGAGGGCCGAGTATGCGTCCCTTTTTCAGAACTCGTATGAACGGACGCTAGCTGAACCACATTGCGATGAGCAAACGGACCGTCTTCATATCCTGCGGGCAATATACGCAGGCCGAAAAAAGTCTCGGTAGGCAGATCGCAGAGATGGTCAAGAAGGTTACGGGCCTGGAACCATTCTTCGCTGAGGATGTTCAGGACCTTAACGGGCTTGATGCCAACATTCTCGGTGCGTTGCGTGACTGTGTCGGTTTCATAGTCGTCCTCCACCCCAGAGGGCAGATCACTCGTCCGGACAAGCCTGCCGTGATTCGTGGGTCCGTTTGGATTGAGCAGGAGATCGCTATCGCCACGTATATACAACGTGTGGAGAAGCGTGCTCTGCCAACCATCGCTTTCAAGCATAAAAGTGTTAGTCGTGAAGGTATCAGGGAGTTGCTTCATCTGAACCCCATCGAGTTCACCGACGAGTCCAAAGTGCTCGCAGTTTTACCGGAGGCTCTTAGAGCATGGAAGTTACCAGCTTCGGCAGGCATCCAACTGAAACTAAAATCCGTCAGCGTTGCTTCGCCACAAGACCATCCGATACGAAGACTTGAGGTAGTGCTGGTTAACGACACGAATCAAGAGATCACAGCATACAATTGTAAACTGAACCTTCCTGCGGGCATCTTGAAGCACTGGAGTGCATCCTATGGATCACTTGAAGTACCAGCAAACGAAGCGGGTCGGCGTTGTTTTCGGTTCAGTCAAAAGGAATACGGTTCTGTGAATCCTCGCGACACCAGGCACTTGTTCGCCACTGAATATTGCACCCGGTGTGCGATGCCAGGAGGGGGAGGAATTGTGGAAGCGACTATCGGGGCCGAAGCCTCAATCGACGCGACGATTTGGATTGATGGATGTGATTATTCGGACAGAGCAACCATTAAGGAATTGGCAGTAGACGCGGATCGTAATATGCCTTAGCACTCCACTCGGTTTGCAGATAATCCTACACTCCCCACAAATAGATTCATAAGATCAACGACCTGAAAGCCTCTGCGCCAGTGCTGGTATAAACGGACTAAATATCGTGATGTAGTCCGCCACCGAGGCAATGAAGTTCTGATATGCCACGAGAAAAGCATTTGATCCTTCAGCATGCTCAAGCGCATCAATACGGGCAAGGATATCAGCGCGATCGCCCTCCTCGACTGAGCCAACGGTCTCGCGCAGTTGGATAAATAGTTGATCGCCGGATACGGAAGAGGTGTTCGTCGAATTGTCTGTGCTGTACAGGTTCACTCGGGCGTTCGGCCCGTGCATGTGAATCTGATGCGGCAAGCCACGTCCAGGCGACTGCGTCTTAGGCGCCGGGATGAGTTCGAGATTACTTCCGGGCTCTCTGCGCTCACCATGTTCGGTTTGGATCGTGTGCCAGTATTCCCACAATACAGTTGGAGTGTCGTCTAGTTGTGTAACGATGCCATCAATTCCCGGCGTTACGACGCGAACCTTCGCGTTTACCGCGAATCGCTTTTTAGGCTTCATGGCCATTCCAGCAGGCTATTATAATTCGTCTGCCTCCTTGCGGCGGATTCTAACATGCGTCACCGACCTGTTCGCCGAGGAACTTCCCTTGTGTGCTGAGTCTCTCATCCGCTGCGCCGAATCACAGTGGGGCCTTGTGAGGTTCGACCATGATAGACTCTGCCGCAACGTGCGGAAATGGCTGAGTCTAAACGCGCGGAAGTCTGTCATCATTTTCGATTCCGTTCACAATTACAGGTAACACGATCATGCGTGGCAACGTGACAGTTTTGACGCCCGAGGACTTCCCGCGTCAAGTACCAGCGGATCAGTTCCGATGGAGTTCAAGACAGCGGCCGAAAGTGAGCGGGAGTAACCAGCGGAACGCCCCGAGCTACGCCGCCCGCAGGAACCGAATGGCGCTTGATCGTTGACTCAGGAAGACAGCGGGCGGCGAGAACGTGGAGTATTTCTACAAACAGACTGATCTTCGATCCTGCTCACCAATCACAACTCTAGATGAAGACGCAGAGCCGGCACGATGACGGGACCTCGGTCACGATTGTATCCAGGGTTGGCGACATATTGGAAATCGAACGAGGCGTATATTCCTCGCCAAACGTGTAGCGTGTAGTATGCTTCGGTGATCTTTTCGCGATCATAGTTGAGCTTCCCGTCTCCCAGTATGAATCCGTCGCCACCCAGTGCCAGATATTCCCGGTGGTCACGCGAAATTCCGTTTGTAACGAACGCAATCCCTATCCGATCGAGCTTTCGCTTCCAACGCGCCCCATTGCCACCCACACCAAGCAGCACAGTTTCATCGACCTCCGTGTAGGCGTAAGACTCATGCTGGCCTTCGTTCCATCCCCAGCGCCCCAAAATACCGATCCAATCGTTCAGAGGCTGCTCAAAGTTGATTCGATATTCTCCGAGTGAGCCCTGCTCAAATCTGCAGAGGAAAGCCGCAGTCTGCGTTAAAGCGTTGGACTCGCTGGCGGGCCGAAGGGTTTCGCCAGTTTGAGTGTACGCGCTCTGAGACTCTGTTAAGAGTGTGGTGGACGAGGTTCTCTGGAGTCGTTCGATTGCATTGGTTGCCACCGAAAGCATGACGTGCATTCGTATCCCATACCTTCGTCCCGCTTTCGCATGATCTCGTTAGGGTGCCGGCACAATTGTTTCAACAGCCATGACATCACTTGCAAAGTAGGTCTCCTGAAGGCAATCAATGTTGCGAGTCTCAACGGTACAAGACGTTGGAAGAAACGGCAACGCGATTTATGGGTTCTGTTTCGAACGGTGGCGCTGCGCGCGTCGCTCCGCGTATATCTTTTTCAGTTTAGCGTGTGAACGCCTGCCGAGGTGACACGTACTCGTTGCCTTGCCCGCACTTTGCGTTCGCGATAAACTTAACTCGGCGATGGAGTTCGCCATTAACCGCCCCGCAGGGCTGATGACTCCTACCAGACGAATAAGGAGAACTCCATCGTGGCGTATTTCTGGGTTGCCTTGGGTGCGGTCGTCGGTGCAAGTACTCGTTATTACCTGAGCGGTTTCGTCACTAAACTTCTGCCTTCTAGCTTTCCCTACGGCACGCTGATAATCAACATCACAGGCAGCCTATTGCTGGGATTCTTTCTCGTTTGGACAACTGAGCAGGTGCTTATCAACCCGCGATGGCGATTGCTCATCGCTATCGGTTTCTGCGGCTCCTACACGACATTCTCCAGCTACGCTTTTGAAACATTTGCTTTGGGGGAGCAAGGTCAATGGCTTCTGATGGGTTGTAACGTCGTTGCCAGTAATCTGCTCTGCCTGATCTCAGTGCTCGCAGGTGCCGCGCTGGCACGCTGGTTGTAGAATGGCAACCGATATGGCCGTACAAGTCACGATGTACCTCACCGAGGGCGATTCCTGGCATCATCGCGCCTTGCACCTGGAAATTCTCAAGTACTTGCGCGAAGAGAATGTCGCCGGAGCAGTTGCCTTGCACTCCGTCGCTGGCTTCCTCGGCCGCAGTAAATTACGGACTGCTCATCTAGTCGAGGCGGGCGGCGATCTTCCCATTATCGTGACGTTTGTAGATTCCGATGAGCACGTGAATCGCGTGCTGCCGAAACTGCGAGAAATGGCTGCACATCGCCTGATCGTGCGTGAAAATGTAACAATCGAACAGGGCAGCTTGGATTGAAAAACAGCATTACCCCCTCAACGCGGTGGTTTCTTTATTATTGCCCGACCACAAGAACCGAGAACGTCCCGGCCACCGGCCGCGCTCGTGGCCTTGGGTTCTCTGGCGTCGGCGCAGGTACGGGACCAACATCTGCCACGGGCAGATACACTGTGCCGGTCTTGTGATCGAGAGCCATAGTTCGCGCTCCGGGCAGCGTCTTCACCTTTTCAACCAGCGAATACGAATCCGGCGCGTCCTCATGGAAAATCGACAACGCGCCGTCGCCGCCCCCGGTCGATACGTAGATCAAATTCCTTGCGGGATTAAATTCCAGGGCGTCCACCCCTGGACCGATGGGCTGGGTAGCGACGATCTTTCCATTCGTGGCATCAACAACCGCTAAAAGACTCGGCGCGGGTGGTTGCGTTTGGCCACCGCCCCTGCAACCGATGAAAATGCGGTTATGAGCGGTGTCCATATCCATACTGCTGGGCTGAACGCAGGTGGGCGTGAGTGTCCAAGTTTCCGCCACTTTGAATGTCCGCACGTCGAGCTTGTGGAGCTTGCCAACATCCTGCATGTTCAAGAAGACGTGCCCCGCTCCGTCTGATGCCAGATGCTCGGTTCGGCCTCCCAAATCATCGATGGTGCCCGCGACCTCGCCCGTCTTAGCATCAATGGCGGTTAACCGCTTGCTGCCGCGGTCAGCCGTAAAGATCAGCTTGAGTTTCGTGTCGTAAATGATGCCGTTGGGGTCGTCGCCGACTCGCACTTTGTCAATCACCGCGAGAGTTTTCAAATCGAAGATGGTGACAGATCCGGGATCGCTGGCGTCCGCGAAGCCGCGGCCAAATTCAGGAGCGACCGCGACGCCGTGCGTGTCCTTCAGGCCGCTCACCTTGCCGACGACCGCCCCGGAATCGAGATCGAGCACAACCACCTCGATACCGTGGGGCACATAGAGCCGTCGCGCTTGCGAATCGGCCGAGATATAGTCCCAGCCGGTGTCGCCGGCAATGGGAATCCGTTTGGTTGTGTGATAGGCCGCCGTCGCCATCAGCGCGAAAGCCAGGAAAGTGACGAACGCTATCCCGCGTGTTGTCCAACCGTAGAAATACGGTCTGTTCATTCGCATCTCCGTTTCGAACGTTACAGCGTCGGGATTATACACATGTCTCGGCTCAAACCCATTGTGGGCAGTTTATTCCGAGGCGTGTCCTTAGACCGACTTTCGGCCGAATCTTTTCACCAGCCAGACATTAGTTGCAAAGTAGGTCTCCTGGAGGCAATGGCCGCCTCAGATTGAATCTGCTGTGCCCCGGCATGTGAACCATATGTCCAGAGTTTGGTGCCAGGCTGGCTAGAATTTCTGCGCTCCCCAATGCCTCTTCAGGATGCGGGCTTGTCTCCCGCGCATGAATCCAATAGTGGTTTGCGGCAGAATTTTCAGGCTCATCCTTCAGAATGCTTTGAAGAATCGCCAGGTATTCCTTCTGATCGCCGACGGCCTGTGACATAAAAAGCCTTGCCTCGGTGTCCTTCGGATGCTGCTTTACGAGCTTGCGCCACAACTTCAGTTCCTCTGAGAAGTCTGGTCGCCCTTGCTTCGCGGCCTTCAGAGCATCCTCGTGCGCTACGCTCGCCTCGACATAGAGCCGCTCCGCCTTGCTTATGTGGCTCTCCAAGCCTACAGCCTTGGTCAGTGCCTGGTTGGCATAATCCTTCGCCGTGCTATGGAAAGAGCCTTCAGCCTGATACAGACCCCAATAGCACATCGCACACTGTGGATCGACGCGGACGCCCTGCTCAAATGCCCGCGCCGACTCATATTCCCAGAAATCATGAAGTAGATTCAGACCTTGGTTAAACCACATTTGCGCTTCCGGAGACGCGGTAATCTGGATGTGCACATTGCCAACGCCGCTCATCCTCTGCGGCACCGGCAGGTCGCCGGGACGCTTCTCATCTTCGGTTTCCATCGGATGACCGGCCATATTCATCTGCGCCAAAGCCGGCCGTGGCCTTGATGCGACCACAAAAGACACAACCACTAGGAAAGCAATCACCCGATTGCGCAAGCGATACCAATCAATCGGCCGCATTTTGTCTCCTGCCTGCGCTCATAGACGTATTACGCGCGGCTTTAGGTGCAGATCGTGCCGCTCGGCTTAATGGCATGTCAACCGTGGGGGCCAATCGCCTCCCATCGCGAAGTTCGCACCGGGTCCTCCGAAAAGATTCCTTGCCATTGGGCGGAGGCCAGAGCCACGGTCTGCCAGACCCACAAGCTTCGTGAGGCTGGCTGCCGCATGTGCAAGCAGTGTATTCCCCACCGTGAAATGGCCGCGCGCGACCTTAGAGGGCCCGGCAGGCGGGGCTAAACGGCTTGTGAGTGACACAAACCTAACCTCCTGTGGATGATGAGTTCTGCTGAACTCTAGCCAAGAAATGAAACGAATGGCGAACGCCGGATGGCTTGCTGCTTTGCTTGTGATTCGGCGCCGGCGAGTGACACAAACCAAACCTTTTAGGGAAGGGATGAGCACCGGCGATATCAGGAGGGCGATGAATCTCTATGCGAAACGTTACGTAAAGAGCAGGGCGACTACGCTTGGCAAATTTCGGAGCGATTTCGGATTTGAATCTCCTGAAGGATGACGGGCGATAAATCAGGAGTGAACAGAGTTTCGTCGAGCCGGTGACGGCCGGCGGCGGCGTTTTGTGCGGGACTCACGGGCGCCGCCTCTTGATGGTTTCCCGTTCTGGTCCCAAAGAGGTGTTCAGATTTCGTGGTCCGCGAGGCGGACAAAAGGTGGCCTGAATGATTAACAACAACGCAAGTACGAACGACAACGCAAGTACGAACGAAACTGCAGTGGCGGCGCCAATACCGTCGCGATTTGCAGTCGGAACGCGGGCTCAGCACCGTGTTCACGGCCTGGTCACGGTTAAGGGCTGTACGCCATCGGGCGTGCACATTCGTTACGATGTTGCTCCTCCCGAATTTGACGGTAATGAGGATGTCGTGTGTGCCGATGACCTACTCGACGCGCCTATATTTCTAGCCATTGCTCTTGGAACGGCGAAGTTTGGCATCCCAGTGTTTCCCATAATGGCCGGAAAGAAGGCCCCTGCCTGCATCAGGGGCTTCCAAAATGAAGCGACCACTGATGAAAGGGCTATTCGTTATTGGGCAAGCAAATGGCCCAGTGCGAACTGCGGCGCCCTGGCCCGGCCTGATGGATTCCTATTCATCGACGAGGATCAATCAGAAAGAATCCGCGCGCTCTACAAGGATGCCACCGGAGAAGAGTTTCCGAGAACTCGCACAACAAAATCACGCGAAGGGCATTGCCAGTCCTATTGGATACAGACTGACAGAACCCGCACACTTGGCAACAAGGTCCAAGGGGACTTCAAGGACAAAATGCTGTCGGTGCGGCAAAGTAACGAGTATGTGCTTGCTGAGGGCTCCATCCATCCTGACACCAAGAAGCCTTATGAGCTTTGGGACGATTCAACTGTCGCCCCGATGCCTGATCGGCTTGTGGATTTTCTGGAGTCGCTACTTGTCGAAAATAAGGTGATACCGATTGACAGGAACACGACCACAACAACCACAGCGCCGGCCCCAGCGACAGCGGGTGTGAGCCCGACTACCGTCAAATCCGAGGGCAGAGTCCCAGTAGGCTTCACCACCAATGGCGTGCCCATCTTTGACAAGAAACTTGGGGATGGAGATGGACGGAACAATGATTTGAACGCGTTCGTTTATGATTGTCACGTCCTGGAGATGAAGCCGGAGGATGTCGTGCGGGGTCTCGCCGCAGAATACAATGAAGTTAATTTTGATCCACCGCTGCCCGCCGATGAAGTGAAAACGCTCTTAGCTTACAAACTCAAGAAAGAACAGATTGGAACGGGTGTCATTCTTCCCGGAGAACTTAAACCCATTGCCAGGCCTTCACGGTGGGCGCAACCCGAACCAAATGAGTTTCACCACACCGAACTTGGGAATGCGAAACGCCTGATTGCGAAGTTCGGAACGGACATTCGTTACAATTATGAAGCAAAGAAGTGGTTTGAGTGGAGCGAAAGAGTTTGGCTCCGCGACCGCAAGGGCACCACCAAGAATAGGATGAAAACGGTTGCTCGTGACATGCTTCAAGAGGCTGTGGCGATAATGGATCCAGAGGAGCGCGATCGGCTTGTGAGGTGGGCGTTGCGGTCTGAATCAGAGAAGATAATCAACGGAGGGCTCGCACTGGCCGCAGGTGAGGTTCCCATCCTTACGGAGGAGTTTGACCGGGATATCTATCTGCTGAATGTGAATAACGGAACGCTTAATCTGCGAACGGGGCAGTTTTCCCCCCATCGGCGAGCGGACCTGTTAACGAAGATTACGCCGGTTGACTACAACCCGACTGCGAAGTGCCCCCGTTGGGAACAATTCCTTCAAGAAGTGATGGATGCAAAGACCATTCCTTTTTTACAGCGCGCAGTCGGATATTCACTGACGGGATTTACAGGTGAGCATTGCTTCTTTTTATTGCACGGGCTTGGACGCAACGGAAAATCTGTGTTCCTGTCCGTTGTGCAATACATTTTGGGAGACTATGCCCTGCAAACAGATTGGCAAAGTTTTGCGGTCTCTAAGAACGGTGGAGCGCAAATCAGAAACGACATAGCCCGGCTGCATGGTGCTCGTTTTGTCGCTGCGGTGGAGTCAGAGAAGAACGTAAGGCTCGCGGAGAGTTTAATCAAGACGCTAACGGGCGGGGACAAGATCACTGCCCGGTTCCTGTACCAAGAGGCGTTTGAGTTTGTCCCACAGTTTAAGCTGTGGCTCGCGACAAACCATAAGCCGACGGTGATCGGGACGGACGAGGCAATCTGGTCGCGCATCAAGCTCATTCCCTTCAGCATCACTATTCCCGCGGAAAAGAGGGATAGACAACTCACAAGCAAGCTCAAAGCAGAAGGCGCGGGAATACTGAATTGGGCACTTCAGGGTCTCCAGCTTTACCAGCAGGACGGGTTGCAAGAGTCCGAGACCGTGTCGGCCGCCACTGCGCAGTATCGGGAGAACTCCGACGTGCTTCAGCACTTCCTAAACGCCAAATGCACGGTTGCGATTGGGAGTGAAATTCGGTCGAGTGAGCTTTACCCAGCCTATAAATACTGGGCCGATGCTGCCGGTGAGTTCGTTATGAAGGAACGCGATTTCGGGATCTCCCTGGAGGAGCGGGGTTTTAAGCGCACCCGGATAAGCGCGCGCAAGGACAAAGCGAATGGAGTCTACTGGCACGGAATCAGACTAACCCAAAGCGAGCAGTCTAACGCAGGGGGTAACCGGGCTGTCGAACACGATGAGCAAATACCCTTCTGAGCGAAGGCATGAAGGGTCTGCCCGAGTTTTTGCTTTAATTTCCCGGGCAAACTTACCCCAAATGCCTTCATGGCTACAGCTACAGGCAAAACGGTGTTCTCAAACCCTGTGGAAACAATCGATTAGCGCACCCATGAAGGCATGAAGGCACGTGAAGGCTGTTTCGGTATCTTTCTTTCAAATACTCCATGTGGGAAAGTTTCATGAAATGCCTTCATGCCCTTCATGCCTTCATGCTTTTCTGTGAAGCGAAAGCGAAATTACATGTGAGGCATTTTGCTGAGCGGCGGTTGCAGCGTCCATACGCGGAATGGGAGGTGCGCAGGCTGCGCGCGGCACACTAAAATTGGGTTGCACGTGGCGTATGTGGGAATAGGAGACGGCCCGCAGTATGTAACAAAACTGCACGTGAGCCAAACGGGAACTAGATGTAGGCGTGGGCAAATATGCTGACGTCCGAAAAAATATTGCGATTTTTGACAATTGTTCGCGATCTCGCGCAGCGCGCCAAGTCGGCTCGCGTGTCGGCGCCGCCCTTTTTTGGCCATCAAATACCGCCCAATCCTTTGCGCAGGCGAACATAGCGGGTATGGTCAGATTTGCGCAGCACCGAAGGCGCCCTAGCGTACGGCGTGGCAGGCAAACGCAAGAACCGCGTGGGATGACGACAATCAGCACTTCACCCTCACAGCGGCCGGCCGTCGCCGCCTGGGCGTCCTGGAGCATGAAAACGACGCATTCCCTGTTTCGCGACGAACTCGCGAAGCTGTGCCGATTGACGTATCGTCTACGGCCCGAAACTTCATGGTTCATATACTTTGGCCATTCAAAAAGTCCACGCTAAAGGGCTTACATGATCGGGTCGGTATGTCTCAGGCGCAAACCTGGCCGGCTTTTGACAGCAAATTTCTGCGCCCCGCATTCGGTGTTGCGCGCCATTCTGTTTCCCCTGTAAATAGCTGCATGTCACGTGTCTAGGTTTTCTAGCGCTGCTGGAACGCCGCAGTGCGACAATTCCGCATTGTGCGTGCACTACTCGCTCCCATAACGTGTACCCGACAAGTACCTATTGCGTTCCCCGATGGTACCTGCTAGGCACCGGTGAAAGCACAATTCCCCGCATTGAGATCTTGTCTCGCGCGGGCCTGGCAGATAGTGATCAACCGATTGGAGGCGCCCCGCACTAGCGGGTACTCTAGTTGCCCAATCGGGGCTAGGGGTACTCATCGCCTTTGGTCACGAGGCTCGGAATTCCTTCGGCCGGCCGCACGCGTCGTCACTCGCCAGGCAAGGACATCCAGAAATCATCTTATTTCAGGACGCGCTGAGGGCACCGCTAATCGCCTGCGTTTGCAATACTGCGAGGCGCGCCATTTGCTAGCGTTTTGTGGACAAGGCTGCGTGAATATCCTAGCTCGTCGGCTATCTCACGTATGGAGCGCCCCTGTGCCCGCAGGAGGCCAATCCTAGAGGCGTCCACGGAAACACGCGGCCTGCCTAGCGTCTTTCCTTTGGCCCGGGCGTTACGCAGACCAGCCCGGACGCGTTCCACTATCAAGCTGCGCTCAAGCTCGGCCACGGCGCCCAAGACGGTGAACACCATCTTGCCCGCTGGTGTTGTGGTGTCCATCTGCTCGCTCAGGCTGACGAACGCAATGCCGAGAGCATTGAACGTTTCTAGCGCCCGCAGTAGATGGCTTACCGAGCGAGCGAACCTGTCGAAGCGCCAGACGACTACCACATCAAAGCGCCGCTTGTGCGCATCGGCCATCAGGCGGTTTAGCTCCGGCCGTGAATCCTTCGAGCCGCTGATGCCGGTATCGAGATAGCAATCAATCAACTGCCAGCCGCGAGCCTGGGCGAATTGCTCAAGCTCGCGCGTCTGTACTTTCACATCCTGGCCGTGGTTTATAGTTGAGACTCTGGCGTAAATCGCTACTTTGCTGCTCATCGCTTGCCTGCCTTTGGCTTCGGGCCGGGATGCTGCATGCCCTTCACCTTGTGTCCCTTCGCTATATCGGCATCCGTCCAGCGCCAGAGCGTCCGCCCTCCGTCTATCGGGACTGCAACCGAGGGCCGAATTCCGGTTGCCTTTGAAAGGGGGCCCTACCCCACCAGGGGGGCAGGAGCCTCGGCCTTATGGAACCAAACCGCCGGTTGTCAGAGTGTTTTCCTCTTGGGCATGTTTGAGCTGCCGACTTGGTCCACGGCCAGCCTGACGTACTGCTTTTTCCATTGATAGAAGGTTTGCTCTGAAATTCCTACCCGCCGAATCAGCTCCGCCAGCGGAACTCCTGCTTCGGCCTGCTTAAAAACTGCCACGATTTGTTCGACAGTGAATCGCTTCTGTTTCACGGCAAATCTCGCTTCCCCCGGGTGCTAGACATTGACGGAAACTCAGTTTTAAAGTAGATCAAAAAATATCCGAGCCATTCCTTGCAGCATTTCATAGAGCGGCCTGGAATCTGGAGAGGTGCATCCGGTGGTTTGGACCGGGACATACTTCTTCAGCGAAAACGGGCCAACGTGGTGACAATACAGATTTTCAGAATAGTCGTTGGTGATACACAGGCATGATAATGCCGTTGAAGATAGAGACTGACGGCGCCGCAACGACGCTCTTTCGGAATGCGGAGGATTGCTACCCCACTCGAACATTTTCTCGCCGGAAGGCTCGGCGGTTCCGGAGGTATCGGTGGCACCCTTCTTGTTTGAAATTCTTGCAGGAGGATTGGCGAGTCATCCCGAAACTCACACTTAATCTCCGATTGCGATACGAAGTCCGGACGCCAACTTGAAATGAAGTCAACAATCTACTAGGAAAGTTTAGCCCTCGTTCCACCCTTCGTTGTTGTCTCGACCGTCAACGCTGTTCTCTGACGAATTGCAGGACTTGATAGCACTTTTGTGCCTGATGTCTTCCTGTTGCAAGCACTATTTACTGTTGATAACACGCTTCGTTTGCCGCGCCTAGTAAGTCAAGTTTAAGCCAAACTGTATATGGCGTGGACCGCCCGAGCCAAGCATAACCGTGTCACATACAGAGAGCGTAGCTATTCAGCTTGATAAAAAGTCGGGGGGAGGAGACAACGAAGATCAGACAGACCTGGTGGAAACTGTTATGCACAGCGGCACTGGCGGGTGTAGTGGCATTTGGCGGAACGCAGCCACAGAACACCCGTTGTAGAATAGGGGCCGCCTGTGAAGACGAAACCTCAAGCAAAGCGGCTGGCAGCGGGTCATACTCTCATCATGGCGGTGTTCGTTCTTCACAATACAGTGACGGTACATGCATTAAGCCGCAGGGTATATTCGACGAGCTGAATGGCCGGTTCCGTGCCGACCCGGAAGCGCAGTGAACACCTTGCCGCTGATGCTCAATCGCGGAGCGCCGATGCGATATTGGTGGGTGAACCAGAATCAGACGTTCCGCCAAGAGACAAGGGGTGGTTACCTCTGGTCTCCGAAGCGCAACGCCAATGGCGCACGCAATCCGTTTTATGAATCAATGCGAGAAGTGTCCCCGGGCGACCTAATCTTTTGCTTTGTAGACAGCCGAGTTGCTGCGATTGGAATTGCTCGCTCCTATTGCTGGGAGTGTCCGAAACCAACTGAGTTTGGCTCGACGGGTCAATATTGGGAAAAAATTGGATGGAGAGTGAACGTGTCATTTACTACTCTCCTGAACAAGATTCGGCCCAAAGACCACATGGGAATTTTGAGGGCTGTGTTACCGACCCGCTATTCACCTCTGCAGACAAACGGAAACGGCATCCAGTCAATCTATCTGACGGAACTCCCTCTGGATTTCGTGGAAGTCCTCGGCGGGTTGATTGGTGAAGAGGCCCGTTCGCTCGTAGCTGCTGTCGAGGATGATGCCGTCATCGCAGGCGAAAGAATCGTGACAAGTGACGATCTCGATGTCTGGGAACATAGGCTCGAAGAGCAAGTTGAAGCTGATGGATCGGTGAAGCAGACGGATCGAGAGGCGATTATTCGAGCACGGTGCGGGCAAGGCTTATTCAAGCAGCGTGTCATGCGAATTGAAACGCATTGCCGGATCACCGGGGTTGACAATCCAAGTCACCTTCTAGCCAGCCACTGTAAGCCGTGGCGGGATTCCTCAAATGAGGAGCGTCTCAATGGGGAAAATGGCTTACTGTTGACCCCCAGCATCGATCATTTGTTTGACCGGGGATTCATCGGATTTGAAGATTTGGGAACCCTCATCATCTCGCCAGTGGCGCACAAGCCTTCGTTGCAGAGAATGGGCGTCGAAACGAAGGAGCGACTCAATGTTGGAACCTTCACCGCCGGGCAACGACGATTCCTTGATTTTCACCGCAACGCCGTGTTGCTGAGAGTTGCTCGATGAAGTTCTTCATCGCGGTTACTGATTACGACTGGTTTCAATTGCATGCGTCCAAGCCGCACGTGGACGAAGTAAATTTCTGGCGTCCGTCTCCAGAGACATCCTTCAAGGCTCTCGATACAGGTGAAATGCTACTGTTTAAGCTTCATTCACCACTCCATTTCATTGTCGGCGGGGGATTTTTTACCCGTTTCGTCCATCTTCCCCTTTCCCTCGCATGGGAAGCCTTCGGAGAAGGTAACGGAGTTCGATCTCTGTCAGAAATGCGTGACTCAATCGGGAAATATAAGCGAGTTGCCATCGCGCCCACGGAGAACCCCACCATTGGTTGCATACTTTTGGCCGAACCGTTCTTTTTTAGAGAAGAAGAATGGATTCCGGTGCCTTCGGACTTTAGTCTCAATATTGTCCAAGGAAAGGGCTACGACACTGTAGACCCTGCATCTACGGGTGGAGCACTCTGGGGGGCCGTGATGGAGAGGCTGTCTACACGCGCGGCACCCACGTTTGACCCTGGCCCTGCGACTGTAGCAGCGGTCAAGGGTGCCCGGTATGGGGAACCAATATTCGTTCGACCGCGACTTGGCCAAGGCACATTTAGAGTGATAGTTACCGACGCTTATGAACGTCGGTGCGCCATTACGGGGGAGCGTACCCTACCCGTGCTTGAGGCCGCTCACATCAAGCCCTATGGCTCTGGAGGTCCGCATGTGCCGGAAAATGGGCTTTTGCTGCGCAGTGACCTGCATACCTTGTTCGACCAGGCATACATTACCGTTGACGCTGATCAACTGAAAATAATCGTCAGTAATCGCATTCGAGACGAATTTGAGAACGGCCGAGACTACTATAAATTTCAGGGCACGGCGATCCGGCTGCCACGCGACCGCAACACGTTGCCGTCACACGAATATCTCGCTTTCCACAATAGCCTTTTTCGATAGGCAAACCGATCGTAGCGTTTCGTTGCCGAGCAGACATCGACTAACACCAGGACCGGTCCGCGTGGCTCGTGGCCGACGATCAATCCTGATTGATGGGTTGCGGAACCTGGACCCGGCGATAATCGCCAGATCGAATCTCATCGCACACGCACCAAAAGCTCGAAGAGACACCAATAATTCTGCGCATCTGCAGTGATGCCTCACCGCCCTGAAGAAAATAATTTAAGGTGCGTGGGATCCTTAAGTACGATCGTTCCTTGCACGGCGTCTCGGTTGATCTCAACCGATTCTTCGTTGGGGTCCAGCGAGATCACAACGTACGATCTATCCGTTACGGCCAGCAGTTTGTATGGAACCGATTTTCCAGATGCATTATCCTTAATGAGTCCCACTGGTAAGCCTTCCTTCCCAGGAATAAAGACGATTGTTCGCGGCTTTCCGCCTCCTAATGAGGATGGGATCGAGGGATAAACCGACGTTGCGAAAAAGAGCGACCACAGAACAATTCCCAGAGCAAACACGGTCAGGTAGTACGGTGTGGCATGACGATTGAGCCACCAGCGCGCGGCTGCGTCTGGCACTCGCCAAGACATCCAGACGAGATCGGCTGAGGTGGCGAGCAATAGATAGAGCGCCAACGAACGAGGGAACAGAGTCCACGTAACGCGCTGACCGAAATTTCCTATGAGAACGGCTACCGCTGCCATCAATAAGCCGAAGGGAACCGCCGTCATCGCGGACACTAGAGTCCGGCGATTGAAAGAAAATGACGAAAAGCTGTATGCCTTGTCACTAAAGTTGTTTGCTGTTCGCTGAACGAGTGCAAATGCTATGGGTGCACTGACGGTCCACACTCCCGCGACAAGGTACTGAGTCTGAAGCACAGAGAAGGTGGAAACGCCATAGCGCGACAAATAACGAGCTACTACCAGGAATCCGACGGAATAAATAAAGCCGACAGAGATTCCGACGAATTTCAATATCCAACTTGTGTAGAAGTGATCCGCCTGATCGGCCATTGTGACAGCCTATCAAACTGCGCCTTTATATACATGAGCGTATCCACAAAGTTCTTGCGAGGTGCGCTATCGACATTTGCTCGTCAGAAGGATCGTGAGTATCCTCGTTTGCGGACAGCACTGTTTTTGGAACACGGCCTTCAGGCACATCAATCCGGCGCGTGCGTGATGAGTGAAGAAAACAGCCCAGAGCACGAGATCACAACGGCGTTGTCAAAGGGGTATGGTTCGCGCGTGGCGCGCTTCGTTCTGGCTTGCCTTGGCAGCGTTCCGGCTGTTGGCGGCGCTGTCGGCGGGGTTGGAGGTGCGTGGTCCGAAGCAGAGCAAGCTCACTACAACAAAGTGTTCGCAGCTTGGTTGAAGCTGCAAGAGGACGAAGTAAAAGAAATTGGCATCACGGTTGCCGAAATTCTTAGTCGGTTAGACCTTAACGATGAAGCAATCAGTAGCCGCATTGAAAGTCCTGAATATCTCAAGCTAATCAAGAAGTGCTTCCGCGATTGGTCGGCCGCAGAGAGCGAAGAGAAGCGGATACTCATCCGCAACTTGCTTACCAATGCCGCCGTACACCAGATTTGTTCTGATGACGTTTTGCGGATGTTCATCCAATGAATTGAAACGTATTCAGAAGCCCACTTCGCTGTCGTTATATATGTATGTAAGAACGTGGGTTCGACTCGAAAAGCCATTTGGGCAGGAGTACACGGGGAAAGGGTCCGGGAAGACTCCGCCGAAGCGGACCTTTTCAAGCTTATAATTCACGACCTAAGCACGGGGCATGTAGTAAGGCAGCACCGAGAGAAGGACTATCACGGAAATTTCGTTAAACTTCCACAAAGACGGAGCGGGGCAGCGACGACGACAATGGCCTCTGCGTTTGATGACGAGAAACCTTACGAGCTTACGGAACTAGGTGTCCAGTCCGTGCGATATACAATGGAAGGTGTGATGCCGCGCATTGGGACTTCCCCCCAGCCACAACCCGCGATTTAAGGGAAATAGGAGACAGGCCAAAGCTGCGATGGAATGTCCTGGCCCAGAGGGCTGGTGATTATGGGCAAAATCAAGCAGCATCTTGAGAAGGAAGCGCCGGATTTGATCGCCTGATCCTCATGGGGATTCCTGATTACCCGTGCATGGTCCAGGCGCTGGTTGCGCCTCTTCCCTTTTGAAAAAACGGCGCCGATTAGCCTCATAGGTCTTGGCTGTGGCACCGGCACCGTCGCGCAAGGTGTCTTAAATATACTTCCAAACGCGCACGTCACATGTCTCGACCTGGCCGAAAACATAATAACGATGGCTCAGGCTAAGCTCGCATCTCATCGGAATGTCCGCTACATCGTAGGAAGTTTCACGACCTTCGACGGAAAACATGATGCTCTCGTCTCATCCCTCGCTGCACCATCTGGTAACGGATGAGGACAAATGGCGCCTTTACAGTCAGAGTTACGACAGACTGCACCCCGGAGATGTCTTCTATAACGGTGACATCGTTTTAGCTTCCAGCGACTCGCTGCAAACGATGTAAATGCAGCAGTGGCGAGCATTCATGCGTCGTAACCTCTCTGAAGAAGCAATTGATTCGTAACTTCATTCTTTCGTGTGAAGAGGAACACATCCAGCAAGATTACTTGACCAGTTGGCGTGGCTTACGGAAATTGGCTTTGCCAATGTGGATGTGCCGTGGAAGGAGTACAATTTCGCTGTTTGCGGTGGCGCAAAACACTGACGGTTACTAATCGCCGCCCATACTCTCCCTTACCCCCGCTGTGCAGCCTTGTTTTTCGCGAGCTTCGCAGCCATTCGCCAGCAGAAGCTTCCAGTCAAGCCGTAGGGCCGCTTGCGGGCAACAGCCGAAGAGGAGTGGCAGATTGATCTGTACGATGCCGGCATCTCGCTTCCGTCGTGTTTGTTTGAAAAGCTCCAAAAATGCACCAACAAGAGAAGGCTGGTCTTCTGAACAAAAGAAGATATCCAGTTTTGTGCCTTCTATTTGAAGGCGCTCCGACCGTTATGGAAGTTGGTTTTCCTTCTCGAATACAATCACACAATCTAAATCGTGAGGTTTTGGAACCTTGCTGACGAAAGACCCTCCAACCAGTATTCGCGTCGCGCCCCGCGTGATTGAGAAGTCGCAAAGATCCACCATCGCCTTTGCAAATGGGGCACATTCGTCGCCTTGGCAGAATGCCGCGATGAACTCTTTACCAGTCAATTTATGTACGCCAGGAATTAGTAATCCATCGCTCTGGAAATCCATGAAGCGTCACTCATCCCTTCCTCGCATCTGTGCCCTATCAGGAGCGTTCCTTGTATAACATTGAAATTGCTCGAAGCTTTTCCCGATTGGAGAGGAACCATGATAATTCAATCGAGTCCCGGTATGTTCAACCCGAGGCTTCGGATGTCGTGCTCCACCGTGAAGGGGAGATAGTTGTTGTTGATGCTCGCCGCGAAGAAAGCCCGCCCCTCAATACTCGACTCTCATTTTAGCATTCCCGAAAATCGAGGGAGATGAAACCAGAGATGACAGTGGTGGTAGAATCCGCGAACGACATTGCCCGTCCCACGCGATTCGTCGCAGAGAGCACCGAAACGCCGGAGCAGACGAGGCACAAGATTAGATGGGATGTCCGCTGTGTTCAGCGAGAGCGATATGCGTGTTTTGATAATGGGTCTCGATCACATAATTCAGCGCCCGTTCTGGAGCAGTGACAGGCAGGCGCGGCAATTTGCTGACGATCAGAAAAGTCGATTTGCTGAAGAAATTCGAGATGCAATTGGAAGCCGGGGTGTTGAGATTGCCGGCGAGGAAGCAAATCACGCGGAGGAGAGCATTGCCGAGCGGGTGTGTGAGGAAGAAGGCTGTCGCTACGAGAATATCGAAATGCCACCCGAAGAGCGGACGCTGTGGGGGAATTCCGGCTGGCTACAACGAGGGTCACGATCTCGCGCCTGATGAAAAGGATAGAGGAAATAGAGAGCGTGAAGAATACATGGTAAACCGGATCCGGACGAAGCTGCACGCTGCGAAAGCTCACTCGTCATCTGCGGCAGCCAACATTCCGAGTGATTGGTAGTTCGCGCATACTACGAAAATCGCTCCAGGCAATGCCTGAGCCCCGACGCATTTTGCGAAGGTTACCGTGCATCAGTGTTCGGGCATAGCAAACGTTTACGCCCTTTGCGAACAAAAGGGGAAGCCGAGAACGGGATAACAACCTCATCTCTGATTCAATCCCACATCGAGGTGTCCGTCTGCGGCTGCAGTTTCAGTAGCTCGTACAAAGGCGCGCCCGGATAGTGCCGAATCTCTCCGTCTTCAAACTTTACGCTCGGAAGGTGGGTGAGCAAGCCTTCATAAGGTCGATGAGCCCACGGATTTAAATAGAGACACGCATAGACCTGGCCCATCAACACTGTTGCTGGCCACAAATTCTTGGTGAACAACACCGCGCTTACGCGCCGGTGGTTTGCCGTTGCCTCCGTTCCCCAAAAGCCCCACGCTAGACTTGGCGTCATGCGTGCAATGTTGACATCTGGACGAACGCCAAAGAGCGTTTCGTCAAAGTCGCGGTCCGTGAGCATTACGAGGCACGTCAATACGAACCGATGGTTGAATGGTGATTCCCGTAGTTTTTCTGTACTCGAAGCAGCCTGTATCGGAGGCTCGACGTGTGAGATTTCAACTGATGTTTGACGCCTTCCAACGAGAACGAAGTTTCTGTTTTGCCTCTTCTGGCGCGGCAGACCACAGAAATGTCCACAGGTTCAAATCTTGAGCGCGACGGCGCAACTCGTCATCTTCTACAAATTGCTTCGCGCGTTCCTTGTCCGATTCGGACAAACTAGACCACAAATCCAACCAATCTTCCGCATTTGCTTCCCCATCTTTTTTTAGCAAATCATTGGTTGCGACATTGTTCGACACGAGACGCTTCGTTTCCAAACGTAGTTTGACGGCTTCAATTGTGTCTTTGAACAAATACAGCAGCGCCTTTGCGACGATAATGCCAAGCGCGATGCTAACAACCAGTGAACCGCTTACGTCCATCGGGGCCAGCAACCTCCGTGGGCGGAGTCTATCACGCACGGCACCTTTCAGATTGATGCGGCATTTCGACTCTTTTGGTCGTCTGTTAAAATGGAGAGCCGAGGTGGTCCCGACTGGGAAGTGACCGTGCGTACGGTTCTCGCAGCCGCTCAGATTGATTCAGATTTAGAACAAAAGCTGAATTGGAAGCCTGATGCTCAGGATTCTTTTTCCCACCCGCATAAGTCTTCACCAAAAGTCAGAAATTCAATCGACTTTGTGCAGCACCAGTCTGAGATTCGATCCGCTTCGGCTCGAACGTCCAATAGGAATCGCCCACAGTTTGCGGCAGACAATCGTGTCGGTCACAACGTCCGCAAAGTCAAAACGACACGAGCGAATATCCTCACCTATCGTCATTGCACACAGGCTGTTCGAATGGTGCTTCGTACGATATTCCAATGCCTCCCTTATTTCGGTTGTGTCGTGGTGGAAGGCGGTCTTGTCGCGAACCGATGGTATGTAGCGTTGAAACTCCGCATGCTGCTTTCCAGTAGGGAAACACTCGCACAGCTGGCAAACGCGGACTAATGCAGGTGCATCACATCTCGTCACCAGCGCCGACATCGCGCATCGTCCCGTATTTCCTGAACGGCTTTTATGCCTTCCCGCAGGTGCCCGCAACTCATTCGAACAAAGTACAGTTGCTCCTCCCTGCCGAACATGGTTCAGAGAATTCTCCGAGAGGTTTTTGAAATGGCCCAAGGACGAATTTGCGATGGCTAGGTCATTGCAAACCATCGCAACCCGAACAACCGTTGAAGCACCGTCTGCACGTGCCAACTTGGAAAAATTGAAGAACTTCATGTGTGTATGCATACCTAGCCCTGAAATCAGCTAGGACTATATTAACGCGGGTGGGGGCGAATCCAATATTCAGAGCGGCAGCGAAAAACCACCGGTCTCAGTGTAAACAGGCTCCCGAAACACGAGTGATATACTCTACGCATGGTATCGCCTGCAACAAAGCCTGTTGTAAGCACGAGTGATTTAATCACTCAGGCAAATAGTCTGAGCGAACGCCTGCAACTTCTTCTTAGCAACGACAAGCAGCACGTTGTCAAGACGAATCGAGACGACCTCGTTTTGCGTTATTGGTCGCTCATCTTCGAGCATCATCAAGGGATGCTGCTTCTGCTTCGAAACGCTTACCCGCCCCGGCGTTTGCGCTACTGCGACCGCTCGAAGAGGCGTTCCTTCGGTTGTTTGTCGCTATGAATGGTACCGATGAGCAAGCTGTGACACTTCGGAACGGAACATACAAAACGAATTTTGAAGTCGTGTGGAAGCAGGTTTACGAAAAGATTGGATTACAGCCAAACGTTGGTCCGTGGCTTAAAACGAAGATCAAAGGGTTGCACGGATTCACACACGGCGGCAAGGAACAACTGGTAAGACAATCGAGTGGTTCAGATATAGTTTCGAGCTACACGGAGGAAGAAGTCCGCAGTTTGCCGCGAGCGACAATGCCGATTGTGCTTCTGACGGCTTTGTTAACTACGGCGTTTTTGGACTACCCGGCAGCACATCAAGAAGCAATGGCGATGTTCAGCGAATATACTCAGGGGCTTACGGCGTAGGCCGCAACATGTATTACTTCTTTGATCAATTTGAATATGCGTGCCCTGAAAATCATCGGAACCTGTTCGAAATCGCCCACCTCGTGAATCAGACTGGTGTTTTTGAGAGCAGGCCCCAACCAGCCGGCCTACCCGCGATGCGTTACAAGCTCGTCCTAGCGTCGCTAGTTCTACAGTTGCACAGCAACTACACGGAGTTGGACTTTGGCAAATTCAGGATGCGAACTACGTGGAGAGTTGTGCATACCATGAAGCAGGACATGCCGCAAATGCAGCGGCTCAGCAAATCCATCTGAAGGTAGGAGGCATCCGCATCGACCAAGGGGGGAGCGGATTCTCCCATTATCAAGTCACGAAGCTGAGCGGCTCTACCAGCGCCGGACCCGATCCCGAACGAGAAAAAGCGATCCGGTCAACGCAGGCGGGCTACGTTGCACAAGAGAAGTTTTATCTGCGATTCTTCGACAGACTGCCGCCGTCAGGGTCTTCGCATGATTCCGACTACATAAGAGGATCGCTTGAGGAAATGTATTCCGGCAGAAATGATTTTTTCGATGCCATGAACAAGTTAGCAGGAGAGACGAGACAACTTATGCAGGAACACTGGCAAGCTATCGAAGGTCTAGCGCAGACCCTATTGCGGAAGGAATGGGAAAGCCAAGCTCCCCTCTCTGGCGAGAGAAGGTGGTCAACTCAGTTGGCTCAGAAGAAGGAAGATGGATGGCGCTGAAGTCGTCGCTCTGGTGCAGCAATATCAAATATCAGCTTCCGTCCAGCCATGATGGGCATCAATGGATGGGCAGATACGCGGCTTGGGATTGACACCGCCCGTCTGGCGGCGCGGTTCGTCGGTTTGACGGAGGCTGACCACCAACTGCTAGGTAGAAATGTCGAGATTACAACTTCCCGGCTGGATCACTCGAAGTGGGGGACTAACTTGCCCAGTCGGCATCCCATCGTAAGTCCGACCGTCGAGCGTCCTCCCATTCTTCGATTTGCGTACGCCGCCCCATTGCTTGAAGAAGAACGGAACATCCTGCTTGCGGCACTCACGCCGTACCGAAATCACCCACTCGCGTTTCATCATCCTTGCGCCGAAACCGCTTTCGCCGCCAACAATCACCCAGTGAATTCCCGACAAGTCCAGCGAACCCAAGTCTTCTAGCAGAGGTTCAATTGAGAGGAAGCGCACTCGCGCTGGCGCGGAGCGCAGGTGCTCGACTCGCGGCAGCCCGTGCCGCCTGTTCTCCACGCTCACCCCCCACCAGATGTGTCGCTTCCCAGCAGCGAACCGCAGGCGGTCGCTGAGCAGGTCACGCATTCGTGCCGAGCGTTTCGTCAGCACTTGGTATGTGTGCCAGTCGGCTTGCACCATTACGTCCGCCACGGCAGCGATGTAATCCTCCGGCACCTGTTCGTGAAAGAGATCACTCATGGAATTGACAAATATTCGTCTGGGAGCAATCCAGCGCAACGGTTCCGCGAGTTTTTCAGGAACAAGGCGAAGGTCAAACCCCTGCCGGTAGGGATGCCCTTTCACCCCGCGAAACCTCTCCGCGAACGTTTCCGCGTAACAGTGCTTGCAGCCGGGGCTGATCTTCGAGCAGCCACGAACAGGGTTCCACGTTGCATCCGTCCACTCGATTGAGGATCGTTCAGCCACTAGAGCACGCCCTCTCTCCTGTACTTTTTCAGGATGTCCACCACGATGTTCTCTGCCGTCTCCTTTTGAGCCGCGAAGAACAGGTAGTACAGTATTGCGCTTCTTGAGTTTTTCATAGGTACTGCTTCTGGTACATACCTGAATCTGGCAACTTTTTGCAAACGTTCCCTGAACGCCTCGGCGATCACTTCGTTGGGCTGCTTCTCAAGCCAGCCGAAAAGATTGCCAGTGGTGGAGTAAGCTACATCCCGCCACGACTCGTCTTTCCACAGAGCGGTCATGCGCTTCGCGTCGTCCGCCGAGGCGTTCGTCGGTTCCCAGAGAAGCACATTGCGGTTCATATCAAGCATAGGGAAGTTCACGAATATTTCGACAGTGCCCATTTTCGCGGCTGTCTCTATGACTTCCCAATAGCGGAGGAAGATACGTCGCGGTTGTCGTGGACGGGAAGGTGACCATCTACGGCGGGCAGCCTGGCCCAGTTTGTAAAACTCGAAGGCATCCCAGACTCCGTGAAAAATGATTACTCAGTTTCGTCGTTGTTGCAATTGATGCGCCAACACTTCATGACCTTGCTTCTGCGGGGTGCGCTCGATCAGTACGTTCCGTTCGCGACGACAGAAGAGCACAAATTGAGTTGGACACGTTGGCCTCTGCCTGCGGTCAAGGAAGCGTAGCGGATACAACTGGTGCGGACACCACACCGAATCGCATACCAGATCCGATCACCGAATGCGCGAACGATTTTCATGAACTTGGATCAAAAGATTTCAAGCAGAAGTGGATGAACAGTCCCGAGCCTCGAGCAATTTACGAAGCCGCGATAAACCAATGAGCAATTTGAACATGAGCGACCAACCCCAATCAGGAGATGCAAACATGTCCACTGACGCCACACAAGAACTATCGCAACCCACACCACCCACACGGCGGCCAAAATAAGCCAGGAAGCCATTAATATTATCTTGCAAGAATTTCATACTTTCGGCGCAGACCTTCGTGAACTCATCAACAAGCGTGAAGATATGCTCGCGATCGTATCTCAACAACCTCGGGAGCATTTAGCTGAAGACTTGGCTTCCGGCCGTGGGATTATCAAACAACGGTGTCTTGACTTGGTTAGAGGATTGGAAGATGCCCGGCCGTAGCTAAACCGCACTACGGTAAGTAATGTTTTCCCCGATGAATATCGTTTTATCAAGGCGTCGCCTTGCAGGGTAATCGTCAGGTTACAAAGGAATTCCAAGGCAACGACGCTGTAACTGTGGCTCGAAATGATGATGACGTGTCGTGTGCGGCCCGGGCGAGCACAGATGGTTCCGCTAAATGTAAACAATATCCTTCAAAAGGAACTTCATCGGCTACGGGTCACGATTTCCCTGGGTTCAACAGTCTAACCTCTGCGCACATGATCACGACCGTTACGGCAGTAGAAATGGCCTATGCAGGCGTTTGGCTTGCGTGTATGATCCCCTCCATAAGACGGTAAGCGTCTCTACTGAATAGTTGTGTTGGTTCTTGGGCAGGGGTCTATGTCAGGACCGTACAAAATACAAATCACATCTGACTTCCTTAATCAACTCCATAGCTTCGATCCAAAGATCTTTCTAAAGTGGCGTAAAATAGGACGGCAATTTCTCTCCGACCCTTTTCACCGGTCATTACAAACCGAGCAAATCAATGGTGCGGAGGACGGAATTCATTCAGCGCGGCTGGATGATAATTACCGACTCATTTTCAAGCTGGTCAAGCCGAAAACGATAATTCTCGGTTGGGTCAATACCCACGACAAAGCCTACGCAAAGGCACGGCGGATGTCGATCTCGCTTCATGGCGAGAATGTCCGGCTCGTTGAAACAGTAGAAGACTCTAAGTTGCCAAAACACTTAACGTGGAAAGAACAAGGGCCTGAACTCCTGTTTCACTCACATACGGATCAAACCTTGCTGAGCACCGGAATACCTTCGGAACTTCTTCCCCAAATAAGGACGCTAACGGAGGTAAACGATCTCCAATCATTTGAGAAGAAGCTTTCCCCCGATGTCTGGGCCAAACTCCTAAATCTTGTTTGGCCGGACATACACAAACAGCCTGAGGATACCGACAAAGTGATTAGAGAGCCGATTGAAAACGACCGCAATCAATCCGAGCTTGCTCTGATCGACACCTCGGAGGAGTTTGAGCGTGTTCTGGAGGGCTCGATACAAGAGTGGATGCTTTTTCTCCACCCATCGCAGAGACAAATTGTCGAGGCGACTTATAGCGGCCCCGCTCGCATAAAAGGGGTGGCAGGATCGGGGAAGACCGTTGTTGCACTTCACCGCACTCGCTTGTTGGCCAAAACAGCCCCACGTGGACAAAAGGTGCTTTTTCTCACCTTCTCAAATCGTCTTGCTGGTGTGGCAGATGAGCTAATCAGTTTGCTCTGTGGAAACGGAGCAGAACGAGCATCAATTGAAGTGAGAACACTTCATTCATGGTGTAAGCGATTCGTCGGAGATCGGACACGTATCTGTAGCAATGACAATGACAGACGCGCACTTTCCAAGGCGAGCCGGTCTGTGCTTTCGACGCGTCCGCAATTACGGGTTCGTTACTTCACTGAAGACTTCGTCCCGGAAGAAATCCGTACGGTTGTTCAAGGAAGGGCTCTAGGAGATCGCGAGGCTTATTTAGGTCTGAAGCGCGTCGGGAGAGGAACGCCGCTCTCCGATGATGACCGACAAACGATTTTCCTCATTTATGAAGAGTACAAGAGACTGCTTCGACCTGAGATCGACTTCAATGAACTCGTTTTACAGTCACTGCAAAAGATCAGGAACGAAGGAATTGGTAGCCCTTATTATGGAATTGTCGTCGATGAGATTCAAGACTTGACCGAGAGCGCCATGCGCCTGATCAAGGAAATCGCAAGTGCGAACCTACACAATCTCCTGTTAATCGGAGATGGACAACAGCAAATCTATCAAGCGGGCTTCTCGTTGCGGGAAGCAGGTATCGAAATTGTAGGCCGCTCCCGAATCCTTCGGCAGAACTACAGAAACACCAAGCCGATTCTCGAGGCTGCCTACAGCATGATAAAAGACATGGAGTTTGACGATTTAGGTGATGAAGGTGCGCCAACGCGATACCCACCGGAGTATACGTCGAGGGGAGGAAAAAAACCGGTCCTCAGGCGTTGTTCTTCTGAGGGGGACGAACAGAAGTGGCTCGAGGTCGAACTTAGACAATTACTAAACTCAGACCCAAAGCTATTTGTCGGAGATGTTGCCATTCTTGCGCGAACCAATCGGAAGTTAACCGCAGTTCACAATTCTCTTCGCACATTGGGTTTTAGCACTTGTTTTCTATCAAAAGCTAACGTTAAGGAATATTTCAACAAGGGGACGCTCAAGCTCGTCACAATACATTCTGCGAAGGGCTTGGAGTTCAAGGTTGTTTTTATCGTAGGAATGTCAACGAGCCAAAACAATGGTGATATGAGCGAAGATGCTCTCGAACGTGAGCAGCGTCTTCTCTATGTTGCAATGACCCGAGCCCGGGACATGCTCTACATAAGTTATTGTGGTGAGCCATCAAAGTTCGTTCGCCAAATCGCGCCCCATCTCCTTGATGCTCGAAGATAACGAGATCTGCTATCGCTGTCTCTGTCCCGTTCTCCTTCCTTACCTGCTTAACCCGATGCACTGCTTGAGGCCATCGCATACGCCACTGATTTCCCTCCGGGTTCTACCCAAGGAACTGACATGGGCATTCTCGCGCTTGTTGGAGAATGTGACGAGTACATTCTTAATATCGTTTTTATTTAAAACCTCAGTCTTGGGCGCCCCGGGATAGCTTCCTGTTACCTCGGGGCCACTGCCGACAAACGGCAGCCGATCTAGCTGTCACAATTTCCTAAGCAACGTTACGTTTGTGGACGGACCTAATGAAGTGAGGCCCAGGCTGGTCCGTTTCGCGTTCCGACCCCTCAGAACAATTGGTGCTCCGCGACCCGCACGAACAGCGGCTGTTGTCAACAAAACCTGACCAAAGACTCTCGTGAATGCGAGCACCGCCCGCCTCGCAGGTTAAGAAGCCCCTGCTGAAACCTTGCGTGCGCGGCGTGGGCAGCGGTTCTGAGTTTGCGCCTGCACAAGAATTCGTTTCCTGCCAGCCGCATGCCGGACAGCAAAGGTTCTCGCCAGAGCCTATCCACAGGCTTTCATGAGTGCATCTACCGCACCTTCCGCAAATTACAAAGTCCATGTAATCAGATCCTTAACGAAAGAAATCGTGATTCCTCCGCTGTGCGATGATGAAAATCTGACTCGGTTGGCAGGGCCATAATTCAAACCCCGCTCGCCGTAGTTCCAGCTAATTCCAGCCTGTCCTTCTGAGCTTTTCGGCACTCGTTCAACCACGCAATGAACGAACCTTGGACGTGATGACGATTGAGCCCTATTCGCATCGCGAGGCTGCCAAGGAATCCGACCACTGGCTCGCGCGAGAGTAATGTACCGAGGTATCCAACTCCGCAACTCGCTGTCACAAATGTGCCTCGCCGCAGAGCATGGTCAATGATTTGGTTTATAGAACTCGTGTCTTTCCGATACCGGTGCCAGCTTTGGAATGCGATGATGCCGAAGGCAATCCAAGGAACGTGGAAGTGAACAAACCAATGGTCCTCGACGCCGTGACCGGCCATGTGTTCGAGGCCGGCGTTTGAGATGTCGGAATCAATCAGATGTGCTTGAATGTCAGGATCGCCCAGATGTTGAAACACTTCATGCGTGGTTACGACGTCGATCTCTGGATGGTGCGCTATGGTGTCTCTGATGTAAGACAGACTTTCGGTGGCTTTTAACTGCAAATGATTCACGACTTCGCCGTGCGAATCTCGGATAGCTATGTCCCATGCGGGTTGTGTAGGACTATGCGCAAGCTCCGCAAACGTTCCGGACGGTAGATGCCCGTGATTGAGATAATCGACGTACTCAATTTCGAATAATTTACCCTTGATTCCGTTTACGATGCCCGCTAATGCCGCATCATCACCGTTATGGGCACGAACAAGATCCACGAGGTTGCCAGCGTGGGGATACTGCAAATGGAACGCTTCCAGGACGCCTGCCGGTATCTGTGATTCCTTAACGTGGTCCGAAACAATATCTCGGATCCCGTAGCCACCAATCACCGCTAAATCGACAAATTCGTCGGGTGCAGGCTCTCTTTTGAAGAGCTCTTCAGAAGTGTGCATCCGCTTGCCATATTGGGCTTCGGTCTCCAGAACAAACTTCGTCAGCACGCCATTCATCGTAAAAGGACCAAACAGCCAATTGTGATAAGCCCCACCAGACACAGTCCATTGAGAAAAAGGCTCACAACGAGCCATCGTCGAAGGGAAGTTACCTGCACCTCGCATTCGTCCTGCCTTCTTCGATTTGCCCTGTCCCGATCTAGGAGATCGTATATTCGTGTCGCTAAAGCAGTGTTGAGCGTTTCGTTCTCTTGCAGGTAGGTCTGCACCATTGCCAACGCTTTCTGGCCGGTTACAGTGCCATATCCTTCTTTGCCAGTATCCAGACCCTTTTTTAGCCACTCCACGATCTTTTCGTATCTACTTTGCGCGGCTTCACGCACAGGAGCATCACTACCAGCATTAAGAAGATTTTGTGTGTTCACAGTTTATCCGTACCGAGTACCGTTGTCGTACACACGTAGAGCCGTTTGCGAGCACTCCATTTAGGCCGCTTGCGGAAAATTAGGTGGGAATGCTGACTGACAGTGGACTCGTTCAGCCTAACTGTCAAGGAATGGTTTCTTGCTCTTTTGGGTACTTACAGACCGCAGTATTTATCCGGCACCTACTGCTTCAAATAAAGGCTTTTCATGTGAACCTTATATATGCTTTGCCAAAGGCAATGCGATGTAACCTTTATTGTGACCGGCATCCCCAGGACTGCTCGAATCCTCTGACGATCACTCTTTTCTCGTGGGGATTGACCTGCCCCCCTTTTGTGGTCCAGTCATAAGTTAGCTTCCAGGATTGTGGATTCAACGGCAACAGTGGAAATCGGTCCGTCGCCGTGGCTGTGGGAAAGTGGGAAACGCGTAGCGTTTTCCAAGGTGGCGAAGCCACTGTCTTTCCCATAGCCGTTGGCCTCCGCAAATTCTTCCGGCGTCCGATACCCCAACGAGCTGTGTGGGCGTACCGTGTTGTAATCTACCCGCCAGGCTTCGATCACCTCCCGTGCGTGGCGGAGATCCACGAACCAGTTCTGGTTCAAGCACTCATCCCGGAACTTCCCGTTAAAGCTTTCGATGAATGCGTTTTGCGTGGGTTTGCCACGCTCGATGAAGTGCAGCGCCACCTGATTCTGATAGGCCCACTGATCCACGACGCAGCTGGTGAACTCAGTTCCATTGTCGACTTGGATTGCTGCTGGTGCCCCACGTCGTTCTCGCAGTCCTTCCAGTACCCGCACCACGCGCAGACCGGGCAGCGACGTGTCGGGTTCGATCCGCAGAGCTTCCCGCGTGTAGCCGTCCATCAGGTTCAGCGTTCGGAATTTCCGACCGCCGGCGAGTTGGTCATGGGTGTAGTCCATCGTCCACACTTCATTCGCACGCGTCGCAAGCATCAACGGCACACGCGCTGCAGCCCGAAATCGCTTGTGCCTCCTACACTGCATCGTCAGGCCTTCCTCCCGGTACAGCCGATACACGCGCTTGTGGTTGACCGGCCACCGCAACTCTCCATCGTCGGTCTTCTCCCGTCGCAGGAAAATATACAGACGCCGGTAGCCGAATCGCGGACGCTCGCCTGCCAACTCCCGCAGCCGAGCCCGCAACCCTGCTTCGTTGCGTTCCTTCCGCCGGTACCGCCAGCTCCCGCGGTGCATGCCCATCAGCCCACAGGCGCGTCGCTCGCTAAGCCCCGCTTCTTCCCGCACGACACGCACCGCTTCTCGCTTCGCCCGCGGGCTTACCACTTTTTTGCCAGCACCACCTTCAGCGCGTCCAGGTCCAAGGCCTGCTGTGCCACAATCTTCTTCAACCGTCCGTTCTCTTCTTCCAGTTGACGCAGCCGCCGGGTCTCACTCACTTCTAAGCCTCCATACTTTGCCTTCCAGTGGTAGAACGTAGCGTCGCTGATCCCCACGCGCCGACACAGGTCCTTGATCGGCACTCCAGCCTCGGCTTCCTTCAACACCCCTACGATCTGCTCTTCGCTAAAACGACTTCCTTTCATGGGCGCTTCTCCTCTCGCGGTCGTTATACCCGGAGAAGCTAAGTTCTGGCTGGATTAAATTTCGGGGAGCAGGTCACATTAGGCTCGTGGCCGATATCGAGCATTGACCGGATATGTGATTTATCTTCGATTACACCCGAGTCGGACGGCGGCACGAAATGTTCGAACCCTTGGGGGCGGGGGACAGTTGCAATTGCAAGGAAATGGTAGCCCGCACGGGAGTCGAACCCGTAATCTTCACCTTGAGAGGGTGACGAGTTAACCGGTTACTCTAGCGGGCCACTGGACAGACAGTTTACCCCGATGGCGACACTTCAGCAACCGAGATGACGGGCGCTTTCTTGTATGCGCCCACCTTCAACAATGCTTCCTTCACATCCTCGGTCGTCTTGATGTTATATCGCTCGAAGATCTCTTCGGTCTTGTGCCCGGTGATTCGCATGGCCGTACGACGATCCACACCGGCTTTGATAAGATTGCGAGCGGCCGAGCGGCGGAAGTCGTGAGGCATCAGGCCAGTATAGCGACACGTCTTCTTGTTGTAGACCCCCAGGCCCAGGCTGTCACACGCTTTATTCCACACCTTGCGAAAATTTCGGAAACAGAAGACGCGATCAGTAGGTTTGGGAAACGTCTTCCGCATTTCCCGGAGCATCTTAGCGATTTCCTCCAGAGGCCCGACGAGCGGAACCGTCAAGGGCTCTCCAGTCTTCGTGATTTCCCCCGCTATTTCAATCTCGCTGCAATCCCGAGCCACCATCGCCCAAGTGATATTCTTCGTCGCCCCCGTCCGGCATCCTGTGTAGTACAGGAACGTCAGCGTAGGATGGATGTGCTCAGGTATTGCCGCACGAAGTTTCTCGAAGTCCTCGACCTCAACAAACCCCTTCCGCGGCTTAGAGTCGTTCGGCAGATTAAACGTTGGAATGTGCGAGTCCGTTATGAGGTCGAGAGCCTTGGCTCGATTGAACGCGGACCGGAGTCGCCCTAGCTGACGCCTGATGGTCGCATCGGCGATGTGTCGGCCGCGTTGCCACTTTACATATTCCTGGATTTTGGTCGCAGTGATCTCGGGAATGGTGCAGTGCTTGAAGAATTTGTCCATGGCATCGGCGCCACAGAATGTCTCTTCCGTTCCTCCCGCCTCGGTGCGTCGAGCGTAGATCGATGCCGGTTTCTTGTCGCGGTAGTATTCCATCAAGATCCGTCGAAGACCCTCGTAGCGAAGTTTGGAGACTTCCGAGGGCAGGAGACGATGGCCTTGTCCGACGTGACCATGGGCTGCGAGAAGGTCCCGGTACGCTTGTTCCGGATCATTCGTTTCCGTCTTCACAAACTTCTGTTTGGAGTCCTGGCAGAAGGCATAGTAGAGGAACTTCGATCGAACCCTTTCTCCGCTCTTATTCTTCGAAAAGCGATAACCAATCCACCCCTCACCGTGCTTCAATCTGCTGTTTACTTCCTTCAGTTTCTTTTGCTCCGGGTCTGGTGTCATCGCCGCTCCTTACATCGCGAAGCAGCCTAACACCATCTATGCAATTTGTCAATTGAAACTATGCAGATTATTTGTCAAACACCGTAATATAAACACGTTACATTGCATTGGTCTCGACCCTCTCAAGGCCAAAATCCGGGTTCGAATCCCGGTATCGCTACCAAACCTTCAAAAGCCGCATAGAGACGCTGGATCGTAAGAGGTAATAGCGCTTTTACTATTCCTTTTTACTATTTTACGCTGCTTTTCCGACCAAAACCGATACTGGAAGGGAGAGCAGATATGCCGAAAGTGAACCTCATGCTCAGCGCGAAAGTAGGTGGCAAATGGCGGTTCTTCTGCGCCTCCATAGCCGGGAACGGCCGTGTAGAGCCCGGTGTAGCCATTGTGAGTGACCGACGCAGAACCATCGACAGCAGCAGTTGTGGCGGCTACTTCGTGCGGTACACGAGGCCCGATGGCAAGCAGACTTACGAGCCCGCTGGGAAAGACCCTGCCACCGCGCGAGCAAAGCAGATTGCCAAACAGGCAGAACTTGAGAGTAAGAAGGCTGGAGTCAGGGTCAGCGTAGAGGACCCGGACCAAAAGAAAACGCATGCTCGTCTTGTCGACTCGATCGCCGAATACAACAACTTCGTGAAAGAAAACCGACGCAAGAAAACTTGGATGTCGTACAAAAACACTCTTGCTTACTTTGCGAGATTTTGCGATGGCAACGGAGTTCAGGCCGTTCATGAATTGAGAGGCAGGAAAGAACTCATTCTCAGGCTCCCAAAATTCGTAATGGCAACTGGCAATGGAGAGTGTACGGCATTCAATAACTTTGCGAATCTCATGATTTTTTTGAGGTGGGCAGGGATCGAAACAGGAATTAAAAAGAGCGAATGGCCAGAGAGACCCGAGCGAGACCCGGAGGAATACTCGGATGAGGAGTTAACAGCGATGCTCAAGGCCGCCGATGCGGACGAGCGGCTTGTGCTCAAGGCGTTCCTCTTCTCCGGTTTCCGTTCTGGCGAAATGGCGCACATAACTTACGAACGGATCGATTTCGATTCCAATGTGTGGAAGGTCCGCAAGAACGATGAGTGGGGGTGGAAACCAAAAAAGAAGGCAAGCAACCGAGACGTGCCGGTTCACCCCGACCTGACCAAGAGAATTGCTGAACGCATGAAGGCGCGCAACGCTAAAAAAACGGAACTAATTTTTCCCAATGGCGTGGGTAAGCCAAATATGCATCTCCTGCGCATCGTCCAGAGTGTCGCAAAACGTGCGGGCATTACTGGCATCCGGGTCGATGACCACAAGTTTCGTTCGACCACGATCACTCGCTGGCTGCAAGAGGGCTACACTGTTCCCGAGGTGGTTCAGATGGCGGGACACTCCGACATGGCGACGATCATGCGTTACGCGGCTAAGTTGAATGTGAGCAAGAAGGAACACCGCGCGAAAGCCGATAAAGTGGCTTCGAGGTTCGTTAACCTCGGAGACTGAGGAGGCTCCTTTTTTCTTTTACCTGCCAAATCTACCGCGGACTATTTTTGTTCGCGCGAGAACCACCGTGCTCTATAAACGCTTGTATCTGTTCGGGGCGGAACCGGAGTGAATAACCTACTTTGAAACTTGGCAACCGCCCCCTCGACGCAAGCTTATACACAGTGACAACGTGCATGTTCAGGAGACCAGCAACTTGTTGTGCAGTGAGAGCCTGTCCGTTCACTGGAGCACCGAATTGTGCCCCGTTATGTCCAGCGGCTTTTGTGCCATCTACGGGGGAAGCAGCAGTCCTTCGTGAGCGCTCCCCGTGTCGCGAGAAGAATTCTTGGGCCATTTCCCTTTGATCAAATGGCAGCAGTTCTTCGTACGCAGTAACTTGTCTTCCATACCTGTCTAGGAAATTGTCTTCTCGTTCGTCTTCATAGACATATGTGCGAAAAACATTCTTCGAGATCCTGAATCGAAGTTCCAGCACGAAATCGAAAATGCCGTGCCGCGAAGCGCATTCAAGATAGATGACAAAGCGGTTTCGGAGCTCGTCGCGATAGACGCTCTTGAAGAGCTGCTTGTTTGAACGCGGATCTTTAACAACGATGTCCAGTGGGGTGGCATATCTTGGTAGCGAAAGGCTGTAGTAACTCAATTCTCCTCGTTGTGTCGGTATGCCGCCTCGCTCGGTTCTAAGGACGTAGTTACCATTTACCTCCTGCAAACAGCCACTGCTAAGCATTAGAACCTTGGAATCAGCAAAAGATTCTTTGAATAGTTCTTCGTCAGCGGGGTTCGGGAAGAAGAATGGGCCGCTGCGCTCCCCGACGAGTTCGTCGGGAAATGCGATGTCAAAGCGAGGTGTTGAACCCTCCATCGTGAGCCGCTTGATACGACCATCGGCTTCCAGCTGCTCGATAATTACGGTAACCACGTTCATAGTGACGTTCCTGTGACTCGGCGCGTGAGTTCGATCAAAAACGAGCAGATCACGCCCTGCACGCAATCTCGACTGCCCGCGTTCTTAACCTAAGGATATGAGAGCTATGTCCCCTGGAGGATGCGATGTCACCGGCCAAATCCAAAAAGTAAACACGCGCGAAATCCATATTCACAGGCAGCTTATGGCCAGAGTGCCGTAATGGGGATCCACACAATCGCGCTCTCGATGGGCCGCTGCCGAGTCAGACCACACCGACCGGAACGCTCGGCGGCGTTCCGCCGGGCACTCCGCGGACCACGGCATCCGCGAACCAGAGCGAGCACGTTTGGCGCGAGCCACAGCCGCTCGATGATCCGCTCTTGCCCGTGCAGCCCTTCGAGATCGCCTTCCTCCTGTATTAGTCAAGGGATATATCTTGACTAATACAGAGTGCTGACTCGAACGATGCCATAACGGCGCTCTTTCCGAATGCGAAGGATGACCGAAACGATCTCGGCTGGAATACAAAAGCGGATCTTGTGCGGCCTTCGAGTCAAATCCCGGAGACCAACTGTCCCGTGCTTCTCGTAGCATTCTTTCCAGATGTAAAGAGCGCCCGCGATACTCCAAAAAATCGGCAGGTCTGGCCGACGTTGTCGCTGATGCGCTGCGCATGCTGCAGCATGCACAGCCCGGCCTTCACCTTCCTAGTCTGGATCTGCTCGTGAACTGGATGCTTCATCCCGAACCTCCGCCGGTCGGCTGTGAGAATACCGAACTGGTCATCAAGGGCGGTATGATTGCCTGGTCGGCTATGGGCGATCCTAACGCTTCGATTCCCACTCCCCAGCCGGTTCTCTACCGGCCAATGTTTGGCAGCTATGGCGCGGCTTTGCCCAGTACGTCCCTCATATTCGTTTCCGCGGCTGCGTTAGATGCGGGAGTTCCCACCTTGTTCAGCTTGAAAAAACGCGCGGTTGCCGTGAAGAACTGCCGAAACATCACCAAGCGCGACATGGTTAACAATAGTTTCTTGCCGCGCGTCGAAGTGGACGCGGAAACTTATGAGGTGCGCGCTGACGGCGAGCTCCTCACGTGCGAGCCTGCAACTATTTTGCCGATGGCCCAGCGCTATTTCCTCTTCTGATCTGAAGACCATGAGACTTTTCCCAGGCCCGCCCGCTGTCGTTGTGGATAGGTTACCGACCCACGTTGGCCGCGCGGAGCTCGACGGCAAAAAAATCGATAGGCTCCTGCTTACCTGGCAGCAGCGCCGCTGGAGGCGTGGCCGCTTCACCACGGAAAAAGGCCGCGAAATAGGCATCGCGCTTCCGACGGGAGTCCAAATCGAACCAGGCCAGGTAATGTGGATCGGGGCGGAGTGGTACTTGACCATGGGAGCCGCGAGTGAGCCCCTGCTATCAATTCACGCTGCCGATCGGCAACAGGAGATCCGGATTGCCTTCGAAATCGGGAACCTGCACTTTCCGTTGGCAGTCGCGGGCGAAACCCTCCTGGTGCCGGATGATTCGGCGATGACGCAATTGCTCGGTCGCATCGGCGTGCGTTGGGAAAAATGCAGCGGTGCGTTCCAGCCCATTGGAAAAGGGAGCCCGCATGAACTGTGAGGCCTTCCTCAGTCTTCTACAATTCAGCGATGGCCTGTTTCCGGCGGGCTCGTATGCCCATTCCTTCGGTCTCGAATCCTACACCACTGATGGAACGGTCCGTGATTCGAAAGCCGTCGAGTGTTTCCTGGTTTCCTATTTGCAAGGCTCTCTCGCCCCGACCGATGTCATTGCGACGCTCGCTTCGCGGAAAGCGGCGCTTTCGGAGCGACCGTTTCACATGGAACATTGTGTCACCATCGATCACCAGGTGGATGCTATGAAATCCGCGAGCGAGTTGCGCGAGGCCAGCCGTCAAATGGGCAGGCAGGTATTCCGAATCGCAGCGAATTTGAGTGGGCCTATGGTGCTGGATGGACTGCTCATTGACCTTTTTCACGCAATTGAAAAGGGAGAGACGCCAGGGCATCATGCGGTGGCGTTCGGTACCGTGAGCACGGCCTTCGAATGGCCCGAAGCGGAAATTGCTTGTGCCTACCTTTATTCGACGTGTGCCGGGTTGACCGCTGCCGCGCTGCGTCTGTTGCCGCTAGGCCAGCTAGCCGGACAGCAAATTCTGTGGGCTGTAGCACCGGTTATCTCCCGGCTTGTGGAGGAAGTTCAAGGCAAGGGTATGTCTGACATTTGGAGCTTCACGCCGGGAATTGAAATTGCGGCCATGCGCCATGCGACGCTTGACGCGAGATTGTTCCGGTCGTGATTCCTAAGCCTCTCAAAATTGGAATAGGCGGCCCGGTCGGCTCGGGCAAGACAGCGTTGGTTGCATCGTTGTGCACACATTTTCGAACAAACAGCAGCATCGCGGTAATTACTAACGATATTTACACGCGCGAGGATGCCGAATTCCTGGTGCGCCGCGAGGTACTTCCGTCGGAGCGCATCATCGGAGTAGAAACCGGCGGATGTCCACATACAGCGATCCGCGAAGATGCTTCGGTCAATCTGGAGGCTTGTGCCGTGTTGCAGCAGCGATTTCCGGATCTTGATCTGCTTCTGATCGAGAGCGGCGGAGATAATTTGGCCGCTACGTTCAGTCCGGAACTCGTGGATGCCACGATTTACGTAATTGACGTAGCCGAGGGCGACAAGATCCCGCGAAAAGGCGGACCGGGAATCATTAACTCCGGGCTGCTGGTCATCAACAAGATCGATCTTGCTCCTTATGTGGGCGCGAGCCTGGAAGTTATGGAACGAGACACTATGCGTGTTCGCGGAGGAAAACCTCACGTCTTCACCAACCTCAAAGACGGCACAGGAATGGACGCCGTTAACGAGTGGATCCGTCGAACGCTGCTCTTCGAGTTCTGAACGCGTTGGACGTGACGGTTTTCTTGACTTGCGATTCGCGCGACGCTTCGGAAGAACCGTTCTCGGCCGGTGCCGCTTCAAGCTGCCATTGCAGGTACTCACTCCTATCGAACTTGCGGACGGCACAGCGTATTTAATGTTGCTGAATCCGACGGGCGGTCTCGTGGGCGGCGATTTTTTGCTTACTCAAATTGTCCTGGAAGCCGGCACTCGCGTGTGCCTGACGACGCCGTCGGCAACACGTGTTTACCGCACGCGTGATGAACCGTCGGTGCAGGAAACTCGGATTCAACTGGGAGAAGGAGCTTTCCTCGAATACCTTCCCGATCACGTCATTCCCTATCGGGGTTCGAAATTCCGTCAATTGCTGCAGATCGAGATGGCCCGTGGCAGCCGCGCGATCTGTTGGGATGCCATCGCGGCTGGGCGCGTGGCGCACGGCGAACGGTGGAATTTCGACGAAGTTGATTCTTATACTGAGATTTCTTTGGGTGGACGGCCCATTTATCTCAACCGCACCACAATCCGTCCTGCCTTGCTCGATCCTCGCCGGTCGGGTTTCGCGGAAGGATTCAACTACCTGGCAACGCTGGTCGTTGTCGGGGAACAATTAGATAATTGGAAGGAAATCGCCGCGGCGATCAACGCGGAGCTTACGAGCATGCCGGAAGTTTATGGCGGCGGAAGCACGCTGGCGCGCGGAGGATGCGTCGTTAAGTTGCTGACCCGCTCGGCTTCGGACCTGCTTGCTGCGCAGCAAGTCCTATGCGGCCGCGCACGCCAGATGGTTCTCGGCTCTCCTGCCGTCGATCTCCGAAAGTATTGAGCCTCTGGCTCTCAATTCTTTTCCTTGTGCTGGGAATTCGACCATTGGGGCTGTGTGTGTGACTTATCACGCGCACGAGATTACATGCGCATGCGTGCCGTTACGAGACCTGCGGGTCGCAAGCCATTGGATTGCTTAGCGCATCAGGCCGTTAAGGTTCAATATGCCCAAGAGATCCGCATGATGTGGTACAGCAACCGCGCCGATCTTCGTTTGCCCTCACCGTTTGCGACACCGCTTGCCATCAGCAGGTTACTTGCACTTACCAGACAAATTGTTGCGATGAAATCCCGGTCGCGGGTGTGATCTGGATCCACTACTTGAAGCGGCTTGCCGCAATGCGTATATAATACGCTGCAATTTTGGGGGAATGGGTGAACGGCGCGTCCAAAAACCGGGCATACACGACGCGATTGCAATCCGGTCTAAATAAATAAATTTATTTCATTGTGACAGGGCAGGTGGAGCAGTCATACCGATGCTAAAAAGCTCTTTTCTCCCGTGCGATGGCGGAGCTACGATGCAAAAAAACCGTATTTGGCGTTTGCTCGGCGTTGTCTGTCTGCTTTGTTGTGCACCTTCGATAACCCGCGCGGCCGTGCAGCGCGGTTTTATGTCAGCTCCCGCGGCCGCTCTCGTCGCTCCCGATATTCACGTCGGCCAGCCCGCAACGGCTGCACCGGCTGCCGTGGATGCGAAGAATTCCGGGGATAACACCTGGATGCTGACGTGTTCGGCGCTGGTGCTTTTAATGACGGGCCCCGGCTTGGCATTGTTTTACGGCGGTCTCGTGCGCAAGAAAAATGTGCTCGGGACATTCATGCAGAGTTTCGCCATGATGGCGGTGATCACGGTACTCTGGGCCATTGTCGGATACAGTCTGGCCTTTGACTCGGGACAGAGCTTTATCGGTGGATTACACAACATCTTCTTGCATGGGGTCGGTTTGCAGCCAGATACCGATTATGCCCCCACAATTCCGGCGCAGACATACATGATGTTTCAGCTGATGTTTGCGATCATTACGCCCGCCTTAATTACGGGAGCATTTGCCGAGCGCATGAAATTCAGTGCGATGCTCACCTTCCTCACCCTGTGGTCGCTCGCGGTCTATGACCCTATGGCGCACATGGTCTGGGGAAAGGGCGGTTTGCTGAACGCCGCAATGGGCGGCCGCTTTCCGACGCTCGACTTTGCGGGTGGCACCGTGGTACACGTCACCTCCGGTGTTTCTGCTCTGGTTTGCGCGCTGTACCTGGGGAAGCGTGTCGGATATCCGAAGCAGAACATGCCTCCACACAGCGTGGTGCTTAGCTTCATTGGCGCGTGTCTACTGTGGGTCGGGTGGTTCGGATTCAATGCCGGCAGCGCGCTGAGTTCCGGAAATTTGGCCACGAGTGCGTTTGTCGCCACGCATTTCGGAGCGGCCGCGGCCGTTGTAGGCTGGTGCGCGGTGGAGTGGCTTGTGAGGGGCAAGCCCAGTGCATTGGGCGCGGTTTCCGGGTGCGTGGCCGGCCTGGTGGCCATCACGCCGGCATCTGGATTCGTTAGTCCCATGTCCGCGTTGGTAATCGGCTTAATCGCCGGAGCTTTCTGCTTTTGGATGGTCACTTCGGTGAAATCGCGCTTCGGCTATGACGACTCTCTCGATGCCTTCGGGGTGCATGGAGCGGGCGGCACCATCGGCGCTTTACTAACGGGAGTTTTCGCGTCCAGCGCCGTCAATCCCATCTTTAAAGATGCCAGCGGCCGGGCGCTGCCTTTGTCGGCATTGGAAGGAAACGTTCACCAGATCCTGAATCAACTCGTAGGAGTAGCGATCGGTTGGGGACTGGCCATTGTGGGCACGCTGATCCTCCTCAAGCTGGTCGATTTGACCATCGGCCTGCGCATATCCGAGGAGCAGGAGATGCAAGGACTGGACCTTTCGCAGCACGGCGAGGAAGGATATTACTGGGAAACGTCCGCTTAGCGGATCATTCTATCAAGGTTGGGCTTTCGGACCTCACACTCTGAGAACAATACCGATGACTAAAATCGAAGCGATTATTCAGACAGCGAAGCTCGAAGCCGTAAAGAACGGGTTGCACGAGATCGGTGTCGAAGGCATGACGGTGCTCGAAGCCCGCGGACACGGCCGCCAGAAAGGCCATACCGAGTTTTACCGGGGCCGCGAATATAACGTCGATTTGATTCCCAAGATCAAGATTGAGATCGTTCTCGCCGACGACATCGTCGAACGGGCCGTGCAGGCCATTTCTACGGCAGCGCGCACCGGGAAAATCGGTGACGGCAAAATCTTCCTGTCAAAAATTGATGATGCGATTCGGATCCGCAATGACGATCGCGGCGACAACGTGCTTTAGGCTCCAGCTTTCACGATCGCGGGTTGCATGTTCGTCCGGGCGCACATGCTGGTCTGCGGCGAGGTGCTCGCAATCCCGCTAAACCTCCCGCCGCAACTCAAATTCTGCTATCCTCAGTAGCCGGGGGCTAAACGATGCGGCTCCTTTCACGTTTTTCTTTGCTGCTCCTTTTTCTGGGATTTAGCGCGGCCCTGTTCGCACTCCAGCGAGACCAATACCAGGGGTTTGGCCGCAATCGGTATTCTTACGAAGGCGATCCCAACGAGAAGGCGGAGTTTTCCTGGTCCCGTCTCCATTACAGTAGCGGCAGTTCCGGTTACAGCTTTGGAGGTTTCCGCCGCGGTGGCTCCTGGTCCACCGATTATCCCAAGGCGGACCGCCAGTTCCTCATGGCGCTAAAGCGCCTCACCCGCATTAACGCAAAATCTACAGAACAGGTCGTCGACCTGACTACCGACGATATTTTCAACTACCCATTCGTTTACGCCGTCCAGGTGCAAAGCTGGGCCTTTACTCCCGATGAAGCCAAGCGCATGCGCGAGTATCTGCTCAAGGGCGGCTTCCTTATGGTTGACGATTTTCACGGGGTCGCCGATTGGGAAGCCTTTATGAGCGGTATGCGCATGGTGATGCCCGACCGGCCTATCGAGGATCTTCAGGATAAAGATGAGATATTTCACGTCCTCTACGATCTCGGCGAGCGCTTCCAGGTTCCCGGCGAGCAGTACGTCTATTCCGGCCGCACGTACGAAAAGGACGGCGTCGATCCGAAGTGGCGCGCGATCCGGGACGAGCGCGGGCGGGTGATTGTAGCCATTTGTCACAACATGCATCTGGGAGACGCGTGGGAATGGGCGGATGACCCCCGGTACCCCGAGCGCTTCGCTTCCCTCGCTTTCCGCACCGGCATCAACTACATCACGTATTCGATGACGCACTAGCCGGCGTTTTCAGCGAGCGCGGCGAACTCCAAACGCAACATCGAATACCCGACATCCAAATCCGCCACGTCGATCCATGCCGAACATCTATGCGGGCACATCGGGCTGGGCTTATACAAGTTGGAAGCCCGACTTCTACCCGGCGAAATTGAGTTCGGCCAAATTTTTACCGTACTATGCGAGCCGCCTGAATTCCGTCGAGCTGAATTACACATTCAGGCGCATGCCCACAGCAAAGCTTCTGGCTGGCTGGATCTCCGCAACACCCGCGAATTTCAAATTCGCCGTCAAGGCGCATCAGAACATCACGCACATCAAACGGTTGCGTGACGCCGGTTCGTGGACCTCCCAATTTATTTCCACGCTGGCGCCGCTGGCCGAGGCTGGCAAGCTCGGTCCCGTGCTTTTCCAATTACCGCCATTTTTAAAATGTGACGTCCCGCGCCTTGCGGACTTTCTCGCGGAACTGCCGCGCAGCACCCGCGCTGCTTTCGAATTTCGCCACGACTCCTGGTTTACCGATGAGGTTTTCGGCGCCTTACGTGCCGCAAACGCCGCGCTCTGCCGGGCCGAAAGTGATTCGCTCGAGACACCGGACGTCCAGACCGCCGATTTTGTTTACTTTCGCCTGCGAAAAGAAAGCTATTCAGCCGAGAGTCGCCAAGCCTTGGCGCTCAAGGTCCGCGGCATCGCGCAAAACGCCGACGTTTTCACTTATTTCAAGCATGAAGAAACAGCCGAGGGCGCAATTTACGCGGAAACACTGCTGAGCGCTGCGGGCGCGGTATCGAATGCGAATGGCGCAACGTGAATCAACATAATAGTGCGAATGCCGTGTCTCACCCGCCGCGCCCGCGTTCGCGTTAAAGCCCCTTCGGTCTCCTGATCGTCCTTCCCAACCACACCAGACTTTACGCGCGGGTTACAATTAAGGTATGGTGCCCGATTTTCTCCCCGACCAAGCGGGAACCGCCGAAGTCACCCTAGAGGCGGTGTCCAGCGGTCCGGCGATTACCATCGCTTCCGCCGATCAAGGCGCGATTCGGTCCGGGGATGGACCAGCCGATCCGCTGGCCTGGGCGCACCCCATCGTGCGCGAGTGGTTTCTCGAGCGCTTCGACAGCCCCACCGAGCCGCAGGCTCTGGGCTGGCCGCATATTCTCGCGCGTGGCACCACCGTCATTTCCGCACCCACGGGATCGGGAAAAACTCTGGCTGCTTTCCTCGCCTGCATCGATCGGCTGGTGCGCAAGGCGTTGCGCGGCGAACTGACCGATACCACGGAAGTTTTGTACGTGTCGCCCCTGAAAGCCTTGGGGAACGACATCCAGAAAAACCTGGAAATCCCGCTCGGCGGAATTTTGCAGAAAGCCGGCGAGCGTGGTCTGTTGATGCCGGAGATTCGCGTGGCCGTGCGCACTGGCGACACGCTCATGCCCGAGCGCCGCGCCATGCTCGTGCGTCCGCCGCATATCCTGGTAACCACGCCCGAATCGCTCTACATTCTGCTCACCGCCGAAAAAAGCCGCGCCATCCTGCGCCATGTGGACACGGTTATCGTGGATGAGGTTCACGCCGTCGCCGACGATAAACGCGGAGCGCATCTGGCACTTTCACTCGAGCGCTTGGAAGCTCTGCTCGAGCACCCTCCGGTACGCATTGGCCTTTCCGCTACACAAAAACCCATTGAAGAGGTCGCGCGATTTGTGGCGGGCGCCGCCTCAGACGGCACGCGACGATTTCCCGTGGTCGTCGACATCGGACATCGCCGCGCCATGGATTTAGCTGTCGAGGTTCCCGCCAGCGAGTTGGGCGCGGTCGCCTCCAACGAAATGTGGGGCGAAATCTACGATCGCGTGGCGGAGCTGGTGACCCAGCACCGCTCGACGCTGGTCTTCGTGAACACGCGCCGCCTGGCCGAGCGTGTGGCCCACCATTTGGCTGAGCGCCTGGGTGCGGATGTGGTGGCCGCTCATCACGGCAGCCTGTCGCGGAAACTGCGCCTTGCTGCCGAACGCAAGCTGAAAGCCGGCGAGCTTCGTGTCTTGGTAGCCACGGCATCTCTCGAACTCGGCATTGATGTAGGCCACGTCGATCTCGCCTGCCAAATTGGCTCTCCCCGTTCCATCGCCGTCACCTTGCAAAGAATGGGACGCGCCGGACACTGGCGCGGCGCTATCCCCAAGGGCCGCATCTTTGCCACGACGCGCGACGAGTTGCTCGAGTGTGCCGCCTTGGTTCGATCCATACGTTGCGGCGAGCTTGACCAGCTCATGATCCCTGACGCGCCCCTCGACGTGCTGGCCCAGCAGATTGTGGCCGCGTGCGCCGCTGAAGACTGGCAGGAGGATGAGCTATTCGCATTGGTGCGCCGCGCGTATCCATATCGTGCGTTGCCACGCACGGATTTTGACGCACTCATAGACATGCTGTCCGAGGGAATTTCCGCGCGACGCGGGCGTTACGGCGCCTACCTGCATCACGATCGCGTAAATCACCGCTTGCGTGGACGCCGCGGAAGCCGCTTGGCCGCCATCACCAGTGGTGGCGCTATCCCTGAGAATGCGATGTACACGGTCGTCGCCACTCCGGAAGACGCTGTGGTAGGAACTGTTGACGAAGACTTCGCCGTCGAAAGCCTGGCTGGGGACATCATACTGCTCGGAAATTCCTCTTGGCGCATTCGGCGTGTTGAGCGCAGCCGAGTCGTTGTTGAAGATGCTCACGGCGCACCGCCCACTGTGCCTTTCTGGCGCGGCGAGGCGCCCGGCCGCACTGCCGAGCTTTCCGAGCAGGTGGGCTTGCTACGGGAAAAAATCAGCCAGTCGTGCCGTGTGGGTTTGTCACCCGTCCAGCCAGCGGCCATGGCAGATGCTGTTCCGACACAGGCGATGGAAAACGAACCTTCGGCTTCGCCTGCCGTGACACAGGCTGCTGCCTCTGACCATACCGCCTGGCTCAAAGAAGAGTGCGGCCTTGATGAGGCTGGCGCGCAACAAGCGATGGCATACGTTTTGGAAGGACGCACAGTCCTCGGTGCGGTGCCCAGCCAGAAACTCGTGATTGCCGAGCGGTTCTTCGACGAAAGCGGCGGCATGCAGTTGGTAATTCACGCGCCATTTGGCGCTCGCATCAATAAAGCCTGGGGATTGGCGCTGCGAAAACGTTTCTGCCGTGCGTTTAATTTCGAATTGCAAGCTGCCGCCACCGACAACGGGCTGAATATTTCTCTTGGCGAGCAGCACAGCTTTCCGCTCCCGGACGTTTTTCACTACCTGCATCCTAATTCCGTTCAGGAAGTCGTCGAGCAGGCGGTCCTGGCCGCGCCGCTCTTCGGCGTGCGCTGGCGCTGGGTGGCGGGGCGCTCTTTGGCGCTGCTTCGTTTTCAAGGAGGGAAAAAGGTACCGCCTCCGATTCAGCGCATGCGCGCCGAGGATTTGCTTGCTGCGGTGTTCCCCAGCGCGCTCGCATGCCAGGAAAATATATCCGGCGACATTGCGATACCCGATCATCCCCTCGTTCGCGAAACTATGAAAGACGCACTTCAGGAGGCGCTGGACCTCGACGGCCTGAAGCGCGTTCTCGCGGATCTCGCGGAGGGCCGCATTCGCGCTCTCGCGGTGGATACCCCAGTACCCTCTGCTTTCTCGCACGAAATATTGAATGCGAATCCCTACGCATATCTTGACGATGCTCCCCTCGAGGAGCGCCGCGCTCGCGCCGTGGAAATGCGTCGCGTTCTGCCCGAATCGGTGGCGGCCCAGTTTGGCCGTTTAGACCCAGCGGCGATCGCGCAAGTGCGCGCCGATGCGTGGCCCGACGTTCGCGATGCGGATGAACTGCACGACGCGCTTTGCACGTTGATCGCCGTCCCGGAAATAAGCGAGCGTAGTGCTGCCGCGCACACTTCCGTGGGTGCAGCCCTGGCGAAGGGGCTACCTGATTGGAACGGGTACTTCACTGAACTGATCTTGCAACATCGCGCCGCGCGGTTGGCCGCTGGCGATTCCATATACTGGGTATGTGCGGAGAAAACCGCCGCTTTTCATCAAATTTTTCCCGACGCGAATCTCGATGCGAAGCTCGACGCAATCGGAAATGAGCCGCTGCACAATTTTACGTCGCTCGATTCTGCGTCGTCTGCTGTGCCGTCAACCGCGCTGTCCGATGTCTCATCGTCATCAGCCGCCGCTCCGTCAAGCGATGACGCTCTCGCCACTTTGGTGACCGGCTGGATGGCGCATTCCGGGCCAACGACTGCATCCGATTTGGGTGCTGTGCTCGGAATTTCCGCCGGCGCAATTGGCAATGCATTTCTACGCCTGGAAGCGGCCGGCGCGATTTTGCGCGGTAAATTTACCGATGCTGCGTCCACCTCCGCGACGGAACCAACGTCCGGTGAACCCGAATGGTGCGACCGCCGCCTTCTCGCCCGCATCCATCGCCTCACCTTGGGCGAACTGCGCCGGCAAATCGCACCCGTATCGCCCGCGCAATTTATGCGCTGGCTGCTGCGCTGGCAGCACCTCACCCCGCAGTCCCAGCTTCTTGGCGAGCGCGGAACGCTCGAAGCGATTCGTCAGTTGCAGGGATTCGAGGCTGCCGCCAACGCGTGGGAGCGGCAGATCATCTCCCGGCGTGTGGCCGGATACAAACCGGAAATGCTGGACCGCCTGTGCCTCACAGGTGCGGTGGGATGGGGCCGTCTTTCGCCGCATCCCGCCACGCTCGAATCCTGGACGGCGGGGCGCCGTGTGGTGCCCACGAGTGTTGCGCCGATTGCTTTCTTTGTACGTGAAGATGCGGATTGGATGATGCCGCGCCATGAATCGACTGCGGCCGAACGCCTCAGTCCCATCGCGAGCGAAGTCTTTGCATTTTTGCAGCAGCGCGGCGCGTCATTCTTCGCCGATATTGTCCGCGGGACGCGCAAATTGAAAGCGGAAGTCGAGACCGCGCTTTGGGAATTGGTCACCGCGGGTCTGCTGACGGCGGATGGCTTCGACAACCTGCGTGCGCTGATCGATGCACGGCGGCGCGCCGGTCATGGGAGTGGGCGCAGTGCACGGCCGCGCCACAGCACGGGGCGCTGGTCGCTGTTGTACGTTGACGCGCCCATAGATCGCAATCGCGCGCTCGAGTCGATTTGCGGCATGCTGCTGCGCCGCTACGGGCTGGTGTTTCGCGAGGTACTTTCACGGGAAAGCATTTTGCCGCCGTGGCGTGAAGTCCTGGGCGCGTTGCGCCGCCTCGAAGATCGTGGAGAAGTTCGCGGCGGCAGATTTGTCAGCGATTTCCTGGGCGAACAGTTTGCGCTGCCCATCGCCGTCGAGTCGTTGCGAGCCATGCGCCAGGATCAGCCCTCTGGAGAAACCGTGACGGTTTCCGCGGCCGATCCCCTCAACATGGCCGGCATCCTGGTACCCGGCGAACGCGTCCCGGCAAATTCCGGCCGATTCGTCACGTTTCGCGATGGCGTAGCCATTGCGGAGGAGCCGCCGACGATAATTCCAGCGCTCGTCGCTGCCCGCTAAACGACGCGCGTCCTGGACGACGATTGCTGTGCGGGCTTCACGCCTTGTGTGCGAATTGCCGAGGCTCTGAAGTTGCTCAACCCGCCAATCGTTTACGGCGTCGCTCTACGCATCGCCCCGATGTACAACTGCTAGGTGAACGCGAGGTGAAAACTCGCCATGTGCTCACTCGGCATATACTTTCCTTTACGGCACCTCTTTATGCGCTCGCGATGAACAAACAATGACCACTCTCGCTCAAATGGGCCTGTTTGCCCAGACGTGCGACGCTATCGCCGGCACTACCAAGAAAACCGAGAAGCTGCGCCTGATGAGCGCGTATTTGAAAATGCTTTCGCCTGAGGACGCGGCCCGCGCCGCGCTATTTCTTACCGGGCGTGCATTTCCGCGCTGGGACGAGCGCGTGCTCGGCGTCGGCGGCTCCGCGCTGTCGCGTCTGGTGGTTACGCTCGCCGGCCTTGGTGGCCAAACGCTGGGGGGTACCTATCGTAAACACGGCGACCTCGGGAATGCTGCCGAGGAGTTGCTGCGCAGCCGTGATCCCCTTACCGACGCCTCCCTTGGTGAAGTGGCGTCAGCCTTCGAGACCATCGCAGGGTTGCGCGTACAAACACAAAAGGCGGCGGTCCTGCACGCCGTCTTCTCCAAATCGAGTGCCGGAACGATTAAATACATCATCAAGATCATTACCGGAGACTTGCGTATCGGCTCGAAAGAATCACTCGTGGAAGAAGCCATCGCTCAGGCGTTTGCGCGGCCGCTTCCCCTTGTGCGCCGCGCCAATATGCTCCTGGGCGATATTGGGGAAACATTGCAGCGCGCCGTACTCGATCAGCTGGCAAATGTCCATTTTCGCCTTTTCCATCCCATCGATTTCATGCTCGCAACCCCTGCGGAAACTGCCGCCGAAATTTACGATGGCCGCATCGGACCGATGGTCGTTGAGGAAAAATATGACGGGATTCGCGCGCAGGCTCATAAAAGTGGGAATCGTGTAAAGATCTTCTCCCGTACTCTCGACGAAATTGTCGAATTTTCCGAGCTGGCCGCGCCACTCACGTCGCTGCCAGGCGATTTCATTGTGGACGGTGAAATTCTCGCGTGGCACGGCTCACAGCCTCTGCCGTTTACGCAATTGCAAAGAAGGCTGGGCCGCAAGCAGGCTGATCTTTGGCTGACGGAAGAGATTCCCGTTCACTTCGTTATTTTTGATCTGCTGTACCACGATGGTGATCTGCTTCTAGATTCGCCATTGTCCGTGCGGCGGGAACGTCTGCGAAAGTTATTTCCCCTTGAACACGAGCTTGGACACGCACAGCTTCGCATGGCCCCCGCAAACATTTGTGAAACAGCGGAATTGCTGGAGCAGGCATTCCGATCGGCTCTCGCCTCGGGGCACGAAGGCATTGTCGCCAAGGATCCGGCTTCTCTGTACACGCCGGGGCGTCGCGGGCAGTCCTGGTTCAAACTGAAGCAGCCTTACGCTACGCTCGACGTGGTCGTTACGGCCGTTGAATACGGTCACGGCAAGCGCCACGACATGCTTTCCGATTACACGTTTGCAGTGCGCGACGGAGAGCAACTGCGCAACGTCGGCAAAGCGTATTCCGGTCTGACCGATGCGGAGATTCGCGAGTTCACCGCATATTTCCTCGAGCACACGATTGAAAATGCCCACGGAAGTGAAGGATTTCGGCGGCTGGTCGAGCCGACGGTGGTGATCGAGGTTGCATTCAATAACATTCAGCATTCCAATCGCCACGACAGCGGCTTCGCCTTGCGGTTTCCGCGTATCGTGCGGCTGCGTCCCGACAAAACGGTTGACCAGATCGACACGCTGGACCGTGTCCGGGAATTGTACGGGAAACAGTTGGCGCTTCCCCGGCTGTTGGGGGACAATCCCGCTGACTTGCGCTGACGAGATGTGATGGTTGTTTCGAGTTCGAGTTCCGGGCGGCGGTTCGTGCCGTACCAGTCTGCGCTCATCCGCTTGATTCATGCGCATGTGGTGTACGGAAAGCGTTAATATTAAGGTGAAAGAGGAGGGCCTTTATGCTGATCAAGAAAGCCGCTGATATTCCTTATTCTGAGGTTACCCCGAAATCTTTGTATATGAACCGCCGGAAATTTATGGCCGGCGCCGCGGCAGCCGCTGGCGCAGCCGCCCTCGCGGGACATTCTGCGCGCCATTGGTTCGAGCCCCAGCACGTTCAGGCCGGGGGAGCAAAGTTTGCGAACCTGGAGAAAAGTCCATTTTCGACGACGGAGAAGTACACGCCTTACGATGCGGTGACGCACTACAACAACTATTACGAATTCAGCACCAGTAAAGATGGGCCGGCGGTAAAAGCCCAGAATTTCAAAACCAATCCCTGGACGGTGAGTGTTGAAGGGGATTGCGCAAAGCCCGAGAAATTCGATATCGCTTCGCTCATCAAGGTAGCTCCTCTCGAGGAACGCATTTATCGGCATCGCTGCGTCGAGGGTTGGTCGATTGTGGTTCCGTGGGTCGGATATTCGCTTAGCGCACTGATCAATCGCGTGCAGCCCACACCGAAAGCGAAGTTTGTGGAGTTCACCACCGATCTCGATCCCAAGCAGATGCCTGGCTTGCGTGAGGGTGGTCTCGATTGGCCGTATACCGAAGGCTTGCGCCTCGATGAAGCGATGCACCCGCTGACGTTGCTGTGCTTCGGTCTTTACGGCGAAGTGCTGCCCAACCAGAATGGCGCGCCCCTGCGTACGGTCATTCCGTGGAAATATGGCTTCAAGTGCACCAAATCCATCGTCAAAATCCGCTTCATGGAAACGCAACCCGCAACCGCGTGGAACAAGGCGAATGCGCACGAATACGGGTTTTATTCGAACGTGAATCCGAACGTGGACCATCCACGGTGGAGCCAGGCGACCGAGCGGCGTCTCGGCGAGTTCACGAAGCGCAAGACGCTGATGTTCAATGGCTACGACCAGGTGGCCAGCCTCTACGCAGGCATGGATCTCAGGAAGTATTACTAGGCCCGCCCCACCATTCTTGAAATACGGCAGGAAGCGGGCGAATCAAAATGGATTTCTCGCGCCACATCAAGTGGATCAAGCCGCCGGTGTTTCTGTTGTGCCTCGCGCCCGCGGCCTACCTCGCTTGGGGAGCTTACCGCAGCGAGCTGGGCCCGAACCCGATCGAGACCATCACCCACTCGACCGGCACGTGGACGCTTAGCTTTTTGTGTATTACGCTGACGGTCACGCCGCTGCGAAAATTGCTGCACCGGAACGCCCTCGTGCGTTTCCGTAGGATGTTTGGACTCTTCGCGTTTTTTTACGGCTGCCTGCATTTCATGACGTACGTGTGGCTCGATAAATTTTTCGATTTCCACGAAATGGTGAAAGACGTTTACAAACGGCCTTTTATTACGGCTGGATTCACGGCGTTCGTGCTGATGATTCCGCTGGCGATCACCTCAACGAGCGGAATGATCCGGCGGTTGGGCGGTCGGCGCTGGAGGAATCTGCACCGGCTGATCTATGTGAGCGCGATTGCGGGCGTGGTGCACTATTACTGGCTGGTGAAGTCGGACGAAACAGTGCCGTACCGGTTTGCGGCGGTGGTGGGGATACTGCTGGGGTATCGCGTCGTCGCCTACGCCATCGAGAAGAAGAGCGGCCCTGCTGCGCCGCGCCCGAATGCCGGTGGCGGAACGCCGAAACCCCGCGATACAGGCGACGCGAAAGAGCCGGTGTTGTCGACGTAATGGATCGCGTGGTGCCTCACGCGCTCGGCCCGCTTGTCCGAACTTCACGCTTCCGACATTGCCTCACGGCTTGTGCTGTCAATTGGGTGCCGTCAATTTCGTTTCGCCAACTTCATGTCCGCTCTGCGCCAGTGCCCGAGGGTTGCTAATTCAACTTCCCGGTGTATTGCCAAATAGCGTCTAGACGGGGGTTTCGGTGCTGGCGCGAATCTGCTGCCAGCGGCGCGGGCGTTTTCTTACATCAAGAACTTTTTTGCGCAGGCGCAGGGCTTTCGGCGTGACCTCGACGTATTCGTCGTCGGCAATGTATTCGATGGCTTGTTCGAGGCTCAGTTCGCGGTGAGGGATCAGGCGGATGGCCTCGTCGGCGGACGAAGCACGCATGTTGGTTTGCTTCTTTTCCTTGGTGATGTTGACGTCCATGTCGGATTCGCGTGCGTTATCGCCGACAATCATCCCCTCGTAAACTTCCACTCCGGGCCCGATGAAGAGCTCGCCACGCTCCTGCAGGTTCCAGAGCGCGAAAGCGGTGCTGGTTCCGGCGCGGTCGGCCACCAGGGCACCGGTAGCGCGCGAAGCCATTTCGCCGGCGTAATCGGTCCAGCCCGCGAGAATGGAATTGATGAGCGCGGTGCCGCGCGTTTCGGTAAGCAGGTGGCTGCGCAAGCCGATCAAGCCCCGCGAGGGAATGCGGAACTCCATGCGCACGCGGCCGGAACCGTGATTGATCATTTGCGCGAGCTCGCCACGGCGGGTGCCCAGGCTTTCCATAATGATCCCGATGTAGGTCTCGGGGCAATCGATGACAAGCATTTCAAGCGGCTCGACGCGTTTGCCGCTCTCGGTGTGCACGACGATTTCGGGTTTGCCCACCATCAACTCGTAACCCTCGCGGCGCATGGTTTCGATCAGGATGGCAAGCTGCAATTCGCCGCGCCCGAGCACGCGAAACGATTCGGGAGTGTCGGTGTTTTCGACGCGGATGGAAACGTTCGTGAGCAGCTCCTTTTGCAGGCGGTCGCGCAGGTCGCGCGAAGTAAGCCATTGCCCGTCACGGCCGGAAAGCGGCGAATTGTTCACGGTAAAAATCATCGCCAGCGTAGGCTCGTCAATGAGCAAAGGCTCGAGTGGGGCGGGGCGCTCGGGATCGGTAATGGTTTCTCCGATCTGAATGCCTTCCACGCCCGCAACGGCGACGATATCGCCGGCGGAAACGGTTTCCGCTTCATCGCGGTCGAGTCCCCGGAAGGTGTAGAGCTTGGTGATGCGCGTGGTTTGCATCTCGCCCTTTAATTTGGCGATGCCTACCAATTCGTTGCGGTGCAGGGTGCCCTGGAAAACGCGCGCGATGGCGATGCGTCCCAGATAATCGCTGTAATCGAGGTTGGTGACCTGCACCTGCAGGACGCCCTGGGGATCGCCCGAGGGCGGAGGCACGGCGCTGACAATCGTCTCGAACAGCGGCGTCAGGTCGGTCGAGTCATCGCCGCCCGACTCGCTCCAGCGGCGATGAGCGACTCCCGTTTTGGCATTGGTGTAGAGCACGGGGAAATCGATCTGGTCCTCATTCGCGTCAAGATCGATAAACAAACCGTAAATTTCATCGAGCACGGCGGAAGGCCGGGCATCGGAGCGGTCGATTTTGTTGAGAACGACGATGGGAGGCAGTTTGGCCTGCAGCGCCTTCTGCAAAACGTAGCGCGTCTGCGGCAAGGGACCTTCGCTAGCGTCCACGAGGAGGAGCACGCCGTCAACCATGCGCAGCGCGCGCTCGACCTCGCCGCCGAAATCGCTGTGGCCGGGAGTGTCCACGATATTGATGCGCGTGCCGTGAAAAAACAGCGCCGTGTTTTTGGCGAGAATGGTGATGCCGCGCTCGCGTTCCAGCTCGTTGGAATCCATCACGCGGTCGGTAACGGCTTCGTTGATGCGGAAAATGCCGCTCTGGCGGAGCATCGCGTCTACCAGGGTGGTTTTGCCGTGGTCGACGTGAGCGATGATGGCGATGTTACGAATTTCAGTATTCATGATGGCTCAATTTCTCAGTGTAGGATGGGTCTGAAAACAAAACGGGGCTGCCAGGTTGCACCTGCAGCCCCTCGAAGACCGTGTGCGGGCAATCACGCAACAAATGCAGGTGCATTTTACCATGCCGGCAGCGGCAGCGCCAATGCGGCAAGGCACGATGGCTGCGGGCATCGTGACGCCCAGTTTGGCGCGTCGCGCGGGATCGGCGAAGCCGCGGCGACCGGAGGCCGGCAGCATGATACGGGCCCGGATTGCGCAAGGCGCTTTTTCAATGCCACTTTTCCGTGTATAGGACACGCCATATCGAAAATGACGTTGCGCGGCGGGGGCGGCTCGGCATCGGCGCCGGGAGATCCGATCGTGGCGAGAAAAAGGCGTGAGAGGAACACAGGGGTCGAACGCGACGTGAAAGTTGCGCCGGCTCTGATCGGACCGGTTTTACTTCATTTTCTTTCAGGCGCTGGTCTCTTGAAGGCGATCGCGGAAATACTGCTTCCAGCTTTCGGGCAACGATGGCACTTGTAAGGCACGGCGCAACGACTGCACGTCCGCTTCGGCGTAAGTTTTTGCGACGTAAAGGCGGGTGATTTCGGAGATAGACACGGCCTGCGGGTCGCGCGCGAGTACATGGATTTCATCTCCTGCGCCGACCTCGCCCTCGCCGGTGACGGCGACATAGAAACCTGTGCGGCGGCTGGCGAGGAAGCGCTTCACGATGTCATCGGATTGGAACCGCAGACCCAGCTTGTAACATGGGAGGCGCGGCTGTGTGACCGTCAATTCGGCGGAGCCGACGGCCAGCCGGTCACCGAGATGCACGGAATCTTCGTGCAGTCCATCGGTCGTGAAGTTTTCACCGAAAATGGCCAGCGGCAGATCGTGGCCGGGAAGCTCTTTTCGCCAGTAGTCGTAATGCTCGAGTGGATAGCAGTAAACCGCCTTGTACTCGCCACCGTGGACGGTGAGGTCCGCCTGACGGTCGCCATCCAGATTGAGCTTGCGCGCCATCACGCGATTTTCGACAGGCTGCTTGTAGATCCCGGTGGTCACGATGGTTTCGTGCCAGGGTACCTGGCGGGGCAATCCGACGTTTAGGGAGATGAGTTTCATCCGCCTTGGCGCGTGGCAGATGGCATTCTCGGCCAGGGAAAAGATTATTGCACCTATAAAGTTGGGTTTGAGGCGTTGTCGTTCGTCGTTGTCAGAGCGGGGCGGGCTGGAGAACGGGGCTGGTCAGAACGGGTTTAGCGGCGCTACCATACGCGGCGTTATGAGAGAAGCTGATTCCACTTTTACGGTGCGGCGCGAATTCCTGAAATTTGTTGCGGCGAGTCCCTATGTGGCGGCGCTCGGCGGGGTGGCGGCATTTCTGAAGCAGAGCGCGCTCGCGCAGACTCCAGCACAGTACGGAATCGGGGCGAGCGCTGCTGCTGCGACGAACGCGGATGTGATTACTTCACCGGCAGCGGCGCTCAACGTTTTCGATTTCGAGGAAGCCGCGCACCGCAAAGTTCGCAATAGCCATTGGGCCTACATGATGAGCGGCGTCGAGGATGATGCCACGCTGCGCGCCAACCGCGAAGGATACCAGCACATCGAGTTGCGGCCGAGACGCCTGCGCGACGCGACGAAGGTGGACATGCGCGTCGACCTGTTCGGGACGGTCTACAACAGCCCGATTTTTTTGTGTCCCACGTCGGCGCACAAAGCATTTTGGCCTGATGGCGAAGAAGCAGTGGCTCGGGCGGCGAAGGCGCACGGCACGCTGCAATTTCTGTCTTCTTCGGCGTCGACCGGAGTCGAAGACGTGAACAAGGCGCTGGGGCGGCCGGTGTGGTACCAGCTGTACGCGCCGAGCAAGTGGGAGGCGTGCGAACAGCTTCTGCGGAGGGTGGAAGCCTCGGGATGTCCGGTGGTGGCGCTCACGGTGGACAACACAACGGGCCGCAACAGCGAGACGTATTTGCGCACGCGCCCGAAGGAGTTGACTCCTTGCGCGGGCTGCCATAATGGCGAGCCGTTTACCGATGTGCGCGAACGGCCGATGTATGACGGCATCGATATGACCGGCGCATCCATGATGAATGGTGCCATGGATTGGGCATTCGCCGATCGTATTCGCAAATTCTGGAAAGGGAAGTTCTTTATCAAAGGGATCGAGACGCGCGAGGATGCGCGGCTCGCGGTGGAGCACGGCCTCGACGGGATCATGGTGTCGAATCATGGCGGGCGAGCCACGGAAACAGGACGCGGAACGATTGCGGCGCTGCCCGAAGTCGTCGCGGCCGTGGGGAATCGCGTTCCGGTGTTCGTCGATGGAGGCGTGCGGCGCGGGACCGATGCGTTTAAGGCGCTGGCGCTCGGCGCAAAAGCGGTAGGAATCGGGCGTCCTTATTTGTGGGGATTGGGAGCGTTTGGGCAGGAGGGCGTCGCTCGCGTAATCGAGATATTGCAAGGCGAATTGAAATTGGCCATGGGGAATTGCGGGACGCAGAATTTGAAGGAGATCACGGCCGCGTATGTGGCCACCCGTGCGTGGAAGCTGTGATTGGCCGGGCGCCCGGTGCGTGATGGCGGACGTGTGGTGGCGGACGTGTGATGGCTAGCGCGTGAAAGTTGCTGCGTCGCGAATGCGCTGCGCGGCCCGAGCGTCACCTACAATGCGACGTAAGTGATCCGGCACTACGAGTGCATTCTATGATCGCGCGGCGCGCTCGAGTTCGGCGATGTCGAGCTTTTTCATTTGCATCATAGCTTGCATGGCTTTGGGGTGTTTGACGAGATCGGGCAGGCGCGCGGGGACGATCTGCCAGGTAAGTCCAAACTTGTCCTTAAGCCAGCCGCATTGGATTTCAGTGCCGCCCGCGGAGAGCTTCGACCAGTAGTCATCGATCTCCTGCTGGGAGTCGCAGCGCACCACAAAGGAAATGGCTTCGGTGAATTTGAAATTGGGGCCGCCGTTGATGGCAGTAAATTTCTGGCCATCGAGCTCGAACGAGATAGTGAGAATGCTGCCCTTTGGTCCGCGGGTATCGTCGGTCCTGCGCAGTTCGTCAAGACGGCGGGAATTCTTAAAGACCGTGATATAAAAATCGACGGCCTCTTCGGCGTTCGAGTCAAACCAGAGAAACGGCGTGATGCGAGGGAAATCGTTGAAAGCGCTCATGGAGCTACCTTACTTTCCACTTGTGAGGCGCCCGCGCGGCCGAATGGGCACATCGCCGCATCGTCCTGAGCGTGAGAGCAACACAAGACTGGATTGTGGATACGTAACGCATCCATTGTAAGCTGCAAATTATAGATAGGATTTTTGCGCAGGGCTACTGTAGATGTGGCGTAACCGAGCCATGTACATCGTACGCGCCGCGGCCTCACTATCAGCGTTCGTTTCGAGCATACGGATTTAATGGCGGCGTGCTGGGCCACGAACTAAATAGGCGCGTTGATAGCGCGTCCAGGCGCCCAGGGCGAGCAGCACCATGATTGAGATAACCAGGACGAGGGCCGACCAGGCCAGCGCCTGCCGCGTGTCCCCAGCCTGAATGGCAAAAAATATCGCCACGGGAATGGTTTCCGTGCGGCCTGGAATGTTTCCAGCGAGCATCAGCGTGGCGCCGAATTCGCCAAGCGCCCGCGCAAAAGAGAGCACAGCGCCCGCCAGAATCCCCCGCCATGCGAGCGGGAGCGTGACGAGGACGAACACTTCCCACTCTGATGCGCCGAGCGTTCGCGCTGCCTCGAGCATGCTGGGGTTGATTAATTCGAGGGCGCCGCGCGTGGTGAGATACATCAGCGGAAAGGCCACGACGGTAGCGGCAAGCACTGTGGCCGGCCAGGAAAACACGAGGGTCATTCCCAGGCGCCACAGCACGCGCCCAAGCGGCCCTGTGCGGCCAAATAGCACCAGCAAAAAAAATCCTACGACCGTAGGCGGCAGAACGAGTGGAAGCAGCAGCACGCCATCGAAGAGTTCCCACAGGCGATTATGGCGGCCGGAACGCCAGCCGGCCGCCGCGAGACCGAGCACCACAGTGAGTGCTGTCGCGGTCAGCGCCGTTGCGAGCGAAATCCACAGTGGTGAGAAATCAAAGGTCATGCGATGTGTGTGTCCCGTTGCGACGGCTCTGAGCTTTGAGTGGAGTGCGCAGAGCGGTGGGAGTTCTTCGACAGTGATTTCAGCAACGGCTCCGAAGCGGCCCGAGATGAACCTGCAATCGCTTACGTTTCCGCTTATCTTGTGTTACTGCGTTGCTCTTGCGCTGATGTTGCGCCTTATCTCTCGCTTATCGTTCGCTCATTTTCCGCTGGCCGGAACCCATACTTTCTAAAGGTGGCGTTGGCCGCGGCTGTTTCCAAAAATTGGACATAGGCCCGCGACGCTGCCAAACGCGCGGGGCTTGATTCCGCGGCCAAAAGGACAGCCGCAGGATACGTGATGGGATCGTGAGTGGAGGCTGGCGCTTCCGCCACGACACGGACGCGTGGGGAGATGCTGGCATCGGTGGCATACACGATACCTGCATCGACGCTCCCGGTTTCGACATCGGCAAGCACCTGGCGCACATCGGAGGCAAAGGCCGCCTTGGGCTTGACGGCCTCGTAAATTCCAAGCGACATCAGGGCTTGCTGGGCATAGTGACCCGCAGGGACACTACGGGGGTCGCCCAGGGCCACCAAGCGCACATCGGGCCGGGTCAGGTCGCGAAACGCGGTAACCCTCGCGCCGCTTTGCGAATCCCGCGGAACGATGAGTACGAGTTCGTTCTGTAGCAAGTCCACGCGGGTATTTTCGATCAACAGCTTGCGGGCGGCGAGGGCATTCATTTCTACCGGTGAGGCGGAGATAAATATATCCACCGGAGCGCCGCGTTCGATTTGCAGTTCCAGCGTTCCCGAGGCGCCGCAGTTCAGAGCGATTTCGACATCCGGATGGCTACGCTCGAATGATTGCGTGATTTCGGTAAGCACGTCTCTCAGGCTGGCCGCAGCAGACACGGTAAGCTTTACCGGAGCGGCCGCCGCCGTTTTTGCAAGAAGCGCGGGCATGGCCGCTAGCAGCACGGGCAGCAGGAAAACGCCGCACCGTCGGCTGGCCAATCCGCGTGCGCATCGCTGTGAGCTTAGGAAACTCATCGGGTCACTAATTTACGAAACGGTTTTTTACGAAATAGCAGCGAGCTCTAGCTGTCTAATGCAGCACGATTATCGCCCTCGCTAGATCTGCTCAATACTTTACTGGAGACCTATAATGGCGATTATATACGATTACAACTGCAACACTTAGGCTTTGCGATACGGATTTGCCTGGTGGTGAAATGCTTTCAGAGGGCAACAGCGATAAAGGTTCGCAAGAAGAGCGGCGATTCGTTGACGGCGTTACAGCGATACGGCAGTTTACTTTGTTGCGGCAGACTGCTCCTGCTCGAGCGCATGGTAGGACGAACGCACCAGAGGGCCCGCCTCCACGTGCCGCAAGCCCATGTTTTCGCCTAACATTTTAAACTCAGCGAATTCGTCCGGATGAACGTAGCGAATCACCGGCAGGTGCTCGCGGGTGGGCTGCAGGTATTGGCCCAGCGTAAGGATGTCAGCCCCCTGATCCCGGATTGCGGCGATAGCCTCCAGCACTTCCACACGTGTCTCGCCGAGGCCGAGCATCATGCCTGTTTTCACGGGCATCGATGGAACCTTTTGCTTAGCGCGCCGCAATAGTTCCAGCGAACGCGCGTAAACTGCTCCGGGACGGACTTGGCGATAGAGCCTGGGAACCGTCTCCAAATTGTGATTCAGGACCTCCGGGCGCGCATCAACGACCGTGGCAAGCGCCTGCCAATCTCCGCGGAAATCGGGGATCAATACTTCGACTCTGCAATGGGGGACCCGGTGCCGAATGGCGGCGATGGTGTGAGCGAAAATTCCGGCTCCCCCGTCCGGCTGGTCGTCGCGATTCACGGAAGTGACGACGGCATAGCGCAGATTCATCCGCTCCACGGCTTGCGCAACGCGGTCGGGCTCGGATGCGTCAGGGGGTCCGGCGGGCCGACCCGAAGGAACCGCACAAAATCCACACGCGCGTGTGCAGATGTCACCCAAAATCATGAATGTCGCAGTGCGCTGGTCCCAGCACTCGCCCTGATTGGGGCAGCGGGCACTCTCGCAAACGGTGTGCAAATCCAGAGTGCGCATGATGCGCTTAAGATCCTGATAATTGTCGCCGGCAAAGAAACGAACCTTGAGCCAATCAGGGCGGGGATGCGCGCCAGGAAGTGGCACGCAGGCGCCCTCGGCGACCACAGGGCCGGCAACTTGGTTCCCGAGAATGTGAAATGGAGCAGACATCGCGGCCCAGAGATTCTACCCCCGGCGAGCTACACGGACAACGGACGCTGCGGAGCCGCGAGCTGTTTATGGCTTCTTGTGGCCGGTACGCACTTTAGGTCCGCGCTTGCGGCCTGCCCGGCGCTTTACTACCGAGCTCTTCCCGGGGTGAATGCGCGCGGTGGTGGGTGGAGACGTGTTTTTGCCGCCAGGCGAGACCTGCGGAATGGATTTGGAATCCGGCTGCGCCGGTGAGGCCATGGCGCGGCGCCTTTCCGCGGCCCATCCCGGCTTATTCACCTGCCGGCCGCGCGCGAGCGCGAGCGCGTCGGCTGGAACGTCTTCCGTGATTATGGAGCCCGCGCCGACGTAAGCGCCGTCTCCTACACGCACGGGCGCTACGAGAGCCGAATCGCTGCCGATAAATACACCTCGTCCGATGGTCGTGGGATGCTTATGCACTCCGTCATAATTGCACGTGATCGTGCCCGCGCCGATGTTGGTTTCGCTGCCCACCTGGGCATCGCCAAGATAAGTCAAGTGCATGACCTTAACACGCTCGCCGATAACGCTTTTCTTCACCTCGACAAAGTTGCCTACGCGAGCATCCTTCATCAGGCGGGCGGCGTCGCGTACGTGCGCGAAGGGGCCAGCTTGCGTCCGGGCAGCGAGGTGACTGCCGGAAATGATGGCGTATGGTTTCAGGAGGACACCGTCTTCAACGATGGAATCACTGATGATCGTGCCGGTGCGAATCATGCAGCCAGAGCCAATACGGGTGCTCCCCAGAAGCTGCACGCCAGGCTCGAGCACGGTGTCCATGCCGACAACCACGTCGGGATCCACGAGCACCGTCTCCGGCATTTGGATGGTGACACCCGCAGCCATGAGCGCAGCGCGCTTGCGACGGCGAAATACCAAATCCACTTCCGCCAGGTCGGCACGCGTATTGCAGCCGAGGACCTCGTCAGCGTCCGCACTGATATGCGCAAGCACCGTTTCCCCTTGCTCGCGCAACAGCGCAATGGCATCGGTCAGGTAAATCTCCTGATGCACGTTGGCGGGGCGCACCCGGCCCAGCACCGGCCACAATTTTTCCAGTGTGAAAGCGTAAATGCTGGAGTTGATCTCGGCAATGACGCGCTGCTCGCCGGTCAAGGCGGAATCTTCCACAATGGCAGCGACGCTGCCGTCTTCATCGCGCAGAATGCGCCCGTACCCAGCCGGATTGGCAACTTTAGCTGAGAGAATGGTGGCAGCGGCGTGGCGTTCGCAATGCATTTGGGCGAGGGCTGCGAGAGTTTCCGTGCGAATTAAAGGGGCGTCACCGGGCAACACAATCGCAAATTTGGCAGCAGCACGGGTGTTGCCTTCTGCCGCGGGTTGGTCCGGAAAAGTTTGTGAACCTTCGATCGCCTGCCGCGCAACGAGCATCGCGTGACCCGTGCCGAGTTGTGACTCTTGCAGTACCGGTTGTACTCCCAGCGGCTCGAGAACCGCGGATACTTCCGCGGCCTGATATCCGACTATTCCCAGCGTAACGCCGGCTTTCAGAGGTTTGCACGCGCGGACCACATGTTCCACCAGGGTGCAGCCGCCAGCGCGGTGCAAAACCTTTGCCAACGCTGACCGCAAGCGGGTGCCTTTGCCGGCAGCAAGTATGACGATGACGAAATCAGCGAGGGCCATAAGTAGGTATTGTCTGTTGATTTCGCGGCGTTGACAATCAGCGTTTCGTGCCGCGGCCCGACAAAGTGCACAAAATTTAACTACAGAAACTCGAAGTACAGACAGGTAGAGGATTACGATCCGAAACCGGATTTAATCGGCTGCTCGCGACTCCGTGCCGGCGCCCGTCACGTTATACGCGGAGTCGGTTTCGCCTTCTTCGGCAGTTGACGCCATATGCGCAGAGGTCTCGGTCCACAGCGAAGGGTCGGCCAGCAGCCGCGACACCAATTGCGTGTGTAACGCGTGTCCCGCCTTATGAGCTACGACGTGTGCCAGCAAAGGCCGCCCGATCAGCGCCAGATCACCAATCAAGTCGAGTGTTTTGTGTCGGCCAAATTCGTCAGGGAAGCGCAATTCACCATTCATAATGCCATCGTGCGTCAGCACGATAGCGTTATCAAGCGATCCGCCGCGAATCAGGTCCACGGCGCGCAGGCGCGCCACTTCTTCGAGAAAGCCAAAGGTGCGAGCACGCGCCAGCCTTTCACTGAACGTGCGCCGATTGACGACCATCTCGATTTCCTGGCGTCCGATGGATGGATGCGCGTAATCCACCATGCAGTGAACGCGAAACTCCTCGGCTGGATAGATGCCGATGCGCCGGTCGCCATCGACGATTTCGAGTGGGCGAAGCACCTTCAAGTACCGGCGACGGCGACGAAGCCGGCGAACCCCGGCGAAATCGAGCATCTCGATGAACGGCTGTGAAGAACCATCGAGGATGGGGAGTTCGATGGCATCAATGTCCACGTACACATTATCGATGCCACAGGAATAGAGTGCCGCCAGCAGATGCTCAGTCGTGGACAGAAGCACGCCCTTTTTCATCAGGCTGGTGGCGTAACTAACGCGCGCTACGTTGCGCCCATGCGCTTCGATTTCAAAGTTATCGAGATCTACCCGGCGAAATACGATACCTGTGTCAGCAGGTGCGGGCATAAGGCGCATGCGGCTGGGTACTGCGGTGTGCAGGCCGATACCATGCGTTTCGGCGGGGCGGACAATGGTCGTCTGGTTAAACACCTGTTAATTAGAGCACGCAACAGACCCTTCCTTGTAGGTTATAAGTACAGCAAAACCAGACAAATACGAGGGCCGTGCGAAACTCATACCCACAACGTGTGGTAAAGCTGCCACAAAATGTGAGCTTCGCGTGTCCATGAGAGCACCACACGTCGTATGGTTCGGCGGACGCGCGCTCTATTGGTGGGGAACGGACTCAACTTGTCCAGGAGCATCGAGCAGTTGACGCGCCGTGAACAACGCGTGGTAGTTGTATTTGGTGCGCAAGCCTTGGGCGTCGTCCTCTTCGCGATCAACAAGAATCAACACGGCCGCGACCTGGCATCCTTCCGCTTCGACGGCACGGATGGCTTCCCACGTCGATCCTCCGGTGGTGCAGACTTCGTCCACAATCGCCACTTTCACGGGCACAGGGTCCACACCTTCGATTTGCTTACCGCGGCCATGCTTCTTGTGCTCCTTGCGAACCAAGAATCCGGTGAGAGGCCTGCGTTCGAGTTGACTTACCACGATTGTGGCCGAAACGATCGGGTCCGCGCCCATCGTAAGACCACCAATGGCATCCGCGTGTACGTTCATCGAGTCGAGTGCTTCCAGGACGGAATAGCCAGTTAACAGAGCGCCTTCGGGATCGAGCGTGGTCAGCTTGCAATCCAGGTAATAGCTGCTTTTGCGGCCGGAAGACAGCGTGATTTCGCCGCGAAACAGAGATTTTTTTCGCAGCAACTCGCCGAGACGTTTATGGTGTTCGGACACGGGAGATCAGATTACCCGCTTTCAGGCACAGCTACCAGATTTTGCAGCTCTGACCCGCAGGCCGCACCATCGGGTCTCCGGCAGTGCAGGAGAAAGCGGTGGCAAACGCGGGCATGTTCTGGAGCGGGCCATTGGCGCGGAACCGCGGCAGCGGATGTGGATCAACGGTCAGCATCATGCGCTCGTATTCCGGCCGGGCAACAGTGCTCCATATGCGCGCCCAAGCGATGAAGAAGCGCTGCTCGGGAGTGAAGCCGTCCACCGTCGCGGTATTGCTGCGGGCGGGTTTCGCGGCCTGCACCTGGTCAAAGGCCATATGCGCAATCGTCAAGCCACCCAGGTCTGCAATGCTTTCACCGAGCACGAGCTTGCCATTTTCATGCAGGTCGTCGGTGACGGTAAAGCTATCGAATTGCTTCTCAATACAGGTGGCGCGCTCGTCGAAATTCTTCACATCTTCAGGAGTCCACCAGTCGCGCAGAGTTCCTTTTGCGTCATACTGCCGGCCCTCATCGTCGAACCCATGCGTCATTTCATGACCGATTACGGAGCCAATGCCACCGTAATTGATGGCATCATCCGCTTTGGGATCAAAAAAAGGCGGCTGCAGAATCCCGGCGGGGAAAACGATCTCGTTCATTTCGGGATTGTAATAGGCATTGACGGTAGGGGGCGTCATACCCCATTCGGTGCGGTCAACCGGTTTGCCAATCTGCGCTAGATTACGATGAAACTCGAAGGCGCTGCCATGCTCGGCGTTTTCCACATAGGACCTTCGCACCACCTGGAACGCGGAGTAATCGCGCCATTTGTCGGGGTAGCCGATCTTAAGTGTCATTGCGGATAGTTTGGCGAGGGCCTGCTGGCGAGTCGGCTCGCTCATCCACGGCAACGTTTCGATATCGGAGTGCAGCGCCTTCACCAGATTTTCCACCATCACGCGTGCTCGTTCCTTCGCCGCTGGAGGAAAGACCTGCGCCACATACTTCTGTCCGAGCGCTTCGCCCAGATTGTGATCGGTGGAAACAACGCAGCGCTTCCATCGCGGTTGAAGCTCCTTCGCGCCAGTGAGCGTGCGCCCGTAGAAATCAAAGTTCTCCTCGACGAATTTCTCCGGCAACTCCGTGGCGGAGGAATGAATCAGGTGCCAGCGAAGATAGATCTTCCAATCATTCAAAGGAATGCTGGTGAGCTGCTTATCGAGAGCTTGGAAAAACTCGGGTTGGCCGACGTTTACTTCCCGGATGCTCGGGAATCCGATGTTGTGGAAGTACGTGTCCCAGGAAAAATCAGGTGTGAGCTCGCGCAGTTGCGCCACGGTCATTTTGTGATAGTTGCTTTGCGGATCGCGCAACTCGACACGTGTCTTAGACGATTGCGCGATTTGCCTTTCGACGGCCAGCACGGTGCGGGCCTCGGCTGCGGCGGTGTCCGGCGCATCCCCAGCGAGTTGAAGCATTTTCGCGACGTGCTCTTGATATTGTTGGAGCAGCTGCTTCGAGTGGTCGTCCTGTTTAAGATAGTAATCGCGATCGGGAAGCCCGAGGCCGCCCTGGTTGGCGATGCCAATCACCTGTTCGCTATTTTTCGCATCCTGGGTGGATCCAAAGCGAAAGAGCGCGCCGACTCCTTCGGACTGGGCTCGCGCCACCTCGTCCTCAAGTTGCGCGAGACTCGAGAGACTTGCAATACGCTCGAGCTCAGGTTCGACCGGCTTTAAGCCGTCAGCCTCAATCTTATTGGTGTCCATGCAGCTGGCATAAAAGTCGCCGATCTTCTGTTCGACCGATCCTGGCGCGGCATGTTTGTTGCGAGCCGCCGCGTCAAGAATCTGGCGCAGCACCAGCTGGTTTTTATTCTGCAGCTCGTTGAAACGCCCGTAACTGGGGTAAGCAGGGGGAATGGGGTTGTGCTTCATCCATCCGCCGGTGGCATATTGAAAAAAATCCTGGCAAGGCTTGCACGTCGTGTCCAGGTCCGCCGGATTCAGCCCGTGATTTTCGGCGGCCGAGACCGCGGTCAGGCGCTGCGTTAGCCCACCCGGGCCCCCGGCAAAAATAACCAGCGCCGCGGCCACGACCATCCAGCCCATCGCAGCTCCCCAAATTCGGAATGTCCGCATTTCATGCCCCCTGATGTGCCGATACCAATGCAGTGTCAAAGAGGATTAGACGGCTGCATCGATTGGATGTTGCGTTGGACCTTCTGCCGAACCAGCCGATATCAGGCCAAGCATAGAGGCGGACCCGAGCCGAGTCAATGTGTGGGGTAAGCGGGAGGCGGTAAGTTGAGGCACGGTCGGGGCGGCAGAGGTACGATGACGATGTAAGAGGACGATGTAAGACTTGACAACGCTCACGCTCAGAAGGGTCACGATCAGGCGGTTCGGCAGATGCCTGTCAGATGCGGTTGTCTGGTCTGTGCCTCTATGTGGTGCAATTTCATTGGCTTAGCATCTAAGCAGACATCCATCATGGCTCCAGAGTCTTGTCGGACGAGCCCGGATATGGTATTCTTGGCTTGCGTTTGTTGCTCTTGCCCTCCTTTTCACCCGCAATAATCATGTTGCGGCTTCCGGCGGGCGGCTAGATCATTTCGGTTCATACGGGACTGGCCTATACGGGCTGGCCAGAAGCACCAAACAGCTTACAAGACGAGGAAACAGAAGTGAAGGAACAAGGAACCGTGAAGTGGTTCAATGCCAGCAAGGGTTATGGATTTATTCAGCGCCAGACCGGTGAGGATGTTTTCGTACACTATTCAGCCATTCAATCGGAAGGCTACCGTAGCCTGAACGAGGGCCAGGCAGTTGAATTTGAAGTGCGTAAAGGGCCCAAGGGGTTGCAGGCGGAGAACGTGGTGGGTTTGTAGCCGATTCGCGGCTGGGCTCCGGGGGCCCGGCACGTGGCCTCTTTTAGGCCGTCCTCGAAGTGGCAACTCGTTGAAGGAGGCACTTGTGCAGGTTCTTTCTACTGGACAGCAGGTGAAGCACCAGCAATACGGTCTCGGCACGGTAACAGAGTCGGACCCAGAACGTACCGCCGTTGATTTCGACGATCACGGGAAGAAGTTATTCGTCACCAGCATGATGAACGCGGAGTTGATTGGCGAGGCTCCGGTAAATCCAACGCGCACCAAACGGCGCAACCGTAAGACGGCACGGCGCGCGTAGGACCCTTCTTTCCAAAAAGTGAGATAGCTGGTCTGGAGGCTTTATCTACAAGCGCTGCCGTTCGTGAGATCGATCGCAGCCTTGCGGGTTCAAACTGTTTGCCGGGCTAATGCTCTTCGCAATAAAAAAGGAGGCCGCGAGATACTGCGGCCTCCTTTTTTTGTGTCGCAATATTTTCGTATCGCACTACGCATTCACGCGCTGCATGGCTTCCTGCGGGTAACGCGCTCCGGCTGCCGCGCCCACCGGCGCGGCTTGGTCCAGGCGTGTGATATCAGCAGGCGTTAAGTCTATTTTAACCGCGCCGATATTTTCATCAAGATACCGGCGGCGTTTGGTGCCGGCGATGGGTACGATGTCGTTTCCCCGAGCAAGCAGCCAGGCCAGAGCAAGTTGCGCCGGGGTGCACCGCTTTTCTGTGGCGATCTGCTCGATGCGCTGAACCAGCGCAAGATTTTGATCCAAATTTTCCCCTTGGAACCGTGGGGAGCGCCTGCGGTAATCAGAATCCTCTAAGTCTGCTTGGCTACGGATGCGGCCCGTAAGAAAACCACGGCCAAGCGGACTGTAGGCAACGAATCCAATGCCGAGATCGTGGCAGGTGGGAAGAATTTCCGCCTCAGGATCACGCGTCCAGAGCGAATACTCGGTTTGCAACGCGGTCACAGGATGCACGGCCGCGGCACGGCGCAGCGTGTCTGCTTTGGCTTCCGACAAACCGATGTACCGTATCTTGCCTTCCTCGACCAGCCGCGCCATCGCTCCGACAGTCTCTTCGATTGGCGTCGCGGGATCCACGCGATGCTGATAGTAAAGATCGATATGCGACACACCGAGCCGCTGGAGACTCGCATCGCAACATTCACGGACATATTCCGGCCGGCCATTTACGCCCAGCCATTGACCATCCGCTGCCCGCACGTTACCAAACTTGGTGGCCAGCACCGCCTGATCGCGGCGACCTTTCAGGGCGCGCCCGACTAACACCTCATTCCGGCCTTGGCCGTAGACATCCGCGGTATCCAGGAAATTGATACCCTGGTCGAGGGCATGCTGAATCGTGGCGAGCGATTCCGCTTCATCGGTTGAGCCGTAGAATTCGGACATACCCATACAGCCCAAGCCGAGCGCCGAGACGTGGGGTCCATTGCGGCCGAGTAAACGTTGCGGGTACGGATTGGCTTTTCCAGGCGTAGCGTGCACGATTTCCCCTTTCAAAAACATTGCCGGCCGGGCGCGGCAAGATGTGTATAGGCTTGTAGGACTGCGTTTGACGTATGTTAACGGTATGCGATATGCCGCGAAGGTTTCAACCTAAATTAAGACGCTAATCTCCACTGGCCGCGCCAGCGGCGGTCCTGAAGCCTCCGTTCAGACCCGTGCCCAAACTACCGGTGCCCCTAGATGGCTGTCGAGGTCCCCGGAGAACGTCGCCCAAGCGGGTCGCGAGTTGCTGACGAGCGCGCCACAATCTCGCCTTCAGCGTATTACGCGAGACTCCGAGGGCTTTTGCCGCTTCATCCGCCGACAATCCTTGAAGCTCGCGGAGTTGAAAGGCATTGCGCAGAAGCGGCGAAAGATCAGCAAGGTTTTTACGAAGCCGCGCGGAGAGCTCACTATCGGCGCAAAGATCCTCAGGACTAGGGCCGTCATCGGCAAATCGTTCCGCCGGAGGCGGCTGGTCATCGCCTGGCCGTTCATCCAGTGATACCGCGGGATGCGCCCGCTGACTGCGCCGGCGCATCAACGCGGCATTAATCACAATGCGCGTCAGCCAAGTGGAAAATTGCGAACGGCCTTCAAATCGGCGTAAGTTACGGTAAGCGGCCAGCATGCCCTCCTGGAGGGCATCTTCGGCGTCCTCGGGATTGCCAAGCAGACGCAATGCCGTCTGGTAGAGGGCCCGGCTATTGCGCCCGAACAGGGTTTCGAGCGCGGTGCGATCACCAGCCATGGCCGAGCGGAGGAGCGCCGTCTCACTGGTCCTGGCTTCTTCTTGTACGACACTATCTGTTCTGCCACCCATTGCACTTCCCCCTTTAACACCCTACTTCTGTTTGGATTCGACGGGTTCGCCGTGGCCGCATTACAGCATTAAGATTTGGCCTCAGAGGTTGACGCGTCACGTTCGGCTATGATTCCGGCGACGATGGCGCGGATCATGCAGCCATTTCCCTGAAGTTTGGCGCCGCGATCGACCATGCGAGCGAGAAGTTGCTTGCCGGCCTCGTCAATGAATGTCACGGCGCACAATCGCACAGCTAGGTCCCTGCCCCAACATCGAGTCTCCTCGCGCAGCCAGCACTGCTCAAGTTCCGCCACCCACGGACCCGCCAGACGTCCTTCCACCTCGAGAGCGACCCCGGTGGGTTCTTCCTTGATGGAGACTTTCAGCATCGGAAAGGAAGTAGCAGTCCGTGAGCCAAAATAGATAAATATTTTATAAACGTATAAGTGCTGTGTACTCAGTGAACTGGCTAATTATCGGACTTGCAGGCGAAGTATGGTGTCGTGATTTAGTGACGAAATGTCGGCGCGTGACGGCATCTCGTCACAAACGCCGGCGGCATTGCTTCGAGTCAATTAACGGGGCGTCGTATTCGGAGCTTTTGCATTCGGGACTGCAATGTGGTGCGTTTCATTCCCAGCCGGGCCGCAGTGCCCCGAGGCCCGCTGAGTACCCAATGCGTTTGCTCGAGAGCGCGCAGGATATGTTGACGCTCGGCTTCGGCCAGGGTAGCAAGCTCGGATGCAGAGCCGTCGCGGGAATGCTTGAGTTCGGCTAGCGGCACCCGCAGTGTTTCTGCTGGAGACAAAATCACAGCACGTTCAATGAGATTTTCAAGTTCGCGGACATTCCCCGGCCAGCGGTAGCGTTCCAAGTGCGGCCAGCGTATCAGCCGGTACCGTCTCGACGCGCCGGTTCATGCGACGTGCATATTTCTGCGCAAAATAACGTACCAGCGCGGGAATATCATCGCGGCGCTCGCGAAGCGGCGGAACCATGACAGGGAATACGCTCACGCGATAGAACAAGTCGGCACGGAATAGGCCATCTTCCACCATCTTTGTAAGATCGCGATTCGTGGCCGCGACCACGCGAACGTCCACCCGGTGGCTACGCGGATTGCCGAGCCGCTCGAATTCTTGTTCCTGGAGGACGCGCAAGAGTTTGGGTTGCAATTCGAGAGGAATGTCGCCTATTTCATCGAGGAAAAGTGTTCCACGGTCGGCCAGCTCGAATCGGCCGAGCTTCTGCGCAATGGCTCCCGTGAAAGCCCCACGCTCGTGGCCAAAAAGCTCGGATTCCAACAGACCTGCGGGGATTGCGGCACAATTGATTTTGACGAAGGTTCGGTCGCGGCGCGGGCTTAGATTGTGGATGGCGCGCGCGATCAGCTCCTTGCCAGTGCCGGTCTCGCCACCGATCAAAACGGTCGAATCAGTGGGAGCGACAGTTTGTACCTGTTGCAGAAGCCTCTTTAATGCCGGGCTCTCACCAATAATTTCCTCGAAGTTGTACTCGGTGCGGATTTCATCCTCGAGGTAAAGTTTTTCTTCGGCTAACTTGTTTTTCAGCTGCGCGATTTCCTGAAAGGCTAAAGCATTTTCGACGGCAATGGCCACCTGGTTGGCCACCTGGCTCAGCAGATCCATATCTTCCTGGCTGAAGGAATCACGCACGCTAGCGATATTGAGCGTGCCTAAAACGCGTTCACGGGTGAGCAGCGGAACGCAGCAGCCCGAGCGCACGCCTTCTGCAATGAGTCTGCGGCAGATATGCGAGTCACAGCGTTCCAAATCCTCCCGTGAAAATCGCTGGGGCGAGCGGTTCGAGAATGCCGGGCCTGCGGGCGTGTTTTCGATGGCCGCGCTGATTTCTTCTTGCGCCAGGCCCGTCCCTTGGGGGAGGTCGAGAGCCACGGTTCGCAGTTTGCGCGTGACCGGGTCAAAAAGCGCCAGGCTGGTGTATTCGTGATGCGTGACGCGCCGCAGACTGGCAGAAATCGCGCGAAAGAGTTCGGTGAGGTCCAGAGTCGAGACGACGGCATTGTTGACTTCGAGCAACACACGCAAGCGGTCGCGCTCACGGGCGAGTTGCTGCTGATACGCCTGGGCTGCCTGAAAATTGAGCGCATTGTCAACAGCGACAGCGACTTGGCGCGCGACTTGCTGCATAAACTCCACTTCCGAGGAGGTGTAATGATAGGGCTCGCACTTGCCGAACCCCAGCGAGCCCAAACGGCGCTGCGCGGTCGTGAGCGGCACTACACAGAAAGACCGCAATTTGTCGCGGCGCAGAGTTTCCATAACACCAGGAAAGGAATAATGCGTTTCGATATCGTCCACCACATAAGGTTGCTGCGTCTCGAAAACGAGACCTGAGGGCGTCTCGGCGACGGGCGTTTCACGGCCCTGTTGGATCGTGGTCGGCTGCTGCGTTTCCAGGATGTGCAGCCGCATGACCTTTCGTTCAGCATCGTAGAGCAGGAGATTCAAAAAATCGAAATGTGCCACACGGTGAAGGCGGGTACCTAGATCATGAAAGAGCTCGGCGAGGTCGCGATGATGCGCGATCGATTCGGCGACTTCGAGGAGAGCGCCGGGGCGCGTGGCCGCCCAATCGCTGGCGGTGATGGTCAGGGGAGGTTCACCCATACCGGAGGATAGCATTCCGGCGCTGTGCATCTCAATCACTGCGGGTCTACGAGGCCGAAGACGGGCTCGGATAGGCGACGACGGAATTCGAATTCCGTTCTCGCAAGGAGCGAGCATCGAAACGGACAATTTTTTATTGACACCGCAAAATGCTGATTGCATAATTATGCGTTCCTATGTATATAAGCGAGCAGGATAGAGCTTGGCCACGCATAAGCGATTTCGCCAAGGGCAGATTCTAAAGTTGATCACGAGCGAAGCCATTTCGAGCCAGGACGAATTGCGGCGGCGGCTGGCGCATCTGAAGCTGCGCGTCACGCAGGCGACGCTTTCGCGCGATATTGCCGAACTGAAGCTGGTAAAGACTGCCAGAGGGCTACAAGTCGCTAGGTCAGCACGACTGAGGACAGCGCTCCGCCAGCTGGCGCCGCTGGCCCGTGCGGTTCGGGAATACCTGCTGGATGTGCGGCCGGCGGACAACCTGCTCGTGCTGAAGACTCCGCCCGGCGGCGCGCAGCCACTGGCTGCCGCGTTGGACGGCGAGCGGCTGCGCGAAGTGGCCGGAACCATTGCGGGCGACGATACGGTGTCTGATCATCACCCCGTCGCGGCCGGCGCGGGCCGCCGTGCAGCAACGCCTGGAGGCTATGCTCCGATGACCGGCCCGCAGCGGGTCGCCGTCGTTGGAGCTACCGGCTACGCAGGATTCGAGCTGGCGCGCCTTCTGCTCCGGCATCCCGGAATTGCCAAACCAACATTTTACCTGCGCGAGAGCGCGAAGCCGGCAGGACGGCCGTGAACTGCCTCACCGAGATGTTTCCGCAGCTGCGCGGCTGGGGCGAAGCGCCCTGCCGGCCCTTCTCAGTGGAAGCTGTGGCCGCGAGCGGAGCCGACGGTGGCGTTCCTGGCGACGCCGCATGAAGCATCGCTGGATCTGGTTCCGCGACTGCTCGATGCGGGGCTGCGCGTCGTGGATTTGAGCGGAGCGTTTCGTTTTCGCGATGGCGGAAACGTTCACGCGCTGGTACCAGTTGCCGGCGCCGGATTCCGGAAACGCTGGCGAAAGCGGTTTACGGTTTGCCGGAGCTGTATCAGGAAGCGCTGCCTGAGGCGCGGCTGGTGGCGAACCCGGGTGCTATCCCGACTTCGGTGATCCTGGGATTGCGGCCGCTGATCGAAGCGGGATGGATTGCGCGCGAGCGAGGCATCGTTTGCGATTGCAAATCGGGGGCATCGGGCGCGGGCAAAGAGCCCAAGCGCGAACTGCATTTCGTCGAGGTGGATGAAAATTTCCGGGCGTACGGACTGTTCACGCACCGTCATACGCCTGAAGTCATCGAACACCTGGGGCTGGATGCCGCAGACGTGATTTTTTCAACGCATCTTGCTGCCCGTCGCGCGTGGAATTCTCTCGACGCTTTACGTGTGGCTGGACAAGCCGCGCGAAGCCGCCGAGGTCGAAGCGTTGTATCGCGACGTTCTACGCGGGCAAAGCCGATGGTGCGGTTGTGGCCCGCGGGACGTTTGCCGGAACTGCAGCACGTTGCGCACACGAATTTTTGCGATATTGGGTTCGCACTGGACGCCGAGGGGAAGCGGCTGGTGGTGGTGAGCTGCCTCGACAACCTGGGCAAAGGGGCGGCCGGTCAGGCCGTGCAGAACATGAATGCGATGATGGGCTTGGAGCAAACGGCCGCGTGACGCAGGCTAGTGAATGACTATGCAAATGAAAGCATCAATAAAGCGTGCGAATGAAGTAGCTGACGAGAGTATCCCAATGAGAATGGTCGTCAAAATTGCCGGAGCGTTGCTCGACGATGCGGAGACGGTTCGTTCGGTGGCGCGGCAGATCGCGCAACTGGCGCAACAGGGCCACGAGTTGCTGGTGGTTCACGGGGGCGGCAAGATTTTCACCGCGACGCTCGCGCGGATGGGTATTGAAAGCCGATTCGTCAACGGATTGCGGGTGACCGACCGCGAAACGCGGGACATCGCTGTCATGGTGATGGGCGGGCTGCTGAACAAGCGCATGGCCGGCGCCATCTCGGCCGAGGGCCAGCCCGCGATTGGGTTGTGCGCCTCGGACGCTAGGTGCTTTCTGGCCGAGCCGATGATGCATGACGAAATCGTCGGCTCGCTCGGGTTCGTGGGCTATCTGACGGGCGTGAACGTGGAATTTATCGAATCGATGTGGCGGGCGGGCATTGTTCCGGTGGCCTCTTGCCTGGGACTGGGCGCGGACGGCGAACTCTACAACATCAATGCCGATCACATGGCCGCGGCCTGCGCCGAATACCTTCATGCGGACCGGCTGATGTATATGACGGACGTGGCAGGAGTGCTCGACGGCACGAAGGTTCTGAAAGCGGTTTCAAGCGCGGAAATTGAGGATCTGATCCGGCAGAATAAAGTTTCAGGCGGGCATGATTCTGAAGCTGGAGGCGTGCAAGCGCGCGCTTTCGGCGGGCGTGAGCCAGGTGCGCATCGTGGGCGGCACTACCGCGATGCGGCCTGCTTTCCGCTGCAAACGGTCAAAAAGGTCCGGGAACGCAGAGTGACGCCCAGGCTATCCCGCCACGGCAGCAGGAGTGAGGACGCTGAACGTGAGCCACGACAAACGCAAACAGCGCTGAACAAAGCGTGAAAGCGCGCACAAGCACGCCGGCAAACGCGGCTGGCAAGCAATCGCAGGCGGGCGCCGGCCGGTTCCGATGCGTCCATTCTGCGCGATGCCGAATCGGTACCTGATGAATACCTACCGGCGACCGCCGATCATATTTGTGCGCGGGCGCGGCTGCTATGTTTACGATCATCGGGGAAAGAAATATCTCGATTTCCTCGGCGGCATCGCGGTGAATGCGCTGGGATATGCGCATCCGCGGCTGGTTCGCGTGATGCGCCGCGAGGCTGGGCGCGCGCGGTGCACGTGTCGAATCTGTTTCACCACCGATTTCAGGGGCCGCTGGCGCGCAAGCTGGCGAACTGGTCCGGCATGGATCGCGTGTTCTTTACCAACAGCGGCACGGAAGCCGTCGAAGGCGCGTTGAAGCTCGCGCGGATTGCGGCACGCAAGCGGGAGCGCCAGTGAGCAAAAGACGCGCATTCTGGCGCATCGAGGGATCGTTTCACGGGCGCACGCTGGGCGCGCTGTCGATCACGCATCCGTCGAAATACCGCGATCCGTTCGCGCCGCTGCTTCCCGGCGTGGAGTTCGTGCGTTTTAACGATGTAGCGGATCTCGAAGCGAAGTTCGATCGATTCGGTTTGCGCCATCGTGCTCGAGGCCGTACAGGGCGAAGGTGGTATTTTTCCGCTGAGCGGCGCGTTCTGGGCGCGCGCTCGGGAGCTTGCGTCCCGCTACGGCGCCGCCTTGATTGCCGATGAAATTCAGTGCGGGCTGGGCCGCACGGGGCGGCCGTTCGCTTACCAGCGCCATCCTGGCGTTCCGATATTGTGGTGGTGGCGAAGTCTCTGGCCGGCGGCCTTCCGCTGGGCGCGATTTTGGCGCGGGAAAGTTTCGCGGAGGCATTCACGCCCGGCTTGCACGGCTCGACGTTCGGCGGCGGCCCGCTGGCGTGCGCCACGGCGCTCGAATTTCTGAACACGATTGAAGATGAGGATCTGCTGAAGAACGTCCGCGAGCGCGGCGCGCAACTGCAGGCGTGGCCTTTCGCGGCTTGCGGGAGAACTTGATTTTATCGGCGAGATTCGCTGCGAAGGGTTGATGATCGGCATGGATCTTGCGGTAGAGGGCCGCGAGTACGTGGCGGCGGCCCTGCGCCGCGGGCTGATCATCAATTGCACGCACGACCACATCATTCGGCTGCTTCCGCCATTCATCGTGACCGAACGGCAGGTGCGAGGATTTTCTGACGCGTTTTGGGGCAGTTCTGCGTGAGACCAAGCGGCCCGCTTCGCGTGGCCCCGAAGCGGCGGAGGCCGTGCGCAACGCCGGTGTTTGCTGCTTCGCGATGACACCCGTGACCAAAGGTCAGAGGCCGAGGCTACATGACAGCTACGCCCGCACCGCTGGCTCTTGCCACCGATCTCCTGACCGGCGCCGAATGGGGACCGGCGCGCGTTCGCGAGTTGTTCCAGCTTGCCGCGGACATCAAATCGCGACCCAGCCACTATCGCGGCGCGCTGAGCGGCCGTTTTGTCGCGTTGATTATGGAGAAACCGTCGTTGCGTACCCGGGTCACTTTTCAGGTGGGTATGGAGAGCATGGGCGGGTCGGCGGTTTTGCTGGATCACACGGTGACGCGGCTTGGCGAGCGCGAGTCGATTCCGGATGTGGCACGAAATTTGTCGCGCTGGGTGCAAGGCATCGTCGCGCGCGTCTTCGAGCAGCGCGAGCTCGAGCAACTGGCGGAGTACGGCGACGATTCCGGTCATCAATGCGCTGTCGGACCTTTTTCATCCTTGCCAGGCTTATGCGGATTTTTTTACGCTGGAAGAGCGTTTCGGCAGATTTGCGGGGCTTAAAGCTCGCCTATATTGGGGACGGAAACAACGTGTGCCATTCGCTGCTGCTCACGGCGGCGCGGGTAGGCGCGGAAATACGCGTGGCCACACCGTCCGGTTACGAGCCAAACGCCGAAATTGTCGCCCAGGCGCGTGAAGCGGCCCGCGCGACGCGGCGCCAAGATCGAGACCTTCCACTCGGCCGAGGCAAGCCGTCGACGGAGCCCAGGCGGTCTATACCGACGTTTGGACCAGCATGGGGCAGGAGGAGGAAACCGCGGCGCGCGAGAAAGCCTTTGCACCTTTTCAGATCACTGCGTCGCTGCTCGAACATGCCGCGCCCGACGCTTTATTTCTGCATTGCCTGCCGGCGCATCGCGGCAGCGAAGTCACCTGCGCGGTGATCGATTCGCCTCGGTCGGTGGTATTCGATCAGGCCGAAAATCGCTTGCACGTGCAAAAAGCCATCCTGCTGATGTTACTCAGCTAGCAAAAAGGAGACCGCGTGCCTCGCAGAGTGGTGCTCGCCTATTCAGGCGGGCTGGATACCTCAATCATCATTCCCTGGCTGAAAGAGACGTACGGGTGTGAAGTGATCGCCATGATCGGCGATGTGGGCCAGCAGGAAGATCTGCCCGCGGCGCAACGCAAAGCGCTCGCCACCGGCGCCTCATCGGCGACCATCGAAGACCTTCGCGAAGAGTTCATCACCGGATATATCTGGCCGACGCTGCGCGCGGGCGCGGTGTACGAGCACAAATATCTGCTCGGCACTTCATTTGCGCGTCCGGTGATCGCCAAGCGCCAGGCTGAGGTGGGGTTGCGAGATGGGCGCCGATGCGCTGGCGCACGGCTGCACGGGCAAAGGCAACGATCAGGTGCGATTTGAACTGGCCTACAAAGCGATCGCTCCCGGCCTTGAGATCATCGCCCCATGGCGCGAGTGGAAAATTCAATCGCGCGAAGATGCCATCACGTATGCACGCGCGCACAACGTGCCCGTCGAGCAAACCAAGGCCAACATTTACAGCCGCGATCGCAACATCTGGCATTTGAGCCACGAGGGAGGCGTGCTGGAAGATCCGAACAACGCGCCTGAAGAGTCCATGTGGCAGTGGGTGGTTTCGCCGGAGCGCGCTCCGGACCAGGCGGCGGAAGTGGAAATTGGCTTCGAGGCAGGGCACCCCGGTGGCCGTAAATGGCCGACAGGCTGGGTCCGGTGGCGCTGATCGAAGAGCTGAATGCGATCGCGGCAGCCCACGGTGTTGGCCGCATTGACCTGGTGGAAAACCGTCTGGTGGGCATCAAGTCCGAGGCGCGTACGAGACGCCCGGCGGGCACACTGCTGGTGATGGCGCATCGCGAACTGGAAGCGCTGTGTCTGGATCGCGAAACGGCGCATTACGCACAAATGCTCTCACTGCGCTACGCCGAAATCGTTTACTACGGGCTGTGGTTCACGGCATTGCGCGAGGCGCTGGATGCGTTTCTTCACAAAAGTGCAGGAGCGCGTCACCGGCACGGTGGGGCTGCGGCTCTACAAAGGCAATGTCAGCGTCATCCGGCGGCAATCGCCTCATTCGCTGTATCGCACCGATCTGGCGAGCTTCAGCATGGCGCACTACAACCCGAAAGACGCCGAAGGATTCATCAACTTGTTCGCTTTGCCGGTGACGCCGATAACCGAACGCGGTCCATCGACACACGCGCCAGCAGACACCCCCGCGTCGACGGAACCATCCGAACCGGCGACGGCCAACAAGCGTTGAGCTATCACACTTTCAATTAGCGCACGTCGAGTAGTTAGCGCAGATGGGCTAATTTTCGTTGACCCATTCACCCGGTAGGTTGTAATTTCTAAACGTTACTCATCGAAGCTTCTTTCAACATATTCGAAGGCGCCATACGTGAGCAGCGAGCCACAATCCGCGAGTCCGAACAAGCTTTGGGGCGGCCGCTTTGACTGCCGCCCAATGAGCTGTTCTACGAATTTCAGCGATCGTTTCCCTTCGACCGCCGCTTGTTGCCTTACGAGTTGGCAGTGGATCGTGCCTGGGCCAAGGCTATCGAACGAGCCGGCGTCCTGGACGCGCACCGAACTGCAGAAAACGCTTGCTGCGCTCGATGAGATCGGTCACCGGGCCGTGAGTGAGCCGGCGTTTCTGGACACATCACCCGCCGAGGACGTTCATCATTTCGTCGAAATGGCGCTGGTGGAACGGCTCGGGCACTCTGGGCTTCAAACTGCACACGGCGCGCAGCCGCAACGAACTGGTGGCGACGGACTTTCGGCTGTTCGTCAAGGACGCAACCCAGGAGATGGCGCGGCGACGTGGCGGCTCTCATCGAGGCGCTGATCGAGTTCGCAGAGCGCGCGATGGGCGTGCCGATGGCTGGGATGACGCACATGCAGCATGCGCAGCCTCTGCTTTTTTCACATTTCCTGCTCGCGCATGCGGAGGCGTTTTTCCGCGATCTTGAGCGTCTGGCGGCGGCTAGGCGCATGGCCGATTGCTGCCCGTTGGGGTCTGGCGCGCTTGGCGGCTGCGTGCTTCCGATCGATCGTGCCGCGTTGGCGCGTGAGTTGCGGATTCAGCGGCATTTCGGCGAATAGTCTGGATGCCGTGGGGGACCGGGATTTCGCGCTGGATTATCTTCATGCTCTCGCGACGGTGGCCACACACCTGTCGCGTCTGGCGGAAGATTTCGTGCTTTTCGCGTCGCAGGAGTTTAACTTCATCGTCCTGCCGGACGAGTATTCGACCGGCAGCAGCTTGATGCCGCAAAAGAAAAACCCCGACGCCTGGGAACTCTTGCGCGGTAAAACAGGGCGGATCACCGCTGGGCTGCTTTCGCTGCTGATCACGCTCAAAGGGCTGCCCTCGAGCTATCAACGCGACTTGCAGGAAGACAAAGAGCCGGTGTTTGCGGCGCACGATCAGAGTGTGGCGATGGTGAGCATCGCGCACGGGCGCCGATAACCACCACGCGATTGAATGAAGCAGCGGTTGCGCGAAGCCGCCGGTGACGATGCGCTGCTCGCGACCGAAGCCGCCCATTACCTCGTGCGGCGCGGGGTGCCTTTTCGGCAGGCTCACGAGATCATCGGACGCATCGTGCGGGACGCCGAACGTGAAGGTCAGTCCTGGGCCACCTTGCCGCTCGCCCGGTTGAAAACTTTCTCGCCGTTTTTCGACGACGATCTGCGTGCGTCATTGACGGTGGAGCAGGCGCTCAAGAGCCGTGACGTTCCCGGAGGAACCGCGCCTGCGCGCGTTCGCGAGGCACTCGACGATTCCCGGCAGCGACTCGCGAGTTGTCTTGCTCCCTGGGGTGAACACCCATGAGCATCCGACCGGCGCAGGCTGGCGACCTTGCGGAAATCCTGTGTCTGATTGGAGATTACGCAGCAAGTAGTTTGCTCTTGCCCCGCACTCCCGAAGATGTGCGAGCGAATCTTCCCCATTTCCTCGTTCTTACCGGAGTTGCCACGGTAACTGCTACGGGAGATCTTCCTGGCACCGACGATCGGCGGCGCCTTGACGTGCGGCCATGTCCAGGAACGGTGATCGGCTGCGTTGCGCTCGAACAATACGGAGACCACCTTGCCGAAATTCGCTCGCTGGCAGTTCACGCCATGGCACAAGGCCAGGGACTTGGCGGTCAACTGCTGGAGGCGGCGCTGGAGATCGCGCGGAAACTCCGGATTCCACGTGTTTTCGCGGTGACCCACGCCACGCACTTCTTCGAACAACATGGCTTCATTGCCAACTCGCGTCACGCGGTGCCGGAAAAAATTGCGCGCGACTGTATGTCCTGCCCGCATAGTAAGCATTGTGAATTGACAGCCATGATCGCGTCTATTTCAACGGTGCCAGCCATGCACTCGTTTCCTGCTGCTGTATGGACTGACAATCTAGTGCTATGAAGACTTTTCCGTCAAAAAGTGCCCCTCAATCTGCTCTCCCGCGTGGCTTTCGTTTTGCCGCGGTGAATTGCGGCTTGCGGAAGCCTCCCAATCTCGATCTCGGACTTATTGTGGCTGACGAGCCTCTCCAGGCCGCGGGTGTTTTCACGCAGAACCTGGTGCAGGCGGCGCCCGTAGTATTGTCGCGCCAACATTTGCGCAAGGCGGCATCCCGTATGCGCGCGGTAATCGTGAATTCACGCAATGCGAACTGCGCGACGGGCCCGGCGGGAACGGCGGCCGCATTACAGACTGCACAGGAGTTGGCACAAGCGATCGGCTGCGACACCGAGCAGATATTGGTTTGCTCCACGGGCGTAATCGGATTGCCGATGCGCGTAGAACGTATCGTAGCGGCGATCCCCGGGCTCGTGCGATCCGCTACTTGCCGAAGTGAAACGTTTGATGGATTTACGCGCGCCATCATGACCACGGACACGCGTCCCAAATGGGCTGCTGCGCGCTGCGTCCTGGGCGGACGCGCAGTTCGTCTGCTGGGTTGCTCCAAAGGCGCGGGCATGATTCACCCGCAAATGGCTACGATGCTTGCTTACGTAATGACGGACGCGGCGATTGACGCGCCCATATTGCGCCAGGCTTTGGCGACGGCGGTTCGCACCACGTTCAACTCCATCACCGTGGATGGCGACACATCGACCAACGACACGCTGCTATTGCTCGCGAGCGGCGAGGCTGGCAATCGACCCATCACCTCGGTTCCAGACCTATCCTCAGGCGGACGTTCCCGTGCGGGTAATGACTACAGAAGTTTTGTCACGGCGCTAGAGAAAGTGTGCCATTCGCTCGCGCTGCAGATTGTTTCCGATGGCGAAGGCGCGAGCCACGTGATCGAAATTGAAGTTCGCGGCGCGTCGAGCGACAGGGTGGCGGAGCAAGTAGCGCGTACTATCGCCAGTTCGCCACTGGTGAAAACAATGTTTGCTGGCGCTGATCCCAATTGGGGCCGGGTGCTCGCCGCCGCTGGGCGCGCAGGCGTCAAGTTCGATCCCGCCAAAACAGACGTTTACCTAGGGGGGATTTTGACCTGCCGTGGCGGCATCGAGCACCCTTTTCCGAATCACAGGCCCACAAGCGGCTGTTGCAGGAATTTGTTCCGGTGTTGGTGGATCTTGGCGAAGGCGCCGGCAAAGCGCGTGTCTGGACCTGCGACTTCACCACAGATTACGTACACATCAACGCAAGCTACCGCACCTGACACAGATCACTTCAGAGGACCAGTTGTAGCGGTTCTCACAATCCTAGGCCTCGTAGGTAAATACCTGTAGCGCCTGTTCTGGATGTTTCCGTTTGACGGGCATCTGGCTTTGGCGGGATGATGCGATGAGAGCTGAAGCGTCAATCTCACGCCGGAGTAGTGGGCTGGTTCGGACTGCGAACGGAGTTGGCCTTGCCCTTCAGCCGCACGCCTGCGGTTTCCCTTCGCCGCAGGCTTAAGGAGTATGCCCGTGAAAAAACTGTACGTGGGGAATCTGCCATTTCAGGCTACCGAAGAGGACGTGGGCAACTGGTTTACCCAAGCAGGAGTGACTCCGGCAAACGTTACGCTCGTACGCGATCGTTTTTCAGGACAGCCGCGCGGGTTCGGCTTCGTCGAGGTGACGAATGACGAGGACGCTAACCGCGCGGTGCAAGCACTTAACGGCCAAGATTTCATGGGACGGAATGTGGTCGTAAATGAGGCGCGTCCTCCTCGCGAAGGTGGCGGTGGAGGGGGCGGAGGACGAGGCGGCGGCGGTGGTGGTGGCGGTCGTGGCGGATATGGTGGCGGAGGTGGTGGTGGAGGTGGTGGTGGACGAGGGGGCGGCGGTGGAGGCGGCGGACGAGGGCGAGGCGGTGGAGGCGGAGGCCGGTACTGACTAAGATTTTGGCGTCGTTTGGGTCAAGTTCCGCCCGGGATGGATTTGCAAAGTCCGGCACAATCGCTGGACTCAGACCGGGCGGAATCTTGCTCGTGACTTAGCTCGTAGCTTAGCTCGTAACCCCGGTCGACACTTCTTTCGACTGATGAATACTTCTTCACTTCTTCATATCTGCGCGTAAGGATTTGACAATGCAGCGCTCATTTCGATTCTGGGCAGGTTAAGCAAGTTCGGCGGGATTTGGCTCGATGACCACGGGATCGCACGCCGGTGCGGAATCAGTGCGCTCAACTCGTCCAGCAATAAAGGCGTAACGCTCGAGCGTGGCCGCGTTCACCCCTGACGTAGTCATTTCCGGTAGATTGAGAGTTTGTTCGGCCTGATCCAGGTCGCCGGCGGAAGCGTACAACGCAGGACTTCGCGGGAGGAACATCGGGCAACAATCGTGAAACGGTTCCGAGGAGATTTCGTAAGTTCCTATTTTCCGCGCCAGATTCAGAATTTCCTGCTTATCGTCACCCGCGAGCGGCCGGAATAAAGGCATGGTTGAGGCCGCGCCTACGGCCACCATGTTTTGCAGGGTCTGAGAAGCCACCTGCCCCAGGCTGTCGCCGGAAACAATCGCCTGCGCATGATTTTTATGCGCAATTCGTTCTGTGATGCGGAGCATCATGCGCCGATAAAGCAGCAGGCGATAGCTTTCCGGAGCCGCGCGCACAATTTCACGCTGAATCGGCTCGAATGGCACTAGATACAGTTTCGCCGTAAATTGGTAGGGAACGAGTCGCTCGAGCAGCGCGCGGGCAACGTGCACTGAGGATTCGCCGGGCCGCGCTCCCCCCGCCCAGAAATGCACGAACGTTAAATGGGCGCCCCGCCGAATCATCTTAAATGCGGCCACGGCGGAATCGAATCCGCCGGAGAGCAGGCACGCCATCCGCCCCGTGGTATTCGCCGGCAGCCCACCCAGCCCCGGGATTTTTTCCGCGTAGATCAGCATCGGGCCAGACGTTATCTCGATACGGCAAGTCAAATCCGGCTGGTCGAGTTTCACTCGAACGTTGCGTCCAGACGTGCGCAAGCGTTCAAGCAGGTAATGACCCACGTTCCCTTCGATTTCATCTGTGCGCATCGGAAAAGATTTATCGCTGCGCTTCGCACGTACGGCAAAGGTGGAGAAAGTGAGAGGTTCTACTTCGGCCCAGGCGGTGCGACACAGAGCGTCGAAATCGTCAGGGGAACCCCGCTCGACCGTCCTGGCGACGGCGAAATAGGCAATTCCGCAGACGCGCTGCAGCCGTGCAACGATTTGATCGAGAGGTGCGCCGTCGGCAAGTTGAATAAGTACGCGATCGCCAGGTTGTGCCAAGCGCTTGACCGGGAAATCCGCAAGAGCACGACGCAAAGCGAGCACGAGTTTACCGAGGAAAAACTTACGGTTTCGGCCCTTCAGCCACAGCTCGTGATAATGGACGACGATGACGGGCATAGCCATAATGGCAAATTCAGTCGGGAGGTGCTCCACCTGTTTCAAAGTATACAGCGGGCGAGTTGATTTGTTAGCACGAGGTGATACGGAAGACGTTTCGCCCGAATCTGCAGCTCACGGTTCACATCGATACAACGTGTTTTTCTGTTGCGAGGAGCTGTTCAACGTATCCTATTCTTTCTAGACGTTTACGTGTTAGAACGGCGGACGCTGGGATGAATGGACCGTGGCCGCACTTTGTCGTATAGAAGATACGGGCAATGTGCGCGAACAGGCGACCGGCTGCACCCGCAATGCATCCGATCTACAGAGATTCGATTCTGGAAAGGTCGACCCATGTGGGATAAGCGGGATTGGCATCAATTTTTTGAGATAGCCCAGCGTCCATGGCAGCGTCGCCGCCCTCCGCGCCCCGTGGTGCCTTCGGGGACAAACCGTCTTTTGCCTACAGCCGGGTTCAGCCTGTCGGAACTGGACGATGCCGGCATCAATCTGGAGATTGCCGAACGGCTGGGGCTGCCTATAGACGCGGTCCGCATTGGCGCCTACGGCCCTAACGTGTCCGTTTTACGTGACTTCGCCCGCTCAGCACGACAGCCAACCTGAATCTACCCCGGTGAGTGGCAGACCCTTGGCTTCAGTCTAACAAGTGTTCGCGGCTATTGGCTCGGGCAGACTTGGCCAAGATGCGGTACTACGCTCGATATGGTACTAGCGTCCCTCTTGACGTCGTCCAGACTTTCTGTAAACTGCACTTTTCTCGTATGTGGAGCGCACCCATCATTTCGGAAGAGACCCAGCGGGAGTTTGAATACCCGCAGCGGGAGGCCGCATTTTTCTACGGTTTATTCCTCCGCGGCCATTCAGCTGAGGAACTTCGCCGGGATATTGAAGTGCCCGCGCACGTGTTGGCCAAGTGGCACCGGGAGGCCGAACGGGAGCCCGGGTTGCGCGATGTATTGGAGCGCATGGTCGAGTATCGACGCCACGTACTCGCGATTTTTGAATCGCTGATCGACTACGACGTACGCGGCACGCGGGTCCAATAGAATAATTTCCTGAAAATCGCAACTGCTTTAGTGCTCGCCTGCGCCACAGGATTCGCGCGCGGCCACGCTCCTGTGCCCACCATTCCATGTACTGCTGCGAGCCCTGCGACCTTGCCGATCCGGTGCATCCACCGCATAGTAATGCTTGGCCCGGCCACGCCATTCCATCAACGAAATCATTGAATGAAAATTCTCCATGTCACGCCAGCGTATTATCCCTTCCTGGAAAAAGGCGGTCCGACCGTCAAAGTTCGCGCCATTGCGGAGGGTTTGGCCAAACGGGGGCACCGGATTACAGTGCTTACGTCGTGGCACGGCAAGCCTCGCATAGCGAAAAAATCTGAACTTGGTGGTGTGGAGGTCCTCTACCTCCGGCCGTTTGCCAGTTATCGGGCAGCAACACTCAATGCGGGTTTGTTGTCGTTTTGCAGAAAACATGTGCGCGACTTCGATCTCGTGCACATCTACGGTCTTTACGATCTGATCGGTCCCGCCATCGCTCACTATTGCGTGCGCGCGCGTGTCCCATACGCGCTCGAGCCTCTCGGTATGTCGCGGCCGATTGATCGCAGTTTCAGATTGAAACGTATGTGGCACCGGATTTTCGGTGCGCCGCTGTTCCGCCACGCTTCCCGAGTAATCGCTACCTCGCAGCAGGAACAGCAGGAACTGCTCGAGGACGGAGTGCCGCGCTCCCAGTTGGTGTTGCGGTACAACGGCATAGATCTAGACGATTACGCCACGCTGCCGGTTTGGGGCGCATTCCGGAAAAAATGGACGATCCCGTTGGATGAGCCGGTCGTGCTGTTTCTGGGACGGTTGATTCCGCGGAAGGGTGTGGACCTGCTGATTACAGCCTTTGCGCAGGCTTGCCCGGAACGCGGGCGACTCGTCATCGCGGGACCCGAAGGAGAGTCGAACCTGAGCGAGCAAATGCGCGCACTTGCACGCGCACAGGGTATTGAGCAGCGGACCATCTTCACAGGGCCTCTTTACGCGGAGGACAAGAAGTCCGCGTTTAGGGACTGCGACGTTTTCGTTCTTCCGTCTAGGTACGAGAATTTCGCGAATAGCGTTGCGGAAGCGATTGCCTGCGAACGTCCAGTCATCGTCACCGATAAGTGCGGCATAAGCGAGTTCGTTTCCGGCGAGGTGGGACTCGTGATTCCACGCGAAGCGAGTGCGCTGACCGATGCTCTGCGTCTGCTCATCAACAATCATGCACTTTACGGACAATTCAGGGGCGCGTGTGCCAAAGTGGCAGCGCGTCTAGGCTGGCAAGAGATGTTGGACGGTCAGGAAAACATCTACGCCGACATGCGTACCGGCCGCAATTCGTCTTAAACACTCCAGGCACAAACGACTCGGTAACGATTATGTACGGTCGATAATAGGACCGCGTAGAGCGCGCTTGTACGGCATAATCAATGCACTATGTGCGGGATTTGCGGAGCCATCGGGATTGCAAGCGTCGCGGAAGCCGAGCGGGTGATTCGCAGGATGAATGGCGCGATGTTACATCGCGGTCCTGACGAGGGTGGAACGCTGATCGCCCCGCTAGCGGCGCCGCTGGCCTCACTCGGGATGCGCCGCCTCAGCATCATTGACCTTTCCGGAGGGCATCAGCCTGTCTATAACGAAACCGGCGATGTGGCCGTTGTTTTCAACGGGGAGATCTATAACTTTCCCGAACTGAGAGAGCAACTCGAGCGCACTGGCCACATTTTCGTTACACATTCCGACACAGAAGTTATCGTCCACGCTTTCGAGCAGTGGGGTGAGAACTGCTTGAAGCGCCTGCGCGGGATGTTTGCATTCGCGCTGCTCGATATGCGGGCTGCCGCCGTGACCGGGGAGCGTTCGGGCGCCCGCCTGCTGCTTGCCCGCGACCGCCTGGGTATTAAGCCGTGTTATTACACGGTCGTGGACGGAATGCTGCTCTTCGCCTCCGAAGTTCGTGCGCTCCTTGCAAGCAATTTGGTTCCGCGACGACTCTCCCCTGATGCGCTCGATTCTTATCTGCTATTTGGCTCAGTTTCTGAACCTATGACGCTGGTGGAAAATGTGTTTTCCCTGCCGCCCGGCCATTTCTTGAGTGTTCCAATCAGCAGGCCCATACAAGTGGGCCCTGCAATGGGAGCCGCTGCGGATGCGCGAGAAGTCCGCCCCCAAGGTTATTGGAGTTTTGGGGAAGCCATACGAGCCGGCACAGGGTCTTCCGTGGAGACGCTCGAATCCGCCGCAAAGAGTTTGCGGCCCAGGCTTGAAGAGGCCGTGAACTGTCATCTTCTTTCTGACGTGCCACTCGGGATATTCCTGAGCAGCGGGCTTGATTCGACGGCGTTGGTGGCGCTTGCCAGCTGCAGTCACCCCGGATTACACACGTTCACCGTTGTTTTTGACGAGCAGGATTTCAGCGAAGCCGAATTGGCGCGCGCGACTGCGAAGCATTTTGGCACCCAGCACGAGGAGTTATTGCTGCGCGGCTCGCAGATGCTCGAAGAGCTCGATCGCGCCGTCGGAGCGCTCGACCAGCCCAGCATGGACGGCATGAACTCATATTTTGTTTCCTGGGCGGCACATCGCGTAGGTCTTAAGGTGGCTCTGTCAGGCTTGGGAGGAGACGAGGTGTTTGGCGGTTACACAACATTCTCTTCGACACCACGCGTCAGTCGCCTGGCAGCCATCGGACGCCACCTGCCCCGAACCTTGCGCGAAATTACAGCGGGGGCCGTGGGCCGCGCGGGTGCCAAGGGCAGCGACGCCAGACGCAAGCTCGGCGCGCTCTGGAGCGATGGTGACGCGCTTACCCCATCCCTATTTTTTCACCCGTGCGCTTTTCACGCCTGCGCAAGTGTCCGCCATGCGATGCGGCGCAGACGGTTGCGTAAGAGCGAATTCCTCACCGGACGTCCCCTGGCGCCAATGGATAGCTGAGTCAGCGCGGCAAGCTGAATTGCTCGACCCGTTCGCGGCCGTGTCGTGCCTGGAAATCAGGTCGTACATGGTGCAGACCCTTCTTCGGGACACCGATTGCGTCAGCATGGCGCATTCACTGGAAGTGCGCGTTCCGCTGCTCGATCACGCGCTGCGTGGAATTCGTGGCGCGGCTGCCCGCAGAGGTAAAATACCGGCGCCGGAGTCAGCAAAGCTCTGCTAACGGAATCGTTGCGGGATCTGCTCCCTGAAGGCGTTACCAAGCAGCGCAAACGAACGTTCACTTTGCCGTGGGAGCACTGGCTGCGCGGACCATTAGGCGCACATGTGCATGCGCGTCTTTACGAACTTGCTCCATCGCTTGCGGAACATTTGGATCCCAGCAGTGTGCGCGCGCTGTGGCCCGCCTTTGAATCGGCGCAGACAAGTTGGTCCCGCCCATGGAGTCTCTACGTGCTGAACGAGTGGTGTCGCGCACATCTCGACTTGCAGCCGTCACCCGCGGGCATCTCCTCGGTTTCGACCGTCAACTAGGCCGCTGCAGCGGTCGCGGAAACTTGAAAATCACGTCCTTGAGAATCACGTGTTGGACCGCGCCCAAGCCTCGGCCGCAGCCGGTCACTTGGCCCTGTAGAGCCGAAGTCGTACTTCTTCCAGTTGGAAGCGGTTTGCATAAACTCTGTTTGCAGGAAACAATAGATTAAATGAATATCTTGGGCATCAACGCGTATCACGGCAACGCTTCGGCCGCGATCCTTTGCGACGGGCAATTGATTGCCGCAGTGGAAGAAGAGCGCTTCAACCGCGTGAAATATGCGGCTGGTTTTCCCGTTGCGGCAATCCGCTACTGCCTCGATACGGCAGGCGTAAAGCTGTCTGAAGTGGATCACATCGCGATCCCGCGCAATCCCTGGGCACGCCTTGGCATCAAGCTGTTTTATGCCATGCGTATGCCGCGTTTTGCCCGGGAGCGGGCGAATGTATTACGTAAATTTGTAGGCATCCCGGAGTCGCTGGCACAAGCTTTTGGCGTCGACCCCAAGACCATTCACGCGAAATTTCATCGCGTAGAACACCATCAGGCGCACCTTGCCAGCACGTTTTTTGTGTCGCCATTTGACAGCGCGGCTGTGCTCTCGGCTGATGGCTTGGGGGATTTTGCGAGTACGATGTGGGCCACAGGCGCAGGTAATCACCTGGGGGTTCACGGTGCGGTGGCCTTCCCGCACTCGCTGGGGCTTTATTACACCGCACTCACCCAGTATCTGGGCTTTTGGAAGTTTGGCGACGAATATAAAGTGATGGGACTGGCGGCGTACGGCCAGCCGGAATTTCTCGATGAGTTCCGCAGAATCGTGCGCAGCAGTTCCGGCGCGGGTTTCCGCCTCGGTCTCGAGTATTTTACGCATCATCGCGTCGCTCCAGAATTGAGCTGGCGGGAAGCTGACAAAACGCCCGAACTCGGCCGCTTGTTTTCCGAGCATCTCGAAACCCGCATGGGTCCAACGCGCCCTTCCGGCGATTCTGTTTCCGCGCGGCATCACAATATCGCCGCCACCATGCAAGCGCGATTGGAAGAGGTTTATTTCGAATTGCTGCGCGACCTGCAGCAGCGCACCAAGCTAGAAAGCCATCTGCCTGGCCGGCGGCGTGGCATTTAACTGCGTGGCGAACGGCAAACTCTTCACCGAAACGCCGTTTGAGAAGGCCTACGTTCAGCCCGCCGCGGGTGATGCCGGGCTCGCCGTCGGCGCGGCATTCTTTGTAGACCATCAAATCCTCGGCCGCCCGCGCCAATTCGTTATGGAACACGCCTATTGGGGGCCAGGATATTCCGCCGAGCAGATGCAAAGCGCCATCAAAGATAGCGGTTTGGCCGGGTCCGATTATGAGATTCGGACGATGGCGCAGGAGCAAGTTGCAACCCAGACCGCGCAGTTAATCTCGGAAGGAAAAATCGTCGGTTGGTTTCAGGGCCGCGCCGAGTGGGGACCGCGAGCGTTGGGAAATCGCAGCATTGTCGTCGATCCACGCCGCGCGGAAATGAAAGACACCCTGAACAGTCGCATCAAGCGCCGAGAGATGTTTCGGCCCTTCGCACCTTCTATTTTGGAAGAGTGCACGAACGAATATTTTGTTCGCAGCGAGCCTTCGCCATTTATGACGTTTGCCTATTCCGTACGGCCGGAGAAGCGCTCAGCGATTCCCGCACCCACCCATGTGGACGGCACTGCCCGGCTGCAGACGGTCAGCCGGGCCGCTAATCCGCGGTATTGGCAACTCATACACGAGTTCGGCAATTTGACGGGTGTGCCGGTTTTGCTGAACACCTCGTTTAACGATAACGAGCCCATCGTTTGCCGTCCCGAGGAAGCGATTGATTGTTTCAGGCGCACGCGCATGGACGTGCTTGTGCTTGGGGACACGATCGTCACCAAGAATGAACCGAGCGTGCCTGCTGCCCGCCACCCCGCCGACTAAAACCCTGCTTCAATCGCCTGCAACTTCTTTTTAAACGCGCCGCAGCGATGTGCAATAAGTGAATCTTTGAAGAGGACGTTACCCCATGAGGAAATTTCACGAGATTCTCGTGCATTGCGTCTTCACCGTGAACGGTCATGCGCCCGGCCTTTTTCGACGAATTCGGTGAGCAGGAGGCGAGCCAGCCTTTTGGAGTCGTGGCGAATGACCGCTTGCACCTCCAGCAAATCGTCGAACACGCACCGTACTCCGATGGCTTGCAGGGCGGGCATATCAACCGTCACCGGCTCGGCGCCCTGGGAGCGATAGCGCTTCGCCACCTCGGGCGCAATCGATTGACTGTTCATCACCACCCATTGGATCAGTTGCCGCCCCGTATTCCGGTGAATGGCGCGTATGTGCTCGGAAACCGTAAAATCCCGCGTTTCCCCTGGCTGAGTCATTAAATTCGAGATATACACGCACTTTGCGTCCGACTTTTCGATGGCCTCAGCGACACCGGCAACCAGCAGATTGGGAATAATGCTGGTGAAGAGCGAGCCAGGACCTAATAAAATCAAGTCCGCGCCGGCAATGGCTTCGATCACCTCTGGCAACGGCTTGACCTTACGGGGCACAAGCCGCACCCGCCGGACTGAGTCGCTCCGGCCTATGCGCGATTCCCCGGCGACGATCCGCCCATTTTTCAGCACCGCCTCAAGTGTGACGAGCTGGTTGGTTGACGGGAAGATGCGTCCGCGAATGGCCAGCACCTTTGAACTGACGCGCACGGCGCGCGTGAAATCACCGGTAACATTTGTCAGTGCCGTAAGGAACAGATTGCCAAAACTGTGTCCCCGCAGCCCGCGCCCGGCATCGAAGCGGTACTGAAATAACCTGCCCAGCAATGCTTCATCCTGCGAAAGGGCCACCATGCAATTGCGAATGTCACCGGGGGGCAGCACGCTGTATTCGCGGCGCAGCCGGCCAGAGCTGCCACCATCATCGGTGACGGTTACGACGGCAGCTAGATCGCCGATGGGATAACGCTGGTCATCGCTTCCCCGTGGGGAAACGTACTGCTTCAGGCCGCGCAGCACCGTTGAAAGGCCTGTACCGCCGCCAAGCGCGACAATGCGTGCGGGACGGCTGCGATTCGTAGGTGATTTTACCAAAGGGAGGGAGTGTCCAGTCTAAAACGCCCCGCGACTGCCGAACCGGCCTGCACACGTGCTGTTCAGAAAATCGCGGCAACCTCGGGAGAACGGATGAATCAGATTCAACGCACTCTTGACCTGGCTTTGCCGTCAGCCACCCGAACTTTCGCGGTCCGGGTAGAGCAGTTCGGTGAACCGGGGATCTTCCTGCAAAAATGCGAAATCCTCATCATTGCGAGCATGATACCGATTTTCGGGACGCAACTGGATGGCGATCTTCAGATTCTCCATCGCCGATTCCGCTTCTCCGGTCAGGCAATCAAGCGCCGCCATCGCGTAAACTACATAGTCGGCCTTGGGCGCGAGCTTTCGCGCCCGCAGAAGGTGGTCGCGAGCCTCATCCCACCTTCCCATGTTCATCATCGCCACGCCGTGCTGGTAATGTTCTTCCGGCGAACGCAGCACCGCCGGCTCAGTTGGCTGCAGGCGCTGCTCTGAAATCCGCAAATGAAGGCGCGCGCGGTCCGCAAATTCCTTATTGGGACCCGCAATAACCTTTTCAAAGATGGATTTGGCCTTGAGATATTTTTGCTGCTGGAACTGCTGCAAGCCCTCTTCGAACAGTTTCAGCTGCTGATCGACCGCGGGATCCACTAACGGTTGAAAGGTGCCGGACTTCGGCTTGGAATCTCCTAAGCCTTTCTTTTTCAGCAAGCTGACCTGAGATGGGGAAGAGGAGCCACCCCGCGCCTTGGTACGCTTCTCCGACTTTCTAGGGCGACTCATGTTGGCGAATCTTACCAGAGGCAATAAAACGCGTCAATCCAAGCCCCTGTAGTCGATCCGCCGTGAAGCCTTGTCGAACGATCACCAGGAGCAGAAAGGGAACCCCACATGCGATAGAAGCTTGATAGAAGACGGAGAAAAATTGCACCTTGGGGTGATAGATGGTTGGGTGTTGGACACGCCCCAGGCCGTTGCCAATTGGCGTGCTCGATCCTGTTGGTATAAAATCGCTTTCCGGCCTTTCCTGGAGAACTGTTGCCTTTCATCAATTTTCCCGCGCGTGAAATCAATTGCAAGCTCGTCTACTACGGACCCGGTCTAGGCGGGAAAACGGCGAATTTGCAATGGATCTACGACAACACCGGCACCGAAAAGAAAGGGAAGATGATTTCCCTGGCGACGGAAACCGACCGCACGCTTTTCTTTGATTTCCTTCCGCTCGATTTGGGCACTGTTCGCGGTTTCAAAACGCGCCTGCACCTCTACACCGTTCCAGGACAAGTGTTCTACGAAGCGAGTCGCAAACTCATTCTCAAGGGTGCGGACGGAGTTGTGTTCGTGGCGGATTCGCAGGAGGACCGGCTCGACGCTAACCTCGAAACACTTGAAAATTTACGCGAGCACTTGAAGGAACATAGCCTCGAATTCGGTACCATCCCTTACGTCCTGCAATTGAATAAGCGCGATTTGCCGAATATCCTGTCCAGGGACGATCTGGCGCGGCAATTACAAACCAAGGGAGAGCCGATGGTGGAGGCGGTGGCTTTCAAAGGGCAGGGGGTTTTTGAGACACTTCGCGAAGTTGCTAAACTTGTTCTGACCGAGCTGAAAAAAGGCGCCTAGTCATGGGCGGCTGGCTGCCTATACAGGCGGTGCATGCCGATGCGCTACGCTAGTCTCCGTCAGTAGGCACCGTGGTTAGCCGTTCCCGTCTTGGACCTGTGCAGCAGCTCCTTCCGCAAGATGCACGATCGATCGGTAGGAGATTTCCCAGCGAAACGTCTTGGAATCATGGCCTTGACTGAAATGCGTTTCCAAGAAAATCGACTTGCCGGAATCTGCCGCTAGCGTTCCCGTGGCCGGCAGGAGGATTTCCCCCGACCGGTATCGAACCTCCACAACTTTTCCAAGCAAAGCTGCGTATCGCGTCATGGCGCGATTCTGCGGATAGGCCATCGCCCGGTCAATAGTACGCATGGACTGGTCTTTCAGGCCTTCCAGGAACTCGTGAACGTAAGAGAGAATTTACGGAAAAGGGAGCACAAAAAGGGCGAGCTTTATCAGCCACCGGTTGTCTCCTCGGGTTCGGCAGGCATGGCGAATGCTTCATGGATTGGCAGCAGGTGCTGGTAAACGCCCGCGACGAGTAAATTCTCGAATTGCGGGGCAGTCATGGGTGCGTCCCAATAATATCCCTGCGCTTCTTCGCAGCCATGTTTCCGAACGCATTCCAGCTGTTCCACTCTCTCCACGCCTTGGGCGATAACTCGGTAGCTAAGGCTTCTGCCCACGCCGATAAGCGCGCTCATGATGTGGACACCGTCGGTACCTGGACCAATATCGCCTAAAAATGTGGGATCGAGTTTCAGTCCATCGACGGCGAACCGCGTCAGGTAACTGAGGCTCGAATACCCCGTCCCAAAGTGATCCAGCAGCACACGAACGCCTATGTTTTTCAGCTCATCGATGACGCGCGCACTGGACTCCGGGTGTCGCATCAGCACGGTTTCGGTGCATTCAAGCTGCAGGTAATCGGGAGCGACGCGATGATCGCTGATTGCGCTACGTACGCACTCCAGAAACCCCTCGTTGCGAAATTCCAGCGACGAAATATTAATGGATACGGGGAGCGCGGGCACACTCGCATTGAGCCATGCGCGCGTCTGCCTGCACGCCTCACGTATCGCCCATTTCCCGATGGGCACAAGCAGGCCGCTTTTTTCGGCAACATCGAGAAAACGGCCTGGAGATAACAACCCGAGCTCTGGATGATGCCAACGTAGCAGCGCCTCACTGCCCGTCATCGCACCCGTTGCGAGGTTTACCTTGGGCTGATAATGAAGCGCCAATTCATCCCGGTCCAGCGCGCATCGCAGTCGGGCTTCGAGTGATTGGCGCTCGGACGCACGCAAACCCATCGCTTTATGAAAAAACCGATAGTTATTGCGTCCGCAGGCCTTGGCCTTGTACATCGCTCGATCGGCATTCTTGAGCAGCGTTCCCGCGTCTTCACCGTTATACGGATATGTACTCACACCGATGCTCGCCGTGACGTACAGCGAGTGTTCGTCGATGCGGTGCGCCGGAAGAAGCTCGGCCAGAATTTTAGCCGCAATGATTTCCGCATCGCCTGCATGCGCGACCTCGGAAAGCAAAACGATGAACTCATCGCCACCCTGGCGGCTGACCGTATCCGATTTGCGCACGCATCGTGAAATACGCGTCGCCACCGATTGCAGCAGCCTGTCTCCTATGGCATGTCCGAGAGAATCATTGATCTCCTTGAACCCATCCAAATCCAGGAAAATTACCGCCAATTGGCTACCACTGCGCTGCGCCATAGAAATGGCCTGCGTGATCCGGTCGCTCAAGAGCAGGCGGTTCGGCAGGCTTGTCAAGGGGTCGTGGTGCGCCAGATGGGCCATCTGCAACACCATTTTTTTCGCGTTGCGCAGGTCATGAAAGACAATCACCGCGCCAATAATGCGGTCGTTGCGATCGTATATCGGGGCGGTGGACTTTTCGATTTCATGCTGCAGTTCGTCTCGGCGCAGCAGAACACAATTTGCCGTCAGGGTCAGGTTCTCGTCCTGGCGCATAATCAATTCCGCGAGGTTGAGACATCGCTCGTGCGTCGCAGCGTCCAGGATTTGGAACACCTCTGCCAGCGGGCGCCCCAGCGCCTCGTTCGCAGGCCAACCCGTCAACTTCTCTGCGGCCGCGTTCAAATAGGTTACGTTGCCCCAGTTATCCGTGCTCAATACGCCGTCATTGATCGAATTCAGCGTTACTTGGGCGCACTCTGCTTCATGCAGCGCTTCCTTTCGCGAAGTTCTCCGCTCCGCGATGCGTTGCGCGATATGTGCAGGGTCGGGGGTTTGGGCGATGGCAGCCTCCTTCAGCGCCAGCGAGCGCTCGGGATTTTCATTGATGAGGAACAGGTCGTCATCGCCATTGGTTCGCACGCAAGGCATTTTGCGTTACAGGGAACAGATTCCCCACGTTCAATTTAGTACCGGATGACGGTCAGGTGCTCAGGGAGTAATCCTCGTAGAAAACCGCTGCCGCCGGTTGAGAGGTACGAGCAGTTTCGAAGAAAGGGACTCTTTAAAGGTTAGAGAAGGTCCCGCGATATGTTGAAACGATCAGCGGAACGGCACCGCGCCGCATGGTTGCTCGGTTCGCAGATGGCCGGCCCTATTGCACGGTTAAAATTAGAGTCGTTGTCACCACGGTGCTGCCGGAGATGGCCGTGATGGTCACATTGTACGTGCCTTTCGGCGTACCTGTGACATTCGTCGTACTTCCACCACCTGATCCACCGCTCGATCCACCGCTCGATCCGCCCGATGTGCCTGTTCCAGTTGAACTCCCCCCGCCTGACGTGCTTGTCTTCGCCGAGGTTACAGCACCACATCCAGCAGTCACGCACATGGCTAGCAGTGCGGACGCCAGCCCAACACGCTGCCACGAACGAGCCGTACAAGGGAATAATAGTCTGCGTGCGAACCCCAGGTGGGTCGCCGTGGCGAGAATCAGAAACACGAACAACGCACTAAACAAACATAAGCCGACATCGCGCGGCTCGTTCACCAGTGGTACCAGCTCACTTCCAGCGGTCGTCGTCACAGTCACATTAAACGGAGAGAGGCTGCCACTCACAACTTGCAGCGCCGGAGGAACCGTGCATGTGGCCTGTTGCAGCGTGCCCACGCTGCAACTCAACTGCACATTGCCGGAAAACCCAGACCCGGGAGTCACACTTAGGCCGTATTGCGCGGTAGCACCCGCCCTGACGGTTTGGCTGATCGAACCCGAACCGGCCGGTGAGACGGTATACCCTGTTGCATTTCCGGTTAGCGATGCGAACTGCGGGGAATTCGCGGCGTCATCGGTAATAAGCGCCTGCGCCGTGCGCTGGCCCGCGGCAAGCGGCGAGAAGGTAACGGCAACGTCGCAACTGGCACCAGTCGCCACCGCGGCGGTGCACCCATTTGTAACCGAGAAATCGCCCGGGTTTGCGCCTGAAATCGTCACACTCGAAACATGCAGCGCGGCGGTGCCCGAATTTGTGACCGTCACGTGTTGCGCCGTCGCTGACGTTCCCTGCAAAATCGTCGCGAATGTCAGGCTGGCAGGCGACAGCGCAACGGCCGATGTTCCAGGCAGGCCGGTGCCGCTCAGCGCAACCGACTGCGATCCTGCAGGTCCGTTGTCAGAAATGGTCAACGACGCTTGCCGGCTTCCGATGGCCGAAGGTGTGAACGTCAGGCTAATCGTACAGAAGACGTTAATGCTCATGGAGGCCGGGCAGTTGTTCGTTTCTTGGAAATCTGCTGAATTCGCGCCGCCTAGCCGAATCGATGTGACAGCAAGCGCCTGGGCGCCATTGTTCCCCATCCGGTCTAACGTCGTACCGCTTGGGAAGCCGACAGCTACGCTCGAAAACACTACCTGATTCGTGTCGAATACCGGATTGGGGCCTGAAATCCCTTGAATGGGTTGCGCCTGTCCGGCAAAAACGATGCCGCGAGTAATGTTCGTTCTTGCGCCAAATGGCGACCCAGCAATCTCGGTGAGTAAACCTGTCTGCGCGTTGACCTGATACGCATGCACCTGGGGACCCGACGTCATGGATGCATAAATGTAAGGACCTTCGGGATCGGCAACCAGGGTGCCGAGATTCGCGAATGCCTGCGGAGAATTGGCCACCGCAGTGAGATTGCCCGAGGTCTGGTCAATCGCGCAGACATACAGTTCATTATTCGCGACGGCGTAAAGATATTGCCCTGCACTTTCAATCGCCAGTGAAGTAGGAATCCAGTTGGCACCATAGCCACCAATAATCAGATCTGAAGTGCCGGCACCTGGCAGACTGTCAATTGGCGAAAGGGGCCACGAGTAAATCCGGCCCTGCTCTTGCCCAGTCCCATAGTAAATAAAGCGGTCTTGCGGGTCGATGGCCATGGATCGGCCATAAAAAGAAGACACTGCCGTCGTTGCTAAGGTCAATGCGCCATTCGAAGGATTGATCTGGTACACCTGGATGCCCGGAGCATCGGAGCCTGTACCCGAATTGCCATTTGCCAGGTAGAGGTTTCGGCCCCGAGCATCCACCTGTAATGCCGTAATCCTTTGCCCCTGCTGGTCAACCTCGAATTGGGCCTGCGGTATCAGAGCCAATTGCACGGGGTCAATGTCGTAAGTAATTACCGCGCTACCTGCATTCGAATAGAACGCCTGCCCGTATCCGGCGTAAAGATACTTTCCTGTCGGCTCGACTGCGAGCGCCATCGGTTGCGCGGGTGCCGGCATGCCGGCCACCCCCGACCCACTGGCGAACGGCGAATTAGGCACGGCAGTTAGCGCACCAGTGGCCGCATCGATCTGAAACATGGAGATGTCATTGTTCGTTGGATTCGCGACGAAGAGAAACCGGCCCTTCGCGTCCACGGCCATGGCCGCGCCATCCAGGCCTTCGCTAAAAGGAGACCCGGCTGTGACCGAAAGCGCTCCGGATGAAGAGGTCTGCGTAAAACTATTGATCGCTGTCCCTTTACCGGTGGAATCAGGGGACGAGGTCGTATAAACATGTGGGGAGGTCTGCGATTGCGCGCTGGCGGATACGGCTGCAACTGCCGCCAAAACCAGCGTGGCTATGCAGCCATTGAAACGAACGCTTTTCACGCTTCGCACCTCCAAAAACGCGCACTTGTGCTGCGCTGTTCGACTGCGGGACCTGCCAAGGTTGCAAAAAGGCGCACGATAACGCTGCGCCGCGCAAACCCCGGGGCTATTTACTTGTTACGTTTGGAACGGCGCCGAGAGGGAACCGCAGGCAGCATATACCGATTTCATGCGTGACGCCTGTTCAAATAAGTGCCGCGTCATGAGGCCTGGTGTCGCAACGAACGAGTAACATTATCAAACAGCCATTATCAACAGCAAAGATGGGCGGCGCGGATCGCGAGCCCATGTAAGAAGCGGATACGTCGATCGCTATACGCCGTGTTCGACTCTGTACATTTTTTCGCCCGCCGGAATGGCTACGCGCAGTCTGTTGCCGGGTGTTGGAAGCGGACACGTTGTATAAGGATTGTAGGCACAGGGTGGATTGTAGGCTTTGTTAAAGTCGAGAATGACCGTGCCGCCAGTTAGGGCCTCTGCGTTGCGGCCAGTGGCGCTTGATGAATCTGGCGTATCGTTCTTCTGCGGGTCAACCTTCGGATGAACGCGGGGCAGTTCCGTATCGAGAAAACGCGCTGCCGGATACGTTTCCTTGCCGCTGGTCAAATCCCGGAACACGAACGACAACGTCCCCGGTTCGTCTTGTTCAGCATCCAGGCGATACTCTTTACCTTGCAAAGAAAAGATCGCATATCCCACGATCTGTGTCTTATCGAAATCGCCCAGAACGTTTTGAATTTCCACTTGCTTTGGCGGACGATACGGCACAAAGCGCGCAGTGAGGTGATAAGTTTCGTCCACCGGGAACCAATGCAGGCCGGTAAACTCCCTGCGGAATTTGCTGTTTTTATCCTTAACGCGAATGCCATAGCGCGCGCCGCTCGCATGAGGGTAAATCGTCAAATCGCCAACGTGCAGATAATCGGCCGTTGCATCAGGGTGAAGCTCAGCCGAAACTACCGGCTTGCCGTTCATCGTGATCTTAACGCCCTGATTTACATGCGCGAAGATCTTGCCATTATGAAGTGAAAAGCTGCCGCCTTGCGCCGGCATGTCTGTCGCGTGCAGAACGATATCGTTCCGTGCGTCTGCGCCGAACCGATTCTCCCCATCGTGCAGCCAGAACAACCCAGAAAGGGTCAGCCAGCCATCATCGGACCTTAGCTTTGCCTCATAACCCTGACGCCACTTCTCAATCGAAACTCGATACGTGTCAGCAGCATTTAGCAGGAACGTGATCGCGCACAGCGCAATAGAGCACCCGAATCCCATATAAAATGTGCGTCGCAGACCCATAAAGGCGTGCCATCCAACGGATCGTGTCACAAGCAAGCGTTCAGCAGGTTTCGAGTGGACTTAACACGACCGATAGTAGCACCGCGTCGCTGCATTATAAAGACGGCAAACGGGGTGAAGGAAGGGGATGTTCGGTGCTGCCTTACGCGCTTCTAGTCTTCCGGTCTGATGGTAAGGACGAACCGTACTCCCGGCCTGGCGCTTACGACTAAATCCGAATCAGGCTGAATCCGGCCGCTCGATTTGTATTTTGAAGTCGATCCGCGGATTACCTTTGCCCGTCGGCTGCAGGTTCGTGCATTCGAGCACGATCTTATCGCCGACCTGGAGGTCCTCCGCTCCTGCCGCCTGAATGGCCATCCTGAGCCCCGTCAGATTCCCGAGCGCCACCTCGTGCGTGGGCTCATTATTGAGGTCCACAGGCTCATCCAGTTCTAAGGCATAGCATTGCCCATTAGCGCTTTCGAATTTGCGCAGGACCGTTCCCGTGACCCGCACTCCAGGCTGCCAGAATTCTGATCCCAGAAAATTATTCGCTACATCTCCCGTGCGACCTTCCAGCCTATTCGCCATTTTCGCTCCCGAACGAATGCCTGCATTGTATCTGGCACCAGTGCAGGCTCGTATCCAGTAAAGACGGTAGACATTTACCCGGCCTTCAGAGCATTTCGGCACCCTCTGCACAACTGCCTGACACGGTAAGACCTTGACAGCAGAAGATGCAGGGGATAGATTTCACAAATCTTAACCTTCTAACTGTGATGTGCGTATATCACGTAGAGTCATTCCGTCGAAAAACCTTGAGTCGAAACATACAGAATTCGAGTGTACGCGGATCTGAGGGGAAGGACGTCAAAATGCGAATCGGCTCTGCCGCCGCGGTCGTTGTCTTCATGGCCCTGTCAACCTGGTCGCTACCCACGCATGCGCAGACGGGCGGGCCCAGTCACTCACAAGCGGCTAAGGACGGCCAGGCACCTGCGTCTAGCCCGGTGCTGCGCGACGGTTGGGGGCAGCCCGTAAAAGAAAGGCCCAAGGGAGAGAAATCCGCTCCCGCTCCTCGTCACGATATCTCCGGCATTTGGGAGCCAGCTAATGGTCCCGGCGACGGGATCATGTCCTTCGGCCCGAAAGATATGCCCTCCGACGGAAAACCCGAGCACGATCTGCCCTTCACTCCTTTAGGATTGCAAACGTACAAGGCTCACAAGCCGCTCGAGGGCGAAGGAAGAGTTCTCGAATCGCTGAGTAATGATCCGCGAAACAAGTGTGATCCGCTGGGTTTTCCACGTGCCGATTTTTATCAAATAAGGCACGAGCAGATCTTTCAGAACGAGCGCCAGGTGGCTATCTTGTACGAATTTGAAAAGAGATGGCGCACCATCTGGATTGATGGGCGGGAGCTCCCCAAGGAAATTCCGGAGCCGCGCTGGTATGGATATTCAGTGGGCAAATGGGTAGACGACAATACGCTGGTGGTTCAGACCATCGGTATGATGGGCAGCGAAAGGGTGTGGCTGGATGAAGCAGGCCGCCCCATCAGCGACGCCGCGCACGTCGAGGAGCGATTCCACCGCGTAGACCACGACCACCTGGAATGGACCGTGACCATCGATGATCCCAAGATGTATACGAAGCCCTGGGTGGCCATGAACAAATTCCCTATGCTGCTGCAATCTCCTGATTTCGACGTTGTTGAAATGATGTGCATACCGTCGGAGATGGAGCAATATAACAAGGACTATGGTGACGCGGCGAGCGGTGTAGATGGCAAGTAATCCGGCTCAATCGGGCTTCACCTATCTTGTCAAATAAGACGGCAATTTTTAGTTGCTTGGAACCACGACGGAGGCACCGATGAAACGCAAATTCTTTTTGGTCGGCTTCGTAATAGCTCTTGGTGCTTTCACCTTCTCCGCGCCGGTTTCCGCGCACCACGGCAATGCCGCGTTTGATGTCGGGAAAAAAGTTACTTTCACTGGAACCGTTACGGAATGGCTTTGGGCCAATCCCCATTGCTGGCTAAAAGTGGACGTAAAGGACGACAAAGGCAACATCACACATTGGGTGGCTGAAACGAACAATGCACCCGATATGATCGAACGCGGTTGGAGTATGCACACGTTTAAGCCCGGTGACGAGGTTACCGTCACGGTCGAGCCCGTGAAGAATGGCAAGCCTGCCGGGAAAGTCCTCGAGGTCGTGTTACCCAATGGCCAGAAGCTAGGGATGGCCTATCTAAACCGGTAACCAGCGCTCGAGCTCGTTACTGAGAATCAAATCGCAGCACTTCCACAGCACGCTTCACTTGGGTCCAACCTGCCGTTCACCTTCCGACATCCGTGTCCGCGCGGCCGCCATTGTCTGCGCCGGTCTGGGTGTCGCGCAGCATTTTGCCGTCGGCCAAAATGACCTTATTAAGCCGTCCCACCGTCAGGCCCGATTTCGTTTGCCAGAGGTAAATCGTAATCACGTCGCCCGGCTTGAGCGTAGTTCTGCTCCATCCGATCAAGCTGGACGCTGGCGTGCTGCCCATTTCCGTGATCCAGTGCTGCACGGTGCCCTTATCGTCTTTATAGTCGACCATAATGAGCGGGTGAGGATTAATCCAACTGAACTTCGTGACGACTGCATCCTTCAACACCACGGGCTTGCTCATGTCATACGCCGCAGCCCCGTGATGCGCGAAGGCGGGAGCGCAAACAGTAATAAATCCGGCAAACACCAGAACGAGTGTGGTCGTCCTTATTTTCATGTCGCACCTCTCGTGAAAAGTCGTGCCGCAAACCGTGCCGCCAGCCGAAGGGGAGTCCATCCAGCCCATTTTAGCTTGAGCTTATCTGCGCTGCGGAGCCGCGTTGGGATCGCTCCCAGCGGGATCACCCATCCGCTGCAAATACTCCATCACTTCGGAGGGCACGCACAGCCATTCGTCCAGTTCTTGATTCGGAACCCACCTGAAATATTCGGTGCCCAGGTTAAACGTCTTCGTATAAATCTTGGGATCGTCCAGCGTGACGGTGAGTTTCAGGTCGTTGTGGGTCATGCGCGTGAAGCGTTCCTGCACGTGTGCATCAATGCTGTGAGGATATCCATTCTTGGTCGCCCAGGTTCTGTCGTCTAAACCGGTGGTATCGACCACGAGTGTGTAATCATCCTCCCAGTGGCCCACCGAATACCCGTTATAGCGCGGATCGAGTGCATTTTCTCCCGTCCCGCCCACATTGGTCGGCAGCGCTCGACCGTCGGTCCAAATTTCACGCCAAAGGTCCTGATACTCAATCAGGAGGATAATCCGATTGGGCATGGTGGAAATCGACATGCCCCGCATCTCATTCAGCATGTTCTGCGGGACCCCGAACGGATCGCAATAGCGAGTATGCGGATCGTTGGTCCCCGCCGGGCTCCACTTCCCAATGGGTTTATTCATCGCGTATAACTGCTGGCCTAACGGCGTAAGGGGGGGTGCCACGGGATTTTCCGTATCTGAAACCCTCTTAATGCCCGATCCTGATCCAGGTCCTGCCCAGGTCCCGCTCAGATCGCGCTTGGGAGCTGGTCCGCCGTCACCCACCGCTCGATCCTTGGGATAAAATTTCCACGGAGAATGTCCTGCATTGCTTTGTTGTGGCTTAGCGGTTTGAGGCACAGCAGCTAAGGAAAAAATGAGGACGGCCGCCAAAGTAACCAGGGTGCCCAGAAATGTACCCAGGAATTGATTTCTCATTTCCATGGTCCCCTCTAACCGAGATTTTCGTGTATTCAGCGCCTAACACGCGACAATGTACGCCGGATAGCTTGAATATGCAACGCCGGGCGCATTTGCTGATCAGGTCAGCTTGAGCAACGTGGCACCCAAATCGCCTTTATTGTTTCTTTCCAATTATTTAATCCTTCGGAGCGGCGAACGCGGCACTCGCTACGAAGTCTCTCTTCTGCGGTTGGATTAAACGTGCATGCACGATGAATCGTTTGGGAGCGGACCCGATGTAATAGAAGGGATAACAGGTAACCAAAGTCATGGTCGGTTCAGCAGTATTATCCAGAACCTCGGTGTCCATCGGATCGACAATTTGCGTAGATGTAACTTGATAAAGATATGTGCCGTCCGTGGTTACAAACCGGATGACATCGTTCTGGCGGATATTGCGAAGCCCGCGGAAAAACGTGTCCCGGTGCGCCGCAATTCCCATGTTGCCGTTTTCGCAGGGCCAAGCGGTCCCGGGAATGTGGCCAGCTCCCAGCCGCAGCGTATGGGCGTCGTCGCCCTGCAACACCACCACGGAAATCCCTGTTCGGGGAATTTCGAGCTTTCCTATGGCCGACCCCAGAGCGGCCTCCGTAGTACATTTTTCAGTATGATCAGCTTCCTGAATGCCAGTAGTAACCCGATCCGCACGATCGAAATGATGGCTCTGCAGGGACTGATATCTGTAGGCGTCGGCCCCCACGTACGCGCATACGGCTAACAGCAGGGCGCCCAGCAGCAGACAAAATCGCGAACACCAGCGAATTACACGAGCCACGCGGGGAAGGTTGTTAAGTGCGTGCATTATTCGCTCCGTCCATGTGGAACGGATGATGCCGCCGGAGTCTGCGAAGCAAAGAAATATCCCGTTCGCGAGCGCACCGACAACCTGCCCCGGTTGCGAGCATTCACACTCACGCGAATCTTATGATATTTGCTCTCGTCATTGTCCGCAGGTGTGTAAGCCAGCTGGTATTGGTGCCGGATGTCGGCGGCAATCTGCTGGCAGACGCTGACCACCTTATCGGTGGAAGCCGGGAAATACGACTCGCCGCCCGTTTCCTTCGCCAGCCTCCGCAGAATTTTCGGGTTTTGGTCGTAGCTATCGTCATCGAACAATCCAATGGCATAGATAATGGTGTTGGCGCTTAACGCCAGCTGCAGAACTTGCGATAGATCGTGCCGGCTGGCATTGTCACCTCCATCGCTAATCACCAGCAGAACCTTCCTGCGCGCCGCGTCTTGCTCGAAGTGCTGCAATGCCACTACCAGCGCGTCGTACAACGCCGTTTCTCCCGTATCCACAGTGCCCGATAGTGCGGCTTGCAATCGCTCGACACTGCTGCTGAAAGGCGTGTTAACGGGAAGGCCGAGCACCGGGGTGGTGCTAAAGTTGACGACGAAGTCCTGATCTTCCGGATTGCTCGCGCGCACAAACGCTGCCGCTCCGGACATGACGTCGTTGCGCTTGGGGCGCATGCTCCCGCTGTGATCCACCACTAATCCGGCCGTGATCGGAATGTCTTCGTGCCGGAATGAGGTGATTGTTTGCGGTTTACCATCCTCGTAGACGCGAAAATCCGCTTGATCAAGGTCAGAGACAAATTCTCCCCGGTGATTTCTTACGGTCACCGGCACGAGCGTAAGGTTCACGTTGCGCGATATGACGTAGGATTGTTTTCGGGGAGGTGAGTCAGCGCCAGCGCAATTCCCGGTTACAAACAGGCTTACAGATCCCAGCAAGGTCACAACTACGTAATACGCAACGGTAACGCGATAATGGTCGGGAATTATCTTGCTCTGACCATAGGAGACGTCATCCCGCACGGCACGGCCCCCCAATTTTACTTTTCCCATGAAGCAGGCTCCGGCTACAGCCGTATGCGTATAGCCGGAGCCCTTAAGGGAAACTTAAGCCATCAGCTTAGCTGCGATGCCCAACAAAGCACCAAGTGCCACGATCAGTACGCCGGCAAGAGCAGTAACCGGCAACTCGCTGGCCGTCTTGGGCAATTGGTGGTTCGTAGCAGCGGTCCTATTCGTCTTAGCTGTCTGCGTGGACGTGTTTGCGGTGGACGTATTAGTGTTGGCGTTCGTGCTCGTGTTGGCGTTAGTGTTGGCCGATTGTCCCTGGGTCGCGGAATTGCTGGCGCTCGCGGAGTTGTTCGCCGCCGCTCCGGACGGAGGTTGCGTGTTGAACGCCTGCGCCACCTCGACTTCATTTCCACTCGATTGTTCCGCCTTGAGTGGAGCATTCTTCATCGCCATGACGCTCGGTGCGGTCGAGGTTTTGGCTGTCTGGGAGATATTGGAGTTCAGGTTAGAAGGCATGGACGGGACTGGTTGATGTGACGCTTTTGCCAGTTCAGTCGCACGGGACTGAGGGTATACAAATTCCCAGCCAGCCGTCTCGCCTGGGTAGAACCACTCCTTCACAGCTTCCGGGCCGCCCGATGGGGTCTCAGAGAACTTAATGACGGCGTGATCGCCCACCTGTCGGCGATAATCGGGTATGGCAAGGACTGTCGCGTAAACTTGCGTTTGGTCTTTGTTGAAGATCTGGACAACGTAGCGGTCCCGCACGCTATCGAGGACCTTGAAACTGTACGTGCCGGCAGGAAGTACCTTGCCTCCTGGTATTTCCACCGGTTGGCTGAACGTGAAGATCGTCAGCTTATTGAAGTCATCGGCTTTGGCTGGCGAGCCCGTCATAGCTACCATAATGGCCAGGCCAAAAAGTACTACCGCTGCTCTTAGCGCCTTCATTGCTTACCCTCCTGAGTGCATAATCGAAGTTTGCGATGAGCACCCGCCATCGCTGTCTTATCCCCTCTCTATTAAATTAGACGCACCTCAACAAATAAGGTTTGCTTCGAAAATGACCCGAAAACAGTGCTCCCATGTACCGAAAACGCCCTTTCGAAACTCACCAAATGGAAGCAGTCGTAAGCTGAGAAACTCGCCGCAGATAGACGCGATCCCCAGCTCGCTTACAGTTCGTTAATCTCTCGATAGGAAGATAGGACGCAAGTTGAAGCTGATTCGGTGCTTTGGCTCGCCCTCAGCATTGCTGGAATAAGAATTGTATTGCTTGCGTTAATAGGTGCGTTTGTTCCGGTTCTCGTGTCTCGCCTTCATCAGTGTCGCCTTCATCACGGTCGCGGATTCCTCACGAACCGCGGGGAATGGACGCTGTTGCGCTATTCAGGGTTGTCTATGCGAGTCAAACTTGCATCATTGCAGGATGTATCAAAGGTGTAGCCGCGAAAATGTCGCGGTAGGTAAAAGGGTGAGTAGCCGAAATCGAATCAGGCGTAAGGGGCGGGCAGCCCGCATTTGAGACGGTATTGGCGCATCTCTGTTTCCACGTGCGTGCAGATGCGCAGGTTTGAGCGAGGCTTCGCGGTGCACAGCAGAATGAATCCGGCTTCGCGATCCTGCGGAAAATAAGATACGGCGTCGGTCGAATCGAATTCACCGGGTTCGAGCAATTTGCCCGCACAGGTCAGACAGCGACCCTGGTGGCAGATTGCGGGGAGTGTAATCCCGGCGCCTTTTGCGGCGTCCCAGATGTGTTCCGTTGCGGCTATGCGGAGCGCGCGAGGACCGTACGGGGTGACCAGGGTTACTTCATACAATTCTGCCGGCAATTCGTCCTCGGGCATTTTCACGGAGCGGGTAAATTGCATGCGGCGGAGAAGGCTGCCGAAATCGATGAGACTCCGGCAGCCGACGCGCCATTCAGAGCTGCGTTCTATGGATTGTAAAAACCGCGGTTCTTGCTGTACGGGGCGTCGCCGGGAGTGCCGCGCCGGAAATGTCCCGACGGGACCGACTTACCATCGCGTTCGTGAGCGAGCAATTCGATGAACCACGCTTCGTGCTCGATTTCCTCGTTCAGAATGCGTGCGGCCATGTCATACGTCCGGGGATCTTTGCCGAACGTCATGTCGCAAATCTGGATCCAGCTGCGGATGGCGCATCGTTCGGATTCCAGCAGCAGGGTCAGGATGTTGACCGTGGTGGGAGGATCGGGCAGTTTCGCCGCGACGCATCCGGCCTGATTGTGGAATGTGGGCAGGTCGTTGGGCAACTCGCCGCCAAGCTCATAGATGCGGGGGACGATCAGTTCCCAGTGGGCGCGGTCTTCCAGGCGCGCGTCCTCGCAAATCTCCTTGTAGTCCTCGTGACCTGCGAGATGCATGCGGAGAATGGTGTAGTAGTAATACGTGCTGGCAAACTCCGCGGCAGCGTTGGCCACGAGCATTTTAATCAGCTTCTCGACATCCACGCCGCGTGCGCGAATCACTTCCACTCCCACACGCTGCGTCACATCTCCGTACTTCACAACCTGTTGATTATCAGCCATCGTTGTTTGGCCCTCCAGTCAGGTAGGGTAGAGAATCGGCAGGCCAAGGTCTAATATATGAAAGCTATGACATTCATAGGAAAAAGACATCGCAGCACCGAGCGCCCAAGAAAGAGATTTTAGCTCGTGGAATTCCATCAATTGCGCTATTTCTGCGCGGTGGCGCGCGCGGGAAACTTCACGCGGGCCGCCGAGGAGCAGCACATCGCGCAGCCTTCCCTTTCGCAACAGGTGCGCAAGCTCGAGGATGAGCTGGGAGCCAAGCTCTTCGATCGCTTCCCGCGGTTCGCACGGCTTACTGATTTCGGCAAGGCTTTCTTGCCGAAGGCCGGAGAGATTTTGCGCCGCGTAGGTGAGGCGCGCACCGAAATACAGGAAATGTCCGGCGCGGAGATCGGCACTGTGGCCGTAGGGGCCATTCCGACGATTGCGCCGTATCTGCTGGGACCTGTCATCGCGGCATTCGCGCGACGCCACCCCGCGATTTCGGTGAGCCTGTCGGAGGAAATCACACCGGTGCTGCTCGAATATCTGCACAACGGGCGGGTGGACCTGGTGCTGCTGGCACTGCCGGTTCGCGGCGATGAACTCGCATGCGAGGAGCTTTTTCGCGAGCCTCTTTTCGCGGCGCTGCCCGTGGATCACAAGCTTGCGGCACGCAAATCGTTGAGCCTGGCGGAAATTCGAAAGGAACCTTTTCTGCTGCTCAAGGAAGGCCACTGTTTTCGCGAGAACATGCTTTCGGCATGCCGGCGTTCGCGTGTACATCCCCGGGTGATTTTCGAAAGCGGGCAATTCTCGACCATCTTGTCTATGGTGGCCACCGGGATGGGCGTCTCGGTGGTTCCGGCGATGGCGGTGGAAAAGCAGGCGGGCTGCCGGTTCGTGCGTATCAGTGATGAGCGAGCGGTACGCAGTGTGGGATTAGCGCAACTGAAACATCGCTTCCCCACGCGAGCGCAGATCGCGCTGGTGGAGCAGTTGCGGCGGCGCGCACGGTCGGTAAGTTTTCCGGTGGCCGCGGTCCAAGCGCGTTAAATTCGGCTGCTAGACTTCACCAATCCACTTGCGGCCTTCCCATACGGCCTTCAGCGAGGTGAGATTGCGCCGGTCGAAGATATTTTTTGCGGCGGCGGATACGTGGCCCTTTTTAAGATTGTTGTAGGCGTCGCTGGCGCTTATAGCCACAAATTGCAGCACGCTGGGGTCGCGGTAACAGTCGATCATGCAGCGGGTGCAGCCATCGCGAATAATTTTCGACTCATCAAAATCGTAAATGCTGCACATGGGAGTTTCCCAGGCGTGACAGCGATAGAGATTCAGATTCCAATCGAGGTAGAAGTATTTGTGACCGCCCAGACAGCCGAATTTTTCCGGTTCGCGGCGCAGGTGCCGCTGCATCTCGCAGAGTGATTCCGCGGGGTTAGCCACCGGAAAGCCGCTGCGCGCCTTCATCACCTTGATTTTCTCGAACACGCCAATTAACTCCGCAGTGTCAAAACTGACCAGCGCGGAGTCGCTGAAGCTGAGATAACTCGAGGCCAGTGAAGTGAGCGGGTAGCTGAACGTACAGGTTTTGAATCCCAGGGCCTGGAGGAAATCGGGAAGCTTGGCATAGTCCTCGATCAGTTTGCTGGCGGTGACGCTGGCGGTATTCTGCACGCCCAGTGCATTAAATACTTCGTTGGCCCGCTTAATTTTCCGGCAGACGCCCGGAAGGCCGCGATTTTTTTCATGCTGGGCGACGTCATGCGCATCAATGGACATAATGACGCTGCTCAAGCCATCGGCTGCAAATTCGCGGATATTGCGATCGGTCCAAAGTGAGCCATTGGTGCAGATCATCGGGCGAATTCCGGACTCGGCGCAGTAACGCACCATGGCGCGGAGATCCTTATGCACGAGAGGTTCGCCGCCCACGAAGAGCAGATAACCAATATGATTTTTTACGGAGATATCGACGACGTCCCTTACTTGCTGGAGCGTGACACTACGATGTTGGCGCGAGTCGAATCGATCGACGGCGAAATTGCAAAAATCGCATTTGGCATTGCAGATATTTGTTATCGCAAACTGCAGGTATCCAGGACCACCGTGGTGGAGAACGTCGCCAATCAGTTTGAAGGCACTTTGCCGCGGCCGGATGGCTGGCTTAGTAAAATTCGCGGTATGGGCCCGAGTGCCATCTGACGGGGATAAAGTTTGTATGCCCAAGAGTGATCTCGTGAGTGCTGTCGTACTTGTGTTGTAGTTCTGTTTGTAGTTCTGTTTGTAGTTCTGTTTGTAGTTCTGTTTGTAGTTCTGTTTGTAGTTCTGTTTGTAGTTCTGTTTGTAGTTCTGTTTGTAGTTCTGTTGTTGTACTTCTCTTGTTGACTTCCGCCGCTGTAATGCCGCTTGCATTTATTGTGTGCCGGAACGGCCCTTTCTAGCAAATGGTTCCTCAACCCATGCAGTCGTTCGGACCTTCCGAGCCTGAGTGGGTCTGGATTGCATGGAGTGCCGTCAGATAACCGTGCGGCGATAACCGACGTTTGCGGACGCAACCGCTTATGGGAGGCGACGCTCTCGCGCAGGCTCCGCAATATTGGGGGCACATTTGGCCCGATACCGGCTCCTATTCGGATTGATTGTTCATTAGTCGCCGTACGAACGGTTTTCGCAGTGCTGGAGCAGGCTAGGGCCGAGCCGTTCCAACCCGGGGGCAGCGCTTTGACTCACTGCCAGCGGGGCGATATACTGACATGTTTTCTGGAGGCAGGCCGCAACCTCATGGGCGTACTGGATAACCGGTTCGATAAAAATTTCATGATTTCTTCGGTGGATTACGTGTTCAATTGGGCGCGGAAATCCGCTATTTGGCCGTTGACGTTCGGCTTGGCCTGTTGCGCCATCGAGATGATTGCCTCGACGACGGCGCGTTTTGACATGGCTCGCTTCGGCGCGGAGGTCTTCCGGCCCTCGCCCCGACAAGCGGACCTGATGATCGTTGCGGGGACCGTGACCCTCAAAATGAGTCCCGTGCTGCGGCGCGTGTGGGATCAAATGCCCGATCCAAAATGGTGTATTTCGATGGGCGCGTGCTCGAGCGTGGGCGGCCCATTTAATACCTACGCGGTACTTCAGGGCGTGGATCGCATTGTGCCGGTGGACGTCTACGTGGTCGGATGCCCGCCACGTCCCGAGGGACTGTTTTACGGGTTGCTGAAGCTGCAGGACAAGATCGACCAGATGTCGCTGGCGAAGCGGCCCACGGAAGTGCGGCTGCGTCCGGAGATGGTGGAACAGTTCAAGCGCAATGTCATGGTGGCGCAAACACCTTCACCGCGATAAGCCCCGTGGATGGCACCTGAACGCCGGGACGCCGGAAGCCACACAACTCGTCAAGTTTCATCAAGGTTCCATCAAGGTTCCATCAAGGTTCCAGTAAGGTCCATCAACGTTCCAGGTTCTAACGAAAAACTGAATAGGGGGCCCAGGCGATGGCGTTTCTGCGTGCGGCGCGGAAAGATGAAATCCCTCCCGGCACGATTCGTGAATTTCAAGTCGATGGCAAAACTCTTGCGATTGCTAATGTGGATGGCACGTTTTACGCCGTTAACAATACCTGCCTGCATCGGGGAGGGCCGCTGGGCCAAGGGGAGCTAAAGGGTAAGATCGTGACATGCCCGTGGCATGGATGGCAGTACGACGTCACCACTGGGAAGGCCGCGTTCAATCCGGCGGTTGGTGTGGGCTGTTTTACTGCGGAAGTGCGTGGGGAAGATATCTGGATCGACGATCACGACTAGTTAGTCTGATATAGATCAGTCAAATCCCAGGAAATGCATAGACCCCGCCCGTATATGGCTCTTTCGGAAAGACTGCCGAATTGTCGGCAGTGCGTGCGAGAATCGGGCAACTATTTTTCTTTTCTTTGCGATGGAACCGACTGCGTGTATAGTGCGGCACTGTTTCCGGAATTCGGAGGCTCAGCGCGCCCCAATCTTCCATGAATCGTCCCGAGTCGAAGCGTAATCACTGGCTGTTCAGCGTCGATCCACATTATTATCATTGGGATACGCTATTTGTGAAGGGCAAGGAAATGTGGCGAGGCGCGGGGTCGCGTCCCGATGCGATCCGCCAACTAAAGCTTGTGCGGCAAGGGGACCGGATCCTTTGTTACCACTCGGCCCCGGAACGGTCGTTGTACGCACTTGCCGAGGTCACGCGCGACCCTTACCCCGACCCGCACGATAAGGACAGCAAAAACCTCGTCGCAGACCTGCGCGCGCTCGAGCGGCTGCCGCGGCAGGTAAGTCTGGCCGAGTTGCGCGCCAACCCCGCGCTGCGCAAGGTGAAATTCCTCAAGAACGTGCGCCTCATTATTTCTCCGGTTGCCGAGGAACAGTATCAAGAAATTCTGCGCATGGCCGGAATCGTCGCCGCCCCTGGCCTGCCGCTTCCTTGAACACCTAAACGCCGTAGTTCTACAAGGGATTCGGAAGCGTTCGCGAGGATGACCCCTCCGCCTGCGCGCTTTCCGATGCTATCCTGATGTTCGCACGATGCCCGAACTCCCCGAAGTAGAGACCGTTGTGCGCGGGCTGCGGCTGGTGCTCCCGGGGCGCAGTATTGTGGGCGTGCGCCTAGGCAAAACCGATTTCATTGACGATCCAGCGGCGCTCGGTGAGTTGCTGCCGGGGAGGAAAATCACCGCAGTCGAACGTATTGGGAAATTTATTCAGCTGCAATTGGCTCCTCCCGTGGTTTCGCGGGAGTTTACAAAGCAAACAGCTGCCATCGCAGCAGCTCCCGCAAAAATTCAAGCGCCGCAAAGCGCGGCAGTCAATGGCTCTGGTACGCGTCTGCACCTGATTGTGCATTTGGGCATGACCGGAAAACTCGGTGTACGCGATGCCAGCGAGCCGGCCGCGCCGCATACCCATGGCTTTTTCGAGCTCGACGACGGCCGCGAGCTGCGATACACCGACATCCGGCGTTTTGGCCAAATCCTCTTGGTGCCGGACGCAATGATGGAAACGTTCCGGGCGAAGCTGGGCGAGGATGCACTGAATATTTCTAATCCGGAATTTCGCAGGCGGCTGGCAGGCCGTAAGGCCAGGATCAAAGCGCTATTGCTCGATCAGCGTGTATTTCGCGGGATTGGGAACATCTATGCAGACGAAAGCTTGTGGCAGGCGCGCATTCATCCGGCGCGCCTGGCCGCGCGGCTGAGCGATGCCGAGCTTGGGCGATTGCGACAAGCGATTCGTGGCGTGCTGCAAAATGCCATACGCATGCGCGGCTCCTCGATTTCCGACTTCGTGGACGCTGAGGGTAACTCCGGCAGCTATCAACTGCACCATCGTGCGTACGGCAGAGAGGGGAAGCCTTGTGCGCGGTGCGGCCGGCAAATACGGCGCTCGATTGTAGCGGGGCGCAGCAGCTATTTCTGCCCTGGGTGTCAGCCGGCTCCGCGAGTGAGGCGTGCTGATGGGAAGAAACGCGCCAAGCAGCACCGTGGGATAGATCGTTAAGAGAGCGACCGGAAACACGGCGCTGGGCGCGGCCGAGCGATTCTGGTCAAAAGGCCTGCAATTGAACGCACCTCTCCTGTCACGTGTCAGGTCGAAATATCCGCCCTGTCATGTGGGTCATCGACGTGCTGGCTACATTGCTTAAAAGCTTCAAGCGCGCCAAGCAGATATAGGGTCCGTAGTCGGTTCCGCGTGAGGACGACTATTGCGACGAACGTCCGGACGTGATATTAGATAACAATCATGAGAGCCTTCGAGGTTTTTGCAGCGACAGACTCGAACCATGCCGTGGCGCTGCTCGCCCAGCACACGGGGGTGAAGGTCAAAGTGCTGGCGGGCGGCACGGATTTGCTCGCGGATCTTAAGTTTTCACCGCATTCTCCCGACGTGATCGTGGACATCTCGCGCGCGCGGGATCTAAAAGACATTGCGCTTACCGAACACGGCCTAAGCATCGGTGCTTTGGTCACGCATAGCCAGATTATGCGTTCTCCGGTCATCCGCGAAATGTTCCCGGCATTGGTGGATGCCGCTCATTCGATCGGCGCCGTCCAGACGCGGAATCTCGGCACTTTGGGTGGTAACCTGGTAACGGGCGTACCATCCATGGATAGCGGCCCTACGCTGGTCGCTCTTGATGCCCAGGTCACTATCGTGGGAACGTCGGGCCGTCGCAAGGTACCGCTGGTCGAGTTCTTCCTGGGCCCCCGGAAAACCGTTCTTAAGCATGACGAACTGCTCGCGGAAATCGTTATCCCTAAGCAGAACCTCGGCAAACCTGCGCATTTTCTGAAGTTTGGCTTACGCAAGGGCCAGGCGCTCGCGCTGGTAAATGTTGCAGCCAGTCTGTGGGTGGACTGGGACAAGCACACCTTCATCGCGCCGAGCGTTGCACTGGGGGCCGTGGCACCCAGAATTATTCGCGCGCCGCAGGCCGAAGCGTATCTCGAAGGTCGCGCCATTACGCCCGAAGCGATGGCTGAGGCTGGCCATATCGCCTCCACTGAAGCCCGGCCGATCACCGATTTCCGCGCTTCCGCCGAGTATCGGCGTGAGTTGGTGGCCGTTCTGACCAAGCGCGCCCTCGAGCATTCCTACACATTGGCCAAGGCGAAGCGGCAGGGAGAGATCAAGAAATGATGAATGTAACGCTCAAAATCAACGGCGAGACGCGTACGGCGTCCGTTCCTGCGGAAACGACACTCCTCAAGATGTTGCGCGAGAGTTTCAATCTTACCGGAGCCAAACTCGGGTGCGACGTGGGCGATTGTGGCGCTTGCACCGTCATCGTCGATGGCTTGCCCGTGAACTCCTGCCTGATGCTGGCCAATCAGGCGGATGGCCGGGACGTGCAGACGATTGAAGGGCTTGCAAGTACCGACCGGCTGCATCCTCTTCAGAAGCTTTTCGAGGATTTTGGCTCGCTCCAGTGTGGATTCTGCGGGCCGGGCATTATCATGTCCGCTAAGGCGTTGCTCGATGAAAATCCTTCCCCCAGCGTACCCGAAATCCGGGATGCGCTCGGTGGCAACCTCTGCCGCTGCACCGGCTACGCCAAAATGATCGAAGCCATTCTCAACGCCGCCGGAGTCTCTACGCGGGAAACGGTGGATAAGTCCGCTTAGTTCACGTGACGCAATCTTGATCTCCGGCCGATGCATTGAGCTTTAATAATTGTGGAAGTGAGCGAAAGGACCGAGTCATGGAAAAAAAACCGACCGTCGCCGAAAAAACTCCGCTGGAAACGCTGCTGCAGGACGATGGTGTACTCCAGACTCCCACGATGGGGCCGCTGGTAACCTATCCTCTGGAAATTGTAGTTCCGGAGGTTCGTCATCAGACACCTGCGGTGGGCCAGCGCGCGACACGTCCGGATTGCCGCCTTCATGGACTCGGTCAGACGAAATATATCGATGACCTGACGTTTCCGGGCATGCTGTACGCCAGGATCAAACGAGCCGGGATCGCCTCCGCGCGCATAAAGAGCATCGACACCTCGGAAGCGGAAGCTATGCCTGGAGTCGTCGCCGTGATTACCGGCCGCGATATCCCCTGCAATTCCTTTGGACCGTCTTTGAAAGATCAGCCGGTGCTGGCGGATACGCGCGTGTTTCACGCGGGAGATGGCGTCGCCGCTGTTGCGGCCGTCACCGAGCAGATTGCCAACGACGCCCTCTTGAAAATTAAGGTCGAGTACGAAGCGCTCACCCCGGTTCTCGATCCGCTCGAGTCCTTGAAGCTGGAAACGCCCGGTGTGCATGCGCCCAGCGCAAATATCTACGGAAGCAAAGTCATCAAGAAAGGTGACGTTGCCAAGGGTTTTGCCGAGTCCGACCACGTCTTCGAGGGCCATTTCCGAACGCAAATGGTCGAGCATGTCCCACTCGAACCGCACTCCACGATTGCCATGTGGGATGCTAACGGCCGTCTCTCGATCTATTCCACGCTGGGACGCATCACGCTGGGCCGTGCCGACGTAGCGCGCACGCTCGGTATTCCGATGAGCCGCATCCGCATAATTGCCACTATCGTCGGCGGCAATTTCGGCGGCAAGAACGAGATCACCACGGAGCCGGTTCTGGCATTGCTGTCGAAGAAGACTGGCCGGCCGGTGAAGGGTACGTTCACGCGCTCGGAAGAGTTCATCGCTTCCACTACGCGCCATCCGCTCATCATGGATTACAAAACCGGCGTGACGAAAGAAGGGAAAATTCTGGCGCGTAAAGTTCGCCTGGTGCTCGATGGCGGCGCCTATTGTTCGTGGAGCGAGACCACGCTCGGCAAGGCCTGCATCCTTTCCGCCGGTCCTTACAATATTGAGAATATTCACGCGGAAGCATTCGTCGTTTACACCAACAAGACCATGACTGGCGCGATGCGCGGATTCGGCGCTCCGCAAGTGTGCTTCGCTTACGAATCGCACATGGATGACATCGCGACCGCATTGAACATCGACCCGCTCGATATACGCCTGATGAACGCGTTCGATGAAGGGTCGCTTAGCCCCACGGGCCAGACGTTGCAGAGCGTGGTAATCCGCGAGTCGCTGCTTCGGGCGGCCGAGCGTTTTGGCTGGAACCCGAAAAGTAGCGGAAGCGTGCCCGCGGGTGCGATAGCGAAGAGCACCGGGGTGCGCTCGTGAAACGCCGCGGACGCGGCATGGCCTGCATGTGGTACCCGATCGGCTTCACGGTGGCCGCTAACCCGAGCTCCGCTGTGGTGAAGCTCAACGAAGATGGTACGGCTACGCTGCTGACGGGGACAGTCGAGACGGGGCAGGGGGCGCTGACGATTCTGGCGCAAATCACCGCTCAGGAACTCGGCATCGCCACCGATGATGTGCACGTGGTTTCAGCCGATACCGATACCACGCCCATGGATACCGGCGCGATTGCCAGCCGCACCACCTATGTCACCGGCAACGCCGCCAGGCTCGCCGCGGAAAAGGTCAAGCTGATGCTGTTCGATGTGGCCGCGCCGATGCTGGGCGTGAAACCCTCGCAGCTCGAAGCCAAAGATCACCGGATTCAGGTCAAAGGCTATCCGCAGCGTAATTTGCACATTGGCGATGTGGCCAATCACGCGCGTGTGATTACAGGCGAGCCACCCATTGGAAGCGCCTCATACAACCCCGCCACCGTCGCGCTCGACCCAGAAACGGGACAGGGCAAGCCGTTTGGCACCTACGTGTACGCCACGCAAATTGCCGAAGTGGATGTGGACGACGAAACCGGCGAAGTCGAAGTCATTCGCGTTGTCGCTTCGCACGATTGCGGGACGCCGATCAATCCGATGTTGGTGGAGGGTCAGGTTGAGGGCGGCATCTCCATGGGTGTGGGTTTCGCATTGCAGGAAGAGATCTTGTTCGACAGCGCTGGGCGCCAGATCAATCCTAACTTGACGAACTACATCATGCCGACTTCTCTCGACATGCCCGAAGTCGAAGTTGATATCGTGGACAACTACGATCCGACGGGTCCGTTCGGCGCAAAAGGCGTAGGCGAGCCGACTCTCGTGCCGACAGCGGCGGCGATCTTGAACGCGATTCACAATGCTGTGGGCGTGCGCATCCATTCTCTGCCAGCTACCGCTGAAAAAGTCTTCGCGGCCATCAAGGCGAAGCGTGAAAAGCAACCGGCGCTAACCGGCGGCACAGCGCAACTACCGCAGGCCAGTTCTCCCGGTCCCGCTTAGCACCCTAAAATTCCGTCCGCGATTCGCGCCCGGCACCCACCCAGCGGTGTTCCCGCCCTGCGCATGATGATTTCCGCTCGCACCTGTTCCTGAAATCGGTTGCGTGTCAGCATTAAGCGCGACGTTGATGCCGGTTGACGCCGGAAGATCCGTTTGCCTCCCGGAACGCTGCTCTGCGCGGTCGCGCCACACGCGAAAATGGTTGCGCTTTTCGACGTCGGCCACGTGGTCTCTAGCGCGAACGTCTGCACCGTCTTAACGTGCGGACGCGCGCAATTCGCGCGGTTGCGCGGGGCCGCTTCCCGCGCCTGTTTGCTCAATGGCACTGGCAATTTCGCCGAGGTCCTGTGCGGTCAAGGTTATTTCTCCGGCGTGAATCCAGCCATCCACCTGTGCGGCGTTACGCGCGCCCACAATGGCGCCCGTCATACCCGGCCAGCTGAGGACCCACGCAATTGCGATGGATGCGATAGTTGTCCCGTGGCGTTCGGCAATGGGCTGGAGCGCATCCCGCAGCCGCAGGTTGCGGCTTAGATTCGGCTCCTGAAATTCCGCGGTTCTGCGCCGCCAGTCATCCTGGGCAAAATGTTTCACGCGCTCGACGGTAAATCGATCCGTGAGTAACCCGGCCTGCATGGGACTGTAGGCGATCACTCCCGTACCGTGCGCCGCGCACCAGGGAATCAACTCGGCCGCGGAATCGCGTCGTATCAGCGAGAATGGTGGTTGCAGCGAATCGACGTGCCGCACCCGCTCGCATTCTTCGAGTTGAGAGACGGTGAAGTTCGAGACGCCACCGGCGCGCACCTTGCCTTCATCAATCAGCTTGCTCATCTCGCCCCAGGAGTCCTCGAGCGGCGTGCCCGATTCATCCGGCCAATGAAATTGGTACAGGTCGATCCGCTCGACACCGAGGCGCCGCAATGAGTCAGTGCATTCGCGCCGGATCGATTCCGGACGCAAATCACGCTTCGGCGGCTCAAAACGTTTGGCCGGATCGAAATGCATACCGCACTTGGTGAAAATGTACGGGCGCTCGCTGGAGGGAATTTCTTTAAGCGCGCGGCCCACCACTTCTTCGGAATGCCCGAAGCCATAAACCGCGGCGGTATCCACCCAGTTGATGCCGAGCTCGACTCCATGCCGCACAGCGGCGATGGAATCGTTGTCATCCTGCGGTCCCCAGCCAAACGACCACCCTCCGCCTCCGATGGCCCACGTGCCGACGCCCACGGTGGTGAGGTCCATGCCACTTTTGCCGAGCGTTCTTTTTTCCAGCGCTATTTTTTTCGTTGCCATGAGCACCTCTCCTGAAAAACGCGATCTGGGAAACGCCTGACAGGCGTATGCAAGCTCGAACGAATCTCAATAATTGATCCGCCACTCATTTGATTACTGCTCGTAAGGTGTGGTTATATTTCGTTCTCCATCTTCGCCGGTGATCCGCATCCGGCAGCAGAGCCAAAAAGGGTGAAATCATAATTATGAGCGAAACCTCGGCAAAAAAAGCTACACGCATCGAGTCCGACAGCATGGGGAGCATCGAAGTTCCAGCGCATGTTTATTGGGGAGCGCAAACCGCGCGCTCGCTGGTGCATTTTAATATTGGGCGCGACACGATGCCACCCGAGCTCATCCGTGCGTTTGGCATCCTGAAGAAAGCGGCGGCGCTGGTGAACCAGGAGCTGGGCAAGCTGCCGCCGGAAAAAGCGCGGCTTATCGCGCAGGCCGCTGACGACGTGATCGCGGGCAAACTCAACGATCAATTTCCGCTGCGCATCTGGCAGACCGGCAGCGGCACGCAAACCAATATGAATGCCAACGAGGTGATCGCCAACCGCGCCATCGAGCTGGCCGGCGGAGTTCTGGGATCGAAGGACCCCATCCATCCCAACGATCACGTCAACATGTCGCAATCCTCGAACGACACGTTTCCCGCTGCCATGCACATTGCGGCGGCCGAGCGCATGCATGGCACGCTGATACCCTCGGTGAAGCGGGTACACCAGGCCATCGACGCGAAGGCGCGCGAATTCGCGAACGTGGTGAAGATTGGCCGGACGCATTTGATGGATGCGACGCCGCTCACAGTCGGCCAGGAGATGGGCGGCTGGGCGAACCTGCTCGAGCGCGACGTGGCGCGCCTGGAACAAACGCTCAATGGCATCTACGACCTGGCGATTGGGGGCACGGCGGTTGGAACCGGCCTCAACACGCATCCTGAATTCGCGGAGCGCTCCGCGCGAAAAATTGCCGAGCTCACGCACTTGCCGTTTCGCTCGCATCCAAACAAATTTGCGGCGCTTTCCGCGCACGATGAGCTGGTGTTCGCGCATGGAGCCATCAACACGCTCGGCGGGTCGCTGATGAAAATATCGAATGATATTCGCTGGCTCGCTTCGGGGCCGCGGTGCGGCCTCGCGGAAATTCATATTCCGGAAAACGAGCCGGGCTCCTCGATCATGCCCGGCAAGGTGAATCCCACGCAATGCGAAGCGATGACCATGGTCGCCGTGCAGGTGCACGGAAACAATGCGGCCATTTCCTTTGCGGGCTCGCAGGGTAATTTCGAGCTGAACGTATTCAAGCCGGTGCTGATTCATAATTTCCTGCATTCCGTCACATTGATTGCGGACGCGTGTCACGGATTCGTCGATTACATGGTGCGCGGCATCGAATTGAACCGCGCGAAGATCGACGCGTACGTGCGCGATTCGCTGATGCTGGTGACGGCGCTTAATCCGCACATCGGCTACGACAAGGCGGCCAAGATCGCGCATAACGCGTACGTCGAAGGCAGCAGCTTGCGCGAGGCTTGCCTAAAGCTCGGCTATTTGAGTCCCGACGAGTTCGACAAATACGTGCGCGCCGTCGACATGACCCATCCCTGACGATTGACGATTATTGTTGCGCCGGCCGCGTCAGGGACGAACGGAGTCGGCGCTCGGCTGCGCCAAAGCCGCGGTGTCGAAAATATAAAAGCGCTGGTCACTGGTGAGCACGAAGAAGCGCTGGGCATCGCCGCTAAACCACGCGAACAAAACGGCGGACGGGAATTCGAGACGGGCGCGGAGTTCGGCCGCAGGCAAGGAATAGAATTGAAGAGCGTGGTCCTGCGATTCAGAGGCCAGGAGACCGGCCGCGGACGAGGCGCTGAGGGCCGGGCTCGCCAAAGTAGCCTTCAGATCACCCGTCGAGATGGAATAAATTTGCGTGCCGCTATCGTCGGCGACGAATAGCCAGTCTCCGGAAGCGAATCCATGCGGCGGGTGCGTCCATCCATGGGCGTCCACGAGCACATTCCCCTGCGGTTTTCCTGTGTTCGCATCGAGCACCTGCAGCAGAAAACAGCTCATGTGTTGCCTGATGTGGTCGTATCGCGTTCGCAGCGCCTTGTCTTTCCTGATCTCGTCCATGGCGGGCTTTTGTTCCGCGAGCCAGCGAAAAACCACGCGGTCCCCGGCCGGTGAAATCTCGATGTTGCCGGGTGTGGCCTTCGGAAAAGGCGCGGTCCACAGGGTATGGCCGTCACGCGCATCGCGCACTTCGAGTGAGAACTGCTGTGGATCGTCAGCGGAAGGAATTTTTGCCAGGAGATAGCCGCCGTATTGCGCGATTTCAGGAGGTTGTTCGCCGAAGTCTTCCGCGGTGGTGACCTTTTCGGTAGAGAGATCCGCGCGTACGACGGAACGATGGACCTGGCCGACAGCCGGCAAGTCGGCATAGAGCGCGTCGTCACCGTCAAAATAAGCACCGGTAAATCCACGCATGAAGTAGCGGCGCGCCATGGCGTGCAAATTCCAGACGGCGCTCCGCTCACCGGCCGACACAGCGAGCCATGAGAGGTCCGGAGAAACGGCGGCCGACTGCATGCGCGCCAGCGGACCCGGAGGAAGTTCGAGCTTCGCTTCCGTCTTCATTGCCGGGAAATCGTAGAGGGCAATTTGTCCATCGGGGGCTTGCGTGACCGCGTACGGATCCCAGATATCTACGGCGGCTGGCTCTCGCAGCGCCGCGACCATCGCGTGCATTTTCCAATCGAAGACGCCGACAGCAGCTATTTTAATCGGCCGCAAAAACACGTATGGGCCGCGCGTGGCTGGGTCCATTTGCTGATCGCCCAGCGTCAGGACATCGGTAACGGCTCCGGAAGGAAAATCAAAAACTTCGGATTTGTCCGGCGAGTGGAGATTCGCGACGATCACGCGATTGGGGGAGATAAATGCAAAGCCTCCGGCGAGCATCCATTCGAGGCTGCCGCGCAGCGGTATGGGCATGCGTGCTGCCAGATCCACAGCGAGCGCCTGTTTCTGAAAAGCGGCCAGGAAGTATTGCGAATCCGGAGAAAAAGCCGCCGGTATCACGGTCGTGAGGGCACTCGCGCCCGTGGTGGCGGCCGTCTGCGCGGCGGAAAGGAAGGGAGCGTTTTCACGGTCGGCGGCCAGAAAGCTCTTTTTGGTTATCACGGCATCGCCGGTAGCTACGTCAATCAGCGTAAGATCGAGCGCCGACAGATGCTGTGGACCTTTGTCGTCCACCCGCTCGGAAAAACACGCGAGAGTTTTGCCATCGGGTGAGAGCAGACTTTGAATGCAGCCGCCGAGGAGCACAACTTCGCGGCTGGAGGTACGCGTGCCGCCGGCCACGTCCCAGCGCTCAACGCGCAGGTGCGGACCACTCGTGCTGAAGATCACCGTGGCGGAATCCGGGGTGAACTGCGCGGGCCCGGCGAGCGGCGCGTCGATATGGAACCGCAGCGCGAAGGGCTGGCGGCTAAGAACGGAAATACCGGAATCGTCCTGCGCGAGAATGTAGTTGCCGTCAGGACTGAATTTAAGGCGAGTGATGTCGCTGACGAGCGGAGGGGCGAGGGAGCCGCTGGCGACAAGTCCGGGCAGAGTTGGCGCAGCGTCTGTCCGCGGATTCGCGGCGTGAAGTGCGAAATCACATAGCGCTACGCAGAGGATGGCGGCACAGAGCGCGAGCAGGCCCGGGTCGCGTCCCGCGAGCCGCTTGCCGCGATTACGTTGCACTTGCGTCATGACCCCCGCGCCACCTTCGTAAGCCGGTGCCCCGGTAATCAGGATTAGGATGCGCTCATCGGGGCGCATTTTGCCTTTTTTTGCGGGGCGCCAGCATCTTTACGCAAAACACGCCTGCATGGAAAGGAGTTACATCGCGCGCGATCTCGAGGGCAGGCACCCGGCAATTTGCAAGAGTATCAAAAGAATGTGAGGTTGCAGGCGATTTGCTGTGGGACTGCAGACTGCCAGGCTGACGGGGCAGAAGCTAACGAAATGACAAGGGCGAATTTCGCGGATGCGATGTGATCGCGCGGAAGTGGATTCGCGTGTCATGGAGGTAGCGCCTATGCGCTAATGGGTAAATTTTAAGCACAGGATCTTTATTCGAAATGCTGTTTGAATGGGCCCAATCTAAGCGCCACCTGAGGCCCCGCCCTGGCATAGATAAATTCAAAAGAGAGCAACGCAGGCGCCGCGGACAGTGGGAAGTGAGTAGGCGACACGTGAGAGGCGTACAGGGCGATGGGTGTTTGCGCTGGGACTGCGTGGCTGTCGTTCGGGAAACTGCCTGATCTTTATTCCGAACCTGGCGGAGCGGCTTTTGCAGCCTTGTTGATTAAGTTGGCCAATTTGGTATCCAAAGACTGCGCAACACTGGTGATTTCCGTATTGTGAAACTGGCCAAAAACTGAAGAAGGCAGGTCGTATTCGACGCGGATCGTCTGGCCACCGCGTTCGTAAACAAAAAGGCGCAGAGGAGCGTAGAGCCCGGCGCGAATATCGCAGCGCGTCATGGTAATGGCGATGAGCGGGTTTCCCAGGACATACTGTTTGGCCTTTTGACCAGCCCCCAAAATGTTGAGGAGCTTTCCATGGTCTTGAATATTGAAGAGCATGAGACCTTCTTCTCCTGCAGCTTCCCGAAGGCGTTTCTCAGCGGCCGCGGGGTGGGTATCGAGATCTTGTAACTGGGCATACTCAAACCGGCCGAGCAAGCGCTCCATAGCGCGCGTAAAACTTTCGAAAGGGGCATTGATCTCGAGGGAAACGTGGCGAACTTCGATGAGGGTTTCCATGGTGAGGTTCCTTTTTGAGGTGCGAATACCGTTTGAATTTGTGATTATGCGCCACTTTTGGCGTGAAGGGCACGGTCTCGGGTAGGGAAGAATTCGTCTGCGGCGAGGTGACGAAAATGGCGCAGCTGGAGACCGCGCATCGTCGAGAGATCCTGGCTGCGGTCAGAATCGACAACGCGAGGTGGCGGGTAAGGCGGGAGTAACGGCGCACGTATTTTTGTTGGTGCTGACGATGATGTTATAAACATTGACGTGCAATTGCGATCGAAAGATGCCGACTAACACTGACCGATGATGATGAGCGACGGTGATGACTAACAACGGTGAGCCCATAAGTATGACAAATGACGATCGCGCGACGGCCTACCGTGGGCGAGTGTGACCGAGGACAATGAGCAAACGACCTAAACCGATTGTGCTTACCGTGCTCGACGGATGGGGATATCGCGCCGAGACGAAGGGGAACGCGATTGCCCTCGCCCGCAAGCCTCATTACGACAAGCTGCTCGTAGAATTTCCCAATACGCTGATTCAGACCTCGGGACCCGCGGTGGGACTGCCCGCCGGCCAGATGGGCAACAGCGAAGTGGGTCATCTGAATATCGGAGCGGGACGCGTGGTGCAGATGGACATCACACGAGTGGATCAAGCCATCGCGAGCGGCGCGCTGTTTATGAATGAACTGCTGCTCGCCGCGATGCAACGCGGCCGCGAGCAGCAATTGCACCTGATGGGACTGCTTAGCGATGGCGGCGTGCACTCGCATATCGATCACTTATTTGCTTTGCTCGCGATGGCCAAGCAAAACAAGGTGGAACGCGTTTTCATTCACTGCTTTCTGGATGGCCGCGACACGCCGCCACATAGCGGCATCGATTATCTGCGGCGACTGGAACAAAAGCTGCGCGAGCTGGGGATTGGGCGGATCGCTTCGGTGTCCGGGCGGTATTACGCGATGGACCGCGACAACCGCTGGGAGCGCGTCGAGCTGGCGTATCGCGCAGTGGTGCACGGGGAAGCCGAGCGGCGCGTCGTTGATCCGGTGGCGGCGGTGCGTGCGAGCTACGAGCAGGGCGTAACCGATGAATTCATGGTGCCGATGGTGATTACCGCGGGTGAGGAGGAAGACTCCAGTTCTGGCGCGCCGATCGCACGCGTGCACGATGATGACGCCGTGATCTTTTTCAATTTTCGCGCCGACCGCGCCCGGCAGATGACGCGCGCCATCGCAGAGCCGGGATTCGACAAATTCTCGGATCCCAGGCGGCCGAAAGATTTGTTTTTCGTAGGGATGACGCAGTACGACAAGACTTTCGCGTTGGCTCCGCTTTCTGTTTGGCGCGGGGAAGCTGGAACATATTCTGGCGCAGGTTTTTACCCAGGTGGGATTCCGCAACTTGCGTATCGCTGAAACCGAAAAATACGCGCACGTCACGTACTTCTTCAACGGTGGAGTCGAGAAGCCGTTTCCGGGCGAAGAGCGCGTGCTGGTGGCTTCGCAAAAAGTGCCCACGTACGATCTGAAGCCTGAAATGTCGGCGGAAGGAATTACGGACGGTGTGATCCACGCCATTGAGTCGGGAAGCTTCGACGCGGTGGTGATGAATTTTGCCAATGCCGATATGGTGGGGCATTCAGGCAACTTGGAAGCCACGATACGCGCGGTCGAGACGGTGGATGCGTGCCTGGGGCGCATCTTCCAGACGCTGCGGCCGCGTGGCGGCGCATGGATTATTACCGCGGACCATGGTAATGCGGAGACGATGATCGATCCGATCAATGGCGGCCCGCACACCTATCACACGACAAATCCGGTGCCGTTCGTGATGCTCGGCGAGGAAAGCCGCATCGGGCTGAAACCGGGCGGTGCGCTGCAGGATATCGCTCCGACATTGCTGGGCATGCTGGGCGTTCCCCAGCCCGCGGAGATGACCGGCCGAGACCTGCGCCTTGTTCCAAAATAATGGTGATGGTTGCAGCAGGCAATCAATGATCATGTGCGGCGAGGTTGCAGGTGAAAGCGCCAAAAAGGGGCGCCCCCAATCAGCGCGTCCAAATGAGCCGCCTACGATGAGACGCCTGTGATGAAGGCACGCGCGAAGCGGGCGACCGATACGAAGATGGTCATTTCCGCGCGGCTGCGCTTCTCATTGTGGCGCGTACCGGAAGACCTCGCCAACGACATTCGCCATCGCTGGCCGGAATTGCAGGTGGTACATCTGCCGAATCACGATTTGCTCGATGCCGAACTCCCGGACACGGATATTTTTGTCGGCTACCAATTGCGTCCCGAGCAACTGCGGATAGCGAAGCAACTGGTTTGGCTGCACTCGATTTCAGCGGGTGTCTCGCAACTGATGTATCCGGAACTGCGCGACTCGGGAATCGTGGTCACGAATGCGAGCGGGGTGCACGCCGCGCCCATGGCCGAGCACGTCGTTGGATTGGTGATAGCCATGTCACGCGATTTCCTGGGCGCGATGCGCTACCAGGCTCGCCGGCAATGGGCGCAGCAGGAAATATGGGATGGTCCAGCCCGTCCGCGTGAGATTGGCGGCCAGGTGGCACTCCTGGTGGGGTTTGGCAGCGTGGGCCGGGCGATTGCCCAGCGGCTTGGTGCGCTGGGGATGCGCGTGTGGGCAGTGACCCGCTCCGGTATTGCAGATTCCGCGTTGGCACAGCGTGTATTCCCAGCAGCACAGCTTGATGCGGCGCTGCCGGAAGCGGATGTTGTGATCCTCGCCGCGCCCGAGACAATGGAAACGCGCCACATGATAGGCGCGAATCAACTCGCGCTGATGAAGCCGAGCGCGTTTCTGATCAACGTGGCACGCGGGTCGCTCATCGATGAAGCGGCGCTGGTTCCAGCACTCGAACGGCGGGCCATCGCGGGGGCGGCACTCGATGTGGCCGCGCACGAACCGCTGCCTCCGGAGAGTCCGCTGTGGTCGCTCGAAAATGTATTCATCACGCCGCACGTCAGCGGTGTCAGCGAGCGGTTATGGCCCAGAGAAACGGAGCTATTGCTTGAGAATCTCGAGCGGTGGTTTGCGGGGCAGCCACTGCGCAACCAGGTGGAGCTGGCACGCGGATATTGAGCGGGCTACGTCACGCCAAGGGTTCAGCGGTGAAAACCGGAATTTAGCGCAAGGCTGCAGTCGCGAATAGCGACCCTATCGGTCGTTTGGCCCCGTGCTCGGAACTGTCCATCCCAGGGCCATCATCCATCCATCGTCAACGACGGGGGCGGCGCGGGTTAGGGCACGATCGGCAGATCACGGCTTATTTGCGCGTGCCATTCGCGCGCCTGATTCGCGTGCCGGGTTCGGCGCTAGCCGCCTCCCGCACCCGTGGCTCCGGGCTTAGGCGCCACGTAACCTTGGCGCGCGTAAACCTGGTATTTGACCTTTTTATTTTTCTGGTTGGTAACGGTCAGCGGGCTGCCATCGGGCTGGACGAGCTCGACTTTGATCTTGCGATATTTGCCGTCGGGATTCTGATTCGTCGGCGAGTAGCCCAGGCTGTACTGGTTGCGGAGACTGGCCGCGACATCGCTCATAACACCTGGAATTTCCGCCTGGAATCGCGGAAACCACGTTCTGCCCCCGGTCAGCTGACTGAAGGCGCGCAACTGGTTTTGCGCTTGCAGATAGTTCAGATTGCTGGTGCCATTTCCTCCGTGCAGGTCCGTTTCAAGCGCGAACTGCTCGCCTACGCCAACGCAGTACACGCTGATGTCGGTTTCCTTCAGCCTCGCCAACGTATCGTTCAAGGTGTGCCGGCTGAAGGTGTCTTCGCCGGAGGCCAGCACCAGGATGGACTTCTTACCTTTCACATCCTGCATGCGATCCATGGTGTCGAGCAGCGCGTCGTAGATGACAGCCTCGCTGAAGGTAGGCAGCACGAGGTTGATCAGCCCCTGCTCGACTTCCGAAACATTGTGCGTGAAATCTACTTCGACGTTAGGACGCATCGCGAAGGATTCGAGCGCGACCCAATCGGTGGGTTTAAGCTGATGCAAAAAAATGTCGGCCCAACTCCGGGCGGTGTACAGGTACCAGCCGTACGCGCGCCTGCTGTATTCGACCAGCACCACCACGGTGATCGGTGCGTCGGCGGTAGAAAAGTTGCTGATGGTTTGCGGGGCGCCATCTTCAGTGAGACGGAAATTTTCTTTTTTCAAGCCTGTCAGATAATTGCCGTCATTGTCGGTGACGACGACGTCCACGTTCACGACCGGCACGGTCATGGAAATCGCGTAGCCGGGTTGCTGCGAGTCGGAATTTTGCGAGGGGCTTTGCGACGCGTTTTGCGATCCGCTTTGCGAAGGGTTTGGTGACGCGTTGGGAGACGGCGGTTGCGCCTGCGGCTGTGTTTGTCCTGACGGCGGCGTATTTTGTGGCGTGGCTTGCCGCGTCCTAGGGCTGGCGGCCACTAAGGACGCGGCCAGCACGGCACAGGCGGCGAGGAGCACAGGAGGCATGGCGCTGAATCTCATGGATCAACCTCGATAGAACAGGCTCGATGTAACAGGCTCGACATAGCTCAATTATAGGCGGCTCGATGCAGCGAACTTGATGTCATCCCCAGTGTGATTTTATGGCTAGGGGCTAGGATGCTGCCACGAAATGGGGGGATGTTCAATCGCAACGACGCAGGGAAGAGGCCGGTGGCATGTTCAGGGCCGTGTTACCATAAAGTTGGATCGGAGGAAGCGCTCGATGTGGGTTGCGCATGAGGACGCACGACGCGCTCCCCATTCGGCCGAGAGCAACATCATGCGAGTGTTCTTCGACGCCCCGGTCGCGTACGACACACCGCCGTACCACCAGCAGGACCAGCAGTCTTTGGCACGCTGCGTTTCTGATGACTGAGCTGGCACAGGGAAAGTCCACTGATTATGCATAGTTTGCGACACAGGCGAAAAGTGTGGGCCATGCGAGGGCCAGCGCTCGTGGTGTTTTTGACGATGCTGGCCGGGGGAGCTCGATTATCAAGCGGTGCGCGCCCGCAGCAAAACGTGCCAAGCACAACGCCGGTAGCGCCGGTGATCCCGCCAGATCAGCTCAACCAACTTGTTGGGCAGGCGCAAGTGTGGCTGGCCGACCTGATTCGCATCGATACCACCAACCCTCCGGGCAACGAAATGACAGCGGCTAAGTACGTGGCGGGCGTGCTGCAAAAGGAAAATATTCCGGTCGAGATCCTCGAAATTGCACCCGGCCGAGGCGTCGCGATTGCGCAGTTGCAAGCCGGACCGCTGCGCGATCCCGTCAAAGGCACTGCTGCTGGTGGCGCATATGGACGTGGTAGGGGTGGATAAAAGCAAATGGACGATGGACCCGTTCGCGGCAACCGTGAAGGATGGTTATTTGTGGGGGCGCGGCGCAATCGACGACAAAGGCATGCTGGCCGCGAACCTGGCGACGATGGTCGAGCTCAAGCGTGCCGGGGTGCACCTGAATCGCGATGTGATTTTTCTGGCCGATGACGATGAGGAGCAGGGCGGGGCGGCCAGCATCAAGCTGCTGATCGAGAAGTATTGGGACAAAATCGCGTGCGGATTTGCGCTGAACGAAGGCGGCCGCGTGGTACTGAAAGATGGCAAGGTGCAATACGTCGGCATCCAGGCGAGCGAGAAGGTGCCGTACAACGTGGCGGTGATTGCCACGGGTGTCTCGGGACACGCATCCGATTCCGCGGCAGGACAACTCCGTGGTACACCTGGCGGCGGCCGTGCAGAAAATTGGGACGATGCAGACGCCGGTACAATTGATGACAATAACCCGGCGGTACTTCGAGCAATTGGCGCAAATCGAGGATGAAGACACGGCGAAGTGGATGCGCGCGCTTGAAACGCCGGAGCGCTTCCAGTTGGCGGCGCAGCGCCTCGCGGATATGAGTCCCATGTGGGGAGCGATGCTGCGCGACTCGATCACGCCTACCGAACTGCGGGCTGGCGTGCGGTCAAACGTCATACCCTCGGAGTCCTGGGCCAATTTGAACGTGCGGCTGCTGCCGGGGGACCCGATCAGCGGAGTGATCGCCGAAATGCAGAAGGCGGTGAACGATCCGCAGATCCGCTTCGAGATTCAACCGGATTCCGGACAGGCCGCGCCACCATCGGAGATTACGGGCGCGCTGTACCACGCTATCGAACGCGCCGCGCCGCAGGAATTTCCGGGGGCTGTGGTGGTCCCGCTGCTTTCGACGGTGGCTACCGATTCCGCCGAGCTGCGGCTGCACAGCGTGCAATCCTATGGGTTGCTGCCCTTTCCGCTGACCGAAGCCGACGAACTGCGCATGCATGCGGACGACGAACGCATTCCGCTCTCCAGTTTTCGCACCGGAATCGAATTTATGTATCGCACGGTGCACGACTTCGTTGCCGCCAAATAGCCATTCCGCCAATCTGCCCTCGCCGTTTGTCCGCCGCGCGAAGATCGTCTGCACGCTGGGGCCGGTGAGCCGCTCTCCAAAGATGGTCGATGAATTGATGTGTGCCGGGATGGACGTGGTGCGGCTGAATTTTTCGCACGGCACGCATGAGGAGCATGGAAGCGCGGTAGCAGCGGTGCGCGCGGCCTCGGCGCGCTATCAAAAACCAATCGCAATTATCGCCGATTTGCAGGGACCCAAAATCCGCACGGGTACGCTCGAGAACGGGAAGCCCGTAACGCTCAGCCCCGGACACCGGTTCACGATTTCGACGGTCGATCACGTAGGTAACAGCGAAGGAGTTTCGACCACCTACAAGCGGCTGCCGGCGGACGTTCATCGCGGCGACCGCATTTTGCTGGCTGACGGGCTCATCGAGCTGCGCGTCGAATCGGCCAGCGGGCGAGAGGTGGTTTGCCGCGTCGTAAATGGCAGCGAGCTGCGGGAGCATCAGGGCATCAATCTTCCAGGTGTGAACCTGCATGTTCCGGCCCTTACCCGAAAAGATATGCGGGACATGGCGTTCGCGCTCGAATGCGGCGTGAATTACATTGGAGTGAGCTTCGTGCGGCGTCCGGAAGACGTGCTGGCCGCGCGCGCGGCGGTGAAACGCGCCGGCAAGAATACGCCGATCATCGCCAAGCTTGAAAAACCCGCAGCTATCGATAATCTCGACGCGATTCTGACCGTGGCTGATGGCGTGATGGTGGCGCGCGGAGATTTGGGCGTGGAAATGAGCCCCGAGCGTGTGCCGGTGGCGCAAAAGCTGGTGATCTCCCGCGCCCGCGAGGCGCGCGTGCCGGTGATTACGGCGACGCAGATGCTCGAATCCATGCGGGAAAATCCGCGCCCGACGCGCGCTGAGGCCTCGGACGTGGCAAATGCGATCTTCGACGGGAGCGACGCGGTGATGCTCAGCGCGGAGACCGCGACGGGGCGTTATCCCGTCGAGTCGGTGCGCATGATGGATCGCATCATTCGCGCGACCGAAGCGAGCATCACCGATTTTCCGCGTCCGGAACGCCAGGAATTTTCAAGTGTCGCCGAAACTACGGCCGAGTTGATCTGCCACGCTTCCGAAGAGTTTGCGATGAAAGTGATCGCCGTGTTTACGGAAACCGGCACGACGGCTCGGCTGATTTCAAAGAACCGGCCTCGCCCTCCAATCATTGCCTTTTCGCACAATCAGGATACGCGGCGGCAAATTTCGCTGCTCTGGGGCGTGCTGCCCAGGCGGATGGGCAAACCGCGAAATATGGAAGATTTGGCGGCCGTGGCGGAACGGCGCCTGCTCGAGGAACGGTTGGTAAGCCGGGGTGACGTGGTGGGGATTGTCGCGGGAACGCCGATTGGGGTGCGCGGCTCGACCAATTTCATGAAATTTCACGTAGTGGGCGGCGTGCCACTCGTGAAATAGACGGTGCATTTTTGGGCAGAACTCTAATCTGTAATGCGGCCAAATTCCTGATGCGAGTGAATTGCGGTACGGAGTCATCTCGCAGTTCCAAATTCCTCAACTGTGTGGCGCAGAAATCATAGAAGTCACGCCCCACAAATAGACGTGCAGCCTCTGTATTTTTCGGCAGAATTCCCGCAAATTGACCGACCGAACGCCCTGACAGTAACTGACCTGCCGATGGCCGCAAATTTGAATGCGAGACAGAGTGTGCCACCACGGCCGCCGGTTATAGGCGGGCATCGTTTGCTGGTGGCGCCGAGGTGCGTCTAGTTAACCCAATGATCTGGGCGCGACGGAGACGGAGGGGAAGGCGGGTCATTTTTGTGCTTGCGCACGTAAACTTCGAATTTGCGTCGGGCGCGCTTTCGCTGCCAGTCGGAGACGCCGTTACGGGCGCGATAGAACCACGAGCCGCGCCGCAGGTAGAGATAACCTACGAGCATGCCGCCCAGATGGGCGACGTGGCTGACATTGTCGCCGCCGGTACCCAGCGTCGAAAAAAATTCGATGGCTCCCGCTCCCAGCACATAAATCTTCATGGGGATTTGCACCGGGAAGGGGATGAGCCACACCTTGCGATCCGGAAACATCACTGCGGCCGCCAGCAGAATGCCGTAGATGGCTCCCGACGCGCCAATCGTGGGAATTCGCGAAGAACCCAGGCCCTGTGGATCGAGTATGGTTTTGACCAGGACGTCGATGCAGCCGGCTCCGATTCCGGTAATAAAAAAGTAATTGTAGAAGCGCCGCGAGCCCCACGTGCGCTCGAGGTCCACGCCAAACATCCACAGAAATAGCATGTTAAACAGCAGGTGCATCAGGCCGCCGTGCAAAAACAAATACGTCACGGGCTGCCACAGGCGCAGGCCATGCGTCACCAGGAGCGGCACCAGGCCCAGTTCATGGACCATCCAGATCGCCGCCAGCGGATCAAACAGATTCAGCAGCGTCTGCAGCAGGAAAACGCCGGTGCAGGCGAGCACAAGATTGCGGATGGCTGGCGTGATGTAGTTGTTCCACGGCACGCGATGACGAGGATAGCGGGGGAAAGAACTCATGCTCTAAAGAGTCTAAGGTGAGGCTGGGCCAGAGTCAAAGCGTATGCGCGAAAGTGCTACTCCAGCTTCTTGCGGGCGAAGTAGAACTGAGACGCGGCTAGAAGGAGGAACATGAAGAGCGCGAACGCCGTGCTGCCAGCGAGAGGCCCTTCAAACTTGGGGCCGATTTGAAACAGGCCAGGACGAAAGACGTGATACCGGAACTCCTGGTCCTCCAGCAGAGCGATCACGATACCCAGCAGGCCGAAAATGCCGCCGCCGGCAATCAGGCCACTGGCGTAAAGCGGTCCGGGACCAACTTCGCTTTCCACTTCGGTGCGTTTGCCGCGGCCGCGCTCGGCCAGCCAGCGAACGACGCCACCAGCAAAAATCGCGAGCGTGGTGGCGATTGAAAGGTAAGAACCGACCGCGAACGGCAGGGAACGGATGCCCAGCAACTCAATTGTAATCACGAGAAAAACGCCGAGCAGAACCAGCCTCCAGGGAAGCTGCCGGTTGAGGATGCCATTGATCACCGTAGCCATCAGGCGAGCCTGGGGCGCGGCGGCTTTGTCACTGCCGATGCCTTGTACCCACTGAATTTCAATGCGATGGGTCGCGTTGTCGTAAAGATATTTTCCATCGGGTATCACGGGCGAGCCGATCGCGTTAATCAGAATGTAGGATTTTCCCTGGTACGCGTAATTCGCGGTTTCAACCTGAACGCCCGCCGGAAGGGCTGCGGGATCGATCGCGATCTGCACCGGCTTGTACTCGGATAAGCCAACATTCATCAGCTTGAGCGTCCCGCCTACCGCGAACACAGAAGCCATCACTCCAATCATTAACGCGATCTGCTGCTTCGACGGCGTGGCCCCTACGAGGAAGCCGGTCTTCAAGTCTTGCGAGGTGCCGCCTCCGTTAGCCGCCGCGACGCAGACGACCCCGCCGATGGTCAGTGCGAGAACGGCATAGCTTCCGCGCGTCCATCCCACCACGAGAAACATCGCGCAGGTCGCCATCAGTGTGGCGATGGCCATGCCGCTGATGGGATTTGACGAACTGCCGATGAGACCGCAAATGCGCGAGGATACGGTGACAAATAAGAAGCCAAAGACGACAACAAAAATTGCCGCGAGCAGGTTCGCGCCTACGCTGGTTTCCGCGCCAGGAATGGGCCGGAAAGTTAGCAGACCCCACATCATCACAATGACGGCGAGCGAGCCAAATACGACGAATGACATGGGCAGGTCACGCTCGAGGCGCGTCGCCGCCGGCGCGGTGCCCGCCCGTCCGGCACGGACGTCTTTCACTCCCGCAACCAGTGCCGACCAAATAGTCGGCAGCGTTTTTGCGAGCGTAATCACGCCCGCAGCCGCAACGGCGCCGGCCCCCATCGGACGGATGTAACTCGACCAGATTTGATCGGAACTCATCAGCGGAATGGGGACGGTGCTGGGATACAGAGCGGCCGCCGGTGCGAGTGAGCCAAAAAAACGGATGGCAGGCATCATCACCAGCCATGAGAAAACGCCACCGGAAACGATAATGCCGGCGATGCGCGGTCCGATGATGTAACCGACACCGAGATATTCCGGCGTGATATTCGCGCGAAAGGAAGCGCCGGGAAGCCACTTCGGGTCGTAGGTCGGAGTGTCACGCCACGCACCAATGGTATTCATCAGCACGGAGTACAGGCCGCCCAGCCCGAGTCCCCAGAAAACGCGGCTGGCAAATGATCCGCCACGATCGCCGGCAACCAATACGTCGGCGCAGGCCGTGCCTTCGGGATAAAGCAGATTGCCGTGCTCCTTGACGATCAGTTGGCGGCGCAGCGGAATCATGAAGAGGACGCCCAGCCAGCCGCCGATCAGCGCCAGAAAAAAGACGCTCCAATATTCGAGTGGGAAGCCGAGAAAAATCAAAGCGGGCAAAGTGAAGATGACGCCACCGGCAATGGATTCACCGGCCGAGCCCACGGTCTGCACGATGTTATTTTCAAGAATGCTGACCTTACCGAAAACTCTGAGAATACTGATGGAGAGGACGGAGATGGGAATGGAAGCCGAGACCGTCAGGCCCGCACGCAATCCGACGTAGACGGTGACCGCGCCAAAAAAAAGACCGGCAAAAATTCCCACCAGAACAGCACGCAGGGTGAATTCCGGCAGGGTGGTCTCCGCCGGGACGTAGGGGTGAAATTCGCCGGGGGGCGCAGTCGAACTCCAGAGCTTGGTCGCCACGCGTCACCTCGGCGCGCCGGAAGGACACGAGCACGTGGCGCTCGCGAATTATGGCGTAAAAGTATCGTTTGGTGTAGGGAAATGAAACCGAACCCGTGCTGCCGCCGGTGGGGTACCGTACCTCCGTACTATTGAAAATAATTCTAACGGGCGCGTATGCTGCGAAAGCTCCGGCGTCCCCCCGTAGAGTCGAAAAACCTGGAAAAGACTGGAAAACACGTCCGCCACCGCATTCCTTGCGGCGAGCGGCCCGAAAGGTCAGATTCCTATGAAGCCCCTCTGGACACTGCGAGTGATGGCCATTGCGCTTGCAGTTGCCGCGCTGTTATGCGCGACAACGATGATGCACGCGCAAAAAGATGCGGGGCAGAGCACTCCGGCTTCGGACGGTGCGGGGAACGTTGCCTCAACGGGGTCCACACCATCTGGCGCGGAAGGGCCTGCCGCCGCAGTTCCTGCTGCCCCCGCTGTTGCTACGCTGGCGGGCGCGGAACGGCTCTATCGCACCGGGAAATTGGACGAGGCGGAAAGACAATACAAAGCGCTGATTGCCACTGGGTCCGACCAGGCGCCCGCGTATGCCGGACTCGCACGACTCTACTTGCAGCAAAAACATCCTGTGGAAGCCTACGCCGCGGCCGCTAAAGCGGTCGAGTTGGGGCCGAACAATCCCGTGGCGCACATCGCGCTCGGAGAGGTGTATTTCCGTCAGGGAAAAATTGCGGAAGCACAGGCCGAAGTTATTTCGCTGGTACGGTCAGGGGTCGCACCCCCGCAGGCCTATCTCATCATGGCACGCATTTATCGCGCCGCTTCGTATTACAAACAGGCCAGGCAAATGCTGGACATGGCACACAAGATTGATCCGCGCGACCCGGACGTGCAAGCCGCATGGTTTGAAACACTCACTCTTGACGAGCGGATTGCGAGCCTGCGTGAATATCTTTCCGTAAACACGAGCGATGATGCAAAAGAGCGGCAAGCAGCCGAGCGGCAGCTCACCTTGTTGCAGGAGCAGGCCTCGCGACCCTCGCGCAAGTGCCGGCTGACGACGCAGGTGCCAGCGATGGAGACCGAGCTAAAACAATTGTTGGCCGATGCGAATCACCTGCGAGGATTTGGTTTGAATGTGAGCCTGAATGGGACCTCCGCCAACTTGCTGTTGGACACCGGAGCCGGGGGCATCCTGGTGGACCGTAAGGTTGCGGAGAGAGCGGGCATCAAGCGTGTGGTGGATGCGAGCATTTCAGGGATCGGCGACAAAGGGGATACGGCGGGCTTTCTCGGCTACGCAGACTCGATCAAAATCGGAGAATTGGAATTCCAGGATTGCATGGTGGAGGTGTCGGGACAAAGTTCGATAGTGGGCGACGACGGTTTAATCGGTGGCGACGTATTCGCGCACTTCCTGGTGGATTTGGATTTCGCCGACAGTAAATTCCGGCTGAGCGAATTACCGGCCTGGCCCGATGCGCCCGCTCCTCCGACGGCTCTGGAGTCGAAAGGTGCCTCTGCCCCGCAGTTGCACGACCGCTACGTGGCGCCGGAAATGAAATCCTACACGACGGTCTTGCGGTTTGGACACGATCTGCTGATCCCCACACGGATGAATGACTCGGCACCTAAATGGTTTGTGATCGATACCGGCGCGTTTAATAACTCGATCTCGCCGATTGCGGCCAAAGAAGTTACCAAGATTTCGGCGGATGCCACCACGCAGGTGAAAGGGCTCAGCGGGTCGGTGTCCAAGGTTTTTCGGGCGGATCAGGTGATTCTGCAATTCGCAAATGTGCGGCAAATGAATCAGGATACCGTGGCCTTCGATACCACGCGGATGAGTGATTCTATCGGAATCGAGATATCGGGCATGCTTGGTTTTGCGATGCTGCGCGTCCTCGATATGAAGATCGATTATCGCGATGGCCTGGTGAACTTCACGTACGATCCGAATCGCTGGAGATAATTCTAAGGGCAGTCGCTTGATTGCTGGTGCCCAGGCGTGCTCCGAAAGCGGTGTTACCAGACGTGGTAGTGTCCGTCGCGCCGAGCCATGCTTACGGGCACGCCGAACAGGTTTTGCAGCCGCTCCTCCGTTAATAATTCCTGCTTGGGTCCGTCGGCGACGATTCTTCCCTCGCGCATCATGACCACGCGTTCGATTTCGGGTGGAATGTCGGCGAGGTGGTGAGTGATCAGAAAAATACCCGTGCCGTGCTGCGCGAGCGTGCGCAGCGTGCGCCGCAGTTCGGCCTGCGCGGCGAGATCGAGCGCGTTGCTGGGCTCGTCAATAAGAAGCATCTCGGGATTATGTACGAGCGCGCGGCCGATCAGGATGCGGCGCTGCTCGCCGGCCGACATCTCGCCCAGCGTTTTTTCCGCCAGGTGGCGTGCCTCGAGTTGGTCGAGGATCGCTTTCGCACGCGCGCGCATGGCGTCGGTGACGTGAAGTTCGGGCCAGATCGTCGAGCTCGAGAAAAATCCGGTAATGACGGCGTCCATTCCGTTGGTATGCAGCGTCCGCTCGCTCGGAAGGTCGGTCGCGACGATCCCCAGCCGCTTGCGCAGCTCAAAAATTTCCCAGCGCTCGCGTCCGAAAATGCGCACCCGGGTACCGGGTTGGGCCAGCGGGTAGCATTCGCACGTCATCGTCTTAATGAGTGTGGATTTGCCGCAGCCGTTGGGCCCGAGCAGGGCCACATGCTCTCCGGCATCAATGTGCAGGGAAATATCGTGGAGCACTTCCTTGAGGCCACGAGCTACGGACACATGTTCCAATTCCAGAAAAGGTTCGCGGGTCATTTGGCGGATTCCTCGGTGCTCATGGTGTCATTTCATCTTTTTGAGCTATCTGCTCAATTTCCCAACATCCGCGTACGTCAAGCAAAACGCGTGCGACGAGCACTTATGTGGGGCAGTTCGTCGGATGTTTCCGCCGTGGCAGCTTGTCGGCCGTCGAAAAACAATGGCGCGCAAATCGGGCTGCAATGATTGTTTAATCATCAAGAACTGCCGCGAGAACACGCAAAAATCACGTGCGTGGCGATGTTTAGCGCGGCTAATTCACGGCGAAGTTCTCGTGGCGCGAGAGACGCGGCTGCGGCAGCCAGGCTATCACGCAGGCCAGCAGTCAGCTCGATACGGTAAAGATCGGCATGATGCATATACGAGTAACCGTCGTAAGCCGGCGGCCCGATCGCGGCCGCGGCAAGCAACGCATCCCAGAAGTTGCGGCGGCGCAGAAAGCGCTTGCGAGAGGCTGCGGCCCGGTCGATCTCGAGTGAAAAGTGGCGCGGCGAATTCGCCGGTTCGCTCACGAGAAAGGCTTTGTTGCACAACTGCGCGCGGAAGGCGCGCGTCGAATCGGAATCAGGAAACTGTGCAAGCAGCGCTTGCAGTTCCGCTTCGGCAACTTCAAAGCCCGTCCACCAATACCGATAGAAGTGAAAAACCACTGTACCGGAGCGAAGAATTTGCCGGATACGCTCCGGCTCCTTGCCCGCAACGCTGAGCACCATGTCGAGCAATTCGTGCGGACGAAACATCTGGCGCACGACCGGGCGAAAGCTGACGTATCCGGCCTCTTCTTCGGTGTAACGAACCGGGATGGCTTCAGGCAGGGTCACAGGCCCGGACAAACGTTCTGCAGATTCGACGAACACCCGCGTGGATTCAGGCCGGACGGGATAGCCGCTCGCGCACGCGATCGGAGAGCGCTTTGCCGTCCACGGATTTGCCTTCCAGCCGTGCCCGCGCAGCCTTAATGACGGCGCCCATCTGTTTTGGCGAATTCGCCGACGTTTCCGCGATCGCGGATTCAATCGCGCGATCCATCTCCGCCTGGTCGGCAGCCGCGGGCAAGTACGCCTCGATGAATCCGATCTCCCGCGTTTCTTTCTCGGCGAGTTCGGCGCGTCCGCCGCGCGTGAACTGTTCGGCGGAATCTTTACGCTGTTTGATCAGCGTCTGCAAAACCTGCAGCGATTCCGCGTCGTCCAGAGGGCGGATTTTCTCGATTTCCTTATTTTTTAACGCGGTTTTCATCATGCGCAGGACGCTCAGGCGCAGCTCGTCCTTCGTTTTCATGGCGTCCGTCAAATCCTTCTGGATGCGATCAAGGTAGCCCATGGCGGGTTTGCGAAGCGTCACTATAGCATACGCTGTGGTGCTGCTCGGGGGCGAAATTCGCACGCGAAGTCCAGCAACAGGAGTACGGTTGAATTGACAGACGGCCTATGGGCCAGTACGCTCTTGTGCCATGAAAATTATTGTTGCGGATAAAATTAGTTCACATGGAGTGCAGTTACTCCAGGATTCTGGATGGCAGGTTTCGCAACCCGCCGCGGCGGCGCTTACGGCCGAGCTGGCCGATACCGACGCGCTGATCGTGCGTAGCGCGACCCGCGTGACCGAAGAATTGCTGGCCCGGGCCCCACGGTTGCGGATCGTCGGACGTGCCGGCGTGGGCGTTGACAACATCGATCTGGACGCCGCGACGCGCCGCGGAATCCTGGTGGTGAATACTCCGGGAAGCAGCGCGACCAGTGTGGCAGAGCACGCGCTTGCGTTAATGCTGGCTCTGGCGCGCTCGGTGCCACAATTAAATGCGGCGATGCACGCAGGACGCTGGGAAAAGGCCGGCGCTGCCGGAGCAGAGCTGCGCGGCAAAACTCTTGGACTTGTAGGGCTGGGCCGCGTAGGAGGCGAAGTCGCGCGGCGGGCCAAGGCGCTCGAGATGCGCGTACTGGCGCACGATCCATATCTAACAGTGGAACGAGCGGCGGAATGGGGTGTGCAGTTGCTGCCGCTCGCGGAAATGCTGCCGCAGGCCGATTACATATCGCTGCATACGGCACTTTCGCCCGCGACCGACCGCCTGATTAACCAGCAAACTCTGGCGCAGATGAAGCGTGGAGCGCGGTTGATCAATACGGCGCGGGGTGAACTGGTTGACGAGGCGGCGCTGCTGGAGGCGCTGCGCTCGGGACATTTGGCGGGCGCAGGGCTGGACGTGTTCGCCGTGGAACCGCTCGGGAATTCGCCACTAATGGAGTTGCCGAACGTGATCGCCACGCCACACGTCGCGGGATCGACGGCCGAGGCCCAGGAGGAAGTGGGCGTGCAAATCGCGCAGCAGATTCGTGATTATTTGGCCGAGGGTGTGCTGCGCAACGCCGTCAATTTACCGGCGATCTCGCCTGAGCATTACCGCCGGCTTCGCCCCTATCTCGAATTGGCGGAGCGGCTGGCCTCCTTCATGGCGCAGGCCGCACCCTTTGCCGTGGGACGCCTGCGGCTGGCGTGCACGGGCGAACCGGCCGAGCTCGGAACGCACCTGCTGCGAAGCGCCGCGCTCGCGGGAGCATTAAATGCTGTCCTCGATCAGCGCGTAAACCTGGTGAGCGCACCGGCACGCGCATCGGAACGCGGCTTGATCATCGAGGAAACCACTCGTCCCCGGCAGCGCGGCATCGCTGACCTGGTGGAGATTACGGCCGCGCCCGCGGGCGGTTCGCCAAGCACCAAGTTTTCGGCCCGAGGCACCGTACTGTACGGCACCACGCCACGCGTGCTCGAGCTGAACGGCATCGCGGTCGAATCGTCGCTCGAGGGAACTTTGCTGCTACTGAGCAATCGGGACGTTCCCGGCGTGATTGGCGAGATCGGTTCGCTGCTGGGCCGCGAAGGTCTGAATATCGCCACCTTCGCACTAGGGCGCCGCGAGGCGGTGCTGGGGGCTGACGCGCTCGCACTCATCGGGATCGATGGCGAGGTGTCGGCCGCCGTTCTCGACCGTTTGCAAGCGATTCCAGACGTGATCAGGGCCCGCGTTGTCCGGCTGCCTGCGCTCATTCCCGCTCCAGAAGCCGTGCTGAATTAAACCGTCTCCGCAAACCGCAAGATAAACTCAGGTTCCAAAATAAAAAAGCCCGGCTTCGCATTTCGCGACGCCGGGCTTTTTTGCGAAACCGTCCTCGACGGGCGGCTTCGTGTGAGCGGTTATTCTTTCGGCGGGATGACGGCGAAGGCCGTAGTCCCGTGGCGGTTCACCAGCAGCAGTACGGGTTGTTTCGGGGCGACGGCATTGATCGCCGCGCGGAACTGATCCACGTTGTTAACCGGCTTGTGGTTCACTTCCTGGATCACATCGCCGCGCTGCAAGCCACCTTCGGCTGCGTTGCTGTCTGGATCGACGCGCGACACCACCACTCCGCGCGTGCCGTTGGGAAGACTCAACTGTTCCGCCACATCGGGAGTCAGGTTCTCCACCTGCAAGCCCTCAGCGGCGTTCTGCTCGGTTGCCGGAGCTTCCGCCTTTTCAGCTTTCTCCGGGAACTCCTGGAGAGTGGCGGAAATGTCCCGCTTCTGTCCGTTGCGGTAGACCTCGAGTTTCACGGTTTGCCCAGGCGCCAGCTGCGAAATGCGCAGCCGCAGGTCTTGCGAATCGGAAACGGGCTGGCCGTTGAGCGAAACGATGACGTCGCCCTTCTGCAGGCCCGCCTTCTCGCCAGGACCGCCGGCGGAAACATCGCCAACGAGCGCGCCTTCGGTGGACGGCAGCGAGAACGCCTTGGCCAGGTCTGGAGTAACGGCCTGGATGATGACGCCGAGATAGCCGCGCGTCACTTTACCGGTCTTGAGTATCTGCTCCATGACGTGGCGCGCCATGTCGACAGGCACTGCGAAGCCGATTCCCTGGTTGCCACCGCCGCCGCCATTGCTGATGATTGCGGTGTTAATTCCAATCAGCTCGCCGCGGGTATTTACGAGCGCTCCACCGGAGTTTCCCGGGTTGATCGCGGCGTCGGTCTGAATGAAGTCTTCGTAGCTATCGCTTCCTTCGATGTCGAGAGCCCGGCGGCTGGTGGCGCTGACGATGCCCATCGTAACGGTCTCGCCGATACCGAATGGATCGCCAACGGCCAGAACGATGTCACCAACGCGCAGCTTGGCCGAATCTCCCAGAGTGATCGCAGGCAGACCTGTCGCGGGAATTTTCAAAACGGCGACGTCGGTGCGCGGGTCGGCTCCCACCAGCTTAGCCTTAAGTTCCCGCTTGTCTTTCAGCGACACGGTGATATCGCTCGCGCCGTCCACTACGTGATTGTTGGTGAGGATGTAGCCGTCCGGGCTTACGATCACGCCCGAACCGAGACTATGCTCCTTTTGCGAACGGGGCTGCTGACCCTGATCGCCGCCACCACCGCCAAACGGGTTGCCGAAGAATTGGCGGAACGTGGGATCATCCTCAAATGGATTCTCGCCGCGTTGTGCCTTCACGGTCTTGGACGTCGAAATGTTCACTACCTCCGGCAGCAGCGGCTCGACCACCGAGGCGAAGCCTTCGGTAAGCGAACCCTGGCCTACAGCAGGGCTGCTGGCTGGGGCCACGCGCAACTCGACAGGGCGGCTGGCGCCGAGCACCGGTCTGTTGCTGGACGTAAATGCCCACGTAAGGGCGCCCCCCACCAAAAGTGCCACGCCCAACGTAACGGTTGCGATTGAGCGCTTGATATGTACTGTCTGTTTTTCCATTGGACTCCGCCTCCTACCGCTCCAAAAATCAAATCACCAAGTCGAGACAATTACGAGCGACTGATGTCCTCGCACTCCGAATGGCCCGTACAACTTGCAAATATCGGATCCCCAGCACTGACCGGCCGCGCAGCATTGCAATCACAGCGCTAGCATCCATTGTTATGCGTCTATTACACTCAATTGGATGCTTGCCACCGCCGCCAAGAAACATCGTTTACAAGCAGGTATTCCTCTGTACTTAAGTTCGAGGCCTCGCGCCGGCCGTGCCGATCACTTCCTCTATAATATACGCGCGGCGCGTAGATTTGTTGCACACCCTGTGCGGTTATTCCCTGTCATTATACCCTCGACGGGCACATTCGGTTACGGGAGTTCGGGCTTGCGGCTGGTGCCTGTTGTAGCAACGCAGAAATGTCACCCTACCGTAATGGCAACCTGGAAATGTCAGCCCGCGCTGCTGGTGTGCGCGAGGCGTGTGTCGCCGGAGCACGACGCGGCCGTCGTTGGTTTCGTGGATCCGGACCGGGCTCGGCGGAGCTGATGCAGATCTCTCTGACTCAACGTGAATGTCTCCCGTCTCCTGGGATGACATTTTCACGTTGCCGTTTACCGGTGGCAGAGCTATGGAGCGAAGACAATCGTGCATCCGCCTGCCTATAAAACTTATAAACGATGATATAATCCGAAGTTTAAATCACCCATTTCGGAAGCCGCGCCCTGGGCCTTCGGAACTGGGGCATTTCAGCAGAGTTCATCCGAGACGACCGATCGCGGCACACGATTACCAATTCATGTGATCCGCTATTCAACCAGCACTTGGCCTTGAATCCAAAATTGTGAAACGCATATGAGAGGACCCTACCCACTATCAAGACCGCCGAAGGCGCAGGGCCTTTACGAGCCGCAGAATGAGCATGATGGCTGTGGCATCGGCTTTGTCGCCATATTGACGGCCGCAAGTCCCACGACATCGTTCTCAAGGGCATTCAGATCCTGGAGAATCTGGTGCACCGCGGCGCGTGCGGTTGCGATCCGCAAACCGGCGACGGCGCCGGAATCCTGATCCAGATTCCCCATGCTTTTTTTGAGCGCGAGTGCGCGCTCCTGGGCATTTGCCCTGCCTGCGGCCGGCGAGTACGGCGTGGGCATGGTGTTTCTGCCTGTCGATCCCCACGAGCGCATCCTGTGCGAAGGCGTCCTCGAAAAAATCATTGCCGAAGAGGGTCTGACCGTTCTCGGCTGGCGCGACACGCCCATCAACGGCAACATGATCGGCCGCGTGGCGCGCAACTACGCAGCCCTACATCGAGCAGATTTTCGTGAGCTGGCGGTCCGGAATGGATCAGGATGCGCTCGAGCGCAAGCTCTACGTGGTGCGCAAGCGGGCCGAGCATGCGATCGCCGAATCCAAGCTCGACGAAAAGGATTTCTTTTATATTCCGTCGCTTTCCTCGCGCACCATCGTTTACAAAGGGCTGTTACTGGCGCCGCAGATTACCGAATTCTATAAGGAACTGCTCGATCCCGAGGTGACGCAGCGCCCTGTGTCTGGTGCACCAGCGCTTCTCGACCAACACATTTCCGAGTTGGCAGCTGGCGCACCCCTACCGCTACATCTGCCACAACGGCGAGATCAATACGCTGCGCGGCAATGTTAACTGGATGTATGCGCGGCAGTCGGTGCTGGCGTCGCCGTTGTTTGGCGAGGACTTCAAGAAAATTGCTGCCGATCATCGAACCTGGCGGCAGCGACTCGGCCATGCTCGACAATGCCGTCGAGCTGCTCACGCTTTCGGGGCGCAGCCTGCCGCACGTGATGTCCATGCTGATTCCCGAGGCGTGGGATCACGATCCCACCATGCCGGAGAACGTCAAAGGATTTTACGAATATCACGCTTCTCTGATGGAGCCGTGGGATGGTCCGGCCGCGGTGGCCTTTACCGACGGGCGCGTCATTGGCGCCAAACTCGATCGCAACGGCCTGCGTCCGGGCCGCTATTTCCTGACCTCCGACGGGCTCGTCGTCATGGCTTCTGAAGCCGGCGTGCTTCCGGTGAAGCCCGAAGACGTGCGCATGAAGGGCCGCCTGGCGCCCGGCCGCATGCTGCTGGTGGATACCGAGCAGAAGCGGTTGATCACCGACGAAGAGGTCAAGCAAACATTGGCTGACCGGCAGCCTTACGCGCAGTGGGTGCGCGAAAATCAGATCACGCTCGATCACCTGCCGAGCCCGACGCATGTGCAGCCCACTGATCACGAAACGATCCTGATGCGCCAGCGCGCCTTCGGCTACACCGACGAAGATCTGAAAACCATTCTGCGGACCGGCCGCATTGAAGGCGAGGAGGCCATGGGCTCGATGGGCATCGACACGCCGCTCGCGTGCCTGTCGGACAAGCCGCAACTCCTGTTCAGTTATTTCAAGCAGACTTTTGCGCAGGTCACCAATCCCGCGATCGATTCGATTCGCGAAGGCTTGGTGATGTCGCTGAACAGCTACATCGGCAGCGAAGGAAACATCCTCGACGAGACGCCCAAGAATTCGCACACGCTGAAGCTGCGCCATCCCATCATTTCCAATTGGCGGCTCGAGAAACTGCGGCACGTAAGCTGGGGAGATTTCCTGGCGACCACCCTGCCCATGATGTTTCGGCGTGGAGGGTGGGGAGGGCGAACTCGCTAAGCGCTCAACCGCTGTGCGAGCGCGCTTCGCTGGCCGTCAAGTCCGGCTACACGCTGCTGATTCTCTCCGATCGCGGCGTGGACGAGCGGCATGCGCCGATTCCCAGCCTGCTGGCGCTTTCCGCCGTGCACAATCATCTGATTCGCGAAAAAACGCGCAACCAGGTCGCGCTGATCGTCGAGTCCGGCGAGCCCCGCGAAGTGATGCATTTTGCGCTGCTGCTGGGCTATGGCGCGAGCGCCGTAAACCCGTACCTGGCGATCGAAACACTCGAAGACCTGCACCGCGACGGCGCGTTTCCCGTGGAGTATACCTGGGACAAGGTTTTCAAGAACTACATGAAGGCCGTCGACAAGGGGCTGCTGAAGACCTTCTCCAAGATGGGCATTTCCACGCTGCAAAGCTACCAGGGTGCGCAGATTTTCGAGGTCATCGGCCTCGAGACGGTCGCTCGTCGAGCGATACTTCACCGGCACTCCGTCGCGCATCGAGGGCGTGACGATCGAAGTTCTCGCGCGCGAGGCCTTGATGAAACATCAGTTCGCCATGCAGCCGCTCAGCGAATCCGATACCGAGTTGCGCGTCGGCGGTGAATATCAATATCGCGTGCGCGGCGAACGCCACCTGCTCAATCCCATCACGGTCAGCAAGCTGCAGCATGCCGTGCGCCAGTCGAAATTCGAGACTTTCCAGGAATTCGCGAATATCGTGAACCAGCAGAACCGCGATCTGCAGATGCTGCGCGGCATGTTCGATTTCAAGCCGGCCAAGCCAGCCGTGCCGCTCGAGGAGGTCGAGCCCGCGGCCGAAATCGTGAAGCGCTTCGCCACCGGCGCCATGTCCTACGGCTCCATCAGCAAGGAAGCGCACGAAACCCTGGCGATCGCGATGAATCGCATCGGCGGCAAATCCAACACCGGCGAAGGCGGCGAGGATGAAGCACGATTTATCCCCGATGCCAATGGCGATTTGCGCCGAAGCGCCATCAAGCAGGTCGCTTCGGCGCGCTTCGGCGTGACCGCCAATTACCTCGTGAACGCGGACGATCTGCAGATCAAAATTGCGCAGGGCGCCAAGCCCGGCGAGGGCGGGCAGTTGCCCGGCCACAAAGTGGACGAAACCATTGCGCGCGTGCGCCATTCGATTCCCGGCGTGGGCCTGATTTCGCCGCCGCCGCACCACGACATTTATTCCATCGAAGATCTGGCGCAGCTGATCTACGACCTGAAGAACGTGAATCCCCAGGCGCGCATTTCGGTGAAGCTGGTGGCCGAAGTGGGCGTGGGCACCGTCGCGGCGGGCGTGGCCAAAGCGCGTGCGGACGTGATCCTGATCAGCGGATACGACGGCGGGACCGGCGCGTCTCCGCTCAGCTCCATTCGCCATGCCGGCATTCCCTGGGAACTCGGGCTTTCCGAAACCCAGCAGGTCCTGGTGATGAACGATCTGCGCAGCCGCGTGCGCATACAGGTGGACGGCAAACTGCAAACCGGCCGCGACGTCGCGATTGCCGCGTTGCTGGGCGCCGAAGAGTTTGGATTTTCCACCGCTCCGCTGATTTCGCTGGGCTGCATCATGATGCGCAAGTGCCATCTGAACACCTGTCCGGTCGGCGTAGCCACTCAGGATCCGGAATTGCGCAAGAAATTCCAGGGCCAGCCCGAAGACGTCATCAACTTTTTCTTTTTTGTCGCCGAAGATTTGCGCCGCGTCATGGCGGAACTGGGCTTCCGCACGGTGAACGAAATGGTCGGCCGCGTCGACTGCCTGGTGCAGCGCAAAGACGTCACACACTGGAAAGCCAAGGGGATCGATCTTTCCGCGGTTCTTTACAATCCGCCCATGCCGACCCACGTCGGCCGCCGGCAGCACCCAGGCGCAGGATCACGGCCTTGACGGCGCGCTCGGCATCCAAGTTGATTGCCGAGAGCTCGCGAGGCGATCGAAAATCGCGCTGCCCGTTGCGATCCACATGGCCGATTCGCAACGCTCACCGCTCCGTAGGCGCGATGCTCAGCGGAGAAATCGCGCGCCGCTATGGCTCGGCGGGACTTCCGGACGATACGATCCGCGTGCACTTCACCGGTTGCGCGGGGCAGAGCTTCGGCGCGTTTCTTGCCAAGGGCGTGACGCTTCACACTCGAAGGGGAGGCCAACGATTACGTCGGCAAGGGCCTTTCCGGCGGCCGGCTGATCATCTATCCGCCGCGCAAGTCCGAATTCGTGGCGGAAGAAAATATTCTCATCGGCAACGTCTGCCTTTACGGGGCCACCAGCGGCGAAGCGTTCTTCAATGGCATGGCCGGCGAGCGTTTTGCCGTGCGCAACTCCGGCGCAACCGCGGTTGTCGAAGGCGTTGGCGACCATGGCTGCGAGTACATGACCAATGGCCTTGTTGTGGTGCTCGGCCGCGCGGGCCGCAATTTCGCGGCGGGGATGACCGGCGGCATCGCTTACGTGCTCGATCAAAACGGCGATTTCCCGTCAATCTATTGCAATCGCGCCGAGGTGGATCTTGAGCCCGTGGCCGACCCGCGGACATCGAAATGCTTCGCCGGCTGATTGCGCGCCACGGACGACCTTACCGGCAGCCCGCAGGCCAAGTGGATTTTGGAGAACTGGGATGCTACGCTGCCGAAATTCGTCAAAGTGTTTCCGCACGAATACAAGCGCGTTTTGGGCATCCCGCGGGTGCCTGCCGGCGTGCTGGCGGCGCAAGCGGGCACGCAGAAGAGCATCTATCCGCAGGGGCAGGAACTCCGTGGGTAAAGTAACCGGTTTCAAGGAATACACGCGGGAGACGCCCGTTCGCCGCCCGGTCGACGAGCGCGTCAACGATTATCTCGAGGTCTACCAGCCATTTCCCGAAGAAAAAGTCCGCGTTCAAGCGGCGCGCTGCATGGATTGCGGCATCCCGTTCTGCCACACCGGCTGTCCGGTGAATAACATTATTCCCGACTGGAACGATCTGGTGTATCGCGACCATTGGAAGGAAGCGATTCGCGTGCTGCACTCCACGAATAATTTTCCGGAATTTACCGGGCGCATTTGTCCGGCGCCTTGTGAATCGGCTTGCGTGCTCGGCATCAACGAGCCCCCCGTGACCATCAAGCTCATCGAAAAGATGATCGTCGAGCGTGCCTGGGAGGCCGGCTGGATCGAGCCCGAGCCGCCGGAAACACGCACGGGCAAGCGCGTCGCTGTTGCCGGCTCAGGACCCTCCGGCCTCGCAGCCGCGCAGCAGCTCAATCGCGCGGGCCACTCGGTTACCGTGTTTGAAAAAGCGGACCGTCTGGGCGGGCTTCTGCGCTACGGCATCCCCGATTTCAAGATGGAAAAACGCGTTCTCGACCGCCGCCTGGAACAGATGATGGCCGAGGGCGTGCGCTTTCAAACGCGCGCGCATATCGGCGGCAATGTGCCTGCCGATGATCTGCGCAAGGAGTTCGACGCCATTCTGCTGTGCGGGCGGCGCCGAAAGCCCGCGCGACCTGAAGGTGCCCGGCCGTGAGTTGAAGGGCATCCACTTCGCCATGGAGTTTTTGCCGCAGCAGAACAAGCGTAACGCCGGTGATGCGGTGCGCGATCAAATCCTCGCCACCGGCAAGCGCGTGGTCATCATCGGCGGCGGCGATACCGGAGCGGATTGCCTGGGTACTTGCCACCGCCAGAAAGCGCGCTCGGTGCATCAGTTCGAGATCATGCCCATGCCGCCCGAGGAGCGCTCGTCCCAGCACGCCGTGGCCGCTGTGGCCGCTGCAATTGCGCAGCGAAGCGGCGCACGAGGAAGGTGGGCTGCGCGATTGGTCTTTGGCCACAGCGAAGTTCACCGGTGACGATCACGGTAACGTGCAGCAATTGCACGCGACGCGTGTCGGGCCTCCGCCGAAATTTGAGCTTCTGCCGGGAACCGAACTTGTTATGGAAGTGGACTTGGTGCTGCTCGCGCTGGGTTTTCTCGGTCCGGTGAAGAACGGAATGCTCGAACAGTTTGCCGTGAACCTCGACGCTCGCGGCAACGTCGCCACCGAGAACTACATGAGTTCCGTGCCCGGTGTTTTCGCCGCCGGCGACATGCGCCGGGGCCAGTCGCTTGTGGTGTGGGCTATTTCGGAAGGTCGTAAAGCGGCAGCGGCTGTCGATCAATACCTCATGGGCGCCACCCGCCTGCAGTAGTCCGCGGTTATCGAAACGGGCGACTTAATTCCTGAGGGCTGCAAAGTCTAATACTGATTTACCGCGCAGGCGTTTATCTGGTCCGTCCCGCCCGAGTCCCCGAGCAGCTTCGCAGTCTCGGTGTTTATCTCCTCGAGCGACCGCGGCTTCCCATTACCTGAGCCGGCAAATACATGGTAGAGAATGCCTCCGCGGGTGCCGCCTCGCCGTGCATCCGAAGAAATGCCCAGGTTTTCCGCCAGCGCAATGGAACCTTCGCCCAGCGTGCCAATATCCGCGAAAATGGCGTATGAAAATTTACCGTTCCTCGTATTGAACACCGCTACGAAGTCGCCCAGATGTGCGCCGCCCTCTCGGGCGAGATCTCCCGGCAACACAACGTATGGAATTTTCGACGCGTCCACATATCGGCTCGGATCGTTTATGCTTTTGGTTCTATCGGTCAGCGAAGTACAGGACACATAATATCCGGGGAAAGGATCGTCAGGACCTTGGATAAATGGTGTGCCGGATTCATCGGCTACCAGCCCGTCCCAATGCCGTGAATCGCCAGCATTCGACAGATCGTCCAGCCCCGTATTAGCGGCGTTGTAGGCGTTCGGAGCGCCGTCAGCGTCAATGGTCATGCCAGCTTCGAAAAAGAATGACGGCCCTGGTCCGGATCGCCAGATGGGGACCTCGCGCAGCGTCTCACCGTCACGGTTGACTGTGAAGTTCAGCAGCAGAGACTTCAGGCAGCCCTTGACAGGCGCGCTCGCGTCACTTGTGACAGGTCGCGCCTCCTGGGCGACCGCCGCGGCAGCGCCGGTAGCGATCACTAGCATTCCTATCAGGACAGTGCTTCTCATTCTGTTTTAGTCACCCTTAGCTGTGTGCGGGACGCCCGTGGCGTCACAATGTTGCGTCACGCTGTTTCGTCAGTCGGTTGAGGTCACAAATCTGTATTGCTGCGGCCCGCAATTGATGCTCTCCCGAGTGAGGGACCGCTGGGCAACCGTTCAAGCTTTCTCAATAATGGTACAGCACATCCAGCAAAGGACTCGCGCAGATACGCACCCCAGGCAGCCCTGCTGTACCGTACGTGATAACGGCGCTATTGTGGCTTGCTCAACCGCCTGAAATATTCGGCGACAGCATCCTGGTAGCCCGATGGCACGGGCACAGAATCACCGCCTCGAATCTGCCCCGGCTGCTTGTCATCGCGATCTCGCCGCAACTGCAACTCGAGTTTGTCGACGCTGGCCAGCACCTGCGTGCGAAGCTGCTCCACCATCGCGGGATTCCCCGGGAACCGGCTGGGATCGAGGCGCTGCATCTCTCGAATCAGTTCTTGGAGATCAGCCAGCGGCTCGGGCTGCCCTTGCACTTGCTGGCGCAAATCGTTCAGTTCGCGCAAAGCATCCTGGTAAGCACGAGCGATGTCGGCGGGGTTCACCGGCGAGGGCGCGCGCTCCGGACCTTGTGGCATCGGGTAGCCACCTACGTCATAGCCGGGATCGTAGCGCCGCCCGTTGCCAGGACCGCCGACGTCGCCGCCGCGATAGCCGCCGTAAGCCCCGTTGCCGCCGCCCTGGAACCCGCCGGCCATTTGTCCGCCCTGCTGTCCGCCTTGTTGGCCACCCTGTTGGCCACCCTGTTGGCCACCCTGTTGGCCACCTTGTTGTCCGTTGCCGCCTTGTTGCCCAGGCTGACCAGGTTGACCCGCCTGACCGCGTTGCCCGTTCTGCCCCGGCTGCCCGGCACCAGAGCGGGTCAGCGCTTCCATCTGGGTGCGCAGGCGCTCCACGCGATTTAGAGCTTCTTCGTTCCCCTGGCCCTGATTGCCTGCGGCCTGCTGTGCTTGACGGATTTGATCGCCTAAGCGGCCCAGTCCAGCGGCAATGGCAGATTCGCCGCCATCCGCATTCGGGTCAACGCCCCGGCGGATACCATCCGCGCTTCTCTTGATGCGGTTTTCGAGGTCCGCTTGCTCCGCGGCACTCACCGCCTCGCGCAACTTGGAGGAAGCCGATTGCTGGCTGCCCGCCAGCTGGCGTGCCTGGTCTTGCATTTGTTTTTCCAGGCGCGCTAACTCGTCAGCCATTTGCTGACGCTGCTCCGCCAATTCCTGTTGCTGGCCAGCCCTCGACTCTTGTTGTGCGCCTCCAGGATTCCCGGCGCCATTCTGCGCCCCTTGTCCCGGTTGCCCGTTTTGCCCATTTTGACCATTCTGCCGGCCGAACATTTCCCGCGCCTTGCTGGCCTGGTCCCGTTCTTCTCCTGCAAGCCGAGCCGCCTCGCGCGACAATCCATCGAGCTGACCGGTGGACGCCTGCTGCCGCATGCCATTCATCAGATCAGTCGCCTCACGAAGCCGGTCGGCAGCGCGCCGTGCGGCTGCCTGGCTTTGCTCCGGCGATGCCGCGCGTGCCATGTCCTCCTGCGCTTGGCGCAGTTGATCGAGTGCTTGCTGCACGCGTTGGTCATTTCCGGTCTGACCAGCCGCCCCGGCGGAGCCGGCTTGGCCTGCGGAGCCTTGCTGGCCGCTTTGTTGGCCCTGCTGCCCACCCTGCTGGCCGCCCTGCTGACCGCTTTGTTGACCTTGCTGCCCCTGCTGCCCCTGACCCTGTTGTGCTTGCTGCTGGGCCATCTGTTGCATCTGACGCTGCAATTGTTCCGCTTCCCGGCGCAGCATCTCCTGCTGCCACCGTTGCTGATTGCTTTGCGCCGTGTTCCGCTGCTGGTTAGCCAGGTCCTGCTGCCGGCGCGCGAGCGCATCCAGCTTCTGGAGCGCGTCATCAATCTCTTGTTCGCGCTGGTTTTGGTTAGGCGCGGTTTGCCCAGTCTCGTACTGGTTCTTTTCCGTATCGAGTTCGAGATCGAAAAGACTCTGCAGGTCTCGCCCGGCGCCGCCACCGCCTCCTCCGCCACCGCCGCGGCTTCCAAAGGCGACTTCAATCTTACGGAATGTTGCTTCGGCCCTTAACAGATGTTGCAGTGCTTTCTGTTCGTTGGGAATCGCGTCGGCCCATTTCTGCTGTTGCAGCTTTTCGGACGCGGGATTCATCGCTTCCGCGGCCGCCGTCATGTCTTTCTGAAAATCGCTGAATTCCTCATTTTCCTCGGTGAGCTCGCGCCTCTCGAGGCGCCCCGACAGCGAAAGCGCCTGGTCGCGGAGCTTCGACTGCACCCCATACAGGAACTTCGCAGCCTCGCCCGTGGACTGGTCCGCTGCGGACTTGGCCGCCCCGGATTTCTGACCCTGTTGTTTCCAGGTAGCCGCGATAATCTCCTTTTCGCGTTCGGAGATCTGGCCTTGTCCGGCCTGTTGCATGCCGCCGCCACCTCCACCACCACCACCGGCAGCCTGCGACTGAGAAAATTCCCGTTCAAATGGCTCCGCCTGAATAAAGAAAATATCGGTGCGCGCTTCCGTGTGCGCGTCCTTCGCCGTAGCGTAGAGGCTCACCACGTCACCGGGCACCATCTTGTAGTCTTCGAGCGAAAGCGTGGTCGAACCGTCCGCCTCTTTGATGCCTTTCTGTTTGAGCATACTGACGGTTTTTTCCGGCCCGCCGTTCACCGAATAATGCAAGGTCACGTCGGTGAGCCCAAATTCATCACCCGCGCCTACGCCAACAGTCACTTCCTCGATGGGACTCGAGCGATAATCCTTACCCGGTCGCGTAATGCGCACATCCGGCGGGTTCGCTTTGCGTGCTTCGATGAAGAAATCCTCGGAGAGGCGCACCGGCTGTCCTTGGTCGAGGGCAGCCACGTGGTATTGGCCGTCCTTATCCAGATGCACCGTGCCCTTGTACACATTGCTCTCGCCGCCGGAGAGTTTCAGTTGCTGGTCAGTATCGCGGTTTCCCTGGGGCGGACCATTGGGATCATCGGTCTGATCGGTATTAAGGACCAGCACGCCGTCACGCATCGGACGGTCCATTTGAATCTCGAGCTGCGCTTCGGTTCCTTCGATTGCACGCAAGTCGCCGCCATGATCGTCGACCGTATTCTGCAAACCTGTCCACGCCGGATAGTGATAGGTCACGCGAATCTGTTTCACGCTCGGAAGATCGATTACGCGCAGGTTGAAATGACGCGAGCGCAAAGGCCCAGCCTCGACGTAGTATTCGACGCCCTCCGGCAATCCTGCGAAAAGAAACTGGAAACCTGCGGCACCCGCCAGCGGCTGCATCGCTACCTGTTCCCACTTGGACTTGCTTTGATAACGCGCGTATAACCGCGCATTCGAGGGCTGCACCCCGGTGAGCTGTGCGGTCACGATTTGATCCGCATTGCGGCGAACTGTGGCATCTCCCGGACTGATATGAATGTCGTACATCGGAGCCGCGCCTCGCGGCGCGCCCACCCACAGCAATGCCGCGCCGTGGCCCAGGTAACCCGGACCGGCGACCACCATCCACACCAGCACGGCAAGCGATGCCAGGCCGACGCAGAGCGACCCCAGCAGCCGTCTGTCGGAGACCAGCACTTTGGGCTCGGCGCCCCGCGCCACTTCCATGGTGTCGGCAGCCAATAACTCGACGAACGGATCGCGGCCCTCAGCGTCCCGTTCGGTAAACGTGACCAGCCGCTGCTTGAAATGGGGGAAAGCGTCTTCGGCCTTCAACGCCGCGCGGCGACGGTTCAGGCCATATAAAGGAATGGCCAGGCCAAAGCCCAGTGCGAACGACAAGACGATAAACAAGACAATCCGCGCGCCGGTCATGCTGGCCGAGGAGAAAGCCAGCGAGTTGGTGATCAGCACCAATAGCACCGTGGCTGCCAGGGCTGCGGAGGTGAGTATCGCGGCGCCGCGAAGCAACGCCCCCAGGCGCAAGCGCGCCTCTAACTGTTTGATATAGGTTTCGAGTTGGGACCGTGCGCTCATGGGTCCTCCCTCTGGATCGCTAGATAATGACTCGCGAAGATGGATTCTGCAACTGCGGATGCCAGAAGCAATAGCATGACATACCACCACAGCGGAAAGGGCTTTTTTTGCTGTGGGGCTCCGTCCGCGGCCGCTGCCTGCGCGCTATCCGTCTGGGAATTTCCGCGCCAAAGCGCCATGACATCCGCGGGTATCACGTCCAGGTTGGACTCCCTGCGGTCGGGATTCACACCCACCAGGTCCTGACGGCCATTGGCCAGACGCAGTTGATAGAATCCGGCTTGCGTCAACTGGTAGGTCTGCGCGGATGATGCTTCCTTCAACGAGAGCGGCCGCTTACCCGCTGGATCGACCACTTCCACGCTAACCGCCTGCTCCTTGGCACTGCGCAGCTGAAGAAACGAATCTACCACTCGCGAACTGGTGCGGCTCTCGGTCCCGGAAAGATAACGCGCCGTCTGATCGACAAACGGCACAAATACCGGATCGAGCGGGAAATCGTTCGTCAGGTTGTCGAGGCCGGAGGTCAGCAACAACACGCGCCCTTCACCGATGCTCTTATCCAGCAGAATGGGCGTCTGGTCGGTGAGCCTTGCAATGACGCGGGCATCGCCAGGGTCAACGCGCACCGCGAAAAAGAATTTCACGCCTGCCCAATGCTCGGCCTTTTCGATGGAGGGATGCGACGGGTCGGTTTCCCCCACATTCAGGAATCGCTCGCCTTCGCGCGAATAATAGCGGGGTTCCTGAACGCTGCTTCCAAAGATGGGCACGTTGGGACGCCGGGCCCCAGCGGTCCCTAAAGCCACCAGCACGCTGCCGCCGGCTTTCACATAATTGGTGAGCGCGTTCTCAAAGGTCGAGGGCAAAGACAACACATCGGACAGCACTACAAACGCATACTTTGACGGCTGCAGGTTCGCCGTCTGATCCACGTTAACGCTCTCGAGAGCAAAGGCCGACTCCGCAGCCGAGGCCAGCGCCGAACGAAAATAAAGCGGCGACCGATTATCGTTTCCTTCATGCACGAACAGGACGCGACGGGGGTCGGAACGCTCGACGGCAAAAAGGCTCACGTCATCCGCAGGCAGGGAATCCGCCGAATCGATCCTCACTTCGCAGCGGCTGAACCCGTACGGCACATCCAAGGATTCAAATTCAACGCTGGCCCGCCCGCCCGCAGGTATCTCCACGTTGTGCGTAGCCATCACCTTGCCGTTTACCAGCAGCGAAACAGTGCGCGTTGCCGCGGGTGTGTGATAACCCGAAATCACGGCCTGTACGCGCGTCTTCTTTGGGTCCCACACCTCTCCAGGAGCGTTGACGCCTTCGACGGTCCAATTCGGTACCGCGTCTTTGGCTACCGGGTGCGGAACCAGCGAAACACTCGGCGGCAACACCATTTCCTGAAAACTGGCCGCCATCGCTGAGCGTTGCATATCGCTGAACAAGTGCAGCTCGATCGGCGTGCGTACACTTTCGGACAACGAACGCATGGCCGTGGCCAGCTCGCCGAAACTCGCGCGCGCATCGCTGGGCGCAATGCTCTCCACCGCCGCGCGCAGGCTGCCGGGATCGACCGAAGGTTCGGTGAGCACGTGCAGTTGCGATCCCAGCGCCATGATCTGCGCGTGATCGGCGGGGCGCCTCGCGTCCAGCACAGAGAGCGCTTCCTTGCGCGCATCCGCCAAACGCGAGCCCGCACGCATGCTGAACGAGTTATCGATGATCAAAAGCAAAAGCTTGTCGCTCGCCATGCTGGCCGACGAGCGCTCGATGAATGGATTTGCGAACGCCAGGATTAGCAACAGCAGTACTGCGAGCCGCAGCGAGAGCAACATCAGATATCGTAGCCGCCGGTGCTTGATCGAGCTTTGCGTGCGCCGCTCGAAAAACATCAGAGAACTGAAAGGCTGGGGGTTCGTCGAATGCTTGCGCAGCAGGTGGATATAAATGGGCAGCCCCACCAGGGCCGCTCCGGCAAGGAACCAGGGAGTTAGAAATCCCATCAGAATTTCCCCTGCCGAATGGTCAGGTACTCGCGCAGCGCGGCGTCGAGCGGCTTGTCAGTCACCAGCAGGCAGTAATCGAGCCCGGACCCGCGGGCGCGGTCGCGCAACGCCGAAATATGCGCATCCATCTTTTGCACGTAATCGTTGTGTACGTAGTCAGGCGTGACTTCCAGGCTTTCATCGGTTTCGAGATCAATCAGGATGGAAGGCACCCCCATCTGCGGCCGGATTTCCCGCGGATCGAGGATGTGAAACAGAATGACCTCGTTCCCATGGAAGCGCAGCGGCTCGATGGTTTTCACAATCACGTCGGGCGACTCGTAGAAATCCGAGATCACCACCACCAGCCCGCGGCGGCGCAGCAGATTTTGAAAGTAATCGAGCGGCTTTCCGTAATTGGTGCGCGAGCGCGGCTCCGCATGTTCGAGCCCGCTCAGCAGCCGGTGGAGCTGACCTTGTCGTGCTGATGGACGGATGTAGTTGCGCAACTCATCGTCGAAAACAATCAGCCCCGCGGCGTCGCGCTGGTTCTTGTTGGCCAGATAAAACAAAGAGGCGGCGAGATAGCGCGCGTAATCCATCTTGGTCACGCCATGCGACGTAAATTTCATCGAATTGCTGGCGTCCAGCAGGATCGTCACCAGCGTATTCGTCTCCCCCTGATAACGCTTGAGGTAGCAACGCTCGGTGCGGGCAAATACGTTCCAGTCCACATGCCGCAAATCGTCACCGGGGGAGTACGCGCGGTATTCGGCGAATTCCTGGCTGAATCCGAAATCCGGCGAGCGGTGCAGCCCCGAAACAAATCCGTCTACGACCGTCTTGGCCACCAAGTCGAGGTTGGAAATGCTCGCGAGGACTGCCGGATCGAGAAAACGTTGCACGTTAAGCTCCGGCCGGCGGCGGCATATGCTCGAGCAGACGCCGCAGAATCTCGTCGGTATCGATGCGATCGGACTCCGCGTGAAAATTCAGCAGGATGCGATGGCGTAGCACGGGCACCGCCATCGCCAGCACATCTTCGTACGCCACGTGATAGCGGCGGCGCGCCAGGGCCCGCGCTTTCGATGCCAGTACGATGAATTGGGCGGCCCGGACGCTAGCCCCATAATTCACATATTGTTTGACGAAATCCGGCGCGCTGCCGCTGTTGTGTCGCGTCGCGCGCACGACATTCACCACGTAGCGGGCGATCGACTCCGCGATCGGCACCATGCGCACGAGCGTCTGAAAATCCACAATCTCTTCCGCATTGGTAACCGGTTCGACCTGCGCCACTCTTGTGGTGGTGGTCAGATCCACCACTTTTACTTCGTCGTTAGCGCCCAGGTAATCGAGAATGGTGTTGAATAGAAACCGGTCGAGCTGCGCTTCGGGCAACGGATAGGTCCCCTCCAACTCGATCGGGTTCTGCGTGGCCAGCACAAAAAATGGAGACGGCAGCTTGTAGTTGTTACCTCGCACGGTGCAGGAAAGCTCCTGCATGGCCTCGAGCAGCGCGGCTTGCGTTTTGGGCGGCGTCCGGTTTATTTCATCCGCCAGCAAAATGTTTCCGAAAATTGGGCCCTGGACGAAGGTCCACCGGCGGCGCCCTGTTGTGGGGTCCTCTTCAATAATGTCCGTCCCGGTAATGTCCGAGGGCATCAGGTCCGGCGTAAATTGGATGCGCTTGAAGATCAGTCCCAGAGTTTGCGAAATGGTGCGCACCATCAGCGTTTTGGCCGTCCCCGGTAAACCCGTAATGAGGCAATGCCCCCCGACAAACAGCGAAATCAAAATCTGATCGAGGACTTCGTCCTGGCCGACGATGACCTGTCGCACCTGCGTAAGAATGCTTTCGCGCACCTGCTGAAAACGTTCGACGCGTTTTCTCAGCTCTACCGAATCAAGATCGAGTTGCGCTGTTGTTGAGGCCACAGGTCATTGTCCTTTCTCGGCGTCTTTAATTTCCAAAAGCAATTTCTGCGCTGGCCGGTATCCCGGGGCCGCTTCAAGCGATGCTAGCAGGTGATCCTCGGCCTTATCGCGCTGCCCGGCCGCGAAGTACGCATGGGCCAGATTGTATTGCGCGGAGGCCTGGTCGAGCGGATGGGAAACGACCACCGCATTGTACTCACGAATCGCGCCGGCGAAGTTATTCTGCGCCAGCCAGAGATCGCCGAGATGCCGGTGAAATTCTTCATCGTTCACCGGATAGATCAGATTGATGCGGTCGAGCGTCGCCGCTGCCGCTTTGGGATCACCAAGCTCCTCCTCGAGAGACCCCAGTTGCTTGAGCGCTTCCGGATTGCGGCCGCCACGCTTTTCATAATCGGTCAGCACCTCTGCGGCGGCTTTCTTATCTCCTTTGGCCAGGTGCGCTTGGGCCAGAAACTCGTACGCGTTTCCTCCGTATACGTAATCGGGATAAAGGCGCCGCACCTCCTCGCCCTGTTTCAGCACCTCATCGTAGTTGCGGTTCTTGGCCGCCTCCACCAGTTCTTTCAGGTCCTTGTGCCACTCATCGAAGTGTGCCACCGTCGGACCCAGCGACTGATCCAGCCATGTCAGGAACTCCTTATCGAATTCCTCCGGCGCCATGCCCAGGTCTTTTTGAATCACGTCAGCGGTAGTGGTCTGCTGCGCGAACGAGTGCACCATCTCGAGCAGCTTATCGTCGCCCCAGCGGCTCTTGATGTAATCGCAAATCCGGCCCGCCTGGAAATACGAAACGATCACTTGCGAAGGATACTCAGGCCGTACAAAGCCGCGATCGAGATCGGCGACAGGCAGCAGCTTCTTGTCCGCTAACGCCACGACCACGTCGGGTGTAATCGGGTCGCCCCACTCCGGTGAAGCTTCCGTTTCTTCGTGCACCGCGAGCCCTTCGGTAAACCAGCGAGGCACGCGATAATTGGTCGCCGTTAGGATGAAGACGTGACTCAACTCATGCCGCAGCGTGCTGGCCCAATGGAAGCTCCCGGGTTCGCGCCCGGATGGGCTGTCCATCGCAACCACATCGTTGAAGGTAACGCCCAGCGCGCCCAGCCCCGGCATCCCCATCGTGCGCACCGCGAAATCTTCATGGTCCGGGTACAGCTCGACTTGTACCGGATGGGTCAGCTTCATCTTGTACTTCTTCTCGTACGCGGCGATGTCCAGCTTCGCCTGCTCTTCCACATAGGGATAGAGCAAGTCAGCCTCTTTCTTATTCAGCTTCAGGATGATTCCATCTTGCTTGAAGGTCTCGAAATTCTTGTAGCTATCGAGCAGGCGCAGGCTGTTCACCGTCGCCGCATCCCGGTATCCATTGTCGTACGACATGGTGAGCTGCTTCCGAGGCTCATCCTCCTGCCCCAGTCGCATCAAATTGATTCCAAGTTGCGAGCGCGCGGACCATAGTTGTGGGTCGGCCTCGATCGCCTTGCGGTAGTAAGTGATCGCGTCTTCATACCGGCGATTGAGTACCAGGTGGAACGCCACGAGTGCGTAGCCCTCGCCATAAACCGGATTGACCTCGTGGATCTTCGCCAGCCAGGCATCAGGTGATCGGTCGGCCAGCAACTCAACCGCTGCGTGAATCGCCATCGCATCCAGCGCTTCGGGAGAAATCTTCAGCGCTGCATCCGCTTCTTCCACCGCCTTGTCGGGCTGCGAATCCTCGAGATAAAGATTGGCCATCAACTCATGGGCTTCCACCAGCTTCGGATCGAGTTCCAGCGCTTTCGCGTCCCACTCGACGGCCTTGCTGTCGAAACCATCGGCGCTTACCAGTGCGAGCCCGACGTAGGCGGCCGCATTCTTCGCGTCGATTCCAATCGCCTCTTTGAAAAGATTCTCGGCGTCAGTGTTATTGAACCGCTCGTGCAGCAAGCGGCCCCAGCGCACGCGATAATTGGCGTTATTGGGCGCATTCGCAACTGCCAGCCGAAACTCATTGTTGGCCTGCTGATAATTCTCCAGGCCCCAGAAGCCCTCGGCGCGCACCGCAGGCTCGCGCGACTGCGTCAGCGATTCGTAGCACGCCTGCGCTTCGGGACGTCGCCCGTGCTTGCGCAGTTCCTGGCAGTCATTTGGCGTCGCGCCCCAGCACGCGGCTGCAGCCGCCATCACCAGCACCAAAACTGCGCCATGGCACCCACAGCGAACGATTCGGCGACGCCATACCTTGCTCCAGCTCATTTGTCCAATTCCTCCTGGACCCGTGCCAATTCGACGAGGGCATCGGTGAGCTGTTTCTTGTACTCCTCCTCCGCCATCGCGGCCTTTTGATACTTCAGCATGTCCACTTTTCGCTCGAGATCTTCTTTCTTTGCGAGCAGTTCTCGCTTGGCCGGATCGGCGGCGGCCTTCTGCGCCTCGCCAATTCTCACAATCGTAAATCCCGATGCCAGTAAACCTTCTCCGGTCGCGGTTGAAGACTCGCGCACCGGCTCACCCTTGCCGGCATCCTCGAATACCGGGTGCTCGGTCGCCAGCCGCTTCTGCGAGTCGTAAAATTCCGCCGTTTTGCGCGCCGCGAATTGGAACGCTTCGAGCGCGCTAATGGCGTCATCCTTATTGGTATCCGCCGTGGGGTCGCGCAATGCATCCACCCAGTAACGCGCGAACACCGTCGCATTTTTTTCCGTCCCGCTCTTTGTGGCCGCGATTACCGCGCGTCCCTGTTTCTGGAATGCCGCGACCGAGCCGCCACTCGCGCTGGTGGTGTTGACGATCAGCTGCCGTTTCGCGGGTATGTGGTCGCAAAGCGCCGCAAGTTCGGTCCCGGAAATGTCCGGGCCCGGCAAATTGAACTTGTACTCCACGCCATCAAACGTCCCGTGCCCGATCAGTATCAGCACGAAATCGTCCTCCGGCTTCGCCTGCTTGGCAACCATTCCCATGGTCTCCGTTAGATGCGCGCGGGACGCCTGATCGCCGAATAGCGTGTAAACGTGCGCGTCGCTGCCGGACGACTTCAGCAGCTTGTCCAAATCCTTCGCCAGCGCGGTGAACCGCTGCTCGTAATCCGGCTCACCACCCAGCCCCGCCACGGTCACGTAGTAAACTCCGGCCCGAGCCGGCAGCGCGCATAACAGAAACACGCCCAGCAACAACGCGATACACTGGCCCGCTCTGCGGATCGCGTCTTTCGCTCTCACACGATCCCCCACTTCCGGCGCAGCAGCCATTCGGAAGATCGCAGCAACAGCAGCAGCAGAAAGACCGCCGGCATGTTCCACAAGTTCTTGGCCTCGCGAACCGTAATGCCCGCTTCGGAATAGGGAATTTCAGCAGCGAGTCTGTTCAAGTCCTGCGGCTTCCAGTAGCGGCCGCCCGTCTGCGTAGCAAGCTGTTCGAGCAACTCACGGTTCTGCTCGGTGTGAAAATTCTCGGCCACCCCGTCCATCCGCGCGAAGGTCAGCGTGTCCCGCCCGATCTCCTGGCTGCCCGCCGCGTCTTTCGCATTCGCGCGGTTCGCGCTCACTTCGGTGACGTAGGACCCCGGCTTTTCAGCATTCCAATCCCCATGAAACGTTCCTGGATTATTTGGATCGGGCGTCAGCTCCACCACCGACGCCGCACCCTGCGGCCCCAATATATGCGCCTCTACTTGCGCATCGGTCACCGGCAGGAAGTCCTTATCGCGTACATCGGCCGAAAATTGTATGCGGCCATCGTCAAACAACATTTGGTTGGGCACCGACGCGACCACCCTGCCGGGAGTGTCCGTCACCAGCCAGCGCAACAGTTGACGCCAGAAATCATCGTGCGTCGTGTCTCCTAGAGGTAAGCTCATCTGCCAGCGCCATGTACCTGAGGTCGCCAGAACCGCCGTGCGCCCGCGCCCAAAATTCTCAGTTATCAGTAAGGGCAGCTTGCGGCCGCCCGCCATCATTTCAGCTAACACCGCGGCACCGGGCTTCGGCGTCCCCGCATCCTGGTAATCCATGAGGTAGGGAAGTTTCTTCCACTTGTCCGCGTTCTTAGCGGGATCCTCTGCGAGGCGGCTGATGACATTCTCTGCGCCTGCTGTGGTTAGCATGGCCGTGGCATGGTCGCGATGGAACGTGCCTTTCCGGCCCGGCAGCGTCACCGGAAGCAGATCGGCCAGGCTCGACGCCGCCCAGCCTCCATCGGCTAGCGAGAACTGGCCACCCAGCAGCAGCAGCCCGCCGCCACGCCGGTCGACAAACTCGTGAATCAGTTCCTGCTGCTGGGGATTGAAATAAGTAGCCTCAACCGAGCCGATCACCAGCGCCTGATACCCAAAAAGTTCGTCCGCGGTAGTCGGAAAGCCGTTCGCCAATTCCTTGGGATCCGAGATCCCTTGCCGGTAAATCTTGTTTTCCGTGGTGCGCAGCATCGAGGCTACTTGCACGATGCGGTCATCATCTTCGGCGCGCCGGATGAACTTGTATTCCCACCGCGGCTCCCCTTCCACGTAGAGGACGCGCCGTTTGTCGGCGTCCACGTTCACCAGGCGCGTAACACTATTGTTGTTGCGGTTCTCCTCGTCGGGAAGTACGTCGACCGAGAAACTCAGCGTCTTGGCTCCCGCCGCACCGGCATTGAACAGCAGTGTTTCCGTTTGCACGGAACCGTCTGCTCCGAACGTGATGGGGTGCGTGGTAAGAACTTTGTCGCCATCCCGGACGGTAAGTGCCGATTTCCGCCCCGCATAGCCGCGCTGGTGCAAGCTTACCGTGGCGGAAAGCCGGGAATCCGCCAGCGCTCGGGGCGCCACCTTGACGTCGTTAATCTCCACGTCGTGCGGCACCTGTTCGAGGCCAAACCCCACCGTGTGCACCGGTATGTGCCGGTTACGCAACGCGGCAATCGCCGCCTGGTCGATGCCGCCCGAATTGTCGGCGCCATCACTCATCAGCACGACCGCCCCGATGGGCAGGTCGGCGGTTTCGTCTGCCAGTTGCCTAAGGCTGTCGCCGATATGAGTTACCGGCGCCGAGGGCTTTAGCTCGCCAAGACCGGCGATACGCGCCGATCGATCGTCAAAGCGGTAGATACGTGTTTGAAACTTCTTCTGCAGATCGCTTAGCACACCGCCTTCGAGCACCTTGACGGCTTGCGCCTGGCGTGTCGCGCCATTTTCGGTAATGCCCATGCTGCGCGAATCGTCAACCAGCACGGCAATGATATTTTGCTGCGGCCGCAGCTCCGCCACCATCAGCGCCGGCTGCCACAGCAGGATAAGCACGACTGCCGCAAGCGAGGTTTCCAGCAGCCAGATCACCCCGGCACGCCAGCCGTGCAGCTTCGCCGCAGCTTGCGGCATCTTCGAGCGAATCAACCAGGCCAGGACGCCGGCGGCGGCGAGCAGCAAAAGGGCCAGAACCCATTTGGGCCAGCCCCCCAGCAATACAAATTCGCCCCTGGAAAATACCGAGCGCGGATAGTTAAAAAGGAATTCAAACATGATCGGAACGATCGATACCCAATCGTGCGATTCACTAAATAGAGCGAGACTTACGCTGCTGGCACCGGTTCGCAATCAACCGGCGCATCACGGGGGCGCCGATTCGGCGTCCAAAAGATAGCCAATGGCCATGCCACTGCCGGTTATCCCCGCAATCAGTCCTGGGTGAAGACCGCCGTGCAATCGTTGGCATGTGGCCACCGCTCCTCTGGTGCCGCTGGCGTATGTGCGAGAGACTACCTTACGCCCGGTCTCGGCGAAGCTGCAACACCATGTTGGATGGCGTTCGTCGAGAGTCAGTTGTAGGCACCGGCTGCGAATCCCCTCAGCTGTATTTACGAATTCTGAATCCGGTCTCTGCGATACCCCGCCGCCAGGCATCAAGCCACTCCGGGGATGAGCGGCAGACAGCGGGCCAGAAGCTCCATCTAGCGCCGAACTACTGTGGAACAGAGCTTCCGAGCACAACGCGGCAGAGCGTATCAGAAATGGCCCGTGCATCTCCATCGAAATGCGGGGCGCGGCAAAGCTTCATTTTCAGTTCGGTCTCACGGCCAAGTTCGTGAACCTTGTACGCAAATTGTGGAACTTTTCAGAATTGGTCTTCCTAGGACCCACAAGGCGGAATAGCACATGCGTGCTGCAACCTATCGGAAGGGAATTGCTGCACATCTTTCTTGCGGGCGAGGAATAAGAGCGGCATCAACCGCAATAAAAGTTCGCGCCCCGTTCACACTGGCCGTGATGCACTCATGTGCGGATGATTACCCGGTGTTTAGCCAATGATTAGCGGACGACCGGCGGATGACTTAGGCGAATAAACCAACAAATACAAAACGCGTAACCAGCAACGATGGGAACAAGCTCTTCTCGCCGTGAGGAAACAGACATCAACAATGGCGGCCGCAATCCATCAGCCGTACTTCATATTTGCACTTAGCGTCCAGATGCGCGAACCGCATCCGCGCAAGCGCCTATGTGGCCATTTCACACCGCGTCTGCGACCGACGCGTTAGCGCTCTATCTGATTTATTTTGTCGGTTGATCCGGACCTGTGCGCGGGCACCGTCGCCAGCTCCGGTTCGCCCACGTGCTCCGAGGCCGATGAGCGAGCCGAAGGTTGCGCCAGTGGCTCGCCAATCCGCACGCCCAGGCGTTTCCGGTAGTAGTGGTTGTACGTGGTCGTCCCGATCTTGATCAGCATTCTCGTCACAATGCCCAGGCGCTTCTTGCGCACCCCGTCCGCCGCCATCCCCTGCCCGCCATAAATCCGCCGGAAGATAATGCAAAGCAACAGGTAAGTGAACTTGCCCGCGAAAGGCCATCCCTTGGATCGTCCCCGATTAACTCGTTTCCAAACCTCGCCCGGCGCATAGAAGACGTCCCAGCATTTTTTATTTTCAGCCAGCAACTCTTCCCGGCTGATGTGGGCGTGCGCAATCATGTCCACTTCATTGGTGGCTTTCAGCCAGAATCGTTCGTTGCGAATCTTCGTCTGATGCTTTTGCACGCCGTTGGGCTTTTCCCGGTTTTTTATGTCCGTCAGCATCTCGTGAAAATCTTTGGTGCCCGGATAGGGATGATAGAAAGTGAATTGCGCCAGGATCGTGCCGGAGTCCAGCGCGAAGTTTTTCATCGTGCGGATGGTGTCCACCGTATCGGTTTCCAGGCCGCAGATGATCGAGCTCAGGCATAAGATACCCGCGTCCTGAATCTTCTGGATCGTTTCCACCATCTTCTGACCGCTCGGATTCCATAGTTTATTCGCGCTCTTCAGGCCCTCTTCGGAAAAAGACTCGACTCCGATCAATGCGGCGCGAATGCGCATCTTGGAATACATGGCCGACAGGTATTCTTCGTCGCTGGTCACTTCCGTGGTCATTTGCGTGAACGCGTACAGGTTTTTCGGAACCGACTTATCGTATTCTTCAAAGAATTTCAGCCGGTCCTCGCGAATCTGCTCGAGCTGCTTTCTCATCGGCGCGCTGGGTTCGCGCGCGATGCGGCCCAGCGTCGAGGGATTGAAGTTGTCATCCGCGAAAATAATGTAACGGAAGCCCAGATCGTATAATTCGTTCACTTCCTCGATTATTTTGTCACCCAGACGCTGGCGCGGCTGCCGCCCGTCGGTCACCCACACGGAGCAGAAACTGCAATTCTCCGGACAACCCGCGACAGTTTGAACCGTCGCAAATGTATATTGGGTGGGATCCATAAGATCCCAGCGCCCCTTCAGCAATTGTTCGCCCGGGACGCGTCCTCCGTCGTAGCGCTTCAGGAGCCGGTCTTGCAGAATATCTTGCACAACCTTCGGCCAGACCAGGTCGCCATTACCGGTCACAACCGCATCTGCCCCCATTTCAAGCGGCTCATCGGGGAAAATAGTCGGGTGAATGCCGCCCATCACCACGGTCGCGCCCCTCGCTTTGGCCGCCTTCAATACGCGGTACCCGGCGGTGCAATTTCCCGTGCTGATGCCAATCCCGACGATGTCACCCGGCCTGACGATGCTCGGATCGAATTCGTGCAGCGATTCGTCAACTAATACCGGATCGCCCACCAACTCCACCGGCGTCGCTTGCGCGAGAACAAAAAGCCACCTCGGCGTGATGATGCTGTACCCCATCGTGGATATCGCCGGGTTGACGAGTATGACCTTGGGCATATTCAGGGCTCCGCATCCGCTGCTGAATTCCAGCTTTCAATTTTACCGTGCGCAGTACGCTTGCATTTGGCGACCGACAGACCGGGCGATAGGCGGTTTTACCGATTCACCGGCCGGGCGTTGGCAGGAAATAATTCTTACCCGAGGATTGTATACAGGAAACATCGTGGGGAGATGCTTTTTTTGGCAATATTAAGGCCTGATTAACACGATACAGCCAGCCGGATCGGCGGCAAATATGAGTGCATCGGCATCGGCGTTATAACCGGCAGGGTTAGATTTGCGTGCCCGCGCGACATTTCTGCACGCAGCGAAATTCAAACACGCTCCAACAGCATGGCAATGCCTTGTCCCACTCCGATACACATCGAGGCGACGGCGTATCGCACACCCGTCCGCCGCAATTGCCGCGCCGCTGTCAGAACGAGTCTCGCTCCACTCATGCCCAGCGGATGCCCCAGCGCAATCGCGCCTCCGTGCGGATTCACCTTTTCGCTGTCGTCAGGCAGATCGAGCGCGCGTGTCACGGCCAGCGCCTGCGCCGCGAAGGCTTCGTTAAGTTCCAGCACGCTGATCTCTGCAATTGATAAGCTCATCCGCGCCAGCAGCTTTCGGATCGCAAAAATCGGCCCGATGCCCATGACAGCCGGCTCCACTCCGGCGGCGGCCGTGGCCACCACGCGTGCGACCGGTGTGAGCCCGAAGTTAGAGGCGCCTTTATCCGACGCTACAAATACGGCGCACGCCCCATCGTTGATGCCCGAGGAGTTTCCCGCGGTTACCGTTCCGCCCGCTCTAAATGGAGTGGGCAGCTTCGCTAATCGCTCCACTGTTGTATCCGGCCGAGGCTGCTCGTCGAGCTCGACGGTGTGCACCGTGCCCTTCGCTCCCGGCACGCTCACCGGTACAATTTCTTCCGCGAAAATGCCCGCCTTCTGTGCGCCAGCTGCTTTTTGCTGCGACCACAGTGCGAACCGGTCTTGCGAGCAGCGGTCAATCCCATAGCGTTCCGCCACGTTCTCGGCGGTCTCCGGCATGGAATCGATCCCGTATTTTTCTTTCATCAGCGGATTCACGAAACGCCACCCGATTGTCGAGTCGTATATTTCCGCATTCCGCGAGAACGCCGCACTCGCCTTGGGAATCACAAATGGAGCGCGGCTCATGCTCTCCACGCCACCCGCAATCACCAGCGAAGTCTCTCCGGTCGCGATGCTCCTCGCCGCAACGGACACGGCTTCCATCCCGGATCCGCACAGCCGGTTCACTGTCGAGGCGGGCACGCTCTGCGGCACGCCCGCAAGCAAAGCTGCCATGCGCGCGACATTCCGGTTATCCTCACCAGCTTGGTTCACGCAACCATAGATGACGTCATCCACCGATTCCCAGTCGCTGTTCGGAAACCTTCGCCGCAGTTCCACAAGCGGTATCGCCGCCAGATCGTCTGTGCGGACGTGCGCGAGCGCACCCCCTGCACGTCCAATGGGCGTGCGAACGCCTTCGCAGATGTAAGCAGCGATCACGTTGCCTTGTCCTTTTGCTTGTAAGATTTTTACGTACTTTTTCGCGGCGTGCGTGATTCGCTCAGCCGTTTACGCGCTCGAACTCCCGCATGAAGCTCACCAGTGCCGCTACAGCCTCAAGTTCCACGGCGTTGTAGAGCGAAATTCTCATGCCGCCCACCGAGCGGTGGCCCGGAGTACCCACCATCCCCGCCGCTTGCGCTTCCAGCGCGAATTTTTTCTCGATGGCTTCGTCGCCCCCTGCGACGCGGAACACCACGTTCATCCTCGAGCGGGATTCTTTCTCCACCGGGCAGGTGTAAAAGCCACCCGCATCGATCGCCTCATAAAGCATCTGCGCCTTGGATTCGTTGCGCTTCTCAATTGCTGCCAGGCCGCCCTGCGAATCCATCCAATCCATCACCAGCCCCAGCACGTAAATGCTAAACGTCGGGGGTGTGTTGTACAGCGACTTTTCCTTGATGTGCGTGCGGTATTGCAGCATGGTTGGTACGCCCTTGTCTGCACGTTCCGCGAGGTCCTTGCGCACAATCACCGCGGTCGCACCCGCGGGACCGAGATTCTTCTGCGCCGAAGCAAAAATCAGCCCGAATTTCTTGACGTCGATCTTGCGTGAGACGATATCCGAAGACATGTCCGCGGCCAGCGGCACTTCTCCCGTTTCCGGGAATTCGCTCCACTGCGTGCCTTCAATCGTATTATTCGAGCACAAATACACATACGAAGCCTCGGCGGAAGGCGCGATCTCCTCTTTGCGCGGCACCCGCCGGAACTTGTCGCCTTCGGTGGACGCCGCGATGCGATGCGCCACGCCTTTTTTCAATTCCTGTATGGCCTTCGCCGTCCAGCTTCCGGTGTGCAGTACGTCCACGGGCTTGCCCGGAAGCGCCAAATTCATCGGCACCATGCTGAATTGCAAGCTGCCCCCGCCCTGCACGAATATCACCGCATAGTCCTCGGGAATCGCGAGATGTCTCCGCAATCCGGCTTCTGCCGCCGCATTGATCTCCTGGAATTCCCTCGAGCGATGGCTCATTTCCATCACGGACATGCCGCAGCCGTGCCAGTTCAGCAATTCCTCGTCAATGCGCTCCAGCACCGCGAGAGGCAAGGCGCCCGGACCGGCATTGAAGTTAAACATACGTTTCGCAGACACTGCGGCTGCCTTCGACGGACTCACTTATTCAGTTCCTCCCATAAGGTATGCTGCCCGGGGAATACTGCATCCAGCTAATCTCCTTGCAAACAGAATAGCAGAATCTGCACAGCATGCCGCGCCGGACGCGCGTACGCCCGTACCATTACCACTGTTTTGTGAATTTACAGACGCGGACGTGCGAAATAATCCCAGACAAATGCTCGACGGCCCGCAAAGTGTGCGCAACGCTTCTCTAAGAACTTCTCTAAAAGGTGATTCCAGAAAGTAAGCGCCCCGCGCGGTGTTGTATCGGCGCAACACCCGCGCGGGGCATCCTTCCTGATACGAAGGTGGGAAGAGAATTCTACCACACTCCAAACACAAAGCTGCGGCAATTACTTTAAAACTTGAGCTAGCGCCCTGGACCCCAGCCCGGCATTCCCGATTCGCCGTCCCAATCGGCCTAAAACAGCACGAATCAGCAGTGAAGCCAGCTAAATCAGCCTCTCATGAGACCTCGCGCCCATCCATTCTTCGTAAAGCTGCAGGCGCAGCATGGCACTTTTCTGGCGCAGTTGCGTCAGGAACGCCTTGCGCGCCGCATTTTCACTGGCGGAAACCATCCCGTCTTTCCCTCGATTTCGCAGCTCCAGGCGCACTCCGACGTCGGCGGGCTGCACGCGTGGACGGCCCGTTAGAAAATCTCCGAACGCCACCGCCTGAGCAACTTGGTAGCGCCCCTTCGGATCCTCATTAGCTGCGCGCATGCGCTTCCGCAGCAACGAAAGCGCCTGTCGCACCTTTTCTCGCCCGAACCGGGGCACGGAAGACCCTGCGACCGCGTTTCCATCCTCGGTGCTCAAATACTCCCGCCCGCCGCTCGCTTTCACATAACCTTGCAGTTCCAGAATAGCGACGATCTGCGCCGCGTCCCGCTTCCCGATCCGTAACGATTTCGCCAGATCGGCAGCGGTCCACGTAAGCACTCCTCTGGTTTCCCTAAGGAAGCTCAGGACTTCCGCCGCCGGTAAGTCCGGCAAGGGCCCAGCGGCGGCCTGAGGTTTCGGCATCGTGCGCGATTATCTTTGAGAGAGTTTCCCGGAAGCGACCTGCGAGTTGAATTCCTCGGATTTCTTTTTCGGTATGCTGAGTGTTTCCCAATTCTCCCCGGCAAAATACCTCGCGACGAACACAATCTGGCCCACATGATACGCATAGTGGTTCAGTTGCCGGTTCAGGGCCTGGATCACCGAGTGCGGTTCCGTGCGAATGGTTACGGTTTTCGTCAAATCCGAGTCGGTCAAGTGGGCGAGCGCTGTGAACATGCACGTACAGCCGTGCTCCCACGTTGCCTCGACTTCCGCGCGCGTTCTCGGTGGCTCTTCAAACTCGCTGTCACGCTTCCGGTCGGCCTTCTCACCATCGCTAGTCAGGAAATCCGTCCACCGCGAAAGCATGTTTCCCGCCAGGTGTTTCACGATCGTGGCAATGGAGTTTGATTCGCTGCTTGGTGCTACCGCGAGCTTGTCGTCGGGGCACTGCGCGATCGCGCGGTCACCTAAATGTTTGTAATAGTGAAAAAGGTCAATGGAGTCTTTGAGGTGCGAGGTCGTGAATTGATGTGCCATGGCTCGTTTCTACTGCAATCTCTGCGTAGACCGTAAACGACACTGCCTCAAAGTTGCGGGCTAAATGTTCTTACATGCTAAAAACTGCACCGTAGATACTGCATACCCCGTAAACATGACTACATCCAATTGTCCAGCCGATGATATTTCAGTCTTCGTCCCAGCGTCGTGCGGTTGATGCCCAGAATGTGCGCTGCCACCATGGTATCGCCGCTCGATTCCCGCAGGGCCTGCACGATGGCCAGGCGCTCGATTTCGAATTCGTCCGGCGCCACAGGGCGTTTCACATCCGAGGTAGCCAGAGCAGGATTGCGCGGCAGGTGGATCAGGTCGCCGGGTTCCACGGTCGAGCTGGGAGAAAACGCGAGCGCGCGCTGTACCGTCATTTCCAGTTCTCGCACATTGCCCGGCCAGTCGTAAGCCAGCAGGCAATCCATCGCTGCCGAGGAGAATCCAATTGTCGAGCCCTCTTCCGCGTATTTGTCGATAAACGCATCCACCAGCAGCGGAATGTCGTTTTTTCGTTCCCGCAGCGGAGGCAGCTTGATCTGCATGGAATTGAGCTGGAAATACAAATCCTCACGAAATGCTCCCGCGCGCACCTGCGCCTCAAGATTGCGCTGCGTGGCCACCAGCACCCTGGCGCCAAACGGCACCGCGCGCGCGGACCCTATCGGCCAAAATTCGTTTTCCTCGAGCGTACGGTGGAGTTTCGCCTGCACGCCCACGGGCAACTCCGCCACCTCGTCAAAGTAAAGGGTTCCCGCCCCAGCGACGCCCAGAAGTCCTAACTTCGTTTCCGAACCTTGGCCGATTGCGCCCTTCTCATACCCGAATAATTCCGGCTCTATCCAGGACGGAACGAACATCGACCGGCCCACGGCCACAAACGGTTTGGTTCTGCGGGCGCTCATCGAATGAATCAGCCGCGCCGTGGCCTCTTTGCCCGTGCCCACTTCCCCTGTGATGGATACCGGATATCGATAGGCACTTACGGTGTGAACCAGCTTGTAAACACGCTGCATCTGGACGGAGACGCCAATCAGGCCACTCATCCCCATCCGTAAAACTCTTTCCTCGTCTGGTGCCATTAGAACGCCGCCTCAGTGATGCGAAGTTTATAACATGAATGTCATACAGGCCAAGCCGTCGCAAGCAAGATCGTGTCGTCTCCCGCAGGTCTCATGTGTCCCTATCTGGATCAGCTACAAGCACATATCGGCCGGTCACAAACAGATACACGCCACGTTCTGGCTGACAACCGGAACGCCTACTCCGCCGGTTGATCGCAGCAATCAGGAGAACAGCACATCAAACAGACTGACACACTGACTGACACACACCCGGACTGACACACACCCGGACTGACACACACCCGTCTGCCGCGTGCTCTCAGCGCGCACCCCAGCCTGCCCCACTCAAGCGCCTAGGCGTCTCTTCTCGAAGCGTGTCCTGAAAGCGCCTCTCTAGTGACCCGCCGCTTTCGCGAAGAACGCCTCCTGCCGGCGCTTCATCTCCTCACCTGATATGTCTTCTTTGTGCGTGGCGATGCCCCACTGCTGACCAAAGGGGTCAGTGAGCTTCCCGTAGCGATCACCCCAGAACATATCTTGGACCGGCATGTCCGCGCGGGCGCCCGCCCGGATCGCGCGGCCAAAAACATCATCTACATCGGCGACGTATAGATGGATGTACATCGGGTTGTTAACGCCGGGTTCGGGACCACTCGAGGGCTTATCACTCATGCTATCGTTCACGAAGATCGTGGAATCACCAATCTTCAGTTCCGCATGCATCACCCTGCCACCCGGGCCATCCATGCGCACTTTCACGGTTGCTCCAAAAACCACCTTGTAGAACTCGATTGCCTGTGCGGAGTTGTGGCAAATCAAATTGGGCGTGATCGCATGAAGTCCTTCGGGGATCGGTTTTACCGTGGCTGCCATAGTATCCTCCTCTCCGGTTGTACGTGCCCTCTAGGGCACATCAGGGGTCTGTGACAGATATTCTACGCGGGCCGTGTAAATCTGCAACGCCCGCGATGCGGGGTTCTGCGATTCGCCTGTCGTTCGAGCCCTCCACAATCTCCGTATACCGTTCCTCCTGCACTCCCGCTGCCAAAGTACTCTCGCACTTCTCCCCAGCAGTTTCCGCTCGCAGTTCTGCCCACCCCGCAACTCTGTCAAACTGCTTGCGTAATGTGTTCCCGCAAGCCCCGCCGAGGTGCTAAGATCGCGATTTATTTTCATCGCTTTCTGCGTCATGGCTTGCGCCGCCACAGTTTCATTTTGGCGCGGCCTGCCGCCGTTTCCGTACCCTGCGATCCGCGGGCACCCATCTCGCACTGGAAAGGCACGGCCACTGCGTGCACGATCTGAATTATTTCCGGGATCATCTCCCGCAATTTGAGCGGATGGCCGCCAACCGCGGCGCCACCATCGACTTCGACGCATTCCGCGCTCTCGACCGTGAGCGTCGTGAAAGCATCACGGCGGGCGAGCGCCTGAAGGCCGAACGTAATCGGGCCGGTGAAGAAATCGCCCGCCGCAAGCGCGCCGGTGAAGATGTTTCCGCGATGCTTGACGAAATGAAACGCGTTTCCGACGAAATCAAACGCGCCGACGAGGTCAACACTGAACTCGACGCGCGTCTCCAGCAATTCATGCTGGCCGTGCCCAACCTGCCGGACAGTTCCGTCCCGGTCGGCGATGCCGCAGCCAATACCGAGGTACGCCGCTGGGGAGCCCCGCCGCAATTCGATTTTGTCCCGCGGCCCCACTGGGAAGTGGGCGAGCGCGCCGGTATCCTCGATTTGCCCCGCGCGGTGAAAATTGCCGGCGCCCGCTTCTCTCTTTACCGCGGATTGGGTGCGCGCCTCGAACGTGCGCTCGCCAATTTTTTTCTGGACGTTCACACGCGTAACGGATACACCGAATACCTTCCGCCTTTTTTGGTCAATACGGCCTCGCTCGTCGGGGTGGGGCAACTGCCAAAATTCGCCCCTGATATGTTTCACCTCGAAGGCACCGATCTGTGGCTCACGCCCACGGCCGAAGTCGAACTCACCAGCCTTTATCGCGATGAAACACTCGATGCCGCGCTTCTTCCCGTGAAGGCCTGCGCCTGGACCGCCTGTTTCCGTTCGGAAGCTGGCGCGGCTGGGCGCGACACCCGCGGCACACTTCGGCAGCATCAGTTTCAAAAGGTCGAGATGTTTAAGTTCGCCCGCCCGGACCAGAGTTATGAGGAGCTCGAGTCGCTGGTGCGAGACGCCGAGTCATTGTTACAACAGCTGGGGCTCCACTACCGCGTCATGCAACTAGCGACCGGAGACCTGGGCTTCGCCTCCGCAAAAACCTATGACCTCGAAGTCTGGCTTCCCGCACCGGCCGAATTCCGCGAAATCTCCTCGTGCTCAAACTGCGAAGCATTTCAGGCTCGTCGCAGCGGAATCCGGTTCAAACCGAAAGGCGGTAAGAGCGATTTTGTGCATACGCTCAATGGTTCCGGCCTGGCTGTGGGCCGCACGTGGCTCGCCATTATCGAAAATTATCAGCGGGCGGATGGGTCGGTAGAGATACCTCAGGTCCTCCAACCCTACATGGGTACGGACTGCATCCGGCCCTCGTTCTGAGAGCATTTCTGGAATGCTTCGCCAAAATCGCGGCCCATGCTCGCCGTGGGGCTGCAATATTCATAAGTTCTGCTAAAGAGTATGCTTACATAGACATACAAGGAGACGCAAACCTTTTCCGACTCTGCGACACGCCTGCGCATAACTGTAGATATAAGTTAACATCGGGATTCCATTGACACTGCTTTTCTCAATTCACTACACTGCGGCCGTCACTTGGGCCGCCGGGTTCCTTCACCTTGCGCGCCAGGTGCAGGTCACATGGCTAACAATTCATTAGGCCGCGCTCTCCGAATTTTCATTTGGGGACTTTTGTGCGGCGCCATGCTATGGCTGGTCAGGCGTGTTCTCGCCCGCTTTCTTGCTCCCACCGTAAACAGCACGGCTCGCAATTCACACCCATCCTCGGCACCGGACGCTCCCAGGGTCATCGCTCTTCATCGGGACCCCTGGTGTGGCGTACACGTGTCTCCGGAAATTTCTTTTACCCTCGACCATGCGGGCAGGTTGGAACATTTCTGCTCAGCAGAATGCCGCGAACGGTACCTGCAGTCCCACCGGCCCGCGGTAAGCGCCTAGAAGCACCGGTAAGTGCAAAGCTCGCGGTTCCGGGAACCGACACGTGGAACCCGCAGTAGCCCGCGGTAGTTGGAGGAGGAACAATCCGAATGGCGACCCTGCCCAAGCCCGTTCCGCAACCGGTGCTGCCCCGTATGGCTCCGCGCGAGGAGTTGAACCCTTTTCGCATCGCGCAGATTCAGTTCGATATGGCGGCGGAGTTTCTGAAGCTCGATATCGGCTTGCGGCAGATTCTCCGCGTTCCGCGACGCTCCCTCGAAGTGGCCATCCCGGTAAAGCTCGATAACGGTCAGGTCAAAGTATTTACCGGGTTCCGCGTACAGCACAATACTTCGCGCGGACCCGCCACCGGCGGCATACGCTTTCACCCCAATCTCACGCTCGATGAAGTAAAAGCGCTCGCCTCGTGGATGACCTGGAAAACGGCCACCGTGAATATCCCCTTCGGGGGCAGTTCGGGTGGCGTAATCTGCGACCCCAAGCGAATGTCTCGCGGAGAGCTCGAACGTCTGACCCGGCGTTTTACTTCGGAAATTTTTCCGCTGATAGGTCCAGGCTGCGATATGGCGGCGCCCGATGTTTCCACCGACAGCCAAACCATGGCGTGGATGATGGATACCTATTCGATGATGGCTGGCCGTCTCGCCCCCGCTATTGTCAGCGGGAGCCCCTCATCGCTCGGGGGCGCCGCAGGTCCGGCCGAATCGGCGGCGCGCGGCTGCACCTTCGTGGCCGAGGAAGCCTGCAAGGTCAAGCGTATGTCCCTTCGCGGTGCCACCATTGCCATCCAGGGTTACGGCGCTGTCGGCACTGCTGCCGCGCGCCTGTTTGCGGAAAAGAAAGCGCGGATTGTCGCTATCAGCGATTCGCGCGGCGGCGTTCACAACCCGCGAGGCATCGATCCGCTGAAGGCGCTTCGTTATAAAGAGCGCTCCGGCAGCGTCGTGGGGATGCCGGGCGCCTCACGGATGTCTCACGAAGATTTGCTGGCGCTCAAGTGCGACGTCGTGGTTCTGGCCGCGCTTGAAAATGCGATCACCTTGCATAATGCCGAGCAGATTAAAGCCAAAATTGTCGCCGAATGCGCCAGTGGTCCCACCACCCCGCACGCCGATGAAGTACTCGCGCGCAAGGGCATCTTCGTCCTCCCCGACATTCTTGCGAATGCGGGCGGTGTCGCGATGAATTGGTGTGACGCTGCGCAGTTTTCGCAAAACGCCGCAACGCAAAATGGCCCCACGCACAATGGTTCGCAAAATAATCCGGCCCAAAGTCTCGAGGTCCAGATGCGCCGCGCGTTTAATGACGTGTACACGACCGCGCGTAAGTATCACGCGCATCCCCGCGCGGCCGCTTACGTCATCGCCGTCGGCCGCGTGGCCGACGCCGCCATGACCCGCGGCCTCTTCCCGTAGCGCACCTGGCGCTCGCGCTCGCGTGCGGTGCGGTCGGGCGACAGCGGATCACCGTATCCTGGAACGCTTTTCACTGTAAGCTTGAAAAAATTGTTGCGTTGCGCGGAAAGACCTGCGTACAGTCGCCTTTGCCCGCAGGCATCGCTTTTCGGTGCAGCCGGCCATTTTTAACTGCTGCAGAGGGACTTGCTGCATTTGAACAATCAGCGCCGCTCGCCACTCCCCATCGTCCTCGTCATTGCCGGCTTCGATCCCTGTTGTGGTGCGGGCATCGGTGCGGACTTGAAAACCATCTCCGCGCATAATTGCTATGGAGTTGCTGCGGTTACCGCCCTCACGGTGCAATCCACCCAGGGAATCAAGGCCACTCACGTCACGCCGGCCGACACGCTCCGCGCCCAGCTGGATACCCTCGCCGAGGACGTGCAAATCGCCGCCGTGAAAATCGGGATGCTGGGTAATCGCGCCAATGCCGAGGCCGTTGCGGAATTCCTGGATGCCAACCATTTCGCGCACATCGTGCTCGATCCGGTTGTGCAGCCCAGCGCCGGTGGTCCTGCTTTGCTCGATCCGCCCGGACTGAATTTCCTCATGGATGAGCTTATGAAACGCGCTTCGGTGACCACGCCCAATCTCGCTGAAGCCGCCATGCTCACCGGCCTGGAAGTCAAAGATGTCGCCACCATGGAAGCCGCCGCGCGCAAATTGGTCGAGCAGGGCGCTCGCGCCGTTTTAGTCAAGGGCGGCCATATGGAGAAAGCCGTCGACGTCCTCTTCGACGGCAGTTCCGTCCTGATTCTTGGCGGCGATCACGTCAAAACAGAGAATACCCACGGCTCCGGATGCACCTTTGCCTCCGCGATTGCCGCACTACTCGCCTCCGGGCGGCCCCTGCGCGAGGCTGTGGTGCTTGCGAAAGCCTACGTCACCAAAGCCATCGAACACGGTTTCAGCATTGGCAAAGGCGCGGGTCCACTCGATCACTTTTACCGTTCGCACCATGAGCCGCCACCTCGTGGAATCCACGAAGTCCCGCAACACGGCCTGCATCCCGCCTCGGAGCCCGCGACTCGCTAGCCGCTCGGCGCTTTAATTCTCTTCAAGTCTTAATTTCGTTACTGGAAGTGCGGACATCGCGTTGCCATATCGGAGTAATAGGGAAGAAGCATATCGGGTCTTCAGTGCCTACTGCGGCGCGCCACGGCGAGGATCAAAATAAAACTTGCATCAAGCACTCGCTTCAAATCTCTCGACGATAAACGACGCGCCCCGCCACGACTGTCGCCATCGGTCCGCCTCGGAACTTCCGGTTATCGAACGGGGTGTTTTGTGATTTACTCGCGGAATCTGCCGCCCGAAACGTCCATGCATGATCGGTGGAAAATAGCGTCAGGTCTGCGGGCTCCCCAGCTGCGATACGCCGGCTGCGGCCCAGCACGCTCGCCGGCCCGCTGGTGAAAAGCTCGATCATCCGACCGAGCGTCAGGCGCCCCGCATGCACCAGTTCCAGCGCCAACGCGAGCGCCGTCTCGAAACCGGTCACGCCAAATGGTGCGCGATCGAATTCCACCTGTTTCGTTGCCGCCTCGTGAGGAGCATGGTCGGTCGCGATTGCATCCACGGTGGCGTCGGCCAATCCTTCGATGAGCGCCGCCCGGTCTTCGGCGGAAGCCAGCGGAGGATTCATTTTGAAATGCGTGTCGTACAACACATCGTCGTCGGTCAGCGTGAAGTGGTGCGGCGTGACTTCGCACGTCACGCGCAATCCTCGTTTTTTCGCCCCGCGCACCAGCTCCAGTGACGCGTGCGTCGACAGATGAGCCACGTGCAACCGGCAGCCCGTCAGTTCCGCGATTTGCACGTCGCGTCCGACCGCAATGGATTCGGCGGCCGCCGGCATCCCTGGCAGTCCCAGCCGCACGGACTGCCGTCCTTCGCGCATTACCGATCCCGCAAATAGCGAGGTATCCTCGCAATGGTCGATGACCGGCAGTTCAAGCGCGCGGCAGTACTCCATCGCCTGCCGCAGCAGCTTCGCCGTCGCCACCGGCTTGCCGTCATCGCTGACGGCCACCGCACCGGCCTTCTGCATCGCCGCAATCTCGGCCAGCCCCTCGCCCCGGCTCCCAATCGAGACCGCGCCAATCGGCCACACGCGCGTGCTCGCGACCGCCGCGGCACGCTCGACAATCGAGCGCGTCACCGACGCATTGTCATTCACCGGCCGCGTATTCGGCATCGGGCACACTGCCGTGAATCCCCCGCGAGCCGCCGCCCGCGTGCCACTTTCAATCGTCTCCGACGACTCGCCACCCGGCTCCCGCAAATGGCAATGCAAATCAATGAATCCTGGCGCCACAATCAGCCCCGTGGCATCGAGCGTCTCCTCGTCCGTATTTTCACGAGCCGTATTTTCATGGCCCCTGTTCTCATGGCCCGTGTTCTCACCACCACGCCGCGTGTCCGTCTGCGACTTCTGTCCCCCGTGATCCTCGCCTGCCGCCGCCGCAACCCGCGCGATGCGGTCGCCCTCGATCCATATATCCACAGCGGCCTCGCTGCCGCCTGCCTCGAGCATCCGGCCGTTCTTAATCCGCAGCATGAGTGGACCCTTTGCCTTCATCGGATTCGGTTCCGGTGCCAATCATCAGAAACAGCACAGCCATACGCACCGCCAGCCCGTTCGTAACCTGTTCGAGCACGCACGATTGCGGCCCGTCCGCCACCACCGGATCGATCTCGACACCGCGAATCATGGGGCCCGGATGGAGCACCAGCGCTCCCTCACGCGCGCGCCGCAACCGCTCGGGCGTCAGTTGAAATTGCAGAATGTACTCGTCCAGCGGCAGCGCCGGCTCGTGCAGCCGCTCCTGCTGCACGCGCAAAACGATCACCACATCGGCGTTTTCGAGCGCATCGTCGATGCGCGAGGTGCGTCGCAGCGCTGGGCCATTCGCCGCGCTAGCAAAACTTTCACCGCCAATTTCGGTTGCGCCGCCAACTTGTGCGCCAGGCTGCGCCCCTCCAAACTGGCACTCGAATTCTTTTGGAAGCCACATCGCTGGCCCGCACAGCGTAAACCGGCACCCGAATTTCGACAGCAGGTGCAGGTTCGATCGCGCCACCCGGCTGTGCACGATATCTCCAATAATCGTGACGTTCAGCCCCTCCAGCTTGCCCAGCCTGTCCCTGATCGTCAGCGCGTCGAGCAGCGCCTGCGTGGGATGCTCGTGCATGCCGTCCCCCGCGTTGATCACCGGAATATCCAGGTGCCGGGCCACAAATACCGCCGCGCCCGACGAGCTGTGTCGCATCACGATGCAGTCGGGCTTCATCGCATCGAGCGTCCGCACCGTATCCAGCAGCGACTCGCCTTTTTTCAGGCTCGAGGACTCCGCCTGCAAATTCATCGTATCCGCGCCCAGCCGCGCCGCCGAAGTGGCAAAGCTGATCCGCGTGCGCGTGGACGCCTCGAAAAAGGCCAGTGCCACCGTCTTACCGCGTAACGTGGCTAGTTTTTTGAGCGGATGCCGCTGAAATTCCTGAAATGGCTTCGCCTCATCCAGCAGGAAGGCGATCTGCTCGGCCGTTAGTGACTCGGTCCCCAGCAGGTGGCGCAGACGTTTGGGCACGATTCCTCGAAGATGCGTCGCGGACTTGAATGTTCCCAGTCAGGCTCGATTTAGGCGGAGCCCCTCGCCCGAGTTCAGCTATTCCCGTTCCCGCTATTCCCAGCAGCCTAGTCCGAGCTATCCAAAGCTATTCGCAGCCATTCAACGTTCCGCACATTCCAGCGAATTACTGTCGCATTCACCAGCTTCAGACCGGCATCATCGGCAAGACAGACCGCTCATAACAGATCACTCCACGCGCCTCATTCCACGCGCTCAACCAGCATCACGCGCTCTTCCTGATCCACTTCGTTCACGCGCACCTCGATGATTTCACTGTCACTGGTTTGTATATGGCGCCCCACGAAAGTCGCTTCAATCGGCAATTCCCGATGTCCCCGGTCAATCAGCACCAGCAGCCGGATGCGCTGCGGTCTGCCCAGGTCGAATAAGCCATTCATGGCCGCCCGAATGGTGCGGCCCGTGTACAGGACGTCGTCCACGACGATCAGGTCCTTGTCATCTACCGGAAAAGGAATTTCGCTCGAATGCAATACCGGCTGCGCGGCGATTTTTGACAGGTCGTCCCGGTAAAGCGTGATATCCAGCGTCCCCACGGGGACGGAGCCGTCGGAAAATCCGCGCATGGCACGCGCGATGCGCTGCGCGATCGGCACGCCCCTCCGCCTTATGCCGATCAGTGCGAGGTTCGCGGTCCCGCCGCTTTTTTCCGCGATTTCGTGCGCCAATCGTTGCAGCGTGCGCTCGATATCGGGCGCCGACATGAGCTGGCTCTTTTCGATCACGCGCATTGGCGCAACATCCTAGCACACTGCTTGGGTGCTACCGAAGCGCTCGCACGCTGTGCACAGCCTGCGATCGCCCATGTTAGACTACCCGCCCGTGAGCCGTTCCGCCGCAGTGGATCTCACCGTCCAAATTGGCGCTCTTCGCCTCGTCAACCCTGTTATCGCCGCAAGCGGCACCTTTGGGTATGGCGCCGAATTCTCCCATCTGCTCGATCTCAATCGCCTGGGTGGCATCGTCGTCAAGGGTTTGTCGCTCGAACCCATGCTGGGCGCCCCCGCGCCGCGCCTGGTCGGCACGCCGGCAGGGATGCTCAACGCCGTCGGCCTGCAAAATGTCGGCGTGCGCAAATTCATCGCCGAAAAGCTTCCTGCCCTCCGTCCGTACCGCACCGCGGTCATCGCCAACATTTTCGGCCACACCGTGCAGGAATATGCGGAGGTGATCCGTCACCTCGAGCAGGCGGACGGCGTCGCCGCGTACGAGCTCAATATCTCCTGTCCCAACGTGGCCTGCGGCGGATTGCAATTCGGCAGTGATCCACGCATGGCGGCAGAAGTCGTCGCCGCCGCGCGAGCGGTCGCTCGGCGCCCGCTGTGGGTGAAGCTCTCGCCGAACGTGTCCGCTATCGCCGCGATGGCCCGCGCCGCCGCCGACACCGGTGCAGACGCCCTGACCGTCGCCAATACTTATCCGGCCATGAGCATTGATTTCCGAACCCGAAAATCCCGAATTGGAAATCCCACCGGCGGCCTTTCCGGGCGCGCGATCAGGCCCATCACCACCCGGTTGGTCTATGAATGCTTTAAAGCAGTCAAAATCCCAGTCATCGCCCTGGGAGGAATCGACAGCGCGGAAGACATTCTCGATTACTTCGTGGTGGGTGCCTCGGCAGTCCAGGTAGGCACCGCAAATTTCACCGATCCCCGGGCTTGTGAGAACCTGGTAGAAGCGTTGGAAACATTGTGTACGAAAATTAAACTCTGGGAAGTAAAGAACTTAACAGGAACTTTTCAGGTCGAAAAAGGTTGATCTCCCGGCCCCGGCCTCCTACAATTTAAGCGTGTTCCTAGCTCCCCACACCCGCAGGATTGCCGAAGCCATTGTTAACGTCCGCGCTAACGATGGCACCCTAGATCTGTGGCGAGAACGTGTGCCCGATAACGTTTGCCGATAACGGTTAAGCGACAATGCGCAAACGCCTCCTAATTCCGTCAGCTGCCCTCGCAGGGCCTATTCTCATTTTCGTATTTTCTATGGGTTTGCAGGCCCCACTGATCGCCCATTCCGGGCAGCCCATTAAGCCCATTAAAGTGTGGTCTGGAATCGTGAGTTGGTACGGACCCAGATTTAATGGCCGCCCCACGGCTAGCGGCGAGCCTTTCGACATGTTCTCACTCACGGCGGCGCATCCGAGCCTTCCCTTCGGTTCCATGGTCCGGCTCGTCAATGTCAAAACGGGACGCAGCCAGGTCGTGCGCATCAACGACCGTGGCCCGTTCGTGGACGGCCGCGAAATGGACGTCTCCTTCCTGGTCGCGACGCGCCTCGGTTTACTGGATAAAGGCGTAGGCCGTGTCCGTATCGAGCTGTTAGACGAACCCCACCCGCAACCCCAATCCTAGCTCGAGATCCATGTGGCGAAATTCGCCCTCACTCTGCCGCAGGCCCGGACGCTTCAGATCGTAACGTTCGGAAAGTGATGGAGTAGCGCGTCTCAGCCACAGGCGGAATTGCGTGGCGCCAATCATTTCGACTGCTTCCGGTCAGCAGGTAAATCGATCTTCGTGGAAGTTCAACCGTGATTGTCTGAGATTTGCCACCGGAGTCGTGCCGCAGGCGCATACGGCAGCTAGCGGCAAGTGATATCCCCGCAACAATACCGAAGGGAGGCGCGTCCCGATGCCAGCCGATTCCCGCACCCGGCTGATATTCAGTGATCAGCGTCTCGGCGAAATCGGCAGGATCAACTCCCGCCAGTAAGGCCGCCCGGCTGCAAATGAAATGCAGTTCCTTGGGGATTTCTGATGCAGGGGTAAGTCTGTGCGAGCCAAACGCATACCGTAATCCAAAATGTACAATGCGGCGTTTAGCCAGCACGCCGTGCATCCGAAACTCTTTGAACGCGAGCTCACGGATCACGGTGATCGCCTGATTTTCCTCGTCCTCGTTCAGGAAATCACGCTCGAGTACGAAGCCTTCGGGATACCGAGCAATGTCGAACAGCAGGTGCTGGTTCACCTTCATTCGATGTTCGGAACGCAACGTCTCGATGCACGAGAGCTACACGGCCGATTTGCATGACTTGCGACGCTTCTTCACAAATGCTCACAGATCGTCGCTGCCGCAAAAGGCGCGATTCCTTCGAGCGAATTACAGTTCGCTGTGGTGTGCCTTCGGCAACTTGTGAACGACGCAATCTAAGAGGGTGCACGAGGACGCGATGCGCGAGTAAATAGCGAATAGCAGATAGCGAATAGCGACGGAATCCTACCTGCCGGACCCGCCCCACGCGGCCGCGCAACTGAGCTGTCAGTCGAGCGGTTCCAGCTTGATAATGGAAGCGCCATGATTGCTGCCGACCCAAAATGTCACCGGCGTCGTCGAGTTATCGACGAACACGCGGCGAATATTGGTCTCACGCGGCAGCAGGTACTCCGTCACCTGCGCACTTGCGGGATCGACCCGCGCGATGCGATCGGTAATCATCGAGCCTGTCCAGACGTCGCCCGTCTTGTCTATGACGGCCTGGTACGGCGCGCTCCAGGCAGTGGGTATTTTCCATTCCTTGATTCTTTCGGTCGCCGGGTCAAACATTCCCACCGAATTGGCGCCAAATTCGCCAAACCACAAACGTCCCTGCGCATCGACCATCCCCCGGCGCGGCCTCGAATCTCGCGTCGGTGTGGGATACGATTTAAACTGTTTCGTCTTCGCATCGATCCGGCCAATGTTGTCGCCACCAAAATCCAGCAAATAGAGATTATTCTCATTATCCGCAGGTATGCCATATGCCGCGATATTGCGGCCCTCGGCCGGTATCGCAAAGGTTCCAAGATTCTCGTAAGTGCCCGTTTTGATATCCAGCCGCCAGATCGAATGATCGTCCTGATTGTTCGTCCACACCTTGCCGTCTACGTTCGCGTGCATCGGCATGACCATGGATTCCTGCGTGTGATTCTTTTGTACGTCTTTGGGCAGCGGGAATGTCTCGACTTTTTCCGTCTTCCTGTCGAATTTCGCGATGCCGCCCTGATACATCATGGCGAGCCAGGGATTCCCATCGCTGTCGAGTTGCAGTTCGAGTGAGCCGGTAGGGAAACCCGGCTTCAGCAAGGGAAGAGAATATTCAGTCGCCTGACCCGTTTTCGGATCGAGCTTCCCAAACATCTGGTAGGCAAAATCCGAATACCAGGCGATACCGGTTGAGTCAATCACTACATCATGCGGCTGGGCTACTTTCCGGGGTAAATCATATTCCGTAATGATGACGCGCGTTTCTTTGCCCGTGGGCCTCGGCAGGGTCTTCAAGGGATATTCCCACGTCTGCGTCGAACTCAGATTCACAGTTGCCAGCCATTCGGCCGTAGCCTGAAGATTGCTGCCCCGGCCCGGTTCGCGTGCCGGGCCGCCGGCCAGCGGTTGCGGGCGCGCCGGCGTGCTTCCTTGCGAATAAAGGCTCATCCTCTGGATCACTGCGGTGAATTCATCCGCCGTGTGCGTCGAACGCATAATGCGTTCGAGAGTATGGCAGCCCGTACAATCGAGCAGAAATTTCTTCTGTGCGTCAGTTCCTGGCATGCTCGCCAGCCACTCTCCATTGCTCAGCTGGGCGGCGACATTCTTGCTCTCCCGAAGCTTGATGTCGGCTGTCGTCGCTGCGCCCGCCGTTACGTCTGCTGTTTTGGGCTGATCGAGTTCGTAGCCGGCTGCACGAATTTTTAGAGCGTAGTGTCCGGGCTCGAGCTTTGAAGCCGGAAACGCGTAATGCCCCTTAGCGTCGCTGACGACGGTAATAGTTATCGTCGAGCCATCTTTCTTCGCGCTTACCAGCACGCCCTCCATGGCGCCTTCTCGCTCCGAACTTACCTCTCCCGTCAGCGCGGTGCTCGGGGAGTTCGCGGCGCTCCGTAGACCGGAAGCCACAAAAATCGGCCCGATTGTTGCCGCCGCCACAACCGCAAGAAGCGCCAATTTTGACATAGGACCTCCTCCGCGATGTGCGTTAGCCCCTTCGCCCTTACCGAGCAGATCGCACTTGGAAGTTGCGCATGAACTTCTGCTCGCCCCGATAGCTCGAACCGATGGCACACGATCCTGCTTGACCGCCAAAATACTCTTCCGCGCCGCCGGAGGCAATGGCCAGCCCATTCTCGAAAGCTCTGCCCAAAAGCCATAGCAGCCTGCGTGCGCTCGCCATGACCCGGCATGTACAAGTTGTGTGACTTTGCGCCATGAACAAGTTAAATTGTTGCGCGTCGCATCCATGCGTTGGGAAGCACCGGGCATGGCCCGTCTTTGCGTATCTCCAGGCATGAGGCGGCGCGCGCCTGCAACAGTGGTGAGTCCGCATCGCTCATTGGTATGCGGATGCGCTTCACCGGAGAGCCTCACAGAACGGCGAGTAGAACGTGAGTAGAAGGTGAACGTGAGTAGAACGCGTGAGTAGAAATAAGCAGGTAGAACGAAGGAGAACGAATATGAATAAATTTTTAGCAATCGTAATGCTGGGTGCTTTCCTGGCGATTCCCGCCGCTGCACAGACCGATCCGCAGGCGGCCAATCCTCTATCCACTTGGCTGCGGAATGCCTACATGGGCAATCGCAACAACATCATGAGGTCTGCCGAAAAAATGCCGGAAGAGAATTACGGCATGCGGCCCGGCTCGCAGGAGGAAGTGCGCACCTTCGGCCAGCAGGTGGGGCACGTGGCCGACTATAACTTCCTTTGGTGTTCGCAGGCCAAGGGCGAAAAGAATCCGAATGCCGGGAAAAACCTCGAGAAGCTCTCCACCAAGGCCGAGTTCATAAAGGCTTTGGGCGACGCTTTCGCCTACTGCGATGGCGCCTATAATTCTCTCACTGACGCTTCCGGCATGGAGACGATCGATATTACCCAGGAGAGTGGCCGTCAGACGCGCTCTTTGCGTATGGCGCTCTTGATCTTGAATTACGGCCACAATAACGAAGTTTACGGCAGCATGGTCACCTATATGCGTATCAAGAACATCGTGCCGACGTCCTCGGAGCCGCGCCCGCAGCCGCAACAACAGCGCTGAAGCCGCGCCGGTATTTGTATCGCACAGGTTACCGACCTCGCTAAACTAGGCGCGAAACACCACCTGATGGCGATGTCGTTCACACGCGGCGCGGCAAACGTACTGCTTCGATACGTGCCGCGTGTATGCCTTGCGGCGCATCGTTGTCCCGCACTGTCGTCCCGCATTGCTGTCCCGCATTGCTGCCGCAATGCTATCGGGCGCCGTTTTTCCGTTGTGGCTTCTCTGGCAGAATCAATTCGCGCCAGATGCGCTGGACTTCGCATTTTTATCGTAGAACGTGACTTTCCCGTCCACGACATTGCCGAAGAACCGTCCTTCGGCGGTAAATTGCATCACCTTGGCACCTTCGCTCGCCAGGCGTCCCCAGCGCGAGGCGGCCCCGGGATTTTGCTCGATGCCACGTATCGCTTCGCCGCCGTACTCGAAGTCCACCTGACGCAGCCGCAGGCGCGATGTCCGCCCCACCGGAAAACGGCGCCCGTCGATTTCCACGAGATTTGCGTTTTCGGAGAGCGTCTGCCGCCACACCGACAGCAGCACCGGCTCTAACTTCACTAGATCGGAATTCCGCATGGGGAAATACGGTTCAGTCTTGCGCGGCGCGCCGGCTTACTGGTTCGGCGCTCAGCAACTGCATTCGCTGTACGCCGCCCAGCTCGATGCCACGCTTGCTGAAGGCGATTTGGATACGGCGCCGAATCTCGCGCGCGACATCATCCTGACGATTAGGCGCGGTGCGAGCTTGCAGTCGCAGCGTCGTGCCGTTCGCCGCGAGCGACTCCACACCCAGCACGCGAGGCCCGTCTACCAGCATCGGGGACCACGCGGGATCGGAGCGAAACGCTATGCTGACGGCCTCGAGTGCTGCCAGCGCGGAGTCCAGTGGCTGCGTGCTCGACACCAGCACGTCCAGAAACAATTGTCCCCAATCCCGGCTTAGGTTGGCCACCTTCCCGATGTCGCCATTCGGTATGCTGACGAGCGCTCCCTGCCCGTCACGTACTACCGTGCGCCGCAACGTGAGATGTTCCACACGGCCTACCACGTCGCCGATCCGCACGATGTCTCCCACCACATATTGGTCCTCAAATACGGTGAAGAAACCATTGATGAAATCGCGCACCAGGTGCTGCGCGCCGAAACCCACTGCCAGGCTGGCCAGGCCGGCGGCCGCCGCCACGGGCGTAATGTTGAATCCGAACTCCGGCAGCGCCATCAACACCGCGACCACCACGATGAGGACGGTGCCGGCACTGTAAAGAACGCCTGCGATCGTGCGCGATTGCTGTTCGCGCAATCGTGCGACGCGCCCCATGGTTTCCGTGTCGCTTACGCGCACCAGCCGTCTTGTTAATCCCCGGAGTGCTCGGTTCACGAGCACTGCGATGGCCACGATGGCTAATATGCGCGTTCCGTGTCCCAGCGCAAACTCTGTCCACTTGAACATATGCTCTGTCATAGTATAGGAAGGAGGAGCATTATAGCATTGGGACGGCCCTGCACCGTTTCCTTGGCCACACGCCATGCCACCGAAGGAACGCGTTCAGCAGGAGGGTTTATGCACAATTCGCGCCGACTTTTCCTGAAAGTGGCGGTCAGCATGGCCGCTACGGGCGCCGCCGCGGGAACCGCTGCTGGAATAGCTGCACAAACGGCGGCCGCCCAGTCGCAAATACCCAATCCGGCAATTCCGGGACGCTTCCCGCCCTCTGCATCCGAGCCCGTCGGCAGGCGGCCTTTTGGCACCGAACCTGGCCCGGGACCCAGCCCGCGCGAGATTCTGAAATCCAATCAAGAGGACATCAAGAAACACGTGGCGCGGCTGTCGGAGCTCGTTTCGGAATTACAAAAAGGTTTGGACGACAACGACACGAAGGACATACTCTCGCTGGACGTCATTCACAAGACAGAAGAAATTGAGAAGCTGGCCAAACAGATCCGCGGCCTGATCCACGGCTGATACCGATTGCCTGCTAACCTCACCGCGATACCAACCAGAACAAAGGGCCAGATTACCCTTTCGAGTAACCCGGCCCGCTCTGCGTCAAACTCACACTCTCACTTACGACTAGTGCTGGAAATGAAACGATTCGTGCACGCGCCAATCCCGGTCTACCAGGCACAGCCGGTCTCCGATCACCACGTAGCGCCACCCACGAGGTGGTACGCTCAACCGGCTAGTCAGGTCCTCCCGAGCTGGCCGAGCGCGTCCTTGTAAATCGTTATCGACCGTCGCGCCGACCTGCAGCCGCCTGTCCAGGTCGCCCTGGTCCACGTGCACTCCGAAGCCGCCGAGAATTTGGTTCACTGCACTGGTGTGATTGCGGTTCCATTCCGTGACGGCGTCACGATCCCGGTCGCTAAACTGATCGAAGTGGTAAACGTCCCGGATGGTCCAGTTATCGTCCACGATGCACAGGTGATATCCCAGCATCACGTAGCGCCAATACTGGGGAAGAGGGCCTAGCCGGCTCGCCAGGTCTTGCGGGACCGGCCGCGACCATCTCCTCATATCCGGATCGAGCTGATTTCCATTCTGCAGGCGCCGCTCGATGTCTGCGTCATCCCGCCTGTCGCCATTCCGCGCTTGTTCCAGCTGATCGGAGTGGTCCCGATACCAATCGTTCAAAACTTGACGGTCGCGATCGTCGAAATGACGATGTTGGTCCGCATCTCTGCCTTGATCCCGTCTGTCGCCGCCGCCCTGATCGTAACGGTCCCTGTCCCGGTCACGGTCCTGTGCGTGCACGCCGCCTGCTGCCAGCGCCGTTATCACACCTGCATAAGCAATTCCCGACAACCATCGCATTTTCATAGGATCCTCCCGACGATACGCGCAGCGTACAAAATTAAATCACGCAAGGGAATACGGCGAAATGCGTAAACCCCCAAGTCGCAGTCCTTTAAAACCGATCGCACGGGAAGACCGCAATAAGACGTGCCAAGGGATTTCCGAGGAACGAATGGCAGATGAATTTGTGTGGCGCGCCCTGGGGGGACGATCTTACAACTTTTCTTGGCGATCACCTGACCGGGGATTTTTGCACTAGGTGAAACGAGAAAGAATTCACCTGGCGGCGCAGAAACAATAACGAGGACGAAGGATGCAACATCCCGACGGTTCCGCCATTCAGGGGCGATCCGAAGCTTTCGTGGCAGATCATCAACTAGGTGGTTCGCGAGGATCAAAGCCGAGGGACGAGGCGTCTCCGCCCGCTAAACGCATTGGGACCCCGTGGATTGCGCTTCGTCCCTCAGTTATAAGCTTTTCTTGACGGCGGCCCAGACCTCGCCCGGTACGCCGAATCCAGGTCGAACTGGCCTTCGCTCAAGTCCCGCTAATGTGAAACACGCACGAGGCCGTGAATGGGTTGGGCCCCGAAGTGATACGTCGCCGCCGACGGGTCGCCATTCGAAAGATTCGTAAACACCAAAGTGATGTTCGAAACCTTTAAGTCTGGCCCACCGCCAAGGCAAACCTGTAGCGGCACTGGCGCGCCAAAGGGAGATCCTCCATTTCCCGTAACGTCGGCGATGCCGGTAACCTCGATCTGCCAGGTATAGGTAGGGTATGGAGTGATGCCGGTGGGGCAGTCGCTCTGGGGCGGATTCTGATTGAGCGTGGCGGCGTTCATCGTTATGTGGTGCGTGTGCTGGTGCCGGACGTCAGTGGCGGCCCCAGAGCCCGCCGCTAAATCGGAGAACTCCATCGTCAGAGCCGCCGAAAAACTCGCAGTGCCGGAGCGAGATTCCAACTCCAGGGACCACGGGCCGCGAAGTTCCCACGGACCGGCTGTCGGGTTGGTTGACACAGGATAGTCATTGATTACTCCGTGGTAGTGGATTGCGGGGCGATGGTCGTCCCGGTCCTGCGCCGAGACGCTGTATACCGCGGCGATTGCAAATACCGCAATGACGCACGCCGCCAACCATAAACCTTTGTATTTCATCGGAACCTCCAAAATTGAGAATCGCGGCCTTGCCGCCCATCCCGCCGCGACTCCTGGAGAAGTATCACTGGAGCGAGGCAGTTTGGACGCGGCAACCGGCCGCCTATGCGCCCGCACAGATTCGCCCCCGCCGGGCCCGCCGATCAAGCGGCAATAAGCGGAGCCGCCCGTTTTCCGTCAAATGCCGCCTTTTGCAGTTACCCCGCGAGAGCGTTACAATCGGGGCACTCTTTTAACCAATCTCCCGGCGCAGAGAAGAACTCATGGCAGACCCAGCCTCCGGCATGCAGCCATCCGAGAAACCGCCGGAAGGGCGGCTGGATTCCTGGAAGGAGATCGCGGTGTATTTGGGCCGCGACGTGACCACCGTCCAGCGCTGGGAGAAGCGGGAAGGAATGCCGGTACATCGCCACGCGCACGATAAGCGTGGCTCGGTATACGCCCTCGCTTCCGAGCTGGACGGCTGGCGTCAAAGCCGGAAACCGTGTCCGGATGAAAACGAAGGGCGACCGGCACAGCGCGAACCTGCATCACTCGCAGCGGTCACACCGGAGCCAATTCCCAGATCAATCCGTCCAATCAGGTTCCGCCGACGGCTCGCTGCGGCCGGCGCGGCTGCTATCGTCGTTGCCGCCATCGTCTACATAGTCGTGCTACGGAGCCGGCCGGCGGAGGTGGCTCCGACCGCAGCGAAAATCCGCTCTCTGGCCGTCCTGCCATTGAAGAACATGTCCGGCGATCCCGGCCAGGAATATCTCGCGGACGGGATGACGGATGCTTTGATTGGGCGGCTATCTGGCATTCACGACCTCCGGGTGATTTCGCGCACATCGGTGATGCGTTTCGAAAATCCACAAATCTCCGTGCCGGAGATCGCGAAAACTTTGCACGTGGATGCGATCGTTGAAGGCTCCGTCATGAGAGACGGCAATCGCATTCGTGTCACCGCGCAGCTCATTCGAGGCGTTACGGACGAGCACTTCTGGTCAGAAACGTACGATCGCGAGCTGCGCGATGTGTTCGGCCTGCAGAGCGAGCTGGCCCAAAACATCGCGGAAAAGGTGCAGGTCAGCGTCACGGGACAAGAGCAGCAACGGCTTGTCGCCGGACGTCCGGTGGCGCCGGAGACCTACGAGAGCTATTCGAGGGGTGAATTCGCGCTCCATAAAAGCCGAAGCAAAGAGGATTTCCAGGCGGCGCTTCCCGATTTTGAGAGTGCCATCCGGCGCGATCCGGGGTTCGCACCGGCATACGTCGGCATTGCCAGCGTGTACAGCAATCTCGGCGGGGTGTTTATCGGCGGCCTGCCCGAGGAGGCGCGCCCGAAAATAATGTCCGCCGCGAAGAAGGCGCTGGAGCTCGACCCGAATCTGGCGGAAGCGCACGTTCTGCTGGCCAACGTGATGCAGGAGCAGTGGCACTGGACCGAGGCCGAGGCAGAGTACAAGCGCGCTCTGGAATTAGAGCCCAATAGCGCCTCCGCGCATGAGGGATATGCGCTTTGGCTGGCGAGCCATGGACGGCCCGACGAAGCTCTCGAATGGGGCGAGCGCGGAAGGGAACTCGACCCATTCGCGGTTTCATTCAAGGATTTCGGATGGATGCTATTTCAGATCCGCCACTATGAACAGGGGGCACGTGAACTGCGCGCCGCGCTCGCGGACCGTCCGGACGATTTCGGCGCACTGATGGATTTAGGATTCGACCTGATCGCCGACAACAAGCCGCAGCAAGCAATCCCCGTGCTCGAGCACGCTGTCGCCATCTCGCACCGCAGTCCAGGAGCCCTAGGCATTCTCGTCCGCGCCTATGCGCATGCCGGACGGAGAACGGACGCCCTTCGGGTGTTCGGCGAAATGAAACAGCTGAGCAGGAATGGCTACGTTCCCGCCGGTGCGTTCGTGAATGGGTACCTAGGCCTCGGGGATAACGATGAAGCGCTTGCGTGGCTCGAGCGAGCATACCAGGAGCAATCTAACATGTTGCAATTCGTGAAGGTGCACCCGTATTTTGATCCGATCCGCAGCGATCCCCGGTTTGCGGAGCTAGTTCGACGCGTGGGCCTCAGCTGAGCGTTCCTTCCGAACAGGACAAAACATAAGCACTAAACCGGTTCGTTACGTCGAGGCGCTTACCTCGCTGGAGCCTTTGCTGGCGCAGATGCGCTTGATGATTTCCTCGATGGGCTCGCCGGGACTGATTCATGTTGTCGTAAAGAATTTCACGCGTCCAGCGCCGAGGAAATCGAAGGCGTTCAGGTGACAGCGCATCGGGCAGCTTCATCGAGGAAGCGAAGTCGATATAGAGCATGCGCGAGAAGCTAAGCACCAACAGAAAGATATACACGTAGGAAGCAGCTAGCTCATCCAACCTGCCCTTTGTAGAGACGCTCGTAGTCGTTTCGGTCAGCGAGATCTTTCTGCGCCACGCGTGGAAGCGCGATCAGCGCACAGATCACAACAACACCCATGGCTTTCATCTAGTCCGCCGTTGTGCCTAATCGCAACAGTCAAGGAGTCGAGTTCGAAAACGAAACATGGGGAAATTCCACAAGCTATTGCAAAAGAGTCGTTAAGAAACTGGCGCGCCCGGAGGGGTTCGAACCCCCGACCTAACGCTCCGGAGGCGTTCGCTCTATCCATCTGAGCTACGGGCGCGTGACTCCTTTATATCACAGCCGGCTCACTGCCCATCCCGGTGTGGCGAAGCGTGAGGCACAGCGTGTGAGGTACATACTTTCTAGCTGGTGATCAGAGGCGCTTGTCGAATATTTCGGACTGGTGCTGCTGACACGGCGCTCATCCCTCGCCAGTTGATGCGCCACCTGTTGCTACCAACGCGTACCCACGATAGAGATTTCACTGGCGTGGCGCGACTGTGGTGATACAGCAGGCCCGCCCGCTGGTAAAAACCGCGCGTATGTGGCGACTGCCGGAATCCTAATTTGCGCGTATCCAGATGATGGCAGAACTCGTGGCACAACGTGCTCAGGAACGTCCCGAATGTTGTCGTCTGCTTGCGCACCGCCGTGCGCGTCCAGACCCGGATCACCATCGTTTGCAGATGGTAGTCTCCAAACAATTCAATCGTGCTTTTTTCCCGGACCCGCAGCGGCCGCGCCGCTAAAATTTTAACGTCCGGACAGTCGACTTTATAAAAATCGGAAGCCGCGCGTAGAAACGCAGCGCACCTGCGCTGAATATCGGCTCGCCTGGCTTCTTTCAGCGCCTGGTCCAGCAGTGCGGCCAATTCGCGGAGAGCATCATCTTTCGGAAGATCCATGGACGCCAGCCGGTCGCTTTCGAGGAACTGCGTCAGCAGAGCCGGATTGCGTGGAGGTCGATCTGTCAGCATCAATCAGTCAATCTTTTCTCTGGCTTTTCTCCGGGTCGTTAATAGGCGCCCTATTTATCCGTCCGTTTTTCGCTCTCCGCGGGGATGCTGATGGTATTCACATAGGCTATACCTTCAGACGGGACGCAAATCTGCTCCTCGGTTTCTTGAGAGGGAACCCATATGAATTTGGCCGTCGCCAGCACAAACGGTTTGGTATACATCTTAGGATCGTCGATGCTTACGGTCATCTCCATATGGTTGTGATCAATACGCGTGTAGCGCTCCTCCACGTGGGCATCCACGCTATGAGGATAGCCCCGCGGATCAAGCCAGCTTCGGTCGTCGCTGCCCGTCGTATCGATCACCAGCGTGTAATCGCCATCCCAGTGTCCGACGGAATATCCGTACCACCGCGATTCCACCCCACCTTGCGTATCGATTTTCTTGGGAAGTTCGCGCCCGTCCATCCAGATGTCGCGCCAGACTTTATTGTATTGATGCAACACGACTATTTTTCCGGGCATTTGCGCGAACGAAATCCCTCTTGATTCATTAACCGCGCTGCGCGGAAACCCAAACGGATCGCATGTTTTCCAGGGATCATTGGACGCGGCCCACCCGACCTTCGCTTCGATCTTGTTTAAGTTGAACCGCTGCTGGCCCAATGGAGTCATCGGGGGCACATCTCCCCTGGTCGGCTCGAGAGGCCCGGCCCAATAGCCGCTAAGATCTTGTTTGGGAGCCGGTCCGCCCGTGCTGTGATCGCTGTTCACTTTGTTGTACAAAGTGTTGCGGGCACCGGCCGCGCTCTGCGCGCGGGCGACCGACAACCCCACCAGCATCGCGACGACCACCGCGAATAACACCACAAGTGATTTCACGATTTTGTTTCCCATCGCCGCGGTCCTCCTCGAACTCTAAACAAGTTGCCAGGCTGCATGATACTCGGTACGCCTGTTCGCTGACACTTTACCGGATACCACCGGCAGTGCAACCAAAGCCGAGTGCCAACATCAAGCTACGGTATGTCGCATATGCCGCGCCTCGCCGCACAGCTAGTCCAGATTTTCTCCAGATCATGCTGGTCCGCCCAACTGGGCGATGATCACATCCCTAGGTATTCGCGCTCATCCTACGGCTTCTTACCAGCACGCACAATGAGTTTTCATCGCAGCACTGGTTGAGGGCCGTAAATTATCAGTCTCGCGGGCAAATCTCGCGGGAAAGATCCGGCAAACATCGCGCCGTTTTATCCCCTGAACACACCCGTCGTCTCATGCCTCGCTGGGCCATCTTCCGCCCCTGCAGCCGCACTAAATCAGCGGCGAGTGATACCGAGCCACAGAGCACCATGCCTTTCTGACGGCAGCAGAGATCGATGCGCTCTTGTCTAAATCGCCGGTTTAGTTCACGATTCCTATACGCGATCTTTAGCAAAGGAAGGCAAACATGGGCAATCGAGACGTACGGAAGCGAGAGACAAAGAAGCCGAAGAAAGCGAAGGACAAAGTTGTAATGCCTTCCAGGTCACGATATGAGCGAAGTCCGGGAGCCCCGACTCCGGTCGCCCCGCCCTCACCTGCGGTCACACCGCAAAAAGACGGCTGAGAAGTGCGCCTTCCCAGATGAGCAACTGTTCCTCGGAAACTTTCCGCTGCCGAAACGTACTTGCACCGGCGTGTCCGTTAAGCTGCGGCTCGCGCAGATGCGTGTGCCAGATTTGTGTTTCAAGCACGCAGGGCAGAGGAACCGTTTCCACCCGCCATTTTCACCCCGAACTGTGGTATGCTATTATTGCGCTTGATACCTCGGTTGTGTCGTCGGTGGCTCTGGTCGGTTAGTGATCTGAGAATTCCGCCTTCAGCTCTCCTCCGTAAGTCTTCAGCGTAATAACCACCGTAATTCAATTTCAACCTGCGAAGCGTGTGCCGGCACTTTAAGTGAGCACAGCGCTTTGCCAGAGAAAAGACAAAGAAGAAATGCCAAGCTTTACAGAACTTCCGCTATCTCCCTATGTACAGGAGCGGCTTTCCGCCGCCCACTTCCTGCTGCCGACGCCGGTACAAGAAGCCGCGATACCGCCCGCTCTCCAGGGCAAAGACTTGCTGGCCACCGCCCAGACGGGTACGGGCAAGACGCTCGCGTTCCTGATCCCGATTATCGAAAGGCTCCTGGCGGGCACCCCTGCGGGAATCGCTGCGCTGGTGCTGGTCCCCACACGCGAACTCGCGGTGCAGGTGGCCGATCAATTCAACACCCTGCGTGGAAAACAGTTGCCGCCGGCTGCGGTAGCCGTTGGGGGCTTATCCGAAGGGCAGCAACTCAGCTCGATTCGCCGCGGCGCCAGGGTATTGGTCGCGACACCAGGCCGGTTAGAAGATTTTCTCGATCGCAAACTATTTAATTTCCGCGCACTCCAGGTGTTGGTGCTGGACGAGGCTGACCGCATGCTGGACATGGGTTTTCTCCCGGCCATTCAGCGGATCGTTTCGGCCCTTCCTAAGGAACGCCAGACCATGTGTTTTTCCGCCACGCTCGAAGCCTCTGTAGCGCACCTGGTGCATGATTACATGCGCAATCCGGTGCGTTTATCCTGCGGATCAACCCTGAAGCCTTCCGAAAATGTGCGTTTTCAAGCATTCGAGGTCGCCTTAAGCGGTAAGCAAGATGTCCTGCACGGTCTGCTTGCCAAAGAGACCGGCCGATGCCTGATCTTTGCCCGCACGAAACGCGGCACGGATCGATTGGCAAAGAATTTGAATGGCGAGGGTTTCTCGGCCGCCATGATTCACGGCGACCGGTCCCAATCCCAGCGGAGCGCCGCGTTGGCTGGATTCCAGCAAGGCCGCTACCGCATCCTGGTCGCGACCGACGTCGCTTCCCGCGGCATTCACGTCCAGGATATCGCGCACGTCATCAACTTTGATATGCCGGAAGGCGCCGAAAACTTCATTCACCGCGCCGGCCGGACGGGACGTGCGGGCGGCACCGGTGTGGCATCCACGATTTTCTCCAGGGATCAGCGGTCGGAAATACTTCAGCTCGAGCGCACACTCGGCATCAAGATGGAGCGCATGCCCATCGAAGCCTCCCGCCACGAGCGTCCCGCGCGGGAGAGAGTGCCTCTGTCTGTCGAGGCAGACTTCCGCCGTCCGAGAACTTTCGGTCATCATTCCCCGGGTCGCTCACGATCATCTTCGTCCCCGGCTTCGTCCCCGAAATTCGGGGGCAGGCACAGCAGGCGTAATGTGGTCGACGCGGCACCCAGGTCTAGAATGGCTCGGTTGCCGGGGGAAGTGTTGCAAACTCAGGCCGAAGGATAGTCGTGGCCATTTGCCGCGGGGGCCGCGAAAGTTGTCGCGGTCCTCGGGCAAGTCGTCCGCGAGCGGCCTGCGCTCTTCTCCTGTATATTATCCCGTATATGCGCCCGCGATATTGCGGTGATCGCGCAAAGTCGCATACGCCGTGCCAAGAAGTGCTGGCAAAAAGCACCTGCGTGCAGTGAAATTCCCTCTCTAAAACGTAAGGAAGCTTCCCCGACGACGTGCCTCGCAGCTCTCCCGTATTTGCCTCTAATGGAAAATTTTTCCACCTGGGCCGATTTTTGGCGCCCGGAATCCGTGCTTGCCATCTCAAAGGGTTGTAATCTTTACGGTTATTTAGGTAACATTTTGTTCGTTTATGGCCTTTGCCGTGCACCAGAGTTGAGCGGTTTCATCGTAACGGCGTGGCATGAGCTGCCACTATCTTCTTGAGGAGTAATATCGGGCGAGCAATCATGAGTGGCACAGCGACACAATTTGGGAATTTGCGGATGAGCGTACAGCCGTCCGCGACGCGGCCTCCCGATCCGGAGGCGTGGAAGAAGATGATTGGGCAGCGGCCGGTGACGGTACGTTTGGGGATGCTGCCCGACGCGAAGCTGAGCAAGGGCGCTTTGCTGACGAGCACGGTATTTCAGGTGGGCTTGGCGGCATTTCTGGTCGCGCTGCCGATGTTCTTTCCGCAGAAGCTGGTGACGCAGATCATGTACGAGGTGACGCCCATTGCGGCGCCGGATACCTCAGTGCCGCTGCCGCCCAAGCCTGCGGCGGTGCGACCGAAAGTGCAGCCAACGCCTCCTCCGCAGCCGGTCGAGCGACCCGAGCCGGTACATGTAGCAAAACTGCTGGCCCCGCGCACCCTGGTGCCACCCAAACCCAAGCCGGTGGTCGTGCAGAACCAGGAAGCGCCGAAAATCGATCAGACGCTCATGGAAGCGAAATTTGACGCGCCGGCGGCTTCGGAGCCGGTCCGTCCGCGCGAGCCGGTGAAGACGGGTATTCTGACGACCGGGAGCGCGGCGCCGGCTACGGTGAATCAGCCCATCGATAAGGTGCAGACCGGAGGTTTCGGCGATCCGCACGGGATGCCTGGCAACGGTGATCCGAATAAGCGCGCCACCATCGCACATTTTGGTTCACCCGTATTACCTCCAGGGCCGGGTTATGGCAACGGGACCGGCGGTGCCAATGGTGTACGCGGAACCGTAGCCAGCGCGGGATTTGGAAACGGCGTGGCCATTCCTCCTCCGGGCGGCAATGGAGGTTCGGGAAATGGGCGCGGGACCGTGCAAGCGGGAGGATTTGCGCCAGCGGCCACGGCGGTGGAACCCCCCAAGCCCAAGCCTGCCGAAGCACCAGCGGCGGTGCAGCCGGTGGAGATTCTCGCAAAACCGAATCCGCAATATACCGACGAGGCGCGCAAGCTGGGGATCGAAGGTGAAGTGTTGGTGCAGGTGGTGTTCCCGGCTTCCGGACCCGTGCAAGTGGTACGGGTGATCAAGGGGCTGGGGCATGGCCTGGATGAGTCCGCCATGCACGCGGCAGAACAGATTCGCTTCAAGCCGGCGCTACAAAACGGCAAACCGGTGGATTTTCCCGCCACCGTTCACATCGTTTTCCAAATCGCATACTAACAACTTTGTGTTCGAATCCGAGTTTGCGTTCGGGGTTAACGATCGGGCTGATTGACCATTCGTCCGAAGTAACGCTGCGTGCTGGTTAGCGCTTGCGCGCTCATTAACGATCCGTGCTCAGGCTCTCTCTTGAGAGCAGGCCAGGCTTACCGCAACGTGAGGCTCATAGGCTTCTCTGCGTAGATGCTGGGGCGAAGCAGTTGAGGTGCTACCAACCGCGTCGCTGCTGGACCAGTCGCAGAAATGACGCCGGAATCAACGATGTCGCCGGTCCGTGAGATCGTATCGAAATACATTTGGTTGCCGGAAATTTCGACAACCATAAACGTCCGGTCGCGGTCGAAGCCCTTCGCTTCAAACGGTGCATTTTCCAGGTCTCCCGCTCGCAATTCCCCCGAAGCGCCTTCCACGAAATAAGCGATACCGTTCTGCGGTTTCATCCGCTCGTAAACGTGATCGTGCCCGGAAAATACCACCTGCACTCCGTTTTGGCTAAACAACGGCTCCAGCAACTTGCGAAGCTCGAGGGACGACCCGTGAGCGCGCGCGGACGAATAAAGAGGATGGTGGAAGAACGGAATTTTCCATCCGTTGCCGGCCTTTTTGAGTTCATTCGTCAGCCAATCCAACTGCTCGGGGTCCATATAGTTGCTGTCGAGAGCGAAGAAATGAACGTCGCCCATCTTGAACGTATAGTAGCGGTGGCCGTCCATGTTGAACGGCTTGTAATAATCTTCGGCGCCTAAATCGTGGTTCCCGAGAGAAGCGTAAAACTTCACGCCCGCATCGAGCAGCGGCTTATAGGGCAGCGCGAACTTCTTGTCGAAATCTTTTGGCGACTTTCCGCCGTAGATGTTGTCGCCGACGGTGATAACAAACTCAAACGGAAATTTCTGGTGGACCGTGGCCATCATGCGTGCAACATCGTACTGCGCTGGTTCACCCGTACCCATGTCCCCGATGACGGCGAAACGCACCGACCCTGGCTTCATCGGTAAGGTAAGGTCCTGCGCCCCAAGCGTGCCGGCGCAAACAAACGCGGCCAGGAATAATACAAGAGCAATGGGGCGGCGCATGGTGAACCTCAGCCAGCGGGAATTTGAGATGGGAGCGCATCAGGAATGTAATCGATAACGATGCGCGATGTTACGTCGAGCAATGCGAAAGCATGTCCGATGATCCGGTATTCAATGCCGCGTGGCAGTCTCGGCAATTTCAACAAGAGTGTCGGCGGCACCGTTGTGTTTGGAATACGTGCCGGATAGACCTGGTTCACATGAATTTGCAGCCCTACAGGCTCTCCCTGCCGGATAGTCTGGCGCGCCGGCCGCCCGTCTTGTCCGCGGAAGTTCTCAGCAATGATCTTCCGGAACTGGGTGGCGATATCTTTTGAGAAAATGTCGCCTTGTTTGGCATCTTTGCGCGATTCGATGATCTTTTCTGATAGCGCCTTGCCATGATCGTCGATCTTAGCAGCCTGATTTGTGGTCTTCAGTTTGGGCAGGGTGCCTTCGAGGCTGGAGCGAAGTTTTACGTAATTATTGACTCGCCCTAGAAAATCATCGAACGCTTGTTTCAGGCCGGCATCGTCGTCCCGTGGCATCGCCGCGGGAGCCACCGTTAAAGCCGCCGTTGAAGCCGCCCTTGCCGGAGTCGCCTCGGCCCTCGGCGCTTGGACGCCAACCAGGCACAGGAACGCTAGGCCAGCGGCCACCCGCAGCAGGAAGCCGTGCCTGCATCCCTTTGCGCGCCTCGCGCGCGGCCTCACGGAGCGCCGCCATCAGGCGGCGCAGCCTCGAATACGACTTCTTTCATAGCTTCCTTCACGGCCTTCTTTACCACCTTTTTAACCGTCTGTTTGACCTGTTTCTGAGTAGCGGCTTCTTGTCCCGCGACGGCCACCATCTTTCTTACCGCTTTTTTCACCGTCGTGGTCAGGGGCGGCAATTCCTTCATTAGGATTTTAACCGCTTTCTCCATATTTTGCCCATCCGCCTGCGTTTCGCCCGGCGGGTCCATTTCCGGATCAGGTGGCACCCAGTCATGTTCGAAGGTATCGATCAGACGGCGTACCACGCTCGGTTCGCGCACGATCAGGCCCACCTCGCGCCGCGCATCGAGTTCCAGTTTGCGGAGGCTCTGGCTGCCCACGAAGGCGTGCCGGCCGTCGCGGATAATGGTCCTCGTGTGCAACCGCATGGTCGAAAGAGGCTGCGCACTGAGTCCCTTTCCTCGTTCCGCAACGCGCCCGATAACCCTCACCTCCACGCCTGCTTTGGCGCGTTCGTGCAGCAGTCGCAACATTTCCGAATCGGCGAGGTCCGGATCGTAAATCAGCAGTTGTTTTTTCGCTTTCTTAATATAGGAGGCCAGCTCTTTGCGAGCATTCACCGGGCTCACCAGGAATGTTGGCAATCCCGCTGCATACGGTTGCCGCGTGCTATCCGCTTCAAACAACTTCACCGCTTCCTGAACGGTTCGCATATTGCGCACGATTAAGCCGAACCCGCGGCTGTGTTCTATATCCAGCGAGGTGTAGTTAAACGACAGCAGATACAGAATGCGACGATCGATCAGCATCAGCTTGTCGTGATAGCGCACCAGGTCTGTGGCCGTGCGCGCCACCGTAATCCCCGCCGCGAGAAAGCGCATCTCCAGCGCCCGCAGGTGTTGTTCTCCACCACGGTTGGCATAAGCGATCAGCGCGTGTACCCGGATGCCGCGTCCAGCCGCATCCCGCAGCGCCGCTTCGATGTCTTTGCGATCAAAGCGGAAAATAACAATTTCCACGCTCCTCTTGGCGCTCTTGATCGCAGTGACAATCGGTCCCACGCCATCATCGGGCTGGATGAGTAGCTTCAAATTGAATTCACCTTTAGCTGGCACGAGATTTGGAACGGCTGCAACCGCCTGCCACCCCTGATGTGCCACCTCTGATGTGCCACCCCTGATGGCCAGCTAACCCCGTATATGCACTCAGCCTACGGTGTTCATGAGCCGAAATCAACCTGACCTATTTTAAAAAAGGACAAGCCGTTCCACGTTGGTAATTGCTTTGAATGGTGCCGCGTATTACGTTATTTTCAGCTCTATCGAACTTAGGAGAAGCCGATGAGGTGTGCCAGTTGGCACTTGCAACTGTTATTGGTGGGGGCTGGTTTGCTGTCAGTTCCTCCGGCCAGGGCGCAGAACGATGCGCCCACCGAACAGAAAGACTCGGCCACCGCAAAGAAGCAGAAATCTCCCAAGGATAAGAAGGCCTCCAAGGAAGAAAAAACGGCGTCCGCGGCTGATCTCCCCACCGTACTTTGGCGTGACCCCGGCAACATCTCCTCACTCGACCTCCTGCACGGTATTGGCGGAACCGAAGATGCCCCCGGAGAAAACGAAAAGTACAAGTTCGTGAAGGAAGATTTGAACGGCACTTCGACCAAGTTCTACGTTGAGGACAGTCAGGGAGTGCAGTGGCTTCTAAAAATCGGTGAAGAGGCGCAACCCGAGACGGCCGCGACTCGCTTCGTATGGTCCATGGGATATTTTACGGATGAAGATTACTACCTGCCGTCAATCCGTGTGAGCGGCATCCCGCATCTGCATCGCGGCAATGACGCCATTTCCCCGGACGGCTCCATCACCGGCGTTCGCTTGAAGCGGCAGAGCAAGAGTGAAAAGAAAATCGGGAACTGGAGTTGGTCCGAAAATCCCTTTGTGCACACCCGCGAATTCGATGGCCTGCGCGTCATGATGGCGCTGATCAATAATTGGGATCTCAAGCCGGAAAACAACAAGATCTACAGCGAAAAAGATACCGAGAGGCGCTACGTAGTCAGCGATGAAGGCGCCAGTTTTGGCAGGACGGGTGGCGTGACCACGCGATCGAAAAATAATCTTCAGCAGTATCGCGAGTCAAAATTCATCGAGCACGCCAATGCGAACGAAGTCGATTTCGTCATGGCCACGCGCCCACTGCCGTTGCTTGCACCATTCGAGCTGCCCAACTACATACGCCGCGATAGTATGGAAAACGTCACCAAGCATATTCCTCTTGCTAATGCCAGGTGGATTGGCCAGCAGCTCGCACGTTTGACATCGCAACAAATCGGTGACGCCTTCCGCGCCGCAGGCTATTCCAACCAGGACGTGGAAGCCTATAAACAAGCGGTGATGGCCCGTATCGCCCAACTGAATGGTCTCTAAATCATCTTACGGTGACTTGTAGTTGCACCTGTAGTTGCACTGGGCACGGAGACGAGGGCGATTTCTCTGGTCTAGTCGGCTGAGCGTTCTTCCGGTTCTGCTTCCGGCTGTTCTTCTGGTTGCGCTTCGGTTTGCGTCAATTGCGAGCCATCTTGCGTATTGTAGAGGTCCGCATATACGCCATGAGCAGCCATCAACTCTTCGTGACTCCCCTGTTCGACCACGCAGCAATCCTTAACCACAAAGATGATGTCTGCCTTGCGGATGGTCGACAGATGATGCGCGATCACAATGGAGGTTTTCCCTTCCATCAGCCGTTCCAGTGCTTCCACCACCAATTGTTCGGAGGACGCATCCAGGCTCGAAGTCGGCTCATCCAGAATCAGTATCGGTGAACCGCGCAAAATAGCCCGCGCAATCGCAATGCGCTGGCGCTGCCCTCCGGAAAGTGTGACGCCATGCTCGGCAATCATGGTGTCGTAGCCCTCGGGAAGCTTTTCGATGAATTCGTGGGCATTGGCCAATTTTGCCGCGTCCACGATCTCGCTGCGCCTCGCTTCTGGCCTGCCATAGGCAATGTTCTGCCACAGCGGCGCGCGGAAGAGTAATGTCTCCTGCAACACGAAACTCATTTGCCGGCGCAGCGACTTCAAGGTATACGAGCGGATATCCTTGCCATCAATTTTCACCGACCCGGCTGTGGGATCGTAGAATCGAGCTACCAGGCTGATGATCGTGCTCTTCCCCGCGCCTGTGGGGCCCACAAACGCCGCGGTCTGCCCCGGCTTGATGGAAAAGCTCACATCTTTCAGCACGGGAACGTCGGGCTGGTAGCAAAACGAAACGTTGTCGAATTCGATTGCGCCCCGAAACGCCGGAGCGCGCCGCGCGCGAGGCAAATCGCGAACCCGGCTTTCTGTCTCGAGAACCTCCTTGATTCGTTCGTAACCCACCGACGCTTTGGACACCGTGTCTGTCATCTTGGACAAATCGCGTATCGGCTTGTACATGTTGCTCAGATACATCACGAACACCACCAGCGATCCCGCGGTCATCTGGTTTTCGAGAACAATGCGTGCGCCATAACCCAGTACCAGGCACGTACCCACGGCTACAATCACGTCCACGATGGGAGATAGCTTGGCCTTGATCGAGCGCGCGCGAAGAGCCATTTCCACATTTTCCAGGCTGGTTCCTTCAAACCGCTTTTGCTCGTAATCCTCGCGGGCAAACGCCTGTACCACGCGAATCGATGAGAAGACCTCCTGTACGACCGAAATGAGCTCGCTTTCTTTTTTGCGTACTTCGCGCGAAGCCTTTTTGATTTTGCGCGTATAGCTGTACACCACGACGAATAGTGGAGGCACGACCGATAACGCAATCAATGTGAATTGCCAGTTGATCAGGAACATCACGGCGATCATTCCCGTAATGGTGACCACGTCCACGACAATGCCCAGCATGGCCGAGGTAACGAAGTCCTGAATGGCTTCGATATCGCTCGTGACGCGGCTGATCATGTCGCCGGTCCGGGATTCATCGTGCTGCGAGAGCGATAGCCGGTGGATATGGTGGTAAAGAGTTCGCCGCAGGTCGTGCGTCACCCATTGTCCGACGCTGGTGGTGAAATACTTCTCGCTGTAGGTGCTGACCGCTCCTACCAGCGCGATAATGGCGACCGCTCCCACCGCCACATTCAGAATGGCAATCTGGCTGGTTCCGGCCAGGCGGTGCACGACCGATGCCAGCCACTCCGGCATGTGCTTGGCTTGCAGGACATAATCGAGAACGATTTTCAGCGGCCAGGGCTCGGCCAAATCGGCGGCGGTTTCGCCAAGAACGGCGGCGAGAGCCAAACCAATGGTGGGCCAATACGGCCGCAGCAGATACGACAGCCGCAGCCGGCGTGGCGGACGAGTTTTCAGTTCCTTCACAGTTCCTGGCATGATGTGCGTTCTAGCACTCTTGAGGTGTTCAAGAGCCTGTTATAAACAGTCTGCACGCCCCCTTAATAGCGTACTCTCGATGGGCTATTTGCGATCTGTCGCCGCTACAGCGTCTTGCTTGGGAGTCATTGACTGTCAGGACAAGAGATTGTCAGGATAAAAACGCGAATACCGAGCGTCCGTCGCTGTCGATTGTGTTCTATTCCGATGGAGAAATCGTCAGCAATAAATCCTTAGCCTCGACGCGCTGGTTCGCCGTCACGGCGATACGCGTGATGCGCCCGCTGATAGGCGCGGACAAATTCGACTGCATTTTCATGGCATCGAGCGTCATCAGGTTGCTGCCCCGCTTCACCGTTTGCTCGACGTGTACTGCGATATTGGTGATGATTCCCGACGCTGGCGCGGCGACTTGCCCAGGGTCCGCGGGATCGGCCTTGGGCTGGGTGCGTGTTGTGATGTGCAGGGAATGGTCGCGAATTCGTACCTCGCGCGATTGGCCGTTCAATTCGAAAAAAAGCGTGCGCGTGCCATCCGGATGCGGTTCGCCAACGGTCAGAAATTTGATGATCAAAGACTTGCCCGCTTCAATTTCAACGCTGATCTCTTCATCGGGATGCAGCCCGTAGAAAAATGCCGGTGTCGGCAGCACGCTCACATCGGCGTATGTCCGCCGGAAAGCCGCGTATTTCGCAAACACTTCCGGATACAGCAGCGAGCTCAGCAGCTCGTCACGGGCTACCGTCCGTCCCAGCTTCTTTTCAAGATTCTGCTGCGCCGCCGAAAAGTCCACGGGCTTCAGTCCGGCTGCCGGGCGTCCGCGTTGTGGTTTTGCGCCGCGCAAAATAATTTGTTGCACTTTCGCGGGCCAGCCGCCCGGCGGAGTTCCCAGGCTGCCTGAAAACATTTCCACAACCGAGTTAGGGAAAGCGAGGCTGTGGTGTACATCCAGTTTCAGTACGTCCTGCGGTTTCATGTCATTGGCCATCAGGAACAAGGTCATGTCGCCTACCACTTTGCTCGATGGCGTCACCTTGACGATGTCCCCGAATAATTGATTCACCTCGCCATACATCCGCTCGACCTCGCGCCAGCGATGCGCCAGTCCCATGGCCTCCGCCTGTTCCCGCAAATTCGTATATTGGCCTCCGGGAATTTCATGCTCGTAAATATGCGCCGAACCGGTGCGCGGTCCCGAGTCGAACGGCAAATACCACGCGCGCACCGCCTCCCAGTAATCGGAACAGTCATTTAGCGCGCCACGATCGAGGCCCGTGTCCCGTGGAGTATGGCGCAGTGCCGCGACGATAGAATTAAGGTTCGGCTGGCTGCTGCCGCCGCTCATGGCCGCGACCGCCGCGTCTGCCACATCCACCCCCGCGTCGGCAGCCATTAACACCGATGCGGCATTCACCCCGCTCGTATCGTGCGTATGAAAATGCACGGGAATCGCGACTTCCTGGCGCAGTGCTCGGATCAGTTCGTAGGCCGCGTAAGGCTTGCACAGCCCCGCCATGTCCTTGATCGCGACAAAATGGGCTCCGGCCTTTTCCAATTCTTGCGCGAGTTCGATGTAATACCGCAGCGGGTAGCGCGATCGCGCTGGATCGAGAATGTCTCCCGTATAGCAGATCGCCGCTTCGCACACCGCTCCCGTCTTCAGCACCGCGTTCATCGCCACGCGCATATTCCTGATTGAGTTGAGCGAATCGAAGATCCGAAAGATGTCGATACCCTGCCGGTGAGCCTCGGTAACAAATTGCGTGACGACGTTGTCCGGATACGAGGTATAACCCACGGCATTGGCGCCTCGGAGCAGCATCTGGAAGCAGACATTCGGGATTCGCTGCCGCAAGTCGCGCAATCTTTGCCACGGATCTTCATGCAGAAACCGCAGGGAAACGTCAAACGTCGCGCCACCCCACATCTCCAGGCTAAAAAGATTCGGGAGGCGTGCCGCCACCGTCGCGGCGATCGCCAGCAGATCCTGCGTGCGCACGCGCGTGGCGAGCAAAGACTGGTGCGCATCTCGAAAAGTGGTGTCGGTGATCAGCAGGCGCTTTTGCCGGCGGGCCCACTCCGCGAATCCGCGTGGCCCTAGCTCCTGCAATCGCTGCCGGCTGCCAGGCGGCGCAACATTCTCAGCGGGGGAGATCAGCGGCGCCGGCTCGAGCACTTCGGGCTTCATCTTCCCGTGTACTTCCGGGTTGCCGTTTAGTATCACGTCTCCCAGGTACGACAACAATTTGGTGGCGCGATCCGCGCCTCGCGGCAGCCGGAACAATTCGGGCGAATCGTCCAGAAAAGAGGTCGTCACCTCACCGGCCTGAAACCGCGGATGGTTCACCACATTTTCTAGAAAGGGAATATTCGTCTTGACGCCTCGAATCCTGAACTCGCGCAGCGCCCGGTCCATGCGCCGGCACGCGCCCGGCAGCGCTGAATCCCACGCCGTGACCTTCACCAGCAGCGAATCGTAATAGGGCTCGAGCGACGCACCCGCGTATGCCGTTCCACCATCCAGCCGAATTCCAAAACCCGCGGGCGAGCGATACGTGCTGATCTTCCCGTAATCGGGCGCAAAGTGGTTGTCGGGATCTTCCGTCGTGACGCGGCATTGCAGCGCCGCGCCATTCAGCATCACGCCCTCCTGCTGCGGAAGCCCCAATGGCGGAGCGTGCAGCGCATGTCCCTGCGCAATCAGAATTTGCGACCGAACCAGGTCGATCCCCGTAATCATTTCGGTGACGGTATGCTCGACCTGAATGCGCGGATTGACCTCGATGAAGTACCACTTCTGCGTATCGGTATCGAGCAGAAATTCCACCGTACCGGCGTTGCGATACTGAACCGCCCGCGCGATACGCACCGCTGCGTCGCATAATTCCTGGCGCAGCTCCGGCCGCAAGTTTGCCGCGGGCGCCACCTCGACCACTTTCTGATGACGGCGCTGGACCGAGCAGTCTCTTTCCCAAAGATGCAGGATGGCGCCGTGATGGTCCGCGAGGATTTGAACTTCTATATGGCGCGCGCGCGGCAAATATTTTTCGAGAAAGATCGCCGCATCTCCGAAGGCCGACCGTGCTTCGTTCTGCGCCTCTGCCAGCCGCGTTTCGAGCTGCGAGCTATCCTGCACCACGCGCATCCCGCGTCCGCCGCCGCCCATCGCGGCCTTCAGGATCAGCGGAAACCCAATCTCTCGCGCGAGCCGGCGGGCCTCCGCGCTGGATTTCACCGGTGTATCCGTACCCGGTAACACCGGCACGCCCGCGGATGCGGCCACCTTGCGCGCCGCCGTCTTGTCGCCCAGCAGCTTCAGAAGCTTCGGAGTCGGCCCCACAAACGTAACGCCGGCTGCGACGCAAGCCTCCGCAAACGCGGGATTCTCCGAAAGAAATCCGTAGCCGGGATGAATCGCGTCCACATTTCTGGCGCGTGCGAGCGCCACAATTCCCGGAATATCCAGGTACGCTTCGACCGGTCCCTTGCCGCTGCCGATCTCGTAAGCTTCGTCGGCCTTGAAGCGGTGCAGGCTCAGGCGATCTTCGTGGGAATATATGGCGATGGTGCGCAGGCCCATTTCATTGGCCGCGCGGAAAATGCGAATCGCGATTTCACTGCGGTTGGCCGCCAGGATCGAACGGGTCTCGGGCATTTGGATCCCTGTATTGTCAAAGCAAACGCAGTTCTCCGCAAGAGCGCTTTCGATTGTCGCAGCCATTAGCGATTACTGATTTGTGACTAGTGATTTGTGAGCAGTGAATAGTGACCGGTGACTGGTGACTAGTGATGGGCGCGTAGCCCGGACCGTCCACGCCGATTGCACAGCTTAGTGCGGGCTTAGTGGGAGTTTAATGTGAGTCTAGTGGGAGTCGATTTGCAGCACCGCCGCCCCTTTAATGGCATCGTTCTTCAGCGCATTCAGAGCCTTATTGGCGTCGCCCAGCGGAAACACTTCCGTGTGCATCTGAATGGGAATTTCCGCCGCCACCTCGAGGAAATCTTCGCCGTCCTTCCGCGTATTGTTGGCGACACTTCGCATTACCCGTTCCTGGTAAAGCAGATCGTAGTCAAACGACGGAATCGAGCTCATATGTATACCGCCCAGCACAAGCGTTCCGCCTTTGCGCAATGCACGCAGAGCCGCGGGCACGATCTCTCCGGCGGGTGCGAACACGATGGCGGCGTCCAGCTTCACCGGCGGCTCGGCCAGCGTTCCGCCCGCCCATGCCGCACCCAGCTCGAGCGCCAATCGCTGGTGTCGTGCGTCACGCGTGGACGCATATACTTCGGCACGCCAGTGCCGCGCCACCTGAATGGCAATGTGCGCTGCCGCACCGAACCCGTAAAAACCCAGCCGTCCTCCAGCCTTGATGCCCGAAAGCCGCAGCGCCCGGAACCCAATGATCCCGGCGCAGAGCAACGGTGCGGCTTGCTCGTCCCCAAACCCCTCGGGAATCGCGTAAATAAAGTCCTCGGCCGCGACAATGTATTCCGCATACCCGCCATCCACGCTATAACCGGTAAATGTCGGGTGATCGCAAAGATTTTCCTCTCCCGCCCTGCAGTACGCGCACGTTCCATCCGTGTGATGTAGCCATGCGACTCCCACGCGCGTTCCGGCGTGAAATCGCCGCGCTCCGGACCCGAGTTGCTCCACAACCCCCACCACTTGATGCCCCGGTATCACCGGCGATTTCCGCGGCGCCAGTTCGCCCTCGATCACGTGCAAGTCCGTCCGGCAGACTCCGCACATATGCACCCGGATCAGGACTTCCCCTTCGCCTGGCTCCGGCCGCGGCACATCGCCGAACTGCAGCGGATTCGATTCAATCGGCGCAGGCGCACGAAGAACAGCCGCTTTCATGCTCGCTCGCATCACTCAATTCTCCCGCCCTGCTCCGCCCCAGCGCTGCGCCTGTCTAGCGCCTGTCCAGAGCTTATCGAGAGCCTGTTCAGCGTTTTTTCAGCGTTTGTCCAGAGCTTGTTCAGTGCCTGTGCAGAGCCTATCCAGCGCTTCGCCTGCGCCCATGTGGGCGCCACGCAAACCAACATCAGGTCTCGCTTCAGCGGCCGAGACTCAGCGGCCACGGCCGCGGAATCTCGAGCGTCATGAGCAAAAATCCGAGAAGCGCCAGATTTTTCATGAAGTTGACCTGCTGGGCCGCTTTTGCCTGCGGCTCTTTCTCCGTCCAATAATCATGCAATTTGAAGGTGACCCCCAGGAGGAAAATCACCAGCAGCACGGCCCCTACCGTCGGATGAAATCCCAGTAGCAAACTCAAGCCGCCCAACAGCAACAAAACGCCCGAAGCCGAAACTGCTGCTTTTGCAGCGGGTGTGCCTTTGCTCTGCGCGTACCCCGCCATTGTGTTCAAATCCGTGAAGTGATGGATCCCTGCCATTACAAAAAATCCTGCCGCGATGATGCGCCCGATCAGGAACAGGATATTGAATAGGGGTGCGATGTTCATGGGGAGCCCTCCGCTTGATTAGAGTCAGGACGCCGCCTTAGGTCACTCGCCGCTCATCTGCCCGCGCCGGAGTCTCTTGTTGGCGCCCCACGCACCCCAAAAACGCTGGCTCCGTAAATCGGGCAGAATGCCGTTATCGAGGCGGTTGCCGGAAGATTACCCGGGAAGATCACACAGGGAGATTACGCGGGAAGATCAACGAGGCAGGGAAGCAAACAAGGAAGCAAAACCCTCACAGTTGTAACGATTCCTACAACCGCTCTACCCCACTCAGTCAAGCGGCATCATTTATGCTGATAGCACGCTGCCGGGCATGCTGATGCGCATCAGCATGCCTCTTCCGTTCTTTTCCGCACCAGTTCCGTCCAGCGCTATTTCGCCGGTGCTAGTTCTGCGTAGAGTTGCCCCACAAAGCGATCAGAAGTCTCCTTGGCCTGCGGCACTCGCGAATCGTATTCGGCTGTGGGATGCGCGGCCAAAACTTCCTGTGCCGTCTTGCCTTGCTGCACCATTTGCGCCACGCGGTCGCGTATCGCCAGAATCATGTCCCGGTGCGCGGTAATTCCCGCGCGGTCGGTGATCGGCCCATGTCCCGGAATCGCCTTGGTATTCGGTCCCATCATTCCGATGGTAAGTGCGAGTCCGTCGAGCATTCCCTTGAGCGATCCCCCGTTTGCCCGGTCAATGTTGGGATATCCCACCGAGCGAAAAAAGTCGCCGGTCATAATGACGTCCGCATTGCGGAAATAAATCATCGTATCGCCGTCGGTGTGCGCCCGTGGAATCGCGATCAGTTCCGCATCTTCGCCGTTCATGTGAAACGTCAAGCGGCCTTCATAAGTCAGCACTGGAAGCGCCACCGCGGCCGCGGGTACTCCGGGGGTGCCGTTTGCCGCCGCTATGGGATGGGCTAACCGCGCGCGCAACTCATCGCGCGAGACAATCGTCACACCCATTTTGCCGAAATTCTCATTGCCACCGGTATGATCCGGGTGCACGTGTGTGTTGACCAAAAACCGAATCGGCGAATTCGAAATCTGGCGCACCGCCGCCACGATTTTCTGGCTGAGTGGCGCGAACTCGTCGTCCACCATCAAAATTCCGTCGGGACCCACCAGCACGCCGATCGTGCCTCCCTGGCCTTCCAGCGTGTAGAAATTATTGCTGATCTTGGTGGTCTTGATCTCCACCTTGCTGAAATCGGGCGGTGCCGGGAGCCGCTGCCGGAGGAGCCCCGGTCTGAGCATGGACGTTCGCCAAAACCAGGAACAGCATCGCCACGAGTGCCAGCATGCGTGCCGGCCTCGTATGCGCCACCATCAGACGTACAAGTTGCATTGCGGCTGTTTTCATTGCGCTTACTCCTCACCTTTGCGATTCTCTTCTGACCGGACGGAGTATATCGCTTGTCCGCCAAAAATCGAGCGCGTACTTCCGTGGAACTCCCCTGGCCAGAAGCCGAAGTGGGTCATCGCGCCCTGCCGCCTCGCTTTTATCGCCATCATGATCTGAATCTGAATCATGATCTGAAATTCGGCATCGCCGTCTCCGGTATTTTTTCAGTCCGCCATTTACTCTCGTGAAAGACTCGTGTAGTGTCGTGAGTTTCGTACTCGTTCGTCGTTGCGAATGCAGCGGGCCGGGGGCATGCCACCTCTGAAGATTTGCAGGAATTGGGCCTTCATTGCCATTTTAAGCGCGCTTGGCTGGATTCTCGTTGCCAGGATCGTGCCCGCCCATTCCATACAAGTGCAACCCGCCGCACCCGCGCAGCCCACCATCGCTTGGTTCCACCCCTTTGCGCTCTCACGGCGATCCTTCCACCGTCTTTACCACCGACCATCGCTCCGCCCTCGCCGCTTTCCGTGATTTCCTGGGTCTGCGACCCGAGCCCGTCCAGCCGATCGCGTTTCCTCACAACACCCATCTCGCGAACGGGCTGAAGTGCCTGGATTGTCATGCGGGCGCCGATACCGGCCCGGACGCCGCCATTCCCAGCGATAAGTTCTGCATGACCTGTCATCTGGTGATCGCCGTCGACAAACCTGAAATCAAGAAACTTGCAGCTTTTCGCGCCCGGGGAGAAGACATCGCCTGGGCCCGTGTTTACGATTACAGCCAGTACGCGCACGTGCGGTTCAATCACGCCCCGCATATTCGCGCCAATGTGCCATGCTCGTCTTGCCACGGCGATATGACCAAGCAGACCACGGCGAAGCGCGTGGTAAACCTGAATATGAATTATTGCCTGCGTTGTCACGAGCAGCGGAACGTCTCGATTGACTGCCAGACATGTCATTTCTGATGTATACGGGAGCCTCGGTTCTTTATGGAGCGGCGTAACTTTATAAAAATTTCGGCGATCTCCAGCGCCATGGCGGCCCTCGAGTCCTGCGGCAGTCCCGATCACCAGCTCATCCGCTTTGTCCCCGATGAAGATTTGGTCCCCGGCATTGCCACCTGGAAGCCCAGCGTGTGCACGCTTTGTAGCGCCGGCTGTGGCCTGATCGTTCGCGTTATGGAGGGTGAAGCGGAGGTCGTGCGCAACGGGCAGCTTGGACTCATGCAAATGGGCCTCGCCAAAAAACTGGAGGGCCAGTCCGATCATCCCGTGAATCGCGGCAAGCTCTGCGCGCGCGGCCAGGCCGGGCTGCAGGTCGTTTATCATCCCGACCGCGTGGCGGCGCCGCTGAAGCGTACCGGGGCCCGCGGCTCCGGCCAGTTTCAGCCGGTGACCTGGGACGCCGCGATGGGCGAGCTGATGGGCCAGCTTTCGGCGCTGCGATCCTCCGGAGATGTCGCGTCTCTCGCGTTCCTGTCGCGTCCACTGCGCGGACAGCGCCGCGAACTGGTCGAGCGATTCTTGCAATCGTTTGGCGCCCCGCCTCCCATTGTCTACGAGCCTGTCGATGAAGCGGTTTTGCGCCACGCCAACCTTCTGAGCTTTGGCCGGAACCAGTTGCCCACCATTGATCTCGCCCGCGCCGATTACCTCCTCTCATTCGGCGCCGATTTTCTGGGCACCTGGAATTCTCCGGTTGCGCAGTCCATCGGCTATGGCGAGATGCGCCAGGGCCGCGCCGGGCGCCGCGGCCGCTTCGCGCAAATCGAGTCCCGCATGTCGCAGACCGGCGCAAACGCCGACGAATGGATTCCTTGCCGTCCCGGAACCGAAGGCGTGCTCGCGCTCGGCATCGCCCACGCCATCCTGGCGGACAAAACGTATGCCCACGATCCGCACGCGCGCGCCGCATCGCTCATCGCGGGCTGGGCCGAGGGATTGCCGGATTATTCGCCCGAAAATGTCGAGAAGCAGACCGGGGTCAGCGCCGCAACCATCGCTCGTTTGGCGCACGACCTCACCCACAGCGGCCTCGCGGCGGCCATCATCGGTGGTGCGCCGCTCGCGCAAAACAACGGCTTGTTCAATGCGCTGGCCGTAAATGCGCTCGAGTCGCTTGTGGACACCAGCCATGGCCAGCCTCCGCTTCTTGGATTTACGCCGCAGCCTCCCTTGGCGATTTCTGCGCCCACTTCTAAAACCACTGCTAAAGCTGCTCCCGGAACTGCGCCTGGGAATTTTTCGACGATCAACGCGTTCGCGCAGTCGATCCTTCTGGGCCAGCCGCACGCGCCTAAGCTGCTTTTGCTCGATAGTGCCAACCCGGTTTTCGCCGCTCCTCCATCCGCTCGCGTTCGCGAAGCGCTCGGCAAGGTGCCCTACATCGTAAGTTTCGGCAGCTTTCTTGACGAAACCAGCATGATGGCCGACCTGATTCTTCCCGACCACGCGCCACTCGAGTCCTGGCTCGATGACGTCCCGGAGTCCGGCGCGTCCATCATGGTCGCGAGCCTCGCGCCTCCCGCCCTGCATCCGCTCCACGACACCCGCGCGATGCCCGACGTGATTCTCGACATCGGCCATCAGCTTGGTGGCAATGTGGCGGCGGCGCTTCCGTGGAAATCGTATGACGAAATGTTGCGTGCCGCCTTTCTGCCGCTGCGCAAATATGCCGGCTCAGTCCAGGCGCAAGATGACGATGAATTCTGGACCAAGGTGCAGCAGCAGGGCGGTTGGTGGAGCATGCGCACATCGCCCGCCGGAGCGCCTGACGCATCCAGCAACGGCGGCAGCAATGACTCGACAAGCGGCCCCACCGGGGGCGCGACCGACGAACCGGCGAGCGCCGCCGACAACAAGCCCGCGAAAACGCCTAAACTGAGCCCGGCGCCCTCGCCCGCGCCTGTCGCTGCCGCCGCGCGTGCGCCCGCGAAGCAAGTCGAACCTCAATTCGATGGCGCGGCCGCCGATTTTCCGTTCTATTTTCTGCCGTACGTTTCCCAGGCATTCCGCGACGGCTCGCTCGCGCACCTGCCCTGGCTGCAGGAATTGCCCGATGTCCTCACTACCGCGATGTGGTCGAGCTGGATCGAACTCAATCCAAAAACAGCGGACCGCCTGAAAATTATGCCCGGTGATCTCGTGGAAATTGCCTCCCAGCACGGCAGCCTGCGCGCTCCGGCGATTCTTTCGCCCGGCATCGCCCCGGACCTGATCGCGATGCCTCTGGGCCAGGGACACGAAAATTTCACCCGCTACGCGAGCCACCGGGGAGCCAACCCGCTCTCCATACTCGCGCCACTCACGGAACCCGAAACCGGCTCGCTCGCCTGGGCGGCCACGCGCGTGAAAGTCACTCGCGTTGGCGGTCCCGAGCAAGCCAAATTGATTCTTTTTGCAGGAGGTATGAGCGGCTTTCCGCACGAAGAGCAGGAACGGCGCTAGCGATTCCCATCGCAACGGTTCACTTGCGAGAGTTGCAATCGCACTAGCGTGCTATGCGGGGAAGGACGCGCAAAATTCTATGCCCCATAAATGGGCCATGGTGGTCGATCTCGATCGCTGCACCGGCTGCGAAGCCTGCGTGGTCGCCTGCCATGCCGAAAATAACATCGCCACGGCCGGTGACGATCAGGCTGCGCGCGGCCGCGCCAAGCATTGGATTCGCGTCGAGCGCTACTGGGAAGGCGAGTTCCCCGAGCCGCGCGTCAAGTTTCAGCCCGTGCTTTGCCAGCAGTGTGACGCGGCGCCTTGCGAGCCCGTTTGCCCCACGTATGCCAGCTATCACACGCCCGAGGGGTTGAACGCGCAGATATATAACCGCTGCGTCGGCACGCGTTTTTGCGCCAACGCCTGCCCCTACACCGTCAGGTACTTCAATTTTTATAATCCCATCTGGGAGAAGCCTCTCAACCTGCAACTCAACCCCGACGTTTCCGTTCGTGAAGTAGGCGTCATGGAAAAATGCACGTTCTGCGTGCAGCGGATTCGCACCGCGGAGATTCAGGCCGAAGCGCAAAAGCGCGATCTGAAAGATGGCGAGTTTAATCCCGCCTGCGTCCAGTCGTGTTCCCCCAAAGCCCTGGTTTTTGGCGATCTAAACGACCAGGACAGTGAAGTTTCGCGCTTGGCGAAATCCGGCCGAAGCACTAAGCTGCTGGGCGAGCTTGGCACGCTCCCCAAGATTAGCTATTTGGAGCGCGGCTCCTAGGGCCATGGAAAAAACTTCCGAACAAATCCAGCGAGACCTGGTCCGGCCCCTCTTTGAAGGCGGTCCCGCTTACTGGATCGCCGTCGGAATCGCGGGCACCCTGGTTCTCGCGGGCGTCTTTGCTTTCATCTACCAGCTCTACAACGGCATTGGCGTCTGGGGCCTCAACTCGCCGGTATTCTGGGCCTTCGATATCACCAATTTCGTGTTTTGGATCGGCATCAGCCACGCCGGCACGCTGATCTCCGCCATCCTGCGGCTTGCAAACGCCACCTGGCGCCGCCCGGTCACGCGCTGCGCCGAAGCCATTACCGTGTTCGCGCTCACGATTGGCGCCATCATTCCGTTATGCCACACGGGCCGCCCCTGGCTCGGTTATTACCTGATTCCTTATCCGAGCGAGCGGCACATCTGGCCCAATTTCCGTTCGCCTCTACTGTGGGATTTCTTTGCCATTCTTACTTACCTCACCGGCAGCGTGAGTTTTCTCTATCTCCCCACCATTCCCGATTTCGCCTCCATTCGCGATACCACATCCGGCTGGCGCAAGCGCTTCTACGGCGCGCTCTCGCTTGGATGGGAGGGCACTCCGCATCAGTGGCATCGCCTCGAGACGGCCATGCACATCATGGCCATCGTCATCATCCCGGTTGCCGTATCGGTGCACACCATCGTCTCCTGGGATTTCGCCATGACGCTCGTGCCCATGTGGCACAGCAGCATTTTCGGCCCATACTTCGTCGTGGGAGCCATTTTCAGCGGCATTGCCGCATTAATTCTGGCCATGGCTTTGCTTCGCAAGTCGCTGCGCCTCGAAGATTATCTAGGGCCGCTGCATTTTGAAAATCTGGGCAAGCTGCTCCTCACCATGAGCCTGCTCTGGTTTTATTTCACATTTGCCGAGCGCCTCACCACCTGGTACGGCAACAGCAACTCCGACATGGTCGTGTTCTGGAGCAGCATTCGCGAGAATTTCTCTCCGCTGTTTTGGATCATGGTCGTCTGCAACTTCATCATTCCCGTCCCGATCCTGGCCATTAAACGCCTGCGCACGATCAGGGGCACGGTAATCGCCTCCATCACGATCGTCATCGGCATGTGGATCGAGCGCTTTCTGATCGTCGTGCCCTCGCTCGAGCGCAAGTTTTTGCCGTATTCCTGGGGAACCTACCGGCCCACCTGGGTGGAAGACACCCTGATGGCCGCGAGTTTCGGCTTTATGGCTCTGCTTTACCTGTTGTTCTCGAAACTGGTGCCCATGATTTCTATCTGGGAGTTGAAAGCTGGCGTCGGCAAGGGCGTTGCGCCCCCGGAAATTGCTGAGTCCCCCGCGAAAGCCCCCGCGCATGTGACCGCGAAAAGTTCCCTCGCCACGGATACGTCCTTATGAGCACGATCTACGCGCTCTATTCGACGGGCGATGCGGCGCAGCGCGCGGTCGATGCTTTGCGCAAGTCCAGTTCTGAATTTCGCTTTGATGCCGGCAAAATTGTGGTGGTCTCGCAGGAGCCCATTGAAAGCTGGGAATTTGCCGAGCGTCACACCGGCGTTTCCATGTTCGCGCTGGCCCTCATGGGAGGTTTAATTGGCGCGGTTGCAGGCTATTTGCTGACCTCTCTCACGCAGAGATCCTATCCGCTTCCCACCGGAGGAATGCCTCTCGTGCCGCCCTGGACCGACGGCATCATCGTGTACGAGATGACCATGCTCGGCGCCATCCTGTGTACCCTGGTGACGCTGCTCGTCAGCACGCACCTGCCCACGTTCCGAAGGGCGGTCACCGATCCGGAAATCTGGAATGGCAAAATCCTAGTGGGAGTGACCGACCCGCCGGAAAATTCCCGCCGCGAACTCGAAACCCGCCTCCGCGCCGCCGGCACCACCGAAATAAAAACATCTCCCTAGCGAATTCGCCTCTGTAAATTCCCTGAAATCCCCGCTGAAAAGTTTTAGGTCTGCTCGGAATCCGAGGCCGCCGCTTACAACAAAGCCCAGGGCGAGCAAACCCTCGAGAACAAAAATCCGAACGAGAAAAAATCCCGGCAGCAAAAACTCAGACAAAACGAACGCAGGCCAAACGAACGCAGAGCAAACAAAGTAGCGCCACCTTCCCCCATTTCAATTGCGCACCAAACTTCGTACGAAGCCGTAGCACCGAAGCCTTATCTCAGCGCCGCTTCTCCTGCCCGAGAAACGTGCCCTTTTGCAGCTCGTTAAATGCCTCGCGCAGTTGCTCCTGCGTGTTCATCACAATCGGTCCATACCAGGCCACCGGCTCCTCGAGCGGTTTGCCGGTCACCAGCAGGAACCGAATCCCGTCAGGCCCCGCTTGTACCACCACTTCATCCCCGCGGTCGAAGAGCACCAGCGAGCGATCCTCCGCTTCCTTCGGAGGAGCCGTATCCAGCCATCCCACCGATTCCGTCGGCACCGCCAGCGGCCCGGACGCGTTGCAAAACTTTCCGGAGCCTGCGAAAACGTAGGCAAACGCGTGCCGCGTAGTCTCGATCGGCAGTGCTTTCCGCCGCCCCGGCGGGACCGATACGTCGATGTACAGCGGATCGGCCGCGATGCCCTCGACCGGCCCGCGCTTTCCCCAGAACGTTCCGCACACGACTCGCGCCCGCGTCCCGTCGTCATCCACAATTTCCGGAATCTCTACCGCCTTCACTTCCTGGTAACGCGGCTCGGTCATCTTCAGCGACGCTGGAAGGTTCGCCCACAATTGAAAGCCATGCATGCGGCCGTCCCGATCACCCTTCGGCATTTCCTGATGGATGATCCCGCGCCCCGCCGTCATCCACTGGATATCACCGGGGGAAATCGATCCGTGATTACCCATGCTATCCCCATGCTCCACCGTTCCCGCGAGTACGTACGTGATGGTCTCGATGCCGCGATGCGGATGCCACGGGAACCCCGCCAGATAATCTTCCGGAACGTCGTTGCGGAAATCATCGAGCAGCAGAAAGGGATCGAAGTCCGCTGTGTTTTGAAAGCCGAACGCGCGCCGCAGATGTACCCCCGCACCTTCAATCGTCGGCTTCGAGGTAATAAGTCGCTTAACAGGTCGTATGGACATTGCGCCTCCGTCGGAGAAATGCCGGCTTGCGGAATCCAAATTATATCGTACGCCGCCGCCGAGGTAACGAGTGGGAACCGCTGTGTGAGTGACGTGCCGTATTTCTGCACCAGTCATACTATAACAATCACATCACTAACACCCTGGCTTGCGAATCACCTGCTTCGCGCCCTATTGCACGACGCGGCCTATCCTGAATCGATCAGAGTATTATCAGCTCCTCAAAAGTCATATCCTTGCACGTTAGAAGGGATGCCTAGGCACATCGATCCCCTGTCAACAGTAGAATCCAAAAAGACGGGTGGAAGCAGGCAGAGTTCAAGGGGAGAGCGGGGCGAGAGGCGCTCGATGATCTGCCAGGGGTTTTGATTTTGTTTGTGCGAGTTGGGACGAGCGAGATTGAAATAGAGCTGGTAGGTGTGGGCTTTGGCGAGGAAGTCACCGCGAGCTGGAGAAGTCTTCCAGGTCAACACCAGTATGCCCGTCGGCGTGAATGAATCGCGTGTCGCTGAAGCCTGAGCCGGTTACGAAGTAAGATGGCGCTCTTTGCAAAAACTGCGCCTAATTGTGGTGCAGCCCCAAAGTCAGCTATTTTGCGGTTGCCCCGTTTTCAGGCTGGTCAAATGTTTTTTGACATCGAGCTTCTTGTCCGTGCCAAAGGAACAGATGGTGGCCTGTGGCCTGAGCAGATCATTGAGGGCTTGGACGAGGTCTCCGAGATCTTGTGGTGTTGCCCAAGCTTTCGAGCAAATCTGAAAAATCCAATCCAGCATTTGGGCACTCGAACCACAGTCCTCCAGGTCAATCTCGTAGTTTTCTGATGTGTGCGTTAACACCATAATTCCCGCATTGTATTGCCAATCGCCCCATCGGTCGCCGTCTACAGGACGTGGCTGGGCGTATTGTAGTAGATCGGTAAGACCGATTGCTCCTGAAGAATGCGACGATCTCTCTTAAAAAACTCCCACGAGTCATCGGTCTTTTGCCGATAATCCATAATGTTCGTCTCCTTTCGGTTCCAGTCGCCTACCTCAAGTACGCGTGCGCCTAAAGATTGTCAATCGGGGGTGGCAAATTCGCGCTGTGGAAAAAACTGTGAGGGAGAAAAGGGCCCAGCCGGAATAGGACCGGCCCCGAGGAGAAACAACGACGACTTCTATGCACCTCGTCGTGAATAAATCGCGTGTCACTGAAATGCAGCCTGAGCCGCTTACCGAGTACGATCCCGCTCTTTACTCGTCAGGTAAGATAGTGATGAGCTAAAAATGCCCGAAGTAAACATCGCGTCGTGTCCTCATTTCTCAATCCGGAAGTGCATGCTGTCGCATCACCCTGGTCAAATAAGTGTGGAAACCAAATTGCCACGTCGGTGCTCTAACACCGAAACGAACGCTCTGTTTTATCATTAGAGGAAAACATGTCTTCAGTGCCCCTACCCAGCATGCTTGATGGCCGCACCCAGGCCTTTCCGGTGCTCACCAACGCGCAAATCAGTCGCGTTCTCCTGGTAGCGCAGCCGCGCCACGCTGCAAAGGGAGAAGTTCTTTTCGAGCCGGGAGACACCAACGTCCCGTTTTTCGTCCTTCTCTCCGGCGCCATGGAAATCGTGCAGCCCGGCCTCTCCGAGGAGCACCTGGTCGCCACGCATGCTCCAGGAGAATTCACCGGTGAAATGACCATGATCTCCGGCCGGCGCTGCCTCGTCCGCGGCCGCGTCACGGAACCGGGCGAGTTTCTCGAAGTGAATGCGAATGGCCTGCGTGCACTCGTCGCCCGCGACGCCGAGCTGAGTGAAATCTTTATGCGCGCTTTCATTCTGCGCCGCTTGACGCTGATCAAGCGCGAGCAGGGCGACGTCATTCTGCTGGGGTCGCGCCACTCGGCCAATACGCTCCGCCTCCGCGAATTCCTGAATCGCAATGAGCATCCTTACACCTATATGGATCTCGATACGGACAAGGCTGCGCAGGAAATTTTAGATCGCTTCGAGATTCAGGTGGATCAAATCCCTGTCCTCATGTGTAACGCTCGCTCCCCCAATCCTCGCGCTCCGCTCCTCAATCCGTCCATCCAGCAGGTAGCCGATTGCCTCGGACTTAACAGTGCGATCGACCAATCGCAAATTCGCGATGTGATTATCGTTGGTGCCGGACCCGCCGGCCTCGCCGCCGCTGTTTACGCCGCCTCGGAAGGCTTGGATGTGCTCGTGGTCGAGGCTGCTTCCCCCGGCGGGCAGGCTGGATCGAGCTCCAAAATTGAGAATTACCTCGGCTTTCCCACCGGACTCTCCGGTCAGGAACTGGCGGCGCGCGCCATCGCACAAACCGAAAAATTTGGCGCCAAGATGATGGTCGCGCACAGCGTCGAGCGGCTCGACTGTGACCGGCGTCCTTACAAGCTGGTGTTGGATAACGGCAACCGCCTCGCCGCCCGAGCCGTGATTATCGCCACCGGCGCGCAGTACAACCGCCCGAACATTCCCTATCCGCAGGCATTCGAGGGGCGCGGAATTTATTACGGTGCGACGCACATGGAATCTCAATTATGTGAAAACGAGGAATTGGCCGTCGTCGGTGGCGGCAACTCCGCCGGACAAGCCGCGATTTACCTGTCGCAGACTGCCAGCAAAGTCCACATGCTGGTGCGCTCCGGTAAATTGCGCGACACCATGTCGCGCTACCTGATCCAGCGCATTGAAGAAAACCCCGTTATCGAGTTGTATTACAAAACAGAAATCGTGGGCCTCGCGGGTGATTCCTTTCTCGAACAAGTCACCTGGCGCGATAATTCCACCGGCGAGACTTCCGTCCACAATATCCATCACGTGTTTATCATGGCGGGTGCGTCCCCGCGCACCGATTGGCTGCGCGGCTGCGTGGCGCTTGATGACAAAGGTTTCATTTTCACCGGGCGCGATTTGGATACCGCTACAGGCGTGCCTGCATGGACGCTCGGCCGTCCTCCGCAGATGCTCGAGACCAGCCTGCCCGGCGTGTTTGCGGTCGGCGACGTTCGCGCAGGTAATGTGAAGCGCGTCGCCTCGGCAGTAGGTGAAGGAGCCATTGCCGTGCACCTCGTGCACCGCGCCCTGGCCGAGGCCTAGCGCGTCAGGCGAGTGCAACGAAAGCCGCCATATTGAAAAGCAGGGGAGTAGTACCGGAGCACCGTTACAGAAAAGCAAACGCAATATGGTGTTGCAAACGGTGCAGCTTTAGTAGGGAACTTTGTTGGGTTGCTGCTCCCAGGCGCGAAAGGCCGCGAGCGCCTCTTCCCTCATCATCTGAATCATCGGAATTTTTCTTTGCGCGTGTGGTTGCATGATTTCCCGATAAATGAACGAGTCATCGAAGCCCGCCTGCGCCGCGTCGGCAGCGGTCCCGGCAAAATAAACGTGGTCGGGACGAGCCCAATAAATAGCGCCCAGGCACATCGGGCAGGGCTCGCACGAACTGTAAATTTCGCATCCACCAAGTTCAAATGTGCCGAGCTTTTGGCAAGCCGCGCGAATCGCAATAATCTCCGCATGCGCGGTGGGATCGTTCTTCAGAGTTACGCAATTCACGCCTTCGGAAATAATTTCGTCGCGTTTCACGACCACCGCGCCAAATGGGCCGCCGACCCCCGCCAGTGCGTTTTTAATCGATAGCTGAATGGCCCGCTCCATGAACGCCTTATTCATTGCAGGAGTATAAGCCGATTCTGAAACCCTTATAATCGCGTTCCGGTTCGCGTCACTTCGCGCGGTAATCGCCACGGCTGAAGTATTTCTCGAGCCAGCAATAGAGAGCGACGAACAGGTAGCGGCTGCCCATTTCCTTCACCTTGAACTTGGGTTCGCCGAAGCGGCGGTTGCGCCACGTGATGGGCATTACGGTCCATGAATACCCGCGCACAATGGTCTTCAGCGGCAGTTCCACCGTCAGGTTGAAGTGCGGCGAAAGCAAAGGATAGCAACCCTTGATGACGCTCATCCGGTAAGCCTTGAACGCGTTGGTGAAGTCGTTCAAGGGCACGCGAAATAGCACGCGCAGAAACAGGTTTGCCATGCGGTTGAGCAGAAGTTTGTAGCGGGGATAATCAATCACGCCTCCGCCGCGCGCAAAGCGCGAACCGAACACGGCGTCCCAGCCCTGTCCCAGCGTTTGCCAGTAGCGCACGACGTCACGGCAGTCATCGGATTCATCGGCCATCATCACCACCACCGCGTCTCCGGTCGCGTGACTGAATCCGTACGCGATGGCGCGCCCGAAACCATGCTCGCCGGGATTTTGCACCGGGTTGCATTCCGGAATGCGCTTCTGGATTTCCTGCAGAAGCTTCCACGTCGAGTCAGTACTTCCGTCATCGACCACCACAATTTCATGGGGAATCTGCTGCAGGCGCAACTCGAGATGCAGGTGCTCGACCGTGGTGACGATGCAGCCTTCTTCATTCCGCGCCGGAATCACTACTGACAATAAGCGCAGCGGCTCACGCGGCACGAGCGGTGGCGATTTCATACGTGGCTCAGTTCCAGCCACTCCGGATGCTCGCGGGCGTGTTGCGCAATGCCCTCTAAAATTGCGGGCAGAGGCATCTCGATGCGCCAGCCGAAATCATCAGCCGCGCTCGAATTGTCCATCGCCACCCACGGAATGTCGTACATGCGCGGTTGCAGGTCCGCCTCCGGAACATGGCGTCCAAAACGTGCGTCGCACCAGGCCGTGAGCTGCGCGAGCGACATCGCATTGGTGGGACCGCCACCGGCTGTATAAACGCGTTGTCCATCTCGCCGGGAGGTGCGCATCTGCGCGACCAGCAGCGCAGCGAGGTCGCGAGGGTGAAACGCATCCCGTGTCTGATGGCCTGTGCCTGCAAATCCGATGTAGCGCATTTTGCGCCGTCGCAAGTGAGCGTTCACCCAGAACGCAAAAATCCCCTGCTCGGGTGTGCCGAACTGTCCCGCACCCGCAAGCACACCGCACCGCGTGATCCACACCGGAAAACCAAATGCCGCGCCATATTCCAGCGCCATGATTTCCGACGCCAGCTTTGTGGCGCCATAGAGAGAAACCGGCGCGGCCGTCGAAAACTCCACGCCGATGCCATCCTCCGTCAGACCGGCCGGCAGCGATGCGGCCGTGTTCACAGCGAACGCGCCGTCCTGCACGCACAACGGAATCGCCGCAAGCGCGGAAATCGAGTAGACGCGGCTGCTGCTCAGCAGTAGCAGTCCAGCTTTGTGTTCGCTGCAGTATTCGAGCACGTTGCCGAGCGCGGCCAGGTTGTGTTCAAACAATCGGCGGCTGCTTCCGGAGCCGGAGAGGCCGGCCAGCACGCTGGGGTTCGCGGCGGCGTCGATCACCCAATCGCAAACCGGCAGTCCCGCAATGTCGCTGGCCGCTCGAACATCTCCATGAATGAATTTCACGCCCAGCCGTGCAAGCCGCATCCGATTGGTTTCCGCGCCCGGACGCATCAGATTGTCGATACCCGCGATGTGCAGGCCTTCAATCCGTTCCAGCAGGCACTCGGCGAGTGCGCTTCCCACGAAGCCGCATACCCCGGTAATGAGAATCTTCATACGACCATGCCGGAGAGTCGCTGTTTCCAACCGGCGGCGATCTCCTCGAAAATGATCGGCAGTGTCTTGACGATTTTCCAATCCGGATAGTGACTCTGCATTTTCCGGAGGTCGCTGTAGTAACAGATGTGGTCGCCCACGCGGTTCTCATCGATGTAGTGCCACTTCATTTTTCCGCCGGTGACCTCCTCGGCCATTTGGAATGCTTCTAAAACGGAGCAGGAGTTGGATTTTCCGCCGCCGAGATTGTAGACCTCGGCCACGCGCGGCGCCTTCCAAAACTCGTACATGAAGCTCGCCACATCCTCGGAGTGAATGTTGTCGCGCACCTGCTTGCCTTTGTACCCGAACACCTTGTATTCGCGTCCTTCCACGTTGCATTTAATCAGGTAGCTCAGGAATCCGTGTAGCTCCACGCCCGCGTGATTCGGACCGGTGAGGCATCCGCCGCGCAGGCAGCACGTCGGCATTCCGAAATAGCGGCCATACTCCTGCACCATCACGTCCGAGGCGACTTTGGATGCGCCGAACAGGGAGTGTTTGCTCTGATCGATCGAAAGCTCCTCGGAGATGCCGTGCGCAAACGCGGGGTCCGCATAGTCCCAGCGTGTTGCAAGTTCCACGAGCTCGAGCGTATTGGGCCGGTCGCCGTAAACCTTGTTCGTGGACATGTGTATAAAGGGCGACTCCGGACAGAAGCGCCGCGCTGCTTCCAGCAGGTGCAGCGTTCCTAGGGCGTTCACCTCGAAATCCAGAAATGGAATGGCTGCGGCACGGTCGTGCGAGGGCTGTGCCGCCGTGTGAATGATCACGTCCGGTCGCAGGTTCTCTACGATCGCCAGAACCGCTTCGCGATCGCGGATATCGATGGCTTCGTGCCGGTAGGTGGGAATCTCATTTTGCAGCTGCCCCAGTACCCAGCTGGTGTCACCCTCGGGTCCGAAGAAAACGGCGCGATGATTGTTGTCGATTCCCGTGATGGAAAATCCCCTGCGCGCAAACGAGCGCGTCACTTCCGAGCCGATCAGCCCGCAGGAGCCAGTCACCAGCGCTTTCGCTTCTTTTCCCATCAGTGCACCTCTATCCGGATTGCAAAGGCCATGCCGTGCAAAGGACCGCAATCGATAGGCACCGGTGCCCACATCATTGTTTGTTTGGCGCCTCTACCTGGAAGACGACCGGCTGCATAAAATTTGTAACGAACATCTGCGGTGCCCACTGCAGGGGGGTGACCCGGTATCCTGTCTCGAGCAAATGCCAGGCGAGAAAATTTTTAAAGGGACCTGCGGAGAGTATAAATTCGGGATGCTCAGCCAAAAATGCATCATACGGTTGCACGTGAAGTTTTGTGCGATGGCTTAAGGCCAGGAGTAGCAGGGCGCCCGTATCGGTACCGTAGAAGCGCAAATCCAGATCGCGGCTGGCAACATAGACCAGTCTCTCCCGAAGGTTGGGCGGCGCGTAATACGACAATTCAATGAACACATGGTCGTCGATAATGACCACGCGTTCGGGACCATCTGGTAATGTCTCCAGTTGATGGAGCGCCGCTTCACCGTCACGCAGGACTGGCGGCGCGTGCAGGTTGGCAAACTCTTGTCGCGCAATCAGAGCTATTAAAACGCCGAGTACGGCCACGCCTACAGCGGTCCGCCCCCCTGCTGCTTTGTACAGCACGGCACCAGCGAGAAATGCAAGTCCAATAAGGCTCCAAATAATATAGCGATCGGTGAATGCATGGCCGACGTATATCGATATGAAAACAACAGCGGGCGCCATCAACGCCAGCGCGCCAACGGCTACCCATTCGTGCAACGGTACGTCCAGGGCAGGCGCACTCTGCCGCGCTGGCTTGGAGAAAACGGCAAGCACGATCAGTGCGCATACAAAGACGTAAAGGAGCGGTTGAAAAAACAAGGAGCTATAGAACAGCTGAATCCTACGTAAGTTGGCCGGAGACCAAAAATGCTCCTGAAACGGCTTGGAAGCCTCGATCAACGGGTAGTGCAAAGCCAAAACCAACAACGCCGGAACCATGGCAGCTAACATGCCAAAATCCAGCTTTCGCGATACGCGCGCGCGCTCCATTTCTGCCAGAAAGAGCGGCACCAGGAAAAAGACACAGTAGTAATGTGTGGCGATCATCAGCGCCAGACAGAAAGCAAGCAGCGTCATCGACAGGCCCCTGCGACGTCCCTCAGCCGCCGCCTGCCAGGAAAGCAGCGCTCCTGCGCCGCCACCAAGCGTAATTCCATAGGGTCGCCCTTCTGTCGCGTAGTACAGGCACACATAACAGGGAATCAGAGAAACAATAAACGTATAGATCGCAGGCAATCGCCGGCGGCAGAAAGCGAACAAACACCAAGCCATGCCGCAGAAACCCAAAGTTGACGGCAGCCGCACGGCCAGGGCTTCATTTTTGACGATGGGGAGAATCGTGTGCACGATTATCGAGTACAGCGGTGGTGAGCCATCGCAACCCTCTTTGATGGCCTTGATGATCTGAGCGGGGCCGGCCTGCTGCGCCACATACAGGGTTAATAATTCGTCCATCCACATCTTGGATCTTATATCTGTGGCTATCGAAGAGATCAGGAGCGCCAGCAAAAAAGCCGAGGCCCAGCGCCAGAAATGCTGTTCCAGCGAGTCATTGATTTTCTCCGGAAGCGTGGCTAACAAGGATTGTCCGGGGATAGTCAACGAAGCCATAAGGTTTTAGCCTTTTTACCTGGAGTACTTGCGAAGCATGCTTGCGAATTCAAATTGTGCACACAATCTGCGAGTTTATCATCCATTGGCGCAAACCGCCGGTTCCCCCGCCCGCTGCGCGCGATGTTCCCCGATCACAACGGTGACAACATTGATCCCCACCCTGATCACCACATTGATCGCAACTCGGACCCCAGTTTGACTAAAACGCTGGCCAGAACGTCGCCCCGCCAGCACCGTATTTAGCACCGCAAGCACCGTATTTAGCACCGTGCCGCGAATCTAAACTTTAAGTCCACCTTAAGGTCCCTGGCGCGAGTCTTCGTACGACGACAGGAGGCTTTTCATGCCGCAGCGATTTTATTCCCGTGCGCCGTTCTGGGGCGCGCTCATCGCCATCGCAATTGTTGCCGTGCTGCTCAGCGTTTCCGCCACGCGAAACTCCATCGGGCGCGCTCTGGGATCGCTGCGCATGCAAAAAGTGCAGGCGGTCAACGTGGACCTTTCTCCCTTCACGGACCCGAACGCAAATCCCGCGCTGCATCAAATGGTCGCGCAGATGATTTCCGACAAAGTGGTAGTCACCGTAAACGAGAATGACCAGCCCGCCACCGACGCCGCCAACGCCGCCAGGCTCGCCGGTTTTCCGGTGAAGCTTCTTGCCTCGCGCAAAGATGCCCCCAAGCTCGTGGTCGGCGGCCAGCACGCGCTCAACATGTCGGTGGACCGTGCCCGGCTGCAGGAGATCGCGAAAGCCGCGGGACATGCGGAAATCGTGTTCCCCGCTTCACTGGACAACTCCACGGTTTCGGTGCGGATTCCGCACGAAGTGCACGCGCAGTATGGGACCTGTCCTCAGCCCGCCACGGCTACCGGCGCGATTGCCAGCCAGGTGATCGACACGCCGCCATCCGCCGCGGAGTATGCCGATTGCGTGCGCTTGAGCGAAGGGCCCAGCCCGGTCGTCAACGTTCCTGCGGGACTGGACTTGACCAAGCTCGCGGAAATTGGACTGGAAGTTGCCGGCATGACCCCGAGCCAGGCTGGCGAATTCTTCCGCACGGTGGATTGGAAATCGACGCTCACTCTGACGGTGCCGCGCCAACTGCGCTCGTATCAGCAGGTAAAAGTTGACGGCGTGCAAGGCGTGCTGCTCACCATGGCCGGGCGTCGCGGCCCCGGCTACAACCTGATCTGGGTCAAAAACGGCATCGCCTATTCGCTCACAGGATATGGAGATTCGGGACCGGCCGTCGAGTTGGCCGACTCACTGAAATAGGCCGCATCGAACTCCGAGCATCGACCATTCACGATTCACCATCGCGCACTAGGCACCAAGCATCAAGCACCAAGCTTCGAGCACCAAGCAAACCATCGAGCATTGAGCTTCAAGCGTCGAGCATTGACCGCGAGGGCGCCCTGTCGGATTCCGATCACTTCGCCATACGCACTGAGAATTTGCACAAGGATTTTGCCGGCAAGATTGCCGTGCGAAATCTTTCATTAACCGTCCGCCGCGGTGAAATTTTCGGCTTCCTGGGCCCCAACGGCGCGGGCAAAAGCACTTCCATCAAAATGCTCCTGGGACTGGTCAAGCCGACCAGCGGGCACGCGTTCGTACTCGGCGCTCCCGCGGACGACGTGAACGTCCGCCGCAAAATCGGTTTTCTGCCCGAAGATTTTCGGTTTTACGAATGGCTTACCCCGGCCGAACTGCTGCACCTCCACGGCCGCCTTTCGGGGGTGTCGCCTCTGGACCTTCGCGAACGCGTTCCGGCGCTGATCGACCTGGTGGGCCTCGCGCCACACCGCGATAAACGTCTGCAGAATTTTTCCAAGGGCATGCTGCAGCGCATCGGATTGGCGCAGGCCCTGATCCACGAACCGGAATTAATTTTTCTCGATGAGCCCACCTCGGGCCTCGATCCGATGGGGCGGCGGCTGGTGCGCGACATCATTCGCGCCCAGCGGGACCGCGGCGCAACGGTGTTTTTGAATTCGCATCTGCTCAGCGAAATCGAAATTACCTGCGACGAAGTTGTTTTCATCCGCGAGGGCGAGGTCGTCACCCGCCGCGATCTGCGCGCCCTGCAGGAAGAGGAGGTCCGCGTGGTGGCGCGCGCGCGAAATGTGTCGGCGGAAAGCCTGGCGGGTCTCGCGCGTTGGTGCGCGTCCACGCATCTGCAGGACGAGCAACTCACGCTCACCACCCGCTCGCGCGACCTGCTTCCCGAAATCCTGCGTCATCTGATCGCCTCGGGCGCCGACGTCTACCAGTTCACCCCGCAGCGCCTCTCGCTCGAGGATTTGTTCGTCAGCGTCATGGGCGAGGATCGGGGCCTCTGATGGGCGCGTGGATCATGGCGGGCATCACCTTTCGCGAAGCGGCGCGAAAAAAGATTTTGTGGACGGCATTGTTCGCCGGCCTGGGATTTATCGTGCTGTTCGGCATCGGCCTGCATCTGCAGGTGCAGGACTTCGAGAGAAGCCGGGTCCCACAATTCCTCCGTTACCAGATACTCAGCGGCATGCTGATGATCGGCCTCTACACCGTGGACCTGCTCGCCGTGGTGATGACCATCCTCACCTCCGTCGACACCATCGCGGGCGAGATTATTTCGGGAACCATTCAGGCCATTGCCACCAAGCCGATGGCGCGCTGGCAAATACTCGCGGGTAAATGGATCGGCTTCGCCGGGATGCTCGCCATTTACGTCGCGATTGTGTTTGGCGGGACCATCGCGGTGGCCTACTGGTTTGCGGGAGTCACGCCGCAGAACCCCTTCGCTGGCGCGCTGCTCGTCTACCTCGAATGCCTCATCGCGCTGTCGGTCACCTTCATGTTCGGCACCTGGTTTTCAACGCTGACGAATGGTGTCATCGTGCTCGGTTTGCACGGGCTGGCCTTCATGGGCGGCTGGCTCGAGCAGATGAGTGGGTTCACCGAAGGCTCGCGCCTCGCGATGGTGGGCATCGTTGCCAGCCTGGTCATGCCTACCGAAGCGGTATGGCGCCGCGCAGCCTTTGAAATGGAGTCGCCTCTCGCCGGCTCGCTCCCGCAATTTGCGATTTTTTCAGACGTGTCGCTTCCGAGCCACGCGATGATCGGTTACGCGGGATTTTATCTCCTGGTAAGCCTCGCAATCGCCGTCTACCATTTTCATGAGCGCGATTTATGAAGTCACGCGGCCGGATTCGTGTTGCGCGAACAACCGTAGCCGGGTGCTGTCACTTGTTTATTCGGCGCGCGTAATTTGAGAGTGGATATTACTTGAGATACGTGCGGACGATATCGATCAAGTCCTCGATGGCATCGGCCGACTTCGTATTTTTGGGAATGTGGTTGCGGATGTGATCTTCCATCAGCTCGCCCATCAAGCTGTTAATCGCGCCCCGAGCGGCGGCCAAACGGTGCAGGATCTCCGCGCAGGGTTCGTCCTCATTCAGGGCGCGCTCGGCGGCCTCGAGCTGACCCACGACTTTCTTGGTGCGATTGACCAGATCCAGTTTTTCTCGAGATAAATGCGACATGTCGAATGGCTGCCTGCGCGTAAGCCTCACGCCAGGGAGCCCAGTATAATGCCGTTTGGCTCGCTGGCGCCGCCATAGCGATTCGCGCGGGTCGTTTCAGAGCCGCAGTGGAAGCATGCGAATGACATGCGAATGACATGCGAATGGATTGATGCGAAATGCCGCGTTAATGCCGACCGTCGCGGTATACAGTTTTTGAAATCGCGGCGCTGTTTAGCCGGAATGAGTCGCGCAATTCAATGAGCGGACTAAATGGCGCTCGAAAATGATCAAAAGCAAAGTAAATTTAAGTTCTCAAAGAAAATTGTCTCGCGGAAGATAAGCCCGGGAAGCAATCAGCCCCGACGCAGTCAGCATGTGCGTCCCATGCTTACTTTGCCGCGGCCTGCTCCTCGATAAAGTCGGCCAGTTCCAGCCGCAGGTTGCCCGCATTTGTGGAATAACTCAGCCCCGCTTCAAAATCGATGATACCCGCGCGGATGAGTTTTTCGATTTCAGAGTCAAAATACTGCATGCCCTCTCCGCTCCCGTCGCGCATCGCGTCAAGCAATGATTTGCCGTCACTCTCGCCTTTCTCCACGTATTCGCGCGTACGCATCGTGGATTTAAGGATTTCGAGCACAGCGATGCGGCCTTTGCCATCTTTGCGCGGCAGCAGTCGCTGCGACACCACGTAACGAAACGCTTTCGAAAAGCGCGTGCGAATGGCGAGCTGATCGCTCAGCGGAAATGATCCCACGATGCGCTCGACCGTTTTCGAGGCATCCACCGTGTGCAGCGTCGAGAGCACCAGGTGGCCCGTTTCCGACGCTTCGAGCGCAATTTCGATCGTTTCGCGGTCGCGCATTTCTCCCACCAGGATGACCTTGGGCGCCTGCCGCAAGGCCGCGCGCAAGGCCAGCGCGAACGTCGGCGTATCGCTGTGCAGTTCGCGCTGGTGCACCGTAGCTCGCTTGTGATTATGCGAAAATTCAATGGGGTCTTCGATGGTCAGGATGTGGATGGCGCGCTGTTCGTTCATGCGGTCCACCACCGCCGCCAGGGTCGAGGATTTTCCCGAGCCCGTAGGACCCGTCACCAGCGCGATGCCGTTTCGCAAGTTCACGATTTCATTCAATTGCGGCGGCAATTGCAGGTCCTCAAAAGTGGGGATCTTATCGGGAATCACCCGCATCACGATGGCAAACGTGCCGCGTTGCCGGAATATATTCACCCGAAAACGGCCTACGCCTGGTACCGAGTAGGACAAATCCGCCGAGCCGTCGTGCTCGAGCTTTTGCGCGTGCTGCTCGTTCGATCCCAGCAAATCGCGCGCGATCTGTGCTGTATGCGGAGGAAGCAGGCGTTCCAGGCCGCGAAATTTGAGTTCGACCAATTCACCGCTCATCTCCACCTGCGCCGCGTGTCCGGGGGAAAAGATCAGGTCGCTCACATGTCCGCGGCCCTTGAGCATGGCGGCAATCAGTTGGGGCGTAGAAAATCCAGCGGCAACCGCCGGTGCGGCGACTGGGGCCGGGGCGACTGCCGTTCCGGCGACTGCCGTCACTGTCGCTGCGGCCACTACTCCGGCGGCCACTACTGGTTCGGGGGCAGGCATCACTCTTACTTCTTCGGTGGTACTCATGTGGCCCTCATCTCGTGCTCACGTGGCTGGCAAGGCGTTTTCATTCTGGCGCTCCCGATGCGCCACATGGTGCATGGCACGTTCGCTCGCATCTAATCTCTACAGTGTAGGTGCGCTTACAGTGTAGGTGACCGCGCCGCGCCCGGTAAGCGCGTTAACCAATGGATGTGCTCCCGCGGTCACGACGCTCCCGGAAGCGAGATGCATTGGCCATTTCGGCCTGCACCGCAACACCATGCGGAACAGATACCGGAAGCTGCCATTTTCCGCATCTAATCCCTAGAAATAACGCAGACATCGGTCGGAGTTATAAGAGAATAATGGCGATGATAGGAGTAACGTCCAGGGGCCACGGGCCCGAATCATCCCGTGCCGGGCGGATGGGCGGGAGCAGGTCCGAGCAGGCTCATTATTCTGCCCGCGCAACCGGTGCTACGGGCCAGCCGGGCGCCAAAAGCGGCGGCTTTTTCCGCCTCTTGACCGAAGCGTGGCCGTTCGTCCAGCCGCAGCGCTGGCTGTTGCTGCTGGGCTTTGGCCTGATGGCCATCAACCGCGTGGCGGGTCTGGCCCTGCCTGCATCCACAAAATTCCTCGTTGATAACGTCGTAGGCAAGCGGCAAGTACATTTGCTCGGCCCGCTGGCGCTGGCCATCCTGGCAGCCACGGCCATTCAGGGAGTGACCTCGTACACGCTCACGCAATTGCTGTCGAAAGCCGCGCAGCGCATGATTGCCGAGCTTCGCCGCCAGGTGCAATCGCATATCGGCCGGCTTTCCGTCGCTTTTCACGACGCCAACAAAACCGGCGCGCTCGTCACCCGCATCATGAGCGACGTGGAAGGCCTGCGCAATCTCATCGGCACCGGCCTCGTCGAATTTGTCGGCAGCGTGATGACCGGTATTTTTGCGCTGATCGTGCTTGTGCGCATCAGCCCTTTCATGACCGGCGTCGCCTTCGTCATTCTCATCGGCTTCGGCATCGCTCTGAATAAAGCCATCGGCACCATCCGCCCCATATATCGCGCCCGCTCGCGGCTGAATGCGGAGGTGAGCGGCCGCCTCACGGAATCGCTGGCTGGCGTGCGCGTCGTCAAGGGCTACCACGCCGAGGAGCGCGAGGAGCAGGTGTTTTCCGGCGGCGTGCAGCGGCTGCTCGACAACGTATTGAAGACGCTCACGGCCACCTCGGTAATGAGCCTCTCCTCGACCGTGCTGCTGGGCCTGGTGAGTGCGCTCATCATGTATCTGGGGACGCGGCGCATTCTCGCCGGCACCATGACGCTCGGGACGTTTCTAACTTACGTCGCATTTTTAGCGCTGCTCGTCGCTCCCGTCTTTCAGATCGTCAATATTGGCACGCAGCTTACCGAAGGCATGGCGGGCCTCGAGCGCACGCGTGATATCTTGCGCGAAAATCGCGAGGACGCCGATCCGCGGCGCGCCGTCGTGATTGGTCCGGTGGCCGGCGAAATTGAATTTCAAAACGTGGGCTTCGCTTACAATGAGGGAAAGCAGGTACTGCACGACGTAAGCTTCATGGCGCGGCCCGGCAGTGCCACGGCGCTCGTAGGACCTTCCGGAGCCGGTAAATCCACCATTATTGGGCTTATCGCGGCGTTCCACGTGCCCACCGCTGGACGCGTCCTGGTGGATGGCGTGGACCTGTCCACGGTGCGCTTGGATAGCTACCGCGTGCAGCTTGGCGTGGTTTTGCAGGATACGTTTTTATTCGACGGCACGATTCGCGAAAACGTGGCCTTTTCCCGGCCCACCGCCAGTGAGGAAGACGTTCTGCGAGCGTGCCGCATCGCCCGCGTGGACGAATTTGCGGAGTCTTTCGCCGACCAATATGAAACGGTCGTCGGCGAGCGTGGCGTCAAGCTCTCGGGTGGACAGCGCCAGCGCATCTCCATCGCCCGCGCCATACTGGCCGACCCCCGAATCTTGATTCTCGATGAAGCCACGTCCAGCCTCGATTCTGAATCCGAAGCATTGATCCAGGAGGGCTTGTCTTACCTGATGCGCGGCCGCACGACGTTTGTGATTGCCCATCGCCTCTCGACGATCCGCCGCGCCGATCAGATTCTCGTCGTCGAAGCGGGCCGCATCATCGAGCGCGGCACGCACGAGTCGCTCTATCGCATGGGCGGCCGTTATTTCGAGCTCTATACCAAACAGCACGGTTTGCAGGCCAACTTGTTTCTCGCCCCCGGTGAAGGTGACACCGTACCCGGCGAGTCCCTGCAGGACTCCACGCCCAATGGTTCCCGCGATGCGGCCGATCTGCGCACCGCTGGCGGCCCCAATGAAGACCGCGATGCCAGCACGGATGGAGATGCCAACGGTTCCCCGGCTAACGATAACCAGGCCAGCATCGCGCGCGCCGCGCGCCTCCTGCGTGGCACGTCGTGAAATATTCGCCACCGCAAAAGTAAACCCCGAACAGCGTGATCGCGACGAATCGCCGCAAAACTGGCTGAACCCCGCCTAGCGCGACCCGCCCGGCCATACACCCAGATGCACTCGCAAGGGCGAACTGCCCGTTACGAGCCATGTGCCCGGTCGGGCGTTCCGGGTGAACTCCGACACACCTTCGCGAAAGGCGGTGCAGCCACAAACGCACGTGGCGCTCACGATTTCCGTATCGGTTACTGCGTCAGTGCGGAACGTCCAGTCGCGCGTCTTCGATGCGATTGTGCTTCTGCGAGTGCGTGTGCCTCGACGGAGCGGCTTGTGGCGCGATTTTCATCGGTTGCTTGCGACACGAACTTGCCTCATTGCGATTCCGGTATTGCAGCGGTTCGCACATCTTCATGCACGCGGGTGCGCCAGACTCCCGGTCGCATCCGCAATAACAAACTTTTTTCGACTCGGTACTTGTTCCCCCGAGCGCCTGATCGGCGCGTGACTGCGAAACACTCACCAGGAGCGCCGTTGAAACGGCAAGCGTAAGCCAGTGTTTTCTTCTTCGTCGCGGCACGAATTTGAAACATCGAGGCGGCAGGGGCTTCGCCATGTATTAAAGCGTGAGCTTCGGGGACGCAGCGCGCTATAGCCCGTTAGCACCTTTTTATCAGTACCGACGGAATGGACCTGCCAGCACTTGCATCTGCCGTGCTGGTCAGCTCCCGGCAGCGCGCCGCGGCTCATATGAATTGCTCGCACCAATGCCGCTGCAGCCGCTGAGCTTTGGTTCGTAAGCGAGCCCTCGGCTGTGCCCTGCAGAGATACCACCGGCATCACGCGCCTTGACACCGCTGGGGAAGACGTCGATCCCTGCGCAATAATCCCCCTCCCGTTCTGGTCTGCCGATTCCGAACAGCGGTTCTAATTAGGAACATCCAGTGTGGACACAATCCTCGCGCAGTTCGTCGCAAGCGGCTGCATAGACATAACTTATGGCTAGCGCGACGTGCGGCCGAAAATGGCGCGCCGTGTGCATTACAGATGCTGCGTGCATTCTGACGACGGTTTGTGCTGAGAAGGCGTGCGAGAGGGAAGGGGCTCGCACTCCGGACTGGCACAAACCGCCCCACCTGCCTCTGAGAGGGAAGCTAGGATGGATGACCCCACGCCCCGGCCTAAAACGGCTGGGAAACAGAATGCACTTCACGGGGCTCCCGATCCCAAGCGGGAGCCCTATCTATTTATTTATTTGTGTAAGTTTACGTGCCGGAACTAACGGTGCTGACAATTCATTCCCGTGTGGACTGTCGCCAGTTGCCTGTTGCGTCCTTCGCCCACCGGCCAGATCCGAGCTACGGTCCAAACGTCACAGCCTGATTCACCCGGCCGCGTCAAAAACGTGTGGCGAGTGGTATACAAAACGAAGTGACGGATGCCGGCGGTTGAGATTTGAGATCTTGATATGTGCCCGCCGAACTGTCTCATCGTGGACGTAACCTGTGCTTGTTCCCGCCGTCCGGACACATCCGATTTTTGACCTTCATGAACTGCGGTTCGGAAAAATCTTCGGGCAGTTGAGTCAGGCCATAATGGAAGAGGTCGACCAGGCACTACGACTCAGCTTGGCAGTCTGAACGATTCTCGCGCTATTCTTCTCCATTCGAGTTTCAGAGCGACGATGTTTTTGGGTGCGGTCTCGCGGTGTCTTGCGTCCCGCGCGGCTCTATCACGACCGTTTGACCTTGCTTTGTCGCTAACAGTTGCGCCGCGGGACTCGGCTTCTCAACTTGCCGAGTGTCCCGCGGCTGACTGCAGCACGGCATAAGGAGAGCAGCGACACTAAGGAAAACCACCGACATTGTTGTCAGGCGGCTCATTGGTGCACGCTATCCCTTCAAGTTGCGATCCTAGGGTTTCAGATTTATCTGCTTTGCCGTTTTGACGAGGAGTTCGAGATCCATATTCTTCACGAGTGAATTTCCTTTCGAACCATGCGACCCGAGGGTGCCACTCTGTCCACTCGGTCCTTTATCGCCATGTGCGCCCGCAGTACCGCCGCTGCACGGTCCGCCGCCGCTCCCGCCGCCGCCGCCTGGACCACCCTCTCCACCTTCGCCACCGTCGCCTGGAGTTCCGGGTTCGCCTGCAGTTGAAACAAATTCAAGATCCGCCGCTGGAATAGGTTGCGCTCCCACGTTGTACAAGAAAAGGCTGCCTCCGTGTCCGCCATTTCCCGCGGGTCCTCCGGTGGCTCCCTTTTGACCGGTTCCACCCTTCGAACCATTTCCGCCCCCGGTCTGGCAATTGAAACCAAACCAGGTGGCACTGGTTCCATCAATTCCCCTAGACCCAGTTGCGCCCAGACTTCCTTTAGTTCCCTCACCCCCGCTCTGTCCGGACAAATCGACATGCAACCGGCCCTCGATGCCGCTTAGCGCAAACAATGTAACTGATCCTCCTGATACGCCAGGATCACCAGCGGCGCCCTCTCCCGTCCCCTTGGCCGCTTTTCGCGTCTTGTCCGTGAATGCGACGATTCGACCGTCTTCCGAGACAATCTTATTAGCGAATATCACTAGATCGGTTCCGCCGGTAACAATACGTGCTCCATTTTTTAATTCAAGGACATCGAGGGCCAAGAACTCCAACCCACGTTTCTGGAAGTTAGGTTCGCCAGTAGTTAGATCCGACTCGCTGACAATGACAGTGCCGCCATTCTTCAAGCGCACCTGCAAATCATCCGGATTATTGAATGAAACTGGCTCCTTAGCTTCCTGCCTTATCGCAGTAAGATCTATTCGGTTCCCCTTTCCGACGTCGATCTCCTGTGGACCAGTTTGAGCCGTCGTCTTTTTTGTTTCTGTAACAGCATTCTTCGGTTGAGAACCGCCTCCGCAGCCAATTGTGACGAATACTATAGTCAGTGCTACGCCGAGGTGTTTTAATCCACGAGTTGATCTCATTTTTCACTCTCTTTCATAGGTTGCGCGGTACCGTTGTTTATCAGGAGGCGCATGTATACAGCGCAAAGTGTGAAAGTCAAGGTTATTCTTGACGCTGGAGATCTTTTGCAGGAGAAGCTTTAGTGGTAAGAATTTACTTGGGGTTTTAACCATTAGCCGTAGATTCGAAGGCTGTTCAGCACCCTGAACACATCTGGAGCCGACTATTATCGTCATCGGGCTTGGATTCTATGTACTTGTATAAAGACGAAATCGGTGTCCTAAATTTTTTCCTCGCTCGTTCAGTCGACTGAACGCTTGGTACCCGTAATTCTCGTCGATACTAGCGCGAAGGAGCGCTGTGGAAATCTTGGGTTTCGCAGCTGCGAACGGCGGATATCGCGACCCGCCCATGGATTTGCAACACACGCGAATGTGCAACATCAGCCACGATGCTTCGCGAGAGACGTGTACGGTTTTCAGACTATGTCAGTGTCATCGCTCGTGATTTTCTCTCAAACTGGCATCACCGCTAATGTAGTCACGGCTGTGCCCAATTTTGTGCCTACCAGCAACCCCGACGAGTTAAGGGCAACTACCATGTTGATATTCCTAAATATCTGCCTGTTAAAACTTGTGGCATTACATCGCAAAATCTCCCAATTGATGTAAGTTGTTGATTCGTCGTTCCAGAAGCTAGGATGGATGACCCCACGCCCCGGCCTAAAACGGCTGGGAAACAGAATGCACTTCACGGGGCTCCCGATCCCAAGCGGGAGCCCTTAATTTATTTTCTGTCGCGGAGGTGTCTGGCATTCTATGCCCTGCCAACAGTGAAAAGGCGAGCATCGCTCACGGCTGCGGGCGCTGACAAAATACGGAGCCGCCAGTGACGTAATTTGTCACTCTGGCCATCGCTCTTCACCTTCCACATCCGTGACATGCCCGCGCTGAAAGTTAAAAGTTCCAATTTAATCGCTGCATTCTCATCACCTTGAGAACCAATGTGTCGATATCGACAGCCCTCTTCACCCCGCTCGGTCCATGACCTGCTCTTACCCTCCTCGAATTGCACGTAAAATTCACAACACGATTTTCAAGGAGAAGTCATGCGTAACAAACAAAAAGGTTTCTCATTAATCGAGCTCTTGATCGTCGTCGCGATTATTCTGATCATCGCGGCCATTGCGATTCCGAATCTTTTGCGCGCCAAGATGGCGGCCAATGAGGCCTCCGCCGTGGGTTCGATGCGCACCATAAACACCGCCTGCGTTGCTTACTCGACCACGTACGGCTCGTTTCCTACGGCCCTCACGAACCTGGGCCCCGCGACACCAGCCACCTCCGTTTCAGCGGACTTGATTGACTCCGTTCTCGCGGGCAGCTCGAAGAGCGGATACACCTTTACCTACGCAGCGACAAACACCAACCAGGCCTACACCCTCGTCGCCGCTCCCGTATCTCCAGGGACGACCGGCCAGCGCGGTTTCTTCACCAATCAGACCGGCGTGATCCGCGCGGATGCTGCGGGTACGGCTTCGGTCACCAGCACACCGATCAGCTAGGCACGCAATTCAGCTAAGCAAGAGCATTACCGTCACGGGGTCGGTGCAGTTAGCCGACCCCTTTCTTTTCGCCCTGCCACACTCGATCCCCGCAATCTGCTGCCGATCTCACGTCCTGTGGTGCTGATTTCGTTGAGGACCATAGAACCATCGTTCCCTGCGGACCTCGCAGTACATTTCACCCGGCCGGATTTAATCCGAAGAACCCTTCAACAGAGGCGCTGCAAGCCCGCACTGGACAGCACCGGCTCTCGCCGAACCTCACGAATGCGCAGCAGTGGACCTAAGCCTTCTTTTGCACGGCAATTCGCGCCTTGCGCAGCACGTGCGCTACTTCCGTTTCCGTTAACCGCGAGGCATCATATTCGAAGCGGATTTGTTGCAGCTGTTCGTCCACGTGGAAGCGGCGCAGCCCGTAAGTATTGGCAAACACACCCAGCGCGCGAAGCTGCTCGGGCCGCAAGGCTGTTTGCAAATCATATGTCACTTCCACCAGGGTCATGCCCGCAGTATAGCAGTCCCGGCGGGCCGGCGGTTATCTGCGACCGCCGCGCGGCAGCCGAGCGAGCGAGAGTTAACCCCCCGCGCGAGGCACCCAAAATTCGAAGCCCTGATTTCGAATACTATACAGTAAACATAGAATACACTCTAGTTACCCATGTGTCACTATACACTCCCGATGTGGAGCGGCGGTCGCACACCCTTTGGCAGCCGCGGGTGAGACAAACCGCCTAAAATCAATACTTGCAAAAAATGCGTCTGCAACTTTTACTGGAATGAACACATCCAAAATCGTTAGACTTAAAGTTCTCCAGAATGAACACTTACAAAAAAACCGGGGGGGGGGGGAGGGGTCTGCGCCGGCCGCATTCCGGTAAACCGCGGGCCCTGGATGTGAATGATGGAGCGTGACGTCGTTTGCGGCATGCAGGTGGACCCTGAGCGAGTCCGCGCGCGAGTCGAGCACGCCGGGCGCACGTATTTCTTTTGCTGCTCCTCCTGCGCCCAGAAATTTCAGGCGGACCCCGCGAAATATCTCCTCGCGCCTCCCACTGCGCATCCCAGTGCCGCGCGACCCGTCACCACGCAATCCCATCCCGTGCAATCCCATGCCGGGCAATCCCCCATGGCGCCATCGGTGGCGCCGTCGGCTGCGGCGTCGGTAGCGCAAGCGAATGCCGCGCAGTCCGCGAACCCGCCGGGCAGGCCCTCCGGGAATCCGCTCGTTATTCTCAGCTCCTCTGCAAAACCGAAGCCGGCCCCCGGCGTCTCCAGCGCTCCCGGCGCATTCGCCGCCAGCACGGCAGCTCCAGCGCACGCACCCACATGGCCGCCAACTACGGGAGTTTCGGCCTCGCCTGCAGCGGCGGGCGAATACACCTGCCCCATGCATCCCGAGGTCACCTCCGCGGGTCCCGCGAGCTGCCCCATCTGCGGAATGGCGCTCGAGCCTCGGGCCATCTCCGCCGAAGAATTGCCGAACGAAGAATTAGTCTCGATGACCAGGCGGTTCTGGGTTTCCGTCGCCTTGACGCTGCCGGTGCTTTTCCTCGCGATGGCTGAATCATGGACGCGCGGCCTGCTCTCTGTTCGGAATCGCGAATGGCTTGAACTGTTTCTGGCCACGCCCGTAGTGCTTTGGGCGGGCCGCCCGTTCTTCGAGCGCGGGTGGAGTTCGCTGATCGCGCGCCAGTGGAACATGTTCACGCTCATCTCCATTGGCACCGGCGCGGCCTACGTTTACAGCGTGCTGGCCACGGTGGCGCCCGCTATTTTCCCGGGAGCGTTTCGCGGACCTGACGGCAGGGTGCCTGTATATTTCGAGGCCGCGGCAGTCATCATCACGCTCGTATTGCTGGGCCAGGTGCTCGAGTTGCGCGCGCGAAGTCAAACCTCGAAAGCGCTGCGCGGCCTCTTGGGACTCGCGCCAAACACCGCCCGCCGTTTATCGCCCGACGGTACCGAACAGGATGTGCCACTCGAACAAGTCGCGCACGGCGATCGCCTGCGCGTGCGCCCCGGTGAGCGTATACCCGTCGATGGGCAGGTCCTCGAAGGCGCCGGAGCCGTGGACGAATCGATGGTGACGGGCGAGCCGCTGCCGGTGGAAAAGCACGAAAGCGATCGCGTCACCGGCGGCACCTTAAACGCGTCCGGCAGTTTTGTCATGCGTGCCGAACGGGTTGGGAGCGAAACGCTGCTGGCGCGAATCGTGCAAATGGTAAGCGAGGCGCAGCGCACGCGAGCACCCATACAGCGGCTGGCCGACGTCGTATCTTCTTACTTCGTTCCGGGCGTGGTGATTGCGTCCATGGTCACGTTTCTAATCTGGGCGCTTGCCGGGCCGCAGCCGCGTTTGGCCTACGCGCTGGTAAATGCCGTGGCCGTTCTGATTGTCGCCTGCCCCTGCGCCCTCGGACTGGCAACTCCGATGTCGATCATGGTGGGCATGGGCCGCGGAGCGGGCGCGGGAGTCCTCGTCAAGAATGCGGAAGCGCTCGAAATTCTTGAAAAAGTCGACACGCTCGTCGTCGACAAAACCGGAACGCTTACCGAAGGTCAGCCGCGTGTAAGCTCTGTGCAACTTGTTTCCGGAGGCTCCATCGGCAGTGAACGCGAACTATTACGAATTGCCGCCAGTCTCGAACGGGCCAGCGAACACCCACTGGCGGGCGCCATTGTTACTGCGGCGAATGAAGCGCGGATAACCCTCGCGCAGCCGCGCGACTTTCGTTCCTTACCCGGACGCGGGATCACCGGCCGTTTTTCCACTGAGATTGAGGCCGCCACCCCTGGACGCATCGCGACAGCAAGCATTAACAAAGGCGCGGAACCCGAACGCAGTCCGCAGCCCGCCGGGCAACGCGACGCTGGGCAGCACGACGCGGCGCAGCACGATGCAATACTCGGCAATGCCACACTCTTTGCCGAGCAGGGCATCAATCTCGGCGACCTGCCCGCGCGGGCCGAACTGTTGCGCCGTGAAGGCCACACCGTTGTCTTTATCGCAGTGGACGGCCGCGCCGCTGGCCTGATCGCGGTAGCCGATCGCGTGAAAGCCTCCGCCAAGTCAGCCATCGAGGAATTGCATCATCAGGGCTTACGCATTGTCATGGTTACCGGCGATAACCGCACTACCGCCGAAGCCGTGGGACGTCAGTTAGGCATTGAAGAAGTACAAGCCGAGGTGCTTCCGGATCGCAAACGGGACGTGATTAAACGGTTGCAAAGCGAAGGTCGCATCGTAGCGATGGCGGGCGATGGCATCAACGACGCTCCCGCGCTGGCCCAGGCGCAGGTAGGCATCGCGATGGGTACGGGCACCGACGTGGCCATGGAAACCGCCGGAGTAACGCTGGTGCAGGGTGATCTGCGGGGCATCGTGCGCGCCCGACGGTTAAGCCGCGCGACCATGCGCAACATCCGGCAGAATCTTTTTTTCGCTTTTATCTACAACGCCCTGGGAGTTCCGCTGGCGGCGGGAGCTCTCTTTCCGATGTTTGGCTTGCTGCTGAATCCGATGGTCGCCAGCGCAGCGATGAGCCTGAGTTCTGTCTCGGTGATCTCGAACGCGCTCAGGCTGCGGAACACGTCGTTGTGAATGCACCCAGACCATGCGCCATTTCACACGCGACTTTGTCTGGAAGGAGCCACGCGCTATGTCGGACGAGCCACACGCGATCTGGAAGGAGCCACACGCGACCCGTTCATTCGCATGCGCTAATTCATTCGCTACTTCATTCTCAACAACGTGTCCACGGTCGAGGTCAGTTCCGGGCTGTTCCAATCCTGCGGGCCGACGATTTTGCGAGCGATTCGGCCATCCCGGCTGATAATGTAAGCCTCGGGGAACACGGACGTGCCGTAGCTCGTGGCGATTTTCTTGGTGGGATCACGATACGTGGGAAATACAACGTGCTGATCGATGAGGAAGCGCGAGTAGGCGGTGGGGTCCTCGTCCTGGCTGACGCCGAGCACCATGCCGCCGCCGGCCTTGATGCGCTGCTCGAGAGCGTTGAGCGAGGGCGTCTCTTCAACGCACGGTGCGCACCACGAAGCCCAGAAATCGAGTACCACGACTTTGCCGCGCAAGTCGGCCAGGTGCACGGTGCGGCCATCCATCTCCACGTCGAAATCGGGCGCCCGGCGGCCGGCCACGCTCGGCTCGCCTTGCCTGTAGCTGGGCATGGCAAACACGTACACCACCGCAAGTGCCGCCACGATGCCCGCCCAGCCCAAAATTTTCTCTTTCATCTGTGTATTTCCACCCTTGAGTTTCTCAACTTTTATCCGCCGTCTTCCTTTACTCTACCGTTTAGACGAACGTCTATACGAAACAATCATAGCGCGTTCGGCGGGTCGCGCGCGAGTACACCCGCAACTCCTTTGGCCGAACGCTTCACCCCTGTTCGTTACCACGGGCCCTTAGCATGAGACCACTCGAGGATGCCGCAAACCAACCGGTGTCGCCCGTGTCGCCCGCGTCGCCCGTCTCGCCCGTGTCGACAGTCTCTGCGCCAGAGTCTGCGCCACTGTCTCTCGCCATCCCGGAGCCCGCGGCCGCAATGTCGCCGGCTGTGGTATCAGCAATTGTCCCCGCGCGCAATGAGGAGGCCAGCATCGCTCAGGCGGTCCGATCCCTCGCAGCCCAGCCTCAGATTAGCGAGGTCATTGTGGTGAACGACGAATCCACCGATGCCACCGCCGCGGTGCTCGAGCAACTTTCCGCCTCCGAACCAAAGCTTCGCATCATTGCCGGAAGTCCACTGCCCGCCGGCTGGATCGGGAAGAATCACGCGGCTTGGGAAGGAGCTCAGCGCGCTACCGGTGAATGGCTGCTCTTCACCGATGCGGACGCGGTGCACCTGCCGGGCTCAACCGCCAACGCCCTGGCTGAAGCGGAGCGACCGGCGCCTCGCTGCTCTCCTATTCGCCAGGGCAGGAAATGCACACGTGGTGGGAGCGCGCGCTGATTCCATTTATTTATTGCCGCTTGGCGCATCTTTATCCGTATGCGCTGGTGAACGATCCGCGATCTCCCGTCGTGGCGGCGAATGGGCAATATCTGCTGATTCGGCGCGACGCGTACAGGCGATTGGCGGCCACGCGGCCGTCAGCGGAGAGGTACTCGAAGACGTGGCGCTTGGCCCGGCGGGCGCGCGCGCAGGGAGTGCCCCTGCATTTGCGCTCCGGCGGCGCAAATCGCCCGCGTGCGTATGTACACCACGTTTCCGGCGATGTGGGAAGGGTGGACGAAGAATTTGTCTCCGCTGCTGAAAATGGCCGGGACAAGGAGTGACGCGCGAATTGCATTTCCGTGATTCCCTGGATTCCGCTGCTCTGCCTGGCGCTCGCACCCTTGCAGCCTATCTTTGGAGCTTTAGGGATTTTGCTGCTGGCGGGCCGCCATGCCAGTTATGCCGCGACGCTGCGTCGCAATCGGCTGCCGGTCTCGAGCGTCGTATACTACTGGTAGGAGTTGCGCTTTATTGCGCGGCCTTGCTGGTCTCCGACTGGCGATACGCCCGCGGCAACGTCACCTGGAAAGGGCGCGAATACCCGGTGGGAAGCTGGCCCCCCAGCGGTGACCCCAGCGCGTGAGGCTGAGCGCGCGTTTTACGCGTGACGCGTGATGGTTCGAGCAGAGAGGCGGCGATCGGAGAATCATGGTTTATCTGACGCGAAAAATCGAATTTTCAGCCTCGCACCTGTATCACAATCCCGCATTTTCACGCCGAGGAAAACCGCCGCGTTTTTGGCAAGTGCAATAACCCGAACGGCCACGGGCATAACTACGTGCTGGAAGTTACCGTCGGAGGCGAACCCGACCCGCTGACCGGCATGGTGCTCGACCTGAGGCAGCTTAAGGAAATTCTGGAGCGCGAGGTAATGGATCGCATGGATCACCGATTTTTGAACTACGAGGTGCCGGAACTCGCGGGACAAATTCCGACCTGTGAAAACATTGCCGCGACGATCTGGCGGCTGCTCGATCCGAAAATCGCGGGGCAGCTGGGCGCGGCCAGCTCACACGCGTGCGCTTGTGGGAATCGCCGGATCTGTACGTGGACTGCTACGGGGAGGGCCGGACCGGCACCGATGGTGGAGCGCGATGAAACTGGAATTGACGCGGCGCTACGGCTTCTCCGCATCGCACCGCCTGCACAGCAACCACTTTGGAGAGGCCGAAAACCAGCGAGATTTACGGCAAGTGCAACAACCCGTACGGGCACGGACACAATTACGTCGTCGAGGTGAGCGTGACGGGCCCGGTGGACCCGGCGACAGGGATGATCGCGAATCTTGAGCGAGCTCGATGCGTACGTGGCGCGCGAAGTGCTCGAGCCGTTCGATCACACCTATCTGAATAAGGATGTGGCGGCGTTTCCGCGATGTCGTGCCGACGACGGAAAACCTGTGCATCGAAATTTTTCGGACGCTCAGGAAATTTCCCAGGCGCGCGGCTGGCGCGCATTCGCGTGGAAGAAACAGGCCGCAACAGCTTTGAATATGCGGGAGAGTCCAGGGGAGCGGAGCATGAGCGAAAAAACAAAGGCTACCGACGCGGTGGGCGTCGCGGAGGAAATGAAGCCGGTGTCAGATTCCGACCGCGCTAGTGCGCACACCATCGAGCACGGAAAAGGACGTGCCAGCGAACGTGCTAACGAGCGCGCAACGACATGCTGACGAGCGGGGCGCCGCGCGTGACAACGCGCACGACGAAGACAGCATCGCCGACATGATGCGCGAGGTGATCGGACGGATCGGTGAAAATCCCGAACGTGAAGGCCTGCGCCTGACACCGGAGCGTTACGAGAAAGCGCTGCGCTTTCTGACCAGCGGCTACCAACAGGATGCCGGAGAAACTGCTGAACGGCGCGATGTTCAACGTGTGCTACGACCAGATGGTGGTGGTGAAGGACATCGAGGTGTTCAGCCTGTGCGAGCATCACGTGCTGCCGTTTTTCGGGCGCTGCCACGTGGCCTATATTCCCAATAAAAAAGTGGTGGGCTTGTCGAAAATTCCGCGGCTGGTGAACATGTTCGCGCGGCGGCTGCAGATTCAGGAGCGGCTGACCGCTCAGATCGCGCAGGCCATCAAACCAGCATCGATCCGTTGGGCGTGGGCGTCGTGATCGAGGCGCGGCACCTGTGCATGGTGATGCGCGGGGTGGAGAAGCAGCGCTCGGAAGCGGTGACCAGCGCGATGCTGGGCGCGTTCCGCGAAAATCTGCAGACGCGCGAAGAATTTCTCTCCTTGATCAGCCATCGCACACCGTAAGAAGCGAATTTCGCGCCGTTGAACGGCGGGCCGATGAATGGCAGAAGAAAATATGTTGTCGGGGCTGCGCGGCCGTGTGATAGGCTATCCGGTCGAAGAGAAGACGAAAAGAGCAGAGAAAGGGCACGACGGAGAGGGACTTGAGAGAAGCTAAGTCAGCGTTGATTGAACAGTACCGGACCCATGTCAAGGATACCGGTTCGCCGGAAGTGCAAATTGCCTACTGAGCGAGCGTATCAACTACCTGACTTCGCATCTGAAGTCGCACATGAAGGACCATGCGTCGCGGCGCGGCTTGATCATGATGGTCAACAAGCGCCGGCGATTGCTGGACTACCTCAACCGTCGCGACCCGGATCGGTATCGCGAGATTGTCGAGCGCCTCAGTTTGCGCAAGTAGCGGCGGGGCCTTGGCGGCCCGGCGACCGCTTCCCAAACAATTCAGAACGCTCGCTGCACAGCGCGCGCTTAGAGAAAGCCTCCGGCGTACCACTGCCTGGCGGGCACTTTAGGCATTTCCCGGATGGGTCCGGCAAAATCGCGCACAAAGACTCCTCGCAGGCTCTCCTTACTCTCCTCCCCGACAGCACGCAGGTACCAAATCGCATAGGAGCCGCTGCCGCATTCCGGCGCGGCGAAAGGAATCCAAGTTATGTCGCAGGAAGCCCCACATCAGGTGAAGGTCGAAATCGGCGGACGAACGCTGACGCTCGAAACCGGGAAGCTGGCCAAGCAGGCCAATGGCGCGGTTTTGGCGAAGTATGGAGATACGCAGGTGCTGGTCACGGCGTGCATGGAAACCAGGCAAAACGACCGTGATTTTCTGCCGCTTACCGTTGATTACCGCGAGTACACCTACTCGGCGGGCAAAATTCCGGGAGGATTTTTCAAGCGCGGAGGGGCGCCCGTCGGAGCGCGAAATTCTGACCTCGCGGCTGATCGACAGGCCGCTGCGTCCGTTATTTCCCGAAGGCTGGCGCAACGAAACGCAGATCGTCGCCATGGTGCTGTCCGCGGACAGCGAGAACGATCCCGATGTGATTGCGGTGACGGCGGCGTCGGCGGCCGCATTTATTTCGGATCTGCCGTTTGAGACGCCCATTGCAGCGGTGCGCGTGGGCTTGCTCGACGGACGCCTGGTTGCTAATCCCACCGTGCAGGAGCAGAAAAAGAGCTTGCTGAACATCGTCATCGCGGGCAGCGACGATGCCCTCGTGATGGTCGAGGCGGGTGCACTCGAAGTTTCCGAAGATACCGTGGCCGAAGCGCTGGCGTTTGGCCACGAGCAGGTGCGGCGCATGATCGCGGCGATACGCGAATTGCACGGCAAGCTGCTGCCGATCAAAGTGGTGGTGCCTCCGCTGCCGTTCGACGAAGCGCTGGCGCGCAGCATCGAGCAGCAATTCGGTGAACGGCTGCACGACGCGCTCGATACCGCGAAGCATCCGAAAAAGGAAAGCTATCACCTGGTGGACGAACTGAAGAAAGAAGTGCTCGCAACCATCCCGGAAGAGGATGAAGATCGCCGCAAGCTCGCGTTGCGCGCTTTCGAGCGCCTGCGCGAGAATATTTTCCGCGACGACATTCTGCACCACAAGCGCCGCCCCGATGGCCGCGCGTTCGACCAGATTCGCAAAATCACGTGTGAAACGGGGCTGCTGCCTCGCGTGCACGGCTCGGCTTTATTCACGCGCGGCGAGACGCAGGCATTGGCCACGCTGACGCTTGGCACCAAGGAGGACATGCAGCGGCTCGATCTGCTGTTTGAGACCGATACGTTCAAGCGCTTCATGCTGCATTACAATTTCCCGCCATTCTCGGTGGGTGAGGTGAAGTTCCTGCGCGGTCCGGGACGCCGCGAAATCGGCCACGGCGCGCTTGCGGAACGGGCACTCGTGAATCTGCTGCCGCCCGAGGCCGATTTCCCGTACGCGATGCGGCTGGTCTCGGACATTTTAGAATCGAACGGCTCATCATCGATGGCCACGGTTTGCGGAGGGTCGCTCGCCCTGATGGATGCCGGCGTGCCGATTGCGTTCGGCATGCGCCGGAATTGCCATGGGACTGGTGATTGAAGGCGACAATGCGGCGGTACTTACGGATATCGCCGGAGCCGAAGACCATTACGGCGATATGGACTTCAAAGTTGCCGGAACGCGTGCGGGCATTACCGCTCTTCAAATGGATATCAAGGTCGGCGGCATCAGCGTGCCGTTGATGCGCCAGGCGCTGGAACAGGCGCGCAAGGCGCGGATCGAGATCCTCGATATCATGGACCGCACGCTCACCGAACATCGCGGCAAGATGTCCGAATACGCACCGCGCCTCTTCATGCTGAGCATTCCAACGGACAAGATCCGCGACCTGATTGGGCCCGGCGGAAAGAAGATTCGTGGCATCATCGAAGCCACGGGCGTAAAGATCGACGTGATGGACGACGGCAAAGTGCACGTTTTCGCCGCCGATGGCGGATCGGCGGAAGCGGCTTTGCAGATGATCCGCGACGTAACCGCGGCTGCCGAGATCGGGAAAACGTATCTCGGAAAAGTTGTGCGCCTCGCCGATTTCGGCGCCTTCGTCGAAATTTTTCCGGGCACCGATGGGCTGCTGCACATCAGCGAAATTGCCGAGCAGCGCATCCGCGACGTTCGCGATGAGCTGAAACTTGGTGACCAGGTGCTGGTGAAGGTGCTGGCGATTGAGGGCAACAAAATCCGGCTCTCGCGCAAGGCAGTGCTGCGCGAACAGCGCGAAAAACAACAACGCGAGGCCGGCACCCAAACACCGCAGTAATTTTCTTCAAAATGGCGTGGCAAAAAGCGGCAAAAAGCGGCAAAAAGGGGCAAAAAGGGGCAAAAAGGGAAGGCGAGGATGCCTTCCCTTTTTTTTGCATCAGCAGCGCTGCGCGGGTTCGTTGGACGGCGAAGTGAAGCTGATCGCGCCGCTAGCTTGTCTCTTGGTTGCGATGATCGCCTCGCCTAACGATTGCGCGACCATTGCGTGTCGATTCCACAATGATTGTCTGACGTCCGCGATGATGGGCCGATGATTGCTGGCGATTGCTCCATGATGGCTTGCTGATCGCGTGACGATTGCGTTGCGTGGCTGAATTATGTCGCGCCGATCAGCCCGATGCTGCGTGATGCGCGACTTTCTCCACATCACGCTGCGGGCAGGCGCGTGATGCGCGCGCCCACGGCGCTAAGCTTCTTTTCGATGTTTTCGTATCCGCGGTCGATGTGGTAAACGCGGTCGATAAACGTTTCGCCACGCGCCACCAGCGCCGCGAGCACCAGCGAAGCGCTGGCGCGCAGGTCGGAAGCGATGACGCCGGTGCCTTCCAGAGTGGCGCGGGCCGCGAACGATGGCCTGGCGGCCATCGATGGCGATTTTCGCGCCCATGCGGACCATTTCGCTGGCGTGCATGAAACGATTTTCAAAAATGGTTTCGGTGATGATGGACGCTCCTTCGGCCTGCGTCGCGAGCGCCATGAATTGCGCCTGCATGTCCGTGGCGAAGGCGGGATACTCCTCGGTGGTAACGTCGGCGGCGACGAGTTTCTTCGCGGCGCGCACACGCAGGCAGCCGGGACCCGCGGCACCGATTTCGACGCCGGTTTCGCGCAGTTTGGCGAGGATGGCGGTGAGATGTTCGGGGGCGCAGTCGGTCAACTCGAGTTCGCCTCCGGTGATGGCGCCTGCGACGAGAAACGTTCCGGCCTCGATACGGTCCGGGATCACGGCATGTTCGGCGCCATGCAGTCGTTCGACGCCTTGCACACGCAAGCAGGAGGTGCCCGCGCCCTCAATTCGCGCGCCCATTTTGACCAGCAGGTTCACCAGGTCGGTTACTTCGGGCTCGCGCGCGGCATTGTCCAGGCGCGTTTCGCCCTCGGCCAGCGTCGCGGCCATCAAGATGTTTTCTGTGCCCGTGACCGTGATTTTCTCGAAGACTGATATGCGCGCCGCGCAAGCGGCCTCCGGCGGCGCCTGCGCTTCCACATAGCCGTGCTCGGTGGCAATTGCGGCGCCCATGCGCTCGAGCGCCTTCACGTGCAAGTTCACGGGGCGGGCTCCGATAGCGCATCCTCCGGGCAGCGAGACGCGCGCATGGCCCAAGCGCGCCATGAGAGGCCCCAGCGTTAGGATCGAGGCCCGCATGGTGCGCACGAGCTCGTAGGGAGCGACCGCGGCGGAAATATTCTCCGCGTTAATGATCAGGTCGGTCGGCGGCACGTCTGGCGTTTCGACGCGGGCGTTCATGTGAGCGAGCAAACGGCCCATGGTGACGATGTCCCGGACGCGCGGGATATTGTGCAGGTGCACGGGCTCGGCCGTAAGCAGCGCCGCGGTCATCGCCGGGCAGCGCGGCATTTTTTGCGCCGCTGATGCGCACGGTGCCACTGAGCGGCCGGCCGCCTTCGATTCGGAATCGGTCCATGAAATTGTGTCCGTTGAAGTGCGGTTACTTTGCTGATTACTTACGGTTAAATTGTAAGGCTATTTGCGATGTTTTCGTCATGCACCGCTCGAATGCTTCAGCGCATGTATAACTACGCTTGGGTTGAAAACACGATGCGGTATCTCGAGCGCGGAGCGCACACGGCCCGCTATTCGCCGAGCGCGTGCCGCAGGTTACCGCGCGCGTGTTGCAGACGCCGGGTGGCTTCGTCAGCCGTGGTTTTGCTCTTGAGCATGATCAGGGCGATACGCAAATTATTACCTGCCTGCCGGAGTGCGCGCGCCGCGCGCGCCGGGTTCGCACCGGTCGCCTCTTGCAGAATCCGTAACCCGCGCAGCCGCAGTTTTTCATTCGTCAGAGCGACGTCCACCATCCAGTTGTTGTAGACGTGGCCGAGCCGAACCATGGCGGCGGTGCTCAGCAAATTCAAGATCATTTTTTGCGCGGTTCCGGCTTTCATGCGTGTGGATCCGGCGATAACTTCCGGGCCGGTGCGCGGAGCGATGGTTATATCTGCAAATTGCGCCACGGGAGAGTGGCGATTCGCCGTGAGCGTGATGGTCGCTGCTCGCCGCCGCCGGGCAAAATCGCAAAGCCCCGATCACGTATGGTGTCGTGCCACTGGCCGTCAGGCCGAGCACGACGTCACGCGGCGTGAGACGCTTCGCGGCCAGGTCGCGTTGGCCTTGAGCGGCGGAATCCTCCGCGCCTTCAATGGCATGTGTCAGCGCGCGCCGTCCTCCCGCAATGACGGTCGTGACCACGCGCGGAGAGATACCGAAAGTCGGCACGCATTCCGCGGCGTCGAGCACCGCCAGGCGTCCGCTGGTGCCCGCACCAACGTAGATCAGACGCCCGCCGCCCGCGATGGCTCGCACGATAAGGTCGACCGCGCGCGTGATCGCCGGCAATTCGCGGCGTATCGCGCGCGGCACAGTGGCATCTTCGCGATGAATCGCTTCCACGATGCCGCGGGTCGAGCGCTGATCGAGGCCTAGCGAGCGGGGATTACGCTGCTCGGTCCGGCGCCGGTCAACACCGTCGTGGCGGGGACGGTCTTCACCGGATTTGTGCTGGCGCTGGGGAGATTTACGGTGTCGCGGCGTGAGTGCGAGAGGCCCCGGTGCTGCGGGCGTGTCCCTTCGTGGTCACGATTGCCGTTTCAGTGCTTCCACAATGGCATCGTGCAGGGCCGGGCGCACTTTATTGATCTGGTCGTTGTCGCGCGAGGGATGCACGCGATTGGTCAGCAGCACGACGAACAGCTGCTTATCGGGATCGATCCATATCGACGTGCCGGTAAAACCAGTGTGGCCAAAACTTCGCGGCGAAAAATAGCGTCCGCTCGAGGAATCAGGCGTGGGTACGTTCCATCCGAGCGCGCGTGTATCGCGCGACAGCGGAGAGGCGCGGTGAATTGTGCAATCGTGGACCGGCGCAGCAGCCGGCGGTGCGCGTAGATGCCTCCGTTCAACAGCATCTGGCAAAACGTGGCGAGGTCGCCAGCGGTAGTAAACATTCCGGCATGTCCTGCGACGCCGCCCATGACCCAGGCATTTTCGTCATGTACTTCGCCGTGCACCAGGCGGCGGCGGAATGCGGCATCGATTTCTGTGGGCGCAATGCGCGCCCGCAAGGAATCCGCGGGCCGGAAGGTGGTTGCGGCCATGCCCAGCGGCGCGAAAATGCGGTCGCGTGCGAGTTCATCGAGATTTCTTCCTGTCAACCGCTCGATGATTTCCCCCAGGAGAATGAAACCCAGATCGGAATAAACGCTCTGCGCGCCCGGCTCGTACGCGGGAGGCGCGGCGAGCACGCGGGCTACGACTTCTTCGTGACTGTCGGCGGTCTGGAAATAATTCTCGTGCGCGGGCAAACCGGAAGTGTGCGTCAGCAGGTGCCGGACGGTCACTGCTTCATGCCAATGAAGCGATCGAGCGTCACTTGGCCCGGCATTTAGCCGAGGTGACCATTCTGGAATGTAGCGGGCGACAGGCGCATCGAGGTACAGATGGCCGGCCTCGACCAAGATGGCGGCTAGAGTCGTGGTGACTACAGATTTGGTGAGTGAGGCCGCGTCGTAAATCGTATCGGCGGTCACGGGCGGCGCACCGGCATCGTACGTTTGTTTGCCAAACGGGTGAATCGTCACGCGAGGCCCGCGGTTTCGACGGCCGATGGCTATAACTCCGCCGGGGAACGCGTGATCGGCGACGGCACGATCGAGCAATGCAAATGCGGAAGCGAATAGCTCGTCATCAGTGGTGACCCCAGCGGCACCCCCAGCGGCGCCCCAGCGGCACCCGCAGAAACGAGCATCATCGGATCTGCGGCCACGCGGAGCCCGTCGCCAATGCTAGCGATTCCGGGAACATTCACTGGAATGCTCCCGCCGATGGCGACCTCGCCGAACAGAGCGCGCGCGGCCGCACGCTGCGCGACGCCTGCATTGCTGAAGGCGGCGAGCCACGTTTTCGCTTCCGGAAACCTCGCCGCGACGTACGGGCTGCCGAAGCACACGACCAGCACGGGCTTGCCGCTCGCGTCGCGCGCGAGCAAACGGTGCACGAACTCGGCTTGTTCCGCAGGCAAGCCCACGCTGCCTTTGCGGTCGGCGACACGCACAAACAGCGCCACGATCATGACGTCATAGGTCTCGGGAGGAGGAATCTCCGCCTCGAGAGCGGGGACGGCAGGGGATAGGCCGAGAGATTTCGCAAGCGGCTTCACGGGGGAAAAGCGCGTGTCAAACCGCAGCGTATTTAGAAAATCGACACGCCAGCTGATTTCGCGCTCGAATTCCTCGCCCGGGCGAGTATCGGGATCGCCCGCAATGGCCACGAGCAACGCCCGGGTTGGCTGTGTGGCATCAAGGGGCAGCAGGTTCGACGCATCGTGCAGCAGCGTGATGCCGCGATCGGCAATGTCTTGCGCGACGGCAGCGAATTCCGGCCGGCCGAAAACTTGCGGCAGCGCTGCGAGGTTTACCGTGCTGCTCTCGTGCAAACCCAGGCGCGCCTTTGCGCCAAGGATGCGGCCGACCGCCTCATCGATCCGCGATATCGGCAGCCTGCCGCTCCTGGTGGCGTCGCGCAGCGCCGCCATGGCCGCATCCGGAATGGGTGGGCCGAGTAAGACGTCGGCTCCCGCAATGATCGATCGCACGGCGATTTCGCCAGGCGAATAACGCGCAGCGATGCCCGCCATGTCGAGTGAATCCGTTACCAGCAGCCCCGCAAAGCCCATCTGATGGCGCAGGAGTTCCGTGCTGATGGAATAGGAAAGCGTAGTTGGAATATTTGCATCAGATTCGAGCGCCGGGACGGCGATGTGTCCCGTCATGATGGTGCTGACGTGCGCGGCAATACTCGCGCGGAACGGCGCTAATTCGACGCGCTCGAGTTGCGCCGCGGTCGCTTTCCACCGTCGCCAGATCAAGGTGTGAATCGGTGCCGGTATTGCCATGGCCCGGAAAGTGTTTAGCGGTTGCGAGCGCACCATGATCTTCAACGCCGCGAATGAACGCCGTAACAAACTCGCCTACGCGCCCAGGGTCTTCGCCAAAGGAGCGCACGTTGATGATCGGGTTGTCCGGATCGCTGTTGACGTCCGCGACGGGAGCAAAAATCCACGGCACTCCCGCGGCACGAGCTTCAATCGCCGTAATGCGTCCTACCGCGTACGCGTCCGCGGTGCGGCCGGTTGCGGCGACCGCCATTGCCTGTGGGAACGAGGTTCCCTCCCACAGTCGCATCGCTGTGCCATGCTCGAAATCGCCGGCCACCAGCAACGGAATTTTCGCGCGCTGCTGCAGCAAATCCACGAGTGCAGCCGTGCCGTACACCTGGCTGCGCTTGAATCCTAATCCACCCGGCCGCGTGGCGATCATCAGAGCGCCCGCATGAAGCTGCTGGACCGCGCGCGCCAGTCTCTGAAATTCAGGGGATTCGAGCGAAGTAAATCCTCCATAACATGCGATCATCAGAAGCTGTCCGAGCTTTTCCTCGAGCGTCATTTGGCGGAGCGTCTCGGCTATCCAGGCCTCGGCGGCGGTGGACAATTTCGGGGCGTAAGCGGAGGCCGGAGTTTCCGGAACAGTTTCAGAGGACGATGCGGTGCGAGCGGGACGTGACATCAGCAGACGCGGCAACGGGCAGGAATACTGCACCAAGCGTGAAAAGTTGACTCGCGCACGGGACGGAGTATATAGCACGGGATATTGCCGAACAACCTTGGCGAACACCTTGCATCGTCAGGCGGCATCATGATGCAACATGATACACGATGAGCGGATGCGCCAGCCGTCCCGGCAACAGGCCGGGTAATACTGATTCGCGTGCGACTTCGTTAACGTTTCGCAAGCGATTTCGTTAATTGAAAGGTACGCTTCGCGTAACTCGGACTGAATACGATGCGCACAAAAGTATGGCTATCGTGGAGCAGTGGCAAAGACAGCGCCTGGGCCTTGCAGGAGTTGCGTGCATCGCCAGAATTCGAGGTTACCGCGCTGCTGACCACGATCAATCAGGATGCGGGCCGCGTCGCCATGCACGCGGTGCGCGAAACGCTGCTCGAGGCTCAAGCGGACGCCGCGGGCCTGCCGCTGGTCAAGGTGCCCATTCCGGCGCGGTGTTCCAATCCACATTACGAAACCGCTATGGCCGCCGCTATGGCGCGCGCCCGCGCGGAGGGCATTCTACACGTGGCCTTTGGCGACCTGTTTCTTGCCGAGATTCGCAACTACCGTGAGGAGAAGCTGCACGCCGTCGGAATGACGCCGGTGTTTCCTATATGGGGCCGCGAAACGTCAGCACTGGCACGCGAGATGATCGCGCACGGCGTGCGTGCGTATCTGACCTGTATTGATTCCCGGCAGCTCGATCGCCGGTTTGCCGGGCGATTGTTTGACGCGGAGTTGCTCGGAGAACTGCCATCGCATGCAGACGCGTGTGGCGAAAATGGCGAATTCCACTCCTTCGCGTGCGCTGGCCCGATGTTTCGACATACGGTGCACGTCACTCCAGGAGAAATCCTGGAACGAGACGGTTTCGTTTTCGCCGATCTGCTCGCGGCGCAATAATCTTTGCGTTGTTTTTGAAGCAGTGGCGGATTGCAGCTTGCCGCGCAACCGGATTAAGCTCGTGAGGGATTAAGCGCGCAAGGAATGGCAGCGTAAATTGCAGTTCGGCACGCGATGCGAATCGTTTCACTGCTTCCCGCTGCAACGGAAATACTCTATGCCATTGGCGCGGGTCACTGCGTCGTCGGCGTGACGCACGAGTGCGATTTCCCGCCAGAGGCCGCACAAAACCCCGCGGTCATCCGGCCCCGCGTCGATCCCGCAGCGCCGCAGGTGGAGCTTGATCGGCAGGTACGCGAACTCGTTGCACGCGGCGAGAGCATTTACGCGGTGGATGCGGACTTACTCGACAAACTTGCACCTGACCTGATCGTTACGCAAGATTTGTGCCACGTCTGCGCGGCTTCTCCTGACGATTTGGCTGCGAGCCTCGCCCGCATGCCGGCGGCGTGGAGGCCCCGCATCGTAACGTTCACACCGCGGAATCTCGACGACGTCTGGCAGGGAATCCGCTCTATCGGCGAAGCGGCAGGATATCAGGAGCAGGCGGATGCGCTTGCGGCGAGATGCGCAACGCGTGTTGCGGAGATCGCACGGCGAGTTGCCGGGGTTTCCTCCAGGCCGCGGGTCCTGGCGCTGGAATGGTTCGATCCGCCATTTTTTGGAGGCCACTGGGTGCCTGAAATGGTGCGGCTGGCTGGCGGAACCGATATTCTTGGCCGCGAGGGCGAGCCGTCGGTAACGGTTCCCTGGGAACAGATCGTTTCTCAAAGGCCGGAAATTATCGTGCTGATGCCCTGCGGTTACGATCTTGCGCGTAACATCCAGGTTTGGAACTCGACTATGCCGCCGCCGGAGTGGCACGATCTGCCAGCCGTGCGAGCCGGCCGGGTTTATGCTGTCGATGCGAACGGTTATTTTTCCCGCTCCGGACCCAGACTTGCCGATGGCGTGGCGCTGCTCGCCAGATTGATTCATCCGGGACACTTTGCGTCGAACGACCTAAACGAGGTGGCGGGCGGATCGGCCGTGCCGGTGCAACGTGTGGGTGCGGCGCCAAGCTCCCATTGATTGGGCGGTCCGCTTGATCAGGCGATCCGTTGATCAGGTCGCTGGCGAGAAATGCGGTTCCAGGGTAAGTTTTCTGGGCTCCGCAGTTGTGCTTATCGAGTCAATAGAGCGTGGGTCCCCGCCGGATATTCGCTTCCCTGTCCATGTAAAATGATAACTTCCGACAAAGTATTTAGTGTGCCCGCGTAAATCGGCCCGATGTGCATGCGGGTATCACTGCGCGACTGAGGAGGTATCTTTTTTCCATGGCGGCTTTCCCGGCCGGACCCCGGCGAATGAATATCGCGGTTGGTTTTGATGGCGGCGGTACGAAAACGGACTGCGTCGTCCTGGACGCGGATGGCAAGATTTTGGGCCGCGGTTTGGCGGGCCCGTCTAATCCGGTGCGCGTGGGAATGGAAGCGGCCTTCAGCGAACTTGGCCAAGCGGCAGCCCAGGCGCTCGCCGCCGCGCATCTGAAGCCGCGACAAATCGATGCGGTTTGCGCGGGATTGGCGGGGGCGCGCCGCCGCAGCATCATACGAAGCGCTATCGTTTTTCTCGCGCACGAATTTCCGGATGCGCTCACACACGTGACCACCGACACCGAAATTGCTCTCGAGGCTGCGGTCGGCGTCGGCACCGGAGTGGTGATCATTGCGGGCACCGGATCAGCTTCCCTGGGACGCAATGCCAGCGGTGAAATGGCGACAGCGGGCGGCTTCGGCCGCGCCATCGGCGATGATGGAAGTGCGTACGAAATCGGGCGCCGAGCGGTGGCTTGCGTGGCGCGTGCGCGCGATCAGGGCGCACCACTCACGGCGCTGCACGATATTATTTTGGCAACGCTGAATTGTCCCACCTGGGACGAGCTGGGCGAACGAATCAGCAAGAATCCCGATAACATTTTTCCCCGCCTCTTTCCCGCGGTCGCATCGGCTGCCGGCATGGAAGATAGCGTCGCACGCGAAATTCTTTACGCCGCGGCCCTGGATCTTTCCACCATGGCGCTAACGGTCGCGCGCCGCCTGGGGATGCTCGAACTCGAATTCCCACTGGTGAAGTGCGGCGGCGTTTTTGGTCCCAGCCGTCTGATGGATGAGATGTTCGATGTGGTGATTGCGAGTAGTGCATCGCAAGCGAACATCTCGCGGCTCGCCGTGCCTGCGGCTGTAGGGGCGGCTCGGCTGGCGTCCCGGTTGGCACGCGGCGAAGATGCCACGGCCATTCGTGGATAAAAGATCATCGAGCGCCGCAGTGCTCGAATCAATTGTCCGATGTAGTAAATCGCCTTTGATGTTGTCCAAAGATGCTTTCTGGGCGGCCACGTCATTGCCGTGGCCGTCCGGGCCTGCGTTCCCTCGCGTGCGAGCATTCGTTTCTTGACAGCCGGAGACCACCCACTTAGCATCACTAAAGAAGTTTATTTCGCAAGGGCGCACGAGCGATCCCCTCGCGAAGCTCTGGGGCATGTAGCGGAGCGGCGACAATCAAGATCGATAACGGTTCAATCTGAATATCAGGACTGAATGCGGTGCTGCGTCGAGCGAGGGAACTATAACGGAAATGCGCGTGGCACCGACATGTTAATTGAGCTTCACGGGCCTGCCAGGGTTGACGCGCCCCGTTGCGTCCGGTTCGCCGCGCAATGACAATGGAACGTCCAGTGAGAATTGAGCGCGTTGTGTGCAGACTGGTGCCGTGGCGCGGCATGGCCATGGCGGACCTGGTTGCGGATGAAATGGAATATGGCGTCATGGATTCGCTCCTGACCAAAATTGAGCATCCATGACGCGGTGCCTAAATTGTGGAGCCGAGCGCGATGCGGACCAGTGCCTCGCCTGTGGCCTGACGTCTGCGGCAGCGGAAGTGATGTTAAGGCGCCGGCTGGTCTGGCGCACGGCGTGGTTTCTGGTGGGCGCTATACTGTTCGTGCCCGTCAGCCAAGCGTTTCCGCCCCTGGAAATCGACGGCATTCTTATTTTTGTGGGCATCTTATTTTTCGTGGTGCTTGGTTTGGGCATGTGGATGGTGGATCGCGCGCGGCGACGCCAGGAAATTGAAGTCCTGAAACGCGTTTATTTCGGATTCCTGCCTGTCCCGTGGATTCTCGCGGCGCTTCTGTTTGTGAACGGAAAATTCGATACGACGCCGCCGGAACGGCGAACCACTTCGGTGGTCGGTAAATTCAATATGCCGGGCATGCTGCGGACCCAGCGCCTGGTCGTGGTCTCCTGGCGCGAGGGGCGGCGTATCGAGCGCGTGTCCGTGAGCCGCGACGACTACGACCGTTTCCAGATCGGCAATCCCGTGGTGGTGGAAGTCCAACAGGGGATGGCTGGAATTCCGTGGGTCTACGCGGTTTACCGGCCGTGAAAAACGTTTCGCAGCTGGCATCACATGTGCGGCGCTTGCTTTTGATGACGTCGCTTCGCTGAGCGCGGGATTAATTCGGAGCGTGATCGCGCCTCGTTCCATGATTTTTTGTCGTGCTAGAGTGGTTCATGGCGAAGCGCATCGTCGTGCTCGGCGGCGGATTCGGTGGCGTGCAGGCCACCATTGAACTCGAGCGGCTCCTCGATCGCGACGTGGACATTGTGCTGGTGAGCGAAGAGAATTTCCTTCTGTTTACGCCGCTGCTGCCGCAAATCGCGTCGAGTAATATAAATCCCCGCCACATCGTACAGACCATCCGGGACATTCGCGGCAACCGCCGCTTTGGTTTCCGGCGCGATACGGTAAAAAGCATCGATCCGGTGACTCGTCGCGTGGTGCTGGCCGAGGGATTCCTCGACTACGATGTTCTGATCGTCGCGCTCGGCAGCCGGAGCGAATACTTCAACACGCCCGGCGCGGCGGAACACACCTGGGATTTCAAGACGCTTGAGGATGCGGTGGTGGTGCGCGAGCGCGTGCTCGATCTATGCGAACACGCCGACCATATTGCGGATGCCGCCCTTCGCAGGCAGTTGCTCACGTTCGTTATCGTGGGCGGCGGATACACCGGGGTCGAACTGATTGCCGAATTGCGCGACCTGATGTTTCGCTACGTCACGCGGCGCTTCCGCGGCATCACGCCTTCCGAAATCCGTTTGCTTCTGCTGGAAGCCACTCCGGAGATACTGCGCACGATAGCGCCGCGTCTCAAGGCACATGCCCTGCAGCGCCTGAGCGGCTACGGCATCGAAGTGCGGACGCAAGCGCGCGTGACGCGTTGCGGTGACGATAGCGTGGAGATTAATGGCACAGAGATGATTCCTACGTCGACCATTATCTGGACTGCCGGTGTGCGCGCTAACTCTCTGGTGGAGACGCTGCCCGGTCCGCACGATCGCGCCGGCCGCGCCATCGTAAATCCTTTTTTGCAACTTGCGAACTATCCGGAAATTTTTGTGATTGGCGATAGCGCGGCATCCGCTGTGGGCACGCCGGAGCGGCCGGGCTCTCCGGAGCAAACGCGCCCGGAGGTGCCGCAGCGGATCGAGAAAACTGCGTCGGCGCCGCTCGATTTGGTCTCGCGACAAGCCACGCAAGAGGCTACGCAGCAGGTTCCGCAGCAGGTCGGCGAGCGTGCTGCTCCGCACGTCGGTGCATCCGCCGCAACTCCGCTGCCTGCCGCGGCGCCGCAGGTTGTGCCACGGGTTGGGCCACAAGTTGCGCCACAGATTGCGCCGGTGGCCATGTCGCAGGGAGACGTTGCAGCGGCGAATGTGGAGCGGTTTCTGCGGGGCAGGCCACTTGCGCCATATCGCTACCATGACAAAGGGATGCTGATATCGCTGGGGCTGAATTATGCGGTGGTCAGTATTGGAGCGCTGCAATTCAGTGGATATTTCGCGTGGCTTTTCTGGAACGCGGTGCACCTGTACAAGCTGGTGGGACTCAAGAAACAATTGCAGGTGGCGATGGATTGGGTGATGGGTACCGTGTTTCCGCGGGACGCCTCGATTGTGCGGCGGCAGCGCACATGCAAAATGTGCGAGAGAGCGGGGAGATGAGATCCGCGTCTTTGCTTGAGAAAGAGACTGGAGAAACGGGCTTGAGAAAGCGGCTAGAGAAAGCGGCCCCAGATCGGGTCAAAGCGGGGCGAGGGGGAATTCGGCGGTAAGCAACCCTGGTCACCGGTAAATGCCGCGCACATCGAGCGGATGCGGAATCTGCAAATCCAGGACGTGATTTTCAGCGACGAGCCGGGTGCTGATTTTGTAGGCGAGGCCTACGTCACGCACGAGCCACTCCGAGGTCTCGAGCGGCTTGGCAGGGTGCTGGGACGGATCCCAGGAAAGGTCCGCGCCTTTATGTTCGATCTTGCCCGGATCGATCTCAAAAACCTGACGGTCGCGGCCATCCACGAGAAGGTAACGGCTTCCCATCTGCAACAGGAGCGGATTCGGCTTTTTGCCAGCCTGATAGATGTTCCATTCTTTCAGAGGATGATCGTCGACGCGCAAGAGGGCCTGGTCCGATATTTTCCATAGGACGGCTTTTTCCGCGGCAAGTGCCGCGTGCGTACCGCAACAAGCCGCCAGCGAGAAAAGCGCCAAAATGGCGGCGCTCGCCAGCCGGGCACGTCGTGCCGCCCACACGCGCGCGAAGACCCCGCTCAAACGCGCACCTGGTCAAAAGATTTATCAAGGATGCGGATGGCTTCGTCCACGTCGCCCTGGGAGATATTCAGCATGGGGGAGAGCCGGATCACATTGCCATACAGGCCACCCTTGCCGACCAGCAAACCATTTTCACGAGTACGCTCGAGCAATTCGGCCGAGGCGTCAGGAGCGGGTTCTTTCGTGGCGCGGTCGCGCACCAATTCGAGACCTTGCATGAGTCCCTTGCCACGCACGTCGCCGATCAAAGCATGCTTCTCGCGAAGTGCTTCGAGCTTCGCGCGGAAGTAAGTTCCCACTGTGTGGGCGTTGTCGCGCAGGTTTTCTTCTTCAATGACGTGGATGGTGGCCCGCGCGGCCACCGACGCGACCGGATTGCCGCCAAACGTGGAGATCATAGGGCCGCTATAGCTGCCGGCAAGTTCGGCGGTGGTGATCGTCGCGGCGACCGGGGTGCCGTTGCCCAAACCCTTGGCGCAGGTGATGATGTCGGGAACAACTTCCCAATGCTCGATCCCGAACCAATGCTTGCCGGTGCGGCCGAATCCGGTCTGCACCTCATCGGAAATAAACAGACCGCCATATTTTTTCACGGCTTTGAACACGATCTGGAAATATTCCGGCGGCGGGGTGATGAAACCGCCGACTCCCTGAATGGGCTCGGCGATAAATGCGGCGATTTGCCCGCTCGTACCGGTCTGAATGAGATTTTCAACGTCATTGGCGCAAGCGATGCCGCAATCGGGATACGCGAGGCCGAGCGGACAGCGGTAGCAGTAAGGATTGATCGCGTGCGCCACGCCCACGCTGATGACGCCCTTTCGCCAGGGAGCTTGCCCGGTCGCCGATTTTGTCAGGGACGATCCGCCGGAGTAGGAATGCCGCAGTGAAATGATGTCGTAGACACCCGTCGCTATGCGCGCGAGCAGGATGGCTTGCTCGTTTGCCTCCGTGCCGGAGTTCGTGAAAAAACTTTTCTGCAATACGCCAGGCGTGATCTGTGCCAATTTCTCGGCCAGGTTGACCATGGCCTCGTTGGGATACAGCGTGGAGGTGTGTTGCAGGCGGCCAACCTGCTCGTTAATTTTCGAGGTGACTTTGGGATTGGTGTGTCCAACGGATATGGTCAGTATGCCGCCAAAAAAATCGAGATACCTGCGCCCTTCGACGTCCCACAGGTATTGCATTTCGCCACGCGCGGGAACGAGGGGGCGCTGGTAGAAATTAGAAACCGCGGGCCAGATAAACTCGCGGTGCTTCCGCAGTACTTCAGCGCTGCGCTCGGAGCCGGTCAAGGCGCTTGCTTCAGGGTTCACGGGAAGTGGGGGCATCGAGAGGCGTCCTAAAATGGGGCTGCGGTGTGGATCGCGATACAGCTGGCGCACACCACAATGGGCGCGACAATTTCGAGACAGATTTGAGTCTACGCCCGCGGCTGGCGTGCGACAAGGCGCGCAATCCGCATCGGGCTGGAAGGGGCTGGTTGGATCCAGTGCGGGCATGCGGCAGCCGAATTTGTAAAGAGTCAACCGGGTTGGCTCGCGAGAAAAGACGTTTCGTTGTGTATAGGAAGATAAGAGGACGAGCCCGTTCTGAACCGGTTCTGAAAATGATGCGTAGCGTCAACGGACGTTTTCACGGGCGCAAGGCAGCGGTACATCGACTGGTTAATCAAAAATTTGGCGGCAGAACCAAGTGCAGCGCAGAGAGGTCAAGTTGAAGCAAAATGCAGAAATGTAGAAATGTAGAAATAATTCGCGCATGAGAGAGCATGTGCTCGGTAGCACCGTTTTTACAGGCTAATCCGCGGTACTCGTGAAGGAAACTGCCGATGTTGGCGAGTGGAATCGCAGGTTATCGTTGGCGCATGCAGTTTACATCTCGAAGCGGAGTTGGAGCCTCGGCCTTAATCTAGGAACTGCGAGTATCGCGGCGAGTTGACGACCCAGCCCGTCACTACAGGACTCCCACGCATCGTTCAAGATTCAGTCCGGCATAGGGCACGAAGTCACATCCAAAACACACAAACCAAAGATCACGTTCCGATGGACTTGTCGTCAGGTGATTTGAGCACGCGACGGGTCACGGCTGGAGTTGGACGCGATGAAGTTATATCTGCGGGCGGTCCGCTATTTTCGGCAGGATCGTCGCTACATTTTGCTGCTCTGCGGACTCATTTTTGTAAGCATAGGCATCGGCCTGCTGCAAGTGTGGCCGATGGCGGTGCTGGTGGACGAGGTGCTTGCCCCGGTTCCGCACAGCACCTGGGTTCACCGCCTGTTTCTGGCTCCCTTCCCACGGAACAGGCTGGCGCAGGTGATTGGCATAACGCTCATCGGGATGGGCCTGAAGATCGCGCAGGACACCATTACGATGTTGCGGTTGATGATCAACAACCGCTTGCGATGCAACGGGCTCGCACGGGTGCGGTACGAATTGTTCCACAAGTTTCAGGAGCTGGGCTGGAGCTTCCGGAAAACGTGTCCTCAGGGCGAGGCGATCTACCGGCTGGAAACCGATGCGACCGGGATGTACGGGATTCTGGACACGGTGATTGCCGCCGGCGTTGCGGCGGTGATGCTGATGGGCATGACCGGAGTGATGATTTCGCGCAGCGTGGCGCTGACCGCCTGCGCATTGTCGATCACGCCCGTGCTCGCACTGATTAATCTTTGGTTCGGACGGCGTATCAAGGCGCGTGCCGGACAGGCGAAAGAAGCTGATGCCGAATTCACGACGTCAGTGCAGGAATCGCTCTCCGCAATGGCGGTAGTGCAGGCGTTCTGCCGGCAATCCGAGCAGCGGCGGCGGCTGGCCGGGGTGATCCGAAGGAGCGCGCAGTCTTCCATACGCCTGGCGTGGCAGGAGGCGCTGTATCCGTTATCGCGCGATATCGCGTTCGCCATTGGAGGCGCCGTCACGTTTGGATATGGCGGGTATCTGGTTTATCGGGATCAGTTCGTGCATCCGGTGGGCAACGGCTTGACGGTGGGAGACCTGATGGTGGTGATGGCTTACTTCGCGCAGTTGTGGGATCCGCTGAGCAGAATAGCGGGATCGGGTGCCTCGCTGCAAACGAACGCAGCGGCGGCCGAGCGCGTTTTCGAGGTGCTCGATCGGCAGCCGGAGGTTGTGCAGGCGCCCAATGCCAGCCCTCTGCCATTGCAGCCGCGGCGGTTGACGATGCAAAACGTGGTATTCGGCTACGAAGCGGAGTTTGCGGTGCTGCGCGGAATTGATGCGGAGATCGCGCCGGGTGAGACGGTGGCCTTTGTAGGCGCCAGTGGCGCGGGCAAAAGCACGCTCCTGCTCCTGACGAATAGATCGGTCGATCCGTGGTCCGGCTCGGTGCAACTCGACGGCGTGGATCTGCGGGAGCTGGTGCTGCATGACGTGCGCCGCCATATTGGCGTGGTTTCGCAAGAAAGCCCATTGCTGACGGCTACGGTTGCGCAGAATATCGCTCTCGGGCGGCCCGCCAGCAGCGAAGCGGAAATCGAAGCGGCCGCACGACTGGCGGGAGCCGATGAATTTATTCAAAAGCTGCCCGAAAAATACGACACGTTGATGGTGGAAGGCGGCAGGAATCTTTCCGGGGGACAGCGGCAGAGGCTCGCGATTGCACGGGCTTTGCTGTCGGGGGCTCCTATTTTGCTGCTGGACGAGGCCACCAGCGCGCAGGACTCGGTAAACGAGCGAATACTCGTGAACACGTTGCGGGCGATGAAGGGTTGCCGTACGGTGATTTTAATGACGCACCGGCTACAAACTGCGGCTGAGTGCGACCGCATTCTCGTTCTGGTTGATGGCCGGGTACATGAATGCGGCAGTCATGCCGAATTGCTCGATTTGGGCGGCGTCTACCGTGCGATGTGGCACGCGCAATTTTTTGGTGAAGAATCCAAGCTGGAATTTGATCCGGCGCTGCAGGCGTCTTAGCGCTGCAGCGAGTGGCAGCGCGCAGCGGCGCAAGTCGCAGCGATCTGTGTGCATTCGTTGCGGAAATCGTGCACGCTTTGCCAAATCGTGAAGTGTGGGGCTTATCGGGCGGCTGGGTGTATCCTTGAACGGAACGATTTACGAGGAGCATCGAATGCGCCGCAGACAGAAGGGCTTTTCTCTTATCGAGCTGTTGATCGTTGTAGCGATCATTCTGATTATTGCCGCGATTGCAATTCCGAACCTGCTGCGGTCGAAAATGGCGGCGAATGAGGCTTCGGCCGTCGGATCCCTGCGAACTTTAAATACAGCTTGCCTGGAATATTCGACGACATATGGGGGATATCCGCACTCGCTGGCGAATCTGGGGCCGGGCTCGCCCGCGACGTCTGCCGCGGCTGACTTGATCGATTCGGTATTGGCGTCGCAGACCAAGACGGGCTACATTTTTACGTATACTCCGGGCGCAACCGATGCCAATGGCAACGTGCTGTCGTACTCGATTGCGGCCAATCCGATCACGCGAGGCACTACGGGGCAACGCGGATTTTACACGGATCAAACTGGCGTGATTCGTGCCGACACCACGACGTCGGCCACGGGCACGAGCACACCGATCAGCTAGTTTTCAGGTGGTGGCGCTATACAGTGCGGGCTCGCAGGCGTGCCCGTGTGGAGGTCGCGATGCGTGTACCGCCCGTGTGCCGCACCGGTTCCGTAAAACTGGTGCAACATTTTGTTATGACTCGTTAAGACGTTGGATTATGACGTTAAATTCCGACTCAAATTATGATCACCTGCCCGCATTGCGAGACTGAAATCAATCAGGCCACGGAGATTTGTCCGCACTGTGGTGCGGATTTGACGCTTCCACTGGCCGGTGAAGGTCCTGCCAAAAAGAAGCCCGGGTTGGCGAAGGTCCTGCTGCGCTGGGGAATTTTGCTGGGTGTACTGCTGGCGGCGATGTGGAGTTTCTTGTGGTTCGTGGTTACGCCGCGCACGGGGAATGTGGCACTCCAGGCGGAGACGCAAGCCGTGCAGACGCTCGCGGATGTGCGGGCGGCGCTGGCCTCTTATGCGGCAACCCAGAATGGCGCATTTCCAGAGACGCTGGAGCCGCTGGGTCCGCCCGTCCGGCAAGCGGCGCAACTGGCGCAAAGTGACGGATACCAACTGGCCTACACACCAGGACCTCGCGAGGCTGACGGAGAGATCCACAGCTATGCGCTCGAAGCACGCGCGGGCAATTACGGGTACCGGAGCTTCTACACCGATGCCACGGGCGTCGTGCGCGCCACCAGTGAGAACCGTGCTGCGAATAGCATGGACCCGCCGGCACGCTAGCAAGTACGGACCGTTGGCTGAAGAGGAATGGTTAAATTGGGGCATTGAGGAGACTCCCTCGTATGCCTGTGCCTCGTATGCCCGTTCCTCGCCGGGCTGCGTGATATACTCCGAAACCGATGCTGCGCTGGTATGCGGGGCGAAGGCGCCTCCTCGAGAATTCCTGGGCGCGAAGCCGGCGTGTGAATGGCATCGCGATGTGCCGCACAGATCTGAATGCTAGCAGCGAGAATTTTAAAGCTTAGCAACAGCGGAGAGGTGCTGGAGTGGCCGAACAGGGCTGCCTGCTAAGCAGTTTCACCCCAAAAGGGTGACGGGGGTTCGAATCCCCCCCTCTCCGCCAGAAATTCTAATTCCCCTCTAAAAATGAGCGTATCGGGCACGTTCTCGTAGGCCCGGTTACGCAACGGTTACGCAATATCGCTGCTGTTTCCTGTTCCGCCGGTATTAGCAAATCAGGAGAGCAGCGATGGTAAAGGTCTATTGGCGTGAGAAGGCAGGCAGCAAGTTCCGCAAAAATGACGGTCAGACCACGGGCGAGTATTGGCTCCGCTACAACGAAAAAGGCAAACAGCGCTGGAAGCGGGTAGGCAGTTGGGACCGAGTCCCGAAAGCCAAGCTCTTGCTTGAGAGGGAGCTTCAGAGGAACGAAATCGCAAAGCAATGGGGGTTACAGCCTCCGAGCACCGAAACGTCTCAGAATGTCCCGGATGCCGTCGAGCGGTTCATCACCCGCAAGAAGCTCGCCGGGAAACGGCCGGCAACCATTGATTCTTACCGGACCACACTGAACTATTTCAGGGATTGGTGCCCGCATCTTTACATTGCGCAACTCACCGGCGACGATCTATTGGAGTTTGCCGCTTGGCGCAAGAAAGAGGGCGACGCGCCGCGAACAGTCGCCAACCACTTCGTCACAATCATGACGTTCATGAAGTTTTGCGGTAGGCCGAAGCTGGTGCCCATTGGGGACTGGCCCAAATATGTCGAGCGCCCGGTGGAGTCCTACAGGCGAGGCGAACTTGAGGCGTTGCGAATGGCGGCACAGACTGAGAAAGAAAAGCTTCTTCTGGAGTTGTTCGTCTATTCCGGGTTTCGTAACGGCGAGATTGCCTATATGGAGTGGCAGGACGTTGACATTGATGGCTGTAAGGTGAGCGTGTCAGAGAAACCGCATTGGGATTACGTGCCCAAAACATGGGAGTGCCGGACCAATCGTATCCCGGCCAAAGCTCGTCCTGATGCTGCGGGCGTGGAAGGAAACATCAAAAACGAAGCTGCTATTCCCCACGAGCGAATTAACGCCCGACACACACCTGTTGCGGATAATCAAGGACCTTGCCAAGCGCGCGGGAATCACAAATATCCGCGTTGACTGTCATAAATTCCGAGCCACGTTTGCGACCGAAAAGAGCGTGCAATTCAAGCCACAGGATATTCAAAAGATGCTCGGGCATAAGTCCCTGGCAACGACTATGCGTTACCTCGCCACCACCGATCAGGACGACCCGGAGTTCGTGGCAAAGATTGAAGGGGCGGCTTAACCCAGGGGGCAGAGGGGAAATTCACGTGGCCGTTAACTGAGGCCTTCCCAATACCAACTGCCTGTTGGGGAACGTGGCATAACTTCGCTAACGAGTGCATAACTTGTCTGCTGTGTAAGTTTGACCGTCTCTACCGAATCCCGCGAAAAATACTTGAGACTCGGCAAAAAGTACCCGAAGGAGAATATAAGCGGCGCGCCATTTTAACGCGGGACGCGCTTTTAATTTCATGGTTAGTTACCTTGCCGTGGAGGCAACGGAATATCCGTGAGTGCCTTCTTGTTCACAATCTTTTCAAACGGGAACTTGGGCCGATGTCTGGTATCGCAATTCCGAAGCGGGTCACAGAACGGCTCGTCGCCGGTTCAAGCGAGACTTATTGGCAATTTGACTTCCGTGAGGACGAGACCAAAAACGGCGAACGTGCTCGTGGAATCGTACCGTGCCAATTAATTTCTCTGCTTGAAGAATACCTGGAACATTATCGTCCACGGCTGCTCAATGGCAGTGATCCGTCTACGCTGTTTGTGAGCGCACAGGGCAACCGTCTTGACAGCGTTGCGGTTCAGGTTTTGGTCGGCGCGCTTACCTTTACGATTCAGGATGGCTTCCGCCATGATCGAACGAGCGGAATTTCCAGTGCATAGGAACAGGACGTTGTAGTGCTTGATCATGATTCGCTCGCTACTTGCAGCAATCCGGTCCACAGCAGGCATTTGAATTGGGCGGCTTTACGGCACGGATAAAAGCGCCCATAAACTTACCGTCCACTTGTCCCGCAAGGGCATCCACATCTACGCCCTCGCCGGCAAGGAACTCTCGGGCATCTTCCAGTCTATAAATGCGGGTTGGCTCAATCTCGACGTTTTCAAATCCGGCACTCAATAGTTTGTTGCGGTATTCATTCTCTTCCAGTGCGCCCGCGATACACCCAACCCACAACAGCACACTTTTGCGTATCTCGGGCAGCATTTCGCCCCGAGTCACAACATCGGAGACAGCGAATCGACCTCCGGGCTTTAACACGCGAAACGCTTCCTTGAGCACGCGGTCTTTGTCCGCTGAAAGATTAATGACGCAGTTTGAGATGACAACATCTACGGAATTATCTGGAAGTGGGATGTTCTCAATCTCGCCCTTTAGAAACTCGACGTTATGGAGCCCAGATTTCTGCTTATTCTCGTTCGCGAGTCTCAGCATTTCATCGGTCATATCGAGGCCATACGCCCTGCCTGTCGCGCCGACTCGCTTTGCCGACAATAGAACATCAATTCCACCCCCTGAGCCCAAGTCGAGTACCACTTCTCCAAGGTTTAGCTTCGCCAACGCAGTTGGATTGCCGCATCCTAGCGATGCCAGCATGGCCTCGGCGGGAATTTCACTCGCTTGCAGAGCATCGTAAAGATTTGACGTGATTGGATCGCAATTCAACCCGTCCGATGCCGTGGCTCCGCAACAGCTGCTTCCCTCAGTCGTAATTCGCAGGGCAGCTTGTCCGTACTTCTCTTTCACCACATTTCTTATGCTTGTATCGCTCATATTTCTCCTATCTGCAAATCTGAACGATGTCACGGGGCTTTACAGCCTTATTCCGAGTACAGCATTCTGCGTAAAGGAATTGCAGCAATTCTTGCAAAGCGTCAGTGTTCGCCGTATAGCGCAAGAACGTACTTTCGCGCTGGACTTGCACGAGTCCTTCATTCTTAAGTTTATCTAGGTGATGGGATAGCGTGGAATTTGGGATGTCCAACTCAGTCTGAATCTCGCCGACAGTCAAGCCGTCAGGATGAGCGGACAATAGCAATTGCATGATTCGCAGTCGTGGTTCCGTGCCAATTGCGGAGAACATATCAGCATATCTCGCCACCTGCTCAGTGTTCTTCTTCGATGAGAGTGTTGCCATATTTCGATGTTTGCAGAAATATGAATTGTTGTCAAGCTGTTCGACCCCGGGTGCGACAGAACGCAGAAAACATCCGACGAAAAACAACCCCACGACGTGCAGGATGTCGTCCGAGTGCCCAGGTGTGGCTCTCTTGCGACATCCTGTGTTTCAGGGCGCTGACCAGCGAGTAGCTGCTTCAGAATGCCTTTGCTTGTTCGCTGAAAGTTGTTTGCGCAAGCTGTTGTGTCAGCTCCGCCTCAAGCTGTGGCATAACAATTACGGGTTCACCTGCGTATTGAATCTGTGAGTTTTCAACGATATAAAACAGGAGTGAATGTGACATTGGTCAAGGCGCTCGTCCTCTTCGTCCCTGTGGGTTTGCTGATCTGGCATTCGCTTGCCCAACGTAACCGGGGGACTCCGTGGTCTGCGTTACAGCTACTCGGTGCGACATTTTTCGTAATCGTTGTCCTTACGCACATCTGCGAAGCACTCCGCTTGTTTCCCTGGATGGACTGGGGTGCGCAACACGGCCCTGGTCATTATCTGGATTTGTCGAGCGCTGTCCTGGGACTGACTCTTCTCCTCACAGCATACGTGATCCGTTTCAACACCAGGGGCGCGCCTGACAAGAACTCTAAGTGATAGTCCTCGACCCCTAGAGATTTGACACCTCCTAATGTCGTCGCAATTGGCAAGGCGCATTCGGTTTTTGCGGGGACACGGGCCTTGCAAGGTTTGAACAGAAATCCGGGAACGTTGTGTTGATATCCGCATCGCTTGTCGATCAGCCGTTCAGCGCCTGGCTTCAATCCCAGAATAGGTCGCCTTTCGGGGAAAAATCGACATGGGAAAATCGAGACCCAGTGTACAATTACTTCATGCGTTGGGTTACGGGTTCATTGGCGGCGTTGCTGTCGCTTCTTCTGGTTTCTGCCCCTGTCTCCGCTTGGGCTTGCGACGTGTCCTGTTCCTCGCACGAAGCGCATTCCGACTGTCACGCTTCGGCTACAACAAGTAAAAACGACACGGCCATGTCCATGCCTCCCGGTATGGATATGGGTTCTGACCAAAGCGAAAGCCCCACAGGGTCGGATACGGTCATGGGAGCCGTGCCCGGTCATTCCATGGCTATGTCCCCACAGCAGGAAATGGCCACGCGGCGCTTCGAACAAGCCACGAAGCCTGCGACGAGAACAGGCACTGTGCACGCTCATTCGAAGGGCATCTCCTCTTGCACCCATGAGACGTGCAGTCAAGTTTCAACCTCCGCGTCGCCTCCGGGCGCAGATCACTCCGAGCCTAATTCTCTGCATTGGATGGCAGTTAGCATTTCGAGCCCTCTATCGCTCTTGGTCGGCTTTCATTGGGTACGGTTCAGAACCCCTCTGCCTAAACTTCTCACCGCTGATCGTCTCATTAGGATCTAGAACACTCCTCTAGAGTCAGGCGTTCCTGACTATGCACCACCTCATCGTGTCTTTGAACTTTAGGACGCGTGCGCTGCGGTTTTTTCATCCACCAGTGTCTGATTCAGGGAGAGTGTCTTGAGGTTATTTTTTCTCAGCGTAGCGCTGCCGCTTCTGTTCTTCCCAGAACTAGCGCCCGCACAGCAGGACGGCCAGCAGGCATCCCCATGCATGGCGGGCATGCGAATGCCAGGATGTCCCGAGCCTACCGGCCCACAACTGGGCGATCAGGAATCGAGCAGCGGACAGTCGGCACAGCAGGACGGTGGCCCTGAAGGAACTACAGGGATGCAGATGGGAAAGACGGGACCAATGAGCATGCAGGGCATGCAGCCGCAAACGTTCCTTCAAGCAATTGCCCACCACGGGAGCTCCGGCACGAGCGCAGAACCGAACTCCACACCGGCACCGATGCTGATGACCAACAAAGGGCCATGGATGCTCATGTTCCACGCTAACGTTTTTGTGGTGGATGAGCAGCAATCGAGCCGACGCGGCGGAGACAAGTTCTTCTCTACGAACTGGTTCATGCCCATGGCGCAGCGCGAGTTGGGACACGGGATATTCACGGTGCGTGCCATGCTGAGTTTAGAACCCGCGACGATAACGGACAGGCGTTATCCATTGTTGTTCCAACAAGGCGAGACGGCGTTTGGCGTGCCCATCGCCGATGGGCAGCACCCCCACAACTTCTTCATGGAATTGGCGGCGCTTTATGACCTTAAGTTGGGCGAGAGAACTCTGCTGTCTTTCTATTTCGCTCCGGTGGGCGACCCGGCAATCGGACCGACCGCCTATCCGCACCGCACTTCTGCTCTTGAAAACCCAGTTGGAACACTTGGTCACCATCAAGAAGACTCCACGCACATAGCAGATGATGTCGTCACGGTTGGCCTCACATATCGGATCGTGCGGATTGAGGGCTCCGGTTTCCACGGGCGCGAACCGGACGAGAATCGCTGGACCATCCATCAGGGACCCATGGATTCGTGGTCTACCCGATTGACCGTTCAACCGGGGAAGAACTGGAGTGGGCAGTATTCCTACGGCCGGATCAAGAGTCCGGAGGCACTTTTCCCAACTGAGGATCAGGAGCGAATGAATGCATCCATTATGTACAACCGCCCGTTTCAGAACGGGAACTGGTCCAGCACTCTTCTATGGGGACGCACGCGCTCCCTGGAAGACAATTCCATCTTTAATAGCTACCTACTCGAATCCACCGTCCGCTTCCATACGCGAAACTACGCGTGGACACGCATCGAAAATGCTGAACGGTCAAGTGAACTGATCCTTGGCGAGAATCCCCTACCGCCCGGCTTCATAGAAGAACCAATCGGACACGTTCAGGCATACACCTTCGGTTATGACCACGACTTCGAACTTATTCCTCATCTTGCGTCTGCCATCGGCGCGCAAATTACGACTTATGGGGTACCCGACGTATTGGAACCAATTTACGGTTCGCATCCTCTTGGTGTCGCAATCTTCATCCGGCTACGGCCATTCTCGGGACAGGAGAGATAGTGATGAAATTCCGGAAAATCACTTCGTTGGTTCTTTTGGCCATCCTAGTAGTCGCAGCCGGATACGGAATCAGTCTGTCACGGCGAGGCTTCAGCGCACGAGAGACGCCTTCGGCAGTCGAGAAATTCGCGGCCACAACCGCACGCAAACTGGCTGTGCCGTCCAGCTACCGTCAGCTTCGCAACCCTTTCTCTACCTCGCCACAAATTATTCAAGCAGGCATGGAACATTTCTCCGATCACTGTGCCACGTGCCATGCGAACGATGGAGGCGGCGACACGTTATTTGGCAAGGGCCTCTATCCGAAACCGCCGGACATGCGCACGGCTGAGACGCAGAACAAGAGCGATGGCGAGTTGTACTACACGATTGAAAACGGCATCCGCTTGAGCGGGATGCCCGCGTTCGGTGAAGAGCATAGAGTCGGAGGCGACGCCGAAACTTGGCACCTGGTTCTGTTCATCCGGCACTTGCCTCAGATCACGTCCCAGGAACTGCATGAAATGAAAGGCCTGAATCCCAAGACTGAGGCGGACCGAGCGGAAGAACAGCAAGAACAAGAATTTCTGAACGGCGGGGAACCGTCGCAGAATGTCGGAGAAACACATCATCACTAAACTAAAAGGAGAAATACCATGAAAGCACGTGTTTTGGTTCTTATGGTTTGTATTTCACTAGGCGCAGTCGGGGTGCTCGCCCATGGCGGCGAGGAGCATGTGATCGGAACGGTGTCCAAGGTCACGCCAGACTCCATTACTGTGAAGACCACGGCAAATAAGATGGTCACACTCGGCGTCGTGCCAGCGACCACCTTTATGATGGGCAAAATGGCGATGAAAATCGACGGCCTAAAAGTCGGGGACCGCGTCGTCATCCACGCCAAGGAACCCAAGGAAGGCACGCTCGTCGCCGACACTGTGGACTTTTCAACCCCAAAGGCAGCCCCTGCCGGAGCACGCCATGCTGCGGTGGCGAAGACGCCGGAAAGTGCAACGAGTCACTAGCACTGGGCTGTGTGCCCTAGTCGTACGAAAGGACGTATACAACGTCAAAAGCCATGAAGGGGAACTGGATAAACTTGCGGCCGAGACGGCCGCCGTGAAAGGCACTGTAAGCGGAAAGACCGCTGCAGTCGAGTCTCGCACTGGCAAAAAAAGGCTGAAATCGCCGGCCAGCGAATCTCACTCATTGCGGCTACGGTTGGCCAGCAGGTCGCCCATCCCAGAACATCGCCAAACAAGACTAGAAGCTGATGCACAACCCGTTTCGGCCTAATGGAATCACTAACTTAGCTAGTTGTGAAATACGCTCTAGTCATTTCGCCCAGAATCATGAGCGAGCAGAACTTCCTTAGCTCCGACTGCAGATTGGGCACGAGCCAGCGGAAGAGCAGCGTGGCTGCAATTCCCCCAAGAAGTTGGGCCACGAGAAACCAGGTGAGACGTTTCGCTATGCACCAACGGAAACAAAGCCTCATCGGATCGAGATGAGCAACCCGCCGCTTATGCCAATCGATTGCTCATGTCCACGCCCAAAGTTGTAGTCGTAACCCGGTTCGAGGTACCAGCCGAACCGATGCTTCCCCACGGAAGGCCAGAACATGAAATCCCCTATGGCTTCACCCGCGACTGAGTTCGTTGTCACCCCGTGTTGACTTGTATGAACCCACTCCGGCCCAACGCCGAACATAAACTCCACTTTTTTGGAGAGAGTCCAAGGCTTCTTAAACAGAAGGTCAACATCCCATTCCGTTGAGTGACGTGTGAAAAGCGGCATAACGCCTGCCTCAAGTTCTAGCCAGTTCTCTATCGGCGTAACTTCAACTGCGAGGTCCGGGCCGAAACTTGAACCGCCGCCCGTCAGGCTCTGGCTAGCAGCGGCCCCGACCTCGACGACCGCAATTTCCTTGTCGGCCTCAACCGACTGCGCCGCAGCGTTTCCTGCACAGAGAAACAAAGACACTATCACCACGGATATTGTCGCGTTCACCGGCACCTCTCACGATCCGCAGGAGATTGTACCGCCTCCTACTTTGGATTTTGGATGCAAACTCCTGTTCGGCATGTGAACTCAAACTGACCCATTACTCGAATCTGCGGCAGATTCGCGCGACGAGACCGCGCGTATGAGACATTGACACGGGAAGCGGAAATGGCTATTTTCTAAATCGCTATTCGACATCCAATGACGATAACGTGATTTGACATGGAACTGATTGAAGTAAAACGCAGCGGCGAACGAGAGCTCCTATCAGGATTAATTCGCATTCACGTTCTATATCACGCCTGTAAAGAGCCGATTTTTGGTATGGGGATGATCGAAGAATTACAACGCCACGGATACAAACTAAGTCCGGGCACTCTGTATCCTTTACTTCACGGTCTTGAAAAGCGGGGCTATCTGCGTTCCAACGGTATTCGGTCCGGCAAAGTAGCACGCCGACTCTATCGGGCGACCCCAACGGGACGCAAAGCCCTCGCCAAGGCGCGCGAAAAAGTGAAAGAACTCTTAGGCGAACTTCTCGAATAGGCTTGATGCCATGCATCCGAGGGTAGAACCGTGACTATAAGTCTGCGGAAGCTGTTTGTTTCAGGTACTTCACTTTTATTGGCCTTCAGTGTTCTTGCTGTTTCTTCAAGCGGCCAAACAAATAGCCCGGCCCCAAGAACTATCGCTCTAGAAGACGGGGTGAATTATGCTATCCAGAACTATCCCGCCGTTCGTGCCTCCTTGGAGCAAGCAAATGCGGCGCGAGCTGGCATGTCTCTTGCGCGGTCCCAATACCTTCCGATTCTGGATGGAGCTTATCAACTGAGTCGCGCCACACAGAACCAAGTTCCAGGTATCTGGCTCCCGACATCCATGACCCCGACCGTCGAGGGACCGGTTGGCAGCTCGAGTGGGCAGAGTTTTTGGAGCAGCCAAGCGATCGCATTTTTTTCTTGGGAGCCCTTCGACTTTGGTTTGCGACCGTCAATCGTCACGCAGGCGAAAATCGCGCAGGATAAAACAAATGCTGACCTTGCAATCACCCGGCTACAGGTGGCGGCAGCAGTGGCGAATTATTTCCTCATGGCTCTCGCGGCTCAGCAAGCTGTGACAGCTGCGCAGGCGAATGTGGATCGCTGGCAGGTGTTCAATCAGTCTGTTCATACGCTCGTGGATAGTACGTTGCGGCCTGGTGCCGATGCTTCTCGCGCCGATGCGCAACTTGCGCTCGCAAAGATTCAGCTGCTCCAAGCACAACAAACACAACAATCCAGTTTAGCGACCCTGGCGGCACTCATGGGAACCGCCGGAGCGGAGATCAAGTTGGATGCGGGGCCGTTGTTGACCCTGCCTCCGGTCGACGCATTGCCAAACCTTGCGCCCGCCGATAACCCATTTGCGCGGGATCAAATGGCCGTGGTGAAACAAGCACAGGCTCAGGAAAAAGTATTGAGCCACACGGATTACCCGCGACTTTTCCTTCAGGCAGAGGGATTCGCTCGGGGCCGAGCCTGTGATTCCCAATTCAAGGAAGCTTGGTCAGAGACGGATACCTGAGCTGGCCTGCCACTTGCTTGGGGTGACGCGAAGAGCTTTGATGAACCGCTCCAGGCGAGTGCTACGACAAACCCAAGCACAATGAACTTTGGACTCTTAATGCCCTCTCTTACAGGAAAACGGATACGTCCCATCGCTGCCTCCCTCATCAATAATTTGTGAACGCTGGACACACCTATGCGCCAGCGGACAAACGGAGAGACAGGATTAGACTCTGAGGACGGAATTCGTTTCAGGAGGACTTAGGGGCGGGGGATGGAATTGTGCAACGGTGAAAGCGGAATCGGCAACGGCCAAAATCGGGTTTGGACCGACTGGCGAAACTGCCACCACGGCTGCCGAAGAAACTATTCGGGTTTGTTCGCCACCGCCGATGTACGGTTGGGCACTTTGCGTCGGTGACTTGCAGCAGGATTGCGGGGAAGACATTTCCTTCGACCCGCATTGCGAACCCATCTGGCGACAGCATTCATTCTCGCTTGCACTCAGGAGTTGCTGCGGCACAAAACACGAGAGACTCGGTGTTCCGAGCAGTGCAAGCAAGGCCGCGACAGCCCAAATTTTGATTCCCGATACCATCAAGGATACTACTGTACCTCTTCCTCGGTGGCTGGTGTCAAGCTCTCTGACCAAACAATTCTCCGTAGCTCAAAACGTTTCTTCTTCTAAGTCCGTTCACGCATTTCTTTCGTGATGGGCAAAGGCTTGAAATGAACTCTGGGAGTTCGCTTGTGCTCGCGAGAAATTTGGCACAGGGCAGGCGTGCTCACTGTGCCAAAAGTGCGCCAGAATGCGATGTTTTTTGACTTGTTGGGGTTGGCTTCGAATAGAGCTGTTGGAGTCGGATAGTGCGGGCCCAAGGCAGCGCAGCGCAACCAGAGCAAAGATTCAAGGCGAGGAAACCGCGATTTCGCCCTGCCTGAAGAGCTCTCGATTATCCAGGCTTCAACTTTTCAACCTATTTCTGCTGTCTCTTCGAAGGAGCGGCATTGGAACAGACAGTTCTTGTGTTATCACGCGCGGCGTGATGCGGCGTTTTCGAGCATTGTTGTTACTAGCCACGTTGCTGACCACGCCGGTTAGCATACTGGCGGCATCGGTGTTTCCCGTCTCCGAATGTTGTTGTTGCTCGGGTGCGATGTGCCCCATGCATCACAGCGAGAAATCTCAGCAGGACAAAATGCCTTGCCACGGCACTGGGCAATCTCAGCCAACATGCATGTGTGCCCCAAGCCAACAGGCGCAGCCCGCCCGCCATACGAGTCGCCCATATTGTCATGCCCTGAGGATCTTAAGTCAATCCAGCCTTCATCACCAGCAGAATCAATGGGACCCCAGAACCAAGAATCGTCCTCAGCTACGTCTGCTAATTTGAATCTGGGGTTTTTATCCCGCATAGCGGTAAACTGCTTATCGAGTGTATGCAGGTGATGGATGATTAATCCAAATGCACCGTGGACGCCAGTACGTTCAAGGTGCCGGTAGGTAGATTCCCGTGCTGCCGTAGGAGTTTGCAGCGACTCCAAGACTTTCCACGTGGGTAAGGCGATACCCTGCGCTGCCAAGCTAGCCTGCAATTTGGTAGCGTCATCAACGGTGTTGACACGCTTGATACCCGTTGTTTTGCTATCCTTAAGAGACTTTTCAAGGACGGGAGTTAGGCCAATCTCGTCAAAGTGGTCTCTGAGGAGTTTAATGCCCACGGCGGCATTGCGGATATCGCTGGATTGGACCTGATTGCTGGAAATACGCGTCCGCAATTGGACCAATCCGTGGATGGCATTATTCACTACTACCTGGCTGACTTTGCCTTGAAACGCCCCTAAGTTATCTTTAAATTAAGTGCGGCGTTTACTCTTCGGTTCTCCATGTCGCTTTCCTTTCACGTATTAAAAGCGCTTCCAAAGGGGGCCAGAAATTCTCCCAATCCAGCATAAAGTCGTCTGTGACCTCGCCGTCTTCCCCTAAGTACATGCCTCGGCAGACCTGCGTGGCCGTGAAGATATCCATGCAAACAAGTTGGCCAACCTCACGATTTCGGAAAAGGACGCCAAGAACGTACAAGTCAGCGACGACGGGAAACGAATACTTGATTATGTTCAAATCATCTGTGTCGTGGCGTGTCACCACCACTTTGTCGTCGTACACTTGTAATGTGTAATTTCGCAATTCAATACAGAGGTCGCGGAGGTCCGCGACATTAAGCAGATAGACTCGGTCTACCATGAGTGTCACTTCGCCTCAAGCACACGTAGCACTTGTAGTGGCCGTCTGTGCCGGTTTCGGTATCTTTGGGGGAAATCTGCAGCTGCGACCAAATGGCCTTGACGACCTTCTTCTTGCGCAAGATACAGGGGTCTGCGAGTAGCGTGTACTTGCAGATCTCCTTGTTATAGGCGACACGCCCACGTGGTTCTTTCCCGTAATCGTCATCTGGGACAAGGCGGCTTTTGACGAGTAGCGCCCAATATTCAATGTGACCCCGCTCATGTATTAAATTGTCGCCGTAGCGCTGCGCCCGTGAGAGCGGCGTAGCATCAATGAAGAGCTTGTCGCCTACTAAATAGAAAATTCCTACGTGTGGCGGCGCGGTCACGTGGTTTGCTGCCTCACGTCGTTTCCTTGGTTTATTCTTAATCATAGTTTTCGTTCCGCTCCAGAATGGCGGGACCGGTCTGACCTTTGTTGCTGTTGATAAATACGTGGCCGCTTTTACTCTACGGAGGATTTCTATAAAGGGTTAGCGCGGCCCGTTATGTAAGCGGGGCCGCGTTACGCGGCACGACCCGGAATAATCAGGGCGATCGCCTATTGATTTCTCGCGGCGGCTCGTGCTTTCAATGCGGCGGAAATCTTGTCCTTTTGGGCTTGCGGCATAGGGCGCTTACGACCGTCGTCTTTCGGTGGGGTTTCGGCGAGTTCGTTCTTAATCCGTGCTAATTTATCCTCCTGGCCCTTCAAGCTGGCGACTTCCTTCTCAGCGGTAATTCGCTGGTTTGACACCTTGCAGAGTTCGTGGTTTAGGGCTTCCAATAGGGTCATCACGGCGTCTCCTTTGTATCGTGCGCTAAATGCCGTATGTAGAATACAGTTAATAGTATATAAGTAGTACATAAAGTAAAGTACCGATTTTGCCCTTAGTACTACATTTATGTGACGGCGATCCCTTAGGCAGGAGAAAGCAGTCACTATTTGGAGAAATGTGACACGAGGGAACCCAGTATGGCGCAAGAGAGAAACATGTAAATGAAAAGATCAGTTTCTTTCGCGCAGATGGGGATGGTCTTTATCGACGGCTCTGCGCGTATCGGTGCTCACAAGCGCTTGATGTTTGTTCTGGCCATTGCGCATGATCTGGATCGTGTCGCGCTCGTAGTCCAGCATCTCTTGGGTGGTGAATGCCCGGCTCGGTGAGCTCGTTTGTTTCTCTGCCCCAATGAACTCACCGGCGTTAATGCGTCTCTCGAACTCGGACCTAACGTCTGTGAGCGTTGCTTGTCCCATCGAACGCCTCAAGCATCCCGTAGCAGTTCGCGTTCATCTACAACTGCTTCTCGCTCCAGGTCCCTCTCCTTGGAGAATGTGACGGCGGATTGTGCGGTCGTGGGCGACGAATCTTGCTGAATCTGCTGTGCTCTCTCCACGGCTGCTTCGATTACATGCGTTGGCTGATTTCCGAACGCCTCCGCCATCTGCTGGCGGCGTGGACTCGACGCGGCGAGATATGCTTCGGAATAACCTGTGATTTCCGGCTGGCCGCTCTTCCCGCGTTCGATTTCGTAGCCCAGCGCTTTGCGCCGCGCGGCTAACTCCGAACGATATACAGCCGTCGCATACTGCTGCGTCTTGTAAAGTTCCCGTGGTTGGAGCGAGTAAGTCCCTCCGTCTTCCGTTTCAGTCAGATTGAAGAAAACCACATGTGTGTGGAGTTGTTGAGCGGCGTAGTCGTCCACGGGCCTCGCGCTATCATGTTCGAAGTTCGCTGCTACCCACTTGCCGGTTGTCTCTGCAGGAAGGTTTCCCCCGATTCCGTGCCTGGACGTATCGCTCCAGTTCGTCAAGTGCGATGGCGACGCTCTGTTGATGTGCCTCCCTCAGTCGTTCGTCTCCGCCGACAAGCGCCGTCAGCGAGACACTCTTCGGTGCCGAAAAGTCGCATCCCAGCCTGCGCGACGCTCCATCGTGCGTATGTTCTGCCCGCGTTCATTCACGTATTCTCGTGCGGCCTTGTGGCGGACGAGTTGCTCCCCAGTGATCGGGTGTTGCCCTTCCGTAAGTCGCCGGAAGTGTTCCTCGCCGACCTCGTTGCGTAGCCCCCACTTCTCGGCAAGTCTGCCGTGCCACATGCCGGGTATTTGGTCGCCTTGCGTGTAGTAGTTCTCGCGGGCCTTGGAGAACTCTTCCGCGTGAGACGCCTGTGCCTGGCTTGCACTCAGTGGGTTGGAAATAGTCAGCATCGTGGTGTTGGCCTACCGGAAGAAATGCCCTTGCCATGTACTGGACCGTTTCAATTCCTGTTCGCGGTCTTGCTTGATTTCATGCTGCGTGAGTTTTTGTTCCGGCCCGCCTCCAGCTCCCGCCTCGGGGCGCGACAGGTCAAGGATGACAAGGAGCGTTGCACATGACTGTTTCAATCCACGCGCCCGCGCGGGGCGCGACAGCAAGCGCGTTATGCAAACCCGGACGGCTACCAGTTTCAATCCACGCGCCCGCGCGGGGCGCGACGCGCATCCGGCGGATTAAGGCGCCGTTATCGGTTACGTTTCAATCCACGCGCCCGCGCGGGGCGCGACCGTGGAGACGTACAAATACGTGCCATCGGTTACGTTTCAATCCACGCGCCCGCGCGGGGCGCGACGGTGCCCGTTGCCGTGGACTCGCAAGCAAGTGAAGTTTCAATCCACGCGCCCGCGCGGGGCGCGACGCAGGCGAGTGCTGCGTATCCCGACGGGAGTTTGTTTCAATCCACGCGCCCGCGCGGGGCGCGACCGAACTGAATACGCCTGGTGGACGCGCACGGAAAAGTTTCAATCCACGCGCCCGCGCGGGGCGCGACGACTACGGTGCGCAGTAACTCGCCCGCCGCGTTGGTTTCAATCCACGCGCCCGCGCGGGGCGCGACATCACGGCCGAGGCCTATCTGCTGGCCGACCCCGTTTCAATCCACGCGCCCGCGCGGGGCGCGACGCCGAGATGCCGATTCTTGGCGACGGCGATGAATTTGTTTCAATCCACGCGCCCGCGCGGGGCGCGACGGCGAAATTGACCGGAAGCTGCAGGCCGACACCGTTTCAATCCACGCGCCCGCGCGGGGCGCGACTTGGCCAGCGAGCACGTTCCAATCACCCTCCAGGTTTCAATCCACGCGCCCGCGCGGGGCGCGACGCTGTTTTGCAGGCATTTGCGTAGCGTTTCGTTGTTTCAATCCACGCGCCCGCGCGGGGCGCGACACTGGTGCTGGACGGTACGAATACCTGCGTGGCGTTTCAATCCACGCGCCCGCGCGGGGCGCGACTTGCACGTCAAATAAATTTGACAGGGAGCGTAGATGTTTCAATCCACGCGCCCGCGCGGGGCGCGACCGCTTTCATCGTAACTCATTATAAGCAAAAGGCCAAAAGTGCCTGCGCCGCGAACGGCCCCTGATGTTTCCGAAGTTTCCTTTTGCGACTCAAATAGACTGGTTGGTAAGACCGTGCACCGCAGATACTTGCATGACGCCGCGAACCCACTAGGGAAAGCGTGGAAGCTTGTGGTTCGCGGAGGTCTCATGTTCACACAACTAGGGGGCCTTGCGGGTCATAGCCGGGATGCGCACCGACATGTTCGACACGGTTCTTCCAATTCTTTCCCAAAAAGTAAAACCGCAGGCTATCTTTCTTCGGCTCGATCTCGTCGATGAGAGATTGACGAAGCGCAGTCCACTGCGCCGGATCAACCAGGCATTCAAACACTGATTTTTGCACGCGCTGGCCGGAGTTCTGGCAGCGACGGGCAACCCGGCGGAGCCGCTGCCGGCCTTCTGCTGTCTCAGTGTTCACATCATACGTAACTAGGACCAGCATTCGACTCTACTTCCAAAGAAACGGTGGATACGCATCTAGATCGCCTCGCAGAAAACGAGCAAAAAGAAGTGCCTGGACGTGAAGGAGCAAACCAAACTCCACTTTTTCGTTTAGGAACGGATGCCGGATCTCTTCTTGTTTTCTCATCTGGTAGGCCAAAAGGACTTCCTTACGTATGCTGTCATCCATTAGGACCGCTCCCGTCTCCGTCGTGCGAAAGCCGTCCGCCTTCACCTGTTGTCGGTTAATGAGAGAAAGCACCACACGATCAGCAAGAACAGGCCGGAGTTCTTCCATTAGGTCAAGGGCCAGACTCGGTCTGCCAGACCGATCCCGGTGAAGAAAACCCACGGCGGGGTCTAGGCCGACAGTTTCCAAGGCTGCGGCAGCATCGTGTACCAGCAACGTGTATACGAACGAAAGCATGGCGTTAAGATTGTCGAGCGGTGGACGGCGACTGCGCTCACGAAAGAAAAAGCCGTCTTTCTGTGCGGTAATGAGATGGTTGAAAACCCCGAAATATACTCTCGCCCCATCACCTTCCATGCCTCGAACTTGATCAAGTGGCTGCGGCTTCCGAAGATCATTGATCAAATGTCCGAGTCGGACCGCTGCGGCTTCGATTGCTGGCGCATTAGTAGAATCAGGATAATCCCTTGCCGCGCGCATGAGAACTGCCCGGCAATTCGCTGCTTTCCCCATGACCATCATTCGGGCAACATTGGCAGAAGTACCTAGATCATCCGCGCGGCGATATTGTTCTCGGCGCAGCAAGACGTTGCCCGAGACCGGCCCCTGAACTCTTGCGTAAAATTTGCCCCGCTCACTCAGAAAAGAGATCGCAACATTTCGCTCCCCGCACAATTCCATCAGGGGAGGACTACAAGACACCTGTCCGAAGCACACAATTCCACCCAGCGTGTGAATTGGCACACGGAGTTTAGTCTCTTTCTCAACGCGAACCAGGACGGTTTCGCCGTCGCGGGAAAGATACGATCCTTGGGTCGTGACATACAGGGTGTTGAGGAGACTTCTCATCCTTGGCGCTCGTCAAGGGCCGAGGCAATGTAGTCTTCGACACTGCGATGTTCCGACAGACGCTCGGGCATGCACACAGAGATTAGCGAGCAACTATCGCACTTCTTCTTTTCATAAATCGGAGGCGGCGTGACACCCAAACGCATCAGTTCGTGGACGCGGATAGCAAGACGTTCCGTCTCTTCCCGCAAGGAAGGAGTCAAAGCCACTTCGAAACGACGAACGGGCTTTCCATAAAACAGCGCGGCACTGGGCACCTGCACAGCGAGCATTTCCTCCAGGCAAAGGGCCTGGGCACAGAGCTGAATCTCATCGAAAGGACCGAATTTCGGGCGACCACGCTTGTATTCAACAGGAAAGGGAGCCCATGACCCAGAAACGCCGGGAAGCCGAACGCCGTCAGCCACGGGCCCTTTTCCACGCGCACCACCTAGACGCCCGCAACGATGAAACTCGACCACGTCGGCTATCCCGGAAAGCCCGAGTCGAAGCGAGCGCAAACGAAGTCCTCGCGAAATACGTATGTCGCCACGGGATTCAGTGCCAGGCTCATGCGCACGGTCGTGCATGACTCGGCCTTCGGCAGTGAGCAGATTCTCCGCCCAGACGCCTTCCAGATGAATTAGCGCCCATTGCCGCTCACAGAAAGCCAAGTGTTGCAGCGCGGAAATCGGCAGGAGTTCGTCCTCGGTGTACACAAGCACTTTTCACAACAATTCGTGGGCCGTAATTCCCTGAGGGAGGTTGTTCCGATCAAAATCCACTTTGTAGTCGGAATACGCGCGTGCAGGACGAGTCTCGTCCTTCCGACTAACCTTCACACGTTCAAACAGCAAGTGCGCTGGCGCATTTCCGAGCGCGCGCTCATGCTCGAAGACGACTAGCTTGCGTGAAGACATTTCTCCACGTGCAGATGAGTGGTCTTGCTCAAACATGCCCTTCAAGGCGTCCCACAGAAGCGTCAGGTCTGCGTCGGAGAATCCGGTCTGCGCAGCAAGGAAGGGCGACACAAAACCGTGGGCAGCATACAGACCATAAGGAACAATTTCCTTGCGGCCCATAGTGCGATTTCCACCCTGCTGGGCCTCTGACTCCTTCTCAGTTGTAACTGCCATCCTTGTGATCGCCTGCTCGATGGAGACGATTGGCTCCACAGACCGGGCAAAGGCGAGTTGCACTGGCCCTCGCACTTGCCCACAGTTGACGCCTGTGGTCATAACGGCCCCGAACATCCGGATGTCGAAGAACGTTTGGCACATCCACTCACGTGCGCGATCTATGTTTTTTTCGTCTGCGCGCTCTTTTGCGTTGGCAAGGCCCAGTGCTGAAAAGGCACGCTCATGCTGTCTATTCAGAATGGCCTTCTCTTTGACGTAGATGTCGTACCCCTGCTCTGCTCCACCGATCGCCTGGTCGGTCTTCGTCAGACAAACGAAATTGCGGATTTTGCGCTTCAGGCAAACATCCGTCACTAGCCCGTGACTGGTCTCGGGATCTATGCGAGGTGAATTCCCCGCATCCGGGTCTCCGTTGGGATTACCGTTCACGACCTCAAAGAGCAGCACGAAATCATAGCGGCGCTTGATCGGTTCCATACAAGTAGCCCTCCCTATTCGAATGTCTTAAGTCTGTCCAGACTATTCCTTCGCTGCCTTCCACGCAAAGGCAGGTGGAACGTCTGGATGGCTGCTTTCCCATTCGGCCCGTTCCTCCCGCGTCATCCACAACCACTTCCGCATCTGGTGGTAGCCGAGTATGAACAAACCTTGCTGTTCGATGTTTAAGAAAGCTGGAAACCCATTATGCTTCGCATCGAAGCGGTCAGCGAGTTCGTCAATGAGGCGTTCGAGTCGGAACACCAGCCCCCCTTTCGCTTCCATCCCATAGGCCTTCGAGACATGGTGCCGCGCATTTTTAAGCAGCCGAACAAAAACGGTCTTCGGGCTCGCCGACGCCCCGCTGAAATACCTGTCGACAAGTGATGCATTCACATTTTCGAGCGCCTCTTGTTGCAGTCGCTCAAGAACCGCCATCAAGATGCCGAGCGCATATCCTTCACTGCTATTGTTGGGATTCATTTCGGGCGTCACCTCCTGATACAAATTCGTCGCTGGCAATAATCTTCTGCTTCGGTTTAAAACAGCTTTGATTAGCGCCGCTCGGGCGTCACGCCTAGTCGAATCAATCCATTCGTCACGTCCGATTTCCGCGCGAGCTCTCTCTACTGCCCGCGGGAGGAGTGAGAACGGATATAAAGTTCCATGAAGAGCCGCCTCCACGAGTTCGGCAACAAGTGGCGGCGGTACTTTTTCGGGGTCCCCTTCCACGGCAAGTGACTTGAGCAGCATGCTCAAAGAAAACTGTGGCGGTAACTCCTTGCCTTTCGCAGGCCGTGTGTTTCGCACGATTTGCAAATCCCCAAAATGTTGAGTGAGGTTCCGCGCTACGTTGTTTACCGTGGACTCGAACCAGTCCCGCACGATAGCCCGGCCCTGTGTTCCGCTGAGCGTCAGTGCATAAAACTCTGCCTTATCCTCAATCTGAGGCATCGTGCCACGCCAGATGGAGCGGTACAGCTCCTTAACCGTGTCAGGGTTCGCTTCAAGCAATCCACTAAAGACGGAGCAGAAATCGCTGGGCTTAGGAGACCAAAAGCACACTATCGTGTCCGCGCTTAGTCGAACGTTTCGTGGCGGCAAGGACTGGCCGGACTGGCGTGGGTCAAGGTAGCCGTCGTCCAAAAGCCGATTCAGAGCCGTCGCGCAGTATTCCGCAGCATCACGCGAAATCGGAGCATTCTGATTTCCACTTAATCCGTATGACTCGAATGCATTCTTATTGAAACTGACCAGCCCTATGCGGTTTGGACTTGCTCCAGGGATACCTCCGATGAGAGGGAAAAGTGAAAACTTCCCGAATCTCTTACCGGAGACCAAACACATGAAATCAGTGGAATCATCGGATCTTTCGCGTGCCCGTTGTTCGAGCCAATACTCGCGCACCCTTGGGCGCTCGTGTACGAGCGTGCCTGCATCTGGGGCGTACTCGAACGCAAACAGGTCCTCAGAACGACACTCATCATCCAATGGAACTACAATTTTGCTTTCGGCGATGTCTTTGAGGAAGACAGAGACGGCTCGCACCCCATCGTCGCCAGTTTCACTCAGACATGCTTCAACCAAATCACGAAACCAACCACTCTTTTCCCGGCCTTCCTCGCGCGTGATGTTCTTTCCTTTGGTGGGCAGACCAAAAACATACTTAGCATTGTCCACCATGAAAGAAGCCGGAGCTTTCGTTCCTGCCCTTCCAGTAGGCTGCCGTGGCACCCAGAATCTTTTCGGTTCCTCACGAATTTTTTTCCGGTCCTTGGAAGGCAATGCCTGACGTGTGGAACGAATGCCAAGCAACTTTCCATCTTTTGAGACGCGTATGAGCCATGCCACGCGCCGCGGCTCGAAATCCAGCTCCAAGTGCTCCATTTCTGCCAGTTTGTAAAGAGCTTGAAGAATCACGGCGAAGATCCTGTTTCGAAGGGAGTCCTCAGCGGGGAGACTCGTAGACCGTCAGGCACTGCAAGTACTCCTCTATCCAAGGACGCGCGAAAGAACAGCGGCTTGTTGCCTTCAGGACCGAATTGAATATCCCAAAGCATCCAGCCCAGGTCGCGCGAGTCATCAATGGGAGCTGCGGCGTCCTCGGCAGGCAAGAGTTCCGCCACAAACTCACGACACCCGAAGTATGGCTGATGGAAATGCTGTCCTTTCGCCACGCGGCGCTCAAACATGTCAACAAACTTCGTTAAATTGTCGTCCGGTCCCGCCTTCTCGGTCAGAGTAAAATGGGCTTCGATCACGTAATCTACGTCCGACAATGCAACGGTGTTTCGCTGGGCGCGATCTTCGTCAGCGAAAAAGAGAGGCGACGTTCCCCCGTTCTTTATCACATTGGCTGCGGGAGCGACGGCCTTTGAATTAACCTCATTGCGTCTGAATGCGGTGAATTTGATTTCCTTTAAGACACGGATGCGCTCGACATGCCAAGAGATTGCAGGTTTCCATAGGATGGCTTCAAGAATTCCTCGTGCGGCTGATGGCGTTATGACCGGATAGGAGACTCGCTCTACTTTAAGCTCAGGCCGTGTAAAGCAAGCCAGCGGCCCTCGGGCACGGGCATTGAGAGTCGGGCTCCGATGATTTGCCATGAATACTTCCCCCGACCGCTTGACGCATCAGGGAGAATTCTCCCAAGTCATCAACAAATCAGAGCTTCAGGATTAGGTGTCAGTTTTTCATCGATCAGCAATCCGTACACCGGATCGTACTGCCTGTGAAATGACCCTGCTACGGCAAACAAATTCTCGCTGACTTCTTCCACCGCTCCTGCTTGCTTCATCTGTGCGAAAGCATCCCGATAGATGTTGACGATGAACCTCTGAATCCCTCGTAGAGTCTCGCGCGTCGGCCCATTGCGACGAATACTAACCAAGCGATCTAATGACTCGCCATACGGAACAACTATCGGAACTGAGTACCCATCCTCGATTAACTTGAAATCCCGCCCCACTGTAGCGAAATTAAATCCCTGTCGCTGCGCTTGTATTTTCTGCACATCCAAATCCTCAGCAGCGTATAGCATTCTAAAGTACTTGTCGAACGTTTCGGTTGCCATAAGATTTAACTGTCCAGAATATTCTCGCAGCAGCGACTCGGTGACTTGTAGGGCTCGTCGAGGCGTCCCCGGCGGCGGACATGTGGGGGCACGAAACACAAAAACAGTTCCGCTTTCAAGCCGACCTTCTCGATTGCAGCGCCCGCCCGCTTGCACGATGCTATCCACGCCTCCCAAACATCGATAGACCACACCGAAATCCACATCCACACCTGCCTCAATCAGCTGCGTTGAAATCAAACGACATTGTGTTCCTTCGGCAAGCCTTGCTTTGATTTGCGCGAGAACATCTGACCTATGCAACGGGCACATTAGAGCAGAAAGATGGAACACCGAATCGTGAGGAACGATCTTCATTAACTCCTGTGCGAGCAACCGGGCGTCATGCCTTCGGTGAACAATAGCCAAGAACTGGCTGTGCTCCGACATTTCAGACGCAAGGCTCGGCCAGTTCCTCGGCGCAGAGTCTATATCAGGCCACGAATATTCAACCCGCTGGAGCTGAGCATTCAACGCATCTGAGTCTCCAACAATCGGTCGCACATTGCGCAACCCTTGAGGAAAGCTTTCTCGCCTAGCCAGCGCCGGTGGAGTGGCTGTGGACAGCACAATGCTGCACCCGTAATGCAATGACAACTCACTGAGAATGTCTGTAATACTTAGCAGGAATGCCGGAGGAAGTGTCTGAACCTCATCAAGGATGATGACGCTGTCGGCGATATTGTGCAGCTTTCGGCACCGCGATGGATTGTTCGAAAGGAGGGACTCAAAAAACTGTACTGTAGTTGTCACGATGACCGGCGCGTCCCAGTTTTCCGCCGCCAAGTCGACTCGTGCGGCGAACTCTTCACCCTTCTCCCGTTTCTGTTGCTCTGGGTCTAGGTTGGAATGATGCTCAACAACGTTGTGATCGCCCAATGCTTCCCCGTACTCTTTTGCATTTTGTTCGATAATGCTTGTGTACGGAATCACCACAATAATTCTCCGAAGGCCCCATCGTTCAGCGTGACGTAGAGCAAAGGACATGGAAGAGAGCGTCTTTCCAGAACCGGTGGGAGCAGTCAAGCTAAACAAGCCCGGCTCACACTTCGCTGCCTCACGGCATTGCCGGAGAACGGATATCCGTGCTGCACTGACCGCTACAGACCCTTTGTTCTGCTTGACGTCCGACTTTCTCTCAACGAAAGTGTCGAGTGCTTCTCTCAGTTCGTTGATCGCAGAGAATTTGCCCCGCAGAAATGGCCGAGATGGTTCTACAAACGCCTCAGTGTTCAGTCGGTCAGCATCAACAAGAGCGGAGAAAACAAAACGGACCCAAAGCTCCGTTGTACGCTTCATTTCATCCGCGCTCTGATTGACTTTCGGATCTGGTCTCAATCGAGGAGGCAACACCGGGACGGGATGATTCTGGATTTCGGAGGGTATAGTCGGGAGCAGTTCTTGCAGCACCTTCTTATTTTGCTGCAACCGTTTCTCTAGAGGGCTTGGAAAGCCCGCATCACTTTCGATGGGATTCGCCAATCCCGCGTGATGTCCTGCAATAGCAAAAGCTAAAATGAGCCCGTTAGCTTTGTCGCGCAGGTGAGCCAAAGCAGCACCTGCCCCCGAATGCTCGACAGAGACATTACTCCCTCGCAGCCTCTCCTGAAACTCTGTTTGATACTTGCCGATGTCATGCCAAAGTCCCGCGCAGTAGGCCCAGTCTGCCGCATCGTAAGCCGATGCAAATTCAGCTGCCATTTTGGCAACTCCTCGAAGATGAATCTCCAAGGACTGCCACTTCTCAGAAGGCTGACCTGCGATCGTATGCGCGTAGAAGTATTCCTCGACCCCCAACTTCACCTCCTGCTCGACATCACTTCTGAAAGTACGAGTCAAGCGCTAATTCGTCCCGCTAACGCTGACCGTACTGCATGTACGCGACCCGCCCGCTCCTCGCGAGATTTAGATTAATGAATAATATACGACAGGCCAGAGGTAAACCGATACCATGCTAGTCTCGCTTTGCGCCAAGTGCGTGAATTGAAATGTCTGATTAAATTCGCGAAAGTGGACGGGTCAGCGTCGCCCCCGGATGCGGGGCGTGGATTGAAACTCTTGGATCTCAATGCCTATGGCTTGATGACCTAGTCGGGGGCAAAACGCTGCACCAGGGGATTGAAAACTTCGATCTGGTCAACGCAGTGTTCAACTTGACCGTTCTTGGAAGGGAGTCTCATCTTCGCAGATTGAAACGTGAGTGCCTCCCGGATACGATTGGGCGTATGTGTTCCCAGCCGAAGGTCTCCGCTGGGTGGATTGAAATCTGGCGGCGCTGATCGCAAACGAGTTCGGGGGCCTTCACTCGGGGCCATCCAGTGGAGGGACTCGTCCTCACAGCAGAGGAAGCTTTGCGGGTCGATTGAAACGTCGAGACAGGGACGTACGATGTCGAGATTCACATCCCGGCGGAAAGACTCTCCGCCGGGCGGGTTGAAACAACGCGACGGCCGGCGAATTGCGTATCACTTCTCCATCGCGGGTACTTATCCGCGTGCATTGAGACATGCTCAAACCGGAAGATTGGAAAGCCCGCCAGATGTTTCATCGACGGGGACAGTCGGTCAACTTAGGCAGAACTTGGGGACAAACACTGCCGAATACCGTGCAAAACCGTGATGCAAGACATAGGAAAAGACAAGACGAACCAACTACTTAACGTATCTGGGCGGTTACCTTCTAAGCGGAGGGTCGGGGTTCGATTCCCTGCAGGCGCGCCACTCTAACCCAGCAACCATCCCTGACAAATTAAAGGCTTTAGTGTCGGTTTCATTAGGCGGACTGTGGCGAAACACTCGTAATAAACAACGCTCCGGTAAACCTATCTTTCAAGAAAGTTCAGTAATTTGTGCCCGCGCCTAACATTGCTGCGGACCGCCACTCGGGGTTTGGTAGTTGTAGTCGCCCACCGCGCTGCTGCCGAACGTCGCCTCGCAACCCAGCCAAGCCGCCGTAGCAATGGCGAATCCTACGCAGCAGGGCGCATCGAGCGGATTGATGGCGCCAAAGGTACAGCACACACCCAGTACCGCCGCTGCCGCACCCCAGGTCGCACAGGAATCGGAAGTTTGCGCGGAATTGTTCAGGGCGTAGAGGTACGCCGCGTCCACAACCGCGCAAGGGTCATAGGGATCGTAGTAGACGCTTGAACCATACCAGCCATAATCAATGCTCCCAAAAGCATCCCCATCGCTGCCATCAAACTGAGCAAGCGTAACGTGTGGCAACAGAGCGGTTCTCGCCCTTACAAACCAGCACGGCGTGTTTCTAACCATGCTTCTACCTCGCACGCCGCTTGTGACATATCGAATTGTGAACCGTACCGGTTGAGTGTAGTACTGACGTCCCTGTGCCAGAGATGTTTTGAAAGGGTCAAGTAATCCGTCGGCCGTTCCGATAACCACTGATAAGCGAATATGTCTCGGAACAGGTGCGGCGTGACTCGTTTTCCACCGTACCTGTATGTAAGGTCGCCGACCAAAATCTGAACCGCAGCGCTGTCAAGACGCTTGCCCTGTGCGCTCACAAACAGCGTAGACGGATCACTGCCATTGAGCAGCCGTGGACGATAATGTTCCAGGTATTCTTCAAGCAGAGAAATTAATTGGCACGGTACGATTCCACGAGCACGTTCGCCGTTTTTGGTCTCGTCCTCACGGAAGTCAAATTGCCAATAAGTCTCGCTTGAACCGGCGACGAGCCGTTCTTTGACCCGCTTGGGAATTGCGATACCAGACATCGGCCCAAGTCCCCGTTTGAAAAGATTGTGACCAAGAAGGCACTCACGGATATTCCGTTGCCTCCAGGGCAAGGTAACTAGCCATGAAATTAAAAGCGCGTCCCGCGTTAAAATGGCGCGCCGCCTATATTCTCCTTCGGGCACTTTTTCCCGAGTCTCAAGTATTTTTCGCGGGATGTCAGCAACGTCTCCATAAGCCAGCAATTTGGGACGCTTACGATCGTCCACTCCCGTTTTTGGATCCGGCGGGATTTCCTTCATAAGCTCAGAAAGCCAGTCAAATTTGTGACTATTAAACAGTTCCTTGAATGGCGGGAAATATCGTATTGCGTTCCGGAGCATGGCCACATCACCTGCGGCTGTCTTATTCAAGATTCCACGGGTTTCCAAGCGCCACCGCACCCAAGCGGCGACCCTTTTTGAGGTGATGAGATCAATCAGGTCACTGATCTCCGGCTCGCCCGCTGTTTGCCCTGCGCCCTGGTCGGAAAGAGTCGGTTCGATCTTCGTAGCGAAACCGAAGAGTTCCTGAATGCATGTTTTCAGCCCTTCCGCCGTCACGGCCCGAATGCGACTCTTGTGAGGCCGACCCTGTGCAAATTTGGCTTGTTTGAAGGCGAGCAGGTCCTCCACTTGACTTCGCAGCCGTGGCGGGAAGGAGGTAAGGCGGACACAATATTTCTCCTTTATGTTCAAGCGGGACAGCGAGGGGAGTTTTGCCTGAAATCCACAGTTCCTCACCATCCGCTTGAAGGCGATTTTCGTGTCGCAAATCGTCGTTAACTTCCGTCGACGGGCGAGCATTTCTGCTCCCCAAGCATCCAAATCCACGTCGCCAAAGTTAGAGGTACTGATCTTGTGCCGGATTGCATAACGCACGATATTTTTGACGCCTGCTTTTCTGGCCGCTTCGAAGATTTCTTTCCAGGGCTCCGGCACTTCGGGCTCGGCGGGCGTCCAGCCGAGTTGTTTCGCCCGCGATAACATCATCTGCACGAATTTGCAATATGAGCTTACGGAGGTTCGCTTATAGCGCCGCTGTTCTAAGTAGGAGCGTAAAGGGGGAACTGCGTCGATTAGGTCAGATATGGCGAGCCGCTCGGTGGACACGCCGAGACAGCCAGAAACGTGGTTCACTGTGGTCCGGAAAGCACTCAGCAGGCTTTCGGAAACCGATCCCTGAAGATTCGCTAGCAGTTCCTGAACCGCTGTCATTGCAATTTGGGGGCCGTCCATGGTTTAGTCCTTAATTTTATAGCTGATTTACTAGTATAATAACTCTACTCTTAGTACATATTTTCGGCTAAAAACAACGCTGAACCGCGCTGAACTGCGCACGACAGAGCGGGAAAGCGAAGAGTTCGGTAATACCGGGTGGTATGGAATGAGAGAAACGCGCCGCGCCAGGAAGCATTGCGCAGTTCTCAGTTGGTATGCGGCAGCTTTCGTCATTTCTGCTCACCATCGGGCTTCGGAGTTTTCACGCTTTCCGTCAAGAAGGTTTCGAGGTCAACTGACAGCCAGTGCGCCCGACCGGGAAGATTGCGGTACGTAAACCTGCCGGCAGTGACGAGTTCTTGCAGTGCCCGTCGCGAACCCCCCAAAATTTGCTGCACATCGGCATAGGTATATGTGCCTTTCGGCCGTAGGCCTTTTTCTCGCAAAAGGGCGCTCAGAAGCGGGAACTGGGATTCAAATGACGGGTCTAGCCCTACCTCCGGCAGCTGGGTCCTTTCACGGTCATTCATGCTCCTCTCCCTTCACCCATTATTTGGTATACTTCGCAGAAGCTTGTTAGGTTCGTCGCCGCTTCAGGAACAAATCAAGCTCGTCCCGTTCTATGCGCCATTGCCGACCGAGGCGCACACCGCGAAGCTTGCCTTCCTTGAGCCAGCGGCGTATGGTTTTGGTCGAGACCTTAAGCTCTTCGGCGACTTCGGAAGCCTTGAATAACATCTGTGGTCAGCGTGGCAGATTCGGACCGGCAGGTGCAATCCGCAGAAAATGCTGCAGAAATACAGCATTAAAGAGGCCTAAAAACTACCCGTAATAAAAAGTTGCTGGTACCGTGCAACCGCCACGAAGTATGTATTAGATAGTAATATTACTAGAAGGGGCGTCGGGTTTCGCGACTACACGCCGCGAAAGCTTAAGAAGCTGGTGAGATGGTTCGCGGAGAACTACGAAACGGCGACGCACGGAAATTCCCGCGGTGAGCAACGCTTCGGCCTGATGGAGCGCGGAAATCAGTGCTGTTCTTATTACTTCTCGTTCCCAACCTTCTATTTGACCAAGGAATTACTCAGCTATCAGGAACTGTAGTTGACGCATCTGGCGCGGTGATTGTCGGGTCCATTGTGCAAGTTCGAGGCCCGGACGGTGCCGTGCAAACAACGACGCAAACGGCTCCTTCATTATTTCTGGGCTCCCGGCACGTAATTATCAACTCGTGGTGTTTAATGCGGGTTTTGAAACGGAAGAAATCCCCGTCAACATAGAGACCACTGAGGCACAGAGCCCGCTCCGCATCGCTCTGGCGGTCGCCCAGAAAGCAGCTGACTACATTCTCGACAGGATCGCAGGCGAATCAGAAGCCGAAACCGATAAGGCAGGAGAGAGGTAAAGTTACACGTTCCCACCCAGCAGCAACATCAAGCAGCTCCCGCCCCAGCTCTTCAACCTCGCATTCGGCCCCTGAAACTCAAGAAAGGAAACCATGGAAAATCTGGCAGTAATCCCCGTGTCCGTTAAGAAAGCTCGCCTCGTCCGTATCAAACGGGGTCAAATGACGTTCTTGACCCCTGGCGAAACTCTGGCCATCCTCAAAACCGCACGCCAACACTCCACCCGAGATTGGGCAATGATCCTGGTGGCATACAGACACGGACTAAGAGCTTCCGAAGTCTGTGGACTCAAACTGGCCGACATTGATGTAAAAGCCGGCTCCATCTCTGTCAGACGGCTAAAGGGCTCACTTCAAACCACACAGCCGCTGTACCAGCATCGGGGACAGCCGTTGCTCGATGAGGTGTCCGCACTGCGGTCCTGGCTGCGGAAGCGGCCGGCGACGGCTCAGATTACCTGTTTACCAGCCAGAAGGGAGGAAAGCTGGGACGGACTCAGTTCTTCCGTAACTTTCAGACGATTGCTGAGAGTGCTGGCTTGCCGGTCGAAAAGCGGCACCCTCACGTCCTCAAGCACTCGCTGGCATCGCACCTCGTCGCAGGAAACGTGAATCTGGCCCTGATACGCCAGGCGCTGGGGCATCGGTCCATCAATCCCACGATGCAGTATGTGGGGCGACGGACGCCCCCAGGCTGCAGAAGCCCTCCAGAAGGCTCTCATGGACGTATTTTAGGCTAGTAACAAAACACCAGTTCTGTTGCGTTTCGACTGCGGCGGCTTACCTATCCAAAGGACTTAGGAGGAGAAGATTGAAAGACTTGAACGACGGTAATGTTGCATTTTCGTGCAGCTCCCAAGCCGCGCGCGGCTAACCGTTTGTTGTGGGCGAACTCAACAGTTTGGGCACCCGGGCTGCGGTTGTCAGCTCTAGCTGGCTGCGGCGTGCGAGAACTCTCTGAGTCTCCAGCAGTAGTGGTGATGACATGCCGGTTATATTGAGCAGTAACTTAGCTCGAGTGGCGCCTACATAAAATAACGATCTGCCCTTTGCATCAGTCCGGAACAAGTCCACTCCCGCGAGAAATACGATGTAAGCGTCATGTCCCTTTGCGCCATGCACCGTTGAGAGCGTAAGATGCTGCTCGCGGAAGATGTAGTGGTTTTTGTCATCGTTATGGCCCTCGTCTTTCGTGTTATATGGCTTAATGAATTCCTCCACGAATTCCGAGCTAATTGCTCTCCGGATAACATCGTCGAGATCCTCAAATCCGTCTTTTTCTTGACTGAACAGCACCAAGATGTCTTCTGGCCTCACATTCTCGACGGTAACCAACCGACTAATTTCATAAGCAATCCATTCTTTTTCGTCGCACCGCGATTGGAACCCTTTAACCAGGGGAATCGGCCCTCTCCTTTCCGCAAAACTCACCCTATAATAGGAACCAACATCAGTTATAAGGTCAGCCTTTCGAAGGTAGTCTGCATCAGCATACGTTCTTAAGTTTACTTTGTCCTTTTCTGCTGCCTGAGTGCCTAGGAGCACATTGAAAGCTGTCTCGACGATTTCACGTGTATTGCGGAAACACTCCTTCATTACCCTGGCACGGCCACCACGTTGCACGTCAATTTTGAGCCGATTCCAAACGGGTCGAGGCTTTCCGTAAAGATTTTGCGCATCATCATAACAAATGATCAAGTTCTTCTCCCGAGTGCGCTCGTCCGGTCTCAATAAATCGAGGAGGAGCTCAAATTCTTCAGTTTCAAAGTCCTGGCCTTCATCGACAAAGATGGCATCATATTGAATTTCAGATGCACGCTCCGGATGTTTGCAGAGAAAGGCACTTACTTGTCCGCGATAAAGCGTGGCGTTTTTTGATGGATGGCCAAAATCTATTGGCAGGAATTGAAGCTCCGGGTTTCGCTTGCAAGTAACCTTGCGCATAAAGCTATTTAGATGGCCAACCCACAGAATGTCAGGGGCTGGCACATTCTCAAAAGTTTGTTGTTTGTAGGCATCTTTAATCTTTTGGTGCAATAGCGGAACCAGCGCGCGATTGAAACAGATAACAGCAATTCTCAGATGTTCAGGTTCGAAGTCGTCAAACAAGTCGAGATTCGCATCCTTCTGCCGGTTTAGGACACGTGCCACAAGGTTTGCAAGGACTATAGTTTTACCACTGCCCGCCACACCACGAATCAGACGCGGAAAGCCTTCGACCTTCAATCGCGAGAGCTCAGCTTGTTCGCTAGACAGCCGCTTGTCCAGAACAGCGAGTTTGTCGATCACGGCACCAAGCGAATGTGGTACAGGCGGCGTCGGTGGTGCTACATATGGGCCGAAGGAGCCAGAATCGCCAAAAGCCTCGATAATGCGCTTCATTTGTTCGGGCGTTAATAGTCTGTGCGTACCAACAAGCTTTTTTACTTGTTCGCGAAACTGATCCGATTCGAGGTGATCCCACAAACACAGCACATCCTGTGGAAAGGCCTTTGTAAATCCGCGCCTTTCCCATTCGGCGACGGATATGTTAGGCAGAACAACCATGAAGTGAAAATAACCGTCTGCCAGAGGTGGCTTGACCTCCTTCTTTATGTTAAACATTGCCTTCTCAGCCTGCTGATAAGGTTTGATTTGCTCCAAAAGGCCACGTTGGCGAATTATCAGGTTATTTGCTTCAATGGAGTCGATTTGCTCCGAACGATAACCCTTTACTTCGAATACTACAAGTCCGTAGTCTGGATGGCAAAGAACAACATCGGCAGGTCGGCGCGTGCTTCGAGCGGTACCCGGTTCGATATAGATACGCGCAGCAGGCGAATCTCCAAATGTACGGATGATTGCTACCGCAGCAGCAGCGTGTGGTTCATTCTTAATATCATTTTCACCCGAGACCCTGGCCTTGGCATCTCGGATAGCTTTTGCTATCTCTGGAAAGTTTGGACAACCGGCAGCCCATCTAGGCAAGCTAGCCATTTAGAAACCTCCTAACTAAGCAACGTTACGTTTGTTTATAAACCTAATGAAGTGAGGTCCGGGCTGATATTTTGCGCGTGCGTCATGATCAGAAGTAGTCGCGATATCGACACCTAGGTCCGGCCCCTCAACACAATTCATGCTTGGCCACCCACACGGACAGCCACTGTTTTCACCAGAGCCTGCCCAAAAACTCTCATGCATGCGTGCACCACATCCCTCGCAGGTTAAGAAGCCTTCGCTGAAATCTTGCGCATGCGGCCCGGGCCGCATCTCTGCATTTGACCCAGAACAAGAATTCATCCCCTGCCAGCCGCACGCCGGACAGTGGCTGTTCTCGCCAGACCCTATCCAGAGACTCTCATGAATGCATCTGCCGCACCTTCCGCAGATTAAAAAGTCCATGCGATCACTCTCGAAAGGAGACCGATTGAAATTCACTTATTGCTACGAAGTGATTTGCGTAATGCAGACCGCTGAGCACCAGCCACTTTGTCGATCATAACCGTTTCAATGCCGGCCATAGATCAAACACCTTTCGCGAAATCGAATACTTGTCGTTGCTGTTCCTGACGACAGGCGCTCACGAATTGCAGGAACTGTTTTTGGGCGTCGTAGCGGCCGAAGCTGAGACGCAAGAGCACGCTGGAAACGACTCCCAGAAATGGCTCCTGGACAAGCAACGTCGTAAAGTACGCCATGCCTCGGCAGGAAGTCGAGTACGCGCCGCGGCGAAATGCTTCACGAACCACGGCAGGCAGTGGCAATCCCTTTCGATAGCGACGCCAACTCTGGTACGCAATGATTGCGAAAGCAACCCACGGGATGAGTTCAAATCCCGGAGCTACACCGTGAACAGCATCACTGGTGACATCCTCCAGATGGGCGTTGGAAACGCCAGAATCAATGAGGTGGGACAGAATCTCGAGGTTGTCTAGATGCTGGAAAACTTCGTGCGTCACTACAACGTCAATTTCCGGGTAATGCGCTATGGCGTCCTGAATGTAGGCGAGGGCATCGGTAGCCTTCAGTTGAAGATGATCAATGATATGGCCGTGGACATCCCGAATGGCGATGTCCCATCCCTCTTGCGTCGGGGAGTGCGCCAGTTCTGCAAAGACCCCGGCCGGTAGGTTCCCATGATTAAGATACTCCACGTAATCCAGTTCGAATGCTTTTCCTTTGATCCCATTAATGATACCCAGCAGCGCAGCGTCGCCTTTATGGTCGCGTACAAATCCCACAAAGCTGCCAACGTGCGGGTATTGCACATGGAAGGCTTTGATCACCACGGGCGGAAACTGCGAATCGTCCACTTTGCCGTCGAAGATATCGTGCAGACCATACCCGCCAATCACCGCTGTATCCAGGCACTGGTCTGCAGCCATGCGTTGGGTGAATAGCTCCTCAGAGGAACGGAGCCGGCCTTCAAATCGTGCGTTTGTTTCGGACACAAAGTGCTTCAGAAGTTCGTTCATCGCACGATCCAGTGCAACACTTCCGCGAACGCTAATACCGCGCCCAATGCGGCTAACACTCGAATGCGGCTTTCGGCTTGCAGAAGTCTTGTGACTAAGGCATCGTGCACCGCGTCGTTGTCTATGAGGTAGCCTTTGATTTCCTCGTGCGCCGCTTGCCCGTTGACGGTCTTGACGACAGTTGCGAACGGCTGAAGCAGTTGACCTGCTCCCCGAAATTTAGTCCAGGCAAAACTGAGCTTCTCCAGGTATAAGACCGCGAGAGGAGAAGCGCCATGAAAGGAAGTCGTTTTAGCGAAGAGCAGATCGTAGGGGTGTTGAAGGAAGCCGAGGCTGGAGTGCCGATCAAGGACCTGTGTCGGCGCGTGGGGATCAGCGACGCTACGTTCTACCACTGGAAGGCAAAGTATGGAGGCTTAGAAGTGAGTGAGACCCGGCGGCTGCGTCAACTGGAAGAAGAGAACGGACGGTTGAAGAAGATTGTGGCGCAGCAGGCGCTGGACCTGGACGCGCTGAAGGTGGTGCTGGCAAAAAAGTGGTAAGCCCGCGGGCGAAGCGAGAAGCGGTGCGTGTCGTGCGGGAAGAAGCGGGGCTTAGCGAGCGACGCGCCTGTGGGCTGATGGGCATGCACCGCGGGAGCTGGCGGTACCGGCGGAAGGAACGCAACGAAGCAGGGTTGCGGGCTCGGCTGCGGGAGTTGGCAGGCGAGCGTCCGCGATTCGGCTACCGGCGTCTGTATATTTTCCTGCGACGGGAGAAGACCGACGATGGAGAGTTGCGGTGGCCGGTCAACCACAAGCGCGTGTATCGGCTGTACCGGGAGGAAGGCCTGACGATGCAGTGTAGGAGGCACAAGCGATTTCGGGCTGCAGCGCGTGTGCCGTTGATGCTTGCGACGCGTGCGAATGAAGTGTGGACGATGGACTACACACATGACCAACTCGCCGGCGGTCGGAAATTCCGAACCCTGAACCTGATGGACGGCTACACGCGGGAAGCTCTGCGGATCGAACCCGACACGTCGCTGCCCGGTCTGCGCGTGGTGCGGGTACTGGAAGGACTGCGAGAACGACGTGGGGCACCAGCAGCAATCCAAGTCGACAATGGAACTGAGTTCACCAGCTGCGTCGTGGATCAGTGGGCCTATCAGAATCAGGTGGCGCTGCACTTCATCGAGCGTGGCAAACCCACGCAAAACGCATTCATCGAACGCTTTAACGGGAAGTTCCGGGATGAGTGCTTGAACCAGAACTGGTTCGTGGATCTCCGCCACGCACGGGAGGGGGTCGAAGCCTGGCGGGTAGATTACAACACGGTACGCCCACACAGCTCGTTGGGGTATCGGACGCCGGAAGAATTTGCGGAGGCCAACGGCTATGGGACAGACAGTGGCTTCGCCACCTTGGAAAACGCTACGCGTTTCCCACTTTCCCACAGCCACGGCGACGGACCGATTTCCACTGTTGCCGTTGAATCCACAATCCTGGAAGCTAACTTATGACTGGACCACAAAAGGGGGGCAGGTCAGCTCATTTGGTGCGCGTTGACGATTTGCGTGAATTCTGCGAACTGCTCACGAACGGAAAGCGCCCCATACTATATTTAGTTGCTGTAATGAAAAGGGGTCACCATCTGCTGCAAGGATGGGCAAGACGATCTCAATGCCATCAGCTATAGTTTTTCGATCGTCGCCGATCTGAATTTCAAATGCACGTTTCGAGCTGTCCGTGAAGGGTGGGCATTGGGTGAAGATGGCCTAATCGTGTGTCTCACGTCTATACTAGAAAGCCGGTGGGGGAAGACCTTTATTTTTGAAGATGACGAGCTCGTTCCTGACTTTCTCAAAGACTGAGAAAAGTGCTGTGAGCCAGCTGAAGGCCGCGTTGCGTTGCGAAATAAAACCAACGGTCGATTGAGCGTGACGACCCCCGATTTTGGGGCGAAGAAATAGGCAACACAGGGAGGGATTTTCTTAGACCTGTTCCTGCTTGTCCAGAAATTCTTTGATGGCTACTTCCCGGAAAATAATTTTGCGCTGGCTGAGCCTTACATGCGTTGGCCCCCGGCCCTCTCGGACCCAAAGCTTAAGGGTCTCTGGGTGTACGTGAAGGTAGGCGGCGGCTTCATTTACTGTCAGAATCGTTTCCATCAGGGTGTAATACTGTCGAAAACGGTCGTACCTAATTTTTTGGTAGCTTTTCTGGAGAAAGCGGGTATGGTACCGGTTACGGCGGTTACGGAAACGCGTGGTTTTAGGCTGCGCTACCTTGTCCTAAACTGCGGTATCCAGACTGCCGCCAGCGGAAATACAGGATTTAGCGCGTTTTTAGAGGCTTTTCTGGCCGTGGGCTATTAATCCCCCCCTCTCCGCCAGAAATACATCCGCCACTTACATTACGAAGGACTTGGTAGGAATGCCGCCCCCAATTTGAACTCTGGGAGTGGTTACAATAACCATACGTTTATGAAAGTGCCGTCCTTCTCGCGCTGCGGCTCGCCACCTGCAAGAGTCCAACCTAAGGAGTCAATTTAGTGCGGTCACGCGGGTACAAGGTAGCTTGACGAACGTTTGAGAGGTTCAAGACCTGTGCGGTCAGCCGCTCCAGTCCAATCGCCAACCCGCCATGAGGTGGCATGCCCAATTCGAACATTTTCAAATGGCTTTCAAATCTGCTGGGTTGCATTCCCCTCGCACGCAGAGCCTGTTCAAGGTTTTCGCGCCGATGCAGCCGCTGCCCTCCTGTCGTGATCTCTACACCCTGAAAAAGAAGATCAAAGCTATTTGCTGCACCGCTCGTTCCGCGAGGGGCGGTGTAGAAAGGTCGCGCCGACAACGGAAATCCAAGCACAAAAACTGCGGGATTCCGCAGTCCTCCTCCGCGAGTCGGCACAATTGACGTTCCGCCTCTGGATCGAGGTCGTCTGTCAGGTCCGTTCGATTGAAATGCCTCCTCAGTAGCTCAAGACAGTTCTCAAACTCCCAGCAAGGCACCTTGAGCATCGATGGCAGTGGCTGTTCTCGATACAAGCTCAGAATGTGTCCAAGATGCGTGTTTACGCTCGCAAAAATGTGGGTGAGTAACTCCGGCTCCAGTTGAATTACGTCTTCCGGCCCGTCGATGAAGCCAAACTCAAGATCGAGCGAATAGTATTCAGTAAGATGACGGCTGGTTGCGTGCGGTTCCGCACGATAAACATGACCGGTCTCAAAGACCCTCTCGAATCCAGCGACACCATGCTCCTTGTAAAACTGCGGACTCTGGGCTAAATACGCGACACGATCAAAATATTTCACCTCAAATAGATTCGTCCCACCCTCAGTACCCGAGGCGACTAATTTCGACGTAATGATCTCGGTAAAGTGGCGCTCGGTCAGGAACTCACGGAAGAATCTCAGCAATGCCGCTTGAACGCGAAATACGTTGCCGATCACCTCGTTTCGAAGTGCCAACGGGCGATACTCGACAAGCGTCTCTGGGTTCACCGAATCGAGATTCGACAGAGAAGTGAAAGGAAGATGTTGTGCCGAGCGATTGAGAACGTTCACGCGGAGGATGTCCAACTCGTATCCCAGTTTTGCGCGTGGCTCGCGCCGGACACGACCAGCGATCTCAATCGTGTCCTCTACCTTGAGGTGATGTTCTTTGAGCGATTCCGGTGTGCCAACACCTTGCACTTCTCCGGAGCAGTCCCTTAGGACAACAAAAGTTGTCCTCCCAAGGACGCGGATGCGAGACACCCATCCTCGAAGAATAACTTCCTGCTCAACAAAGTTCGGAACGGTTTCAACAAGTACGCGCTGGGGAGTCGTAGCCATCCTGCAAAAACCTCCTGAACGGAGAGTCTTTGCTGGAGCCACTTGGGCGGCGGTGCCATCCAGCTTCCGGCGAAAAGCCCGGCACTTAATGGGCGCTGTTTCGTAGCAATACGTTTCCCCCTACTGAAGCCAACCGGGTCTCGGCTTCTGTTTCAGGGGAACCTCTCAGAGGGGTCTGTCCTCTTCGTCGAGTTCTGCCTTTTTTACCATTGGCGTAAGCAAAAAGCAACTTCGCCCCCCTTACATGTAGGTAATGGAACGTATCCGTCACGCGCCTGCCCTCTCTGGAGGAGTGTTTGCTTTCCGTCGGTATACAGGTGCTGAGGCTATTGGACATGCTCCAGTACGTGGTCTCCTCGCCGGTCCCCCAGCCTATTCAACCCCAAATTAGGAAATGCAATTGAGAAATGGTGCGGGACGGGGTACAGGCTTTTCCCGCGAGTGGTCAGCGTTTTTCGCTATGGCCGGCTGCGCCTGCGAGCGCTAACGTTTTAGGCGAAGCGAATCTTTCCTCGGAAGTAAGGAGAAGGAGGAGCAAAGAAATGGCTGAACCTAGAGCTGCATGGTCGAATGATGTCATCCCGGCGAACAAGTACATCATCGGCAGTAAGGTCGTCAATCAACAGAATGAGAATATCGGCAAAGTTGAGGATCTGGTGATCGATGCGGGAGCCGGCCGGATCAGCTATGCGATTTTGTCGTTCGGAGGGTTCCTGGGGGTAGGCAACAAATACTTTGCCATTCCGTGGAATGCCTTCAGGTTTAACCTGGCCGACAAGACGGCCGTCCTCAACGTGGACAAGACGCTGCTTGAGAACGCGCCGGGATTTGACAAAGACAATTGGCCGAATTTTTCAGACACTACGCTGGGCAGCAAGATCTACAGTCATTACGGGTACACGCCGTATTGGGAAGAGACTTCCGGCACACGTGGAACCACTTCCACTTCCAGCACGCGTGGAACTACCGAGCGCTACTGAGAGTCAGCGGTGCGCTCCTGAAAACCGAATGGGTGGGCCGAGAGCCCACCCATTTTTTATTGATACCAGGAAAATTTGTGGATACGCAGCAATCGCAACGAGTTCGTCAGGTAAGAGAGACGAGTTCCCCAATCAGCAGCAGGTGGCGCTAATAGGAGACGGAAATTACGAAACTGGCTGCGGCGCATCCAACCCGGATTGCATCATGCGTTCAATGGTCCTGATAAGCTCGCGGCCACCCTGGGACTTAGTTACAAATGCGTCCGCTCCAATTTCCCGGGCGGTGGCAGGAACGTCGTGCATGGTGAAGAATACGATTTTGGTAACAGGCGAGATGGTGCGTATTTTGGGGGCTATATCGTAGCCATTGAGTTTCGGCATGCTGAGGTCGAGGATCACGACATCGGGCCGGAGGGATTGTATTTTGACCAGTGCATCCTCTCCGTTGACCGCCTCGGCGCACACTTCCCAGCGTTTACCTTCGATCAGTAGACGAAGTCCCATCCTTATGACGTCGTGATCGTCAGCAATTAACACGCGCACGGCACAAATTGTACAACACGCTCGAAACGGGTCGATACCCTTGTTCTTGTACTGAGGAGCGTTTTACCCGGCGATCCTCAACTACATGCGCGAAACGGTATTCGGATCACTGCTCTTTGTTCCCTTTATTTCGCGGGTGTGACCGGCACATTTATGACGGCGGCCCGTAAGTAAGTGCACGACTTGCACCGGTGTAGCAGCTCCATTCTGATGCACTCGGTTGTGCTATTATTCGAGATTATCGGCCATTGCCGGGCTTCGCGGCGTGCGTCATAGGGCGCGGGCGTTTCGACGGCGCGTAAAATCACGAGTGGCGATTCGGGTGTGCAAAGGCCTGCGGCGTTATACGATGCGCAGAGGTGTTGAAAGACATTACATACCACAGACATTACATAGCCATGGCCCATACATTCTCCAGTCGAAATGAGATGACCTCCTCCTCGCGCCAGCTCTGATCGCCATTTCTGATCGTCATTTCTGATCGTCATTTCTGATTGGGCAACAATCTTGTAGTGTATCGTCTAGTGTGTCGTTTAATGTATGAGGGGCCGGCAATCCTCGAACTCGGAACCCGATTTTCGTCGCCAGGAAGGGCGGACACAGAAACAGTCATGAGCGACCCATTGGCCAAGGTGAAGCAAAAGCTACAGGAAGAAATCGAGACGCTCGAGCACGAGCTTAATCTCGAGCTGCCGAAAGAACTCATGAAAGCTCGTGCACATGGCGATCTTTCGGAGAATGCCGAATACAAATACGCCAAGGAGCGGCAGGGATTCGTGTCGGCGCGGCTGGGCCAGCTGAAGAAGAGAATGGGGGATATCGGCATGCTGAATCTGAACCACATTCCCCATGACCGGGCGGGCTACGGCTCGCGAGTGTGGTTGCGCGACGTGGTGAAGGCCATCGAGGTGGAGTACAAGCTAGTGACGACGGAGGAAGCCGACGCGTCGCAGGGGCTCATCTCCACGACCTCGCCGATAGGAAAAGCGCTGCTGGGACGGCGGGTGGGCGATGAAGTCAAGGTACAGATTCCCGCGGGAACCAAGGAATTTGAGGTGATTCGGGTAAGGACGATTTACGAAGAGCCATAAGTTTTTGCGCGCACCTGGCCGACGGCTGCCCGCGCTGAGCAATCCTGCTGCGGATGTGTATTTAATAGAGCAAGAACTCGCCCCTTTTCGTGCATCCGCTCAGTTCAACCGGATTGGCTTCATTGCAATAAACCCGCCGTAACGTTCACAGTCCCAAGCAATAGCGCGTGGCGAGGAGATTGCGCAAGCATCATGGCGCGATCTTTTGATGTCACGCGGACCACTCTCCCGGCCATATTCGTTCGAAAAAAAAGTACCCGGGCTTCGCCTGGCAACGTGCTAGCATCGCCACGTAAAAGCATACGGCGCCCTGGGCACCCTCCCCGTAATCCTTCATGTCCGAGGGCACCCTCCGGCCGGGACAGGGGACCTCGATGAAATCCTACACGACTCCCTTTTTACGCAACGTGGGCATTGTAGGCCACGGCGATACCGGCAAAACGCAACTGGTATCGTCGCTGCTATACACGGCCGGGATGACTCCGCGGCTTGGGAAAGTGTCTGAAGGCAACACGGTTACGGACTGGGATGACGAAGAGATCGCTCGCAAGATTTCCATTCAAACCGGCCTCGCTTACGCCGAGTGGGCCTCGGAGAGCGACCGGCAAAAGGCTGAAAAATCCGCGGCGGACAAACCCGGCGTCGAGAAGACGAAGATTAATTTTCTCGACACGCCGGGTTACAGCACATTTGTGAATGAAACGCGCACGACGCTCATCGCGGCCGATGCCGCGCTGGTGGTCATGGACGCGCTCGCCGGAGTGCAGGTGGTGACGGAAAAAGTCTGGGATTACTGCAACGAATACCAACTGCCGCGCGCCCTGGTCATCAACCGGATGGACCGCGAGCTTGCGAATTTCGAGCGCGCTCTGGCATCCGCGGAGCACGTATTCGGGCGCAATGTCGTGCCCCTACACCTGCCGATCGGCGAGGAAAAGAACTTCCGCGGGGTCATCGATCTCGTGCTCATGAAAGCGCTGATTTACGGACGGGACGGAGACGGACGCGCGCAGGTGGAGGAAATCCCCGCCGAGATGGCTGCGGCGGCGAAGGTAGCGCACGAGAAACTGGTCGAGATGGTGGCCGAGGGCGACGACAAGCTTATGGAGGAGTTTTTCGAGAAAGGCACGCTGCCGATTGAGGATCTCCGGCTGGGATTGCGGCTGGCCTTTCAAACGCGGCGTATTTTCCCGGTGATGCTGAGTTCCGCGCTGCACAACGTGAGCAGCGACGCGATTTTGAATTTGCTGGTGGATATTTTCCCCAATCCGGCGGCGCGCTCGAGCGCGAGCGGCTTCACGGAGCCAAATGGCCAGGGTAAACCTCTCGACCGCCCCATTTCAGAGACGGAGCCGTTGTCCCTGTTTGTGTTCAAGACACTCTCGGACATTTTCGCGGGCCGCATCAGTTATTTCAAAGTGATATCCGGGGTGCTCAAGAACGATGCGATGTTGCACAATTTCACGCGGGGTGGGGCGGAGCGCTTCCAGCACATCCAGGTGACGCAGGGGAAAACCGGAACAGACGTCACGGAAATACATGCGGGGGACCTCGGCGCGATTGCGAAGCTGAGGGATACTCTTACCGGCGACACCCTCGGAGACAAGTCCGCACCGATTTATTATCCGGCAGCGCGCACTCCCGAGCCGGCGATCACCTTTGCCATCGAGCCTAAAACGCGCGCCGATGAGGATCGCATCGGGCAGGGAATTCACAAAATTCTCGAGGAGGACCTGTCATTGCGCTTTTCACGCGATCCGCAAACCAAGGAGTTCCTGCTGGCAGGCGCGGGGCAGCAGCACATCGAAGTGGTGGTTGCAAAGCTGCGCAAGCGCTTCAAGGTGGACGTGGCGTTGAAACCTCCGAAGGTGCCGTACCGCGAGACGATTCGGGCCAAGGCTGACGCCGAAGGCAAGCACAAGAAGCAAACCGGAGGCCACGGCCAGTTCGGAGTGTGCCGCATCCGTCTGGAGCCGATGCCGCACGGGTCGGGCTTTCAATTCGTGGATGACGTGTTTGGCGGCGCAATTCCGCGCAACTTCATTCCGTCGGTCGAGAAGGGCATCCGTGCGGCCGCCGAGCGCGGATACCTGGCGGGCTATCCCGTTGTGGATTTTCGCGCCGTGCTGTACGACGGGAAGTATCATGATGTCGATTCCTCAGACATGGCGTTCAAGATTGCAGGCTCCCTGGCATTCAAGGAGGCCATGAAGCAGGCGAAACCCACGCTGCTCGAGCCCATCATGCACGTGGAGGTGTATGCGCCGGAGCAGTATTCGGGAGATATCATGGGGAATCTGAGTTCGCGACGAGGACGGATCAGCGGCAGCGAGTCGCGCGGATTGAATGTCATCGTGAAGGCGCAGGTGCCCTTCGCCGAGATGCTGAATTACGCCACCGATCTGACGTCCATGACGCAGGGACGGGCCAGTTACTCGATGGAATTCTCACATTACGATTTCGTTCCGGCCGAAATCGCCGAAAAGGTGATCGCGCACGCCAAGGCGACGCGCCTCGCGGAGGGTCACGGCGAAGGCCTGGAGACCGAGGATCAGGAAGTTGCCTGATGCGGTGCAGCGCAGCCGAGGCAGACTCCCGGTGAGAGCGGCCTAACCATCAAGACGCTGTGTTCTCGATACGCGCGGCAGGCGGAATGCGTCATGCTTTACAGGGCTTTGCTCGGCTTGCAGGGTTTTAGTAAAGAGCGGCGGAAAATAGGAACTCGCGCCAATACAAAACGGCGGAGTCCAGGCTTTTCGCCCTAGCCGCTAGTACGCGGTGTCCTTTTTTGGTTACCTGTACCACGAAGCGTCCATTGCTCCTCGCGGCCATCGAGGATAGCATTTGATAGCATTAACGTTGGAGCATGGATCGATGGGGCATCGATCCATGCGTGTCCGGCCATCTAAAAGCAAATGAGAATTTGCACCAGATCGGGAATACCGCGGTCAGTCGCTTCCTTTGCGGCGCGGGTTTTTCGTGTCTCTGTAGGAATTGCCGCCGTGCTCGCGCTAGCCGGATGTGAGGACGCGGCCCGCCACACCGCGGTCTATCATCCCAGTCAGAGTCCCACACCTGCTTCTAGGGTGGCGCGCGTGGTGCACATCGATCCGCTACCGCTCGATCCCGCGGGCCGCCGCCGCGTTATGGCTTTGAATCTGATGCGGCCCGATGGACCAGACCGCTTGGCCCAGCAGGTACAGGCGAGCTTTGACGCTGGTCAGCAGGAGTACAAGGCTGGCCATCTCGACGCCGCCCGCCAGGACTTTGATTACGCGCTAAGCCTGTTAAACGCGAGCGGATTTGACTTGGGAACGAATCCCAGGCTCGAGTCTCTGCTCAAGCAAATCGTCGGGGCCGAGCGCGACGCGCAGACGGTGGCGGCGAACGGTGGTGCCTTCACCGCACCCAAGTCCGCACCCGCGCCGATGGACGAAATTGCCGCCAGCGCGCCGCCTCCGGGGGAGCCGCCGGAAGCACCGGTGGATCCGCTGCTGCGCACGCGTGTGGAAGGCGAGCTTGCGAATGTGCCTCACGATCTGCCACTGACCGTGAACGATATCGTTCTCTCCTATCTGAATTTCTTCCAGACGCCACGGGGACGGGCCATCGTCGAGACGGGTTTGCGCCGTGCCGGACGCTATCGTCCCATGATCGAGCGGGTACTGCATGAAGAAGGCTTACCGAGCGATTTGATGTACATGGCGCAAGCAGAGAGCGCGTTTCAGCCGCAAGCGTTGTCTCGTGCGGGCGCGCGCGGGTTATGGCAATTCATGTCCTTCCGCGGCAAACAGTATGGACTCGAGCATAGCTGGTGGGTAGACGACCGCCAGGACCCGGAGAAGGCCACGCGCGCCGCGGCACACCATTTGCGGGATCTTTACAATATGTTCGGCGACTGGTACCTGGCGATGGCGGCATACGATTCGGGTCCCGGCACCGTGCAGCACGCGGTGGAACGCACCGGTTACGCCGATTTCTGGCAGCTGTACAAGATGAATGCGCTGCCCAAAGAGACGCGCGATTATGTGCCCATTATCCTGGCGTTGACGTTGATCGCGAAGGACCCCGTGCGGTATGGCGTGGAGGTCGACCCGCAAGAGCCGCTGCACACGGATGACGTTCAGCCTGGCCATCCCCTCGATTTGCGCCTGGTGGCGGACACGATTGACGTTGATCTGGATACGCTGCGCATGCTGAATCCGCAATTGCTTCGGCTGGTAACTCCCTCCGACCCGGCCTTCGTGCTGCACCTTCCCGCAGGGACCGCCGACCGTTTTTATGCGCAGATGGCCGCGATTCCAGAGGACAAGTGGGCGAGCTGGCGGCAGCATCGCGTGGTGGAGGGAGAAACGCTCTCGACGATTGCGCAGCAATACCACGTCAGCGCGGTCGCGATTGCGGATGTAAATGGAATGGAGCCGCACACCACGCTCGATGCGGGAGCAAAACTTATCATTCCCGTTTCTCCACAGTCGCAGGCCTCTGCTGGAAAACTGCTGCGCTACCGCGCGCGCCAGAACGATACGGTCGAATCGGTTGCCGATGAGTTCGATGTAAGCGCGATCGACTTGCGCAAATGGAACCATTTGCGCGGCAATCAAGCGGTACACGGGATGCGGCTGAAGATTTATCTGGGTGGCTCGGGTGCGCCGCCCACGGAGAGGTCCGCGGAGGCTTCAGGCCGTGAAGGCGCGGGATCGGCAAAGCCCCGCCTGGCTTCCAGCGCGGCGCCCGCCGAAACAAAAGCGGCGGCTTCTTACGAGAACTCCAGTACGGCAAAAACTCGCGGCACGCCAACCGCCAAAATGTCCGGCGCAACGCAGCCCCCAGCGCGCATCTCCTCTGCTGGCAAAGCAGGAACAACGCAGCCAGCGCCAAAAAAGCTGGCGGAGCAACATGCCGCGGCTCACGTGGTGATTCATCATGTTACGCCGGGAGAGACGCTCTTCTCGATTGCGCGAAATTATCAGACCACGGTGGAAGCTCTGCGCAGCGGGAACCGGTTTTTACTGAATAGATCGCTCGAAGCCGGCGACACCCTCAAGATTCCTACGGCACCCTGATATATCTCTATTGTTTTGTGGGGCATGAGGTGCATCCTGTAACTGCTGCGGCTTTTTCAATGGCCATGCAGACGGGATAAACTTCAATTTTGTCGCGGATGCCTTGACAATGCCTTGACAAAGAGACGAGATTCCGATTTTATGAATCGCTGTGTCGAACGGCGAAAATCGGCCCTTGGGTGAAAATCGGCCGATGGTATGGAGGAGCCATGGCGTGGCTACACGATAACGGCGACGAGAACGAACTCTCTCCGCTGGAAGATGATGAAGAAGAAGAAAACGAAAAAGAAAAAGAAGATGGATTGATCGAAGAAACCGATGAGGAAGTGATCGTCACCGAACGCCCTGGTGGTTCTGCAACTCCGGCGTCCTCGCGCGGGGGAAGGGCCAAGCCGCGTAAGGCAGGCAAGTCGCAAGCGTCTAAGGCGAAGGCGGGACGAGCCGGAAAAAAGACCGCGGCGAAGAAGACGCCTGCAAAAGCGGCCAAGCGGGGCAAAACTGCGAAACGCGGGAAGGCGGCGGGCCGCAAGAAACGCTGAAATTCAGAGAATGTCTGCGAAGTTCTGGCGTGTGCGCGGACGCCCGGTGGTGCACGGGAGTCCGCGCGCTGCGTTTGCGTGGCATTCATCGCTTGTGAACGCAGATGTGCACGATGGGCACTTGTGCAGGATTCGCAGTGTGCGCGAAGGCAGTCGTGAGCGATCAGCGAGCGGCAATCGCGTAAGAGGCTGCGGCTCGTTCGTGTAATGGTGACAGCACCGGCGGGAATTTCTTTCCAGCGCAATGCAGCTTGTTCAAGGCACATGCGCGGCGTGCTGACTCGTTTGCTGCTACGGTCCGAGCACGCTGATAAGCCTGCCGCCGTGTTCCTCACTGGAACTTGCTGATGTCCACGTTCGGCGACGTCCGCTCTGTGCTGCGTACCGCCCGAATTTGCCGCTGCATTCTACGGGCGCGATAAAATGCACTTGTCGAAATGAAAATTGCGAGTCCCACTTCGATACGCGATGGTAGAGGCTCACCGTCCGTTCAACTGCGCGGTTAAACTGGCGGCGCTGCCAGCCGAACGCTAAGGAAATGCTCCGGTAACACACGGCCGCACTGATTTTATCGGCAGCGCGCGTCCGTGCCGTTGTAAAGCCATGATTCTATGTCTCGAGCAAATCCGCCGGATGCGTGGCGGCGCGCAAGGACACTTGATGCGCTGCGATGATGGTGGCTATTACGTAGTAAAGTTCCAGAACAATCCGCAGCATCTGCGCATCTTGGCGAATGAAATGCTAGGTACACGCCTGGCGGCGCATATGGGGCTGCCCGTGCCGCGTACCGAAGTGGTGGAGGTGCGCCGTGAATTGATCGAACTCACGGCCGATCTGGTCATTCAGCTGGGGGCTGGAAGCGCGCGCTGCCGGGCCGGGAAGCAGTTTGGCTCCCGGTTTCCAGGAGATCCGGCGCGTCTCACGGTGCAGGATTTCCTGCCCGACGAGCAATTGCGCGAGGTGGAAAACCTGCCGGATTTCGCGGGTATGCTCGTATACGACAAATGGACCTGTAACACGAACGGCCGCCAGGCGATCTTTTTTGTGGAAGCTGGCCGTTCACGTTACCAGGCCATGATGATTGACCAGGGTTTTTGCTTCAATGCGGGGGAATGGAATTTTCCCGATGCGCCGCTGCGTGGAATTTATCCGCGCCATCGCGTCTACGAGCACGTCACGAGTATCGAATCGTTTGAGCCCTGGATCACGCGGGTGGAAGAGCGCATCACCAAGGCCCAGTTGGGTGAGATTGCCGAAGGGATCCCTCCTGAATGGTACGACGATGAATATGATAAGCTGCGCGAACTGCTACTGAGACTCGATCAGAGGCGCGGCCGGATACGCGAGATGCTTGTCGCCACTCGTGATTCGGGCCGCCAGCCTTTTCCCAACTGGAAGTGAGCCATGCCTGATAACCAGAAGCCCCAGCACGAATCGCGTAGCGGCCGGGCCACGAAACCTGCCGGCGGCGCGCAGCGCCTGAACGCCGCTCCTGAAAGCGAATTGCGTCCCTGCGCCTATCACGTCATCCGCTACCTTCCCAACCTCGTGCGCGACGAATGGGTGAACATTGGGATCCTGCTTTTTGATCCGGCAAACGGCCGTATGTTGCGGCGGTTTATGGAGGAGCCTGGGGAATTGGCGCGCGTGCGGCGGTTACACCCCAATGCGGATGAGGATATGTTGCGCCGCCTGGCGGAAGAATTCGATGCCCAGCTCGCTTCAGCGCCATCCTCCTCGGGGACGCCGGTGAGCGCGGGCGGCGATGCTCTCGCAAATCTCTCCCGCCTCGAGCAGACGCTGTCGAATGCGGTGCAGTTCAGCGCCCGGAAAGGGCTCCTAGCCGCGGATCTGGATGCCGAACTCGACCGTTTGTATAGCGATTACGTGGAACCGCCCCGCTATGGACGTGTTTTCGAGGATCTGGCGACTCGCAATGCGATTCGCACGCGCGCTAACCAGGTGTTTCGCAGCACGGGCATCTGGCCGCGCCTGGAGCGCCGGCTGCGGGTGGCGGAATTCACCTACCCCGGTGATCCGCTGCGCGTCGATTATGCTTACCGGCGCAATGGTACGCGTGGGTTCGTGCAGGCACTGCCGCTGGGGCGTGATCCGGGCCAAGCAAAAATATTGGCATTCACCGCTGATGCGATCCGGGCCAAACTGGCTAAGACCGAATTTCTCGCCGTCACGGAAGTGGAACCCCGCCCTGAGGAGAATCCACGGCACCGGTTTGTAACCGGCTTGCTCGAAGAGCGCGGCATTCCGGTGGTTCCGCTGACGCGCTTGGCCGAATGGGCGTTTCAGTTGCGGCCAACGCTATTGAGCAACACCGCCTGAGCACCACCGCCTGAACAACATCGCCTGAACAACCACCGCCTGAGCAAGACGACGATGTCACCCAAGGTGATGTCAATTAACCGTCGCGGCTGACCTGCGATGGCACACGGCTACAAAATATCTTCCGTCCACGTCTCGAGGTGCTTCTTTACCTGGCCCATGAATTGATGAGCGACCGCGCCGTCCACCACGCGATGATCGTAACTCAGCGTCAGATAGACCATGGACCGGATGGCGATTGCATCGTCGATTACTACAGGCCGCTTCTGCACGGCGCCGATGCCGAGGATCGCGACATTCGGCTGATTGATGATGGGCAGGCCCATCAGCCCGCCGAAAATACCCGGATTGGTGATCGAGAACGTGCTCTCCTGGACCTCTTCGGTTTTCAGTTTCTTGGTGCGCGCGCGCTCGGCCAGATCATTGATGGTGCGCTGTAATCCCAGGAAATTCTTTTCCTCGGCATTTTTGATGACCGGAACGATCAGCCCCCAGTCGAGCGCCACGGCAATGCCGATATTGACCTCACCATGCAACACCACGCTGGTCCCGTCGAGAGAAGCATTGACAGTGGGGAAATCGCGCAATGCAGCGACGCAGGCGCGCACAAAAAAAGCCATGAAGGTGAGCTTGGTCTGATGTTTTTTGGTGAATTCATTCTGTGCCGTGGCGCGGAGCCGGGCAATGCGCGTCATGTCCGCCTCATCAATGGAATAAACGTGGGGCGACACGCGCTTCGAGAGCACCATGTGTTCGGCGATGCGTTGCCGCATCACGCTTAAAGGCTGCACCTGGTAATGGCCAAAGTAGATGCGCTCGCGGGGCACCGCAGTTTCCAGCACCGGGCGCGCTGAGGGAACACCCCCGGGAACCATCGCGGTGTCCGCCGCGTGCGGCGGCGCAGCAGATGAGGGGGGAACTACGGGAGGCGTTGCGCCAGGTGCCGCACCAGGCACAACAGCGGGCGCAGCAGCAGACGCGGCAATAGCAGCGAGAACGTCCTTTTTGCTGATGCGTCCGCCGGCGCCCGTGCCGTGCACCGTCGATAGATCGACGTGGTTTTCCTCTGCCAGGCGCCGTACCAGTGGTGAGCTAAGGATCGCAGCAGTGTCTTTTCTTTGCTCCTGCGGTTCTCGACTTGAGCCACCCTCCGGGTGCCCGCCTTCCGAGCGGCCGCATTCCGAGCCTTCGGCGGAGGAACTGTCTGCGGCGTGTCGTGCCGAAGTATTTTCCGTCATTGGTGGCGCCGCGGCTCCGCTATCCGCGGCTGTGGCACGAGTCGCATCGGGTGTCGCCGAAGGCGCGTTCGCCCCTGCGGCGTCGATCACGGCGACAACCGTCTGGATCGGCACCGTTTTTCCCTCGGCGACCTTGATTTCCCGCAGGACGCCGGCTGCGGGCGCGGGGATTTCCGCGTCCACTTTGTCCGTGGAAATTTCAAATAGTGGCTCGTCCCGTTCGATTTTATCGCCGGGGCTTTTTAGCCATTTGGTGATGGTGCCTTCAAAAATGCTTTCCCCCATCTGGGGCATCACAACGTCCACGGCCATATCGCGTCTCCTGTTGTAGATCGGGTGTCCTGGATCGGGTGTTCTGGATCGGGCTCCGAACAGCGCCTTAGTATCGGGCCAGTTCGCGCGCCTTCGCGACGATGCTCGCAGTATTCGGCAAAAAGTGTTCTTCAAGAGGGGCCGAGAACGGCACAGGCGTATCCAGCGCCGTGACCCGCAGGATCGGCCCATCCAGATCGTTAAATGCCGATTCGGTCACCAGGGCGGCAATCTCTCCCGCGAGGCCACCCGTGCGGGTATCCTCGTGCACGATGAGCAATTTGCTGGTGCGGCGCACGGAGGCGAAAATCGTTTCCGTATCGAGCGGCAGCAGAGTTCGCAAGTCGATCACCTCCGCTTCGATGCCTTCGTGCGACAACTGTTCGGCCGCCTCGAGAGATGCGTGCACCATCGCCGCATAAGTGACGATGCTCAAATCGGCGCCCTCCCGCCGGATGACCGCGCGTCCTAGCGGTACGGTGTAATCGCCTGCAGGCACATCCCCTTTGATCCGGCGATACAGTAATTTGTGTTCAAAAAAAAGCACGGGATTGTTATCGCGTATGGCCGATTTTAACAGCCCTTTCGCATCATACGGGGTTGCGGGACAAACGACCTTTAATCCCGGCGTGTGCACGAAGTACATCTCCGGGTTGGCGGAATGGAAAGGGCCACCGTGTACGCCACCTCCGGCTGGGCCGCGAATGACCAGCGGCACGGGCGCGCCGGCTCGATAATGCGATTTTGCCGCGACGTTCGTAATCTGCTCGAAGGCGCAGGCGATGAAGTCGATGAACTGCATTTCCACTACGGGACGCAGTCCCAGATAACTTATGCCCACCGCCGCTCCCACCAGCGCGGACTCGCTGATGGGCGTATCGATGACGCGCTCCCATCCAAACCGCTCGAGCAGGCCGGCCGTGGCTTTGAACGCTCCGCCGTAAACTCCGATATCTTCGCCGAGCAGAAGCACGGCAGGGTCGCGACTCATTTCTTCGAGCAGCGCCTCGCGAATGGCTTCGAGATAGGTAATATCCGGCATTTTCCCGCTTGTTCACCCGTGGCTTGTCAAGCTGCGCGCCTGTTAACCGGCGGCTGTTAACTCGCCGCTATTGAATCGGCACCTGTTACCCTGGCGACTTCGGCGGCAAGCGGTCGGCGCCAGCTCGAGACAACGCTTCTATATTGGCCTCGGGCGGACCCTGTGATCCCACCGTTTTGTCGCCACGGTTTGAGTTGCCCCCGCTGTTCATAGCGCCGAAGTTCCCGATGGTCCACGCGGGGTTTACGCAGGACTTGGGCGGCATCAGCTCCTCCGCACGCCTTTGCCAGTCAGGCGCAATGACGTGACAGCCGTTGCAATAAACGCCCTGTGCTGCAAGTTCGGCGGCAGGAAACGGGGAATTCTCCGCAATTGCCAGGGCCTCCGCCAACTCACGCGTGACACGCGCATCAAGGGCCTGTTTCACGTCTGCATCCCAAACGTGCCGCTCGGTGAGGTCTCTTTCGTATCGCTCGAGAGGGTCGCGCGCCTTCCAGTAGGCCAGCATTTCCTGAGGCACATACTCGGCGGCATCATGCTGCGCGTGGCCGGTCATGCGCATTGTTTTCGCCTCGACTAGAAAGGGGCCGTGCCCCTCGCGCGCATGCGCCACGGCTTCGCGCGTGGTCCGCAGCACGGCAGTAACATCGTTGCCATCCACAATGGCGGCGGGGATGCCGTACGCGCGTGCACGGTCGGCCAGGTCGCGCAGCGGCACCTGGCGATCCACTGGAGTCGAATAGGCCCACTGATTATTCTCGAGAATCACGACCAGCGGCGCCTTCTGCACCGCGGCCAGATTGAGGCCTTCGTGAAACGCTCCGGTCGAGGAACCTCCGTCGCCGATCCAGGTCATGGCGACGATTTTCTGGCCGAGGTAGCGGCCGGCCATGGCCACACCGGTCATGATCGGAATCAGGTCACCAAGCATTGAAGTGGGCGCGACCACGTGCCGTGCGCGCAAATCGGCGACGTGGCTGCCGTTATCCTTGCCTTGCGTGGGCGACGCGGCACGTCCCATAAATTGCGCGAAAAGCTCCGCCGGGCCAAATCCTCGCACCAGCAGAGCGCCGATGTTGCGAATCATGGGAGCAATCCAATCGCCCGGAGCGAGCGCACACGCTGTACCTACCGAAATCGCCTCCTGCCCGAGGCTGCCATACAATCCGCCGACGATTTTATTTTGCCGGAACAGGCGCACCAGCGCTTCTTCGAACGAACGGGTGAGCCGCAAATGGTAATAAAGATCGAGCGACTCCTCGCGTGTAAGCCTTTCGCCGATCGCCGGCTTGCTCATGCGTTTATCATGATCCCGCTGGAACGCTACTTTGCACGGAAGGCACCGCGTGAATCCAGGACATCAGCTCTTCGCGCGTGCCCGCAACGGTTGCAAGGCCCAAGGCTTCCGCAAATCCCTCGATGATGCGGGGCACAACTTCCGCCGCTGCGACAGGCCGACCCAGCAGAGCTTCGAGCGATGTCGCACTGCGATCCGCAATGCCGCACGGCACGATCAAATCGAAATAACGCAAATCCGTGGCCACGTTGTAGGCGAATCCATGCGAGGTAACCCAGCGACTGATGTGCACGCCGACCGCGCCGATTTTTTGCTCGGTGAACGCCGTCGAGCCCGGCTCGGGAGCGGTTCGACACGAGCCGCTGACCGGCACGCAACTAGGGAAGCTCGTTTGGCCCGCCACATCGCGCGGCATAACCCATACGCCGGTGCGCCCCGCGATGCGAAAAGCCGCTACGCCAAACGCGGCGGAAGCCGCCATCATCGTTTGTTCGATTTGGCGCACGTACCAGCCTACATCGCGGCGAATTTCTCCAAGCTGCAGGATTGGGTAGCCGACAATCTGGCCAGGCCCATGATATGTGATATCACCGCCGCGGTTGGTGTGATGGAACTCGATGCCGAGCGGTCGGAGGGCATCGCGCGAAATCCGCAGATTCTCCATATGCCCGCTGCGCCCCAGCGTAAACACGTGCGGATGTTCGCACAGCAGAAGCGCGTCCGGGGCATCGCCATTTTTCCGGGCCGCCACCAGCCGCTGCTGCAACTCCAACGCGTCGCCATAACTGATACGGCCGAGTTCGACTACCCTGCAGGTTTTCATGGGCGGCCCCAGCCGGCGGCATCCGCATAACCGGCGTCACGCGTTAATTGCCAGGCCTCGTACCGACGCGAAAGCATCGCCCATGGCCTCCCACAGTGTCGGATGCGCGTGGACTGTGAAGAGCATGTCATCAATCGTGGCTTCCAGTTGCATGGCCGCGACCGGTTCGGCGAGAATCTCCGTGGCCAGCGGCCCGATGATGTGCACCCCAAGTATCTCGCCGTACTTTTCCTCTGCAACCACTTTGATGAAACCTTCGTGATGATTCAGGATAGAGGCTTTGCTGTTCGCGGCGAACGGAAATTTGCCCGATCTTCACCGCATGGCCCGCCTCTCGCGCCTGCCGCTCGGTCAAACCGATGGATCCGATTTGTGGCTCGCAGTAGGTGGCATTGGGAATACGCGTGCGTTCCAGCACCGGCACCTGCTTGCCCGCGATTTTGCCGACCGCAATGATGCCCTCCATGGAAGCGGCATGAGCCAGTTGCGGCATGCCCGCGACGATGTCCCCAATCGCATAGACACCCGGTTCGTCCGTCTCCATATAGGGCCCCACGTGCACGAAACCGCGCTCGAGTTTCACGCGCGACTTTTCGAGCCCCAGGTTTTCAGTTTTGGGCGACGCGCCCGACGGCGATGAGCACGTGCTCGGACGCGCAACGTCTGCGCGTTTCCGGTCTTGTCGCGGAACACGGTGCTCGCTACTTTCGCGCCATTCTCACCCGCTTCGACCTGCACCGACTCGACGCGAGCTTCCGTGAAAATCTTGAATGCCACGTTTCCGGAAGGCCTTTTCCAGTTCGGGAGAAATGTCTTCGTCCTCGAGCGGCACAATGCGGGGAAGCGCCTCGAGCAGCGTTACCTCGCTGCCAAAAGAGCGGAAAATGGAGGCAAACTCCACGCCCACGGCGCCGCAGCCCACGATTACGATGGTTTTCGGTATCTGCGGGCACCTTCAGGATGTCACGGTTGCCCACGATCACCTGGCCATCGAACTCGACGCCCGGCAAGCGAGCGCGCCTCGGAGCCGGTGGCGAACATGATATGCTCCGACTCGACCTCCGTGGTATGGCCGTCGGCTTCGACGGCCACCCGGCCCGGGCCCGCCCAGCGTCCCCAGCCGCGCATCGTCTCGACTTTGTTCTTGCGGAACAGGAATTCGATACCCTTGGCATGCTTGTTCACGATCTTGTCCTTGCGCGCCAGGATTGCAGTCCAGTCGAGCTTTTACGCTCGGGGACTTCAATGCCAAACTCGCTTGGCATTCTTGAAGGTGTCGTAGATTTCGGCGTGATGCAGCAGGACCTTGGTCGGGATACAACCCACATGCAGGCAGGTCCCGCCGAGAAACCCATCTTTTTCGATAACCAGAGTCTTCAGTCCCCATTGCGCCGCGCGGATGGCGGTTACATATCCGCCAGGCCCACTACCGATAATCGCCAGATCATACTTGGGCAAGGACTACCTCCGTGGCTGGCGAAGCAACAGCCGCCGCATGGGAATGGAAGGAGAAACGCAAAACAGGAGCCGCTACTGCCGATAATCGCGGGCAACGACAAACGACAGGCCGGCGAAAAGCGTGGAAGCGATTCTATCAACCGCCATCACGTGCGGCAACCCGCCGCCGATGCCGCCTCCGTAACACGTAATCTCATCTTGGGATGTGTGGTGGCCGCAACCGGTTTGGAAGTGACAGCTCGGCCTTCGTGGAAATCGCTATGCGATCTCTACGCCTCACAGCTAGCACCGCGACGCTCCGTTCGTTCATCTCCGCACCAGGGTTTCCGGTTCGGTGCGCCGTTTTTGGCTCACAGATGCTGGCTCATCGCGGCGAATGTGATGTGGCCTAGCTCTTCCATTCGGTCAGGCCGTTTGGCCTGCATCCGGCGGTTCGGCTATTATGGTCTGGCATCAGGGTTCGCGGAGTTGATTGCGCGCACGCGTGCGGTTCGCATTTCCGCCAGCGACGTGGAACCACTCACTTCCTAATATCGAGGAGACCAGCGATTATGGGCATTACCGTTGGACAAGCCGCTCCGGAATTCACTTTGAAAGATCAAAGCCAAAAAGACATTAAGCTGTCGGATTACCGCGGGAAAAATGTGGTACTTATTTTTTACCCGCTGGACTGGAGTCCCGTGTGCTCGAACGAGCATGCCTGTTTCGTGAACGACCTGAAGCAATTCGAGAAACTCAATGCGCAGGTGCTGGGACTCAGCGTGGACAGTGTGTGGTCGCACAAAGCCTTTGCGGACAAGATGGGCATTCACTATCCACTGCTCGCCGACTTCCAGCCACGCGGGAGCGTCGCGGACAAGTTTGGCGTCTATCTCCAGGACAAGGGCATTACGGGGCGCGCGATTGCCATTATTGATAAAGCCGGCAAACTTGCATGGTTTAAGGATTTCGGCATTCCCAATGTGCCCGATCTCAAGGAAGTATCGCAGGCGCTCGAACAGCTTCAGTAGCTGCAGGTTCCCGAGCACATATGGCGGGCGGCGATAGCTCGCGTCAGATTTCGCGCGAAATATTCTAAGTCTTGTGCGCGGTCCACTCGAACCGGACGGCCACTCGAGTTCACTGTAATTCATCCCGCTTCATCGGGGTCATACGGGTTCAGCGGGGGCTCTCGTTTCCGCAGCCGCTACTTCGCTCGATCGGCGCGTGGCTCGGCGAGGGTGCGCAGAAAATTGACGAGTTGCCATCGCTGCTCGTCGGTAAGTTGCTTCTTGAAGCCAGGCATCGGACGCCGGCCTTCGGTGATTTTCCAAAATATTTCGCCATCCGTCATCCCGCCACCCTGCGAGGGATTATCGCCGGCACGAATGGCAGCGGCGAGACTCGCGGGCTTCGGCCGGTACAGATTGGCATCCGGCCCATCGCCCTCTCCACGATCACCATGGCAGCGCGCGCAATTGTCTTCATAGAGCGCTTTCGCGAGGGCATTGCCAGCGCTGGTTACCGGGACCGGGTTCTGCATCGCTTTAGCTGCGGCGGGTACGAGCCAGGGACCGCTGTTACGATAGCGGACAACTAGCCAAGTTATGATTCCGGCGAGTGCCAGCCCCAGCAGCAGCGCCGCACTGCCGATTTTTTGCAAGCTGTAGCGCGTGGATGTAGATGACGTCATGCCACCGGCTGGTGCTTACCTATTAGCGCGTGCCTATGCGTGCTCATGGCGACTCATATTGACGCTACTTGCGTTTCCGCCGACATATTGCTGACCGGCAGGGGCCGCGAAATTTCTCGATCGAGACTAGCACGCCACCAGGTGAACGACACAACCAGCACGCTCCCACGACGAGCGCAGGCGCACTTCGCACACCCACTTCGCACGCCCACTTCGCGCACCCACTTCGCGCACCCACTTCGCGCACCCGCGCGAGAGTGCATAAGTCTGAAGTAGATATCAACCTGCCTTACAATAGCGCTTTCGCAGCAGAACATGGCGCCGCCTGGCGCGTTCATATACCCGAAATATATTCACGTGTAAGATACCCGTGCCGTGTTTCAAGGCTCACGGCAGGGAGGTTTCGGTGTGAAGCGCATTCTTATCATCGAGGACGACCGTGATATCGTCGAACTGGTGCGCTATAACCTGGCGTCGGAGGGGTTCGATGTCGGCTCCTCCCCGGACGGGAGTTCGGGGCTGGCGCAAATACGCAAATCTCCTCCCGACGTTCTGCTGCTTGATTTAATGCTGCCCAAAATGCCGGGGCTTGAGGTTTGCAAGGAAATCCGGCGCGATGCGGCGCTTAACCGGCTGCCCATTTTAATGCTGACGGCCCGCGGCGAAGAATCCGACCGCATCGTTGGCCTGGAAATGGGCGCGGACGACTACGTTACGAAGCCTTTCAGCCCGCGCGAACTGGTGGCGCGCGTGAAGGCCTTGTTGCGGCGCGCCGAACCGGCGAGCGAGGTAAGCAGGCCGATCGAGATCGGGAAACTCCATATCGACCCGTCTTCTTACCGGGTGAGCCGGGCGGGCAAGCCGGTTACTCTGAGCACACTCGAATTCCGGCTGATCTATTTTTTGGCGGCGCGTCCGGACCGCGTTTTCACGCGCGACCAACTGCTCGATGCCGTGTGGGGCACCGAGCGCTTTGTCACGCCGCGCAGCGTGGACGTTTACGTCCGCCGCCTGCGTGAAAAGATCGAGGCCGATCCTGAAAATCCCGTGCACCTGAAGACGGTCCGTGGGGCGGGATATTTGTTTGAATCGCCCGCTGCGGGCGCGGTAGGTTAACTTCTGATTCGGACTGGCGCCTCCGGAAATATCTGCCCGCCAGAGGAGTCCGCGTGCGCATAAGCCCTTTCTGGCGCTCGGGCCTCACCTTGTCCCTGTTATTGCTCGCGATTCTTCCCGCTCTCGATTTTTACTCGTCCGGTGAACTGCGCCGGGAAGCATTTGCGGCGGGCGAACAACAACTCGCGGCGCTCGCGCGGGTGGCGCGCGCGAACCCGCCCGACGCTAATGACCCTCGCGCGCTCGCTGTTTGGCTTTCGCAAATGGCGGCAAGCGGAGTTCGCATGCGGGTAATCCGCGGCGATGGCGAGGTATTGGGTGATTCCTCCGCGCCCGGGCCCAGCAGCGTGTCCAACAGCAAGCCCGACAGCAAGAATGTCCCGGCTTCCGCACAAAATGGTGGCGAGCCGTCTGGTGGTTCCCGGCTCCCGCAGCAACAAGCCCAGCAGCAGGTCCAGCAACAATCCGAGGAACAGCCCGAACAACAGCCCGAATTCCGCCAGGCTGTGATCGCGGGTGAGGGGCACGCAGTGCGCCATAACAGCGCGCTGCATCAAGATGTGGTGTATTGGGCAGTGCGGCTGGACCCGCCGGGGAATCAGCCGCGTGATCTGCCGCTTTCTCCTGCGACTTCTCCTGCGACTTCTCGTGCGACCGGGGCTGTGGATGAAAGCGCCGTGGCGAATCCATCGTTCCCCGCAACCCAGGCGCAGCCCTTGATTCTCAGTTTGGAGCTTCCACTGGCGGAGGTGGATGCCACTATTGCTCGCTTCCGCCGCCGGTTTTGGTCCGCATCTCTCATCCTGCTGCTCTTCGTCGGAGGCGGTTCCCTTGTGGTGGCCCGGAGCGTGTCGCGCCGTATCCGGCAGCTCAAGGAATTTTCGCTGCGCGTCGCGGAAGGCGATTTTCGCCCGCTCGAGATGAGCCCTGGCGGCGACGAACTCGATGATCTGGCCCACGCTCTCAATCACACGGCGAGCCAGCTCGATGGGACCATTCGCGTGCTTACCGACGAGCGTAATCGCTCGGCCGCGATTCTCCGCAGCATGATCGAGGGAGTGGCGGTGATCAGCGCGCAAGAGCGGGTGCTATTCTCGAACAACGCCTTCTCACAAATTTTGGGGTTGAGTGGCATGTCGGTTGAGGGCCGCCCGCTGGTCGAAATCGTCCGGCAATCTGATTTGCTCGCGATCATCAAACGAGCGCTGGCCAATCACCAGGAGATCAGAAGCGAAATCGTGGTTGGAACCGTGCGGCCGAGGAGTTTCGCAGTGACGGCGTCGCCGGTGCGCGCCGAAGGGCCCACGGGCGCCGTCCTCGTTTTGCACGAGATTACCGAACTCCGGCGCCTCGAGAGGGTGCGGCAGGATTTCGCAGCAAACATCTCGCATGAGTTCCGCACACCGCTCACCGCCATCCAGGGATTTGCGGAGACGCTTCTGGGCGGCGCCATTGACGATACGAATAACCGCCGCCGCTTCGTGGAAATCATTCGCAATCATGCGGTGCGCCTGGCACGTCTGACGGAAGACCTGCTCAAATTATCGCGGATTGAGGCCGGGCGGCTCGAAATCGAGTTTCTGCCCACCTCGACCGATCACCTCATCCAGTCCTGCCTGGAGACCGCGCGTTTGAAGGCTGCGCAAAGACAGATCTCGTTTGACGTGCAGATTGCGCCAGACCTCCCGCACGTGCGCGGAGATGCCAACCGGCTGCTGGAAGTGCTGCAAAATCTGCTCGACAATGCGGTGCAATACACGCCCGCAGGCGGGCGTATTGAGTTGTCCGCGTCGCGTGTAAACGATGCCGTGGTGCTCACGGTTGCCGATACCGGCATCGGTATCCCGCAGGCGGAGCAAGGACGCATCTTCGAGCGTTTCTACCGCGTGGATGCCGCGCGTTCACGGGAGGCCGGAGGCACGGGCCTGGGCCTCTCGATCGCTCGGCACATTGTGGACGCCCACGGCGGAAAATTGTGGGTGGAAAGCGCTGTCGGAGAGGGTTCGCGATTTCACTTCAGCATCCCCATCGTTAGCTGACTTCAGCTGACTTCCTGGCGGAAAACGGCCTGGTTATTGCGAGATTCACCAGTATTCACGGCAGTGTCATGCCTGCGTAACGTCCATCGCCGATACTCGGATGGGATATCGGCAGAGAAAATATGGGCCGTCCGCGAGGAGGCAAATGATGGCAGGGGCAGCGCAGATTACGCAGGGACTCTATCAGGATATTTTGGTCAATTACCTGGTCTCGATGGCGCGCACGGTTGAGGCGAGCGTCGATCGCGCGCTCGTCGCGATTCTGGGAGCAGACGCCGAAGCCGCTCAACGGGCGCCCGGAGAGATATTTCTTCTCGAACCGCGCGTAAACGAAATGGAAATGGTCATCGACGATCACGCGGTGCGTATGTTGCGGGACGGCAACCTCAATGCCGAAGATATCCGACTGGTCGTGGCTACGCTGAAAATCACCAACGATCTGGAGCGCATGGGTGACCTTGCGGTTAACCTCGGCGAGCGTGTTGTTTCTCTCGCCCAGATGCCGCCTGTGGCGCAGCCGCCGGAGCTGGAACCGATGGTGCAGGCGGTTGGCGCGATGGTGAAAAAAAGCCTGGGCGCCCTGATCTTCAGAAGTGTGGGTCTGGCCGGAGAAGTCCTCGAGAGCGATGATCTGGTTGATCGTTACCGAGACCAGATTTTCGAGCGGCTGATGTCCACCATGACCGAGCGGCCCGCCGAGATTGGGCCCAACTTGCAGTTCATTCTGGCCAGCCGTTATCTTGAGCGTTTGGCCGATCACGCGACCAACATTGCTGAGGACATCATTTTCTGGGTTCGGGGCCTGGACGTGCGGCACGGCCGCGGGTTGGAAATGGCAAGTGAATCGGCGTCCGAAGCTGTCACCGAGAATTCATAGCTGCTTGATAGTATTGTGACGCGGTTTCGCTAGAGTGGCCTCAAGCAAGACCGGCCCTGCCCTAGTCCCGCAGGGTTCGAACTTCAACACCCCTCGGGCCGGCGCACCCCTGTCGCCGGCCCTTAATATTTTGCGCCCGATGGTCTTGTTACTTTCAAGCCTTAGCTTCCGGCGAACTTCCTCGATTGGACGGACGCAACGGATGTAACGCACAATTCACGTTCGGTTGACCTGGAATTGACGCCTTTCGGGTAACTTGCTGTGGTTACTGGGCTGGGCCGATTGGCGTCCGGGCACGATGGGAGTACCCCGAATTCAACGAGCTGTAACTTGGCTGTAATCGATCTGTAACAAAAGATTCAAACACTGAGTAGAGGAGAATCATGAGCATTCGCAACTTTCTGGGAGCAGTCCTTTTCGCGTGTATCGTTCTGGCGGGCATCCCGGCTTCGGCGCAGAATATTAATGCGGCGGGAGCAACGTTCCCGTATCCCATTTATTCTAAATGGTTTGACGAATACCACAAACTGCACCCCACGATTCAGATCAACTACCAGTCCATCGGCTCGGGCGGCGGAATCCGCCAGTTATTGGACAAGACCGTCGATTTTGGCGCGTCCGACGGACCCATGACCGATGAACAACTGCAGCAAGCCGGGTTCAAGATTCTTCACTTTCCCACCGTCCTGGGCGCCGACGTGCCGAGTTATAATATCCCCGGCGTTACCGCTGAGCTGAAGTTCAGCCCGGAGGCCCTCGCCGGCATCTTCCTCGGCAAGATAACGAAGTGGAATGACCCAGCCATCGCTTCCGCGAATGCTGGCGTTAAGCTGCCGAGCGACGACATTGTCGTGGTGCACCGATCCGACGGCAGCGGCACAACGTACATCTGGACCGATTATCTTTCGAAGGTCAGCCCCGAGTGGAAGGCGAAAGTCGGCACCGGCACCTCCGTTAATTGGCCTGTGGGTCTGGGCGGGAAAGGGAACGAAGGAGTCGCCGGCCTGGTGAAACAGACGCCAGACTCGATCGGATACGTAGAGCTGATTTATGCGATCCAAAATAAAATGCCCTACGGACAGGTGAAAAATTCCTCCGGAGCATTCGTCAAAGCCAGCCTGGAAGGCGTTTCAGCGGCGGCCGCGGGCGCCAGCATGCCCGAAGATTTTCGCGTTTCGATCACGAATGCTCCTGGAAAAACAGCGTATCCGATATCGAGTTTCACGTGGCTACTGATACCGGCGAAAATCCAGGATGCAGCGAAGCGTGACGCGATCAAAGGGTTTCTTGCCTGGATGTTGACCACTGGGCAGCAATATTGCGAAGCGCTGGCATACGCGAAACTGCCCAACGAAGTCGTCTCCAGGGAACAGAAAGCCATCGCGATGGTCCAGTAGAATCGGCTTCGGTTATACCCAGTTCCAGGAATACACAGTAGCGTTCGGCAGGCTGCGAAGCTCGCACGCAAAAACAGCATGGCCACCACGACCCCGAGAACGGTTGAGTCCGCAGGCGTCGCCTGGGGTCCGAATACCCCCGGCCCAAAAGTGCTGCTGCGGCGCCTTGGCAGCGCTGACGAAATTGCCCGACTGGTCACGCTGGTGTTCGCGCTGCTCACGGTGGCGATCACCGTACTGCTCGTATACCAGCTTTGGGTGTTGTCAGCGCTGTCACGGCATGCTTTTGGCTGGCGTTTCTTCGTTACCCAGGAATGGGATCCCGTATTCAACAAGTTTGGCGCGCTGCCGTTCGTTTACGGGACGCTCGTCACATCGGCCATCGGACTCATCGTGGCCGTGCCGCTGGGTCTGGGTGCCGCAATCTTCCTGGCGGAGCTGGCGCCGAGGCGTTTTTCGGATAGCCTCACTTTCTTGATCGATCTGCTGGCGGCCGTGCCCAGCGTCATTTATGGGCTACTCGGAGTGTTCATCCTGGTCCCCCTGATGCGCACCGAGATACAACCGGCGCTCAAACACAGCCTGGGCTTTCTCCCGTTCTTTCAGGGACCCGCCTATGGCATCGGCTTTTTGACGGCCGGCCTGGTGCTCGCGATTATGATCGTCCCGTTTATTATTTCCGTATCGCGCGAGGTGCTGCTCGCGGTGCCCAGCGATCAGCGGGAGGCGGCCCTGGGGCTAGGGGCGACGCGCTGGGAGGCTACCTGGAAAACAGTGGTGCCGTACGCGCGCACCGGGATTATGGGTTCCATCTTTTTGGCGCTCGCCCGCGCTCTGGGGGAAACCATGGCCGTTACCATGGTGATTGGGAATAACCCGCGCATCAGTGCCTCGCTCCTGGGACCGGGTTACTCCATCGCCTCCGTGCTTGCCAACGAATTTACCGAGGCCACCGGCAATTTGTATTTGAGCGCGCTGATCGAACTCGCGCTGGTGCTTTTTCTGCTGACGTTTGTGCTCAATGGCATGGCACGCCTTCTGATCATCGTTACTACGCAACGCGGCAGCGGAATGGGGCAGGTATGAGCGTCACCAGCCCGGCAAATCCGCACGCCGACGCTACGAAATCCGCTACAACGAACGCGAGGCGCTTCAACGCCAAGCTGGCCTGGCGGAAAACCGTGAACGTGGTAATGCTCAGTCTCACGGGTCTGTGTGCCTTACTAGCGGTTTCCGCGCTGTTCTTTATTCTTGCTTATCTCGTCTATCACGGCGGCAAGGATGTAAGCTGGAACTTCTTCACGAAACTGCCCACGCCGGTCGGCGAGGCAGGCGGCGGCATGGCCAACGCCATCGTTGGTTCCGGCAAGATATTGCTTTTGGCCGCGTTGATCGGTGTTCCCATCGGCCTGCTGGGCGGAATCTATCTGGCCGAATTTGGCGGCGTCACGGTGCCGTTTATCGTTCGCTATACGGCAGACCTGCTCAATGGCGTGCCTTCTATCGTCATCGGAATTTTTGCCTATGCCGTTGCGGTGATGCCCGTGCATCACTTTTCGACGCTCGCGGGCGGGTTCGCGCTGGGTATCATGATGATTCCCATTGTGCTACGCAGCACGGAAGAATATCTCCACGGCGTGCCCCGTTCGCTGCGCGAGGCGGCCATGGCCTTGGGTGCGAGCAAATGGAAAACGATTTCGGGTGTGGTTCTGCCCGCCGCGTCCCGCGCCATTATGACCGCCATTCTTTTGGCTCTTGCCCGTGTGGCCGGTGAAACCGCGCCTCTGTTATTCACCGCTTTTGGCAACCGCTTCTGGAGTCCGGGATGGAAGCAGCCCACCGCATCGCTGCCGGTGATGATTTACACCTATGCCGTCGGACCCTATGAGGATTGGCACCGCCAGGCATGGGCCGCGGGACTGGTGCTTCTGGTTCTGGTGCTTTTGATCAATATTGTGGTTCGTACGGTGATGTCACGGGGCATGTCCGCCCAGAGGTCTTAGACCATGCAGACGTCAGCTAAGCGCGTCTTCAGCAACGTCCCCCCGCCGGGGTTGCCGGAGCCCCCCGCTACGGAGACTCTCGTGAAAACACAGCCCAGCGCTCCCGCTGCTCCGGGCGCTCCCCTGCGTATGCAAGTCCGCGGCCTGAATTTCTACTATGGCAAAGTGCATGCGCTGCATAACATCCATCTGAATATCGCTGCCAATCGCGTTACCGCCTTGATTGGCCCCTCCGGTTGCGGCAAATCCACGCTGCTGCGCACCTTGAACCGCATGCACGAGACGGTTCGCCATACGCGTTTAGAGGGCGAAATCCTGCTCGACAATGAAGATATTCTCAGCCAGGACGTGACGCGCCTGCGACGCCGCGTCGGCATGGTTTTTCAGAAGCCGAATCCTTTTCCAAAGTCGATTTTCGAAAACGTCGCGTACGGTCTGCGCATCAACGGTCTGCCCATTTCGCATAAAGGCCGGCTGGCCGAGGCGGTCGAGCGCAGCTTGCAGCGCGCGGCACTCTGGGAAGAGGTGAAGGACCAGTTGCACAAGTCGGCGTACGCGCTCTCGGGAGGCCAGCAGCAACGCCTCTGCATCGCTAGGGCGCTCGCGGTGGACCCGGAAGTCCTCCTGCTCGATGAGCCGTGCTCCGCTCTCGATCCTGTAAACACCGCCAAAGTGGAAGAATTGCTTTTTCATTTGAAGGCGAACTGCACCCTGGTGATCGTCACGCACAATATGCAGCAGGCGGCGCGCGTCAGCGACTCGACGGCATTCGTCTTGACGGGCGAACTGATCGAGTTCCGCCCCACACCGCAACTCTTTACCACACCATCCGATCCCCGAACCGAGGCCTATATCACCGGCCGGTTTGGCTGATTTTCGCTCGCGCGTATGGAGGTGCTCGATGGCACGCCGGGCAGCACGCGGGCAAAGCTAAACGCAGCAAATTTCCGCTGTCGCTACTGAAAGGTGCGATTACAAGTGCCGTACAACACAGGTACATGGCCGGCATCGAATTCTACGAAAGGCCTTTGTCACAGAAAGAACCCACGATGGAACGACACTTTGAAATCGATCTCAGCGAGTTGAAGGAACGGCTGCTCTGGATGGGCAGCCTGGCCGAACGCGCCGTCCATCAGGCCATTCACTCGGTGCTCGACGCGGATGGTACTCTTGCCGAGAACGTACTCCGCGAGGAGCAGGCCATCAACTATCTCCAAATGGAGATTGATGACCGCGTCATGCAACTGCTCGCGCTCCACCAATTGATGGCGGCCGATTTGCGATTTGTGCTGGCCGTCGCGCGCATCAATAACGATCTGGAACGTATCGGCGATCAGGCCGTCAACATCGCCCAGTCCTCCCAGCGCATCTTGCGTCACCCACGCGTCAAGCCTTACGTTGACCTGCCGCGCATGAGCGAACTGGCCGAAGGCATGGTTCGCGATAGCCTTAATGCCGTGGTGCGGCGTGATATGGAACTGGCCCGCTCGGTGCTCGTGCAGGACGATACCGTCGATAACCTGCGCGACCAGATTTTTCGCGAGTTGTTGAGCTACATGATGGGCGACTCCGCGGTCGTATTTCAGTCTTTCGAATTGATCATGGTGGCCAAGAATTTGGAACGGGTGGCTGACCACGCCACGAACATCGCCGAGGATGTGATCTACATGGTCGAGGGGCACGACGTCCGCCACGCCACCGCCGACCGCCGGTAAATATTCAGTTTGAGATTGCCGTTATTCTGCGCATGTGGAAGCAGCACCAGACCTGAAGTCCGCGAAGCTCCTACACATACGGCCACAAGTTGGCTTCTTCCCCCGCGTTCCGAGCTGCGAAGTCCACAGAGTCGCGAATGCCCTAAATACCGACCGTGAAGCTCCACCGCTCTGCGAAAGAGCTACGCAGTTATCCTAATCAGTAGTGTCCCGCAAATCATTGCCGCGGGCTCGGCCCTTCCTAAACACTGCCAGCAATCCTGCGAAGCACACGCCCGTGACAGCGCTGAGTGCCAACCCCGCACTTCGGTCCGCTGTACGGATAAAGTTCACGTCTACATGACTGTGTCCCGCCGGCAGAGCGATCATCATCTGTGCGGTATGGGGATCGGAGTCCGCAACCTGCAGCCGCCCGTTCACGTGAACTTGCCATGCCGGATAGTCGAGCAGGTGTAGCGCAGCGACTGCGGGCTGCGACGCGTCCACATCGAAAACCTTGTGCTCGGGCTGCCACGACTCGACGGCTACATTTCCCGGCCCGGACACTGTTCCGGCGCTGGCGACGTCTGTGGCGTCATCCGGCAGCAAACTCACTAAGGGGGCCTGAGGAGGCAAATCGTTCTGATCGCCGCCGCGGGTGCAATACTCGTCGGTACCCTCATAACCCTGGCCGCTCTGCACCGCCGCCTGCATCACCGGAACGTCTTCGGGATACCACCACGCATCCGCGGCCTCGGCCGCCCCGGTGCCCGCAAGCACCATCACGACCACGGCCCAGGCGCCAGACTCGATCCAGCGGCTGGCGACGCCATGCCTTCGTACCGGATTACGCGTCTCAATCGTTTCTGATACCACTCCGCTGCCCCCGGCCAAAGCGTCGCCCAGAAAATACGCCAGGCTCACCGCCAGCACAAACAGCCAGCGCCACGGGAACTGCACGAATTGCAGCTCCGGCGCGTAATGCCACACCGCTCCGCTGATCCGGAACATCATGGCTGTCGACGCTACGGCGAGCGTCAACAGTAAAACCCACATCAGTTCCGGTTTCACTCCGCCAGAGGCTCGCGAAAAAGCCTTGTCCCCCCTGTCCGGAATATTCCTATTGGGCCGATTCTCGGGTGTGGTGCGATAGGCAGGCGCGCTTAAACGAGAGGCGCCGTGGGCCAGACGCCGGTGCGTCATCACGGCGGCGATCCCCGTCAGGGCGATCATCAGCACCGCCACCGCGGAGACCGTCAGGTTAAAAAGGTTGTGGTCCGGATCAAGTGTCCAGGTGAACAGAAAACTTTCGTCGTAGCGCAAACCTCCCGAGATTGCCTGCGCGATGTTCACCCACCTCTGCTCGAATACCGCGGGCACTAGGTAAAAACCGGCCAGCCCAAGCCCGAGCGCCAACCCAGCCGCTCCGATCGTGAGTGGCTTGCCGGACCGCGCGAAAATGCAGCAGGCCAAAAACAAAATGGCCAGCGCGTAGCTCGTGACCACTGCGGCTGGAGGATTGGTAAGCCAGATCGCCGCATAAACAACAGCTAGCAACGCGACATTGCGCCAGTCCTTGTGCGAGTTGTGCGCCGACATGTTGCGCAAGACGTTGCGCGAGACATTGTGCGAGAAATTGCGCCATTTTGACTGCGGAGCATCGCGGTTGATTTGCCCGCTTATATCACCGCTGATTGAATTACTGATCGGGTTACTAACCGGGTCATAAGCCCGGCCGCCAATTTGATCGCGAACCTGATTGCGTGTCCGGGCATTTACTGCGCCGCTCACCTCCGCAATACGCGGAAGGCAATTCAGCGTGTAATGCACGGCGAGAGGGAACAGCGCGGCGCTCAACAACTCGGCAAAATCACTTCGCAGATAAACCGTGAGCAGACAATACGGATTGGCGGCGTAAAGACACGCTACTGTCAGGGCTCCGCCGCCTGGCATTCGTTCCCGCGCCAGCCGGTGCATCGAGACGCCCGCCACCACCAGTGAAAGAAAAATGTATGCCCCGGGCACCATCTTCCACGGCAGCAGCACACCGAGCGCCGCGCCTAAATACCAGGAAACGGGCGGGTAGAAAATAAAGCGCGGTTCCCCGTATCCATAATTGGCCAGGGCCGCCCAATGCGGAAAAATTACGCCCGACCGCCACTGACGGGAGACATCCATCCAGGAAGCCAGGTGGAATTCGAAGTCATGGCCCGAGGCCTGGCCAAAAATAAAAAAAGGCGAAATCACCGCGAGCGCCACCGCGGCAATTACCGCCAGATCGCGGAGCGGCAATTTTTTCCGGCTCACCGAGGACATAGTTCACTCTAAGCTGTCCCCGCGCTCCGCAACAATGAAAACCCCACGCTACCCGAAAAGCAGCAGTCCGCAGGACCATGTCGCTCCAAGAATTGGGTCCTTCTGCATCGTCGTGAACGACGAGACGCATAGCTCGGTGAATGCACACGAATGGCGAGCGCTGATCATGTCGAGCAGAACTCCTGCACCTAGAAGTTGAATCCGAAGTGACAGATTCACTTCGAAGGCTCTCACTTTCGAAATGATTGTGATTCTGAAACTTTGCCTGTGAGGGCTGCAAAGAATCTCTGCGCTGGAATCGCGAGCATCAAGCGCACGAGGCGCGATCACGAACGCCAATCGGAAATTGTACGGATCGATGCCACCGTGGGATCGAGCATGGCTCCGGCATTACGCCGAGCCTGAAGTCGAGCATGGTTCCGGATGCTTTCGCTCTGCCCGTGCAGCCGTAGAATTCCTGCTGCCCATTGCGCACAGCTGGCGTTATGATGCCTGTCATGCGCCGCCACGCCTTCGCCGCCGCTATCACGGCGGCAACGGTCATTGTTCTCGGCATTGCCTGGGGCGTGTCGCGGACCGACCGGCTGCAACTTGTGATGGCCCAGCCTGTGGATGCCAAGGCTCCCATCCCCTATTTCATTGCCGATGGCTCCGGTGTAGCGGGTTATCGTTCTTCCGATCGAGAGCTCGCGCAGTGGGCTTTGGACGTTTGGCAACGCACAATCGACGGCACTCTGCGATTTGTGCCCGGCACCGAATCGACGGCGCTTGTTCGTGTTTACTGGGCCGCCCCTGCTGAAGGCGAGTATGGCGAAATGCGTCCCTTAGCAGTCGGCGGGCGCCGCGGAGCCGCCGTTTACATTCGTCCGGACGTGAATGCGTTAGGCGAGGACATCGCGCAGCGGGCCACGGCTGACCCTCTGCTGCGCGACACGATTGTGTACCTGACGTGTCTGCACGAACTTGGCCACACGTTGGGACTCATGCATACCGACGATTTTCGCGACATTATGTACTATTTCGGATATGGCGGGGATATCGTCGCGTATTTCGCCCGCTATCGCGCGCAACTTCATTCCAGGAACGACATTGCCGCCGTGTCAGGCCTTTCAGATGCCGATGTGAGCCGTATTAAATCCATGTACCATCACGAATGAGGCCTCCTTCGCTCTATCAATGCATGCTGATTTCGCCAGTGTCGCGATTTGCCGGTGCGACAATCCCCGATGTCCAGTTCGCGCGCCGCGTTTCGACCACACACTTTGACCGGCCAACTTTCACCCTGCCGGAGGATAGCAACGTCGCTTTCGAATTTCACAGTTCGCGGCGAGTTTTACAATGGCCCGGTTTGATGTTAAATTGTGGTTTCGTTTTCGATCTGGCTTTATCATAGATTTTAGAAGCCTTCATCTCGCATAAGGAGATTGTAATGGCCTACGTCATAGCTGAGCCTTGCATTGGAACCAAAGACACCGCGTGTGTTGATGTTTGTCCCGTCGATTGCATCCATCCGCGCAAGGACGAACCGAATTACGAGAGCGAGACTCAGCTTTACATTAATCCCGTGGAATGTATTGATTGCGGAGCTTGTGTCCCGGTTTGCCCCGTGACGGCTATTTTTGCCCTCGAGGATCTGCCGGAGAAGTGGCAAAGTTTTACTCCCGTCAACGCCGATTGGTACACGAACAAGGCCTGATTGCCGGCGCGGCCATGCCGCGGCACTAGCGGAATTACACATCGGAGCGATCGATGTTTGCGCGGCGCGGCCATCAGGGTCTCGCCGCGTATTTTTTTTATATTTCTCCGCGCTCTCGGCACCAGCCTTTCGCATCTGCCGTGTGCACGTTTCCGCGTAAATAGCACGCGTCATGCACCTGGTCCGGCCTGTCACCAGCACGCGTGAAAGGCATCTCCAGTCCCGCGCGGTCGCATCCAATCCTCGCGCCCGCTGCCCGGCGAAGGACTCCCCGCCTCCTTCCAACCATTCCTTAAATCGGGGCAAAAGCTGAACCAATGCTGAGGGAGGAATGTCATTGTGCCGAGTCTTGGTTTTGCTCGAGGTTTCCCTCAGACACCTGCCGATCAACTTGCGTCTCCTTTGTCTCTGCCTGATCAGCCCCCGGCTGATGAAACATCAAACAATCCGCGCACATCCCGTGATTCGTTCTTCAGTTCCTACTCCGCCCCTGGCTCTGATCCGTCGCCACGTCGGCGCCCTCTCCGCCCTATAACCATCGCCGCCACGGCCACGGCGGTCCCTCCGCACGTGCTCTCGCGTGATTTAGTGAAAGAATATATTGGACGCGTCTTTCAACTCTCCGGGCGCCGGCTCGACGCCATTCTCGAAGTCATTGATAATTCCAAAATCGATCGCCGCTACTCCATTTTTCCGGTCGACTACCTTATTGAGCCGCGCCCTCTAGCGCAGACCAGTCTCGAATACCGCGAGCATGCGATATCGCTTGCCGCAGGCGTGGCGCAGGAAGCGCTGGACCGTGCCGGCCTTACGCCCATAGATGTGGATCTGTTCATCACTGTTTCTTGCACCGGCGTGATGATTCCGTCAGTAGACGCGTACGTTGCGCAGCAGATGGGTTTCCGCCCCAACGTACGCCGGTTGCCCATCACCGAACTGGGATGCGCGGCCGGCGCTGCGGGGCTTACGCGCGCCTGGGAATACGTGCAGGCTTATCCCACGGCCACGGTGCTGCTGATCGCCGTGGAATTGCCTTCGCTTACCTTTCAACGCAAGGATTTCTCGCAGGCCAATTTGATCTCCGCCGTGCTGTTTGGCGATGGTGCCGCAGCCGCGGTGATCACCGGACGCGAGACGCGCGGCCCGGCGATTCTCGCCAGCGAAAGCTATCTGTTCCCCGATTCCATCGGCGCGATGGGGTTCGACTTGCGCGACACTGGATTCCACATCGTGCTCGCGAAGGAGGTGCCGCAACTGATCCGCGATCGGATCGGCGGCCTGGTGGACGGATTCCTGTCGCAGCATTCCCTCGCGCGCAATGAAGTCGCGGCCTGGGTTCTGCATCCCGGAGGACAGAAGCTCCTCTCCTACATGGAACAGGAACTGGGCATGTGCCATTGCAAGGTGCAGCCTTCCTGGGACGTGCTGCGCGATTACGGAAATTTGTCGAGTGCCTCCGTACTGTTTGTGTTGGACCAATGGCTGTCTGCGAAGAAAGCTAAGGCGGGCGATCACGGGCTGCTTGCGGCATTCGGCCCGGGGTTCAGCGCTGAAATGCTGTTGCTGCAATGGACCTGAGCACCATCGCTTTTCTAGCGCTGCTCGCAGCCGTCGGCCTTACGCGCCTGGCGGAATTGCGAATTTCGCGGCGTCATCAGCGCGCGCTGGCGCGCTGCGGGATCCACAAACAGGCGGACCCGCAATACCGCTGGATGGTTATCCTGCACGCGGGTGTCCTTGCCGGCGCCGCGCTCGAAGTCGTTCTCCTTCGCCGCCCGCTCCTCCCGCTGCTGGCCGCCTGCATGTCCATGCTTCTGCTCCTCTCGATGGCGTTGCGCTGGTGGGTGATCCGCACGCTCGGCGCGCACTGGAACGTCGAAGTGATGGCTTCCACGTCGCTGGGCGTAGTCACCGCAGGCCCGTTTCGCTGGGTGCGCCATCCGAATTATCTGGGGGTCTTCGTCGAACTGATCGCCTTGCCGTTGATTCACACAGCCTGGATCACCGCGATCGCCGCCGCCATCGGCAACGCGTGGGTACTGCACAACCGCCTTCTTGTGGAAGAGCCCATGCTCCACGCCGACCCCGCCTATCGCACGGCGATGGCTTGGAAGCCGCGCTTCATCCCCAAACTCTTCTGAACGCGTTCGCTGATTTCTTCCGCCCAGGGAATGATCTGTAAATTGGCCGAACTTGAAGGTCTATCGATGCAGCGCCTGCTGCCTTACTCGTCCACGGTGTGGCGGATTTGCGGTACTTTGGTCGCTCCGGGATCCTCTCCGCTGACGAGCGCCGCAATCCATTCGCGCGCACTCTCACGCAGAGCTTCCACCCCGATCCCGCGGTGCGCTTCGGGAAAACGCGCCACCTTCTTCAAACCGGCTTCCAGCAGCGACCGCGTCCCTTGCAGATTACCCCGCCCGTAATGATGAAAGGCCGCCGCAATTTGAATAATGCCCTGCAAAAACGTCTTTTCAGGTTCGGCTGATCTCAGCCAGATCTCTTCCCAGGTTTCATGCGCGTCAAAAAAATGCCCGGCATTAAACTGTTCGAGACCGCGGCGAAACTTCACGTCAGGCCCACGGCCCGATCGTTCATCGCCTCGTTCATGGACTCGTTCATCGCCGCTCGCGCGTTTATTACCAGACGCGGTTGCGTCGCTCGTCAGCTCTGGCGTGGCATTTATTTGCGGGTGCTTGGGAGATTGTTGTGACACTACCTAACCTCTCCGGCATCTTAGCAGAGCGCGCGTGTTGGTTTTCGAGCGCCAGTCGCCACATTCATCGTACCCGTCCATTAGCCACATCGCTGTATCATGCTTTACCATCGATTTATCGTTGAAGTTCATTCTACGGAGTCGCACATTGTCCAGATTCCATCTCGTTCTCCTGATCCACGGTCACCAACCTGTCGGCAATTTCGACAGCGTGTTCGAGCAAACCTATCAGCGTTCCTATTTGCCCTTTGTCGAGTGTATTGCGCGCCATCCGGGCATTCGGCTGGGCCTGCATTACTCGGGCCCGCTTCTTGAATGGTGCGAGCAGCGCCACCCGGAGTTCCTCGACCGGCTGCGTGAACTCGTGGATCGCGACCAGGTGGAACTGGTCGGCGGCGGCTTTTATGAACCGATTCTCGCTTCCATACCTCCCGAGGACCAGGCCGAACAAATTGCGCGCATGCGCGCATACCTCACCCGCCATTTTGGAGTGCCGCCTGCCGGCGCGTGGCTGGCCGAGCGCGTTTGGGAGCCACAACTTCCGTATATTCTGTCCACTGCGAGCGTGCAATACACCATCGTCGATGACGTGCATTTCCAGGCGGCTGGCTTCGAGCTGGATCAGCTGTACGGGGATTATGTAGCGGAGGATCGCGGCCGCACCGTGCGGGTTCTGCCCGGCCTCAAGTCGCTGCGATATCTGCTTCCGTTTCGTTCTAACGAAGAGGCGCTCGGATTCCTGGGCGAATGCGCGGCGCGTAATCCCGGCGGGATGGCGGCCATGGGTGACGATTGCGAAAAGTTCGGCGCCTGGCCGGGCACCTACGATCACTGCTACACAAACGGCTGGGTCGACAACTTTTTTTCTGCGCTCGAGGCGTCCTCAAGCTGGCTCGCCACCACGCCTCCGGGTGAATACATCGCTACGCACGCGCCACTTGGCCGCGCCGATCTCCCCACCGCCTCTTATTCCGAAATGATGGAATGGGTATTGCCCACCGCGGCGCGAAGCGCCTATCATGCCGTAAGCCAGCACTTCGAAGGGCGACCCGACGTGCTCCGTTTTCTTCGCGGTGGCCAATGGCGCGGCTTTTTCGCCAAATATTGCGAGTCGAACCTGCTCCACAAAAAAATGCTGCACGTTTCGGGGCGCTTGCGCGGACTTTCGTCGCGCCGGTTTGGTCCACGCAACGGCGCCAAGCTCGATACCGCGCGAACGCACTTGCTGCGCGCGCAGTGCAATGACGCTTACTGGCACGGAGTCTTTGGCGGCCTCTACGCTCCTCACCTCCGCACCGAGCCCTGGCGCGAACTCGTGCGCGCCGAGACGCTGGCGCATGAGGTGGCCTTTCCGGACGCGAATGCGGTGCAAATCGAGCAGCTCGATTACGATGCCGACGGCGTGCAAGAGCTTTACATCACCTCGCGGCGCCTCGCCGCCCTGGTGCGGCCCGCCGATGGCGGCACCGTCGCGGCGCTCGATTTCCGCCCCAGCAGCGTCACCGTCATCAACTCGATGCAAAGGCGCGCCGAGGCCTATCACGCGCGTTTACGTGACGCCGCTGGCAACCCGGATAGTGGACGGGTCGCGTCCATTCACGAGCAGACGCGCGCCAAGGAAAAGGGGCTCGAGCGTTTTCTGCAATACGACCGCTGGCCCCGCAACGCTTTTCGGTTGCTGCTGTTTGCGAAGGAAAAGACGTTCGACGACTACCGGCTTTTGAAGTTGGACGAGCATCCCGCTCTTGCCGGCGGTACTTACCAGGTGAAGCAGGTCGAACCCGCATGCGTCAATTTGACTTGCGAGGCCCCGCTCGCTTGGGCGGCAACGAGCCCTCCTGCGGCTGGCCAGGTTTGCTGCGTCAAGAACCTCAGTTTTTCACACCAGGGCCAGGGCTATCGCATCGATTGCGGAATTGAAATCAGTACGAACAATGCTGCGGAGCAGTCCGTCGCCATCGGCCTTGAGATGATCGTCAATTTTCTGGCACCCGACGCCTCCGACCGTTACTTTGATATCGGGGGTACCAAGCATTTACTGCGCTGGGCCGCAGCCGTTCCGGTTTCGGAGCTTACGAGCGGACAATTGACAATTGTGGACGAGTGGCAAAACGTGGCCGCGAGCATAGCCGCTCCTGCCGCGAGCCAGATCTGGATTGCACCCATAGAAACTGTTTCCGAATCGGAGGATGGATTCGAGCGCGTTTATCAGGGCTCTCAAATCCTGGCCGTATGGCGGGCAAGGCTTGTCCCCGGTGCGGTGTGGCGCGGAAGCGTAAGCCTGACCGTCGATCCAGCGCCGCGCGTTGGGGCGTCCGCTGCGACTACCACATCGGCTGCAATTACGCCTGACGGCCTAGCCTGACTGGCTATCGCTAATTGGCAATGATTAATTGGCAATCATCAATTGGCAATCATCAATTGGCAATCACTAATGTTTGCGCGAAAGGCCACTCCCAATCCAGCCACTGCGCTTCCTCGCGAAATCCGGTGCGACGAACCATCTCCACGATTTCGTCGCGCCGGTACTTGTACGAGCTTTCCGTCCATATCGTTTCATCTTTCGCGAGAAACACTTTGCAACCCGCGCCAGGCATGGTGACACTCTGATCGCGCACCGAAAGTAAATGCATTTCGATGCGATGCAGCGATTCGTCATATTTGGCCAGGTGCCGGAACCCGCTCAGGTCAAAATCGGCGCCCAATTCGCGGTTCAGGCGTGCGAGGAGATTCATGTTGAACGCTGCGGTCACGCCCAGCGGGTCGTCATAAGCTAACTGCAATGCCGCCGGGCTCTTCACCAGGTCGGCGCTGATCAACAAGGCATCGCCGGCGCGCAGAATTCCACGTATGCACCGCAAAAACTGCTCCGCAGGCTCGCGATCGAAATTCCCAATGGTACTGCCGAGGAAAAGAACCAGCAGGCGCTCGTGCGGTTTGCGGCTCTCGGCCACGATCTGCAAGCCCTCGAGATAAGGTTGTTCGAGGCCTGCCACCGTCACTCCTTTCATGTCTTGAAATTCTTTCGCGCATTGCGCGAGCGCGGTGGGAGAAATTTCGATGGGATGATACATGGTGGGCTGCCGGCGGCGCAGCGCCTCGAGAATCCAGCGTGTTTTCTTGCCCGTGCCGCTTCCCAGTTCCGCGGCAATCAGCCGTGCGGGCCACAACCGTTGCACCACCTCTTCAGCATGTTGCCGCAGCAACCGTTCGTCCGCGCGCGACAACCCGTATTCCGGCAGCAGCGTGATGACCTCGAAAAGTGCGGAGCCTACTTCATCGTAAAGATATTTCGACGGGAGCTCCTTTTGCCCGCTTCGGGTCAATCCGGACCGCACTTCGGTTCCCAGATCGGCGAGCGAGTATTGCGCCAGCGTCTCGGTGAGCATGGAAACTCCTTCGTTAGTCAGTCATCGCCAGTTAAGCATCGCCACTCAGGCATTGCCACGCAGCCATCGCCACAGACCCATCACTGATCGGCGATCATGGACCGGTTGGCGCTGCCATCGTTACACGTTAACCCGGTCGTCCCGGAATCACTGTTTTGCGGGTTTGCCCACCTTCACTTATCTTGTATCTTGCTTATCGTGTTCCACGCAACGGAAGCTGGCGTACACGAACGGGTAGTGCGGCTGGAACCAGTTACGGAAAGATCGCCGCAGCATGCAGGCCGCGGTTCTCGCCGATCCGCCTTTCATCACGTAGTGCTGGCCGTCAAAGAAGTTGGCGGAGTAACCCGGATAAAACGGAAAAGACTCGAATCCCTCGAACGGCGCAAAGACCGTTCGCGTCCATTCCCACCCGTTCCCGACTAAATCGTAAACGCCAAACGCACTGGCGCCGGCCGGAAACGCGCCGGCGGGGGTCGGGTCCCAGCGGTGGAAGTCGAAGTTGCCGAGGGACGCATCCGGCGCCTGGTCTCCCCACGGGTAGTTGCGCTCGACACCATGTGGGGTGACGGTGGCCGCGCGGTGCCACTCCGCTTCGCTGGGAAGTTCTTTGCCCACCCAGCGCGCATAGGCCGATGCTTCCGCGTGGCTCACATAAACCGGGCGATCCAACGGTAGCGGCAACTCCTCGAACATGCCGCGATAGCGCCATTCGTTTCCGTTACGGCCGTCTCCCTGGAGCCAGAAACCAGGGTGCGCCGTCCCGCTCGATTGCAGCCATTCCCAATCGGCATCGCTCCAGAGCGAGTGATCCTGGTAACCACCCTCATTCAAAAACCGCAAAAATTCGCCATTCGTTACGTTGTGCGCATCGATTCGGAACTGAGGGACCGCGACGTGATGCGGAGCGAATTCGTTATCCCATCCGAATAAGGTGTCGCGACTCGTGTCGTCATTTTCATTTCGGGTTTGCGGCGCAACTTTGTTTGCCAGTTGGCCGACAGCTGTCACCTCTGCTGGATCTCCGAGTCCCAGGGTCGCTATTCCCGCTGGAATATCGACCATATGCGCAACGGCTGGACGCGCCGTGGGCGTCGCAGGTTCACTTTGTGGGTATTTGCGGTCGATGGGTAATTGGTGCAGCATGTAGCTCAGTGTCTCGGCATGCATCAAACGATGTTCGATGGCCACATGCAGCAGTCGCGCAATCTCGCGGCGCCGCGCACCCGAATTACCCGATTTACTTGCAGCCCTTGTTTGGCGTGAATCACTGGCTTCGCTGCCGCCTCCAGCCGACGCCAACTGCTCATCGAGCAGCTCCCGAACGGCGCGGTTGTAGCGCAGCAGCGCCTTGTGCGCAGGCCAGTCCCGCGGTGAATCCATAGGCAGTCCGCCATCCACCGGGTCGATGCCAAAGGAAAACAGTTGATCGAAGGTCGGCGCAAACGGTGCAAGGTCAAACAGCTGGCGGCCGAGCAGGTTCCAATCGAAAGCTTCGAGATGGCCCACGTAAAAAATAATTCGGTGTCGCTCCGGAATCGGCCGGTCGTAATATGCCTCCGGCCGCACGATCGCGAACAGCGCATCGGTCTGCGCGCGAGCGGCGGCCAACCTGTGCAGCAAGACTTGCGGTTTCATGACAGCAGCGGCAGTAGCCACGGACGCCTCCCCCTCCACGCGCTTAAGCTCGATGCCCTCGATATTGGATGCCCCCTGCCCGAAACAGGCACAGCCCAAATCCGGGCGCTGATCCTGGGGCCCCTCTGCACGCTGAACCAAACCCCCGATAAAACCAGCTTTTCGGCATCCTGTAAATCACCTCAATCGTGTAGCCGGGCACATTTTCGGCGAGGGCCTGCGCGTTCCGCCGAGGTGCGCATCTGATGCCGCATCCAGCCAGTCCCCGCAAGTCCACGACCGCACCCGCTGCCAAAGGTTTCGCCATCGAGCTGCGCAATGTTGCTTACCGTCTTGAAGACGGCCGGCCCCTCCTCACCGATGTAAATCTTTCCGTCACGCCGGGCGAAACGCTGGTGCTCCTGGGACGCAGCGGCTCCGGCAAAACCACCTCTTTGAAGCTGATGAATCGCCTGCTGGAACCCAGCGCCGGCGACATCTTCATCGAAGGCCGCAACCAATCTGAATGGGATCCTATACGTTTGCGTCGCCGCATTGGTTACGTCATCCAGGATGTCGGCCTGTTTCCACATTGGACCGTCGAGCGAAACGTTGCTCTCGTGCCGCACCTCGAGGGCTGGCCGGAAGCGCGCGTTCGCGACCGCGTGCGTGAAATGCTTACGCTGGTTGGTTTGGACGTTGCCGAGTTCGCCGGCCGCCGCGCCCGGGAGCTTTCCGGAGGCCAGCGTCAGCGCGTGGGCGTCGCCCGCGCTCTCGCCGGCGATCCGCCCATCTTGCTGATGGACGAGCCGTTTGGTGCTCTCGATCCGATCACCCGTGCCGAGCTGCAACGTGAATTTCGTTCGCTTTCGGCGCGCCTGGGAAAAACAATTGCGTTTGTCACCCACGATCTCCGCGAAGCATTGTTGCTGGGCCAGCGCATCGCACTTCTGGCTGCCGGAAAGCTGGTGGGTGTTTACGATCCCGATGAGTTCCTCCGGACGGCGCAACCCGAGGCCCGGGCGTTTGTCGAGTCTCTCGAACCGACTCCTGACAGCTCCGCGCCGCTGTCACCCGCTGTGTCGCGCGCCTTGGGATCGAACGCATCGCACCTGGCATCACCCGACTCACACCTTGAATCACGCGCTGCGACGCACGCCGAATCGCGCAGCGGCTCAACCAATAAGTCAACTAGCGAGTCAACCGATCCAGCACCCGATCAGTCCTCGAGCGAATCACCCCGCGCCCCGCAAACCCGCCCACCCGCCGCACGCAAACCAGGAGGCGCTTCATGAGCATCTGGCACTTCATGCTGGATCATCGCGCGGAAATTGCGGAGCACACGCTCGAGCACCTATGGCTGGTCCTCGCCGCGATGGGCATTGCCCTCGCCATTGGACTTCCTCTCGGCATCGCACTCGTACGGCGTAGCACGTTGCGCCGCTGGGTATTGGGTGCAGCTAACATTATTCAGACCATCCCCAGCCTCGCTCTTTTTGGTTTTTTGATTCCGGTCCCGTTTCTGGGAGGCATCGGCGCCAGCACCGCCATCGTGGCGCTGATGCTCTACGCGTTGCTGCCGATTTTGCGCAACACCTATACCGGTATTGCCGGTGTCGACCCCGCCGTGCTCGAAGCCGCCCGGGCGATGGGCATGACGCCGCGCCAGGTCCTCTGGCAAGTCGAGTTGCCGCTCTCGATGAGCGTAATCCTCGCCGGCGTGCGCGTCGCCACCGTGCTGTGTATCGGCGTCGCAACCATCGCCGCGGCGATAGGCGCCGGCGGCCTGGGTGTGTTTATCTTTCGAGGTGTAGCCATGGTGAACAACTCGGTTATCCTCGCGGGAGCCATCCCGGCGGCACTGCTGGCCATCGCCGCCGATTTATTGCTCGGCGCTGTGGAACGCAAGCTCACGCCCCAATCCTGAAAAACAACGCTTATGCCCATCGCCTCGCCAGCCACCCACTTCAGCCGCCGCCAAATACTCCGCCTTGCCGCAGGAGCGACCCTCGCGCTCGCCGGTTGCCGCCGCCGTGGCCGCACCAATATCGTGGTCGGCTCGAAAAATTTTACCGAGCAGATCATTCTCGGAGAATTGCTGGCCCAGCAAATCGAGGCTCATTCCGCCATTCACGTCGAGCGGCGCTTCGACCTCGGCGGCACGCTCATCTGCCACCGCGCGCTCTTGTCCGGACAGATGGATTTGTATCCCGAGTACACCGGGACCGCGCTCACGGCCGTCCTGAACGAGCCCACCTCGAATGACCCGGCGGACGTATACCAGCGTGTCCGCGATGGTTACCGCGACCGCTTTAGCCTGGACGTCGGTCCGCCCTTCGGTTTTAACAATACGTTTGCCATCGTGGTGCGCGGTGACGACGCCGCCCGCCTGAATCTGCACACCATCTCCGATATCGTGCCCCACGCTCCCCATTGGCGCGCTGGTTTTGGTTACGAATTCATGGAGCGGTCCGACGGCTTTCGCGGCTTATCCAAGGCGTATGGCCTCACCTTCGCCTCCGAGCCGCGCATCATGGATCTCGGCCTGCTCTACCGCGCGCTGAAAGAAAAACAAGTGGACGTGGTCGCCGGCAATTCCACCGACGGCTTAATCACGGCTCTGGGCATGGTCGCGCTCGAGGATGATCGCCACTTCTTTCCTCCATACCAGGCCGTGCCCATCGTGCGCACCGCCTCGTTTGCGCAGCATCCGGAGTTGCGCGCCATCCTGGCCACGCTCACCGGTAAAATCACCGACGCCGACATGCGCCGCATGAACTACGCAGTCGATGGCGATCAGCGCGATCCCGCTGCCACGGCCCGGGAATTCCGCCTCGCCCATAACCTCTAGCCGCGTAGGCGCTAGCCCCTAAGGTCTAGCCCCTAAGGTCTAGCCCGTAAGTTATGGGAAAGAGCCCACGGTAATCTCGTCCCCGATGCTCGATAAATTCCTGATAAGCGCCTGGTAACTCACAAATCCGCCTTGGACGTTTACACGGAACGCTTTGGAGTCTGCCGCGACTTTCAGCATCTGGCGATCACCATGTGCCGCGCGTTGAACATTCCGGCGCGCTACGCCACGGGATATCTAGGCGACATCCGTATACCCCCGGTGCCCTATCCGATGGATTTCAGCGCCTGGTTTGAGGTGTATCTCGACGATCGCTGGTGGACCTTCGACGCGCGTCATAATATTCCGCGCATCGGGCGGGTATTGATGGCCACCGGACGCGACGCTTCCGACGTGGCCATCACCACCTCGTTCGGCATGACCAACCTTACGCAGTTCACGGTGATCAGCGAAGAGGTCCCGCGGGAACAGTCCGCCAACGTCTGAAGTTCGCGCCTGCGTGCGAACAATCATCCACGGCTGCCCTCCCGTGCGTTCATGGAGTGGTCCGCGCCAGATCCGTAATATCTCATTCAGTCGGATTGCACGGTTCGATGAACATAATCAGGCGTTTTATTCACGCATGCACTTGGAGTTTACCTGACCTCCGCCGTAGCATCCCTGTGAAGCACGCCAAAAATCAGCATCAACCCAAGCGCGATCAGGCCACCCATCGCGGTATTCACCGTACGTAGTCGGATCACTTCCAGTCCCGGCAAGCCCGCGAATGTAACGAGGAACACAACGTACGCTGTGAGGCACGCCGCATACGCACTGTAATTTACATACAGCAGACTGTACGCGAGCCACGAGAACAGCACGATCAGTGCGGTCACCACCCATGGCCCTGGCCGCAGCAGGGCCACAAGCAAGGTGGATACCGCCGCGCCAGCCAGCGTACCGATGATCCGCGCCATCGTGCGCTGCGTTGTTTGCCGAAAATTCGGCCTCAAGACCACGACAGCGGTCATTGGTATCCAGTAGCCGTCCGCCGATTGTCGCCAGCGCCAGAGCGTCGCCGAGAATAACAGGGTCAGCGCCGCTCGCAGCATGTACAGTGCGATCTGCCGGTCGGTCGCCAGGGCTTGCCGAAGGTGGCGCAGCGGATCCGCATCATCCTGGCCGGAGCCGGGCGCGAGTGGGGTGACGTTCCGTTCTACTCGCCACAATGTGCTGATGGTCGCCGTCTGCAGCAAGCCGCCGCCCAGCACCAGCAATCCCCGTTGCAACGCATGCACGCCTGTCGCCGGATACGCGCTGGAAATAACCAGCCACACCACGCATTGCAGCCCAACGTAAGAGATTGCGGGACTCAGTGCCGCCACCATCGCATACGCGATGCCGCCCAGGGTTGCCGCCAGGATTACCGCCAGTGTCGAATTTCCAGCCACCGTTCCGACCCAACTCGAAAGGCACATCCCGGCACTGGCGTAAAGCAGGGGAGCAATCCGCGATTTGTGCAGTTCATGAAACGAGCCAAAGCCTACGGAGAAGGCTCCGGCGGCTGCTTCCATGCCCTGTAACGCGTGCCCGGAGCCAATGCCGGCCGCAATCAATGCCGCCATCGCCAGCACGCATCGTGCGGCTGCTCGCGGGAAAAACTTTGTCCAGTCGAATGTGAATGCGCCGTCGCTCCGGCTTGGCATGTGCCCCACTTTCGCTGGTACCGCACGTGAGCGTGGCATCCTGCGCCACCAGCGCTACGCCCCCTCACCGCATGTTTCCCGTGTACGTTTTAATTGCCGGACTCATTTAATGCCGCGCTCGTTAAATGTTCGGTTCATTCGACAATGGACTCGATGCGGCGGTCTGGTATGAACCACATCATCGCAATTGCCACGTACAGCACGATCGCGATGGAGGCATGCACGAACGCCAGCGGAATCGCGGCCAGGTACACGACGAGCGAAATCATCCCCTTCAGATCACTTCCCACCGCCTGCGCGAGTTTCGACTCGGGTCCGTTGCACGCGATGATGGACCGCTCCAGCACCGTGTAGGCAATGGCCGCCAATGCCAATACGACGCCATAGCTGGCGGTCGGTAAGGCGGCGAAATGTGTCTGGTCCATCCAGCGAATCACGAACGGCACCATGGACAACCAGAACAGCAGCAGCATATTGGCCCACAACACGCGTCCGTTGATGCGCTCGGTCACGTGCAGCATGTGGTGGTGGTTGTTCCAAAAAATGGCCACGTTCGTAAAGCTCAGCGCATAGGCCAGGAACACCGGCATCCCCGCTCTCAGCGCCACAAAATCCGCGCCAGCGGGCACCTTCATGTCCAGCACCATAATCGTGATGATGATGGCCACCACGCCGTCGGTAAATGCCTCCAGCCTCTGCTTGCGCATCGCTCCCTCTGCTAACCTTAGCCATTACCGTCGATCCAAAGTTCCGTGCGTAAAGAACCGCGCCACGCAATCGAATGTTCTCGGTGGTCGTCGCGAGAGTGTACTTTACAGCTCGTGTGCATCCATAGGCATTCGTCACGTACTCAGTCGCGCAGACTGCCCGTTGGCTGCATCCACGCTTCTGAACAGGCTCTCGGAGACTAGTTTTCGATAAGCCGGTTCTCGGGCATATCTCAAGCTTGCCGCGTTATGTGTTTTCACACGCTTGAATTCAATGTATCTTGCGGCCTACTTGCAAGCCTGTCGCAGGAGCAACGCGTATGCTGCGTTCCATACTCGCCTGTGGCCTTCTGGTGATCTCCCTGGGAGGCGCGGCGCTCGGCCAGTTCGCTAGCGATCCGCAGCAGCCCACAGCGCTTGATCCGGAATACCGCAAGCTCGACGCTCTGGTTTCATTTGTGCGAGCCGGCAACGCGGAGCAGTTTGCGATTCGGTCGGCCAAGGGCATTGATGAAGCCAGCTTCGTCCCCGTCGGTGGCATGGAGCAATGGGTCACGATTCGTGGCCAGGACGGCGCCAATCCCGTGCTGTTGTTCCTGCACGGCGGCCCTGGTGACGTAACCAGTTCGTGGACATTCGCGTTGTTCGCTCCGTGGGAAGAGCACTTTACGGTGGTGCAATGGGATCAGAGGGGCGCGGGTCGCACGTTGAGAAAAAGCGGCCCCGCAGTTGCGCCGACTCTAACCGTGGACCGCATGGCGCAGGATGGCATTGAACTCGCGGAATATCTGCGCCAACGTCTGGGGAAGGACAAGATCATTCTCGTGGCGCATTCGTTTGGGTCCATCATCGGCCTCAAGATGGTGCGGACGAACCCTGACCTCTTCTATGCCTATGTAGGCACCGGCCAGGTCGCCGACGAAACCAAAAACTATGCGCCGCCTATGATGCGTTGCTCAAGAGGGCGCGAGCCGTTGGCAATCAGCGTGCCATCAATGAATTGACCAAAGTCGGCCCCCCGCCATATGCCTCGGGTGAGGGATACGGCGTGCAGCGCAAATGGTCCAATGCCTTCGAGGGCGCGGACCGGTTCTTGGCTTCGACGCTGGGCCTCACGCTGGTTGCTCCGGGGTATTCCGTCGAAGACATCAATGATTCCGCTGCGGGCCAAATGTTAAGCGCCGAACGTCTCGTTCCGCAGACGCAATCGAGCGGGCCGAATGATCTCGGTCTGAAATTCTCGGTGCCGATGTTTTTCTTCCAGGGGGCTGAGGACTTCACGACTCCAACTGCGCTGGCGCGGAATTATCTTGAGGTCATCCATGCGCCCCACAAACAGTTCGTACCCATCCCGGGCGCGGGGCACTTCGCAGTATTCATGCATGCCGATCAGTTCCTGGAAGAACTCGTCAGGCGGGTCCGCCCGCTGGCCGTAACGCGTTAGGCGCGGCAATTCGAGCGTTTATGAGCGAAACTTCCCAGCAACGATCCGAATGTGCTCGTATATCTGCCATTCGGGTCTTGTGGGTACCCTGTCAGGTGCGCACCCCTGGACCCAGAAATCGGCCCAACGAAAAGCATTCCGAGTTATATACAATGCTCGCGGGAGGTTACAGTGACCATCAGCCAGGAATTACTCGACATGCTCGTTTGTCCCGTCTGCAAAACGCCGGTCAAGCTCACGGAGGACCAGCAAGGGCTTCGCTGCCCCGCATGCCGGATCATTTATCCCATTCGCGACGGCTTTCCCGTTATGCTCAAAGACGAAGCACGCCCCGAATGATGGCCGCGCCCGGCGCCGGGAAACCCCACCGCGGCAAGGCAAACCCCCGAAAACCGAACCTTGAAAAAAAGAACGTCCGGACTCCCGGGCTCGCAAAACTTGTCGGCCGTTTCCGCACTAAGCGTCTTGGAGTGATTGGCGACCTGATGCTCGATCGCTACGTCTGGGGTTCCGCGACCCGGCTGTCTCCAGAAGCGGCCGTCCCCGTAGTGGATTTTGTTTCCGAGACATCCTGCCTCGGCGGAGCCGGAAATGTCGCCGCGAATCTCGCCGCCCTCGGTGCCAGCGTTACGCCCTTCGGCATCACCGGATCCGATGAATCTGCCCAGGATCTACGCCGCTGCCTCGCAACGTTCGGGATGCCCGTTAAAGGCGTTATCGCCGACTCCGGGCGCGTCACCACCGTCAAAACCAGGATCATCGCCCGTCATCAGCAGGTAGTGCGCGTCGATCGCGAGCAGAGCGCGCCGCTCGCACCGGCCCTCGAGCAATCGCTGATTCGCGCCATCCAGGCCAGCCTCCCACAACTAGACGCCCTGGTTATTTCCGATTACGACAAGGGTGTGATTACCGATCAATTGGCCGAGCGCGTTCTTGAAGAATGCCGGCGTCGCGGCGTGCCCGCGCTGGTGAAGCCCAAAACCACCCGGCTATCTGCCTATCGCGGGGCCACCGCCATCGTATGCAACAAAAAGGAAGCCGGTTTCTTCGTCACGCGGCAGCTTCATGATGGCCCGTCAATCGAAGAGGCCGGCCGCGCTTTGCTCGAACATTTTGGGTGTGCAGCCGTCGTCATTACGCTGGGAGAAGACGGCATGAGTCTGTTCGAGGAAGGCGTTTCGCGGGCCATTCACATCCCGGCCACCAGCTTTGAAGTGAACTATGCACGCGTCGGGCTCCCCGGAATCGAGCGCGGCAGCGCCGGCCGTCAGGTTTTCGACGTTACGGGTGCTGGCGATACGGTGCTCTCCGTCCTCGCCCTGGCGGCTGCTGCTGGCATCGCGTTGCCGGATGCAGCGGTGCTTGCGAACGTGGCCGCCGGCGTGGTGGTCGGAAAACTGGGCACCGCTACGGTTACACCGGCCGAACTGCTCGCGTCGATTGAGGATCTGTATTGAAAGTGTGGAAAAGAGCTGTGTCCGCAAGGCGGCGGCAAGACGGCGACGAGTGTACGCGAGAACAACGCGAGGACAACACCAAGACAGCCCGAAGACAACGCGTCGCACATGTCATGCGCCTGGCGTCGCAGTGTCTTGCGAAACTTAACGCGAGCCTACGGCGGAAAGCTGATCGATTGATCGCTTCGCTCGACCCATAGCTTCACTTCCCGGTTGCGCGCGCTGCGCGGGTCGGAAGTCGGCGGAAACGGAGTAAACGGGCTGATCTCCACCGTAATGATTACGCCGCTGCCGCCATTGCGCGGCTCCGAAGCGGCTTCGCGGCGATAGCTTTTGAGCGGCCCGTAATAACCTTTGTCGCCCCAGTCGGCGAGAAAATCCTGGAATGAATAGCTGGTGCCCTGACGAGGTTTCCAGATTTGATAGGCAAGCTGAAAATTTCCGGCGGTTACCGCGTTCATGAAATGGTCGATGGTATGTTCCTCGCTCGCAAATCGCAGAGAACGCCATCCCCAGAATCCCAGAAGGAGCACGAGCGCCACCACGCTGACCGCATAGCGCAGCCGCTTCGATTTGGGTTCTTCGCCCCTCTCGTCCAGCAGATTAACCAACTTCGCTCCCCGGAACTCGAACGTCGGTGCGGTGCCGGCGCCGCCGCTTTTGGGCTTCAAACAGCGCCATGCACGCACGGGCTACGTCTCAAGGAACCGTAGCAGAATCGCCACAATGAAGTAAATGCCTGCAAACCCTGTCCCGCGGCAGCGTATTCTTTCGCGCGGCAGCCGAATAACCCAAGGCAATACAATTTCAAAACATTGCATTCAAAAATCGCAAAACATGCCGCAACTCGATCACGTGGTAATTGGCACCGGCGGCCTGGCAAGAACTTGGTATGCTTTGCGGATGTGTCCACTGATCACGACGCGGGAAGCGAGTGCGGCGCGAGGAAAGCGTCTCGAATATTTCACAATCGGGTGGAATACGCTGGAGGGAGTGCTCGCCGTCGTGACGGGGGCCCTTGCCGGAAGCATTTCCTTGATCGGCTTCGGAATCGACAGCTTCATCGAGGTCGCCTCCGGAACCGCGTTACTCTGGCGAATGACGGTGGACGCCGATGCTTCCCGGCGTGCGCACAACGAAAAAATAAGCCTGCGGATCGTCGGCATCTGTTTCGTAGCCCTGGCTGTTTACCTCGGGTACGAATCGATGGCCGATCTGCTCGGCCGCAAGGCGCCGCAGCACAGTATTCCTGGAATCATTCTGGCGTGTGCGTCGTTGGTGGTGATGCCTATTCTTTCGCGCGCCAAGAAAAAAGTGGGCAGCGAAATGGGCAGCGCGGCCATGAAGGCCGACGCGAGGCAGACTGACTTTTGCGTTTATTTGTCGGGCATTCTGCTGGCCGGTCTTCTTCTGAATCTTGCGCTGGGCTGGTGGTGGGCCGACCCGGTCGGCGCGCTGAGCATGGTGCCCATCATCGGCAAAGAGGGGATCGATGGCCTCAGCGGAAAGAATTGCTGCGATTGAACCCGCCGAAAGTGCGAGATGGCGTCTGCTGGGCTCGAATTTACAACGTTGGGTTTGCGAGAAAACGTTGAATTTACAAGAAAGCGCTGACTCGGAGGCTGCCCATCGCGAGTTGTAGGTTATATAGCGCTGCCGTGTTTCAGCCTTCGAGCGCGCCTGCGGAACCGGCCGGCAACTCGATCGAGTATTTCGTGCGCTGCTTCTCGCGGTGATCCGAGAGAGCGAGATCGATCAGGCGGTCGATCAACTGCGGATACGCCACGCCGGATGCTTCCCACAGTTTGGGATACATGCTGATGGAAGTGAAACCCGGAATCGTGTTGACCTCATTCAGGTAGACGCGGCCCGTTTTTCGTTCGAGAAAAAAGTCCACGCGAGCCATGCCGCGGCACTCGAGACTGCGGAAGGCGCGCACGGCGAAGTCCTGAAAGCGGCGCACCTGTGTGCGATTGAGCCTGGCGGGAATCTCGAGCTTGGTTCCTTGCTCGAGATATTTCGCGGTGTAATCGTAGAATTCGCGGTGCGGAATGATTTCACCCGGGACCGATGCTTGCGGCTCGTCGTTGCCCAGCACCGCGACTTCGATCTCACGCCCATCAATACCGCGCTCGATCACGAGTTTTTGCGCGAACTCGGAGGCAAAATCGAGGGCGGCGGGCAATTCGGCGCGGTTGTGCACCTTGCTCATGCCGACCGATGATCCGAGAGTTGCGGGTTTCACAAATACGGGGAAGCGAAATTGCTGGTGAATTTGCCGCAGAACGCGCGCGCGCGATTGCTCCCATTGAGAGCGCAGCACCGCCGTGAAATCCCCCACAGGCAGGTCCGCCTGCAGGAACAAGCGCTTTTGCATGTCCTTGTCCATGCCGACAGCGGAGCCGAGCACGCCCGAGCCGACGTACGGCAGTCCGGCAAGGTCAAGCAAGCCTTGGACGGTACCGTCTTCGCCAAAGGTCCCGTGAAGCACGGGAAACACCACGTCGACGTGCAAAGCATTTGACGATGTGCCGTCGGCGGGAACCAGCGCCGCAACGCCCGGGTCTGCGTTCAGCATCACGTTGCGGCCGGCCTGCAACACTTCAGGCAGCATCTTCTGCGCGGGCGTGCCCGCAACCCAGCGCCCCTGCTTGGTGATGCCGACGGGCACCACATCGTATTTCTTCGGATCGAGCGCGCGCATCACCGAGGCGGCGGATGCGAGCGAAACTTCATGTTCGCCGGAACGGCCACCGAAGATCACGCCAATACGCAGCCGTGTTTTGTCAGCAGTCATAAAAGCAAGGACTCCGTCACAGCGGTTACGAATTTCAAAACTAAAGAATCTTTTTGCCGAGCGCTGAAAGCATCATCTCCATGCCGAGCAGAGCGGTCTTGTTGCGCTCATCGATGACGGGATTTATTTCCACGATTTCGAGAGACACCATGCAATCGGTATCGGCAATCATTTCCATGGCGAGATGTCCCTCGCGGTAGGTGACACCCCCGCGTATGGGAGTGCCCACGCCCGGCGCGTCGGTGGGATCGACAAAATCCATGTCCAGGCTTACGGCAATTCCGTCGGTGTCGTCGTTGACGAAGCGCAGCGCCTCGGTCATTACCTCGCGCATGCCGCGTTCATCGATGTCCCGCATGGTAAAAGCGTGTACGCCGGAATCCTTCACCAAACGGCGTTCTCCTGGATCGAGTTCACGCACCCCGACCAGGCACACGTTGTGGGCCTCGGCTTTGGGTTTGTAGCCGAACAGTTCGACCAGTGCGGGAGGGCCGTAGCCGAGCAACGATGCGAGCGGCATACCGTGCACGTTGCCCGAGGGCGAGGAGTCGGGGGTATTCATGTCGGCGTGCGCGTCCAGCCACAACAATCCGGCCCGCTTCGATTGCTTGCGGAAAAAATCGGAGATACCTGAGAACGAGCCAATCGCGAGGGAATGGTCGCCGCCCAGCACCAGCGGGACAAATCCCTCGGTGAGAGACCTTTCCGTGGCATCGGCGAGGCCGCGGCAGGTTTCAGCAATTTCGTTCAGATATTTCGCGTGTTTTGCGCCGTAGGGCTGCTCTTCCGCCTGCTTGACGGAGACATTGCCGATGTCTTCGACGTGATGGCCAAGTTGTTCGAGGCGCGCTTGCAGGCCGGCCACGCGCAACGCAGAGGGGCCCATATCCACGCCGCGGCGGCTCTGGCCGAGGTCCATCGGAACACCGATGATGCGAATTTTCTGCGCCATACTCTAGACTTAGGGATACGCCGGAACAGAGGCCAAACGCCTGGCTGTAGCAGGGAGGCCCCGGTATTTTCGACCGCGTACCGTGCGAGTTAAGGATACACGCGATAGAGGAGGCGAGGAAACGGGACGACTTCACGAATGTGCTCAGTTCCACAAATCCAGGCGACGACGCGTTCCAGGCCCATGCCAAATCCAGCGTGCGGAACGCTGCCGTAGCGGCGCAGATCGAGGTACCACTGAAACGCTTCTTCGGGCAGGTGATGCTCACGCAAACGTTTCACGAGCAAGTCGTAGCTCGAAATGCGCTCTCCACCGCCGACGATCTCGCCATAGCCCTCCGACGCAAGCATGTCAAACCCCAGCGCCAGGTCCGGCCGAACCGGATCAGGCTCCATATAAAACGCCTTCATTGCGGCGGGATGACGATGGATGATCACGGGGCGGTCAAACTGGCTCGAAAGGATCGTATCCTCGTCACCTCCAAAGTCATCGCCCCATTTCGTGGGATTGCCATTTTTTTGCAGGATGGCGATCGCTTCATCGTAAGTAATGCGCGGGAAGGGAGGCTGCACAGCTTCCAGGCGCGACACATCACGTTTAATCGTTTCAAGCTCGCGCCGCCGGTTACGGACCACCGACTGCACGATGTGACTGACCAGACCTTCGCTGAGCACCATCATGTCTTCCAGGTGCGCGTAAGACGCTTCGGGTTCGAGCATCCAGAATTCGGTGAGATGGCGCCGGGTCTTCGATTTTTCGGCGCGAAACGAGGGTCCAAAGCAATAAACCTTGCCGAGTGCCGCGGCCATGGCTTCGCTATAGAGCTGCCCGGACTGCGCAAGATAGGCTTTCTGCTCGTCAACGTACTGCACCTCGAAAAGCGTGGTGGTGCCTTCACACGCGGCGGGCGTAAAAATCGGGGCATCGGTGAGCGTGTATCCCTGGCTATCCATGAATTCGCGTCCGGCGCGGATTGCTTCGGCGCGAATGCGCAATATCGCAGCTTGGCGAGGCGTGCGCACCCATAAGTGGCGGTGATCGAGGAGAAAATCAACACCATGCTCTTTCAGCTGGATTGGATACGGATTCGATTCGTCGACCCGGCCGACAACTTCTACCTGTGAAACTCCGATTTCGTAGCCGCCGGGGGCTCGAGGCTCAGGACGAATGTTCCCCGTAACGATGACGCTCGACTCCTGTCCCAAACCGCGCAGAGCGTCGAAGGCGGCGGGCTGCTCCTTTTGTGAGACGACGCCCTGCAGCAGACCTGTGCCATCGCGAAAAATCGGAAACAGCAGCTTTCCGGATTGACGCAGATTGTAGAGCCAACCTTGCAGGGTGACTTCTTCGCCCGCGTGCTGGCCGGCCTGTTCGATGGTCACGACGCCCATGCGTTAACTTCTCCCTCGGACCTCAGGCGTATGACATCGTGCGCAATGTCAGTCGCCGACCACGGCTTGCAGTTCGCGTTCAATCTTGTCGAAAGTGCTCCGCACCGTTTCCAGGACAATTGACTCGGGCGCGGGATCTGCATGGACCGGCTGTTCCTTTAACTCGAGCACGAGCGGTATGCCGCCCCTTGCCGCGATTTCACCTGGCTGGATTGCGGCGGCTGCCTCGGCAGACGCAGAAGGAGCGGAGGCTAGCGCTTCGAGCGCGGCCTTCCAATCAATGGTTCCCTCGTAAGGGAGCAGATGCTCGTCCTTTTCACCATGATTGTCGTGAATGTGGGCGCTGACCACGAGCTGGCGCATGGCTTCAAAACTGGGCAACACACCGCCCGCGAGATGCGCATGACCGATATCGAAACATAGGCGCAGATTGGTGAGTCCGGTGTCATCGATGAATTGTGTCAGATTCGCGGGGGTAGCCAGTTCTCCGGGCGTATTTTCCAGCGCGATGGTGACGCCGCGCTGTTTCGCGAAGATATTCAGGTGTTCGAGAGAATTGAACGCCGCATCGAAGCGGCGCGGGTCCGCATCGTCACGTGAACTGCCTAAATGTTGAATGAGGTAACGAAACGGGAGTTCCTCGGCCAGATCGAGCGCGCGTTTGATCTCGTCGACAGCTTCCAGACGCCGCGAGCGTTCCAGGTCGCAGATCGATAGCGGAGCGCTACTATCACGCGTGGAGCTGAAGTCGCGGTTCGCGGGTGCATGTAGCGCATGCACGGTCAGGCCATAATCCTGCAAGGCCCCAGCTAGTTCGCGGGCCACCTCAGCGGAGCGGTAATCGAAGTGGGCGCGCGTGCAAAATAATTCCACGGCCTCGACGCGATAACGCGCGATCTCAGCCAAGAGCGCCGGAGTAAGTTTGCGTTTGATAAACAGATACGTTGAGAGGGTCCGTGGCATGAGTCAGGCTCGGCAGAGTGTCGCAAAGCAGCAAAACAGGGCCGAAAACAAGGCGATTTGTATGCGCATGAAAGCGTTCCGACTGTATGCGAAAGCCGTTAAGGCGTCAAGATATGGCAGCCGGTCCTTGTCCAGAACGCTCGCTGCCTTTTGAGAGACACCCGATGTGACGGGCACGATGTGACGGGCACAATGCCACGGGCCGCTTGTTGCCAGCGAGGGCGCTAATCGGAGCTGCGCTCGTAGTTCAGGTAAGGGCTGAGCCAGCGCTCAATCGCGCGGAGTTCGAGCCCTTTGCGGCGCTGATAATCGAGGATCTGGTCGCGGCCGATTTTCCCGACGGCAAAATAGCGCGAGTCGGGATGCGAAAAATACAGTCCACAGATCGATGCCGCTGGGAACATCGCAAAGTTATCTGTCAATTGTATGCCCGTGGCTCGCTCGGCATCGAGCAGGCCAAACAAGGTCGTTTTCTCGGTGTGGTCGGGAGATGCCGGATAACCCGGCGCGGGCCGGATGCCGCGGTAGCGCTCGCGCAGAAAATCCTCGGGGGTCAAATTCTCGGAAAGACCAAATCCCCAGGCGTCCCGAATTTGCTTGTGCAGCCATTCGGCAAACGCTTCGGCCAGGCGATCGGCGAGCGCCTTCGTTAGAATAGCGTTGTAATCGTCATTCGCTTTTTCGAAACGCGTGACGATGTCCGCGATGCCGATACCGGTGGTAACCGCAAATGCCCCCAGGTAATCGGACAGCGCTGTTTCTTTGGGAGCAATGAAATCGGCTAGCGCATACTCGGCATCTTTATCAGGCTTCTGCATCTGCTGGCGCAGCGTGTAAAAGGTGGCCAAGAGGGTTTGGCGGGACGGGTCCGCGTAGACTTCAATATCATCCCCCACGCTATTCGCCGGGAAAAAACCCGCTACGCCCCGGGCCGTGAGCAGCCGCTCGCAAACAATTTCATTCAGAAGCTGTTGCGCATCATCGAAAAGCTCGCGGGCTTTAGGGCCAACAGTCTTGTCTTCGAAAATACGAGGATAGATGCCCTTGAGCTCCCAGGTGTGGAAGAAAGGCGTCCAGTCGATGAACGGAACGAGCACGTCGAGCGGAACCGTATCCCAGATGCGCGCGCCGGTAAACGCGGGAACCGGCGGCTGGTAATCGCGCCAGTCAATTGGTGGCCGCCTGCGGCGGGCCTCCTCGATGGAAAGGATGGGCGCAATGCGCGGGCCGCTATGTTGTTCGCGGCTGAGCTGCTGCTCGCGCTGGTTTTTGTCGGCAAACGCGGCGCGCTGTTCAGGGTTCGTCAAGCTGGCGACGACGCCGACTGCGCGCGACGCGTCGAGAACATGCACCACCGGCTGGTGATATGCAGGCGCGATCTTGACGGCAGTGTGCGCGCGGCTGGTGGTGGCTCCGCCGATCAGCAGCGGAACGGAAAAGCCCACGCGTTCCATTTCGCGCGCGACGTGCACCATTTCATCGAGCGAAGGCGTAATCAATCCGCTCAGGCCAATCAAATCCACTTGCCGTTCGCGCGCGACTTGCAGAATTTTGTCGGCGGGCACCATCACGCCGAGATCGATTACTTCGTAATTGTTGCAGCCGAGCACTACGCCCACGATATTTTTGCCGATATCGTGTACGTCGCCTTTAACCGTGGCCATCAACACGCGTGCTACGGCCTCGCGACCGCCACTTGCCTGTTTTTCCGCTTCAAGATAAGGCAGCAGGATGGCGACAGCCTGCTTCATCACGCGGGCGCTTTTCACCACCTGCGGAAGAAACATGCGCCCGGAGCCAAAAAGGTCGCCTACGACGTTCATGCCGTCCATGAGCGGGCCTTCGATGATGTGCAAAGGGTTGGGATATTTCTGCCGCGCCTCCTCGATATCGACGTCGATGTGGTTGGTCAGCCCGTGGACGAGCGCGTGCGACAGGCGTTCTTCGATCGTCCCCCGGCGCCATTCGTCCTCCTCCACGACAGCGCGGCCGCGCTTCTCGACGGTTTGCGCGAATTCCAGCAGCCGCTCGGTCGCGTCAGGGCGCCGGTTCAGGAGCACATCTTCGACGCGCTCGCGCAAATCCGGGGCAATTTCCTCGTAAATGGCGAGCTGACCGGCATTGACAATGCCCATGTCCATGCCGGCACGGATCGCGTGATAGAGAAATGCGGAGTGCATGGCCTCACGCACGACATTATTACCGCGAAAAGAAAATGAAATATTGCTCAGGCCGCCGCTGACTTTGACGCCGGGTAGAGTGGCCTTGATCTCGCGGGTGGCCTCGAGGAAAGCCAGCGCGTAGGTGTTGTGCTCCTCAATTCCGGTGGCCACCGTGAGGATAGCCGGATCGACAATGATGTCTGTGGGCGGCATGCCCACTTCCTCGCGTGAGGATACGGTAGGCGCGGGTGGCAATGGCCACTTTGCGCTCGGCGGTATCGGCCTGACCTTTTTCATCGAAGGCCATCACGATCACGCCGGCGCCATATCGCCGAATCTTTCGCGCTTGCTGGCGAAAGACATCCTCGCCCTCTTTCAGGCTGATGGAGTTGACAATGGCCTTGCCCTGCAAACATTTCAAACCGGCTTCAATAGCGCTCCAGCGTGAGCTGTCGACCACCACCGGCACTCGGGCAATATCCGGCTCCGCACCCACCGCATTCAGGAACGTGGTCATGCACTTCGCGGAATCGAGCATCGCTTCGTCCATGTTCACGTCGATCATTTGGGCGCCGCCCTCGACTTGCTGGCGCGCGACGGAAAGAGCTTTGTCGTAGTCTCCGTTGCGAATTAGTTCGGCAAAACGGGGCGATCCCGTGACGTTGGTGCGCTCGCCGATATTTACAAAATTCGTCTCGGGGCGAATGATCAGCGGCTCGAGTCCGCTGAACGAGGAGTAAGCGGGCGGATTTGGCACGATGCGCGGAGCCACGCCGCGTATGGCTTCGCCGATTGCGCGGATATGGTCGGGCGTGGACCCGCAGCACCCTCCCGCGATGTTGAGCCAGCCATTGCGCGCAAACTCTCCCAGATCGGCGGCCATGCGCTCGGGCGTCTCGTCGAAGCCGCCAAACGCATTCGGCAGGCCCGCATTCGGGTAGCAGGTAATCGGAACCGGCGCCAGATTCGAAAGCTCTTCGAGGAACGGCCGCATTTGTTTCGCACCGAGCGCGCAGTTCATACCCACGCTGAGCAGAGGCATATGCGACACGGAAATCCAGAACGCCGCCACGGTCTGGCCCGAGAGGGTGCGGCCGCTGCGGTCCACAATCGTGACTGAGACGATTACCGGCACACGGTTTCCGCTCGACTCGAAATAATCCTCCATGGCGAAAAGCGCGGCCTTGGCGTTGAGCGTATCGATAACCGTTTCGAGTAGCAGCAGGTCAACGCCGCCTTCGACGAGCGCTCGCGCCTGAATGCCGTACAGCTCACGCAACTGGTCAAATGTGACCGCGCGGGCTCCAGGATTGGAGACTTCCTGGGACATGGATGCGGTGCGTGATGTGGGGCCCATGGCACCGGCGACGAAGCGCCTATTTTCCGAGGTGGGATCTGGGTGCGCTACGGTGTAGGCGTCCACGGCACGCCGCGCGATCTGGGCGCCCGCCAAATTCAGGTCGGCGACGCGGTGTTCAAGGCCGTAATCAGCCATCGAAATGCCATTGGAGTTGAACGTGTTTGTCTCGATGATGTCAGCGCCGGCCTCAAGATACTGGCGGTGGATGGCTTCAATAATGTGCGGCTGCGAGAGGTTAAGCGCATCATTATTGAGGCGCAGATCTTTCTTATGGTGGGCAAATTCCTTGCCGCGGTAATCCGCTTCACCCAAGCCATGTGCCTGGATCACGGTGCCCATGGCGCCATCGAGCAGCAGAATGCGTTCACCCATGAGGGCGAGCAATTCGTCACGAATGTTGCGGCCGTGGTTCATCGGCGGGGGCTCATGATAAATCCCTCAGAGGCAGAAGGGAATGCACGAAGGTTTTGTCTGGACCGCTCGGGATCACTCGGCAGTTCCGGTAAGATGCCGAGTGTTGAAAGAAGCTGCGCCAGCGAAAGGTTGTTGAAGATTGCCCCTCTTCAGTTTACTGAAATACAGGTTACGTGAACGATCACTTGCCTATCAAGTGCTAAGGCCGGAATCGGCCGCGCAGCCACCGATGAGTAACATGGCAGGTGCCGAGCGAGGATGCGCTACGCGTCGACAGGATCTTCAACGAGAAATTCCGCCGTTGCAGGACCCGGAATCACACCTGCCTTAAAACCCTGATCGAGCAACTGCTGCACGGCCATGCGGCCCCGCTCGCCGTAGCCCAGCGTCCAACGATTGACATACATCCCCACAAATTTGTCGACCATTTCCGTATCCAAGTCACGCGAGAACTGCATGGCATAATTGAGCGCCTCTTCGCGGTGTTCGAGAGCGTATGCCACGCTTTCCCGAATAGCACGAGCCACGCGCCTGCCATTTTCCGGGCCGAGAGCGCGACGCACAACGTTTCCACCGAGGGGCAGCGGCAGTTTTGTATTATCGAGCCACCACTGGCCCAGGTCCACCACGCGATGCATGCCCATACCTGAAAAGGTCAGCTGCCCCTCATGGATCAGGAGACCCGCCTCCACCGTACCGGCATGAACCGCCTCCATGATCTGATCGAACGGGATTTCCACGGCTTCGAAATTCGGCTGGTAAAGTCTCAGTGTGAGGTAGGCCGAGGTGCGCAAGCCCGGCACGCCAATGCGGATGCCCGCTAGCTCTTCGGGTTTAATGGGCCGGTTCGCCACAACGATAGGGCCGTAGCCCTCTCCGAAACTTGCGCCACAATCCAGCAGTATGTATTTCTCGCGCAGATAGGCGTATGCGGCAAAGCTGATGGCGGTCACGTCGTAAACTTCGCGATCGGCGGCCTGATTCAGGGTCTCGATATCACAAAGCACGTGCGTAAACCGCAAACCCGGCGCCTTGACGCGATTGGTGGCCAAAGCATAAAACATAAATGCATCGTCGGAATCGGGCGAGTGCGCGAGCTTGATCTCGATCGTTTCGGTGGGCGTTTTGCCTGCCATGGGGTCCTCTGCAGTGAGAAGAATCTAGCGCCGCTCGGTCAGCAAAGCGACCGGCGAGCATAAATTTTTTAATCGGTCGTACGCAATCCGTGGCACTCAATCATGGAAACTGGTTGGGAAGGCTCGCACGTATTGTGGCCTTTCTTGCAGCATGGCCTTTCTTGCAGCGTGAACCAAAGCAACCCAGTGATTCGGACTAAATTGCCCGCGAGCAGATTTGCCGAAGCCTGAAGGAGACGAAAAGATTAGCACAGCGGACGGCGCTCAACAATCGTTGGCGGTCATTCACCGACAATCATTCCTTGCCCATCATTCGTTGATCATTGCGAAGCCACGATGCGTGCGATGGCGCTATCGAGAGAGATTTGGCCATTGATGTACAGTTGCCAATAGCGCTCGAGGACGTCCTCGTAATTGCTCCAGCCGTGGGCGCGCAAGGCATCGCGATACGCATACGCGTTGCGGTCGCTTACTGAAGCTGCATCAGCAGATTCCGGCATTTCGCCAAACGAACGGCGGATGAGTTCGCCCGTGGTGTAGAACAGAAGTGCAGGGAACAGGTCTCGCGGTATCGGTTTCGCAAGCTGGCGGCACTGGCGCGCGATCATCTGCTCTACGCCTTCCGAGACCGCATAAGAAGCTTGCTGAAAAAGCATTTCAAATCCTGGGAGACCCTGATTACGTGAATCGTGGCTTGCGATCGTCAGATGCACGGGATCGAGCGACGTGTAGGCCCCGTCGGGACCCGCATACCAGCTAACATCCACGCGATAACGCCCTTCAGGCCACGCTTGTTGGTACACCTCGCTCAGTTGGGCGCCCAGCCGCGCACCCATTCGGCGCACCAGCGGAGCCACTGCTACGATCCAGGCCCGGTTCTCGCGGTCCTGCTGTGCCCACCAGCGCGCGCGATAGATGGGTGCAGCCTCATCGAGGGCGGCGATCAATTCTGGCTGCAGTCCTGAAGTGCATTGGGGTGCACTCTTTCCGGCCAGTTCGGGGCAATTCTCGAGCTCGGCCAAGCGGTCATTGATCAGCACCATGATCCCGTTGTGCGCCAGATCGCGAGAAGACCAGTCGGCTGCGTATACCGCCAAAGCGGCATTCCAGGCCTTTTGTTCGGCAGGCGTCATGCCATTGCTGGAGCCGTCATCCAAGACGTAAATATTTTTTGCCTGGCTGGCGGGATCGTTTCTTAGGCGCCCTTGCAGGTACAGAAAATGATGCAGATTAATCCAGAACCCACTATGAAATTCAAATGACGGAAGCGCCGTGGTGTCCAACGCTTGCTGTGCGTCCGCTTTCACGGGGCACAACAGTGTGGCACCAGCGCACGCCAGCAGCGCACATATTGGCAGAAAAGCCGTGTTGCGGCGTTTGCTGCAATGAGCGCTGAGCCAGCGCTTGCTGAGCCAATAGGTGCGAATCAACTGGATGGCATGCGAAGTCGATCCAAGCCGATGACCGTTGTGGCGAAAACGCATCGTAGTAACCGGACGGGAAATGGCCCGGCGGCGAGAAGCCTAACAACATTCGTTATGGGCCGCAACGCGTCGCTTTTTAAAGCTGGCTTCCAAGTAACAGACCAAACAGGACGGGGTACTCTTTGCGGGTCTGTGTCCGCAATTACGCCGGGTTGAACTTTGGCGGACGGGAGGACTTCCTTTGATAGAGGTGTCTCAATTTTGGTGTGTCCCTGAAATAGGGGCGTCACTTTCATCGGCCACAGCACCATTTTTGTCGGCGCCCCGCAACATGCCCGTGGAATCCATATAAAACGATTGACGGCCGCCCTGGCCATATTTTGCCGGAGTGGCGGCGAGCTGAAAGCCTGATGCTTTCTCGCGTTCCGATTCGTCGGTCTCGCGCGGCGCGGTAGCAATACTGTACCGGAAGACGTAGCCGTCTTTTTCGCCAGACGCCAATTCCTCATCGAGCAGCCCCGCTTTGTCCGGTGACACGCCTTCGCTGGCAGAGGGCCCGAGTTCCGCCAGATTATCCGGCAGCCTGCCATAGGCTTGCTGATAGGATTTCAGCGCCTCGGCGATTCCGTGCAGATTGGCGATAGCGTGCGCTTCCAATGCCTTGACGTCATTTTTCTCCCACTCGCGCGCCAATGTCGGAATATCGAGCAACAGCAGCCCCAACGAGAGCAGCTTCCATTCGCCGGATTCCCGCACTAAGCCGAAGCGCACGGATTGTTTCGCGTCACCTTCCGGTGCTCCCGCTTGCGGCACCTCGACGGGAATAAACGCCAGATTATCGTGCATCTGCGTTTCACCGAAAAGCATATCGGACACCACGCCGCTAGCCTCGCAGCGAACTTCGGTGTGTCCGCGGCCGTCGGTCGAGAGCAGAGGCTTACCGGGATCGTCGAGGAGAACGAAACGTCGCAATAAGCCAGTGCGCTGCGATTCCGGAAGCGCGAGAAAGGCCGTGGCGTTTTCCTTTGCCAGGTGCGTTCCGAATGCAGCGGAATCCTGGCGGCAAGCTGCGATTAACGAATCAGCGAGCGCTGCGGCAGGATCGGTGCCCGGCCGGGCGCCAGTGGATTGGAGTGACGCAGGCGCGCTCTGCGCTTCGCCTGGCACCGCCGGTACGGCGAGAAGCAAAATTGCGATTTGGGAGAAGGCGAGCAGTCTGGCAAAGAAACGTTTAACAGGAACAAACATGGTTGACAATCGTTGACAATGAAAGTTCAGCGAAAAATGCTGTGAAATATTCCCGGGCATCGCCTCGATCATGGCCTCGACCAGCCACGACGCTCAGCGCCGTATTGTTTCCTTCGCGCAGGCTTATGGCTTGGCCCGGTGCAGGATTTGCGCCAGGTCCGCGGTAAATTTTGATCGGGGCAGAACGTTGGTGCAGCCTGCCGCCCGCGCCCGATCCGCGAGTGCGGTTTGCACGTGGGAAAGGAACGCGATCACGGGCACGCGCACCGATCCGTCTACCTGATTCGCACTTGCACCATTTTGGGCATCCTGCGGTCCACGCGTATCTCGCTGCGCGGTTTCACCGCCACACATTTGTTCGAGGGCCTCGATCGGTCCCGCACGCGCATTCAAGTCCACGATTACCAGACGCGGGACATCGATTTTGGCCGCCCGCGTCAGGGCCTCGCCTGTCGATACCGTTTGCAGCGTTACGCCAACGTGACGCGCCGTCTCCGCAAGCTTCACTTGGAAAAAAAGATCGTCCACCAGTGCCAGCACGTCCGCCATATTCGCAAGTACCTCAGATTCCGGTGTATCACGCGCGGTTGCCCCTGGCAAGATTAACGACTCTTTTGCGCGCGGAAGCGGCAGTGCGCGGGCAGCGACGCGGCACATTCAGGTACGGGGGAGCTTCCGAGATGGAAGCTTTCGAGCGCGTCCCAGCGATGCCGCTGGTCAACATCCGCACGGTGCATCGCCGCTAAATTCGCACTGGTTGGCTGGCAAGCAAGGCCGCGCAATTTGTTTTCGGGATTATTTTTCGCGGGGTGCGGGCTCCAGTGTCGCCCGAATCGTAATTGTGCTTCCTGCGATGGCATCGAACGTACGGGTCCACGGTTTGAGCGATCGCGCCTCTACCCGAATTTCGTGCGATCCAGGGACGAGCGGCAGTGTGGAAGGGGTGTTCCCCACAAATTTATTGTCCACGTACACGTCTGCTCCCGGCGGTTCCGATACGAATGCTACACAGGCATTGTTTGGGGACTTGCAAGCAGCTTGGTCGCTGGCAGCTTGATTACTGGTGAGACCTTCCGGGGTCTTTGCTCCTGTTGCTGCACCGACCGCTGATTTAGAGTTTTCCGACGTAGCCTGTGCGCCAGCAGCGGGCGCCTGCTCCGATGGCGTTTGCTGAACTGGACTCGCCGCGCCGACATACTTCGATATCACTACATCATAATCGTGAATCTTCTGCCCGTCTGACAGGGCGATATGCCCGTTGGCAAAATTGCCGCGAAGCACGGCGCCTGGCGGCAATGTCTTGCACCACCACGCCACCAGGGAGAGTCTGCACGCAATCACGTATGCCATACCGCGCCCATCCAGGACGAGTGCGGTGTTGAAGTGGTAGGAAGCCTTCGCGGTGCCTCCTGCGGAGTTGCACTGCATCGTCGCGTCACGCCCTGTGCCGGCGATCGAGCAGTTCGCATCCGCATTGCGCAATGTTTCTGAGGCCGTGACCAAGCGGCTGGAGCGCAGCACCGAGTATTGTTGAAGCGGTTGACTGGCAGGTTCCTGGGCGCTGCAAGGAACACAGGCGGCGAGCGCCATCAGGGTGAGCCAGAGCGATTTGATCGTCATGCAGTGTCTCTCATCATCGCTTCTCTATCCGGTGCTAAGGCCTTTCCAATTCCGGCCATCATTTTAGACGCATCTTGAGTTTGTGGGGCCTTTATCGAGCGTTTGTCGGGCGTTTGTCCGGCGTTTGTCGGCTCGCGTTTATCCACTGATCTTTATCGACCCGCTGCAGTTTGGGTTCCAAGCGTGGAGCCGACCGTCGTGAATTTATCGGGCAGGCGGACGTTCCAGGTGCCCTTACAGTGTGCGCAATCATTGCCTGCACACCTGCCAGGGTATAGACTCAGGTTTGCAAACCCTACCTGAGGAGGAAACCAACAAATGAGAAGAGTTTTTCTTAGCGCGCTCGCCTTGAGCACGGTGTGTGCCGGTCTGTTGCTGCTCGTGCCATCCAGGCGTGTCGCAGCCGCTGACGATCCGATCCTTTCGGCTGACCGCACCGTTACACAAGCATTTGAAAAGGGAGACAAGGCCACGATTCAGAAGTGGGTCGATCCTGAGTTCACCTGGATCGACACCGACGGCATTATGTGGCCGCTGAGGGAATCGCTTGAGGCGCACGTCAAGCCCCTTGTTCCCAGTTCGGGCGATTCGAAGGTAATTGAGCATAAGTATGGGAACGTGGTCTGGGTGCAGGTAAGCCAAGGCAAGAATTATGCCGCGCATACCTGGGTCAAGCGCGCGAATGGATGGAAACTTCTGAATACTTCGGAAATTGCCGTGCATGCCCGGGACTACACTCCTGTGCGCCCCACGTACGACATACCTTGCATTAATCCTTGCGTTTACGCGCCTTTCAAGCCGCTGACGGAAAATGAGAAGTCTGCTTTGGCTGGATGGCAGGAGCAGGAATCGGGCAGGCCGGGAATGTGGGCCAAGCACATAGCGGATAACTTCGATCAGCGTGCGGTGAGCTCGGCGGGAGGGCCGCGCGGGCCCAAGGCGGATATGGTCGCGGCGCAGGAGAAAGCCGCGGAGGAAGCGGCAAAGAATCCGAATCGCCCCGTAGTGGCGACCGTGCCGTTCTTGTGGTCGCGCTGGTGGGACCTCGGAGATGCTGTCGTGATGATCTCCGTGCAGCCCACTTACGGCGAGAGAGCTTACTGGGCCAGCCGCGTTTTCGCTCCTCTTAATGGCACGTGGATGATGATGGAGAGTTATCACATCGAGATTGCAAGTTCGCCGGTAATGACGGCGGTGCCTCTCGATCAATCTCACGATGCGAAAGGGCTGCCGCTGCTCAGGAAGAAAGCGAGCGATTAGCCTGCGCCGATTAGGCGCTACTGACTCATAAGGCGGCTTAATCGAAGCGGCCGGCCGTTTATGAAGCGCATTGGTATGGCGCGTGTCGCTGGCGCGCATCATTGGCGCGTATCAAAGATGGCGGAGAGAAGGCTTCACGCTTCTCTCCGCCATTTCCCTGTTCCTTAATACCGAGGATGAACCATCGCCACAGCGTTCAACAGTCGGAAGTCTCCGCAGGTGGTTGTCTGGCATCGCCCGGCGCGCTGCATAGATATAGATATGGTGGTTGCCTGCCCACGAAAAAAGGTTCTATGATTTGCACCGGTGACTGAAAAGTTCCATGGTCCCGTGGGCCGCGCGCGGAAACCATGATCCGCTCGATCGCGTCATACTCACGGTTCTCCATGATAAAAGCCGCTTGTACCATCCTCTGCGCCATTTTGCTGCTGACACTCTGCCCGGTGGGATCGTCAACCAATCCGGCAGGCGATCATTTATACGTATACAACTACGAGAACATTCTCGGCACGTCTCTCGAGCTGAAGATTCTTTCGCCATCGCAGGAGCTAGCGGAGAACGCGGCGTCGGCGGCGCTTGCGGAGATCGACCGCGAAGCCCAGATACTCAGCTCCTGGGACGCGAGCAGTGAATTCAGCCGCTGGTTCCGCACGATGAACCAGCCCGTCAGCGTTTCTCCCGAACTGTTTGAAGTCCTTGGCTTGTTCGATCGCTGGCGTGAGCGCACGCATGGAGCACTTGATGCTTCGGCAGAGGTGATCACACGGGTGTGGCAGACTGCCGCCACCGACCACCGATTGCCCACGCAGCGCGAACTTAGCGCCGCGGTTGCAAGCGTGCAGCGTGTGCACTGGAAGCTCGATTCCGCGAAGCAAACAGCGACGCACACCAGTGACGCGCCGCTCGCCTTGAACTCCTTCGTCAAGAGTTACATCGTGGGACGGTCTGCCGATGCCGCGCTACGGGTTGCGGGTGTACGCGGCGTGGTCGTAAACATTGGCGGCGATCTGGTGGTGCGTGGCGAATGGAGCGAGCCTGTCTCTATTGCGGACCCGAAATCGGATGCTGAAAATGCCGACGCCATCGCGCAACTGCTGGTGCGCAACCGTGCCGTTGCTACCAGCGGAGATTACCGCCGCGGCGTCGAAATTGAGGGCCGGCACTATTCGCATATCGTTGATCCGCGAACCGGCATGCCTGCCGGCGGCATCATCAGTTCCACCGTCATTGCGCCCAATCCCGCTGATGCTGGGGCTCTTGCCACTGCGCTGTCGGTTTTGTCGCCGGAGCAAAGCCGCGCTCTCGCCGCCACCGTGCCTGGAGCGGAATACCTTCTGGTGAGAGAGAATGGCGAGCAAATCAGGAGCGCAGGCTGGCGCTCTCTGGAAACCCCGGTTATTTCACAGTTCAGTTCGCCTATGCCCGCGGTCACTGGCCAGCAGCCGACCGTCACAGTTGAAACACCACATTTCGATACCATCGCGCAGCAATCGAGCACTCCTCTTTGGAACCGCGACTACGAGCTGACGATTGGCGTGGAGTTGGCCCGCATCCAGGAACCGCGCGCTCTGCGACCCTTTGTGGCGGTTTGGATCGAAGACCAGGAGCACTCGGCCGTGCGGACGATTTGTCTTTGGTACGGAAAGTTTCGATATCTTAACGAGCTGCACATCTGGTATCACGACGAGAGCCTGCAGCCGGAGAACGTGGTATGGCACATCATGAATTCAATATCGAGCGCCACTCGGCCGCCGGGCAAATATAAGCTCCGATGGGACGGCAAAGACGAGGCAGGCAAATACGTCAAAGCCGGAAAATATACTGTTCTGATCGAAGCCTCGCGCGAGCACGGCACTTACCAGTTAATCCGCCAGGAAATGGACTTCAACGGCTCGCCCAAACAGCTCGAGCTGCCAGGGAACCTGGAGATCGCGTCGGCATCACTTGACTATCACAAGATTACCCACTAGCGCGCCTTCGGCGGTGGTCTCGAGGGCCTCGAGCGATCGCGTGCCGCCGCAGCGCCGGGCTTTGCATTGGAAGCGGCGCCTCGCCTCGTTGTCGCGGTGGTTACATACCTATCTTTCGATGTTTAGCTTCATGATCCTGTTATTTTTTGCTGTCACAGGCTTTACGTTGAACCATGCCGATTGGTTCGATAGCCAGCGCTCCACCTCACAAGCGCAGGGAACAGTGGAGCGTTCCTGGATGGGAAGCCCGGGTTCGAAGGATGTCGCGAAGCTGGAGATTGTCGAATATCTGCGGCGCGTTCACGGGATCAAGAGCGCGGTTAGCGATTTTCAGGTCGATGACGAGCAGTGCGAGGTTTCCTTCAAAGGGCCTGGATACGAAGCGGGCGCAGTCATTGATCGCGATACCGGCAAGTACGAACTGAATGTGACGCGCTTCGGCTTCGTCGCCGTCGTCAACGATCTGCACAAAGGCCGCGATACGGGAGGCAAGTGGTCCGCGGTTATCGATTTTTCGGCGATATTGATGACGCTCGTGTCGCTTACCGGACTTACGTTAATTTTTTTCCTGACCAAGCGCCGCTTTTCGGGACTGGTGGTCTTCGCCGCCGGATTGCTGCTGTTCTATGTTGTCTATGCCCTGTTTGTCACCTGAAGCGCCGTTCGCATCGTCAAAATACGACGGGCAATTCTCAAAATACGATGGGGCAATTCTCACGACCAGTTTCGGGAGGCCGGTTGAACCAGCAATTGCGCAGGTTGCTCGAAGCATTCGACAGGCCCGCAGCGGTCCACGGGCGTGGGATGACGCTCGAGGAGTTGAGAGATCACTTGCCGGGCGGGTTAGGATGCGATTTAGCCGAGCTGCGGGCGCTTGCGGAGTCCCTCATCGGCTGCGGCTGGCTGCGCCGCGGAATGCCGCCTGCAGCGGACACTGCAGAGCCTGCCATGACGCATACGCGTGAGCATGCGAACGTGGAACTTTATGAACGAACCGAAGACGGACGGCTTGCGCTCGCATCGCCGCTGGACGTTACGTTGTACACCCGGCCGGGTTGCCATCTTTGCGAAGAAGCCAAGGAGCGCATCGCGCCTTTGCTGCGGCGAGTGCAGGCCACACTGCGCGAAATTAACATTGATGCAGACCCGGTCCTGCGCGAGCGCTATGATTTCGATGTCCCTGTGATCCTGTTGGGCGATCGAAAAATCGCCAAGCACCGCGTGGACGTGGAACAATTCACCCGGCAACTGGAACAGGCGCGGCGCGACAACGAGCGGCTTCAACAGGGAACCAGCGGAGCGGCGGGCGGCAAAAAATGATTTGCGGCTAAACAGGAACCAAACAAATTAGTGTGGGCCGTGACGTTTCACGCCCACGGCTTTGTCCGGAACATCACCGGGACGCCCGTGCACGCGATCGTACTCCGTAACCTGGCACGTGGATCCCAGCGCTTCGTTGTAATAGGCGGGTACCCCAATGGCGGAGCGCAATTCTTCGTTGAACTGTCGCATTTGCCCTAACTGGGTGGCCAGTGCAGGGATTTTACGGCCATCATCGGTGATCAAAAACTTCTGATAACCGGCATCCCAGAGGCGAGTGAATTGGCCGCCCCATAATATTGTGGGGAGAATTGTCATCTGAAACCCGCCGTCGGGCAGCCGGCGAAATTCCGAGGCGCAGCCATACTTCTCGACGCGCATCACGCCCCCGGTGCTGCGCACCTGGAAGCCCAGCGACGGCAAAGTCTCAAGACGTGACGCCGCGATCGACTGTTTAACATCCCACATGTCCTCAACTAAGGTTCCACATTGTGCTGTGCGTGTCAAACGAGGGCCGTGGATGTGTGCAATGGATGTGCACCCTACCTTTCCAGCTCGTTTTCCGTTAAGCTAACTCGCTCCGTTCAATGCCGCGTGCGATGCGGTTTGGCAGGCGCATCGTCATTCAATACTTGGCTTGAATACTTGGCGGATGCTGCCGCATCTATTTGAATAGGAGCTGTATCCAGGTATTCTAAGGGCATCAGACATACTGTAGAATCATGACTTACCCAAAAAATGCCATTGCTACCATGACGCCTGAAAAACAGCATCTTGGCGTCGGCGTGCTCGAACGGGTCGGCCACACGCCACTTTTGCGGTTGGAGCGCGTGGTCGGTGATTACCCCGAGATGGGGTTCTTCGCGAAAGCAGAGTGGTTCAACCCCGGTGGGTCTGTAAAGGACCGTGCGGCGCTTAGCATGATCCGCGAAGGTGAGCGCTCCGGCCAGTTGCGCCCCGGGAAGACGATCCTGGACGCCACCAGTGGGAACACCGGCATCGCCTACGCGATGATCGGTGCGGCGCTCGGGTATCAGGTGGAACTGTGCTTGCCCGCGAATGCGAGCCGCGAGCGGAAGCGCATCCTGTCGGCATACGGGGCCAAAATCGAGCTCACGCCCGCCGACGATGGATCGGATGGAGCGATTCGCCGCGCTCGCGAGATCTATGCTTCGGCGCCTGACACTTTTTTTTATCCCGATCAATATAGCAATCCCGCTAATTGGCAGGCGCACTATCAGGCCACCGCCCCCGAAATCTGGGAGCAGACTCGCGGCCGGATTACCCATTTCGTCGCCGGGCTGGGCACGAGCGGCACGTTTGTGGGTACCGCCCGCAGGCTGAAGGAATTCAATCCCAAGATTCGCTGTATCAGTCTGCAACCGGATTCCGCTTTCCACGGACTCGAGGGTTGGAAGCATATGGAGACCGCGATTGTCCCCAAGATTTATGACGCCACTGTGGCCGATGAAGCGCTGGTGATTCGTACCGAGGACGCTTACCGGATGGTGAAGCGACTCGCCCGTGAGGAGGCCATGCTGGTGAGTCCCAGTTCTGCTGCCGCGCTGGTCGGCTGCTTTCAGCTGGCCTCTTCACTGCGACGCAATGAAGGAGCCGTCATCGTTACCATCTTTCCTGATGCGGCCGAAAAGTATTTGAATGAACGCCTGTGGGACGAATATTAGTCATGCGCCTCCCCAGCTTGGGAAAACCTAGGAAAATCGCAGAGCCAGGATTGCGCGTCGCAATCGCCATCGAGTGAGCATGCTGCTACTGAACGAAATTTTGACAAACGAGATTCGCGACCATGGGGCCAAGGATTATCCCAATGAAACGTGCGGCGCGATGCTGGGCCTCGATGTGGATGCGAGCGGAGCCGCCAATGAGCCGCGTCGCGAAGTTAAGGCTCTGTTTCCGCTGACCAATCGGCGCGATGATTCGCCGCGAAATCGTTTTTCGGTTACGGCGGACGATGTGCGCGCAGCGGAGCGTGCCGCCGCCGCGGCTGGCCTCGAGTTGATCGGCTGGTACCACTCGCATCCGGATCATCCCGCGAAGCCTAGTGAATACGATCGCGAACATGCGTGGCCCTGGTATAGCTACGTCATCGTAAGCGTGGATGCGGGTAAACCACGGGATATGACCTCATGGTTGCTCGCCAGCGACCGTTCGCACTTCCAGGAAGAGGAGATCGCGAGCCACACGGCGGTGCCGCCACGAAATTGATGGCGACGGCTTTGGCTCGTGCGATACGCAAGGGCTTGGTTTGTTTTTAGAAAAGAGCGGGGCACGTGATTGAGACCTGGAGGTCAACCTGATGGCGATTAAGCTCGAAATCCCCACCGCACTTCGACCCTTTGCAGGCAAACAGTCGAGCCTCGATCTTGAGGCGGCGACCGTCGGCGAGGCGCTCACGCGGTTGACGTCGACGTACGGAGATTTGCGCAAGCATCTCTATACCGATGACGGCCGCATTCGAAGTTTTGTAAATATTTACGTCAATGACGAAGATATCCGGTACCTGGACAAGGAAAATACGCCCATAAAGGACGGAGATACGATCAGCATCGTGCCCTCCATCGCGGGCGGGCGCTAAAGTATCGTACTTCCTGAGCGCAAGGAGTTTGTCTATGCCCATCATTACCGGCACGCCGGCGGCCTCTGAAGCCGAACGCAAACTTTCTAAAGAAGAAATCCAGCGCTACAGCCGGCACCTGATTATGCCCGAAGTCGGTATGGACGGGCAGCTTAAGCTCGCACGCGCAAAAGTCCTGATGATCGGTGCCGGAGGGCTGGGCGCACCGCTGGGCCTGTACCTGGCGGCGGCGGGCGTGGGCAGACTGGGTATCGTGGATTTCGATGTCGTCGATTTCACTAACTTGCAGCGCCAGATCACTTTCTCGACCAGCGATGTGGGACGGCCAAAGATACAAGCCGCGAAAGAGCGCCTTGCAGGCCTCAATCCGCAGATCCGGATCGACACGTACGAGACGCGCCTCACCAGCGACAATGCGCTCGACCTCTTTCGCGATTACGACATCGTCGTCGACGGCACCGATAATTTTCCCACGCGCTACCTGGTGAATGATGCTTGCGTGCTCCTCGGAAAGCCTAATGTTTATGGCTCGATTTTTCGTTTCGAGGGGCAAGCCACGGTGTTCAATTATCCCGCTGGCCCTTGCTACCGCTGCTTGTATCCTGAACCTCCTCCGCCGGGATTAGTCCCTTCCTGCGCCGAGGGCGGTGTGCTCGGCGTCTTGCCGGGTATTGTTGGCGCTATTCAGGCCATGGAGACGATCAAGCTGATCCTGGGTGCGGGCGAGCCCCTGGCGGGTCGTCTGCTGCTTTTCGACGCGCTGGCCATGCAATTCCGTGAACTTCGCCTGCGGAAGAATCCCGCTTGCCCGATTTGCGGCGAGCATCGTACGATCACAAAGCTCATTGATTATGAGGAGTTTTGTGGAATTCGTGGTGAGGAGACTACACCGGTGACCAATGGCATTCCTGAAATAACGCCTCGCGAATTGAAGACCAGACTCGATCGCGGCGATGATTTGTTCATCCTCGATGTTCGCGAGCCTCACGAATATCAGATCTGTAACCTGCATGGCCATTTGATTCCGCTGGGCGAATTGCCCAAGCGCGTGAGCGAACTGGATAGCTCCCGCGAAATTGTGGCTCATTGCCGCAGCGGCAAACGCTCCGCCGACGCGGTGGAGTTTTTGAAGCAGGCCGGGTTTCACAAAATATGGAACTTGAAAGGCGGCATCCTCGCGTGGTCGGACGAAGTTGATCCTTCCGTACCGAAGTACTGATCGCTCGCAACAGCCGATAGGCGCACCGAGCTGTAGAGCCGTTCCCATAATGGGAACGGTACCAAAATCGTTTTTAAAGGAGAGCTAAATGGCTGACGTAAAGATTACCGCGAGGAAGAATGGGCCGTTTCGTGTCGAAGCTCCGGAAGGCTCGATTGAATTGATGGATGCTGATGGCACCAAATACGATTTGACAGGCAAAACCGCATTTGCGCTCTGCCGTTGCGGCGGTTCGGTTTCCAAGCCCTTCTGCGACGGCACACACAGTCGCATCGGATTCCAGGCGGCCGAGGCCGCCGTCCGCAAAGAAACCGAATAGATGCCCTCTTCCGGGCACGTAGTTAAAGGGTAAATAGGTACGCCTGCAGTTATTCTCTGCAGCAATGATACGCCTGCCTCCGCAGTTCAGTATGGAACTGGCGATACAACCCGTTACATTTTGATACTCCATCTTGGGATTTTCCGCCCGCGCAGTTCCTTCCTCTGAATTCCAAATCCTGTAAGTCACTGGTATGTAAATACATAAAAATACGTGTGAACCGATCAGTAAGGCCCGGAACGTGCTGTTACAGAATACGACCGGCATCGAGGAGCACCGCAGAACGAATGTTTTGGGGGCTAAGTGCTTTTTGGGCAAAAAATTGTTCGGTATTTGCATCCGCTTCGCTGGCCTGCGGCGGCGTGCGCGCTTCTTGCCACATTTTTGCTGGCCGTATGGCTACGGCAAGTTAATTTTTCGTCCGAGTTTCTGCTCTATTCCTACCTGCAGATTGTCGGCAGTCTGTTGTCGTTTACGTACGCGGCCAATGCGCTGGTGCGTTTTCGCGGTACCCACGATCGATTAACGCTAATTCTGGCATTCGGCTTTGTTCTCGCTGGCGTGGTGGAGACGTGTGCCATCTTCGGATTTTATGCCCACCTTACCGGAGGCGCGGAGGAGAGCATCGTTCCCGTTTCTTGGATGGTGGGCCGGACGCTTTTGGGCGTCTTGCTGCTTACCGCGCTGGTGGTTGAACGTCGCGTGCCGCACTCGCGGGACCCTGCACGCGAGATGGCGATCGCCTTCATCGTTGTCGGAGTCGTGGCGTATTTGACGAGCGCGGCGTACCTAAGCGCGCCGATGGAGCCGGCAATTCACGCCAGCGCCCGGCTTGCGCGCCCCTGGGATTTGTTTCCGGCATTGTTGTTTCTGGTGGCGGCCATTGGCTTTGGGCGGCGTCCCACAATTTCCCGGTCATCCTTCGATTTGGCATTGTGCGCCGCGCTTTGGATGAACGTGGCGTGCCACATCGTCGCGACCCAGTCATCGCAAGTGTTCGATGCGCCGTTCACTGTGGCGCAGATTTTGAAAGTTGCGAGTTACGCGGTGGTGCTTGGCGGCACGCTTCTTGATAATGCCCGCGTGTTCGAACAAGTGCGGCGTATGGCGGTCAGCGATTCGCTCACCGGCCTGGGTAATTACCGCACCCTGCTGAATATGCTGGAAGGCGAAATACAGCGATCGCAGCGCACCGGCCGCCCCTTTGCTCTTCTATTGATGGACCTGGATGGCCTGAAGCAAATTAACGATCGCCACGGTCACCTCGTGGGTTCGCGCGCCATCTGCCGGCTCGGCAATGTTTTACGCCTCCATTCGCGCGCTATCGACACGCCCGCACGTTACGGCGGTGACGAATTCGCTCTCGTGCTGCCCGAAGCCGGAGCAGAAGCCGCCGACAGTGTCGGCCGAAGAATTTGCGAACGGCTGCTTGCAGATGGAGAAATGCCGGCGATCAGCGTGAGCGTGGGCGCTTCGCTATTCCCGCGTGACGGCCAGAGTATTGAAGAGTTGCTCGATGCGGCCGACCGCGCCCTATACAGAATGAAGCGCCGTTCCAGCCGCGCCATGTCATTGACTCGCGTCGCAGCCTGTTTATGAGTTCAGAGGTCGTTCCCGATGGTAGAGCAGCACGAAGGTTCGCCGCGGCGCTTGGAACAACGTGTTCCGATGACGGTGGCGGTGCACCTTTCGGGTCATCGGCACATGCCGGGCGTCGAGACCGCGTTTACGGAAAATGTCAGCATGCGGGGCGCGCGTGTGGTTTCCGTCCGCCACTGGCATATCGATGAGCATCTGTCGCTAGCACTGCTCCCGGGAGATTTCCGCGCCAAAGCGCGGGTAGCCTACTGCCATCCCCTGAAAGGTGAGGGATTTGCCCTAGGCGTTGAGTTTCTTGAACCCTCCGGACGCTGGGTCGTGAGCCCGGCCTGCGGTTCAGAATAACCTGCACGGATAGGAGGACGGCGAAGACAAAACTGGCGCACAAAATATTTGGAAAGCGCCGGCTGTTCCCTGGCAGAGGGGCAGCCGGCGCTTTCTTTTTCTGCAGTGTGTGTATCGCTGCCGAAGCTTTCGCTTCGTGCCACTTACCTTGCGCACTAGCTGGTTGGCAAATGCCTCGGACGCTCTGCTAAATTTTGCTCGTACACGGCGAGCGTATTGATCACCATCATTTCCGCGGAGAAACGCGTCTCCACGGTCTGGCGGGCTGCTTCTCCTAATATTTGTTGGAGTTCGGGCGCGGTGAGCAGACGCGCTGCTACGTCCGCTAGCGAGTGCGTCGTTGCTTCACGCAGAAGCAGGCCATTTCGCTGGTCTTCGATAATCTCGTTTATTCCGCCGGTAGCCGACGCAATCACCGGTAACCCGCAGGCCATCGCCTCGAGCAGGGAGGTGCCACCACCTTCGTGAAGCGATGGAAAAACGAATACGTCCAATGCGGCATAGACCGTCCGAATGTCCTCTACGAACCCAGCGAAGATTGTCGAACTCGAAATGCCTAGCGCCTCTGCCTGTTGCTCCAGACTGCGCCGTAGAACGCCATCGCCCGCGATAAGCAGCCTGCAAGGGGGCGCCTTATGTTGAAAACCTGCGGATCGCAACTCCGCGAATGCGTTGAGGAGTACGGCGTGCCCTTTTTCTGGAGTGAGTGACGCGACGAATGCGAGCACACACTCACCAGGCGCGATCTTCCATTGGCCCCTCGCCTGCGCACGCTCCTCGGGAGAAATGCGCGCGGGGATTTTTACCCCGTCTGGAATCACGTTGATTCTTGTCGCATCAAGACCCGCGGATAGCAGTTCAGCGCGCACGGCCTGCGATACGGCCAAAATGCGATCAGCCGCGCAGTAACGCGCGACCGAGATACGGCTGCGTGCGATCGGAAACGTCACGCGGCGGGCCACAATTAGCGGAACCCGGTGATGCACCCGCGCCAGCCATGCGGCGCTAAGGGCGTGCGCTTCATTTACATGCACGATTTCGAATTTGCTCGCCCGGAGAAGTCGCCGCAATGTCCAAGTGGCGCTGAGCCGCCTGCCCGTGTCTGGAACGAGATGGACTGGCAGGCCGTGCGCCGCTACGCGCTGAGCCAGCGCCGAGTCGCGCACCGCCAGCAATTCGACGCCGTGACCTCGCGCTGCAAGCCCTTGCAGCAGCAACAGCGCTTGGCTCTGGCCGCCGCGCCATTCCCGGGCGAGGTCCACCATCAGGATGCGCACCTTCAGGCATCCCCGGCTTGGGGCCAAGGGCGGTGACGGAGCTTGCCTCCGCGCAGCAGAACGCCGAGCTTGCGATATTTGAGCCACACGTAGCGCGCCGAAGTCCACGCAATCAGTGCCCCGCGGTAGCCGTCGAGAAAGGCTGCTTGCAGCACGAATTTTTGTACGAATGCCCAAGGCGCCGCCACGCACATCGGCAGCCACCAGCGATCGTGCCCGCGCGCGAAAAGGTCCTCGGCTGCTTTGGTCGTGAAGGCATCCTGTTTTGCGTAGTGTTCGCCAAGAGTGCGGATGCTGTAGTGGAGCAGGTCACCCGAGAGGATCGGCGGCGCGGCGGGTTTGCGTTGCCGGTCAACAGCATGCCCGGCGGATTGCACGGATTCATGGATGGCGCCGACGAAATGCCGGTAGCGGCGATGGTAAAGCCGCACATGGTAGTCGGGATACCAACCCGAGTGGTAAATCCAGCCGCCCAGATAGTTTGTCTTTCGCGCTACTTTGAAGGCGGAGTACTCCGGCTCCGTCTGTTTCCATGCGGAAATTGAGGCACGCAGCTCGGGGCTCAACACCTCATCAGCGTCAAGCGAAAGCACCCAATCGTGCGTGGCAATTGAAGCCGCATAATTCTTCTGGTCGGCAAAATCTGTAAAGGCGCGCACCAGCACTCTCGCGCCGGATCGGCGGGCAAGCTCACAGGTGCGGTCGGCACTTCCGGAGTCCACAACCACGACTTCATCCACGACGCCCGCAAGTGAAGAGAGCGCTGCGGGCAAATCGCGCTCTTCATTAAACGTAATCAAAATTGCGCTGATGGGCGGCATTGGCGCGGTCCGCGGTTACACTAACACAAACCCGCGCGCCGCCCCGCGCCGCAACTTCACTTGCAGTTTATTGCACGTAGCCGATGTTCGATGGCGGTGCTGGCGCTGGAGCTTCGCGGATTGGACCGAACTGCGCTTCGAAGCGCGCAATATTCTCCCCGAGTGCCCGCCATAGCCGCTTGGCGTGGCCGGGGCTTACGATGGCGCTTGATACCAATTTACCGTGCGTCGCATTCGGAAAAACATAAATGAAGTGGAGCGTGAACTCCTCCGGATTGTGATGGATCATGACGAGATTGCTGTAGTGCGCAACAAGTTCCTTCTCATCGGCTTTTATTTGCACCTGCGGACTCTGCGGATCGGACATCGGCGCCTCCTGAATGATTGCTTGCTAGCGTTCGCCGAAGATCCGGCGGCCTTATTCACGCTACCACAAACTCTGGCTAGGCCGCTGGATCGCGCACGTGCGCGTTTCGATCTGAGCATTCCAGCGGGAATATGTGAAGGAACGCAGGCGCAAGTCCTATCTTGACCGTCGCGTCTGTTAAGTGTAGTTTATACTATAGCTTTAGTCCGGTTAACCATGCGAGATCCCGTTCTTGAGACGTCGCCGTTAGTTTCGCCGGCCAAAAAATCTTCCGCGCAATCGCCATCCTTGCCTGAGGCTTACCGTTCTATACCCATCATTTCCGGGGTTTCGAGGTGGCGAAAGATGCTGGCCTTCGCAGGACCGGGCTATCTTGTGGCCGTCGGCTATATGGACCCTGGCAACTGGGCTACCGATCTGGGCGGTGGATCGAAATTCGGCTATACGCTGCTCAGCGTGGTCCTGGTCAGCAGCCTCATGGCGATTTTCCTTCAGGCATTGTCGGCTCGGCTCGGTATCGCCACCGGCCGCGACCTCGCACAAGCCTGCCGCGAGCACTACTCCCCCCGCGTACGTGTCGCACTATGGGTCTTGTGCGAAGTGGCCATTGCGGCCTGCGACCTGGCCGAGGTTTTGGGCTCGGCTGTCGCGCTCAAACTATTGTTCGGCTTGCCGTTATTGGCCGGCGTGCTATTGACTGGGCTGGACGTCCTTATCGTGCTCGGATTGCAGGGCTGCGGGTTCCGCTGGGTTGAAGCGATGGTAATCGCCTTGATCGCAACCATTGCGGCCTGTTTTGCATACGAAATCTTTATTTCCCAGCCCTTGTGGCGCGAAGCCGCCGCCGGCCTGATTCCCACTGCGGATTTATTGCGAAATCGCCAGATGCTCTACCTTTCCATCGGCATCCTCGGCGCTACCGTGATGCCGCACAATCTATATCTCCATTCGAGCATCGTTCAGACGCGTGCGTTCGGACACCTCGCCGGCGAGAAACGCGAAGCCATTCGCTATGCGGTTTTCGATTCCACCATGGCCCTTGGCTTTGCGTTTTTCATCAATGCCGCCATTCTGGTGCTCGGGGCCGCCGTGTTCCATCGCCGTGGCCTCACCGGTGTGGCCGACATCAGCCAAGCGTACCGGCTGCTCTCCCCAGCTCTCGGTGCCGGACTGGCCAGCACTATTTTCGCGGGAGCACTGTTGTGTTCGGGCCAGAACTCCACATTGACCGGTACGCTGGCTGGGCAGATTGTGATGGAAGGATTCCTGCATCTGCGGATGAAGCCCTGGATGCGGCGCCTGATGACCCGTTCCCTCGCCATCATTCCCGCGGCTCTGGTGATTGGGTTAGCGGGCGAACGGCAAGCGACCGGACTCCTGATCCTGAGCCAGGTGGTTCTCAGCTTTCAACTTCCTTTTGCGGTGGTGCCGCTCATCCAGTTCACAAACGACCCACAGAAAATGGGCGAATTTGCGAATCCTAGATGGGTGGCGGTGTTGGCCTGGTTCGTCGCTGCCTGTATCATTGCGCTTAATGCGCTCTTGCTGATTTTAGTTTTCCGCGGTCAAGCGTAACGCGATCACCACGAACCTAAAATGTGCTGGGAATGTATCGGCCACGAGTGAATGTCATAGGCGCCGACGCGGCATACGCTTCCAGCGTGGGCCGGACGTTTGCCTGGTGTGGTCATGCCAGTGTGGTCACGAGTGACGGACTTCTGTACTAGGCTGCGACCTCACCATCTATCAATAGCCACGGTGAAAGTCACATCCTATAATTGATTCAGGGTCGGGCTGCTTCGGTCCGAGCCTTGGCCGTTCAACCTGGGCTCGACCGGTTCAGGAGTGGGCATTTTTGCTCGATATGATTGAATCCAGTGTAGGGATTGATTGTTGGACCGTTCTGGCGCGCTCGGGCTAAGAGCGAGGGCGTGACTTCTAAGAAATACCCGCTGTGATCTACGCTATTCTTGTAATCGTGATCGCCTCCGAATGCGGCACAATGATAGGGCATAGCAGTGCCCTGACTCTCGTAGCGCCGGCTCGGCAAAGAAATACCTCCAGCATGCGGTTTCGAAGGAGTACATGACAACGGCCCAGGTCGCCCTCAGTGACTTTCCTACGGTCGAAGAGCCGATCCGCGCAGAGCTATTCAGTGTTGAGCGGCTGGAGCAGCACGCTGAAACGTCTCGCGCAGCCGCACAGACGGTGACCAGCGAATCGCGGGCCGGGCCGGCCGCTGATTTCCGCGCGTGGCGGAAAACGGGCGTGTGCTGCTGGAAGCTTATCGCGCCACCGCCCGTGCGATTCAGAAAGAACAGCTGATCACGCCGGCGGCGGAATGGCTGGTGGACAATTTCTATATTGTCGAGGAGCAGCTTCGCGAAATTCGCGACGACCTGCCGCGCAGGGTTTTACCGCAAGTTGCCGAAACTCGCCTCCGGACACTTTAGAAGGGTATCCGCGCGTATTCGGCGTTGCCTGGGCCTTCGTCGCGCACACGGACAGCCGCTTCGATCCGGAGACTTTGCGCCGTTTCGTCACCGCGTACCAGCGGGTGCAGCCGCTGACGATCGGCGAATTGTGGGCGGTGGCCATCACGCTGCGCGTGGTCCTGGTGGAAAATCTGCGCCGCATGGCCGAGCGCATTGTGCTCGGAGCCGCAGCGCGCGGCACGAAGCCGACGCTTGCCGATAGCTTGCTCGGCTCGGGAGGCCAATCGCTGGTCGCTCCCGCCGACGGTGCTGCGGCGAATTTGAGAAGAAGCCCCTCGAACGCGCGTTTGCGGTGCAGTTGGTGCAGCGCTTGCGGGATCTCGATCCCAAAGTAGGCCCGATTCTGCTGTGGCTGGACGAGCGGCTGGCGGCCCAGGGAACGACGGCGGACGAGATTGTCCGTGCCGAGCACCAGCAGCAGGCGGCGATGAGCGTGACGGTGCGAAACATCATCACCAGCATGCGGCTGACCTCCGCTTATGACTGGCATACCTTCTTTGAAAGCGTCAGCCTCGGTGGACGAGGTTTTGCGGACGGCAGCAATTTTGCGCAGATGGATTTCTGCCACGCGCGACTATTATCGCCGAGCGATCGAGGATCTATCGCGCGGGTCGCACCATTCGGAAATCGGAAGTCGCCGAACGCGCGCGGTGCACCGCGCGAAGAGGGCGCGCGCGGAGGCACGTGGAAACGGCCAACCGCGCGAGCGACCGCAAAGCCGATCCCGGTTATTACCTGATTTCGCAGGGCCGGCCGGGAATTCGAGCGGGAAGTTGGCGTTTCGAGGTCCCCTGGCGGCGCAAGCTGCTGCGTCTGTACGTGCAGCGCTGCGGTGCCCGGGCTATCTGGGAACGATCGCGATCGCTCACGGCGCTGATCCTGGCGTTGCCGCTGGCGCAATCCAGGGACTCTGGGCGTCAGCACTGCCCGTGGTCGATTTTGCTGGGCTGCTGGCGGTGGTGCCGGCCTCTGATCTGGCGATCACGCTTGATCAATCGTGCGGTGACGGATTTGTTTGGGCCGCGCACGCTGCCGCGGCTGGAATTGAAGCGACGGAGTTCCGCAGGAAATGCGCACCATGGTCGTGGTGCCGACCCTGCTCACATCGGCGCGAGATGATTCGGGAACAAGTGGAGCGGCTGGAAGTCCATTACCTGGCGAATTCCGACGGCGATCTGCGTTTCGCGCTGCTTTCCGACTGGGTGGATGCCGATACCGAGACCCTGCCCGGCGACGATGAACTGCTGGCAGCGGCCCGCGAGGGCATCAGCCGCCTGAACCAGCGATATGGCCCCGGGTCCCGGCGGAGATGCCGCTTTTATCTTGTTTCATCGGCGGCGCGATCTGGAACGAGAGCCAGCGAAAATGGATGGGATGGGAGCGCAAGCGCGGAAAACTGCACGAGTTGAATCGCTTCTTGCGTGGCGCGACCGACACTACGTTTTTCCCACGGGCCTGGGCGAGGCGCGCGCTCGAGCCACGATTCCCGGGGTGCGCTACGTCATCACCCTGGATGCCGATACCCATTTGCCGCGCGGAGCCGCGGCCGCGCGCTGGTGGGCACGATGGCGCATCCCCTGAATCGGCCGGAATACAGCGCAAAGCGAAGGGCGCGTCGTCGAGGGATATGGCATCGTGCAGCCGCGCATCACGCCATCGCTGCCGACCGATCGCGAAGGCTTCGCGATTCCAGAAGATGTTTTCCGGGCCCCAGCGGCGATGGACCCATACGCTTCCGCCGTTTCCGACGTTTATCAGGATCTGTTCCGGGAAGGTTCCTACACCGGCAAAGGCATTTACGACGTCGACGCGTTCGAAACCGCGCTCGAGGGCAAGGTTGCGGAAAATACCCTGCTGAGCCACGACCTGTTCGAAGGGATTTTCGCGCGGGCGGCGCTGGCCACCGACATCGAGCTTTTCGACGAATTTCCCTCGCACTATGAAACCGAGCCGCGGCGCGCCAGCACCGCTGGGCGCGCGGAGACTGGCAGCTTCTGCCCTGGATTTTCGGCAACGGGGGCTTGCCGCCGGCCAGATGCGGCAAACGTTTCAGATTCCCGCGATCAGCCGCTGGAAGATGATCGACAATCTGCGGCGCACGCTTTCGGCGCCTTGTCATGTTTCTGATCCTGGTGCTGGGGTGGCTGCTGCCCCGCGTCTCGCCTTGGATGTGGACACGATTCATCCTCACGATGATCGCGATTCCCGCGCTGCATGCCGTTTCTGGTCAGGGCTCAATCCGCGCCTGGGAGGCATCTCGAAACGCAGCCATTTCCGCGCGGCTGCTCTCCGATCTTACGCTCGGGCTGATCGCAGATGTGGCCTGACGATCACGTTTCTGGCGTATCAGGCTTGGCTGATGACCGACGCCATCGTCGCGCACGCTGATCCGCTTGCTCGTCACGCGCAGAAAGCTGCTGGAATGGGTCACGGCGGCGCAAGCAAAGTATGCGGTGGACCTGAAACTTTCCGGCATGTTTCAGGCGAATGATGGCAAGCGTACTGCTGGCGACGCCGGGATGGCCATCGTAGGAATCGTTCGGCAACCGGTGCGCCATGCCATTCGCTGCCTTTCGCTGCGATTGGGCGGCGCCCGCCATTGCGCGCTGGATCAGTCTGCCTCCTCCACCAAGGGATCGCGAAGCCGCTGTCATGGCAAGCGAAGTGCAGGCGCTTCGTCTGGTGGCGCGGCGCACCTGGCGGTTTTTTGAGACTTTCGTGACGGCGGAGGAGCACTGTCTGCCTCCCGACAATTTCCAGGAGACGCCTCAGCCCGTCGTGGCGCATCGGACTTCGCCAACGAACATGGGCCTGTACCTGCTTTCTACCGTGGCCGCTCGCGACCTGGGCTGGCTGGGCACGCTGGAGGCTGCCGAGCGGCTGGAAGCAACGATTCGAAACGATGGGCGAGCATGGAGCAGTTCCGCGGGCATTTCTATAACTGGTATGACACGCGTGACCTGCGGCCCCTGCGCCCCAAATACGTTTCGGCCGTGGACAGCGGCAACATCGCCGGACATTTTCTGGTGGTGGATAACGGCTGCCGCGAGATTGATCCAGCGGTCTTCGCTCGACGTGAAGCATTTTCGATGGGGTGCGATGATGCTCTTGCGCAATTGCGCGAGGCGGTGGAGGCGATCGGCGACGCCCGGCGCACGCACACGGTCACGCGCAAGCAGCTTGACAACGCCATGGCTGCTCTGGCCGCTCTCGCTCGAACAGGCTCCTGCCGATCGCGTTCGAATGGGCGGCGCGACTCGCTGGAGTTGCGGGAGCGCGCGCAAACCGCTGGCCGATATCGCGCAGACGCTGGCGCAGGAACTGGACCTGGGGCGCGATTCCGACCTGCGCTCCTGGGCGGATGCGGTCCGCGGCTCGGTCGAAAGCCATTTTCGCGACGCGGAGATCCTGCTTCCTTGGCTGCGGCTTGATCCCGCGGCCGTGACCCGACTGACGGAAACGTCCTGCCGAGCAGGCTCCTGAATGGGCGGCGATCGGCCATCGTATTTCGGGTACGTGCCAACGCTTGCGGAGGCTCCGGAAAGGTTCGAAGCGTGCATTACGCGAATTGGCTCGCTTGCGCGAGATCCATCGTTCCGGCGATCGACGCGTCCAGTGAAGGCTGGCTGCTCGAATTGATGCACTGGTCCACGTGATTCAGAGCGGTCACGGACGTGACGGCATTGCTGAGCCGCCGCCTGCTGAGCCATTGCGCAAACATCGCGAGAACTTTTCGACAGATGGATTTCACTTTTTTGTACGACAAGATCCGCAAGCTTTTCTCCATCGGCTATTGTGCGGACGGATGGAACGCTCGATCCGAACTACTACGATCTTGCTGGCGTCCGAGGCGCGCCTGACGAGTTTCATTGCCATCGCCAAGGGGGACGTGCCCTCCGTCGCACTGGTTTCGCCTGGGCCGCGCGCTCACGCCGGTGGGGCGCGGTTCGGCGCTGATCTCCTGGTCGGGCTCGATGTTCGAATACCTGATGCCCGCGCTGGTGATGCGCTCGCCATCCGACAGCATGTTGAGCCAGACGTACGAGCAGGTGGTTTTGCGGCAGATGGAATACGGCGGCGGAGCGGGGGGTGCCGTGGGGAATTTCGGAATCGGCCTATAACGCGCGCGATCTCGATTTCACCTATCAGTATTCGAGCTTTCGGTGTTCCGGGACTCGGGCTGAAACGCGGGCTCAGCGAAGATTTGGTGATTGCGCCGTACGCGAACGCGCTCGCCTCGATGATCAATCCACCGGCGGCGGTGCAAAACTTCGCGCGCCTGGCCAAGGCCGGGGGCACGGGGGCCTACGGTTTTTACGAGGCGCTCGATTACACGGCCGGCCGCGTACCGGAAGGCCAGGACTGTGGCATCGTGCCGAGCGTACATGGCTCACCACCAGGGCATGTCTCTGGTGGCATATGCGAACGTGCTGAATAACGGCGCGATGCGCAGCCGCTTCCATGCCGAGCCGATCGTGCAAGCCACGGAACTGCTTCTCCAGGAGCGCACGCCGCGCGACGTGCTCGTGGCGCGTCCTCGCGCTGAAGAGGTGTCGGCGGCGGCGCAGGTCCGCGAACTGGTCCCGCCGATGGTGCGCCGCTTCACAACCCCGCACGACGCGACGCCTCGCACCCAACTGCTTTCGAACGGGCGCTATGCCGTGATGCTTACCGCCGCGGGATCGGGCTACAGCCGCTGGCGCGGAATTGCGATCACGCGTTGGCGCGAAGACCCCACGCGCGACTGCTGGGGAATGTACTTTTATCTCGCGCGACCAGCAAAGCGGAAACGTTTGGTCCGCCGGATACCAGCCACGCGGCGTCGAGCCGGACGGCTACGAAGCGGCCTTTTTCGAAGACCATGCGGAGATTATCCGCCGCGACCGTTCGATGACCACGAGCCTCGAGGTGGTCGTATCTTCAGAAGACGATGCGGAAATGCGCCGCGTCTCCATTAGCAACCTGGGCGCGCGGGCGCGCGATATCCAGGTGACTTCTTATGCGGAGTTGGCGCTCGCCCCGCAGGCTGCGGATGCCGGGCATCCGGCTTTTTCCAATTTGTTCGTGGAAACGGAATTTGTGCCGGACATTGGCGCGGTTCTCGCCACGCGCCGCAAACGTTCGCAAGAGGAGGCCTCGGTCTGGGTCGCGCACATGCTCGTGGTCGAGGCGGATACCGTCGGCGATCTTCAGTATGAGACCGATCGCGCGCGCTTTCTGGGCCGCACGCATAACCCTCGCGAATCCCATATCCATTACGGACGGAAGGCCGTTGTCGAACACCACTGGTCCGGTGCTCGATCCGGTGATGAGCCTGCGGCGCACCGTACACATTCCGGCTGGAAAAACGGCGCGCCTGGTGTTTTCGACGATCGTGGCCTCGACGCGGGAGAAGCTGCTCGAGCTCACGGATAAATACCGCGACGTGCGCACCTTTGAGCGCACGCGAACCCTGGCATGGACGCAGGCGCAAGTGGAGTTGCATCACCTTGGCATTGGAGCGGATGAAGCGCACCTGTTCCAGATGCTCGCGAATGCCGTGCTTTATTCCGATGCTGCCTTGCGTCCGACCTCTGACGTGCTGAGCCGCAGCACGATCGAGCGAACCACTTTGTGGTCGCAAGGCATTTCCGGCGATTTGCCCATCATCCTGGCGCGCATCGACGATACCGAAGATCTCGAAATTATCCGGCAATTGTTGCGAGCGCACGAATACTGGCGCCTGAAGCAGTTGTCCGCCGACGTAGTCATTCTGAACGAGAAAGCAACTTCTTACGTACAGGACTTGCAAAATTCATTGGAGGCGCTCGTTCGTGGCAGCCAGTTGCGCCTGTCTCCCGATACCAGCGGAATCAGCGGCAAGATCGTCCTCTTGCGCGGCGATTTGATCACGCCACAAACACGAGCCGAGCTTCAGACCGTGGCCCGGGCAGTGTTACTGAGCCAGCGCGGGACATTGTCCGAGCAAATTACCCGGTCGCAATATCCCGAACCGGTTGAACCCCAGCCTGTGCTCTCCGTGCGGATTAGCCGATATCCGGATGTACCTGTGCCCCAGCAAGCTCTGCAATTTTTTAATGGGCTTGGCGGCTTTGCGAATGGTGGCCGGGAATATGTCACGGTCCTGAGTGAAGGACTGCGTACGCCCGAGCCGTGGATCAACGTGATCGCGAATGCCTCATTTGGGTTCCTGGTGTCCGAGTCGGGATCGGGCTTCACCTGGTCGCTCAACAGCCATGAAAACCAGCTTACTCCATGGTCAAACGATCACTGACCGACGCCCGGGTGAAGCACTCTACGTGCGCGATGAAAGCACGGAGGAGTTCTGGACGCCGACCGCGCTTCCTATTCGGAAGGAAGGCGCCACATATGTCGCGCGGCACGGCCAGGGTTACAGCCGGTTTCAGCACGGATCGCACGGCATTTTCTCGACCTGGTGCAGTTCGTGCCTCCTGACGATTCGATCAAAATATCCGACTCACGCTTCAAAACGATTCGGGACGCACCGCGCCGCCTTTCCATAACGGCTTACGTCGAGTGGGTACTGGGCAGCTCGCGCAGTAATACGGCTCCATACATCATCACTGAGGTGGATTCCTCCGGAGCGATACTGGCCCGCAGCGCATGGAACGACGAATTCGCCGGCCGCGTCGCATTTGCGGACCTGTGTGGCCGCCAAACATCATTTACCGGCGACCGCACGGAATTTCTCGGTCGCAACGGCACGCCGGAAAGCCCGGCGGCCCTGGAACGAGGAGGTCCGCTTTCCGGGCAAAGTGGGCGCCGGTCTTGATCCTTGCGCGGCATTGCAAACCATCGATCGAATTACGCCCCGGCGCGCGCGCCGAAGTCGTTTTTTTCCTCGGCGCAAGCGGCGAACCGCGACGCGCGCGCGAACTCGTTCGGCGCTATCGCGGCAGCGGATCCTGAGCAAAGTTGTTGAATGCGGCGATCGCGGGCTGGGAAAACGTGCTCTGGCCGCGGTGCAAGTGCATACTCCCGAGCAGCAGTATGGACATATGCTCAATCGCTGGCTTCTTTACCAGACGCTTTCCTGCAGGGTTTGGGCGCGCGCGGGATTCTATCAATTGAGCGGCGCCTACGGATTCCGCGATCAACTGCAGGACGTCATGGCGCTAAGCGTCGCCAAGCGCGGCATCGCAACGCGAGCACCTGCTGCGAGCGGCCGCACGCCAATTTGTCGAAGGCGACGTACAGCACTGGTGGCATCCGCCCTTCTGGCCGCGGCATACGCACGCGAATGTCCGACGACCTGCTGTGGCTGCCCTATGCGGTTATCCAATTTACAGAAGCGACGGGCGACATGACCATGCTCGAAGAAGTCGTGCCTTTCCTCGAGGGCGAGGTTTTGGCCGAAGGACAGAAAGAAGCGTACTTCGAACCGCGCATTTCCGAAACTCGCGCCACTTTATTCGAGCACTGCGCGCGAGCAATCGACCGCAGCCTGACGCGTGGGCAGCCACGGCCTGCCGTTGATGGGCACAGGCGATTGGAATGATGGCATGAATCGGGTGGGACAGAACGGCAAGGGGGAAAGCGTTTGGCTCGGTTGGTTCCTGCACACGTGTTTTGTGGGAGTTTGCGAAGATCGCCGACGCGCGGGGCGAACGCAAACGGGCGGAAACCTGGCGGCTGCACGTTACCGCACTAAAGGCCGCACTGGAACGCGAAGGATGGGATGGCGATTGGTACCTGCGGGCTTACTTTGACGACGGCACGCCGCTTGGGTCGGCGAAAAATGTCGAGTGCCACATCGATTCCATTGCGCAATCGTGGGGGATCATGAGTGGGGCCGCCGAGCCCGGCCGGGGTTCACGCGCCATGGAGGCTGTGGATGAGCAACTTGTGCGGCGCTCCGATGGGCTGGTACTGCTATTGACGCCCGCCCTTCGACAAAACGCCGAACGACCCAGGATATATCAAGGGATACATTCCGGGCATTCGTGAAAATGGCGGTCAGTATACGCACGCCGCCGTATGGACGTTGATCGCATTTCGCCGAGTTAAGCGACGGCGACAAAGCCGCCGAAATTTTTCGGATGTTGAACCCCATCAACCGCATACGAGTTCGCGCGCGAACATACAGCGCTATAAGGTGGAACCGTACGTGGTCGCTGGCGATATCTATAGCGAGCCGCCGCACACCGGACGCGGTGGTTGGACGTGGTACACCGGCGCGGCTGGCTGGCTGTATCGCGCGGGCATCGAATGGATTCTGGGATTTCGTATTCGAGGCATGACCCTGTCGATCGACCCCTGTATTCCGCGAAACTGGCCCGGGTACAACATCGAATTTCGCTATCATTCGGCCATTTATAAAATCAAAGTCGACAATCCGACGGGCGTCACACGCGGCGTGGCCTTGACGGAATTGGACGGCAAACTTTTGGTGGGATCGGCCAATATTCCGCTGGTGGACGACGGCGCGGTTCACAACATCCGTATTCTGCTGGGATAGTCCCTGATTCAGGGACGCTCAGTTTTTTCACAGCAGCACGAATAAAAGTGGTCGTACCAATGAAGGTGGTGGTACTAGCACTCATCGATCAGGCTACAGCATATTCTGGATAGACCCGAGTCAGCCGCCTGGTTTACCCTCTTGCGTGACATTTACATTAATACCCAGAAGCTCAGTTTGTTGTCGAGTCGTCCGTTAGAAGGAGACGACATGTCTACGCAACCGAAAATTGACCCGCGGTCCATCCCACAGCCTGAACCTCCCAGCGGCCCCAATTCCAAGCAGCCTGGACAACCAGTGATCGACCCTGAAGATCCGAAGACAAGAAATGATAAGCCCGGTCCAGACAGCCCTCGGGTGCCTCAAGATTTACCGGGGCAGAAGTTCTAAACACAAGTTATTGCCATTACCAAGCTGAACGCACGATACAGGAGGATTTGATGGCGGGGAAAAACACGGCAGTGTTCGGCATCTATGCCACGCGCGAGGCTGTCGAAGACGCTCTCGTAACGCTGAAAGATGCTGGATTTCGCAACGAGGACGTTTCGGTCCTGCTGCCAGAGAACTTAGGCTCAAAAGATCTGGGTACGGAGAAATCGTCCAAGGCGCCAGAAGGGGCTGCTGCCGGCGCTGGTTCGGGAGCGGTGATTGGCGGCGCGCTCGGTTGGCTCGTGGGTATAGGTTCACTCGCTATTCCTGGGCTTGGACCCTTCATTGCTGCGGGTCCAATCCTGGCTGCGCTGGCTGGAATCGGGGTGGGCGGCGCGGTGGGTGGATTCGCAGGCGCGCTTGTCGGTCTTGGAATCCCGGAATACGAAGCCAAGCGCTACGAAGGACGCGTTAAAAAGGGCGGCATTCTTGTTTCCATTCATTGTGACGATTCGGATTGGGTGAAAAAGGCCAAAGAGACGCTCAAGGCCAGCGGCGCGGAAGATATTTCCTCGACCGGCGAGGCGGACGCGGACTATGCAAAAACTGACCGGCCCGTGTCCCGCCGTGCCAACACTTAAGGCAATTCTCTAAACACATCTATGTGAGATATACCCAAAGGAGAATGGAAAATTGCGAGCGAAAAAGGTCATAAGTGCGCGCATCCAGTTTGCTCTTGCATAACCAATGACAAGTACTGCAGTGCGGAATGTGAAGCCGTTGAACAGCGGGCCGACATCGACTGCCGCTGCGGGCATCCCGAATGCAAAGGTAAGGCGCATTAAATACTCGGGATGATGCCGGTCACCCCATCTAACTCGGTGATTTCGGCGGATGATTTTGCTGAAGTCTGCGCACTGAAATTGATGCACAAAAGGAATCTATGAAACTGTCATTACGCTTAATCTTCGCTCTAGCTCTCATGGGAACGGTGGGCTGCTCGTCTACGCCCAAAGAAGCTCCTGATACGGCCGGGGCCATTCGCCGATCGCTGGATCAGGCCGGTCTAAAGGACGTTTCTGTGAGCCAGGACAGAGACAAGGGCGTGGTAACTTTAGGTGGCCACGTTCCCGCCGACGGGGATAAAGCGCAGGCTGAATCGATCGCCAAATCGAACGCAGCCGGCCAGGTGGTGGCCGATCAGATTGCCGTAATACCTCCGGGTGTCGAAGGCGAAGCCAAGACGGTGAATGCGGACTTGGATAAGGCCATTGATAAAAATCTGGATGCGGCGCTGGTACAGAGCCGGCTGAACAAAGGTATTCGCTACGATATTAAAAATGGCGTAGTTACGCTAAAGGGGCAGGTTAATTCCCAAACGCAACGCGCACAGGTGGAAAAAGTGGCTGCGGGTGTCCCCAACGTGCTGCAGGTCGTAAACGAGTTACAGGTTAAAAATCAAAAGGCTACATCCTCCAACTAAAGCATCGCTCCCATCGCAATGGGCCACTCTGCCCGACGCTGTCGGCTTGTTTACGCGCGGCTCGCATCCTGCTGCAGGGAAATAGCTGTGCCTGAATCCAATTGATTTAACCAATCAGATAGCATTTGTTGGCCCCGGACTTCAGATGTAGGAGCAAAGCGTTGCGTGTCCGTCCGCAACGTCGCCACTGATAATCCAGGAACCCCGGCGATCTCGGCGGCATGCCCAATAAGCCAGCGTTCGAAATTGAGGCGTGACGCTTCGGGGTGAAACTGAAATGCGATGGTATTTCGAGCTCGTGTGAACGCCTGGTTCCTGCAGATCGTGGTGGACGCAAGCAATTCCGCGCCTGCCGGAAGATCGAACGTATCGCCATGCCAGTGGAGCACCGGAATGCCCTCCAGGTGCCGTGTGGGCCCGCTATGCCCGGCAGTGCTCAGCGTCACGGGAGCCCAGCCAATTTCCTTCGCAGGACCAGCGTAGACACGGGAGCCGAGTGCTCGAGCCAGCAATTGTGCGCCAAGGCAGATGCCGAGCGTGGGCAGATTGTCGGCAAGACGTTTTTCGATGAGCGCGATTTCGTCTGATAAAAACGGATATTTATCTTCTTCGTAAACGCCAACCGGGGCACCCAAAACAATCAGCAGGTCATGGGTTTGCAAGCTGGTCAATTTAAGATCGTGAATTCCCGCGTCGTAATACCGGATGGTGTAGTCGTTTTCAGTGAGCGTAGGCTCGAAAGCCCCCAAATCTTCAAAATGTACATGTCTGATCGCGGCGGCAATTTTCATCGTAGGAATAATACCTGCCAATGCTAGAGATGCACGCGTGAAATGCGCCGGCCGAGCGTGAAGTGCAGCTTGACAAGCTGCAGCAACTTGTACAGAATTCCTTAGGCGAACAAAAAGCGAAGTTAGTCTTCGCCTCCTAATGCGCCGTCGTACGCATCGCCATGCCCGTGAACCTTGCCACCGTACGCTTGAATATCGAAACGGCTCTTGCGGGTCGCGGCGTATCCGCGCCTTTTGTATATCGCGATCGCCGGGTCATCGAAACGGTCTCCGCCGGTATCCCGGAAATCGATGGAATGACCGGGGGCTTGCCGCGCGGAAGCCTGACAGAAATTTGTGGGCCATTGTGCTCGGGACGAACCAGTCTGCTTCTTGCTGCGGTGGCGTCCAGAACATCACAAGCTGAGGTGTGTGCCCTGGTTGATGCACGCGATGGTTTTGATCCCTATTCTGCCGAAGCTGCCGGCGTGGCGCTGAATCAATTATTGTGGGTGCGTTGTCAGGATATCAATCAGGCCCTCCGCGCCACTGACCTGCTTTTGCAAGGCGGAGGATTCGGCTTGATTGCCCTCGATCTTAGCGATATTCCGGCGCAAACGGTGCGTCACGTGCCGCTTAATGCCTGGTTCCGGTTCCGGCGCGCCGTAGAAGATACACCCACGGTTCTGGTTCTCCTCGAGCAGGAGGCCAATGCCAAGACGTGCGCTTCATTGGTATTGCAACTGTCAGCCGAACCTGCGCGCTGGGTGACAGCAGCACAACAGCAGGATCACGCCGCACCTTTCTTCACGCTTCCAGGCGGATGTCTTCTTGATGGTTGCGAGATTCATGCGGAAGTCATGCGGTCTCGTATGGCACCGCCTGCCGGCGCTAAAGAAAACGTTAATGGCCCGAAACATTTTGAAACAAAAACAATGTGGAGCTATTGCGACAGCATGCCTCTGCATGGAAGCAGGTCAGGCTGAAACAAATTGGCTAAAACAGAGATCATCCCAAATAGGGCGGTGAGGTTTTCGCCGCGTCCCAGTTCTAGATTGTTTTTTTATGGCTTTTGCTTCCATTTACGTTCCCAATTTCATGATTCAGGCCGTGGCTCGTGCCGAACCCGGCTTGGGCAATGCCGCACTGGCCCTTATCGATGGCCTGCCTCCCGCATGGAATGTCGTGGCGCTGAACGAAGCCGCCATACAAGCGGGGATCGAACCAGGAATGACGAAATCGCAAGCGGCGCAATTCTGTGGCGTGGAAATTCGCCGGCGATCCCGTGCGCAGGAATCCATTGTCCATGCAGCTCTTCTGAACCTCGCATGGTCGTTTTCGCCGCGCGTCGAAGACACCGCACCTGACACCCTGATTCTCGATCTTGCCGGCCTTGCTTCCTTATTCGGCACTGAAGAAAACATTGCCACGCAGCTTAAGGAGCGCGCTTCCAGCTTCGGATTGGCAATTCACGTCGCCATCTCCACCAATCTTGGAGCGGCCTTGCACGCGGCGCGCGGTTTTCCAGGAATCACTTTTATTCCCCCCGGCGAGGAATCGCAAAGATTAGGGAGCCTGCCCGTCAGCGTGCTCTTACCGCCAGCGGAAATTCTCGAAACGTTTGAGCGCTGGGGTATACGCACCTGTTCTTCTTTGGCAGCTTTACCGGTCCTGGAACTTTCCGAAAGGCTGGGTCAGCAGGGAATCCGCCTGCATGAGTGGGCCTGCGGCGCGAGCTTGCGTTCACTGGTGCTGGCCGAACCCGCCGTACATTTCGAAGAGCAGATGGAACTTGAGGATGCGGTTGCGGAACTCGAGCCGCTGTCGTTTCTTTTAGGGCGTTTGCTCGATCAGTTGTGTGCGCGGCTGGTTGCGAGTTCGCTCGCTGCCTGCGCCATTCGGTTGCGTTTCGATATGGAGGTCTCCGACGGAAACGAACTTTCCGGCAGGGACACGTATGGTCGTGAAGTAGGTTCGCGCCGCTATTCTCAGCAGGACCCCGCAAAGACCACATCGCACGAGCACCCCTCAAAAATATTTGAGACGGTTTTAGCGCTGCCTGTGCCCGTGCAGGATTCCAAGCTGCTCCTGAAATTAATTCGCCTGCAATTGCAGTCAAATCCTCCAGCGTCAGCGATCGTAAAAATCTCTTTAGCCGCGGATCCGGCCGCGCCTCGCGTGTTGCAAAAGGGATTATTTCTTCCATCGTCTCCCGATCCGGAAAAATTGGAGTTGATGCTTGCCCGGCTCGCACACGTGGTGGGGCACCAGAACATCGGGGCGCCCCAGTTGATGGATACGCATCGTCCCGGTGAATTTCGGATGTGCCGGTTCGCACCCATAGGGGATACCGCTGCAGGCCGATCCGAGTCTCGCCGGAAGAGCGCTGCCCTCTCCGCAGTCGTAGAACGGCGAATGCGCCAGCCTGCTGCCGGGTTCCGGATGTTGCGTCCTTCTCCGCCTGCGCGCGTGGACATGCGCGAAGGGCGTCCTGTGCGCGTTTCGTTTCAAGGGCGACGCGGCGATGTGGTTGCCGCTTCAGGACCGTGGCGAACTTCGGGAGATTGGTGGCGGGAAGATGCGTGGCAACAGGACGAATGGGAGCTGGAAATCCAGTTTACAAATTCGACGGAGTTTGCATCCGCCTCTGGTCCCGGCGGATATAAGCAAATGTCGCTGGGTGGCGCGCCGGTAAATTCAAAGGCCATTTCTTCCCTGGGCATTTACCGTTTTTATTACGATTCAATTGGCCGGAAATGGTTTGTGCGAGGGGTCTACGATTGATGTACGCGGAACTCCACGCGCGCTCGGCTTTCAGCTTTCTCGAAGGGGCCTCCACACCCGAGGAATTGGCCGGCCTATGCGCGCAACGCGGGTTGTCATCCATGGCGTTGCTCGATCGCGATGGCGTTTATGGGGCACCTCGTTTTCACCTGGCTGCGAATAAGCTTTCGATTCCGGTTCATATTGGCGCCGAAGTGACCTCTGAAGCGGGTTGGCGTTATTCGTTGCTGGTGGAATCTCGCGCCGGATATCAGAATCTTTGCCGCCTGATCACGCGCATGAAATTGCGCGCGCGTAAGGGTGAAGGCCACGTTTCCCATGAAGAAGCCGCCAGCTACGCTACCGGATTGATTTGTCTTACGGGAGGGGACGAAGGCCCGCTACAACAGGCGCTCGCCTGCGGAGGAATGCAGGCCGCCATGCAATGCGTGCAATATCTGTGCGAGCAATTCGGCCGGCAAAATGTCTACATCGAATTGCAGCGGCATTTTTGCCGCCCGGAAGAGGCGCGGAACCAGGCGGCCCTGGAAATCGCGCGCAAATTGTCCCTGCCTGTGCTGGCCACCAATGGCGTTCGCCATGCTCTTCCGGAACAACGCGAAGTGCTTGACGTCTTCACCTGTATTCGACAACACCGCACGCTGGCCACCGCGGGACGCTTGCTGGCATTAAACGCCGAGCGCCATGTGAAGTCTCCCGCGGAGATGGCGCAATTGTTTTCGGATGTTCCCCAGGCCATTTGCAACACCCAGGTACTTTCCTCTCGTTTGCAATTTACGTTGAAAGATCTGGGTTACCAGTTCCCGCAATATCCAGTGCCGGATGGCGATTCGCAGATAAATTTTCTGCGCCAGCGTACCTGCGAAGGAACGCTATTTCGTTATGGATGTTCGGCCGAATCCACGTCTCCAGCGGGCGACGGAGGGACCCACGACCGCGTGCGCCAGCAGATCGAGCGCGAACTGGCGCTGATCGAGAAACTCCATTTGGCTGGTTACTTCCTTATCGTCTGGGATATCGTGCGTTTTTGCCGCGAGAAAAACATCCTGGTGCAGGGACGCGGCTCCGCTGCAAACAGCGCTGTTTGCTATGCGCTCGGAATTACTGCTGTCGATCCCGTGGGAATGGATCTGCTTTTCGAACGCTTCCTTTCCGAAGAACGCGGCGAATGGCCCGATATCGACCTCGACCTTCCCAGTGGTGACCAGCGGGAACGTGCCATTCAATACGTGTATGAGCGCTACGGCAAACTGGGGGCCGCGATGACCGCCAATGTCATCACTTACCGGGGCCGCTCGGCGGCGCGTGAAATCGGCAAAGCGTTATCGTTCGACCCGGAAACGCTCGACCGTCTCTCGAAGCTGGTGGGCATTTGGGAATACAAGGATCCCAGCGACACCCTCGATCGTCAATTTCGAGATGCGGGGCTCGATCCAAAGCATCCGCTGATTCGGAAATTTTTTGATCTTTGTCTGAAGGTTCAGGATTTGCCGCGCCACCTCGGGCAGCATTCCGGCGGCATGGTGATGTGCCAGGGAAACCTCGATTTCGTGGTGCCGCTTGAGCCCGCCTCCATGCCGGGACGCGTGGTGGTGCAGTGGGACAAAGAAGATTGCTCCGATATGGGCATTGTGAAGGTGGACCTGCTCGGGCTGGGTATGATGGCCGTGCTGGAAGATTCGCTAAAAATTATTCGCGAGCAATATGGCGAGGAGGTTGACCTGGCTCAACTGCCCGCGAATGATCCCGTAGTGTACGAAGCGCTGCAAAAGGCGGATACCGTGGGCATGTTTCAGATTGAAAGCCGCGCGCAAATGGCCTGCCTGCCGCGGCTGCATCCCACATGTTTTTACGACATCGTGGTGCAGGTTGCGATCATTCGGCCGGGCCCCATCGTTGGACAAATGGTGAATCCCTATTTAAAGCGCCGGCGTGGCCGTGAGCCTGTCGAGTGTCTGCACCCCTCGCTTGAGCCCGTGCTCGCTCGCACCTTGGGCGTGCCGCTTTTTCAGGAGCAACTGCTGCGCATGGCCATGATCGCCGCGGGGTTCACGGGCGGCGAGGCTGAGGAATTGCGCCGCGCCTTTGGATTCAAGCGTTCGGAAGCGCGCATGAAAGATGTGGAGAAAAAGCTGCGATATGGCATGCAAAAAAAAGCAATCCCTCCAGACACCCAGGAAAAAATCATTCAATCCATTACTTCTTTTGCCCTCTATGGATTTCCCGAGTCTCATGCCGCTAGTTTCGCGCTGCTAGCCTATGCCAGTGCTTATTTGAAGTGTCATTACCTCGCCGCATTTACCGCCGCCATACTGAATAACCAACCCATGGGATTTTATAATCCAGCCACCATCGTCAAGGATGCGCAGCGGCACGGCTTGAGAGTCCGGCCCATCGACGTGACTTGCTCTGATTGGTTGTGCACGCTTGAAAAGCCGCAGAACAAATCCGGTGAAGAACAGACGGAGCATGGGCCGGGGTTGGCCGTGCGTCTGGGGCTGCGTTATGTAAAGGGCTTGCGCGCCGAGGCTGCCAAAGCTGTTGTCGCACAACGTGCGATTCGCCCTTTTATTTCTATCGAAGATTTGCAGCTTCGCGTGCCGGCCTTGCAAAAAAGCGAATTAACGGCGCTCGCCGAGGTGGGTGCTTTGAATTTTATCTCCACTCGTGCTGACGCGCAGGGGAAGCAAACCATTCATCGCCGCGATGCGTTGTGGCAGGTGGAGCGCTCCTCGCGCCGCCCGGGTCCTTTACTCGAAGCCCGTGAACTGCCAGCCCGTGAACTGCCACCAGACCCAACGCCTGATGATAGCGCCAGCAGTGCATTACCGGCCATTGCTCGCGGCCCGCATTCGCCCTTGCTGCCCATGACGGTGGAAGAAAGACTGATCGCCGATTTCCATGGCACCGGAATGACCGTGGGACCGCACCCCATGGCTTATCATCGCGCCGAATTGAAAAGACAGGGTATCCGCTCCGCCATCGAGCTTATTCATCTTCCCAATGGTAGCCACGTTCGCATCGGCGGTGCCGTTATAGCGCGCCAGCGGCCGGGTACCGCCAAGGGGTTTGTGTTCCTCAGCCTGGAAGATGAAACGGGTATCGCCAACGCCATTTTTACTCCGCAAATTTTCAAGCGAAACCACCTGGTCATTGTTCATCAGCCATTTCTGCTGATCGAGGGGCAGTTGCAGAATCAGGAAAATGTGATCTCCGTCAAAGTGGCATCCGTGCAGCCTTTATCTCTCACCCGCGCGGAAAGCACCTCGCACGATTTCCACTGAACCACAACTCGGGTTTCGAGTGAACTCCACAAAACCGCACCCTGCCCTGTCCGCGCGTAACTGGCCCAAGTCCGTCCTTATGGACGCTGTTTTGGCGTTTCGATCCGGCATACCGTCATCTGGGCGGTTCACGGCTTTACGACATCCGCCGCGGAGGACCCCATGCTCGACATAGACGCGTTCCGGGAATTTCGGCAGGGATTGACGCTGCTGCGCGACGGCGAGGCCATTGCCGCCGCCGAACTCTTTCGTTCTGCTTTTGAACGCGACCCGCATGATCCTTTTTACATTTCCTATTACGGATTGAGCCTGGGACATGCTCAGGCGAGATGGGATATGGCCGAGCGGTTCTGCCATACAGCCGTTTGCCGCAACCGCCGCCACGCGCAGCTCTATCTGAATCTCGCCGAGGTCTATCTCGCTTCAGGCCGCCGCCGCGCCGCAGCGGACACGCTGGCTCGGGGATTGCAACGTCTTCCTCACGACATCCGGCTGCGTACGGAGTTCGGACGGCTCATGCTGCGCAGGTCGCCGGTCCTGCATTTCTTGCCGCGGGGCAGCTTGGTCAACCGCCACTTGGGCCTTCTGCGCCATCATTTGCTGCTCTATATTCCGCGACGCAAATGGCTTGCTCCTAGCGAATCACGCGCATAGTCTTTCGCGCTCCACTCGCGCACGTATAATAGCGGGATGACGTTGCCGGCGTTGCGCACACTTCCGCAATGGGCGTTCGGTGCTAATCCCTATTCCGAGGCTGGGCCCGCCACTTCGTATTCCATCCCTTCACGTGGCCACCTGGCCGCCCGGTGGCTCTTCCTGCGCGCTCTTGGCCTGGTTTTCTTTTCCGCCTTTTATTCGTTGTTCTTTCAAGTGCGCGGGCTGATCGGCACGGATGGCCTGCTTCCCGCCGGCGAATACTTGCAGGCCGTAAAGCAATTTGCGGGCGCGGGGCGATTCTGGTACGCGCCCACGGTGCTCTGGATCAGCAGCGGCTCGCGATCCCTGATGGTTCTTGTGTGGATCGGAATGATTGCGTCATTGCTTCTCGTAGGAAATATTTGGCCGCGCGTGACAATCGCGATTTGCGTCGGTGCCTACCTTTCCTTCATCAGCACCTTGCAGGCCTTTTCGTCTTACCAGTCCGATGGGATGCTGCTCGGCGCCGGATTCCTATGCCTTTTCTTTGCGCCGCCCGGATGGCGACCCGGTTGGGGCGAGCGGCACGCCCCTTCGCGAGCAAGTTTATTCCTGCTGCAATGGGTTTGGTTCACGATTTATTTCGAGTCAGGCATTGTAAAAATCACCAGTGGTGATCCCGAATGGCGTCATCTGACCGCCATGAAGGAGTATTACCAAAACGGACCGCTTCCCACCTGGATTGCCTGGTACGCGCAGCACCTGCCGAACTGGTTTCATGTGGGGACGGCCGCGTTAGTGCTTGTGCTGGAGCTATTCTTGATATGGATGCTCTTTCTGCCGCGTCCTTTTCGCATTGCTCTGTTCTGGATCGTGACCCCTTGGCAAATGGGCATCATTTTGACGAGCAACTACGCTTTCCTTAATTACCTCGTACTCGCCCTGGGCATTCTGTTGCTTGACGACAAATACTTGCGCCGCTTTTTGCCCGCGCGTTTACGCCCTACGGAAGCGGCGACGGCGACTGTACCCGAACTCGCCGGCACGGAAGCACTCCCGGCAACATCTGTGCCGAGCGCCGCAAAGTGGGCAGCGGTAAGGAAAGCTCTCGGCACCGTTCGACTGCTGGCCGCCGCGTTGATTCTAAGTTGGATCTTTTACGCCACGGCCGTGCAACTTGTTCTGCTGATCTTTCCTGCCTTCCCGTTCAGCACCGCGCCCGTGGTTGGACTAGAGCCGTTCCGCATCGCTGACCGATACGGCCTCTTCGCTGTAATGACGCGCGGCCGTTATGAAATTGAGTTTCAGGGTTCGAACGACGGCACCAACTGGACCGCATATCCTTTTCGCTACAAACCGCAAGACCCACGCCGCGCTCCCGGCATTTACGCGCCGTATCAACCGCGGTTCGATTGGAACCTGTGGTTCGCCTCCCTCGACAATTGGCAGCAAAACCGGTTCGTGGTGTATGCCGAGGAGCGCCTCCTCATGAGCTCACCCGATGTGCTGGCGCTCTTTGCGGGTAACCCGTTCAAGGCCGCTCCGCCTCACTACATTCGTGCCGTTATCTGGCAGTACTGGTTTTCGGATTGGGCCGGGAAACGCCAGGGGTTCTGGTGGCGGCGGCAATTCATTGGCCTTTATGCGCCGCAGATTGAACGCGGGGACAACGGCCAGCTATCGATAACAGCCGTACCCGACCCGAGATTACCATCTCGCGAGTGACGGCTTGCCGCCCAACAGTGCCAGCCGATTCCCACTATTTAAGTATGGAAATATTAGGTTGCGCGGTTCAGTGGAGCGCCGCGGCTGCAAGCTGAGAGAACGTTGCAGCTGCCGCTGCGACCCGCAGGCGAACCGCTTGTCTTTCTAGACTGCAGACGAAAACTTCTAGACTGCAGACTAAAACCATATGTAAATTTTCAGCGAGGTCCAGCGAAGTCCGAGGGAGGTCCCAACAAGCTTCCAGCGAGTCCCACCGAAACCAGATTCAGGATGCGACCCGCGACGATCCCGTTTCTTCACTGCTGAAGCTTAGATCTTCCACGCACCCCAGCGCGTATCTGTAAGACAATACTTTGATGAAGATCTCGATTCTGGATCAATCTCCGGTGCCCGCGGGCGCTACGCCGGCAGACGCGCTGCGGAACACAATTGACTTGGCGCGGTGGGGCGACCGGCTCGGTTACGAGCGTTACTGGATTGCGGAACATCACTCGATTGTGACGCTGGCAAGTCCCGCGCCCGAAGTGCTGATCGCACGGATTGGCGCAGAAACCGCAAGAATCCGGATCGGTTCCGGGGGCATTCTGCTTCCGCATTACAGTCCTCTGAAGGTGGCAGAAGTTTTTCGCATGCTGCACGCGATGTATCCGGGCCGCGTTGATCTGGGGATTGGACGGGCGCCAGGCGGAGGTGGCCTGGAAGCGTTCGCACTCAGGCGCGAGCGCAGCCAGCGTCCGCAGGCGGATGATTTTCCGGAACAGACGATGGAACTGCTGGCCTTCCTGCATCACGGGTTTCCGGCGGAGCATCCGTTCCGGCGGATCGACATTTCTCCAGAGACGCCGGGAGCTCCCGAAGTCTGGATGCTGGGATCGAGTACCTGGAGCGCGGCCCTGGCCGCCCATCTGGGCCTGCCGTACGCTTTCGCGCATTTCATCACGCCGGAAGCGACCCGCGAGGCCATCGAGAGTTACCGGTCGCTGTTCAAGCCCTCCGCCTATTTGCGCGAGCCACGCGCGATTATTGCGCTGGGTGTGGTATGCGCGGATACGGACGCGGAAGCGCAGCGGCTTTTTGCCAGCACGAGACTGCTGGTACGGCGCATTCGCCTGGGCGGGATACGCATGCCGGTGCCTTCGCCGGAAGCCGCCATTGCGGAATTGGGGAATTTGGCATTCAGCACCGATCCGCTGGTGGACGGAGGCGGCGAGTGGCGGCGCTATGTTGTGGGCGCGCCCGCGCGGGTCCTCCAGGAACTGGAACGTGTCAGTGGCGCGCTGGGTGTTGCCGAGGTGATGGTGATTACTGTCGTGCACGATCATGCATCCCGCGTGCGTTCGTACGAGCTGGTGGCAAAAGCGTGTGGCGTGGCTCGCGACCAAAGTTCCCATGCGCATCCGGTTGCTCCCGAGCCGGATGTGGCGGCCGGGCCCGCTCCGTTATCCGGCGTCGATGATTCAACAGTTTGAGAGACGGCCCGACACATGGCCTGACACATGGTTGGGCAGGCGGCTTAGCAGAACTTGGACGGACGGTTTAACACGCCGTTTGACAAACCGGCGCTAACTCGCCCGCACCTTCCTTGACCCACGCAAAGGGCATTCAGTATTCCGCGCGCGTCGGGTGTGCTGGCACATGCTGGACCTCATGTGACAAGGACAACCGCACAGGAGAGGGTCAACCTGAGTGGCGGCCAGCCGCGAGCACCGGTGATCGAAAACCACCGGTGCCGCTCAAAATTCAGCAATTTGAGGCTGGGTACTCGGGCCTGGCAAACACCGTCACCAACAATTGATGCAAGCATCTGATTGATAGGCGAGGAGTTCCGCGACCCGCGCGTTCCGCTTCAGTTTGGCAGGAATTGTGCTGAGTCTCCGGCGGGTGTTCGAGGAGGAAGACGAATGAAGCCTACAAAAGTGATGATGCTGGCTGTATCGATGCTTGCAATTTTCGTAGTTGTTCCCATGTTCGCGCAGGCACCGCCGCCCGCCTATCCTCCGGATCAGCTGGATCGGCTGGTGTCGCGTGTGGCGCTTTACCCCGACCCGCTGCTGGCGCAAATTCTTGCGGCAGCAACGTTTCCCGATCAGATTCCGGACGCGGCGCGATGGGCGGACCAGCACCACTATCTTACGGGGCAAGCTTTGGCGGACGCGATCCAGGCGGACCAGCTCCCCTGGGATCCCAGCGTTCAGGCACTCCTGCCATTTCCCTCCGTGCTTGAAATGATGGCTTCCGATATGAATTGGACAAGCGACCTGGGGAATGCGTTCCTCGAGCAGCAACAAGACGTGATGGATGCCGTGCAGCGGGAGCGCAGTAGAGCCAGGGATTTCGGATACCTGCGCAGCAATGGTCAAGTGGTCGTGGGCGGTGGCCCGTACATTACGATCATGCCCGTAAATCCTGATTTCATGGTCGTGCCCTACTACGATCCAGCAGTGGTTTTCTACGCTCCGCGGCCCGGTTTTGTGGTTGGAGGCGCGATCCGCTTTGGATTCGGCGTAACGCTTGGCGGTTTTTTCCGGCCGTGGGGCTGGGGCTACGACCGGTTTGACTGGGGCGGGCACCGGGTGATCATCAATAACGCACCGTGGGGACGGACATGGGGCAATCGCGGGGCGTACGTGCATCCTTACGAGGGCGTGCGGCGATTTACACCGGCCCAGCGCGTTCCCGAGCGGCACGAACTGCAAGGACGCACAGAGCAGGAGCGTGCGGCGCCACGTGAAGGGCGCGGGCGCGTCGAGGAGCACCGAGGTGGCGGCGACGGCCGTGGCGGCGACCGTGGTGGCAATCGCGGCCACGAGGGACGGTAATCGAGCTCACGCGGCATGAGCGCCCGTGCACTCTGCACTTTGTTCGAGACGCTTGCAGCAGCAGCCGTCAGGCCGGCTGCTGCTGCGTCATGCAGTGCAGGGTGCCCAGGCCCAGAACCAAATCGCGGCAGGCGATGCCTACGATCTGCCGTGTGGGAAACAGCGTCGACAGCGTGTTGAGCGCGATGCGGTCATTCGGATCGTTGAACGTAGGAACGAGCACAAGATTATTGGCGATGTAGAAGTTGGCATAGCTCGCGGGAAGGCGCTGACCCGCGAAATATACCGGATTGGGCATTGGAAGGGTCGCGATGCGAAACGCCTGGCCCGCCTGATCTTTCAGCTCCCGCAGGCGCGCGAGATTTTCGCGCAGAGGATCGAAATTAACATCCGCGGCATCGGATTCGACGACGCTCACGATGGTGGACGCGTCGACGAAACGAGCGAGATCGTCCACATGGCCATGCGTGTCATCTCCCGCGATGCCGCGGCCCAGCCACAGCACGTTAGCCACACCCAGATAATCACGAAAAATTACCTGCCAGCCTTCCCGCGTAAGCATGGGATTGCGAGCCTGCGTGTCGCTGAGCAGGCATTCCTCGGTCGTAATCAGGCTGCCGAGTCCGTTTACATCGATACTGCCGCCTTCGAGGACAATACGAGCCTCGACCTGCGATGATTTTTGCGACGAATTTGGCGGCGACTTTGGTGACGACTTTTGGCGTGCGCGTGGCGCTTGGTTGAGCACATCCGCGGTGCAGACAGGCTCCCAGTAAGGCAATTGCAATTTCGGAATCAGGCGCCCGGTTGCGGCGTCGTCATGCTTCCAATCGTCATATTTAGCCCAGGCGTTGAACCTCCAATTCGTGAGCGCAATCGAATCGCGCTGGGCGCGATTCTTAATAAATATGGGACCGAAATCGCGAATCCAGCCGCGATTTGTGGGCACCATGAAGAATTCTATGGCGGTGAGGTCGGCGCCCGCCTTGGCGAGAATGCGTTGCGCCCGGTTTTTCGCTTCGGCGTCCTGGACCAGGATGCGAACGCGTTCGACGCGCGCGAGGTGACGCGCGATATCCGCGTAAACCCACGGAATGGGCGCGAATTTGCCGGGCCAGTCGGTGCGTTCGTGAGGCCAGGCGAGCCAGGTAGCTTCGTGAGGCTCCCATTCCGCCGGCATGCGATATCCGGCCTGGTATGGCAGGGCTTGGCTTGGAATTATTGGGCTGGAACGCGAAACCGGAGTCGAGGCGCGAGAATGGCGTGGTTTTGCGCGCGCGCGAGTCAATCAATCCACCGCTCGAGCAGTGGCCCGTACGCGTCGGTACGCCGGTCGCGAAGGAAAGGCCAATTGCGGCGGACCTCCTCCATGCGATGAAGGTCGCACTCGACGACAAGGGTTTCTTCTTCATCGGTAGACGCTTGAGCCAGCACTTGACCGAAAGGATCTGCGACGAAGGAGGAACCCCAGAACTCGATGCCACTTTGCTCAGGTCCTTCGAAGCCGACGCGGTTAACTGCGGCGACGAAAACGCCGTTGGCAATGGCATGAGAGCGCTGAATCGTTCGCCACGCGTCCAGTTGGGCCGCCCCGAATTCGTCTTTTTCGGCGGGATGCCAGCCAATGGCCGTGGGATAGAACAGAATGTTAGCTCCGCGCAGAGACGAGAGGCGCGCCCCCTCCGGATACCATTGATCCCAGCAGACCAAGACGCCGATGCGGCCAAATCGGGTGTCGAAGTTGGGAAAGCCGAGATCGCCCGGCGTGAAATAAAACTTTTCGTAGTAAAGGGGATCGTCTGGGATATGCATTTTGCGATAAATCCCGAGCAGCGACCCATCCGCATCGATAATGGCGGCCGTATTGTGATATAGACCGGCGGCGCGGCGCTCGAACAGTGAGGCCAGGATAACGACGCCCATCTCGCGAGCCAGATCGCCCAAAACTTCGGTGGAAGCGCCAGGGATGGATTCCGCCAGGTCGAACCGGTCGTGATTCTCCTCGCGGCAGAAATATTGCGAGCGGAACAGTTCCTGCGTGCAGATAATCTGCGCGCCGCGCCCCGCCGCCTGCCGGATGGCAGCGACAGTGCCGGAAAGGTTCTCCTGCGGATCAAGGGAACAGCGGCGTTGCAGGAGACCGATGACTACTTTGTCGGGCATGCGCTTGTCGTGCATTGCCGAATTTTAGCAGAAGAACTCAACGGGAGAGTGAGGCATCGAGAAAGGAACGAATCCGGTGCGCGACATTGTACAACATGGCCGGCGTGAGGCGGCCGGTCTGCGTATTTTGCTGGCTCGGATGATAACTCGCGAACAGGCGCGGTAAACCGCCGGGCAGGGTGAATTCGGCGCCGTGGGCGAACCTGTAGGGCATGCGAGAAGTGATTTGGCCGCGACGCATCAGCAAACGTAAATAGGTTTGAAATGCAATACCCCCGAGCACCAGCACGGCCTCCGGACGGAGCAGGTCCAGTTCCTGTTCCAGGTAACCGGCGCAATTGGCAAGCTCGGACGGGAGAGGCTTGTTGTCGGGCGGAGCGCACCGGATCGCGGCGGTGATGTACGCGTCACGCAAGGTGAGGCCGTCGCGGCTGTTCACCGAGGTGGGTTGGCTCGCGAATCCGGCGCGATACAGTTCGCGATAAAGAAAGTCGCCGGAGCGGTCGCCCGTAAACATTCGTCCGGTGCGATTGGCTCCATGTGCGGCGGGCGCCAGGCCTAGAATTAAAAGGCGCGCGCGGGCATCACCGAAACCGGGAACGGGACGGCCCCAGTAGGTCCAATCGCGATACGCGCGACGTTTGATCCGGGAGATATCCGCAAGATAATCCGCTAGGCGAGGACACTTTTTGCAGCCGACAATGCTGTCGTTCAGCGTCGCGAGAAGCGTCTCGGGATTGTGGTCTGGCAGGGCCATCATCTGTACGGAGAAAGCTACGAACCTGGTCGCCGCAATCGTGTTTGCAACAGCGAGTATGCGGTTAAGATCTTACGTCCTTCCAATAAAAGATTTTTCCTGTAAGAAATTATAAAAAGTATCAGAAGCAGTTCCGCAAAAGCAGGACTTTTAATTTGACACTGTCGTCCGCAATGTGTTACTAGCTGCGAGCAGTTACTGCCGGGGCCGGCGCCCATGAGTGCATCGGGACATTCGCACCGGGACGCCGATGACGCGAATCTCATGGTCGCTGTCACTTGAAAGTCATTATAGACATTCTGGCATACGCGATTCTGGCATACGCGATTCTGGCGCATTTGTGTTCGTGCCACGCCTGCTCGCTCGCTGCTAACGTATGCCAGCTCCTGCGAAAAGTCGAAGTCCAACCAATCTTGTTGCGAAGCCTAAGTGCAAGTCCTGAGGGGGCTATGTGAATTTCTCAAAATTGTCGATGAACGTGCAACGCTGGACAAGGTGCTCGATTCGCGCGGCGGTCGCGCTGGCAGCAGTTTCGTTACTTGTATGCGCACCGCTGTTTTCTCAGGGAAATCAAGGGACCATTCAGGGGAGCGTTTTCGATCAGAGCGGAGGCGTGATCGCGGGCGCCATGGTAACGGTTACAGACGTCGCCCGAGGCGTGACGCGGACACTGACCACGGATACCGCGGGACAGTATGTCGCGTCGAACGTTAATCCCGGAACGTATACAGTGCGGGCCGAAGCCAGTGGCTTCCAGGCGCTCGAACATGCCAATGTCGTAGTGGAAGTGGGGCAGAACATTCGCGTCGACCTGACGATGCAGCCAGGCGCACAGAACCAGACCGTCACGGTTACCTCCGAAGTTCCCGCGATCGATACCACCGACGCCACGCTGGGCGGCACGGTGAACAACCAGGAGATCAATGCGCTTCCACTGAACGGGCGTAATTTTCAACGGCTGCTCGGATTGCGACCAGGAGTCGTCGCCGCGGTCGGAACCGGCACCGGCGAGGAAAGCAGTAACGGATTGCGCGGCGGTGAAAACGTAACGCTGATCGAAGGTCTGGTTACGATGGCGGAGCAGAGTGGCGGAAGCGTTTTGAACACCTCCTATCACCAGGGAGACTCGACCAGCCTGCTGCCGGTAGACGCCATCCAGGAATTTAACGTGGAAGTAAATCCGAAAGCGGAATACGGCTGGAGAGACGGCGCCATTCAAAACATCGGCGTGAAGTCGGGAACGAACAGCATTCACGGGACGGCGTACGCTTTTGGTCGCGATACGGCCCTGGACGCGGCGAATCCCTTTGTGCACGCGACCGTGCCGATTAGCCTCGAACAATACGGAGCGACAGCGGGCGGGCGCATCATCAAGGACAAGCTTTTCTGGTTCGCCGGCTATGAAAAGTTGCAATACTCGGTGGGAGACTCGGCTACTCCGACCATCCCTACCGACATCGCAGGCGGACAGACCAGCATGGTGGATGCCTGTAATGCCGCCAAGGCCGGGACGGGAATTAACCCGCTGAGTGCGAAAATTGCTGGAATCAATCCGGCGACCTGCGCCGTATCACCCAGCTCCTCCACTTTCGAGAACCTGTTCCCGTACAATCCGACGCCCTCGAATTTGTATAACCCTCCTATTGTGACGACCAACCCGATTCACAACGGGGTGGCCAAGGTCGATTACAACGTGAGCGCGAAGAGTCACATCACCGGGATGTTTTTTATCGGATACGCCAATGCAGTGACGCAACTGGACCCAAATCAGATTGCACCCCAATGGGAAAATCAGAGTTTGACGAAGGTATACGATGAGGCTGCCGGTTGGGTTTGGACACCCAACTCAACGTGGGTGAACGAACTGCGGGGCGGGTTGGCGCTGCTTCATTTTCAGGCGAAATCGGTCGATCACAACGTGGATCCGAGGGCTCCCTGGCCGGCGGGCTACGGTATTCCCACCGGTATAACGAATCCGCAGTATTTCGGAATGCCCAAAGTTACTATTCAGAGCGATACGGGCTTTTTGGGGCAAGGGCAGCGCGAAGGCAATCGTGGTCCGGAAGGCACTGGCAATTTTCTCGATCACGTCTCGTATTTACGCGGCAAGCACGCCTTCAAGTTTGGCTTCGAGTTTTTGGAAGGTGTAGCCGATAACGACCCCTATAACTATGGCAATGGCTCCGTCACGTTCAAGACCTTGACGACTTTCCTCGAAGGCACGCCCTCCAAGGGCATCATTTTGGTGGGAGATCCCACCACCCACGGGCGGATGCATTCGTATGCCGGTTTCTTTCAGGATGACTGGCGCGTGAGCTCCAGGGTGACGCTGAACCTGGGTCTGCGGTACGAGTACGACGGACGACCGAGTGAAACCAACAACTACATGGGCAACTTCAACCCGAATGCCAACCCGGCGACGACGCCGGCGATCTATCAGGCGGGCGGACCGTTTCCTCCGCTTTACACCCCCGACAAGAAAGATTTCGCGCCACGCTTTGGATTAGCATGGGATGTGAAAGGCAACGGGAAAACGGTGGTGCGCCTGGGGGGCGGCATCTATTACAACCCAGCGCTCCTCGGAGAACTGATTGACCTGAATCCGTTCGGGGCTAACTTCCCGAGCATTGGAGTGAACAATAGCGGGACGGCCATCAACCAGCACACCTCGAGCCAATTTAACCTGGCCACCAATCAGATTGGTTGGAACCTCACCGGACCGGTATTTCCAGCCAATACCTCGGTTACGATCGGAGGCGTGCCGTATACGGGCACGTCTTGCACGTATCCGGGAGAACCTAATCTTCCGGCTAACTACACGCCGACGCCGTGCTCGCTCGTCGCGGCGATAGACCAAAACTATCGTGTGCCGTGGACGGCGGAATGGAATTTGGACCTCCAGCATGCCTTCACGAATAATCTGACCGTGGAAGTGGCTTATGTGGGGAACCATGGCAGAGAGGCGAGCAAAGAAGATATTAACCAGCCGCCCGTCGGAATCGGCTGGAACAACCCCACTCCCGCGTCTGCAGGGTTGGGCGGTCTGAGTCCGGCGGCCTATTGCATCGCAAGCGCACCGCTGTACACCTCGTGCGGCAGCATCGGGTCCAAGACAACCAATGGATTGGTCAACAGTGCGGTTGCCGATAACGAAGCCGCGGGCGCGCCGTTTGCCAGTAAATTTCCGTATCTGCAGAACATCAACCAGATCGGAAACCTGGATTTCTCGAACTATAACGCCTTGCAGGTTACGGTGACGCAACGCACTTCCCACGGTTTGACATTCCTGATCGGTTATACGCTTTCCCACGCTCTCGATATGCTCTCGAGCGGCACGTTTGACAATGGGATTACGGGCGACATCAATAATCCGCGATTTCTCTATGCGAACAGCGACAATGACAGCCGCCACCGCTTTACCTTGTCCACCACCTACACCATTCCCGGCATCAAATCGCCGGGACAAATGCTGCAAGGCTGGTCGATCAGCCCGCTGGTGGCCTTGTATTCCGCCACGCCGTGGACTGCGGATGATCTAACCACGGACTTCAGCGGCACCGGTGAGATCAACAATGCCAGCACGCCCTTTCAATTCTGGAACTATAGCGGGCCTCGCTCCGCTTTCACATCCGGCCCGTCCAGCATTCCGTGCTTTGGCAATATGCCGGGTTGCACGCCCTATGTAGGCGGCCGGCCTCCCACAGTCTGTTCCTCGGCCGCAGTAGCTCCGTACGGGAATAACACCCAAATGCAACAACTGGCACTCGCCGCATTGACGAACCTCGGGTGCTACGTGCAAGCAGGAGGGGTGCTGACTCCTCCCGCGTACGGCACCAATGGCGATGCGGGCCGCAACATCTTCCGAGGCCAGCCGTTTTATAACGTCGATCTGTCCATCGCGAAGGACTGGAAGTTCAAGGAGCGGCTGGACGTGCAGTTCCGGGCGGAGTTCTTCAATCTGTTCAACCGCGCCGATTATGCGAATCCTGTTCCGTTCAAGACGGGCACCGATCCGTCCGCGGGCGGCACGTTCGGATGCAGCTGCACCACGCCTGACGCCACCGGCTTCACGAACTCGGTGCTTGGTTCGGGTGCGCCACGATCGATTCAGCTGGGGCTGAAGATTACGTATTAGGCCCGTACACGCTGCTCGAATGAATGTAAAAGGCCGCTGCCTGATGGAAGGCAGCGGCCTTTAGCTTTTGACGACTCGTTCAGCGGTCGACGAGTGGAGGCTGCGCTGGCTCCAGCGTTCACTTTTTATGCGCGTGTTATGCGGCCTGTTATGGGTTTGCTACGCGGGTGATATGCGGGTGCTATGCGCGTGATATATGAGGGCCCGCTATTTCCAGTCCGCGCTCGCACGCGCCGTGCGGACGCGTGTGGCATCGCTGTCACCCTCGGTCCACGAGAATAATAATTCGTCGCGATTCCGCGCCATACGCGGATAGCGGCCGCCCGAAGTATCGGCAACGGTTACGGCCGGTGAACGGCTGCCGTCCGCAGAAATCTTTCGCACGCGCAATTGGGAATGCTTATCCGCAAACTCGATGTAGCTTACCGCAGCCGAGCCGTCGGCGAGCATCTGAACGCCGACGCGTCCGAGCGAGCTGGCATCGTCAACCCGCACGGCCGGGCCGAACGTGTGAGCCGCGTCATGCGAGAACGCAACGAACGACTGGCCCTGATCGTTCTTGGCCACGAACCAGGCCACGGCAACATCGCGACCACTCGCGCTGATGGCCGGCCCATTGATAGGACACGCATCAATGCGCCAGCCATCGTCGTGCACGACTGCCGGTGCGCTCCAGCGGCCAGCCGCGAAGCGTGACACGTAGATGTCCCGAATCTCGCGGGGACTGCGGTTCCGAAACGCCACCACCACGCCATCGGAGGTCTGCGCCGCCGCCGTCGAGCAACATTCGCAAACGCGAGGATCGACAATGCTTTCGCGGAGCTGCTTGCCGTCTGCATCGTAAACGGAGGCGCGCAGGCTCATGTCCCCCGTTTCCTTCTCGGGGTTGGTAGCGCGCCCGTCAATCCATACCAAACCCAGCCCGGCCCCTGGTGCTTGAAATGTGGACACGAAGCCGTGCTCGGTTTGCGTCGTATCGTGGTGCGGGCTTACCGGGCGCGACCACGTATGTCCCTGGTCTTTGGACCACGACAAGCGCACCTTGGAAGCATCCGGATCGGGCCCGTTGGTCTCGAGCCAATTGGCCACCAGCGTTCCATCCGCAAGCGCGCGTACTCCGGGAACGTCGAACGCATTCACGAAAAAGTTGCTGCCTGACGCAGCGGTCTGCGGAGCAGACCAGCCGGACGGCACTCGCTCGGCGAATTTCAGCGTGGCACGCGAACCGTTCACCTCGAGCCAGCTCAGGATTACCCGATCACCCTGCATGGTGATCTGCGGCTCGGTGCTGTTCGCGCCGGCGGCAGATGGCAATGGCTGAATCGTTACCGTAGTTGCCGGCGCCGCGAAGGTGTGCGACCGCGATGCCGTAAAGGCGAGTATCGCCACGCATATCAGGACTGCGGCTGCGCCAGCGAAGAATCGCGTACGCGCAGGATGGACCTGGTCTGACATTTTGTTCCCCTCTGACGAGATTGTAACAGCCGATGGATTGCGGAGGTAAAAGAGAATCTCCGCTCATCACGCCGTTTCAACTTCATTACCAAATTGCGAATTGCAGTCCGCAAGCAAATTGGAAAGTGGTCCGCATGCGGTGGCCGCAGTGCGAGATTGTCGGCAGGCACAGGCCCGCCCCCGCGCGTACTGGCGAGACACGGACTCGAAACACGGATTCGAAACACGGATTCGAGACACGCATCAAGGATTGCGCGTATCGAGAGAAGGCAGAGAAGTCCACCCCGTCTGGGGATCCGGGCGCTCCTGTTTCACAAACCGCTTGAGCATCAACGCGAGTGCTGTAGCAGCAAGCAAAAACCCCGCCATGGCCAGAAGTCCGGGAGAAAAACTGCCGGTGCGATCTTTGAGAAATCCGATGGTCAGCGGTCCGACGAACCCTCCGAACGTGCCAATCGAATTGATGAAGGCAATGCCTCCCGCCGCAGCGAGTCCTGTCAGAAAGCTGGTGGGAATCGTCCAGAAAATGGCACGCGCCGAGGTGATGCCGATCAGCGCGACAGTGATGCACGCGAGTGACACCCAGGGATTTCTCGAAAAAATCGCCAACATCAAGCCCGCGGCCGAGATGAGGCAGGTGAGAACCAGATTACTGATCTTCTTTCCTTTGCGGTCAACGCGCGCGGCCCAGGCCAGCATGCCGAGGCAGGCCAGTCCATAACAGCCGCCGGTGAGAAATCCGACGGTACGGTTGGACACGTGCGCCGCCTTGATAATTTGCGGCAGCCAGATTCCGACGCCGTACGATCCCGCGGTGAATCCGAACTGCACGGCCGCGAGGAGTAGCACGCGAACATCCTTGAGCGCGGGCAACAATTGCCGCATTTCCTTTTCCCGGCGCTCACCGCGAATCAGGTCGCACACCACGGTGCGCTCCTGTGGCGTCAGCCAGGTGGCATCTTCGGGCCGGTCGGTAAGCACCCACAGCGCCGCGATGCCGAGCAGGACAACCGGCAATCCTTCCAACAGGAATAGCCATCTCCACCCGGCGAGGCCTCTGACGCCATCCATCCCCAGCACCAGGCCCGAGACAGGGCCGCCAACCAGCGAGGAAGCCGGAATGGCCAGAAGAAACCAGGCCAGCATGCGGCCGCGATATTGCGCGGGAAACCAGGTAGCAAGATAAAAAGTAATGCCGGGGAAAAATCCAGCTTCGGCCGTTCCCAGAAGAAAACGCAATAGGTACCAACTTTTTGGACCCGTCACGAAGATCGTGGCGGCGGAAACCAAGCCCCAGGTGATCATGATGCGCGCAATCCACACGCGGGCTCCCACGTGGTACAGCAGCATGTTGCTGGGCACTTCGAGCAAACAGTAGCTTAGAAAAAGTATGCCGGCGCCAAAGCCGAATTGCGTGGCGGTGAGGCCGATTTGCTTGTTCATCGTTAATGCCGCGAAACCGATGTTGTTGCGGTCGAGGTAATTGAGGACGTAACCGAAGCTGAGAATAGGAACGAGTCGCCACGCGATCTTCGCGAACGCGCGCTGTTCGATACTCGCGGCCGCTTCGGGTTTGCCAGCCTCAGTGGTTTGCGAACGCATAAAGGCTCACCGGATTATCCAGCAGTATGCGCTTAACGATGGCGGGATCGCTCAGCGCATCAGCCTCGATGAAATCGCGGAGAACACGGTCGTATGCAAGAGGACGATACGGCGCGTTCACATCCGGACCCAGGTGCTCGCCATGCGCCGGTGTGTGCGGCCAATCGCTGCCCCAGACGCAGCGATCCGGCGCGACTTGCAAAATTGCCGCAAGCCAATCGGCGCGCGGCCGCGTCGCTAATGGGTCCGGCAAAGTGCGATAGGGCGCCGACAGTTTTACCCAAACGTGCGGCAGGCGAAACAAATCGAGCAGCGCTCGGCCATCGGGGGAATCGGGCGCGACGCCAAGCGGGAGTCCGTAATGGTCGATCACGATGCGCGTTTTACTGCGGGCAATCACGGGTGCGCTGGAGATTAATACCGCCAGTGGAGCGATAAACTCAACGTGCCATGCGCTCGGTAACCTGGCGGCGAGGGTTTGCAAGGTCACTTCGAAGGGACGCGCTTCTCGCGCGGCCATCGGAGTATATAGATTAACGCGCAAGCCACAGACGCCGCGCCGCGCGTAATCGTCGAGCAGGGCGGGCGTCATATCTTCAGGACTAAGCAAGACGACCCCGCGTCCGCGTCCGCCAAGTGCTGCAAGTGATTGCAGCAGGCACCGATTGTCTTTGCCGTAGAAGCTCGGCTGCACGAGGACGAAACGCCTCACACCAAGCGGTTCCGCCAGCGCGCGCAGCGAGGCGAGTGGGGCATCAGCGGCAAGGTAGGTGCGATTCGCGGCTTGCGGGAACGCGTCCTGCGGACCGACGACGTGCACGTGACAATCGCATGCTCCTTCAGGAACGCCGCGCCTCGTGACAGCAGTGGGCGCTGTGACTCCGGGCGTCACGATGATTCACCGTGTGCGCCGCCTGCTTGCATTTCTTTACGCAACCGATCACATAACGCAGCCGCGAACGCTTTTGTCCCGAGGCTGCCGCCCAAATCGCGCGTGCGACTCGCAGCGTTGCGCAGCACGGCGTCCACCGAATGCTCGATAAGGCGTGCGGCGCGGCAATAGACATCCCGCGAGTGCCTGCGGCCAAGCCAGTCCAAAAGCATGGCGGCAGACAAGATCAGGGAAGTGGGATTCGCAACGTCGCGACCGGCGAGATCGGGCGCGGAGCCATGCTGCGCTTGAGCCATCGCGTGCCGGTCACCCATATTGAGAGCGCCCGCCAAACCGAGGCTCCCTGCCAGCTCGGCGGCCTCGTCCGAGAGGATGTCGCCAAACATATTCGTCGTTACGATGACGTCGAATTTTTCCGCGTCCCGGACGAGAAGAGCGGCCATGGAATCGACAAGCTGCTCGTCATATGCGACGTCTGAAAAATCGCGCGAGGCGCTCCGCGTTTCACCGAGAAATAACCCTTCCGACACGTGCAGCACGTTGGCCTTGTGCACCGTCGTCACTTTACCGCGACGCGTGCGGGCCAAATCGAACGCCGCCTTCGCTATGCGGCGCGATCCGGCAGCGGTGATTTTGCGTATCGAAAGAGCCAGCTCCGGCGTGGGCATGAACTCTCCGGGCCCGCAAAACATGTTGCGATCGGAATAAAAGCCCTCCGTGTTCTCGCGCACGATAACCAGGTCCATGGGTGTGCGTCCCCAGTGCGGCAGGCCTTCGCGCGAACGGCTGGGGCGGATGTTCGCATAAAGGTCGAGGCCGATGCGCAGCTCTGCGGAGGGGTTCAGGCCGCCTGCGGCGCGCGGAGGATATTCGGCGTGAGAAACGGGACCGAGTGCCATGCCGTCGGCCGACCGGCACGCCTCCATGACCGCCGCGGGAAAGGTGGTGCCTTCCCGCTTCAAACTCGTCCATCCGATTTCGTGCGTTTCAAATGTCAGTTCGAGCGGCATTTCACTATTGAGAAGCTCGAGGACTTGCACGGTTGCGGCTGAGATTTCGGGGCCGATGCCATCTCCGGGCAGTATCACCAGACGCATGTTCGATGGTTGCTCCCGCAGGCCAGCTGTAATTCGAGCTGGCGCGCGCGCCGCGCAGGCGTTTTCGGAAAAGAATTTAGAGTTTGGCTCAGAGATTGTATATGCAAATCTCCCTGAAGAACGCAGATGGAGTGATATTCCAGGAATGTACTGCGGCGCACAATGCAAGACATCAGACGCCACGTCAAAGGTCGCGCTCACCTAACTGCCACGCGCGTGATTATGCGGCCGCGATTACGCGGGTCTAATTACGCGGATTGGGGCTCCAGTAAGAAAGGCGCGAACATCTTCGACGGCCTGCGAATAAGCCTCACGATAATTTTCGATGGTCACGTAGCCCAGGTGCGGAGTAAGAACCACGTTATCGAGACGCCGCAAAGGATGATCCTCAGGCAGAGGCTCCCGATCGTACACGTCGAGCGCAGCCCCGGCGATGGTGCGGTTCTGAAGCGCGGAGATCAGGGCGGACTCGTCCACGAGAGGCCCGCGCGAAGTATTGATCAGATAAGCCGAAGGTTTCATGGATGCGAGATCGTCGCGGCCCACCAGACCTTTGCTGCGGGCGCTCAGGACCATGTGAACGGTGAGAAAATCCGCGCGGCGAAAAAGGTCCTGCTTTTCTACACGGGAGATTCCAGCCGAATTCGCGCGGTCTGCCGTAAGGTTTGGGCTCCAGGCAATGACTTCCATCTGAAATGCCCTGCCGATCCTGGCGACTTCGCTACCGAGCCTCCCTAGTCCCAAGATCGCGAGCGTTTTGCCCTGTAACCCGGCACCCACGGTGGTTTGCCAGCGGCCCGCGTGCATGCCGCGATCTTCCTGCGGGATGTTGCGCGCCAAAGCCAAAATGAGGCCCCAGGTCAGTTCCATCGTCGGCGATGCCAGCATCGAGGTTCCGGCAACGACGATCCCGCGCTCGGTGGCGGCGATCACGTCGATGGAGGCGTTGCGCATCCCTGTGGTGACCAGCAGTTTTAATTTTGGCAGTCGTTCGAGCAAAGTGCGGCGGAACGGAGTGCGCTCGCGCATGGCCACGACAATATCGAAGTCGAGCAGGCGCGCCCCGACGGCATCTTCCTCCGGTAGCGTGTCGTGAAATGAATCCACGCTCACACCCGGGGCGAGGCTGCCCCAGTCCGCCGCGCTTAGCGCCACGTTTTGGTAGTCATCGAGAATGGCAAGCCGCATGGTCATTGCGTGGGAGCAAGAATCGTCAGAGCGCACAGATGCGACGCGCGCCTCAGCTGCAACGTTCGCCTACTCTGTCTAGTTTTATCTAGGCCAACAATTTTGTAAACGGCATCTTGCGATGAACATTATAAAGCGCCAGGCGCTATGTGATGCACCTATGCGCCAAACTTCATTTAGTGGGCGCGACCTTCGGTGGGGTTTGGGGCGGCACGTTCTTGTGCCGCGCGGTGCAAAATGAGCGCGAGCGACCGATACATCGCGTGCACGAACTTGCCATAAGGCGCCGTCACGAAAAGCGCCGCAATAAGCCCCAGATGGATGATCAGCGCGGTACCCATCGCGGCGGTAGAACGAAGCGCCAACGTAAGCAGTCCAGTCAATGACGTCAGGCCGAGTATGAGCAAAAATAAGTAATCCAGTTTGGGTGCATCCGTGCCGGCAGGTACGGGATCGCTGTTCAATTTCACAGAAATCAGGCCGCACACGCCAGCAATCATAGCCACGCCACCAACGGTTCCAAAAATAACGGGGGCGCTCGCGAGCGGATAGGGGGGCAGCCGATGCAGCCAATCCTGGTAAATCGCGGCGAGCGAGGTGGAAATCAAGGCAGACAAATAGCCGTAAAACAAGAGTGAATGGTAAAGACGCCGGACTGAAGAGGGCTTTGCTCCCGGGTAATAACATCCTGGGCCGCCGCCCTTCAGCCACTTCAGGCTGAGCACGTCACGAACTGCATTTATAACTGCACGCGAAGTGAAATTTTCGCTCAGGGGTGTTTCGGCTTCGGACCAGAACCGTAGTCCGCCCGTGGCCCAGACCGCCGCGGAATAAAAAACCAGAGCGAACGCTGGCACCAGCATGGCGAGAAACGGTATGACCTGATAAAAGGCTCCGGGCCCCTGGTGCAGAGCAAAAATCCGCGAGGGACCTGCCAACACGAAAGACAAGGCGACAACAGTAGCTACCGCAATTGAAGCGAGCGCATAGCCCACGCGCTGATCGGTAAAGGAGCGGCCGAACAACGATGGCCAGCTCCAATCCTGGTAACTCTCCACACGCACCTGCGAAAGCGCGTGGGGTATATTGATCGCGAATTCGTGTGGCGGCGAATACATGCACGCGTAATAGCAGGCGCGGCAGTCGTGGCACAGATGCGCGATGAAAACCACATCTCCCTTCGTGAAATCGCGGCGCATTTCAATGGCGGGGAAAACCGGGCAATATCCCTCGCAATACCGGCACGCATTACAAATCGTCAGTTGGCGCTGCGCTTCTTCAATTAATTTATCCGCGAGCATGGATGCCTGCTTCCTTTCCTGCCAGGCGTCCGAAAACGGAGCCAATCGTAAGCCCAAATCCGGCGAGGTAGCCCTTGGTCAGAATATTTCCCGACATGATTTCACCCGCGGCGAAGATGTTATCGAACGCACGGCCGTGCGATTCAAGCACCCGGGCGCGCTCATCAACGGCCACGCCCATATATGTAAAGGTGATGCCGGGCCGCAGAGGAAGCCCGTAATAGGGAGGACGATCGAGCGGCAGCGCCCAATTGCTTTTGGGCGGAGTAAGGCCGTTCGTTTTCATTCCGTCGAGCGACCCAGGGGAAAATTTCGTATTTCCATTCGTGGCCCCATTGTAATTTTCGACCGTCTCGCTGAACGCGGCAGGATCGAGCTTGAGGCAGGACGCCAGGCCTTCGATCGAATCGGATTTAGCCGGCTTATAGATTGGCGGGAGAAAGCTGCCGATGGTTTTTGAATCCACGATCGAGTACGCGACCTGCCCTGGCTGTTCCGCGATCAGTCGTCCCCAGATCGCGTATCTTTTCGGCCAGATATTCTCACCTTCATCGTAGAAACGGCAGGCCAGGCGGTTAACGACGATACCGAAGGGGATGGAGTCAAGCCGCGTAACAATTCCTCCATCGAATTTGGGAGCGCGCGCGTCCACGGCGATGGCGTGAAATCCTTTGGGGTCGCCCATCGGCTTCGCGCCCTTTGCGAGCAAAGTAGCCAGCACCTTGCCGTCATTATAAGGGGTGCCGCGAACGCAAAAATTATCAGCGGCATCGCCCCAATAGCGCTTGAGCCATGCAAGGTTCGCCTCGAATCCGCCCGCCGCAATTACCACCGCACGAGTTCGGATGAATTCCTGATTGTCCCCCTTCCCAAGAACCACCGCGCTACACACGCCGTCCTCGATCAGCAGATCCTCGACGCACGCGTCATAGCGAACATCCACGCCGCGTTTCGAGCAGGCATCGTAATAGGTGTTGACGAGTGCCTTGCCGCCACCCAGGAACCAGCGATTCGTTCGAGCCAGATGCAGAGTGCCTGCTAAGGCCGGCTGCCACGACACGCCGTGCCCGGCCATCCATTGAGGGAGGTTGCCGGATTCGCGAATTGTAAACTTGGCGAGATCGAGATTGGCCGGTCCTCCGGTTACACCGATGAGGTCGTCGAGAAATTCAGCCTCGCCATACTGTTCGCCGGCAGGACCGGCAAATTGGCCGCAGCGAACATTCCTGGTGTGCCTGGTGTTGCCGCCACGCATATGCAGGGGCGCGCGTTCCAGCAGCAATACGCGTGGAACACGCTCGCGAGCGGCGAGTGCCGCGCATAAAGCCGCATTTCCCCCGCCGACAACCACAACGTCATACGCGTCCATTGATTTCCAGTGGAGCGGCGTGCAGGGAATTCTCCAGGTTCGCCAGGCCATCCTGCGGCGTAAGAGTATAGGTTAGCGCGGTGCCGATGAGCATGAACACGCCGAGCAAGCCAAATCCATACAGGAAGTTTCCGGTGCGCTTGTTCAAGTAGCCGACGAGCAACGGACCGAAGAATCCGCCCAGGTTCCCAATGCCATTTACGAATCCGGCGACTGCCCCAGCCATTTTGTGGGAGTACCATTCCGTGGGAATGGCCCAAAATGCGCCTAAGGGCGCAAACGCGCCGATGGAGGCTAGACACACGAATACGAAAGCCAGGATTGGCGAACGCCCGCTGGTAAGGACGCCGCCAAAAAGCGCCAGTCCGCCAATGGCCATGGGCAGCGCCACGTGATGGCGGCGTTCATGCGCCTTGTCGGAGTGCGAAGAGACCAGAAGCAACGAAATCGCGCCAATGATGAACGGAATAGTGTAAAGAACACCTGCGGCAAAATTACTGACATTTTTCGCTTTTTCAATAGCGCTGGGAAGCCAGAACAAATAGCCCAGCTGGCCGCTCAGCATCAGCAGCTTCACGAGAGCAAGCAAGAGCACTTGGGGAGCCAGCAGCGCGCGCCAGTAAATTTCGCGGCTGGCCGGCTCGCGTGCGGCCACCTCCTGGCGCAACTTTTCCTCCAGATAATCGCGCTCTCCGGCCGAAATCCAGGGCGCTTCTCGCGGATAATCGTAAATACCGATCAGCCACACGCCCAGCCAGAGTAATGGAAGAGCGCCTTCGGCGATCAGCATGACGCGCCAATCCCAACGATCGATCAGCCAACCCGACAGTGGCGAGGACACCACCAGCGAAAGCGGCAGCGCAATGGAGAATAAAGCATTCGCACGGGCGCGCTCTTTGCTCGGAAACCAATGCGAAAGCAGAATGAGCGTAGCCGGATACATGCCACCCTCGGCCACGCCCAGCAGCAGACGCAGCACCCACAATTCGTGCCAATTGCGCGCCAATCCGCAGCCTGCCGCGCAGCAACCCCACACGATCAAAGAGATGGCGACAAACCGTTTCGTGCTCCAATGGCTCGCGAGGTATCCGCCCGGAATCTGTAATAGCAAATAGCCCCAGAAAAAAATGCCCGCGATGGACCCCGCCTGGAGCGAGTTCATATGTAGTTCGCGGCTCATGGCCGGCAGGGCCAGCGAAACATTCGTGCGGTTGATAAAAGCCACCGCGTACATCACGGTCGCAACCGGCATGATCCTTATCCATCGTTGGCGAAGCATAAGGCGGGCGCTCCAGGCGAACACGGGAATCGATTGCGGACATCTTTGGTTCGTCCCAAGTGGCAGCATAAACAAACGCCACTTCAGGAACAGGATACACGAGCAGGAGATTTACGGTAGAACGAGTTCGGTCAAGGCGAGCATCACCTAAAAGCCGAACAGAAGTGCGAAACGAATTGCGAGCGAATCAGCAAGAGCCCAGACGCGCAACGCGGTATACACACGCAACGCGCAATAGACGTGCTCGTCTCGTTCTTGCCCGCGAAGCACGCCGATTATTTCTTTTTCTCGACGTCGTCCTGACCAGCCGGGATCGCGACGGCGTTGGTGTAAGCAATCGCCTCTGACGGCACGCAGAGCTGCTCCTCGTCTTCCTGGTTCGGGATCCACTTGAACTTGTTCGTCACCGACACGAATGGCTTCGTATAAAACTTCGGGTCGGTGATCGTCACCGTCAGTTCCAGATCATTGTGATCGACGCGCGTGTAGCGCTCCTCGACGTGGACGTTCACCGTGTGCGGATAGCCACGCCGGTCAATCCAGCTTCTATCATCAATACCAGTGGTCTCGACCACCAGGGTGTTGTCCCCGTCCCAATGACCAACCGAGTATCCGTACCACCTGGGATCGGGCCCACCTTTCGTATCCACGTTTGTCGGCAGAGGCCGCCCATCCATCCAGACCTCTCTCCAAATTTTCTGGTACTGGGTCATGATCACGATCCTGCCAGGCATCTGAGCGAAGGCAATTCCCCTGGTTTCGTTCGTCGCACTCCGTGGAAAACCAAATGGGTCACACGTGGTCCAGGGATCGTTAGAATGCGCGCTGAACGGATCGGGAACATTGGTTTTGAATTTCGCCAGCCCAGCAGGAGTTAGAGGAGGTGTATCCACAAATTTAGGCTCAAGCGGGCCGGCCCAGGATCCCGACAAATCATGCACGGGAGCGGGACCGCCCGGACCAGCCGCATTCATCTTTTCGTACACGCTAGGGGGGCGCTGCTCAACTTGTCCGGGGCGCTGCGAATTCTGCGCGAGCGCGGCCGACGAAAGTGCCAGCGACGCGAACAGAGCGACAATCAAAGTTGTGAATCGATTACGCATTGCAACACCTCTCCCAACGCTAAAAAAATTGCGCCTGATAGCAAGCTGATAGCAAGTTTCTGCTTAGGAAAAGCACGGCCGGCACAAAGCAAATATTTGGAAGCTCTGCAAAGCTAGCTGGCGTCTTTGTAGCCGAGCGCGCTGTCCTTTAACTCTGTCCCATCAGACAACACAATCTTATTCAAACGCCCGACGGGATGCCCAGTTTTGGATTGATAGACGTAAACAGTAATCATGTCGCCAGGCTGCACGGAATTCTTGCTCCAGCCAAGGAGTCCCAGCGAAGACGGGCTGCCCGCCTCTCCCACCCAGTGCTGCACTTCTCCTTTGTCATCCTTGACGTCCACCATGACAAAGCAATGGGGATTGGCCCATACGAACTTGGTGACGGTAGCGGCCTTCAAGACGATTGGCTTACTCGTATCGTAAGCTGTATTTCCATGATGTGCGAACATCGGGGAGCCAACCACCAGCAGGCCCAAAATCAGGGAAAAGGATACCGCTAATCTCGTCTTCATACCGCCTCCATTTAGGTGCGCGACCAAAGCTACCGACACTTTCATATACTATATATGATTGGTGGAGGCAAGCCGCATCGTGAGATGCCCTTCGTCGCATCCTTAGGCTTTCCCAGGTCGCATTCTGGCTGATTCCGACTACTCCTATGTAGTGTCCCGTCCTTTGTTCGTTGGGCCACGACTGGGGCAACAATTCTGCAAAGTAACCCTCTGGTATGGGAATAGAAGTGTCTTGCTGGCGCGTGGACGTTCTTTGCCAATTCACTTGCCTCAAATTTACGAGAGCTCCAGACCTCTTTTGCATCTAATAACCAGATGAACCGCGGGGCCATGCGGATGTAAGATAGCTGCGTGGTCCACTGCTCAGGAGAGGTCGGTGCGTCGGCGAGCGATGCATTCGTACGCATTGCACCGTGCAGGCGTTTGTGTTACTAATTCGCAGCGGAGGTGCTTCATGAAGCTCAAGGTCGGGGCGTTTTTGGCGTTGTTCGCAGGTATGGCGCTCGCGGGCGTTCCGGTGTTTGCCCACCATGGAACCGGCGTGGCCTATGACACCGAGAAAACAGTTACGCTTAAGGGCACGGTTACGGAATGGATTTGGGCCAATCCGCATTGCGGTATCCTCTTCGACGTGGTCGATGACAGCGGTAATGTTGTCCACTGGGGCGCCGAACTGGGCAATCCACACTCGTTGTCAGAGGCTGGACTAAGCAAAGACATACTGCACCCTGGCGATAAGTTCACGATCACCGGTCATCCTTCCAAGTCCGGAGCACCTCGCTTGGAGCTTCAACAATTTGTGCTTGCCGATGGCCGCGTGCTGCCGCAAAAGGGTGTCAAAGGAAATGGCGTGAAACTCAACGATGAACCGGGACAGTAAGTTCCGGGCTGGATTCTCGTGTGGCATCGGCGGGCTCTGACCTCGCAATTGCCCTGATAAGATGCTGCGGTTGTGTATTCGCTGTGAGCGCGATGCCCATCAATGATGCCCATCAATAGAGCTGTCGGGAGGAGTTAGAATGCGGAATCGATTTATTTCCTCAGTAGCAGTCTTAGCGGGGCTGCTGGCGTGTTCCGGTATGGCGTTTGCGCAAACGTACGGCACCAAAGGATACTCACCGGGCGCTTGGAAACCGGAGGATTTACCGCCAGATCTCGCGAAACCGAAACCCTTCAACCCCCACGATCTCTCCGCAGTCTGGTCCATGCCCACAAAGCCCGGTTACTTCGAGAGGCACTCGCTGAATGACAAGTGGCTGGATGTGAAAGATAAGGGCGTGCCGGACCAGATGAGATCGGAGGCTTATCCTCCTCCTATGACCGCTTGGGGAAAGAGAGGTTCGAGGCCACGAAGCCGAGTTACGGTCCTCGATCGGTGGCTCCTGGGAAAGGCAATGATGCTGTTTCCACATGCGAGCCTATGGGCTATCCGCGCGATCTTTGGGAAGCGAACCTGAGACCGTTTGAATTCGTCATGGCTTCCGACCGCGTGCTGCAGCATATGCAGTTTCACGACCTGTGGCGAACCATTTGGACGGATGGACGAAAGCTCCCCAAGAATCCCGATCCCGCCTGGAATGGATATGCTGTAGGACACTGGGAAGGGGATACCTTCGTTGTCGAGTCCACCGGTTATGACGAGAGAACCTGGCTAGATCACTTCGGTTATCCGCACAGTGACCAGATGTATCTGGTGGAGCGCTACAGGCGCGTCGATCCGGACACTTTGGAACTTCAGATGACGCTCACGGATCCGAAGGCGTACACGGCACCGTGGGTCGGCGACAAGATAACGTTCGTGAGGGCCAAGGTGGCTATCTTCGAAGAAATTTGCGCACCTTCGGAGGAGAGCCATTTCAACGATGCGATCCGCGACCCTGCTGTCGCCTCGAAACCTTAGCATCAGGTTTGATGTAGTATCACATCCGCGCCGTCGCTCGATTGGTGGCGCGGATGTTTGTCTTCAGCGTCCTTCAGGAGCAGTAGCACCCTCGATAAAATAGCCTGCGGGTCGCGGCGAACGCTCGGCTGGAGGCTTGTAATGAACGTCGTGTGGAAGCAATGCGTCATGCGCACTTTGGGTGCGGCGTTGGTGTGTATGCTGGGCGCCGCGGCGGCCAGCGGGCAGGCAGCGCCAGAGCAGAAGCCCCAGATGGCCGAAGACGTTTTCAAAAATATTCAAGTGCTGAAGGGCGTTCCCGTCGACCAATTCATGGGCACGATGGGGTTTTTCTCCGCAGCACTCGGAATGAACTGCGTCGACTGCCATACGGCCGGCAGCGTGGGCAACTGGGCAAAGTTTGCCGAAGAGACGCCCGTAAAACAGACGGCGCGCAAAATGATTTTGATGATGAACGCCATCAACAAGGGAAATTTTGGCGGAATGCGCATGGTGACCTGCGATACCTGCCATCGCGGCACCGACAAACCCGAAACCGTACCGAGCTTGGCCGAGCAGTACGGAACACCGCCGCCGCCCGATCCCGATAAGGATGAGATTGAGGGGCAGCCCGTTGCCGGACCTTCTGCCGACCAAATTATCGACAAGTACCTGCAGGCCATCGGCGGTGCGCAGCAGGCCGCTAAGCTGACGAGTTTTGTGGGCAAGGGAACCTACGTCGGGTACGACACAGATGAGGGCAAGGTTCCCGTCGAAGTCTATGCGAAAGCTCCAGGAGAGCGGACCACCATCGTTCATACGCTCATCGGCGATATCGTTTCGACATACGATGGTCACGCTGCCTGGATAGCTTCAATCGATAAACCGGTGCCGCTGATGGCGCTGACTGGTGGAAATTTAGACGGTGCGCAAGTGGAGGCGGAGCTTTCGTTTCCTGCGCTGATCAAGCAAGACTTCACCAAGTGGCGGAGCGGGTTTCCTCCTGCGTCCATCGATGACCACGATGCCCAAGTCATCGAGGGAACGACGCCCACCGGAGCTCGTATCAAATTATATTTTGACAAGCAATCCGGCCTGCTGGTGCGGCAGGTGCGGTTTATCAATACGCTCGTTGGCCTGATTCCGTTGCATGTCGAGTATTCCGATTATCGCCAGGTTGCCGGCATCAAGATACCGTTTCACTGGGCCGAGACGTGGACCGATGGCCAGTCAACTACGCAACTCGATGAAGTGCAGCCAAATGTCTCCATCGATGAGGCGAAGTTTGCGAAGCCGGCGCCCGCTCCGCCACCCAAGCTCGTCAAGTAGTTTGCAAAGGTTGGCCATTCGTCACTGTGTTGCCGCACCCGCATCGATGATGCTGGCATCCGTCCATCCTTCCGTTTCTTGGAATTGTATTTCTTCGAATTGTGTTTCCTGGACCGAGTAGGCGGTTCCCTTGCTCCAGGTTCAATCGATGATGCTCTGCTGCTAAACCCCACTAGCCTTCTCTGGTAAACCGCGCTGGAACAGCCCGCAACTGGATCGATTGCAGTTGGGGAACATCAGCGCTTGGATGATGCATCGGCAGAGGGCTGACTTCCGCCGGCACATAAAAAACAAAAAAAGGGACCGGTCTGCTCGCCGGTCCCTTTTTTGTGAACGCGTATCGGGTTGCGGTTAGAAGGCCAATTTCAATCCGAACTGGATGTGTCGCGGACCGCCCGATCCGAGTACCGGGTTGTTCACGTCGGGAGTCGTGCAAGAGCAGCCAAACTGGCCTTTCGACGGATCGAGCACAGCGGGCACCGGGAAGTCCGCGCGGTTGAACAGATTGAAGAACTCCGCCCGGAACTGGGCGCTGTAACGTTCCCGGAATGTCCATATCTTCGAAACGGAAAAATCCACATTGTAATAGGCTGGACTGCGGAAGATGTTGCGCTTCGCGTCGCCGATGGTTCCGAACGCGGGAGGCGTGAGAATACCACCCGCTTGTTGGTAACAGCCCAAGTTTGCCAACGCCGCGAGTGCAAGTTGTTGGAGCTGGGCGTTGCCGGCATAGGGAGCTTGTGCGGCCGTCGCGCACGTTGCGGGAATAGCAGCCGTGCAGCCCTTCAAGGGACCAAAACAGGGGATGTTATGCGGGCCGGAGTTGAAGGCGGAGGTAGGCCCGGTGTAATTCCAGTACTGCGTTGCGCCACCGATGTTGGGGTTAGAGTTGAACTCGCCCGTTCCCAAGAGATCGTGAGAGGTAGCATCGATAGCGGACCACGGCAGCCCACCCTGCAGCGTCAAAATGCCGCTGAGCGTCCAGCCTTTTAGCATCTGCGCCGGGGACTTGATGCCTGGAATGGCATAACTGCTGGACAATGTGAACCGGTTCCGAATGTCGCTGCTGCTGTTTCCGTACAGCTCGCGAAAATCGCGTCCGTTTGGCGCCAGCGTAAAGGTTGCGGGCCCCCGTGGTGTGGCCTCGTCAAGCGCATGGGCGAAGCTGTAACCGGCCAGGAAAGTCAGACCGTGCGCGGTACGCTCATTCACAGTTAGCTGCAGCGCATCGTAGTTGGACTCTTCTCCGTTTTCCGCCTGAATGATGTAGTTGAGATACGGAAACTTCTTGGAATACGGCGCTGTGGCCGTTTCATTTGCAGCAATCGCGTTGTTTACCTGGCTGTTTTGGGATTTGCTTCCGTTAATACCGCAGAGGGCGTAGTTGGGAGCGCTCGAGATGCAATACTGAGCGGGGCTTACGCCGCCCGGGAGCGACGCATTAGGAGTGTTCCAGCCAGCGCCAAGCGGTGGTTGATTCAGGTCCACCCATGCGGCTTCGTCGAAGCCATGATTGCCCACATAGGCGACATCCACCGTCAAGTTATTGGTGATCGCGCGTTGTACATCCAGATTCCACTGCGCTGAGCCAGGCTGGCGATAGTGGGGATCAACGTTATTCGTCGAGCAGGGTATAGATGGAGTGCAGGTTACGCCGGTATACGTTACGCCGCCGATCGTCTGAGCAGCGTTGCCTGGGAATACGGGGCCCGCGAGACTCCAATTGATCTGATTGGCGTTCAGGCCTAGCTGGTCTGGTGTGTGCGCGTTGATGGCGGTGCCGCTATTGTTCACGCCGATCGTTGGGAAATTAGCTCCGAACGGAACGGTGCCCACCAATGTCTCGAGTGTGGAGGAGATTCTGATGACACTGGCTCCGGCACGCACCACGGTTCTGCCATTACCGCGAACATCCCAAGCTATCCCCAGGCGAGGTGAAAGATCCAAAAGATCGGGATTGAACAGTGAATGGATCGGCTCACCCGGTCCCACCTGTTGAATCGCAGGCGTTGTAGCGGGATTCACGTTCGGGTTAAATGCGCCCAGGTAGTTGTTGCGCTCGGTTGGAGAGCCATCGTAATCGTAGCGCAGGCCCAGGTTCACCGTGAGCCTGGTGGTTACGCGCCAATCGTCCTGAGCGTAAACTCCATACCAATGTGCCCGGATGTTCGTTGAAGGGTCGCCCAACAGAATGGACCCGCCGCTGGCGCTACCCTGAAGGAAACTGGACAGGTCCGCGAATTTCGCCATGCCCTGCGCTTGCGAGAATGTATCACCGTCGAAAATTATGTCGTAGTAATCGAAGCCGACCTTAAAAGCATGTTTGCCGTGCAAATACGAGACGCTTTCCACCAGGTTGAAATCGCCTTCCGGGCCGCGGCGAGATTGCCGGTTGCCGTTACCCAAATACCCGGTGAAAGTGTTGAACGTGATTTGTGGAAACCCGCCGTACAGCGGATTGGCCGCCACATTCACACCCGTATTCATGCCGTAGCCGCCAGGCCAGGGACTTGACGGATTAAGGTTGACGTCGCTCGGAACCGTCAAATTGTTCAAGAAAGTGTAGCCGGCTCGGAAATCATTCACGATTGTGGAATTAGGAGTCCAGGTCCAGGCTCCATCGTACATCTGGATGTTTGAGGTTACGCCGACTTCCCACTGAGGAAACAGTTGTCCTGCCGCGGAGTTCACCGTTTGAGCGGCCTTCGACACGTATACCAGGCCACTGAAATGATGGTGGGCGCCGGGAACGTAGTCGCCTTTGAAGAGTCCATTATTTAACGGCCCCGTGGTGATCAATCCCGGCGAGAAATTGTTGGACGTGGCGCTTGGGAGATACGGGAACACATTTTCGACTGTGGAAGAAGCCGGCGAGACCACGCACGTAGCGGTATTGAGGCCCGCTAATTGCGCGCTGAGAGGATTGATAGGAGTCCCCGCGGCCTTCAAAGCGTTACACGTATCCACCAGACTGATACCCGAGCCCAGACCGGCAACCGAGGTCGGAATTGTGTCCACTGCCAGGTCGCCGAGCGTGGTACGCAGGCCCTCATAGCTTGCGAACCAGAAGAGTTTGTCCTTGATGATGCGTCCGCCCACAGTCGCGCCGAACTGTTCCAGCGTCGCTGGAGTAACCGGGTTTATTCCCGGAGTTGAAAAGTAATTTGAAGCATCGGTGGCCTGGGAATCGCGTCCAAAGGCGTACGCGGTACCGTGCAGGCTGTTGGTGCCGGACTTTATACCCACGTTGACAACCGAGCCGTCTTTTAAGCCATACTCCGCTTTCGGATCCTGTTCGGTATTGAATTCCTGAATGGCATCAATAGGGAGCAGCGAACTCGAGTCGCCGCCGCGGTACACGACGTTCATGATGCCGTTAACTCCGCCGCTCTGGCCGATTTGCGCGATTCCCTCGACGAGCAGCAGGTCTTGCCCCTGCCGGCGGCCATTGGTGCTCGTGGTGCCCGAACCGGTTCCTACCGAAGTAATAACCCCTGGCCGCAGTTGCAGCAAGCGCTCAAAGTTTCGGCCATTCAACGGCAGCGCATTAATCGCCTCATTGCTGACGGTTCCGCCCAGCGTCGCATCCGTCGTATCCACCGCGGGAACTTCTCCACTTACGGTGATCGTCTGGTTTTGCTGTCCAGGCTGCACGACGAGATCAACGCGAATATTTTGGCCTACTTCGACGAGGACGCCGGTGTGCTCGATCGCCTGGAAACCTTTGGCTTCCGCGTGCACCGTATAGGTGCTGGGAGTCAGGTTGTTTGCCACGTATTCACCGGCGCTATCGGTGATCAAGGTGTGCGTCACGCCTCTGGCCACATCGGTAACCGTTACCGTGGCGCCGGCGATGGCGCCTCCACTCTGGTCCAGCACCGCACCTTGAATCGCGCCCTGGTTCGACTGAGAAAAGGAAGGAACGCAAACAGTCAGCAACGCCATGGTGGCGCAAAGCACCTGCAAGATTTTTCCGGCATGGCGACGCGACCCTGCACAGGAAATACGCATGGAAACATTCATACGAAACACCTCCCCGTTGTGCGGAACGACCCCAAAGAGCGAACACACCCGAAAGGGTGAACTTCCCGGCAAGCTGGGCGCAGGTGTTAGCACACCGCTCACAGTACGTCAAGCGAAACCACAAAAATGGAAGAGCAGTCTCACCTCCTAACGGACGACGAACGGCAACGTAATCGTTTCCGCGGTAATGTGCGCGGTGACCCGCTGGAAAACGTCGATGTCGAACGGCTGGCCGATGTGATTGCCGGCGAGGTCTTCCAGGCCCGTGTCCACTACCACTTGGTAATCACCGGAGTTCCACGCGTCGTGCGGAGTGAAACGCCACTGCATTTCCTGGCGTGTGATGTTTACCGTTCCGGCGATGCTGCCGCGCGCGCTGGAAACCTGAAGCATGCGCTGCAACAGCGGGTAGTTCATTGGTGTTGGAAAGTCGATTACGAACGGGTCCGACGTTCCAGCTTTGGGCGACGTGAGGTGCCACTGTTTAGGATCCGGCGGAGCTCGTTGGGCGGGGCCGCCGCGAAACGATTTACGGAAGCCCTCGATCATCGGAACGCCGCGCGCGTCCTTCCACCCACTATCGATCACGAGCGTGTAGCGCTTTCCTGCGGCGATCGGCGGTCCCATCTTCTCGTTGGACGTTAAGCCGCGCTTGATGCGGCCAGGATCAAAGGTCATCGTCAGGCGCTGGTAATGGGGGTCCCACAGTTCCTCGCCCGGAAGAAACACGCCGTGCAGAACCTGGCCACGATCGTCAAGCACGTGGATGCGTTGCCCGCTTTCGCCGCGACTCATGGGAGCGGAAAAGTAAATGTACAACCGGAGCAGATTGCTCGGCAGGACGTCGGCGGAGGGGTAGACGCGATCGACGCGCGCGGAAGGGGTGGTGGCGCGAGGAGGTCCGTCGAAGGTTTTCTCGATAGTTTTCTCGACCTTTTTGTCGCTCGGCGCGGAGTTGCCGGGCAGATGGAACACCGCGCGATAGTGCACGCCGGGTGCAACGGGAAAGCGGGGACGGAAAACGAGGGAACCGGCTTCGACGGAGTAGGTACCCTCCAGGGGAGGGACGTCGCCGGTTCCGGCGTATACGGCGAATATGGCTGGCCAACCGTTTGCGTCCGAGCCGCTTGCGTCGCGGCCGTTTGCGCCGCGTCCGTTTCCGCCGGGGCCGCTTGCGGTCGGCGCATTTGAGCCCGCGCTATTTGCGGGCGGGGCTGACGGCGCCTTCCAGCCAAGCACCTTAAAGGCGGTACCGTCGAATCGGATCGAAACAGTTTGCGCGGCGGCGGTCATCCCCATGAGACCTACGAAGAGGATGACCGCAATGCCGGCAAGCCTGGGTTTCAACAAGGTGACGCTACTTTGATCCTACGTTGACCCTACCTAGGGCAACGCTATGGTTTGCAGGTTCAGCGGTCCGGCAGGCGCTCCCGGCGCATAAGCTGGACCGGTAAACTTGCCGGTAAGTATCAACGCATCGGAATCGTCCAGCTGGGTTACGTGCTGCACACCCTGGAGATTGCCCAGCTTGTCATACGGGACACCGGCGACGTCGGTGACGGTCGGCGAGTCGATGGGAGGATACGACTCGATATTGTCGGCCTTGAGCTTCATCATACCAAGGGACGAGTTCGCCACCAGGATGTAGTTGTGACCGTCCTTTTTGTACGGAACCATGTCGATGGGCTGGTTGCCGGAACCAAGATCGGCAATCGTTACGCCCTTTACTTTCGCCCCGGGTTTGAGGTCGCTGAGCGGAATCTTCACGAGCGGTGTGCAGGTATAAGCGGCGAGAATAACCTGCTGGCCGGAAATTGTATAAGGCACGAACGTACGTACGGGAGCGGCGGTTTCGTACTGTCCATGCGATGCGTGCCAGATCTGCAGGGTGGCGCCTTTCGAGGCGCTCTTGAACGGGTAGGGAATCGAGCGCAGCGACGATGACCATTCTTCGTTGGAGAGACCGGCGACGAGGAGATTGCCGTTTACATAAGCCATGTCGGTGATGGTCAGCATGCGGGGGTTTCGTCCCGTAGTTTTCGCTTCGGGTGCGTCCACCAGGCTGACAGAGGCGTGCCGGGCGTTATCGAGCGGAAGCGTCGCGATCTTACCTGCGGCATCGACTCGCACGATGAGCGGCATGGCATCGGGGCCGCGGCCGCGCGCTCCGGAGAGATACACGTTCTTGGAAACGGGATTGACCTTCACATCATTGATGACAATCTGGTCGGGCGTAACGCCGACCAAGGCAGCAATTTTTTGGTCGATTCCCTGAATGTTAATTTTCGGGGCGGAAGCGGTGGCTTTACTGTCTTCGGTATCGATGGCGACGATGGCCCCGCCGACCGAGTCGCCGACGAACAGGACGCCGTCTGGTCCAAAGGCGAGCGATCCGGCGGACATGAGTTGAACTTTTCCGGAAGGAAGATCGGGAACGGGGCTCGCGGGCTGGCGAGCAGCTGTAAGCCCAAATGCCAAAGCAGAGATAAGACCCAGGGCCGTGGCCGTGCTAAGCAAGGTGATTCGGCGCATTTCCCCTCCTATTGTGCAAACTCGAGGCTCCTAGGCTATAGCACCATTGCAGTGAGGCGTCAACGAGTCGAAATAACGTGAAAATGAGGCTTACCGGATGACGGCCTTCCGTCACGTACTCGGCACTTGTCGCTCATCGTCGACTGCTCGTGGCGACCCTCCCCCCGGTTATTTTGTAAGTGCTCATTCCGCAGGGACTTTAAGTCCAGCAATTTTGTAAGTGTTCATTATGAGGTACTTACAACCGTTTTTTGTGTAAGTGTTCATAGTAGTACGGTTGTTCTCACAGCGTTCTCCCTAACGGCGCGACTTGCCAGGTTCGGACCTCATGGTACCCTAATAGTAACTAAATATAAATATGTATTTACCATCTGGTATTCGAACAGAGGAAAGCCTCAGCGTACAGAAAAAGAACCTGATTGATCTGTTCTTTGAGACGCTCGGGTGTAAATCCAAGGTACTGCGGGAGGGAAGGGATTTGAAGAGGAGGCCCCGGAATAGAGCGGGGCGTATCCAGTTCATAAGGTGGGAGCAAATGAATATCAGAAGCCACGCCCGATCAATAAATCTCCGTAGGCGGCAACAGCCACCACGGAAGGAGTCCTAATTCAGGACAGAGCCGCTAAATCCCGTTCTGAAATCAGCACGAGAACGGGTTAGAAGACCCACGAGATCACATCTTCCAACCCGCTATCGCTTAACATTCCCTCCTGGAGCAGATTTAGCCCGGCGTCACGTTTTTATTGGTTCCCGTGATGCTCTATGTGGCTTTTGGCAGCTTCTCCCGCGTGGTGTGTCGCTTGGTGATGGTGGCCATGCGCCATATGGGCGTGGTGGGCAGCCTTTTCATGATTTCCCGCCTCGTGGTGCTTGGCAGCTTCCCTGTGATGTCGGGCTGCATGTTCATGGTGCTCGGCAGCTTTGTGATGGTGCTGAGCAGTTTCCTTTGCCATTTTACCTCCTAAATTTGTGAGGATTGAACTCCGCAGGGACTTTGGTCGCCTTTGCCAACCTCAGCAATACGTGGAATCCTGTACCAACCTCCTTATTCATCTGCACGTACTGAGGTTGCAAGCCGTTATGCTTGAGTACGGTATCATCGGAGGCGCGGATTTCGTAGAAGAAGCTCATGACGCGCTCCGTGTCACTGGAGACGCCGGAGCGGAACGCACTTTGTAGTTGGAATACAGAGCAAAGGCCACGAGCCCGGCGACTTGCCTATGGGGTAATCGCTCGCGTCTAACAACGTAAACTCAACTCGCAACCCACCCGGTAAGCTTGAAATCATCAAAAGATGACCCACGACATAGAGTGCATAACAGATGGCGCCTGCGATAGAGAGCCGAACGCCCAGCAAGGAGGGCCTTCGTATCAGGGAGACGGCGCTGGCAAGACAGAGAATGGCCGCTGCATCCACTGACAACGAGGTCAGCAACGAAGCCTGCGCGTAAGAGGCTCGCGGCCCTTCAAAGTCTAAACTAAGACGGGCCGTCAGAACGTCCATTAGCAGCGGCAAGGTAACGAGAGCACCAAAAACAACCGACTGCGGCACCATCGCCAACCCGACTATCAATTGCGCTGCTGGCAAGAAGCGTTTCATGATTTCCTCACGGAACTGGCTCTCATAGTCATCAGTAACAGGCCGTTTGGGTTATCGCAGTGTCCATCAGGATCGTATCGGCTTCGCTGGTCTTAAAGCAATTATCCTCAGTATGGACGGATCGACGCCCTCGATCTTGGCAACACTTTGCAGGAACGCAGAGAGTGTGCCTCGAGGGAGGACAGTTTGTTTAATCAACCGCGTGATACGATTCCCGTCCTGGAGCCGATTCCCCTTGCTGCAAGCGGCAGAAGTGCTAATTGGCCAATCGGGTAGCGACCACGTATTGCTGTGGAATTGGCGCAGCACTGCGGAGGAGTGGACATACGCAGACGCCGAGATTCGTTGCGGGCCTTGGCAAGGTCGAATACGAGTTGAATTCCATTCCAATGAATTAATCAGGTTCGCTGAGGAAATTAGAACGCTCTATAAAGAACTGCGAGGAGAAGCGACGCTCCACCCAATCGAACCACATCTGACTCTGACTCTTACCGGAAATGGCCGGGGCGGTGTCGCAGTCGACGGAACTGCGCAATCCGAGTTGGATTTGGCGACTGGAACAAAACTTTGCTTCCACTTCTCGATTGACCAAACATTCTTGCCGCGGATCGCTGACGGACTCATTGCTGCCAACTCCTGAAAAGTCGGATTCTCCGCAACTGACCATCCCAAAATCCCACGTCGCGATAAGCCCGTTTCTCGGGATTTGGGAAGTCGGCGCTCTCAGCAAATGTAATGTCCCGTCCTGATGTGTTTTACACTAGGAGCCTCTTGGAATGTCCTCATGCGTTACTCGACTCCATCGTGGCCGTCATGGCGTACCCTGAGATTAATGGCATTAGGTGCCGTCAGCTTTTGGCTGCCAGATACGGTGTGTCACGCGATAACAGACTCGAAATTTAACGGAACAGACGTCAAGCTAATCACAGTCCTGATGCCCCTAACACTATTGGCCATGTATGTCTTCCTGAAGAGAAAGCCAGAGAATGAAGCCCAGCGCAATGTAGGGTTGCCAATGATGTTAGGTGTCTGGATGCTAGGCGGCTTCTTTATCTCAGTCGGAGGGTTATTGGGTGGTGGCTATGCAGGCCGCACCGACGGTTTTCAAAGCGCTTTGGATATTACCGTAATGGGACTCGTGCCACCGCTCACGTACATCCTATCAGCATACGACGGAAGCATATTTGCTCTCCTTGTGGCAACTTTAGTGGCGACCGCGATTGTGGTGGGAATGCGCTGGAACCGTCCGAAGAATCGGGCGAAGTCTTGATAAGTTGGATTCTCGGAAACTGGCCTCCCACAAATAAGCCCGTTTCTCCGGCACAACGATAGACAAACGGCCGTAAATCACTAGTATAGTGAGTAGCGTAACTGGCAGCGCTAAGATTGCTTTCGCTGTCTTCTGTTGCATCGGAATCGGAGTGTGCTCCGCCATCGTATATAGTCCAACAAAATTCTTCCGATTCTTGAATTTTGGCAAACCACTTCCTCTGCTTGAGAATGGGCGTTGGCTTCGGACGGCGTATAGGGTGGTGGCGCCGTGATTATCGCGGTGATTTTCCGTCTCTTCGTTTACGCACTTCGACCCTGATTTCAAAGTCGCCCACTACCACCCTGAACCATTCATGGTCGGCTAAAGCCTGAGTAAAATTCCAAGCGTATTCAGTTCATAAGGTGATGACCTGCCCCCCTTTTGTGGTCCAGTCATAAGTTAGCTTCCAGGATTGTGGATTCAACGGCAACAGTGGAAATCGGTCCGTCGCCGTGGCTGTGGGAAAGTGGGAAACGCGTAGCGTTTTCCAAGGTGGCGAAGCCACTGTCTTTCCCATAGCCGTTGGCCTCCGCAAATTCTTCCGGCGTCCGATACCCCAACGAGCTGTGTGGGCGTACCGTGTTGTAATCTACCCGCCAGGCTTCGATCACCTCCCGTGCGTGGCGGAGATCCACGAACCAGTTCTGGTTCAAGCACTCATCCCGGAACTTCCCGTTAAAGCTTTCGATGAATGCGTTTTGCGTGGGTTTGCCACGCTCGATGAAGTGCAGCGCCACCTGATTCTGATAGGCCCACTGATCCACGACGCAGCTGGTGAACTCAGTTCCATTGTCGACTTGGATTGCTGCTGGTGCCCCACGTCGTTCTCGCAGTCCTTCCAGTACCCGCACCACGCGCAGACCGGGCAGCGACGTGTCGGGTTCGATCCGCAGAGCTTCCCGCGTGTAGCCGTCCATCAGGTTCAGCGTTCGGAATTTCCGACCGCCGGCGAGTTGGTCATGGGTGTAGTCCATCGTCCACACTTCATTCGCACGCGTCGCAAGCATCAACGGCACACGCGCTGCAGCCCGAAATCGCTTGTGCCTCCTACACTGCATCGTCAGGCCTTCCTCCCGGTACAGCCGATACACGCGCTTGTGGTTGACCGGCCACCGCAACTCTCCATCGTCGGTCTTCTCCCGTCGCAGGAAAATATACAGACGCCGGTAGCCGAATCGCGGACGCTCGCCTGCCAACTCCCGCAGCCGAGCCCGCAACCCTGCTTCGTTGCGTTCCTTCCGCCGGTACCGCCAGCTCCCGCGGTGCATGCCCATCAGCCCACAGGCGCGTCGCTCGCTAAGCCCCGCTTCTTCCCGCACGACACGCACCGCTTCTCGCTTCGCCCGCGGGCTTACCACTTTTTTGCCAGCACCACCTTCAGCGCGTCCAGGTCCAAGGCCTGCTGTGCCACAATCTTCTTCAACCGTCCGTTCTCTTCTTCCAGTTGACGCAGCCGCCGGGTCTCACTCACTTCTAAGCCTCCATACTTTGCCTTCCAGTGGTAGAACGTAGCGTCGCTGATCCCCACGCGCCGACACAGGTCCTTGATCGGCACTCCAGCCTCGGCTTCCTTCAACACCCCTACGATCTGCTCTTCGCTAAAACGACTTCCTTTCATGGGCGCTTCTCCTCTCGCGGTCGTTATACCCGGAGAAGCTAAGTTCTGGCTGGATTAAATTTCGGGGAGCAGGTCAGGTGAGAGCAAATGAAATATCGGCGGGAGGAGACACATATTGTGATGATGGCCGCTCGCAAAACGTAAACTGTCTTCAACTGCTACAATGCCGCCGAAGCCAATGGAACCGCTCGAAATCATCTCGGTTGTGGGTGCCTTCTTACTTTCGTGTGAGGTTCTTGAGTACGTCACTGTTCGGAGAAAGGGCGTCGGTGTCTATCCTCCAAAGATTGGATGGCGACTGGCTCGCTGGCTGGCCATTGCTTTAGGTACGTTTGTCGTGGTGGCACGTCTGTTTCACGGGCAGCAATCTCAAGCGAATGACGCGCCTTTGTGGTTGGGACTGTTGTTCTTACTTCTTGGTGCAGTTTGGCCGCGTACTGTGCGTGTCGGTCCGAGTGGGATTTCCTCATGTAGCACGTTCGGATTTCGTGGAAGAACCATTCGTTGGGATGAAGTGAAAGGCATCAACTCTGATTGGGAAGAAGTGCGCACACGCTACGGGTTCACGTTTATGGGCACTCGCATTTACGTTTTGAGTCGTACAGGCTCGCAAGTAACCCATGGCTTGGTCCAAAGCCATCAAGCGAGGTTCCTTGACGACTTGAGGAATTATTTACCGCGAGAGGCGTTCGCCCCTGGGCTGTACGAGTGGCATCCGTCATCCGATTGCTTCTCTCCCGTCAAAAACGGAGAGGGCACGGCTGGTAACCGTGCCCTCTGATTATTTACCTGTAGTAGTGGTTCCGTAGCGTGCCGTCATACCGACCAGTCCGCATGCAGCATTTTTTGAAAAGTACGTCCGGAGCCGCACGGGCAGGGATCGTTCCTGCCAAGCTTCTCAAAGAGTTCCTTCTCCCCGTGGACAACACGGAAACCGCGTTTGACCTTAGTTTCGGACGGGAACCCCTTGCGGCGTTTGCTGCTTGTTTCGTGGAAAAAAGTTGCTGTTCACGGCAGTCTCTCCTTCCAGATGGATTTGCCCATCACATCGCGGAAAGGGAGCTTGCTCGTTGATACTACCCTATTTGCACCGACCTGTGCGTGTCGAAGCGGACGATCTGATGGGCGGGGATTCGTTGAGCGATGACCGCTGAATGAATACCACTTGCCATTGGCAGATTCTCGCCACAGACCAAAGGACCATTCTGAGCTAAACGGCTCCCTGCTAGGCTATTTCAGGCTAACTTTGTTGGTGGGAAGCAGTCGTTACGATGAGATTGTTGGGGCGAGATAAAAATGAACCGTTTGTTCGAAGCCATTGCAAACGATGAAGTAATCCCCGAGCGCTGGGAAGCGCTTGGGATCACGTCGCACAAGGCACGGCAGTATCTCAGTCTGTTTTGCTTTCTGGTGGTCATTTACGCACTCTGCCTCTCAAGCTACGTCAAGTTCCTCTCAACGGAGTCAACGGTACCGGGCGGATTTGGATTCGGCGACGTCATGAAGCCTCTGGTTGGGACGTGTGGGTGCGGTCAATGAGCTTTCTGACCAAAATGTACGCGCTTTCAACGTTAAGCGTGCTGCTCGTACTTACAGGCTGCACGCACAAAATTGACGGCACCGCGGTCTTGGGTACGTTCGTTGCGAATCACAACAAAGGTCTAGACGAGATTCAGTTGCGGCCGGATGGCACCTACATTTGCCTCTGCCGCCCCAAGTACGGGCAGGAACTCCACAGTACAGGCCACTGGACGTTCCGCCATGAAAACGGAGTGCCCCGCATTACGTTCGATAATTTCGTTTTCTGCCTTTCTGATTATGGTGCAAAACCGGCGTACTGGGATGTGGAAGTCGAACAATCTTGGGCCGGGAGATTACGCCTGCCGCTTGACCGTGATTTGAACTACTACTTCATACAACAGAATTAATTAGTCGCAACCATGTACGTTACCCATGATGCCCGTTCCGAATGTTGGACGCATCCTGGTGGGCCAGAACGCTGAACAGCCGACGCGGTAATGATCCAAGGTTTGTCAGTTGGGCAGGCTGATCCCGATTACCCATTCTCCGGCGCTCACAACGATTCTCGCGTCCCTAATCCGGCGGCGGGGTATTTACCATTGAAGATAGGAAGCCGTGCCTAGGAATCCTTCTCTCTCCGCGTTTGCGAAACAATTGTTCAGCGATTAACGGCCTTGACAGCCGGAATCTCGGGCTTGACCTTCTGGGTTGCCTTGATTTTCCTGCCTGATCAGCAAACCATCTCGCTTTTAGCATTCCTGGTGAGGGAATCGTATCAGGAGGCCTCTATATCTATGAGCGCCGATCAGCCTCGCAGGGTTTTCAAATCTGGTGAAAATGCGGCTGCGTATGCGTCTTGCTCCCCACCGGCGGTTACAGACTGAGCCAGGGCTTCGAAATGGCGGCATTTTTACCGCGTCAGAGCGGGGGGCAAGTTCGAAGTGATACGGAAGGGGTGACTAGATTCGAGGCTTGGTGCCGTGGACCAGCAAGGCGCCCTGTTCGCGGAAGGCGCGTAGTTGGGCGGTGTCACGGAACCAGCGGCCCTGATAGACCTCTGGGGCGGGAGTGGGATCGGGGATGCGGCTGTGGGCGACGTCGACAAATCCGGCATCGCGAAAGATGGCGGCCCATTCTTCGGCAGAGAGCAGGTGCACGGGGACGGTCAGGACGTCCGCCCACTGATGCGCGTGCGGATTCTCACGATAGTAGTTGAGGAGCACCCAGGCGGAGCCGGCTCCAGCCAAAACGCGGAAGAGTTCGCGGACGGCGAGTTGCGGGTCAGGCCAGTAGTAGGCGGACTCGACCGAAATTGCGCGCTGAAAAAAATTGGCGTCCCAGGGAATCTCCTCGGCTTCACCAACGATGAAGAGAGCGCTGTCGAGGCCAGCGTAATTGCGGCGGGCACGCCGAATCATCTCGTCGGAAATGTCCAAGCCGACGACGCGGCCTTCGGGGACCTGTTCGGCAAGTAAAGGCGTGAGCCAACCGGCGCCGCAGCCGAGATCGAGGATATTGTCGGCAGGGCCGATGTGCATTTGATGGAGCACGGGGAGCACGATAGGCAGGTGATCGTGCTCCATGGCCTCGCCGCGGCCGGATTCGGCCCAGCGGTTGAATTCTTCACGAAGGCGATCGTTGGGCGCGGTTTCAGACATGGGTTCACAAGAAATGGCGATTTAGCAGCTTACGGACGCGTGTGAATCCGCTAGCTGTCCGTTACTTGTTGCCACCGACGTGGGAGGAAGCAGACGCCTGTGAAATGCGGCTACATCACGCCTTCATCGGCCGAGGGGCCGTATGTCGCAGGAAGGGGGACGTCGTTCAGGCGCAGGTAAACGCCTAACTGGGCGCGGTGATGGATCAAATGATTCATGACCGTGCTGCGCAGCACGGCGGCTCGCGGCATGGTGAAGATGGTTTTGCCCGAGGCCAATAGCGACCAGGGCGTCAGCAGGGCCTCGTCAGTGGCGGCGGCAATTGCGGCGCGCGCGTCGGCGCTATTCTTATCGAACAGGGACAGAAGCTCAGCGCGGGTTTTCGCGACCGGCTGCTGCCTGGGCGATCCGCCCACGGGCACCACGTCAAATTGCTCGGTGGTCAGAACCATGCCCGCCCACTGCGGCAGGGTGGCCACGTGCACGGCGAGCGCTCCCATGGCGCTGGACTTCGAGTGCGGCTTCCAATCGAATTTGTCTTCGGGTACGCGTTCGAGAGTTTTGCGGGTCGTGGACATTTCATGATCGTACTCGGGGAGCAATGCTTCATTCATGGGCATCGGTGATACTCCTTTAAGGTTGGAGTGTTACTGGAACGAATTTCGCTGAAATCGAGTGGCGCATCGCGTCACGGCGCGGTGCTGTTTTGACGATTTTAACGGCCTACTTTACGCTCGCCTGCTTTACGCAGGGCAGGATCACGCCTCAAACGCCCTGCCTCACCAGACAAAATGCTGATTACTTCGACCTCGATTGTTTCCTGGCGCGGACGCCGCTTTGGGCCCGGTTATTTTTCGACTTTGGCGAGCAACTGCACGAAACGCTGTTCGCGCTCGGCCTGGTCGAGGCCGCCGATGGCTTCGGCAACCTGGGTAATATTCATCGAGCAGAACTTGGGACCGCACATGGAGCAGAATTTCGCTTCCTTGTAGAAATCGTCGGGGAGCGTTTCGTCGTGCATAGCGCGCGCGGTTTCGGGATCGAGCGAGAGCTCAAACTGCTTGTTCCAATCGAACAGGAAACGGGCATAAGACAGGGCGTCGTCGCGGTCACGCGCACCGGGGCGGTGACGCGCCACGTCGGCAGCATGCGCGGCGATTTTGTAGGCGAGCACACCTTGTTTTACGTCTTCGGCATTCGGCAGGCCGAGGTGCTCTTTCGGGGTCACGTAGCAAAGCATGGAAGCGCCATACCAGCCGATCATCGCGGCTCCGATGGCGCTGGTGATGTGATCGTAGCCGGGAGCGATATCGATGACGAGCGGGCCGAGCGTGTAGAAGGGCGCTTCGTGACAAAGCTCCATTTCCTTTTTCACCTGGAGTTCGATCTGGTCCATGGGGATGTGACCGGGGCCCTCGATCATGACCTGCACATCGTGCTCCCAGGCCATGTTGGTGAGGTCGCCCAGAACTTTGAGCTCGCTAAATTGCGCGGCATCGCTGGCATCGGCAATCGAGCCGGGACGCAGGCCATCGCCCAGTGAAAAGCTGACATCGTGCTTCTTGAAGATTTTGCAGATATCGGCAAAGCGCTCGTAAAGGAAATTTTCTTTTTTGTGCGCGGCCATCCACTGGGCCATGAGGGCGCCGCCGCGGCTGACAATGCCGGTAATACGATCGCGGACGAGCGGCAGGAACTCACGCATCACCCCGGCGTGAATGGTCATGTAGTCCACGCCTTGCTCGGCTTGCTCCTCGATGACCTCGAGCATCAACTCGGCAGTTAAATCCTCGGTGCGCTTCACGCGCGAGAGCGCTTCGTAGATGGGCACGGTGCCGACGGGCACCGGCGAGGCTGCGATGATGGCGCGGCGGATAGCGGGAATGTCGCCGCCGGTCGAAAGGTCCATGACGGTATCGGAGCCGTAGTGGACGGCGTGGTGCAGCTTTTCGAGCTCCTGGGCGACCTCGGAGGTGACGGCGGAATTGCCGATGTTGGCGTTGATTTTGCAGCGGAAGGCCACGCCGATGCCCATGGGCTCGAGCGCATGGTGGTTAATGTTGGCGGGGATGATGCCGCGGCCACGCGCAATTTCACTGCGAACGAGCTCGGGTGCGATTTTTTCGCGGCGGGCGACGAACTCCATTTCCTCAGTGATGACGCCCTGGCGTGCCAGGTGCATTTGGGTGACATTGCGGGCGCCGTTGGTTCCCGCCGCAGCTAAACGCTTTTCGATCCAGCCGTCTCGAATGGTCATAGGCTCTCCAGACTCCGCCAAATTGCGCAGCAGGCTGGGGAGCCGGCTGCCAAAAGCAAGTGGCGAGCGAACTTTTGTGAAGGCACATTATGGCATCGCGGGGAGACGGTCGCAACGTAAGGTTGGGGAACGGGCGATTGCGATGCGGGAGCGGGTTGCGCCTGGTTATCGACTGATAGCGAGCGGGGCGGCGGTCGGCACGGTTGGACCGGCGCGGCGTTTATGGGGTGGCCGACGGCGCCCGCGCGCCATGGTTTCGGGCGCACTGGGTGTTTCGGGTGTTTCGGGTGTGCCGGGAATTTCGCGGGAACTATGCGCAGGTGAGAGTGTGCAGGGTGATTTCCGGAGGGACGCCGATACGCACGGGCATGCCGATGGTGCCGAGACCGCGGTTCACGTACAGTACCGCGCGGGACGCGGACGCGGCAGCCGTGCCAGGGATTGAATTGAGGATCGGCGTGCGGACTCGCGAGTCGTTACCGCGCTCGTCGGCACCCTCCAGGCTGGCGGGAGCGCCAAGCGGGCGCAGATACATCCCGGCTATGTAGGGCGTAAGGAAACGCGCGACGCTGAGGCGGTGATCGAGGATTTCCACGGTGACCTGGCCGCCGTGGGTGTGACCGGCCAGCATCAGCTCGATACCCAGTTCGGCGGCGCGGCGAAAGGAATTGGGATTGTGCGACAGCAGAATGTTGGGAACATCGTGGCGCACGAGTGGTTCGATGGCGCCGAGCATGGGGTGGGGGACGCCGTCGATATCGCGCTCGCGCTGGTAATCGACGCCAAGGAGATTGAAGGGCTGGCCGTGCCAGGTTAGCTCGGCGCTCTGCTGGCGTAGGAGGCGCATGCCGTGGTGCTCGAAAAGCTCGGCGGCCAAGGCTTCCACGCCGGCATAGATTTCGTGATTGCCATTGCAGCCCCAGACTCCCAGCGGGGCACGGAGACGCGAAAGCTCGGCGATGCAAGCTTCGAGCGGATCGCTCGCGGCCGTGACGAAATCTCCGGTAACCACGGTGAGGTCCGCGCGCAGATCGTTGGCCATGTCCACCGCGCGGCGAACGTCGGGCGCGGACATGTAGCTGCCGATATGAATGTCGCTGAGCTGCGCGATCCGCAGGCCCTGCAGACGGGAAGGGAGACCGGGAAGAGGTAAATCCACTTTGCGGATTTGGTACTGAAAGCGCTCGACGACACATCCGTAGGCGGTGACCGCAAAGGGAATGGCGGCCGCTGCCATGGTGGCGGTCTGGATAAATTGGCGCCGCGCGGGGCTGGGGGGCTGCGGTTCGCGTTCGGCGAGTTTGGCGCGTTCGGCGAGTTCGGCGAGTTCGGGGGATTGATACGGCTGTGAGGAGACGCTCGCGGACGCAGGTTGCACCGGCTCGGGCATACGGCGGGACGAACGCCGTGTCGCCGAGAGGGGCACGGCGAAACCGTACAGCCAAACCGCGGCATCCACCGTTTTTACCGCGAGAAAAGCAAATAGCGCGCTCGAAAGCCATAGTCCGGTTGCGGCGGTGACGAAAGGACGGTGCCACAGCATCTCCCGCGGTCCCACTGCGAAATTGAAGATTACGGCGAAAACAAGGAGTGCAAATGCCGCGATGCACATGCCCTGGAACAGATGGCGGCTGACCGGATGTTTGGAGCGGCTCGCGAGATTCCAGGTGCGCATGAACCAGTAACGTTGCGAAATAACGAGCAGCGCCAGAAAGAATAAAAGAAGAAATATGCGAAGAAAACCTGGATCTGGTGAATACAAGCGAGCCGCACCTCATAAGCGAACTTCTTATGCTAACGCGGGGATGGTTCAAGCGGTAGGCCTAAACGGAAAAGCGTTTCCGTGCGGTGAGGACCGAATACTTCTGGGGAACGGGGTGGGTTCGGCCAAGCGCAAGTGAGTTTAGCAACAGGTGGAATCAAAGCCTCCGTGGCGTAGCAAGGATGCTGAGGCGGATGCTGAGGCGGATGCCGCGGATGATGGCGAACTCTAATAATAGATATTCAGAACGGATTCAGATCAGCGCGCTGTCGGCGCGGGCGAAGAATTCGCAAAGGCGGCGCGCGCCCTCTTGAAATTCGGGTTCGGGCGTAATGAGGCTCAGGACCAGGAAGCCATTTTGCGAAAAATTGAAAAATTGGCCGGGGTGCACCAGGACCGAGCAGCGCTCGAGCAGGTCGACCGCGAGGTCCTCGTCAGGCCGGGAAGCGGGAACGCGCAAGATGGCGTACCAGCCCGCTGTGCGCACCAGTTGTTGCAAGGGGCCGGGATTGCGCTGCAGCAGAGCATCCAGATGCGCCTGGTTCGTGGCGATGCGCTGGCGCACCTGCGCCTGCAGAGCGCCGCTTAACGCGAGAAAGCGCGCGAGCGCGATTTGCACGGGGACGCTGGGAGAAAGGTAGGTGTCGGCGATGATGTCGAGGCGGTCCAGCGCCGGGCGGACTAATTCGGGAGGGCCGCTGGCGACGATCCAGGCGAGTTTCATCTGCGGGAGTGCGGCAATTTTCGAGATGCCGCTCAGCGTGAACGTGAGCGCCTCGGAATGGAGTGCGAACGTGGGAGCTTCAAATGTTGCAGCGTCGGTTGCAAAGTGGGCCGCCGGATAATCGAGGAAAACCTCGTCGGCTACGAGGGCGAGGTGGCGATGCGCGCACATCTGCGCGAGTTCGGCGGCTTCGTGCCGCTGCACGAGCGAGCCGGTCGGGTTATTGGGATGCACGACCAGTATGGCGCGGGAGCGCGGCGTCAGGGCGGCGCGCAACCCCTCGAGGTCGATTTGCCAGCCGTGATCGTAGAGCAGGGGGTAAGGAATCAGGCGGATGTCGGCGAGATCGGCCAAAAACTCGAAAAGTGGATAGCCGGGGACGGGGACGAGCACGTCGTCTCCCGGCTCGCACAGCAGGCGGAAGATGTGACTGTAGGCTTCGCTGGTGCCGGACGTGAGGATGATATTTTCAGGGTGAACGCTGGAGGCATGGGGTGCGCCGAATCCCGGATGCGCGAGGTAATAATTCGCGACGGCTTCACGGGCGGGAAGCAGGCCTTTGCTTTCGGGGCGATAAGTGAGCGCGCGAGGATCGGCGAGCGCGGCCAGTATGTCGTGCTCAGGATAGGTGAATCCGCAAATCGTGGGGTTGGAGGCGGTAAGGTCGAGCAGGTGCTTACCTGCGCGGCGATGGGTTACCAGGGCTTGCGCGAAGCGGTTGGGCTCGAGTGACCAGTTTGTGCGGGCGGCGAAAATGCTCATGGTCGGTAGCGACGGGTGCTGCGTGGAGCGCGATCGATGAGGCGCGACCGGTGATTTGCTCGCGCTCGTGTTTGCTGGCGCTGGTGAACGCTCGCTGATGATTACGCTGGCGATTGCGAGAGGAGATCGCAATTTTGCGCGCGTCGCAATTTTGCACGCCTCGCGAATGCGCTGCGTCTGAACGCGCTGCGACGCGCATGGCCAGGCACCGATTACCGGTTACACCTTCAGGCCCTGCGGCACCAGCGGCAAGGCGCGCAGGCGCACGCCGGTAGCATCGAAAATCGCGTTGCCGATGGCTGGCGCCAGGCCAAACATCGGCGTTTCGCCGGCGCCCGCCGGTTCGAGATCTTTGCGATTCACCAACACCACTTGGATTTCGGGCAGGTCCGAAAAGCGCGGCAAGCGATACTGCGCAAAATGGCCGTTACGGATCACGCCGTCGGCGAAATCAATTTGCTCGAAGAGCGCGCCACCCAATCCAAACATCATGGCGCCCTCGATCTGATTGGTCAGGCACTCGGGGTTGACGATGGCTCCGCATTCAAAGGCCGTCACCACGCGAGCAACGCGGACGGCACCGGTAGCACGGTTGATGCGCACCTCGGCGCAGGTGGCAACGTAGCCGCCCTTCTCGGTGCCGCCAGCGAGACCAAAACCTTGGCCGTCGGCGGATTTGGCTGCGCCCCAGCCGAAGGCTTTCGTGGCCGCCTCAAAGACGGCGCGCAGGCGGGCGTCGTCCAGATTTTTTCTGCGAAATTCCAGGGGATCGAGCTTCGCCAGATGTGCTAACTCGTCCATATGCGTTTCGCGCGCGAAATGATTCGCGGTCGCAGCTAAACCGCGGTAAGAACCCTGGCGCAACGGCGTTTCCGCCAGGTGGAATTCGTGATGCTTATTCGGGATGCGGTACGGGCTGCCCAAAGCGGCATTCCCGGAATTATAATTGTGAAATTCCCAGGCGGTGAGGGTACCGTCATTACTCATGCCGCTTTGCACGTCGATGACGCCGGCGGGACGGAAATAGGCCCACTGGAACTCTTCGGCGCGCGTCCAGATCAGTTTCACCGGCTTTTTGGCGGAGCGTGCCAGGCGTGCCGCTTCAACACCGTGCTCACCGGTGTGCTTGCCGCCATACGCCGGGCTCGACTCCGGAACGATGATGCGCACATTTTCATCGGGAATGCGGAAGGCTTTGGCAACTTCGGTGCGCACTCCGAAAGGGCGCTGGGTGGACATCCAGACCGTCACGAGATCGCCATTCCATTGCGCCACGGCCGCGCGGGGTTCGAGTGGACAATGGGCGATGTAGCGCACCGTGTAGGTCTGCGACAATTTCTGATCGGCGGCCGCGAGTCCCTTTTCAACTGATCCTGCATTCAAGAGGTCTGACGCTTCCGAACCACGATCACCGACGGTGATCCCGCTGGGCTTCGAGTGCGCTTTCAAATACGCGAAAATTTCCGCATTCGAGGGCTGGGGCGTCTGCTTCCAGGTGGCTTTAATCGCGGCACCGGCTCGCTCCGCGACCGCGCGGCTGGGGGCGGCGACACCGATGAAATCACCATCGTGTACCACGGTCACGCCCGGCATGGCTTCGGCGGCGGTGGTGTCCACGGTGTCGAGCGTCGCACCGATCGCGGAAGGCCGAACGATGTGGCCGTGGAGCATGCCGGGCAGCTTCATGTCCGAGGTGTAACGATGGCTGCCATTGATGAATTCGCGGCCATCGATTTTCGGGATGGAAGTGCCGGCAATCGTCCAGTCTGACGGGGGCGCCGGCGGATCGTCAGCCGGAATCACCTGGGTGAGTTGCTGGCCTTTCAGCAATTCGCCGTAGGTTGCCGAATGATGACCCGCGGGATCGGTGACGCGGCCGTCCATGGCCCTCAAGTGCTTGGCATCGGCCTGCCACTGACTTGCTGCCTGCGCGATGATCAATGCACGGGCGGCGGAGGCGGCCCGACGAAGCTGCATACCCATTATCGCGGTGGTCTCGCTGCCCAGCGTGCCACGATCCCACGGAGTGAGCTTGGTGTCCGCCATCACCATGGTGATTTTTGGAAGCGCAACGTGCAGCTCATCGGCAACCAGTTGCGCGAGCGACGTGCGGGCGTTCTGACCCAGCTCCACCTTGCCGGTGAAGACGGTGATGACATCGTTCTCGCCAATATGTAGCCAGGCGCTGATTTCCTGGGGAATCGCGGGCGTACCCCTTTGACCAGCTCCGCGTGCCTCCTGGGCCAAGGCTTTCCCGCTGGCCGACACCAGGACGGCGACACCGCCACCAACGAATTTGAAGAAATCGCGGCGCTGCAATTCGAAACGATGGCGGGGAGCTTCGGTCAACTCGTAGCGTTCCGGCTCAAATTCGTAATGCACCGGATGATTCAGAGAATTGCTGGGCGTGGCGTGCACATCTTTTTCCACGCGCGATTTTTCTGCCGCCGGGGAAGGATCCCTACGCTGCGGCGCCGCGGTTTGGTCTGATGTTGTTGCGGCTGCGCTGGCTTTTATGTCGCTCGTTGTTTCGCGCATTTCACGCCCCCTGGCCCATTTCGGCGGCGCGGCGCACCGCGGCGATAATGCGCGGATGCGTGCCGCAGCGGCAGATATTTCCCTGGAGGAACTGCGCCACCTGTTGCACCGACGGATGCGGGTTGGCGCGCAACAACGCCGTGGAGCTGACGAGGAATCCAGAGGTGCAATAGGCGCACTGCATGGCGTCTTTTTCGAGAAATGCCTGCTGTAACGCGGTTAAACGATCATCGTGAGCCAGTCCCTCGATGGTAGTAATCGGCTTGCCGGCCACATTTCCGACACGCATCTGGCAGGAGCGAATGGGAACGCCGGAAAGGAGCACCGTACACGCGCCACACTGACCTTCGCCGCAGCCGTACTTGGTGCCGGTGAGGTCGAGCTCGTCGCGCAGCACCCAAAGCAGCGGCGTATCGGCATAGACATTTACTTTATGGGTGGTTCCGTTTACGAGCAGTTCAATCGGAGTGGGGCCTGTGTCTTCCGGCATGGAGGTCACCTTCGATGCGGGCTTGTGCGGCGAAATGCAGCAGACTTTTGCGGCCGAGGGACACCGCAAATGCAGGCCCGGCGCAAAAGCCATTGTATCACCCGGAAAGATCGGTATGCACGATGTGGAAATCGCGCGGAATGGTGTCATTTGAAAAGGAGGGCTAATGTTGTCGGAGAGAAGCCAAAAGTGGCATTATTTCGTGAATCACCCAGCCGAGAAATCCAGCAGCTAGAACGATGAAACTGCCGACGATCTTTGCGGCATGTATGTCCTTGCCGATTTGATCTAGCTTCTCATCGTGACGTTTAGATGTTCTTTGAGAGCGCCGACCGCCTCTTTGAGCTGGCCCAGAGTGTCCTGCATTTTCATCACAACTTCTAAGACATAAGAATAATCTCCAGACGGATAGCTGGTCGGCGTAGTCTCCGCCATCCTTGTGGGAGGTCCTTCTTTACGCTCTGCGCTCATGCAGTAGTCAATTTAACTCGCAACCATTCCCAGATGTTATTGTCGGCGCGTCCATAGTAAGAAGAAATCGAAACGACTATTGCTAGCCCATTGGCACCATTGGTAACTCCCAATAAATTAGATACGTCTACTGCCGTTCCGCGACCAGCAACCAACCATTGTCCAGGACCGACTTTGACAAAATCATTTTGGAAATGCGTTGCTATCGCCGTAGAGAGCACGGCGTTGTCGCCTTGGGGTGAAAGAATAGCGAAGACAATCACTGGATCGCCTCTAATCTGATGATAGAAGCTAACTGTAGTCAGTTCAACAGTGATTCCATTGGCCAAATAGTCTCAGTAAACGCCTGCGGCCATTGCAGGGGGCACCAAGACTTAAAGACTAAAGACTAAAGACTAAAGACTAAAGACTAAAGACTAAAGACTAAAGACTAAAGACTAAAGACTAAAGACTAAAGACTAAAGACTAAAGACTAAAGACTAAAGACTAAAGACTAAAGACTAAAGACTAAAGACTAAAGACTAAAGACTAAAGACTAAAGACTAAAGACTAAAGACTAAAGACTAAAGACTAAAGACTAAAGACTAAAGACTAAGACTAAAGACTAAACTAACTGCCTTTTGTAATCTAACGGAAATCACAATCGGCTGGCCTTTTGGCAAACCAAATAAGCGCCTTCACTTCCACATCTTGAATCCACGGCGCTTTTTCATCTGTGTAGGCGTGGGAATCGGCAGGGTGGAGGTCGCGTGCGCGGTACTTTTCCCTTTCATACGCTCTCGCCACTTCGGGATATGCGCGCAAATAGTCTCTAAATGTGATGTGACGCGTGGCTTGCTGTGAATCGGCTTCGAAAAAATGAAGCTGGGCGATACGCACGTCGTCATGGTCGGAAAGAGTACAATAACGTCTTCCCGGCATGCCCAGTTCGCCGTGCCACGTGTAGCCAAGCGCCTCCACGCACGCACGTTTCCCGTCAAGATCAGTCAAGCCGGTCACCAGTGGCATTAGATCGATGATGGGCTTGGCGGCTAGCCCCGGCACCGCCGTCGAGCCGATATGATGCACCGCCACCAGAGTTGAGCCGAGCACTCGTAACTGTTCAGAGTAGCCCGCCGCCATTTGGGGCCAGTCAGGATTGTACGCGACTAGGTTCACGGGGATCGGCGGAGGCATGCCTGATCCTACGAAAAATTCCCGAAAACTCAAATTGAGACGCCACCACATCGCGGGACGGGCGCATTTCGCGCCGCCGCCATTTCGTGCGGTGGCTTCGGTGACGTTCGCAGGCGTTTGCGCTTTTAATTTACTTGGCGGGGCCGGTGTAGCTCACGCGCCAGATCGATTTTGAGCCGTCATCGGTGACCAGGAGAGAACCGTCGCGGGCGACGGTTACGCCCACGGGGCGGCCCCAAACCTGCCCGGCCGGGGTCACGAACCCGGTGAGGAAATCCTGGTATTCACCGGTGGCGTGGCCGGTCTGGTGCAGCGGCACGCGTATGACTTCATAGCCGACGCGCACCGACTTGTTCCAGGAGCCGTGCTCGGAAGCGAAAATATCGCCCTGATATTCCTGGGGGAATTGCGTTCCGGTGTAGAACGTCAACTGGAGCGAAGCGCTGTGCGGTTGTAGCAGAACATCGGGAGTGATGACTTTGTTCTTTAACTCCGGGTGCTTCCCTTTATGCCGTGGATCCTGGTTCCCGCCGATATACCACCAGGGCCAGCCGTAAAAGCCACCCTCCTGCACGTGGGTGATGTAGTCGGGAACGAGGTTGTCTCCGATCGCATCCCGTTCATTGACCGAGCACCAAAGCTCGCCCGTTTTGGGGTTGACGGCCAAGCCGCCACCGGGATTGCGTATGCCGTAGGCGTAGACGCGCATACCCGAACCATCGGGATTGAACTCGAGGATGTCCGCGCGGTTCTTTTCGGCGGGATTCGAGTCGGGATCGTCCACATTCGAGCCGGAGCCCACGCCGACATACATTTTCTTGCCGTCCGGGGAGAACTGGATGTCGCGCGTCCAGTGATTGCCGCCGCTGGGAAGGTCCGCGATATGCTGCGCTGGCCCGGTGGCTTTCATGTCGCCGGGCTCGTAGGGATACCGCACTATCGAGTTTTCGCTGCCGATGTAAACGTACTGGGCGCGGGCGTTCGGCGGGTAAAAGGCGATGCCGTAGGGCTGTTCGAGTCCGCTGGCGAAAACGGAAACCTGGTCAACCTTGCCTGAACTGGAAATGCCGCGCAGCACTTTGATTTTTCCGCTGGTGCTTTCGGCGAGAAAGAAATCGCCGTTGGAAGCGGTGCGAATGAGGCGGGGTCCATCGAGGCCGGAGGCGTACAAGTCCACCTTGAAACCATCGGGCGCCTGGGGCCAGACATTCTCGGGCCGCGCGACAAGTTCAGGTGCATTACCGGCGGACTTGGTCGCGTATGGCTGGGGGAGATCCTTCACGGTAATCTTGTGCGTGGCTCCCGGCTTTTCGTCGCGATAATCGAGAAAAGGCGCGGTGGCGCGGGGGGCGCTATCGGCCGCGGGAGACAGTAATGTGCCGCGCGCCACGAGGCCCGCCATCACCAGGGCCATGAGACCCAAAAAAGCGATTGCACCTTGCTTCATCGCGGACTCATGTAAGAAAATTGCGCAGTGCTGAAATCACGAAAACTGCCCAGCCATATTCCTGAAATTGTCGCGCTGCCTGCGGCGGCGTGCTTGCCTTTGCTGTCTTTGCTTTTGCTATTTGGGCTTTTGCTGTTTTGCATGCCGGTGATGGCCTTGCACGCGCAGGATGCGCAACTCGACAAAGCTCCCGCTGCCGCGAAAACGGTCAAAAATCCCTATGCTGACGAAGCCGGCGCGGCCGAGGCCGGCAGTAAAGTCTACGCGGCCAATTGTACTAAGTGCCACGGTGTGGATGCAAAGGGAACCGGGATGGTGCCGTCGCTGCTGAAACCGGCTACGCAATCCGCTACCGACGGAACACTTTTCTGGTTTATTACCCAGGGTGACGTGGACGATGGCATGCCGCCGTGGGCCCGTTTGCCCGCGAAACAGCGGTGGGAAGTGGTCACGTTCATTAAATCGCTGGGTGCGGCGCAGGCCAAGCCGGAAGCTACGGACAAGCACTAGCCAGCAGACTAGCCGCCTTGAGAAAACACGCGCTGGAAGCACGCTGCAGCGCCATGTTCGAGTAGACGCGCTGCCGAATACGGCAGATTTGCAGGCGGCGGTTTGTCGAGTGGATGAGTCTAGCGGCCGAGTCTAGTGGACGAGTCTAGTGGACGAGTCTAGTGGATGACCGGCTCGTCGCGTTCGATCTTGCCGTCACGCAGGAAAATAATACGGTTGGCGTGCTGCGCGATGTCGTTTTCGTGCGTGACCAGGATAATCGTGTTCCCCTGCTCGTGCAGGCGCGCGAACAGCGCCATGATTTCATCTCCCGTTCTGCTATCGAGATTTCCCGTAGGCTCATCCGCCAACACAATCGAAGGCGAGTTAACGAGCGCACGGGCAATGGCCACGCGCTGGCGCTGCCCGCCGGAGAGCTCGCTCGGCTTGTGCATCATGCGATTGCCGAGTTCGACCGCCTCGAGCGCGCGTTTGGCTTTCTCGATGCGCTCCTCGGCGGGAGTGCCATTGTAGATGAGCGGGAGTTCCACGTTGTGCAGGGCGCTCGCGCGGGGCAACAGGTTAAAGGTCTGGAATACGAAGCCAATCTCTTTGTTGCGGATGGCGGCGAGATCGTCGTCATCAAGGTCGCTGACCAGGCGGCCTGCCAGCCAATACCTGCCGCTTGAGGGCGTGTCCAGGCAGCCGATCAGGTTCATCAGCGTGGATTTTCCCGAGCCCGACGGCCCCATTATCGCCAAATACTCGCCGCGGTGCACCGAAAGATCCACCCCGCGCAGCGCCTGTACCGACTCGGCGCCCATTTCATAGGACTTCGCGAGGTTTTCGGTTTTTATGGCCAGGCGCTGGTCCACCAAATCCTGGCGAAAGGAGTTCGCAGCAGCAGCCTGCACGGACATGTCGTCGGGTTCCCCTCTGGCCAGGTACGGGCCAAGTTGAAAAATAAAAGATTTAAAGATGTACGAAGATACCGCTCAGCTGGGATTTTCTCCCAAAACCTTCGGCGCCGAATTATCGATTTTAACCGTAGCCGCTGAGCGCAGCGTGCGCAGGGATTTATAGCTGCCGGTCACGATGGTGTCGCCTTCCTGCAAGCCTCCGGTGACTTCGATATCGCTGACGCCGGCAATGCCGGTATCGACGGGGACGAAGATCGCCTTATTTCTGCGGATCACGAATACGCCCTGAATTTCTTCATTCGCGCTGGCGGAGGGGCGGCTTGCGGCGAGCGTCACCTCGCCACCGGAGGCTTTGGCAGCGTCATCAAGCTCCCGCCGCGTGCGCACAGCCAGCGCTTGGATGGGAATCGCGATGACCCGCTGCTTTTGGGCCGTAACGGTTTTTGCGGTGGCGGAAAGTCCCGGGCGCAAACCAGGCGGCGGATTATCCAGCATGACCACAACTTTGAAGTCCTTGGCTTCCTGGTTGCCCGTGGTGGACTGGGTGGAAGCGAGCCCGGAGCTGCGCAGCACGGCCTGGGTGCCGACTTCAATCACGTGCCCCTGGAAGCTTTTCGACGGCATCGCGTCAATCGTTACGCCGGCAAGCTGCCCATTCCTGACATTCGCAATGTCAGTTTCATCCACCATCACTTCCGCAGTGACCTCGGACATATCCGATATGGTCATGAGGTAGCTGCCGGAGGCGTTCTGGATGCCGGGGACAACGTTCTCACCGACGCGTACCGCGATATACGTGACCGTACCGTTGATGGGGGCGCGATAGGTGGTTTTCTTCAAAAGGTCGGCAGTATGCGTCAGCATCGCCTTATTCTGGGTCATGGTAAAGCGCGCCCGCTCGAGGTCGGCCTGCGCGGCGAGAAATTTTGCCTGGCTGGCCGCGAGGGCGGCGGCGGAGCCGTCGTTCACGGACCTGCTGAGATCGTAATCCTGCTTGGGGATGAGCCCCTCGCGAAATAATTCCTGCTGACGCCCCCAATCAAGCTTGGCCTTTTCGAGGTCGGATTTTCGCTGGGTGACGTCCGCCTGGGCTGACGCGACGCTGGCTTCGGCCGAGCGGACCGCGGCCTCGGTGGACGCGACTCCCGCTTGCTGGGCGGCGACATCGGCGCCGGGCTGGATGTTTTCGAGGCGCATCAGCACGTCACCTTTTTTGACCCGGTCACCCTCATTGACATCGACGTCGGTAATCTTTCCGAAACCCTCGGCCATGACATTGGTGTAATTGCGCGGCTTGATCTCGCCCGAAGCGGTTACGATTTGGGTGAGGTCTTCGCGAGCCACCTGGGCGGTTTGGACTTTCACTACGCCCTTATTGACTTGAGCGACGCCGATCCACACGGCGACACCGAGGATGGCCGGGGTCACGAGTCCGAGAGCGATTTTTGTGCTGGCGCGCATGTGACATTTAGAAATCGAAATTCAGAAAACGGTTGCAGCTCACGTTATCGGCGAAGTCTCACCGGCACGCCGACAGGTTCATCACGTCACGAAATCGCTAGCCACACGGCTAAAACACGGTCGCGATCGCCGGATACATTGCCTCCCAAATGCAGGGAGGCCGGCCATCGTTATCTCAGGTGATCATCTTAGGCGATCTTAGGTGCTATTTTAGGCCGAGCGCGTGCAAATTGTCCTAAAAAAGAAAATGTGGGGAGGCAACCCGGCAACTGGGGCGGGGAGTCTTAAGGCTCAGAATCCATGGGGAATCGTCGCGGCGTTCTGTCTTTCTTCATTGACGGGTTTGGGGCGCAGGCATAGAATTCGACCCTGGCGAGCGAGGCGTGCGTATGAATCGGTGGGACCGTTGGTTGCTGACTGCCGTGCTGAGTGGGAGCGTGCTGGTGCCGGGATCCCTGTACGCCCAGGCTCCTGCTTCCAGTGATGCGCCGCCAACCCAAAATACCGAGAAGGACAAAGACAAAAAAGACAGTAAACAGAAGAAGCCCAGCCAGCGCGAGGCGTACAAAGAACTCGCCACCCCCTACAAGAAGTGGCTTTCCGAAGACGTCATCTACATCATTACCGATCAAGAGCGGCGCGCCTTCATGGCCTTGCAGACCAATGAAGAACGGGAACAGTTCATTGAGCAATTCTGGCAGACGCCGCAACCCGGATCCCGACTCTACCGATAACCCAGTCAAAGAAGAGCATTACCGCCGGATCGCCTACGCCAACGAGCACTTTGCCTCCGGCGTGGCGGGCTGGAGAACAGACCGCGGCCGCGATATATATTCAGTACGGCAAGCCCGACTCGATAGAAACGCACCCCACAGGCGGCACCTGGAACCGGCCGATGGATTTGGGCGGCGGCGAAACGCAGACGTACCCTACGAAGATTGGACTTACAACTACATAGAAGGCATTGGGAACAACGTTGAGTTCTGGAGTTCGTGGATGTCACCGGCTCCGGCGAATATCACTTCACCACCGACCCCTCGGAAAAAGACGCTCTGACCTACGTGCCTGGCGCGGGCCTGACACTGGCGGAGCAGGAGGGCCTTTCCGACAAGTCCCAGCGCTTCCTAAACACGCGATGGCACTCATGATCCGCCACGTCCATGGACGGGGTTCAGCCGCAGTCGATGAACGATGAGTTCAACGCGGCTCGAGCTGGCAGGCGAAGATATTTGCAGCCGCCGCTGGTGAAGTTTAAAGATTTCGAGGCGATGGTTTCCTCACGTATCGTGCGCGATCAGCTGCACTTTCACTATCGCTTCGACTTTTTGCGCATCACCAGCGATACCGACCTGGTGCCGATCACCGTTCAATATCCCGAACAGCCAGATGAGTTTTCAGACCAAAGAGGGCGTGCATAGCGCCACGATGGACCTCTTCGCGACGCATCAGCACTCTTTCCGGCCGGGTCGTGCAAACGTTCGAGGACACAGTGCGCCAGGATTTCCCCGACACGCTGCTGCAGCAGTCTTTAAAGTCATCATCGATTTACCAGAAGGCGGTTCCTCTGCGTCCCGGTCTTTACCGGCTGGATGTGGTGGTCAAGGATATCACCAGCAATAATGTCGGCGTGCTGTCGCACGCGTCTGGCCGTGCCGGAATTTGAGGACGAGAAAATCGGCGCGAGCACGCTCATCCTGGCGGACGAGATTTCCCCGGTGGCCGCAAAAGAATCGGCGTCGGTCAGTTCGTGATTGGCTCGATGAAGATTCGCCCTAAGGTCGATCAGACATTCCCAGCGAATCAGCCGCATGGGAGTGTTTTGCAGGTCTACAACCTGAAAGTTGACGAAAAACGCACAAGAACGACGCTTACATTGGACATGCAGGTGCTTGCCGGAGACAAGCAACTGGCGCACACGGTGCAAACGTCGGAACAACTGAAACAAACCGGCGAACAGATTACCTTGCAGAGCACGTTGCCACTTACTGCGCTCGCTCCCGGAAAGTACCGCGTGGAAATCAAAGCGAGCGACGCGCTCTCAAACCAGATGATCGACACGCTCCGCGGAGTTCACCGTCACGCCCCCGGAAACGATACTGCGGCTCGAACAGCGTCCGCGCAAGCGCATCCATGAGGAAGTTGTAGTTGCTAGCTGCGCTTGTCAAACGATTTGAGAAGACGATGGCCAAGTTACATCTGCGGTTCTTGCTCTGCTGTTTACCGTGTGCTCTCCCCGCTTGGCCTGCCGATCACAACGGAAAGCTGAGCGGCGTAGTGCTCAGCTCGGACGGAACTCCTCAGATGGGCGCAACCGTATGGGTTACGCCCGAATGGTTTGACGGCCGCGCAGCGACTCAACTGCTTACCAATCAGCAGGGCGTCTTCACCGGCAAGCGCTTGCTCCTGGTCTGTACTCCATTCGCGCCACACTGGCGGGCTTTCTTCCGACGATTCAGCAGAACAATCCGGGTGACCGAGAACTTCACCACCCTCGTTCACATCGAGCTCGATTCGTTGTTTTCTTCGCTCGACCTCTGCGCCGCACGCCCGGGCAACCTTCCGAAAACGACGACTGGAAATGGGTGCTGCGCACATCCGCCGCGTCGCGCCCGGTGCTGCAGCTGCGCGATGGCACGATCGTGATCGCGGACAATGACTTCGGAAAATGGCCGGGACAATGGCGATGCGCGAAGCCGACGGAGGCCGCCTGCAAATGACCAACGGGTCGGGCTATCCCGGGTTCACCGTCCGCTTGGCCTGGCGCGCTGACGACCGCCGCTTTCCTACGACCAGCGCCTTGGTGCGGCCGGCAGCCTGTTGATTGCGGGCGAAATGAGCTATGACCACTCCTTTGCGCTGGGACCAAGCCCGCGGGTTGTACGGCAATCTGGGCGATTGGCGGCCATCTGGCTGCCCAGCGGGCAATGCGGAGCGCGGGCCGCGAAACGACGGTCGTTATGCGCCAGACGAGCCTTGCCGCGAGAATCGGCATCGACTGCGCATGATCCGCATCGAGCACTCAGGCGGACTGCCATTCAGCAGATCCGCTGGTGCCTGGAGTATGGCGCTGAGTATCTGGCGGCAGGCGTCGGCGCGACGAGTTTTCGAGTGCGGCCGCGCGCGCGCCTGTCGTACAGGTGACGCCTCCTGGAGTGCGGCCAGCAGGTTTGTTCTGGAAACTGATCCCGCTCCTATGTCTTCCGGTCGCATGAACGGCAGCCGAGTCGGCCGATCCGCAATGGATGCATTGGCGTCAGTGCCCGTGCTGCTTTGGCACAATGGCAGCGACCACTTGCCGGCGGCTGGCACGAAGAAGCTTCCGTGAGGCGCAATCTCGGTTCCGGGCGAAGTATTGAGGGGGCGGCATTTTATGATCATACGGGACACCAGGCGGTATTTGGCTTCAAGGCGCCTCGGCCGGTTGCCCGCGATGCAGGAGCCGGTAGATTCGCCCGGGGTTCGCGCGTGGTATTATCGGCGAGAAGACTTTCTGATCAGGTACAACGTCGCGGCGATTTACACCTGGGCGGGAGCCCTTGCTCCCGGCCGCCGATAACCTGAACAGCAATTCCGATCTGCACGATGCGCCTTGACGATGCGTTACCGCCACAGCGTGGCGGCCGGCTATCGGGCAACATGCCGCGCAGCGGGACGCGATTCGTGGCCAGCTACAAGTGGCTGAGCTGGGCAGATCTTAAGCCGTCAGGATCTTTTTGGTGAAGCTGCTTTGGGTAGTCGATCCCTACCTGAGCGTTGCGATTCGCCAGCCGCTGCCTTCGTTCCTTCGGGTCCCATTGGGAAGCCTTGGTCGACGTGCGGAATCTTACTGTCGCAGGGCTACGTGCCCGCACGTGGATGGGAGATCACAAGCGGAATCGATTTTGGTTCCAGTGGAACGATCATTCCGGGGTGGAGTGAGCTTCCAGTTCTGAAACGGGGCGGGCATCAGATTTCCGATAAATAGAATCATCGCTTCCATAAACGGGATAGTGGATCCGCGCAGCTTTTGTGTCGCAGTATCTTCAGGAAGCACGAAAGCACTTCGATGATGATGAATTTCAATTTGGTTTGTGAAGTACGTGTAGCCAATTAGGACTTGCTGCGGACGTTTCGGATACAGGTGGGGCTAAGCAGTGCCGCTGATGAAAGAAAGGCAAGATAGGCTGGGGCTGCGGCTGGGCGCGATCGTTCTGGCGCTGGTACCGTTGCGGCCGTCATCTTCGCGGCTATCAATTTCCAGCAGCGCCTGATTGTTTGAAGCTCCTGATGACGGCGTCTCATGGTTCGAAAGTGCTCAGGGCGTCCAAGCTCTTTACATCTCGCCCAATTCGCCCGCGGAGCGTGCTGGAATCAAGACCGGGCGACCGGTTGCTGGCCATCAACGGCTTGCCGGTTCACCGCGCCGTGGATGCGTACCAAGCGTTTGTGGGCGGCCGGGGTCTGTGGTCGCAAGCGCAGTACCAGCTTGACGCGCCGGGGCCGCCCGTTTGAGAGCGCGGGTGATCGTTTCGCCGGCGCCGAAGCCGCTGACGATCGAAAATTATCTTCGCCTTGTCGGTCTGCTGTACCTGTTCATCGGGCTGTTCATTTTCGCGCGCCGCTGGAATGCGGTCCGTGCCGTGCACTTTTACATCTTTTGCCTGGTGTCGTTCATTCTGTTTTCCTTCCACTACACCGGTAAGCTGAACTTTTTCGACTGGGAAATCTATTGGTCAAAGATCGCGGCCTGCTGCTGTCCCCGGCTCTGCTGCTGCATTTTGCGCTGGTCTTTCCCAAGCGGAGAATTTCGCGGCTTCGGGCTACACCGGCTGTCCTGGTCGCCGTGTATCTGCTTCCTGCCGCCCTGCTGCTGATGCACATTGACGTTGCCAGCCAATCTGCTCGGCTTCGTTCCCTCGCTTTCCGCGCGCGATAGCGCTCGATCAGATGGAGCTCGTTTATCTGGGAATTTTATTTTCTGCTGAGCGCGCGGCAGTTTTCCTGCGCAGCTACAGCGCGTTCGCCGAAAGGCGTGTTGCGGCAGCAACTGAAGTGGGTAACAGGAGGCACGCTGGCCGGAATCGTGCCTTTCGCGCTGCTGTACATCCTGCCGTATTCGCTGGGTGCCATGCCGCGGCCCTGGATGAACCTTTCGGTTCTGTCGCTGGCGTTGATTCCGTTGTGCTTCGCATACGCGATCATTCGTTACCGCCTGATGGATGTGGACATCATTTTCAAGCGGGGCTTGGCATATACGGCAGCCACGGCGGGCGTGCTTGCCGTCTATGTTGGCACTGTCGCGACCATCGGCGGGCTGTTCCACACCGCGTGGCCCGCGGTACTCGCCGGAGAAGTGATCGCCATCATTGTGGCGGCATTCCTCTTTCAGCCGTTCCGGGACTGGACGCAGGCGCGCCTAGACCGCTTTTTTTACCGGGACCGCCTCAATTACCGGCGCACGTTGATCGAGTTCGGCCGCACCCTCACCAACGAGGTGCGCCTCGATCCCATGCTGGCTTCGGTGATGGACCGGCTGTCGCAAACTCTCCTGGTGGATCGGCTGGGCATTTTTTCTGGAAGACGCTCCGGGTTCGGGCTCGTTATCCGGCTGGCGCGGTCGATGGGGTTGCGCTGACCGGACGCGCTGCGATCCGTTTCGGGCAACCCTGCAGGCGCCAATCCAGCGTTGATCGCGACGCGAAGCGCGCCAATGCCCGTCGATCCGTCTCTGGACCTTTCGTTTCTGTCGCGCCGACCGCGAAGCTTCACGCACGGCTATTTGTTTTACGAATCGCCGCGGGCCAGCCGTGAGGAAAGCGAAGAGCGTCCGCCGGACGATCGAGCGGCTGGATCTGAATTATTACATTCCCTGCCGCATTCACGATCACACTGATGGCCATCCTGGGCTTGGGAAAGACGGTGGACGGCGATTTCCTGACCACCGAAGACGTGGAGTTGCTTTTTACCATTGCGGGCTACGTGGCTATCGCACTTGATAACGCGCAACTCTATTCCGCATTGGAGCAGAAGGCGCAGCAGATCGAACGGCTGAAGGATTTCTCCGAAAATATCGTCGAGTCTCTCCATGTTGGCATTCTGGCCATTGATCTGGATGGCCGCATCGAGTCCTGGAATGCGCAGCTTGAACCGCTGCTGGGAGTCGCCCGTGCCGAAGCTGTGAACCGCCGACTTCGAAGAAGTGCTGCCGCCCGATATGGTCGGTGGAGATTGCGGCACGATGGCGGAAGAGCGCGTCTCCACGCTGTACAAATTCCGCTTGCGCAACCGCGCCGGTCGCAATCTGGTGTTGAACGTGTCCATGGCGCCGCTGGTGGGGAAAACCGGCGAGCGCCTGGGCCGGCTGGTATTGCTTGACGACATCACCCAGCGAATGCGGCTCGAGGAGCAACTTGTGCAGACCGAAAAGCTGACCTCGCTGGGTCTGCTTGCCGCGGGCGTAGCGCACGAAGTGAATACGCCGCTAGCGGTGATCTCCAATTACAGCCAGATGCTCGCGAAGCAGTTTCCGTCGGACGATCCGCGCCACAACTTGATCGACAAGATCATCCGGCAGACCTTTCGCGCCAGCGAAATCGTCAATAATCTGCTGAATTTCTCGCGCACCGGCGCCGCTGAAATTCGCGAAGTGGATTTGAACGAAGTCATCAGCGAAACGCTGTCGTTGGTCGTCGCATCCCTTCCGTACCGCGCATGTGCAGGTGGTGCAGAACTCTGCAGGAGATCTCTGCCGCCCGTGCTCGGCTCTCCGAACCGGCTGCAGCAGGTGTTTTTGAATCTGTTCATGAACGCCCGCGATGCCATGCCTTCTGGGCGGCATGCTGGAAGTTCGCAGCGCGGGGAGCAACGGCCACGTGGAGATCGAAGTCGCCGATACCGGGCTGGGAATCGCCACGCGATAATCTCTGCACCGTATCTTCGATCCTTTCTTCACCACCAAGGCCACCGGCCGTGGCACCGGGCTGGGCCTCTCCGTCAGCTATGGAATCATCAAAGAACATGCCGGCAAAGATCGAGGTTCGATCCACTCCCGGCAAGGGAACCTCCTTCCGCCTGGAGTTCCCCTCCGCGAGAAAAGCGGTTCATGCCTAAAGGCTCTATTCTCGTAGTAGACGACGAAGACGAGATTCGCGCAGGGCCTGGAATTGCTGCTCGAATCGGAAGGGTATTCTGTTGCCACGGAAGGCAGCGGAGAGGCCGGACTTCGCCGCCTGGAAGAGAATCCTTTCGACCTGCTGCTGCTCGACGTCAGCTTGCCGGACCGCAACGGCATCGACCTGCTGCTGGAAATCCACCGCCGCGATCCCGCGCTTCCCGTCGTGCTGATCACCGCGTACGGTTCGATCGACATGGCGCGCACGCGCATTCAAAAGCGGCGCGCAGGATTACATCACCAAGCCGTGGTCCAACGACGAACTGCTGGCGCAGGTGGCTGCTGGCCGTCGAGGGGCGCCGGCTGCGCGAAGAAAATATGCAGCTCAAGCGCGCGCTGAAGCAGCGTTATGCGTTCCCGAACATCATCGGCAAAAGCGACCGGATGCTATCCGTGCTCGACCTCGTGACCCAGGTGGCCGCTTCGCGCTCCACGGTGCTGATCACCGGCGAAAGCGGCACGGGAAAGGAGTTGATCGCCAAGGCCATCCATTCGGCGTCTCCCCGCGCCGATAAGCCGTTTGTCCCGGTGAACAGCGGCTCAATTCCCGTGGACCTGCTCGAATCGCAGCTTTTTGGCCACGTGAAGGGCGCATTTACCAGCGCGATTGCATCGAAAAAGGGCCTTTTTGAAGTTGCGGATCAGGGCACGATTTTCTTTGACGAAATCTCCACCATCAGCCCGGAAACGCAGGCCAAGCTGCTGCGCGTCATTCAGGAGCGCGAATTCATGCGCCTGGGCGGCACGGAAACGATCAAGGTGGATGTTCGCATCCTGGCTGCCGCGAATGTGGATCTGCTCAGCCTGGTGCGCGAGGGGCCGCTTCCGCGAGGATCTGTATCATCGGCTGAACGTGATCGCTCTGCATCTGCCGCCGCTGCGGGAGCGACGCGAGGATATTCCGCTGCTGCTCGAATATTTCCTGCGACGCTTCTGCGAAGAGAATGTGCGGCCGCTGCGCCGTTTCTCCCCGGCCGCGCTGAAGATGCTCGTGGATTACTCCTGGCCCGGAAATATTCGGGAACTGGAAAACGCCGTCGAGCGCGCGGTGGTGCTTTCGACGCAGCGAGTTGATGGACGTGGATCTGCTGCCGCAGAGCGATTCTGAACGGCCGCGGCGGAGCGCAGCGCGGCTGGAGGATTTTCTGGCGCGCGCTCACGGATCGGTATTTTATCCTCTGGGTCGCCTGCCTCGGCAGCTTCATGGCGGCAGATCCGGCATCGCGGCACTCGTCGCTGTTTCAGGAATGATGGAAGACATGGAGCGGCGCGTGATCATGGACATGCTGGAGCGCACGAACTGGAATCAGACCGATGCCGCAGAACGATTCCAGATTCCCCTGTCAACGCTGAACCAGAAGATCAAGCGGCTGGGGATTGACACGCGGCGCCGTGGCGGCCCGAGCGCGGATTCCACAGCGCACGTCGCGGGAAAGTAACGGCGCGGGACAAGACATCCCAGACAGGCGCACGCCGGACAACCGCGCACAATTACTTTGCTTCGGGTTTGACCTCGTCTGCTTTAACTTCGTCAGGTTTAACTGCTTCGGATTTAACCGCGGTCGGGTTTAACTCTGGTTTCTTGTTGTCGCGCACGACGGCGTTCGTCAGGTCGGCCCCGCCGAGTTTGACGTCCGTTAAATCAATTTCCCGGAAGCTGGATAACGTCAAGTCCGACCCTGAGAAATCCGCTCCCCGCAAAATGGCCTGGCGCAGCACTGTTCCGCGTAAAATCGTGCGGTGCAGAATGGCCGAACTGAGATCGCCGCGAAATAATTCCGTGCCGCTGAGATCGGCTTCGGTCAGGTTGGCACCGGCGAGTTTTGTTTCCGTCAAATCGCAATTCCGCAAATCCGCGGAATGCAGATCGGCATGGCTAAGATCGGCGGACCCGAGCTTCGATCCGCGAAGGTCGGCGCCCCGCAGCTTACATCCTGCGAGCACGGAACCCGTCAAATCGCAGCCGCGCAAATCAGCATAGGAAAGGTCCGCGCCGCTGAGAATGGCGCGGGCGCCGCCGGGCGCGCCGTGGTGAAATTTCTCGTGCGCTTCCAGAAATTGCGAGAGCCGCTTGCCCTCGTGCCGGATGCTTTTGGGCTTGCGCAATCCCTTGGCACCAAAAAGAAAATCAAAGACGCCCATTATTTTTTATCCTAGAAAGTCGCCACCCATCGCCCGGGTGACAGTTGCGTTGGCGATGATCATGCCACGCCAACCCGCCGAGGACGGTTAGTGGCACACATGCGAGCACCCAATAGTTACTGCAGATAGGAGCTCTCCGCGCCGGCTGAGCAAGCGGTCGGCAGTTCAGCACCGGTCCAGCACCAGTTCAGCATAACGTTACGCCGTGAAAGGGCCGCGAACGGTATAGCCGTTCGCGACCCTCAATCTGAAAGAAACGCTTAGCGGCCAAACAGGCCGACGTAGGTCGCTTTGCCCACCACGTGACCGTCCATCGCTTTCAGAAGATCGGCACGCGTGGAGCCCGCAGGAAGATCGAGCTTGCTGTCGAGGGCATACACCTCAAAAATATAATGGTGCGGCGTTGCGCCAGGAGGCGGGCACGGTGGCTGGTATCCGTTCACTCCGCGTATGTTTTTCCCCTGCACCGCGCCCTCCGGTGAAGAGTCCGGCTTCACGCTCGCCGGCAGCGAAGTCGCGGTCGCGGGCACGTTCCACAAAATCCAGTGGGTCACGTCCATGGAGCCTTTTGCAGGGGCGCCATCCGTGTCGTGGAAGATGATCGCAAAGCTCATGGCAGCTGCAGGCGGGTTGCTCCATTCCAACGCAGGGGATGCCCCGGTAGGCACCGCGCACGTGTATTGCGTGGGTATTTGGCTTCCTTCACTGTATGCGGAGGACATTACCTTGAATTTAGACGGTGGCGCAGCGGGAGCGGGCCCCTGTTGTTGCTGTGCCGCCGCGCCGGTCACGCCCAGAATTAACAATATTGCCGCGAGTTTAAGCGTTCGCGCCGCTAGATTGGTGCGCATATATCTCCCTCCCCTATTTTCACAACTCGAACTCAGCCGCTGATGCCCTCGAAAATTGCAATTACCAATTACGACGTTCAGCCGCAAGGGCAGCGCCATTATAACCATATAAGTGCAAAACAACGAGATTTGCTCCTACGGGGGTCTTGTCGGGGAGCGCTGCGAAAGCCACGAGGACTGGCGCAGATTTTTCTGCAGCAGCCAAACGGGCAGGCTCGAGTGATCTGGCCCGGTACAAATGTCCCAGTGGGGGGAGGTACTCTCTCGTACTATCTCTCGCTCGCCCACGTACATAAATGGAAGGTTCTGCACCAAAAACCGGTAGTATTGTGGGCGCATGAAACGGTTCTCTTCAGTCTGTTTGTCCATCGTGACGTTGCTGCTCGCCGGGATGTGGACGTCCGCGGGAGCGTATTCCGTCCTCACTCACGAAGCGATTATCGATTCTTCGTGGGACCAGTCGATCCGCCCGCTGTTGCTTAAGAGATTTCCGAAAGCCACGCCCGAGGAACTGAAAACCGCACATGGTTATGCCTACGGCGGATGCGCCATTCAAGACATCGGGTATTACCCGTCGGGAAGCAAATTCTTCAGCGATCTGCTGCATTACGTGCGCACGGGCGACTTTATTGAGGCCATGCTGCACGATTCGGCTGACCTGAACGAATACGCCTTTGCGATTGGCGCGATGGCGCATTATGCGGCGGATAATAACGGCCACCGGCTGGCTGTGAATCCCTCGGTGGCCATTCTGTATCCGAAACTCGGCCGCAAATTCGGACCGGCCGTAACCTACGGCGACAACCCCGCTGCGCATTTGAAGACGGAGTTTGCTTTTGACGTACTGCAGGTGGCGCAAGGGCATTACGCGACAGACGCGTACCACGATTACATCGGATTCGCGGTATCGCGGTCGTTAATCGAGCGAGCGTTCGCGGAAACGTATGCGCTGGACGTGGACACGATTTTCGTGGACTTCGATCTGACGATCGGCACGTACCGCCACGATGTCAGCGTACTGATTCCCAAGGCGACGCAAATCGCCTGGCAATTAAAAAAAGATCAGATCCAAAAAGACGATCCAGGAATCACTCGTGACAAGTTTCGATACAGGCTCTCGAAAGGAAGTTACGCCAAGCAGTTTCACGGCAAGTACAAATCACCGGGTGTTGGCGCGAAGCTGCTGACGTTGGTCATCCGCTTGGTTCCCAAAATCGGGCCTCTGCAGGCGCTCGCGTTTCATCCACCCACGCCCGAGACAGAAAAAAAGTTTATGACCAGCTTTGGCGACACGCGCGGGGAATACCAGAAATTGATTCGGGAAAAGAACGAACGCGGAGAAGTAGCGCTGCCGAATGACAATTTTGATACCGGCACGGTGACCAAGCTGGGAGAGTACAACCTGGCCGACAAGACGTATGCGGAACTAGTGGACCGGCTGGCGAAGAATCATTTTGCCACGGTCTCGCCGGAACTTCGCAGCGTGTTGCTCGACTACTATGGCACCGCCAATGTCCCAGCCGTGCCAAACAAGAAAGCCGGGAACGGAGTCAAGACCCTCCGCGAGATTGACGAATTGCGAGCTTACAGCCCGCAAACAGTGCGTCCGGAACTCAAAGCCGAGGCGCCAGCGGATGCCATGCCTGCTGAGCCATAACCGTTTGCGGCATCGTCTACGCGCCGGGCCCAAGACATACTAGATCAACATGATGCCCGTACAAGTTTCACGGCATAGCATTGCAGCGGGCAGCTACTTAGGATAAGCACGAATTGATTTCCATCGGGCTTATCGCACGGCTGCAGGGTAATTCAGTTCGAAATGCGTGCGGCACGATGCGATCGACACAGGGGTTCGCATCAGAAATTAAACTGGAGGCATGGAATGAGCAGAGATAATGACAACGGGTGGGTCGGCACAGTTTCAGCATTTGCCATTGGAATTGGAGTTGGCGCGGCACTCGGACTATTGTTTGCGCCAAAAGCCGGTGACGAGTTACGCGGCGATCTGGCCGACAATGCAAAACAAGGCTTGGATCAGGCGGTGTCGAAGGGGCGTGAATGGGCCGGGCGCGCACAACAAGCTGCTGGCGATGCCATGGACCAGGCGAGGAACAAGGTGCAGGATACCGTGAACCAAGCGAAGAACCAGGTGCAGGATACCGTGAACCAGGCGCAGAATACCGCAAATCAAGCTGGCCAAGCGTACCGCGAAGCAAGCAATTCCGGCGCGTAGGCTTGTCGTTCCGGTTTTGCCTCGTTGTCTTGTGATCGTTTCGGATGTTGGATTTGGCCGGGTCACGAAGGCGGCCCGGCCTGCACCTCAGCAATACCACGGTTTGTTCAAAGAATAGAGCGCAGACACTTCTGTCCTATCCTCGCGTAAGGCTCCCAAAATGGATGGCGGCCCCCGTGCTGGCTGGCAGCTTGGGGTCCGCGCTTTTGGCATTAGTCTTATTTTCCTGGCTGGCGGAGGAAGTATTCGCCGGACAAACCAGGCAATTTGACGCTTACCTTCGCGGTTTCATACACCAGTACGCGTCACAACGCTTGACCGCTTTAATGCAATTTGTGACCCTCCTGGGATCTCCCCAGGTGCTCTTCAGCCTGTTTGGCGTCATCAGCATCGTTTTCCTCATCGCCAGGTGGAGGCGTGCCGCCGCATGGCTGGCCCTGGGAACGATTGGCTCGGTAGTCCTGGATACGACGCTGAAGGTGTTATTCCACCGGGCGCGTCCGGAACCTTTTTTTTCTCCAATGCCAAACTCTTATAGCTTTCCGAGCGGACACGCTCTCAGCTCGTTTTGTTTCTACGGCATTCTGGCCGCGTTGCTGGACGCGCGCATTAAGAATGCGTGGGTCCGTTGGAGCATATGGGCGGCCGCTGCTCTGCTGGTCCTGCTTATTGGCCTTTCACGCATTTACCTCGGGGTGCACTTTCCGACCGATGTTATTGCCGGATATTGCGCAGCGGCGGTTTGGGTCAGCGCTCTTCTCTTTGTGGATCGCGTTACCGAAGGGGCTGTTGCGCGAAGGCAATAACGGGCGGCAGCAACATTGCAGATTCGCAGCACAACAAGTGGCCTGCTATTGTGACTTATTGACCGCTAGCGCCGATCACCTCGGGTGCCCGATCATGGGACGGAAAAGACAACCGGGTGTTATCGTGCGCCCTCACGCGCTCCACGGCCTCTGACAAGCTTGCGCAGACCTCCGCGGGCGTGCCGACGCGAATGCGTGCCGCGACCTTGCCGGCATCGCCTGAGAAACCCCACAAACCAAGCACTATGGGAATATCCCGCGAAAATTCCCGCATTTTTCGATACAGCGTGCGAGCGTGCACCAACGCAAATGGTGGCAGGGCGGAAATACAAATGATGTCCGGCTTCTCGCGGCTGGTGGATTCAAGCATCTCCGCCGCAGTGCCGAGGCCAGGGGATTGCGCCCAATATCCGGCCTGTTGGAGCAATTGCGTCAGCATAATAGCCACGATCTCGTCAGCTTCATCCCGGGCGGGCACACAAACAACTTTTAATGAGAAACTGCCGGACTCTCCCTGGGCAGAAGCCTCTGGCAATTCAGCTGCAGCCGTCCCTTCTTTTTCCGTCCCTGTTTGCGCACTCGATGGCAAAGACCTCTCGGATTGCTCTTCTACCAATTCTTTCGTGCTTTGGAAAATGAACTTCTCGGTAGCTTCGTCCAGCATATCCCGATGCCGATCCTGCTCGACCAGGCTCAACGCGGGAACCAAAACGGAATCGTAAAGATCACTCAACTGCTTTTCGCCAAAATCCTCCTCCAGTATGTGACGCGCTTCCTCCTGATCCATCGCTAGAAGCCGCTGATAAAAGCGAGCATCCGGACTCAGGACCGGCTCATCGCCCAGAATGATCTGGAGGAACGCGAGGTGAGGGATGTGCCGGCCCAAAACCACCAGGCAAACCGTCAGGGGCGTCGAAAGGAGTAATCCAATGGGTCCCCACAGCGTGGTCCAAAAAATCGCCGCGAAAAGGATGCCGAGGGGAGAGACTCCCGTTTGCCCTCCATACAGGATCGGCTCCACGAAGTTGCTGACGGTGACTTCGAGACAAACGAAGGTGCCGATGGTCATCAGTGGCCGGGACCACCCGCTAAAAACGGCCAATGAAAGCACCACCGGCAACAGCGCCCCGATGGGCGGCCCTATGTAGGGAAGGAACCGCATGGTGCCGGCGATCGCGCCCCACAATAAGGCGTTCGGTATACCGATGAAGTAAAGAGCAACACCCACAATCGCCCCATAGCTGATGTTCACGACCGTTTGCAGCAGCAAATATCGGCTCACGCGACGCCCCGCCTCGTCGAGCGCTTGGGTCATTACCTTCAGGCGTCCCTGACCCGCTAGTCGTATAAAACGGTTTCGCAAATCCTCCCTTTGAAGAAGCATAAAGAAAGTGAGGACCACGACAATAACGACGGTAGCCAGCGGATCCAGCAGATTTGGGAGCGACTCAAACGGATTGGAAGCAGGTACAAGCTGCACCGGGAGAGGGTGCTCCGGCGACGGGGTATTCGCGGATGTCGCTTGTTTTTTGGTTCGCAGGACATTTTTGGCACGTTCCAGGGGTGTGAGAGGCGTAGCCGGGGTGGCTGCTGACCCCTCGGCAAGTTCCTTGCGGAGTTCGTTGACCGTGTCCGAGGCCTTGGCCAGCCGCTCGCTTCTCGAATTCCGAATGGACGCAATCTTTTCACGGATGTTGCTGGCGTAATTGGGCAGCTGCTCGGTGACATTCACCAGTTGCTTGCCCACGCTCCACCCAAAGGCCCCGAGTGCGGCAACGCTCAGCATCACGACCAGCAGGGCCGAGGCTGCGCGCGGTAAGCGAATGTGCTCGAGCATGGCGACAACAGGTGTGAGCAAAAAGGTGAAAAGGACTGCGAGTGCGATAGGCACCAAAACAAGCCGGGCAGCGTACAGGGTGGCGACGACTACAACGCCCAGAAGAAGAGCGAAAATCGGAAAAGACGATTTGCCCGGAAGGGGGCGTACAGCGGCGACTCGTTCTCCGAGAGAAGGCACAGTTCTCGCGCTCATCTGCGCACGCGAGCTAAGCCGCCGTTCGGCGCCGCTGCAACCATAAGTACGTAGGCTACCTGCCTGCTAGAAACCCTACGCTAGTTTCGAACAATCCATGTGCTCTGATGATCATAGCCGGGCGGCAGGGATGTTGCCCGGCGAGTCTCATACCCCTGCCGCTCGGCTTTACTAGGCCCTTCGAGTCATTCCGGCAACAAGCGATATCGCGAATAGAATGATGAAGATAAAGAAAAGGATCTTCGCGACCCCAGCAGCCGCAGCAGCAATTCCAAAGAAGCCAAATACCGCCGCGATCAGCGCGATAATGAAAAACGCTAAAGCCCAGCGCAGCATAGAATCTCCTCATCCGGGCCGAAGCTTAGCTCACCTCCGCCCGATTGCTGACCTTCCTTCTATGTTGTAGCGCTTGCCCCCGTGCGCGGCCATACCCGTGAGGCAGTACGTCTCCGCCGAGCTTCGTGTATCACTGCCGCATCAAGCGATTCCCGCGATATGGCCGAACGTCATTGTCGCGCGTCAAGACCGCACGTTATTATCACCAGCGTCGTGATGGCATGCTGCCGAATTCACCCTCGCCCGGCAGCTGCGACTGCAATCATTCCCCCGGACGCCAGCAGCATAACCCCTGTTGCAATCCATCCGGCCACGTGCAGGTAAAGAGGCAGGGTGAACTCGCCCATCACCTTTCGATTGGCAGCTAAGAGCATCATCATGGCCATCACGGGCACCGCAACAATGCCATTAATCACCGCAGCCCAGAAAAGCGTCTTGATGGGATCCAAATGTACAAAGTTCAATGTGAGCCCGATCAGTGTTGCTAGTCCGATGGTGACGTAGAATTGCGATGCCTGTTCAGGCCGTTTTTCGAGACTCGCGGTCCAGCGAAACGCCTCACTTACGCCGTAAGCGGCCGAGCCCGCCAATACCGGAACAGCCAGTAGGCCGGTACCGATGATACCGAGCGCAAAAAGCAAAAACGTGAATCGTCCCGCGAGCGGTTCGAGCGCGCGTGCGGCCTGATCCGCGGTTTGGATGTCACGCACACCGTGTGCATGTAAAGTGACGGCGGTGGTGAGGATAATGAAGAGGGCCACCACGTTAGAAAGTCCCATGCCCAAATATGTGTCGAATCTGATCCGCTGAAACTGTGCGGGCGCTTGCCGGGGTGCCCATTTCAAGGGCTGGTCAGCGGCACGCACGGCGATTTCCTCGACCTCTGCCGAGGCCTGCCAGAAAAAAAGGTACGGGCTTATCGTTGTGCCGAGTACCGCGACCAGAGCGGTGAAGTATCCGTTTCGAAAGGAAATAGAAGGCGAGAAGATGGCATGGATCGCCGTCCAGTTTGGCTGTCCCAAAAAGATCGCCGTGGCTACATACGCAAAAAGCGCGAGCGTCAGCCATTTCAAGTAGCGCACGTAAGAGCTGTAAGGAATTAGAATTTGCAAGGCCATCGAAACGATTCCAAACCACGCAATGTGCAACCATAAAGGACCCGGAAGCAGCAGTTTCGCCGCAGCACCCATTGCGCCAATATCCGCGCCCAGATTGAAGACGTTGGCGGCCAGCAGCAGACCCACCACAAAAAACAGGACACTCTTCGAATAATGCCGCCGAATGTTCGCGGCAATGCCGGCCCCCGTCACGCGGCCGATCCGTGCACTGATCTCTTGTATGGCGGCCATCAGGGGATAGGAAAAAAGCATCGTCCAGAGCATGCCGAAGCCGAATTGAGCTCCGACCTGCGAATACGTGGCGATGCCGCTGGGATCGTCGTCAGAAGCGCCGGTGATCAAGCCTGGCCCCAGTCGCAGGAAAAGTTCCAGCTTGGTCAATTTACGGGGGCTTCGCGCCGCACCGGGAGGGGCTTTGTCGGTGGCAGTATTCATCCCAACCTTTCTCTAAATACCGGAACGCACAATTCCCTGAGCGTAAACACCGCAAAGTGTGCGTTGAAGCCACCACTGCCGAACAGCAGCACCCGCACAGCTTGAGAAATTCGCCATCCCAAAAACGTTGCAATGGAAACTTGCCTGGCCGCAAAGGCTTTCGATACTTGAGTTTAAGGTACTTGCAAACTTTTTACCATTGCAAGGTCAATGGGCATCCAACTAAGCGGTTCTGACCGCATTGTACGGAAGCACTTAAAAATGTTGGAGTTCTTGTGCGGGCCCGTGTAGCGTATAGTCAACTGGCTGCTGGGTTAGCGCGATCTCGACTCCCCTAAGATGGAGATCCGGAATGTCAGCTTTAAAACTCTTGGTCGCGGACGATCACGAAATAGTGAGAAAAGGCTTTCGCGCTATCCTGGAAGCCCAGCAGGATTGCGAAGTGGTCGGCGAAGCGGGTGATGGGCGTCGCGCAGTTGAAATGACCAAAGAACTGCGGCCCGATATCGTCGTGCTGGATATTTCCATGCCTCTGCTGAATGGTTTGGAAGCGGCGCGTCAGATCATGAAGTCACGCCCGCAGACCAAGGTACTGATCCTGACCATGCACGAATCGGACTCCCTGATTCGCGAAGTGCTCGACACCGGAGCGCGTGGTTATATTTTAAAGACTGACGCTGGACGCGACCTGGTGTCCGCGGTAGAGGCATTACGGCGCAACAAGACGTTTTTTACTTCTCGCGTAGCGCAGATGATTCTGGATGGTTACCTCAAGGGCGATACCCGCCCAGCGGATGCGGAGGCCGCTCGCGACCGGCTGACACCACGCCAGCGTGAAATCGTGCAACTGCTGGCCGAGGGGAAAAGCAGCAAGGAAATCGCCGTGGCGCTGGGGTTGAGTGTCAAAACCGCAGAAACACACCGGGCAAATATCATGCGGAAGCTCGACTGCCATTCGGTAAGCGAGGTGGTGCGCTACGCTATCCGCAATAAGATTATCGATGCCTGAGTTGATTTTTCCGCGCACGTTTCTGTGGTGAATCAGCTGCTTCTTTCGATCGAAAAAAAAACGCGCGCATGCATGAGCAATGAGCGAGCGCAAAAACTCTTTCCTCGCGGCGCGGCTTAGGTTAACCTCAAAACATATTTCGCTGAAACAGATCATTCGATTCTGGCCCACGCAGCCGGTTTCCTAATTTCGAAAGGTGTGACTACATGGCGACGACCAACGACCCCAAGATTGCTGCAAATGCGGCACCAGGCGCGTCCATCTCGCGAAGCGAGCTGGTGAATCTTTTGAACCAGGATTTGGCGCGCGAATACCAGGCCATCATTTCTTACGTCGTGTATTCGCAAGTACTGAAAGGCGCCGAGTACATGAACATCGCCGGGGAATTGGAAAAGCACGCTCAGGAGGAACTGCAGCACGCCATCGTTATCGCTAAACAGATCGACTATCTCGGGGGAATGCCCACCGTGACACCGCGGGAAGTTAAGGCGTCCGAAAAAGCAAAAGAGATGCTCCGCATCGATCTGACGCAGGAGAACGAGACGGTGCGCGCCTATCGCGATCGTGTGCGTCAGTGCGAATCATTAGGAGAGTTCGCGATGGCCGAGCACATCCGCGATATTCTCGTGCAGGAGCAAGAGCATCAGATCGATCTCTCGACCGCCTTGGGCGAGGATGCACCCAACACCGAGTAGTGGCGGAGCGCCTGCTTGCCGGTGATTTGGTAAAAAAAGAGCTTCGCGCAATTCTTTTGCGAGTTCGGCGCTCGGGTTAAAAAGCTTTCCCACTTAGCGATATCATCAATTTCTCTACATATTCCGCGATAAACCTCTACCTAAACTCCGCACGGCCAAATAAGGGGTGTTCCCGATAGTCGGTGTGAATGCCCCCACTTATAGTGTGAAAAACATGGCAGAATCTCGCGATTGCGAGTGGCGATGAAATGAATAAAGACGGGCTGTCTTTGTTCAAACGGCGCCGAAGTACAGACTAAAGGGTGGGAAGCATACTTTCTACAAGAGAGGGACACATGAAAAGAATAGGGGTTATCGCTGTGCTTCTAGGGCTCGGGTTGGCACTGGCTCCAGCCCTGCGCGCTCAAGATTTGAGTCACGCAGAATTCGGAGCGTTCGCAGAATATTTCAAGGCCCATCAGACGAATACTAATTTCGGGGGCGTCGGTGGCCGGCTTTCCGTTAACGCAGGCAGGTACTTCCAGGTCGAAGCGGAAATGGGGTATGACTTTACCGCAGCGTACAATCAGACGTTCTTCCGCCCCGGCGTCGGTGGCACGACGACAACGGTAGTTCAGCGGTCCGATTACCGGATCTTGCACGGCTTGTTCGGCCCCAAAATTCAGATGGGCGGGCCGGTGAAACTCTTTGTGACGGTGAAGGGCGGGTTTGACGATTTCATGTTTGATCCGCGACCAGTGGGCTTTTCCAGCTTCACCAGTTCCGTGGATAACCTGGCGGTACTTCGAATACCCATGCCGCGTTTTACCCCGGCGCGGGGGCTGAGGTATTTCTCGGACCTATCGGGCTGCGCCTGGACGTTGGAGACGAAATCTTCTGGGCCAACGGTGCGCGCAACAACTTGAAAATCACGTTTGGACCGACAATTCGCTTTTGATCAGGGCTTGTCGAAAGCTCCGGAAGTGTGACGCCAGCTGCGTACGATGAATGCAGCTGGCGTTTTTTTCTCGCGGCAGAAGAAGGACGACGACGAAGTTTGCTTCCCGATCTTTTTAGGCCCGATCTTTTTACGATTGCTCTGTAGTCGTTCCAGTCCCGCTCGATGGCTTTCGCCATATCTTTCGCCGCCTGGTGCAGCCAATCGGGTTTTCGACGGCTGAGATCGTTCAAAATTTTCTTAACCTCTCGTTTACTGCCCAGGTGGACGTTGGCCGCCTCTGAACCCATGGCGTGCAGCAACGTCTCCTCATCGCGCTTCGCCGGCCAATCGTCAATATCGATCCGGTTGGAATCAGGAGAGAGCCTGCGAATCAGCCACTCTCCGACGATTTTCTGAAAAATATCCGGTGAACGCACGGCGGAACAGAGCAGGTCCTGATAATAGGATTGGCGATGGGCGGTCTGATCCTGAATCCACAGGCAGGACGAGGGGGTCATCGCTTTGGCCTCTCGCGCCAATAAATCCGCCATTCCACTGGGCAATGGCCACAAAGCGTTGCTGGCCCAGGCTTCCCATTCCGGCTTCCCGGCGAACGACTTTGTACTTCAGATGGGCATCAGGCAAATTCGCTTTTAGCGCCTTATCCGCATCGCCGGGTACGGCATCGCCCATGGCGGGAAGCCTATTCAGAGTTTCCCAGAAATCATCGGAGGGCTTGAGTGCCTTAATTCCCAGCCGTTCCAAATTTTTTTCACGCTCGGCCAGAACGATCGGACAACCGCCCGCTTTGAGCGTCTTCTGGTATCCCTCCAGGATAGCCTCGCATCCGTTCTTTAATTTGATCGTGAGGGTTTCGCCGTCAATCACGGTTTTAACGCTGGCTGCGAGACGCACGAGATCGTTGGTATAGGGCAGCGGGTAGGATTCATCGAAATCAGTCGACGCCCCAGGCAAGACGTCCCTCGGAATCGCGCCAGGTACCGAAGCTGCCGACATGCAGATCACCGGAGGCCAAAACGGTCGGGGCCGACCCGAGATCCTTGCATATGTCCGGCCAAAGTTGCACCCAGCGATAAAACGTGCCGCGAAAGAACGCAAACAGGTCTTTGCGCATCCGGTCGTGCTTGGTTTTCAGTTCCGATTGCACCACGGCCGTACAATCTCGCATCCATTTTTCGTAGGCGTGCGTCGCCTCAACGATGTTCATCAGTCCTCCCAAAACGATCCATAACTTGGGGCCATAACTTGGGGCAGTTCGGCGGGTCACCTTACGTGCAAGCGCCATAACCTGCGAAATCTCCAGCAGAGCACGGATGTGGCAAGCCACACCCCCGTAGCCGTCAAGAGCGCGAAGCCGGTATTCCAAATCGCTAGCAGTTTCCAAAGCACCAGCGCAAACCCCATGAGGCCGATGCTGGCCAGGGCTGCCCCATAGGCATCCAGCGCGGCGGACTGCCGGCCGCGAATACTGTGTGTGATTCCAGCTCTCGCTTTCTTCTCATCCTCATGCTTTTCCACGAGCGTTGCGCTTGCCGGAAAAATTGCGGGGAAGGCCAGAAACAGGCCTCCGAAAACGGGTCCGAACCGTTTTGCCAATATGCCTGCAATCAGGGTGATTCCACCACCAAAGACAAATCGCACCGCATATTCGAAAAAACTACCCTCATGCAGCGCGTGCAAATCGGCGTGGACTCTCATGACGTTATCGTAAGATCACAAACCAGGCGCTTAGCGCGCATGCAAACCATATGACCAAAAGCGAACTCGTCACTACGGACGCCCGCAAACCATAACGCATCATGACGCGGCTACAAACGTTGGCATACACAAAAAACGCTATGGCGCCCGCAACCATCGAGCGACTTTCTTGCGCTGCGAATCGTTTCCCCTCCGTCAGGATGGCCAAAGTGACCGTTGCGAGCGCGACCGAAGGTGCCGCACCGAATAAACCGGCGAAAGAGTTCGGCTTGATCACATCGCCCAGCACCGCAAACAGCGACACGATAATGCCGCCCACCACAAACCGGATAATAAGTTCAATCATAAAACCATCATCAGCACCGCCGCTAAGCGCTGTCCCGCCTTAATGAAGCTTGTTGCCAATTGCTGCAAGCGTGATGTTGATACGCAAGCGGATCAACTGCCATTGTTACGCGTGTCATTGTCACGCGCACGACCCCATTGGCACGGCGCGACGCATCAGCCGCCGTTCAACAACGTTCAACGGCAAAATCATAGTGGTTGGGACCGTAAAACGGCGAAGCACAGCCGTTCACGTAGGTCAGGAGAGCCTATTCAAGCCCTGCTTCGAAAGCCGCGCGCGTCAGAAACGCGAAACCACCGGTCAAGCGGTCATCGCCAAAGCTCGCTTCTGTCTGCAATGGCGCATCGCGCGAATGACCACCCAGTCCACGTCCGTCGGATAGCACGGAAACGGAATCACCTCGAATGCCCCAAGGCGGATCGCTTCGAGGTATTCATCGCGATTTTCCATCCGCGACGTCACGACGACGCAGACCTGGGGATTGGCCTTTTTGGCCATGCCCAGCAACTCGCGAAATCCACCATCGCTCAGGCGCCGTTCACAAAAAATAATCGAAACCGGCGTACTCGAGAGTGTCTCGCGCGTTTCTTCCATCGAGGCAGAGCAAAGCGGGTCCAGTCCAAGCTCCACGAAAATCGCTCTCAGCGCCTGGCGATTCTCTAGGTCCGATGAGGCGATCAGAACGGGGCAGTCAGTCACGGCTTCCTCCTTCGCCGGAACGGTAGGACATACATCTAACCGGCGAATCGTTCCAAAGGCACCTACAGAGAAACAGGGTACAGCTGGGGTGGCAATACCTTAAACCTGGTAGCCATAAAACTCAAGCTTCAATGATGTTATTGCGGATGGCGTAGCGTACGACTTCGCTGACGGAGTGGCAGTCCAGCTTACGCATGATGTTAGCGCGATGCGTTTCAGCTGTTTTGACGCTGAGGCCCAATGCGACAGCGACTTCTTTGCTGCTTTTGCCCTCCGCCAGCAGCTGAACGATCTCGCGCTGGCGTGGCGTCAGACGGTCTCCCACGCCATCGCCTTCGTCGCGCGGAGTGTCGCCCTTCAAGTATCCGTCGAGAATCATCTGGGCCACGCGCGAGGTAAAGAACGTCTTGTTGCGCCGCAACGCATCTACCGCTGCCACCAGATCACGACCCGCGTCGGTCTTGAGGATATAACCGCGTGCGCCGGCATCCAGGACATCGCGGATGAGAGTGTCAGACTCATGCATGGTCAAAATCAATATTCTGGTCTGCGGACGCGATTTCAGGATTTGCCGGGCGGCTTCCAGGCCATTCAATGACGGCATCGAGATATCGAGTACCACAATGTCGGGGTGCAGTTCCTTGGCCATCTCGACGGCCCGCCGGCCATCGCCGCACTCACCAATGACGTTACAATCTGGCTGGGCCTCGAGGATGGCACGAAAGCCTTTGCGAACAATCTCATGATCATCAGCTATTAACAGACGGACAATGGGCATGTGCGCCTCCTTTTACACGCGCCGATACAATCGCACGGCGAGGCGTAGGTGGCGATACAGGGTTCCACGTATTTAGGATTGAATCTTTGCGTAAAGCGGACTTCCAGCGGTGTGGAGAGATAAATTTCGGCTACGAAGTGGGCTGGGCGGTTACAGAGCTAGCCAACTTTCTTTCTTTCGTCTTCTCTTTTGTCGGGGAACCTCCGTCATTGTCGAAAAACGTGCCGCCATTTAGCAACCCCTCTAATGCCGCCAGTAAGTCTTGCGACGCCCGGGATTTCAGGACGTATCCACAAGCGCCCGCCGCACGCACGTATTCGGGCAAAGTCTTGGAATCATGCATCGTGAAAATCAGCACTTTGGAGCCGAGGGCCAGCTTGGAAATCTCGCGAGTGGCCTCAATGCCCGTCATTTCAGGCATGGCAATATCCATGATGATGGCATCCGGCTTCAGTTCTTTGGCCATGCGCACCGCTTGCTCGCCATTGATCGCTTCGCCGCAAACCTGCCACTCCGGACGAGCGCCAAGAATCATGCGAATGCCCTGGCGCACCACCTCATGATCGTCGGCTACCAAAATTCTAATGGCCATAAAGATTTACTTTCAGGTTTGTAGCACCGGTACTGCATTGAAACGCGCGGAGGGGGGAATTGCAAGCAGAAAGCCCTACACTGATTGCTGTACTGTAGCCGTAATTGCACCTGCGGTTAATCCATGCGGCTTTAAAAATGCGACGCACATTTCACGCCTGCTGCATCGAAGCTGACCAATCCGTTGAGAGGGGAATTGTCAAAGGCGCGACTGGCCAGCTTCGATAACAGGTCTTTGTATCTGCAAACTCATGCGGCGTTGGCGCGTTCACTGCAATGAATGCAGAAGCGGGCCCACGGAAGTGCCTGAAGCCGCGCCTCCGGAATATTCTCTCCGCAAGACTCGCAGGTTCCATATTCACCATTTTTCATACGCTCGAGCGCGAGTTCGATTTCACTCAGGATGCGGCGGTCGCGGTCCAGATTGGACAACAACAGGTGCGTGGCGAGATTGCGGCTAGCCTCGGCGCCTTCGTCATCCGGCTCGCGATCGATGAAAACATCCGTGCGCTGCTCAGCGAAACGCAACCGTAACTTATCTCGTTCGTTGGTCAACTGCTTTTCCAAGGCACTGAACTGCCGGGCCGTGTTTGTTGCAGACATCGTTCACCTCAACTTTTCTCCGTCCAATGAAGGCACCGGGCGGATCGACTATTGCAAAAAAATCCTTAGCTCGCGACGCGGCGGGCGCCTCGTGCTGCATGGGCTGTCTTGGATGGCGCTGAACGCTTTCGAGAAGCTCGCGTCTTTTCCAGGCTCTTCTTAAGGGCCGCCATCATGTCAATCACCGGAGCGCGAGTGGGATGCGGCGCCGGGGAAATCTGCCGCCCTTTCTGCTTCGCTTCGATCAAGGCTTGGAGTCGCGTCTCGAATTCATCGTGATACTTTTTCAGGTCAAACTCTTCGGAAAGCGTCTCGACCAGTTGTTCCGCAAGTTTTATTTCCTGGGGAGTGAGCTTAACGCTCTCGTTTTTCCCGTAACCCGGGGCCTCGCGAATTTCATTGGCGAAGTACATCGTGTGCAGCGCGATACCATGTTCGTAAGGCCGCAGAAACACCGTATGCTCTCGCTGGTGCATCGTCAGCTTCGCAATCCCGTAGCGCTGCATGTCTTCCATCGTTTTCACTAGAAGTTCGTAAGCTTTGCGGCCCTCGGGCTCCGGCACCAAAAAAAATGACGAGTCGAAGTAGATGGGATCAATCTCCGCGCCTTTGACGAACGCCAGAATGTCCATGGCGCGCGCCGATTCTGGCGTAATCTGCTTGATGTCCTCCTGATTGATCAGCGTGTATTGACCCTTCTCGTACTCGTAGCCCTTTACCACTTCGGAACGGTCCACAATTCGGTCGCAAGTGGGGCAAAACAGAGGCTGCCGCAGCCGCGTTTTGCAAACGCTGTGAAGCTGATGGAGTGCGATTCTCGAGCCCCTCGCTGCCGGGTACAGCCGCACCGGTATCGAGATCAGTCCAAAACTAATGAAGCCCCTCCACGTAGATGCAGCCATGGCCCGTGGCCTCCAGTCAGTCTATGGGTATAGAGTCAATGGCTTCGAAAACCTATTCAGCGAAGCCTGTACGTATAACCATAAAACGGTGTAGCTGCTTTTGATGTTTGCAAGTGCGGAATGGATGTTGCCGGCACGAACTGAGAACACGAAGTGAGAATTAAGACTGCAAATTGGGCAATCAAGACTGCAAAGCGGCCACACTTGACACAGAGCAGCCGCTTTGCTCAGACGTCGTGTACGTGCCAGGAAGCGCTCTCGTGTAGCTCCCAGAAGCGTTAGTGTCCTTTGGAATGCCCCTTCTGTTTGTGCTCCTTCATTACCGTCCTTGCGGCCACTTCTTTTGCGCGGCTACCGTACCGGCCGGACTTCTCCGCGCTCTCTTTGATATGTTCGTATTGTCTTTGTTCTTTATTGCTCACGCCGCGCAGGTGCTTTCCTCCAGGCATGGTCCCCTCCTGAACGTCGCTTGAGATCTGGTTTCAACTCATGGCGATATCGTCGTGCGAAGGAGTGGACCCTGCAATCCCCCGGCTGCTGTAAGCAGTCAACGCTTTTTCTGTAGGCTCTTCGCCTCCCCCGTGGCCCAGCGCGACACCTAAATTCTCGCGAGACATTTCTATAAATTCTCGCGAAATACGTCGTCGACTACAGTGTTTGCGGGATTGTCCGCCGCGTTTAACCTAAGTACAGTACCTGAGTTGTATGTAGCAGACGCGAACGCTACGGAATGGAGGCAAGGGATGCTGCTTACGATCTCAGCCCTGGTATTGATCTCAGCCCTCCTGGGAAGCCTTCCCACCTGGCCGCATAGTCGCAAGTGGGGATATTATCCGGGAGGCGGCATAAGCCTCGTTCTATTCATTCTGTTGATTGTGTTTTTTATCGGACGGCTGTAAATCGCTTTGGCGACTGCCGTCATTTACCAATCTGTCGCAGGCGCACCGCTAACGTCGCGTATTCCTCATAATTCCTCAAGCTGGTAATCTCTCAACCTGCGCGTCTCAACCTGCGAGGCTTACGTACTTTCGATTTGCTCCGTGAGCGCGTCGCACGAAATGTGCCCGATGTGGAGAGCGACTCTGCAACTGTGCACGATACGCAAGTAAAAACCTGTACTCGCTCAAGTCGCTGGAAACGCCGGTGCGTTACGACGGTGGCACCCCTCCGACGCCGAGGTTGTGTACACCGCTGCCCACAGATATAGCTGTTCCCACCGCTTGCGGTATCCACCAGGTACGTCTCATCCAGCGATAATGGCTCGTCATCATGCGTTTGGCGACGTAATCCACAACCAGCGGTCCTGCCTGGATGGCGACGTACAGCGAGTCATTCCCGGCGAAAGGTCTCAGCGACGGGTTTGCTTCGAACGCAGCGCCGGAACCAATCGCAGCACGCGTGGTATAGGCATCAAATGTGGCGGCGCCGAGTTGCGCGACACCCAGTGCCAGCCACAAATTGCGCCGACGCTTTTCGGCCCGCATTCTGCTGGCCTCGGCACTCGGGGAGGCTGGATCAGAGGAAGGCCCGACCCTGATCAGTGCAACCGGTCGCCATGGCGACAGTTCCGTCGCGAACAGGCCTTCCGAGTGGCTTGGCGGTTCGACGGGCGCCGGGACAACGCGCCCCGGAACAAACGTGAGGCTTGAACTCGAAGCAGAAAGCTCCGCATTCAAAGTGGCATCGGCAGAGGCAGTCGAAGGCTGCGCCGCCGATCGAGGCAGGAGCGCCACCTGCTCAGGCTGTTGCGCCATTTCCGCGCCTCGATCTGCGGAACTCGACGCGTTCTCGACAGCTGCTGCCGCGAGTTTTGTCGCTGCAATCGAGTGTTGCGGAACTGCAGACCCACACACCAGGAGTACCGATATCGCGAACAGCATCCGATAACCTCAGTTCGCGCTTACGGCTGGGTTACGGACGCGCCCGCGCGAGAGTCAATATTGAGTCGCAAAGGCGCACGCGCCTATAGAGGGAGAGTTCTAGCGGGGGTGGTACTTCAGTAATACCCAGAAGCGATAGTCAGAGTTGGTCATCTTTCGTTTCGCGCGCGGACAGCAGCCCGCCCAGCGTCAGTGCCGCCGCCCCCGAAAGATAGTAGCCCACATATTGCAGCCCATACGTTTTAGCCAGCCACGTCGCGATATACGGCGCCAGTGAAGCCCCGAAAATTCCAGCCATGTTGAACGTCAGCGAGCTGCCCGTATAGCGCACCGCGGTAGGGAACAGTTCCGACAAAATCGTGCCCAACGGACCATACGTCAGCCCCATCAGCGCCAGCCCCACCGTCATCGTGATCACCGCCCCCGTCGTTCCGCTAAGGAATATCGGCGCCATCACCAGCCCAAACACGCCAATCGCCAGCGTCACCCCGATCAGCGTCATGCGGCGCCCGCGTTCCGCCAGTATTCCACTCAGCGGGATGGTTAGCGCGAAGAACACGATGCCCACCAGTTGCATCACCAAAAACTTATTGCGGCTATACCTCAGCGCGGTGGTGCCGTAAGACAGCGCGAACACCGTCATCAGATAGAAAAGCACGAAGGTCGCGAGCGAGATCAGCGTACCCTGCAGCAGCGTCTTCCGGTGTTTCTGGAGCACCACCAGCATCGGCACATCCACGCGCTCTCGCCGGTTCAGCGCCTCGCGAAACACGGGAGTTTCCGCAATGGTCAGCCGCACGTACAGCCCCACCAACACCAGTGCCGCACTCGCGAGAAACGGTATGCGCCAGCCGAACGCGAAGAATTGTTCGTTCGTCAGCCAGTTCGAAAGCGCCAGGAACACGCCCCCCGAGAAAAGGAATCCCACGGGCGCACCCAGTTGCGGAAACATGCCGTACCACGCCCGCTTACCCGGTGGAGCATTCTCGATGGCCAGCAGTACCGCGCCGCCCCACTCGCCGCCCAAACCCAAACCCTGCCCGAACCGGCACAGCGCGAGCAGCAGCGGCGCCGCGACACCAATCGTGCCGTAGGTCGGCAACACCCCGATCGCCACGGTCGAGAGCCCCATCGTCAGCAGCGCCGCCACCAGCGTCGTCTTGCGTCCAATCCTGTCGCCAAAATGACCGAAGAGCGCCGAGCCGAATGGCCGGGCCAGAAACGCAATCGCAAATGTCGCCAGCGACGCGAGTATCGCCGACGCCGGATCGAATGCCGGGAAGAACAACCGTGGGAAAACGAGTACGGCCGCCGTTGCATAAATATAGAAATCGAAAAATTCGATGGTCGTGCCAATCAGGCTGGCGAACAGCACCTGCGCGGGCCGGTTGACGGCCACATGCGGTGCGGCGTAGTTCTCGCTCTCCGCAATCCCGATATCGCTTGATTCACGCAAGGGTCACACAGCTTACCTCAGGAAGGACATGGCGAGAACCACATCGCGAGTCACATCGTTGAGTAGCCTGTCTTTGCCCGCGTCTCGCGCTACCTCGGCGATACTCGCCCCGAACGCACCAGGACCTCGGAGTGACATTTCGACGTTGCCACCAGACCACATCCCCAGTAGCCGCTCGATCACGCAGCGGCGGCAGTGATCTTACTTTGCGCGCACGCCATGCAGCGCCTCGAAAAAACGGATAACCGCCGCAAGATCGCGCTGCGGCAGCGCAGCCAGCACGCGCCTCGTGTCGCGCTCCACGCTCTCGTATAGCCCGGCCAGTTCCTGCATCCGTGCGGGTATCAGCGTGACGAGCAGGCTGCGCCGGTCGGCAGGGTTCGGCTTCCTTCGAATGTACCCGCTCTTTTCCAGCCGGTCGAGCGCCACCGTCACCCCGCCGCTGCTCAGCCCCGTCCACGCAGCCAGACGGCTGGGGGTGGCCGCCCCATAGAGCTGCAGCGTGTGCAGCATTTGCGAGTCCGTGAGTCCCAGGCCCACTTTTTCCGCCGCGTGCGTATTAAAGAAAATCGCCCCGGCAATAAACTTGCGAATCTCGAGCACCAGGCGGTCTGCCGCTTTCGCCGGGGCGGGCCGGCTGACGCCGTCCTCCTTCGCCGACGCGCCACCGCGTGATTTAGCTCTGCCGGACATGCGTGACCCTCGCCGCCTTTCGGGAAACTGCTTTACTTTTAAAGTATCTTATTTTATAAGCTAAATAGCACGCCGCAATATATAGACGATTCGCAGGAGGCGCAAAAAATGACTTCCGCCGCAACCGTGAAAGCTTACAAGGGAATGAGCATGGAGGGTAGCCTGGCGCGCTGGTACGATCGCACCACGCGCAAGGACCTCCCGGAAATCCAGGCGCTCGCGGCGCGAATCGCCGCACATGTTCGTCCCCATGCCACCGTGCTCGAGGTGGCCCCAGGTCCTGGTTTCCTCTCCATCGAACTCGCCCGGCGTGGACTGCGCGTACGCGCGGTGGACATCAGCAAAACCTTCGTCGAGATCGCCCGCCGTAATGCGACAGCCGAGCGCGTAGAGGTCCAATTCGATCTCGGCAATGCGGCCGCGCTGCCCCTCGAGGATGCAAGTGTGGATTTCGTGGTCTGCCGTGCGGCGTTCAAGAATTTTTCCGAGCCCGTGAAAGCCCTGGCCGAGATGCGCCGCGTTCTGCGCCCCGGCGGCACCGCGCTGCTGATCGATATGCGCCGCGACGTTTCCATCTCCGAGGTGCAGAGTTACGTGCAGCGGCTGGGCGTGGGCTGGCTCAATCGCTGGTTCATGATGCTGGCCTTTCGCACCATGCTGATCAGGCGCGCGTATCCGCTGGACGAAATCCGCCGCATGGCCAGCGAGGCCGGCTGGATCAACCCGCGGATTGAGATTACCGCGCTTGGATTCGAGGCCTGGCTCGCCGCCTGAATCGCGAATAAATATAACGAGGATCCAAACAGGCGAATCCTCGATACGTGCCCCGATAAGGGTCCCCAATGTGGCCTCCCGATATGGTCGCCACCTGCCGCGGAGAATTGTTGGGTGCACTTCTTGTATTTCCTGCGCTTTGGCCTGGCGAAATGACGGCCGTCTTGGTCGTCCGCACTTTGCACGCACCCGGTCCTTTAATCGCTGAAATTCAGACTCGCTCGTTGTGGAATTATCGGACTGATTGCTGAAGTGTCTTGGGCTTGCCCATAATGCGAGAGTGCCAGCTGTGCCAGCGTGCACGATCGGCAGAGCTTAGTGCGGCCCGCGCGCTTGCGTGCGCGCACTTCTGGCCGCAGAATTAACTCCGCGAGCACTGGCCCCGGTGCTCCAGCATTTCGCCCAGGGAGCTTTTTGATCTTGGCTTCTTCTGACAGCAAAGTCGTCATCGTCGGCGTCACTGGAGCCTCAGGAGCAATCCTGGCGCAAACGGCGCTGCGTCTGCTCGCGCCCGATCCGCGCGTTGCGCGCATCCACCTCGTCGTGAGCGCTGCCGGCCTGCGCCTGCTCGATCATGAACTCGGTATTGCCGCGCCGCTCTCGGAATTGCCCTCGCGCCTGCTGGCGGACTTGCCGGATAGGGATGGGCATGCGCACCGCGCTCCGGGGGAAAGCGCCGCAGAAATCGCGGCGGCTAAAGCTACCGCTAAAATCGAAGTGTTGCCCGATGCCGACATCGGAGCTTCCGTCGCTTCCGGCAGTTATCCGGTGGACGCGATGTGCGTCATCCCGTGTTCGATGGGCATGCTTTCATCCATCGCCAGCGGCGCCAGCACGGATCTGATTTCGCGTGCGGCCGACGTTTCGCTGAAGGAAGGCCGCCGCTTGATCCTATGCATTCGCGACACCCCTTTCAGCCGCATCCATATCGAAAACATGCTGCGTGTGCAACAGGCGGGAGCCACCGTAATGCCCGCGATCCCGTCCTTCTACCATCATCCGAAAACGATTGACGATCTGGTCACGCAATATATTTGTCGCGTACTCGCGCAAATCGGATTGCCTCAAACCCGCCAATTTGCCTGGCACGGTCAAGAGGCGCATCCGGATTCCAATCCAGCCGAAGAGTCCGTTCTCGAAAAGGCGCCAAATCCGGCGCGCAATTCCGGGAGCGCCCGCAAAGCCGGACCCGCTTAGCTGTTATGCATACCACGATGACATCTCCGCGCCCTGCCGGTTATGCCGCGCGCATTCGCACCGTGCTCGAAATGATTAAGTTCGAGCACTCGATCTTCGCGCTGCCCTTCGCGCTTACCGGCGCGCTGCTTGCGGCCCGCTTTGCTACACCCGGCGCGGGCCCCGCCGGTGCGTGGCCGACTGCACGCCAGATTCTCTGGATTATCGTGGCCATGGTCGGCGCGCGCTCCGCGGCCATGACCGTGAATCGCATTGTCGACCTGCGCTACGACCGCGCCAATCCTCGCACCAGCAGCCGCGCCCTCGCCACAGGAGCGCTCACCACCACTTTCGCCTGGGTATTCGCCGCTGCCAGCACGGGCTTGCTGATCGCGGCCGCATCGCAGCTCAACCGCCTCGCATTGGAACTGTCGCCGCTCGCCCTCGCCATCCTGTTTCTCTATTCCTACACCAAGCGTTTCACCGTCTGGTCGCACCTGGTTCTCGGTTTCTGCCTGGGCATGTCGCCCGCCGCGGCTTGGATCGCCATAGCCGGTTCACTCGACGCGCGCATGTTGATCCTGTGCGCGGCCGTCACGCTCTGGGTGGGCGGATTCGATGTGCTTTATGCCTGCCAGGATGTGGATTTCGACCGCGTCGCGGGACTCTATTCCGTGCCCCGCCGCTTTGGCATTGCACGTTCGCTGCTGATCGCTCGCGCGATGCACGTCGTTATGACCGCGCTGCTAATCTGGCTTGCGGCAAGCTTTCGACTCGCGTGGCCGGCGTGGGTCGGAATCGTGGTGGTTGCGGCGCTGCTGGCCTACGAGCACACCCTCGTGCGCCCGCACGATCTGCGGCGGCTCAATGCTGCGTTTTTCACCGTGAACGGCTATATTAGTCTTCTGTTCCTGCTGTTCTGGACCGCGGCCGTTGCGGTGGCACGCCGCTAAACTGCGACGTACGACACAGCAACATTAGGCAGCAATATCAGGCAGCAACATTAGACAGCGGCCTTGGACAGCAACGTTGCACCAGCGCTGGACGGCAAATCGACGGACGGGAGAAATCGGTGCCAGACCCAAGCTCGCACAGCGCGCCCGACAACAGCGCCATGAAGAATAGCGCCGGCATGAACAGCACGCCGAACATCCCGATAAACAGCCCGATGAACAACACAATGAACATCGCGACGCAGACCGGGTCAACCGCCGCGCCGAACCTACCCGCCGTTACGGCATCATCCGAACTGGTAATCGACGACGCCCGCCTCGCCCCGGTGGCCGCCAAGGTGCTCTCCGGCAAGCGCCTCGACTTTGCCGACGGCGTAACGCTGTACCGCACGCCGGATTTGCTCGCCGTCGGATGGCTCGCCAACTACGTGCGCGAGCAGCGCCACGGCAGCATCTGCTATTTCAACGTGAACCGGCACATCAATCCCACCAACGTTTGCGTCGCGCATTGCAAATTGTGCGCCTTTGGGCGCAGCCCCGATGCGCCCGGCGCCTATACGTTCGCTCTCGAAGAGATTTGGCAGCGCGCCGAAGAAGGCATGCGCGAAGGCGCCACGGAATTCCACATGGTTGGCGGCCTGCATCCCGATTTGCCCTTCGAATATTTTCTCGAGGTCATGCGCGGCCTGAAAAAACGCTGCCCCTCCGTCCACTTGAAGGCTTTCACCATGGTCGAGGTGGGATACTTCGCGCGCATTGCCAAGCTGTCCATCCGCGATACGCTGCTCGCCCTCAAGGACGCCGGCGTCGATTCGCTTCCCGGCGGCGGCGCCGAAATCTTCGATCCACGCGTGCGCAAGGTCATTTGCGACCACAAAGTCAGCGGCCAGCAATGGCTGAACATCGCGCGCACCGCGCACCAGGTCGGCCTGCACTCGAACGCCACCATGCTTTACGGCCACGTCGAGACGGAAGAGGAGCGCGTCTCGCACCTCCTCGCCCTTCGCGAGCTACAGGACGAGACGCACGGATTCGTGGCCTTCATTCCACTCGCATTTCATCCCGAGAATACCGGACTCGCGCACCTGCCCAAGCCCACGGGATTCGCCGACCTGAAATGCATCGCCGTGTCGCGCTTGCTGCTCGATAATTTCGATCACATCAAGGCCTATTGGATCATGCTCACGCCCCGCATCGCGCAGATCGCGCTCCGTTTTGGCGCCGACGATCTTGATGGCACCGTCGTCGAAGAAAAGATCTATCACGACGCCGGCGCTACCACCGACCAGTTCACCTCCCGCATGCAACTCGAGCGTCTCATCCGTGCCGCGGGCCGCGTCCCGGTCGAGCGAGACACGCTCTACCGCCCGGTGGACCGCGCCAAAATGCCGCCGCCCCCGCCGCGCTCCGATGCCACGCTTTCCATCATCGTGTAGCGCCATAACTCCGAGCTCCCCAACGCAACGCCCTGTAATCCTGCGCCCCGCCTCCCTGCGCCTCGCATCGCGATGCGCGGCATCCCCGCGCGCGGCACGCCCACGCGCTGCGCCGAAACGTCCCGCATCCCCACGTGCTGCACCTGGACGCGGCGGGTTCCCACGTGCTGCGCCCGAACACGACGCGTTCCCACGCGCTGCACCACGCGCTACCTTCCGCCCGCGATGTGGCGCGCGCCCGGGCACTACATCGCGGGGCACCATGCGCACGCATCCCGCCGCCGCCGCCGGTGCAGGTCCCGGCGCGCCGCCCCCAAACCTCTGCCCCCCTGGCTCGCCATGGGCTTCGCAAACGCTCGCCGTTCCGCTGGTCATCGCCGCCGTTGCGCTAGGCTTCGCCATCCACGTGCACGACGGAGAATATGCGCCGGTCGCTGCGGCCCTGCTGACGCTTGGCCTTATTTCGCTCACCGCTGCGCTTGTACTGCCGCGATTAAACACTTTTCGCCGCTGGCGAAACGCGCATGCAAATCCGGGGCTGGCATCGCTCGCGCTGCGCGTAGGTCTGGTCATCCAGTTAGTGGCTCTCTTCGCGAGTTGGCCGGGCGTCGATCTGCCTCATCGCGGTCACTTCCAGCTGTGGCCACTGCATCTGGGATTACTGATTGCTGCTTTGCTCCTGTTCGCGGGAATGTCTTCGCAAAAGTTTCCACACATCTTTTCGCGAACGATCGTGCCGGAAGATCCCGTCGCTCTCGCATGCGATTCGCGCTGGAACTCGCGCTGGTTTCCGGCGCTGCTCGCTGTAAGTCTCCTGCTGGGTATCTGGATGGTGCACTCTTCACCCGATCCGCACATTGACGTGTGGGTATTTCAGCAGGACGCCGCCGCCGAATTCCTCAAGGGCCACAATCCCTACGCGATGACGTTTCCCGACATTTATCACAGCACTCTTCCAGGCCACAGCGCCGCCTACGCGCGCAGCCTGGTGGTGAATGATCGCCTGCAATTTGGATTTATCTATCCGCCGCTCACCTTGCTGTTTTCCACGCTCGCCTATGCAGTCGTCGGGGATGTGCGCTATGCGCAGGTAGCCGCGATGGTGCTCGCCGCAGCATTCATCGGCTACGCGCGGCCCGGCCAAATTGCGAAATTGTCAGCGGCGCTCTTGCTGTTCACACCACGAATATTCTTTATCTACGGACGCGCCTGGACCGAACCTTTCGTCATTCTCCTGCTCGCCATCACAATTTTTCTCGCATGCCGCCCCTATCGCTCGCGGCCCGACCGCTCGCCCGGCAACATTTCCTCTCCCGGCGCTTCCGTGCCGCCGCCCCTGACGCCGGAGCGAATCGGCTTATCGCTGGGGCTGCTGTTCGTGGCCAAGCAATACACCATTCTCGCGGCACCGTTATCGTTCCTGCTTCTTCAACCGGGGCTACTCCAACCGGGACTCCTCCGCTCGCGCCCCCGTACCACAGGACCGCTCGCACCTGCCGGGCGCTGGCGCAATTGGTGCCGTTTGCTCGTGCCCGCCTTCCTGGTTGACGCCGTCGTGACGCTGCCATTCGTGCTTTGGAATCCCCGCGCTTTCTGGCGCTCCATCGTAACGGTGCAGCAATTAGGGCCGTTCCGCTGGGACGCTCTGACCTACCTCGTGTGGTATGGATCGCACGGGCACCCCTGGATAACGCGGCCCCTCGTCGCTTTTCTGTGCTCCGTATGCGCCGTGGTCTTCGCGCTCGCTCTGTCACTGTGGCGCGCTCCACGAACGCCCGCAGGTTTCGCGGCGGCGCTGGCATTAACCGCCTTGGTGTTTTTCGCATTCAACAAGCAGGCATTCGCGAACTATTATTTTTTCGTGATCGGCGCATTATGCTGTGCCATTGCCGCGTGCGGGCCAGCGGAAGACGCCGCCGCCATCCTGCCGGATTCAGCCGCGCGCAACCCGGTCGCGTCTTAACGGCTTTGCGCGAGCACTCACGAAGCACCACCTCACAGCGGAGCACTCACCACCTGCGCAGCACTCCGCTGCCTAGCACTCCGCCGTCACCTGCGCAACACTCCGCCTGCAGAGCACTCCGCCTTCTCGCAGCACCCCGCCTTCAGCGCATAGCGCCGAGTTGAACGCCCTCGCTGCTGCCCGTATACTTAAGCGCAAGTCGCCCGTTCCACCGGGCGCCCGGTGTGACCGCTGCCGCCGAGTCGTTGTCAGCCAAGAGAGTGCACGCATAGATGAGCTCCCAGCACGAGCCCAGCGCCGTTATATGCCCGTGCGGACCCGCAAACGCGTCTGCCGGCGCGCGCCGCGCATCATTATCTAACACCAGATCCAACACCAGATCGAGCACCATGAATTTAGACTGGTGAACTGAAGTCAGCGAAGCGCGCCCTCCCGGCGCGGGAGCACGGTTTGTTTAGCCTTTACAGCATCGCGTGCACGCTCATCTATCGCCTTCCGGTTCTGGGAGCATCGCAGGGCTTCGGCAATTACTGGTCGAAGCTGACCGATCCCAGCCGCAATCCCTTTCGCGGCCTGTACCAGCTCAACGGCTTCGATCTGGCGATTATGATTCCGTATTTTGCGGTGCTCGTCGTCCTGGCTTCCTACGGAATACATCGCTATTACCTGGTGTATTCCTATGCGCTGAACCGCAAGAACATCCCCGGCCCGCCGCCTCCCGTCGTTCAGTGGCCGCGCGTGACGGTGCAGTTGCCGATCTACAACGAGCGTTACGTCATCGAGCGGCTCGTGGATGCCGTCGCGCGTTTCGACTATCCGCGCGAGTTGCTCGACATCCAGGTACTCGATGACTCCACCGACGAGACGCAGCAAGTTGCGCGCGCGTGCGTCGAGCGTCACCAGGCTCTCGGCATCCCCATCCGCTACCTGCATCGCGATAATCGCGAAGGTTACAAGGCGGGAGCGCTGGCCGAAGGTCTCGCCTCAGCCACCGGTGAATTTATTGCCATCTTCGATGCCGATTTCCTGCCCGGCGCCGATTTTTTGCGCCGTACCGTCCCTTACTTCGTCGATCCTAAAATCGCCATGGTGCAATCGCGCTGGACCTATCTCAATCGCGATTATTCCGCTCTGACCGAGGTGGAAAGCATTTTGCTCGACGGCCATTTTGTAATCGAGCATGGCTCCCGCTCGCGCACCGGCCACTTCTTTAATTTCAACGGTACCGCGGGCGTCTGGCGGCGCACCGCCATTGACGATGCGGGAGGCTGGCAGCACGACACGCTCACCGAAGATACCGACCTTTCCTACCGCGCGCAGCTGCGCGGCTGGCAATTCCTGTATCTCCCGGAAGTCGAATGCCCCTCCGAGTTGCCCGTCGAGATGAACGCGTTCAAGGCGCAGCAGGCGCGCTGGGCCAAGGGCCTGATGCAAACGTCGAAAAAGATTTTGCCGCGTGTGATCCGCGCCGATGTCCCGCTGGGAGTAAAAGTCGAGGCTGTTTTTCACCTCACCGCCAGCATCAGCTACCCGCTGATGATCGTGCTTTCCACGCTGCTGCTCCCGGCCATGATCGTGCGTTTTTACCAGGGCTGGTTTCAGATGTTGCTCATCGACCTGCCGCTCTTCATGGCTTCCAGTTGCTCGATTTCAGGATTTTATCTGGCCGCGGAGCGCGCGCTCTATCCCCAGCGCTGGACGCGTACGATTCTTTACCTGCCCTTCGTCATGGCCGTGGGTATCGGAATCTCCGTGCGCAATGCCCGGGGAGTGCTCGAGGCTTTGTTCAATGTGCCTTCGGAATTCGTGCGCACCCCGAAGTATCGTATCGAGGGCCAGGTGCGCGGCGCGTCCGCAGTTCCAGTCGCCGCCCCGCTTGCCGGTGTGTCGCGTGCTGCCGCGTCAAGTGCTGTCGCCTCAAGCAACGGCGGCTCCCGTGCTCTGGGCTCCAATGCTGTCGCGACCATTGGCGCGTCAACCGTGGGCACGTCCGCTGTGGCCGCGTCGCCCGATAATACCTGGACGAAAAAAACCTACCGCAATCGTGCCGGCTGGATGCCCTACATCGAGGTCGGCCTCGGCCTGTATTTCGCGATCACCATCATCTACGCCATTCAGAACGAGAATTACGCCACCGTGCCATTCCTTTTTTTGTTTGTGTGGGGCTACCTCTACACCGGACTCATGTCTCTCGGCCAGGCCCATTTTGAACGCCTGCGGTTTGGCGTTCGCATTCCCGACGAGGCGCGCAGCGCCGCCACGGGCGTCCCTGGCTTCTAGCTGACGGTCAGTGCCGCGCGTTCGGAAGTTCGCCGCGATTCATGGCCTGGTCATTCGCAGTGCCCAATTTACGTGCACCAGCAGCGGCGTTACCCGAGCGCTGATTAGCGCGAGCAGCGGTTGGCTGCGGCAGCGTACCGGCACGCGACGAACAGCCGCTTTGAGCCGGTCGCTCTCCAGCGGCACCCACACCGCACGCACTGGCACACCGCACGCATGGCGTGCGGCATGCGACTGGCGCTCCGCGCCCACAATTTGAGAAAATGGCCGCCATGCCCGACAAAAAACGCCCGGATGTGCAAATCAGGTCCGCAACAGAAAACGATATCCGCCTCATCCTCACCTTTATTCGCAAGCTGGCCGAATATGGCGATATCGCCGATCAGGTTTCCGCCACTGAAGAGGATGTCAGCGAAGCTCTGTTCGGTCGCGAGCGCGTTGCGCATGCCATCCTTGCATACGTGGGGCCAGACCCGGTGGGCTTCGCAATTTATTCCTACAGTTTCTCGAGCTTTCATGGCCGGCCCGGAATTTACGTCGAGGATTTATACGTCGAGCAGGCCTACCGCGGCTCCGGCATCGGAAAAGCATTGCTCGTTTATATTGCGCAGTTAGGCCAGCAGCGCGGGTGCGCCAGGCTAGAATGGTCCGTGCTGAATTGGAACGAACGTGCCATGGAGTTTTACCAGGAACTCGGCGCGGTCCCGATGGAGGAGTGGACCACGTTCCGCCTCACGGACGAGGCCCTCGAGCGCTTGGCGTCGCCGGACAGCATGGCTGCGCAAGCTCCGCAGAAAGCCCCCGTTACCTCCCGCGATCCTTCGAGCGGCACATAACTACACGCGAAAAAGTGCACGCAACAAGAGTGAAGGCGGCGGGGGAGTGCGAATTTGGCGTGTGGTGGCCCTGAGACTTGTCCGTGCCCCTTTGATACGGAAGACACGCGGCTTCCTCGCAATCACATCCCGCCTGACTTGAGAATAGTGCCGATTTCAAGCGGCTTCCACCGTGAGTTTCAGGCCGATCCCTTTAGCGACCGCATGAAGCGTGGACAATCGCGGATTGCCGTTGGCTGATAATGCGCGATACAGACTTTCTCGCTCAATTCCGGCGGCCTTGGCGATCTTCGCTATTCCCCGTGCCTGCGCAACGTGGCGCAAGGCGAGAAGGAGCACACGCGGTTCATCTGCTTCTTCCAGAGCGGCCCTAAGATATTCCACGGCGAACTGTGGGTCCTTGCGAATTCGCCGGATGATTGCCTCATCGTGCGAAATACTTGTTCTACGGTTCATTTCTTTTCCGTCCTGGCTTTGTAATCGCTGAGGTATGCCTGTGCTTTGGCGATATCTGCGGCCTGCGTACGTTTGTCTCCTCCACAGAGAAGCAACAGGCGCGATTGTCCGATCATCGCGTAATAGACGCGGTAACCGGGTCCCCACTCGATACGCAGTTCATATAGACTGTGCCCGAGCGGCTTGCAGTCGCCAAAATTCCCTGCGGCGATCCGATTGATTCGAACTGCGATTTTGGCTTGGGTGCGAACGTCAGCCAACCCTGACAGCCAATGATCAACAACATCTCTGCCGCTCCGGTTTATGTAATGGCGGACCTCAATTGTGTTGTTCATTGTAACTTATAAGTCACAACGTATCAAGCCAGTCGGACCAATCGGAAGCTGCGCCTTAACGTCGATAGCGACTGCGCATAATTTTCCGGCAGCTATGTTGCTCCTATACTCAAGTCTGGAACACCACCATCGCCGCATAAACGTAATTTGAGTCCTATAGCTGCCAAGCCCAGCTTTACTCGTGCGGTAAAATAAACATGTTCGTACGCGCAGCGCAGGAGGTCAGAGCCGCATGAAGTCATTCCGCGTATCAACAAATTCCGTGATACCGTCGTCCAACACGCCTTATCTGCTCTGTATTCCGCACTTATGCGAAACTGGGTCCGTAAGCCGCGCATTTTCTGCACTTACAAAAACAAACGACTTAAACCCCTTTAAACTCGCACTTACAAAAAAACGGGGAGGGGGGGGAGGGGGTGGGGCGCGTCCCCGTGCCGCCCACTTCGTATGCGGCCGCCCTTATCGCCACATCTCGATAGCATGCCCTCGCGATTTAGGCCTGAGCTTCTGCCTACCCGGCCGTTCGCCTTCATTGCGGCAATGACTGTGATGCTGCTGGTGTTGCCTCTGCTGGTTGCCGCCCGAGAGCGAGAGCCCAACAGCGTTTTTGCCGAGCGCCGCACGCGGCTTGTCACCCAGCTGAATGCGCCTGTGGTGCTTTTCGGATTCACCGGCAAAGAAAATTCATCGCCTTCCTATGTTTTCAATCAGGAAGAGAATTTTTACTACCTGACTGGCCACAATGAGGAAGGGGCCGCCCTGTTGCTCGTGCCTGCAGCCGCCGCTGCGAAGGGTTGGAAAGGCCCCGCGGAAATTCTTTTTCTGCCGCCCCGCGATCGTGCTGAGGAGCGCTGGAACGGTGTGCGTATGGGACCCGACGATCCCGGCATTGCCGAGCGCACCGGCTTTGTCGCCGTCGAGCCGTTTGCCACCCTCAAGGCGCGCCTGAGCGATTTGGTTAAAATCTCTCCTGAAATCTACACGCTGGTGCCGCACAAGGAAGACACCGGTTATCCGCACTCCCGCGAATGGTCCGCCTGGGTGCAGCAGGCCGCGCCCACCGTGAAACTGCATGATGTGGCGCCCGCGCTTGGCGCGATGCGGCAGATAAAATCGCCGGGCGAGATCGCGTTGATCACCAAAGCCGTCGAGCTTTCCGTCGATGCGCAACTGGCCGCAATGCACCTGGTGCGCCCGGGACTCTACGAGTATCAGGTAGCCGCGAAAATGGTCGAAATCCACGCCTATGGCGGCTCGGAAGGGGAAGCCTATTCGCCCATCGTGGGCACGGGGCTGCACTCGACGGTGCTGCACTTCAACGAGCTTGATGCGCAAATCCAGGATGGCGACGTGGTGCTGCTCGACGTCGGCGCGCAATGTTCGGGTTACGCCGCGGATGTTACGCGTACGCTTCCCGCGAATGGGCACTTCACGGACCGGCAGCGTGAAATTTATGAAGTGGTATTGGGCGCCCAGAACGCGGTGCTCGCCGCGATAAAACCCGGCATGACGCTGGGGCGCGGTGGCGCGAACAGCCTGTTTCAAATCGCTTACAACTATATGAACTCTCACGGGACCGACCGCGAGGGCCAGCATCTGGGCCGCTATTTCATTCACGGACTCGGCCACCACATCGGCCTCGACGTGCATGATGCCGGGGATCCCGACCGTCCGCTCGAGGCGGGCATGGTCGTGACCGTCGAACCAGGCCTTTATCTCCCCGAGGAAAAGATTGGCGTGCGCATCGAGGACGACGTTTTGATCACTCCCACCGGATACCAGCTGCTCACCGAGCGCCTGCCGCGTTCGGTGGACGCGATTGAAGCCGTCATGCGAAGTCGCGATCCGCTTGCCAAGCCGGAAGACGCGGTGCCAGCCCCATCAGACGCAACGCCAGCGCCATCAGACGCACCCAAATTCGTTCCGCCCGCCGCAACACCGCCCGTGCAGCCGCCCTCAGTTCCTCCGCAGTCCACCGTACCCATGGGGCCGCCGCCCGCCGCGCCGGGCACCTGAGAAGCTATGTCGCGCGGCCAGCAATTTCATAGCGCGCCATGCACGAAATCGAACGGCACGTCGAGACGCAAGGCCGAAGAAGAGGTGATGCTAGCAGGTAGCGTAACGATCTGAAGCAATGAGATGACGCAACGAGGTGACGTAACGACGTGACGTAACGACGTGACGCAACGATGATTCCACAAGGATGTTGCCGCGAAAGCGCGGCGCATGGACCGCGAGTGGCAAGCGGCAAAGCTACCGCAGGCCTGACGCCATCGTTAGCTCCGGCTGTAGTGTGATCGCGACAGCATCCGGAACTCGGCGTCCTGCCAGGTAACATGGTGCGTAACGAGAGGCGCATGGACATGAACGGCGGAAACCGTACGGCGGGCCTGGTTAGGTTTGGCTCTAATGTGATCGCGACAGCATGCGGAACTGCGGCGTGCTGCTGAGGAACAGGGCGCGTAATGAGAGGCGCATGGACATGAACGGCGGAATCCGTACGGCAGGTGTGGTTAGCTTTGGCTCTAGTGTGATCGCGACGGCATCGCAACTGCGGCGTCCTGCTAGGGAACATGGTGCCTAACGAGGAGCGCATGGACGTGAACGGCGGAATCCGTACGGCAGGTGTGGTTAGCTTTGGCTCGAGTGTGATCGCGACAGCATCCGAAACTGCGGCGTCTTGCTAGGGAACACGGTGCGTAACGGACATGAAACGGCGAGCGAAACCCGTACGGCAGGCCTGGTTAGCTTGGCTCTAGTGTGATCGCGACGGCATCCGGAACTCCGGCGTCCTGCTAGGGAACATGGAGCCTAACGAGAAGTGCATGGACATGAACGGACAGCGGAAACGCTACAGCGTGGTGGATATTGTCGTCGTTGGGTCTGTCCCCAGGGCAACTGCCAGCGCATTCGCCAGGGCCCCGTCCTGCTGGGGAAACACAGTGCGCAAATCCAGTACGACGCGATTGTGCGCGATGCGCGCCAGCACCGGCGCACCCGGTCTCCGCGTTCGCAACCGTGCTTCGATCTGGCTGGCCGACCAGCCCGTGCTCGAGACTTGCAACAGTCGCGTCCGCAAGCGCGCATTCGGAGTGGAGCCGCCACCGATCACCGAATCGCCATCCACGATCTCGAACTGTACTTCGCCGGCCAGCAGCGATTTTCGCAGCGCCTCCACAAGTTTTTCCGCACGCTGCGCGATTTCTGCGGGCGTTACGCGAATCATCGCAAGCACTGGCAGAGTCTCCCCTCCGCGGAGCAGGTATTCCTGCAGTGTGGCCTCGAGCGCGGCGATGGCGAGCTTATCCAGACGCAGCGCGCGGAACAGCGGGTGCTTGCGCACGCGTGCTACGAACGGGGCACGCCCTACGATGATTCCGGCTTGCGGGCCGCCCAGCAATTTATCCCCGCTGAACGAGACGATGTCGACGCCCGCGGCAATGCTCGCGCGAACCGTCGGCTCAACTACGGCTGCCTCGGGTGCGCCCCGATCGAGCAGAGACGAATCGACGAGCGACGGATCGACACGAGACGGATCGAGGCGAGAGGGACTGACGAGAGCGCGATCGGCGAGAGAGGCATCGACCAACGACGAATCGGCATCGGCCGCCACCGCACCGAAGGTGCTGCCGCTCGTGGCACCGAATGCCTCCGCTCCAGCCGCGCCTTCTTGTCCGCTGGCAATGCCCGAAAGATCGGCGAGACAGCCGGAGCCCAAGTCTTCGTACACCGGCACGCCGCTGCGTCGTCCGAGACCAACCAGCTCTTCGAGCAATGGCCGGGCGGTGAATCCGACGATGTGAAAGTTCGACCGATGCACGCGCAGGAGCAGGCGCGTACGCTCGCCGAGCACGCGCTCGTAGTCGGCCACGGTGGTGCGGTTGGTCGTGCCCACTTCGCGCAGCACCGCGCCACTTTCCACCATGATGTCAGGTATGCGGAACGATTCGCCAATCTCGATGAGCTCGCCGCGCGAGACGATCGCGTCGCCGCCTCGCGCCAGTGCCGCGAGCACCAGAAATACCGCTGCCGCATTGTTGTTCACCACCACGGCGGCGTCGGCGCCCGTCAGGCGCATGAGTAAGTTCGCCGTATGCACATCGCGGCGTCCGCGAGTGCCCGTAGCGAGATCGTATTCGAGATTGGTGTATCCGCCGGCGGTTTCCCTGATGCGCTCGAGCGCCGCCGCAGAGAGCGGCGCGCGGCCTAGATTGGTGTGCAGGATTACGCCCGTGGCGTTGATTACCGGCTGCAGCGATGGCGCAAGTGATCGCGCGATCTCGCGCAGCACGGCATCCGCGAGTGCCCCGGCACTCGCATCGGTCACCCCAGCAGGAGTGGAGATGATCGCTTCGCGCTGGCGTGCCAGCACGGCGCGCGCGGCAGCGACGAGCAGCGCGCGATCAACGCGCACGGCAATTTCTGCCACGCGAGGTGAGTTAACGAGTTCATCCACCGAAGGAAGCTGGCGCAACGCGGCACCGAGGTCAGCAGGATGAGCAGAAGTTGCAGCGGCGGCAGCAGGAGAGGGAGAGCGAACAGGAGCGGGAGCCGGCGCAGGCGGAGGAGCGGGAGCTTGCGTGGTGGCACTTTCCTCACGATGCGAGCCACCACGTGCCGCAGCATCCACAAGATCATCCGAAGGCGAAGGTTTCACGATGCCGGTATTTCAGCACAGCGGAGTGGCTGGAGCAACCGAAGAGCCGGACTCGGTGCCCTGGCGAGTATTCTCGCAACAATGCCGCACGCATTCTCGCCGAGCATTCTGGCAAGTCTTGGAGAATCGGGTGGGGCGGACCGAGTATCGAAGTCGAGTATGGAAGCTGAGTATCGAAGCCGAGTATGGAAGCTGAGTATCGAAGCCGAGTATGGAAGCTGAGTATCGAAGCCGAGTATCGAAGCCGAGTGTCGGAGCCAAGTGTCGGAGCCGAGTATCGCGGCCGAGTGTCGGAGCCGAGTGTCGCGGCCGTGTCTCGGACCAGAGTATCGAAATGCGCATGACCCTGAACAACGCAGCGTTGACGCTGACGCGTCAGGCTTTTAGCATGCAAGAGAAGTACGGCGCCCCATATGGCCATAGACACCGATCCCATTGATGAACAACTGAAGCTGTTCGAGCGCGATATACGCCAGCTCAAGATTGAATACGACCAGTACTTCGGCGGCGGAAGAAAGCGGCCCCCCACGGACATCGAGTGGCGTATCGACGTGGTGCTCAAGCGCTACGGCGACCGCGGAGCGGAAATGAACTACGCGCAACGTTTCCGTTACGGCAACTTGTCGCAGACGTATGCAAGATACCGCGATATTTTTCATAAGCGCTTGCGCAAGCGCGAGGAAGGCACCGTAGACCGGCACTATGGGTCCGCCGCTCGTGCGGTGCAAGCCGAGAGAGCGCGTTCCCGCCGGGCGCAACCGAAGGCGCTCGCCGCGGTTGTTTGTACCAATCCTGCACGCGAACCCAAAAAAGTCGAGCAACTTTACGAGGCGTTTCGCGAGGCGCTGGAAACCTCCGGTGAAACCACGACGCGCCTCTCCCGCGAGCAGTTCGAGCAATTCCTGCGGCAAAAAACCGAGCAACTGCGAGAGCAGAGTGGCAGCCGCGTGGTGGAATTCGTCGTCAGCGTGGAAGACGGAAAGCCCCGGTTAAAGGCGCGGATCACCTCGTAACTAAACTCAGAGCTCGTCAATTGGGTGTTGATCGAGCGTCTGGGGAGCGTTGATCGGGCGTTTATCAAGCAGCCTGCAGCGCGATTTGCAATTTTTGTTGCGCTGCACCAGCGTCAAGGCGCAGATTAACGGCAGAGCGGCGGACGATCTTGAGTCCCGAATATCTTGGGTTCCACGGACTTTCACAGGCTGCCGCTGAGGAGTTGCCGTGCCCAGTCGCAATCTGCGGAAGCCGCCCGGTGTCTCGCGCTACGCCCGGCTCGGTGCCTGGTCTTGCTAGAGGGTCGTATGACCCCACCGCTGCGGTGGGGCGCGTTTGCGGCCATACTCATTTCCTGCGCGATACTCATTGTTGCGGCCACGAAATACGCGGTTGCGGACCATTGGGCAGGATCGAAGAATCCCGCTTTGTGGTTGCGCGCGGCGGAGCTCGAACCTTCCAACGCCGACACCTGGTATCAGCTGGGCCGCTACCGTCAGCTCGATTTTGAAAACTCCGACTTACCGCTGGCCATCTCTTATTACGAGCGGGCCGCGAAGATCGATCCGGGTGCGCCCTCGGTGTGGATGGACCTGGGAAGCGCCTATGAGACGGCGGGCGACACCAGGCGCGCGGAGCAAGCGTTTCAAAAGGCGCAGCAGGATTATCCGATTTCGGCGCAGGTTGCGTGGGCCTATGGCAATTTCTTATTACGGCAGAACCGCACGCAAGACGCTTTCAAGCAGATTCAACGGGCCGTCAGAGTCGATCCCAGCCTGACTACACTCGCTGTTTCGCGCTGCTGGCGCAGCACGCAAGACGTGAATCAACTTCTGGATTTTGCGCTGCCTCCCACACCGGACGCCTATTGGGGTGCGATCGCCTTTTTCGTGAACGCAGATGAACCCGACGCGGCGACCGCCGTGTGGAAACGGCTGGCCGCGCAGAAGACATCGTTTCCGGTTGCAAATGCGTTCCCCTTGCTCGATCTGCTGGTCCGATCGAACCGCGCCGATGACGCGGCAATGATCTGGCGGCAGGCGATTGCAGCCGCGTCCATCGCCCCCGAATATGAGCCGGCCGGCTCACTGGTATGGAATGGCAGCTTTGAGCACCAACTCCTGAATGGAGGGCTGGCCTGGCAATACCGGCCGATTGACGGCGCCGCCATGGATCTCGATGGCGACACTTTTCACTCCGGCAGCCGTTCGCTGCGTATTACGTTCGACGGCACGAGCAATGTCGATTTCGCGAATGTCTGGCAACCCGTAATCGTCGAGCCCAACACTCGCTATCGTTTTAGCGCCTATCTCCGCACAGAAGACCTGACGACCGAAACCGGCATGCGTTTTGAAATCGTTGATGTCAAACAGGCCACTGCTATCCTGACGCCTGCTGTCGACCGAACGCAGGGATGGACGCTCAATCAGACTGAACTGCTGACGGGCCCGCAGAGCAAACTGGTGCAGATCGTTTTGCGGCGCTTTCAAAGCACCATGCTCGCCAACAAAATTCGCGGCAGCGCCTGGGTAGATGACATCTCGCTGACACCGTTGCCCGCAACAGTTCCGGCTGCAAGATGAAGGGCATTCGTATCGGCATTTGCGTGTTACTCACGTTCGCCGTGCTCGCGCATGGGGCGGTGGAACCGTGGTCGGAAGCCGTGCTCGAAGTGGGAGCCGCCGTTTTGCTGGCCGTGTGGGGCCTGCTGTTCGCGCTGGGATTGATAACCGGCCTTCGCTGGAATCACCTGTTGACGCCGCTTGCGGGACTGTGGGTATGGGTTGTAGCGCAATATTTGACGCGCTACACAGCAAATCCATTTCTCACCAGGGTTGAAATCATGAGGTTTTCGGCGCTGGCGATTCTCTTATTCCTCGCGGTTCAGGCTTTTGAAACGCTCGAACATTGGCAAGGGTTTGTTTGGTTTGTGCTCGTGCTGGGATTCGCCGTTTCGCTGTTCGGCATCATTCAGCATTTTACTTTTAACGGAAAGTTGTATTGGGTCAGGGAACTGCGTTACGGCGGGATTCCTTTTGGACCGTACGTGAACCGCAATCATTTTGCGGGACTGGTCGAGCTGGTGGCACCCCTGGGTCTGGCGACGCTGCTGTTGCGAGCCGAACAGCGCGATCGCGTGCCGTTGATTGGCATTCTCACGTTAGTTCCCATCGGCGCGCTGTTCATGGCCGCGTCGCTTGCGGGCATTATCTGTTTTCTGCTCGAGCTGGGGCTGCTGATGATTCTGATCTTTTTGCGCCGCCGCGGCCAAACTCACGTGATGGCTGCGGCCATTATGGTGCTGCTGGCCGGCGCGTTCGTGGCCTGGCTGGGAGTAGGACCGGCGCTCGATCGTTTTACAACGTACCGCAAGCTGGAAGTGAGCGAACAGCGCCGAACGGAGATGTTCTACGATACCTGGCACATCTTTAAGGATCATCCTCTGTTGGGCACAGGTTTCGGAACGCTCCAAGCGGTGTTCCCACGCTACGAGACTCTTTACGACGGGAATGTCGTCTTACATTCGCACGACGACTATTTAGAAGCTCTGGCGGAAACAGGTTTAGTGGGAGGGATTTTCTGGGCATCGTTTTTGATCGTGCTGTTTCGCGACGCGTGGAAGCGGCTGCGGGCAGCGACCGATTCGTTGGACCTGGCGTTCCATATTGGGGCACTCAGCGCATGTTGCGGCATCCTTGCGCACAGCTGGGTAGACTTCAACATGCATATTCCATCCAATGCGTTGCTGTTTCTTCTGTTAGCCGGCCTCGCGACATCGCAGGTGCGTATCGAGCGGCCGCCCGCTCCAAAACGCGCGAGATATACAGCTAATTCCGCTGTTGCAATCCATACCGAGCCTGTATAATTGGCGATGCGTGGGGGTTGGGAATGCAGGTTTCGTGGGGTAGTATACCCCGTTTTAAATTCTTTTGCAGAATTTGGCCATGCGCCGTTCTATGCCTGGTCATCGGTTTTGCTCCCCTCGTTCACGCGCAAAAACCCTCCGCTGCCAGGAAAGCCGCCGCCGGTCTCGATCCGCAACTTCCGACGCAGGATGCCGCCCAAGAGAACGAGCGGATCATGCAATTGGCTCTCGCCGACAAGGCCAAGCAAGGCGATTACGTTATCGGGAGTGGGGACTTACTTGGCGTCGAAGTATTTGACGTTCCCGAATTATCGCGGGACCTGCGCGTCAATGAATCCGGATTCGTGTCCCTGCCGCTGCTTCCCGTGCGAGTGCAAGCCTCCGGCCTGACCACGTTCCAGTTGCAGGACAAATTGTCCGAGTTGCTGCAGGTGAACGGATTGGTCAGCCATCCGGAAATCACCGTTTCGGTGAAGGAGCAACACAGCGCGCCCATCACCATAATCGGCGCGGTGAACAGGCCGGTGGTTATCCAGGCGCTGCGACAAACAACGCTGCTGGAGGCGCTATCGGAGGCTGGCGGAGTATCGTCGGATGCCGGAATGAGCGTGCTGATTACTCGAGGAACTACAGAGGCGCATGCCTCTACACAGCCTGCGCTATCGAATGCTGCGCTACCGAGTGCTTCGCCAAAAGATGCCCTTGGCGAGCAGCCTGCGCTGTCGAATGCTTCGGCAGTAGATCCGAACCTCGAGCCGGTGATCTCCATCAACCTGAATGAGCTTTTGAACACCGGCGATGCGAAATACAATATTCCGCTTTTAGCGGGCGACGTGATCACCGTGCCGCGCGCGGGCGTAATTTACGCCGTGGGCGCGGTTTCACGTCCCGGCGGTTTCGTCATGGGCGGCGACCGCCGGCAGATGACGATATTGAAAATACTGTCGCTCTCCGGCGGGCTGACTCCGACAGCGAAGTCCAATGAAGCTGTCATCGTGCGCCAGAATGGAACGAGCGAACGCCTCGAAGTACCGGTGGACCTGCGCAAAATCCTAGCCATGAAAGCAGAAGATGTGCCATTGCAACAAAGTGACATTCTGTTTGTTCCGGATAGCACGAGCAAGCACGCCTTAAGGAAATCGGCGGAAATTGCGATTTCGCTTGCGACCGGAGCAGCCATCATTAATGCCGGCCGTCTCTAACACCTAGTCCTGGAGTTCCAGCAAGTTGAAACGCGCGCTACGCGCGAGGCAATAGACTTATGGAATACGAGAATATCGCTCCCCGGGGGACCGGCAGCAACGGCGACATCGAGCCGGTGAGCGGCCGTCCGCGATTCTTGACGCTAGACATGGTGCCGCGGGAGACGCACCTCCTCGACTATCTTTCGGTATTGCGGAAACATCAGTGGCTGATTATTTCGTTTTTGCTGGCGGTGGTTACGATCGTCACGATTGGCACGTATCGCACGCAGCCGGTTTACGATGCCACGACGCGGATTGAAGTGGACCGGGAGAACTCGAACGTCCTGCCATTTCCGGGCGCAGACGCGGAGTACGATGCGTTCGAGGACCTGGAAACCTACATCGAGACACAGTCGAAGGTTTTAACCAGCGAGACCATGGCGCAGTTGACCATCAAGTCGCTCAACCTGGACCAGAATCCGCAGTTTGGCGGCCAGCCGAAGGATCCCACCAAGCTGGAAGTAGCCACGACGAAAGGTCCGCAGTCCGCCACCCCGACGCTGGGGATCTTCCTGGGTAGTCTGACGGTCAAGCGTGTGCCCAATAGCCGGTTGCTGGACGTGACGTTCTCGGGCACGGATCCAAAAATGGCGGCGAACATCGTCAACACGCATATCAACAATTACATCGAGGAAAATTTTCGCAGCCGTTACGAAACCGCGACGCAAGCCTCGACATGGCTCGCCGGCAAACTCGATGAACTGAAATCCAAAGTTGAAACTGCCGAAGACGCGCGCATCAATTACGAACGTGAGAATCAAATCTGGACGATTGACGAAAAGGAAGACGTCACCACCCAGAAACTTTCTGATATCAACAAGGAGCTCACCGCAGCGGAGGCCGACCGCATTAACAAAGAAGCGGTGTACCAGCTGGTCGAGTCGGGAAACTACGATGCGATTCCGGCCATCAGGGAGAACTCTGTCGTGCAGGACATGTTGAAACGCCAGAGCGACCTGAGTACGCAATATACCGAGATGCTGAGCCAGTACGGACCCAAGTTTCCGAAGGTCGTGCGGGTGCAGGAACAGCTCAACGATCTCGACCAGCTCATCACCAATGAGAAAAAGAACATTGGGAACCAAATTGAGGCCGAGTATCGCGGTTCTCGCCAGCGGGAATTGCTATTGCAGGACGCGCTTACGCAGCAAAAGGCGGAGGCGTCCTCGATGGCCGATAAGATGGTGCAATACAATATTCTCAAGCGCGATGCAGATGCCAACAAGCAGCTGTACGATGGCTTGTTGCAGAAACTGAAGGAAGCGGGCATCAATGCGGGATTGCGGTCGAGCAATATCCGCGTGGTGGACCCGGCACTCATTCCTACCTATCCGTCGAAGCCGCAGAAGGCGCGTAATCTTGGCTTGGCCGTGCTGGTCGGCCTCGTGGGCGGCATTGGGTTGGCGTTGCTGCGCGAGTATATGGACAACACGGTAAAGAGCCCTGACGATGTGGAGACACTGGGACGGCTGCCTTCGCTGGCAGTAGTGCCGGCATTCGAGGGCTCTAATGGCCACAACCAGGGCCGGTTCAGCAAGCTGCTGAAAGGGCCATCCACGCACGGTGAACCGGCGCACGCGAGCTTAGTGTCTCACCTGCAGCCACAGTCCCAGATGTCGGAAGCATTCCGCGCATTGCGCACTTCGCTGTTGTTGTCTCAGGCTGGCCATCCTCCGCAAGTTATTTTGATGACGAGCGCGCTGCCGCACGAAGGAAAGACGACGGCGGCGGTGAATCTGGCAGTAACGCTGGCGCAGCTTGGGGATAAAACGTTGCTGGTGGATGGCGATCTGCGCAAGCCTGGTGTGAGCATCGCTTTGAGCATGGCGGATGGCAAACATGCCGGCCTTAGCTCTTACCTGGCGGGCGTGAGCACGCTCGATTTGGTTACCGTGGCGCATCCCAGTATTGACAACCTCTCGGTCATTCCCACAGGACCAATTCCGCCGAATCCGGCCGACCTGCTGTCTTCGCACCGTTTGAATGACATGGTCGCGGAATTGCGAAAAGAGTTCAAATTTATCGTGATCGATTCGCCGCCCATCATGGCCGCCACCGATGCCGTCATTTTGTCCGTGGCTGTGGATGGGGTGCTATTGGTGGTGCGCAGTGGAGAGACACCCAAGGAAGCGTTTCTGCGGACCCGCGATCTGCTGCTGAGCGTTAAATGCCACATGCTGGGCGTCGTGCTGAACGCGGTCGATTCCAGCTCACGCGAGTACTACTACTCTTACCGCTATTACCCATACTCCTACGGCGGCTACGGCAAGGAAAACGACAAGGAAAACGGCAAGTCAAAGAAAGAACCCAAAAATTTGGAACTGGGTGTATGAGTGCCCCGGAGCCGGATTCGAATCGCCGTCGTTCATCCAATGATTGCCGCACCACCGGGTGCCCGAAACGTTTACGAGTACTTGTGACCGGAACCCGGCTGCCGAAATGCTGCTTTCTTGTATGTGGAATGCCCCGTGTTTGCGGATGAGGCGGCGCAGCGTCGCAAGTTCGTGAATGTGGCAGAGCCGACCGTTAAACGTAGAAGCTGGGCACCCCACATCAGTTACTTCACGGCTTTGGTTCTGCTGTTTGTCCTGTCCTTGCCTCTTATTAATCCTTGGGTCCGGGGCGACGGAGTGGGCTACTACGCCTATATCCGCGCTGTGCTGATCGACCACAATTTACATTTTGATAAGGACTGGCTGCGCGCCAATTCTTCTTTCAGGGAGGGCCGCGTCGACGCCGACGGTCGGTTGCTTCCCGATCAGTATTCTCCTACCGGGTACGTCGAGAATCATTTCTCGATTGGGCCTGCCATGCTGTGGGCGCCCATGCTCATACCCGTGCACGTCATCGTTTTGGCGGCAGACCGGTTCGGGGCCCACATCGTTGCCGATGGATATTCGCGCCCGTATCTGCTGACGATGGCTGCGGCGACGGCACTTTACGGTTTTGCGGGCCTGCTATTGGCGTTCGATCTGGCGCGGGGCTACTTCGGGGAAAAGTGGGCTTTCCTGGCCACACTGGGCATCTGGTTTGCGAGTTCGCTGCCCGTCTACATGTACTTCAACCCGTCATGGTCGCATGCGCAGTCTGCTTTCGCGGCGGCACTGTTCCTGTGGTATTACCAGCGAACCAGGAAGCGGCGAACGCCCGGGCAATGGCTGGTGCTCGGGCTGATTGCCGGACTAGCCATCGATATTTATTATCCGAATGCGATTTTCCTGTTTATCCCCGCGACGGAAGGGCTCGCTCAACATCTGCGTCTTGATGGGCGCGGCGAAGAACGCCCTCTGTACCGGCCTGCGCTGCTGGCGAAGCATATGCTTTTTGTGGCCGCCACCGCGCTGATGCTGCTGCCGACGTTTATTACGAGATTCATCCTGTACGGGCACGCCAGCGAATCCGGGTATCCGCCCATTTCAAGTTGGAACTGGCGCTCCCCGGTTCTGTTCCGTGTATTGTTCTCCGCGGATCACGGAATGCTGAGTTGGACGCCCATCCTGGTGCCCGCCCTCTTGGGTGTGATCATTTTATGGCGAAGAGACCCGTGGTTCGGCGGAGGGTTGCTATTGGTGGTTTTGGGCTATTACTATTTCATTGCCAGCTACCCGGATTGGGACGGCATTTCCTCGTTCGGCAATCGATTCTTTGTGCCGCTGACGCCGATATTCGTCATGGGATTGGCTGGCACCCTCGATTGGCTGGGACAACGATGGAAGCATCCCCAGCGGTATTTGGCGGCCTGTTGCACCGCGATGGCACTTTTGGTGATCTGGAATTTCGGCTTTATATTTCAATGGGGAATGCAGTTGATTCCCGCGCGCGGGCCTATTTCCTGGACCGTAATGGTGCACAATCAGTATGATATTGTCCCCAAGATGGCCGCCGAGTCGCTCGCGGCCTACATTCTGCATCGCGGCGCTATGATGCAGCACATCGAATCGCAGGACGCCGGGAAATTGCTTGCGCACCCGGAGTAATGAGCGACATCGATGAAAATAGCACTGGCACAGCGGAATTATACGGTCGCCGATCTAGCCGGCAATGCCGAGTGTATTGCCGCCGCGGTGCGGGATGCGCACGGCCAGGGCGCCGACCTGGTGGTGACTTCAGAGCTTGCGCTGCAAGGCTATCCCCCGCGGGATCTTCTGCTGCAACCGGCGTTCATCGCGCATAGCTGGGAAGTGCTCGAGCAGCTTGCGGACGATCTGCGTGACCGGCCTCCGGTGCTGGTGGGCATTGCGGAACCGAATCCCGCACAGCAGGGACGCGCTCTCTACAACAGCGCTGTTCTGCTGCAAAACGGCCGTGCCGGAGCGCGATTTCGCAAGTGCCTGTTACCCACATACGATGTATTTGATGAGGACCGGTATTTTGAATCGGCCAGCGTGCCGGAAGTCCTGGTTCTGAGTGGCTGCAAGCTGGGCGTGACCATCTGTGAAGACGTGTGGAATGACAGCGATTTTTGGCGGCATCGGCGTTACCACGTCGATCCCGTCGACGTGATCGCGCAGGCGGGCGCGCGATGCGTTCTGAACTTGTCGGCCTCCCCATTTACCGCGGGTAAACAGAAATTTCGCGAAGCGATGCTGAGCGGCATGGCCGCCAAGCACGGCCTCCCGGTGCTGTACGTCAACCAGGTGGGTGGCAACGACGACTTGATCTTCGATGGCCGCAGTTGCGTATTTGATGGCGCGGGCAAGCTCGTGGCCAGGGCACGTGCCTTTCAAGAGGATTTGCTCGTCGTGGATCTCGCCGCGATGCCCGGTGAAATAATTGCGCCGGACGCGTCTGTAGTCGAAGAAGAAGTCTGGCAGGCGCTGGTGCTGGGGACGCGGGACTACGTGCGTAAGTGCGGCTTTCAAAGCGTTTTGCTGGGGCTGTCCGGAGGCGTCGACTCCTCCTTGACAGCCTGTATTGCCGTGGACGCCCTGGGTCCCGGAAACGTGCTGGGTGTGCTTATGCCCTCGCCCTACACGAGCAAGGAAAGTATCGACGACGCGATCCAGCTCGCTCGGAACCTGGGCATACGCACGTTAACCCTGCCGATCGCGCCCATCATGAAATCATTTGGCGAATGCCTGCAGGATGCGTTTGCCGGGTACGCACGGGACGTGACGGAGGAGAACATTCAGGCGCGTATCCGTGGGAACCTGCTGATGGCGCTTTCCAATAAATTTGGCTCTCTGCTGCTGACCACGGGTAACAAGTCGGAAATTGCGGTCGGATACTGCACGCTCTACGGCGATATGTCTGGCGGGTTAGCCGTGATTTCCGATGTTCCCAAGACCATGGTGTACCGGCTGGTGCGCTGGTTCAACGAGCGCCGCGGGCAGCTTATTCCCGAGCGTGTCGTGAGCAAGGCGCCATCCGCCGAATTGCGGCCGAACCAGACCGACCAGGACACGCTTCCGCCTTACGACATACTCGATGACGTTTTGCAGCGGCACATCGAACAACGGGAGTCCGTGGCGGAGATGGTGTCGAGCGGGCTCGATGCGGAGGCCGTCCGGCAGACGGTGCGCGGTGTAAACCATGCCGAATTCAAACGCAAGCAGGCCGCGCCCGGGATCAAAGTTACCGATCACGCCTTTGGCACGGGGTGGAGGATGCCGGTAGCTCGAGCGGATTGGGAGAGTCAAATCAAGACGTTGAAAATCACACGGTAATTACGGCGATACGGCTTGTGGCTGATCCTTTTCCGTACGGCGCATCTGCATCACGGTTTACAGCCAATATCTGAGCAATATTTAGAGCATTTATTTAGAGCCAAGATCAGCGACTTTTACATAACGCCGGGGTTTTGAAACATAGCGGTGATGGTTGTCCGCAATCGACGCAAAAATAGTGAGAGAACCCCTGAAAAATCCCTCAGGATCATTTGTTAGGGTGCCGAACGTCTGCCGTCCGTGCGCCGGTCCAAATGTCGGGGCATTTCACCGCAATGAATAACAGTCCCGCACCCGCCGAGATCACACCCAAGCTGTCCGCACAGCCTCCCAGCGAGCTGCTTCCACGCGTTCTCCGCGGGTCGTTCTGGATGCTGAACAGCAATTTATTTGCACGCGTGCTCAACCTGGGGCGCGGCGTCATTCTCGCGCGCCTGTTGGTACCGGACGACTTCGGGCTGTTCGGGCTCGCCAGTGTGGTAATCGGTTTCACCGCCATGTTCAGCGACGTTGGCGCCGGCCTGTTTCTTATCTATTCACAGGACCGGGTCGAGGAGCACGTGGATACCGCATTTTGGGCGAATTTAGGCATTGCGACGCTGCTTGCGGGAGGCGTACTGGCCACCGCCCCACTGGTGGCTCGCATCTATCACCGGCCGGATTTGATCCCGGTTCTTGCCGTTTTGGCTCTGGCGCTCTGGGTACAAACCGCGGCGATGGTGCATCGCAGCCTGATACGCCGCGACTTGCGATTTCGCGCGCTGGCGATGGCCGATTCCGCTCTGATCCTGGCGTCCTTCCTGGTGGCCGTGGGATTGGCATGGGCGGGCTACGGAGTCTGGGCATTCGTGCTCGCCACGCTCGTGGGCAACGCGATAAACGCGATCCTGCTGGCGGGTGCGAGCGCGTGGGTTCCGCAATGGCGGTTTTCGGCGCTATCTTTACGGCTGATTCTGCCGTTTTCCGGATGGTATGTAGCGCAAGCAATCGCGTGGTACCTGGTTTTCAATGTGGATAATCTGATGGTCGGGAAATTCCTGGGAATCGAAGCATTGGGCATTTATGGATTGGCGTACAACTATTCGCTGATCCCGGTCGTGCTGATTAACAATTCCATCGGAAACGTCGTCAACGCCGAATTGCCGCGCCTGGTTTCCGATCCCGAAAAATTCTGGCCGGCATTTTTCATGTCCAGCAGAATTCTATCTGGATTGGCATGCCCCATCGCCGCCGCGATCGTGGTGGCCGCACCCGATATATTTCCCTTTCTTTTCGGGCCGAAGTGGCTCTCCGCTATTGTGCCGTTTCAAATTCTGGCGGTTTACGGCGGGATTCGCTGCGTGTGGATGGACCCCTTCAACTGCGCTGGGAAGTTTCAACCCGCATTCTGGCTAGGAGCAGCCACCTTGCTGACGGCTGCCGCGGCGATTTATCTGGCATTGCCTTACGGAAAAAATGGCGTGGCTGTCGCAGTGCTGATCGTCGTCGGAACCTCGCATGTATCGACGCTGTTCATTGCTTCCCGGTCCTTGAAGATGTGGTTTCGTGGCTTGCGGAATGCGGCCCCTTATTTTCTGGGGGCGGCGGCTGCCGCCGTGCTGGCCGAAGGAGCTCGCATCGGGTTTGCGTCTGCAGTCAGCCGGCGCAGGGAACTGCTGGCGCTTGTTTCCCTCACAACGCTCTTCGTCGTTTATGGCGCGGTCTTTTACAAAGAGATGCGAGATTATGTCAGCGCGTGGAGGACGGGCCGCATTGTGGCAGAATAAATCCAACTTCTCTAAAATCTCGTAGTGTTCGTGACACCGTAGAAGGCAGGGCAAAAGCATTGTATCTGTGGAAAGAATACTGGGCTGGCGTTGCAAAAGCATACGGCGCCGCAGACCCGAGCGGCTTTGCTCCGGTGTTACACCCCGAAGCCCCCGGCTGGTTTAATGCCTTGATTGACCGGCTGCAAGAGGATGCCTGGCGAGAGGCCATGCAAGCTTGCAAGCTTCACGGCGGCTCGCGGGTACTCGACGTGGGCTGCGGCACCGGCCGCTGGCTGCGGCGGTACGCCTTGCAGGACGCGCAGCCTGTTGGATTAGACGCAACCCAGGGAATGCTCGAGCACGCTCCTGGACTCCGATGTCCACTCGTCGTCGCCTCCGCGCAAAATATTCCGTTCAGGGCGAATACTTTCGAGATTGTCTCCGCCATCACGGTAATTCAACACATTCCGCCCAGCGAACAAACCGAAGCGCTGAGGGAGATCGCACGTGTCTTGCAGCCCGGCGGTTACGTGCTATTGATGGACATAATTAAAGGCATGGGCGCCCACGTATTCTCGCGAACGCCCGAAGGATGGATCCAAGAGGCTCGTTCATGTGGGCTGGAGTTAATTTATTGGCGCGGCCAGGAATTCCTTCTTTTGGACCGCAGCTTCGTTTCGGTCGTACAGTCTTTGCGCCGTGGGTTGCGGCCGGATTCCGGCTCAGCATTGCCTACCTCGGCAGCGGAGCCGTCCCGCAGAAAAGCGCTTTACTGGGCAGTGCGGAGAATTAGCTGCACTTTGTCGGAATGGCTCGAACCGCTAGCTCGTAAGACTTGCCCGGATCGCTGGGCCACGCATGGAGCTTTTGTGTTCAGGAAATCCTGAATCAATATCATTGAGATCATTGAGCAGTGCTTATCCGGGGCGGTAATCCACAAACATTGTGAACACGATTATTGTGAACACTTGAAAGCATTTTCTTTTTTTCGTGTCGTGCCGTGTGGCCGGTGGACGGCGATGCAGAATTCGGAGGAAGAGTGTCCATCCCTGTTGTGAACACGGGGCCTGACAACGTGGAGTCTGGCGAAGACACGGTTGCGGTGACGGTCGTGGTTCCCACGTATCGCCGGCCTGCGGAAATGACGCGATGTATTCAGTCGTTGTTGCAGGGAACGTTACAGCCTGCGGAAATCATCGTGGTTGGCCGGCGGGGTGACACCGAAACCGAGCAAGCCCTGCAATTGCTTAGTGAATCAGTGCCGTTTTTGCGGTCCGCCTGGGTCGAGACTCCGGGACATGTGCCTCCTGTCGAAGCTGGCATCCGTTCTGCTTCGGCCCCCATTGTTGCGGTCGTGGACGATGACGTTACGGTATGGAAAGACTGGCTGGCAAAACTGGTTCAGCAATTTTCTGATCCTACGGTAGGTGTGGTGGGAGGCCGCGTGCTATTCGCAGGCCTGCCGCAAGTTCCGAAAGGGCACCCGGGACAAATTTCCTGGTACGGTAAGGCCTGGGGGAACCTTGGCAGCGTTACGAGCGAAGTGCCGTTCGAGGTGGATCATGTCATGGAGGGAAACTGGAGCTGGCGCAGAGCTCTGCTGGCCTCGTTGTACTTCGATCCCATTTTAAATTTCGACGATGCCATGATGTTTGGCACCGATCTGTGCTTTCAGGCGAAACGAAAAGGCTTTCGCATTCTTTACGAATCGCGTGCGGTAGTTTTTCACCATAACGCGCCGCGAGCTCCGGAACTGGATCGCGCCGACCAGCCCCGCCGCATTTTTTCTTACTGTCGCAACTATACCTACATCATGATGCGGCGCCTCCCCTGGTGGCGGAGGCCCATTTTTCTGGCATGGTGGTTCCTGGTGGGGGAGCGCAGAGCATGGGGCTTGGCTGCCCTGGTGGCCGAAATGTTGATGCGACGCGGCAAGCTAAGCGTCCCACTCGCGCCCGCGCTGAAGGGTAAGATCGAAGGCCTGCGACTTTGGTTCAGGTCTGCAAACTCGTACCGCGAATGACGATGCACAGCGAATGACATTGCACACCGAATGACCCGCCCCCATACCAAGCTGATCTGTGCAGCGCTGCTGATCGCCGCTATAGCGGGGTTTTACATTTCCACGTTACGTCACGGCCTGCCCTGGACTGACGATTTCGGCGAGTATGCGCAGGAAGCCAAAAACATCAGCACCGGCTCACCCTACGACAAAATTCAATTTGTGTACCAAGCCGATGGGTGGAATCCGGGACCGCGCGTTTATCCGCCGGTGTTCCCATTAATTCTGGCGACGGTATACCGGTGGCATGGCCTCGATCTCGAACGCATGAAACTGGAGATGATTGGATTTTTCATTCTTTTACTCGTACTACTCTTTAATTCGTTCAGCAGGGAACTGGAATTCGACAAGCGCCTGGCGCTGGTCGCGATCGTAGGCTTCAATCCCATGTTTTGGGATTTTAAGGATTTCATCCTCTCGGACATTCCTTTCCTGTTTTTTGTGTTTTTGGCTTTGTTTCTCATCGAGTGGTCGTGGTCCCAGGAAGCGGCAGAGGAAGGGCTGGCGAAATCCTGGGTGCTGCGAGGACTGGTGCTGGGTTGCGCAATGTATCTGGCCTATGGGACCCGCACCGTGGGGATCCTACTCATTCCCATCGCGCTCTGCATCAGCCTGATAAGGTCCAAATGGATTACCAGGGCTACGGCGCTGGCCACAGCTGTCTGCCTCAGCTTGATCGTTTTGCAAGCGGCCGTGATTCCCGGACTTCAATCCTACGTGAACAGCTTCCCTCCGAATGAAGGAACTCCCATCCACAGGGTGCTTTCTTACGGTCATTTCTATGTCGGAATACTCGCGACGTTCTGGGACAACGGCCACAGCAAGGCTCTGGAGTTTTTGCTGCTCGCAGCGACTGCTGCATTCGCGGGTGCAGGAATGATCTGGCAATGCCGGCGGCGCATTCGCAGCTGGGAACTGTTTGCGCTATTTTATCTGCCGTTCCTGTTGATTGCAGAAGAGTATCGCTACTTATTTCCTCTGATCCTGATTTACGTCGTATACATGCTCGAGGGCGTGGCTTGGCTCGGCGTTTGGAAGAATCGCAAATGGGCATCGTTGGTGTTCGCCACATTGCTCGCGTTCATCGGACTCAGCTACGGAGCGGAATATTTGAGGGTCGATTTTCACCAGCTGTCGCAGGGCATTGCCGGGCCGCAGACGAAGGAGTTGTTCGATTTTGTCTCCACGCATACGACCGCTGATGACGTAGTGGAGTTCCCCGACCCGCGCACGTTTTCTTTTCTTACGAACCGCCGCGCATTCGCTTACAGCCCGGGCGCGCTCGCCAGCGGCGAAAGTGCGGTGTGGAATAACCTGCAGAAGCTGGGCGCGACGTACATAACCATTACACCATTCGATGCCCGGCCGTGGATTCATTTCGTCGAGTCTCATGCAGATTGCTGGAATGATGTATTTTCAAATTCGGACTTTCACGTGTATCGCGTCAGAGCGCCGGACGCGCAGGCTAACCCGTCGTGTGGATTCAGCGGCGCCAACAGCCTGCAGAAATAAGTTATTGGATCAGGCTCGATCAGCTAGATCTGTCGGCCCGGCTTGCGACCTATTTTTGGTGAGACGCAGCCGCGGAAGGCTGTGGCCGTCCCGATCTTAAATCGATACGCTCCGCAATATTCCTCATCCAATTTCTCACCAGGCGCGTCTTGTTTTCCGTGAAGACGGACACGATCCAGGCGTAGACAACGACCATCGCGCCAATCATGGCTCCGTAGGAAAGGTGCGCGGCATCGGGCCGCCACCGCTCAACGGGAGCGATCCAGCCTCTCAGGAAAAGTAAGAGTGGGAAATGCAGCACGTACAGGCTGTAAGAGAAATCCGCAAAAAAGCGACCCATCCCGGTATACGTCTGGTGCCGCGCGCCGAAATCAATCTGCAGAATGCCAAACAGGAACACGGTGAAGGCCAGTCCAATCAGAAGATCGCCCGCACGTATGTTCAACCTGTTCAGGCGTACCGCAACAAGGCAAGCGGACAATCCCACACAGGAAATTACCATGTAGAGGATTAACGGCACTTTCTTCCTGATCCGAAGCGAGCGATACGCAAGCACTAAAGCGCTGCCGGCCAGCCAGATGAGGAAGCCTGAGAGTATGCCGGAGCCAACGAAGGCTGCCACGCCAAACGCCAAAGCCGTAGCAGGGATCGCGATGCGCAGCGACCGCTTCCTCCAGGCAAAAGCCGCGATCAGCATCAACGGGAACAACACGTAATACCAGAACTCGTTAGCCAGGCTCCACAGCGGCCCATTCGAGCCGAATGTGGCGCATCGAATCGTTTGCAGAAACAATAAGTTGCCGAGGAAAGTTTTGAGATTGAGCTGGTCCTGGGCAATGATCGTCCCGAAGCTGATTAAAGGGTGCGAATACAGGCCCGAGGATGAGAAGAGCATACGGCCGGATTGGTCCCACAAAAGCCCCAGCAGAAGCCCCGGAATCAAGACCACATACAGGCGCGATGCGCGATCGATCGCATATTCCCGCAGCGACCACGTCCCGGCAGCATGCTTTTTGGCAATCGAAGTGGTTATCAGAAATCCGCTTAGCACAAAAAACACCATCACCGACTGACGGCCGAAGCCGGTGGCGAAATAAATGAGGCCGAGCATCCGGCTGGCGTTATGCACGTCCGGATAGTCCACAAAAAAAAGCGCCCGGAGGTGGCCCCACATCACGGTCCAGGCCGCCAGGGCACGCACCCAGTCCAGATGGCCCGATGCGGAGGGGCTGAGCGCCCGAGGCTCGAAACTAGAACGGCGGAATGGGGGCGCTATCGCAGGCTTGGTGGCCATCGTAAAATCGTATTCCTGACGCCGCGCGCAGCGTGCACAGGAATGTCTGAATTGTCGCACAGGTGCGTGATTCGTCGCCGGGTACGTTCGTCCTGCTTGTCCCGAAAGCGGAGCCGAAAAGCGGAGCCGAAAAGCGGAGCCGAAAAGCGGAGCCGAAAAGCAGAGCCGGAAAGCAGAGCCGGAAAGCAGAGCCAAAGCAGAGCAAGCCGCTGGCCCTGCGTTCTAGATCCAGGCGTTTACCCCAGGCGTTTTAGACGTGACTTTATGAGACAATAAGGGCCGGTCGTCCCCGTACCCGTGCGTCTGGTTCGTCCAACATGTTGAATTCTCATCCCGAAGTGTACCAGTGGAAACTCGCCAAAACCGCCGCGCTGGCAGTCGGCACGGCAGCGGTGATCTGGGAACTCTCGAATTGGATTGTTGCCGGCGATCTTTTGAATTTAGTGATATTGGCCGCTGGTGCGGCGGGCCTGGCCATCGCTATTTTCCTTTTGAAAGACTGGCGCTATGGAGTTTATTGCTTCCTCGGTTGGCTGGTTTTTGAAGATTTAATCCGAAAGTTCGCGGGAAACAGCGTCCCCATGTTCTTTGCCAAGGACGCCATCGCCGCCCTCACTTACGGCGCGATGCTGCTTGCCTATCGTCGGCGGCAACTTCCAACCTTCAAAGCGCCGTGGTTTTTGTGGATAGGCATTTTTGCCGCGGTCGGCTTCGTACAAATACTTAATCCCAATTCTCCGAGTGTTCTTTACGGAATACTCGGATTTAAGACTTATTTTTTCTACGTGCCGCTGATTTTTGCGGGGTACGCGCTCTTGCGGTCGGAAAAGGATCTTTACAAGATCCTCATGTTAAACACCTGGATCGCATTGATCGTCGCAGGCCTGGGTGTTGCGCAATCGGTGTTAGGTCTCAATTTCCTGAATCCGGCGGACTTGACGCCCGACCTTCAGAATCTGGGTCATGATACGCACGTATCACCGCTGAGTCACTTGACCGTCGAACGCAGTACTTCCGTCTACGTTAGTGACGGCAGGTTCGCCGAAGCACTGATTCTTTTCTTTATTCTGGGTGTTGGGACGGCCGGATATCTTTTAATGCGAGGAAAGGGCGGCCGCAAAATTGTTTTCCCGGGCGTCGGCGTCGTGGTCTTGGCAACGATCATGGGCGGAGTGCGTCACGCATTTGTTTCCATAATCGGCAGCGCTATTATCCTGGTGGCGGCTTTTTTTTGGGGTGCACGTGGCCGCTTGGATCAATTCTCGCGAATCCGCAAAGCGATTCGCTGGGCTGTTGTCTTTGGCTGTGTGGGCGTGCTGCTCATGACTTTGCTTGCTCCTGACGCGATCAACGCACGTTGGGCGCTATACAGCGAAACCTTGAATCCGCAAAGTTCAGCTTCGGAATTAGGCAACCGCGGCTGGCAGTATCCCATTGATGCCATGGAATCGGTTTTCACCCAACCAAATTGGCTGTTGGGCAACGGAATTGGGACGGTATCTTTAGGAACGCAGTACGTGAGCCGCCTGGTTGGCACGCCTCCGCTCAGAATTGGCTCCGAGAGCGGATATGGCAGCCTCATCTTGGAATTCGGGATCATCGGTCCCATACTTTGGGCACTCTGGGTAGGGACGTTACTGAGCTTTGCGTGGAAAGCGGTACGCAAATTAAGGCGAACGCGTTTGTTCCCTGTTGGATTCGCCTTCTTCTGGTACGCCGTCTACATTCTCGGCCTGGGCTTCTTTTACAGTCTTCCCGTGTATCAAAATTATCTCTCGAATGCCTATTTATGGCTGACCCTCGGAATGCTTTTCCGTTTGCCCGCTCTGCTGGCCCCGCCAAAGACGGCGGCTCCTTTCACTCCTGCCTATGCTGCCGGCCGGCCATAAGCCTCGCCTGACGGTTGTTTCACCATTCCTGGACAAGCGGCACGGAACCGAACGCAGCGTAGCGGAACAACTGGAGCGCCTTGGCGATGTTTATGAAATCCATCTCTATAGCGAGCGCGTCGAGGATGACGTCGATACCAGTAAATTTCAGTGGCATCGTGTGTTCGTGCCTCCGGGACCCCATTTTTTACGCTACATCTGGTGGGTTGCGGCGAATCATGCGCGGCGCTGGATCGATGCGCATTTTCGCGGCCTCGCTGCCGACCTGGTGTACTCACCGGGCGTGAATTGCTTCGACGCGGATGTGATCACCGTGCACATCGTGTTTACACAATTGCGCGAGCAAAAGCGTGCAGGACTCGAGTTGCGCCACAATCCGTGGAAACTTTGGCCGCTGATCGTACATCGGCGGATGTACTACAGGCTGTGCCAGTTCCTGGAAAGCCGCGTCTACAGCGACGCGCGTACTTCCTTGGTGGCCGTATCGAAAAAAACGGCCCGTGATGTTGAGCAGCGGTCGAGAGGCGCGCGGCCACCGCAGGTCATCTACTGCGGAATCGACTCCGCCAAATTTAATACTCGCAGGCGCCAGCAGATGCGTGCCTTCGCACGCGCGGAGATGGGCATCGCTGACACTGACTTCGCTATTCTTCTGGTAGGAAACGACTGGAAACTCAAGGGCCTGCCATACCTGCTCGAGGCGGTGGGTCGCTTGCAGAATCCACGGTTGCGCGTCCTGGTCGCAGGCCAGGATACGGTTGCGCCGTACCAGGAAGTGATCCGGCGGCTCGGGATTACCGAACAAGTGACTTTCCTGCCGGTGCGCTCCGATGTCGAGTTCTACTACGCTGCCGCCGACGTCTATGCGGGCCCGTCGATTGAAGATTCCTTCGCACTGCCGCCCGCGGAGGCCATGGCCTGTGGCTTGCCAGCTATAACCACACGCATGGCCGGAGTGAGTGAGATCATCACGCAAGGTGAGGACGGCCTGATCCTGGAAGATCCCAGCGATATTCAAACGCTATCGGAATGGCTGCAGCGGCTTTCAACCGACACAGATTGGCGCAACCACATGGGCGAGGCCGCATCCGCAACAGCGGCAAGATATACGTGGGCTCGGAATGCCTCCGAGATGCGGGAAGTCATCGACCGCGCCATCGCCGAGAAGTCCCGCTTCTGAAGTATGCCGAACAGGGCCGCCTATGGAAAATAACCTAACGCTACCTGCGGCACCTGTGAAAGTGGTGTCGCAACCTTCTGACCGGACCGCGCGGATTCCTGAGCTTGATGGCCTGCGCGGAGTAGCGATTACGCTGGTAATCGTGTTCCATTCGTTCTATTTCAGTCCCGGTCCTGAACATCACACTTCGGGTCTGATGCGCACCGCATTCGTATTTATGGAGCGGTTTTTTGCGCTAGGCTGGACCGGCGTCGATCTGTTTTTCGTGCTGTCGGGATTTCTGATCGGGGGCATTTTACTCAACGTTCGAGCCTCCCCACGCTACTTCAAAACGTTTTACGCACGCCGGCTATATCGAATCCTGCCCATTTATTACCTCTGGATTGGACTCTATCTGGTAGTTGCCGCGCTTTCGGGAGAACTCCGTGCTAGGCTGCGAATGGCCGCGGGCTTATTTCTGTTTCTGCAGAACCTCGGCTTCCGGTATCCAACCCCGTTAGCGGATGCCTGGTTTCTACCAGCATGGTCGCTCGCCATTGAGGAGCAGTTTTATTTGATTGCACCGCTGGTTGTACGGCGGTTATCACCGCGCAGACTTTATGCGGTCCTCGGAATGGTGATTTTAGTGGCCCCGCTTTTGCGGACTTGGGTTCTTTATCATGTTCCACAGGGCCATGCGTCGCTGCCTCTTTCCTATACTCTGATGCCGTGCCGTGCGGACGCGCTGGCGATTGGCATGCTGACAGCGTTGCTGTGGCGTAATCCCGCGTCTCGACTGTGGCTAGGCAATCACGTCAATATTCTGTATGGCATAACCGGGATATTTCTCGCGGGCTTCGCCGTTCTCGGGGCACGCTATCCGTCCGCCGGTTCGTTGCCCATGCAAACGGTGGGTTACACATGGATCGCTGTCTTGTACGCGCTGATCATGATACTGGCGATGACGAGATCATCTGGACCCATCGCCGTCCTTGCGCGCACCCGCTGGTTAAGGGAAGTTGGTCTGGTCTCCTACTGCCTGTATCTCATCCATGATGCGGTTCGCTTTGGCATGCCCCTATTGATAAAAAGCATCATCCTTCATCCTCCGACATGGATACTCGTGGCGGGGAGCGGGATCGCCGCTATCGTCTCCTATTTAATTGCCCGGCTGTCGTGGGCCTATTTTGAATATCCACTGTTGCGCCGCGGGCACGCCTTCAAATATTGAGAAAGCCATGACGTGCGGGACTGAAAAAAATACCACTCCGCCGGCCTTCGCTGGACTATGCGCTTCTTGTTGCCATGCGCGCCGCATTACGTCGCAGCGAAATTCGACTTTCTATTTTTGCCGCCTTTCCGCGAGTGACTCGCGCTTTCCAAAATACCCGCGATTGCCGGTTGTCGAATGTTCGGGTTATCAGGAAAAGATTTAGGCAGGACCGCTGCCTCCGCACCTTTCGCTGGCGAACCGGCCAGCGAAGCGTCAAATAAGCGTCCTACGGGTCGGCTGCGTGGCGCATTAACGAACGCTAGCGGACGCGTGGGGCGTCGGGTCTTACGACCCCTCCATTACTCCACAAAAACACCATGGCGGTAACCACGAGGCTGATGACCAACGAAAGAAAGCTCGACGGCTCCGGGGCCGGAACGGGGAGCTCATTTTGCGTCGAGTTGACCGAAGGCCCTGAATAGCCGAGTGGTCCCCCAAAGAAGGGGAAGTAAAAGCCCGGCTCGTTTGCGCCCCGGTCGGGAAAAGTGCCGGCGGAGCTCAGTGGTACGTTGGGATCCTCGGGCCCCGTCGAGGATGAGAGGATCCAGGGCATCTGGAACGCCGCATCGTCCACCAGCTCTACTGCCGGGGCGTCGATCGCTTCCGCCGCAACGGTCGTGTCAAGATCTTCGGTAAATGGTTCCGATAAGGAAACGGGCTGCTGCGGGGTTTCGGAGATGTCGTTTGCGCACCGACCCCTCAGGGTCCGAGTTCCGTCGGTGAGCAGCAATTCTCCTTTGGCTAGCGCGAGCTTTTTCGTGGTCCAGAAGAATCCAGTGCCCAGGCGATAGGAAACATAAACGTAGCGGGGAACCGTGACCGTGACCCATTTGGCATTTTGCAAGTCGAAATTCTGAAAGTGATTGGCCATATCGGGGTCGTGATCGATCAAGCGCTTCAGTTCCGTGATGCTCGTGATGCCGCCCGGAATCACGGAATAAGGATAGACAACGGTCCGCGGTACTGCGGGATCGCTGGCGGACGTCAAACTCGCGCCCCACAGGATGTCAGAAAGTGGGTTTCGCGTGATGGAAGCAGCCGGCTGGCTGGCATGTTTCGGCCAGCTCAACACGAGCGAAATGACGGCGCATCCAAGTACAAGCATCATCGCTACGCTTACTCTTTTGGTTTTGGTCATGTTTTCCACCTGCCCGATGATGCGGGGCGCAGGTGCGCACGTCTATGGACTGGAAGAACCAAAAACAAGCCAATCGCTTAGTACTCGAGTCGGGGGTACGTTGCACGTATCAAGTCAACTCAGTTACTGCGCTTCCACGCAGGTTGCGCGTCCATGCAAGGAATCTGCAACGCTAGAATGCCTATCTCGGCGGCTGGCACACAGGGGGCTGGCAGATAGACGATAGAGCAGGGCCATTCAAACCGCGGGATTCGGCCACCGCATTTGGCCGGAACAGGTGATTTCGCGAGGAAACGCAAACGGTCTCCAGCGGTGTTGTTATTGCAACCCATGCGCAGCTGAATCGGTCCTCGTAAGCAAATCAACGGATAAAAGACATGAAATAGTTTGCATACCGGACAGAGGCAACCTTTTCGCAGGCCTTCTTCTCACAATGATAGGGTCGCTGATTTCGGGGTCGGAGGGTTCTTGTCTCTGTTTCTGTCGCAATGAATAACAAAACAGGAAAAAACTTTCCCTACCCTGCGCATCAGCAACCTGCTTCTTGTCTTTGTACGTAGGCCTGGCAGCTTATTCGGCCCTACACGGCAGCTGTACTTTGGACCGATAACTGCTCTTATGGACACTGAATTGATCGGCGGTTGATGTACCTGACCGAGGGTAACGGTACTAGGCCCCCTTAGGAGGCTCCGTTTGCGAATGAAAATGATGTTCGTGGTCGGTTGTGCACTGTGCTTGGCCCTGGCCCTGGGTAACGGGGTGGCCTTCGCAGACACCATACCGGTCCAGAACGCGTCATTTGAAATCACCAACCCGCTCACCTTTACCTGTGGCGCGGGTTGCGCTTACAACTACGGTCCGATTCCTGATTGGACCATCACCGGAACGGGGGGATCTTTTCAGCCCAGTTCCGCATACTTCAACCTCTCCACGATCAACGGCAGCACGGTGGCATTTAGCAGCGGTGGCATGATTTCGCAGTATTTGGGCATTGGGTTGACCCCCAACTCGACGTACACACTATCGGTCGGTGTTGGGAACCGGTTCGACCTGCTGTCCACCACCTACTCCATCGGACTGTACGCTGGCGCAACACTACTCAATTCTTTTAGCGGCTCAAATGCAAGCATCACGCCGGGCACGTTCGCGACAGAGAATGTGACCTTTGTCACGGGCGCGACAGTGGCCCCCGGCACTTTGGGCATCGCTCTTTCAAGTCTCGGAAACCAGACCGACTTCGACAACGTTATGCTCACCACGTCTGCGCCTGTCTCCACGCCGGAAGCGTCGTCCTTGCTTCTGCTGTGTGCGGGACTGGCGGGACTGGGAACCCTCACGCTGTACTCTAAGTCCAAGCGTGCGGACGCCGTCGTAGCCTAATCGAATAGTTTCTCTCCGGCCCAGGACTCGGTAACTGAAAGCGCAGCAAAGAGCCGTTGACCGTAACATCGGTCGACGGCTTTTTTTTTGCGTTTTGTGCCTTGGTGCTTTATCCGCAAGCGGCCCTGCGCCGCATGGAATCGGTGCAACGCGCGGTCCTCTGCTTGACTTCGAGGTATCAGGGGTGTGTAATCCGCAAATTCATATCACAGGCTGCATGCTCGAGGAGAGAGGCTAAATGTCGATTCGCAGGAGCTATTTTTTTGCCGCCGTATTCTGCATGGCGACCGTAAACGTGGGGCTACACGTAATGCACGTCCATACCGACGCCGAGGCCGCGCAGGCCGCGCAGCCACAGGCTGCTGCCCCCGCAACCCCCTTTCGCTTTCATCTGCAGGAAGCCACGATTGCGGACGTGCACCGGGCCATCCGCACGCGGCAGATCACCTGTCGCAGCCTGATTCAATTGTATGTGAACCGCGCCCGCGCGTATAACGGCGCAAGCAATCGGCTGGTGACGCGAGATGGAGCCCCCATTCCACCGGTTCCAGGTGTGGTGCGCGCCGGCGCGCCGGTGAAGTATCCCACTGAAACCGTGGCTATTTCGACGATCCTGCCCGACTTCGACCAATATGTGGGGCCTCCCATCGAATTTGGCAGGATGGAGCCAACCGCCTCCGACCCCGAGGTCCAGCAACAGTACGGAATGACCATCGGGATGCCGAACACAGGGCAGATCAATGCTCTTGGCCACGCTCAATCTTCGCGGCGAGCGCTCGGTCACCTGTAAGGGCGACCGCGACCGCGCCCCCTCGGCGGGTCCGCTTCCCCCTGGGTCGCCCGCTGTGTGCGAGGAGTTTCGCAAGCAGCCGGATGCCTTGGAGCGCGCGGCGGAACTCGACGCGCAGTACGGAAACAATCCCGACTTGAATGCCATGCCGATGTATTGCATCGCCTTCTCGTTCAAGGATGCATTTGATACCAAAGACATGCGCAGCGCGGGTGGCGCCGATGCGCGGTACGACATCGATTTCCCCGCCCGCGACCAGACGCTCGTTGCGCAATTGCGAAAAAAAGGCGCCATCATCTACGCGAAATCCGTGATGACCGAATACAACGGCCGCGCTCTGGACGCGCGAGGCCGCAACAAGCCCACCAAGATTCTAGTGTCCGACCTGGGATACCAGCGTAGTTCCTGGGCGGGTAATCCCAGCACCGTCTATGACACGACCCGTGCCGCTTCGCTGGGCTCAAGTTCCGGGTCGGGCGCGTCGGTAAGCTCGAACCTGGTGATGTGTGGCTTGTGCGAGGAAACCAGCCTGTCGTGCCGCGGGCCGGCCAACCATAATTCCGATGCCTTGATCCTGCCGCAAAAAGGGCTGCTCTCGTTTCATGGAGGCGCCATCGGCGCCGATATTTACAATGATCGCGCCGGCATCCATTGCCGTTACGTTACCGATGCCGCGAAGGTGCTCGATGCGCTGAAAGATCCCGCCAGTGGCTATTACGATCCGCGCGACATCTTCACCACCATTCCGCGATCGGCAGTTCTCACGAAACCCTATTCGGATACCGCGGCCACCTCCGGCGCGCGCGGTGCGCTGAAGGGCATGCGCATCGGCGTCATTCGCGAATCCATGCTCACCTTTCCGGGCGTGAAAGCCGACGAGCCCATCACGGAAGCTGCCGCCAAAGAAATTAAAACGATTCTGGGCCAGCATCTGGGAGCCACGCTGGTCGAATCCGTCGATCCTTTATGGCCGGGCGATCCCGACATGGAGAAGATGAAGCCATCCTACAGTGAAGCGCTCGCGCAGCTCGTGCCGGTGTTTTTCCCCGACTTTCTTTACCGGCTCGGTCCTGACGGCAAGCCTCTATTTCCTGAGTTTGCGGCGAAGATCAAGCCCACCGAGTTTGCACCCGGCAAGATTTTTGGCACCGGAACGATGGCGCCCATCGACTACATGGTCGCGCTAGCCAACGGACAGGAACCGCTTCCGAAAAATCTGAATATCCGCGTCATTGAAAATGAGGCGGAATCGAATTCTTTTCGCTTCCACTTCACGCAATACGCCACCAGGCGCGCAGCGGATTGGAAGGCGCGCGGCTTCGTGGAAACGTTGATTGATTTCCCCACGCTCAACGCCCGGTCCAAATTCTGGGGAGACGATCAGCGCGCCGCCTTCAAAAACTGGGAAGAAACCGACAACATGCGCAACCCGCTCGGTGAGCGGCAGGGCATTGATGAGCACATCATGCTGCGGGAATTGCTGCGCCGGGTGGAGATGAAGGTCATCCAGGAAAATCATCTCGACGTTGTGGTGCGCCTCCATTATTCGCTGCCTCCCGGTAAAATCGGTTTGGCTCCGCAGCCCGCCCCTCCGGGAGATACCCGCGGCGAAATTCGCATGGGTCCCTATGCCGGGCTGACCGAGGTGCTGGTGCCCGCCGGATACGTGCGAACCGTATACGACGCCACGTTCGTTCTGAGTCCCGACAAGAAACGATACATCCCCACCAACAACAATAATCCGACGATGCTGCCCGCGCCGGGCATGCCGTTTTCGCTGGTATTTCGAGCCGATCCGGGCAAAGAGGACTTGATTCTTGAAAGCAGCTTCCGCGTACCAGGCCGCGTCGAAACGCCGCGTTCCTCCGCCCGCTTTCGGCCCGTTACCGGGCGAGCCATAGCGCGCGCATCAACCAAAAAAAGCATCGCTCGGCACGCCTTTAGCCGGCATCGACGAGGAACGAGGAGACTCATGAAATATCTGCTTACACTAGCGACAGTCGCCACGCTGCTCGCTGGGCGTACGCCGCGCAATGCACACGCGCAGAATGAGGTCACCCTCATCGCTCCCGGCGGCATCCGCGCGGCAATCGAGAAACTGATTCCTGGTTTCGAGCGCGACTCCGGCCATCATGTAAAGCGACGTTCGGTTCAGGAGGCGGCACCAAGCAGCAGGTTATTCGTGGCGAAGCCTTCGATGTGCCCGTAGTGCAACCGCCTTACCAGGAGGTGCTCGACTCGGGCAACGTCGTCCCGGCAGCGCCACTCCTCTGGCCAGCGTTGCCGTGGGCGTAGCCGTGCGCAAAGGCGCGCCCAAACCCGATATCTCGACTCCGGAGGCGGTCAAGCGAATGCTCCTGTCCGCGAAGTCCATCGCGTATCCGGACGCGGCTGCGGGAGCGGCGGCGGGCGTCAGCTTCGAAGCCACGCTTAAAAAGCTGGGCATCGCCGCCGAGTTGGCCCCGAAGATCAAGCGCGCTCAGGGCGGCGCAGGTGCGATGTCCATGGTCGCCAAAGGCGAGGTCGAGATCGGCTTCACCTTCCTCAGCGAAATGGAGGATCCCGGCATAGACGTAGTCGGTCCTCTGCCGCGAGAGATTTCGACGCCCACCACTTTGGTCGGCTTTGTGTCTTCGCATGCAAAAGATCCGGCAGCCGCCAAGGCCCTGCTGCAATATCTCTCCTCACCCGCCGCCGCGCCCGCCTACAAGGCATTGCACATGCAACCCGGCGGTTAAAGTTATTGCGGTGCGTGACAAGCGCCACGTCTTAGTCCGTCTCAAGGTACTGCCATCCTTTGCCTATTTCCTCAGGCGCACGCCACCTGCGTTACGCTGGCTGAGAAGATGATGACTATCGCGCAATCGACTTTGGCCCGTTACCTTCGCGTGAGTTACGCTGTCATCGACCTAAATACCTTTTGATTTGATAGGAAGTACGATGTGGTCGCATCATCGCTGCCAGTTCATCATCTTGCAACCGATGAAGACAAGCGGTGTCTTTACTGCAGGCTCTGAAAGTCTAGATTGGGGGAAGGGTTACGAATATGAGCACCCCAGAACACGACTACAGACGATCCTTTGGATTGGGCCATCCACCCGATAAGAATAAAGCGAAAGCGGCCCTCGACCTTGCGCTGGATATACGGAAATTTGAAATCGGTCTCTATTGGCAGCGCGCGGCCTATTTCTGGGCCCTGATCGCCGCCGCATTCGCTGGCTATTTCGCCATCTTGAGCGCCGATCATCTTCGTGACAAGGAGTATTTAGCATACATCGTGAGTTGCATTGGCCTCGTCTTCACGTGGGCATGGTTTCTCGTAAATCGCGGGAGCAAATACTGGCAGGAAAATTGGGAAAACCACGTGGATATGTTGGAAGATAGCATCGTTGGTCCGCTCTACAAAACCATTCTGCACCGGTCTGACAAAGAATGTTTCTTTGGTAAACTTGAACAATATGTCCTTGGTCCACAGGCAATCTCGGTCTCAAAAGTAAATCTAATAGCCAGTATTTTCACAATCTCCATATGGATAACGCTGCTTTTGCATTCTCTTCTGCCCATTCACACAGGCGGCCCGATCAGTTGGAAGCATGTAGCGGTCGGCACGATCACCGTCATTTTCATGGGCATCATGCGGTGTTGTGCTAGAACAGGTCTAGACCCACATAAACGTGTAATGACCAAGCGGAAGACTGAGATAATTGGCACTAAATAGGCTCGCGGTATTACTTGCGGAAAGATTACGAAACACTTATCTCCCGCAAGTTGCCATTTATTTCGGGGCTGTTCGCATGTTATAGCTGCCGAGAAAAAGACGTTTCATTGGAATACTCGCGGACAATACGCCGACTGGGAACTGGTGAGCCGCAATGAACCAAAAAATGTCACAAATGCACCTCTAAACTACCGGGTACGTTAGAATCACCAACGGAGGAGTGGCAGAGCGGTTGAATGCGCCGGTCTTGAAAACCAAAGGATATAGTCGCGCTGCTGTAGAATCAACGCATTAGCCTACACGTCACGGCTACGACTTGGCACGATTTGGGCGGTGTTGGCACCCTTTTGTGCAACGATACGTGCAACAAAAAGAATTGTGTGCAACCTATTTAACTTTTTCGCGGCCGCCTGCGATTCTTCTTTCCGGGCCGCCATTTCGCGCCATGCTTCGACCAAGATCTCCGCTTGTCTCCTCGAATGCGTTCGTTCGAGCAAGCTTCACTACAACATATGGTCTTTGATTCAGCTGCAACGAATCTCTTTTCACACTCTGCACAGAAGCGGGCTCGCCACTTTTGCATATATAAAAATGTAAGGCCTCGGTAATACGACGTGCTACCAATGGGCAGGTTCAAAAGAGTGGCGAACACTGTCTTTCGAGGCGAATCTTCCGGCTCGAAAACTGAAGTCAATAATTTCAAGATATCAAAAAGGTCAATTTCGAAATGAATTTTCCATGCTTCTTGAAGCCATCTCTGATTTTGTTGCCAGAGATTGCGGGGTGTCGTTTGCTGCCTAAATGCGTATGTATTGCCTCCAGATGGGTTGTTCGATGCGAAGGGCTCCCGCTTCCAAAAAGGGTCGTTTAGCAATATTTCTAAATGCTTATAGTCACCTCTTAACAGAAGCTCTTGGAGCGTCAGCCTATAATCCCACCATTTCCGCGGAGCGAAATCCGGATAGTTGTTCCGGAAATGTTCAACGTCCTTTTCTTGTAGATTTGAGAATAATGCCAAAGCTTGAGCGTCCCTAAACGCTTCGGTTATTGCCGGCATTCAGCCTCCCTTCTGCTAGACATATGAGATCGTAGCATCTAGCTAGCACACCCATCAACCAGGTAGGATGCGGTTTGCACAAGGAGGAACTTATGAAACTAGAACCATCCGCACCAACTGCGCCAGGCCCGCTTAAAACTGCACCTATTGCTGTTGACCCACTTCAAATCCTAACGCTGTCCGAAGTCGCGCAAAGACTGAAGGTTTCTGAACGATGGGTATACGAAAAATCTCGTCGCCGCTGTCAAAACCCTCTGCCCGCTATTCGAATCGGTAGATATCTCCGATTCGACTGGCAAGAGGTGTCGGCGTGGCTGCGCGAGCAAAGCACGTTTCGGAGGGCCGCATGAGAATCCCACGCTTAGGGGAAACACAAAAGAAAGTTAAACCAGTCGAAATTAAAAACTGCGGCAAACGGGTACCTATTGGTTTCGTCGGAAGACGATTGTCATGTGGAACCCAATTCTTGCAGCAAGACGGGGTGAGCGGCCCCATATACAGTTCAAACATTCTGGCGCCGCATCCGGAGAAACGGTTACGGCTCTCAAAGCGTGGGCTGTGCCGAAAGCATCCAGATCATTTTCTGAAGCCATCTGTGCAAAAACGGGGACGGCACGTCGGGTGTTCTCGATCCGCGAGCACCTATCGGAAATCACCCGAAGCTCGACAACGTCGCGCTAGCGAATTCGACTCGGCTCGCGACGCATGGTTTCGTGGTACCGGAGTCTTCATTTTCTGCCGGTGTCACCCAGCGAGGATCGCAAATCGCTCCCGATATGTCGCGCGGGGAGAGGCACGTTGTAAGTCCTGCCATCACAAGCGGGCGGATGGTTCGCACCGATTAAGCTATGTGCGAAACCAGCGATTGCAGAGTTGTAAACGATCGGTAATTCGCCGTCAGCGTGGCTTCAGTACGCGTGCTGCTCGGGGTATCGAGTACTTTATGCGGTACACGGGTATGACTTCAGTGGACTTTCCGCGGAGGGACGCATGAGCGCACACCCTTTACCTCCGGTGGATGATTCGCAACCGGAGGTCCAGAGGTCGCGATCCGGAGAGTTCAAACGGCTCGTCGGTCGGGAATCTGCCTCCGATCTCTCCGATCTGTCGCAGTGCAGTGTTGAAGACATAATCGCGATAAAACAGATTCCACAGTCTCTAGTTGAAGAAGTTCGTGAAACAGAGGCTCGCAGACGGGCCGGCGTGTTCGATCCTGAGAAGGAATACGCCGACGCAATGGTGCATTTTCAACAGTGTGCATTCGATCCCAGACTTCGGGGCGTCAAATCCGCTCGCTGGGAATCAGGACGAGTGTCTTCATCCAAAGGCACTGGGTCGAAAGGCGCTTTCGCAAACCAAGCGGCTTCCGACTTTGATCGGCTGTTTGACGGTCAAACTAGCAGCGTGGCTGGATTACATGTTGTTCACGCGGAGAAGTGCGATGGACCGCGTCCTCGAACACCGTGGTGGATTTTGAACGAAAGGGTATACCACGAATTTCTGCGGCGACTTGTTGATGAAAAATCCCATTCGGAGATCGAGTTTTTGCAAGGAAAAGAGTTACTTAAAGCAGCGGGATTAGATCACGCAATTCTTTCTAGCTTCTACTTCCTCCGAAAAGAAGACGACGAAATCTTCCAGGATTTTGGGGCGCTATTTCGCACCGAGGCTGGCAAACAGCGTGTGACATCTTCCGCCGCTGCTGTGAAGATGCGCCGTACGCGACTCGTCAAAGAGGGAAACGCGATTTTCGGCCCCGGCGCCCGGCCGGCCGAAGGTCCCGAGCGCCAGGAACACTTGGCGTTTTGGGCAGACATACGGCAGAGACCGCCATTGGAGAGAGAGAGTCCTGTAAATATTGTAGTTCTCCTGTTATCAACGACTTACTGAGATTAGAATGCATCAGGATGTCAGAAAAGGGGCAACTCGTTACTTGGGAGCCCTAAAAGGGGAAGGGACAAAATGGAAAATGATTTTGAGTTTTTGATAAGGGTCGATGATCGCGGCTACTTCTTGGCAAACGTCAGCGGCCGCACGGTCACGGGGAGCCTAATTATGAGCGCCGCTGCGCATTCCAATTACCTCGATGCCGACCGCATTTGTTTGAGGCTCCGTGTACACGGCTACCCCCAAGCGATCGTGACAAACCAAACCGGTCATCCGGTGACGGCCGAAATGTTGGATGCTAGTGGAAGCGGCTCTGCGCCAGAGAATGATCTAGCGAAAAGCACGGTGGATGTTGACAAGATTCCGGCCGCTAAGCTCAAACGGAAAATGAAAGTGGACCCGATTTTTAGAGAACGCGTTTACGCCATTTGGGGCACGACAGAAGCGTAGTCGAAGCAAAGCCGCGATTCCGGATGGGATCGCGGTAACAAAACAAATCAAGTTAACCGGGAGGATTTCCGATGAGTGAAAGAACTGGGTCTGAAAACGAAACTGAATTATTGATGGAGGCGGAGCAGGTCGAACACTACGAAAAGCTCCTCGTTGATTTCGAAATCGATGGAAAGCACATCGCGCGGGCCGGCCGTGCATACCGCTCGATTCGGAAACCATCGAAGCGGGCACCCGGCTGATTGATGAAAATCCATTTAAAAGGACGCTTTGTTGAGAATGATTTTTGATGGTGAGATTGAAGCGCACTTCAAGCCCGACGGCGAAGTCGCGTTCCTGCCGATCGCAAAGGAGACAGCATGATTCACATTCCACCGCGTGATGAGCGGCTCTGTCATAGGCATGGGATTCCTATGTCTCCAAGCCGATGGCGGAGCGGCCATCGTCACACAGATTGCGCTCAATGCCGAAATCAGCACGCCTCTAAGAAGAAAAACAATCTTGCCCGCTCGACGGCCCGAGGCTTGGTCAACCCGTTCAGCAAGTACTTTGAGCTTGAAAATCTTGTAGGCGATGTAGGCAAAGATAGTCTTACGACCGATCAATTTTTATATGACCAGCAGTTACCGTGAAGGCCGCTTCGGTCAGTACTTTCAAGACCGACGCGGATAAGAGGAGAGAACAATGTCAAAATCAACGCTCGTTCGAGAACTTACAAAAGAAATCGATTCCCGCCACACTTACCGGACCCCTGCACAGCAAGCCATTTTTCAGACATACAGAAATGTGCTCGACGCTGTCGAGGCGGGTAACAGAGAGCGAGCAATTACAGAGTTAGGATTCCTCCAGAGCGGGAAGGCGTATCGGAAATTCCGTCGCCTCATAGAAGTGAGCATCTGAAGCGAATACTGTGATGCAAGAATTCTAAAGAGTCGCTTAGAAGATTGAGTTTCGTCGCGTTGGTTGAAGCTGCCGCGGCCGCCTTGCAAGCGGGCGGTAATAAACCATCGGCTTTGCCGCTGGTTTGAAAAAGGAGAGTTTGGCCTTCGCCTTCCAATCTCTGTTTTCTGATTTTCGAGGCGAAATTTAAACGACGATTGGCCAAAGGTCAATCAAAGGTGGAAACAATGAATGATGACCAAACAGAAATAGTAACGGTGGCAGTAACAACTTATTCGGTTGGCGATGTCGTGCTTCGAAAAAGAGACGGGAAACTCGGACAAATTGAGAAGGTCATTAGTGCGGCAACATCAGCTGACGGAGTGTCGTCAGGCCGATTTCTCGTTAATTTCTTAGAGCCGGACTGCGATACCGATCTGCACGGGGAGGAACTGCGTCCAGTAACAGACGAAGAAATCATACGATGGCTGGCATTAAGGTTTGAAGAGGATGTTAAGTTCGAAGAAGAATATATGCGAAAGAGAGAAGAGGTACAAAATCAGAATTTGCTGATTGAAGCGGGAAAGCTAGCAAATATCGACTATTACAATTCGCGTATCGATAAGTACAAAGACGGGGAATTTCGCGACAGTTTCGCGACCATTCTGAATAACGGCGTCCACAACTTGGAGTATACGGAAGCAGATGCCCGCCCCCTCGCAGAAAGAATTCTCGGTAATCTGCATACTCTTATTGAAAAATCAGGAGAAGACGATAAAGGTTTCCCAGAGTTCCCGTTTTTCACGGGGTCCCTGGCTGATCTTGCCAGTGCGCTTGCTCCAGATTTGCCGTGGGAATTCAAGTTTGCGAGTGCGATGACATTTTGGGGTCTGATTCGCTCAGGGTTGGACACCCTCGAAAGCGAGCCGTATCTGCAACCGCGATTCTATACCGCACTGGTTGCCGACCCGGGACGCGGGAAAAGCGCTGCAATAAAGGAGGTCAGAAGTATCTTCGCCCGCATCAGTTCCAGATTCTCGCGATGTTCATCTGTGGACAGTGGCCCTGCGCTTGTCGATGAGTTCCATGAGCAATCCGAACAGATGAAGAAGGCATTGTTTGGTGATCGCGCGGCTATCTTGCTTGACCCGGATGAGCTTTCGGATTTGTTCGAAAAATCGAAATCTTCACGACAAAGCCGGAACACGATCGCTGGTGAATTGTTAAAACTTTTTGAAGGGAATATCACAGCCAACCACGCACGCAGCACAGGAAAAGGCAAAATTGAGATCGAAAATGCACATCTCGCAATTATCGGTGGTGCAACGACTGACGGCTATCCAACCCTGTGGACCGGGACAGGCGGCGGTGCAAACGGATTGCAGAGCCGCTTTACGATTGTGGCATCGCACGTCTCTAAACTTCCATCCCAGCAGCAGCCCACGGATGCAGAGAAGCTCGCCGCTGTGATACTTCGATTGTGCGACCAGGCTGCTCGACCCGGCCAGCGCTTCAAGATTTCGGACGAGGCATCGCGCAGATTAAAAATTTGGTGGAATTCTACACCGCGCGATAAGGCAAGTGAAATCCGTATCGCGGACCTGGTAAAAAGGATCTTAATCATCTTGGCGAGCACGAACGATGCTGACGAGATAGACATTAAGCTGATGGAACAAGCAATCGCGTTCGGAAACTATCAAATCGCGGTGCGCGAGCAACTGAACCCGATGGACTCGCATTCCTGGGTTCAAGGCTTCGAGAACGCCATCCTCCAGGTATTTCAGCGGAGCGGTGAGGCTCTGACGTACAACGATGTGCGCCGTTTGATTCATCCGGAACGGAAGCCAGGTGGCGTCGGAGTCTTTTTCCAAGCTTTCCAGAATCTCGCACGCAGCGGGATGCTGGACGTCGAGAAAACCGCGCAGGGGATTCAGAGGTTTAGACTCGCCAAGTCAAAATAGATCGTCGCCAAATTGGTGGAACGAATCGTGGAACGAATTGGCTACGATGGTTCGTCGCCGATGCGTAGCCAAACTTCTGGAACGCCCTCTGGTCTTGTAACCCGTTGATTCTGTGTGGCTAAGTTCGTAGCAATTCGTTCCGTTCCATATATATACTCAGACACTTCTTCATAGGAAAGTGCTTCGGATATATACAAGCCTGGAACGATTCACTACGCCTTCATCGACAAGATTCTGTGACGGCGCGGCAGCGTGCCGGTGCAGCGTTCGGCCCACCAACGAGGCGCGAGCTTGTCGCCGCTCGGCGTTCGGATGCGGCAGAATGAGGAAGCAACCGAGTTTTACTTTCGATTTTCGTCGCGAGAACGACCCGCGGACCCAATTTGAGGTTAATGGTGAGATGAAATGGCAGCAATTAACAGAGCGCTCGAGTGCTGGCGGCGTTTTTCGACTGTGCCGGTGAGCCGCACTCGTGCGCAGTCGGGCCGCCCAAGCTCGAAATGACACCGAACAGCAAAAGAGTTGGACTCGCAGTTTGAATGGCGCGGACACATCGCGCCACGGCACCGCCGATCGATCGAAGTCTGCAGCACCTGTCGAGTACATCCGGCAGGCCGGCTACACGTGCAGGGTGGGCTCATCTTGTACGTGTCGGCGGAGTGAGTCTTGAGGGGTCTAGGACGGGCTAATCGCTCCGCTATGGCGTCCCGCCGAAATTTTGGTGTGTGGCATATGCTCCGCGCGTTTAAACAGGCGAAACTCAACGACGTTTCACGTCCCTTCGCCTCGTAAATCTGATCCAAATCGCAAGATGGAGCGCTACCCTGATCAAGGAGTCATCCGCAATCGATGTGACATAGCATTAAGAATGAAAGACTTAGTCTCACGGACGACGCAGAACAGAGGAAGCTTTTGAGAAGGCGGGTTCCGGGGTGTACCGCAACGTGTACTTGACGCGTACCTGGGTTCGCCGGCTGTCCAGCAACTGAAAGTCACCTGCTCGCCACTAGGACGGCATTTCCGCCCTTGATCTGATGGCAACAAGGCAACACGCGTAATGCCGCTGGCAATTCGAGACCTGTCTAGGAAGCCGAGGTGAAGTTAGAGTCGCTCCGGCAGACGGTGTGGCCATTGCCTGAGCGCACGAGCGTAGCCCCCGGCCGTTGTGGCGGAGGTTCCCGATTTGGTGCTAGAGGTACTTTTGCGGCTACACCGTCGCGCTGCGTGCGAATACCGGGGCAGCGCCAATTGGTCCCGTGACCGAACGTATCCAAAGCACGGCAACCGTGAAAGCTGGTGAAAGCTGGCCGCGTGCTTTACAGTGGCACTTAGTTCACTGGAGCAGTGGCCATTGAAAATGCCTCACGTGAAATTTGACGGGGGATCAGTTGCCGAGGAAGCATCGGACCCTCGAAATGCAACACTACAACGCGGAATGACAATTTACGGCATCCAGCAATAAAGGGTTTACATGCAGCCTTGCTGGAATAATGCAACAAAAGGGTTACTTCGTTGCGTGCCGTAATCCTCAGAACAAACCCAGCAAGGCCGAGTTGACCGCCTTTCCAACCTGTTCATCGGTGGGTACGGCATAGAGGGCAGTGGACGCGATGTTCTTATGCCCTAGAGCTTGCTTCACGATGGAGATGTGGACATTGCTCGCAACGAGGGCAAAGCCTAGAGCATGTTTTAAGCAGTGAGGGTGCCGCTTGTCTGTGGGCAGGCCGGCCCTTTCGGCGATGGTCTGAAACAACCGAAAGAATTGGGTCCGGTCTATGTGCCCACCTTTCTGGGATGTAAAAACAAACTCGCTGGCATCGTTGCGTTCAGCGAGCCACGCCTTAAGGACTCGCCTTTCTGACAAGAGTGGCTGTCCTGGATGGTCTGATAGCGGTTGAACTGTTTTGAGGCTGCCCTTTAAGCGGCGAATTGTAATCTCGCCGTTTTTCAGGTCGAGATCTGCAAGCTTCAGACCGCACACTTCGGATGCCCGCATCCCGTGACGATATGCCAACAGAATCATCGCCAAATTGCGTTTGGAGTCGCTTGCGGCTTTAAGGACTTTCATTATTTCGGAGGGCGTTAAAGCCTTCATCGTTTCGCGCCTTTCGGTTTGGGACCTGGCTTTTGTTTTCCTTTCAACTTTCGTCCTCGGGCGATGTCTTTATCATCAAATGCCAAAAGCGTTCGGCCGTTTGGCAACTTAATCGCGACCGATGGTTTAATAAAACCGCTCGCGATCCATCGATGCAGCGTGGGAAAGGAAACACCGATCATCTTTGCCGCCTGGACTGTGCTATACGATTTGGATGTCTTCATAAGGCCATCAATTCCACTTCGACCCGACCGAGGCAATCGCGAACGTTATTGCGGCATTCCTTAGCAACGCGAGCGAAGTCTGGAGCGTTCCCATTGCCGCCCTCGTGACGCCAAACCCTTTCGAGGTATGAAGCAATGTCAGAAGCCATTCCGTAATTCGAAAACTCGACAGTCAGACAGCGGGATAGGAAACGAGCTTCCAGCTTGTCCACACTGTTACATGTAAAAACGAAAATGCATCCATCAATTCGGCCCGTGCTATCCAACTTGGATAAAAGAGCCAGTTGTGCTTTTTCCGTCATCTGATCGGCTTCATCAACAAGCACAAACCAGAACTTTTTGCCGGCCATCGGGACGTACTGCGTCATTCTGAGTGCCTCTTCTAGTTCTGTGACGGTGCAATGCGAACTTGGAATGTGTATTAGCTCCCCTTCAATGGCATCGCAAACGGCCAATGCTAGTGTGGTTTTTCCCGTGCCGCTCGGCCCCGTGAAAAAGAAAGCGGCATTTCGCGGATTACGAGCAAAGTTAGAGAGTATCTTTTTAGGCCGTTCAAGGCCGATAAAATCGCTGATTTCCCGTGGGCGACATTTCTCAGCTAGCGGTAACGGAAATGTGAAAGTTGGGGTGCTCATTTGGCAGCCCCTTGGATGTAATCGGCAGCTTTTTGCGCGGCCGATGCCGCACCGATAATCAATTTCGAATCGCCGCGGAGCCGCTCAATCCATGTTTTGAGATATGCCGCAGAATTGTCAATCGTTCGTGGGGTGATGCCTGTAACACCGCAAAGCATCGCCGCACCCATCTCGGCGATGAGTTCTTCTTTAGAGTAAGATTCACTGCCAAAGGTGTTTAACTGTCCAATGCCCTCGCGGCCGACTCGCGAAGCATGGCCGGTAGAATGTGTTAGCTCATGGAACAGCGTGCTGTAATATTCTTCGGGCGAATTGAAGGCATCACGCGAAGGCATTCCGACCGTATCGGTACACGGCCGATACCAAGCGCGACCATCTTGCAGCATCGCTGGAGGATTTGGCATAGCGGAAACAATTGCATCGCACTGATCGAGAGAAGGAAGGCGAGGAGAAGCTTTTCCGAGTCCTAGCTTTTCGGCTATACCCTCGGTCTGTTCGAGATTAAAAACGCGGTAAAATCGAAGTAAAAACGGGCGCGTTTTATGCTCTTTGCCGTCGGCAGACTTGACCATCTTTTCTTGCCCGACGCTCCAAAATGTAACCATTGAGGAATGCTCACCTTTGCGAATATGTCCGCCGAGTTTATTAGCTTGGTTGAATGTGAGCCAATAACGAGATCCAAAGCCTTGCGGCGCCAGAAGGAATGGATTGATACCACGATAATCTTTGCCGCTGATCAGGTTGCAAGGTGCTTCTGTCCGCCATGGCCTGTGCCACGGCGCTACTCCCGATTCCAATTGCTTGATTATTTGTTCTGTGACGATCTGATAGACGTTGGAGTGTTGCGGTAAACTGTTTGCAGCTTCCATCGTGTTAGCCTCACTTTGGGAGTCAGACCTCGTCAGATGTTAGACGCATCGGGCGAGGTCGCTTTGTAATTAGGGATATATAATTATCACATCTACGGAAGCCCGTCAAGGACATTCGCATAGCGGCGCAAAATAGTTTTGATTTCGGCAGAATTTACAGCGGATTTCCGGAGGAGTTTGGAAGCGTCCCCTGTTTCTACCACTGACATTTAGCCACTGATTCCGTCGCCAATGTTTGGCCGGACGTTTTGCGTTTTGATTTGATGGGGCCCCACTTTGGGGGGTGGGGGCCCGAGCCTCTAAATTATGGGACCCGAACCGCCGTTGACCTCGGAGGTCACTGACCGTCTGCGGATTCGAACGATCTTGGGTATGCGGTCTCGCGCTAAAATTCCGCCGTCTTGGACTCAGCGTCACGTTCAGTTCATAGGAGCGGAACACAGGACTGACATAGGCTTCTTCGATGCCAGGCTATTCGGTTTGCGCTAACAGCCTACTCAGAGTGAAATGCGCTGCTTCATCGGCGACGTTATTTGGTAACTCCTTTGGCGGCCATTTAAAGTGAATGACGTATGCCAATTTGTTAAGAGAGCCGAGATAGAATCTAAATTCCTTGACGTGGCGTATGGATTCAAAGATCGTAACATCACCATTATCTCTAGTAAATTCCATGGTCTTGGGTAAAACAAATTCGCCAAGATGCAGGATGAAACTAAAGCCATAGAAGTGAAACTTTGCGCCTAATACGTATTCGCTGTTTCTCGAATATCAGTGGATAAATCGACACGCCGTCGTGAAATGTGAACGGCTTTGCGGTTTCGGTGGAAACATACAACCCAGCGGCTGGTCCGAATTCGCGCAGGCCAAATGCGACTTGAACCAAATCGGCAGAAGGCTCACCCACGACCGCCGATTGCGGTCCGATTCGATATTTTCCGAAAACAGTGTCGTTGATAAGTGTTTTGAGAAACCAACGTTCCAGTGTGGGGCCGTCAACCTCACGATGCTCGATGTGCCAGGATGTTCCATTCGTCATCGATTCTCTCGCATCTGGCAGCTCGTGAAGCTCCCTAAAAACACTAATTGCAGCAATCCCGGCGCTGTCCACAGGGGATAGCCTACTGTTATGGGCCCTGCACAAAATATTCCTCGTCAGGCTTGATAAACCGACAATCCTAGGTTCGCCTTTGCACCAATTATAGCCATTCGCGATGACCATTTCTGATGCGAGCATTCCAGCGGTAACGATATGTTCCCCGGAAAGAGATTTCGAACAATCCCCGAGGCTCTCTGCCCAGCACTTGCGCATTCCGGTAATTCTACCGCCCCTGAGAGCGCACAGGGTGTTGCTTAAACGTCGCTCATCAATGTGAAGGGAACTATGCTGCCAGGGGAAGACGCCATCCTCAACGCGCCTTTTGTCTCGCAAGTTTCGCACACGCCGCTCGTGAAGATAACAAACGTTAGCACCGGAATGGCGCTGAATATCGCGTATATATTCCAACAATTGGAGGTGCAGCCAGGAAATAAACTATTGAGCCCTGATGGCATAGTGGAGCACCTCAAGGCGGGGGAAGATCGAGATACGCAAATTGCCCGGGCGTCATTGGATATGCATCTGTTTGAATTTTCCGCAACCTACGAGGGCCTGCTTCGTAGGCGGCATCAAACAAGAAGCGAATTGAGAATGGAACAATTATGTTGGAGCACTTCCCCTGTTGAAAACTAAAAGGCGCAACCCTCTGCCGGGCCGGAAGGAGCGAAGCCATAATTGCTTCATCACCTCTCAAAAGAATTTCATGACCTATTCTCTACGTTCCTCAGACTCGCAAACTCTCCGGCCGAGGCCAATAATTGAATGCATAGCCACCGCGCACTGCAGTTTCGAGGTTTGTCAGCTCGACGAGCGTTGGCCAGTTCACCGAAAAGAAAACATAGCGGAGCAGATCCATTGCGAGACCGTCCGGCCTTTCCCGCAACGCTTCGCTGGTAGTCGTAATCGAGACCGCCACCTCATCGTCGAGTTCCGATCCGGGTTTGCTTTCCAAAAATCCCTCGCATGGATAGAGCCAGGGCACGGCGCGAATTGAGCCGAGAGTCATCTCGATGAGAATCGGTCCCGAGTAACCGAGCGCGTGAACCAAATTTGCCGCGTGTCGAATGAATATCAGCACAGATCCGACGAATTCGTACAAGTGAATGCCTATCTGGCCGCTATGATTGCCGTCGATTTGAGTACCGTAAAAGAGCATTCCCCAAATATTGGCCTCGAAGATTGAAAGCTGCCGTGCGGGCTGTAAAATAACCGCGCTTTCGTGCTGAGAGATTACGCCCTTTTCAACCGTTGGAAATGTAAGGCGGCGCCACGGCTCGGTGCTAGCCATAATGCGTGCCTTGAGGTGCTGTTGTTCACAGACGGGGCGTGACGGAAAGCGCGGAACCACGGAAAGCTCCAGCCGGGAGCCCATTTTTGCTTCCTTGCCAGCATAATCCGTGTGAGGTCTGGCAGCATAAGTTTCGAATCTCTGTCGGGCCCGTTCCAAAAGTCTTTTTCGACGGTCTACAACATGCTTACGCCTATCGAAAAGTTGCCGCAGTTCGTTATCATTCGCCAGCCGTGCCTCAAACCTCGAACTGAATTCGTCAGTGCGAATCCAAACTCCCTTACGACCGTTCAAGAAATGTGGAGCCACGTCACTTTCCGGGACGTAGACCACGTAGCAAATCTTTGCATCGGAGGTGGGCACACTAATAGGATCCGACACTTCGACGTTCAGGGGCGGGCTGACACCGTCGAAGCACCACTGCACCAATTGTTGCTTGTATCCGGCCTGCACGTCTACTCCGGGCAGTCCTTCGATGCGACCGTCAGTGCTGTTTGCTTTGGCTCCTACAACCATGAAACCGCCAAAAGTGTTACCAAAGGATGAAAGCTTCTTTAGAGTCTCATCCTTGCTCGGTAGTTCGGACTTGAATTCTAAACGAGCGTTTTCAACAGCTCCGTCATGGAGCAAGTCCTGCACATCGGCAGTGCCGATCTGGGATATAGGTTTTGTAAAAATGGGCATCGTGATCTACCTCCTACCGCTTCTTTGTAAATGGGTAGGCGCCCTTGAACATCGAGCGTCAAATGACAACGTTCCTGCCCTCGATCCAGCCAGCCGTGCTCACGCAACCCTTGCCGAACTCATCGAGATCCAGAGCAAACTCGGCAGAGGAGCCGATGGATACAATTCCGATGCGCTTGGGTTGGGTAGATTGTTGTGGTTCTATTTCAGCAAATACCGCGTGGAGAAGCCAGTGGACTAGGACCAGCCCGAACAAGGAACAAAATGGCGCCGCATGCTCTGAGCGACCAAACCTCCGTATGTGTAAAGTGTTTTTCCGTTATGACTGGTCGGAGGTAGCACACGTTATACACCGCAAGGCCGTCCGAATGAACCAGATTTGTTCTTCAGTTGCGGAACAGCCCGCGTCTGAATCTAATACTGTGTCGTCATGTCTTGCTTGCGGATTCAACCTCTGCATCGCTGCGATGTTTGCGGCAGGGTTGACGTATCCAGAGGGTCACTGTGCCCAATTTTGTGCCTACCAGCAAACCCGACTAGCTACCAGCATTTGCGTTGAGGATACCCGTAACTCACTGTGTGTTAGTCGGTTGTCGCATTCAGTCGCGAGATATCGCAAATGCTGTAAGTCCTTTATTATGCGTTTTACAATGGCTACGAACCAGAAGGTCGGGAGTTCGACTCTCTCCGGGCGCACCACTTAACTAACTGGCACTCCAGCGAGTTCCGAATCCCACTCTTCTGTGTGCTTCTCCGATTTGGGAACATTTGGGAACAGAATCCCCCGTTCGAGCCGACTCATGGCATCCCGTTGCCAACCGGGCAGCACATGCGTATACCCGAGAGTGGTCTGCAAATCCGAATGCCCCAAGATCGCTTGCGCCACGCGAAGCGGCTCATGCTCGTGCAATAGAGTCGCGCTCGTATGACGTAAATCGTGCCAGCCCACCTTCGGAAGCCCGAGACGTTCACAAGTCGGATGGATAATCCGCTTGAGAATATTCTCGGGACGTAACGCGGTCCTTTTTTGGCTGACAAATACCAAATCACTCGCAGACGTATTCTTTCCACGGAGCCGAAAGAAGATCGCTTCGAGCCCCTCGGCCATCGCAATTTTGCGAACACTACTGCGTGTCTTTGGTACATTGAACTGGCCCTCGTATACGGATTCGCGTACGCTGATCAGTTTTCGTTCGAAATCTATCGCACCCCAACGCAGGGCGAACAACTCTCCCCGGCGCAATCCGGTTAAGACCGCGATCAGAGCCATGCTTTTGCACGGCTCTGGTAGTGCATCGGTCAAAAGGCGAATCTGTTCCGGGTTTAAAGCTGTCCGTTCTCGTTGGACGTATTGTGCAGATATCCGAACGCGAGTCGCCGGGTTTTCCTGGACATATCCCCATTCCATCGCCGTAGTGAAAACCTTGCTAACGAGGTTTTTCGCCAAGCTAACGGATTTGGGAGCCAGCTTTTGGCCGAGTTGCGCCGCAAATGACTGCACCATCTGGCGGTTGATTTCCGTCAGATGGTGATCGCCAAAATAAGGAAACAGATATTTGCGAAGCAAATAGGCGTACCCGCGACTCGTGGACGTTTTGAAGGTGGGGAAGAGACTTGGCTGCAATTGTGTTTCTACGAACTGACGAAACGTTAGGGTTGTTTCCGGACGATAGACTCCTTGATTTATCACGCGTAACTTTGATTCCGCGAGCCTCTGTGCTATGCGCCGGGTGGGGAAATCAACAATCGGACCGAGTATTTCCGACCGGTTGACCCTTTCGATTGTTCCATCTGGCAACATGACATCCTCTCGGAAGCGGAGTACCCAAACTTTTCGTTTTGTACCTCTCTGAAACAGACACCCTTGCTGGTATCTGCGGCGGGCCACTGAGGATGCTCCTTTCTCCGTGGCTCGTCTTGCCCTTTGTTCGGGCGAAAGTGTACGGCTTGTGTCGTCTGCCAGCAAGGATTGTCTCAGTTCGGCTCGGGTGACTTTGGCTGCGTTGTTCCCTGGTCGGGGTCATCGCCGGGTTTTTGGCTCGCGGCGCGAATTAACAGGACAATAGCTAGAGCTGCCACCACGATTAGGACTGCTCCTAAAACGGTTATTCTCATTGCTCTTTCTCCCATGCGACGGTCATGCCGCACTTGTTATCGGGGCAGCGGAATCCCTGGAGGCTTCCGTCGAGAATGCTGGTCTTGACCATGTGAGGCTCGATCCAGAATCGGCATCCGCATTTCGGGCACTTCAAGCGGTAGCGCCGTTCCATCTCCGCGAGTCGCGTCCAGAGATCGTCCTGAGTGGCGCGATCAACCAATCTGTTAAATCCGAGAATTCCAAAAGGTCCACGGACAAAAACCTGAATCCCGCACGGGTCGCACGTTATGTACGGTTTGTTTTTCTTGCTCGTCCGCACTTCCCGCGGGATCGCGCAGACTGGGCAGGGAAACAACCGTTTTCCGTTCTGGGCAGCCATCTTCTGAATCCTCCGTTTCCACGAATGTAAATTTCCCGGATAGATCCTAAGCCTTGATTCAAACTGACTTCCCGGAGGTGACTGAGGGTCACGCGTGAGCCGAAGTTTGTTCGCGTAAAATTCGGTGCTTTTGCCGGGAATCTCCCGTAAAATTCAGAGCGCCTGTCCGGGAGTTTCCGCAGAAATGCGAAAAAGCAAACAATCCCGCTTAAAACGCAAAAAGGCTCTTGACACGTTTTCTGAGAGACGCCGAAGAGGGCGGCCATCGAGAACCCCACCGTCGGGGGTCATCGGACGCTCGGCGAACTATAGGGACGTACTGGCGGAAGTGTGGCCCAGACTACGTGGTCCCCTCTTGGATTCGCAGACCATAGAACAGGTGATTGCAGCCTTTGAGAGTTATGGTAAACCGTACGCCATGGAGTTCGTGCCAAGGCTAGCTTCCGACATCTTGGCCCTAATCCACGATCCGGACTTTCCAAAGAGACCAGGGCCTCAGACTAACTTTCTCTCAGATTCGCTAGCTGGTAGGCCAGGCATTGAGCCGCGCACGTCTCGCGATATTTGCGGCAAGGCGCGTACAAAAGGCAGCATCGAATCGCCGTACAAAATACTTCGAAAAGAGTTCTACGTCGAATGTGAGTGCGGTTACGAAGGCCCCGCCCGCGACAATGCATGCCGAAAATGCGGTGCAGGAATTCCTGTAGCCCTGGAGATGATAACGAGTGTTCGACCATTCCTTTGAGAATCCTGGTCTCAGCAATGTGACGTTACGAACGTACGTAACGTTAGACATTGATCTAACCGCTGTGATTGAGGGGAGATCCTCTCTAAACGACTGAGTCCATATAGTCCACAGCGCGGCTCATCCACCATTGAACGTGGCTTGTTTTGTCGATTATCGTCCTGTACAATTGCGTTTCAGTCTGATATAGCATCGCACGGGAGAACTGATTGACGCGATCGACACGATCGGCTGGGGAAGAGCCGGGCATCACTCCAACGGCGTCCCAGGCCGCATTTATGAGTATTTCCTGAGTTGATTTGCTGCAGCAGAGGGGAAGTATACTTCCGCTTGAGGTCCCGATAATGCGGCAAGCCAAGCCGCCCACTTTTAATGCCCAAGCATTTCTGGATTCAGTAGGTGCAGCCCGAAAGGTGATGGAGTTTCGAAAAAGCGACACCATTTTCACGCAGGGCAGTGTCTCTGAGCATGTAATGTATATTCAAGTAGGCGGTGTGAAGCTCTCCGCCGTCAATCAGGCTGGCAAACAAGCGGTAGCCGCAATGTTGGGACCGGGAGACTTTTTCGGAGAAGGATGCCTGGCAGGTCAGACGGTCTACATCGGGACGGCCACCGCGATTACCTTTACTAGAGTGCTTGCCATTGAGAAAGACGAGATGATCCACGTCCTCCACACGGAACATGAATTCTCTGATCGTTTCATCAAGCACATGCTTTCAAGAAACATTCGAGTTGAAGCTGACTTAATGGATCAACTTTTTAACTCAACCGAGAAAAGGCTCGCGCGGACTCTTCTACTTCTTGCTCGCTATGGAAAGGAAGACCGCCCCCAAAAAGTTCTCGCGAAGATATCTCAAGAGACGTTGGCGGAGATGGTTGGCACAAGCCGGACACGAATTAATCTTTTCATGAACAAATTCAAGAAACTGGGCTTCATTCACGACAGGGGGGGGTTGCACGTGAACAATTCTCTCCTAAGCGTTATCCTCCACGAGTAATCAATGAACCTCTAGCTTGCCCGTGTCGGTGCTATGAGAAACACAATTACTCGATCATTTTAAACAACGGCTTGCGGCCTGTGCTGCATCATCGTTGTGACAGAATGGCATACTCATGCGGGTTGCCTATCGCGTTTAAACCTTGCATGGCTCTGTTTCTCAGCTTCCTCCCGGGCGGATTTGGACATAGAAGGCCGGGTCATCTCTTCCTTCACACTAGCGAGCAACGCTTTGTCAGATGCTGCCTTGATGTTTTTCTTGCTAGCCATAATGTCCTCAAATCTGGATCCTGCGCCTAAATTAAGACTATTGGCTCTTCGACCTTCATCACCCCTGCTGCTGCCATCCGAATTCTCCTTGGAGCCGCCTCGGCGGTGAGATCTCGCCTGATGCTCGCGCAGTTTTGTTATCGATTCGTACGACGCGTTGCATGCACAACAGGTGATAAACCCCGTTGCTGGTTGTAGCATCGCTTTATCCTTTCTCTTCTAAATTGTGCCGTTCTACAAGAGACGGGAATTGCCCTTTCACGATGACGCGATCAGTTGCCCGTAATCTAGCATTTCGCTGGTAGCCAATGACACCAAGGAGGACCGTCAACGCAGCCGGTCAGTCAGAATCCACATCGGAATGGACTGTCCGAGATGCTGTCGAGGTCAAGGCATTTGGGCTAGAACTCAATTGCCCTGCGGGCTTCGTAGATATGCCGAGGCGACCCAACCACACCTTCCAATGGGGAGAGGCTTCATCTGTTCGATTATCATTCTAGCGCTGCTGTTTTTGTTGACACGTGACATGGTAGGGGGATCAAAAAAGCATGTCTGTCCGAAATGGGACACTTTGCCCGTGTCCCTGTGGTTCTAAGGACGACTTTCAGGTCAGTTAATTAAAAGAATGATGAGAAACCGCAAACTGGAGATATCGGCTGAAGTGCACAGACACCCGCATTCAACTAATGCACATCCTGCACAACCAGAACGAATTTGCGGACGATCGAAACCGACCTTGGTTTGACCAGCTTTTCGATTCCAGCGACAAACGATTGTCCCGAGAACTCTTCTCTGTCTTGCCTGCTACGGCAAGGAAGGACGGACCGAATCCATCATTTGGGATGATATTTCAGGAGACTTTGGCCGAATTGATGGGGACGACGCGGGCCGATGTTTTTATCAATAAGTTCAAGAAACTCGCGTTATTCACTAACGGCGGGTTACACGCGCATAGTTCCCTTCTCAACGTGGTGCTGTACGATTAGCAGCACTTTCTCCGCAATTCCGTTTTGCAAGCAAGTGTCCGCACATTCGCTGATAGCCGCATAATTTGCGCCAATCTAAGATATTGAGACAGCTTTAGCAATGTCTTCCTTTATACCGACTCTGTACCGGCCTCTTTGCGGGATTTCGCTTACCTGGCGGGGGCAAGTCCGACCTTGGTGAAGTATGGCCGCGCTCACAAGTTCTTGATGTTGTTTGGATCGCCCAATTTGCGGCTGATAATACTTCCTCTAGGAAAACCGCCGCCCGCCTGGTGGTTGATAGGGTCTCGGGAGCAAATTCTCGACGCATTCTCAATAAGTTTCGATCGAAATCTATTTAATCTTTGGACACAATGTACCGAACCGAACAGTTTGAAATACCAGATAAGTCCAAAGTCTGTCAGGACAATGAAACGATGACAAACATACGGACTCTGCTTTTGATCGACAATGATGCCTTTCATACCGACGTATTTCTAGAGGCGATATCCAGCGCGAGTGACGGCCCATTCGAGGGTGCGTGGGTTAGGACACTCGCTGAAGGCATCGAACGATTGCGGACCAAGAATATTTGGGCAATCTTTGTCAATCTGGTGCTACCCGACAGTCGCGGTCTCGAGACGTTCGATAGGCTATCGCTCGCGGCAGTCGGCGTACCGACCCTGGTGCTAAGCGCTGCGGGTGACAGAGACATCGCCTTGGAAGCTTTAAGGCATGGAGCAAAAGACTACTTACTGGAGGATCATATCGACACGGACGCATTCGTCCGCGCTATCCGCAATATGGCTGAGCGGGAGACTGCGGAAGAAGTGCTGTTCACGGAAAAAGAACGCGCCCACGTCACGCTCAACTCCATCGGGGACGCTGTACTCAGTACCGATGTAACGGGGGACGTTACCTACCTTAATGTTGTAGCGGAAAGGATGACGGGCTGGACTCGGGCGCAGGCGTCAGGCAAGCCGCTCCATGAGGTATTCAAGATCATCGACGGCAGCACGCGAGAAGCGTCTCCAAACCCTCTAAGAACTGCGATCGAGCAAAATAAAACTGTGGGACTCACCCCGCACTGCATCCTCATCCGACGCGACGGGCATGAATCCGCCATCGAGGACTCTGCCGCGCCGATCCATGATCGGCAAGGATTGGTGACTGGAGCCGTAATCGTTTTCCACGACGTGTCCGAGGCTAGGGCGATGGCACTGGAGATGTCCCATCGGGCGCAACACGATATGCTCACGAATTTGCCCAACCGAACCCTACTGATGGATCGCCTTAGCCGGGCGATTGAGACATCCCGTCGTAACGGCACTCGGCTCGCGGTGCAGTTTCTAGATTTGGATGGGTTCAAGCACATCAATGACTCCTTGGGTCACGCGATCGGGGACAAACTGCTTCAATCGGTTGCCAAGCGTTTGCTAGGTTGTGTGCGCACCTCCGACACCGTGAGCCGTATGGGCGGAGACGAATTCGTGATCATTCTTTCGGAGATTACGAACGCACGCGATGCCGGAGTCAAAGCCAAAAAGATTTTAGAAGCGTTGGGTGTGCCGCACATCGTCGACCAATCTCGCCTCAGTATCACTACGAGTATCGGCGTGACCATATATCCGAATGACGGTCAGAATGCCGACACCTTGTTCAAAAATGCCGATCTGGCGATGTATCGAGCTAAAGAAAAGGGTCCTAACAATTACCAGTTTTTTGAGAGTGGCATGAACGTCCGGGCTATGGAGCGGCAATGGGTTGAAGAGAGTCTACGGCATGCGCTGGAGCGGGATGAGTTCTTATTGCACTACCAACCTAAGATTGACCTAAAGACGGGGGAGATTACCGGCGTTGAAGCGCTGATCCGCTGGCAACATCCGGATCGGGGATTGCTCGCGCCATTGCAATTCATCTCCATTGCCGAAGACTGCGGCCTGATGTTGCCAATAGGTCGATGGGCGCTCCGCGAATCGTGCAGGCAAGCGAAAGCATGGCAAGGCGCGGGCCTGCGTCCTATCCAGATGGCCGTTAACGTTTCGTCGGTAGAGTTCCGGAGCGATAATTTTCTTGAAGGCGTTCAGACTATTTTGAAGGATACTCGTTTGGAGCCGCGCTATCTCGAACTCGAACTGACGGAAAGCGTCCTGATGCGGCATGTTCAGTTCACTGCCCCGGCGCTCCAGAAACTCAAAGCGATGGGGGTGCATCTCGCAATCGATGACTTCGGGACTGGTTATTCGAGTCTAAGTTATCTGAAACAGTTTCCGATTGACACTCTCAAGGTAGATCAATCGTTCGTGCGCGAGATTGCTGCCGATACGGATGACGCGACCATCGTCAGCGCAGTGATTAGTATGAGCAGAGGCCTCAACCACCGTGTGATCGCAGAGGGTGTGGAAACAACCGAGCAGGTAGAGTTTCTTCAGGCTCATGGATGTGATGAAGGACAGGGATACTATTTCAGTCAGCCTCTACCCGCCGCGCAGTTCGCGAAGTTACTTGAAACGGGAATAGCGATCCCCGCAGAACACGTCGCAAATCGCTGAGCTCCTTTGAAGCCAGGTGACGAAGGGAACCTGTCAAATCGGCAGCCGGTTCGTCTTCTACTCCGCCGAATGAAAATGAATCAGTGGGGCACGCTCGTGAACCCGCAGTAGTTCTCAGTTCCGACACTCCAGGCTAACTCCGGCAGCCGGGCAATTATGCCTGTGGCCCCCGCGTGCTGTTAGCAACCCAGGTTTGAGGGTTCACCGCACGCCGCATCGTGCACGTTGGTATGGGGTTAGATGAAGGCGATCATCTTTAACACTTTGAACATTCGCAGTAAACGTCCTTTAACAGACAGTATTCATATTCGCAAAGATTGATACTGCAAGTTCACCGATCCATAAGGAGACTCACCTTGAAAAGTTCCGCAGCGGTTTTAGCAGCACTCATGTGTTTGGGAGCACCGATGCTAGCTCAGGCCCAAACAAAAGATTCCCCCGAACAGAATCAGCCTTCAGCATACGGCGTGAACGTAGTCAGCCGCACGACCCGCGCGGTAAAATACCAACATCGGCACGGCTCCACCAAGATCGATTTTGCAGGCACCACGCTGATGCCGAACGCGTCAGGCATAGCGCGCGTAGAGAGCAAGCGCGGGACCATGGAGATCCAGGCGGACTTTCGCAGCCTCGAGAAACCGACAGCCTTTGGCACTGAGTATCTAACGTATGTGATGTGGGCAGTTTCACCCGATGGCCGCGCGGTAAACGTCGGCGAAGTGCTGTTGAGCGATGACCGCACCAGCAAGCTCACCGTAACAACCGACCTGCAAGCCTTTGCGATGATCGTCACCGCGGAGCCCTACTTCGCGGTGCGCCGTCCCAGCAACGTAGTGGTGCTGGAAAACTCGATTCGCGCTGACACCGTCGGCACCAGCGAAGAAGTTGATGCCCAATACGAATTGATCGCCAGCGGCGGGTACATCCCGACCGGCTACAAATTCGACCCGTTAATATTGGACCTGAAACTGCCGCTGGAGTTTTTTGAAGCGCGCAACGCCATGCGCATCGCAAAGTCTTCCGGAGCCGACACTTACGCAACCGACAGCTACCAAAAGGCGATGGACCAGATGAAGCAGGGCGACGATCTGGCAACGACGCATCATGTGGACAAGAAGGCGTTGATTTCGATTTCGCGCGAAGTAGTGCAGACAGCGGACGACTCGCGAGAGATCGCCGTGAAGCGCATCGAAGCGGATCGCGTCAATGCAGACAGGGACGCAGAGGCGTCGAAGCTGGCCAATGCACGCGGCAAATTGGCGGGTGCCGCTCAAGGCCAGAAGGATGCGGAAGCAGCAGCAGACGAGGCTAATCGACGCCGCGATCGCGCTGAAGTAGCTAACGGCGCGGCGCAGGAGCAGTCAGAACGCGATCGCCTCTCCGCCGCAAACGCCAACCAAGCTACGAGCGACGCCAATCGGGCCACGGCCGATGCGCAACAGGGACAACGCAATGCCGAGGCGGATTCAGCCAGCGCAAATCAAAATGCCGCAACAGCAAATCAAAATGTTGTGACCGCAAATCAGGCAACCGCGGACGAACAACGGCGACGACGCAATGCCGAGGCGGATTCCGCCAACGCAAACCAAAATGCCGCGACCGCAAATCAGGCAACTGCGGATGCCCAACAGGGACAACGCAACGCGGAGGCGAATAGCGCGAGTGCAAACGAGGCAACCGCAAGCGCCAATCAGGCAGCCGCAAATGCCAGTGCAGCGACAGCGGATGCCCAGCAGGGACGGCGCGATGCGGAGGCGGATGCCAAGCTCAGCCGCGCGGCCGCCGCAAACTCCGACCAACAACTCAAACAATCCCTGATGGATCAAGAGCAGCTGCGAGCTAAACTCCTGGCCCAGTTCAACGTGATCTTCACCACGCGCGACACCGCCCGCGGCCTGATCGTGAACTTGTCGGACGTATTGTTTGATAGCGGCAAATCCACGCTCCGTTCAGGGGCGCGCGAGAAGCTCGCTAAGATCTCCGGAATCGTTCTGGCTTATCCGGACCTCAGACTGGCGATTGAAGGCAACACCGATAGCGTGGGTAGCGATTCGCTGAACCAGACGCTATCGGAACAACGAGCCGGCGCGGTACGCGATTTCCTGGCGGATGAAAAAATCCCCATGAGTTCGATGACCTCGCGGGGATTTGGCAAAACACAACCCGTGGCGACCAATGACACTCCGGAAGGCCGCCAAGCGAATCGTCGCGTCGAGCTTGTGGTCTCCGGCGAAGTGATCGGAACGCAGATAGGTGCCTTGCGGCAATCGCAAGATCTACCTTTCACAATCCGACCATAATCCACCCAACCGCAATTGACTGCCCCAGCGATTCAGTTCGTCGCTGGGGCGGGGGAACCACTCGTTTCACACTGCAGCGAGATTTCGCAAGTAGAACAGTCTGATCATGGAGGCTCGACATGATTCGTAAATTCGTGATGGGTGTCTGCATCTTATTTGTCGCGAGTACGCTCTACGCCGCGAACAAGGAACAAAAACGTTTGGAAAGTTCCGGGACGGTCATGCAGGAAGTGATGGGCGTGCCCGACAATATCCCGCAAGAGCTCTTGAAAAAAGCGGAGTGCATTATTGTTTTTCCGTCCGTTCTGAAGGCTGCGTTTGTTGTCGGCGGAACCTACGGCCGCGGCGCGATGGTTTGCCGCAAGGGCGAACATTTTAACGGTGCCTGGGGTGCCCCTGCCATGTACGCACTCGAAGGAGGCAGTGTTGGGTTTCAACTCGGCGGCCAAGCGACGGATCTCGTTCTATTGGTCATGAATGAGAGAGGCGCATCCTCCATTCTCAACAGCAAAGTTAAACTGGGTGCCGATGCTTCCGCCGCCGCCGGTCCCAAGGGGCGTGATGCTTCCGCGGATACCGACCTCTATCTGCGGGCGGAAATCCTCAGCTACTCTCGTTCCCGCGGTCTGTTCGCCGGCATTTCCCTCGAAGGGTCCACCCTTCGCCCCGATGATGATTCCAGCGCCGATGTCTATGGCCGCAAGATCACCGCCAAAGAGATCGTGTTGGGAAATAGAGCAACGGTTCCAGCCTCCGGACGGAATCTCGTCCGCGTATTGCAGAAGAACGCGCCACACAACGAATCAGCGAAGGCCGCGCAACGGTGAATTTGTGGCCTGCCAAGCGCACCGGTCCACAACGGGGATCCTGACAAGGGTTTTGCTGCTGCGATCGTGACGGGGGGCAGCACTTGTGCTGTTGCCGCATCCGGCGGGGGATAGTATCGCATTTCAACGAGTAAGCTTTAGAAGAAGTCACCTTTCACGGAAGGATCAGAAATGACAGTTCTTCAAATCACCCCACTACACGATCGCGTCGTGGTTAAGCGACTAGAAAAAGAACACGGCTAAGGGGGTGCATCCTTATTCCCGACACTGCCAAAGAGAAACCTCAGGAGGGCGAAGTGATGTCCGTCGGAGCCGGGAAGATCGAAAAGGGGCAACGCGTTCCGCTTGAGGTAAAGGTCGGCGACCGGATTCTGTTTGGTAAATACACCGGCAGCGACATCAAGATCGATGATCAGGAGTACCTCATCCTCCGCGAAGAGGAGATCCTAGCAAAATTCAGCGGTATGGCCAAAGCGGCCACTGGCAAGAAGTAGCTCATTTCTGATTTCAAGCTCGGACGAAAGAACATAATCACCCTGGAGGGTGAATTCAAATGGCAAAGCAAATTGTGACCGGTGAGGAATCACGTCAGGCGATTCTGCGTGGCGTAAACATCCTGGCAGATGCAGTAAAGATCACGCTCGGGCCCAAGGGCCGCAATGCGGTGATCGAGAAGAAATTCGGCGCACCGATTATCACCAAGGACGGTGTAACTGTAGCCAAGGAAATTGAGCTGCAGGATCCCCTCGAAAACATGGGCGCGCAAATGGTGAAAGAGGTTGCATCCAAGACTTCGGATGTGGCTGGGGATGGCACCACGACCGCTACTTTGCTGGCGCAGGCCATTTTCCGTGAGGGAGTGCGCATGGTTGCCGCCGGTGCGAGTCCAACGGCGCTCAAGCGCGGCATCGAAAACGCCGTGGAAACGGTCGTCCAAGAAATCAAAAGGCTGCATAAAGAAGTAAAGGGCGACATGATCGCACAAGTGGGCACCATTAGCGCCAACACCGATAAACAGGTGGGCAACCTCATTGCGGAGGCGATGACCAAAGTCGGTAAAGACGGCGTAATCACCGTCGAGGAATCCAGGACCATGGAGACCACTCTCGAAGTGGTCGAAGGCATGCAATTCGACCGTGGTTACCTCTCTCCGTATTTTGTTACAGATCCGGAGAAGATGGAGTGCGCGCTGCAAGATGTCCATATCCTCATTCACGAGAAGAAGATTAGCTCCATGCGGGAGCTACTGCCGGTCCTTGAGCAGATATCCAAAATTGGCAAACCGCTGCTGATCATTGCGGAGGACGTAGAAGGCGAAGCACTCGCAACGCTCGTGGTAAACAAACTGCGCGGCACGCTGCAGTGCGCTGCCGTGAAGGCACCAGGCTTTGGAGATCGCCGCAAAGCGTTGTTAGAAGACCTTGCCACCCTGACGGGCGGCAAGGCTATCACCGAGGACCTCGGTATCAAGCTCGAAAACATAAAAATCGAAGATTTAGGTCACGCGAAGAAAATATCGATCGACAAGGACAACACCACTATCGTTGAGGGTGCAGGCAAATCTATCGCAATCGAGGGGCGCATCAAACAGCTCCGCATCCAGGTTGAGGAAGCCACTTCAGAGTACGACCGTGAAAAGCTACAGGAACGACTGGCAAAACTGGTGGGTGGTGTTGCCGTGATCCAGGTAGGAGCAGCCACCGAAAGCGAGCTAAAAGAGAAAAAGGCCCGGGTCGAGGATGCCATGCACGCTACACGCGCCGCGGTGGAAGAAGGAATCGTCCCTGGCGGCGGTGTGGCTCTTCTTCGCTGCATCCCGGCGCTGGAGAAACTAAAGCTCCTCGGCGATGAAGCCATTGGGGTGAACATCGTGAAGAGAGCTCTCGAAGAGCCTACGCGGCAAATCGCGATTAACGCCGGACATGAAGGCGCTGTCGTTGTTGGACGGGTGCGCGACTCGAAGGATGAACACTTTGGGTTCAACGCACAGAGCGGTGAGTTCGGAGACATGGTCAAATTGGGTGTGATTGATCCCGCGAAAGTTACCCGTTTGGCGTTACAGAACGCTGCATCCATCGCAGCCCTAATGCTGACCACCGAAGCCCTGATAGCCGATACGAAGGCAGAAGAAGTGGTCGCCGCCTAGTACGGAATCTCCAAGTAGGCCGGTTAGCACATTAGCTCCGGCAAACGAGAGCCGAATGACACAAATCTAAATCATTCGGCCCCTTGTTATCGTTCTCAAACAACTTTACGCAATTTCACTCGGTGCCAGTGCTCAGGGCATTAGGCCGTTGATGAGTGGCGAGCTTCGCAATTATCTTGAATGGATCAATGGAAGAAGACTTTAACGCAGCCGTAAGAACGATCCACGCGCAAGGCCATGCAGTACGTCCCTATATCCGCCACGGGGTACTATGGTTTGAAATAGACGGTAACATCTTGGCGACTCGGCAGGAACTGCTAGAACTGGCTGACGGTGTGTACTCGCTCCTAGAATTGCGCGAACTATGCGTGCGAAGGCGCACTGAAGAACAAACTGGGCCCTATGATCGGACCAGTTGAACGACTAGATAAAGGAAACAAATCAAGCCGCCACTTGGGTTGGATGGAGGTTGCCACGATCGAACGCAGAGAAGGATGGAAAGAAGGGGAGACGGCGCACCTAGCTTAGGGAGGACGTATGTACGTTCTAGCATGGATCACCATTGGATTAGTTACGGGCTGGCTGACCCGGAACGCGCTGGCAGAACGCGGATACGGCCCAAACGTGGACACCGCAATCGGTACCGCTGGAGCAATAGGTAGTGGCTTAATCATGCGCCTTGCAAGCCCACTGCCCCACAGTGGGTTAGTGTATACCGGTCTGGCGGCGCTTTTGGGTGCTGCAGTCCTTACCGGGATCACTATTCTTATGATCGGGCGAAGGCGGCTGGCATAAAGCCGGGTAGAAGAATCTGATGCGGGCGAAGGTCATTCGTCGAATCATCAATTCTCGGGCATCCAATGCCGAACGGAGGATTCTGTAAACAATCGGGTATTCCATAAGACCCGTATCAAATGTTGATTTTAGACGGATAGTGCTATTTCATCTGTCCAGAGCCCAAAGGACGCGGGCAGCATAGCCCGCTCAGTGTTTGTTCGCGAAAACGCGGAAACGCACTCTGCAGAACTTCAGTGAGTGCTTCTGCGTATCTTGATATGCACTGGTTTGTTTACTCGAATTAGTGACTCTATATCAATGTACATTTGAGGCTTTATCACCTCCCGACTGGATTCATGTTTTGAGGCTAATCGACAATGCCCTGCAATTAATTTCTGACATTGCGAATTCAGTTTAGGTAAATGCAGAGCTCAAACGGAGATGTTTCGCCGGACGATAGTCGATAGGAGTGAAAGTTTCACAACAATTGCGCAGAATTCTACTTGGGAACGTTAAGGGAACAAAACCTGTCAAAACGGTCCCGTTTTCAGTGCTATGACAATGCGTAAGGGCAAGACAAGCCACAGCTTACAAGATTGACTTCTCCAACTACGAACCAGAAGGTCGGGAGTTCGACTCTCTCCGGGCGCACCACTTTCCTCTCTGTTTGCAATTATTTACACAGCACCTGCGAGTTCCTGTTCTTCCCGCACTTGGGTACATGCCGTTTTCCCCTGCGCTTGGAACAAAGTGCTATAGATATATTCCACGACTCTCCCGTCCGGGAGTTCCCACGGTCTCTGGTGTCGCGCTGGACCAATTCAAAATCTGGCCGTAGGCATGACCCGCAGGGAAATCGAAGCGCTCTTTGAATAATCCCCCTCAGCATACGCAAAAGAAACCAACCATTCAGAAAACCAGGGCAACTAACACTTCGATGTACCAGCGCTTACGATAAGGAGATTCCCGCATGAATCAAAAACTGAATATCGGCCTTTCGCTTGCCACTGGTCTGTTGGGGGGAATGCTTTCTCATTAAGTCTCGCCTGCATTGGTTCACGCACAAACCCAGACTGCACCACCAAAGGAAATAACTGCTCAGCGTTTTGTCATCGTGAATGAAGCGGGCGTTCCGGCAGGAGTATTTGGAATCGAGAAGGATGGAAGTGCAAGCATTCAGCTTCTGGATAAGAACGGTAAAGTAGTCTGGAGCGCGGGATCAACAAAGGCCAAGCCGCTCGCGGCTAGTCTGACAAAGTGATTGCTGCCAAAGCGGATTGCTACTCTCAAGGTTTATCTGGTTCAAACGGCTATGATCGATACTCGAAATCCCACATTCCGATAAGCCCTGCCGCCTGAAGTGGTCGATGCAATACCATCTGAGCTAGAGCGGCAATACCTGCCAAAGAATTTCGACCTATCCCGCTTGTCGCAAGCGGAGCTAGACGAGATCGCTCTGCGCCTCAATACCCGGCCCAGACAAACGTTGGGATTTCGCACTCCTGCGGATAAACTGCAAGCCAGTGTTGCATCCACCCGTTCAGACCACCCCGTTTCTCCGGAATTGGCACCCGCTTGTAGAGTCCGGGGACTCGCAATACGGCGGCTCACTCAAGTCGCCCAAGTTACTCATTTATGCTACGCCGTGCCCCCAAATTTCCCACAACGACTTAGCGATGTGTGGAGGGTACGCAGAGCAAAATCTTGAGAAGCTTTCCTGCTCGACTCTTTCACGAAAGATTACCGACTTGCAGCTTTGCCGACCTGGGGTGGTTTCGGTTTGGCAAACTTGGATGAGTCAATCGCTTGGTTCGGCTGCACTGTGCTGAGTTCGGTGACAGAGCGGCCGTCCGTCCATGTTACGGTCCAGCGAAAAGGCACCTTCACTCCAGCGACGTCGCGATAATCAGCATAGTCAATCTGGGTGGGATTAACACCGATCGCCGTCTGGCTATAGCGCATGAGTCGCAGCAGCAAGCCAGACTTCTTGTCGAAATATAGTTTTACTGGCATTTTTTCCGAATCGGTCCCTTGCACGACGTTCACGGCGGTATCATCAATGTTGGTGTCTGGAAAACCGGTGCGCCAATCTTTCAACGCCTGCTTGATTTGCGACGGAAAAGACAGCACGGCGTCCAGCCGGGCGCCACCGAGATCTCCTCCGCTCAGTGCAAGCACCGGCAGCGGCAAGAGCGTTCCTGTGGAAGTCATCCAGCCCGTGCGGCCATCGTAGGTCCTGACACTGTCGCCATCGGGCAGATGCACGAACGTCGCGCGTTGCGCGGGAGCTTTGGCGAAGATTTCCACTGGAACTTTTTCGTCGCTTGTGTCAAAACCCTGGTAGGTGCCCTTGGCCACAAAGCTGGTGACGGCTGCTAGCCGCTGAACCCCGCCCAACGCCTGTACATACTGATCGAGAATTTGGTCGGCGGACAGTGCTCCAGCTTCCGGAGGACCGACAATTTCCGCGTCATCAGGATCCTGCGGAGGCGGAGTGCCGTACTGGTCCGCCAGATTCGGGATCCCCTTGGGCCGGTCAGCACCGCGATGGCACGAATAGCAGGTCACGGTGCGCTTCCCATCAAAATTGGCGGCATTAATGGTCTTGACCATCAAAATCATTTTGCGCGCGGTCTGCTTCAGAGGTGTGTCATCAGCAAATCTTGCTACGTCGCTGGCGCTGGCTGTGACATGGCAATCGATGCAGTTCATGCTGAGGGATGCGGCAATGAACCCCATTGTTCCCATGAATTCGTCTACGGTGAGGCCTCGGAGCACCTGGACATTCTTGAAAACTTCGTCCGCCATTTGAGGCTTTTGTTCCGGGGCAACTTGGCTTCTGACTGGTGCGATACCAAGCAGGTAGACGATTTGCATCGCGGCAAGAATGGTTCGCCCTGATCCCAGCCTCATGTTTTATCCCTTCCAATCCCGATCCGGCGGGCAGCTTCCCCCAAGGCAGAATCTTTGTCAATGTCGCTTTTTGCTGGTCTTGAATCACGCGCAATATACTACGCGCGACTCTGCACACTGTGACGTCTTCAGGGTCCAGCGAGGCAACCGAAGATTGACAATGATGGGGACACGCTTATATGCTCGCGCCACATTCCGGTGACGGGCGGTCATCAAACAGGGAGGACTCATGAAAAGCAAACTCGCACTGATGGTTTTTGGTTTTCTTGTGCTGAGTCTTATCGTGGCCAACGCTGCCCTCTACGCGCACCATGGATTTGAGTTTGAGTACGATGCGAGCAAGTACGTCAACATTACGGGCATCTTGACGAAGGTTGAATGGGAAAACCCGCATATTTACTTCAACGTGGACGCGACGGATGCGGATGGCAAAGTGACCTCATGGCGGTTTGAGGGCTCATCGGTGGCCATCGTGCAAAGGACAGGAACCAAGCGGGCGGATTTCGTTGATAACATCGGAAAGACCATCGTCGTGGGTGCCGTCCCAGGCAGAGGCACGAATCCTACGTTTAAAGGCGCAGCGGAGAAGGTGAAACTACCGAACGGCAAAGAGATCGTGGTGGCCAGGCAAAGATATTACGGAGACGGCACCCCGCCTGCGGACGAGAAACCCGACAAGTAGTCGTTTCTCCCCAAAGTGTAAGGCAAAAGGCCGTCATTACTCCGAAACCTTGCAGCAACTGGCTCTAAGGTCCCAACTCTTTTCTCAGCTCCTTCAAGTTGTCGAGCGCCTCGTTTGGCTCAACCCCGCAGTACCACTCGCCTAACGGTTCGTGAGTGACCGATAGCGAAAAACGGTGCGGAGCGGAGACCCAGGGCTTTGTCAGCACCTTGGGATCTTCAATGGTGACCTGGTAGACGAGGTAATTCATTGATGGGCGGGTGTAGCGCTCGATCACATGCTCCTGTTCGCTGTGGTACCTCCAGTTGGAGCTATTCCACACTCTTTCATCAATCGCAATAGTGTCAATGACCAGCGTATCTCCTTCCCAATGGCCTCGCTCTTCACCATTGAAGGTAGGGTCTGGCCTTTCACTATGCGGGCGCCCATCGGTGGGGATCACGCGAAAGTCGTGATTTGCGTCCACGAGTTCCACCAGCTGCCCGGGCGTCTGCACCATTTGCATGCCATGGAGTCCGTTGCCAATCGTTGGAACACCAAAGGGGATACACTCCCTCGCCACGCGAGCTATCTCCACATCGAGGAAGGCTTTCTGCTGGTCCTTCGGAAGTTTTTCAAAGTTCTGTTCCCCTGGCGATGTGGCTCCCGTATAGGTGATGCCATACTTGCGCAACACGTCTTCATCGAGGTTGAACATCATTTCCTTCATTTTTTGGACCCCGAAAGGCGTGAAAGAAGGCTTTTCCTCTGGCGTGACCTTGGGGTCAAACGCCCTGGCGGCTGGATCCGAGTTCCCGAAAGAGCCGACGAGCGTCGCGTCTTCTGTTCCCAAAAGACCGGAAAACCAGATTCCGGAAAAGTCCGGATGCCCATCCGATGTGCGGGGAGTTGGGCCGCCCGGCGGCAGCGGCTTCGCAGCTGCTTGCCCGCTATAGCCTCCTTTTATAGCCGCACCTTCCTTTTTCTCTTGTTGCGCGCCGGCATTCACGGACGCCACACACACCAGCGCGAACACGCCTGCCGTAACTACGAAGCAATCAGCGAGACGTCGATGCATTGGAATCTCCTCTTGTCCTGAATATTCTGAGCTCAAACACACAGGCCAAAATAGCCGCCTCAACTCCGCAGAGTTCAGTGGACAGGAAATATCTTGGCTTCTTCCCAGGTAGAAGCTGCTTCCTTTGACCTGAGATAGGCCAAGAGCAACTTGGCGGATTTTGTGTCCTTCAGGCTGTTGGAAAGAAATCCTGTAATATCGACCGGGGTCGAAGCGCCCACCGGTAGTGGCCCCACAACCTCAATGCCCGGATTATTCATGTCGCTTAGATAAGGTCCTAAGGCGATCTCGACCTCACCTTTGGCCACCAACTCCTGCACGACGTCGCCACCCTTAACCCATTTGAACTTCGGCTTCACCTCGTCGCTGATGCCCAGCTTGTCAAGCACCGCCTGCGCGATACCTCCAACGCTTCCCTGCTGCGGGTCCACAGAGCTAATCGACTTCGCATCGAGCAACGTCTTTTTGACTGCTGCCGGTGTAGAGATGTCAGGCTTGGGCGCACCTTTTGTCACTGCCAGCGCCAAGCGCACTCTCGCGACCACCGTCGCGCTGCCGGGGACAATATTGCCGGTTTGGAGAACTTCCGGAAAAGGCGCGAAAAGAAGATCGACGTCCAACCCCTTCCCACTGGCGACCTGCTTTCTCGTAGGGACGCCTCCGCCGTAGGTCACCTTGACGTGCGTTCCCGTCTTGGTTTCAAAGGCGGCGAGTAATTTATCCAACGGTCCCCTGATCGGCCCAGGCGCCAGAAGGGTAATTTCACCCTGGGCGCGTGCGCCGGCCGAAATGCCCAGCACAAACGTCAGGAATACAAGTGACGAAAGCAGATATTTCATGAATCTCCCTCCAAACCTTGCCCGTTGCCCGCCGAACGAACCTTATATAACAATTCCACACATGGCGCCCGCAGAATCTTCAGCGAAAGTTGGGCGGTCTGAGGCTGTTTCCCCACGCGCAAGGCGCAAATCCACGCCAATATTTGTTCCGAGCCAGAGAGACAGACTTGGGATTGCGGCCGAAGAATGCGCAGGTCAGTAAGCAGAATGGTCCCGATGAAAAAAATGTACTGAAATAATAAGTCACCGACACAAGTTCATACAACCAGCCAGTGGCCGCAAGTACCGCACCCAACGCACATGTTCAAGTGCGTCCCACACCTCCATGATTCTAGTTACACGGACTAATTACCAGGCGGTTAATGGCGCCATAGGCCAAAGTAAATCAAATTCGCAGCAACGAAGCCAGTGCAAGTCGATCTGAATGCGTCATTAGACCGCAGCGAAAATTTGCTGCTAGGGCCGTCGCGTTCAGTGCAGAGAGCGGACCAGAATGCAACTGCCTTGAACTCGGTAAAAGAATGGCGGATTTCATAAAATTCAGCGTGCTGGGCATGGTAGCGTGTGGTGTGTGGGCGCAAACCGGCGGGAGCGTCTCCGGCACGGTTCGGGGATCTCACCGGGGGCGAGATCCCGGATACTCCGATCGTCCAGATCACCCTCGCAGGATCTTTTCCACTGCCTTGCAGGTTGTCCCGGGTTCCAGCGTGTGAGAATCTAGGATGGAGGTGTAAACACATGCGACACCGCGGAGTAGTTTTGCCGATCGTTCTCTGTTTGGGAATGGCCATGCTCTTTTTGTTACGGGTGGCGGCGCAAGGGCCGGCAACCCAGTCTGCCAGGTCACGAGCGCGTCCCGCGGCGGTGGCCGCCACAGCGCATCGCGAGGGTAATCTTGCGCAGGTGATGAGGGGCATATTGTTGCCGAATTCGAATGTCATCTTTTTCGCACAGAGCAATGATCCGGCCGCTGTAAAACCTGCAGCCAGTCCCGCCGATTCCACCGATGCGTTGAGTGGTACTTACGGAGGATGGAACGCAGTGGAGAATAGCTCGATAGCTCTTGCCGAAGCCGCAAACCTTCTTATGATTCCGGGGCGGCTGTGCTCGAACGCGTCCGGTACCCATGAAGAACGCGGATTGGGGTAAGTTGGTTCAGGGGCTGCGGGCGGCGGGCTTGACGGCCTACAAGGCCGCACAATCGAAGGATCAAGGCAAGATGCTTGATGCAGCGGGCACTGTCAGTGAAGCGTGCACGAATTGCCATATGCAATATCGCGACAAGCCGGGAGGAGTCCCCAGCCGCTGTATGTAGGGATTGTGCTTCACACGTTCACGTGTGTTTCTGAATTGCAATACCGCGTCTCTAGGCCTAATCAATACGAAATCAAGTTAAGAAAACCCGGGCCTTGAGCGAAGATGCGGCTCGCGGTCCGCAGTGAAATCAAATCCGTACCCCAGCGCTTAAAGGAGATGCGGCCCGCATGGGATCTTTACGCATTTGGCCAAGGAATGCTACGTCGGAGTGCGAACGGCCTTGGCATTTCGTCACTCGGGACGCGAAAGTTTTTCTGGCATGGACAGCGAGTCTATGAATTCCGCAAATGAGTCTCTAGTTAGACTAGTAAACGAGGGCGATCATAATTAAAGTATGGTTGGACATATCGAGCTGCGCGTAGTGCGGCAACGACTCGCCGGATGGCGATGCGTAAAAGCCAATGGAGGAGTGGCAGAGCGGTTGAATGCGCCGGTCTTGAAAAATTAAGACGTCGCTTGCTATCTGACACAAAATTCAACTTAATGCCCTTGCCAGCTGTCAAATAGCAAAAGTTCCATTTCCCTTGGATTATCTGGGTTTCGTCTGTTTTGGTCCGGCTTTAGTGACAATTTGGTGACAGCCGACGGTTTCAACCCGTCGCCCACTTGAGTGTAACAAGCGCAAGTTACAACTGGTTCTAAGCCAATGGATTACATGCTAAAAATCGCTTTCGCCTTGTCAATACATTTCGACGTCCAATACGAAGCGTGAGGCAACGGGTGCGACAGGAGAGCGGTTTCGATCGGCGCACCCGCGTGCTTTGCGCAAGCCTGCCGCTCAGTTACGCGGACTCAATAATATGCTCCGGCCCGCTCGCTTCATGCTCAAGAGATCCTTCACCAGCCGAACGCCAAACAGCACGCGGTCTTCGGTGTCATAGACCGCGCCGTTTCTTGTCAGCTGCGGGATGCGCACAAGACCTTCGGGTTCCACGCCATGCCTCGACGCCACTTCGTTAAACGCAGCGTCGAAGCCCTCGTCCTTCGATGCTTGCACGACGAATCCTTCCTCCGTGCACGTGATTGCGAGTTGCCCGCGCCCGAGCTGGAGCCACCGTTCGACGTTCGCGTAGCCAGTGAACCACGGATTGATGACCTCGGCGTCCTTGCGGGCTCCGCTCCGCTGGAAAATCGCGAGGAGGAATGGGTCGCGATAATTGCTGTTCATCTGCATCTTGTTCAACATGCAGAGACGAAAGCTCATCGGCCCGCTTGAACCCGCGTAGATACCGCTGACGCCGATCCGCATCTCATCATACTTGACGAGATAGTAGCGCCAGTCGAAGGCTCGTTCTGCTTCTTGCGCGGCGAGGTAGCGTTCAGTGACGCCACGGAGACGCTCGTCGATCGCCCCATCGTCGCGTGTGCCCACCGCATCGAGCAGTACCTCCAGCGCGGTCTTCGTCTGAGGAGCCCCCTTTGTGAGGAGATCACGCCAGACCCCCGAATTCTCCGCACCGAACTGAAATCTCCCCATCGAGTTCTTCTGGGAGTAGTCGCCGCAAGCAAGCAGCGCTGCCTTTGCCGCCGCCACGGGCAGCTCGGTCGCCCGCGGAAAGACCTCATCGAACAAAGCAGCGCGACGCTCGAAATTGGTCGCGTTGAAGTCGAACGACGCGAGGCATCCCTGCAGCAGCGTATGATCCTCGAGTCGCCGGATGGGCGCGGCCAACACCGGTAGCGCGGCGACAAGGGCGATCTTTCGATCTTCCTCGGCGACCTGACGACGATTGAATCCACGAACCGGTGGGCTTCCAGTCGCCACAAGCCGGGAGACCTCCTCAAGCAGCGTAGGCAGTTCACCCTGGCGCACCTCGTTGGTGGAGTTGAGAACCAAGTTCCGCAACAAGCGGATCCGCTGCGGAAAGTCGGTGCTGTCACTCCGCAAATGCTGGACGACGGCGAAGAGCAAGAGCAGCTTCCACAACGGGAAGTTGCGATTTGGGACGCTGCGACTGTCTACGTAGGAGCTGCAGCACGCACGAAGGAGGTCGACGTCATCGAAGAGCGCGACCTTGCCAGGCTCGTGACTGGTCTTGGTGAAGACAGCCTCGAACCACGCGCGCACGTTCTTTTCCTTCCACACGTCGAACGCATCGAATAAGAAATCTAGGTTGGTCTCGCTCGTTGCATATACGGATCTCGCGCGGTCGAGATCGCTGCCCTGTACATCGCATTTGGTCCAGAAGCCGAGCGCATCGGTGACGAAGCGAAAATACCTTAGAAACAGATCGTCGACGACCTTCTCGGATCCGCGCAGCTTCCAGAAGATGTCCGTCCACTGATTATCGATCTTTTCACAGAGACCGCGGTGGCGGCTCTCCGAAATGCCCTTGACCATTCCCTCGAATTCGGCTTTTAGATTCTCGAAAGTTGTCAGCGGCTTCCCGCGCGAATTCATCTTAATGTAGAGGTCTTCGGTCAGACCCAGGTTTTCGATTGGCAAGAAGTCGAACGTGATGGCTGCGCCATCTGGGTCGGCGAGGCGCTTCCAAGCGGCCCTGCAATCAGCGGCGGCGAAGCGATCGTCGATCGTGTCGAGCACGACAAGCATCGAGGCGATCGTAGGATCGTGCCGCCACGCGCTCGCAAACCAGCTCTGATTGCGCAGCCAATCCGATACACGAAAATGCTGCGGCAAGGGAAATGGACGCTGCGCGATGAGCATCTCACAAAAGCGACGCGAGCTCCGTCGGGTCTCGTACGTCAGCGTGGGCAAGCAATTCGCCGCGGCGGCGTCGACCCCGGCGCGGGCGCTCAAGTACCAGTGCAACAGGAATAACGTGGTGAGGCGCTGCTGCCCATCGAGCGGAACGAGCTTGCCGTGTTTGATGTGTCCGTATATGAAGTCGAGATGGACCGGAGCAGCGACGGTGAGCGCGTCATGGAGAACACCGACAAACGCATTCCGAATCCGCGTCGCCTCCGCGTTAAGACGGCCCTGCGCATAATCGCGCTGGATGATCGGCACTTCGATGCACGCGACGTGGTCACGTCGAAGGAGGTCGGTGAATGAGGTGGCCATCATGGGGCGCTCTTGAGGTATCGCGTGAGCATGCCGGTTCCTTCCAGAAACATGGCTGCGAGATAAGCCTCGCGGTCCTGCTTGCTCCAAAACTGGAGCTGCTGATCACCCGATTCCGTGTAGTACTTCAAAAACACGCGTCGAGTACAAATCGGGATGTACTGGCCGTTACGGTCCATTGCTAGGATTCGTTGACGCTTCACCTCGAATACGGCGTTGTTGAGCGCGCTATTTAGCTCCCCCGGGAGGAGAGCCAGGTTATCGATCCCGTGAGGGTCGTCGGCTGCGTCGAGGCGGCTGAACATCAATATAACGCGAGCCGAGAGCCAGGCGAACGATTCCTTCGTCACGTCACCGGCACGCGCGTCGATAGCGTCAGCAAGCGCATTCCGCTCGACTTTATTAGCTTCGGAGACCCTTAGCTGACGCAACGCCTTCGCGTGCTCGGTGAGCCATTCCTGCCACTGCTCCTTCTTGACGAGTTCTTCAGCGTTCTGCGCGTGAACGTGCTCGAGCGACCAGTTCTGTTTTTTGTGAGCGTTGAAAGGATATCGATCGAACGAGTCCTTGAGCCCGCGCGTGCTCTCGACATTAAACAGGAGAAGCACCCGAGAGCACTTCTGATAGTCGCGGTCGTATTCGAGCTCGTCGATTTGGTCGCGCCTGAGATTGAGGCGCCCGACGATCTTCGCGTCGAGCCCCTCGCGTAGCTCGTTCTTGGTCATCGCCGCCGACTCTTGGATCAGCGTGCGGAGATCGTCGTCGCCCGTCCCGGTTGCGACTAGATAGCCGATGGAGTGGTAGAGGTCGCGATTCTCGTACCACTCCTTGATGAGATCGTGGCGCGCCAGGACATCGTTCCAGACTTCCTCAGGTGTCCGCCCCTGCTCGAGTAGCTTCTTGAAGTGCTGGAAAGTGTTGAAGCGATCGGATGCCTTCCCCTCCACCATCAGATCGAAGAGAAGCTCGATGCGCGTCGGATAATCGGTGGCCAGTCGGTTCGTTAGGAAAGCCCAGAGTCCCTCGTCATGGAGGTCGCGCTCGATGACGTCCCACTGCATTCCAATCTCTATCTGCATCTGGCGACGCGACAGCGCGCCGCCCTCACCCGGCCGGGCGAGCAGCAACGCCTTGACAAGCTCGGCGTTAGTTAGCGGGATCCGGCCGATGTTGAGGCGAGTGAAAAGCGCCGTCGAGTCGATCTCGGGCGCCGCCTCATACCAAATCACCTTCACCCGCCTGTAGAGATGCACGTAGATCTCGTCGGCGACGACCTCCGCGTGGTTCCCGCGTCGCTTGAACCACTCCTGGATGCACTTGTAGGCGTCGCACAGGTGGAAGAAATCGATGTTCTCTTCGGCACGCGCCGGATCGACGTCTTGCAAAAAATCGGCGCTCTGCGGGCGGGTCTGGTAGGCGAGGGAGAACCGCGGCCCGGTCTTCTTGAAACCCTCCTTTTGCATGAAGAGGAGGAGCAGGTAAAGCGTGGTTAGTCGCTGCTGACCATCGACGAGCTCGTATCGATCGTCGTCACGTCTCTTCACAACCACCGGCTGAAGGCAGTAGTCCTTGTCGTCCTTCTCCCTGATCGCCGCGATGTCGTCGAGGAGGGCGTTCACCTCCTCCGCGCCCCATCGGTACCCTCGCTGATAGGAAGGGACCATGAAGTTCTGGGTGATGTCCCCGACGGCGACGAGGCGCAGATCGGTCAACATGGCGACCACTCTACCCCGGAACGAAATCGGATGTCTATGGCCGCATCCGGATCGAGTGGGTAGGTCAACATCATCAGAGCAAGGCCGAGCAGGTACTTTTGGATCGCTTCGTCATACTGCGCAAAGCAACTACGTTTAGGACGCCACGCCGGGCTATTTCAGCCGCTACGCAACCACCCTTCTTCTCATCAAAACGTGGAATATCATTGAAATCTTCCTCCGACATTTGGCCGCGGGTCTTCTTTTCCGATGCATTTTCCGCGGCATTGATATGACTTGGAGCAAGACTTTATGGAAGATGGCTTCGAGCCGGTTTGGCTGCGGTTGGATGGAGTCGATCACCGCAATTCCGCTTGAGGTGACGTAACCGCGATCTGCGTAAGGTCGCAAGTTGAATCGTGGTGCCTTTACCCGACGCCAGTCCAGATGCTCGGTTACTAGCGAGTGCTACTACGTCTCTGTTGCGCACCAACTGTGTTATGTCCATTTCTCTGTGTCCGCTTCAATTTTCAATAACCCGCTGAGCTATACGCCCATCGAAATCGGCTCTCTTGGGAACCGACGTTTTACAACTTATTTTGTCGGTACTTTATAGTTGGGTTTTTCGAGGTCATGTGCAGCCAGATGCCGAGCTATGAGTCCATGACCAGCCCGAAGGCTGAACGGTGACGGGCATGAATTAAAACGTGACCTTAATTGGACTTTCAACTGTCAATTTATTAATTATGTCCCTTTGATTTAAAGAGAGTAGTATACGAATGAATTTTGTACGTCAGGAGCACACAATGAAAACCCTCATGCTGATGGTGTTCTGTACATCGCTGTGCCTTCCCGCCTTAGCTCAGAACCACTCTTTTACGCGTGCCTTCCCGCCCGGCACGTCGGATGCGCGAATAGGTAGAGGATATGATTCCGCAACCAACGAAATAAAAAGTCAATGCATCGTTTTCAACGACCGCCCACAAGAGTTAGCGACAGTTGTCCCCGGGGGCTCAACGGATGCTCAGGACCTTTCCTTTAAGATGACCTATCTAAAAAATTCCGAGGATCTACTAAATAGTCTGTCAATTAACGCCGCTGCTTCCTTTGGCTGGGGTGTATTCAGCGGCGATGCGTCAATTTCATATGCAACCAATAAGCACGTCTCACGCTTTGGAGAATATCTTCTCATCGATGAAACAGTGCAAAATATAACGCAATTCCTCGTAGCAACTAGATTGACCACGGAAGCTAGCGCTGTCAAAAACAACCCGTTCGAATTCCGCCGACTGTGCGGCGACCAATTCATCGTTGGCATCGAAACCGGCGGGAGTTTCTATGCGGTCCTAGAGGCTAGTGCGAATTCTGAGGAGGAACAATCTGACATTAGAACGACATTCTCTGCGGCTGCATACGGTGGCAAGCTAGATGCCCAAACAATGGCTAAGTTCAAAGAACTGACGACGAACAATAGTTTAAATATCACTGTTATTCGTAAAGGGCCTGCGGACAATGTTCCAGCCGATATGGACTCAGTCAAGAGCTATGCTGAAAGTCTACCTGGTAAGGTTAGGCAAAATGGCGGGACGGCTTGGCCAATACTAATGACAACAAAAGAATATGGTTCGCTGGCTCCTACGATCTCCGGGAGCCAAGGAGTCTTCTTGAATACTGCCGGCGAGCAATATATGAGGTTGAACCGGTTAATCGCGGGCTTGGAATATATCGCAGCCAATAAAGATTTGTTCGGCGGGTTTGACCAAGCTAAGTACGATGCTGAGTACGCTGCAACGGAGCGGGCTGCAAATGACCTGTCTGCGAATGCTGAAAAGTGCTCCAAAGATTCTACGAAGTGTTTCGCGCCAGCGTTCACTCTCCCGCGTGAGTTACCTGACCGAATCAGGTGGATAAGCGTGGACCCCAAGACCGATGGGTGGACAACAATAGCCCATATACAAGGAAGCCAGAATCGCGTGGCGGAAGCTCGGGGGCAATGGAGCCGGTACGGACCCGGGTCGAACGAATGGCTCCCGGCGTCAAGTGGTTCGTTTATGATTAGACCATCAAACGGTGTAGATCAAATTTTACAAGCCGACCACGTTATCTCTTTGCCAGACAACTGCAATGTTTACTATCGGATTTTCGATAGTCCTCCTGAAGATTATTTTGATAATCGATCTCTGAGTGGAGACCCTCTGAGGATTGCTGTGTATACGCCGTTGTATCCAATTCTGGCGACGGGTCTTGTTCAATCACAAAGATAACTTTGCCGTAGTTCTACTGATACGTTGCTGATCAAGGGTACCAAAGCCGCAAGGCTTGATTCGTCGGCAGTGGAAAATTATATGAAGATTGTCGCTGCGTTCGCGTGTGCGTTTCTGCTGGGTAGCCTCGTTTTGCTTCGGCGGAACTGTAGATGCTCAATTAAAGGTTTCGGCGTGAGACCGTCGTCTAGCAACTTGGCCTGTGCTTCGTACGCACTTCGCTTCGTCTGATTGGTTCATTTACGGAGAAGGCGCGCGTAATCCTTCAGGATGATGGCTCGATTTGCTACTTCGCTGCGGGATGGCGAATTTTACGATGTCACAATTCTTTTCGTTGCGGCCCGACTTCGATCGAGCGGAGCGAATCTTGCGAGGCATCTATAAGCGCCCTCTAAAGCGGTGAACCACAAGCGCGTGCATCGAGTGTACCGGGAAGGCGGACTTGGGTCTGCGGCGGAAGAAGTGGAAACGCTTGTGTGCGTATGGGGAGTGCCGCTGCAAGCCAAATCAGGAGTGGGCGCTGGATTTCGGGCGGTCTAGCCGGTGGCAAAGATATCAATTACGTCAGATAAGAATTGTTCAACTTGGGCAGCCCCATCGGGGCCAGTCTCCGTTGGACGAAGTGCAAACGCTCCGATACCCGGAACAATCTCTTTAAATTGTCTAAAAATGGTGTCCATTGTCCCAGGAAACAATACGAACGCCCCATTTGATCTGCGTACTGCGTCCTTATAGGCATGCATTTTCAGCAAGTCTTCCCTCTTATAGTTTATAGGCTCTGACCTAGTCTTCTCGTCGTTTGCGAACTCACTCTCGTCGATTTCCGGGCCGAACAATTCGAGGACAGTGTCCACTTTGTATTTAGCATCGAAGTGCAACCAAACAGAGTTCTGAACATTTGCACTTTCTCGAATACGAATGGAACAATCGGGAATCATTTCTCGTGTCCATGAGCCTTCCTGAAAACCCTTAGAATATTTAAATGATCTGTTATAGAAAAGCTGGATGATAATTTTCTTTCCAAGTCGTTCCACTTCACCTTGAAGCGCAACGCGACGATCCTTGCGAAGTCGAAGGCCCAAGCCATCGGAGGTCTTCTCTATAAGAGACCATACATTCAGAGGCTTCAAGCTGCAGAGTTCAGAAACTATCTGTGCTAACGTCAGGAAGACCCAGTATTCGTATAGTAGTGCCACATCCTTTTTCCCGGCGCCATAGACATCCTCCGCGCCATCCCATGAGATCTGCGCCGCCAATTGTGCCTGGAGGAAAACGTGATAGAGCTCTCGATAACCTTCCTTTCTTTGCAAAATCGGACTGCCTATCGGCACAAACTTCAAACTTCCCAATTTCCTAAAAAGGTTTGCCATAAGAGATTGTTCCAGTATGGCGATTACTTCCTCAGCTTCCCTGACTCCTCGCCTTTGAGATGCTGAGTTGCCGCTGCTAAGACGCTCGCGAACAAGTATCGCCAGGTCAAGCCAATTCTGGAGCATGTGGAAAACAAAACGATTCTCGGCGGTGTCGACATCTTCAATAAACATCTGGCCTTGTACGAATATAGGAAGATGTGTGCTACTAACATTCAATCCGGGATTGGGCTGCCGCGGGCCTGCAGACATCAATGCTCGCAAAAGTCCCGCGGGATTTCGGATACCCTTCGCAAGTGGTTGCTCTTCGGCTGAGGTCTTCCAATGTTGGTCTGGGGTACTAAGAATCTTCCGAATTGCATCCTGAAATTCCTCGCCGGTTAAAAACGCGCGAACAAAAACAAACTGCTGATACAGCGTAACTGCATCCCTCGACTGAAGTGGTGAAAAATCGTGTTCAGATGGCGCGAAACGTTCTGCGACAATCTCGGCTAGATAGGCAGCGATGTTCTTTAGCATCGCCTGATAGTCAGAAAGATAGCTAAGTTTTTTTGATAAAACCTCCAGACTCACATTTCCGATTGAAATGCCTTCCAATTGGAAGTTTATAGCTAATTCTCCTACATTAAGCCCAGGTCGAAATCTGCCCGTCCGTCCGTCGCGGTAATCTGACCTAAATAGTTCCGGTTTGTCAGTTGCGATACTCCCCGGCAACTGAATGTCAACGCAATAGACATATTCTTCGTCCTCCAACACCTGGATGTCTTGAAGGGTATTGTTTTTCAGCGTTGCATCTCTGTAATCCCACAAGGATGGACGGGTCTGGTTTGGCGGGCATGAGAGTTTAAGAGTTCCGAATTGAAGACCTAGGGCGCCTTGCAACTGAACGCTTAAGCTCTCGACGCGAGACATTTCTATTCCGTAAATGCCGTGAATTGATTCAATCGGAGACGCTCAAACATGCGGCGAAGTTTCTGGTAGCTGAGCGGCAGCTCCGGTAGGGTGCTGACGTCAAAATTGAATGTTCTACCTTGTGGCGAAAGACTTTCGCCCGCATTGATTGGCATATATAGACAATAATGACCCAAGGAACGCAAGGTACTTCCGATTGCACGCTGAGAACCGTGCAATCTTGGCAGAACCTTCTGGTGAATCTGTGCGTCCACAGCATCTTTCCAATCGCCACCAGCAGCTTCAAATAATGCAGCAAACCGAATTGCCTCATTGAAAATTCGGTGACCGAACTCGAATCCTGACCCCAAATCAAACAATATCCGATGCACTCCAAGTAGGCAGTCACTTACCTTGCTCGCGTGTTCCCCAGGCGTGTTCTCAGACGATTTACGGTCCATCATCACGCGAACCAATCCCTCCAGAAAGGGTACTTCGGCTGTCTTGCAGGGCTTCGGTTGGGTGTAGGTAGGCGACAGATCATCCGTTAGAACCCGAAATTCAAGCGTATTTGCTCTATCAAGCACCTTCGGAGAGAACATATATGTCGTCTCATCGACATTAACGGTTCCAATCACAATTAAGTTGCTCGGGATTGGCAATTTGTTCTTAGTTCCAGCCTTAAGCCTCCACGCACCTTCAGAATCCTGCTCCAGATTCGGAATAACATCATTGCCGCTTTCCATTCCCGATAGAAAGTCACCGAAATACCGCTCCACGTGAGCTAGGTTCATTTCATCAAGAATAAGCAAGTACGGATTCCTAACATTCGACGCAGCTCGCAACATAAAACGGAGGGTGTCGGGCACAATCCACCGGTGATTCGGAACATTGTCCAACAGATTCTCATATCCAAACAGAGCATCCGCAGTACTCCAGTCGGGTCGAACTGGCACCAACAAATATCGGTCGTCTCCTAACCATTCGCCGAATTTCTTTGCGATTTGCGTCTTGCCAGACCCTGAAAGGCCAGTGATGATTACGAATGGCTTGGAAAGAATGCTCACAACAAAGCTGCGCACTATCTCAGCGTGACTGCTACCAAAATTTATCTTTGCCGCAGTCAGCGCAGCATCGAATTCGCCCACTAGAATATCCACGTTAGTTTCTGGAATCACGGGAGCAGGAATTGCTCCTGTGGTAGCCCCCGATGCGAATCGTGACGGCAATAATGCCTTCTGGTAAGTTTCGTTTGAAGGTCGTGAACTCAATAAGTGACTGGGCCAAGGGACGCTATTTCCGACATGGAAACGTCTGTTGTATTCACCCGGAAAGCGTTCCCCAGAACCCAGGTAGCGTTCTTGAAAATCAACGGAAAGTAATTCCCAGGAGGTGATCGAATCGGCAAAACCCGAAAATGCAAACAGCCAAACGAGTAATTCTTCAAAGTGAAATGAACTGGGAAGTTTTTCTTCCCAAGCTTCCCAGAACGTTGCATTCAATCGATACCGTTTCTTTTCATCGATGACGAGAAGCCCTTTTTGAGCCATTTCGCGGTAACCACGACTCGAATACTGGCTGCCCCACAGTTTAACAGCCTGATTAGCTGCCAAATCACCCGGTATTGTGTTGACGTCTGAGAACTTGGGTCAAAGACTGTTGTTGCCAATGGAAGGCAGTCCAATCAGACTGCCATTGAAGTGATTATCAAGAAATCGTTCAGTTCCCGGCTTTTCTTTGGCGTTGGGATTTGTGTCAGCATCAGGCGTAATTCCATTAACCGCAAAGACGAGCGGAACTATAACCCATTCGCTTCGGAATTGGCTGAGGTGTTCAATAGCTTGCTTGATGCGTCCGAGCTCGAAATATTTCGCCATGCAAGTTAATTTTTACGGAGACGCTTTAGACTTCCTGAAGTTCAACTTGTTGCCGCGCCAAGAATGCCAATCATCAGGGATCGAGTTTAGGCGTTTCAGCAATTTGCTCCAGGGCAGTTCAGTACAAAATCGTTGTTTCAAATGCAATAGAACTTCTTTCGTATAGCTGGGATGTAGCTCAATTCCAACACAATTGCGCCCAAGTTCTAAGGCGACATTCGTTGTCGTTCCGCTGCCCAAAAAGGGGTCTAATACATTTCCTTTGGGGGGTGATCCAGTCAGGATGCAGCGCCGCACAACAGCGGCAGGGAACGGAGCACTATGTTCTATCAATTTCGCACGATTAATAGGAATGTTCCAAACATTCTCCTCCCCGTCAAGAGCCTGTCGATCATAGGAATAAAATCGCGATTTAGTAAACAGGAAGATATGTTCGTATTGGCGATAGGGCCGATCAAGGGCGGTAGGTTCGGCGAATGCATTCCCCCTATTCCAGATGATGTCGCTGCGCAGAGTCCAACCTCGATTCTGCAGAGCAAAAGCCACTTTCCAGGGGATACCTATTAAACTTTTCTTTGGTATGCCCCAACCAGAGCGGTCCACAGCACGCAATTTTTTGCGCATGAAATTACGAGAAGGGCTTCGGGGGTCTTGACCGTGGGGCTGACCATTGCCTGAATAATATGTGTCGCCTAAGTTGAGGTAGAGCACACCTTCTGGATGAAGGACTCGCCGGACCTCATCAAATACAGAAGTGAGCCTTTCTACGTACTTCTGATCTGAGTCTTCATGTCCGATTTGTCCTTCAATATCGTAGTCCCGCTGACCTGCTCCCCGAAATTTAATCCAGCCAGAACTTAGCTTCTCCGGGTATAACGACCGCGAGAGGAGAAGCGCCCATGAAAGGAAGTCGTTTTAGCGAAGAGCAGATCGTAGGGGTGTTGAAGGAAGCCGAGGCTGGAGTGCCGATCAAGGACCTGTGTCGGCGCGTGGGGATCAGCGACGCTACGTTCTACCACTGGAAGGCAAAGTATGGAGGCTTAGAAGTGAGTGAGACCCGGCGGCTGCGTCAACTGGAAGAAGAGAACGGACGGTTGAAGAAGATTGTGGCACAGCAGGCCTTGGACCTGGACGCGCTGAAGGTGGTGCTGGCAAAAAAGTGGTAAGCCCGCGGGCGAAGCGAGAAGCGGTGCGTGTCGTGCGGGAAGAAGCGGGGCTTAGCGAGCGACGCGCCTGTGGGCTGATGGGCATGCACCGCGGGAGCTGGCGGTACCGGCGGAAGGAACGCAACGAAGCAGGGTTGCGGGCTCGGCTGCGGGAGTTGGCAGGCGAGCGTCCGCGATTCGGCTACCGGCGTCTGTATATTTTCCTGCGACGGGAGAAGACCGACGATGGAGAGTTGCGGTGGCCGGTCAACCACAAGCGCGTGTATCGGCTGTACCGGGAGGAAGGCCTGACGATGCAGTGTAGGAGGCACAAGCGATTTCGGGCTGCAGCGCGTGTGCCGTTGATGCTTGCGACGCGTGCGAATGAAGTGTGGACGATGGACTACACCCATGACCAACTCGCCGGCGGTCGGAAATTCCGAACGCTGAACCTGATGGACGGCTACACGCGGGAAGCTCTGCGGATCGAACCCGACACGTCGCTGCCCGGTCTGCGCGTGGTGCGGGTACTGGAAGGACTGCGAGAACGACGTGGGGCACCAGCAGCAATCCAAGTCGACAATGGAACTGAGTTCACCAGCTGCGTCGTGGATCAGTGGGCCTATCAGAATCAGGTGGCGCTGCACTTCATCGAGCGTGGCAAACCCACGCAAAACGCATTCATCGAAAGCTTTAACGGGAAGTTCCGGGATGAGTGCTTGAACCAGAACTGGTTCGTGGATCTCCGCCACGCACGGGAGGTGATCGAAGCCTGGCGGGTAGATTACAACACGGTACGCCCACACAGCTCGTTGGGGTATCGGACGCCGGAAGAATTTGCGGAGGCCAACGGCTATGGGAAAGACAGTGGCTTCGCCACCTTGGAAAACGCTACGCGTTTCCCACTTTCCCACAGCCACGGCGACGGACCGATTTCCACTGTTGCCGTTGAATCCACAATCCTGGAAGCTAACTTATGACTGGACCACAAAAGGGGGGCAGGTCACCGCGCCCAATAATATGGTGGGCTTGTCACGACAACATTGAAGACATCAGCAGGAAGAGTTTTGAGTCCAGCTAAAGCATCGGCGGTTATTACACCAAGTGTGGATTGGCAATTCTGGACAGCAACGCCGGAGGGAATATCGCAAGCTGCTTTCTCACTGTAGTGAGTTATAGGCTGGATCGTTGTCGCCAAACAATAGCCTCCGCGCAATATTTCTGCGTCATTTTGATTACACTGTATTTGAAGGGACTGCAACCCCGAATTTAGCTGAAGCGAATTTACCTCAGGCTCAAATGAAAATGCACGTTGCCCGAGCCCACCCTTACCGGATTCTTGCTAACCATATCATATTCGCCTTACATTCGCCATAACATAAGTGCGCCTCGCGGCTTATGAATCGTTTAGTGTGAGGTTTTGCAAATGGCTCCTCGTTACCCATTGTATTTTGAGAAACGTCGACCAGTGTAGCCCGTAGTGTCTCCAGCTTCTTCCTCGCATCAAGCCGATTGTGCTCCAACACCTCCGGTATCGAGGAACGATTTGTGTTGATGAGTGCCTCAGCATCTGGGCTATCGTGATTGGCGAAACACCCGCTGATGTCAGTCTGGAAGCAAATGTATGTGTAAATAGTAGATTGGGAAAATGGAATTCCGGCTTTTTTAGGCAATTAGCCCATGCCTTCCGCCCACCATTTTGTAAGCGGTGCCGACGGTTCTCGAAGTTCGGCAATACCCAATCCTGAGAATGTTTCTCCAATCAGATTCCGCTACCGAAGCAGCTCCGCTCGGTCACTGGCCAGAAATAGGCACAGGCCTTATGTCTGCGGGCGTGAGAAAAGCGTAGTGAGCGTCTGGCAAATGCCGAATTAAAAGAATTTTTACGTAATTAGGCAAGCAACTCGCCTTCACCCGATACGATTTCTTCGGCGCTGACTGCAGGAACAAGGTTTCGCCGTGGCGCAACAAGAAATCGAATAAATATCAAAATTAATTCCATGCTAATTGCTCGAAATAACCAGATTCCCTAAGCCTTCTGTTATCAATAGGATAGCAGACCGAAGGCGCCATGCCAGATTCTTTCCGCGAGGCTTAACAAGCAATTCCTTTGAAAATTCCTAATTAATTCCAATTAAGTTCCCTCACGCCTAAAACTCAAAATTGCCCGTGAGAAAAGTTAGTGCTTTTCTCACGCTGGGACTCATCATTATTTTCTAATCGGGCACAACGCCGCCGGAGCAGACTTTTCTCACGTTGCCAGAAGCGCCTCTTTCACTCAATTTCATCAGTGTGACGCCGCTTTGTCATTGCGAGTATAGAACGCTCGGCGGTGTCCCGCCGCCGTTCTGTATGCACGTTGCGATGAGGCTTCACGGCGCGATTACATTGGTCGTCGGAAAAAGCATATGCCTATCGATGCTGACGGTAAGGCTCTGCAACCACTTCTGACAGTGGGCGAAGCAGCGCTGTATTTGTCCGTGTCTGTTTCGACTCTTTACGGCTGGGTCTGGCGACGTCGGATTCCCTTCGTCAAGATTGGTCGTGCTCTGAGATTCGATCTCGCTGACCTAAAACAATTCGTTGATGCGAACCGGACGCCCATTACATCGAGAAGGCATTCTTAAAGCAATTAACGTGCGGCTTGGATAAAATAGCCGCGCGGCTGGCAAAGGGTAGAAAGGAAGCCGCAGGTGGGAATCTACAAAAGAGGTGGTAAATGGTGGATCGATTACTACGACCGAGATCGGGAACGGATTCAAGAATCTTCGCAGAGTTCTAGGCGTAGCGATGCGGAGGCGCTCTTAACGCTTCGCAGGTCGGAAATCTTGCGAGGCATCTATAAGCGCCCCGTAGAGATAACGTTCGAGGAATTTGGGGGACGCTACATGGAACATGCGAAGGCGAATAAGCGGTCCTGGTCGCGAGATGAACAAATGCTGAGACACCTCAAAGCGTTCTTCGGAGCCGGAAAGGAATTGAGCGAAATCGGTGCTGCCGATATCGAGGGCTATAAGCTCCATCGGAAAGCAAAGGTTTCAGGCTCGACGGTCAACCGAGAACTTGCGTTGTTGAAGCGGATGTTCAATCTCGCGATTGTCTGGGACCTCTTTTTTGAACTGAATCCCGTTCGCAAAGTGAGGTTCTTTCGAGAGTTCAATACAGGTGTGCGAGTAGTTAGGCCGGAAGAAGAGGAAAAGCTTCTGCGGAATGCAGCTCCCTATATCCAGGATTTAATTCGCTTCGCCCTGAATACGGGTCTGCGGACCGGAGAAATCTTCTCTCTGCTCTGGTCTCAGGTGGATTTAGAAAAGGACATTCTGAACATCTTTTCGCCGAAGACTCTAAAAACTCGGGCGGTCCCAATTAACAGGGAAGCCCGGAAAGTTTTGGAGTATTGGGCGCTAGGCAAGCGGAATGAATCGGTCTTCTACAATCCCGAGAGCGGCGCACCGTTTGTTGATCTCAAGGCGGGCTTTGCTTTGGCTTGCAAAAAATCGGGAATCGAGGGTGTGACTTGGCACACGCTGCGTCACACGTTCGCTTCTCGTGTCTTGAATCGAGGCGCGGATATAGTGACAGTGCAACAATTGCTCGGGCACTCGACTGTTACTGTAACCATGCGCTACACGCACACAAATCTCGATTCAAAACGTGCGGCGGTCGCAAATCTCGAAGGTCGTGGTGACAATTTGGTGACAGTGCACCAAAACGCAGCAGTGAAGAGCATAAACTGTCACTAAGCGCGTCTGTAAGGTACGATGTTTCAACAGCCTAATTTCGGAGGAGTGGCAGAGCGGTTGAATGCGCCGGTCTTGAAAACCGTTAGACCCGAAAGGGTCTCGGGGGTTCGAATCCCCCCTCCTCCGCCACCTCATTCGCGGCCCGACCCCGACACATACGCAACAGCACGTGCCGGTCACAGCGTGATGGACTAACCCAAAATCGCACTTCCGCCAAAACGATTCCAAATGTCAGATGCGCTCCAAATTTCTCTCTACCACAGCCAAAGCTGCGAATAAGTCTCTTTCAACTTTCAGCTATAATTGCGCTCCATGCCCGGCCCTCCCACTGAGCCATCCGACAAGTCGCCCGCCTTCTCCCTGCCGCGTTATATTGCCGTCGAGGGGCCGATCCGCGTGGGCAAGTCCACACTCGCGCGCTTTCTGGCCGAGCGCATGCACGCGCGTCGCGTTATTGATTGCGAAGACAATCCGTTTCTCTCCGATTTTTACAAGGAGAAGCCCGGCGCGGCATTTTCCGCGCAAATGTATTTCTTGATCGAGCGGCATCAGCGTCTGCGCGACGCGCTGGGCACCTCGCTTGAGAACGACACAAGCGGCGACGGCTCACCCGGATTGGCATCGGCGCCCCGTCACAGCGGCCAGCTCAGTTTCCCGGCCGGCAGCGAAATCCCCAGCGCTGCTCCCATCAAGGATCCCAGTTATCCCGGTGCGGCGGTCATATCCGATTTTCTTTTCGAGAAAGATAAAATCTTTGCCTATCTCAATCTGGATAACGAGGAGCTAAAACTTTATGAAAGATATTACGCGCCGTTTTGCGCCGGCCTGCGTGCGCCCGACCTGGTGATTTATCTGCAAGCGACGCCCGGCGTGCTTCGCGAGCGCATCTCGAAAAAAGCCGCGCCTGCCGAAGCGCATATTTCACGCGAGTACATTGACAGCGTCGTCCAGGCGTACGAGCATTTCTTCTTCCGCTATTCGGCTGCCGACCTGCTCGTGGTCAATACGTCGGAAATTGATTTCGTAAATCGCAATTCCGATCTGCAGCAGCTTCTGCATCGCCTGGAACAGCCGGTAAAAGGGACGCAGTATTTTCTGCCGCTGGGCGAGCGCGCGTGAACCGCTACTGCACCTTGAACAATGCTCAATGCGACAGCGCTGATGCCAGCAAAAAACCTGAACGATAACGCCTGCCACCGATAACACCTGAACGAGGGACGCAACCATGGATGTGGATCGCGCAAATGTAGTGATCATTGGTGGCGGAGTGGTTGGTTGCGCCATCGCGCGCGAACTCTCTGCGCGCTTCGCGGATGTTTTTGTGCTCGAGCAATTGCCCAGGCTGGGGATGGCCACGAGCACTCGCAACAGCGGAGTCATACATTCGGGCGTCTACTACGTTCCAGGCTCGCTCAAGGCCCGTCTTTGCCTCGAGGGAAATCGCCTCACCACCGAATTTTGCGCCGCGCATGGAGTGCCACATCGCGTTTGCGGCAAGATCATCGTGGCTTCGCAAAATTCCGAAGTGCCCACACTCGAGCGCCTGGCGGAGAATGGCCGCGTCAACGGAGTTGCGGGGTTGCGCATGATCGCGCCCGATCGCATCCGTGAGCGCGAGCCCCACGTGAGCGCGGTGGCCGCGCTTGAAGTCCCGTCCACCGGCATTCTGTCTGCGGAAGATCTGGTCAAGGCTTACGCGCGTGTCGCCACGAGCCAGGGAGCAAACATTCTTACGGATGCACGCGTCGTGGGCTTGGCGGCACGCAGTGCCGGCATCTCCGTCACAATCGAGGTGGGCGATCCTTCCAATCCTGCACACCTCTTGCGCGAAACAGTCGAGGCTCGTTGCGTGGTGAACGCAGCCGGCCTCTACGCCGATGAGGTCGCCGCGCTTGCCGGCAACACCAGCTATCGAATTTACCCGGTGCGTGGCGAGTACGCTGAAATCGCGCATCCGCGCGCCCATCTCGTCAACGCGCTGGTATACCCGCTCCCGCACACCGACCAGTTGGGTCTCGGTGTGCACCTGACGCGCACACTTTGGGGCACCGTGCTGGTCGGGCCAACGGCGAAATATATTGCGGAGAAAAACGACTACGAACGCGACCGCCTGCCGCTCGAAGAATTTCTGCACAGCGCCCGCATCCTCGTTCCTGAACTCGAAGACGAGCATTTGCGTCTCGCCTATTCGGGGATTCGTCCGAAGCTCGTGCCGCCTGACGCCCACTACATCGCTGATTTTGTCATCGCCCCAGACCCGGGCTGCCGGCGCATGATCAACCTCGTGGGCATCGAATCTCCCGGATTAACGTCGGCCCCTGCGATTGCCAGGCACATCGCTCCGATGGTCGCGGAAATTCTCAGCTGATGGCACGAGCCAGAACACGAAGCTCGGCGATAACGAGAGCGATGGACGAAAGCCCACCGCTGCTGAATCTGAATAAAGATACTGCAGAAGAACGTTTGAGAAGAAAAGTCTAAGAGAGAGAAGCGTTAGCGGGCCAGCGCCAGGGCCTTAGGCGGCCTTCCGCGCGTCAACCTTCAGCAAATCAAGCGCCTTGTGAACCAGGGGATCGTCGTGCGAGGGCAGTTGCCCGCTCGACAATGGTGCAGGCGCTTCGGCATTTTGGTCGGTGAGGTCGGGAAGAGGCGCCGTTACCTCGACAGTCGCGGGCACTCCCTGGTCGATAATCGGCTTGTTCGCCGGCGTGTAGTAATACGCAACCGTAAGCACGAGCGCCGCGCCATCTTCGAGGGGAATCACTTTTTGCTCGGATGCCGCGCCGAACGTGCGCTGGCCCACGAGGTCGGCGCGGTGGTTGCCGCCCAGCCCCGCGGCCATCACTTCCGCCGCACCCGAGGTGCTGTCGGAAATCAAAACTTCCACCGGATCGCGCCAGACAACTTTATCCGCCGCCGCGGCAAATTCCTGCCGCGTGACCGTCTGGCCGCTCAATATCGCGATCGTGCCGGAGGGAACAAAAAGCTGCGCCGCCGCGATCCCTTCCGACACCGGGCCGCGCGCGCAATCACGCAGGTCGAGCACCAGTTTGTGCATGCCTTTTTGCTGGAATTGCTGCAGTTTCTCGCGAAGCTCCGCCGCTACGCCCGGCGCAAACGCGGGGATGCGCACGTACGCAACATCGTCGTCGAGCTTATCGGCGGTCAAGTGCTGCATTGGGATCACTGCGCGCGGCAGATCGATGGGTTGCGGCTCCGTCCGGCCGCGCCGCACCACATCCGCCTTCACCGAACTCCCGGCCGCGCCATCAAGCAGCAGATTCGCCTGGCCCACCGACATGTCTCGCGTGGTGAAGCCCCCGATCGCCTCGAGAATGTCGCCCGCGCGCAGTCCCGCTTTCTCTGCGGGCCCGTCGGGCAGCACCGACACCACGACCACGTAGCCGAAGCGCTTCGATACCGTCGCGCCAATCTCGCCATGTGACGCATTCTTCTGCTTTTCTTTATAGTCCGAGTATTCCCGCGCGCTCAGATACCCGGAATACGGATCGAGCGATTCCAGCAGCCCGTGGAGCGCGCCTGCGGTAACTGCCGGCATATTCGGCTCATCCACGTAATCTTCCTGTACGCGCTGCAGTACCTCGCCGTAGACGCTTAACGACCGGTAGGTTTTGTCATCATCGCTTTTTCCGAGGACGTACCCGAGCCCCACGTAGGAAAACACCACGAGGGACAATGTCACAATGGCAACTTTGACTACGCGGCTCATCGATTTTCCTCGGTCGGGCTGCCGCCCGATTGGGGAAGGTTCCCCCACCCGGCGTCTCCCAGCAATTTGTCGCAGATTGGCATTATACCACGCGCAGGAAAGACGCGTTTAGCGCCACCAGTTACAGCGCCCGTTGAAGTAGATTAGATGTTCAATAGCGCTGGCCTGTTACGTACCTAACGTAACGTACAGCCAACTCGCACAAGCATCTTAGCCGTGAGTGAGATACGTATGAGAGATGCGATCGTGCCACGTAAGGTGGTCCCGGTCCCAGAACGCCCAGAAAAAACCAAACAGCGCCGGTGCGGCTGACGCCAGGTATCCCACCGCGCGCCAAACCAACTGCGTGGTGGTCGGCTGGCCTCCCTCAAAGCTCACGACCCGTAATTTCCGCATCATCATGCCCGGAGTAATTCCGCCAAACATAGAAAAAAGTAAGCAGTATTGGAAGTAGACCAGGCCCAGAGTCGCCACCGTAATCACCGCATCCACTCGCGAGGAAGCCAGGCGGCCACCCAGTCCCCAAAACAGCGTCAGAAAACCGCCGTAGGCAAACAGCAAAATTGCTGCGTCAATCACTGCGGCAATCGCGCGTTCTCCAAGTGGCGCAATGGGCGCACTTGCCATGCCGCCTTGTAGACCCGCCCCCGCCGCCGCTGCCCCGGATCTTGAATAATAGTCCGCAGCAGGGAAGTTCAGCATCGGCTGCGCAACATCGATCTCCAGATGATCGTCCCAGGTGATCTCGCGGCGCGCAGACCTCCGCGGCGCATTGGCTCTTGCAGGCGAAGCCGATGAAGCAGACGAAGCAGACGAAGCGATCCGGCTCACGTCCTTGCGTACATCCGTACGTGCCTCGTCAGAAGTTTTCTTCGCGAGCTCAAACGGAAGCGCAGGCTGCCTCGCATCACCTCGCAATCCTGCGCGCCGAGCTCGGTAAGCCGCCAGGCGATCGCTCACTTCGCCCTGCCAACCGCCCTGCGCTCCGACCTGCGAATCGCCCTGCCAATCCTCCTGCGAATCGGCGGGCGAACCGCCCCGCCAGTCATCCTGCGGACCGGCTGGCAAACCGTCGTGCCAATTATCCTGCAGACCGGCCGGCAAACCGCCCTGCGAATCGCGCTGTATATCGCGCTGGGTATTGCGCTCTGTATTGCGCTCTGTATTGCGCTCTGTATTGCGTTGTGTATTGCGTTGTGTATTGCCCTGCGGATTAGAAGATGCGCCGCCACCGCGCTCCGCGGACCCAAGCGCCGCTTGCGTGTCCTCTGCCGCTTGTCCTCCGTCTTGCCATTTCGGTGCCGTCGGCACAGACTCGCGCCGTTCGAGTCCGTTCCTCGGACGAGCACCCTCCGCCGACAGCTCCGCAGTCGTCCCAGGCACAAGCGTGGGCGAGGAAATATCCTTCTGGTTTTTGTGGAGCAGGCTGGCGTCGCAAAAGCAGCAAACGCGCGCTTCGGCGCCGTTAATAGCGCCGCACTTCGTGCAGGTTTGAATCACCGTCTCGTTTTGCGCTGCGGACGGTTGCCGAGGCCGCCGCCCCGGCATCGCGCAATTCTATCGCCGAGCCCGTCGCCCCCGCAAGCAAACTGCGCGACCCACGTGACGTACTCTATATCCGTCCAGTATTTGTCCCTCATGCGCGTATTTGTCCGCAACACGCGTACGACCCGCTAGAAGCACGCGCACCGCGACATCAATGGCATGCCCGCGGCAGCACACGCAATGCCACACACCCGGCAGCAGAGGGGAATGCATACGCGCGGCAGCACATGAACCATGACTCACGTTACGCATGCGCCTGCCCACGTTCATCGCCACAAATCTCCGATCCAGGCCACGCGCGGGCAACGCCGTCCGCTTACTCCGAGTCAAAATGCCAGCGCCTGCACGCGGCCGCAAGCACCGGGCCAGCGCTCGCCCAAGTATCCGGCCAGCACTTACGTTGTCAGTCTCGTTCACGCGATGTTAGGCTAGCGAGCTACTTTTCTCGGCTTCGCGGCGCACTCTGGGCGTGCACATCACATCTACGGCCAAGCGCCTCCACGGCAGATGCCGGTGGATGGGTCCACTGCTCAATCCAATCGCCGCGCCTTTCGCCATTCTGCCAGCCCTTCTGCTAGGCCTTCTGCTGCCCGTGCTGCTAACCATGGAACCAATAGCCCTCGCCGGCACCGCCCAAGAAGCCACGCAACAAACCACGCCACAATCTGCGCCACAAGCCCCTCCGCCAGTCACGGAACAATCCGCCCCCGGCGCGCAAACCCCTCCGCCGCCTCCTGCGCCTCAAGCCCAAGCCACGCAGCCCGACACCATGAAACTCGAGGCGCAACAGCAGCGTCGAGAGGGTCCCGTTCTGTACGCCGACGGCAATGTGGATATCCACTACGGTGACGCGCGCCTGCGCGCCGATCACGTGGAATACAACACTTCCACCTACCAGGCAATTGCCAGCGGTCACGTGCAATACGATCACGACACCGAACATCTGGAGGCCGACCGCGCCGAGTACAACATCCGCTCAGGCCGCGGCCGCTTCGATCACGTGACGGGCTCCGTGCAAATCCAGCGGGAGGCCAACCCCGCCGTCCTCGTCACGCCCAATCCGCTTTCGTTCACCGCCGCTTCGGTCGAACGCGACGATCAGGCCACTTATCGCATCTCCCACGGCAAGTTCACCGTTTGCGATCCGGACCATCCTAACTGGACGTTTAACGCTGCTGCCGCAACCTTGCACTTCGACAGCAAAGTGGCGCTGCTCAACGCCAATTTTCGCCTGTTTCGCATTCCCCTTTTTTTCACGCCCTATGCCAGCGTGCCCGCAGGCAGAAAATTGCGCCAGTCCGGTTTTCTGATGCCCGAACTTGGCAACAGCTCACTCAAGGGATACGTCGTAGGAGACTCCTACTACTGGGCGCCCTCCGAATGGGCCGATACCACACTTGGCGCGCAACTCCTCAGCCGTCGCGGTTGGAGCCAAACCGCGGACGTGCGCTTGTGGCCCTGGGAGAACGTGCACATTTCCGGCACTTATTTTGGTGTCGTCGATCGCCTGGGGCAGGGAGGCCACTCGCTCAACGTCAAGCTGGACGCGCAACTGGCGCACGGCTGGCATGCGTCGGCGGACGTGAACCAGCTCACTTCTCTGACATTCCAGGAAGTTTTTTCGCCGACGTTCAGCGCGGCGGTCAATTCCGAGGTGCGCACCACCGCCTTCCTCAGCAGGAGTTTTGACGGCCTCAGCGTTAATTTCGCGGCCAACAATTACAAGGACTTCCTCACCGCGCAAACCACCAACGCGCAGGGCATCGAGCAGCCGGGCACCGCCATCGTGCTCCGCACTTCTCCCGAGGTGCGCCTCGGATCGGTCGACCAAGTCCCTTGGAAACGCTGGCCATTTTATTTCGGCTACGATGCCTTCACTGACGCCGTCCATCGCAGCGATCCTGGAGTCACCAACGCGCAGGGCCTGACCGCCGTTCCTCCCATGAACACTTCGGCGCTCGTCGATCGCAGCGAGTTTGCTCCGCGCGTCACGCTGCCGCTGCATTTGGGTTCCTGGCTCGGCGTCACGCCGACGTACACGTTCAGCGCCACGCGCTATGGAGCTCAGGTCAGCAACGGCGCCGTCGTCAACCTTCCCGTCTGGCGCGATGTCGAGGAGCTGAGCATCGACTTCCGGCCCCCGGTTTTCGAGCGCGTCTGGCAGGGCCGCAGCAGCAAGTGGAAGCACACCATCGAGCCCGACATCGTCTACAACTACAACACGGGAGTGAACGATTTCTCGCGTTTTATCCGCATCGATGAGGACGACACCATCACCGACACGAATGAAATCCAGTACGGGGTCACCCAGCGCCTGTTTCGCCGAAAAACTTCGGGCACGTCCGAAGAATTTGCGTCCTGGTCGCTCCTGCAAAAATATTATTTCGATCCCACGTTTGGAGGCGCGCTCGTCCCGGGGCAGCGCAATGTCTTTCAAGCTCTCGACGAAGTCACGCCATTCGCCTTCGCCGATGGACCCCGCAGGTTTTCGCCCCTGGTGAGCGACATGAAAATTTCGCCCGGCGGCCCCTACGATGCCGAGTTTCGCCTGGACTACGATCCGGTTCGCCAGCGCATCACGACTGCCGAGTCGCTTGTAAAAATGCACCCCTACGGCAAAGTGGAGCTGACCGTCGCCCACTATTCCATCGACGCGAGCGCTCTCTTGCAGCCCCTCTCGAACCAGATCCGCGCCCTGGTGGGCTACGGTGATATCAACCACAAGGGCTGGAGCGGTTCGCTTGGCCTCAGTTACGATATCCGGCAGGGCATCGCGCAGAACGAGCTGGCCCAGGTGAGTTACAGCGGATCCTGCTGCGGCCTGGCCTTTGGTTATCAGCGCCTGGCGTTAGGCACGATCCGCACGGAAAATCAGTTTCGCCTCGCGCTGATCATCGCTAATATCGGTACGTTCGGAAATCTGCGCCGCCAGGACAAGATTTTTTAATGGCGGCGTGCGCCCGCTGTGCGTGGCGGCTGTGCGCCTGATGCGCGTACCCGAAGTGCGCACCCGAAGTACGCATCCGAAGTGCGTACACAAAGACGACCGGCGAAAACACCGGCAGCGGCACCCACAACCACATGGCCCTCGACGATCTCGCCTTTGCCACCATCGAACAACTCGCACCCCTCTTGGCAAACAAAGAAGTGTCGCCAGTCGAGTTGACGCGCCTCTTCTTTTCGCGCATTGCGGCATTGAACTCGCGTGTGAACGCCTTCCTCACCGTCACTCCCGAGCGCGCGCTCGCCGACGCACGCGCCGCCGAGCGCGAATTGCTGCGCGGCCACTATCGTGGTCCGCTGCACGGCATTCCCATCGCGCTGAAAGACAATATCTGGACGCGCGGTATACGTTACCACCGCAGGCTCCGCGATTCTGCGCGATTTTGTCCCCACCGAGGACGCCACGGTAGCCCGCATCCTGCGCCGCGCAGGAGCCATCCTCCTCGGAAAAACAAACATGCACGAATTTGCGTATGGCATCACCAGCGAGAATCCGCATTTTGGTCCCGTGCGGAATCCGTGGGATCCCGAGCGCATCTCCGGCGGTTCCAGCGGAGGCTCCGTCGCCGCCATCGCCATGGGTATGTGCGTCGCTTCCGTTGGCACTGACACCGGAGGCTCGATCCGCGTGCCCTCCGCGTTATGCGGCACCGTGGGACTCAAGCCCACGTTTGGCCGCGTCAGCCGCTACGGCGTCGTGCCGCTAGCGCTGAGTTTCGATCACGTCGGTCCCTTGACCCGCACCGCCGCGGACGCCGCGCTGCTGCTCGGCGCCATCGCCGGGCGCGATCCGCGCGATCCCGCGACGCTCGTGCGGGCGCAATCGGGCAAAACGTCGCCCGCATCATCCGCACGCGCCGCGACTTCCAAATCACCCGAAGAGTTCCTGCGCCGATTCATACCCCAACCGCTCCGCGCTCAACCCGACGCTCAACCCGTCGGCCAACGCAAAAAATTGCGCCTCGCCCGCCCTCGAGAATTTTTTTGGACGCAGCTCGATCCCGAAGTGCGCCGTCTCACCGAAGCGGCGCTCGACAGCTTCGTCAGGCAAGGCGCCGATCTCGTCGAGATTTCGCTGCCCAGCGTCGCGTCCACGGTCGAGCCTTCCACGCTGGTGGCGCTCGTCGAGGCCCGCGAATTCCACCAGAATGCCGGCTATTTCCCCCAGCGCTCCGATGAATATGGAGCGGACGTCCGCGCGCGCCTCGCCGCCGGCGCCGATATTTCCGCCGTGGACTACCTTACCGCCCACGCGCTAATGCAACGCGCGCGCGCCGAATTCACGGCCGCCCTCGCCGGCGCCGATGCCGACGCTATCGTGGCTCCCGCCTCGCCCATTCCCGCGCCCCTGGTCGGCAGCGAGAGCGTACGCGTAGGCGACGCGGACGAATCGGTGCGCAGCGCCCTGGTCCGCCTAAATCGCCCTTCCAACTTTACCGGCTTGCCCGCCATGTCCCTGCCCTGCGGCTTCACCGCCGCAGGCCTGCCCGTAGGCCTGCAACTCATCGGCCGCGCCTTCGACGAAGCCACCTTGCTGGCCATCGCCCACTCCTACCAGCAGCACCACGATTGGTCCTCATCCCACCCACCCCTAGCCTCGCTATAGCCAAACGGAAGAGGGTTGATTTCCGATTGTCAGCCGCCTCATTTTGGAAGGGCAACATCCGTACCGTGAGAATGCCTGTGTTAGGCAATCTCCAAACCCGCCTTGCGCAGACCATTGACCAGGTGCTCGACAAGTTCCGAACCCTCCATTTGCCAAGCTCTTTACGTGCCTCTGCGCTAAAGTCTCGCCTCAGAACAAGAAGTTCTCGCACGAACTTACCCGCTGCTTCATATTCGCCGAGTTGCCCATAAGCCGCTGCGAACGCGAGTTGCGTACGCCAGAATCCGGGCATGTTGATCTTGAGAGCGATTTCGAGCGCTCCGCGATAATCGCTCTTTCGCTACGCGTCAAAGAACGAATGAACCGGTAACCATGATTGACGGTTCGCGCCTGCCTGCGACGTGAGGCCGGACCTAACAAAGGTATACGTCTATGAACTTGCCTCAGATTGGCACCACACTCACTTCTGATCCGCTTACCAAAACGGAAAAAAGAAATGCTCGCTGGCGAGATAGGAGCTCAAGAGTGATTCCCGCTGTATCGTGGAAGTGCTTCCATGCATGCCATTTGTTCACAACGTGGATGGGACGTCATATATCGTATGGTGCGAAATTGTGTAAACGAAAGGCTCAACCGTGCAAGCGGCCTTACTGCCTCTGATTCAGAAAAAAAGTGGTAGGATGACCATCTAAAATAGAGAAGGCCGATTCGTAGTCGGGGCTCTCGTAGGAACCCCGCCTGGGCACCTGATGCAATGTGGAAAAATAAAAATTCATGGCCGCAAACCAAAATCGAGAGGAAATCAACACCGTCTGGCGAGCAATTCATCAACTGGAAAAAGAGGTCGGGAGCCTTAGCAAAACCGAAAATAAGCGATCAGGGTGGATATGGAACGAACGTAGCTGGTCAATTCCAACTATCGTTGTGGTTGTTCTTGCCTCCTTATCGGGGACTTGGTACATAGCCGGGCTAGTGGTAGACCGTCACCTTCAGTTAGTGATGAATCCCCTTCAGCAACAGGTCAGTGGAATTGACGGTAGGATAAAAGAAATTGATGAAAGACTTGGCATCCGTTCTCTTCCTCCAGTTGGCGCAGTCGCCGGGTCTCGCTCACTTCCAGGCCGGCTGAAGAGGATCGTGGCGCAGCAGGCGCTGGACCCTGGAGGCCCTGAAGGTGGTGCTGGCAAAAAAGTGGTAGGCCCGCGGGCGAAGCGGGAAGCGGTGCGTGTCGTGACGCAAGCGATTTCGGGCCGAAGCGCGAGTGCCACTGACCGTTCCGACGCGGGCGAACGAAATGTGGACCATGGACTATACCCATGACGAACTGGCAGGCGGGCGGAAATTCCGCACGCTGAACCTGATGGACGGCTACACGCGAGAAGCCCTGCGGATCGAGCCCGATACATCGCTGCCGGGTCTGCGCGTGGTGCGGGTACTGGAAGAGCTACGCAAACGACGGGGAACACCAGCGGCAATCCAGGTCGACAACGGAACCGAGTTCACCAGCCGCATCGTGGATCAGTGGGCGTATCAGAACCGGGTGGCGCTGCACTTCATCGAGCGCGGCAAGCCCACGCAAAACGCGTTGATCGAGAGCTTCAACGGGAAGTTCCGCGATGAATGCTTGAACCAGAACTGGTTCGTAAGTCTGAACGATGCGCGACGGATCATCGAAAACTGGCGGGTGGATTACAACACGGTGCGCCCGCACAGCAGCCTGGGGTATCGAACCCCGGCGGAGTTCGCGGCCGAAATCGGCGGGGAAAAAGGCTGTGGAAAAGACGGTGGCTCCGCCACCTTGGAAAACGCTTCGCGTTTCCCACTTTCCTACAGCCACGGCGACGGCGCGCCTATTTTAGCTTTTGTTGTAGAATCCAAAATCCCGGAAGCTAACTTAGGACTGGACCAAAAACGGGGGCAGGTCAGCCGCAATGCGCTTGCGGGCAAAACCGCCGCACGAACTCTGGCCAATTGGGCCGTCCTGCGGGCGACAAATATCGAACCAGTCGTTCGACACTACCGTCCAGTAACGCACCTGAGATCAGTCATTTACTCGGCTGCTATAATAGGTAGCTCAGTCGCGATAGGGCCCATACGCGGTATCGACGGCCAAAACATGCCAGAAAAGTCATAAGTGCTCCAAATAGAACACATGCAAGAAATGTCATTCTAAGCTCCTCATAATGAACACTTACAAAATTGCTGAACTTAAAGTCTCCCCGAATGAGCACTTACAAAAAAAACGGGGAGGGGGGCCTCTGCCACAGTGACCAAAGCAGCAAATGAGATCGCGAGCAACGAGGCCGACGCCCTATGATCCAAGGGCAATAATGCAGCGCAATACCGGAACAATGACTGATTGAGGCTAATGATGAGATGGCAGCACCTGAGGACTAATCACAGCCGATGCAAGTCTCGATCCTCGCGGCGTTTGTTGCGGGAATTATTTCGTTCCTCTCCCCGTGTGTTCTTCCGCTGGTTCCCGGGTACATCTCGATGCTTTCCGGCATCGGCGTCGAGCAGTTGCGCCAGGGAGAGCGCCCGCGTGGCAGCCTGCTGACTTCAGCATTCGCATTCGTCATTGGCTTCTCGGTAGTGTTCATCGCCTTTGGAGCCTCCGCCAGCGCCGTCGGCCAATTCCTGCTGCAAAATAGAAACCTGCTCGCACCCTTTGCCGGAGCCGTAATTCTCCTCTTCGGATTGCACTTGATCGGCTGGCTCGGCCGCATTCCCGTGCGCTGGGGCTTGCTTACGGGCGCCATCCTCGCGGCGATTGGCGTACTCGTGGCGGTCCGGTTCGCGGACCAAACTCCTGTATGGTTTGGAGCCCCGCAACTGATCTCCGTCTCGCTGATTTTTCTGGCGGGCCCTTCGCTCACGCGCTGGCTGAACCGCGACATTCATTTCCGCAGCCTGGGAGGCGCAAATCCGCAGGCCGAGAAACCGGCCGGTCCGTTCGCAGGCGTCGCCAGCGGATTCCTGCTCGGGCTTCGCGTTTGCCTTTGGTTGGACGCCGTGCATCGGCCCGATTCTGGCCGGCGTGCTCGCCATGGCTGCCACCAGCGATACCATCTGGCATGGCGTTTTTCTGCTCGCCATCTACTCCGCCGGATTGGCCATCCCGTTCCTGCTGACCGCGCTGGGAATCAATCAATTTCTGGGCTTTTACCAGCGCTTCCGGCGCTACCTGCAGGCCGTGGAAGTATCCAGCGGAGTTTTACTGCTGTTCGTCGGCGTCCTGATTTTCGCCAACCGGTTAACCTGGCTTTCAGGTAAGCTGGGATTTCTCAATCGTTTCGTCAAATGAAGCTCGGGACTACGAAAACCGATGAAAACCGTTGACGATACTGAGCCGGGGAATCGACCAGAGGACGAGCCGGAGGACGAACCCGAGCACGTGCAAGAGGCATGGACCGGAGGAAAGAAATGCGTAGCAAGATTCTGATCCTGGCGCTTGCGACCTGTGCCGCACTCGCCGTGGGCGGCTGCAAAGGACGCTCATCTCCCGCCGCCAAGGAATCGCGCCCGACAGGTGCCCCCGCGCCCGAAGCGAGCATGCCGATTCCCACGCTCGATGGCATGCAGGCCACCCTCGATCAATACAAAGGCAAAGTGGTGCTCGTAAATTTCTGGGCGACGTGGTGCCAGCCCTGTCAGGTCGAAATTCCCTGGCTGATCGAGTTCAACGAGAAATACGGCCCCAAGGGTTTGGTCATCCTCGGAGTGGCGATGGATGACGAAGGCAAAAAAGTGGTCGAGCCCTTCGTGCAAAAACAGCACTTCACCGTGAACGGCCACCCCGAACAGATGAACTACACCATCCTGCTCGGCAATGACAAAGTCGCCGACAAATTTGGCGGCTTGATCGGCTTGCCCACCAGCATGCTGTATTCGCGCGATGGCAAAAAGGTCAAAACAATTATCGGTCTCATCAATTACGACGATCTGTCGAAGGCTCTTCAAAGCCAGCTATAAGATAAAGCTGTAAACGGGGTTTCATGGACGAACACGATTTTCGCAGGAAATGCGATGCCGCGCTCCTGTCGTTGCGCGAGAAACTCCTCACTCTTGGTGATGAGCACGGTTTCGAGGTCGAGGGGCAAGGCGAGAAACTTGAGGTCCTTTTCGAGGAGCCCGAGGAAGCCCGCTTCGTGATCAGCCCAAATACTCCCGTGCGCCAGATCTGGATTTCCGCGCTCTCCACAAGTTTCAAGCTGGCCTGGTCCGATCAGGCAGGCTCCTTCGTACTCGAAAAGACGGGCGAAACTCTCCCTCAGCTCATGGGCCGCATCCTCACGCAGCAACTGGGCACCGCCGTCACCGTCTGACTCGGGCGGCGCACAACCATGCACAACGATGCCCAACGACGCGCCGAGCAGCAACGATGGGCAATGACGCGCAACTTTGAGCAATGACGCAGAATGACGCAGAACGACGCGCAACAATTTGGCTTTGCCGCGATCAGCTTTCCGGCGGACCCGCTGCAATCGCCGGCAGCGCGAGCCGCAAACGCCGGATCACGCGCTCGCGTCCGAGTGCGAGCATCGTGTCAAACAGCGGCGGAGCAACGCCCTGTCCCACCAGCGCCACGCGCGTCGCGTTGATGAGCAGGCCGGCCTTCACGCCGGTTTGTTCCGCGAGTTGCCGCAACGCATGATCGCATGCGTCGTGCGTCCACACCGGCAAAGCCTCAAGCGCTGCCGCCAACCGCGCCAGCAAATCGGGCAGCCGCTCATCTTTCCAGAATTTCGCCCGTGCCGCGCTCTCGTAAGCGAACTCATCGGAGAAAAACGCGCGTGCCCAGGTGGAAAAATCGGGCAGCAGCCGCGTTCTCGGACGCAGCAGGTCCACGGTTCGCGCAAACCACTCGCGCCCGCCGTCAGGCCCTCGCTCGGAGCCCCGGCTGGGCTCACCGTTGGAGCCGCCGCCCGGCCCTGTGTGGGAGCGGCCGTCTGGCGCCTCAAGTCCCCACTCCGGGCGCCACAGTCCGCTGCGCTCGAGTTCCCATTGCACGGCGGGGACGACTTCCTCGATCGGAAGCTTCTGCAGATATTGCTGGTTGAACCACTCGAGCTTCACGCGATCGAACACCGCATTCGTGCGGCTAACGCCCGCGAGTGAAAACCGCGCGATAAGTTCGGAGGTGCGCAGAAACTCCGAATCATCACCGGGCGACCAGCCCAGAAGCGCGAGGAAATTTCGGAAGGCCTCGGGCAGAAATCCTTCGTCCCGGTAGGAGCCGACGCTCGTCGCGCCGTGCCGCTTGGAAAGGCGCGTGCGATCGGTCCCAAGGATCAACGGCACGTGCGCGAAGATCGGTGGCGTTACCCCGAGTGCGCGGTACAACAGCGCCTGCTTGGGAGTATTGGAAATATGGTCGGCGCCGCGGATCACGTGCGTAATTCGCATATCAATGTCGTCCACCACGGCGGCCAGTTGATAGGTAGGCCGGGCTTCGCCAGGAACATCGTCGCGCGGTGAGCGCAGCAGGACGAAGTCCTCGATCTCCTCGTTGGCCACCTCGCGCGCGCCGAAAACGGCATCCTCGAACCGGGTGCTCACGCCGAGTGGCACGCGAAAGCGCACGGCAGGTTTCTGGCCCGAGGTGTCGCCCGCGCCAGGTTTGGCATCGCGGCAATTGCAGCGCGTGATGCGGCGACGGCCGCCCTTTTCTTCGGCACCTTCTTCAGCGGCATCACCGCCCGCGTATTTTTCCGGCGGGCAGTAACACAGATACGCAGCGCCTGACGCCAGCAGTTGGTCCGCGGCGGCCCGGTAACCGGCCAGCCGGTCCGATTGATGAATTGGCCCTTCATCCCAGTCGAGGCCAAGCCAGCGCAAGCCGTCAAGTATGCCGTCGACCAACTCGGGCCGGTTGCGCTCCGCGTCGGTATCCTCGATCCGCAGGATAAACGTACCGCCTTGATTCCGCGCGAACAGCCAGTTAAAAAGCGCGGTGCGCGCGCCACCTACATGCAGATAGCCTGTGGGAGATGGCGCAAATCGGACGCGCACCTCTCGATTCCCGGGGGCGTCGGAATCAGACGCACGGCTTGCGGGGAGCGGCGAATGCGCGGAAAAATCCTCTCGATCATTCATGCGCTGCGGTTAGCCTTTCCAGATTTGCGCGAAGCAAAGCATCTTAGCCGATGCGCGGGTGGGATACCACGATGAAACAATGATGTTGCAGCAAACTGCGGCTTCTCGATCTTGACCTTCACTCATAATCGTTACTCTTCATCATTACTCTCAATGGTTAGTCTTCATCGTTACTCTTGCTCTGCGGCCGCCATCGTTTCTGGTGCAACGCCTTTGCCGATGCGATATAAAGTCGCTGGCGTTCTGAAATGCACAGACCGCCCGCGGTGTGCTTATCTGGTACCCGCGTACCGTTGACCCTTGAAAAAGGCCCGGTCTATAGTTTCGCGTCCCCGGCCAAGCTGTTACGAACCGCCAATACGTGTGGTTGGCGGTTTTTCTCACCCATGATACCTCGGGCAGCTTTGTGAAGATTTGAAGCGACCCAACGACTGCGCAGTACGGTTCATCGATTGCGAGAAAAATAGTGTTCACTAACAACGCGATCACCACGATCGCCCGTCTGAATGCCACGGCGCTGATCGCCGCTCTTTTTACCTATCTTTACGAGGCAAAAAAGCGGCCGTACCTGAGGGCTTGGGCCCTGGGGTGGTGGCTATTTGCTTTCAGCACGCTATGCATGGCGCTCGAGGGACCGCTCAGCTCACCGGCATGGCTGCTCATTGCCGACCAGTGCGCCGTAGCCCTGGCGGGGCTGGCTCTCTTTTGCGCGGCACGGCGCTATGCGAATATGCGCCCGCCGATGGCCGGGATATTGGCAGCAGCGGCGGCGTTTGTGGGTTGGTCCGCCGCCTATCAGACAGGCAAGGTGAGCGTTTCGCCGGGCGTGGGTATCGCGCTGGTGTTGCTGGGGATTGCGTGGATTTTTTGGCGAGAGAGCAGACAGCAGGACACCTACGGAACGCTTCTGATGGCCATAGTTTTCCTCGCATGGGCGCCGATTCCCGTGATTGGAGCGCATTTCGCGCCGGTGGGCAGCATCGCGCGGCAAAATTTCGCGGTGATCGCGAGCGTGCCGCAAATGCTGGTCGCGGGACTGATGGTGATGGCGGTTTACGAGGAAGAGAAGCGGCGTGTCGAACAGAACATCGTGGCGCTGGCAAGTCTGAATTTGACCACGTCCAGCTTCGCGGGTAACGAAATCGAGCGCACGCTTTCGCAGGCCCTGGACCGGTTGCTCACGGTGGTGCGCCTTCCCGCGGGGATTATCCTGCTGCACCACGGCGACACGCACAGACCGGCGGCCGCAGTGTCGGTCGGAATCGACAGTTCGTTTTGCCGCAGCGTGGAAATGGAACATCTGGATAGCCATCTTATGCGCATGGTGGCGCGTTTTGGCGGGCTGGTGGTGTTCCGCGATATTGGCAGCGATGCTGCGTGGGAAAAGCTGGAAAACGAGGATGGCTTTCCGCGCTTCCGGCAGCTCGCGATGGGTAGCGGCCTGCGCACGGTGGTAGGCATCAGCCTGCAGGCGAAGGAACAGCCGCTGGGTGTGCTGCTGCTGGGAGCAACGGACAGCCGGCGCTTTGCGTCCAGCGAATTGCGACTGCTGCTCGCGCTAGGACAACAGATCGGCATGGCGGTCGAGAACAGTTACCTGATCCAGGAAACCTCGCGGAAGTCCGAGGAGTTGCACGTTCTGAACGAGATCGGCCACGCGCTCAACTCGACGCTGGATCTGGATTCGCTATTCGAGAAAATTTTCACGGAAATGCGCCGGCTGTGCGACGTCAGTAATTTCTATATCGCGCTCTACGATGCGGGGAAGGAGCGGGTTCGTTTTGAGTTTGAAACCAGCGACGGCATTCGCCTGCCCAAACGTAACCGTCCGGCGGGGAATCATCTGACGGAATACATCCTGCGGACGCGACAGCCGCTGTTGTTGGGAAAGAACATGCCCCGGGAAACCGACAAATTTGGGGTGGAGCCTCTGCACCCGGCAGGTTCGTTCTGCGGAGTACCGCTGCTGACCCACGATGGCGCTATTGGGGTTCTGGCGGTACACAGCCTGCAGGAGCATTTATACGATCAGGACCAACTGGAAATGATGCGCGTGCTGGCGAGCCAGGCAAGCATCGCTATCGAGAACGCGCGCCTGTTCCGGGCGGAACAGACTAAATCACGCCATCTGATGTTGCTGAACAATATTTCGCGTAACGCGATCACCACGCTGAACGCCGACCAGATGCTGAATAACATCGCGGAGCAGATTTATGATGGCCTGGGCTTCGACCACGCCGGCATCGGTTTACTCGATTACGAGAGCAAAGAGGTGGTGATCCACGCAGAAGCCGGACGCCGCCGGGGAGCGCTCCACCGGCGCATGGCGCTGGGTGAAAGTCTCGTCGGATTGGTGGCGCGCAGCGGCCAGGCCTGCATTGCGGGGACGGTGGCGAATGCGGGCGAAGCCAAACCGGTGCTCGAAGGTTCCGTCTCGGCGATCGCCCTGCCCATTATTTACGCGGATCAGCTGCAGGGTGTGTTATATGTTGAAACCGCCGACGACCTATGACTTCTCCGAAGAAGAAGTTCGTTTACTCAATACACTTGCGGATTTGATTTCCGGGGCGCTGCACAACGCGCTGACGTTTCAGAAGGCACAGGAGCAAGCGATCACCGACGGGCTGACCGGCATGAAAACGCATCGTTTCCTGATGGAAGCGTTGTCGGCGGAATGGAAGCGTTCCACCCGCGCGAACCGCGCGTTTTCCCTGGTGCTTATCGACCTGGACCGATTCAAATTTGTGAATGATTTTTACGGGCACCTCGAGGGAGACGTGGTGCTTAATCGCGTCGCCCATATCCTTGAAGAGGCTTGCCGCCGTTCCGATGTGGTGGCGCGGTATGGCGGCGATGAATTCGTGATCCTCATGCCGGAAACGGATATCGAGCAGGGGCGCCCGATCGCGGAGAAATTGCGGGCCGCGCTTGCGGGGGATCCATTGCTGCGCGATAAAAATATTACCGCCAGTTTCGGCATCGCGAGTTTCCCCGTGCATGGAGCCACGCCCCAGGAACTTATCCAGATCGCCGATGCCTCGATGTATTTTTCAAAACACCAGGGCGGCAACGTAGTTTCGACGGCCGGAGCATATCGATCCCAATGAAAGCAAGAAATGGAAGCGCGATGTGCTCGAGGCTTACCTCGGGGTCACGCTCAAACGCCTATTTTCCACCGGTCCCGATGCCTTCGCGGAAATTCGCGGACGCCTGGAGCAATTCGCGCAATCGCTCGCGGCGACTGAAAGTTATGAGGCGGCTGTCAATGCGACTTCCGAGCAATCATCGCGCGGGACTGGCGCTACGCCCCACACGTTGCGGCTCTCGGTGATCGAGACGCTGACCTCACTTTCGCTCGCGATCGACGCCAAAGATCAATACACGCAAGGCCACTCGACGAAAGTAGCGAACTACGCGGCCGTCATCGCGGAACGCCTCGCATTAAGTGAGGAGCAAATCGAGGAAATCCAGCTGGGGGGACTGCTGCACGATATCGGCAAGGTAGGCATTCCCGAAAGCATTCTCAGCAAAAACGGGCCGCTCGATCCTGAAGAATGGGACGTGATGAAGCAACACGTGAACTTTGGCGAGCAGCTGCTGCAACCGCTGCGCGCGATTTCCCGTGTGCGTGAAATGGTGCTTCATCACCACGAAATGTTCGACGGGTCGGGCTATCCATCGGGTCTCAAGGGCGAAAAGATTCCCATCGGCGCGCGCATCATATGCCGTCGCCGACGCGTACGACACGATTACTTCGGAACGCACTTACAAAAAAGCGCGGACGCCGGCGGAGGCCTGCGCCGAAATCATGCGATGCGCCGGTTCGCAATTCGATCCGGCGATCGTGCGTGTGTTTCTGGAAGCTCTGGAAGATCTTCCGTACTCCGCTGCAGAATCCTCCCTGCCGGCAGCAGCTCCCGCGGCCCTGGATTGACACGAGCGGTCGTAAGTTTCTCCCCGCTACTCTTTTGTAATATTCGGTCTGCTAAGCTCGTTCTGCTAGGCTGGCGTATGTAGCTTCGTATCGCGGCAGGGCTGTGAGCATGGCTGCGGCGATGCTGGCGGGTGCTTCTGCAATGAAAATTCCCGCCCGAGGTTAAGATGGCAACGAAGCGTCAGGTTTGTATGATCTGCGCGAAACCGTCGCCGAAGACGATCTGCGAGGCGTGCGCGGACCGGCTTCGAGGCGAGGCTCTCGACAAGAAGAAAAAAGACGAAAAAATCCGCGAATAGTACCCACGCGGCTTTGCCAGTCCGCTATTCCGCACGATTCCGCATTGGATTCTGGCGCCGAACGCCACGAGATCTCACGGGGGTTTCCTTGTGACTCCCGCGGCGATTGCGTAAAATCTCGGTTTCTTCTATGCCAACACGATCCAGGGGAGAAGACTGAATGGGCAAACGCATTGCGGCAAAAATCACCGGTGTCGGCGGATACGTTCCGCCGCGGGTGATTACCAATGCCGATATCGAAAAAATGGTGGACACGAATGATGAATGGATTCGGGAGCGGACGGGGATCAGCCAGCGGCACATCGTAGAGCGCGGTGTGGGCACCTCGCACCTGGCCACCGCTGCCGCGCGGATCGTCCTCGAGAAAACGAACACGAGGCCCGAAGAAATCGACATGATCATCGTGGCCACGGTGACCCCGGACATGTTGTTTCCCGCGACCGCTTGCCTGGTGCAGGACCGCCTGGGCGCAAAGCATGCCTGGGGCTTCGATCTTTCCGGCGCTTGTTCAGGCTTTCTCTACGCCCTCACGGTGGGAGCGCAATTTGTGGGGGCCGGAGCGCATCGCAAGGTGCTGGTGATCGGCAGTGACGTGATGACGTCCATTATTAATTATGAGGACCGCAGCACGTGCGTGCTCTTTGGTGATGGCGCAGGCGCGGTTCTGGTGGAGCCGGCGGGGTCCGGCGAGGATGGCATTCTCGACTTCAGTCACGATATCGACGGCTCGGGAGGAGACTTTCTGCGCATGCCGGCGGGCGGGTCGCTTCATCCGGCGTCGCACGAAACTGTGGACCAGAAGATGCATTACGTTCATCAAGCTGGCTCACAGGTTTTCAAATATGCGGTGCGCCGCATGGCGGAATTAGCCTGCGAGCTACTCGAGCGTAACGGCTACACGCACCGGGATATCGCGCTGGTGGTGCCGCACCAGGCCAATTTGAGGATTATTCGCGCCATGCAGGAACGGCTGGGCGTGGATGATTCGAAAGTATTGGTCAATATCGATCGCCTTGCCAATACCACCGGCGGCACGATCCCGCTGGGCCTAACTGACGCCGTGGCGCAGGGCCGTTTGCACAAAGGCGACCTGGTGCTGCTGGTAGCGGTCGGAGCCGGTTATACGGCGGCGGGGATATTGCTGCGGTGGGCCTACTGAGTTGACGCGTTTACTTTAGGCGTCATTGAACATTGGAATTGAAAAGCCGCGCCTCGATTCGCAGCTTCTAGTTTTAGCGCGGCAGTTTAATGTGGCGCACCCGGCTTCGGAGCAGCTTGATGATCGGGAGCCGGTGCGACGGCGGCGGTATCACAGGCGTATTGACGTGTTTCGATGCGCCACGAGAGATTGTAACCAGGGAAAAATCGCTGCTTCCATTCGGTCCCCGCTTCGCGCGCCAGGTGACGGACTACGCGGTCGCCGCAACGCTGATCGAGCCATTGACCCGCGGCGTCTATGGCTGTCGGCGATTCTGTTTGCTCGGACGACGTGCCGCGAATCCACAGCATATACGGCCGGATGGGATGACCTGCCGCCTCCCATTTGCTGGCGCTCCAAACCTGCTGATGGTGAACGTCATCTGGTAAGCTCCCTGCAAACCGCCAGGGAGAAGCGGTTTGTGGTGCCCGTAGATCGTAGGTGAGATAGAAAAAAAAGGACGGGTTGTTGCCGATAACCAGCGCGCCATCCTGCACAGCCTTGGCCGCATCCGCCGATATACGTGCCCAAGGTTCGGTGAACCGCTGCGCTCCATAGTAACGGCGGGTGTAAACACCATACCAGCCGACACCGGCGGCGATGGCCAGTGATACGGCCAGGGCGATGCGCAGATGGCGATTTTTCATGGTGCCGAACGCCACGGCAGTGGGAAGCAGGAACCAGGGCGCGACGAGCAGCAGGAACTTCGTTTGCAGAAGTCCGGTGATTCCCATGCCGGCAAACAGCAGCACCGCGAACAGGAAAAACCGGCGCGCTCCCTCGCGCGTATAAAGAAGCACGCCCACCAATGAGGCGCCAATGGCGATGCAGGCGGGTATGCTGAAACGCCAGAACCAGGGAGCAACGGATTCGCTCACGACCAGCGCGTAAAGGTTATATCCCGCGAGAAGGCCGGCCAATTTCCAATGTTCAGGCAGATGAATGGCGTGCGCGACCACTGCAATGTAAAGGGGATAGAGCGGCGCAAATAATACCAGCAATAACGCCGCAGTGGCGACCAGCCGGAGGATCGTTGCGCGGCCCTGGCTGCCGATTTCGCAGCCAATCATCCACGCCCAGGAGCGCGAGGAAAACCCAACCCGCATAGCTCGAGTAAATGAGCGCAAGCGCCAGCACGCAAACCACTGCCCAGCGTTCACGGCTCGGCTTCACGTGAAAATTTAGATAGGCCCAGGTGAGGGCGCATATCAGAAAAAATGTGAATGAATACCATTCGGCCAAGCGGCCGTAGTGGAATCCGTAGGGCCAGAGAAGCGCCATCCATAACAAGGCAGCGGCGCTTGGTGCGCCGCCCAGAATGCGCGCCGCACGCGAGAGCATCCAGAGGCCAGCGAGAAAAAGAAGCATTGAGGGCACCCGCAGCGCGGCGAATGCGCCGTGGCTGATCTGCAGCCAGATGTGCAGCAACAGATCGTAGAGTGGCGGATGGGCTTGCTGTCCGGCGCTCGGCAAAAAAGCGCTGCAGGATGGCGCGTATCGGCCGCGCAGCCCCGCTTACGAGAGTCGCCTCGTCTCCCAGGAAGGTAAACAAAGGGTCGGTGTAAAGCATGGCCATTCCCAGGATCGCGAGCGGCAGAGCGCTGCTCAATGCTTCCGCCACGATCACGGCGGATGATTGCCGCGGTGTTGTTGATTGAACAGGTTTAACAGCTTTAAGAGGGGGGAACAGGGGTACGGTTATTGCGGGTCATGAGTGTGGCTCCGGCCGCGCGGGAAATCCGGCCCAGGCGTTGGCGAGCCCCAGCACTTCGCGAATGACATCGAATGCATCCTGCGAGGTCCTCCACCAGTGCGTGCGGTCAAACGAATCGTCGCTCACGTAGCGTACGATCAAACGCGGATCGCTGCCGATGCGGCGATTCCAAATTTCACGGACGCGGCGCGTGTGCGGCATGGAAGTAACCACGATCACGGTGTGCGCATCGTCGCGGCGACATTCGCGTGCGATCTCGTCCACCTCCTCCTCGGTATTTACCGAGGGCCGCTCGAGAATATGAATCGACATCGGGAGGCACGCCTTTGGCGATTAGCACCTTCTGGTTATAGAACTCTTCGCCAAGATATGCGATGTGCATTTGTGCGAGTTCTTCGACGGGGCTGGTGGGTCGGGAGACCCAGACGCGCGGGGCGACGCTTTGTTGGTAGATGCGTGCCGCTTCAAGGGCGCGATACGGCAAGCGTCCGCTCAAAACCACGATGGTAGATGCGTTCGACAGCGGATCTTCAACGACAAGCCAGTCGCCCACGTGAAAGAAGGCCCAGAGGCCAACACCCAGAATGAGGGCTATGGCGCATGCGGCGGTAATCCCGCGCGGCCGCAATCTCGAAACAGAACTCATCTCGCTCCCTTCGCCCGCTGCTCGCCTGTGGGTGTACGTGCAGGCGATCGCGGGCGGCAAAATGCTACGCTCGGAAGACGATTGTCGCCTGCCGAACCAATTTGCGATGTATTTTTTTAGCGTTGGATAAGGGAGTGAGAGACATCCTGCTCTTGGCAATGCGTCCCGCAATTAGCTTTCGATATCGGCGTACATCGTGTAAGGCTGAGAGACTGCGGCGTGCATCACGTCGAGGCAGCAGTTACTCCGCGTTGGAAGAATGCTAACAATTCCGCGTTGATTTGGTCTTTCAGAGTGGAGCACATGCCGTGGGGCGCACCAGGAATTATTTTGAGCGTGGCGCCCGTAACGAGCTTTGCAGAGAGAAGCGCGGAGTCAGCAATGGGTACGATTTGATCGTCGTCGCCATGAAGAATCAGTGTGGGCACATCGATTTTTTTCAGGTCCTCGGTAAAGTCGGTTTCGGAAAAGGCCTTTACGCAGTCATACGCGGCCTTGTGCCCGCACAACATTCCTTGTAACCAGAACGAGTCGCGCAAGCCTTGAGAGACTTTTGCGTGTGGCCGGTTGGCGCCGTAGAACGGCGCGCTAAGATCCTTGAAGAATTGCGAACGGTCGCTGAGGACTCCGGCGCGAATCTGATCGAATGCTTCCATGGGCAAACCGCCTGGATTGGCGCTGGTTTTCAGCATCAGCGGAGGCACCGCGCCGATCAGCACGGCCTTGCTGACGCGCTTGGTGCCGTGACGACCGATGTAGCGGGCAACTTCGCCGCCACCCGTTGAATGCCCTACGTGAATCGCGTCGTTCAGGTCCAGCTTACCGACGAGTTCCGCAAGATCGTCCGGATAGGTGTCCATTTCGTTGCCGGTCCAGGGCTGGCTAGAGCGGCCATGACCGCGGCGGTCATGCGCGATGCAGCGGAATCCGCGATCGGCAAGAAAGACCATCTGATCTTCCCAAGCGTCGGCGCTCAGCGGCCAGCCGTGGCTGAACACCACCGGCTGTCCTTTACCCCAGTCCTTGTAATAAATCTGGGTCCCTCGTTTGTAGTGATCGTCGCCATGAAACACTCTCCTTTCGATTCGTTCGGCTGGAAATGTGGATTGTCCTCTTTCGGCCACGCGTTTGCGAGTCAGGCGTTGAAATCAGGTCCTTCGATCGAGCTCGGTGTGGATTTGAAAACCTTAAATAGATAGAACAGCGAAGGCGCGAGAAACAGGGCACCCACCACGCAGGCAAGCAGAACGTCTCGCAAGACCACGTCTGGAGCAGCGCTGTTTGCGATGGTTATATCCGGTCGCACCAAAAACGGATACTGTGACAATGCCCAGCCCCAGAGGATGCAACAGGCTTGGATGGCCACGGCGAAACGGGCGGTGTGATAGCGGCGGCGCCAAAGAGCCCAGAATGCCCCAAGAGCAGCGAGCGCGGTCGTGATCTGTACTCCCCAGCTCCACGGTTTTGAGGGGAGTCCTTCTCGTATTGCTGGTGCGCCACGAAAGGTGAGGGCGAAGGTGGCTCCGGCACACAGGGCGACAGCTAAGCCAGCGAATATGGCCTTACGGCGGAAATCCTCTTGCAGATGGGGATCGGCGGCTTCAACCGCGAGATACACTGCGGCGAGATAGGCGAACAGAGATACGGCGAAAAAGCCAACCGACAGTGAAAACAGGCTGAGCCAGGGCCTCACAAAACCGGTCCTGCTGATTCCATCTACGATTTGAATGTTGCCGCTGGAGATGGAGCCGACCACGATGCCAAGAAATACAGGAGTGAGAATGCTCGCGATGGAGAACACAAATCCCCAATAGCGCTGGATTCTGCGGCTGCCCGTCTGGTAATGCCGGAACGTGAAGGAGGAGCCGCGGAATACGATGCCGGCGAGAAGCAATAGCAACGGAATGTGCAGGGCGGTGGTGATCGCGGCGAAGGCGGCCGGAAACCCGGTGAAGAGCAGGACGACAACCAGGATCAGCCAGACGTGGTTCGTTTCCCACACGGGAGTAATTGCAGCTGCGATGAGTTTGCGTTGCCGGTCAGCACGTTGGCCAAAGCTGAGAAGGTCCCATACGCCTCCACCGTAGTCGGCGCCACCCAGCAAAACATAAAACGTCAGTGCGCCGACCATGGTCACTGCGAGGAGGAGACTCAGAGTCATAATGGACCTGATGTTGCTGCGTGTGCTTCAATTTCCTGTTGTGTTGGTGTGGAGACGATGTGGCGCGCCATGAGCCATAAGACGACCATCCCGAGGACGAGGTAGAGACAGGAAATTGTGAAAAATGGAATCACGAGATGCGGCATGGAAGTGACCGCGGCGCTGGTGCGCATGATGTGATAGATGATCCACGGCTGGCGGCCCAATTCTGTGACCATCCAGCCGGATTCGAGCGCGAAAAATCCGAGAGGGGCGGCGAGAATGAGGCTCTTCAAGAAAAGCCTATGCTCCGCGAGCGGCCCCGCCCTCCACGCCAGCCAAGCGCCCGTGACAGTTACCAGGACAAGCAGCAAACCAGCTCCAACCATCACTTGAAAGCATAAGTGGATGGGCAGCACAGGCGGCCAGTCCGTCACAGGAAACTCATCCAGTCCCGCGACCCTTGCATGTGCCTTGTGGAAGGCCAGCAAGCTCAAGCCCTCGGGGATCTCGAGGGCAAACCGAGTGGTACGATCTTTTTCGTTTGGCAACCCGCCGATACGAAGCGGTGCGCCGTTCTCGGTGGTGAACTGTCCCTCCATGCTGGCAAGCTTTGCGGGTTGCGTCACAGCCACCATCCGGGCAAGCGCGTCGCCACTGATCGGTTGCACCAGTGCCGCAGTTCCGCCCACGGCAAGTGCAATCAGGATGGCCGACTCATGGAAACGGTTGCGCCCCTGCCGAAGCAGAAACCAGCTGTGAATCCCAGCAGTGGCAAAGCCAGCGGCGCAATAGGCCGCCAAAGCTAAATGTACGCTCTCCGGTATTCCAGCGGCACTATGCATGGCAGCGAATGGGTGGATATCGGTGAATTGGCCGTTCACCAACTTAAAACCGGCAGGCGAGTTCATCCAGGCATTTGCCAGCGTCACGAAGATGGCGGAAGCAAGGCCGCTTGCCGCAACAACGACTCCCGCGAAGAGGTGAGCACCGGGGGAAACCCGATCCCATCCGTAAAGATAGATTCCAAGAAAAATTGCTTCCGTAAAGAATGCGAACCCCTCGAGAGAAAATGGCATGCCAATGATCGCTCCCGCAAAACCCATGAAGCGTGGCCACAGCAGCCCCAGCTCAAATGACAACACGGTCCCTGATACGGCACCCACGGCAAACAAAATGGCGGTGCCCTTGGCCCAACGCTTCGCCACCAGCAGATAGATCGAATCATGGGTGCGATGCCAGCGCCATTCCGCGAGCGTCATCATGAGAGGGAGAGCCACGCCGATCGCAGCGAAAATAATATGAAAGGCGAGAGACATCGCCATCTGCGATCGCGCTGCGAGAAGATCATTCATGCCATCTCCCATGCGATCCCCCGTGCCATCCCCGGCCGAGCACGGGGATTAAGTCCTCAGCTGCTGCATTCAAAGACGGCATTTTCCACATGGCGTCGGCTACGTTTTCGCCTTAGCGCCGTTCAATTTCGCTGAAATCGTGGAAATTGCTGAATGGATGCGATCCAAGCCTGCGGACATCACCGGTTCCGACGGAGATCCTTCCAAGGTCCGCCAGCCGCGTAACGCTCGGGATATAAGACTTTTGAGCGTGGATCTTCGGCGGTATCGAGTTGAAGAACCATCCACTTTGGATAGGGCACGCCCGGGTCGGAGGCTGCGTCCAACTGGAGGATGTCTTCGGCCGAAAGCTGCAAGTCCACCGCGCTGATATTGTCTTCCAAATGATCTGGCTTTCGAGCGGCAATGATCACGCTACTGACAGCCGGCCGCCCCAGGAGCCATGAAAGCGCTACTCGGGATGGAGTGGCGTCATGCCGGCGCGCCACCTCTTTCAGTACGTCAACGACGCGATAAGCTTTTTCCTTGTCGAAAGGCACGAATTGGCCGGCATCCGCGAAGCGCGTTCCTGGAGCCGGAGGGGTGTTCCGCGTATATTTTCCCGACAGGAAACCGCCCGCAAGAGGACTCCAAACCAGAATGCCCATACGGTGATATTCAGCAAATGATTGAAATTCGTATTCGAGTTCCCGGCCCACAAGGCTGTAATACATTTGCGCCGTCACGTATTTTTCCAATCCTAAGTGCTCCTGAAGCAGGATTGCGGTTGTCGCTTGCCACGACATGAGGTTCGACAGACCGATGTAACGGACCTTTCCATGGCGCACTAAATCATTGAGCGTCCGGAGGGTTTCCTCGAGAGGCGTGTTGCTGTCCCAGCCATGTACTTGATACAGGTCAATGTAGTCGGTTTGCAGGCGTCGCAAGCTATCCTCTACCTCACGCAGGATGTTTACGCGGCTTGCTCCGCTCCTATTGAAGTTTGCGGACATTGGAAGCCTGACTTTTGTGGCCAGCACGATCTCGCTTCGGATCCCTTTCAAGGCATTTCCCAGCAACGTTTCGCTTTCCCCTAAACTGTAGACATCCGCCGTATCAAAGAAATTGATGCCCCGATCCAAGGCCATCTTCACCAGCACGGAGGTATCTTCTTGACCGAGATTGCCCATATTCATCTTGCCGCCGAATTGCATGCTGCCAAGCGCCAATTCGCTGACGATGAGCCCCGTATTTCCGAGTTTCCGGTATTTCATATGCTGTCCTCCTTCGGAGGGGCGAGCGATAAAGATGCACTATTTCGAGTGGCGCTCGTCTAGTTTGGGCGCAACTCCCGCCTGCTGATCTAGACAGGATGAATGAACTGGGGACGTTTTGTGGTTTCCCGCGTCCGCTCGCATTTCATCTAGCGCGTAATGAAAGTGCTCACGCGGCTGTGTTGAATGCGGATTCCGGTTTGTACTGCGGCTTATATACATGCTCGCGAATGAACGCGACCATGTCCTTGGGACGCCCAACCCGCGCGAGCTCTGAATCGAAGACGAGCTTCGCAACGCGAGCAGCGGTCTGAATTTCGGTTTCGAGAATGTTGGACTGCAGTGGGTACAGCAGGCCCTGCTTCAGCAGCTCGGAGGGCACCTGATCTGCCACTGCATGCGCCGCCTCGATAAACATTTCATCCGTGACGCGGGATGCTTGTGTCGCGAAAACTGCCATTCCAATTGCCGGGAAGATGTAGAAGTTATTGGCTTGCCCAGGCAACAACGTCTGACCGTTGAAGTGGACCGGTGGAAACTGTACTCCCGCCGCGTAGATGGCCTTGCCTTTGGACCATGTATAGGCTTGCTCGGGTGTGCACTCGGCTAGTTGCGTTGGATTCGAGAGGGCAAGAATGATGGGGCGTTCGTTAATGCGCGACATCGCTTCAATTACCTTTTGCGTGAATGCGCCACCAACCGTGCTGACCCCGATGATTGTTGTCGGCTTGATGCTCTCGATAGCGGCGACGAAGTCGCGAGTCGGGGCATGGCGGTGAGCGTAGGGCTCCTGAAAATCAACGAGATCAGTCCGCGTATCCTCGAGCAGACCGTTGATGTCGAACATGTGGATGCGTGACTGTGCTTCCGTGAGCGGCACGCCTTGTGCGACGAGAGCGGAACAGAGCAAGTCGGCAAGGCCGATGCCAGCCGAGCCCGCGCCGAGGAACAAGTAATTCTCGTCCTTCAGCTTCGTGCCTTTGAGTTTTGTCGCATTGATCATCCCTGCAAGGGTGATTCCGGCGGTGCCCTGCACGTCGTCGTTGTAGACGCAGTACTTGTCGCGGTAACGTTTGAGCAAGTGCACGGCGTCCACGCCCGTCCAGTCCTCAAAGTGAATGCAACACTTCGGATAGATTTCCTGCACAGTCTCTACGAACTCATCCACGAACGAATAAAGTTCTGCCGTGGAAGGGCGCGTTTTCCGCGTGCCCAGGTAGAGAGGATCGCGCAGGTACTGCTCGTTATTTGTGCCCGCGTCGATATACATGGGCAGCAAGTATTGCGGAGGCACTCCGGCACAGGCCGTGTACAACTGCAGCTTGCCAATCGGGATGCCCATGCCATTCGCGCCTAAGTCGCCCAGACCGAGGATCCGGCCAGCGTCGGTTACGCAGATGAACCGCACGTCTTTCTGCGGCCAGTTGCCCAGGATGTCCTTTACTTTGCCGCGGCGTGCCATCGAGAGATACATGCCGCGTGGCTGGCGGTAAATATGCCCGAACTTGAGGCACGCTTCGCCGATGGTCGGGTCGTACACGATGGGAAGAAACCGCGCGGGGTCAGACATGATCGTGTAGTAGAAGAGTGTTTCGTTGTGATCGAGCAGATTGATCAAATAAATATAGCGTTCCAGGTCGGTGGGCTTTTGCGCCAGCTGCATATTCACGCGTTGCAATTGCAGGTCCTCGGACTCGGTTACGTCAGGCAGCAGTCCGGTGAGACCGAGTGCCTGTTTTTCGGCCTCACTGAACGCCGTCGATTTATTTAGAGAGGGGTCTTGCAGTACTGCGATTCCCCGGTGACTGTTGATTGTTGCCATGCGAATCATCTTCCTTTCTCTCGGATTCTCTGATCTCGGATCTCTGATCTCTGATGTCCGATCTCCGATCGAGTCGCAAAACCGAGAATCTTTCATGGGCCGTGTAGCGGCGGCTGCCGAACGACCTGTGGCTGGGACAAGACGTCTATATTTCGTACAGTCGCTGGGTGTACTTGCACGCCAAACGCCAGCTACAGGCGAGCGAGTATGCCGCAAACGATGCCGGGTAACCCTCACAAAGCAAAGCTCCGATACGGGTGTCTGCAAAATTTACTGCGAGCTGGCGCGTGGTGCGGGGTCTAACGGACAACGCGCGTGTCGAAATATGGACATACGTCGCCCAAACGTCGGCAGCAGGATCGGGCCGCCTAAGCCACTGTTTTTGGGGGCGGGCTTCACGGCATCGCCGTCCGTTGCACTGATCGAGGATGACCGGAGTCTGATAAGCAGCGCGCATGGAGCAGTTGCCGGACACTGCAGTGAACGGCATGCGCTAATGAAGCTGCACATCAACGAGCAAGCGAACGAAATGCCGCTGAACCGGAGCCTCGATTCTCGGCACAGCGTCGTTAAATAAAATTTGTTTGGCACAGTTGGAGGCGAATCGCTTAGATGGAGCAACAGTTCTGTTGGGAAGTCCTTTATAATCGCCATGCACTTCCAGTCGGGGCGTAGCGCAGCCTGGTAGCGCGCCTGCCTTGGGCGCGCACTATCCGACTCCAACAGCTCTATCAACTACTTTGACTTCTCTGTGTTTTCAGTAATTTGGGGAATCTGCTTTCCGCTCGAAGCTAACCCCGAGAGACCAAAAAAAATCGCATTCTGGCACAATTTTGGCACAGGGGACGCGCCTGCTTTTCCCCACTTAGCCGCATGCCCGTTTGTCGGGAAATGAAACGTACTGGCCCCCTCTCCATTGTTTCCGATCTGGACATCCGGTGGCAGGCGTGTTCTAGTTTTTGTGATGAGAATATTGATTTCAGGAGCCGGAATTGCTGGACCGACCCTGGCCTATTGGCTTGAGCATTACGGATTTACCCCACCATCGTAGAATCCGCGCCCCGCTTGCGCACCGGCGGTTACGTCATCGACTTCTGGGGGGCGGGGTTCGAGATTGCCGACCGCATGGGTCTGTTGCCTGAGATCCGCAGCAAGGGATACATGATGCGCGAGGTAAAAGTCGTAAATCGCAACGGAAAAAGAGTCGCTGGCTTTCCAGTGGAGGCGTTTTCCCGGATGACGCAGGGCCGCTATGTCAGTCTTCCGCGTGGAGATCTTGCGGCATCCATCTTCGGCAGGATCGAAGGGAAAGTCGAAACCTTATTCGGCGACAGCGTGGAGCGCATTGAACAGACCGGAAATGCCGTTCACGTCGCCTTTGCGAGCGGGTGCGCTCGGGAATTTGATCTCGTCATTGGAGCGGACGGGCTTCATTCACGGGTGCGCGAGTTGGTTTTCGGTGCCGAAAGCCGGTTTGAGAAGTATCTCGGCTACAAGGCTGCCGCCTTTGGGGTCAAGGGCTACCGGCCACGCGACGAGCTGGTTTATATGATGTACACGCAAGTGGGCCAGCAGGTAGGGCGGTTAGCGATGCGTGACGACAATACGATGTTTCTGTTTATCTTTGCTGATGAAGATGCCGGAAGCCCCGGTGACGTTCAGGGGCAGAAGGCGCTGTTGCGCAAGCGTTTCGGATGCAGCGGGTGGGAATGCCCGCAGATCCTGGAGGCGCTCGACGCGGCTGAGGATCTCTACTTCGACCGTGTGAGCCAGATACGGATGGACACGCAAAAGGAGCTGTGGACGCGTAGCCGAGTAACGTTGATTGGCGATGCGGCTTCCTGCGTCTCATTACTGGCCGGGCAAGGGACCGCGTTGGCCATGGTGGCGGCATATATCCTTGCGGGCGAGTTGCACCGCTCGAAGGGCGATTTTGCCCAGGCTTTCAGCCGTTACCAAAATTTGTTCGGGCCATTCGTTTTGGCAAAGCAGAAAGCCGCTCTTCGGTTTGCCGGTTCACTTGCGCCAAAGTCGAAGCTCTCGCTGTTCCTTCGTAACCAGCTATTCAGTCTTATGGCAATCGATTGGGTAGCCGATCTGGCGGTGGGCAGGGATTTCACGGACAAGATAGAGCTCCCGGCTTACTGAGGAATGACAGAGCTGCGGAACACATCAGACTCGATTGGTTATTGTGCTCTAGGAGCGCGTCTGACTAAGGCCGAAAGACGGGATGGAGTCGCCGGAGTGTAGCCACTCCTTTTTGACCCGGCCGCGGTTGAGGAAGGTGCCGTTCAAGCTGTCCAAGTCTTCAACCACAAAGCGTCCTTCTTCGGAGCTGATTCGAGCGTGGTAATCGGACATAGCCAGGTTATCAATCTGCAGGTTGTTGTCGGGGGCGCGGCCGATGGTGACGGGCCCCTTACCCAGGGGCCATTCCCTCAGTTCTTTTTTCTTGAAACTTCAGGACTAGCTTGGCCATGCCATCAACCTCTCTGTGAGGGCCACTCCCCCACAGAACCCGATTTCAGCCTAGCAAACGGTGGTGAACGGGTCTATGCAGACGGAATGGCAGTTGCTCAGGTGTGAAACCCCCTCTGCAATCGTCATTGAATCTGGGCTGGAGCAGCGGTTAGCATCATTATTAGACGAGACACGCGGGAATTGACGCTTTTTCTGGCGGCTCGTAAGCAGATCACAGGTCCTCTATGGGAATAGACTATGACCGCCAAGCTTGAAACTATGGCCTTGCAAAGGCCGGTCCCGTCGCGCAGTGAGATTCAAGAAACGATCGTTCTCGCCCGGCAGCGCGGCGTTTCGCCGATCGATCTGTTGGTTCGCGACCGCCACTACTCTGAAGAAGCGTTGGCCGAGGGATTTGCGGAGTGGCTGAAGTTGCCTCGCGTGCGGCTGGCGAGCTTGACCCTGGATCCCGAAGCCGCGAAGCTCATCAGCGAGAAAATCGCGCTGAAGTATGAGTGTCTCCCCTTAAAAATCGAAGGGAAGACGCTCCTCATGGCCATGGCCAATCCGGCGGACTGCGACGCCATCCAGGACGTCCAATTTGTCTCCGGCCATACTGTGCAGCCCGTGGTGGCCACGCGCGCGGAAATTCTGGATGGCATTCAAGAGATATATGCCACCGATGAGCGCATGCAGGATTTCCTTTCTAAGGTGACCGAGAGCAGGGACGTCACCATCATCACGCCGACACCAGAAAATGTGGATCTGGATCAGTCGGAGAGCCACAGCGCAGCGGAACTGGCCCCCGTGGTGAAGATGTGCAACCTGATCGTTCGCGAGGCCATCCGCTGCCGAGCCAGCGACGTGCATCTGGAGCCCAGTCTGAATTGCTTGCACGTGCGCATGCGCGTGGACGGGGTCCTGCGCGAGTACATTGAGGTTCCCAAGTGGTTGCATCATGCGTTGGTTTCACGGCTGAAGATCCTGGCCTCGCTAGATATCGCGGAGCGCCGGCTGCCGCAAGACGGCCGCATCACGGTCAAGTCGCAAAACAGGTCGATTGACTTACGCGTCTCTACTTTGCCCACGCATTTCGGCGAGAAGGTTGTCTTGAGGTTTTTGGGGACGTTGGCCATTCCCGAGCTGGAGTCGATGGGGCTGACTGCGTGGCAGTACAACGAACTGACCGAGTGTTTGAGTCAGCCGCAGGGCCTGATCCTGCTCACGGGGCCGACGGGTTCAGGCAAGACAACGACGCTGTATTCGATGATCAACAAGCGGCGTTCTCCCGAGGTCAATATTGTGACCGTGGAAGATCCGATTGAGTACCAATTGTTGGGAATCAATCAAGTGCAGGTGAACACCAAAGCGGGTCTCACCTTTGCCGGCAGTTTGCGGTCCATCCTGCGGCAGGACCCGGACGTGATCCTGGTGGGCGAGATTCGTGACCTGGAAACCGCCGAGATCGTCTTTCAAGCGGCGGTGACCGGCCACCTGGTGATGAGCACGGTGCACACGAGCAGCTCGTTTTCCGCAGTGACCCGCCTCCTGGAATTAGGGGTGGATTCCTTTGTCATGACCAGTTCGCTGAATATGATCGTCGCGCAGCGCCTTGCCCGGCGTATCTGCGAGAATTGTAAGGAAACCTACACGCCTTCACCGGACCTGATCAAGAAGTGCAGGCTGGATGATCCGGGAATGGTCTTCTACCGGGGAAGGGGTTGCTCGGAGTGCGGGAAGACGGGCTACGCAGGCCGTATAGGCATCTTCGAGATACTGCGCATGACCAATACTCTCAAAGATCTCGTCCGGCAAAAAGCCAGTGATACCGCGCTTCGCCGGGCCGCGACCGTGGCTCGCACGCAAACCCTCCTGGAAGACGGTCTAGCCAAGGTGCGTCAGGGATTGACCAATCCGGAGGAATTGCTGCGCGTCGTCGAGTTGGAAGCCGAAGAAAGGCACCCCTGTCCTCAATGTGGCGCATTGATCCATCTGGATTATAAGTCGTGTCCTTATTGCGCATTTTCCCTGCGGAACCAGCGTCCTTCCTGCGGTCAAGACCTCAAGAAGGAATGGAAAGTGTGCCCTTATTGCTCGAGCGCGATAACTGGTCCATCAGCGCCGGCAGACTCCGGGAAGACCAACCGCATGGGGCCTAAAGAGCTGCAAGCTTCGACTCTCGAACAGCCCCAGCATCCCCGTGTGCCCGCCGCGCTGCCCCCTGTGATGAAGCCGAGGATCCTGGTGGCCGATGACGATCCGGGAATTCTGAAGGTTGTGGAAAAAGCCCTTCAGAATCTGGATTTGGACGTGGACGTTTTCCTTGCTGCAGACGGGGCAAAGGTCCTCGAGATGATTGAGAGCAAGGGAGCAGACCTTGTAATTCTGGATGTAAACATGCCCAAGGTGGATGGATTCGAGGTTTGTGATCGTCTGCGCAAGGATCTCAAGACTGCTTTCATGCCCATCCTCATGCTGACGGCAAACACAGACCAGCAAAGTCGGACCGAGGGATATCTGGTCGGAACCGACGACTATATGAACAAGCCATTCACTTTGTCGGATTTTCTGGCCCGTGTCACGCGGCTTCTGCGTAGAACCTACGGACTCTAAATTGCAAGACTATTACGCAATCCTCGGTGTGGACTCCAGCGCCTCGCAGGAGTCCGTCAAGGCTGCTTACCGCCGCCTGGCGCGCGAAGTGCATCCGGACTCCAAAGTGCGCTGCACGGATCAGGAAAGGTTTAGCTTCTCCGTTAAGATGGTGCAGTTGAATGAAGCCTACGGCGTCCTTTCTGACCTCAAACAAAGACGCGAGTACGATCAGAAGCTGCGGCTGGAGGGCATGCTGAGCGTGCATGCGCAAGGCGCGGTCGCGGAGGTTAAAACCGGGGTTCGCGTAACCGCGCGACAGCGGACGCGTCAGGCTCCCAAGGCGTATGTTGATGTGGTCGTGGTGGAGTTTGGCAGCCACGTTCGCGAAAGATTGCTGGCTGGAGGCAATAAGAGATTTGCATGGAAAGATGCGAAGCTCGAGGGGTTTGACTGGGCGCTCGAATCATTGTTCTCTTTGACGCATTACTGCGTCGCTTTGCGCGGGTTTGCCGAGCTCGATCCATCAGCCGTGAAGAGATTCACCAATTATGCCGAGATTGGCATCGCCCAGGGGAATCGCCCCATCCGCAAGAGCTATTTCCTGTTCCTTCTGCCGTTCGAACAAGTGAGTGAATGGCCGGTAATCTCGTCTCAATGCCAACGCCTCGTCAGTCGAGGAAGTAACCCGAAGTTTTCCGGGGTTCCCGTAGGAATCTTGCTTCTGGATATGCAACATGATCGCGTGCTGCGCTTCGGAGCGTCAACAAAAGACAAGCGATTTGAACAATTGATCGAGGCCGTTGGAGTTTCTACAACTTAGCGGGCGTTCCAGCGGAAGTCGCCCCCGAAGCTACCTGGTGGGAGGTGCTTCGGGTAAACAGAAGATAAAACGAGAGCCTTTACCCACCTCACTCTCTACCCAGATCTTCCCTCTGTGCTCAGTAACCAATGCGTGCGTGATGGCCAAGCCGAGGCCCGTGCCGCGGCCACGCTGCGGCGCCCCAACTTGTTCGAACTTTCCAAAAACCCTTTCCAGATTCTTCTGTTCGATTCCGCATCCCTGGTCGGATACGCTGCAATACACCGCCTCGCCATTGCCGAACAGGTCTATCTTCACCTCGCCGTTCGCCGGAGAAAACTTGATGGCGTTGGAAAGGAGATTGGTAATCACTTGTTCGATTCGGTCCCTGTCTCCCAGGATCATTGGGAGATCCGGCGAGCGTTCGAGCGCAAATGTGATTCCGTCCTGAGAGGCGAGAATCTTCAGATGCCGCATAACCGACTCTACGGCATTAGTCAAATCCATGAGACGCAGATTCAGTTTGATCTGCCCAGCCTCAATCTTGGAAAGATCCAGAATGTTGTTGATCAAGCGGATCAGCCGCTCGCCACCGGAGTGGGCAACCTCGAGCAGTTCGCGCGCCTCCGTATTGATCTCTCCGGCGCATCCGCTCAAGATCAGCTCCAGGGATCCCTTGAGTGCGGTCGTGGGTGTGCGTAATTCATGCGAAGCAATGGAAATGAACTCTGACTTAATCTGGTCGACGGTTTTTTCCCAACTCAGGTCATGATAGGCGAACAAGCGGCCTGCCAGCTTCCCAGACGGATCCCGCAATGGGGCGCCGTCTTCCCTCAAGTGAGTCGTACTACCGCCATCGTTCCATTCGATCTCGCGCGACGATGTCCTCTCGCCGTCGTTCCTGGGATCCAAGCGGAACAAAGGCGCTCGCCGCGGCGAAACGTGCGGCTCTAAAAACCGAAACAGTTCCTGCGCGGGGCGATTCATGCAGGCATGGCGCCCCATGCCCAGCCATTGGCAGAGAGTTCTGTTCACAAACAGGACGTGGCCCTGCAGGTCCACGGCAAGAATGCCCGAAGTCAGCGAGTCGAGGATCGTTGTGGGAAGAAGATCACTCATTTTTCTCTGCCCGTCATCGACTATCCAAAAGTTGCTTGCAGTACTCCAGGGCTTGGGCCGCTTCCTTCGATCCCAAACGTTCGGCTTCCTGCAAATAAGGCAAAGCCTCGCGGAATTGTTGAAAGGCGTTCAGTCGCGTCATTCCTGTGAGAATCCATGCCTCTTCGCAGGCCGTGTTGATTTCCAGAACCCTGTCGTAACAGGCGAGAGCTTCTTCATGTCTCCCCAAGGCCCCAGGGGCGATTCCCTTATTGAGCCAGCCCAAATATAGTTGGGGGTTCACAGTTAGGGCACGGTCGTAACATGGAATTGCCTCGGAGAGCCGACCCAATTGATAAAGGACATTGCCTTGGTTCGTCCACGCATTCCCATCGCGAGGATCGAGCCGCAGAGCGCGTTCGTAACACGCCCAGGCTTGCTCTTTTTCTCCCCGCGATTTCAGCGCCACGCCCATGTTGATCCATGCATTGGGATAGCACGGGTTAAGTTGGAGTGCATGTTCGTAAGAAGCCATGGCTTACCGCAGATGTCCCTGGCTCTTAAGCGCCACGCCTCTGTTTGACCAAACCTGCCCGGACTTGGGATTCAGTCTTAGAGCTTGCTCATAGCAAGCCAGCGCCTCATCTACGTGTCGGGAAGCCAACTGCGCCACTCCCTTGTTGAACCAGGCTGAGGCAAGCTCAGGGTCCAGCCGCAGGGCGATGTCATAGCAAGCCATAGCCTTCTCTTCTATCTTTTCCACCATCCGGGCGCGAGTGATATTGGGGTGAGCGTCCAGCCGGATCGACGTTTGGGATTCCTGGATAAAGCGGTCGGCGAGGCGGTGATCGCAGGCTACGACCTCATAACGGAAAATCTTGGCAGCAAAGCGATTGTGAAACACATGGTCATAAACGATATAGACGACCCCTGCCCCACCTGTGAAAATCTCAAATACTTCCCAGCGGCCTTGAATCTGCTGACCGACCTGCCATGCAGTTCCCATGGATTGCCTGAAGGGTCCTTTCTCAAGAGCGGTCCAGGAGGCTTCAGCCAAGTGAGCCACAAAGGGCTGACTCAACTGCAAATCACGTTTAACTCTACATTAGGCCAGAGTCATGGGAGCGGGAATAAGACTGCGCTGTTTCGGACTTGTATATATCCGCTCAACAAAAGCGGCCCGCAGCATTGCAGCCTTCATTGGTTGAACACGCGCCCGTGCGCAGGTAACCCTTTCGATCCCGACTGGAACGTTCGTACTATTGTCGGACACAATCAGGACGAGCATTCTAGAGGGGTCGAGAGGATAGCATGAGCACACGTCAAACTGCCTTGAAGCCGAATGAAGTTGAAGGAGTCAATAGTGAAGATCGTCGCTTCAACGCTCGCAACCGCATGGTCAAGGATGTAATCGTTCTGAGCCTGGATTCCTCGCAGCCTAAGGCGGAAGGCACCGTCCTAGACCTCTCACGGGATGGCGTCTATTTCACCACGGCATGTTCCTACCAAGTGGGAACGCCGCTTATACTCCAGTTCTCAGGGGTCCGCTCCGAATGTTTATGCGAAGTCACGCGCATAGAACAACTTCCTCAAGGCCGCTTTGGCATCGGGGTGCGCATCCTCAGTTGGTAGCGTGAGCCCGAGCCGAGATATTGCTGGGAAAGGCTCCAAAGTGAATCGCCACGCTAGACGCTAACGGCCAGTGGCTCATTCGTCCTTCCGACATGTGCACTCAGCGTCGAATGAAGGGAACCTCGTGGAGCGCTGACGGGTGCTTTGTACTTGTGCAAGGTTGGCGTAGGAAGAATTCTTATTGGAAGTGTCGCGTCGGTGGGCGCGAGATGCTTTACTCCGGGTATCTTGCCACGGATTGCTGCCGCGCCTGACTTTGGCGGCTGATTGGTCAGAAATCCCGGCGGGTTCGGCGCGGCAAGAGGAGCGAGATCCATTGGAAGCGGGAATTTGCTCGCGGTCTCCGCCTCTGGCTCCAACTTGCGCTGTCGGTACTGTTTGGCAATCTCGCCGAGGGAACCTTCTTTGCTGACGGGCTGCTCGGAAGCTGCTTCAATCCTTTTTTCATCCTTCGGCAGCAAACTGCCGTTTTGGCGAGCTAGTGCGAATCGCTGCTGGTCCTCCCGCGTGAGGATGCGAGACCGCGCGAGGTCCTCATTGGTGTAGACGTGTTGCGAGCCCTTCGCCTGACCTGCTTTGCGCTCGCGTTCTTGACGCGCCAAAGCTCCGAGGTCCTGTCCTAAAGTCAGGCTTGCGTTTGAGAAAAGCAACACGCCTGGCATTGCGACAAAACAAAGGCAGCCTGTGACCGAGATGTGGCGGCGCAACGGTCTGCTGCAGGGCAGAACGCTCGGCGTTGAAATGGCTTGTGACATCGGTCTTTCGTCCAAGCGAAATTTTATCAAATTTGAATCCTTGGAATCCGTCCGCGTGTGAAGGATTTTCCTGGGGAATACTAGCCCCCCAACTTTGGCCGCTAGTATATGTTCGGACAAGATAGTACTGGTTGCCGATTGTGCGTCGGGCCTTACTATCGCCATCATCAGGGTTGCAGTAGATTGCCCTGGGGTCGATGCCGCAGCTTCCCGGGGGTCGAAAGGGATTGGCCAACATGAAGGAATCGCCGGAGGCAAAACCAAATCTGCCAAGCGTGGACATAGTGAAAAGGCGCCGATCCGAGCGCGTGAACTTCCCAACTATGGCGCACCTCGTCGACAGCAATGGACTGCAGCACCAAATGCGCGTTTCGGACCTTGGCAAGGGCGGATGCTACGTAGACTCGATTAATCCTGCACCCGTGGGCACTCCGATATACATTCAGATCCGGCATGCCAATAAGACTTTCGAGGCTCAAAGCACGGTGCGCTACTCCTTACCGCACATGGGCATGGGCCTGCAGTTCACGGAGATGACGCCCAGTCATGAGGCCACCCTCGAGGAATGGCTGGGCATACGCCAGACGCAGCCCCAGCCGGAACCCGACCAACAGATTGAGAAAACAGCGCCGGGCATCATGGATGAAGGTCATCGGGATGTCACCAAGCACTTGATTGTGCTCCTTACGCATGAACGGGTGATCTCTGAGGGCGATGCGGATGAGTTGCTGCGACGACTTGGGGAGAAGAAGTAAACTCTCTAGACGGTTTCTTACTGGCGTAATAGGCGTTCTCCTTTTGGTGATCGCCAGAGCGCTATATCGCGCTGTCACCGCGTTGAAGCATCTCGAAGGTAAGGTTGGGAATTCCCTCAAAGAGATGGCCAAGTCGCTCGGACAGCAGAACTCGGCCCTTAAATTTTCCCTGTTCGTAAAATGAACCATTTAGGTGGCTACGGCTATAACCCATGCTCCATACAAGCAATTAGCTACCCATCGAAATCATAAATGAAGGCGACTCCTCCAATTTTCCCTGTTATTTTCCCTGTTCTTCGGGAGAGCAGTTCGTACCTGACTGGTTCATCCGCGAGCCAGTCTGAAGTTTCGCCTGCTCTGTTTGATCAGCGTAGGAAGATCGATTCTGCGGCGTTATTGCAGGGATTCAGAACCTGAAGGGCTTCTCTGTGCCACGGCGAGGAGAAAATGGATGCACCTCAGAGACTTTTTCTCCGCAGTAGTGTCTCGTGGTTGAGTTTTGCAGTTTTTGCGCGGCTGCTAAAGTTTATTAGCTGATGTGGAGGTGGCGCCCACCGGGCTACACAGCCTTGGATATGCCACCGAAAGTTTCTATGGGATCGCGCATGAATCAGCACTTCCAATTTTCGGCGGTCGCATCCTGCTCTAATTAACTTTTCTAACGCAGCCCGGGCGCAATCTCCCCGTTCGGCACTTTTTGTTTCAACTCCTCGAACCAGTTCAGTACAACGTTAATTTGCGTCGGGGCTGAACCTTGTTCGGCCGTCTTGACCATGAGAAACCGCTGGCCATCGGCGGAAACATCATCACCCCATCCGAAGCCAATCTCGCAAACCTGCAGCCACGACGCGAAACGGATATTCCACAGCGCGTACGGCGAACTGTGCCTTCTATGCGGTAAACGCTGGCCGAAAAACCGCGTCCATCATCGCAGTGTCCCTCAACAAACCGCACGCGAGCGCACCGGTCCGACCGAGCAAAACCCCTTCTACAGCGCATATCGACGGACAATCCGGCCGCATTGGCTAGCGGGTGCCGAATCTGGCCGGATTTGTGGCACAAAAAGCCAGTTGCCGATAATCCGACGCAATATAAAGTTGAATGCCTTTCGCTGGAATCACGTCCACCGCGAACTCCACATCCATCGAGGTTTCGAGCGCATTTCCGTTGAGCTCGCCGTCATCTTGCGCTGCATGGCCATCGCCCACATACATCGGGATCTGGCCATCGGCACTGCCTTAGGAAGCGTTTTTCTCAAGGTATTCGAAGGCTTTGAGCTCGACCGCCACCGCGTCCATCACGTCAACCACCGGCTCTACCTTCCACTCAAAAAGCGCAAAAATGCTCGAGAGATAGTGAATGTCGGATGGCTCGTCTGTTTCGAGAATCATGTAGCCGCCGTAGTCGCCAACTCGGACCACAAACTGGTGCATCGTAAAACTCGCCGGCATTTTGAAGTCGTTGTTGAATATCTGCAAGCACCGCCTATGCGCCGCTTCGTAGTCTTTTGAGGATGCTGCCGGACGCTCTCGCCAGGAAACGACATATTTCATGATCGGCCTCCTTTAAGCCTCTGCTTTAGGTGCCAAGCCCGCGGATTCTACTGCAACCAATCCTTGTGCACAATCACTAGCAGCCTGGCTTGGCCAAGTACTCTTAAACGGGCTTTTCGCCAACTGGAGTGGGCTAGATGGGGGAAACCTGGCCTGCCAACTCGCGTCACATCTATTAACGGCAATTTTCTGGGGACCTTGGCAAGCAAAGCTGAGCCACGATGATCGTGGCCCGGCAAGCCCATATTTAGAAAGGATCCTAGAAACGCACTGGTTGCGTACTCTGCTCATCAATGCTTATGCCGGAATTCTTCTCGCATGGACAATACTGGCATTAAGGGCAATTGGATAATCACGGGCAATTCAGAAGTTAAGCCAAGCAAAGAGGAAAACCCAAAATGTCTTCATAAGCCTAAGTTGCCAGGCCCGGTTCTAATCCGTTGTGACTGCTGTGCTGATGATCGCGCTGGCGATCTCTTGTTGCGCTTCCTCGCCTGGATGCGCCAATCGTTATTGGCTAACCAAGCTGCAACTCACTGGCCGCGGTTCGCGATCTACGTGTGACGAGGGCGTTTTCGGCAGTCGTGGGATCAGCAGAAAAGTGTGTAACCTCGCACCGGGGACGAAGCACGGAACTTATAGCGTGCTACCAGGAAACTAGGTTAAATCGAGAATACGCGGAGACGGCCAGAAGCGTCGGAATCAGTTCGCAAAATGCATGATCGTCCCGATGATCACGACTGCAATAGCCGTGCCCAAGAAAAGCGCTGGCACGAGCACCCACGGCAGGATGCGACTCTTCGGTCTCCAGCGGGTCAGCATGTGCAAGATGAACAGGAGCGGCACTCCGCCCGTTAGCGCCAATTGATACGAAACCACAATGCGATCCATGTCATCGCGAAAATCGCCAGACGCAAGCACTCGACGTCCCATGATCCCAAGTAGGAAAAAGAACTCATGGTTACGCGAAAGCGTTCAGAACGGCTACAGGGGAGCGTGACTGCTCCCCTTTTTGTTTTGGCTTCGTGGGCAGGAGATCGTTCACGGTTTATCGCCGAAGGCCCAAGGAAAAAACTCGCCTCACAATGGGGCAACTCCTCAAGGGCCTAATCAAAAACTGCTGCCGAGCCTGCTTTTCGTCAAATGGCATACGCGGCGACAGCAGCCGCAACGCCAGCAATCAGAAACACAAAGTCCTCACATCAGAGCCGCGCGTTACGGGGTTTTCGTAGCGCGGATCGTACCAGAACTCGTGGAGCGCGGCATAAATGACACAGAGAGGGGCGGCAACGGCGATTCCGTGCCAGTGCCAGAATTTGCCAAATGTCAGAACGATTGCGTAGGTAGCGAAAAAGTGCGCAACTTGCGCAACGAAGTTGAAAAACTTTGGATCAATTACACTGTCGCCCGAGTTAGCAATTTTGATTTTTCTCATCATCTCTCCCTGTCAAGTAGTTGCCAAGGTCATGGGACTGGACTCACTCACGGGTTCTCCTTCTCATCGAGAATGCGATTGAGCGCATCGGCGGCAAGTGGTAAAAATTCTTCAAAAGTGAAGGATATTTCGCTTAAGCCCGAAGCACCGTCCTCCTCGTCTTCGCCAGTGTGGGGTTACCCTAAAGAGGGTATAGACTAACTTATGTTAACAAGTTCAAAGTTGTCCTGGGTGCTAGCGGGTGTCAATGTCGCGGCGTATTGTAAATGGAATCCAGTCCGTCTCTCTCGGGATTCTCAGGCCACCGTTCGCTGCGCGTTTCTGAGTAGACGCGTGTTGATGGCTTTGCTGCGGACATACGTCGCGAGGAATGTCGCCATATCCTAGGCGCACGTAAAACCCAATATGATAAGTGCGTATGCGTAGAGGCTCGCCTGACCGGCGAAAGCTTCGGAGCACAGCAGGCGATTTGCCGAAGATTTGTGCGAAATGATACAAAGGCTGTACTGATGCACAACAGGAGAGCAAATGAACAATGTTGCAGCGTGTATATCGCGATGCGTCTGGCGAGGGCTTAAGTGTTTCGCCGTTTTTCTCACTGTTCTATTCCTCGCGCTCATGCTTTCCGTTTCGCCGGCACTGGCTCAAATTTCCAACGCAGTTAACGGAACAGTAGTCAACTCGTCGCATAACTCAATAACCGTCAGAACGGCGGACAATCAATTTATTGTGTTCAGTTTTGCCCGTGGCGTTAGAAAACCCACGACCGTTCCGGTTGGTTCACAGGTCCGGGTCGTTGCGAATTTCACAGAAGAACAAGGTGTTCGCCAGGCCACCGACATTATGATCGTTCCCGGCGGAAATGCCGGCACAGCCAGTGTTGAGAACGCACCGACTGTCCCGCCGGAGGTAAGCCGCGTAGAACGCGACATCGAGCGCTCTGCACGTCACTATCAAATCGGTCTGAGCGTAGGCGTCGGGCTTGATCCTGAGCTGATTCTGATCGGAGCGACTGGCCAATTTGGCCCGGTTTTTTCTCCTGACCTCTATTTTCGACCTGGCATCGAATTTGGTTGGGGCGAGGTTACGACTCTCGTTGCGGTGAACCCCGAAGTCGTATACCGACTACCGCTCACCGCCAGAACGGGACAGTGGACGACTTATGTCGGCGGAGGGCCTGGGTTCAATTTTACTCATCAGGGTTTCAAAACGACAAATTCAGGCAGCACCGTTAGCTTCAGCCATCTCCAGGGTGATTCAACTTTTAATATTCTCGGCGGCATCCAGCGCCGGAACGGTGTGTTCACGGAGCTGGATGCGTCGGTCTACGCTCAGACAGCGCCAGTTCTTAGCCTCGTCGTCGGGTTCCACTTTTAGTCTCGATTGCAATTCCTGAAGCGTTCTGGCCGCCTATCCGCTAGTCCAACCGGGGACAAGTTGGATTGCTAACCTGCTGATCGTCTCTGTGGTACAAGCATCGCGCACACTCAACGAGCGTCGTGAAAGTTTTGGAGCCAGAACTCGGCACATTCGGTAGATTTGAAAAGAGGAAAGAATGGCAAATCCGGGCCGGCAGAGAGAAACGTATAAATCCAAGCAAGTTTTCTAGGTCTCATTGGTCTCATCGAAGTGCCTGCGCCCGGAGTAAAATAGCGACACCAAATAGGCTAGTTGGTTTTTTTGGCTCCCTCTCCTACGAACCGGAAGGCCAAAAGTTCGACTCTCTCCGACTAAAACTCATAATCCAGAGAAAACTGGATACGCCGAGCACCCGCTCCTTCGATTGGCTGTCCGAAGCTCGCGACCGGGGCGAGATTCGATCCGAAGATCGGATTGATCTGTACAACAGTGGGGACGGTTGAAAAGATTGAAGAATTCGGCGACCACATCGAGATGCGCGATCTTCCCGAACGGAAAATACTTCAGCACTCGGAAATCCACGTTAGTAAGCCCGGCGCTCGCAGCGAATCTCTATTGAAACCCACGGGTCTTTAGGAAAGTGGGAATGCATCGCTGAGATTTGAGTCCACCCCTGTCAACGGGTTCACGGCGCGACCGCTGCCTGCCGTCACGATTGGGAAGACAACACCCACACCACGTCAGTTTCTCGGCCTGTGTATTCGGCATCCGCTTTCGCGGAACGATCTTTCTCACTCTGCTTGTGGAACTTAAGAGTGTGCCCACGAAGCTGGGTAACGAACATAGGTCGCGCGGAGGACACCCGCGCACGCAGTCTCCCGGTGCACATGTTGGAGCCATAGGCGAAGTAGTAGAGATTCATTTTTTGTGACCAGCAATTCGGGCGACTACAGTCCCGGCAGTTTTCGGAATAGGGTTTCTAGGTGAGCCCGCTTTTCTGCATCGCGGAAAAGAATATGGTGGTTTTCGAAGTCTTTCTCGCTCATACCGCCTTCCCACCATCCCACCTGATTGTAGGGAGTTACGGACACTGTGCTGGTTCAGCCGGAAATGGAGAGCGGGCGCTTTCCGTTAGTGAGTAATCCGCTCTTTCGGGCAAGGTCATTGTAGCTCTACAGGTCCATTGGTCTCAACTTCCGGATTCCCCGTGATCCCTCGACAATTGTTATCCCAACTAGAGTACAATCGCGTCGCCTATGCCCTTGACCGCCGGAACCCGATTGGGCCCGCACGAAATTCTTGCGCCCATCGGTGCGGGCGGAATGGGCGAGGTTTACCGCGCCAAAGACACTCGCCTTGATCGAATCGTTGCGATCAAAGTATTGCCCGCGCATCTTGCTGATCGCCCCGAATTGCGCGAACGCTTCGATCGCGAAGCAAAAACCATTGCCAGCCTGAATCACCCACACATCTGCACGCTCTTCGACACGGGTCATCGAGATGACATCGATTTTCTGGTGCTGGAATATATCGAAGGCGAGACACTCGCGCAGCGGCTGGCCAAAGGTCCGCTGCCGATTCAACAAGTGCTGCAATACGCGATTGAAATTGCGGACGCGCTGGACAAAGCGCACCGCAAGGGCATCACTCATCGCGATCTGAAGCCGGGCAACATCATGCTGACGAAGTCGGGAACAAAGCTGCTGGACTTCGGCTTGGCGAAACTCGCGCAAGCCGCGGCCCCGGCCACTTCCGATTCGCAGCTGCCGACGATGAAGGAAGCGATCACCGAGCAGGGCACGATCCTGGGGACGCTGCAATACATGGCGCCGGAGCAGATAGAAGGGAAGGAAGCGGACGCGCGGACGGACATTTTCGCATTCGGCGTAGTGGTCTACGAAATGGCAACGGGGAAGAGAGCATTTGAGGGCAAGAGCCGGGCCAGCCTGATGGCCAAGATACTGGAGACAGATCCAGCGCCGATGAGCACGCTCACACCGATGACGCCTCCGGCACTGGATCGTGTCGTCAAACGCTGCCTGGCGAAAGACCCGGACGACCGTTGGCAAACGGCGCGCGATCTGGAAATGGAATTAAAATGGATCGCCGACGGCGGGTCGCAGGTCGTGACGACACCGAGCGTTCTGGCGGCGGGAATCCGCGGACTCAGGCGACAAACAAAATTGCTGGGGGCAGGCGTGCTACTGCTGGTCGCTGCCGTCACGGGTGCTGCTGCCTGGATTCTGAAATCCGGGCCCGCCCCGGCGCCGAAGCCCGTCATGCGATTCACGATTACAATCCCTCCGGGCCAGCATTTAGCTGGCGTTCAGGAAACTGCCCGTGATATCGCGATCTCTCCAGATGGCAAAGTTCTTGTTTATGCTGCGGGGCAAAGCGGTGGTGTTGATCAGCTTTATCTTCGGCGGATGGATAGCCCCGAGATCAGTCCCATTCCCGGAACCGTACACGGATTTTCGCCCGTTTTTTCTCCAGATAGCCAATGGCTGGGTTTTTTCGCCGATGGAAAAATAATGAAGGTTCCGATTGCCGGAGGCGCAGCCTTCACGCTGGCTGACGTGGGCGAAATGGCAGGGAAGGGCGGAGCCTCTTGGAGCCAGGGGATGATCCTCTTCGGGGGTAATTTCATGGCCCTCCAGCAAGTCCCCGAGGGAGGCGGCAACCCACAACCGCTTAGTCATCTTGAGAAAGGCGTAGCCGGAAACGCCGGGCCGGACATGCTCCCCGGCGGCAAGGCTATGCTTTTTGCTACCGGTGTTGGGAGCGGCAACGGCGGGGCAAAAGTTTCCGTCCTGAATACCGCGACGGGGACGAGTCGCGATCTAACCGGTTTGGGCGAAGCCCAGCCTCGCTACTACTCCCCGGATATTTGTTATATGTGCAGGGCGGAAATCTGATGGCTGCGCCCTTCGATCTGAAGCGGCTCGCGGTCGCGGGTTCTGCCGTCCCTGTCGTTGAAGGGGTCGTTCAATCGGAGGCCTCAAGCTCCGCACAGTACGATGTCTCCGGCAACGGAACGCTGGTTTATATCCCGGGCGCGGGCCACCCGCAATTTAAGCTGGTGTGGGTGGACCGCAAGGGAGCGGAGCAACCAGTGAACGCCCCTCCCCACTCGTATCTTTTCCCCAGAGTTTCTCCCGACGGCCGGCGCGTTGCGGCTGGCATCGAAGAGGGCGACCCTCAAATCTGGGTTTACGACCTCAGTCGCGACACGCTTACCCGGTTGACGTTTCAAGGTACGGGTAATGTGGATCCGGTCTGGACATCAGACGGTGCCAGGATCGTTTATAAGGGCGCTGGTAGTCGTCTCTTTTGGCAGGGGGCTGATGGCAGCGGGGGCGCCGATCAACTGACGGACAGCCAACTCGGCTCCAACAACATTCCAGGTTCGTGGTCGCCGGATGGGCAGAATTTGGTGTTCACCTATGACGTGCCAGGGGGACGTCAAATCTGGATTCTGCCCCTCAAGGACCGCAAGCCGCATCCGTTCGAGCAAAGCCCCGGCATGTATGAGACGGCGCCCCGTTTTTCACCGGACGGGCACTGGATCGCCTACGTTTCGCCCGAATCCGGCCGGAACGAAATCTACGTGCGTCCCTTCCCTGGGCCGGGCGGGAAGTGGCAAATCTCGACGGACGGTGGCACGGAGCCCGTCTGGAATCCCAAGGGCCGCGAACTGTTTTACCGGAGCGGGAAGAAAATGATGGCGGCGGAGTACGAATCGCAACCGACGTTTTCCCCCGGGAAGCCGAAGGAACTTTTCGAGGGTCCTTACCTGCCAACTCCAAGGTCATTTCCTGACTACGATGTTGCTCCGGACGGCCAGCGGTTTCTGATGGTCAAACCAGCTGACGATCAACAATCCGCTTCCCAGATTAATGTGGTGGTGAATTGGGTTGAAGAGCTGAAGCAGAAAACTCCAGCGGGGAACAAGCAGTAAGTCACACGAACTTACTCCATTTGAGCCTTGCCGATTAATTTCGCCCAAAATCCCGCCAACTGCCTATATCGAACTCATTCGAGATCAGTCCACTGGATTGGGAATGGTTTGTCGGCAAACCGGAAGTAATCCGTTTCATCCGTCACGCGGCCCGTCGCCGGCGATCCTTCCACTGTTGCCTCGCCGCGTCTAACTTCCGATCCCGCTCGGCCTGAATCTCCTGCTGATGTCGGGCGAGCATGTTCTTTGGCGTGATATAGCCGATGGCGCTGTTCAAACGCACGTTGTTGTAATGCTCTACGCAATCCTGCACCAAACGCCGTGCATCTTCGAGCGAAAGCGGCGTGCCAGGGCGGATGCACTCCCCTTTGAGTGACTTGTGCCAGCGTTCGATTTTGCCATTCGATTGCGGGTAATACGGCGAAGTCCTGACATGCGTCATGCCCGAGATGCGAATGAACTCCTTGAAGTCCTTGGCCATGAATTGCGGCCCGTTGTCCGAGATGATCCTCGGCCTCGCTTCAGGATTCTTCTCTTTGGCCCCCTGCAGGACGATCTCGATGTCGGCTTCGGTCATCGACTCGCGCAGATTCCAGTGGACAATGTATCGGCTGTAGCCGTCCAGGATGCTGCACAGGTGGTAGAACGTCGCGCAAACGTTCAGGTAGGAAACATCGATATGCCAATGCTGGTGTGGCTGCGGCGGTTGTTCAAAACCCGTCCCTTTCTTCGAGGGCTTTCCGTTCCACTTCCGCAGCAGCCCCGACCGACTCAGCACCCGCCACACGCTGGCTGGACTTACTGCCACGATGTCGGCGTCCAGCATCATGAACGTCAGTCGCCGATAGCCTTCCAGCGGATTCTTCAGGTGGAACGCAATGATCGCCTGCTTCTCCCAATCCTCCAGCCAAAAGTCCCGGGGAACCCAGCGGTTATGCTCATTCGCCCTGCCGTACCGCTCGCGCCAGCCGTAGAACTTGCTGGCTGTAATGTTGAGCCACCGGATGAAACGCCCTGCGCCGATCTCGGTCTCCTCCGACCAGCGCCGGACGAAATCCACGATCTGGTCCCGCGTATCGTGCGGAACCCAGACCCGGTCAGAGTTCCCCAACTCTTTTTTTAGGGCAACATGCTCTGCCATCAGTTCAGCCAAAACTCATCTTTCGTCTGGACCTTCTGCTCCAGATAGGCGATTCGTTCCTGTTCGGGCTGATGGTTGGTGCGGCCCCTCTGCTGGAAAGCTGCGGCCCCGTTCTCGAAGAACTCCTTCTGCCAGCGGTAAAACACGGTTGGCTGGAGTCCCCGTTCGTCACACAGATCCGAGATCGGCACTCCTTCCACCAAATGTCGTCTCAGAATGGCAACCTTCTCTTCCGGCGTGTAGTGCTTCCGTGGCTTCTTCATGTGTTCGCTCCGTTATCTTAACGGATGAACGCTTTCTCCATTTCCAGCTGAGGCAGGACAGCACAGCGATGGTTCAGTTAAATCTATTTGGCACAGTTTTGGCACAGTTGGAAGCGAATCGCTTAGATGGAGCAACAGTTCTGTTGGGAAGTCCTTTATAATCGCCATGCACTTCCAGTCGGGGCGTAGCGCAGCCTGGTAGCGCGCCTGCCTTGGGCGCAGGAGGCCCGCGGTTCAAATCCGCGCGCCCCGACCAAACATCCAAACAGAATCATTGAGTTAGCGTGCTGCCCGTTTCCTTGCCTGCTGCATTGTGGTGCAAGTTGGGAACAGTTGGGAACAAAACCTCGCCCAATCTTGAGACCGCATCGCGTTCGGATGTGGAAACAGGGTGTGTGTAAACGTCCATTGTTGTTGCCGCGCTGGAGTGCCCCAGTAAGGTTTGTTGAACTCTTATCGGAGTTCCCAGATCGTGGAGGAGAGTGCTGTAAGTGTGGCGGAGCGTGTGCCAATCAATCCGGCGCAGCCCTGCCCGCCGACACGCGGAAGCCAGACGCTTCTTCCGCAAGTTGTCGGCTGATAGCGGTTCGTTGTCACCTTTGGAGAACACTAGCGCCTTAGCCGAAGTGTCCAGACATCGCGAGCGGTGGTGACCTGCTCCCCGAAATTTAGTCCAGGCAAAACTGAGCTTCTCCAGGTATAAGACCGCGAGAGGAGAAGCGCCATGAAAGGAAGTCGTTTTAGCGAAGAGCAGATCGTAGGGGTGTTGAAGGAAGCCGAGGCTGGAGTGCCGATCAAGGACCTGTGTCGGCGCGTGGGGATCAGCGACGCTACGTTCTACCACTGGAAGGCAAAGTATGGAGGCTTAGAAGTGAGTGAGACCCGGCGGCTGCGTCAACTGGAAGAAGAGAACGGACGGTTGAAGAAGATTGTGGCGCAGCAGGCGCTGGACCTGGACGCGCTGAAGGTGGTGCTGGCAAAAAAGTGGTAAGCCCGCGGGCGAAGCGAGAAGCGGTGCGTGTCGTGCGGGAAGAAGCGGGGCTTAGCGAGCGACGCGCCTGTGGGCTGATGGGCATGCACCGCGGGAGCTGGCGGTACCGGCGGAAGGAACGCAACGAAGCAGGGTTGCGGGCTCGGCTGCGGGAGTTGGCAGGCGAGCGTCCGCGATTCGGCTACCGGCGTCTGTATATTTTCCTGCGACGGGAGAAGACCGACGATGGAGAGTTGCGGTGGCCGGTCAACCACAAGCGCGTGTATCGGCTGTACCGGGAGGAAGGCCTGACGATGCAGTGTAGGAGGCACAAGCGATTTCGGGCTGCAGCGCGTGTGCCGTTGATGCTTGCGACGCGTGCGAATGAAGTGTGGACGATGGACTACACACATGACCAACTCGCCGGCGGTCGGAAATTCCGAACCCTGAACCTGATGGACGGCTACACGCGGGAAGCTCTGCGGATCGAACCCGACACGTCGCTGCCCGGTCTGCGCGTGGTGCGGGTACTGGAAGGACTGCGAGAACGACGTGGGGCACCAGCAGCAATCCAAGTCGACAATGGAACTGAGTTCACCAGCTGCGTCGTGGATCAGTGGGCCTATCAGAATCAGGTGGCGCTGCACTTCATCGAGCGTGGCAAACCCACGCAAAACGCATTCATCGAACGCTTTAACGGGAAGTTCCGGGATGAGTGCTTGAACCAGAACTGGTTCGTGGATCTCCGCCACGCACGGGAGGGGGTCGAAGCCTGGCGGGTAGATTACAACACGGTACGCCCACACAGCTCGTTGGGGTATCGGACGCCGGAAGAATTTGCGGAGGCCAACGGCTATGGGACAGACAGTGGCTTCGCCACCTTGGAAAACGCTACGCGTTTCCCACTTTCCCACAGCCACGGCGACGGACCGATTTCCACTGTTGCCGTTGAATCCACAATCCTGGAAGCTAACTTATGACTGGACCAAAAACGGGGGGCAGGTCAAGCCGTCTCCCACGCGTATCCATGCTTCAGCTTTTCGAGAACAAACCGCTGAACCTCCGGTGTAGTAATATCCGCTATGCACTCCTCGCCAAAACGAGGCAACAGGTGCTTGTCTAGCAGGAGAGTGTAGATTTCCCGCGTGGCAAACTTCAATGTTGGAAGCACGAGAGGTCTAAACTCGTCTTCCACGAACCGCCTGAAGCTAATGTTGGACCGAGGTACCGCCCGGCCTCTATTCACCGGGCGAAGGCGGTCTTCCAATAGATTCTGAGCTTGGCGCTTTGAAAGTTCGCTCACCGTTCCCAAGACCTCAGAACGGAGAATCGTGCTCGTGCTGCCTCTTGAAGTCAGCACTCGCTCTCTCCAGCGTGCAACCCAGACCTTTGGGCGTTTACCGCGAACAAACAAACATCCAATCTGATGCCTGCGACGAGCCATATTGACCTTTCCGTTGGCCCGTCCAGTCTTTCGCGCATCGCCATCCATTTTAACTTCACACTCAAGCATTTGTAAGCTCGACATGGCGATTCTCCTCCAACCAGGCTTTGATATCCCCTAACCGAAAGCGCCAGTATTTCCCTATCCTGAAACCTGGAATGCGGTCTGTAGATCGCCGTCGAGTGCGTTCGTAGACCCACGAAGTCGGAACTCGCAAGATTTCGGCTACGTCATGAACTGTTAGTAGATCGTCATCGGATGCATGCATATGAATCGTCTCCATCACGAAGGGTTCAAAACTCAAGTCTTAAGTGCTGATCTTTTGTCTAGTGTGGGCAACCAAACGGAGGCATCGAAGACAGGATTCAAGTCGTACTGGTCGATGTCTGAGTTGTAGCTCTTAATTTCGAGAACTTCCGAAACGAAGCGCTTTCCAGGTCGGCGTTCGAGCTGAATAATGACGTTGAGCGAGTCGCCGATGTTGGTCTTGATAGCGCGATAGGGCAATTCGACGCCGCTTTGCAGAACGCAGCTCGTGAATCTTGAGATCGCTTGCTGAGCGGAACTGGCGTGGACGGTTGAAAGCGTCCCTGAATGGCCGGTATTGAGGAGTTGAAGCAAGTCAAACGCTTCGCCTCCACGAATCTCACCGAGAATGATTCGGTCGGGCCGGTGTCGAAGTGATGCTTTCAATAAGTCACGGATCGCCACTGCGGGAAGGCCTGCCTGTGCCTGACGAGCTTCAAAACGGACGAGGTTTGGCTTTTCGAGCTGAATCTCGGACGTGTCTTCGATAAGAAGAATTCGGTCGTCATCCGAAATGAGTTTTCCCAACGCATTCAAGAATGTTGTTTTGCCCGTGCCGGTTCCGCCGCTGATGAGAATATTCTGTCGTCTCTCGACATAGTTTTTCAGCCGCTGAACAAGAACAGCATCAAGGCTTCCGCATTTCACCAAGTCTTCAATCGTGAAATGACGACCGTTGAACTTACGAATTGTGAGCGTGACGCCGTGGATGCTGCACGGAGGGATCACGGCGGCGACGCGGCTACCGTCAGGCAGCCGGGAGTCGAGGATGGGCTTCTGCTCAGAAATATCGTCGCCAAGCCGCCGTGCGATGTTCTTGACGGCGACCATTAAAGATTTCTCGCTCAAGGTGAGGTCGGGCACTTCCTGAAGTACGCCAGCCCGTTCAATAAAGACATGAGCCGAGCCGTTGACCATGATTTCGCTTATGGAGTCGTCGCGAATCAGGTGCTCGATGGGCCGCAAGAATGGGAGGATGGTTTCAAAACCGAGCATTAGATTTCTCCGCTGGCGAGCTGCTCGAAATACGAGCGGTTCACGTCGTTGTAGTAGGGCTTCAAATAGCAGAACATCGGCGGCATCGGATTCAGGCCGTCATACGCGATGGCGATTGCCTGTGCGTTCTTCAGCTCCGTGAAGGTCTTCATGTCAAAGCGGTAGTCCGTGCGGGTGTTGTAACTCTTCGACGCCGTTACGTTGGCGCGATTTGAAATGGCCTTGCCCGACAGGAAGCTCACACGGGCATCGTGGCCGCTTTCGGAGAAGTTGTAGCTGACCTTGAGGCGGTCTTCCTTGCCGCACAACTCGCTTGCCGTTTGCGCGGAGAAGTCATCCGACAGTGCCAGAAATATCTTGGTGCGGAAGGTCTGGAGCAACGAGCGCCAGGTGTCTCCGGGCAGCGAGGACTTGAGCGAACTGATGCTCTGCGTGGCCACGATGGGAATGCACCTCGGTTGGCGCGAAAGGCTGAAGAACTTTTCATCGCCAGTGGGCTCGTTCTCTCCGACGGTGGCAAAGTGCTGGTACTCATCGCAGATGAAGAAGACTTGGCGGAAGTAGCGCTCTCGGTGCGTTTCCATCTCTGGGACGCGATTGAGGACAGCCCTTTGAAAATCCAATTTCATCATCACGCCTAGACGCCTTGGCGAGACCGGCGTTCATGCCGATGGGAAAATTGAGGGCGCAGACTTTGCCAGTCTCAACGAGCCAGGTGAACGAAGGGAGACGGCTTCCCGTATCGGTGATCTGCATTGGCTACCGGGTCATAGCACTCGACAGGAGGACAGAACGTCCTCTTCACGTCTGGATTGTCATCGAACAGAGAAAGAAAGACGGAGATGCCTTCCACAATCGAGGTGCGCAGCTTGGGCTCGATACGTTTCCAGTCGTAGTGAAACCAGCGCTTCACGGCTTCGAGCTGCTCCCACTTGCGAAAGTCTCGGTCACTGGATGAATCTGCATCGAACTGGAATGAGATCTTCTTGTTTCGCAGCAGGTCGCACAGTTCGGTGATGGCCTTGGCTCGATAGACGTTGTTTGGTTTGTCGAGTTCGAAAGAGAACGCCTTGAGGTCGCTTACCCATGCCGTGTAGGTCTCCGGCGTCACTTCGATGAAGAACTTCGATAGCTTCTTCTCCGCTTCCTCAATCCGCTTTTCCAGAACTTCGGGTGAGATCGCGCATTCGTACACGTCGAAGAGCGTTACGTAGTCGTAGGCGACTTTGTGAAGCAGGATGATGAACTTCACGAGGTTCGTGTAAGCCTGCTGCCAGAAGGGTTCTTTGCCCTTACCGAAAAGGTTGTTCAGAAGCGCCGCGATGCTGTAGGCCAGGGCGTACGCGTCGAGATCGTTGTGAAGCGGGTTGTAGCGGTACTCAGAATGCAGACTGACTTCGATGTAGTCTTCGGCCCTCTCATACCTTTCCAGAATTCCCCTGACCTTGTGGCAGAAGTCGCCTTTGACTTCGAGTACGAGGCCGCCTATACGCTTCGCTTCGTCGTGGGCTTTGTAGGCGATGAGCTGCTCGGCGAAGGGATACATGCAGCAACTCGTCTTGCCGGTGCCCACTGCTCCTAAGATTGCGATGCCGGTGTAGAGGCCACGCTCCGGGATCGTAAGCCAGTGCGGGTTCTCAGCCGGGACCGGCTTGCGCGGGTCGTGAACCTCGCCGACGACGAGGAAGAGCTTGTCCCGGTGTTGTGCATCGGGATAGGCAGGCAATCGTGCGGGAGAAACTTGCTTACGGATCTTCAGGGTGAAGATGTACAAGCCGGAAAGGAGAATCGAAAGGATGATGTAGGGCGTCGTGAACAGCATCGCGGTGTAGCTGTATTTCGCGCCCGAATAGACGAGCGGAGCCTTGACGGCGATCAGCCGCAGGAAGAGGTTCCCCTCTGGGAACGGCAACAGGAAGTAGAGAGTCATCCCTGTTGCCGAAGCGAGAACGAACGCAATGAAGTTCTTCGAGTTGAGGATGCGTTGAATCATGACTTCTTCGCTGTGCGAGGCGTCGCTTGGGAGTCAGATGAGTTTTGTGAACGGAGCCAACGCTTGAAGTCGTAATCCTTCTTGAAGACGAGCCGAAGAGCGGACGCGACGATGTGCTCTCGGCTCGTCCCGATGAATTCCGCGTAACGGTCGAGTGTGTCGAGAATGGGCTGTTCAATCTGGACTTCGAGCGAGACGATTTTGGGTGGCTCGGCTGGCTTTTTGATGATGGACATCGTTGATCTCCTTTGCTGGATTGTTTCCGAACGATTCGAGGGACGCGGGCAAAAGCTTTGAGCGAAATGGAGAAAGGGCGGGAGCGACCCCCGAAGCCCGAAGGGACCAGGGCCGCGAAGCGGTCCGTCAGGTGGGGTCGCTCCCGCCCTTTCCGCGATTTTGCCCGCGTCCCGTTCTGTGCCTCGGGACTTCGTATCTCGCTGGTTGTTCGGGTCTTAGGATTTGCGGGTGCGGAAAACCGAAAGGAAAACCGTGAGGAAAACCGTTTTCAGCACGGTTTTCCAGTGACTTTCGAGTTCTGCCCGAACGAAGAATAGTCACGAGGAAGCAGGCAGGTTTTGAATTGCACGTCCTGCCTGTGAATCGGACGGCTCTCGATTTCCGCAACCAATTGCTTTTCGCTGATCTGGCCCGTCTGCCATTTCTTGTATGCGGACTCGAACGGTTCGCCTGGAAAGCATTGCTTTGCGTGATTCAGAAATTCGAGGTCGCTGTTGGTCAGCGTTTCGTATCGTTTCGCTTCCCACGCGGCGCGTAGAGCGAAGTAGCGGGCAAGCTGCGAGGAGAGCTTCCCGGTCTGAGGGTCGAGCGTTCCCCGAAAGAGAGCCTCTGCCTTTGAAAAGAATGCCGTGCGCGGTCCCGCATAAACGAATGCAAAGAGTGGCAATCGTTTCAGAAAGCCCGAGTAGGATTCGAGGTGGGTATTGAAATCTGAAAGATGGCCGATGCCTGGGTCAACGTAGGTCAGCGTGGGCACAGCCTCTCCGGTGCGAGCCTCGTCGAGGAACATTGGGAACTTGTCCACGAAGTAGCGAATCGTATCCGGCACGCGATTCGCTCCGGCATAGGTCTTTCCTGGCATCTCTTGAGGACGGATTTGGAAATGATCTTGAAAGTACTGGACCTTGTCCGCTTCGCCCTCAAAGTAATCATGGTGAGGATGGGCAATGATGAAATCCAGGCAAGCGAGCTTGGTCTTGATGAAATCAAACGAGTGCTCGCGGCGATTCCGAATGTTGGCCCGCCCGATGGCCGCGTACATCGGCTTGTAGGTCAGTTGATAGACGCGAGCGTTGTTCTGATGCTTGCTCTCTTTAACGTGCTCCTGTTCGAGAGCTCTCTTGATGAATGCGCGGACAGTGCGGCCTGACCTGTTGCCGCTGAACTGCCGCAAGTGTGCCTGTGTGAAATATCCCGAATGTACGCTACGATGTAGAGGAATCGGGCTTCGCGCTCGGTATATCCGAAGCTCTTGATGGCTGTGAGGTATTCCTGTTGGATTTTCATAGCGAGAGGATCTCCGAAATGAGGTGTGGGTCTTGCGCGGCGGCGCGAACGCGAGACGCGTCGTCTGCCGGTGCGTAAATCGAAAAGCCCGCTTTGCCCTTTTCTGCGAGGTGATGCCCGCGATAGTCTCGCGTGGCAAGTTCCAAATCGACGCGGGACTGCTCGTGGTCTCGCGTTTCGTATTCGATCCTCAAATCGGGCAGCGGAATCTTGCCGTCTACTACTTTCAGTCCGTGCTCCTGCGCGATTTGCTCCCGCCTCGCCTCTTGCTCCGACTGTGGCAATGACTTGAGCTTTGCCAGTTCTCGATAGAGGTCTCGTTTCAGTTCATAGTCGAGGACAACTCTGAGATTCGTGCCGCCGTCCTTTTCAATCTTTTCCGATGCCTTCTGATACAAGCGGTAGAGCATGGCATCGTGCCGGGCTTCACGGGGTTTGACGAAGCCGTGATGCAGGGATTGATTCTTGGCAAGTCCCTGTGGTCGGGTACGGTCCAGAAACGCCTGCGCTGATCGGGTGACTGTCAGAAGCTGTTCTTTCTGCGTGCCCGATAGGGTTCTTCGCTGGATGAGTCCCTGCGCCGTGAGGTTTCTGAGGTCTTGCGTGGCCTGGTCTGCGTTGCCGTGGTATTGGATTTCTACAAGGTCGTCGGTCTTAACGGTGCGGAACTTGGCAATTTCAATGAGGGTAGCAACCTCCGAGTCACGCAAGTTGTATTCCCTGTCTCGATCCTGATGTGGGCGACGATTCCCCCGCTCGACGTTTCTCGGGCGTTCGGCACGGCTCCTCGATTCCGGTTGTTCGCCGCCACTAGCACCGCCTCTGCCGGGCTCCGGCTTGGCATCCTCAGGCTTGCGTTCCGACTCCTGTTTCGCCGGTGGATCGGGTGCGCGGTTGTCTTCTGGATCGAAGTCGTAGCGGGACATTGTTCAGGTTCACTCGTCGTAATCTGAGTCTGCGGGCAGATGCACGTTTCCAACATGAAACTGCTTGTCGATGTGGGACAGCTTCCGGCCAGTGTCTTTGAGGAAGGACTTGCGAATGAGGACGAATGCGCCCGCGAAGATATTGAGAAACAGCACTCCCAAAAAGATAGCGACTGTCCAGCCGTACTCGTGGAAGAGGAATGCACGATAAGGGACCAGAAACTTGAGCTCCCCCATGAGATAGAAGGTGATGGCGAGTAGGAAGGCTAGGGAAACAAGAACAGCGTTGGCTATCATGCGAGGTTGTCTTGTCGGGCCACCGCCGAAAGTTCGGCGGATGCTAATCTAAAAAGAAAGAGGTTCCTTTTAAGACTAATCGGGAATGTTCAGTCAGTTTTGAGCGGCTAAGTCGTAGACAGAGCGCTAGGCTGAAACATCGCTGGAACGTGTGTCAACCACTTCAAACTTAATTCCAGTGAGATACTCTCGAAGGAGCGCGATCACGAGATCGAGTCTCGCTTCAATGAATATATCGAGGGCGTTCTCGGGCATGGTTTCACACTGGGACCAATCTGCAAGCAAAGGTGGCAACAAATGGTGTTTTTCTTGAGCCGCGAATCCGTTCTTCGTATATTCCTTCAGGTATTCTAGCGGATTCTTGTTGCTGATTTCGAGATTGGTAATTTGCGTTAGATACGCGATATTTAAAAGGCTGTCAGCGGATTTCCCTCGTTCACCGAGAATTTTCTCGCAGAAGTCCAGCGGGAAGATGTGATGCAGATTTGGTTCGTCGGTCAACGTGTAGTAGACGCTGGTCAAGACGGAGCGGTCAGGATACTTCCAGTCCCGAGGATCTTGGTTCGCGTAAAGCGCGAGCATTGCTCGGGAGAGTCTTCCACGGGAACTATATGTCGTTTTCCTCAACTGGTCGCGATCAATTAGGAATCGGTCGAACTTGAGAATGCCCGACGCCCGTGCAACACGGAGCCTGCCAACGTTTTCTCGAAGTTGAGTTGTGTTGCTAAGGAGATCGTCGTTGTGAAAGCTGGAGTACCAGAAATACTGTTTCAGTAGGCCATGATCCGGCTCAGAATTTCGGAAGAAAAAGGAAGCAAGAGCCATGTAGAAATAACGATAAGGCACGAGGGCCGGACCGGGTAGATGCAGATGGTTGTCGAGGAAGTCGAAAACACGCGCAATGGCCCATTGGGCATCCTCCCAGATACTCTCTAGATGTTCGGTGCGCAGGGCGTTGAGGTATCGGTCAGTTATGTTATGGACGCCTGCATCTGGAATATTGTCCTGAACTAGCACAGCTAATATTTGGAGCAAAGTCATGTCGTCAACGGAAGCATAGCGGCTACCCTTCCGCTCCAGGCCATGCCGAAAATCTTCAAACAACCCTCGAAGATAAAAGCCCTTCTTGCCATCGCGTTCCTGCCTAAAAGTCTTGGCGACGACGATATCGAACATGCTTAACGGTTGTCCCGCTTGGTTGATTCGCTCAAAAATCTGGCACACTTCCAGCACTTCGATTCCGCGGAGTTCGATGAACGAAAGCTTATAGTTGTCTAGGACTTGTCTGAAGCGGCGCAATTGCGCGCGCGAAAGATCTCGATATGAGTGACCGGACTCTTCGAGATGCTGTTCAAGCGTGTGGTAATGATGGGCAATATCCTCTAATTTAACTATGAGCCCTTCGTCGAGGTTCTTCCGACGACCAGTGTTGCGTAATAGCTCTCCATTCCTATCGTCGATTTCGTCCCAAAAGAGAAACCGGGAGCGCCAAGACTCATCTTCAGGTTCTTCGGACTGCTGTATGGTGAGATCCACATACAGTTGAGGATTCCGATTGTCCTGCCCCTTAATAAGGCCACCGTAAATCGATGTCAGTAAGGCTGTCGTGCGTTGCTGGCCATCCAGAAGATACTGAAACTCGCTTTGGGCAGATTCGTTGGGAAGAACGTATCCACCGATGTCCCGGTGATTATGTCGTTTTGTGTCGGTTCGCCAGACGAGGATACTGCCAAGTGGATAAAATCTATAGATACTGTCCCATAACCTCTTGACGCGATCACGGTCCCAGACAACATCGCGCTGAAACGTCGGAATCTGGTATTGTCCGCGACGAAGATTTTCGAGATACGTGGTGATGCCATAGGAGTCAGGTTTAATCCGGTCTACGTAGCTTTCCATGCGATACCCCGGCTCTCTATCGATATCCGACGGCTGTCCCGCTTGAAACGAATGGCGACACCGAACTGTGCAGCGCTTTGGAACAGGACGATTAAACCCTCCTGCAAGCACAGAAGCAAGAGTGGGAATAATAACATCACAATATCTGGATTTATTTAAATGCTTCGTCTTCCCGGAAATACGTGATTGCGAGGCCCAGCGGATTGATGGGAATGAGTTCGTTCGGCACATTGGACTTGAAAACGAAGACGAAGTTGGCGGTGTAGAGGGTACGCTTCAACTCGCTATGATCGGCAGCCGAGTAATAAACCATATCGAAATCCACGCGGGCCTTGTAAGGCGAGGTTTGCATCCCTTCGAGCGCGACGTTCTTCACTTCGATGTCGATCTCAGGTTGTGAAGGGTCCGTCAGGAAGCTCTTGATGACACCGTTCTTTTTGTATGCATCAATGATGTCGCTGGCCAGTTTGCCGTCGAGGAAGTATAGGGACTTCGAGAAATCGTCGTTCATGGTGTAGCGGTTGCGCCGGTAGTAGAGCGCGCAAAACTGCGAGAGGAAGTATTTCGCCTCGGCATCCTGGGGCTTGTACTCGAAATTAGCATAGCTGAGCGCTTCCGCCCGACCAAGTTGGTCGATGCGAATGACAAGAGGGCGAAAGTTCTGGAACGTGCGGATCGTTCGCAGATCAATGAGTCCAAGGCCGACCGCAACAAAGGCAAGAAGGACGAGCGCAATCTTCAGATATGTGTTGGTGACCATAGGATCGCCGTATTGCTCCAAGTAGAGTCGCTTCGCGTCGTGAAAACTTGATTCATTGCTCATGGCTTTATGCTCCCAATATGCCAGCGGAAGACCCGCCGGAGCTGCCGCTGAAGATGTGGTTGGCAAGAGCGGGAATTTTCAAAAGGGCGTAGATGGACGCCAAGAACGTGATGAAGAGAACGGGAAAGAATTGGAGGAGTTGTGTCGTCGAAATTGTTCCGTTCGGTTGGAGATTCATCGTACCGAGAATGAGATTGGCAATGATGAACACAACGGCCGCGGCGATGACCTGGTAGAAGGCGTATTGGATGAAAGCCTTGAACCATCCCCAGAAGATCCATTCGAGTTGTGGAACGATGAAGAATGGTATGAAGATCGGGCCGACGAGGACGCACACCGCTGTGGCGATAAAACCATAGGCGATGACAACAATGGCGATGGCCTGTGCTGCGGCAAGAAGAATAGTGACTGCCGTATAGATCAGCGTACCGAGGAAATCGCCGAACCCCGGTGAATCCATACGGGATTCAAAGTCAGCGACTCGCTCTATTACAACCTGCAACTGCGTTTGGGTGATCCTGTTGGCCAGGAACTGCGATTCATCCGTGATGAGATTGTGGAAGCTCGTCCCCATTCCGGGGATCGGATTGCTGTAGTAATTGACCATCGCGAATCCAAAGCTGATGGTGAGCAGAAGACTGGCGAAGTTCTCAAAGTGGAAGCCGCCTCTGCCACTGGAGGCGGATAGGGCGGACTTGATGCCAAACCATGCGACGAGAATGGTCGCGAACATCCGAAACAGATTTTGGCCCATCGCGTCGAAGAAGCCGAGGTTCTGCGTCAGCAGATTGTTGATGGCCTGGAAAATGAATTGCAGATAGTCGGTCTGCATGTGGTCTCCTTCGACGCGGCGGGGATGGGGTTACGTCTGATTACGGCATGCGGAAGTTCTGGAGCGAGTTGTTCAGCGTGCTGGTGACCTGAGCCAGATTGCCTGCCAACGTCGCTTGGCGGGCGATGTCGGTGTTGATGGAGTTGGCGGTTGTTTCCCGCTGTTGCTTGGCGGCGATCACGTTCTGTTCGAGCAACGAGAGCAGGAGCTTGTTCGAGTCTTGCAGCGTGCGAAGGGTGAGGACGTTCGCCGCATTGATCTTGTTGAGGACGGAGACTTCGGTGTTGAGGTTCGGGTCGTTCGAGAGCGAATCCTGTTCGAGGTTGTTGATCTGATTCTGGATGGTCTGGGCGTTGTCGCGGATCGCGCCGATTGCGGCCATTGCGGTCACGTTAGCGCCGTCTGACAGTTCAACCGATGCGTACTGAGACTTCACGCGGTTGAGGTCGTCGGGAGTCATGCCGGAGAGCACTTGGCCGTTGTATTGGAGCAGTGGGGTGGTGGCCAACTGATAGCCGGTGTTGACCGTGTTCGGAAGGCCGGTATTCATGCCGTTGACCCACGTTCCTGTGTTGCCGTAGGTGTTGGGCGCGACGACATTCCGCCACTGCGAGAACTGCGCTTGGTAGCGGGCGGGCATGTTCTGAAGGTTGCGGGCCATCTGAACGGCTAGGTTGTACTGCTGCACGATTTGCGTGTAGGTTTGCCGGAGTTGGTTGAGTTGCTGAACGAGTTGGCTGTAACGAAGCACAGCATTGGCATAGTTGGTCGGGTCGTAGACAATCCCGAATCCAAACTGCGCAGAGGCAGTGCCGACGCACAAGCCCATGACAAGCAATACTGCAAGGACTTTCCTTTTCATCGTGAGTTCTCCTTTCAAGAGTTTATAAATCACTTCGGTTGCCGCTATGGACTACAGGTCTGAGGGCATTTTGTGGTTTGCGTAATCGGGAACCGCGAGATCGCCTGAGAGATAAATCTTCACTCGGTGGCCTTCGCGAATTGTTACAGTAGGCAAAATGTTCAGGAATTTATCGAGAATGCGCTGTGACGTTTGGCCCAGACTCTCGCCCACGCCTTGTTGAATGGTTTGGGTGCCGGATTGTGTAAGAACGCCTCCCGAACCTGCTTCGGCAATGCCGCCGATTGCGCCAACGGCGAGCGAAGCGCCGAAGATTTTAAGGTAGTGGTTGTTAACCTGATCGCGGAGGCCGGTGTCTCCGATCTGATTCATTCCTTTGAACTGGTCGAGGCTGACGGAATAACCGTCAGGCATGATGAGCCGGTGGAAGGCGACGGCGAGTCGCGTTTGACCGAACGTGTCTACGCGCTTTGCTTCTCCCAGAACCTTCGTGCCTGACGGGATAAGAAGGTGCTGGCGGTCATGGGAGTAGATGTCACTGGTGACGAGGCATTCGACAGGGCCAATGAACTGCCCATCGAGCCGGTTCAAGAGCACAGTTTCAAGGATCGTCCCTTCAAAGATGACGTAGCTTTTTCCATCTGCGGCGTTGAGCGCAGATGGATTTGGTGAAGTTTGCTTTGAGGAACTCTCGGAGGCTTTCCGTTCTGCATCTTCGGCTGTCGTTGTGCCCGCCTGGGGCGGGTTGCTAGCGGCAGGCGGTGGTGGAATTAGTTGAGGTGCTGGCGGTAGTCCCTGAAGAATCTGAGCGAGTTGCTGGTTAAAGGTCGGTTCTTGCGCTGGCAGACCCGGCAAGCCGAACGGATTGTTAGCGGGCGAGGCCGTGCCCGGAGCCAATTCCGGCTGTGCTAGGTTCTTCCTGTAGCTCAAAGCGACATTCGAAGAAAACAGCGAGACGTATGCTCTTTTCTTCCGTTCGTCCTGAATCGGGTCGGCTGGCGTAGTTTGCGGCGGCTGCACCGTGCCCGCAACCTGAGCGGGCGTGGCGTTCTGGCTCTCGGACTGTATCGCGCCGAAGAACTTGTTCTGTTGGTTTAGCGCAACCTGCTGTTCGCGCTGAAGCTCCTGAATCCGATTCTGTAGCTCGGCGATCTTGCCCTCGTTGACTTCGAGTGGGGCAGGAGTTTGAACGGCAGACGTTCCAGATTTGGGCAACGTCTGAGGTTTCTTCCCGCCCGTGAGCCACATGATGCTGACCATCAATACGGCCAGGCCAAGCATGGCCCACGTTTGTACGTTCTTTGGCATGAGGCCGGGCGGCTTCGGTGCTTTGTCTTGGATAGGCTGAGTGGTCGGAGAATTAAGTGATTCTGTCATGGGCTCCTCTCATTCGGCGGAAAGTGTTCTGCGGGTCTGCTTCTTACTGGTGGCGGGAAAAGGCGAGTTTCTTCTTACCGATTGCGAGATAGCCAGTGTCCACGATCTTCGGGACGATGTAGACGCCGTTCTGGAGTTCGAAGTTGATGAGATTCGGTTTGCCATCTTTGATTTCGTAAATGGCCGGTTTTTCGGAAGCCGCGCACTTGATGTAGGTGAATGTGTCGTCGTGATAAATCGCTGAGACTAGGAACGGTTTTCCTGCACCCTTCGAGTCGAACTGATAATCGAATTGGAGCTTTGTCGAATACTCGGAACGGAATTTCTGCATTTGCTGTTGGGCGCTCGCCTGAGCGGTTTGAACCTGGGCATTGGCTTGTTCGCGGATCGTCTGGGTCTCTCGCTTGTAGGCTTCCGCCTCCGTCGCGGGGACATAGCCTTGTGCGAAAGCGCCGGTTCCGATGCCGGATTCTTCCTTCGGCTCAATGACGACTTTCAAGTCCGGGTCGGCGTTCGGGTCGCTGCTGATCTCGGAGAGCAGGAACGAATAAACGTGCCCGCTCGCCGTGATTAAATTCAGATTGCTGCGAATCCCGGCCTGTGCCGGATGGATGTAGCAGAGGTTATGCGCGCCGTTGATGATCCAGAATTCTTTGTCGCCGGTCGTGAAGTCGAGAATCTCTTCCTTTTCGGGCAGGATGATGAGCGTTGAGTAGCGCAGTTTGGCTTTTATCGGAACGATGTCGTTCTGTGAATACTTCACGACACGAGCGGTGTCAGTGGCGGCGTGAATCGGCAACTCGGTAAGGCCAAACACAAAAAACAAAGCAAGAAACACGGCTGATTTCACCAAATAACCCGATTTATTTCGTAATGCGGTTTTCATTTCTCTTCTCCTTGATCGAAAGGTTTATGGGGTGGTCCAGGCTTGGGCGGCTTTGTGTCTGACTCGGGCAAAAAGCAAATCAGGGTCATGGCCAGATACAGAAGTGCGGTGATTGAGACAATAAGTGCCGACCAAACATTCGTAGCGCTGTGACAAATGAAGCTTGGCAACTTGATGGGCGGTGGAAAAATGGGTTTCATTGTTCCCCTCCCGCTAGGATTTCGAGGCCCTTTTCAAAGCCGTAGGCCTCAAATGCGTCTCTCCGCTTTCGGTTGTCGAAGGGATCGTTCGTGTAGAGCCAGTAGCTCTTCCGGTCCACTTCGAGATTGGCAACCTTGGCCAGTTCCGGCGTCTTAATGAGTAGCTGTTGTTTTGGTCGGAGAGTGGAGATCAGTTCGACTTCGCTCTCGTTCAAGTTGAACTGACGACGGTAAAGGTCCCGGTCCATGTCCGGGTTGGCCAGGAAAATCTTGGTCGGGCAGCTTTCGATGATGATGTCGAGGATTTCCGATTTCCTAAGCTCGTCCAGCGATTGAGTCGAGAGAATCATTGCGGCGTTCTGCTTCCGCCAAGTCTTGAGTGCCTCGATGATGTAGCTCTTGATGCTGGGGTTCTTCAGAAACAGCCAAGCCTCATCAATGAAGAATGCTTTGAAGACGTGGCTGATCTTCGGGTCGCAGATCGCGGTGTTTGCTCGGTGCAGGATGTAAAAGAGAAGCGGCTCCAGTACTTCGGGATATTGATTCATCCCCTGAAAGTCGAAGCACTGGAAACGGGAGAACGTAATCGTGTCTTCAGCGTTATCGAAGACGAAATCAAATTGTCCGCCCGTGGTCCACTTTGCGAGCCTGTCAGAGAGACGCCGGTCGAGCGTATTCGAGAGAACGCTCAGCGTGCGAAGTGTTGGCTCGATTTCGTACAGATTCTCAATCTGGTGATAAAGATCGCGTTCCTCCGTGGGCGTCATTTCCAAGGGCGACGCTCCCTGGATGAGAACTTTGACGAACAGCGCGAGAAAGTCGAGGTTCTCCTTGGTCGGTGGAACCGAGAAAGGATTGATCTTGAAGTCCGGCGAGTTCAATCCCACGCGGGAATACGAGCCGCCAAATAGTCGAGTTAAGCTTTCAAAGCTACCGCCCAAATCGAAGATGAAGGTGTACGGCTCATACTTCTGCATGTTCGTGATAAGGAAATTCAAGAGGAACGATTTTCCAGAGCCCGTGCGGCCCAGAATCATCGTGTGGGCCACGTCACGGTGATGCAGATTTAGGAAGTAGGGTGTGTTGTGGTTGGTTTCAAGAACGGCGAGATATTCTTGCTTGAGGTGCCGGTTCTCGGGCTCGCCACAGTGAAGCGTAAAGAGAAATGAGAAGTCGGCATAGTTCGTGTTGAGCAAATACATGGAACGAAGATTGAAGGGCGAGCCGCCTGGCACAGTCGCCAGAAACGCATTCAAGAGGTTGTACTTTTCCTCATAGAGCTGCGCATCGTGAACGCTGAACACTTTGTAGAAGTCGGCAGCGGCGGTCTCCACCTTCGCGGGGTCGAGATCATAGATCACGACGCTCAGTGAAAAGTGCCCGAAATAATTGCCTTCGATTTCGAGTTCCTTGATGCTCGCGCCAAGTTCGCGGACCTGGGCTTCCTTTGAGTCGTCCACCAGAACGTCCGTTGGTGGAGCATCCGAGACGTTGAGATGACTTGCTAGGGAGCGCTTCGTGTTGTGGAAGTGGCGGCGCTTCGACTGGATCGCCTTCCGTGCCTTGCCGGAGTCCTCTTTCTTCCACTCCGTGACGATGTGAAAGTTAGCCTGCACTTCGAGAAGGTTCTTGAAGATAAGCGGAAAGCTCTGGGCCGAGGGCTCTTTGAGGGTCAAGACCTTGACGTAGTAGTCGTCGAGCTTCAAATGTCCGCGATGGCATTCCAGATGCGATTCGCAAAGGTAGTAGTCCAGAAACGTGTCGTGCTTGAGCCGGGCGAGCTGGAGCTTCTGGGGCGCGAAATTCAATGTTCGCTTTAGGACGCGGAAAGCCTCCTGTTTGCCGAGGAGTTCGACTTGGACGAAATCGCTGACTTGGAGGATGAAGCTCTTCACCTTTTGGTGGAGAGCTGCCAGTGCTTTTGTGATCTCCCGGTCGAGGAGAACGACTTGTCTGCGCGATGAGAACGCAGCGCTTAGGTCTTCGAGTGCCTTCTTTGGATTCTTGTGAAACTCGGTGAGCGACTTTAACAGAGCCCGCTTGTAACGGAAGCCCTCGAAGACGACGACGTAGAACATTTGAAGCGAATACAGCTTGTCGGACTTCTCCGCGAAATGTCGAATGCGATTCTCGATAGCCGTGTTGACGATGGGGTTTGCATACTTCTTGTAAGGAATTGGCTCGTTGTTTCGCTTGAAGAGGTACTGGTAGATGCGAAAGTTCTCGTCGAAGAGCTTCAGTGCCGATTCCAGGCGTTTTGTTAGCGTGTCGAGTGAATTGGGGTCCAGGCATTCGTAATCTACGCCGTGGACTTGAAGGATGACGCCCACATCGCCCGACTTGGTTAGAAAGGCGTGCGGGTCAACGAAACCGTAGAGGTTCACCTGTTCGTTGAGTGAGCCGGTTTCGCTGTAGGACTTGAGGACTTTCTTGAGATTAAGCATTCGAGGCTCTGCGGATCGTGATGGGACTCAGCTTGGATGGGTCGTACTGCGTCTTGAATTTGGCTGCTGACAAAAGAAAACGAAGGATCTGTGGATCGGTATTCGTGGCCCACCGGGCGGCAAGGTACAGAAGAAAGAACATTAGGATGCCGCCCAGCAAGCTCGAAAGCATGTTGAATGTCGCTGCGCCCATGCACATGGCGAAGAAGAAAAGCTTTCTCTCTACGCCAAGAACAGTGAGTGGGCGATGAAGGGTTCGGTAGACCGTATTGATTCTTCTTGCTTGGTCCATGCGCTGCTCCATTCGGCGCTGAGAGATACTGCGGTTACGAGGCGGGAAAGAGCCAAGCGAGGAAGTTCACTGCGGCAATGGCCATGCCGACGCCAAAAAGTACGCCAGCAAGAACTCGTTTCGAGCCGCCCTCACCAAACGCGAAGGTCAAGCCTGCGACCACAATAGAGACGAGTGAGAGACCACGCGCGATAGTCGTTGTGAACGCCTGCATCAAGACGTTGACGGCGTTCTCCCAAGGGGATGCACCTGTTGCTTGGGCGAATGCAGCCGTTGCGAAAATCAGCGACAAGGAAAATGCGACGGACGCGGGCCGGAGCCAGCGGGAGACGAATTTGTTGCGAAGGAGTTTCTTCATTGCCGGCGAGTTCCTTTCGGATGATGCGGGTCAGACCCGCATCGGGATTCGAAGACAATCTCTCGCCGAACTTTGTGTGGCGGGCTAGTGTTGGTGGGAGGACTGAAGATCGAATTGCAGCGCGCCGCTGCGGAGCTGCTCCCGAAATACACGTGCGCGCCCACTAGCCGACGACAGAGTTGGGGTGATTGGCGACAACAGATTACGCTGAGTTGCGGCGATCTGTTGCTGTTTGGATTCGCTCTGTTTCGGTGAGGAGTCCAGCGAGAGTTGCCTTCTACTTTTACTAATGGGCAAAACTTCACTTTGATTCCCCGAAGAAAAACTCCCCGCCTTCTGCGAATTGTTTTCTCTCTTCTGCTGGATTTTGCGAAGACACGCCGAACGAAAAAGAATCGCTCTTGATGCCGAGTTCACCAGCAGTCTTTTGAAGACGTTGGAGAATTCTCTCGACGCGCCAGTGGACTGCTTTTTCTGAGAGTGCCGTATGTGTATGAATGATTTCCTTCGCGAAAAACCCCTCCACTTTCAATTTGATAAGCAACTCCCGCTCAAAAAAGGAAAGAATTCCGATTCGATGACAGTGGTCAAGGAAATCATTCAAGACGGAGACCGTCTCGAATGTGTCGTTTGCGCCGGGCTCGTCACTCGTCTGCGATTTGTCGAATTCTCTCTGAATCGTGAGTCGCTTTTCTTTTTCGGCCCAACGAAACGCATTCTTGCGGAGTGTGCGTGTTAGAGCGATGGGGAGATGATTGCTTATTGTGATCGGAGAAGGGGAATCCACCAGTTCTAAAAACAAAGTGAGAATCTGTTGAGCGATGTCTTCCGCCTCGATCTCACGGAACCACGCGCGAACCTCGCGATAGGTTCGGTGAATCATCGGAACGAAAGAAAGGACTAACACGGAATTCCTGAGTTCAGTCTCGGAGATGAGAGAACTGGATTGCATTAAGGAGCCAACAACTTCGCTGGCTGAAGGCACGCTCTTCTCTCCGTTCCTGTGGGCATGCAAGTGCTCGACTAAAGCGAGAGCCGTCGAAAAATTCGCCAGCGGCACTGCGGAGCGCGCAAGTCTTAAGAATTCGTCTGAGTGATGTGGCTCGCTCAGCGAACTGACAAGATGTCTCTCGATCTTGCAAATATGGCAATTGCACTGAAGATTCTCTCGCATGATATCAACTCCTGAAATCAAGCCGAAAAGATCGGCTGACGGGTCTGCGGAAGAGCACCGAAAGATCAGGTTCAGGACGACGCGAATCGAGTCCTAGATCGCTCTCGTTTGCTCGTTGAAGGAATAGTGCGTTTTTTGAAGTGGCGATGGCTCGGGTGTGGAATCGTCATTGCGCAGAGCGATCCTTGGTTGGGGAACTGAAGGAAGGTGCCTGCGGAGAATGGGTGGCAAGTCATATCCGTGTTACGGCGGCTCCTTCTTTCTGCGAACGCCGATGAGGGCAGTATAGGCGAACAAAAGGCGAAATGTCAAGAAGGCAGATTGCGCGCCTGCATGTCTCTAGTCTCGGTGGTCATTGCAAGCCGGGCACTCGAAGTAGCAATCCGCTCGTGATAAGGGCTTCGAACTGTCGAACCAAGGAACGAGCCAGGTTTGTATCGACGACGAAGATTCCTGCTTCAATATTTCGCAACTGCGCAGCTTCTGTGAAGTTGGCCGATGTCACCAAGACTTTATTTTCATCTACTACTATGCACTTCGCGTGGAGCGAAGCGTGTTCAGAAGCGCCCAAGGCTAGGGCCCGCCCATCATAGTAGACCTCCGGCGGTTTGGGGCCCGGCCATTCCTCCAGCCGAAATTTGTCCGCGAACCGCTTCAGGAGTTCCGCTTCAGGAGTCGCATCCCGGTATGGCCTTGGAACGTTCAGAAACATACGGACTTGCAAGTCAGGTAACTCTTGCATCCGATCAGAAAGCGCCTTGAAAATTCGTTTTCCTTGAGCTACTGCAAAGCCTGCAACAAGGACGTTTTTTTCTGCCACCGAGAATAACTCGCCCACAAGAACTCCTGTATCTCGGCTTTGAGCGCCGGGAACCTCAGGACCGCTCCAAACTAGTTGAACACTGCGATCTGCGTTCTGGATGGCCAACCTCTCGTCGGCAAGAGCGTGGAGGAGATACGCGAGATGCTGGACTTGCATCCCGGATTCATAAAGGCGGTTCAATTCTCTAGCGACTTGGTCACATTGCTCGCCGCGCACATGGCGGCTGACAGAGAACCCACTGAAAGGTGGGGCAAGCCTGCCTGTCTCGACAGCCTCAGCGACTTGAACGAGATTGCCGTATGCCAAATCGCCTAGCAATCGGGACATGTTCAGGCCTCGATGAAGAATGCAGCTTCCGTATTTTCAACGGTGGGAACCACCAAGGCCCGGTCCAAAAATTCATTTCGCCGCTCGCAGGAGGGCTCTGCAATTAGCAGGCACCCGTGACATGCGGCCCCATGAAGAAAACGCTCCTCCTGCACACTATTTGGCCGATGTTGAGCGCAGACCGGATCATTCGAGCAAAGTCTCCCGAGATCGACGGCATTTTGCAGATGAGCTTCGATTCTACGCCCCGCCTGAACCAACCCTCCCAGCGTGCCTTCTGAATCGGGAGTCCCGGTATACAAGAGGATTCCATGCCCTGCTGAACCGGCATAGATTCGTTCGCGAATTGAACTCGCAGAGTAACCACACTCCATCGAAATAGCGCTAATGAGAAGGTGTGAGAGCGAGTGCAGGAGGATGTATTTCAGTCCGGGGAACACATCCAATGCGTCTGCATGGTGCTTTTTCCATTCATTAAATCCCTCAAGCAGTTGTTGCCCTCGTTGTTTCACTTGAGGTTGCGACAGCCAATTGTTTAGAGAATCTTCACTAAAGGCAATGAAAATGCCCTCGCCGCGATTTTCAATTGCCGGTAGCCAAGATAGATCATAGGCGAGGGCTGCACGAGTAACGCCCAAAGAAAGTTCGCCATCAATGTCCGGAGATGCTGATTCAAATCGTGTAAATCCAACTTGGGCGATAACCTCCCGCAGCCGGTGCACAAGGACGACTCGACTCACTTTCCAAAGATAACCGGTGCGGGGCTCCTTGAGTGCCACACTCCTAGCAAAAAAGTCTCCGTCTGGCAGGTCATCCCCAATCTCAGTTTGACTCAAATGAAGCATTTCAAACTCTGCCTGTTTGATGCTCTTCTTTTCTTCTTCCTTGCCGCCTTTCCGTCTTTGAATCTCAGCAAAAATCTTTTCATCTGGGTAATCTTGGAGCACGGCGAAGACTTTCGCCTTCCGGCGTTCCCTCTGCAAATCTTCGAGGGATTCCACGTAGAGCAAGTAATCATCCCAAACAACATCTATTGCTTTTCGAAGGAGCGAATCTCTGTCTGGAATAGAAATAACGCTAAGAACTTGAGGAAAATAAGCGTTGCTTGCAGAGCGCACAAGTAAGCGGTTAATTTCAGGCGTTCCACCCGCGCCCCCGCATTCTTCCCTTGAAGTTGCTCCGAGCCAAGGGCGAAGCCCTTTGCAAAAACCAAGCGGCTTCTCCGGAATTTCTGCGGCTTCCGCGAGGGAGCGGGCGGGGACTCCGCACTCGCAACGCACGAACACGTCTGCGAGGTCACCACTGGTCCCGCGTTCGTCCATCCACAATGGTCTTCGACAGGCTGTTCGACCTCTGTGAACGAATGCGTACCAGTCGATGTCACTTATATGCCCATTTACGCAGGCTTGGACAAAACGTATTGGCGTAACAGCATACTTCCTCTTGTCACGTCCTTGGAATTGTCCTTTGACCAACGCCTCCCGATGTAAGAGAGGTCTTGAACGAAACTGATCTCCCCAAGGTTCTTCATATTGAGCAATAAACCACTCAGGGAACAACCAAGCCGTGATTCCAGTCTTGGCACCAAAAGGGTCTTGCAGGTCAATCGGTGGAGTAAATAGCCTGAGAGTCGGCACTTCTAACAATTTCTGGAGCTTTGCGATCAGCCGTTCCTCATAGATCGGTTTTCGGCCTTCGTCGGTCCAATTGTCGAGACCGCCAATCAGAACTGCATGATTGGGTAAATCAACCATTGCGCCTGGCCCGAAGGTTGTGAGTATTTGGCTCAGGCGAAGCTGTCCGTGAGGACGAACTGGTCGTTGACCGCTCATTCTGAGTCCTCTTCCGGTTCAACTTCTATTCCATTGAGCTGCTTAACCCAAAGATTGACGTTCGGTTCCACGCCTCGGAGCGACCGTGTTGCTTTGAATTTGTAATTCGATGCGCCTCCCCGTTGCTTCGCAAGCTCGGGATCGAGCGGGTCGAATAAGAGCGCCGGTGCTCCAAATCCTTCAGTTTCGTTGTACTGAAGGCCCGAACCGCTATTGCGCTTCGTCTCCGCAATCTTGCTCCATTCATCGAGCAGGTCCTGTGTTCGGCCCTCTAGCTTTTGGCGAAGGGCAGTACGGTCTTCAATGGACAACTTCGGATCGAACGACTCGACTCGGCTTGCAAGTGTTTCCGAAACAAAATTGAGATTGGCTCGCTGAGCCGCGATCCCAGAAGCATTGAGCGCAGGTGTGAGCGGGCTCCAATCTTGTCTCGCGAGAGACACCACCACCGCAGCGAAGCCCCGGTCAATAGCACGAGGAGAAAAAGGCGTAACGCTCGTCGCCTCCACTGCTCGATAGAAGGTCGAATGATATGTCTCAAATCGCTCGTAGTGGGATCGGTCGCGGGGACGATGAATGTTGAACAACGTGACGACAAGTCCAGGTTTCTCGTCATCTCGGCCTACACGACTTGTGGCCTGAATGTATTCCGCCGTCATCTTTGGCTGTCCGAGCACAACCATCAATCCAAGGCGCGTGATGTCCAATCCAACCGAGATCATATTGGAAGCAAGCGCCACATCCACATGCTTATCCATATAGAAGGACAATCCAAGCCGCCTCTTTGCCTCCGCGACGAAGTTTGTTTTGACACGAGAGGTCAGCTCTACCACTTCGTACTCGATTTTACGGTTCGCGAATGAGCCTTGTGCTTCGCCGATTCGCAATCTGTTCCCGTAATTGGTCAGCCGCGAATTCACTTCGTCTTCGACAATTCGCCGGCTTCCACCAAGCTCTCGCAAACTGTTGAAGTATCCAAGAAGGCTCATATAAGGGTCGGCGGCGTTGCCCTGATTCTTATTCCCACCGTCTGCTAGGTAGGCCTTTTGTGCAGCGCTGAGCAAGGCCAGATAAGTTCGCAGCAAAACGACTTTGAGGCTTCTCCCCTGTGCGGCTATTCCTAGATAGCGTCGAGCATTCTTGACTGTGGATGGCCGGGTTACCGCAAAAAAGGAATCTCGTCGATCAGGGCCTATTGGAGGGAATACCTCAACGGCTTGTCGCGCAAAGAGGGCGCTGATTTGGCTCTCCGCCCTGCGGACGGTCGCCGTGGAGACAATCACCTTGGGCCGTATCAGTTTTCCATTTATCTCTCGCGAGCTTAACTTGTCGATGGCAGTCTCATATAAGCCGACCATTGTTCCCAGCGGACCTGAAATAAGGTGCAGTTCGTCCTGGATGATTAGGTCCGGAGGAAGTAGCGGCTTCTCCAAGCGGGTACCACGACCAGGATCGCAAGGACCGTAGAAGCCATCGTTGTCCGTCCGTTCCACTTTTCCAAATAATGCTCCACACTGGCCAACCCATGGAAGATTTGCGAACTTGTCCACGGTTGCGATCAAAAAACACGGGATGCGGCGATAGATCTGGTCATCCACCGCCATCACAGGGAGTGGGCGGTCACCCTTGAAATAGCAGTCACGGTTAACGCAAGCAATTCTTAGGTCTGTCGGCGCGTCTGGATTTGGCCTCAGGCTAAATGAAAGTGGTTTGAACTTAGTCCCGCACCACGGACAGTTTTCCAGCGGGATTGGCGAGGGCTTCTTATCGTTGTTCTGATAAGCAATCGTTTTGGCGCGCGCCGATTCCCGGTTGTTGTCACCTTTGCGCCCCATGCGATTCGGTGTCGCGGCCTGTCCAACCCAGAGGCCAATCTCAAACGGCCAACTGCCGAACTTCGGCACGTCTTTCTGGCGTTCGATCTCCAGGGCGCAAATCAGCGTGGCAGCGCGTCCCAACTGGTCGAGGGTTAACAAACGCAGCGTGTAGCGCATCAATACGCTGACGCCAGCCGACGCGAGGCCGGGATTCTGAAGTCTCCGCATCACGAGCGTGAAAGCCGCGAGACCAAGGTATGCTTCCGTTTTCCCGCCGCCAGTGGGGAAAAAGAGCAGGTCCACGATGTTCCGTTCGCTTGAAGTAGAGTCGGCAATTCCGCGAAGATTCATCAGCAAGAAGGCAAGCTGAAATGGTCTCCACTTCGGTGCTTCGGTATCTTTCGGGCTAATGTTCCTGATTTGCGCGGTTCGCTGTCGTGCAGCCGCTGCCATGGTTCGGTTCGTGATTTGGAATGCCTCGAAAATGGTTGGATCTTCGAGGGCTTGGATGCCTTCCTGAATCCGCTGGTTCGCGAAGGTGGCTCGTTGCAAGAGGCTCAGAGCCACTTCCTTTCGATTCGCTGGCAAATCCAACTGTGCGCGTTGTTCTGTAATCCAATCGTTGTAGCTGCTGATCAGACCTGCCAGTTTTCCGCGCAATTCTGCGGGCGAAGGCGTAGCAGCGAGGGCCTCCATCGAAAGTTCAACTCCAGGGATTGAAGCAGCTTCCACCTTTTCTACTTCGGCGCAAGGCATCCATTCTGTCGAGACTTCATGGCACTCGCCTTGGCCGCCCAATTTTGCGGTCGTCGCCACACCATGACCGACAGCACATTCATACACATCGCGGAATTGGAGGTCAGCGACCCGTTCATCCGGATCGTCTGAATCGAACCCGCACAGGTCTGGGCGCGGCACAAGCGGTCGGTCGAGATACAGAGTCATTCCTGCTTGGAACAGGAAGCCTTCGTCCTTGCGCTCATCTGGAGCGGTGGGCCGGTAGTTCACAAGGAACATGGACACGGATCGCGTTCCTGGTGGGAGCAAAGACCCTGCATTTCCGACTCCGTCCATTTTTACGGGGCGAACAGAAGTGACGATTCTGACGCCGCCGCTCTCCGGGATGTCAGTACGAATTGGCTTGTTTGTTGACTTGGGAATAGGAATAGCTAAATCAAACACTCTTTGCGCTCGTTGCCATTGTTGAGGTGCACGGCCGGGGGATGAGCTTGTTCCGGTTCCTTCAGCCCCTCCACTGGACTGAAGGAGCCTGTAATCGCCCCAGAATGCCTTGACCTTAATCACCTGACAATTTTCCGGAACGAGGACGCTCACGCCAAGCGACGAGGGAAGGAAAACCTTGCGTCCCGATGCGCGCTCGGGGCGTTCATCATCGTCTGTGCCTCCTGCCATGCCGGGCAAGTCAATCTGTTCATCTGAGACTGCATCGCGGCGCTGGCTTTCGGGCGCTTCGTAGGGCACAAGAAAGCCGGTCAAGTACCAACGCGAGGGAGCTTGCGGCAATATCTCGTTTTCGTGCTGGTGGCCCGGTCCAGGACCGATGAGGTCGAGCCGTAGAGCATTGATCAGGTCTTCGCGAACTTCCACAGACTTCATGATTGTCCTTCTTCGGGGAGAGTATCTAGCAGGCTCGCGGTTCCGACAGCCTGATTCTTCTTAGTCTTGCGCGGCTGTCTATTCGCTTTCGACTTAGCAACAGCTTCAGCCGCTGCGCCGCTCAATTGTTCTTCTTCGGCGCGCACGCGATTGAGCTCCAATAGTCGTGCGAGAACTTCATCCCTGATCTCGTCCGGCCAGCGATAACGCCATGGCTTCCTTCTCCGGCGTGGCCCGTCGTCCTCCACCTCTTCCGCTTCATAGTCAGGCACGAATTCGCACTTCGCCTGAATATCAGTCCAACCGTATCCGTCCAGGACGGCCCGATCCAGGTCATTATGCAGCCTACGAAGAAAAACTATTCCCTCTGAAGCCTCTTCGGGGTCATTGAATCTGTTGTATAGAATCGTGGGTCCAACGTTAAGGTCTACCATGAGGCTGGCTCTCTGTTCGTAACAGGTTTTTCCAACTCGCTGCATATCGTCGTTGGTTTTGAATTCGGCCGGGAACGGAAAGGTTTCAAAACAATCACTTCCAGAGTAGTTTAGGGTCTCGCCGAGAGTCGAAGACAGAAATCTAGCCCAGAGATCGTGACATGCAGATTGTAGAACGCAGAAGAAAGCATAGCTGTCGGTCGCGAAAACCTGCACTTTGTGAGAGTAGACCATCCCGGTTGGCAGAAACAGGAATGTCAGATGCTTGGTTACAACGGGTGTGACCAATACTTTGTTCAGATTCTTAATTGCCTCATATAATCCCGGACGTTTATCTGCGTACTGCCACCAGCGTTCGCGAATGGCGTCACGCTTCTGGGTTTCTCGGATGGGCTTAACCTTATGCCTAACAATTTGAATCAATTCTGGCCACTTCTCCTCACATTCCCGTAGATCACGATCAAAAAAGTCAATGATGTACCTGCGAGGCTTTTGGGTAGGGCTCTCATTGATGTCCTCGCCGCTGATGAATGGAAATATCCGATCAGCATTGCGCGGATTTGCAGCTATCACTCTCTGCATCTCAACTATTGAGTTGGCCATCCCATCCTTATCATTGTCATCAAATGTGAAACCCATTCCATTTACGTAGCTTCGGTTGAAGCTGCGGTCCTCATTGGCGCGAAGCCTAGCTGGGTCGTCATTTCCTCCTGCGTGAAACAAAAATGCCGAAATAAGAGGAACTTCCTTCCCATCGAGAGTGCAGATCGCAATAGGGTCTGACTTCGAAATGTGAATCACACTGACCACCACGGCAGCCCTACCGGGCCACTTCACCCGTTTTCTAGCTTCATAGATGAATCCCTTGTGATCGCAAATCCATCGAAGGCCGGAAGTGCGTGTATCGCCTTGAGAAATCGTATTCGTAGCGATGAGGCCAAGTATTCCTTTCAGTCGTAATTTCGAAAACGCACGTCGAAAGAAATGAGCCACCAAGTCAGCATTACTGCTTGATTGTTCGTGAAGCACTGAAAGCCAGTCACGATAGCAATCGCCGTGTATTGTGCTAATCCGCTTACCACCTAAGAATGGCGGATTCCCAATAAAGGCATCGAAACCTGGGTTCTCTCGGGAAAACACTTCGGGAAATTCCATTTCCCAATGAAACGGCGTGACGGGTGGCTTACCGCCGCGCAAGTCGTCTACCGCCTTACTTTCCTCTTCCAAATCAGCCAGGTTTCCACGGGATGCGCTGAGAAAAAGATCGCGGTAATTCCCGCGCAACTTATCCCTTTCCTTGTCTTTCGAACCGCCAAAGAATGCTGCAACCAGTAAGTCGCCAGCACGCCGAACGCTTTCTAGAGCTTGGTCAGCAAGACCGAGCTTCTGCCCTTTCAGCAAGATGCTGGCGACATTGTCCTCCGTCATTTCGAGAATTTCCTTACGGTAAGCCGTAACTCGGTCAATCTTTTGTTCGAGCTGCTCCTGGCCCAGGACGCGCTCATGCGGTCGGGACACGTCCCAATGAAACTGTCCTATTTGCAAGCGGTTGAACCCAACCAGAGAGTCTCCATGGCGAAGAGCATGATCCAAGAATGTGAAGGGATGGTCCTTTGCCAAAGTTGCAAGCCAAAGTGACAACTTGGACAGGTCGGTGGCAAAGGGATTTACGTCCACTCCGTAGAGACATCGCTGCGCAACAAGCCTGCGAGCATAGAGACTCGGGTCCTCATCGGGCGGAATCGTAGGCATTTCTTTGTAATGGCCCCAAGCCTCAACCAGTTTGTCGCCAAGAAAACGGCATGCCTCCACTAGAAACGCACCCGAGCCCATCGCCGGGTCGCATATTTTTAGGTCGAGGATTTGTGTTGGCCTGGGATGCTCGCCCAGCCTTTCGAAAATGGGCCGTAGGGTCGTTCGAACGATTGGCTCCGTGAGCGAACGAGGAGTGTAGTCAGAACCAGAACGGCGGCGTTCATCGGTGGGTTGGAGAAACATCCCTCCGTTGGGGACCACGTACGGAGTAAGCCCAGAAATCTTCTTCCCCAATGCCGGTAGGAAGTCTTCCGTTCTCTTCGCTAGCTTGAGCTGCTCAAGCGCCTGTCCGGTCAGATCGCACCCGGCGACTTCGCGTAGCCATTTCTGACGGTCATTGGCCTTAGTCCCAAGCAATTCATCGAGATTTACGACGACGTTGTCTGGGCGCAGTCCGACACTCGGCCCGGTAGCAACAAGGAGCGCATAGCCCATCATCGCTTCGTATACGGACCCAATCTGTTCCACATCAAGAGCGCGATAGGAAAGCTGTTCCCCATCGAGCAAAAGAAGGTTCGTCAAGACGCGATAGACGACTCCATCGGAGACGCGAGGCGGCTGGAGCCGTTCTCCCGCCTGACGATGCGAGTGGTACGGTCTCCCTTCGAGGAAAGGATAGGCGTCCGGGTCGAAGAGCTTCCCCTGACGGGCAGGAAGGCGCGTTGTGCCGTACTTCGCACCATCGTAGATAAGCCGGAAAAGCGTGAGAAGTTGTGACCACGCGCCATACCGCTGATCCATATTGTCAGGGTACCGAGCCGCATCTTCTCTCAAGCGTTCAAAGAGACCTTCGACCGAGTATGAATTCACGTAAATGGGGTCGGCTGGCAAAAGCCCGCGATCTTCGGCATACAGGACGAAGACAAGCCGCATCAGGCTTGTCAGCAAACCGCCGTAGACATGATTTGGATCAGAGGCGAGGACTTCTCCGAGAAGTTCATTCTTGGTCGCTTCGTTTGCAGCTTGAAAGCCGCGCAAGAGTTCATTGAGCGCAGCAAGCACTTGCTCTGCGAGCGCGGTGGATACCTCATTCTGATACTTCCGGCCCTCACGCAGAATCGCGGGCAAGCGGCGCGAACTTTCAAGTGTGAAAAGACGCTCCGCGCTGAGTAGCATATGGAGCGCAGAGACGATAGGCCTCCCCGCCACTTCACACATCGCCTTTACCGGGAACGTCAGATAGCCGGAGGACTCGCCGCTCGGGGCGTAGACAAGCCGGAGTTGAATACCGTTGAACAGCAATCCAATCGAAACTTTTGTTTCCCGAAGAAGACGCTCGAATCGCGCCTGAGGAGTAGCATGCCAGTGCCGGTCGTCTTTTTTCACAGCGGAATCAAAATCTGTTGCGACCGGCAATTTCTGGACGAGAAGAATCCAATCACCAGGCTTGTCGGGATCAGGGACTGCAAAGTTAGGCGATAGAGTCTCGCCATAGTCGGGAAGAGCGATACTAAGGCTTTCAGGTATTTCGGGGCTGCCTTCCATTCCAGCAATATCAGTAGGTCGCCAACCAAGGAACTGGATACAAAATTCAGGAAAGTCCGGGATGAATGGCTGTTCTTCCTTATCTCCATCCGGTCCTATAGCAATCTTTTCTTTGTGGACCAATCCAAGCAGGATCTGTTGTTCGGGAATGATATTGCGCTGAACATACGTCTGCGTTGCCACGAGTGCGGGGGGAGAGACAACGAGGCCCACTGGCTGGAGAAATCCCAACCATTCGTGGTGTGCTCGCAGTTCTGGGTCAGTCGCCATGATTGCTTCAGCCCGAAATTGGCCAGAGATATACGAGCCCGACTGGCTCAATTCTCTTGGCTTTTACGACGTAGCCCTCGCGGATACGTGCGGGCTCTCGAACAAGTTCTTGCTCGCTCGCTGTGAGCCGCTTCTGCCAATAACGGTGGTCGGCCTCCAACTGGCTAACTTCCATTTCATTCAATCCCTCGAATGCCAGTGGCATCTGCCTTTCTTTTTCGTAAGTGTCAAAAGCAGCCTGAATGCGCTTACGCTGTCCCTGGATGATCTCCGCCATGTCCCGTGCTTCGTTATCGCCTCGTGCAGCGAGCTTTTCCTCAGCCTGGCGTGCGATCAGTTCCGACCGCTTTTGAAGGTGGCCAAGAAGGTCTTCCACGTCGCGTGGTGCGCTCTGTACAAAGCGGTCGCTAACTATTTTTGGCACATGGTGGAGTTCAGGGGTCGCAAGGGCTACCTCAAGCAGTTCGAGGGTCTTAGTTTCTGATTCATCTGCATAGGGTTTCAGAGCTTCTTTTCGGGTGGCTGGATCGAGCCATCGAGCTGTTACGGCGACGACTTCATCGTGCAATCTAGCAGCTCGCGGCCCGTAGAGCGAAAGTCTCCCGATGAGAATGACGCGGGGAATTGCGTCGCGGGTCTGGCTCACGCAAGCGCGGGAAAGGTCATCGTGAACGAATCCCTGCGTCAAAAACCGATTGAGAAGTCTGCGTACTACTCGGTGCTCAAGATGAAGCTGGACAACATCTTCATCCAGCGTCCCGGTGTTTTGAAACACGACGGGACGGACCGGCGTGTCCTTCCGCCATTCCCATAGCTTTTGATCTTTGCGGCGTGGCATCCGAAGAGTGTCAAGAGTGTCCGCCCAAGTAGGATCAGCCCCGGCGCGACGGTCCAGGTCGGGGAATTTCCAACGGGGCAATTCCGAAGGGCCAGCGCCTGAGCCCGCGATGGGCCGAAGCCGATTATCACCCAGTAGTTCGAGGGAACACGAAATCGAGTCTCGGAAGTGGGGCTCTGAAAAAGCGAGATTCTCTTGCGACTTCGAGAGAATATCTTGAAGTTCTACGATCTGTGCCGAGAGAGTTTCTCTTCGTTCTCGAACCGATTCTAATTCTTCGGCCACAGCTTGTTCTTCCGAATCCGAAAGCTTCTTTGACTCAATTTCCTTAGCGAGTTGATCCGCCTCTTCCCGTTTTATGCCCTTGTTCAACCTGGCTTCAATAACGGGCGACAGACTCCCCAATTCCTTTTGAATGACTTTCGTTTTTTGCACGAGAACATGAAGTACGCGGTCTTCAGGTCGTTGCTCGTAGACAAAGTAGTAGCAATTCACGACTGGTGCGCGCTGCAATTTGCGATCAATACGCCCATTTCGCTGTTCTAGGCGGCTTGGGTTCCATGGAATATCGAAATGGAAGAGGTCAGCGCAGTGATTTTGAAGGTTCACACCTTCACGGGCTGCGTCCGTCGCAATCAAAATGCGGAGGGGATGTTTCTTGGGGTCCGTATTGAAGGCGCGTTTAATCTCCTCACGGGTCTTATCCGCCATTCCTCCGTGAAAAGTCGCAATCCGCGACTCACTCTGATGTGTGAAGGCAATCGCTGAACGGAGTTGTTGTTCGAGGTAGCGTTTTGTGTCGGTGTACTCGGTGAAAATGATGATCCGACGGTCGTTCCAGACTGGGGAACTGCCTTCGGGTGCGGCCTCTCCAAGGGTGGAAGATTCGCGCACATATTCTTGCGAATCCAATCGACAAGCCACCTGATTCGGGCATCTGGATTACCGCGCTCAGCATGGGCAATTCGGGACATTTCTTCCAACATCACTTTTTCTTTTTCCAGCTGTACCGCTTGCTTTCCAGTGGTGTTGGTCAGGAGAGATTGCTTCGTCGCTGCCTCTATTTGAGCTTGTTCTTCCTCACTAACTTCGATTTCGGGAACCTCGGAACGATCATCGTCCGCATCCGGCGGCGAGAGAAGCAAGGAAAGATTCTCTCTCGATTCATGTGTCGAGCTGCTTGATCCAGACGGTTGTGAAGCCCTGCGCTCGAAGGCACGCCGATGTACATCAAGGGTGAACGCGAAGGCCTCAACCGAAGAGAAAAGCCTCTTTTGCAAACAAATGTTCACCAACCCGGATGCAGTCTGGACCGACTTAGAAGCGTCTCGAAGGCGATTCTCGCGAGCTTCTCTATAGTCCGAGAGCAATTCCGCAAGTCGAAGCTCAGGTGCAGTTGCTGGTAGCCCCTTGAGACTAATCTCGTGAACTTTTCGTTCGGGGAACCCACCTTCAATCTGCCGCAAATCTTCCTTCAGGCGGCGCACCATGACTTGTTCGAGGAGCCTCGGTCCCTTTACTGGAACGCCGCGACAAAAACGTTGAGGATCGAGGATCTCCAGCAAGGCCGCAAAGCTATTTGAGTGACCGTTGTGAGGTGTCGCCGAAAGAAACAGTCGGTGTTCAAACCGTTGGCTGATGTCCCGAATTACGCGTGTGAAGTATGAATCAATCGCGTACCGTGCTCCGCTGGCCGGAGCGGCATTGTGAGCCTCGTCGAGGATAAGTAGAGAACCAGGAGAAAAATCTTTGAGCCAGTCCCGGAGTTCCCCAGAGTACGCTTCGTCACGAAGCAATGCGTGGGAAATGATGAAGCGCGTATGAGTAGTCCACGGATTCACACCATATCCACGCTCTTGTCTTCGACTAAGGACATAATCGCGATCAAACACCACAAACGTCAATCCAAAGCGATTTTCTAGTTCGTCTTTCCATTGAAGAATTACAGACGGAGGGCACGCCACCACAACGCTCCGCACCTTTTGCCTCATCAGGAGTTCGCGGAGGATTAGCCCCGCCTCGATTGTCTTTCCGAGACCCACATCGTCCGCGATGAAGAGATTTACCCGTGGGAGCAGGAGCGCCTTCCGAAGCGGTTCGAGCTGGTAGGCCATAACTTGAATTCCAGCTCGAAGCGGCGATTGGAATAATCGTGGATTGGTCGAGGTGACGGTATTCCAACGAAGGGTATGAAGATAAGCCGAAAACTTCTCTGGGGTATCAAATCCCTTTCGAGCAATATCCTGCCAAGTCGCGGCCTGAAGGATTTGCGCATCAACTTCGCTTTCCCACAATACGTCGAGGCTGGTTCCCTGCGAGTCATCATCCACGCAAGAAAGCCTAACCAATGTGCGTGATGCTGCGTCAGGGGGAGGGGTCAAATCCTCAACGAGATATTGGCGAGAGCGAACACGCACAAGCGAGCCAGGTTGAGGAATATTATTGTTGGCGGTCGTCTCCATAATGAGATTGGAGTCTACTGAAGAGGTACCAATACAGCAACTCTAACCCTGATCTCTATCACGCCCCTAAACGCAAAGATGGCCTCGACTAACGAGAAAAGGAAAGTCCGCTAAAGCGTTTCCGTCCGACATCTCTTGAGACACGGCAAACAATACCCGAACAGCTAACAATGTGCTTCAATATGCCTACCCTGCAAGGATGCAGCGGTTACATTGGCGGATTCCAGCCCTATGGCAACTGAATTTCTGCTCGGTTTGGACGCACTGGTTCGCTCAGTAGGAATCAACAAAGCGACGCCCCATGCTTTGTTCTTGGGAGCCGGTGCTTCGATAACGTCTGGCGTCCCCTCTGCCGCGAATTGCATTTGGGAATGGAAGCGATCCATCTTCTTGACTAACAACCCAGGATTGGAGGCTCAATTCTCGGAGCTGTCGCTCCCATCCGTACGCCAAAAAATTCAACGGTGGCTGGATATGCATGGCAAGTATCCAGGAAATGAGGCTCCCGAGGAGTACGGTTTCTACATCCAAGAATGTTTCCCGATCGCTGACGATCGACGCGCATTCTTTCAAGAAAAGGTCCGGGTGGCAATTCCTCATTATGGCTACCGAATCCTCATCAAACTAGCAGAAGCAGGGCTGATCAAGTCAGTGTGGACACCCAACTTCGATGGATTAGCAACAAAAGCAGCCGCCGCATCGCAGAAGCTCGTTGCCGTCGAGGTCGGTATCGATTGCCACGAAAGATTGCACCGCAAACCGAATCAAAATGAACTTCTCTGCGTATCCATTCACGGCGACTATCGCTACGACCAACTGAAGAACACAAGCGAAGAAGTACAGGAACAAGATGAGAAGCTACGTGCAGCCCTGATTGAAGAACTCCGGCACACACCGTTAGTCGTGGTTGGCTATAGCGGGCGGGATGATTCCGTTATGAATACTCTAGAATCCGCCTATGCTCAAAGTGGCACCGGAACCTTGTATTGGTGCGGCTTTGGAGACGGCGAAATTCCGGCGGGCGTGGCTCGGCTGCTTGTAAGAGCACGGCAAGCTGGTCGGAGTGCCCACTATATTTCGACGTCTGGTTTCGACGATTTATTACTCAGAATAGCCCTGCATTGTCTTCCGTCAGCCGAAGGCGATCAAGCGCGTCAACTATTACAGGTTCAAGAACAGGCTGCCACAGACGTACGAGCCGAATTTACCCTTCCTGAGCTATTTACATGCGGGATCATTAAGAGCAACGCCTTTGCCTTCACTCCACCGGGAGAAATCTATGAATTCACACTCAAGAAATGGCCGGAAGAAAGAACTTGGGAGTATTTCAGGAAATGCGCAGAAGGAAAGCCACTTGTAGCCGGACCATTCAAAGGGAGGGGCTACGCATTTGGAACCATTGACGATATTCGATCTGCGTTCGGAAAAAACGTTAACGAGAAGATTGAACGAGTGCCCATAAACGACCAAGATCTTAAGCACGACGACGGCACAATAAATTCCTTGGTTCGGCGAGCTCTGGTTGACGGGTTTTCCCGGCGAATCGGTGCGAAAAACGATGGCAGTTCTCTTCTCTGGAAAAAGGAGGCGCGAGAGCGCCGCAAGATAGAAGGAGGGGATTTTCTAATCCATGACGCAATCCTCGTTTATCTGCGACGAATCGGCGATAAGAGTTACGTCGTCCTGAAACCAACTATTAAAGTCGGGAGCATGGACGGGCATGAAGTGCCGAAAGAAGTAGAAAGAAATCTCAAGATTGCCATTTTAGGATGGCAACATAATGCTGAATTCAACCAGGCTGTTGAGGAATGGCGCAAGCTTCTTCTGGCACAGGAAAGGTATGAGTTTCCACCTGATGCAGGCTCTCCGTTCAGGTTCCAGTTGCGGCGCACACCAGTCCTAGCTCGGTTGACAAGCCGAGACAAAACCCGACAAATCCAGATACAAGAGAAATACAGAGCTAGCCTTGTACAGGTCGCCGTGGAACTCCCTGAGCCCAAACTTGTTTATTCGAGTCGGCAAGGAAACGGACAGGTAGCTGATCCGCATCCGGTTAGAGGGATGTTGCAAAATCGGCCCTTCGATTATCCACTAACAGCCAGGCAACTTGCGCCGACCATACAGCTTGGTGTGATTTGCCCGAAAGCGGAGGCAGCGAAACTCAGCTCGTACTTGGACGCGTTTCATACGTCCACGAGTCCTGGGAAATTCGAGGCTGACTATTTGCCGCCGTTCCCCGGCTTTGAAGGCGCCTTCGGACTTCCCTTGCAAATACCGCGACCCGGTGAAAACCTGTGGGTAACCTGCCCAGAAATCAATCCCACGTTGAATCAACAACAAGGTGCGCTTGAGATTGGCCGACATCTTACAACCTGCCTCTCTACACTTAAGGCGGCGGCAGCCCCTAGTGTCACACTCGTATTCATTCCACGCCGTTGGGTGTCGTGGCGCGGTTTCGAAACGGAAACTGAACGGTTTGATCTGCACAATTTTGTGAAGGCGTTCTGCGTCCCACAAGGAATCTCGACACAGTTTCTCGAAGAAGAAACACTGCTAGACACACTTCAGTGCCGAATCCGGTGGTGGCTCTCTTTAGCGTTGTACGTGAAGAGCATGCGCACCCCCTGGGTCCTTGAATCGCTCGACCCCGAATCCGCATTTGTCGGCTTGGGAATGAGCCTGGATCGAAAGGCGGCAAGAGGAAGCCAGGTCATCCTCGGATGCAGCCATCTCTACAACGCTCAAGGGCAGGGTCTTCAGTTCCGGCTGAGCAAAATCGAGAATCCGATTATCCGCCGCCGAAACGCATTTATGTCTTTCGATGACGCACGCCGCGTAGGTGAAACTATCAGACAACTGTTCTGGGAAGCCCAGTCGCGGCTACCGGGACGAGTCGTCATTCACAAGCTAACGCCGTTTCTGGATGAGGAGAGACGTGGTCTTCAGGCTGGCCTAACCGGAGTGAAAGAGATCGATCTTCTTGAGATTTGTACGGAAGATGCCCTTCGCTATCTCTCCTCGGTTCCTCAGAAAGATGGCACGTTCAAGGAAGACAAGTTCCCAATGAAGAGGGGAACGCTACTCAGACTATCACCGGATAGCGCGTTGCTCTGGGTACACGGCGTAACGAACGTAATCGACAGCACTAAAAAATACTATCAGGGGAAGCGGCGAATTCCAGCTCCTCTTGTTATCAAGCGCCATGCGGGTCGTTCCGATTTGACAACAATTGGTACGGAAATTTTGGGCCTGTCCAAGATGAATTGGAACAGTTTCGATCTTTACACGAAAGTACCTGCCACCATCGAATCGTCACGCCAAATTGCACGAATCGGTTCTCTTTTGGAAAGATTTGGCTCCATGTCTTACGACTATCGCCTATTCATGTAGCGGCGGACAGCGAACGCAAGTTGAATGCCGCCTGCCCCCGCGCTAGGCGGGTGGCGCGGAGGAAGCCTCCGCGCCGATTGCATTGAGAATTTGGCTAGCAGTGCTCTGGATGTGCGCCAAGCTGTCCGTCAAAAGCTTCGCGTCACCTTCATAGAGCTGGATGTAGTCTTGAGACGCTGAACCCGTTTCGAGACCGATGGCGTGGCAGACTACGAACGCGACTGCTTCTGCCTCAGTCTCGCGGCTGCGCTTTGAAGTGCTGCTGCGACGCTCGTCGCGGTGCATCATTTCGTGTGCAAGTTCATGCGCCAATGTCGCGAATTCTTCAGCCGGAGACTGCCCCGGTAGTAAAGTGATTTTGCCCCCTGCGGAAGTGCCTCGCGCTGGAGCGATTTCCTCCGAATACTCAAGAGCGATGCATTGCTCGGCGACAAACTTCGCAAGGCGCTCACGGTACTCGCGAGGCTCGCCATTAACGCTGCCGATTGCGGGGAGTTCTTGGCCGTCCGTCTGGCTGATGTCAAAGACGTAGGCCGCGCGAAATCCGACTGCTGTTGATGATTCGTCGGTTTCTTCTTGTTTGGCGATTTCATTCTTCCGCCGAACAATCGGGGCGAGAATCATGATGCCTTTCTCGCCTTTCTTCACGAAGCGCCCAAGCTTGTGCCAAGCGTGAAAGCCCGCAACATGCGATGCAGTCGGCTTCTGTGATGCGATAAGCATCACGTTTCGCAGACTATAGCGATGGAATCGGCCAATCGCCGCAAGATACTGCGTCAACGTCTCGCTTCGACCCTCGTTTAGGGCTGAGATGAGTTGCTCGATGGCTTGATTTGTAATTTTCTTGATGTTTTCTGAATTCATTTTCTTTGTCCTTTCGGTGAGTTGAGAGTTGGTTCCCTCAACCAGGGAGCGGAACCAAATCGCAACGGACTCACTGAAAGGACAGGGAGCGAAACAGTCTAGGACTTGCGGCTGGAGCGGATGGCAACGGGCGTGACAGGTCGTCATTTGCCTGGCGCGACTGTGTGCTAGCGAAGGCCGTTAAGAGACGCGGCTTTGAGTAAATGGAGGAGGGGTAAAGCATGTAGAGCACCCGTCTGTGAAAACGGGTGCTCTACAATGTGCAAGGAACTATGTTTGGTCGCTGGGGATCAACTTTTGAGCGAAAGCAGATGCCCCAAGTTCAGATTATTCTAAAGAAACATTGAAAGGGATCATAGAGGTTTTGGATTTCTTCGCGTATTTAAACCTGCGGCCGTTGCGGATTTGGCCTTCATTCGATCTTGGATTTCGTCGAAGTGCCAAGGGCGAAAATCGTGAGTGTCCACTCCAACATCCATCGAAAGTGAAGCTTCCGGAGCCGGAAGTTTTCCGTGGGAGTGCCCGTACAAATGCCAGGCTCCCCGCGATGACTGATTCCAGACTCTCATTGCATAATGGCAGAGCACGATTCGTTGTCCATTGAGCGAGACCTCCGCGAGATCATTGAGCCACGCAAATTCCTGAGTAAGTTTGCGTGTTTCTTTGTCATGGTTTCCCGCGAGCGCAAATATCTTCTTGCAGCGAATCTGTTGGCGAAGCTCCGCAGCTCGTGCCTTTGGGCCGATGCAGAAATCTCCGAGGAAGTACAGAATATCGTTCGCTTTTACACGCGAGTTCAGGCGTTCCAAAATCTCCTGATTCATTTCCTCGACAGTTTGGAACGGGCGATTGCAGTATGGAATTATGTTCTTGTGCCCCAAATGAAAGTCCGCAGTGAACCAAATGTTGAGCACAGCTGGTTTCTCCAATAAGGTACACGGAATGAGTATTCTATGCCGGGAGTTGAGATGAGCAAGTCCAATCGCGCAGACGCAACAGGTTCAAGTGCTTCGTCCGGCGACGAACGTCCATGGACAGTTCAGCAAGCCGCTCAATTCCTTGGTGTGAGCCCGCAAACTGTCTATCTATGGGTGGAGCGAAAGCAAATCCCCCATTTGCGCGTAATGGGCCGAAATATTCGGTTCCTCAGATCAGACCTAGAAACGTTCCGTGCCTCATTCAAACAAGACATAGAGAAGGTTTAGGTGGCTACAAAACGCAGGCACGTCCCGTGCGTTTTAGGCGGATGGCAACAGGCGTAACAGGTCGCTGTTTACCTGGCGCGACCGTGTGTTAGCGGAAGCCGCATTGGTTCTGGCAAGTCGAAACGTTCGAAGAAAGCAAAGTCGTAAGAGATTCCGCCATTAGAAGGCACCAAATCTCTTGAGCTGCGCTTCACTCAGAAGGTCTTTCGGCGGGTCTGACCACCCAAAATTCGAGTAAATTTCCACGGCGACTTCGAGAGCGAGTTCGCGCCTTTTCGCTTGGAGGTTCGCAGGAACCGATTGTCGCGCCACAGCGAAGCTCTCATCCTGACACCAACAATCTTTCCCGACGGCATCGGAGTCGCCGAAAATATCCTTTGGCCAAGTCAGCTCGCGGCCAGCCAACCCATACAGCTCGAATGTGATCACAGCTTCAGGCGACAAAACGCCGTGCTGTGCCATTCGCGCGGCAAACTCAAAAGCCGCAGTCGCCGTGTCGAGGATCTCAAGTACATGGACCCGATCCCCCAACTGAGGGATTTCGTCAAAAGCGCGATTATGAGCAAACTGAGCGCTTCGAAAGAGAACCCAGCGCTCCACATGGCTTACCCTGCCGGCCTCGGACATGTCGATCTCGCCAGCAATCCACTCGTCGCCGCTCTCTAAGGCGTCTTTCGAGAACCAAGGATAAGGAAACCATCCTTGGACGCGCACGTAAGACGAAATCATGAACTGACGGCATTGTTCCAGATCCTTGAAACGGGCTCTCTTGAACTCTGTCGGACGAATGCCTATGCGCCAGCGGGGCTTGGACCAAACCTTCTTGAGAATGTCCGTGTCCGCCAATCTCCTGCGCTGTTCCCAGAACTCCTTCAGTTCGGGGGCGACGCCCCGTTCTGTTGCGGTATGTCTCTCAGGAGATTCGGGGGAGCCGTTGAGTTTTTGGAGGAGGTTCGTGCAGATACCCTGGACGCCATGCTCTTCAAACCGCAGGTAACCGACAGTGCCTGGCAGACCAGGGATTTCTGTTTCGTCGAACCTAACGGGAAGGATGTACTCGGTACTCTGCAACAGAGCCCGTGCTTGTGCATTCCTACGCTCGTGAGTTGGCCAGACCTTCGCTGCGTAAGCGGCAGAAACGAGCATTAAACAATAGCGGGCCTTTTTCTGGTAGACATCAGACAGGTGCTCATAAAGGTTCTTTCCCCACAAATCCGCCTGTTCGTACCGATCATAGAAGACTTTGACACCGGCATTCTTGAGGCAATCGGCGATTGCCTCAGCTTCGGCGCGTTGTTCGCCGGCGAATGAAATCGCAACGTCGTATTCGAACATATCTCTTGGCGAGGCTAACACGTCCGGCCGCCTCAAGCGAAGGCGGTGCCAGCGGTTAGCGCTTGTGTTTCTTCAGATAATCCGACAGCGAGTCGCTGTCGGTGCGGTCGAGCAGCGTCCTTAGATGCGCGTCGCCGCGCAGTCCGGGAGCGAAGTCTGGTCCGTAGATTTCCCGCAAGGTGTCGATGCGGGTGTTGCTGTTCTTTTCGCGTGTCTGGCCTCCCTTATCGCGGTGCCGATCATCGAGGCCGGGTTGCTTTGCCATTATCGGTTTCCTTTCGGTCGAATTAAGCAGACTCCTGGTTTGCGACGCCCTGGCGCGCACGAGTTTCATCCGGTTAAGCGCGGGGACTTCCATCCCAGAGCGCGGATGTGGCAGCGAGAAAATCGGCCACTCGACGCCGCAGGGATTCCGTTTGGGTCTGCCGCACGGTTTTTCCGCCGAGCGCAGGGGAATCCCCACTCTCTTTGAATCTGTCGGATAGCATCTCGGTGCGCAAATCGCGCGCCTGGTCGGCTTCAACGGAACTGGCGTAAGGATTGTCGGCGACCCTGCGGCACAGCTTATCCAGTTTGGAAAAATGCATGCGCTCAAGCTCTTCTTTCGTCGGCAGCCTTCGACCCGCCGTCTCAGTTTCTCGCGCTTCCTCTTCGAGCGCTGCGAGTTGGTTTCCGCAAAACACTCTCTCGATGCGGCCTTCGGAGCCTGCATACCGTTCGTCGTAAGGCCCGCGAAAAACCTCTCGCGGGAATTGAATTCGTGCGAATGGATTTTCATGAACAACCACCCGGAGCTGCGAAAGGGATAGATCCATTGCGGTCCCTCTCGCGCGTTCGATTTCATCCCAAAATTCCAACAGCTCGAGCTTGCGGCCGAGATCGCTTTCTTTGCACTTCATGGCTATCTCGAATCTTTTGGCACCAACCATGTACTGCCGAAGAACTAGTATTGCGCTGATCGTCCGGTTTTGCGGCGCTATCGCCCTCCCCTCCAGATAGCGGTACATCTTGCCGCCGCCATTGAATGTGCGCACTGTTTGCGATTCGTCCGCCGTCCCGGTTTGCGGGTTGACCGGCATGGTGAAGCCCAGGTTCCCCAGCATCGCGCCATAGACGAACTGCCAGTTAAGTTCGACAAGGGGCTTGTCGTTGTTGTAAAGAACCAGACAGCAGCAAAAACGCTCCAGGTCCTTGAACTTTTTTCGCGCCGCCTCGATTTTCTCGCGAACCGCTCTGTAGGGATCATACGCGCCGCCCACCAGGTTGAAGTCGGCGGCTGTCTGGTCGAATTGCTTTAGCTCGAAAAGGATTTCCGTGTTCAGCACGCTCAGGCTGTAGTCGGGCCGCTTCGATGTGCCGTCCTGCGACGGTTCAAACCGGAAGTCCGTCATTCCGGAGGCGCTGAGATACGCCTCAAAAAGACGCTCGGAAATCGTCTTGTTGGTCATTGCTTCGTCGTCCGTGCCGCTGACCTCGAAGCCGAGTTTGGAAAGGATGCGTGTGGCGTCCATCGTCGTGAAATTCGCAACGGGTTTTCCGATTGCGGCGGCCAACGCCTGCTTGGGCGGATACGTCGTGCCGTTTATACGCACCTGATACTTGGTGACCGTCTTTGGCTCGACGTGTTTCAACCGCTCCTCAACATCGCTGCGGCTGAGGTCGAATTGTTGACCACGGAGTTCAAATGATTCGCGGTTCATCAGCCTGCCTCTCCATCCCGTAATTGTATGCTATATGGCTCTGTATGTACAGAATATGATTCTGTAAGTTCATACTTAATTCGATGCGTCGAATGTTGGGCGTGTTCTACGCATATGATGCGTAGAATCTGTTGACTTCTGCGTTGATTAATAGCCATAATCTACGCAAATGACAGAATACATTCACAATCAGGAGGACTGGCCACGGTTTCACTGGAACCGCGACAGCTTGGCGGAAAGGCTTGCCACCGTTCGCCACGAACAGGGCCGGTTGCTAGGCCGCATGGAGAATCTCGGCTTCAAGCTGCGCCAGGAAGCTGTCCTCCGTACCCTCACCGAGGACGTGCTCAAGAGCAGTGAAATCGAGGGAGAAAAGCTGGACGCGGAACAGGTCCGTTCCTCGGTCGCGCGCCGTCTTGGGATGGACATCGGAGGGCTCAAGCCTGCTGATCGGAATATCGAAGGGGTTGTTGAAATGATGCTGGACGCCACACGCCACTACGAGCAGCCGCTCACCGCAGAACGGCTATTCGCATGGCATGCATCCCTATTTCCGACCGGTCGCAGCGGTATGCGACGCATCAGGGTGGGCGCTTGGCGCGATGACAGTGGCGGTCCCATGCAAGTCATCTCCGGCGTGGTCGGGCGGGAGCGTGTCCACTTCGAAGCGCCGGCTGCCGAACGACTCGACTCGCAGATGCGGGATTTCCTCGATTGGTTCAATGGAAGCGCCGAGACCGATTGGGTGGTGAAGTCCGGGCTTGCCCATCTCTGGTTTGTGACTATTCACCCATTCGATGACGGCAACGGGCGCATCGCGCGGGCCATCGCGGATCTCGCCCTCGCGCGCTCCGAACAAAGTCCGCAACGCTTCTACAGCATGTCCGCAGAAATCAGGCAGGAGAGCACCGCCTACTACGACATCCTGGAGCGGACCCAGAGAGCGACGATGGATATCACGCCCTGGATGGAGTGGTACCTCGTGTGTCTCGGCCGCGCAATCGAAGGCGCGCAAATAACACTTGGAGCTGTGCTCGCCAAAGCGCGCTTTTGGGAATCAATTGGCGATTTCTCGCTGAACCAACGCCAGCGGCTCGTGCTCAATCGGCTCCTCGACGGCTTCGACGGGAAGCTAACAACATCGAAGTGGGCAAAGCTTGCGAAATGTTCCCACGATACGGCGCTCCGCGACATTCTGCCTCTTGTCGAACGAGGGATCCTCGTCCGCAACCCCGAAGGCGGCCGGAGCACGAGCTACGCGCTCGCTAGGATTTCATAAAGTTTGCACACAGCGATGCCCGACAAATATCCACACTTCGCAGCCCTTGAGAAAAACGAGTGACGTGGTGCGGACTTTCGCGTGCAGTCCTGAACGTAGGCTCAAGAATAGCAGTGACAGTTCCACATGATGACGGAAGCAGGGAGAACGAAAGCAAACGCAATCAGTGAGGGGCAGGTGAAAACATGAAGCGCAAGAAACCGCCACACGGCGACGCCACAGCGCAGGACGATCTGCTGGAGCAGAAAACCATGTAGCCCTTTCGTTCGCTGGCGAGGATCGAGAGTACGTCAGACGGGTGGCGGCCCAGTTGCGTTCATTGGGTGTTAAGGTTTCTACGACGAGTTTGAGGAGGCTACGTTATGGGGCAAGAATCTTTATACCCATCTTCGCGATGTGTATGAAAAGAAGGCTCTCTTTACGGTTATGTTCATCTCAGAGCACTACCGGAACAAGTTGTGGACGAATCATGAGCGTGAGAGCGCCCAGGCTCGGGCGTTCGAGAGCCATCAGGAATACATTCTCCCGGCTTTTTTCGATACGTCCGTAAAAGTCCCTGGCCTTCCAAAAACAATCGGACATGTCTCGCTTTCGGGTAAGACACCAGAGGATTTTGCAGCGCTCATCGCGAAGAAGCTCGAACACTGTGGCGTGGAGTTGTCCGCACTGTTTGCATATGCCGATGAAGCGAAAGCCGACGTTGATTTTCCTCGCGCTCAGGGAACCAGGATCGGCGTAATACTCAACGACTTGAAGTCTCACACTTGGCCCAAGCAAGGCCCCGCAATAGATGCCATCTTCGATCTCGATTGGAAAACCGTAAGCAAGGATGAGGCGTTCGTGCTTGGACGGAATATCTACCAGTCTGCTTGCGGTTCCGAATGGAAGGCCTTGGCAGTGATACGCGATCTGCGCGAGAAACTTGCAGAATTTCCGCAGCAGGCGGCAGCGCACCTCCTAAATGGAATGTTCTTCGAGGCGTACTTCAACAAGGAGGGAGAGTTCCGAGGAAGTGATCTGAAAGCGGAATGTTTGGATGAATTGCTGAAAGTGCAGAGCGTCAAGAGATTCGAGCCCTCTATATCGTTTATTCGCCGGGCCCTTCAGCCTTACAAGGAATGGCTGCCATTTCTGCCCTCCACGCGCCCAGAAATCGTCACGCTCGCATGTACGTTCAAGTTATCTGACCCTCCAGAACTGAGGAGCCTGAAGCATGAGGGGCGAGAATTGCTTACTAAAGTCGAGGATGAGCTTGAATTCTCTCCCGGGACCCTATGGAAACTTGCTCTAAAGAAGTTCACAGTCATTCAACTCAAAGAGACCATTGCTAAATCTTGGGGGATCCCTCTAAACCAATTGGAAATCAATGCTTCACAAAAGATGGATCCTGATACCGAGTACCGTCTGCCGAAGGGATTCAATATCCGTTGGCCGAAACCAACCCCACCAAAAAAGTAAACATTTGCCGAATCGTGACCCGGCGGATCCTCTGAAAACGGTCGAATCCGCACCTGTCGCCTGGTGGCGCTCGAAAATGGTGCTCAGATGGTCTACTCTTCTCGCACAAGATCGTTTTCAACAGCTCCAAAGATTTTGCGGCGGTTCGGCCTTCGCAATCAGAAATTGAGCTCGGTGTTAGCCCGGAGTATGCTTCTTTAAATATGCCCAGAGAGAGCGCTCCAACAAAAGCCACGGGTGGCGGTGGATACACCTTTGCTGACAAAGTCGGCGCGGCCTTTCTCGCGCAGACGCTCAGGCGAGTGTTCCCGCTTGAGCCTGAGTTCGGGACGATTTCGGAATTGCATTTCGAGGCTCGTGACACGGGCCAGATCCTCGACGACCTGTGGCTGGGCCTGAGTCATGGTACGGAATCGACGAGATGTGCCATCTCCGTGAAAAGCAACCGTCAGCTCACTAAGACGGGCTTTAACGCGGAATTTGTCCAGGATGCATGGGAGCAATGGAATACCAATGGCTTTGACAAGCGGCGTGATCTGCTCGGAATCATCGTCGGCGTGATTGACGCTCCGACATTAGAAGAATGGCGAGGGTTGCAGAAACAGAGCTTTGCCACCACGCCGGAGCGCATGGTCCAGAGGCTAACGGATACCAATCAGTCTTCAGCGGTTCAGCGCGCGATTTTTGAGAGTCTCCGCAGAGAACAAAACGGTGTGCAGCCCGATCCGGTCGAGACGGCCCGGCTCGCCTCAAGAATTCGCGTGCTGCCTTTTCTGGAAGGCGAAGAGGGAAAACATATAAGTCTATGCGCAGAACTTGTACTCGACGGTAGCCTGGGGGAAGGTACGAAACTTTGGGGCCGATTGCTGCAACTAGCGGCTGAAAACCGGGCGACCGGGGGATTCTTTGATCTGTCGAAACTGGTGCGCGTGCTGCGACCGGATTTTGAGCTGCGCGATTATCCAGATTTCGAAGCCGACTGGAAGCGCATTGAGGCGGCCTCGCGGGATAACCTGAAGAATGTCAGGACCGTACTTGGCGCGGACATTCATCTACCCCGCACGGACCAGGTAAATAGAGCTTCGGACACGGTTGCCGCACATAAGGTCGTCGTGATTGCCGGGGAATCGGGGAGCGGGAAATCTTCGCTGGTTGCACAACTGGCGGCCAATGGAGGAGCGTTCAAACGGATTCTGTGGGTGACCGCAGAGCAGCTATCGAAATCCGCCCAGGTTGAGATCGCCAACACCTACGGGCTTCGCCACAACATCCCCGAATTGATTCGTAATTCAAGTCTCCGTGGCTGCGCCCTGGTGCTCGATGGCTTTGAAAAACTGGAAGGTGATGCCCGGAGGCGCTCGCTGGAGTTGATTGCGGCGGTAAAGGATGAAGGATTCAGCGGCTGGAATCTGATCGTCACATGCCAGACGCAAACGTGGGAGGCTGTTCAGGACGCGCTCATAGCAATTGGTATTACCGACATTCATAGAGTGGAATTCGAGGTGCCCACAATCCAAGAAATTTACAATGCAATCCCGCATCTGCCGGAGATTCGCTATTTGCTCATGCGCAGTCATCTACGACCCATCCTGCGTAACCTGGTCTTGTTGGACTGGGTGTTGAGAGCAGACATTACTAAAAAGCTTTCGGATTCTTCTCAGGTATGGATCGGCGAAACCGAACTTGTCGACTGGATTTGGGAGCGGTGGATCGGTAACGGAACCATGCGCTTCGCGCGCGATTCGCTTCTGCGCACACTGGGCCGGCATGAGGGGCAAAAGCTAAGCGGAGCGGTTCATATTGATGCCATCGACAGCGATCAGCTGCCGCTGCTTGGAGCGCTCGCACAAGAAGGGTTGATACGGGAGAACCTCCCGTCTGTACAGTTCCCGCACGATCTGATGGGCGACTGGGCGCGATATCGTGTACTTGTTTTTGCGCAGAACAACGTAGTTTCGGAGATCAAAGCGATTGCCTCTGTTCCTCGCTGGGGCAGGGCTATTCGCCTCTTTGCACAATCGCTTGCTGAAAGAAAGGATGACCTCCTGTCGTGGAAATCGACCTGGGCCCAACTATCGGGAACTGGAGCGGAAGCGGTTTTGGCGAGCGACATTTTTCTAGACGGCCTTCTGTTTGCCGCGAATTCGGAAGTGCTGCTGGAGCAAGTCTGGCCAATTCTTATCGCCGATAGTGGCACGATTCTGCGACGGCTGTTGAAGCGTTTGCAGAACGCTGCATCGATACCGGATGTTCGGCTCCGTGGGTTGGTCGATCCGAAGTATTCGGACCAATCGGAGGCTTGGTTTCGCATCCCCCATCCGCTTTACTGGACTCCAGCGCTAAATGTTTTCAGCAGGCACGCCAAGGACCTGGCCGAACACGCCCTCTTGCTTGCAGCGGAGATATGCGCTCTCTGGCTCCGAACGATGCCCCAGGGCGTACCTGGCCGACACGAAGCTAGCCTTATTGCGCTGGAACTCGCGAAAGAGACGCAGGGACGTGTCGCCGAAGGAATGCATTTCGGGGACAAGGACAAAGTAGTTTACGAAGCGCTGCTCTGGGCGGCGAGGGAATTCCCCGACGACGTTGCACAGGTCGCCCTTGAACTGAGTGGCAGGCGTGACGAGCCGGGACACGCCGTTGAACGGGCCATAGCTGCGCAGGAGGAAGAAAAGAAACGCCATGAAGAATGGCTCAGAAATCATTCCGAGCAAAAAAGAGCAAAGCGCCCTCCCCCGCCCGCAACACTGTCTATGCCTCGGGGGCCTTTACGGGCGCAAGCCACTGACGGGCCCGCGCACGAAGTGTCGGAGGGATTCCGTTCCGCAGTGCTCGATACCGGCGCGCTTTCGAGTCTGATCGCCGTCCGACCCGAAGCAGCCAGGGAAGTTCTTTTGGCTATCTGCATAGAGGAACCGAAACCCACAGATCCCTACGGTTACCGGTCCCCACTCTTTGATGATTTCGGGCTTGCAGATTGGCGGCAGGGATACCCAGCCTACTACTGGAAGGGTCCTTTCCTCATATTTCTTCAGGCCGCGCCGGAACAGGGTCTTAATTCGATCATCCGGCTGGTCAACTACGCGACGCACCGATGGCTTGAAGAGGTGGGCGCACGTCTGACCGAGGAGCAGCGCGCGAAGTACGGACTTGAATTTCAATTCGCTGGCAAAACCGTTTGCTGGCTCGGCGATGGCAATGTATTTGGCTGGCATCGATATCTCCCGAAGGATGGCGATGTAGTGGAAGCGGCACTGATGGCGCTGGAGAAGTGGCTTTACGACGAAGTCGAGGCCGGCAGGAGCATCGCATCTTGGGTGCAACAAATCTATGAACGTGCCGAATCTCTCGCCTTTGCGGGAGTCTTGGTGGCCGTCGGCATGAAGTATCCCGGACTTTTCACTAAGGAGCTGCAACCCCTTCTTGGAAACTTCCACCTTTATGAGTGCCAGACGAGCTGGGCAGTTAATGAATCGCAGGAGGTATGGGCCATTGCTTTGGGTGGTCAGCCACAAACGGCGATTCAATGGGCCATTGAATGGCACAGAATGCCTCACCGCCGGGCTTTTCTCCGCGACAACGCACCGGTTCTGATGGTTCAGGATGAAGGAACACGGAAATATCTCGTCGGTCGCGTCGCGGAATGGACGAAGCAACCTGTACGAACCGATAAGGACCGTGATGATCTCCAATTTTTCCTGGCGCGGTTCGATTTGAAAAACTACACCGAGACACCGCAGCCCGATGGCTCCCTGATGATTACGATGCGCTGGCCTGAAGAGCTGGAGGCCAAGATCAAGGAGGGATACGACGACCGAGAACTGAAAATGCTTTCCTTGACTCTGGCGTCAACGGCTCGGGCGTGTCTCTCCGACCGCAAGTCGCTTCAACCTGCAACACTGCCAGAATTTGCTCGCCAGACTCGACGCCTGTCCGAATGGCAGCCTTCCGGCCTAGATGCTCAGCAGGAGCAGTACCGTATGAATTCTGTCGCCGGAGGAATCGCGGTTCTCATAATTCAGCACCGTGACTGGCTCCGCCAGAATCCCGACATCGAACAATGGTGCATGGATACGCTGCGTGGATTACGCCTCCCGGAAGGTTCTGAACTGGATTCGTCGGTGTCGGCGCTCGATTCTACTGCGGAATCGTTCCTCGGAGAGGCTGGTGTGGCTTTATTGCCGGAAAGCGGTGAGGAGTGGGTTCGCCGCCTTGTGTTCGAGGGCGTCTGCGGCTTCTACTACAACTCCGCTTTTCAGACCATGGTGCGTGCCTATTGGCTGCGGGAGAAACTCGGAGAGAAGTTCGGCGAGCTGACGAACATCGTAGTGCTCTGGTCTGCCCTTCGACGTGCGGCGAACCGGGAATCAGGACACGAGGCGAAGCGCGACTTGCTAGCCAGGTACAAAGCGACGCTCTTTCGCCGGTACGCTGCCGGAAAATTAGGGGGAGAACTGCTCCCGGTTACCAGAGCCGAGACCCTTGGCAATAGACTGATCGAGCGCATTTCGCGCAGAATGGTGTCCCCGGCAGAACGGCGGATGAGGGAAGAACGCAAGGAGTGGGTGCGCGAACACGGCAGGGATCGGAAGCTTGATCGCGAGATGCCTAGCCTCGATTTCCATGTGATCCAGAAAGGGCTCGGATTCTTGTGGGGGATGGTGCGCGAACCACTGCCGGCGGACGAGCCTGTGCTGCGTCACCTCATTAACGAACTGTTTGCCATGGAAATGCGAACCCTGCCGACGCCTGGACCGGGCGAAGAGAACTACGAAATTGAAGGGACGCCTTACGAATTCGATGTGTGGGTCATGGCCCGCGTGGCGGAATTCATCGTCAAAGAAAACTCAGTTGAGGCGGCGCGGACGTTTTACCGTCCGATACTCGATCTCGGGCCGGCTGGACGGTATTGGGTGGAGGACTTCCTGCAGACATGGGTCCAAATTGGGCTAGAAATGACCACCGATCCAGCCACTTTCGCCAAAATCTGGACGGAGATGGTGGACTATGCCATGGCTTTGCCCGCCTGGCAGCCCAGTGCGGGGGGCTATTGGTCGCGCGCCGAGTCGCTCGCTGTGGATCTGATGGGCCTGCACAATGATGCGGCAGCAGTGCTGGGACAAGCTAAACATAAAGCGGTGGTCCAGGCGATTGCGCCGGTGTTTGAGCGCTGGGCGACGGCGTGGCTGAACCATGCGTCTGTGGCGGGATGGTTCTCACATTTCCTAACCACGGAATCCGGCGATGTTTTGCTTGCTATTGGGATCAAGGAGTTGGCGAAGGTTGTGGGATCGTTCGAGGATCGCGACTGGCACCAGCAGGGCCTCGGAGGAATTTTTACTGACGCGCTGGCGGCGTGCTGGAAACGCAAGCAGAATGAAATCGAACAGCAGCCGGAGCTGCGAAAGGCCTTCCTCCAGGTTCTCACTGAACTTTGTGCTCGGCAGGTCCCGGAAGCACTCCACCTCAGGAACAAAGTGTCGGAAGCTCTAGGCCGCCAAACTCAATCGAGCCCTGCCTCTATTTTGTAGGTCTCATGCCCAAGGAGGCGCGTTATCCTAAGGTAGTGCTTTCTGCGTTCACCGCTGATAATCTTTTTATGCCTTGACACCCGCCAGCAACTCAGCGATGGTTTGCCGAGGCGGTTTCAGTCCAACTTCAGTCCATTTCAAGAGCGAGATAAATGACGCGTTCCCCTGCAAGCGACACCAGAAGCGGCACTTAGAGTTTTGTATAGCGCACCTTCTAAGCAGAGGGTCGGGAGTTCGAGCGTCTCCGAGCCCGCCACTTCTCTTTCTCGCTGGAGTTATGCCAAGGACATGAATGCACAACACCTCAAATAAGTTGTAGTATTGTGATGTGGTGAGAGAGCGCAGAGAAGCCGCCACGCGGCTCTACGAGATTGCGGAAGACCAGCAGGGTTTTTTCACAACAAAGCAGGCTAAGGCTGCGGGGTTCGCGGAGAATACGCACCCATACCACGTTCAGGCGGGAAATTGGATTCGTGAGCATCGGGGGATATATCGGTTGGCCAGATTTCCCCGAGGCCACCGCCCTGACTTGATGCTTTGGTCGCTCTGGTCCAAGAATCGGGAAGAGGTCGCACAGGGAGTCTACAGCCATCAAACCGCTCTGAGCCTTTACGAACTGTCAGACGTAATGCCAGCGAAGCTGCACATGACTGTTCCGGGGCGTTTCCGTCGGAACAGTGAGATTCCTCGCGTGCTTGTCCTGCATTTCGCAAATATCCTTCAGAGCGACATCGGAACTGCTCATGGAGTTCCCGTAACAAACCCAATGAGAACAATCCTCGATCTGCTACACGGAGGGGATGTGCCCCCTGCGAATCTTCGGCAAGCGCTCCGAGAAGGACTACGGCGAGGTCTAATTCGCAGAAGCGAAATTGCGGAGGCTAGGAAACATGCCTCCCAATCAAGACAAGCGCGAATCTTGTTTCAGACATAGTTCAACGCCCGCAGTCTGGCAGTGCTGTGCCAACTGTGCCAGCTGTGCCAGAACGTTTTGGGGAGAACTCCTGCTTTTGACGAATTGGTATCGCGCAGGTGAGTCCCCTGTGCCAAAAGTGTGCCACAATGCGATGTTTTTCCTGCTATTGGGGTTAGCTTTGAGCGAAAAGCAGATTCCCCAAATTGCTGAAAACACAGAGAAGCCAAAGTAGTTGATGGAGCTGTTGGAGTCGGATAGTGCGCGCCCAAGGCATTGGAGCGTATGGAAATGTCGGAGGTAATGGAAGGAATGGAGGGCACAGAAGCAGCGGAGCCAGTAACATCATTAATCCGAGGTTTTCAGGCGACTCGACTGCTCAAAAATAGCTGCGTTGGCGAGAAAGGATTTCGGTGCTCACATCAGGCGTCGCAACCCAAATTCTTTCACCTTAAATCCGCAAGCCCTGCAACCATCCGGATTTGTTTGCAACAGTGAACATTCTAGAGAGTTGAGACTCACCCTGCTTGCGAGTAATCCTCAATAAAACGCGATGCTTGCTGGACATCAAGTCAGCCGCGTGCTCTATTTCTCCTGATGAGAGTTTTGATATCTGGCGCGGGAATCGCGGGACCAACTCTCGCGTACTGGCTGGTCCATTACGGCCTGGAGCCCACCCTCGTAGAGACGGCACCGAGCTTACGAACCGGCGGCTACGTTATCGATTTCTGGGGTGCGGGTTTCGACATTGCTGAGCGCATGGGCGCGCTACCAGAGATTAGGCGTCAGGGTTACACGATGCAGGAAGTAAGAGTTGTAGACCGGAATAACAAACGAGTCGCGGGATTTCCGGTCGACGTATTTTCTCGCATGGCGCAGGGCCGCTACGTGAGCCTTCCGCGAGGAGAACTCGCTGCAACCATCTTCTCCAGGATCGAAGGTAAAGTCGAAACGATTTTTGGGGACAGCATTGACCATATTGACCAGACGGAAAACGCTGTACACGTCACTTTCAAACGCGGAAGCGCGCGCGACTTCGATCTCGTCGTTGGAGCGGACGGGCTTCATTCACACACCCGTGAACTCGTGTTTGGGGCGGAAAGCCAATTTGAGAAGTATCTGGGTTACAAAGTCGCGGCTTTCGCCGCCGAGGGCTACAGGCCGCGCGACGAGCTTGCTTATGTCATGTACACGCAGGTAGGTCAGCAGGTGGGGCGGTTTGCGATGCATGACGACCGCACGATGTTTCTGTTCATTTTCAGAGATGACGACGTTGCGGGGAGCGACGGCCCGCAGGCGCAAAAGACGCTGTTACGAAAGCGTTTCGCCAAAAGCGGATGGGAATGCCCGCAGATCCTTGACGCACTCGACGCCACCGACGATCTCTATTTCGATCGTGTGAGCCAAATACGAATGAACCCACAACAGGGACTATGGACGCGGGGGCGGGTAACGTTGGTCGGCGACGCGGCATCCTGCGTCTCGTTGCTTGCCGGGCAAGGTTCCGCATTGGCCATGGTGGCGGCGTACATCCTTGCAGGCGAATTACACCGCTCCAATGGCGACTATACTGCAGCGTTTGGGCGGTACCAGGAGTTGTTCGGGCCATTCGTTCTCGCCAAGCAAAAGGCCGCACTGCGTTTTGCAGGTGCATTTGCCCCGAAATCGAAATTTGGCCTGTTTCTGAGCCATCGAATCTTCAATCTTATGGCAATCCCCTGGATTGCCGATTTTGCTGTTGGCCGCGATTTCACTGACAAAATCGATTTGCCAAATTACAAATAAATGTCGTTTCGGCCGTGGGGACACAAGAGTTAGAGTCTTCGGTCTTTGACCGAAGCCTTGTGCGGAGGAGGAGAAGCACCTGCCTCGTAAGCAGGACTCTCTGTCCAGCAGGGACTGCCTGGCAGCTTCTTTCGCGTTGCGGAGCTATTGCCGTCCGGACGTTTGCCGCTTGCAAATCTGGTCTTACGCCTCGCCCGAAGTCCTCGGAGCACTCAATGCAGGTCGGAAGGTGCGCGCGGGGTCGCAGGTTTCTCGCAGGGTCTCGCTATGGCCGGCGTCGGGATCGCGGCAATAGTCCAGATTGTTCGTCGTATTCTCGAAGGCGGCGCGCCGGCCTCAATGCTTATGGGAGGCGTGGCAACGCTTGCATTGATCGTGAATGGGTACTGCGCGTATCGGCTGCTTCGGTTTCGCGGCGGCGATGCGTCGATGCGTGCAATCTGGCTTTCGACGCGAAATGACGCGATGCTGAACGTTCTGACCATTGTAGCCGCTGTGTTTATCGCGATTACCGGATCGGGTTGGCCCAACATTATCGCGGGTGCGATCATCGCATCGGTCAACTTGTGAGCCTCGATTGAGGTTATACGCGCGGCGTCCGGGGAGATAAGTACATTCACTTCAAAATGATCCACCACAAATACGGCGGTGTCGCGCCTAATTCAAATGGCACCACTTGCGAGTCTCACTTCTGTGGTCGCGGCGACTCGCGGAGTACTTGGGCTTCATGAAGCGATACTGTTGCTACTCGGCGCTGAAAGTAGTCGATGGAGCTGTTGGAGTCGGATAGAGCGCGCCCAAGGCGCGTACAACTATGTGGTGTTTTGTAGGCGAGTTGAAGCCAACATCAGTCCTTATGGTGACCAGCATAGACAAACAGCCGAATCACCTCGATTCTGCTTATCGAAACGCGCTACTCGTAAACGCTCGTTGGCTCAAAGCGGTTTTAGTGATCAACCGTCTAGCCGATCATCAATCGTCTTTGCCCCGCTGAGCCAAACGCAAAGACCCCACAAACCACTTGCGGGGAGGAGCGATAACAGAATAGGATGCCTTGATCTCATAAAGGCGATGGAGTTCGCCGAAACCGTCCTTATTGGACTGATGACTCCTGCGTGCCGCAAGGCACCCAGGAGTCTTTTTTTTGCCATCGCGCATAGAAAGAGCAAACACCTCAATGCGTATCATCCTTCTAGTGATATTCGGAGCTGCAGGAACGCTGGCTCGCTATGGCCTTGATGGTTTGATTCAGTATCGCAGTGGGGCATCATTCCCAGCCGGGACGCTGGCGGTCAACCTGCTGGGCTCCCTTCTGCTTGGCATGATCGGCCAATTCGGACTAAACCATCTCTCTATACCACCCGATTGGCGAATCGGACTAACTGTCGGCCTTATGGGCGGCTTCACTACATTCTCGACCTTCGCGTGGGACAGTGTCCACATGTTGTCAGATGGTCAGTGGACGCGTGCACTGATGTACGTTGGTGGGAGCGTCGGCGGTGGGATTGTTGCGCTGATGATTGGTATTCGCCTCGGTGGTGCCTTATAGGAGAGACAATGGAACACGAACGATTTGAGGGGGAGCGCACCTTGATGCGCATACACATTGGAGAATCCGACAAATGGCAGGGCAAGTTACTTTACGAAGCCATTATAGAGTTCTTCCGTAAGGAAAAATTGAGCGGCGTTACCGTGCTCCGCGGGGTCGGTGGATATGGTTCAACCAGTCGCTACCATACTGAAAAGATCCTCCGGCTTTCACAGGATCTGCCCATTGTCGTCGAAGTAGTTGAAGATCATGCGCGTATTGAAAGTCTCCTGCCAGAGCTCGACAAAATGATTGGAGGCGGTCTCGTTACACTCGAAAAAGTGCGCGTCATTTTGTATCGGGCACATGAGTAGCTGTTGCAACCGCTCGCAATTGCAGTGATTGGCGGCGTGACCGTATCGATCGTGCTTTCACTGATTGTTACTCCCATGCTGTTTTTCAGATTCCGTCAATGACCAAGTAGCGTGAAGTATTAAACAAGACTGGGCTCGGAACTAGAATCTGAGTTGTGGCTTACAAGGAGGCACCATGAAGACCGTGATCTGTTGTTTGGTGTTGACCCTCGGTGTTGCGTTTGCCGTCCCAAAATCTACTAGCGCACAAGACGGACCGTATCGCTTCGTTAAAGAGATTCCCATTGCGGGAGACACCGGCTTTGATTATCTGTCGGTGGACCCCGTAGCGCATCGCCTGTTCGTCTCTCACGGAACGAAAATGGTGGTGGTTGACACGGCCCAAGACAAGATCGAGGGCGAAATTACCGGTCTTATGGGAGTACATGGCATAGCAATCGCACGCGATCTTGGGCGAGGTTTTATCACCGATGGTGGGGAGAACGCGATCGCGATCGTCGACCTTGCTACGCTAAAGATCCTGCAGAAGGTAAAAACCGGAATGGATCCCGATACGGTTGCCTATGACCCTGTTCACCACAACGTGTACGCCTTCGGCAAGGGCGACGGCTCGGCGACGGTTTTCGAGGCTAAGACGGGCACGATATTGGACACATTTCCGCTGGGTGGAATCCCGCAAGCAACCGTGGTCGATGCACAACGCGGAAGGGTTTACGTAAATCTCCAGGATAAAAACGCCGTGGGCGTTATTGATACGGCCACTCACAGACTGATTGCCACTTGGTCCATCGAACCGGGAGAGAATCAGTCTGGGCTTGCCATCGATCTGGTAAACCAGCGCCTGTTCGTCGGTTGCCGCAACAAGCTGATGGTCATGGTTGATGCCGCCAACGGAAAGGTGCTAGCTCAGATTCCGAGTGGGTCGCCGGACGCATCTGCCTACGACCCTGGTACAAAATTCGCATTCAGCCCATCGGGCGACGCCACGGTGACGATTGCTCATGAAGACTCACCTACGACTCTGACGAAGATTCAGACTCTGGCCACAAAGCCGGGGGCGCGGACGATGGCGCTTGATCCGACGACGCATCGCATCTACCTTGCCGTTCCTGATTTTGAGCCTCTGACCCCTGGCCAAACAGGACGGGCTAAAGCGATCCCGGGAACGTTCCGCGTCCTTGTATACGAGATGGCCGCAACCGGTCCTTCTACGACACACTAAACCGGATTGGGCCTCTTTTGCCGCGGCCATGTTGACGTGCTGCCGTGATGACTAATCCTATTTTGTCCTAGTGCTGTCACAGATGAACCGATCGCGTCCCTGTGCCAAAAGTGTGCCAGAATGCGATGTTTTTCGTGCCGTTGAGGTTAGCTTTGAGTGAAAAGCAGATTCCGACAAGCAGCAGTGCCAGCAACATATTCGATCCTGGTGACTCCGTCAAATCGCCTGCCGCGTGAGCAGATGTTCTACTGATAAAAGGTCCCATCCCGATGGTCCGCTCTAAAGGCGCTCCGAGCGATTGAACCTCAAGATATAACGCGTTTTTCGAATCGTTTCGCGCTTCAAGCAAAATTCTTTGAGCGATGCTTTTTGGAATGGCGTGACCTAGCAGCGGTGGGTCGCAATGTGCTTCTCTAGGGCGAGCCGGGCCTGCTCTGATTTTACACGTACTTCGTTTGTGGTACGCTCAAGTCGTTGGTATTCCTCTCTCGTGGACGTGCCCATTTTCTTACGAAGTTCCGCGACAGCTTCGGAAACTTTCGTCGTGGTCCCTTCAAACTGGGATACCAATCGATTTTTCTCGTCACACTTCATAATGCAGACGAATCTCGCGATCCCGGAACCTATCCGTCCATACGGCTACGACATAGATGCTCGCGAAGCGGTGCCACTGGTCGATTCTTCATTAGTTGCTTGTGGTGCCGGAAGTTCTTGAAGGAGATTGGCGACGGAGGAAATTAGATCGTCCAGCATTCCGGCGGATTTGGAAAGGACACGTCTAATTCCAACTGTTTTAGCTGCGGCTTCGAGCTGTTCGTTCCGGTGCATCGTGAACATTAACATCGGCATTCCGGGAAAGATTCGGTTAATCCGACGAGCGGCCTCGATGCCGTTCACCACAGGCATTTGAAAATCCAATATCACAAGAGTCGGATTCAGTTCAGTGACTTTCTGAACGGCAATTTCTCCGTTCTCGGCCTCCCCACAGACCGCCCAGTCGGTTTGTCTTTCGATTAGCGAGCGAATCGAATCCCGAATTAAAGGGCTGTCATCGACGATAAGAATTTGGCAAGTCACTTAGGCCTCGCGGCCTGCTCGGGTTGCTGGCCCACTTCTGCAGAAGGGTCAAGTAATTCGAGAAAGGCGACTCCCTAATATTCCGTGTGATTCGGCGCTCGAACAATACAGAAAACTATGTACGGTACCGCAATTTGTTATGACCGATGGCGAACACGGGGGCTAGGAACGATTTGCAGGCGTGAACGATGCAATTGGAGTACTGTAGTGTAGTCTCTTCTAGCATTCTTCCGCCGCACCCGTTAGGGGACGGTTCCTTGCGAAAATTAGACGTTTTTCGCTGCTCAAAAGGAGCCGTATGCCCAAGGACCCGTCCAATTCTCCATTTAGAGCCAAGCCCCCAACGCCTACGTCAAATCGGGATGGCCATGATGTCGCAAGCGAGATATTACTGAGGCTACCTAAGAATGAATTTGAAGAACTTTTTCCTAAGCTGGAGTTCGTTCGTCTCAAGCTCCATACGCTACTGCACGAGGCTGGTGAACAGATCAAGTCGGCCTATTTTGTAAATACTGGATTGCAATCGGTCCTTACGGTGCAGCCAGATGGAAAGAGCGTTGAGGTCGGTTTAATCGGGAAAGAAGGTTTCGTAGGGCTACCGATCATCGCTGGATTCCGAAGCAGCCCCACCCGAGTGATCACGCAAGGCGAGGGAACGGCGTATAGAGTCGACGCAGATACACTCCGGCGAGTCCTGCCACATTGTCCGCAGCTACAGATAGAGTTGCAACGCTTCGCTCAGCAATTGGCGATGCAGTCCACCCAGATCGCTGCTTGCAACCGTTTACATGAGGTTGACGAACGGTTGGCCCGATGGTTACTCATGAGCCGGGAACGCATTGGTTCTGACGAACTACCCCTCACGCAAGAATTTCTAAGCCACATGTTGGGCACGCGGAGATCAAGCGTGAGTGTAGCCGCGAGCATGCTGCAGAAGGCAGGCATGATCACCTACACGCGTGGGAATGTGACGATATTGGACAAATCAAAACTTGAAGATGCAAGCTGCGACTGCTATGAAGTGATCCAACGTCAGTTAAAGAACTGGCGTGCAGAGACCCAATAAAGCTTATGTGCGTTGTCGAACTTTTGTAAGTTCTTCACCGGATCGACACTTTGCGGTTTTTACAGTATTTATTCGTGGGACTACCTATGAAACATTCCCGGGCAAATCCTGTATTGACTAACTCTGGATGTGCAACCTCGCTTGTAATCCCATCTAAAAACCGTGCGGCGTCTCTCGAATCAATTCTTTGTACGGACGAACTCGAGAAGCGGAAAGCCCGTGCACCTGATCATGCGCAAGAGAATCGCGCGCTCGTCGCACTATCAGAAGCTTTGGCTGATTCGCCGCAAACAGTTCTGCAAACTCTTGTCGATACCATACTGGACATATGCCACGCAGGGTCGGCGGGGATCAGCTTGTTGAGAGAAATAAACGGCGAACAGAGATTTTACTGGCCGGCGATTGCGGGCCAGTGGGAAACGCATATCGGCGGGGGTACCCCCCGTGATTTCGGTCCCTGCGGCGACGTGCTGGATCGAAATGTCGCGCTTCTGTTTCACCATATCGAGCGACGTTACACATATTTCCGCGAGGTCACTCCTCCCGTCGAAGAAGCGCTGCTGGTTCCTTTTAACGTAAACGGAAGAGCGGTTGGAACGATCTGGGCTGTTTCCCATGACGATTGCCGTAAGTTCGACGCAGAGGATTTGCGACTCATGACAGGCCTTGGGAAATTCGCGTCCTCTGCTTATCAAGTTTTGGCGTCGCTCGAAGACATGACCGAGCGTAAGCATGCCGACGATTCCTTTAAGGAAAGAGACCTTTCTGCGCGTCTCCTCAAACTGCAGGACGAAGAAAAGAGGCGGCTGGCGCGAGAATTACATGATGGAGTCGGGCAGGTTCTCGCCGCAATGAGCATGAATGCGTCCAGAATCGAAAACGAAAAGGCCAATCTCAGCCCCGATGCTGCACGAAGCGCGGAGGAAAATTCGAAGTTGATTGACCAGGTCTCAGCGGATATTCGCACGATGTCCTATTTATTTCATCCCCCTTTGCTGGACGAAATGGGTCTGCGTTCCGCTCTAAAGTGGTACATCGACGGATTCGCTGAGCGAAGCAAGATCTCCGCAAGCCTCGAACTTTCGGGCGATTGGGACAGATTGCCTCAAGAGGTGGAATTATGCCTCTTTCGGATCGCGCAAGAATGTCTGACGAATATCCATCGGCACTCAGGAAGTTTGACGGCACTAGTGAAGATGCTGCATTCACAAGAGGAAATCACGCTGGAAGTGAGCGACGAAGGTAAGGGATTCAGTCAGGAAACTCAGTCAAAGGTCTCCTCCGGCGAGTCGACCGGCGTCGGCTTACGAGGAATGCGGGAACGAGTAAAGCAACTGGGAGGCATTCTGGAGATCCGCTCGAATGGTCATGGAACCACCGTGATCGCTAAAGTGCCGGTTGAAGAAACAGCTCACGTCGTTGCTGTTCCATGTGCGGATGATCGGCGAGATGGAAAAGCTTCGCGAGCGAAGGCTTAAACTTCGCCATAGGATTTCAGAGATCATCTCAATAGCGGGGAACGAAAATGACAACCAACAAAACGCCAACCACAGAACAAATTGAGCGAAGGGCATACGAGTTATACGTTGAACGCGGTAGCGAAAACGGCCACGATGTTGAGGATTGGGTCACCGCAGAAGAGCAATTAACGGAACTGCCCGAACAATCGGTTTCCAGCAGGTCCAGAGCACGGGCTGCGACGACTGCTCAGTAAGCGTCGCTTTGTAACCTTGAAGCCTTGGGCGAAGACTCTTCGTGTGCGGAGAGCTCGTCGGCGCTCAACTGTCGAAGTTTTGACATTGTGCTAAGTCCGATCAGGCTCCGGAGTACCAGTCTTTTTCCGCTCCTTAATCAACTGGAAGGGTCTCGGACTACCTTGTTCTTTTTCCATCCCGTGGAAGAAGGTTGCTGGTGGCTGCCCGCTCTTCAGTTAGGTGAAAAGTGCTTGGGATCGTATGCCCTCCGCCCGAGTGAGTTTGTTGCGTCGCTTGGGCAAATAATAGACGAGATACAGATACAGAAACGTCCATCATTCGCAATCGAAAATCGACTGCCCTTTCCCTCTAGGGCTGAAGCCTCCGTTGTAGCGCTGCCATCACCAAGCAACACGCGAGTACTTGCCTCGCCAGTGCGAGCCGAGGTTGTGGGGCTGCTAAAGCGGGCGGCAACTGGATAAGGCTGCCAGCAGTCGCAGCTTAACATGCTCCCTTAAGGGATATGATTAGTACACACGCGGAAATGTGACGATATTGGATCGATCCAAACTGGAAGATGCCAGCAGCGATTGCTATGAGATCATTCAACGTCAGTTAAAGAACTGGCGCGCTAAACCCACCTAATCCGTCCCATGTTCGGGCTCGACGACCGGTCAATATCTTTCCTTTTTTTAGCCAGAAACGGTAGCAAGGTAGGGACGTTTGTAAAACACGAGCGCGACGCAGGCGCGTCCCCTGTGCCAAAAGTGTGCCAGAATCCGATCTTTTCATGCCATTGGGGTTAGCTTTGAGCGAAAAGCAGATTCCCCAAATTACTGAAAACACAGAGAAGTGAACGTAGTTGATGGAGCTGTTGGAGTCGGATAGTGCGCGCCCAAGGCAGGTTCTTCCCTTCGACTCTGTTGTGTCAAATGCAGGGATAGGGGTACACTTCATTGACGATGAAGCTGAGAAACAGATTGTTTGCCGTCGCGGCGCTGCTGGCGCTTTTCGGAGTGCCGGGGCTTTCTTGTTTCGTGCCTCAACAACTGCTTGGCGCGGACGAAAAAGAATGCTGTCGCCAGATGGGTTCGCAATGTGGCTCGAAGGACATGTCGTCCCCTCAATCCTGCTGCAAGTTGCCGAGTCAACAAAGTTCTCAGCCGTACATCGGTGGCAGTGGTGAGCATTTTCAGTTAGCTCCTGTCATAGTTGTAACGGCATTTTTGCCTGTCGCGCCAACTCCGATTCTTCTCATTGCCGACTCGGCATTGACGATTGCACAGTTCCATTCCCCGCCTTTAAGTGTGTCCGAAACGAACTCCGTCCTAAGACTCTAATTCTGTCTCTCCGTTTGTCCGCTGGCGCATACGTGTGTCCAAATTTCATGACGGAGGACAGTGATGGAAGGTATTCGCTTTCCCGTACGGAAAGGTGTCGGGCGTAGGAGTTTGCGGTTCATTGTATTTGGGCTTATGACGGTGCTTTTCGGTCGTGTTTCGCCCAAGCTATTCGCCGCACCGCAAAGGATAGGCGGGCAAGGACAAGAACAATTTGCTCAGACTAGCGGTCAGATGGATCACGAAACTGGCATTCCCACGCCGCTGACCGTGCTCGTCGAAGAGGCTAAGAGGAACGACCCAGCCATTCGGGCTGCGGAACAAACCGCTAAGGCGGCGACATTTGTTGCGCCGCAGATGTCGGCTCTTCCTGACCCCCAATTCACGCTGCAACAGTTCAGCGTGGGGAGTCCTCGTCCCTTCGCCGGTTACACGAATAGCGATTTTGCCTACATTGGCATTGGCGCTTCTCAGCAATTGCCGTATCCAGGAAAACTCAAACTGCGCGGCGCAGTGGCGGATCGCGATGCCGACACCGCGAAGGCACACATCGAGGTTGTTTTCCAAGATGAAATCGAAAACTTGAAGACGACCTATTTCCACCTAGCCTACCTTCAACAGACTTTAGGAACACTTCAGCGGAACGCCGCGTTGCTGGAGCAAGTAGAACAACAGACAGAAGCGCACTATTCGTCCGGTCAAGGAAATCAGCAGGATGTCCTGAAGGCCCAACTTGAGCGTACCAAAATCCTGCGCGAGATCTCCATGCACCATCAGTTGGTTGGCCAGGACCAAGCCGAACTCAAGCGCATTCTTCGACGGCCACAGGATTCGCCTGACATCCTCGCGGAGCCGATCGCGGCCACTTTTCTGAGCTATACGGCGATCGAACTCCTCGATAAGGTCCGCGAACAAAATCCAAACATTAACGAAAATTCAGCGATGGTGCAGCGCAATCAAATTGCAGTCGAGCTAGCCCAGAAGGAGTTTCGGCCAGACTTTGGCGTCTCCTACATGTATGAAAACACAGATCGCAAGTTCCGAGACTATTACGAACTTTCATTCAACGTGAATTTTCCCCGCCGCAAGCCAAGGCAGGCGGCGCTCGCACAAGCTCAAGTGAACGTCGAGCGTGCTCAGACAGATCTCGATACGCAACTACAGGCTGCACTCGCTGAGGTTCAGAAGCAGTACGTCATGGTCAAAACTTCAGAGGAACAATTGTTGATTTATCGCGACGGCTTGATTCCGCAGGCGCAAGCGACAATCCAGGCGGGCCTGGCTGCCTATCAATCCAATCGCGAGGATTTCGAGACCCTGTTTTCCTCATTCATGGATGTCCTCAGTCTCAACCTCGAATATCAGCAAACCATTCTTGACCATGAAACAGCACTTGCACATATCGAGCGGCTCACGGGGGTGACGCTTCCATGACGGAGAACAGATCCGATGATGCGCAAACCCGAAGAAACGGCGGAGCCAAGGTCACAGAACGGAGAAGTATCGCCGTGCTTTCCTGCTTACGCTGATCGCATTCATTGCCGTTGCGGGCGTCGCCGGATGGCTCTGGTGGCGTTCGCCATTCAATCCGATGACGCGCAGGGGACAACCCGTCGCAGCGAGCGAAACGTTACAGCCGACGACAGAACCAACGGCCAGTGCTGACGGGTCCACCGCGCCACAGGCCGACACGCCGCTTGCTCCGATTCAACTGTCTCCACAGCGCATGCAAAGCATCGGTGTGAAGGTTGGAACAGTCGAATCCAAGGTCATCAGCGATGAAATTCGTTCTTACGGAAATGTCCAGGCAAATGAGCGCCGGTTTGCGTACGTACAGACGCGTTTTGCGGGGTGGATTCGCCAGATTTATGCGGATGCTACTGGTGACTTCATTGAAAAAGGCCAGCCACTATTCACAATTTACAGCCCTGATCTGGTGGCAAGTGAAAGAGAGTATTTATTGGCGCGGAAGAGTGCCGCAGCTCTTCAGCAAAGCGCGGTGAGCGGAGTCGCGGATGGTGCTGCATCACTAATTGCAGCATCCAAGGCGCGGCTCCAGCAGTTCGACATATCGGAAAGTGACATCGCCAAACTGGATGAGACGGGCGAACCAATCACCGATCTGACTGTCAATTCTCCGGTCGCTGGTTACATCACAGAAAAAAACGCACTGCCAAACATGTCCGTCCAGCCGGACACCAAGCTGTACACGATTGCCGATCTCTCAGAAATTTGGGTATTCGCCCAAGTCTTTCAGAACGATGCAGGGAAGATCAAACCGGGCGATCCAGCCGAGGTCACGGTGGACGCTTACCCAGGACAGGTATTCAGAGGGAAAGTGGACTATCTGTTGCCGCAATTGGACATGGCCACACGGACGCTGCCAGTGCGGCTCGTTTTCCCAAACCCAGGACTGAAACTGCGGCCCGGCATGTATGTGAACGTCAGCCTGAAGCTGCCTTTGGGGCAGCGGCTGATCGTGCCCGACTCGGCCGTCTTCCATTCAGGAACCAAGAATCTGATTTTTACTTACGCCGGGGATGGAAACATAGAGCCACATGAGGTTGAGCTTGGCCCTCATGTCGGCGATCAATTTGTGATTTCAAAGGGCGTGAAAGCGGGCGAGCAGATTGTCACGTCCGCAAATTTCCTGATTGATTCAGAAGCTCAGTTGGCGGCTGCGGCGGGCGCGTTCATGCCCCCACCACCAGGTGCGGGGCAGGCTGCTGCCATGAATGCCCCAGCGCCAACACAAGCGACTGTTGAACTAGCCACGGTGCCGTCTCCTCCGCAGAAGGGCTCGAACACTATTCGGATCAAGTTGACGGATCAGGCGGGAAAACCAATCACGGGAGCACAGGTCAACGTCACCTTTTTCATGGCGGCAATGCCCGCGATGGGAATGGCCGCGATGAAGACAGTCGTCCAGGCCAGTGATAAGGGCGGCGGGATGTACGAGGGCAATGGCGCTCTCGGGTCGGGGGGCACGTGGCAAGTCACGATTACGGCGCAGCAAAACGGCCAGACCATTGCGAATAAGCAGCTCTCCGTCAATGCCACGGGAGGGATGTAGCCATGATTTCTCGTGTCATTGAATGGTGCGCTCACAATCGCTTCCTGGTCTTTACGGGCGTCCTCCTACTCACTCTGACCGGAATTTGGAGTATGGGACATATCCCGCTCGACGCCCTGCCGGACATTTCCGATGTCGAGGTGATCATTCACACCAACTGGGAAGGCGAGCCGCCCAACATCATCGAGGACCAGGTTAGTTATCCGATTGTGACGGCACTGCTCGCAGCTCCCAATGTTAAGGCCGTGCGCGCCGAGACGATGTTCAACGATAGCTATGTGTTCGTGGTGTTCGAAGACGGCACCGATATCTATTGGGCCCGTTCTCGCGTGCTGGAGTATCTGCAAACGATTGCGGGTCGTCTCCCTGCTGATGTACATCCCGCAATTGGACCTGACGCAACTGGCGCGGGCTGGGTGTACGAGTATGCTCTCGTGGACCACAGCCACAAGTACAGTCTCGCCGATCTGCGGACGCTCCAGGACTGGCACCTGCGCTACCAATTGGAGACGGTTCCCGGCGTCGCGGAAGTCGCCAGTATGGGCGGCTTTGTTCGCCAGTACCAAGTCAGCCTGGACCCAAACAAGCTGCTCGCATACGGAATCCCTCTTTCAACCGTGATTGACCGGGTGAAATCAAGCACCAACGAAGTCGGCGGGCGTGTTTTGGAACTCAGCGGAACGCGCTACATGATCCGTGGCTTGGGTTATTTGAAGTCTCTCGATGACCTTGGGAACGTGCCGGTCATGGCCAAGAATGGCACGCCAGTTCTGATCAAGGATTTGGGGACTGTGTCATTCGGTCCGGATATGCGGGAAGGCGTTGTCGAATGGCAGGGCGATGGAGAAACCGTAGGCGGCATCGTGGTGATGCGCTACGGCCTGAACGCCCTGACGGTAATCGACGGGGTGAAGAAGAAGCTCGCGGAAATCAAACCCTCGCTCCCTCCGGGCGTGGAAATCGTGGCGGGCTATGATCGCGCCGGTTTGATCCAAGAATCCATCAAGACCTTGCAGCGCGACCTCGTGGAAGAGGCCATCATCGTCAGCTTCGTAATCATCATCTTTCTCTTTCATTTTCGCTCTGCGCTGATTCCGATCATCACGCTGCCTATTGCGGTCTCGATGGCTTTCATACCGATGTATTACCTGCACGTGAGTTCCAACATCATGTCGCTCGGCGGCTTGGCGCTGGCGATTGGAGTGTTGGTGGACGCCTCGATTGTAATGGTTGAGAACGGGTACCGACATCTTTCGGAGAGATATGTTCTAAGTGCGCCGATATCTTTGCAGGAAGTTGATGGAGCAAATGGACCGATTGTATCGGAGCGAGAGACAACGGGAAGCGCAAGAGCACTCCCGCCGACCGAGGCGGAGCGTCGAAGCATTCTCATCAATTCTGCTAAGCAAGTCGGGCCAGCCCTGTTCTTCTCTCTCGTAATCATCGTTGTTTCTTTTCTTCCGGTTTTCTTGCTGGAGGCACAGGAAGGACGGATGTTCAAGCCGCTGGCCTGGACGAAAACTCTCGCTGTTGGCTTCTCTTCCGTCCTGGCGATCACTCTGGTTCCGGTGCTGATGGTCATGTTCATAAAGGGTAGGCTGCGACCGGAATCAGAAAACCCCATTTCACGGATGACCCAGGCTGTGTATCTGCCGGTGCTCCGGCTCTGTCTGAAATACCGGAAAACGACGCTACTTCTGAATCTCATATTTTTGGCGGTTACGTTCCCGCTGATGTTCAAAATGGGCAGTCAATTCATGCCGCCGCTCTACGAAGGTTCTGCGCTGTACATGCCCACGTCTCTACCAGGCATCTCTATTGTCGAAGCTTCCAAGCTGCTGCAAGAACAGGATCGAATCATCCGTTCCTTCCCCGAAGTGGAGACCGTATTCGGCGCAGTTGGCCGTTCGGACAGCGCAACCGACAATGCCCCGCTCGATATGTATGACACGACCGTCATGCTCAAACCACGTGAGCAATGGCCCGCAGGAATGACCTACGACAAATTGATCCAGGAAATGGACGGGAAACTTCAGTTCCCGGGACTCAGCAACACGTGGACCATGCCCGTCGAGAACCGGCTCGATATGGCCTTGACCGGAATTAAGACCCCTGTCGGAATGAAAATCCAAGGCCCGTCACTCGACGACATTCAACAGCTTGGGACTCAGATACAGCAAATCTCTGTCCGGCCTGCCTGGAGTGAGATCCGTCTTTGCCGAGCGTGTATCGCAAGGCTTCTACGTGAATGTCGAAGTCAATCGTCCGGAAGCTGCCAAATATGGGCTGACGATTGCGGACGTGCAACAAGCGGTTGTTTCAGGCATAGGCGGCATGAACGTGGCAGAGAACGTCGAGGGCCGCGAGCGCTATCCGATTAGCGTTCGATACGAGCGCGACTTCCGTGACAACATAGACGAGCTTCGCCGGGTGCTTATTGCGACTCCTTCTGGAGCGCAAATCCCGATTAACCAGGTAGCGACCCTTTCCTTCTCGCGTGGCCCTGCGATGATCCGAGATGAAGATGGTCAGCTCACGGGTTATGTCTACATCGACTTGAATACAAGCGACTATGGCGGCTTCGTACAGAAGGCTTCTGGTTTGCTGCAACAGAAACTGCGACTGCCTCCGGGATACACCTACCAATGGTCCGGCGAATACGAATTTGAGTTGCGTGCCAAACAACGCTTGAAACTCATTCTTCCCATCGTGTTCTTCGTGATCTTCATGCTGCTGTACATGGTCTTTCACTCGGTCACAGAGGCGATGGTGCTTATTTTCCCGACGGTCTATGCGATGACCGGGGGTCTCATCCTTCAGTGGTTGCTCAACTACAACTTCAGCGTTGCCGTGTGGGTTGGATACATCGCACTCTTCGGCATTGCCGTCGAGACGGGCGTGGTCATGGTCGTTTACTTACACGAAGCTCTTGATCGTCGTCTAGCGACAGGCATGCCTCTCAAACATGAAGACATCGAGGCAGCCGCAATCGAAGGAGCAGTTCAGCGCCTACGGCCCAAGTTGATGACCGTGTTCGCGGTTCTCGCCAGTCTGGTTCCGATTCTTTGGGAAACGGGTATCGGCTCAGACGTTATGAAGCCAATCGCTGCGCCTATCGTGGGCGGAATGATTACTTCAACCATTCACGTATTGATCTTGGTGCCTGTGTTCTTCGCGCTCATGAAGGAGCGCGCGCTTCGACGTGGAACGCTATAGCGGCATTCGAAGATCGGCGAATTTGTATGAACTCGCATGGCCTTGTTGCTGTTTTGGCAAGAAATCAAAAAAGGAGAAGCAAATGAAATCGGATAGCATTAGCTCTGGTGGGAACGTTACTGATGGCAGGTTTGAGCTTGGCCGCTCCGAAGGATCAGACCTACACGGGCGAAATCACGGACAGTGCATGTGCAACGATGGGCTCGCACGCCGGAATGGGCAAACCTGCTAAAGACTGTGCACTCGCTTGCGTCCAGCGTGGCGCAAAGTTCGTTCTATTCAATGCTGCGGCAAAAACAGTCTACCAACTAGATGACCAAAAGAAGCCAGAGCAGTTTGCCGGTGCGAAGGTTGTTGTGACCGGCACTCTCGATGACTCGACAAAGACTATTCACGTTACGGGGATCAAATCTGCGTCATAACCTGCTTCCGGGGGCCGGACATGATCTTAGCCCGGCCCCATTCCGATCTCCGAGTCTATGAAGCCATACATCGGCGTACAATCCGCTCGTTGCTAAAGCTGTCTCCTAGAACGGCCCGTCTCGTCGGCACAGACGGAACCGAGATGGACGTTCCTATTGAGCGCATCGAAGTGGGGGATACACTCCGCGTTCGGCCCGGAGAAAGGGTGCCTGTGGATGGAGCCGTGATAGATGGCGCGAGTTCCGTCGATGAGTCGTTGATGACGGGTGAGCCGATCCCGGTAGAAAAGGCCGTCGGAAGCAAGGTGATTGGTGGAACCGTAAATGCTACCGGAAGTTTTCTGATGCGGGCCGAGCGCGTCGGAAGCGACACCTTACTCGCCCAGATTGTTCGCATGGTCAGTGAGGCACAGCGCAGCCGTGCGCCCGTGCAGAAGCTAGCGGATCGCGTATCCGCGTATTTTGTTCCCGCTGTCGTGCTCGTGGCCATTCTTGCATTCATCTTGTGGAGTATCTTCGGCCCTGAACCGAAAATGGCGCACGCATTGCTCAACGCCGTTGCGGTCCTGATTATCGCTTGCCCATGTGCGCTCGGGCTCGCCACGCCGATGGCGATCATGGTGGGCACCGGGCGAGGGGCTCTCGCGGGCGTTCTTGTAAAGAATGCCGAGGCCCTCGAAATGCTTGAAAAGGTGGACACGCTCGTCGTGGATAAAACAGGCACACTCACAGAGGGGCGTCCGCGAGTAACTGCAATTGTAGCTGCGCCGAGGATTGAGATGAGACGCGGGTTCTACACATTGCGGCTACGCTCGAACGTGCGAGCGAACATCCTCTGTGCAGCCGCCATCCTGCAGCAGCCTTAGGACGGTGCATCATAGGCGATGTAGCAGGTTTTCTTTCACGTACCGGGAAGGGTGTGACCGGACTTGCAGACGGGCGAAGCGCTGCCCTCGGAAACCGCGCTCTCTATGCCGAGCTGAAGATCGAAATTAGCACGCTCGACGAACGCGCCAAATCACTCGAAGCTGATGGACAAACAGTGATGTTCGTCGCTGCGGCAGGGAAACTTGCTGGCCTCATCGGTGTCGCCGACCCAATAAAGGCGATCGACTGCTGAGGCGATTGCCCACCTCTATCAGCAAGGAATACACATTGTGATGCTGACCGGAGACAGCCGTGCAACGGCTGATGCAGTCGCTCGGACACTAGCAATTGACGAAGTGCATGCCAGTGTACTGCCAGACCAGAAGGGCGAAATCGTGAAGAGATTGCAAGCCGAAGGCCATGTGGTTGCGATGGCAGGCGACGGTGTCAACGATGCGCCTGCGCTCACGCAGGCCAATGTTGGAATTGCCATGGGAACAGGAACCGATGTCGCAATGGAGAGTGCGGGGATCACATTGCTCAAAGGAGACCTTCGGGCTATCGCACGCGCGAGAACGTTGAGTCGCGCTACGATGCGCAATTCCGTGAGAATCTGTTCTTCGCTTTCATATACAACGTCGTGGGAGTGCCAATTGCAGCTGGGGTCCTCTATCCGTTTTTCGGTTTGCTACTTAGCCCGTGGATGTTGCCCCGTTTCACGTTTCTTGCCCATAGGGCCGCACGCTGTAGCTTCAGTCGGTGAAGCAGCTGCGCGTTTGCAGCCACGATAATAGTGGAAAGGCTCATTGCGACTGCACCGACGCTCATGGGGAGATCGAGGCCCCAGTGGACGAAAAGACCACCGGCGACCGGGATGGCAACTAGGTTGTACGCGGTCGCCCAAACGAGATTTTGAATCATCTTTCTGTAAGTCGCGCGTGAAAGCTCGATTGCCCCGACAACATCGCGAGGGTCACTACGCACAAGAACAATGCCAGCGGATTCAATCGCTACGTCAGTTCCCGCACCTATTGCGATCCCCACATTTGCGGTTGCCAGAGCGGGTGCATCGTTAACGCCGTCGCCAACCATGGCTACACGCTTGCCGCCTGTCTGAAAGTTCTTTACCGCCGAAGCCTTATCAGCGGGCAGCACCTCGGCGGCGACCTCATCTATTCCTATGCGTTTGGCAACTGAATCGGCAACTGTCTTTGAATCTCCCGTAATCATCGCAACCCGGACACCAAGCTGATGGAGTTCCGCGACGGCTTCCTTGGATTCAGGGCGGATCTCATCTTCAACTGCGAAAGCTCCGAGCAGTCTGCCTTGAGCGATTGCATAGAGAACGGTCTTCCCATCGGATGCCCATACCGTTGTCAGTTTTTCAACGTCTGCCGGCACAGTTACCTTGGCTTCGGTCAATAGGCGTGGTCCGCCGATTTCAATGCTCTGGCCGTCAACGATTGCCTTCGTCCCACGGCCCGGTAGCGCCTCGAAATTCGTGGCTGACAATTGGGCCACGTTTCGGCGCTTCGCTTCGGCGACGATGGCTTTAGCGAGTGGGTGTTCGGAGTTGGATTCGACAGCGGCAGCACGCGCAATCAGATCGTCTTCGGTAGTGCCAGATGCAGCCGCGACTCCCGACACCGCCGGAGAGCCTCGGGTCAGAGTTCCGGTCTTATCAAAAATCACCATATCCAAATTGCGGGCACGTTCGAGTGCGAGTCGGTCCTTAACAAGGAGCCCATTTTGAGCCCCTAGTGATGTAGAGATTGCCATTACAAGCGGAATCGCCAGTCCAAGGGCATGCGGGCAAGCAATGATGAGAACTGTTGCAGTTCGAATCAGAGCATGTTCTTTATCACCTGAGAACCACCAGTAGGTGAAAGTAATCGCTCCAGACACGACTGCAACGTAAAAGAGGATCGCGGCTGCGCGGTCGGCGAGAGCTTGTGTGCGAGAGCCGGAAGCCTGCGCAGTAGCAACGAGCCGCATGATTCCGGACAGAGCTGTCTGGTCCCCGATTGCCGTAATGCTGACGCGAAGACTTCCACCGCTGGCAACTGTACCCGCGATAACTCTAGCGCCCGTTGTTTTTGGTATCGTTTTCGACTCGCCGGTGATCATGGACTCGTCAACGTCCGCAGCGCCCTCGACGACCGTGCCATCTGCCGGAACACGGGCTCCGGGTCGGACGAGGACAATGTCGCCAACGCGCAACTCAGAGAGTGGAACAGATTCAGTGTCTGCGCCTTTTACTCGTTCAGCGGTATCCGGAAGCAGGGCAGCAAGTGCGTTGAGCGCGCCACGAGCCTGGGAAATAGCCCGCATTTCCAGCCAGTGGCCGAGGACCATAATCGTAATCAGTGACGCAAGTTCCCACCAAACGTCAATTTCGAAGAGACCGAATGTCGCAGCGAGTGACGTTCCAAACGCGACTACAATCGCCAAGCTGATGAGCGTCATCATGCCAGGCTTGTGATCGGCAAGTTCGCCCCATGCCCCGCGAATAAAAACCAAGCCGCCATAAACGAAGACAATTGTTCCAAGGACGGCGGGGATGAACTTCGAGCCGGGGAAGGAAGGTGCCGTGTAACCCAACCAGTGTTGAACTTCGGTGGACCAAAATACGACAGGAATCGTGAGGGCGAAACTCAGCCAAAATTTGTCGCGAAACATGGCAACGGAATGCCCGGCGTGACGGTCGTGGCTCCCGTGCATGTCTGACATCTTGTGACCGGCGTTCGGGTCGGACGCCGGTCCGTGATCATTGTGTGTTGAGTGCTCTATCACAGACTCCTAGGGAAGACGTGGTGTCGCACGACACGAAACGCATCGTATACGACGCGGCTAACCGCCGCACGAGTTGGGTCGTTTTGCACAATCTTATCAGTCCATACGTAACCCCGCGCAAAACGCCTGGGGGCTTCGCTATGTCGCCGATGTTGGATGATACTGAGACCTCGATCACTCTTGATGGTGATGGAAGTCCCGGTTCGTTGCTATAAAATCGAGTATGCTAGTTACTCGTTGCGCTTTTCGTGGCCTTCGCCGCCGCAGGTGCCGCCTTCGGAGTCGAAAAATCTACTGTGTCAGCGACGAGTGTGCCTTCCTTAGGTTCGGTGGCATGGATGACGACGCGGTCCCCGACTTTTAAGCCGTCAAACTTCATCGCCATCTTGCCCATCATAAACTTCGTCGCCGCCACGACGCCCACCGTAACGGGCTCCTTCGCAGTCGTCTTCACGGTGATTGAATCGGCGGTCACCTTGGTTACTGTACCCATCACGTGCTCCTCGCCTCCGTGTGCGAGCACCCCGACTGCGCCGAGTGAGATGCAAACCATAAGAACCAATACACGTGCTTTCATGGTGTTTCTCCTTTTAGTTTAGTGATGATGATGTGTTTCTCCTACATTCTGCGACGGTTCCCCGCCGTTCAGAAATTCTTGTTCTTGCTGTTCTTCCGCTCGGTCCGCCTCAGTCTTTGGATTCAGTCCCTTCATTTCATCTAGTTCCGGGGACGTGATGTTAGGCAAGTGCCGGATGAAAAGAACCAGGTGCCAAGTTTCGGCGTCTCCCCCGACGCCATGCTCGTCACCGAACGCAGGCATCCCGCTCAAGCGAATGCCGTTTTCAATGGTGTAGTACAACTCACCGTCGCTCTTGTTCTGCGTCTCAGCCGTGCGCATGTCCGGCGGTTTCGGATAGAGGCCGTTGCCAAATAGCGTGTCGCCGCCCCCATCGTTCGCATGGCATGTGGCACAGTGATCGGAGAAATGTTCCATGCCTGCTTGAATATTTTCTGGCGAGGCTGAGAGGGGGTTGAGAAGCTGACGGTAGCTGGATGGAACAGCCAGTTTGCGTGCGGTTGTGGCAGCGAGTTTCTCGACTGCCGAAGGCGTCCCTCGTGCGCTGAATCCTCGCCGTGTCAGACTGATTCCGTATCCGGCTGCGACTACTCCGAAGGCCAAAAGAACCAACGCGGCGATTTTCCTAAAGCTCATCACTATCTCTCCTGTCCCGAGAATGGCCGCAGTCGGATGAAAATGGCTATGCCGAGAGGATGCGAACCGTAGATTGGTTTCAGCACGTCCGGCACGCCATACGTCGTAAACTGCGCACCGATGGCAGAAGCAAGGTGAGGAATCAGGTCGAAGTCATGGTCATAGCCGAAGGTGTATGCCTGAACATGTCCGATGGGCTCTTCTCTGAAGCCGGGCGGTAGGGGATTCTCGCCAAGCATCAGTTCATTTGAACGCTCGGCGTTTTCGATACGTGTCCACGCGTAGTTTCGCGTATGGAAGCGGACCGTGGATTCGAGTAGATAGCTGTTAAAGATGGAATTATCTTCGAGGGAGCGTGTGCGTCCCCATAGAAGGGTGCTGGCCCAATTCCCGTTCGGAAGCGGACGGTTATACATAAGGGAGCCAGTCATCCGTTCCTGATCCTCAGTTGGGAAGAGGGCCTCCGGGCTCTTGATCCGTGCGTAGGAATACTGTCCACTCCAGTTCTTCCCCGGCTGAACGGTTAATCGGGTAGACCACGAGTCGATCCTTCCCTGATGGATGGTCCAGCGATTCTCGTCCGGTTCGCGCCCGTAGAAACCGGAGCCCTCAATCCGCACAATCCGATATGTAAGGCCGACTGTGAAGACATCATCTGCGATGTGTGTGGAGTCTTCCTGATGGTGGCCAAGTGTCCCAACCGGGTTTTCAAAAGCAGATGCGCGGTGGGGATAGGCGGTTGGTCCAATTGCCGGGTCGCCCACCGGAGCGAAATAGAAAGACAGCAGAGTTCTCTCCCCCAACTTAAGGTCATAGAGCGCCGCCAATTCCATGAAGAAGTTGTGGGGGTGCTGCCCATCCGCGATGGGCACGCCAAACGCCGTCTCGCCTTGCTGGAACAACAACGGATAACGTCTGTCCGTTATCGTCGCCGGTTCCAAACTTAGCATGGCACGCACCGTGAAAATTCCGTGTCCCAACTCGCGCTGCGCCATGGGCATGAACCAGTTCGTAGAAAAGAACTTGTCTCCGCCGCGTGGGCCCGATTGCTGCTCATCTGCCACGAAAACGTTAGCGTGAAACATGAGCATCCATGGCCCTTTGTTGGTCATCAGCATGGGTGTCGGTGTGGAGTCAGGTTCTGCGCTCGTTCCGGAGCTTGCGTGGTGAGCAATTGCCTGAAGGAATGTTTGAGGTTGCATGCCCTGCATGCTCATTAGGCCCGTCTTTCCCATCTGCATGCCTTTAGTTCCTTCATTGCCGCCGCCCCGCTGCGCCGACTGCCCGCTGCTCGATTGCGGATCGCCAGCTTGTTGGCCTGAAGGCTCGGGACACCCTGGCATTCGCATGCCCGGCATACACGGTGACCCTTGTTGATCGCCTTGCTGCGCCGCCAGTGCTGGAAAGAACAGAAGTGACAGCACTGCGCTACAAAAAAATAACCTCATGACACACTCCCTGAATCAGACTCCCGTGTATGAAAACGTCACAACGCACGTGTCCTAAAGTTCAAAGACACAATGAGGTAGTGCGTAGTCAGGAATTCCTGACTGTAGAGGAGGTGTTCTAGATCCTAAGGGTGGTAATCAGACGATCAGCGGTTAGAAGTTTAGGCGGAGGGGTTCCGAGCCGTACCCAATGAAAGCTGACTAAGAGATTTACAGGACTCGATATGCTAACTGCTAGGCAATGCCGAGAATTAGGCTGAGAGCGATCTGCCCCCGGAGGCGATGCGGAGGTTGAAAGCTGGCTGCACGTCTCATGGGTGCAAGAGGACACGCCCTGCGAGTGATCGTGCATAGTGTCTGTTCTCGTCGCAGGCTTCGCAGCTCCTTCAAAGCGCCGGGCAGCCATTTCCTGCTGCGGGGACATAGACATGGAATGACCGGGCACGGAACTCATGACCGTATGGGACCCTGCGGGGCTTTCGCTTTGGTCAGATCCCATATCCATACCAGGAGGCATGGACATGGCCGTGTCGTCTTTACTTGTTGTAGCCGAAGCGTGACAGTCGGAATGAGCTTGGTGCGAGGAGCAAGACACGTCGCAAGCCCAAGCCGAAACAGGGCTCGAAATCAGCAGAAGCGAAAGCAGCGCCGCTAACGAAGCTGTGGTGCTGCGCATTTAACTACGTTACTCCAGTCTCGGGCTTCGTGCAAAAATATTCTTCAGTGCTGGCGAATGATCAGTCGCCCCCGCTGCCGAAAAGTTGGGAACAACTTGGGAACAATAACCGCCGAATACCCCCATAAACTGTGATATAAGATGCGCGAAAGACATAGACGAGACAACTACTTAGCGTTTTAGAGTTTACCTTGGGCGCAGGAGGTCTGGAGTTCGAATCTCCACGCCCCGACCAATTGTGTCACCCGGTTGTACTGGTTTGCCGTCGAGGTTCGCGCATACACGGCGGCCCCAGTCACCGCAAATTTTCAGGAATTCAGAAGATGAACCCGCATCCCGCCGCCAGCGAGCGCCGCCAGGCGAATGACGTGACGATCACGACGGCAAAATTCACGCGAAGCGGCCCGCAGCGCATCTGGCTTGTGAAAGTTTTGCCTGCCTTGATTGCTCTCGCTTTGTCGTTGAGTTGGCCGTCGCCCACCGTGGCATATTCCGTGCTTTCGCATGAAGCGATCATCGACAGCGCCTGGGATGCCGACATACGCCCGTTATTGTTGAAGCGCTTTCCGGGCGCGACGCCGGAAGAACTCAAAGAGGCGCACGGGTATGCCTACGGCGGCGCGATTATTCAGGATATGGGTTATTACCCGCACGGAAGTTTTTTCTTCAGCGACTTAACGCATCTCTCATCAGGGACTCTCAGGATCTTAACGGCTACGCTTTCGCGTTAGGAGCACTCTCTCATTACGCGGCGGATAACGATGGACATCGGATTGGAGTGAATCGGTCGGTCCCGATCCTGTATCCCAAGTTAAGGAAGAAGTATGGCGACGTGGTTACGTATGAAGAGGGCCGGCTGGCGCACGTGAAGACGGAATTCGGCTTCGACGTTCTACAAGTCGCCAGCGAACGTTACGCACCGGCCAGTTACCACGATTTTATCGGTTTTAGCGTGTCGGCTCCTTTACTCCAGCAAGCGTTTCAGGAAACATACGGTCTGGATCTGAAGAGCGTTCTATCCAACGAAGATAAAGTGCTGGGCTCGTACCGCTATGACGTGAGCCAGCTTTTTCCGAAAGCGACGCGCGTGGCCTGGAGCCTGAAAAAAGATCAGATCATGAAGGATCAGCCGGGAGTCACGCAACGCAAGTTCCTCTATAACCTCTCCCGCGCGAGTTATCAAAAAAATTGGGGAAATAATTATCAGGGACCCACACTCGCCGATCGATTGCTCGCTTTTCTTATTCGGATTGTCCCCAAGATTGGTCCTCTAAAAGTGCTGGAGCTAAGAACCCCGACGCCGGATACCGAACGCAGGTTTGAAGCTAGTTTTAATGCGGCACTGGCGCGCTACCGAGGTCTGTTAAGGCAGGCTGGCACGGGGCAGCTTAAATTGACGAACGACAATCTTGACACTGGGGATACCACGGGACCGGGAGAATATCACCTCAACGATGAGACCCACGCGAAGTTGCTCGATACACTGGCGAAGCAAAATTTCAGCGGCGCTTCGCCGGAAATTCGAGCCGAACTCCTGGACTTCTTTGGCCATCCGGACGCTCCGTATACGATGAAGCGAAAAGCGAAGCAGTGGGCGAAGGTGCAGGCCGAAGTGGAAGAGTTGCAAACGGTGCCGGCGACAGTTACGACGGGCGCCGCGTCTCAGTAATCCCGCACATGTCGAAGGGCTCTAAAGGTAAACTGATCTCGCCCGTGTTATTTTTCAGGCATCATCTACAGATAAAGAGTGCATCTGCTGCTAGAATAAAGTAGACAATCTGCTGAGGAGTTGCCCAAGCACCGCCCGATGATGACGTACCGTTCGGCACCATGAGAGATCACTCTCTGCGTTACTATAAAGCAATAATACTGGCTGCTATTTCGGTGTGCAGCGGCGTGTTATGCGCTCAGGAACCACCCCCTCCTCCTCAGTCACCCTCTCCGGAGTCACCGGTGCAAGTCGTCACGACAAAAAGTGGCAGCGCCTGTTTACAGCCGTCACCGCTCCTGCGCCTGCAGGATTATGACGGACCGTTGCAGAAGGTTGTAGGGTTATTTGCTGAGCATCTAAACCTGACGACGGTGCACGTTAGCAACTATCAGCCCGGCAAAGTCTTATGTTCTCTCGACACAAAAGATAAATTCCTGAGGTTTGTTCGCCATACCTACGATCCGGTCACATTTATGTCGGCGGCGTTTGATGCGGGAATCGATCAAGGTGAAAACCGGGACCCCAGTTTCGGTCAGGGGGGCGGTGGGTATGGAAAGCGGTTCAGCGCGAGCTTCGCCGACCAGGCTTCTTTTAACTTTTTTAAAGACTTTGCATACGCAGCAATATTTTCGGAGGATCCGCGCTATTACCGCCTGAACCGCGGCAGTGGGCAGCGCCGGCTGCTGCATGCGGTGGAGCACACGATCGTGGCCCACAGTAATAACGGAAATGCCATGTTCAATTTTTCCGAATGGCTGGGAACGACCAGCGCCATCGTGTTGAGCAACACCTATCATCCTGGAAACCAGCGGGGATTTGCTCCGGCTGCGCAAATGGTGGGCTACAGTATCGGCGAAGACGTGGGCTTCGATGTGCTGCGCGAGTTTTGGCCGGAAATTTCCAGGCGATTCCGATTGCCGTTTCGCGACGAAGGCGATGTAGCGCCGGTTCCAGACAGACCCTCATAACCCTTCCGCACCGCTCGAGATTTCGTCCCCAAGTGGGAGAAGGCCGCAGGCCCAGCCGCATGACTAGCCGCCCGCCGTGTGTTTTTGAGGTGCGTGGCATGCAGCGAAGACCCGTCAGGGCTGCTTTTTGCACAGGCCGTCCGTCAACTTCCTTTGACAATGGTGTGAATCAGGCATATTTTCCCCTCCGACAGAGGGTATCACATGAAGGCAAACCGCCTGGCTTTATGGCTTCTTACCTTCGTAATTGCAGTGTTATCACTGACCCTGACCCGCGTGGTACTTGCTCGTCCACAAATAAAATCGCGAGCGACGATTGTCCAGGACGTCGATATGGTGCAAATACCCATCATCGTCTTCGACAATAAAGGCGCTGTCGCCACCAACCTCGGTAAAAACGATTTCCGGGTCGTCGAGGATGGGATCGAGCAGAAGGTGCTGTACTGCGATCGCGAGAGGCAGCCCGTCTCTTTTGTCATCCTCGATGACGTTAGCCAGAGTATGACCAAAAAGATTCCCTTCGTTCGGGAAGCCACCCTTTCGGTGCTCGACGCACCCGGCACGCAAAAACAATATCCGGATGAGTTTTCGCTGTTTGGTATCGAAACGCGAGTTACACGACTGGTGCCCTTTACGGGCGACCGGCAGGATCTCGAGCGCAAAGTACCTCTGCTGCTCATGCCCACCAAGGGCAGCACCGCGCTTTTTGATGGAATCTACGCGGGAGTTTCCGCTGCCGAAAATGATGCGAAGAACCAGCGGCGCGCGGTGATTATTATTTCAGATGGTGGTGACAATCACAGCCGCTACAATTTGCGCGAGACGAGAAAGCTGCTGGAGGAGGCGGGCGTTCCGGTCTTCGCGGTAATGGCCGGATCGTTGATGGATTTCGCCAGCGTGCTGCCGGCGCTCGAAGGTAAAAACCAGAATCATGGCCTGCCGCTACCGTTTCCTTCTCAAGATACCGATGTTATTGGCCCCGCCGAACGTGCGGGACCTCACAATCTAAAGACGCTTACTGAAATTACCGGAGGCGGTGTTTTCACCGCTAGTCATCTGGAAGATCTCCCGCGTATCATTCGCACGATTGGGCTCGCGGTGCGATATCGCTATATTCTTAGCTACGAACCGCAAGGCACCGAGCAGGCTCACCGGGAGGATAATTGGCATAAGATCCACGTGGAGTTATCTCCGAAGGAAAACTTTGCCGGCTACAGCGTGCCTTACTATAAGCACGGCTATTTTCACATCAACTGATTCAGCTCGTTCCCCACACCTGGGCAGCTTTTCACGTGTATCGGTTTGTATCGGGCGTATCGGGGCGTGTCGGGTCATCGTATTGGCCGAATGTATCGGCCCAATGACGCCTGCGCCGGAAGTTCGGCCGCTAGGTACGTGGCTCGAACCGGAACCCTGTTGCCAATCTGAATCGCCAATGCGAATGGCCAACCTGAATTGCCAAATTGAACCGCTAACCTGAACCGAGTTTTTGCTGCGGCTGCGGCATGCCTTCTTGCGCTTACCGGTTCGATTCTTCACCGGCCTGCACCTGCGATTCATTCCGCTGATTTGCTGCCATTTCTATTACTATCTGAGTGAGGATTCGATAATGACCCAAAGCCCCGCTGCAGATCAGAAATCTCAGTCGCTTCGCAACCGTCCGGCGTGGCGAGCGCTCGAGCAGCATTACGGTCAGATCCGGGATACGCATCTCCGGCAGTTGTTCGGTGACGACCCGGGGCGCGGCGAGCGGTTCGCGATCGAGGCCCTGGATCTTTACTTCGATTATTCAAAAAACCGCATGACGCAGCAGACGATTACTTTGTTGCTGCAGCTTGCAGCGGAATGCGGCCTGCGCGAGCGTATCGACGCGATGTTTCGCGGGGATAAGATCAACGTCACCGAAAATCGTGCCGTGCTGCACGTAGCGCTGCGCATGCCGCGGGGAGCCGAAATCTCTGCAGACGGCGCGAACGTGGTGCCCGAGGTGCACGCGGTGCTCGATCGCATGGCGGCATTTTCCGATCGCGTGCGCGATGGCGAGTGGAAAGGATTTACCGGCAAGCGCATCCGTAACGTAATCAACATCGGCATCGGCGGTTCCGACCTGGGACCCGTAATGGCCTACGAGGCGCTGAAACACTATAGCCGGCGCGACATGGTTTTCCGTTTCATCTCGAATGTGGATGGCACGGATTTTGTCGAAGCGACGCGCGACCTAGACCCGGCCGAGACGTTGTTCATCATTTCTTCGAAAACGTTCACTACTCTCGAGACCATGACGAACGCGCAAACCGCCCGAGCGTGGACGCTCGCGTCGCTGCACGACGAGCGGGCCATCGCACGTCACTTTGTGGCCGTTTCGACCAATGCCGGCGAGGTGCGGAAATTCGGCATCGATACTTCCAACATGTTTGGTTTCTGGGACTGGGTGGGCGGGCGCTATTCCATGGACTCCGCGATCGGCCTCTCCACGATGATAGCGATCGGCGCCGAACAGTTTCGCGCCATGCTGGCCGGCTTCCATGCGGTTGACGAGCACTTCCGTACCGCACCCTTCGAGCGCAACATTCCCGTTCTCATGGGCCTTTTCGGCGTGTGGTACAACAATTTTTTCGGCGCGCAAACGGTCGCGGTCCTGCCTTACGACCAGTACCTGAAGCGCTTTCCGGCATACCTGCAACAATTGACCATGGAGAGTAACGGCAAGCACGTGAAACTCGACGGCACTCGCGTGGATTACGATACCGGTCCCATCTTGTGGGGCGAACCTGGCACCAACGGCCAGCATTCGTTCTACCAACTCATCCACCAGGGCACCCGGTTAATCCCGTGTGATTTTATCGGCTTCGCGCAGGCGCTCAATCCCCTCGGCCGCCACCATGATCTGTTGCTGGCGAATGTTTTTGCGCAGTCCGAAGCTCTGGCATTTGGCAAGACCGCTGAAGAGGTTCGTGCGGAGGGTACCCCTGAGGCTTTGGTGCCGCACCGCACGTTTGAAGGCAACCGTCCCTCGAACGTCGTTTTGGCGCAGCGTCTGACGCCTGAGGTTCTGGGGAAACTCGTAGCGCTCTACGAGCACAGCGTGTTTACGCAAGGCACGATCTGGGACATCGATTCCTTCGATCAGTGGGGCGTCGAGTTGGGGAAAGTCCTGGCGCAGCGCATCATCCCGGAACTCGAACAAGGTGGCACGCCCGCGCCGCGATACGACAGTTCCACGAACGCATTGATCCGGCGATACGTCAGTCTCAGGCAGGGTAATTGAGCCAAGCTGCGGCTGCCCATCTACGGCTGCCCATCTGGCCCAAACCATCTCACAAATTTTAGCGGTCTATTCCGTGTCCAGCTTTTAGTTCGCTATCAGGAGGAACTCATGGCAGCAGCTACAAATAAGAAAATGCGTGTTGTGCAGGTGGAAGCGCCGAAAGGACCTTTCCGTTTAACGGAGCGCGAAATTCCTGAACCTGAGGCCGGATCGGTTCGCCTCAAAGTGCAGGCCTGCGGCATTTGTCACAGCGACTCGTTTACAAAAGAGGGTACATGGCCTGGCGTGCAGTATCCGCGTATCCCAGGGCATGAGGTTGCCGGGATCGTGGATGCGGTGGGCCCGAATGTAGCCGGATGGAAAGTGGGACAGCGGGCCGGGGTCGGTTGGTACGGCGGAAGCTGCGGTTATTGCGAGCGCTGCCGTCGCGGCGATTTCCTGAGTTGTCTCAACGAGCACCGCGTGACCGGCATCACCTATGATGGCGGCTACGCCGAATACATGATTGCGCGCGCGAACACTCTCGCGCTGATTCCTGACGAATTGAAGCCGGAAGATGCCGGTCCGCTGCTGTGCGCCGGGGTTACCACCTTTAATTCATTACGGAACAGTGGCGCACGTCCTGGAGACCTTGTCGCCATTCTGGGGATTGGCGGGCTCGGCCATTTGGGCGTGCAATACGCTTCGCGTATGGGTTTCCGCACCGTCGCGATTGCACGGGGCAAAGATAAAGAGCCGCTGGCGCGCGAACTGGGCGCCGTCGAGTACATTGATAGCGAGTCGCAGAATCCCGCTCAGGAGTTGACGCGGCTCGGAGGCGCCAAAATCATACTTTCGACTGTGACCAGCGGTAAGGCGGTTAATGCAGTGCTCGGGGGACTGGGAACCGATGGCACGCTGCTGATCGTTGGCGCGGCGGATGAGCCTATCGTCGTGCCCGCAGTGCTGTTGATTGGCGGACGCAAATCGATCAAGGGCTGGCCGTCGGGTACCGCGATCGATTCTGAAGATACGCTGCGTTTCAGCGCCTTCTCAGGCGTGCGTTCGCGTAACGAAGTATTTCCGCTCGAGCGCGCAGCCGAGGCCTACGAAAGAATGATTAGCGGCAAAGCGCGATTTCGCGTCGTTCTCACCACGGGCCAGTAAAGCTACGCAAACGAGGCAGCACCGCCGGGAAATTTCCCGGGATCGCGCGGCTGTTTACGGTTACTGCTGCGGTGGACGCGGTGGGCGGTTGCCATGCGGTCGCGGGCCGTCAGGTCCGGCATCGGCTGCAATCAATTTGTAACCCGATGGGACCGAGATCGCTGCCGGGCCTGCGCCACTGATGGTAATCGTCTTGGTAGTGATGCCTTGCAGCGGGTCAATGGTCTGGGTCAGAAGGTTCATGCTAAACGCCTGGCAATACCAGCGCGTGGTAACGATTTGAATGGGCGTCGTTTGGCCATTGTTGCCAGGAATTTGCACGGTGCGCGTGACTTGCGTGCCGGTCACGCCCGGGCACTCACTCTGGATACCAGCCGGTGCCGAGCTTGCATTTAAAGACGCGGTGGTTACATTCGCGTTCGGCCCTCTGCCGGGCCAATTGTTAGCGCCGCCTGCGGGTGGCGTGAACGGACCGTTGCCTGTCCCTGGGCCGCCGGAATTTGGCTTCCATTGATGCAATTTGAATTGCCGGGCGGTCATTTTCGCAGGGTCGAGTACGTAGCCAAATCCTGCCACGGGATCGTTGATACAAATCACCTGACGCGAGCTTCCCTGCGGCGCGTTTGGAAACGGAGGCAAAGTTATTTCGCGTTGCGTGCGCCCGTCATTATCGCGAGCAATCGTTTCGGTGATCGTACGATCGATGGGTGCACCGTTCAGCACCGGCCGGACGATTTCGTCCTTCAGTGTTCCCGTATAGCCTTCACCGGCCACCACCCGGCCGCTATTCAGGCAGCCCTCGATACCGAATCCGACCCCGCGTCGCGCTCCAAATCCAAAACCCGGCGCGCCCAAGCCCGGCCCACCGAAGCGCGGCCCACCAAAGCCCGGTCCGCCAGCCCTCGGCATCGGCGGGGGACCGTCCTGGGGGCCCGGACCAGATTGCCCAAACGCGCCTTCGGCTCCCATGGCAACGATAACGGCTAAACCGCAGTAAATGGCGACTTTTCCGGCTTGGCGCATCACTCTAACCCCCTGGCGTGCTGACGTGCGGCCGAGCATACTCTCTGCCACGCTGAACCGTACCTTAAATTCTTCCGCTTACCGGGCCACCACGCGTATGGCCTGCGGCGTTCCATCGTTTGTCACAATCATGTCGGCCACGACTTGATTGCCGGCAACATTTTTCGCATTGGAGTCGAGGTGCACGCCGAAACGGTTCAATGCCGCGCGCGAAAGCACCACCCGTACGATCATGTCGTCGTCCGCGGATGCCGGATCAAATGTTTGCGACAACGGGACAAACTCACTGGATATGTTGTCATCATCCCCGAGTCCTGAAAGCCAACCCGCTCCCGCAGCGCCCCCGTCGCGAGATGAAGTGACGGTTGCCAGCGGTTCATGGCCTGCTTGCCCGATGGACGCGGGAGGATTTTGCGAGCCTCTCTGAGACAGCGTTGCCCATGTTTTTTCAAATAGCTGCTCCAATGCTGGACGGGAAAGGGGAGTTCTGGCATTGGAAAGCAGCGAAATTGCCACCAGGCTCATAGCCGCGATACCCGCGACGCACCCGATAAGCAATCGCCGCCGCAAGGCCACGTGCGCTGCGAAACTTCGCCGGAACTCGAGCGAGCGCAGCAGGGCTTTTTCCACTCGGGCCGGCGCGGCTTCCGACGCATGCTGCGCGGCGAGATCTCGCAGCGAGGCGGTAATGGCTTCGGCTTCTTCCAGGAGAGCATCGCACGCCGCGCAGGTTTCCGCGTGATCGAGCGCCTCCTTTACGATTGCGGGATCGAGCCCGTCGCTGCGGCCCGCCTCCTCCGCATCGCGCGCCAGATCCAGCATTACATTCTGAAATTCTTCGCAATTCATAACCTAGTCCTCACGATTTGGCGGGCCGGTTGGCGGCCGCCTTGCGCACCGGGTTGCGGAAGTCGCGCAATTTTTCTGTCAGTAGTGTGCGCGCGCGATGCAGCCGCGAACGCACGGTGCCCACTGCACAATCGAGAATCCTCGCCGCATCCTCATAGCTCATATCCTGCAGATCGCACAACACCACGACCTCCCGGTAATTCGGCGGAAGGCTGAACACCGCCTGCCGGACACGATCAATCGTTTCTCCACGAACCAGATCGGGCGGTGGGACCACGAGCAAGGCATGGCCGTTCTTTCGCTGGGGCACTGCATTGGCCGGCCCCGGCTCGAGGAAGGGCACGAAAGCCTGTTCGCGTTCCAAACGTCGCAGCAACAAGTTACGGCCGATGCCGAACAGATAAGCAGGGAGGGTTCCACGCGCCGGATCGAACCGCGATGTTTCCTGGATCAACATCATGAAAACTTCTTGCGTCACGTCTTCGGCAATAAACGCGTTCCCCGTCATGTGCAGCGCAAAACGATAGATGGGACCCTGGCACCGCTCGTAAATCGTTCGGAATGCTTCCTGATCTCCCGCCCCCATTTTTCGCAGAAGTTCGCTGTCCGATAATTCCAGGGGACCGGTCATAGTTTATTTTTTCAGCCGTTCTGGAGTGCAGGACACTCTGTCGGTATTCAGTTTAAAACTCATTGACGTTCCATTTTATTTCGCGAAGCAGCCAACGAAAGCCTCTCGACATGCGGCTAACCCTTCCGGCGCAGCCTCTCTTCAACGGTTTAACGCAGGTTTAACGAAGATTTCACGCCGTTTAACGCGATTTAACCGGGGGCTAACAGCTCTTTATCTGCCATCGTTGTGTGACTCAGCGCGCAATCTCCTCGAGTGGGAGCCGGTTGGTGCGTGGGCCCCACCCGCCGATCACCACGAAAACCACGAGCATGGCTGCCGCAATCAGGCTAAACACCCCGCGCGTTCCGTAGTTGCGAAGAAAGAATGCAATCACAAAGCCACTCGCGATAGCGCCCAAGCGGCTCCAGGAATATACGAACCCCACGGCTTGCGCCCTGATGCGCGTCGGATAAAGTTCCGCCTGGTAAGTGTGAAACGCGAATGACATCCAGTTACTGCTTAACGTGATGAGGATGCCAAACACCACCACCCCCGCCGCCGTTCTCTGTGCGGCGAACAGCAGGCCAAAAACGGCTACCGCGAAAGCCGCCCACGCAATCTGCCATTTGCGCTCGAATTTGTCGGCGAACGCCTGACCCACCAGCGGCCCAACTGGATTGGCGATGGCGATCAGGAATGTATATTCGAGCGATTTCGTTACCGCCATGCCTCTGGAAATCAGCAGCGTAGGCACCCAGCTCGCGAAACCATAAAACCCGAGCGTCTGAAAAAGCTGGAAGATCGTCAGCAGGATGGTCCGCCCGCGATACGACGGGCTCCACATCTCGCTCCAGGAGCCGCGCGATTGGTGCCTTTCCCCTGCAACCAGCTTCGATGCCGGGAGTTCCTGATGGGTTTCTAGCCGTACGCGCGCTTCAATTGCTTCCATCAGCCGATCCGCGCTGGCATGCTGTCCGTCCTGCTCGAGCCAACGGGGAGATTCCGGGAGCGCGCGGCGCGCGAACCACACAAAGATGGCGCCCGTGGCTCCGATCAGCACCACCCAGCGCCAGCCGTCGAGACCCCACACGTGCACCGGTACCAGCAGCCAGGACAGCAACGCTACTAGCGGCACAGCCGAAAAACTGATCACCGAATTGAAGGCGAATGCGGCGCCGCGCGTTTCCTTCGGCACCAGTTCCGAGATGTACGTGTCAATTGTTACGAGCTCGACGCCGATTCCGACTCCCGCGAGAAATCGCCACAGGTTGAGGGCTCCCGGCGTGGATTGGAAAGCCATGATCAGCGTGCAGGTGGAATACCACAGCAGTGAGAAATTGAAAATGGCGCGGCGGCCGAAACGATCCGAAATCCTGCTGAAAAATAACGTGCCGATAAATAGTCCGGCGAAAAGAGCGGCTACGAAGCTGGCAAAACCATTGATGCCCAGGAATCCGCGGGTCGTGGGCGTGAAAATGCCCGCTTTGTAAAATGCCGGAGCGATATACGCCGCAAAAAACAGGTCGTAATATTCAAAGCACGCCCCCAGCGACAACAGGAGCACCAGACGCTGCATGTAACGGGACTTGGGAAGGCGATCCAGGCGGGCGGCGACGGTCACACCCGTGGTGTGGCTGCCTGCTTTGCCTTGCGTGCTCGTGTGGACCGCGTTATTCGTCACGAATGTGAATTAAGCACGCGTTTCAATGTATGTCTCAGTATGTCTCAATATGTCTCAAATGGATCGACTTGAACGCGTCGCCCGCGCCGGGCTGGTTGCCCAGCTAAATAGTCTTATCTTTGGCGTAGCAAATCCGTTCGAGATTGCACTCGATGCAGCGCGGTTTGCGCGCGACGCAAACGCGCCTGCCGTGCCAGATCAGCTGGTGTGAGAATAAGATCCACTTTTCCTTGGGAATAATCCGCATCAGGTCCTGCTCGATCTTTGGCGGCTCGCTGTTTCGCGTGAGGTCGAGGCGCGCCGACACGCGCATGACGTGCGTGTCCACCACCACGCCCGCCGCAATGCCGAAGGCCGTGCCAAGCACCACGTTCGCCGTTTTGCGCGCCACGCCCGCCAGCGTCAGCAACTCGTCCATGGTGCGCGGTACTGCGCCGCCGTACTCTTCCACGATTCTTTTGCTTGCCGCCATGATGGATTTGGCTTTGTTGCGAAAAAAGCCGGTGGGCCGCACGGCCGCTTGCAGTTCGGCTGGATTTGCATACGCGAAGGATTCCGGCGTGGGATATTGCGGAAACAACGTGCGCGTAACCTCATTGACGCGCACATCAGTGCATTGTGCCGAAAGAATCGTGGCGATCAGCAGTTGAAATGCATCGCGGTGTTCGAGAGCGCAGGTAACGTTCGGATACGCCTCATCGAGCTTGGCCAGTATCGCGGCCACCCGTTTGGGATTCGCGCCCGGCGGAAGTGCCGCCGTGACTGCGCCGGACCTTTTGGCCTTTTCCCGTGGTTGGCGCGTTGCACCTTCACCCGCTCGCGAACGTGTGCCGCCCTGCGCGGAACCGTTAGTGCCGCTGTTTGGCTGCTTCAGCGCTGCGCGCGCGGAACCACGCTTTGCTCCCGGAGCTGGAGGATTTCGAGCCGCGGTGTTTCGAGATTTCTTGCGCTGCAATTTTGAGCGGGAGGATCCGTGAGTCTTTTTCATGCGATTCGCGCGGACTATAGCATAGGCATTGTGGCAAGAAACTCGAGCATTTTGCGGAAAGCTTTGCCGCGATGGCTGTGCAGATTCTTTTCTTCCTCGCTCAGTTCCGCGAAGGTTTTCCCCAGCGGTGGAAACAGAAACATGGGATCGTATCCAAAACCCGCAGCTCCGCGCGGCGCATGCAGAATTTCTCCGCACACGTTGTCCGATAGCACCGCTGTGACACGTCCTTGTGTGGCCAGCGCGATCACGCAAACGAAACACGCGCTGCGGTCCAATACTGCGCCGTTCTCGCCGCCGGCAACGCGCACCGGTTCTTCCCGCTGCTGCTGGAACTTTTCTTCTAGCTGCTGTTTTAGCTTGGCCATGCGCTGTGCATCGGAAGCTCCCACGCCGGCATACCGCGCCGAGTACACGCCCGGCGCGCCGTCAAGCGCGGGCACCACCAGTCCCGAATCGTCCGCCATGACCGGCAGTTGAGTAAAGCGGCTGTAATGCAGTGCCTTACCTGCGGCATTCTCTGCGAATGTAGATGCCGACTCTTCAAACGAAGGGTGCGCGGCAAAGTCGGGGAACAGTTCGAGCGCTAAATTGAGGCCTTGCGGCTGTACCGCGGCGAGCGCGCGATACTCGCGCAGTTTACCGGCGTTTGATGACGCCAGAAACAGGCGGAGAGTCTTCGCTCCCCCGGGAAACGCTTCTCCCGGGCCGGTCATTGCCACCTCATGGCCGCCTCATGGCCGCGTCATCGCCGTTTCGTCGCCGCTGGTTGCTGCGCCGTAGCCACAACCGTAGCCACCCCGTAGACACTCGATCAGCGGGTCCAGGCGCTGAAATTCGACGGCAGCAGGGCACGTTGATGCTCGGTGAGCTGGCGAATTCCGCCTGCCGCCAAGGTGAGGAGCCGGTCGAGTTCTTCTCCGGCGAAAGGCCGACCCTCCGCGGTCGCTTGGATCTCAACGAAGCGGCCACCGCCGGTCATGATCACATTCATGTCCACTTCGGCCGTGGAATCTTCCTCATAGCACAGATCCAGAACCGGTTCGCCACGTACCAGGCCGACGCTCGTTGCCGCCACCGAATCGGTGAGTGGCACCGCGCGTAGCATGCCCGCAGCCACCAGGCGCTCGAACGCGAGCGTCAGCGCAACGAATGCGCCCGTGATCGACGCCGTGCGCGTGCCGCCGTCCGCTTGGATGACATCGCAATCGAGCCATACGGTGCGCTCACCCAATTTTCGCTGGTCGGTAACGGCGCGTAACGAGCGTCCAATCAGCCGCGCGATCTCGAGCGAGCGGCCCGACTGGCGTCCCCGCGTTGACTCGCGCGGAGTGCGCTGTTCGGTGGCACGCGGCAACATGCCATATTCGCCAGTGACCCAACCCTTGCCCGAACCTTTGAGAAATGATGGGACGCCATCATCGATTGTCGCGGTGCAAATTACACGCGTTTGGCCCACCTCGATCAGCACGCTGCCTTCGGCCACGGGCACGAAATCCGGTGTTAGCTTCACCGGCCGCATCTGATCGTGAGCGCGTCCATCGCTTCGCAAGTGGCCTCCTGAGCCGCGGAATAAAATGAGGGCGCCAGTTTGACGGTCACGCCGCCCGATGTCAACGAACGGACGCCGGGAAGCGGCTTGAACGAGGAGAGCATGTTCAGCAAATTGGCTGAACTAGCGAAGGACTTACTGAAGAAAGTGGCTGAAGAAAGTGGCTGAAGAAAGTGCCTGAAGAAAGTGCCGAAGGTTGTCCACTAGAGACCCGGTAACAGTAACCTCGCGAACCTCGCGCCGAAACGTCCCCGACAACGGTCCTCACCGCCGCACCCTTATGCGCACGAGCTACGGCAACGTTATGCGAATTCGCCGAACATGGCGTTGCACAGAGCTTTCACTCCCGCGCAGCCAGCGCTTGCGCCAGTATAGGAACGTGCTCTTGAGCGCGCCCGCTGCTCGACTATTGCACCGGCCGGTAAATGATCGGTTGGGGGCCCTCAGCGATTTTAAAATCCGCCGGCACTATGAACAGCGATGCGTCCGGCTCGCCCCGCACGATATTTGTAAGCTGGAATGTCTGCTCACCCATTCGCGGGTCGGTTCGCTTGCTATACACCACGGTCTTGAGATCGGGCGAGGTCCAAACCTCGGTGACGATGTCAATGGCCCGGTCGTTGCCAATCTGTCCGGCTGGAATGGTGAAGGTAGTACGGGTGCCATTGACGAGAACGCCTTCCATCATTTGAGAACCAAGATCTTGCGTAGCCACGTTCCCCTGAGAACTGGCCTGGGAGCCGACCTGACCTCTGATCTGCTCGGCAGCGAGCCCCTGATCGTTCGGGATCGGTCCTCTCTGTAGAAAAAACACCGGCGGCCCGCCGCGTCCGGCATCAATACCCGCATCCATAGGAGGCGGCATGGGCCCAGCCATGCCCATCTGTATGGAAACCACGCCAGCCGCGCCACCGGGACCGCCTGGCATGGGCGCATCTGGCACCTGCGACCCTGGTGGGAGTAGCAGGGGCAGCGACGGCATCTTCCTCGCCGTTTTGTTCGTCAAATCCAGCGTAAAAGAGGTTTGTGAGACGGGATCCTGCAGGAAGACAAGATGGGGTGCATTCGCCGCTGACAAGTTGCCGATCGACGGCAAAGGCGCATCCTGCCGGGTGCGGCCTAGAGAATCACGCGCGACTGTTCCGCTGCTGGTTTGCACGATGCGATTTCCATCGGCCAGCATCTGGGTGGACGTATTGGTCATCGTGGCGGAATACGGCGCTCCTTGAACGGGCGTTTCCGGCAACTTCCGAATCGCCCTGACGGTGACGCCTGCTCCTGAGCCGTTGGTTTGGTAAGTCGCATTGCCTCCGTCCTGCGCGAAAGCCCAGCAGGAAAGTGTACAGATCACGAGTAAGGCCAATAAATATTTCTTCATTTCAAATCTCCTGACACGATCATTTTTGTGCCGTCTTTATGTCGCAGCCTCTGGTAGCAAATTGCAATTTATGAAGCATCGTCAACGTTCTTGCGATCCGGTACCCGTTTTAGAAAACGAAGTCCCGTTAAAACCATGCCCACCATCGGAACTATTCGCGAGTGGCTCCAGTACGAGTCCTTGGGCCGAGCCGTCGGCTGCAATCGTCAGGCTCGCGGTGAAATTCACACCGGGAGGTACGGCGCCCGGCGGAAACATGGCCTCGGCCGGAATCGTGATTTGAATGGCCGGGCGAGCAAACTGCCGCTCGGCGTGCTGGAGGACTGCCGGTGCCGCAGCTTGCAGCTGCTCGGCGGGCATTTTCGGCGTGGCGCGCATGAGGCTTGGAGTGTTCACAGGCGCGCGGCGAATCGCAGCTACCGAATGATCGTAGATATCACTCTTGCGAACCCCTGCAGCGGGAGTCACTCCTGCCGGTGTCGGCGCGGAGAGCCCGGAACCGGCCGGCATTTGAACGCGTTGTGCCGGGTGCTCGATGCTGCGATGCGGAAGTGCCAGGAACAGCACGGCTATGGCTGCGGCGGCCGCTGCCACCACAGTCACCCACCGCGGCAAACGTTTGCAGACCCGAGCCGTACCGGGTACTGATGAAACGAGGCTCGCGGCTACCGTGGCATCGCACCAGGCGTTAAGTGCATTGGCCATGCGCTCGTACGCCGCAACGCGCCTGCGACAATCCTCACAGGCCCGCAGGTGCCGTTCAACAGCGGCAGCCTCCGGTTCAGCAAGTTCGTGATCGAGCCACGCAATCAGTTGCCGTGATGGTTCGTGCTCTCGCGATGATTTGCCGGATGATGTTCCCGGCGAGTTTTCTGAAGAGTCACACATTGCATTTCTCCGCCAATTTTTTAATCGCACGATCCACGATGTCCGCTACGGTGGAAGTCGGGATAGCAAGAACGTCTCCAATTTCGCGATAACGCAACCCTCCGGCCCGCAGCAGCAGGCACTCGCGTTCGGGTGCCGCCAGCAGCCGGATCGCTTCCCGCAACCGTTGAAACTTTTCCTTGTCGAGCACAGCTTGTTCGGGCGTCGCGTGATCCAGCATCGCGGCGATGCCGGCGTCCAGTGGGGCGCTGAACTTGCGATGATAGCTATTCTGCCGATTTCTCGCCTGGTTGTGGGCCACGCGAAAAAGCCAGCTGCGAATGTTTTCCTGCGAGCCACCCGCCGCGAGATGCCGGTGCAGCCGCAGAAACGCATCCTGGACAGCGTCCTGCGCTTCGTCACTGGAAAGGCCCAGGCATACCAGGTAGCGCAGCAGCGGTTTGCGCAGTTCGCGATACAGAATGGTGGCCTCGGCGGCGCCGGCGGCAATGTCGGGAAGCGGCAGCGCCAGGGGTAGGGAATCACCACTCATAGGGTCGGTGTCTGCCGCCTCTCTTGTTTCTTTGCTATAGATATAACAAATCGCGAGCGCGAATTTCCGGTTGGCTGGCTAAAAAACCGCAGCTTTCTTGGAATGGAGGACCAGTCTTATCCCACCACGCACTGGCCGTGACAAGGCAACCGTATTGCCCTTGCTTTCTTGCGGAGAGCCCCGGCAGTTTGCGCTTAACGCGGCTGCGTTGGGGAGGAAATTGGTGGTCGAGAGACGGGCAGCGCGAGCGGCGACTTCGCGGGTGCGGGCAGCGCCGCGCCTGGTGCTCCCGGCGCGCTGGTTCCTGCTGGTCCTGCGGTTCGTGATGGCCCCACGCTTGAAAGCGACGCAGCAGTTTCGCCACTCGGCGTCGCGCCGGATTCGGAAGACACGAGCGGAGCCGTAACCGGGAAAAAAGCAGACAGGTCCACATGACCCGCTAGCGTGTCGGCTTCCTGCCCGTGAATGAGGATCTTCAAACGCGACACTTGCGGAATATTCGCGCCGAGCGTACGCGCGATCGAGTCCACGACCATCTGCTCGCTGATGATTCCGGAAGGCACTTGCGTTGGCAGAGCCTCGGAAAAATCGGCCACAGCCGTGCCATCGCCTACCACGTAAAATTGCAGCAATTCAGCCTCAACCGGGAGCGTTCGTTGCGCAGCTGACGGTGCGCGCGTGATGAGTGCAGCAACCAACTGCTTGGCGCGCTCAGCGGGGTCGGCCGATAGCGGCAGGTCGATTTGGGTGGGTTCGAGCGCGCCATACGATGTTGCCGAACCCCAGAAGATTTGGGCCTTTTGTGTCGCGTCCGTCGGGGTTGATATGGGCTGCTCGACGATTTCGCGACGCGCTTGTTCTTCGGTCACAGCCGAGCGGCGCAGGCGCAACACGTTCCGTAGCAGGGAAGGGAGCGTCAGCACTCCGGCCAACGCCGCGATCGCCAGGATCACGATGGCGATTTTCCAGTGGCGCGCCATGGCCATCAGTGCGCTCCGCCAGGAGCCGTTCCGCCGCCAATTCCCGCGTTACCACCAGAGCCCTGGGCTGCGGCTGAAGGTACGCCTCCTATGGCCGCTTGATAATCCGCGATGGCACGTGTGACCGCGTCCGCCAGCGGCGGCGCCATCTGTTGCAGTTGTGCCGGTCCGGAAACGGCCACGCTCGAAAGTTCAATCGCAATCGCAGGGGCGGCAATCGTGCGCAATTGCCTCACTGCGGCGAGGAGTGGAATTTCAGGAGAACCTGCAAATTTCTGGGCGAGCTGGATCTGCATCAATTCCGCGAGATGATGGCTCGCCCCTAGATAAGACACCTGCGCGCGGTCCCAGGGAATCAGTCCCACGCGGGAACTCGGGGCAACACGCGGGAAGCTCGCACGCGAACCGTCGACAGCCTGCCCGGTTGGCGAGACTACTGGAGGACTCGTCACCTCGCCGTAAGAGTACGCGCGCACTGTGCCTACAGGTCCTGTCGAAGACACATGCAGCGAAATGAAAATCGTGTTACGCAGCCCGTTAATCATCGACGAGCGTTCGTCAAATGACGGGTCCTGGTTACCTTCTCGTGTGAGCAGCACCCGCAAACCCTGGGATTGGAGCCCTTGACGAATGGCGCGCGCGAAGTCCAGCACGATGTCGCTTTCTACCACGCCTGTCGCGCCACGAGCCCCGGCGTCAGAACCTCCATGAGCCGGATCGAGAACCACGGTGAGCGCTGGCGGCGCCAGGATCGATTTCTGCTGGCCAGGAAGAGCGGCTCCCGGCACCATTGGTGCGGGCGCTGGCGTGGGTGCGGGCGCAGCTCCTGGAGTCGCCGCGGGTGGGGGCTGATCCTGCAGCCGTGCGGAAATCGGCAATGCCACGATCGCAAACGAAATTAAGAGGGCCAAAAGGGCGTTTCGCACCGGTTGAGAATACCAGAATTGCGCGCCGCCCAGCGCTGTCCGCGACTGCGTGTGCACCATGCGGTACGCGCTGCGATCTCGTGCGGGCCAGAAGGCTTAATTCTCAAGGGTGGGCGTTCGATTTAATTCTGAGGTTGACTTGATATACTGCGCGGCCTCTCCCCGTAAAATCGTATATATCCGATTTGACTTATCGATGCGAAACGTATTACATAGTTCATCGAACTTTTTTCAACGTTATGGCGACTGTTGGCACGCACCGGCACGCAACTTCCCTAAAAGGATCGTCAGCCTAAAAAGGATTATCAGGACATGCCTCATCCCACCGCACGTTATCGTGTCCGCACCGGCATGGCCGTGGCCGCGCTCTTCCTGCTCTTCTGTTTCGTTGGTCGTGTATCGGCCCAAGTCCCCGCCGCCATTACCGGCGTGGTTACCGACTCTTCTGGCGCGCCCGTTTCCGGCGCAGACGTCACGGCCAAAAACATCGAAACCGGAGCGGTTCGCAACGCCATCACGGATGATTCCGGGCGGTATCAATTCGTCGCTCTGGTCGTGGGCCAGTATGAAATCGCTGTAAAGAAAACTGGGTTTCGGGAAACGATCCGACAAGGAATTCACCTGCTCGTCGGTCAGGAGGCGCGCATCGATTTCAGATTGCAAATTGGCTCGGTGGACCAGCAGTTAACTGTCACCGAGGAAGCGCCGCCTGTAAGCGCCACCACCACGGACATCTCCGGCCTGGTGGGTGAACGTCAGGTAAAAAACCTTCCGCTGAACGGGCGAAGCTACGACGAGCTAATGACTCTCGATCCCGGCGTGGTGAATTTCACCGCCGAAAAGACCGGCGGCATCGGAATCTTGAATTCCACCGTGGGCAACATGTTTTCCGTTTCTGGCAATCGCCCGCAGCAGAATCTTTTCCTGCTGAACGGCGTGGAATACACGGGTGCGGCGGAAAACAACATGCAGCCTGGCGGTACCAGCCAGCAACTCCTGGGTGTGGACGCGGTCCGCGAGTTCAACGTGCTGCGGGACACCTATGGAGCGGCATACGGCAAGCGCCCTGGCGGCCAAGTTTCGATCGTGACGCAATCGGGCACGAACCAGTGGCACGGATCGATGTACGAATTTGTCCGCAACAGCGCGCTGGACGCCCCCAACTTCTTTGACGCGGGTTCCGCGCCCCCCTTCGATCGTAACCAGTTTGGCGCGGCGGTCGGCGGGCCCCTGAAATCCGACAAGACCTTCTTGTTTGCGAATTACGAAGGCTTCCGCCAGAGTTTGCACCAGACGTCGCTGGCATTTGTGCCGGACGCCGCGTCCCGTGCGGCGGCCGCCCCGAGTGTCGTACCCTTGCTTAACTTATGGCCTGTCGCTCCGGCGGGCTCACCCGATTTCAGCGGAATCGCGGAGTACAGCAGCAGTCCGTTGCAGACCATCCGCGAAGACTTTGGCACCACGAGGCTCGATCATATTTTCTCGCAGCAGGATTCCGCTAACGCGGTCTACACGGTGGACGACAGCGCGGACGTGACTGCCAGCCCGCTGAATCCTTACACCACCGACATCGAAAGTTTGCGCGAGCAGGTCCTCAGCCTGGAAGAGACGCACATTTTCTCGCCTCATTTGCTGAATACCGCGCGCCTTGGCTTCTCGCGGGCCGGCTACTTTTATACGAATGAACCCACTCCCGGCACAACGGCCGTGAACGTTGCTGGCTTCGTGACGGGGCATCCCCCCGGCGCGGTGGTCGTAGGTGGCAGTGCCGCCTCAAACCCGCAAGCGCAACTCGGCCAGCCCGGCAACAACGGCAGCAATCTCCACGTCGACCGCAATCTCTTCACTTACGAGGATAGCGTCGCCCTCACCAAGGGCCGCCACCAGTTCAGCGTGGGCGTCTGGCTGCAAAGATTGCAGTCCAATGAGGAGCTGACGTTAAGCCAGTTCGGCAACGCATCGTTCACCAGCCTGCAGACGTTTCTGCAGGGGACGATTGCTACGTTCACCTACGATCCCGCGCCCACGCCCATGAGTTGGCGTTCGTGGCTGGGCGCCTGGTACGCCGAAGACGTAATCAGGCTCAGCCCGCGTCTCACGGTTTCGCTTGGATTCCGCGACGAGTTTACGGATGGATGGAACGAAGCGAACGGCCGGGCGGCCAACTTTATTTATTCCAAGGGCGTGATCCTCACGCAGCCGCAGGTGGGCAGCTCGGTTTTCAGCATCAATCGCGCCAAATTTCTGGCCCAGCCGCGCATCTCTGTGGCATGGACTCCTTTTGGTTCAAAAACGGTTCTCCGCGCCGGCTTTGGAATCTACAACGATCTGCAGGATGCGCTGGGCTACCGCCTCGATCAAAACGCGCCGGGCAATCCCACCTACAGCATTGCGAATCTGAGCGTGTCGCAACTGCCCGTGAGTCCCGCCGCCCCGCCCCCAGCGGCCGCGAAGGTCTTGCCCGCTGGCGTGCAGCCCGATCTTTATACGCCGACGGTCGAGTCGTATACCCTCGGGCTCGAGCGCGAACTTTCCCCCAATACCTCGCTGGCGGTCCGCTACGTGGGCAATCACGGGTATCACGAAATCGTGAGCGTGGATGTAAATGAGCCCACGCCAAATATTTGCGGAACAGCCACAAATGGCTCATGTCCCGCTGTGTTCCCCGCCGGTTTTGGTCCGCTAACCGGAAAGCCTGTTCCGGTCGGCACGTATTTCACGCCATTGATTGGCGCCAAAACTCCACTGCCCAATCCGGCGCTCGGTCCCACTTGGACGTGGCTCTCCGAGGGCGACAGCTCCTATAACGCTCTGGTCGTAGACCTGAATAGACGTTTCAGCGGAGGCATGACGCTGCGTGGCGCCTACACCTGGTCGAAGGCGCTCGATGACGGGGATTCGCTCAACGCGACCGCGGCGGCAAATGCCCCGGGACTCGTATCCAACCCGGCGAACATTCGCAGCGATTGGGGACCCGCTACTTTTGACGTTAGGAATGTGGGTGTGGTGAGTGCGAGCTACGCTCTGCCTTGGGGCCGGGGCCGGCGGTATTTGAGCCAAGAGAACCGGGCCATGGACCTGGCGATCGGCGGCTGGACCGTCAATTCCATCGTGACCGTGCAATCGGGATTTCCGTACACGCCGCAGCTCAGCTATAACCCGTCGAACAATGGCGACACTAAAAATCCCGTCCGCCCGTTCGTGAATCCCAATCCTGCGCCCGCACCCGTGATTGCCGGCGAACCTCCCAGGTGGTTCAATCCCAACGATTTCATCGCGCCGCCGGCGACGAGTGGTTTCTACGGCAATCTGGGCCGGAACACGTTCACTGGACCCGGGCTCGCGACCTGGGATTTTTCTGCTTTCAAAGGCGTGCCACTGAGCGAAAGACTGAACCTCGAGCTGCGCGCGGAGTTTTTCAATCTTTTAAACCGGGCCAACTTCAACACGCCCAACCTTATTGTCGGCACACCTTCGGGAGTTTCGCCCACTGGCGGACTCATCAATGCAACTGCGAGCACATCGCGGCAAATTCAGCTGGGCGTCAAATTATTATGGTGATAATGGACTGCAGCGGCCGCACCGAAAGCATAATTCGCTTGGTAGTGGGCCTCAAGTCAACGTGCAGTGCGCGTCAGCTCAACGTAAAGACTGCGTGATTCTCCGCCGTTGCGGCGGAGATGTCATCGGGTGACGCGGCTGTGGCATGTCGCGGTCTCGGCGCCGTTGTTGCTGCGGCCACCGCTACTTTCATGCGCCGTTCCGTGCTGTGCGCGTGTGAGGACCGTTGCTCGACCGCCCGCGCCATCATCAGCGCTACGATCCGTGCTCGCTCGTGCTACTCGGGTATCGCGGTCCGCCGATCGAACCGCGTGTCGCGTTAGGTCTACGGCTGTTTTATAGGCGCATCGGCTTCTTCGATGCTGCCTTTCTCGAGGTCGGTCTTGATCTCGGATTTCTGCCCTGCGCGCAAATTGATCGTGGTGTCGAACGAGCGATATCCCGGCAATTCCACCTTCACCTGATGCTCGCCGGGAGCAACCGTCATCGCGTGAAATGCGCCGCCGAAATCGCTGACGTGCCCGATGTAGCCGCCATCAACGAAAACGGCTGCGCGTTCTGGAGTAATACGCAGCTTCAAAATGGCCGCGCTTTTTCCGGGGTACAGCGCCGCCGGATCCTTCTCCATTTTCACAGAGATCACCTGCACCGCGCCCGGCTCGACTACGGCCTTCTGTTCAAAGTTGGTGTAGCCGGCCTGCCGCACGGAGATTTCGTGATCGCCGGGCAAGAGCAGTATCTTCTTCTTCGAGCCCTTCAGCTCCTTTACGTAGCCCACGTATTGGCCGTCGACCCAAACGCCGGATTCTCTTTCAACTTTCGTAGCGCCTGAGAATTGGACCTCACCCATGATTTGATTCTGTTGTGCCCGCCCAACAGGCGGGGTGGCCACCGTAAATGCCAGGACCATGCTCCAAGTGAGTAACCTGCACGCGTTTCGTACTCTTGACGGAATTGCTTGTTTTGTGGTCCAGAACGTTGGATGCGTTTTCATGCGCAGATGATACACCTTGCAGGAGGCGGACCGCGTTCCAGGAATTATCGGAGTGTTGCGTGAATGCACCACCGCGTGGCCCTCGAAAATTATCGACCCTCGCACTAATTCGACATGTCCGACCGCCGCCCGGCCAGGGAGCGGCGTGCAACCTCCAGGTAGAACTTTCTTGCCGAGCGAAAAAAAAGGTAAAGTGGCGCCCACCCCCTCGTAGCTTAACCACCGGAAATCGCGCCATTTAACGGCTATTTCGAAATGGGCCTTGACGTGCTTCCCTAAGACGCGTGGGCAGCGGGCGTGGGGGATGCAAATGTCTGGCGAGCGACGGATTCAGGAACTTCCCCATATTCCCGCCTCAACCCTACTGACAACGTAACGTCGGCGTGACAGAGAAACAAACTGGAGTCGGGACCATGAGCGCAATGGCGAGTCAGGTGGCGGGTCAGACAGCAGTTCTGGTCGAGGGCGAGGAGCCCCGGTCAAAGTGGCAGGAGCGGATGAAGGGGTTGCGCAACATACCCCCCGTTTTCCGCATGGTGTGGAATTCAGCGCCTGGCGTGGTATCCGCCAGCGCAGCGTGTCGCCTCGTGGCTGCGCTCGTGCCTCTCGCCATCCTGGCGGTCACGAAGTATGTGATCGATTCGATCGAACTTTTCGCCAGGCATCAGGGCCCGCTTCCTCGGATGTTCTGGTGGGTGGTCGCTCTCGAGTTCGCGCTGGCCACCATGGCCATGATCTCCGGACGCCTCATCGATTTTTTTGATCGCGTTTTGTCCGAGAAATTCACGCGCTACATCAGCATCCGCATTATGGAGCACGCTTCGCGGCTGGACCTGACGTCTTATGAAGACGCCCAGTTCCACGACAAGCTCCAACGCGCTCGTGTCCAGGGCACAGACCGCATCAGCATGATTCAGTCGAGCGGCCGCTTGATTCAGGAGTTGATCACGACCACGACGCTGGCCGCGAGCATCTTCCTTTTCTCTCCCTGGATTTTAATCGCACTGATCGTTTGCGTGGTCCCCGGCTTCCTCGCGGAAACCCACTACGCATTCATGGGCTATTCGCTTGCTTTCCAGCAAACGCCCGCCCGCCGCGAAATGGAGTACCTCCGGATTCTCGGCGGAAGCAAAGAGAGCGCGAAGGAACTCAAACTCTTCGGCCTGGGCTCTTTTTTCGTGGGCCGCTTTAGCGCCTTGTCGGACAAGCTGCAAGGCCAGACGGTCGGCCTCGCCACGCGCAAGCTGCTGGTCGTTCTGCCGCTCGCGGTCCTCGGTGGAATCGGTTACTACGGCACCTACGCGTTCGCCATTCACCAGACCATTATCGGCGTGCTGAGCCTCGGCTCGCTCATGTTCCTCGTCGGCGCGATTGCGGGAGCCAGCTCCAACATCCAGGCCGTCTTCACCACCTTCTCCGGGATTGCGGACCAGGCGCTCTTCCTGACCGACCTGCTTGAATTCTTCACCGTGCAGCCCAAAGTTTTTTCGAAGCCGAACGCGATCCCTGCGCCGCGCCCCATCCGCACGGGATTCGAATTCAAGAATGTGTCGTTCTCTTATCCCGGCAATTCCCGGCTGCTGCTGAACGACGTCAACTTCCGCCTGGACCGCGGTGAGAGGCTTGCGTTGGTCGGCAAGAACGGCCAGGGAAAGACCACGCTGGTAAAGCTCCTGACGCGGCTTTACGACGTGAGCGCGGGCAATATCCTGCTCGATGGCGTGGACATCCGCGAGTACGACCTCGAGGACCTTTGGAAAGAAATGGGCGTCATTTTCCAGGACTTCATGCGCTACGAGATGACCACCTCCGAAAACATCGCGGTGGGCCGCATCGAAGAGCGTAACAATCCCTTCCGTATCCGCTCCGCCGCGATGAAGAGCCTGGCCGAGGAAGTGATCAAGAAGCTGCCCAACCGCTACGACCAGCTTCTCGGCAGCCATTTCAAGGGTGGAGTTGATTTGTCGGGAGGCGAGTGGCAGCGTCTGGCGCTCGCTCGCGCCTATCTCCGCGACGCCCAGTTATTGATTCTGGACGAGCCCACGGCCTCGCTCGATGCGCGCTCCGAACACGAAGTTTTCACGCGTTTCGCCGAGCTTACCGAAGGCAAGATGTCGCTGCTCATTTCGCACCGCCTTTCCACCGTGCGCATGGCCGATCGCATCCTGGTGCTGGAGAATGGGCGCATCGCCGAGCAGGGACATCACGATCAACTTATGAAGACGGGCGGAAGCTACGCGGAAATGTTCGAACTGCAAGCCGCCAGCTATCGCTGAAACGAACCTCGCATCGGGCGAGGTCTTCGGCTCGGGCCCATCCAGCACCCATCCGGCAAATTGACGCGCGCAACCAGGCAGGCGCGTACGCTGGATGGGCCAATCTTCAATCTCTCCTAAACGTTAGCTCCCGCAAAATCCTATTTCGCGGTATTGTCTGCAATGGGCTGGTGGTCGTGCACAGCGTCTTGCGCACGAACGCCATGGTGAAATTGCGGGCTGATCCGACCGCTACGATCACCTCTCAGGAGTTCGCGCTGCTCAAAACTTTCAAACACGCTCTCTGTTGCCTGTTTCTCCTTGGGTGCGGCGCCGCACTTGCGCTCTCCACGGCCGCGGCGGCGCAAGTCTCCGCCACAACCCAGGCTACGGCTGCGGCCGCCGCTCGATCTGAAACCATTGTCGTGGATGTAAATGCACCCGCCCATCCCTTCCCGCACTACTGGGAGCGCATGTTCGGTTCGGGACGCGCGATTCTTTCCCTGCGCGACTCCTATCGCCGCGACCTGCGCGAAGTGCACCAGGCCACCGGGTTCCAGTACATTCGCTTCCACGCCATCTTCCACGACGAAGTGGGATTGTACGACGAAACCCCCGACGGCCAGCCCATTTACAACTTCTCGTACGTGGATCAGATCTACGATGGCCTGCTGCAGAACGGCGTTCGTCCGTTCGTTGAATTGAGCTTCATGCCTGGCAAGCTCGCGGCGAAGCAGATCCAGCAGTCCTTCTGGTATCACCCGATCGTTTCACCGCCCCAAAATTGGGATAAGTGGGCGAACCTTATTTCGCATTTTGCACAGCACCTGGTGGACCGCTACGGAATCGATGAAGTCGCGCAATGGTATTTCGAAGTATGGAACGAACCCAATCTCGATTTCTGGGCGGGCGATCCCAAGGAAGAGACCTACGATCGGCTTTACGATACCACCGCGCGCGCTCTCAAAAGTGTAAATGCCCGTCTGCGCGTCGGCGGACCGGCCACCGCGCAAGCGGCCTGGGTCGACAGGTTTATCGCGCACGCCGTGCAGAATCAGGTCCCGCTCGATTTCGTTTCCACGCACGTCTACGCCAATGACACGGCGCAGGATGTTTTCGGCACCAGCGAAAGCATCCCACGCACACAGATGGTTTGCCGCGCGGTGCAGAAAGTCCACGATCAGATCACGGCTTCCGCGCGTCCGGGCCTTCCGCTGATCTGGAGTGAGTACAACGCCAGCTATAAGACTGAGCCTGCGGTTACCGATGCGGTTTTCATGGCGCCGTGGCTTGCCGACACCATCCGGCAATGCGATGGCCTGGTAGATGTTCTGGCCTATTGGGCGTTTTCCGATGTCTTTGAGGAACAAGGCGTCGTGAAACAGCCGTTCTATGGAGGCTATGGCCTCATCGCGGAAGACGACTTGCCGAAGCCCGCATTCAACGCATTCAAGCTGCTGCACCGGCTGGGCGATACGCGTATCGACAACGCATCTACATCGGCATTGATTACGCGTCGTTCCGATGGCACGCTCGTTGTTGCGGTGTGGAACCTGTTTCTTCCGGAAGAAACGGGTACATCGAAAAATGTCACGTTACGCCTCAAGGACTTTCCTGCCGGGACAAAGGGACGCGCGGCAAAGGCGGCCACGCCTCGTGCCGCAATCACCCGCGTTGATGCTACGCATGGGTCACTGCTGAAGGCTTACGAGGCGATGGGCAGGCCCGTCAATCCCACGCAGGTGCAGATCCAAGCTTTACAACGCGCGGCGGAACTTTCTGCGGCGGAGAACAGTTCGTTCCCCAATGGAGAGCTCAATCTCGTGCTGCCGCCTCAAGGTTTGGCGGTAATCGAGATTCGCTGAACTCACCATTGTTGCTTGCCCCCAATCGCCCGAAATCGCCTGGTCCGCCAAAGCGCGTCAGAACGCCTGCCTGTCACGCTACGCTTGACAACCCATAACCGCAGAGCTATCGTTTATCCATAACCATTCGGCTATAGGTTCTCCCATGCGCACGGCGCCTGACACCGTTTTCAAATCCCTAGCCGACCCGACCCGGCGCGCTCTTTTCGAGCGCCTAAGCCGTGATGGCGAACAAACTGTGCGGATGCTGACCGACAAATCGGGCGTCTCGCAGCCTGCGGTATCGAAACATCTGGCAGTCCTCAAAAATGCGGGTCTGGTGCGCGCTCGGCACAGCGGACGTCAGACCCATTACCGAGCCCAGCCACGCGCGCTCGCGCCGCTGGTGGACTGGATGAGTTACTACAGCCGCTTTTGGCACGACCGGTTTGACCGCCTCGAATACTTACTCAAAAGGATGGACCCATGACTACGGCCGCTACCCGCTCACTTGTGATCGAAAAAGAATTGCCTCACCCGCCGGAAAAAGTCTGGCGCGCTCTCACGCGAGGCCCCCTGATTAAGGAGTGGCTCATGGACAATGACTTCCAGCCTGTCGTGGGTCATAGGTTTAATTTCCGCTCCACGCCCATGCCCAATTGGAACGGCGTAATCGATTGCGAAGTCCTGGTGGTCGAACCCAACAAAAAGCTCTCCTACAGCTGGAGCGCTTTGGGACTGGAGAGTGTCGTCGTCTGGACGTTGGCCGCGACTGAAGGCGGAACGCTCGTGCGCATGGAGCAGTCGGGCTTCCGTGCCGATCAAGACGCCTACTATCAGGGCGCGAACTACGGCTGGCAGAATTTCATCGGTGGCCTGGAACGAGTTGTCGCCGGGTTGCAATAACGTCGTCATAGAAAACAGATTCGATTCTGGAAGCCAGGTCATGGGTGCTGGATTACCGCCGCGATCGTGGTCTTCTGCATTGGGGCCGGTGCATGGTGCAATGCCTGGGCGTGAAGCAGGACGTCAGCTGCATGGTATCCGTGGCTACCCCGCTGTACTTCATGCCGTTCATCGGAACGTGCACGACCTCGGGTTGCTGGTCATCCTCGTGCCGCGTTTGACGCTGCAGGAAATGATGAGGCGAGATCCAAAAATCAGTGACAAAGGTGAGCTTGCTTCAGGAAAGGGTGATCAATGAATGCATCCGAACTGATCGACAGGTACATTTCACGGCTAACCGACTGGCGCGGCAAAACGTTGTCCGAATTGCGTGAGATCATACGTAATACCGATCCGGAAATAATTGAGGAGTGGAAGTGGATGGGCAGTCCGGTCTGGTCTCTCCGTGGGATATTGGCCGTAGCTAACGCGCACAAGGACAAAGTGAAGATCACCTTTGCCCAAGGTGCAAGGTTGCCGGATCCGAGTAAGATGTTCAACGCTGGCCTTGAAGGTAACAAATGGCGGGCTATCGATTTTTTCGCAGGAGATAAAATTAACGCGGCTGCCTTAAGAAAATTAGTCCAAGCGGCCATTGCTGAAAATACTCTCAACACAAAAGGGAAACCGAAAACAAAGTCGTTAGCGAAGAACCAATCAAGAAAAAAAAAGGCTTGATCGCATACGCAACACACCGCCTCACCGCTCGCTCTACCCGCCTGTGTGCGGTGAGCCGGGGAAACCTTCATCACTTTCCTGCAAGGGCGAGGGCTGATAAGCCTTAAACCCGGCCCGCTCCATGCCTCGCTGCGCTTCCGGATTTTTCATAAACGTGTCCCACACAAAGGCGGTCCGCGCATTTTCCACCATCACCAGCGTAATGCCGGTGTCGATACCCACAACGTCGATGTCGTACCATTTTTTCAACGGATTAAAAGCGTCTACGAATCCGTACCGGCCCCACGCGTTTTCGCCATAACGTTCCTTGATCGTGCGCAAAACCCGCATACATGCTTCCGGCAGAAAGGGCACGGAGCCTCCGGCTGCGCAGGGAACCACGGTTCCGTCAATCGGCCCGGTAGCGGGAGGGCCGCCCCAGACCGCATAGCCCTTCATCGAATCCGACGCGGTGATGCCCCACAAGTCGTCGCTGTAATCGGGAAATTCCTTCGAGAGATCGAGGCAAAACCGGCGGTGCACGTCGGTGGCAAGAATCGAATTCTGGAAGTAATCGGCGTAGCGGTCCCGCTTGGCCCGGAAATCGAACCACGCCTGTGAATATTGGTGCACGAACAACGGCGCGTACGAGCCAATGTAGCGAATTCCGTCGTACTCGAAAGTGGTCCGCTTCCAGGCGTCCCACGACGCTGCCGGCAAGGGGTGAAGCGCGGACCCAATCCCCAGCAGGTACATCATCATCATTTCGCTGTAATCGTCCCACCGGTATTGCAAAAAGCCGCTCTCGGGAGTCCAGCCGTGCGGCAATATGGTCGTATCCTCGGAGAGCCAGTTCCAATCCACGCGGTTAAAAATTTCGAGCGCCAGTTCCGATACTTCCGAGTGCTGGAAATATTCCCGGCACGTGAGGATTCCGCACAGCAAAATGGCCGTGTCCACGGAGGAGACCTCAGAGTCCCAGATCCTCTCCCCGGTGGTGATGTTCGCCCAGTGATAGAAGAAGCCGCGATGATTCGGCATCTTCCACAGAAAGCGCATCGTATTCAGCGCGCGCTCCTGCGCTTCGATGCGCGAAACAAATCCGCGCTTCTCGCCGATGCACAGCGCCGTCAACCCAAATCCGGTCGCCGCGATGCTTCCCAGTTCGCTCGTGTCCGGCGTCCGTGCGTGGCAGCGGTCACGGACGATCCCGGTTTCGGGGTTGGCTTCTTCCCAAAAATATCGAAAGTTCGCGCTCTCGATTTCTTGCAGCAACGCGTCGTCACTTTCGGAAAGTCCCGCCGGGCCTGCTGCGGGAGGCAGCAACGTGTTCTGTTTGTGTGTGCCGGAGCCATAAGCGAACGCGCTGGCACGCGCTGCGGAAATTTCCAGGCCTGCACCAAGAGGTAATCCCAGCGGCAAACCCAGAGGCCACGAAATCCCAGCGGCGGCCATTTGTTTCAGCCATTCACGCCGAGACCATCTGCCCCTGCCCTTGCTACCTTGCGTCATCCGGCCAATTATAAGCATTCTCGCCTGCGCCGATGCAGATATGATGCCCAATCAACAACGGTGGTGCCGAAGCCAGGCGGCGGTAACGGCGCTCCCATGAGGCGCAAACCCTGCATGGGAACTGGCTCTTCCATTCGAAAGCCAGATTGCAAACTGCATACAAACGTATCTCCCAACTCTCATTCAAAACTTGCTTTGGAAATACGTGGGAGCTAAGTTGAACAAGCGATGCCCATGACACGCCAGCGCAAGATCGCGATTTGGATCGTCGCCATCCTGTTCGCCGGCGCCGTTGCCGCGGGCGTAATTGGCCTGCGCATTTACCAGCGGAGGACGCGTCCGATCCAGTTGATCGGTGCCGTTGTCCGGCAAAACGCTGATCCGCACAATCAGTCGCCCATCGAAAATGTGGTGGTAAGCGCCGCTGGCGGCCTGGCCGTCGGCCAGGCAAAATCGGATTTCGCCGGCGCCTTCCGGATCACGCTGCGCCGCGGCGTCAAGCCCGGTGAACCCATCACGCTGACGTTTCGCCACCCCGACTACCAGCCGCTCGACCTGCACGAACACGTTACGGATCAAATCTACGTCGCTCACATGGTGCCGCTGCATGATGACAACGAATCGGACACCAGCGCCGCCGCCACCGTCCTTTCGAACGTTATGGTGCGCTATTCCACCGAGGTCACCAGCTCGGAAAATATCGGCACCGGCGTGAAAACCTTTGAGGTGGAGAACACCGGAAATGTGCCCTGCAATAAAAGTCCTTTGTGTTCCCCCGATGGCAAATGGAAAGCCGCGGTCGGCTCCGCCTCGCTCGATGCGGGGGAGGGCAACGAGTTTACGAACGCGCGCGTGACCTGCATCGCCGGGCCTTGTGCCTTCACAAAAATTGCGTTCGACGGCTTTTCGCGTGGAGGCCGCACGATCCGCGTGTCCATGATGGATTGGTCCGACACCACAACTTTTCTGCTGCAGGCCGAGGTATTCCGCCCGCAGGTGGGTAACGCCATTCGCCAGTCGTACCCCGTCATTTTTGGCCGGGCCATGAATTTCACCCTGCCCAATACCGCCGAAGGACCCGCCATCGAGGCGGAGGTGAACGGCACCCGTATCGTGTTTCCTCTGGCGCCTGCGCCTGTTTTGAGCTGGGCGGACTGTGACGTGCGCGTCGAGCGCAACCAGGCCAAGGATTACCGTTGCGTGCTGAAGGCGGGATTCCGCTTCAAATAGCGCGTACCGGCGGCAGAATCGCATGCGGTTAATTGCGCGGAGCAAAAAGATGTGCTGCCGCACGTGAAAATGCGTGGAAATTGCGCAAAGTAAATCCGGCCGAACAAATCACGGGATGAAATGGCCCAATGAATCGCTCGACGAAACGCCCGATGAAACACTAGACGAATAGCTCACTCGAACTTGATACAAAAAACCAACGGTGGGTCCCCCAGCGCCGCCGAGGCCGGCCCCAATTTTCTATCGTTGCGAACTGTAACCCAAACGCTGCGCCCGGAGCTAGGCGGCCGGCCCACACTCTTCCACCCAAGAAATAAGGAACAGAAGTTCACGCGAGAGCAGAAAGAACCACTTAATGAAAACCGCTCACCGACGGTAAGCTGTAAGCCGAAGACGAAGCCATGTCTCGACGCGCGAGCACCGGTCGCATTCTGAGCTCTCTGCTGTGCCAGGCAGCACTGACGGTAGCGAGTTTCGCCACATCTCTCGCCTCCCCTTGGCCAACAGTCGCGCGACCGCACGCTTTTGCGGCCGCTCCGCCGCTCACTGCGCACGCGCACGCGCGAATAGCTGCCGAGCCGCAATCCACGCGCGCTCTTGCCGACATCCAGCAATATATTGCCACCGCCTGGACCGATCTAACGCGCTCCATGTCCAGCTGCGAAAGTTTAGCGGACGCGAAGACCAGCGAGCCGCCCGTCCTTTATCTTCCCGCGGAACTCAGCGGTGAGGCCACACCCGCCGCTGTCACCGAATTGCAAAAGCACTGCGCCGTCACGCTCGAGCATCTGACCGCCAGGATTACCCGCCCCGGCGAACTCGATCCCGCCACTCTTCGCGTCAATGGCCTGTTGTATCTTCCCAATCGCTACGTCGTGCCCGGCGGGCAGTTCAATGAAATGTACGGGTGGGACAGTTACTTCATTATTCGCGGCTTGCTTGCCGATCACCCTGACCAGGCCGCCGCCGCAGCGCACCTGGACCTCGCCAAGGGCATGGTCGAGAATTTCTTTTTTGAGATCGAGCATTACGGCGGCGTTCTGAATGCGAACCGCACGTATTACCTCACGCGCTCGCAGCCTCCTTTTCTAACTTCGATGATTCTCGCCGTCTACCAGGCCGAGGTTGCTCACGCCGCGTACAACGCCAAGCAAAAGGCCGCACATAACCTCGAACCGGTGCCACGCCCGCAAAGCGTGCCGCCGCCCCAGTCAGCCGCTCGATCTGCACAACCGCGAAGCTATCCGTCAGGACAACGGTCAGGCCAGGCGCCACAGGCGTCTGGCCAGCAGCGAAGTCCATCGCTGGCCGCTGGCTCGCCTTCTCCATCAAATCGCGCGTGGCTGGCGAGCGCCTACACCTACGCCGTCCGCGATTACGAGCAGTGGACTACGCCCCCGCACCTCGCAGGAGACACCGGCCTCGCACGTTATTTTGATCGCGGCACCGGCCCGGTGCCGGAAATAATGGGTGATCCCAGCCACTATTACCGCGGCGTAGCGGAATATTTTTTGCTCCACGGCGGCGCGGCGTCGCCCTATCTCGCGAGCGTGAACCCCTCGCCAGCCTCGACCCCTCCCGTCTCACCGGTCACGGGCCCGCTTTTTTCCGTGCGCCTGTGTGACTCCGCACCAGCGCCCTTCGGCGCTGCGAACGCCGCGACCGGTGCCCCTCCCGCCACCGCGGTCCCCGTGCAACCGCCGCCCGCCAACCCCGGGTCGGCTAACGCTCCGTCGGCTAACGCTCCGTCGGCTAACCCTCCGCTGGCCAACCCCGCGCCCAGCAACGCCACGTCCGTCAATCCTTCACCCGCGTACCCCGACGCAGCATCCGCCGGGCAAAACTGCGCGCCTGCGCAGGACGTCGCCTTGACCGCCGAATTTTACAAAGGTGACCGCAGCATGCGTGAATCCGGCTTCGACGTCAGCTTCCGCTTCGGCCCTTTTGGAGCCGATACCCACCACTACGCCGCGGTAGGCCTGAACAGCCTGCTCTACAAAACCGAGAGAGATTTGCAAACCATGGCCACGATCCTCGGCCGCCGGCAGGACGCGCGGCGTTGGGGCGCCGCGGCCCGCATGCGCCGGCAGCGCATCCAAAAATATCTCTGGGATGCCCGCCGCGGAATGTTTTTCGATTACGATTTCACCACGCGCACGCGCTCTTCCTACGAATATGCCACCACGTTTTATCCGCTCTGGTCCGGCCTGGCGTCGAAGCAGCAGGCGCAAGCCGTGGCTCGCAATCTCACCGTCTTCGAGCAGCCCGGCGGTCTCGCGACCAGCCGCCGTGAATCCCAGGCTCAATGGGATTACCCCTACGGGTGGGCACCCCTGCAACTCCTGGCTGTCGAGGGTTTGCGCCATTACGGATATGCTTCCGATGCCGACCGTATTTCGCGCAAATTCCTCACCACCGTGCTGCGCAATTTTCAGATGGATCGCACCATCCGGGAAAAATATGACGTTGTCGCACGCTCGGATATCACCCACATCGGCGCCGGGTACACACAAAATGTCATCGGCTTTGGATGGACGAACGGCGTCTTCCTCGATCTCCTGCAAGAGTTGCCGCCTGCTTCGCGCTCGCAGCTGAATTAAGGCTGGTCGGCCGCTAAGGCCCCACGTACACTGCGATAAGCAGTTAAAAGGTTGCGTGTGGCGCGTTCGTAAATTAGCCCCTCGACTCCGAGATTAAATCAGCGATGAGGATTCGCCCGATCGGCCTGACGGCACCCAGAGGCCGCCAGTCGAAACCAAATCCTCGGTAAGCACCTGAATAATCGCAAGCTGGCACATTGCGTAGTATCAGGCCGGTGGAATTTCGCGTGCCGGAGATCGCCATTTCCGCGTAAAATGCGGCGGCCATCACGCCCAGCACAATGCAGTCCGCAGGAGGATCGAAACGTGAGCACGAAAACACCTCCGCAGCATGCAGCACCCCGGCCTGCGCCAGATAGCGGTGCCAACCGGACTTTCGTCTATATCGCCGCGGCGTTCGCGGCTCTGGGCGGCTTGCTTTTCGGGTACGACACGGGCGTGATTTCCGGAGCGGAGCTTTTTCTCCAAAAAGATTTCGCGCTCTCCACCTTCGCTCTCGAGGTCATCGTCAGCGGCGTACTGGCGGGCGCCGCGGTCGGAGCGTTGCTCGGCGGCCGTCTCGCCGACTTGTTTGGCCGTCGCCGGCTCTTGATCGCCACCGCCATCATCTTTGGCCTGGGCGGCCTCGGTTGCGCCGCGGCTACTTCGCCGGCAATGCTGATCGTCGGCCGGATCATCGTAGGCCTGGGCATTGGCCTCGCCTCCGGCACGGTTCCGGTTTACATCTCGGAAGTTTCTCCCGCTGACGCGCGCGGCTGGCAGGTATCACTTTTCCAGTTGGCCATCACCGTGGGCATCCTGCTCGCTTACGTCGTCGATTACGCTTTCGCCGCGATTCAGGGCTGGCGCTGGATGTTTGGACTCGCCGTGCTGCCTGCCGCGATCTTTGGCTTGGGCATGGTGTTTCTGCCGGAAAGCCCGCGCTGGCTGGCGCGCGGCGGCCATCATGTGCGCGCGCGCGCGATGCTCATGCGCGTGCGCGGCCACTCCAACGTTGATGCGGAAATGCTCGAAATCGAGCAAGGCATCCTGCGTGCCGACGAGCGCGGCAGCCTCACCGACCTCTTCGCCGTCTCTCTGCGCCCCGCTCTCATCGTGGGCATCGGCCTCGCGATTTTTCAGCAAGTCACCGGCATCAACACCGTCATCTACTACGCTCCGCTGATCATCCAATCCGCCGGCATCTCCTCGGCTTCTGGAGCGATTCTGGCCACCGCCGGCATCGGCGTGGTGAACGTGGTGATGACCATTGTCGCCATGTGGCTTATCGACCGCATGGGCCGCCGTCCGTTGCTGCTCATCGGTATTGCCGGCATGGTTGTGACGCTGGGCATGCTCGGGCTGGCCTTTCATATGGCGGGACGCACCGGTGCGCTGGCCTGGCTCGCGGTCATCAGCATGATGGTGTACGTGGCCTCGTTCGCCATCAGCCTGGGCCCCATCTTTTGGCTGTTGATCTCGGAAATTTATCCGCTGAAGATTCGCAGTTCCGGCGAAGGGCTCGCCGCCGCATTTAACTGGGGATCGAACCTGCTCGTGTCGCTGACCTTCCTCACGCTATTGCAAATGATGGGCCCGACGCGCACGTTCTGGCTCTATGGCCTGTTCGCGGTAGGCGCCTGGATCTTCTCCTATCGCTGGGTACCCGAAACCAAGGGCCGCAGCTTGGAGGAAATCGAAGAATTTTGGCGCACAGGCAAATCCCACAAGCCCTAACCTCCGCTCGGAACACTCACGCAACTGCGCCGCTGACCATCGGGGTGTGCCGCAGTCTCGACCCGGTAGACCGCCCCTCAACGCGGCGCTACACTCTTAACGGCAGTTGCGCCAAGCCCCGCCAGAGGGAAGCAAACATGCGCTTACAACCCATCGAACAACCGCGCGGACCCATGATGCGGATGGCCTACTGGATGACTCGCCGTAAATTCGGCAAAGTGATTACCCCGCTGAAGGTGGTGACCGCTCGCGTCCCTAAATCCATGCGCGTCAGTTACGAGATCGCCAAGATGATGGAGCACGGATTCTCGCTCGACGAGGAATTACAATTCCTGTTGCACACACACATCGCCCAAGTGAACCAATGCCACTTTTGCATCGATATCGGCGAGGCCATGGTCGTTAGTCAGGGTGGATCGCTCGAGAAAATAAATAAGCTCCCGAATTATCGCGAAGACCCCGCGTTCACCCCCGCGCAGCGTGCCGCCTTGGCCTATGTCGAGGAAGTTTCCCAGACCAAAACCGCCGGCGACGCCACGTTCGCGGAATTGCGCCGCCATTTCTCCGACGATCAGATCGCCGAAATCACGCTGCTGAACGCCTTCGAAAATTATTACAATCTCATCAACCGCCCCTTGGGAATCGAATCCGACGGCCTCTGCGCCCTGGCCAAGAAGTAGCCGCAACCCCGCGCGCTCGCGTCGCCCCAATCAGTGCCTCTGCCATCCGAATTAGCAATCGACGAGACTTGTTAAGTAAAAGATCGCGAGAGTCCCGTAATCTGCTTAGATTCATACGCCTACAAATTCTACCGCATCGTGGCGTCCGGCTCCCTATACAGGAAACGTGACTTTGGCCCCATTCTGTGCATAATCTGCGGGCACGGAGCGTGTCGTTATCCTGTCCTGCCGCTTGTCATATGCTGGCGGCAAATGCTTGGCGCCAACGCTCATCCATCCCGGAGGCCGATATGAACGCACTGAATGTCACCCTTTCCCTGGCGCTTTTACTGTCCGGTCTCACCGTTCCCGCTCATGCGGATTTTAAGTATGTGAACTCAACCCAGATGACCGGGGGCAGTCTTTACGGGATGATGAAATTCGCGGCTCGCTTCACCAAAAAGGGAGCAGGGAACCCGCTCGATCCCGTCGTCACGACGTACTACGTCAAAGGCGGACGCATGCGTACCGACAATCCCGGCGGCGTGATCGAGATTATCGATCTCGAAGAACGGCGCGTCATCCAGATCAATACCCAGGATAAAACGTACTCCACGGCGACCTTCGACGAAATAAAGGCCGCCATGCAGAATGCCATGCAGCAGGTCCAGCAGATGCAACAGGCGCAGCAACCTACGCAACCCGCTAAGCCGCAGGACGTGCAGGTGACGTTTCAGCCCAAGATTCAAATCACTCCCGGCAACTCTAGTCGCGTGATCCTCGGCCAGCCCACGACCGAGACCAGCATGACCATGGACCTGGACATGCAAGCGCAGGCGAACGGACAAGCCCCTGGCGCACCTGCCGCAGAAGCAGCACCGGCGGCTTCCGGTCCCGCCTCGGGCCAGACGGTAAGCGCCACGATGAGGTTTAGCATGGATATGTATATCGCGCCCTCCATCGCGGGTTATCAGGAAATCGGCGACTTCTATAAGCGCATGTTTCAGGAAATCAACTGGGTTCCCCCAAGCAACATCCACATCGATCCCCGCATGGAGCAGGGCATGGAGGAATTCCAGAAAAATTCCGGCACGCTGAAGGGACTGCCCATTCTCACCTATATCACCATGGGCCTGGCATTGTCGCCGGAGCAGTTGGCGCAGATCGAGGCCGCGCAAAAATCTTCCGATAATTCCACGCAGCGTCCGAATAACTCAGCGGACTCAAACTCCTCACGCAACGATAGCATCCCCACAACACCTTCCGGAATGATCGTGAAAGGACTGGGAGGAATGTTCTCGAAGAAAAAGCAACAGCAGCAGGATAACTCCGCTTCCGGCGACAGCGCACAAAATGGCTCTAAACCAGGTGCGGCGCCCGACAATTCGGTTAAGGCGGAAAATCCTGGCGCCTTGATCGAGATGACCTCACAGGTCACCTCGTTCTCGGAGTCGTCGCTGGACCGCTCCGTTTTCGAGGTGCCGTCCGGGTTTGCCGAAGTTAAGCTCCCCCCCGATCAGGTTATGAATCTGGGCAGGGGACCCAAAGCGCAGTAATCAGGGAGCGAAACACGCGAACGTTTCGCGGTGGGCAAATTCGTGCGAACCGGACGAGACAGTAGTCGCCGCGCTCGCTGCTGGGTCTCGGGATAAGGTGACAATAAAACGGAGAAGGAATGCGTACTCGTTGCCTCAGCTTTGGCCAGCGTCAGGCGACGTCTGTCGCGTGACGCGCGGTCCGGCACGAGCACGCGAAAATGATCGTGTAATGTTGATGAGAGGCAGCAAGCGTTCAACAGGCCCTAATCGCGCAAACGAATCGCTCGTTTCTTCGCGATTTCCGCGATCGATTCGCTGATGAAATCAAGATGACTGCGCGTATAACCTTCGAGTTCAGCGGAGCACTGTTTCGAAATCTGTTCGGTGCGGTCCTTGAGCTCCTGGTTCACCTGGTCGGTGGCCGCTCGCACCAGCATCTGAAATTGAGCTTCCGTAATGCGTTCGCAATCTTGCGATAGGTCGTCCAACGCCCGTGCGCTTTCAGCGATAGCACTTGTGGACTTTTTGTCGAGTTCATTGCTTGCAGCCGTAAGCCGCTGATTTAAGCTTTCGTCGAATTGCTTCGCGGACGCCAGCAGCGTTTCCTGGGTTGTTGCCGACGTTCGCTCAGCTTCTTGCATCATGAAGTCCTCAAACTGTTTGCAAATCATCAGCGACTTTACTTTGAGTTCGTCTTCGCAAGCCGCCAGCTGCTCGCGCGCCGTTTGCACCTCCTCAAGCAGAGGCAACAGCTGGCTGCGAAGGCGCGTCAGGCACTGGTCGACCGCTTCGCGCCGCGACGCATCCATATTGTGTTGCAGCCGCTCGATTGTCGCGACAGCCATGTTCTGGACGCGCTCGCTCACTTCGGCGCCGTGCGTCGCAATGCGCACGCTGGCCGATTCGGTTTCTCTCTCCATCTTGCCGTGCCAGCGCTCGTATATGGCTTGCGCCGCCGCTTCATGTGCTTCGCTCAATTCCTTCCACACGCGCTCCGCCATTTCATCTTTGGACGCAGCGATCACGGATTCGAGGCTTCTCGCGGCTTCCTGTTGGAGTTCCGCGCTAAACCTTTCAAGCAAGCGGTTCTTTTCGCCCAGCATGACGCTGGTGGCCGCTTCCGAAGCCATTACCTGAATCTGTTCACCCAGACCGGCCATGACTTGGACGAAAGACGCCATCTGATTGCGCGGCTGAGTCACAACCTGTAGCCACTGCTGTGAGACCGATTCTTGCGCGAGCGGATATTGTGAAAGTGAAAGTTGTGACAGCGAGCGTTGTGAGAGCAAGTCTGGTGAGTCCGGTCCGCTAGCAGCGTTCGCTTCCAGTTGTTGGTGCGGATGCGCGACACCAAACCAATCCTGCGGAGGCGAAGCGACTCCCCAGATATTTCCGGGAGCCTCGAGTTCGACAGCGACCTCGAAAGCAGGATCATCGCCAGTCGCCAGCGGCTGCAGCCATTTCACGCGCGCGCGGCTGGAAACAAGTGACGCAAAGTTGTCGGATTGATTGACTTCGAGCACCACGACATCGCCGCGAAGCACCTGATGTCTGGTCTGGTATTTACACCCATGAGAGCTGATCGTGAGCGTCGATACCTGTTCCTGATACGGCGTGCGCGAGAAGTCAGCGCCGTGCACCATCAATGGTATCGAGCGGTCAATGCGCGTACTGCGTCGTTCTTCCACGTAGGCTAGCTCAGCGTGTGACAAGAACACCTCCACGAGCCTGGATCATACGGCATGAAACGCGAGAAGTTTGCGAGTGAGACCATGCATGTCGCCAATGAGTCAATAAACGTCCAGTGTCAGGATGCCGCGCTGCAATCGCCGGTTTTATTCTGCCGCCACTTGGCGCGTTCACTGCACTCGTCCATGTCATTCATGCACATCATTCGTTCGGCTCGTTTATTCACGTTATTGGTGAAACGCTCAATTCGTTCCATTCCACAGGCACGTGGCGCGTTCACTGCAATCGTCCATGTCATTCATGCACATCATTCGTCCGGGTCGTTCATGCACGTTAATGGTGAAATGCTCAATTCGTTCCATTCCACAGGCACGTGGCGCGTTCACTGCAATCGTCCATGTCATTCATGCACATCATTCGTCCGGTCGTTTCATTCACGTTAATGGTGAAACGCTCAATTCGTTCCATTCCACAGGGCGGCGAGGCGGTAAAGCATGCCGTCCGAATTGGCCTTCGGGGCGCTCGTTGTGTCCGACGTATCCATTACCTTTTTGAGCGTGCCGTGCGGGAGCGGGAGGCGCAGCAACTGTCCTGCTCCGATGCGATTTGCGTCTTTGATTTCGGGCGCTGCGGTTGCTCCGGGCACTGCAGGTGCTGAGGGCAGTTGGGATAATTCGGATAATTGAGGCAATTCAGGATTGAGCGCGCGGATCCGGGCCAATGTATCGCCGTCGTAGCGCCCCAGGTACAGCAAGCTCAGCTCTTTCAGCGTCTGATCGGGTCTTATGGGAACCGTTAGCACCTGGGCGTCAGCCGTATCTTCGGGATCGGCATTGTATGTCGTCGCGGCAACTCCGTGTGCCGGAACTGCGAGACCTCCCGTGCGCATCCCGTGCTTGGAGATAATCAATAATGAAACCGCGAACAACAGAACGATTGCAACACTCACATCCCGGCGAGACAAGATTCCAGTATTTGTGAAGTTCACTCGCCAGCGGCGAGCTGTGTGTGTGAAGCGAAGCGCGATTTCCCGAGTGCGCGTAAGCGCGGCTCCCGTATTTTTCCATACCGCATCCAGTGACTTTCGCGCTGACGCAGTTGCAGGAGCAAAGGTCAGAACGTTGTGGACAGCACAACCGTGCAGGTCGCTAGATGCGAGGATCGGCGCCGCAAATGATCGATTCGCCGCGTGATCCTGCTGGCACTCATTTTGCTGCGAACCATGTTGCTGCAAAGTACTTTGTTGCGAACCATGTTGTTGCGAAGCATGTTGTTGCGAACCGTGCTGTTGCGAATCGTGTTGTAGCGAAGTATTTTGCTGCGAAGCATTTGGCTGGCGACCATGTTGCTGGGGACCATGTTGCTGACGAGCCCCCCATGGCTGGGCCTGCGTGAAGTCATCTATGGTTTGGGCGGTCTGACGGATGGCTAGATTCAGGTCAGTATCAACGGCACACGCTATGGCATTTTCAGCCACGCGTTGCAAATCCTCCAACGCCAGGCGCAATTGCTCGGGTGCAACGCGCCGCGGCCTTGCGGCACGCGGATGCTGTGGACCGTTAGACGGAAAACGCTGGGGCGTTTTGCTGCTGGTGATCTCAAGATGCGGCGGCGTTGCGCTGCTGGTCGTGTCAAGTTGCGGAAAATCCATGATGACAGAAATCCTTTGGCAGTGAATTACTGCTTAGACGGAATAAGGCAGGCTAACGCAGTGGTGGGGGGACGGGCAGAGCCAATCGAGAGGCGTGCTGCGAGAGAGATAACCCGTCACATAACGAGAGCACGACTTTTCGGCGCTTTGCCGCGGACCAAAATGGCAGCGTTTCAGAGCGAGCTCAGTTGTCAGATTCAGAAGCTGGCGCATGCATCAGGCGCATCCAGGAGTTGATGCATTCGGGTCAGCGGTACGAAAATTTGGCGGCCAGATTTGACTTGTATCTCACCGGGGACCCAGAATGCGAGCATGACGTCAGGCCGCAAAGCCGCGGCGAGGCAGCAATTTGCAGAGGCCTACCAGGCGCAGATGGAAGGCGACTACGAGCGGGCGATCGAGCTGTATCGAGGATCGCTGGCGCTTCATCCCACGGCCGAAGCGCATACGTTCCTGGGATGGACGTTTCATTTTCAAGGCAAGGTCGAAGAGGCGATCGCGGAATGCAAGCGGGCCATCGAGATCGACCCGGAATTTGGGAATCCTTACAACGATATTGGAGCGTACCTGATCGGACTCGAGCGCTTCGATGAAGCGATTCCGTGGCTCGAGAGAGCCATCACCGCGAAACGGTACGATCCCCGGCATTTCCCCTACTTCAACCTGGGCCGTGCGTATCTTGCGAAAGGCTCGATCAATCGCGCGCGCGAACTGTTTCAGAAAGCGCTCGAAATTGAGCCGCGGTATACGCTGGCCCGGCAGGCGCTCGAAAGCGTGCGGCGGATGGTGAACTGAGGCGACGAGATCGTTGCAAGCGAGGTCGTTGCAATCGAGATCTTTGAAATCGAGATCTTTGCAAGGCGGCGGCTCGCGTCTGGTAAAGCAGCTCTCTTTATCCTGTCGCGATTCCCTGGGTGGATTCCGCTGCCAAAAATTTCGCCGGTCAGTGGCTGCTGCGATTCTTTCATTGGAACGAAGATCTCGGCGATAAAAGTCAGCGCGGATGCGGAGGAACATCGACATACCGCCGAGCGCACGCGCTCCCATTGAGATACGGCCGAGCGCACGCGCTCGCATTCGTGCAGCATTGAAATCCACCAACAGGTGTTTGCTCACACTGGCCCGCCGAGGCCTGCAACTATAATCCGTCCGAGAACTACGGAATTCGGCGTTTCACATGCACCCCTCGTAATTGCGGGGTTCCATAAAGCATCAACTGGGTTGTGAAGGTGATTTATCGCCAGATTGTGGAGAGCTTTATGCAATTGTCTAACCTCTTCAAAACGCGCTGTCTGCTGCGGTGGCACTGGGCGCAATTTGTCTAGGCGCTTCATTCGCGCTCACGCAAACTCACGCAAACTCATGCAAATCTGGCTGCGCAGGCCAAGAGCCACGCCTGCTCGAACGATAACGGCGGGCTGAAGTTGCCGGCTGGTTTTTGCGCAACCGGTCTTCGCGGACCATATCGGTCACGAGCTTTATGCAAGTATCTAACCCCTTCAAAACTCCGCTGTCTGCCCGGTGGCACTGGGCGCAATTTGTGTAGCCGCTTCATTCGCGCTCACGCAAAGTCACAGCAATCTGGCTGCGCAGGCCAAGAGCCAAGCCTGCTCGAACGATAACAGCGGGCTGAAGTTGCCGGCCGGTTTTTGCGCAACCGGCCTTCGCGGACCATATCGGTCACGAGCTTTATGCACTTGTCTAACCCCTTCAAATCCCCCTGTCCGCCCGGTGGCACTGGGCGCATTTTTATAGGCGCTTCATTCGCGGTTACGCAAACTCATGTAAATCTGGCTGCGCAGGACAAGAGCCGGGCCTGCTCGAACGATAACAGCGGGCTGAAGTTGCCCGCTCGTTTTTGCGCAACGGTCTTCGCGGACAGTATCGGTCACCGATCGGTCACGCGCGCGACATGGTGGTGGCGCCGAGCGGAGTGCTTTACGTCAACACCTGGTCCGGCCGCTACTCCGGCAACGACAAGCCGCACGCGGCGCTCGGCAAAAACGCGGTTGGGCTCTCGCTCCCGGGCCGCGACCAGTAGAGGTAATAGCCGCAGCAGAGGTAAGAACAGCAGCACAGTCACTGCCGCAGCGCCACAATCTCGGCACGAACGCGTGTGACGTCGCAGCAGAGGTAACAACGGCGGCACAGTCACTGCCGCACCGAAGGCGAAAACCGCGGTATGTGGAAACCGCGAATATGGCAGGTGTTTTTGAGCGGGTTCGGCCGCACCGAAGGCGAAAACCCCGCTGTGCGGGAACCCAGGCTTAAATCGCGGTGAGCGGCTATCGGATTGTGGCGATAAGCGATGTGGCAATACGGGCGGCCGCACACGCACTCGACGCAGCGGTGCCCGCACCGGCCATATATGGGCCAAGCCAAACTGCATGCCAGCGCATACGAAGTCGGCGACGCAGGGGCGCCCTCTCCCCCTCCCCTTTTTTTGTAAGTGCGGAGCATGAAGGAGTTTAAGTGCTTTGTTTTTGGAAGTGCGGAAAATACGGGACTTAGGAGCGCAATTCTGCGTAAGTGCGGAATACACGGGAGATAGCGCGTATTGGATGACGGTACGCCGGGATTTTTTCATACGCGAGATGGCTTCATGCGCTCGGACTTCCTGCTGCGGAGGCTCAGTTGGCAATGGTGTGTCAGCTGGCTCACCCGAGATGGCTTCGTGCGCTCGGACTTCCTGCTGCGGAGGCTCAGTTGGCAATGGTGTGTCAGCTGGCTCACCCGAGATGGCTTCGTGCGCTCGGACTTCCTGCTGCGGAGGCTCAGTTGGCAATGGTGTGTCAGCTGGCTCACCCGAGATGGCTTCGTGCGCTCGGACTTCCTGCTGCGGAGGCTCAGTTGGCAATGGTGTGTCAGCTGGCTCACCCAAGATGGCTTCAGGCGCTCTGACCTCGTGCTGCGCAGGCTCAGTTGGCAATGGTGTGTCAGGTGGCTCACCACCATGGCTTCATGTGCTCTGTCCTGCTGCTCTGCAGCAACAACATGTCTATTTTACCGCACGAGTAAAGCTGGGTTGGCAATCAGGCGCGGCGCTTGCTGAAGGTGCTTTTGGCAACAAGCGGCTCACAGCATCTCGACGGTGGCGGGTGGTGAATGGTAAAATAAAGATCCAATGGGGGCGACACGGTTTCGACGGAGGCTGTCGCGACCCGAAGGCATGCAGGGCGCCACCTGCCCTTAATCGGGTGGAAAACTAGAACTGCCAACACTGAGTTGGCTTTGGCTGCCTAGAAAAACCTAGCGTAGCCCGTTTCGCCAAGCTTTGCCCACGGGCTTGGATCGAGGCGTCACACAGTGGGCTGGCCGGGTGGCCTCGGTCCGTGGCTGCACGGCGAGAAACATCGGACTAGCCAGCAGCGCGTCTTGCGCGTTCCAAGCGGGGCTGGCGAAACAAATCGAATGCGATAAGCATGTAGTCTTCGGGCCGTAGCGCTTTTCGGACGGGGGTTCGACTCCCCCCGCCTCCAAACAAACACTCGGGGTGGACGGGTTAGGCAGCCACGAGACTGAATGCTGCTTGTTGACGGGTTTGTGCTGAAATTAAAGTCTGACAGTCCCGTAAAGAAGACAATTCAGTTTTACGGAACTTCACTCCGCAAGCCGAACCAAGTTCGCCAAAGATGTCCCAAGCCTCTTAATCAGGTCACACCCGAAGACGTGTATCGCTCGCGTGATTTCATCACCAGCAGCGACTACGCCAAACACAATCACGTCCAAGCCCGTTTTTCAGGACTTGAACTAAGCAGCTTCTGGACAAGATATCAGGCCCGTCTTCAATTACCGGAACGCCGGCTTATCGGCGGTTACAGTTAAGGCCATCAAGCGACAAGCAATAATGCGGCCACCGTGGGGAATCGGCTCCGCTCAATTGGGAGCACAATTCGGTTAGCACAAAGGACTAGAAGTCCGTCGCGTGAATCAATGCAGAATGATGTCCAAACAAAACTTATAACGAGTTCATGAAAGCGATTAAGTCGGCGCGGTCCTGTTCTGAAAGATTCAATCCAAAGCGATTAACGTAAAAAGTAAGAACGTCGTCTAAGGTCTGAGCTGAGCCGTTATGGAAATAAGGCGCGCGCGCAGCTAGTCCGCGCAGTGCTGGTACTTTCATCTTTCCAACGTCTGCCCATCTGCCTGTGATCATCGCCAGACCAGGATCGGTAGTTTGAACAGTCTGCAGTGTAGTTTTGTTTTTTAAGGTGATTGTGGGCAAATAGGCAACGGAGAGAGAACCTTGATTCAGACCGCCTGAAATACTTGAAACTCCCGTATTCATTAAGACGCCGATTGAGCGGCTGCCCGAGTTTGGATTATCGTGACAGTCATTGCACGCTCCCAAGAAATCGATCGTTTGACCCGGTTGATCGGTGAGGCCGGGTACAACAGTGATGGAAATTCGGTCGGTATGGAAAAGGACTTCACCGCGAGCGATGCTCGCCTTCTGCTTTGCCGCATCGGAGCCCGCAAGATTGGCCCAGGCCGTAAAAAGTGCAAACGGTCCCGCATTGAACGCTGGGGAGGATGTTTGCGCGGCGAGTACAAGTGGCCCTCCGGTCGCCCCATCCGCTTGCAGGGAGCCCGCGATCGTATCGGTCGCCTGTGCTACAGAGAGATTCATCAGGAAGCTTACAATCGCTTCTTGCTGATCGGCGCTGGGGTCCACCAAACTCTCGGCGTGAATGCGAGTCGCGTCGATAGACAGGTGGGCCAGATCTGCGCGGAGGTCGCCAGGATTTGTTTGTGGCGTTATGTCCTGGGTGCCATTCAGTAGCGAGGACTCGCGTCCATCCCACATCACGTTCGTAAAAAAGCGTAGATTCGCGGTTGGCAACGGCCTTCGGTAGACTGAGAGCGTGCTGGTTTCATTACATGAATACTGGTTAGAAACGCTGTCTACCGTAAACTCGGCGTTTGCCGGAACGGGCAAGAATATACGAATCAAACCGCGCTGGGTTAGTAGAGTGAATGCATTGGACCGCGCCGCCGAGGTCGAAAGGTCAACGGGACTCCCGGATGGGTCGTGATTGCAGTTAGCGCCATCTACTGCTTTAAAGATCGGATCGGTGCCGTTGCTGCTCGTGAATCTTGTTTGCACATGCGCGGCAGAAATGCTCCAGCCGTCGCCTTCCTGATGGCACGTGTTGCATGTTCGCCCGTTCACGCCGATGCTCTGAAAGAACGGATTAGAAGAGTCCAGTTGAGCGCTTCCATCGGCAGTGGACGTTTGCACCAAGCCCGTCGGGTCAGTGATAGCGGATAAAAGTCCCGGCTGTGGTGTCGTGACAGTTCCCGTGCCTGTATTAGTTCCTGTTCCAGGGTTTGAGGCGGTACTGTTGTTGGTAGGCGGGGTTGCAGTGCTTCCACCACCTCCGCATGATAAGACTGGGAGCACAAGTAAGAGGGCAAAGCCCAAACGGCATTGACCGAGGATGAGGGACCGGGTGACCATCTAAAAATCTCATAATCAAAGAGACCTTTTGGGGCTACACCTATAATCTGGCGGTGAATTGGACGGCGGACTCGCGAGTACCGCAAACATGTCCCTACTGACATTCGCATTGCGAAGCGGGAGGCGCAATGGTCCCGAAGACCCGGTCCCGGCCGTACCAAAGTACTATGCTCACTTGCGGCCTCAATTCTCGGTTATTCGGTCCACACTAAATTCGGGACCGATGCCAACTCCTGAGAAGTCGGCTTACCGGAACGTGGCTTTTCCGCTCTGCTGGCAGCGGGCCAGTTACCGATAAGTCCGTTTTTCGGGGATGTCCTGTGCCTTCTAGTTCCGACTACTGTGAGGTAGATATGCTAGTCCAATTCACAAGGAATCCCGCAATGGCGCCGTTCGCGTTCGCGCCTAAATCAGAATTGGACCACGACTGGTTAAAGAGGGTGTAACCGCCTGGCAGTGTCAGAGTTTTGGTCTTGGTGGCAACCGCATTGAGAACGACGGTCTGCCAAGCACGAAATTCCGCTCGGTAAAACGGCTCGCCAGACAACGCTCCCGTTGCACTTCGGATGTCCGCGATGTGCGTGCCAACATGCGAAATTGCAATCTGCAACGCTTGATCTTTCAGCCGGTCACCATCGAGTATGACGTGGAACACGAGCCCATCCGGTGAGTTCGCGTCGGATTTGGCCGTGTCATCCTTGGGAACTTCGTTCGCTCCTTTGAAGCCGAGTTCAACGCCGTTATCCTCGCCTGGTGCCCCAAAAGCGTCGGCTGCTCGTTTGACCTGATCCGCAGTGGGCGTCTCCGCCGCAGGTGGTGCGCCAGACACCGGCGCCCCTCCATGCGAGTAGTCGATTTCCTGGGAGGAGACTCTGACACCGACTGGAGAACCAGCCGCGCGTTATAGCGGTTCAAGTGTCCGAAACCAGCAACCCCAACAACTTTGCCTGCAGCGTCGCGCACCAGCCCAGTATCCTTTGTCGCATCCAATCGGCCAGTAAGCGTCGCGGAAACGGTGAATTTGGTGCAACCAAGGCAGAGACCGCTAGTTTTGGCTGTCGTTGATAGCAATGCGTCGAAATCCTTGAAGTCTTTGTTTTTATCGAGGGCCACGGCAGCACGACTGTCGGTGGCGACGGTCCCGGGATGATTCCTTCCAAGCTGCAATCGAAGAAATGCTACGGGACCTGCTTTGCCTGCCGTTCCTCCGGGGTAGGCCAACCAGATTGCGTTGACGGGCTGGTTGCACCCCGTTCCCCGGATAGCAAATTCCTCGAAACCCGCAACCACCGTGCCTTTCACTCGTACGATCTTTCCATTAAAGGATTGAGGATTGGCCAGGATGGCACATACGGATGCGTCCATGACCTGCGCATTCAGGGAGCATCCCCACGCGGAGCCGAAAACTAGTAAGCAAGCAAATAGCAAACGTCGCATGAATTCTCCTAGATAGGAAACGTTCCACAAGCGTAACCTGATCTACGCCCTTTTCAAAAGCAACCATCTGCCTGCGTCTCCAATCTGCAACCTCGTTTAGTTGAGATCAACGCTAAAGATATCCAAACCACGCGGCTAACTCCTCAAAAGTCGGCTTATCGGAACGTGGCATTCCAGGCGAACCAGTCTTCGATAAGCCCGTTTCTCAGGACTTGGGGTTGGAAAGGCACTTAGTCGAGGACTTCTCAGACCGTCGAAGATGAAAATGGCTGGATTGCTTTTGCTGGTTCCTCTCGCAACCTCTTTTCGTCGATTTGACCAATTTCAAAATCCGTCGTATGCGTCTGAATCGCGCGTGCAAGTTCCTTGGTCGGAACATCAGCCTCGTGCTTCCACATAATGTCTGCGGTGCACAGAAGCATCCAATTACCAAATTCATCCAGGGATACGCGATTATCGAGAAGGAGGGAAACTTGGCTCACAATCTCATGAATGGTATGCATTCAATAGACCTCACGGATAAAACTAAGGGTTAGCTACTTTATGAACGACTATCCGCGATTGCATCTCGTCTGGTTTGCCACGCCAATCTGTGACATAGGGGCCAGTCACCGATACCCCTTCAAGGCCGTGTCCAAATGCGAAAACGAATGCGTGAGATCCAAAACTCTCATGAACGCGTGCGCCCGCAGACTGCATTGTTGCTGATATTCTGTCCCTCAGAGATGCTGCTAATCTCCTCGCGGGAAAGACAACGTATCCGTTTTCATCGGTGTGACGATCTTCCTGACGGTCGGCGGTTTCAGCTACAACTCTCTGCAAGCCGCGCTCACGAGGGCGCGACTGCTACCAGAGGAGCTTTAAGCCGAACTGGATTTCGCGCTGCGTGGTGGAGGTGATGTTGATTAGGCCGGCGCTCGGCGATACCGGCGTTATCGCAGCGCCGGGAACCGCGGGCGCGCCTGCGGGGATACCCACTCCGCTGGGCGCTCCCGCGGATGTGAACATTCCTACGGTGGGCATTCCGAAATTTGGGTGGTTGAGGATATTGAAGAACTCGGCGCGGAACTGCACTTTGAACTGCTCGGACACGGCTATGTTTTTAAACAAGGACATGTCGAACTCGCCCAATCCGGGGCCGCGCAAAATATCGCGGCCGGCGTTGCCATAGGTTCCCGCAGCCGGCAGCATGAACGCATCGGGATTGAACCATTCGTTGGGTGTTCCCAGGATTACTGGTCCGGTAAAATTAGGGTTCAGGGAAACGCGGTCGGGAGCGCGACTGTCTCCATTATTCGAGCGGTTGAAACTGACCAACGGCGTGAACGGGAAGCCGGTTTGCACGGTGCCGATGCCGTTCAATTGCCAGCCGCCAAGCAGCTTATCCGTCAAACCGGCGGCATTGCGGCCCAGCCAGCGTCCTTTTCCAAACGGCAAATCGTAATTGAAATTTCCCACGAACTGATGGGTGATGTCGTAATTTGACGGACCCCAATCGGCCCGTGGATTCTGAGGAATCATGATGGTGGTCGCGCCGGCAATGCCCTCGTTCGCCAGGAAAGAGGAGGAATGCTCATCCAGGCTTTTTGCGAAAGCGTAGGCACCGCGGAAACGCAAACCGCGGCCCAGGCGCCGGGTGACATCCACCTGGAGAGCGTTGTAGCTGCTGTTGGCGTTCGAGAGTGTGTAGCGCGAATTTGACAGGTTCGGATTGGCGCGGACGGGAGACCCCGCGGGAAAAGGGGTGCCGGGGAAACCATTTGCGGAGGGCGTCGGCACGACCGTGTTGACGTCGACGGTGTCGGGCAGATGAAATCCGCGTTCGCCGACGTAACCAATGCTGATCTCCATTGCAGAGGTTATGCCTTGCTCGATTTTGAGGCTCCACTGCTCCTCTGTGGGCATTTTGAGATTGGGATCCACGCCGGCCGGAGCAACTTTCGATCCGGGAAGATTCGGCGTAAGCACCACCGGAAATTTCGTAGGCACGGCTACCGATCCCAGCGATATGCCCTGGTTGAACATGCCAATCGGGTTTCCGTCACAGCAGGAACCCAGGTAGTCCATTTGGTTGAAGTACGTGCCGAAGCCCAGGTGCACGGCGGTCGCTTTGAAGGGCGAATACGCCAGGCCGATGCGCGGGCCAAACAGCAGCTTGGCATTGTTGGTCGCGTACACATGCGTTCCGACCACAGGCTGCGTGAGCAGCACGCCATTCGGTCCAAAAACAAAATTCGATGCCTGGCCACGAGGTGAATTCCAGCCATCGTTGAATTCATGGCGCAGCCCCACGTTCAGCGTCAGATTGGAGCGCACCCGGATGGCATCCTGCACGTACCAGGCGCCCGCGGATTGCCGCCAGCCGATTTCGGTGGGGTTGAGTACCGCAACGATATTCGACGATTGGCCCTGCAGGAAGTGCTGGAGGTCGGTAAACTGCGCGACGCTATTCCTTTGATTGGCGGCATTATCGTTAGATTGAATGTGCTGAAACCAAACCCCGACGCTGAACAGGTGCGCGCCGCGCGTGAGCTGAAAATCGTCGGTGGCCGTCAGCAAGTTGCGCGCAATCACTTCGTATTGCTGCGAGCCCACGCTTCCGGCACTGGCTACGCTGCCGACGCCGCTGACGCCGGCCGAGCCAATCGAGATGGACCCCACCGGGTTGCCCGGAACAAGCGGAACAACGCCTTCAGGAGTGGAGGGCGGGGCGGAATTGAGAATCCAGTGGGCGCGAGAAAATCCGAGGCGCGCGATGTTGACGCGCGACGGAGAGAAAACGTGGGTTTCCTGCAAGCTCAGGACCTGGGCGCGGAGGTCGCTAAGGGTCTGTTGCAGAGGATTGCGGAAGTCGGGGGTGAGGCTGACTCCATCGTCAACGGTGTAAACGCCGGAAAAGTTGTCTTTTTGCGAGAAGGTCTGGTCGAGGCGCACATTTCCGAAATCCTCGCGAATGGTTTGCAGCGGGTGACTGAACAGGGTGGCGGCGCCGGTTAGTCCTCCTGATGAAGTGGTGATTTCGGGACCGTTGGCGACGGGCCACAAATTGAAATAAGGCGCGATGCCCTGAGCGATACCGACATTGGCCAAGCCGGATGCAGGACACGGTTTGGGCGCGGGAGAAACAAAGGCGCACGGCAGAAACCCGTTACGCGTGTTCTGGTCCGGCACGACGCCGTTACCGGTAAGCCCGAGATGCTGGCGAAAGCCTTCGTAATTTCCGAAGATGAAGGTTTTATCTTTGACGATTGGTCCTCCGGCCGCGCCGCCGAATTGATTGCGCTCGAAATGAGGCTTGGCGGTTCCCGGCTGATCGAAGAAGTTGTGCGCATCCAGGCCGCTGTTGCGCAGAAACTCGAAGACGGTTCCGTGAAAGCTGTTCGTGCCGGACTGGGTGACGACGGAAATCTGGCCTCCCGGGCGCTTTCCGTATTCAGCACCGTACGTATTCTCGAGGACGTTAAACTCGCGCACCGCGTCGACGCCCAGCAACTGACCGCTGACGCCGCCGGGTGAGACATCCGCCGTGGACACACCCGTGTACTCGATGCCATTCAGGAGGAAAAGATTGAAGTCCTCGCGATTGCCGGAAACGACGAAGTTGTAGCCCTGGCCGGCTCCGGTGCTGGTTGACGAGCGATACGATGTGGTGTTGGCCGTGCTGGGATTGAGTGTGATCAGCGTGTCAAAGCTGCGGCCGTTCAGGGGCAAATCCTTTACCTGCTGCTCGCCAACGAGGCCGGCGGTGGAAGAAGGAGTGGTGTTCACCAGTTCCGCTTCTCCGGTCACGGTCACAGACTGCGTAACCTGACCCACTTCGAGTTGCACGTTGACCACGGCCTGCTGCGCTACGACGACGTTAATTCCGCTTCTCACGGCGGCCTTAAAGCCGGTTTTCTCGACGCGCACCTCATATTGCCCAACGGGCACGGAGAGTATCCGGTACGCGCCGGTATCATCTGTAAGCGTGGTGCGCGCGACGCCTGTTTCCGTGCTTCTCACGGTTACGGTGGCTCCCGGCAATACCGCGCCGGTGCTGTCGGTGACCGTACCGAGAATGGCGGAGGTAGCCTGTGCCCACACCGGGCCGGCGAGGAAGCTGGCGATCAATATGCTAAAAGCGACTGCGGTATAGAAGTGCAACCGGAACTTCGGAAACACAGAGCTTGTGCCCATGAGCAGCCCCCCTGGCGGCAGCACTGGTCTGACGCGAGCAACCCTGAGATTTTTCGCGCTCCCGTGAGGCTCAAACGAACCTGCGGAGGCGGTGGTTCTCTTTACACCCGTTTAAGACCGGCAAATTTTTGGATACAGACGCAGCAGGACCCCCGTACCGTGATTTCCGCATACGACTGCGAAACAGTGCGGGTGTCAAGGCAAATCCACACGGCTAATGTATTCACCCGATGCGCGGCATGCCACTGCTTCGGCATGCCACGGGCGTGCGAGGGCTGTTCGTAATCCAGATCGACTGGCTTGATCAATGGTTAAGGCGGGCAGGGGCTCGGGAGGCGGGAGCAGCGTCGGATGGAGAACTCCGGTGCGGCTTATGGGCGGCAGTTATGGGCGACAGTTAGGGACGACGGTTAGGGGCGAGAGTTAGGGTAATTAGGTTGACGCGAGAGGGGTGATTTTGCGTTAGTATGCGCAGTGAAGTTGGCGTGTGGTCCGCGTGTGGCCTGAAGTCTCGTTTTGAGGCTTCGAGCGATGCTTCGTGCGATGTTTCGTGTGATGTCGGCGGCTGTGCGCCAGGAGGCAAGTGGCTATGCCGGAAAAGCAAAGGGCTAGTCTCATGAGTGCTGGGGCTGCTCTGATGTTCCTCGCCGTTTGTGGCAATTTGCTCGTCCGCGTCAAACCCCACATTTTTTCTTCGGCCACTCATCCAGCGATTCATTCAGTGGCTGCGGCGCCCACTGGTGTATCGGACGATGCCGCAGCGGATGATGACGATAGCTGCGCCGACACCACCGAGTTGGCGATGGCGATGACCGCCTGGAAAGAGACGCAGCAACGAAAGGCCGCTGCGAGTCCCGCTGCATCGCCCGAAAATCCGCCGATCGGGGGAGACATCGCTCCGGCGCGGTCAGTGGCCGACGCGTATGCCAGCTTACACAGCGTGGCTGTTGATCCGGATGCGAACCGGGTGTTCATGAGCGACTCGAACCGGGGTGAAATCTTCGGTTATGACCGTACCGCGGGCGATAGCTCGTCCCGTTCGGCACAGATGATAGATCCGAGCCGGGTTATCCGCGGGCCTGCAACGGGCATGATGTTTGTCGCGGGAATTTCGCTCGATCCCGCCAATCGCGAGGTTTTCGCGGTAAACAATGATATCGGGGACCGCATGGAAGTCTTCCCCTACGACGGGGAAGGGAACATCAAACCCAAACGCGTCCTTTCCGTACCGCACGGGGCGTGGGGCGTTTCTTTTAATCGCGCGCGGCAAGAGGTGGCCGTTTCGATTGAACACCCGAATACCGTGGTGGTCTACCGGCGCGAGGCCACCGGTGCAGAAGCACCTCTGCGCGTGCTGCACGGTCCGGAAACGGAATTGGCCGACCCGCATGGAATCGTATTCGATAGCGATCACAATGAAATGCTGGTAGCGAATCATGGAAACTGGGCTCCGTTGACGCGCGCAGAGTCAGAGTCCAACGGTGTTCTGAAGGGCGGTCATTTCGCGCTTCCATCCATAAACATTTATGCGGGAGAGGCCCAGGGGGACGAGAAACCCATTCGTAAGATTCAAGGCCCGCGAACGGGACTGAACTGGCCGATGGGGCTGAATTTCGACGCGGCGCATGACGAGATTGCGGTGGCGAATTACGGCGCGAACTCGATCGTGATTTTTCGGAGAGATACAAATGGCGATGTCGCGCCAATCCGGGTAATCAAAGGCGACCGCACAGGCATTCTGGGGCCGATGGGCGTAGCCATCGATGCCAAGAACGACGAACTCTGGGTGACCAATTACCGGGAACACAGCGCCGTGGTATTCCCGCGCACGGCGAACGGAAATGTGGCCCCGAAGCGAGTGTTGCGTAATGCGCCGCCGGGCACCCCCGCGGTGGGATTCGGCAATCCAGGCGCAATCGCGTACGACAGTAAGCGCGGACAGATTCTCGTTCCCAATTGAGTAAGCGTACCCAGGATACTGGTGTTTGCCAGGCTGGCAAACGGAAACGAAGGTCCGGTAAGGGTAATCGAGGGTCAGGGTTCCAGACTCAGCCGCACGATGCATGGCATTGCGTACGACGCGGTGCATGATGAGATCATCGTTCCCGTACATTTGGCCGGGGCCGTGTTGGTGTTTCGGGCGGGTGCGAGCGGAGAAGAAGCGCCGATCCGCATTATTCAAGGTCCCCACACGCACATCCTGCGGCCGGAAACCGTGAACCTGGATCTGACCAACAACGAAATTGTGGTCGGCGAAGATGGCGGAAAGGACGTGATGTTTTTTCCGCGAGACGCCAACGGGGATGTTCCGCCGCTACGAACGATCATCGGGCCGAAAACCGGTTTAGATGAAGTGCGCGGCGTGGCGGTCGATCCCGTGCGGAATTTGCTGGTCGTTTCGAGCCGCAGCGCGACCGGGACGACCGGAGTTTTCGTCTTCAACCGCACCGATCAAGGCGACGTCGCGCCGCGCGCACTTATTACCGGGCCGAAATCGGGCATTTTGCGCGTTCGCCAAGTCGAGGTAGATCCTGAACAGGGCAAGATTTTCGTGGCGGTGAAGAATAACGTGGAATCCTATCGATTTGATGCGGCCGCGCCCTCGCCGTGGAATCCAGAAAAGCCGGGATTCGTCGGCGTGTGGGATATTTATGACAATGGAGACGTGCCGCCGCGCGGAATCATCAAAGGGCCGGCAAGCGAGACGGTGTGGCCAGCGGGAGTAGCGTTAAATCCCAAAGATCGCGAGGTGTACACGATCGACAGCGTGTCGAATGGGATGTACTCGTACTATATGCCGGAATTTTTTCCGCCGAAGAAGCCATGATTGCCCACGCTCGTGAACAGGCTGATGAACAGGCTCATGAATAGGCCGCTAAAGAAGTTCACGGTTGGGTGCGTGCTCGGATTCGCGTTGATGGCGGCCACGGGCGCCAGGCCCCAAACGGCCGAGCAGAGCCATTCGACCAAGCCCGATCCTGCCGATATTCCCCCGATCCGGGTAATTGCCGATCCGTATCCGGCGTTCAACGGGATTGCGGTGGACGGTGCCAGCGGACTCGTGGCGATGAGCGATCCAAACCGCAAGAGCCTGCTGGTTTACGACCGCGGATCGGGAGCGAAACAAAATGACGCAAGTGTTCCATTAAGGCAAATTGTTGGCCCGGATACGTTCCTCGGAATGATTGCCGGAGTTGTTTTAGACCCGCGGCATCAAGAGATTTATACGGCCAATAACGACATTGAAGACACGGTTGTGGTGATGCCTTACGCCGTCTCGGGTAACGTGAAACCTGCGCGCGTATTTTCGGTCCCGCATCAATCGTGGGGCCTGGCGCTGAGCGAGAAAAACGACCAGATTGCCGTAACGGTTGAAGTTCAAAATACGATTGTCTTCTACCGCCGGCAAGTGAAGGGCGTGGAAGCTCCCATGCGAATCATCCGGGGCGCCGCCACGGGGTTAGCCGATCCACACGGAATTTATTGGGACGAATCGCACAGTGAGATCGGCGTGGCGAATCACGGAAATTTCAGAGGCGTGGTCACGAACACGGGAGGCGGATGTACGCCCTCGTTCGTGGTCGAAGACCAAGCCGAGGCGGGAGAATTCCGTCCTCCCTCCATTCGGATATTTTCCGCAACGGACAAGGACAATGCTAAGCCGCTGCGGGTGATCGAGGGCCCTAAGACGGGCCTGGATTGGCCGATGGGTGTTGCTTACGATCCCCAGCATGACACGATTGCGGTGGCCAATAACGGCGACAGCTCGGTTTTGATATTTGACCGCAACAGTAATGGTGACGTGAGCCCGTCGAGGATCATTCGCGGCAGCCGAACAGGGATTACGCGGCCGATGGGCGTAGCGGTTGATTCGCAGAATGGCGAATTATGGGTCTCGAACTGGGGCGACCACTCCGCGCTCGCGTTCGACAGCGGGGTTCGTGGTGATGCGGCGCCAAAGCGGATCATCCGGAGCGCTCCCGGGGGAACGCCGACGCCGGGATTTGGGAATCCCATGGCGCTGGCGTATGACTCGAAACGAGACCAGCTTCTGGTTCCCAATTGAGTGACGCAACCCCGCATTGCGGTGTTTGCCAGGCTGGCAAACGGAGAAGTAGCGCCGACGCGAATGATAACGGGCCAAAATACGATGCTGGGCCGTACGATTCATGGGCTCGCGTACGATGCCACGCGCGATGAGATTGTAGCGCCCAATGCCCTGGCGGACGCCGTGCTGGTTTTCCGCGGCGCGGCGAGTGGTTCCGAGCGTCCGTTGCGCGTCATTCAGGGACCGCACACGCACCTGGTGACGCCGCATGCTGTCAGTCTGGACATCCAGAATCGCGAGATTCTGGTGGCTAGCCTGACAGGAAAGCGCGTAAATGTTTTCCGCTGGGACGCAAACGGAGACGCTACGCCGGTACGCGTCATCGAGGGGCCGAAAACAGGACTGGGACATGTGGTCGGACTGGCCGTCGATCCCGAGAGGAACCTACTCGCGGTCGCGAATTCGCAGGATATTGTGATTTTTAATCGGACCGATAATGGAGATGTCGCGCCTCGCGCAAAAATAGCGGGCCCAAAAACGGGTATTACGGATGAGCCCTGGCAGATGGAAATTTACAAAGGGCAGATTTTTTTGGCGGCATCGAATCACCTTCATCAGAATTTATACGAGGGAGTCACTCTTAAACCCGGCATGAAAGAGGTGCCGGATGATCCGTGGCTGAATCCGAATCTCGGATTCGTGGGTGTTTGGAATATTACGGATAACGGAAACGTGGCTCCCCTGGCGATGATTCGGGGAGCCTTCAGTGGGCTGATCCATCCTGTGGGTCTCGCTCTGAATCCGAAGGCGGGAGAAATTTACGTCTCCGATAGCGTGAAAAATGGGGTTTTGACCTTTCTAGTGCCACAGCTTTTTCAGCAGGACGGTACCAGCTCGAATTCCAATGCTACGTCGCAGAAGTAGAGGCGCGGGAAACAGCTTCTTCCCGGCGGAATTTTGGCAATGGGGCTGAGAGAAAAGCTTGAGGTTTTTGCACGCAGGGCGCAGGCCATTAACTTTCAAAAAGCTGTTAAAAGGAGCCGAGGGACGATGAATCTCCTACATAAACTTGCAGTGCGAGCGCGTGGCAGTGCCGTCGAGCGGTTGAACCAAAGCCAGCAGGTAAACCGCGTGGCACTTTTGGCCGGAAGCCTGGGTGTGAGTGTTCTGATTTGCTCTTTCGTCTTGTTTTCTCAATCGAAGCCGAATACCCCCTCCGCGGAACCGTCGAAGTCCGCGAGTGCGGCACCAGCAACGCTAACGGATGCGCAAATGTCACACATGAGCTCCGACGAACTCGCGAGATACGTGTTCGACCACCACGGGTGTAACGGCTGCCATACGCTGGGAGCGAACGGAAAGCTTGGCTTCACGGACCGTGGGAAGCAGGTGGGCAAGGGATTTGTGGGGTGTATCTCTTTGTTGACCTCGATGAACGTAATCGCCCAGGTAAAGCCCGCAAATCGTTCGGCAGAGGAAAAACAGAAGGCTGCGACATTTCAGTCGTTCGGTTGCACGACCTGTCATCAGATTACGCCGGGAAAACTTGGGCTGACCAGCTACGGAAGCAAGCTAAAGTCTCTGCATATGGCCTGCACAGATGTGGAGAGGATTCTGGCGCAACAGCGGTAACGCGGAGATCCGGCCAGGAGTTAGCGGTGAGGCTGGCGGCGAGTGATATTTCTCGGCGCACCGAAAAGCTGAAGACTAAAAGCGGTGACGGAATGACAGGGTAATCGGGGAAGTATCGATTCTCGATGAGATGCTTCCCATTTGCTGTTCAAGTAATTCCAACTCCTTACCATTCTTCAAAAACTTCGTCCGGTTGTTTTCTGCCACGCGAACGCTGGCTCTACCTGGCAGCTGACCAGTAGTAACAATCACTCGTCTCAATTTCTCGTCTCATTTTAATGAAGTCTCTAATTGCTTTTGCCACGTTGGCAGGGAATTTCCGGGGAATCAAACATTTTACGGTGGACACATTCAAACCGATGGGCCTAGTATACGCGCAACCGCAAACGTAGCTTTGCCAGGGGGTAGGTCATGCAAAAAACTTTACAGGTTGTCGCCGCGGCACTCGTCTCCATGTTTTTTTCAGTATCATTGTTTTCCCAGGCAAATCAGGGCCGCATCACAGGAACCGTTACGGACCAAACCGGTGGCGCTATTGCCGGGGCCGCCGTTACGGTGACGGACGTGCAAAGGGGCATCGCCCGCGCTCTGGTTACCGATGATGCCGGCGAGTACAACGCGCCCAATCTTCTTCCAGGCACATATGCGGTTCGCGCCGAGGCCAAAGGGTTCAAGTCTCTGGACCGCCAGAACATTGGATTGGAAGTTGGCAGCGAAGTGCGCGTCGACTTGACGCTGCAAACAGGCGACCAAACACAAACGATCACGGTTACCGAGCAAATGCCACTGGTGGAAACCACCAACGCCACCCTGGGCGGAACACTCAGCAACCAGACCATTAACGATCTGCCGTTAAATGGCCGAGACTACATCAACTTGATCTCGCTACGCCCGGGACTTACGGTGTACGTGGGTGGCGGAACGTCGACGCGATCGTCTAACGGCCTGCGCGCGGAAGACATTGGCTACATTGTGGATGGCCTGAGGGCAGATGAAGCGTACACCGGCCAAAGTGTGCTGAATGCTCCCATTCCGGCGGGAGACTCCTCGACGGCGCTACCTATTGACGCTATTCAGGAGTTCAACACGGAGGAAAATCCCAAGGCGGAATTCGGGTGGAAACCGGGAGCGATTGTTAATGCCGGATTGAAATCGGGTACCAATAGCTGGCACGGCACCGCGTTTGCTTTTGGACGTGATACCGCTTTGGATGCCAGAAATTTCTTTTTGCCACCGAGCCTGCCGAACACGCCTGTAGCTTTGCAGCAGTTCGGCGCCAGCCTGGGCGCGCCAATCAAGAAGGACAAACTGTTTTTCTTTCTAAACTATGAAGGCCAGCGCTATTCGGTCGCAAGCACCTTCCAAACCACGACACCGGCCACCGTTTCCCTGGGCGGCGACCCGAAGCACAGTATCGTGGATGCGTGCAACGCGATTGGACGAGCCAATGTAACTCCACTGAGTGCACAAATCGCGGGCCTGCCCGGCGGCAGCTGCGTGCCCAGGCCGCCTAATTTTACCGCTGGTCCTACAGAGTCGCTTTTCCCCGCGAATAACGGAGTAGCGCCGCTCGTGCTGGCCTTGCTGAGCAGCAACCAGCAAGATAACGGCGTCGCGAAAATCGATTACCACATGAACGACCGTCACTCGCTGACCGGGATGTACTTCAACGGGCGCGGCGGCGGAATCTGGAACGATGGCGGCAGCCAGTTGGGACTACCTGGATCAAGTACCTCGCCCTGGATGTCGGCTCTCGGGCCCGTTCATATTCAACTGGCGTCTGGTAGCTGGACCTGGACCCCGACGTCCGCTCTGGTAAATGAATTGATGGTGGGCTACAACCGCTTTTATCAGCCATACCTGACAGTAGATAGCGCGGTGAATCCGATGGCTTACGGCATCAATACGGGGGTGACCGATCCAAGGTATTTCGGGTTCCCGCTTGTCAGGTTCACCGGGTTCAGCGGCAGACTTGGGGGAAGCTGGCCCAAGATCGAAGGGCCTGACCAAGGCGGCGAAGTCCTGGAGCACTTGTCGATTTTGCGCGGCAAGCACGCACTAAAATTCGGCGGTGAGTTTATCTACAACTACGCCGTCCCGTTCGTCACATCGAATGGGAAGGGACAGCTCCGATTTACCGGCGGCAAGGACACCGCGATTGCAAATAACAAATCCACACCGCTCGAGGATTTCCTGGCGGGCTTCGTCGGCAATGGCTCCCAGATTCTGGTGGGTGATCCCACGCGGCATCTACATAACCAGCAGTATGCGCTGTTTGCGCAAGATGATTGGCGCGTCACTTCGAAGTTGACGGTGAACCTCGGGCTTCGTTATGAATACAACACCGTATTAGTGGATTCAAACAATCAATTGGGCAATTTCCTGCCGTCTGTGGGGCTGGTCCAAGTCGGGATGGGCATCAAGTCTCCCTATAATCCGGACCACCTGGATTTCTCGCCGCGCCTGGGACTGGCATGGGATGTTCGGGGCAATGGCAAAACCGTTGTTCGAGCCGGCGGTAACATCATGTACGAACAACTGCCTTTTGACGTGTTTATCGCCGTTTCGAACCAGCTCGGCCTGAACCAGGTGCCCACAGGGGCGAACCTTGTGGTGAACGGCGTCACCAAACCGGGATCAGGCAACATGGGTGTGCTGAACGTCAATGTGGCTTCGGGTCCACTGACCAAAGGGTGGCAGAACAACGGACCAAACGTGAGCGTTTTCCCGTCGAACATTTTCGCTTTGCAATGCGGTGACGGTATCGGGACAGACCCTGTTCCGTGCAATACCGAAGCAGTCACTCCCAACCTGCGCACTCCTTATGTGGGCACGTGGACGTTGGGAATCCAGCAAATGCTGACGAATAATCTTTCTCTGGAACTTGCTTATGTTGGCACGCACGGCGGCCGCCTGCTGGGATTTACGGATATGAATGAACCACCCCTCGGTTCCGGTTATACGGCGAGTCAAATTGCGGCCGGTGATCCAAGCGTAGCCAGCACCACGCTCGAGCAAGCGGCCAGGCCGTTTAACTCTAAATTTCCATACCTGAATCACATCGATCTTTTATCGAATCTGGATCGATCCAATTACAACGGATTGCAATTGACACTTACGCAGCGGTTTTCCCACGGATTGTCTCTCACTGGCGGATACACTTACTCACACGCGCTTGACGATGCCTCGAGTAACTTTAATGCGAATCCAATTCCGATCAGCAGCGCAAATCCCGGTCTGCAGTATGGAAGCAGTGATTTCGATATTCGAAATCGGTTTACGCTGACCACGAGCTATGCGCTGCCCGGCAAGAAGGGCTTCGGCCAGTTACTCGAAGGCTGGCAGGTTAATTCCATCATCACGCTACAGTCCGGATCGCCGTGGAGCGTGCGAGATACCACGAATGACTTTACCGGTACGGGGCAGGTAAGCAATCTCGACAGTTACGGTCAAACGTGGAATTTCTATGGCAATCCGAGTGACTTCACCTCGGGGCCAAACCAGATTCCATTTTTCGACGGCTCCGCGCAACATCCCTTCCCGGCCAGCTGCACGGCGCACGCCTCGCTCGCTGAACTCAATGTGCTTGGCTGCTATGCGAAGGGCAACTCGGTACTCGTGCCGCCTGCTTTGGGAACCATCGGAACCGCTGGCCGCAACATTTTCCGCGACTCCGGTTTCCGCAACTGGGATGTTTCGGTTACGAAGAATTGGAAATTCCATGAACGGCTGACGACGCAATTTCGAGCCGAATTTTTCAACGTACTCAACCATCCGAATTTTACGAATCCCGGAGGGCCGGCTGGGGCCGGCTTCAATGATCCTTCCGCAAGCAACTTTGGCTGCGGCTGTGAGACACCCGATCAAGCAGCGCCCAACCCGGTACTTGGATCGGGCGCCAGCCGGTCGATCCAGCTGGGCCTGAAGATGATTTTTTAAGATTTGCGGAACAGGAACGGCGGAATTGGAACAGCGCAGTTCTGCAACCTAACGAGGCAGCTTTGATAAACGGGAAAGCACGTCGCTTACGAGTGAGGGCTGGTTTTGCCGGGGTCTTACTCGTAGCGTTAAGTGTAATGGCCCGTTCTGCCTGTGCGGACCAGATACCGAACGGCTGGCAAGCCAGCAGTATGAAGCCGATCGGATACAGTGGACTAAATGGCCGCGGTGGGGCGTTCAAGCTCGCCATTAAACAAGTGAACGACCATTGGTACTTGTACATGGGGCATGAGTGGGATCGCGGCTGGACGATTGCCGATGTCACCGATCCCGCCAATCCCCAGGTCGTAAAGTTCATAGAAGGTCCAGACAATACCTCGACCGGTCAGGTCGATCTTCACGACAATATTCTGGTTACCGCGCTACAAAAGAAGCAGCCGAATTGGGGTGGAGATCCGGCGAAACCGTTTGATGAAGGCGTGCTGATCTGGGACATCACTGATCCGGTGAATCCGAAGCAACTCTCCCATTGGAAGACCGGCAGCACCGGCACACATCGGGATGGTTATCCCGGCGGCAAGTATGTGAACCTCGCGGCGAACATGCCCGGGTTCAAAGGCCAAATTCTCCTATTTCTCGATATCAGCGATCCTGCAAATCCGAAGGAGGCAGGACGCTGGTGGATGCCCGGCCAGAAGTCTGGGGAGCCAACTCCTGCGCAAACCATTTACGGACAGCACGGGCCCGCGATGATTGTGGGGAATCGCGCCTACCTGGGATACAGTCCGGCACTCGTCATTCTCGACATCAGCGATATCGCTAATCCGAAAATGATCGGCCAGCTGAACTTCGGAAATGTTTTTGGCGGGATCCAGGCGCATGACGCTCTGCCGATCCCAGGCAAGCCGCTACTGTTCGTCCACTCTGAAGGTACTGGAGGCGGTGATTCGCCGACCGGTCCGTTGGCTTGCACGGGAGCGCTTTATCTCGAGGGAATGGTAGATATCAGCGACCCGGCCAAACCGAAACTCATCTCCACGTTTCCCATACCCGTGCCGCCGAGCAACGAGCCATACAGGGATTTCTGCGAAAAAGGCGGCCGATTTGGGCCACACAATACGAACTTATTACAGCACCTGCCCGACGTGGAAAAACAGGCTGATCTGATTTACCTGACGTACTTCAATGCCGGGCTGCGTGTCTTTGATATTAAGGATCCGCGCCTTCCGAAGGAAGTTGGTTGGTTTATCCCGCCGACGCCAACAAAGCGTTATGGACCGCTTCCATACGACAAGCTCGTGAGCCAGACGGAAGATGTGCTCGTCGACACGCGAGGGAACATTTACATTACAGACAAGCAATGGGGCTTGTTCGTGCTTCGTTACACCGGGCCCGGAGAACCGGCGCCGACCGCTCATTGAGTTCGGTGAACCAACGCGATATCGGTATCGGCTTTCCGTGTTACGAAGCTGCTGCGTGCTAAGGCTTGGCTTTTCCTACAGCGGGGTCCCTGATTCGATCGTTAAAATGATTTTCTTCCGACGGCGCACAGATTTCCTCAAAGATGGCCACCTTGACCCGCACGAAGGTTATCGTGTCACCCACCCAGGGAGACGTATACGCCTTGCGATCGGTGAGGGTCATGTTCACCTGTAAAGTGTCCGCATCCACGCGTTTGTAACGCTCGACGAGTACCATTTGATCGCTGTGCGGGTCGCCGAAGTGGTCGATCCAGGTCCTGTCATCATAACCGTTCGATTCAACGACAAAGGTGTCTCCATCCCAGTGGCCAACTGCGTATCCGCTCCAGGCGGGGTCCGGATTTTTCGGGAGAGATCGCCCGTCGGTCCAGATGGTACGCCACAGGTCGTGATACTGCATGTGCTGCAATACCCGGTCAGAGACCTGTATAAATTCAAAAGGCCGAAGATTTGCTTCCCACAGATCGCGTGGATAGCCCATCGGTTCGCAGCTGGATACAGCGTCATTGCCTTCACCCGGCGGGACTGACCTGGGGCCGTAACTCGGACGAGTGGCTTCGAACTTCGCCTTGCCCCAAGGCGTCATCGGAGGAGGGTAACTCTGCGCCCTCATTTCGGCTGGGATACTTTTATCTTTTATGTCCAGCCGCTTGTCGTTGAGCGAGTGTCTTTCAAAATTTGCGGTAGGGGTGGACCATACGGCCGACAAATCATCAGCGTTAAAAGCTCTCGGCTGTGACAGAGTTTTGGGCAACTCATCAGGCGGCCACGCTCCTGGTGCGTATCCGGGGGTGCCATATGTTTGAGCGTATGTGGAAATCGAGAACGCCAGAAGCGCGGCTAAAATCATGCCTGTATTGATGAACGGATTTCGCATGGCGGATTTCTCGAGGTATTCATTACTGCTTTTCCTCTTACGCCGTGCCAGACGAACAGTGCTCTGAAATGCGCAGAGAAAAGCTGAGTGCGGTCTTCGTGGCCAAGCGTAAATACCGATCAGGTCATGAATTCAAAAGCGAATCAGACCCAAAAACGAGCGACCATGCTGCTGCTCATGCAGCCTAACGGCTGAAGATCAGCAGTGTAAATGTATCGGGTACAGGAACTGGTCGTGGGCGGGGATTTTCAGCCGTGGGCGCAGGTGCGGGCATCATTTCTGCGGTCACGGTGTAGATGTTGTGATTGGACGTGTCGAGCGTCATAGTGCGTGCTCCCTGCTGCGTCTTTATCGTATCCACAGCGAAATGCCCGGGCGAGTCCTCATGCGCCGCGGTAATCGTGCCATCGCCACAGGAGGAGAATGCGGTGCCCGTTGCGGGATCGAAAGCGCTGGCGTCCACACCCGTACCGATCGGTATGTTGTCAACGACTTTACCGTTCGTAAAATCCATGACCGTCATCATGTTGTTGTGGCAGCCGATGAAAAGGCGCTTATGAGCAATATCGATCGCGAGGCCGCCTGGCGCGGTGCACGGAGCCGTGGGCCAGGTGTTGAGAATTTTGTAGCTGGTAGAATCGAATTCGACGATCTGGTTCTTATCTTCAATGTTGACGAATACGTGCCCGGCGCCGTCCGCCTGCGCAGCTTCCGGTTTACCGCCCAACGGAACCGAGCCGGCCACGGCCTCTCCGCTCTTCGCATCCACGGCGGTAGCGTTATTGCTGCGGCCGTTGAAGGTGAAGACGCGCTTGGAGGCTGGATCGTACAGGAAGCCATCAGGGCCCATCGCGTCGGGTAATTTGACTTCGCTGATGGTGGCGAGCGTTTTCAAATCGAAAATGGTGACTGAATTCGAGCCTCCGTTGCTCGAAAAGCCGCGACCAAACTCGGGCACGATCGCGGCGCCGTGTGTGCCCATGACGTTGGCAATGTCGCCGGCGACGGTGCCGTCAGGATTGAGAACCATAATGTGGGTGCCGCGAGAGATGAAAACGTGGTGCGAGACGGGATCCGCGCTCAGATAATCCCATCCCCCCGGCCCGCCGAGAACCACTTTTTTCACCAGATGGTAAGACGTATTTTGCGGCGGCGCAGCGTGAGAGCCCATCGAGATCAGCAACAGGGACGCAGCGAGAAAACAACTCAAATAAAACAGCCCCATTGTTCGTCGCGTAGTCATTGTCGATCTCCTGTCAGGCTAAGGATTTGGATTCGCGATTGCGCCGTTAGCACGCATCCAGAGGTCTTCGTTGGACCTCCAGGGTGGCCCACTTATACATCCGCATGCTTTGCGAGTAAACCTAATTGTTCTTCGATTACAGTCGTCTTCGATTACAGTCGCGGGGAATCGCCAATTCGACGGCCCACATCGACCTAGGCCTATATCGACCCAGGCCTCGTAGCGCACCGCGTAGGTCCGCCAGGAAGATTCCTGCTCGACAATCGCGCACACCAGGTCCGGACGCAGCCCATGCGCCAGCGCGATCGTGCGGGCCAGCGCGACGAGCTCGTCTTTGGTCATGGGATCAGCGATGCCGGAAATCCGACAGCGACCAGGAGATGACGCCGGAGACGAACGCGGTCAGTCCGTGACCCTTGACCTTGTCCCAGCGCGACTGGCTGGCGTCGTAGCCCTCGGTGCGTTCGCGCCACAGGCGCAGCTTCACCACCTCGTCTTCCACTTTCTGCACGCGCCCGTCCTGGCCGCTGCTGCCGAGCAGCTCATTGCGCAAATGGAAGACGTCGCGTTCCACGTTGGCCATGCGTTCGCCCTGCAGCCGCTGGTTTTCGAGGACCGCGTTTTGGAATTCCGCGTTTTTCATTGACGCTTCATGTACGCGGCAGCACAATTCGCCGCATGCACGCCGTTCGTATTGTGTTCGTGTTGCTGATGCTCGGGATGTGGATCGCGGCCTGGTGCATGTCGGTCACCCAGCACGATCGCGACGGCATGCGCTCCGCGGTCCTGATGATCTGCCTGACGCTGTGGGGCTGGCGCCGCTACAACGGTTCACTGATCGGTTGACTCTTTCCCTCGCGAAACCAGCGCCGGCGACGGCCGCATTATGGAGGCCACCCGCTTCGCGGTCCCGCTTCCCGCTTCCGGTAAAAACTTGCCTAGGCCGAAATTGCCATGAAATGCCCGCGCACCACGTGTTCGGTCATGTTTCGTGTCATGTTCTTTGGTGAGGCGTCGGGAAAGCAGGTCATTTGCCGTCGCATACGAGTAAGCTTGACACCACGTTCATGCGAAAGATATGTTTCGCACCACGCGCAACAGGGCCTCAGCGTGCATTTTGGAGGCGTCAGAATGCCAAGCAAATTGTTGCTGGTTTCCACCGTGCTGTTCATGGCAACACTTCTTTTGCCTGCGAAGTCCGCGCGCGCGCAGGGCGTCGCTGATCTACGTTTGTTCGAGAAAAACTGCACGGGTTGCCATGGCGCAGCGAACGCGCCCAAGGGAGCACCGGATGGCCTGCAGCTGCGTAAGCTGACACCCGAGGCCGCGTATGCCGCTTTGTCCCGTGGCCCGCATTTACAAATGTCCGGCGTCAGCGATGAGGACAAGCGCCTGATCGCGGCTTACCTGGGTGGCCGGAAGGTAGACGTAGCGAAGGTCACGGACGCGAAGTTGATGCCCAATCAATGCTCGGGCAATCCTGGCTCGAGCAATCCTGGCCCGAGCAATCCTGCAATGGGCGATCTCTCGGCAAGTCCCTCGTACAACGGCTGGGGAGCCGATGTCAGCAATGCGCGCTTCCAACCGGCTAAAGCAGCCGGATTATCGGCCGGCCAGGTTCCCAACCTGAAACTGAAATGGGCTTTTGGTTTTCCGGCGGCTGAAATCATGTGGGGGCAGCCTACCGTTGCGGATGGCAGAGTATTTATCGGCTCTGATACAGGTACGGTCTATTCCATCGATGCTGCGAGCGGTTGCGTTCACTGGTCGTTCCAAGCTGACGCCGGAGTGCGTAACGCCATCGACGTTGCAGCTATGAAAGGATCCTCCGCCGCAAAATACGCGCTTTATTTTGGCGATGTTAAAGCCAATGTTTATGCGGTAGATGCGGCCACCGGGAAGCAGGTCTGGAAAGTGAAAGTTGACGACCAGCCGGTGGCGCGAATCACGGGCTCGCCCACTCTTTACGAGGGCCGTTTGTACGTCCCCGTTTCTTCAACTGAGGAACGCGCCGCAGGTTACAGCAACACTTATCCTTGCTGCACGTTTCGCGGCAGCGTGGTGGCTCTGGACACGGCTACCGGGAAGCAGGTTTGGAAGACGTATATCATTTCGGAAGCGCCAAAGCCGGTTGGAAAGACTTCACAGGGCATAGAAATCTGGGCTCCGTCGGGCGGCGCAGTGTGGGATTCACCCACGATTGATGCGAAGAACCATGCTGTCTATGTCGGGACCGGAGATGCCTACAACCATCCAGTGCCGAAGACCACCGACTCGGTAATGGCACTGGATATGAACACCGGGAGAGTGCTCTGGTCGGTCCAGGATACTGAAAATGATGCGTGGCTTTCCGGATGCGGTCCGCAAGCCACTTCAGAAAACTGTCCGAAGGACATGGGGCCTGATTATGACTTTGGCGCGTCGCCTATTTTGCGCACGCTGCCGAATGGGCGCCGCATTCTGGTGGCCGCACAGAAGAGTGGAATGCTCTGGGCCCACGATCCTGATAAGCAGGGAGCGGTGGTCTGGAATACGCAGCTTGTCGACAAATTGGCGCTCGGAATGATGACTTTCGGCGGAGCGGCGGACAATGAGAATGCGTACTTCGGTTTACGCACCGGAGGGATTGCCGCCGTGGACCTGGTGACCGGCAAGAAAAAATGGTTCGCGCCTATCGAGCAAAATTCGCAATCTCAGGGTACCCGCAATGGCGAAACCGGGGCGACGACCGCGATTCCGGGTGTCGTTTTTTCGGGGGGCTGGGACGGAGTGGTACGCGCCTTTTCGACGGATGATGGTCACCTGCTATGGCAATTCAATACGGTGCAAGATTTTAAGACGGTGAATGGAGTCCCGGCGAAGGGTGGCTCGATGGGCGCCGCCGGGCCGGTGATCGCTGGCGGTACCGTGTTCGTCGGCTCGGGATATATGTTTGGAGCGGGAATACCCGGTAACGTGCTGCTCGCGTTCTCTCCGGAACCGTAGGATGCTTTGCGTCGAATCGAAGCCTCTATGCCGATTGCAAAGAACATAGTGACGCGCAGCAGTGTAGGCAGGTATTCCAGTATGCAACGTGCCGAGGGAACACCAATGGGAGTCGTCTTATGAAAATATTGATAGCGGTCACATGTGCGATTTTGATGGGTGCCCTCATTTACCTGGAAGGGACCGCTCAAGCGCAGCGGGTTCCTCAGCCAGCACCAATTGCCCAATCAAAGTTTTCAAGCTTTGAGCGGGCTGCGATGGGAGGTCCAACGCTCGATTGGCGTTTGACTGGCGCAGCGTCTGCCGATAGTTCATCGACCGGGCGATCCGTTGTCGACGCGACGGCGTGTGCGCGTTTGACGTCGCTGACGTTACAAAATGCGACCGTAACTTCAGCCCAAGTAGTTCCCGCGGGACAGTTCAAATCTCCGGAGAACGCCGGAGAGGAATTCGCCAATCTTCCGGCGTTCTGCCGCATCGAGATGACCATTACTCCCACACACGATTCCGATATCAAAGCCGAGGAGTGGTTGCCCGTTTCCGGCTGGAATGGCAAGTTTCAGGAGGTCGGGAATGGTGGATGGGGCGGCTCAATCCAATATGGCGAGCTTGCGGAGGCGTTGGGGCACGGATACGCTGCTGCGTCGACCGACACCGGACACACGGGAGGAAGCGCAAGTTTTGCTCTCGGCCATCCGGAGAAGCTGATCGATTTCGATTATCGCGCGGTGCATGAAACAGCGCTGGATAGCAAGGCCGCGATTTCCGCTCTCTACGGCGCCGCACCGCAATTATCGTATTTCGCCGGGTGTTCGGGCGGGGGCAGACAGGCCTTCATGGAGGTGCAACGGTTCCCCCAAGATTTCGAAGGCGTGATTGCCGGAGCGCCGGGTTACGACCGGACCGGCGAGAGCTTTCAATTGGTGCTGGTGGCGCAGGCGACGCTGAACGATCCTGCGAGCAGGATTCCACCTGAAAAATATGCGGTGCTACATCAGGCGGCGCTCGATGCCTGTGATGCGCGCGACGGGCTTAAAGACGGGCTGATTAGCGATCCGACACGCTGCAAATTCGATCCGGCAGTAACGGAGTGTAAAGGCGCTGATGGCCCGAACTGCCTCACGCCTGCTCAGGTGATTGCGGCGAAAAAGATTTATGCGCCGGTACTTGACCCGCAGACGAAAAAGGAGCTTTTTCCCGGATTCGAGCCCGGCAGCGAATTGCGGTGGAGTGGCACGTCGGGTGGACCCAGGCCGCTCGCGGTGGCCGACGATTTTTTCAAATACGTTGTTTTTAAGGATCCCAACTGGGATTTCCGAACGCTGAATCTTACGCACGATTTACCGCTGGCCAGGAAGCTCGACAATGGTGATTTAAGCGCCACGTCGGCAAACGTGAAGCCGTTCGTGCAGCGCGGGGGCAAACTGCTGATCTATCACGGATGGGGCGATCAAAACGTTGCTCCGCAGTTTACGACGCATTATTACGATCGGCTCGTGAATACACTGGGGAAAAGCCAGGTCGCAGACTCCGTGCGGGTTTACATGGTGCCTGGCATGGGACATTGCGGCGGTGGCGAGGGTCCCAACGTATTCGATACGCTGACTCCCTTGGAGCAGTGGCGGGAACATGGCGTTGCACCCACCGAGATCATCGCGTCGCAAATAACCCAAGGGCACGTCAGCCGCACACGCCCGCTTTGCCCGTATCCACAATTGGCAGAATACAAAGGCAGCGGCAGTGTCGACGAGGCGGAAAATTTCGTCTGCCGATTGCCTTAGGATGAACGCGTGCCCAATCGGAAGCGCAGCTCAAGATTTGCCGGATAGGCGGCTCTTCTGGCGTGCAGATCGTCAGTACCGTCGGAACCGGCATCGACGCGCCGGTGTCTTCGCGCCGCGATTTGCATCTAACGCTTCATGAGCTGGCTATTCGTGGTCGTCGCTATAATCGCGGGCGCGTTCAATCCCGCGCAATCCGGGGCCAACGCCGAGTTGAATAAGCAACTCGGTCACGTCTTGCCGGCAACAATCATGGTGTATGGAAGCGCTCTGCTCGGCCTTCTTTTGTTTCAGCTTATCTTTCGGCAGCCTATCCCGGACCACGGCAGTGTTCTGGACATACCGTGGTGGGCGTGGCTGGGCGGCTTTATTAGCTTGGCGCCGACTATCGCCGGACTTACGCTTGCACAAAAGATGGGCTCAGGCGTCTTCACCGGCATCACGGTTACCACCGCCGTGCTGATCTCGATTTGTTTTGATCACTTTGCGCTGATGGGATTCAAGCATCATCCGGCATCGGCCCCGCGGCTTGCCGGTGGGCTTCTGATGATTGCTGGCCTGTGGCTGGTCGCGACTTTCTAAATGGGGCGCTGCCGCCAGAGCACCGGATGAGATTCGTATCATTCCCGTACCATTCTCCGCGAGGAGAACGGGCACTGCTCGCAAACCGGATTGCAATGAGGACGAAACTTTAGACTGCGGTTTACGGGGACTTATCTACAGACACTCGAGTCAGGTCGCAAACAGCGGGGTTCGTAAATCTTTTTACTTCATGGATGAATGAAGTCCATGCTCCGATTATCGAGATCGGTGCTAATGTACGGGCGCGTGTAAAGCGTGCATGTACCGGAGAACTCGGCTTTGCACATTTGCGGATTGAAAATTCTAACAATTTCGTGCAGCTTCACTGCCTGGCGTCAACCTGAGGACTAGTACATGCGTTGATCGTCCTGAACGTGCAGGCCGGATATATTGCTTAGCAGGCTAAAGTATGTTGTTTGGCGCGGGCAAACACGTATTCTGGAATTGGTTCACATGAAAAGGGTCCGTACTCCGGCCGCGGTCTAAAAATTGTGTTTTTGATGTAGAGTTATCCCTGAGCCGTACCGAAAGGAGGGAGAAGGTCGCCGACATATGCTCTTCCGGTTGCGCATTTATCGGCTCGTGCTGAGAATCGTAGTCTATCTTCTTGCTTTTCCTGCCTTTCAGCTGGGCTGGCAGGTGTGGGCTATTTGCATGAAGGCGCTTGACCGCCCGGTCTTGTACGGCCCGCACGGCCACACCACGCTCATCGTATTCAGTTCAATCGTATGGGCATATATGGCGGAGCACTATAAAGTCACAAATATTGATGAACTATTCAGAGAAAGAACCGGTGCTCGGGCCACCTGGTCGGCCGCTTTTGCTACAACTGTCGTCCTGTTAGCAACGCTTTACTTCATGCGAGACATTATCTTTCCTCGCGCATTATTCATCTGCGGCGTCGCCGTGCTTATTGTTCTAACGCTAATCATCCATTCTATTTTTCGTTTTCTTTGCCGCCGAAAGGTGCGGCTAGGAAGGCCGATTCAGCTTCTGATTGTAGGCGCCGACCAGTTCGCTTACGATGCCGCTCTGCGTCTCAATTTAATTTCATTCGTACCGTGCCAAGTGGTTGGATATGTGCGCCTGCCAGGGCAGGAGATCGCTGCCGAAGCCGCACCTGTGCATGAGCTTGAGAATCTCTGCGACATGCATGCGGGCACCGGAGTGGACGAAGTGGTGATGGCCATTCATCCGGCGCAGTTTTCACAGATTCCCCAAATCATGAAAGCTCTGGAGAAATTATGTGTTCCGGCCCGTGCCATTGTCGACCTCGGTGACGGTGTCGTCGTGCGTGAACGGTTGTTTCAGCTGGGCCGGTTGCAAATGTGGGACCTTACCACTACACCGAACGACCTTCCCGATTACATCCTGCTCAAACGGATATTCGACATTTTCTTTGCTACGACCGCGCTTGTTTTGACATCTCCCATTATGGGTTTGATCGCGTTAGCGATTCGCCTCACCTCTCCGGGGCCAATTTTCTTCACACAGGAACGAATCGGCTTAAATGGTCTTCCGTTCCGCATGTATAAATTTCGCTCGATAAGTCTTTCTCCCAATGAGAGTGAAACGTGCTGGACCGTGGAAACCGATCCACGCTGCGGGCGGTTAGGGCGTTTTCTCCGAAAGACGAGTTTGGACGAACTGCCGCAGTTCATCAATGTGTTAAAGGGCGATATGAGCGTGGTGGGACCCCGGCCGGAGCGTCCGTATTTCGTAAATCAGTTTTTGAATGAAGTCTCGCGCTACAACCAGCGGCATTGTCTGAAAGTAGGAATCACGGGGTGGGCGCAGGTCAATGGGTGGCGCGGCGACACTTCGATCGGAAAGCGCGTCGAGTATGATCTGTACTACATTCAGAATTGGACACTGGGGTTCGATTTGCGCATTATCCTGTTAACGATCCTTTCCGCAATGCCGTGGAGAAAAGCGTTTTAGAAGAACGGCTGCTTCCGCAAAGCCTTCCTGATCACGTGCCGAACTCAATCGAACAAGCGGTAGGAGCTGAGCTTTTTCTTCAGCATGAGCGGAAGGTACTGCTCGTGCCTGCCCAATTGAACAGCAACATACTTGCCAACATTTGAAAGCAGGGAAGCGCCTGCACGGCGGACTCCTTTGTCTTTGAAGCTTTCCGCCAGGGTATTACGAAGTGCATACCAGCCCTCGCGGCGCACCGATTCCCGAGACTGTTTGTTCCAGATTCCTAAGCGCTGGTAGACGACTCCTATATCGAAATAACGTTTGAATGTCCCGGTAAGGCTGAAATCGTGCAAATGATATACGGCGGCTCTCGGCTCGTAAGCGATGCTCCACCCGGACTCGAGAATTCGCTTGGCAATGCCAACGTCTTCGAACACCTTGAGATCTTCCGGAAATTGCGTGGCCTGCCATACCTTGGTACGCATGGCAGCGTTAACACTGGAAAAGTGATAATACTTGTGCCCCAGCTTCGATTCATCTCCGGGCCGTTTCACAAGCCGCGATTCTCCATACAGAGCGGCAAAAACTTGCTGCCGTTCCGTTGTGGCGCCGGGTTTAGGTAACTGCCTGCCGTATGCGGCTCCGATCGACGAATCGTTGAAATTTTCCAACAGTGAAAGAAGCCAGGTGTCATTCGCAGGCAAAGCATCTTGCGACAAAAACACCAGGCAACCTCCTTTCGCGAGGCTGGCGAGAAGATTTCGGGTGCGGGCGTGATGAAACTCGTGCGAGGGAATATGCTCGACACGTACAGGGTAGCGTCCCGCAATTTCGAGCGTGTCATCGACCGAGCCGGAGTCGATCACAATGACCTCGAATGGCCCTGTACCTTTCTGTGCATACACACTTTGCAGGCACCGGTCGAACTCCTGTCCTCCATTTTTGGTGGGTATGAGTATCGAAGTTTCAATCATAAAGAATGTGCTTACGCGGATGATAAGACAGACGCGAATAGCCCTTCCAGAAGGCGAGCGGCCATTATCCCGTTAGAATGTATCGCAAATGAGCCCACAACAAGCCTAGCCGCGAATGCACCTGCTTTATGGGATGCAGACGCTGGCTCAAATTGTGCGAGTGCCGGCGATACAGGAGTAAAGGTTCGTCGACAAAGAAGGTACTGCCACCGCGGACGGCATTGCGGGTACCGATCCATGCGTCGTGCAAAAACGGTGGCCGCTTAGGGAAGGGAAGTACATCCCTTAGCAGCGACGCACGAAAGGCCATCGCAGAACCCTGGTAGTGGTTTTTGATGACGTTCTGCCAAAAACCAGCAACAAATTTGCCGTTCCGATCCCACGTGACACCTTCACTCGGGGCGCCATTCTCATCAATTACACGGACTCTGCTCGTTACCACCTGTACTTCGGGGTGCCGGTTGAAAACATCGAGAAAGGTTTTAACTTTGCCCTCGACCCACACATCATCGTCATCGCTCAAAAAAAGTATGTCGCCGGTGGCGCTGCGAATAGCCTCTTCATACGTGGCCACCACGCCCATATTCCTGTCCCGCTGGAAAAGGCGAACCCGTTTATCGTTTATATTCCGAATACGTTCGCAGGTACGATCGGTTGAGCCATCATCCAGGATCACCACCTCGTCTTGAGGTTGAAGCTGAATCAAAATAGATCGCAACTGCGCCTCGATATATCTCTCCCCGTTATATGCGGCCATGCACACAGAGATTTTCGGACTCCTTTTTCGTAACGTCACCGCCGCAGGATCGGCGATAGATTGCTTGGCTTCCGCCCGCCACAGCGCAGTACGATATGCCCTGCTGCGAAGCAAGCGCATACAAAGAAAGTTCCACGTGAGATTGCGCAGTCCGGCTTTATCTTTTCGACGCCAGTGTTTTACCATGCGCAACAGCAGACGCAGAGTTCGCTCGCAACCTGCCAGCCAGTTCATTTCCATGTCCCAGAAGGCGGATTCGGCAAGCAGTATATTTCGGTAACGAGCGGCCGTAACGGCTTCGCTCATGTTTTTCATTGAAAAGTGATGCTCTACCAGGATGTCGCCTGCTACCAGTACGCGCTTGCCGTAAAGATGAAGATTGCGGAACGTCTTCGCGTCGCTGTTATCAAGCCAGAACCATGGATCGTATCCGCCAATCTGTTCGAGAGCATCGACGCGGAGCATGGCTCCCGAGTTGAAGGCGAAGGTTGCCTTCGCGGGGATTCCTCCATATCCTTTTGAAAACCACGTGGGAATGGCGCCAAACCGAAACCAGTTCGGCGAAAGTACTTTTCCACCTCCCAAAATCAGCGGAACGATGGCCGCGACGGAGGGATGCGCTTGCATCTGTGCTGCAAACTCACCCATTCTGGTCAGGAAATCTTGTGGCAGGATCGTGTCCTGATCAAGGGTCAGAAGCCATCGAAAATCTTCCGCCGAAGCGATCTCAATCGCTCGATTGTAGGCGGCTGCCAAGCCCGCATTTTGGCCAGTTGCGATGTATTGCACATCCGGCGGTAGGGGCGCGTGGTGAGGACGTCCAGGAGTGTTGTCGCAGACTACTATTTTAAGGCGAAGATTAGAAGATTCGGCTGTTGTTTTGGCTGCGCATAAGGATTGGAAACTGGCGGAAGATTGCAGATCTATATTAAATATAACGATCACCGCCAGCACGCTAAGCGGTTGCGATTGTGAATCTGCAACGTGATGCATAGTTCCGCGTGATTTGCTCAATGCGAGGCTAGTTCCGCTTCCTTATCCGCGCTCTCTGCATCGAAAATCAATAGTGTCACAAACAGTGTCACAATATGGGCCCGTGACAATGAAATGGGACTAGAACAGCGAAGTCCATCTGTTTGCGCTCATATAAACGCTATATTATAGTTGCTTCTACTGATGTCTGTATCTGAACTGTGCCGCACCTTTAAACTCATCTTGCGCGCTATAAAGGCACCTCATTCGTGACCGCTAGACGGGTTGTCTCCACCGCATTTCACACGCTTTTATTCGTGCTGGTGTTTTTGCCCACCGGGACCCTTTTTGGATTACACGTCAAAGTTATCGCATTCGGAATTTTTGCTGCCGCTTTTTCACTTTATATTATCGCGGAAAGAGACTCCGTTTCCATTAACGACATTTTATTCGCCGCATGGGTGGCCACGTTCCTGCTTTTCTTGACGTTCACTTCGCTGGTCCGGGGCAGCGCGGAAACTGCCGAAATTGTTGGAGAACTCGGAGATATTGCCACCACAATTGTGGTTTCCTCCCTCGGCTATCTGTTGGTTCGGAACCGGGTGGTTCGACCGGAAAGCGTCGTTATGACCGTGGTCTATGCCATGTGTGGTCTGTCGTTAATGAAGTTTGGCTTTGCCGCGGCTCTATATTCCATGGGCTTGCAGGGGTTTAACGTTATGGACGTGGTGTTTGGCGAGGCACCCGCCGTAATCGATTTGGTCCCTCTTTACTCTAATTTTCTTTTACCCAGGATAGGGTTTTCGGCTGACATTCTTTTGCCTGTAGCCATGTTCGCTCTGGTCGCGCCAAGTATCAGTGGTATCCGGCCGGCGAAGTTCCTCAAGGGCTTGCTGGTCATAATACTCCTGGCCTCAGCGATACTCGCGTACTCACGGTATAACTGGATGCTGTGTGTCGTTGCGCTTGTTTTCGCCGTAATCATCGAAAACGTACGAAAAACGTGGATCATTGTGGCCGTGGTTATCATGGCCAGTCTATTTTCATTTAACGAGGCATTCACGGCGTTTGCCCAGGCCCGTTTTGCATCCAACTCTTCCAGCGTTTCGGACGAAATCCGTGTCGAGCAATTTAAGCAACTGGCGGCGGCCTTTGAGGATCATCCGCTGATGGGAATTGGGCTGGGTGGCCACGTACAGATCATCAGAAGCTTCACGCGGACTTATTCATACGAACTCCAGTGGATAGCACTGCTGATGCAAATAGGCGTGATTGGCATGAGCTTTCTGTTGCTGCTGATTTTTGCCGCGGCATACGATTTATTCGCCGCACGCCATCGGGCAAAGCGCTGGCTGCTGCTATTCTTCCTGCTATACCTTGGCGCGGCGTTTACGAATCCGAATTTAACGACCTCCTTCGCCGGGGGCGCGTTCCTGTTATTCATGATGTTTTTCTACCGAATGCGCAGGCTGGGCGATGGCAGAACTCGATGGCCCGCGGCTCAGGTCTTACCGGCCGGCTTCGCGCCCGGGGAGAATACGTTGGGGCTTGAGCCGTAGAACCGCCACTGCGCGGAGCGGGGCTGATGTTCGCTGCACATATGAGGGGACACGGCGGCGAACTTTTGTATCGCTTACGCCTTGGCCCATTCACGCCGCTTTTTCTGGAAGATCACCGTAGCGGAAATGACGCCCAGCACTCCCAGTATGATGAAAAATGCCAGCGCCACACCCAGGGTGCCCCAGGGCTTGGCCAGCAAAAAGATGCTGCCTGCAATCAACGAGGCAATGACGATCGATTGCACCAAGAAGGGCTCGCATTTGTGGGCGCGGAGGTATAGCGCCTCACTTTGCACCACGTGATTACCAAGTGCGGTTAGCAGTAAGAGCAGAAAAACAGGCCATGAGACGATACGGTGACTCAGAGTTGGCAAGTAATAGCTGATAAAGAGAGCGCCCATGAACAGCGCAAATGCGCCCATGATAAAAAGGGCCAGTGATTGTCGTAGCGTCCGAAAAAACAGATGATCCAATTGTGAGGTGTTGCGCCGGGCCACCAGATTGCCGAATGGGGCTGCCTTAGTGCTCATCCACACCAAAATAATACCGCTCAGTTGCATGACCGCACTCATGGAAAGTCCCATTTGGCCCGCCTCTACGGGGCCGCGGAACGCAAAAATCACCGGAGTAAACAGCTGAAAGATAAAGTAGTCACACAGCCACGTGACCGCAATTTTCCATTGGAAGGGCCAGACTTCACGGCGCCAGTCGATCGTATGGCTGCTGGTCTGAAACAGGAGCAGGGGGCCAAGCAAAGAACGCCGCGAATACAGAAAAACACACGCTACAACTCCTTGTCCCACAAGTACTGCAGCCGGGGCAAACAGTCCATGGTGACTGAGCATGGAGGTCCATGCGAGCCCCGTCGCCGTAATCGACTGGAACAGGCGCGTGCGCGCTACAGCCGCGACCTGGCCACACCCCTCAAGAAAAGAAAGTATGGGCCCGATGGAAAAAGTGATGGAGCACGCCAGCACAGTTACATACAGTGGTAGTCTCCACTCCGTTGTTCCCACTTGCTGGTGCAGCGAAAAGAGCCGCGTTCCGCCAATTACAAAGCTAACTCCCATTACAATCGCCGCGAACGAATACCAGCGCACAGCCCGCTGTAGAACTGAAGCCAACCGGCCGTACGCCACTTGACTTCCAGTGACCGAACCATCCGCGTGAAAGCTCAGATGGACGCGTTCGTGGGCGGCAATTTGCAGAATCACAAAAGAGAAACCGAGTTCGAAAATTGCCTGAAGGGCTACCAGACTCCAGAGCGTGTAGTAATACCCCTGTTGGATGGGACTCAGAATACGGACGATGATCAGGACCGTGCCTACGCTGCCTATTCCTGAACATATACGAGCCACTACGGTGAACGCGATGGCCCGGTCTAGTCCTAAGTGATGTTTGACAGTTTGCAGCCAGCTTCGGTCCAAAATGGCGCTGGGAGCGAGTGACGGATCGAGTGACGGGTCGAGCCCCGGATCGAGCCCTGGAAGCTCACCACCGGCCACGAAGAACTCCGCGTGTCATCAGGCTAGGCCACATTGGAAGCGGGTGGGGTGACATTGTGTTTGCGTGTCTCAGTGTACATTCAGAATCGACCCTTGTGTTTTCCTGCTTACGGTATGGTCCTAATAAACTACTCCGCAGGCCAAACATTCGGGTACATAGTATTTCGAATTACCCTGCGACTCGACACGTGTATCAATGCAGCTCGTCAACTCTCTTTAAGAAGAGGTCTTTGGCTATACTCTTACAACCTTCGGAATAGTTCCAATATCTGCGGTTCGCAATTTCGCGCAGAACCGTGGGAACCCGTAATAATCTCGACTGAGGAACCATCGCGCGTGCAGATCGATGAGCGATTTTTTCAGGGATCTGTTCGACCGCCAAATGCCGGCATTCAAACGCCGAGCCTCGCGATTTCAATCGCTCAGACACTTGATGAAGGCCCTGAATCTCCAAAAGATATTGCTCCCGGCCGGTGGCCCTGGCAATCGCAGTTTGTTGGGTGATCCTCAATGCAGCCGGGCCAGGACCGATCTGCTGCTTTTGGTGCCGGCGATACTTGATGAGGGTATCAGGGATCGCTTCGACCTTGCCGCACGCGGCGAGTAGAACGGAGATCCAGTAATCATGAGCATGATTGGAGGGAATGGGCAGGAACAGTCCTCGAAATCTACTCCGAAAAGCCAGCGTCGCACCGGTAACGACAGGATGCTTGATCAGAATGCTGAATCCCTGCCCCCTCGCGAAGAGTTTCTGTTCCTTGCGGCTGAATAAAAAAGACTCCCATAATCGCGCAGGCAGAACATTTGATTGTTCATCGATGAGTTCGCCATCGCTAAACACCGCGAGTGTTTCGTCGGAGCCTGCAAACGCATCTGCTATCCGCCTCACTTTGGCGGAACTCCAGAGGTCATCCTGGTCGGCCAGGGCAATCACCTCTCCAGAACAACGCTCGATCGTGCGCTCGAAATTCCTGGTCGCGCCGATATTTTCGTGGTTGGTCGTGAAGTGAACCGGGAAAGCTGCCTGCCGCGCAAATGTCCTGATAATGTCAGCGGTTACGTCGCACGAACAATCGTCGGAGATGACCAGTTCGTCAGGAAGTCTGGTTTGGGCCGCAATGCTCTCCAGTTGTTGAGGCAAGAACCGCGCACCATTGTAAGTGCACATGGCCACGGATATTGTGAGTGCGTTCATCCGGATGTTCCGGTGGAAATCGGGGAGGCAACGCCGAGGGACACAGCGAATGCAAATTCCCTCACACTCGAACGCATAAGGTCAGTGACGATTGGGATTCCCGCGATCGAGCTAACTAGACGGGGCATGCACGAGCGTCGCGCGTAAAAAGGTTCGCGTTGCATCGGGGGTGCTGTCCAATGGAGGGCTATTCGCGCCGGTTTTCGAGGCCGTTACTCTTTCCGGCAAAGCGGTTGCGGAGCCATCCGTTGGTGTGCCCGCTGGATCCATTTCCTGCTGCCCAGGGCAAATGGGCTTTGGTAGCTTGGGAAATTTCCAGGGCCAGCAATTTGTTTGGATCCTGGTCGTCGACCTTGGCCCAAAACGCGCGGGCAGTCACCCATAAAACCGCCATCGAAAGCGCAAAAATGGTTCCGAGTATTACAATCAGCATTCGAGGGGGAAAGGATTTCTTTTCGGGAAAATTTGGCGAATCGAGAATCTTGACGCTGGGGGTTTCCTTGGCCTCTTCCACTTTCGCGAGCTCGTATTCCTGCGTGAGCGTTTCAAAAACTGCTTCCTGAACTTTTGTGTTGCGAAACAAATCCGCGTATTTGACGCCTAACAAGGGAAGTTTTTTTATGGAGGGGTACAAAGACTGATCATCCTGATCGTGTGGGTCAGTTGCGGAATCGAATTTCCCTCCAATCTTTTCGAGTTCGTGCCGCAGTTCATCTACCCTCGCCTGCAGAGATCGCACCCGGACATTGCCGTCGGCGTAAATCTGCTTCAGCCCTTCCAGTTCAGTCTGTGCACCGATCAGCTCTCCTTCGAGCTCTGCATTGGCCTCGATCATGGCCTTTCCCTGTGTGGGAATATCAAGCGCGGTATTGTTGCTTGCGAATTGGCTGAAACCGTTTTCCGCGGATTCCAGATCGTTTTTGACCTGGACCAGCCGCCCTTCCAAAAACTCTCGTTCGCGATGCGCAGAGGAGGTATTCAACAAAACCACGACACGGTTTAATTCCGAGACGTATTCCTGCGCTAAAGCTTCCGCCCTCTGAGGACTCTTATCCCTGACGATAATGGTGATGATCCCGCTTTTGCGATCGGCGGATACATCTGTGTTGGAATCCAGGTCCTTGCGAGCGTCTTCCGAATAGCGGTCTTTATACACTTTGCGAAGATCAAATTTGTTGATCAGGTCATCCTGTACGGTGCGGCTATGCAATACGCCAACAAACACTTCGCCCGAACTCTTGAGGCCCAGTAGATCACCAGCCATAGATTCAAGTCCGGAACCAAGGCCAGAACCACCACCGCCCAACCCGGACTTGCTGCCGCCCGTGGCAGCAGCAGCGAGCAACGCCATGCCCGAACCGGTTTGATCCGGGGGCATCAATTGCGCGGTGGACTCGAATTTCCTGGGGATAACAAAAGCGAGTACTAGAGACACAACGAAACCGCCAACAATCGCGCGGAACAGAGTTCGCCGGTGCTCCCAATACGCCCGCAGGTCGATGGCAGCGGACACACGAGTCTTCCGGCTCTCGCGAATATCGCTATAGAGCGGATCGCCCTCTAAGGTGTCAACAGGCGTTTTACCCGTGTTGTGGCCTTTCTCTTGCACCGCTGCGGTCCTCCGAACTCGAAACGGCTCTGTGCCCAGGCGAGATCATTTCTTATGCCCTTCCCGGGGTAGAAATCCTGCTTCCATGATTGCCGTAAAGTTGGTTTGCGGTCCAGTAAATAATACCGGATAGTGGGAAATGTGCTCGTACTGCATTTCTGTTTTTATATAAAATCCGCCGCCGAAGTGTACTTCGTCCTGCACGGCATAGTCTTGCCAAGCGCCGCCTCCGGGGATGAATTCTTGCGCAACTGAATTGTGTCTGTAAACCAGCTCCAGCGTATTTCGCGGGGAAAACCAGTAGGTCAGCCAGCCCTGAATGCTTCGCCCGTCTCTGCCAACGGAGTTGCCAAGCAAATCGCCGCCGTTCGTGTATCCGTCGCGATACGTAAAATTCCAGTAATTATATTGGCCTTTGTTGGCGGGACCTCCAGAGTACGTTGCCAGACCAGCGAGGCCAGCCTGCTCTGTGGAAACACCTTCGACGTGAAGATCGAGTTTTGACAACTTAGGGAACCTCGTAATGTAGATTCCCGGATGCCAAGGATTTCTTGCGGGGTTCTCGATTGGGAGGATATCGTCGTCAGCGTAGGCGTCTCCGTAGAGAACAACGTAGTTACGAATTTTGGGAATATAAATGACCCAGTCCATTTCCGAATGATTGTCACCCGGCACGGAGCCGACGCGTGGATCAGCAATTCCAAAAAAGCTGCGTGCCAGATTCCCCGATGTGACCGGGTCGGCCCCTGCTCCCCCAATGGTTACGGTACGACCAAACCCGAGTTCCAGAAACGAAAGCGGTTTCAGGTTAATCTTCTGTCCATAAATGAAGGGTTTTGACGTGTACGGGTGCCCGCCAAGACGGCCAAAAAATTGGTCTATACGCACCGGTCCCATACTGCGCAGAAGGCCCGGCAACCGAAACGGCTCCGGGTTCACCAGCCGAACCATATCCACTGGTTCAGCGTTGTTACTCCATAAGATCGAGCCCTGAGGCCCAGGAGTCCACGAAAGACTTTGCCTTCCGATATTAAGTTGCCAATTGTGCATGTTAACGGCCGCGTATGCGTCCATCAGCTGAGGGCGATTTATCGCCGGGAATGGGCCGGCCTGGACCTGTTGCGGCGAGACGATGTCCGCGGTGGAAATGGCATTTACGGCTGCCGGGGCAAGTGCAGGCGCCGTTGGTGCGTGCTGGTATTCCGCACGTATATAGAGCGCAACAGGACCAGCCGCCGCGCTAAATGATCCTCCCGCTTGTCCATTTGTTCCACGCTCGTAAGGCCGGCCAAAATCGTAGGCCACGGTTTGGCCAAAATGATAGCTATCCGTCAGGGCCGGGCCGCTGATTGATACAGCTCTGACGTAAGCAGATTCGAGATTCGCGGTGAGATTGTGTCCGCCGCTCAACAGATTCGTCTCATAGGCGAATTCTTGTAGCAGATCGCGTTGTAGCAGGGCCGCTTCTCCGCTCAGGCTATGCGGGTCCTGTAATGCTTCGCTTGCCTCTTCCGCAAGGCGCGCGCATTCAATGCGTGTCCAGGGCTTGAGGCCCATTATTTGGGTATGGATATATCCCAGCGCGGTAAGCCTTTCAAAGGCGCTGTAGACCCAGCTATCCAGGGGAACGAACGTCGATCCCATATCCTGCCGGTCTCGGTGTTCTTCTCCGTTTTCGTTCCCGGAGAGGCTGTTCCAACCGCCGCCTGGCAATTCGGGATCGTGATGCGATCGATAAACCTGCCAGCCAATCAGCCAGCCGACTGCCCCGCCAACAAAAACATCCGATGGAAAGTGTTGCTTTCCAGCGACGCGCGAAGCGCTTACCGCGGTCGCCAAGCCGTAGACCAAAAACTTGCTGAATGGACCGGGATATTCATGTGCAATTACGCTGGCGATGGACCAAGCCACCGCGGAATGATCTGACGGAAAAGAGACCCCACGATTGAAAAAATCACCATGTCCCTGATCTTGATACGGGCGCTGGCGCCCAAATGCATACTTGAACGCGGTATCCACTGCGTAGCCGTCAATTGCAGCCTCACCCGCTAGAACACCAGTTTCTCTCTGATGATCGTTGCCAGAGATTTTGCTCCACAGGTAGAGACCACCTCCCGCACCGATGAGGGAATACACGCCATAGTCGGAAATCTTCACGTATTGATTCAACTTGGTGGGGTTCTTCGAAAGAGCGGGAGGGACGGCGCGGTCGGTGGCGAACAATCCCGCTGTCACTGCGGCCAGCGGAAACAACCACGAGCCGTCGGCCCAGTGAAGGTGGGCTGGGCTTGTCCAGATCGCCTTCTGATCCGCCACCAGATTCTTCACGAACGCTACGCCTAAACTGTTGTCGTAATCAGCGGGTTGCTTGTCGCCTACGGCTGTCGCATCCTCTGTTCCATCCCCATCGTTAGAGGGTTGCCGTTGCGCATTTTCATCAGCGTTGACTGCGGTTGCGGCCTGCTGGTCAGGTTCCCGCGCAACGCCATTCACACACCACGTGGACGTAGCCGCGATTAGACAAAAGTGGAGCACAATTTTCGCGCGCCTAAGATTCATCCCTGGTTCACGGCAAACGGAGAGCGATGAATATTGTGCTTGCGATGGAGCTCGCCACTTGTGCAGTTGCGAAGAGATTCTGCCATTGTATCGGGCCACCGATTGGTTTTTCCGGCACGACCACCGAATCCCCCGGCAGCAAAACCGCGCTGATCTCTTCGCCTCCCCACAGACTTCTTTTCGCGCCGACAACAGAGCCATCAGCACGAATCACGAAGGCTGATTTCTTATTTCCAAGCATGGTGGGGCCGCCCGATTGCGTCAGATACCAGTCTGCAGTTTTACCCGGACGATAGGCCACCGCCGTTGGATTGAACACCTGCCCCTGCACAAGAACGAAGCTCGGCTTCTTGGGAATAATCAGCGTGTCGCCCGCGCGGACCTCAATATCCGCGGCTGTTCCTTTCCAGCGGTCAATGGTGGAAGAAACTCGTACGGTCACTCGGCCGAGAGGCGGGCTGGAAGTCAAATCTTCCAGAGTTTCCTGGTACTGCAGCATCGCTGCTTCTTTTGCGCGCTTCTGGTTTGCGTCGTTCTCCGGCATGAGTTGGATATTGTTTTCCATACCCTTGGCACGCAGGATCAGTGATTCCTGCTGTTTCATTTCGAGGTCGCGTACCTGTACTCTCTCGAGTACAGCGCCATAGAGGTACGCGTCGGGCCGAAAGCCTCCTGCTCGCACTAGCACGGAGCTCAGGCGCTCGCCAGGGCGAATGCCATATACTCCGGGGTTTTTCACTTCTCCCTTCACGGAAATAGAAGCTCCCAAATCATTCCATCCGGGAAGCTGGCGAATCGTCAGCACGTCTCCATTGTGCACAGGCACATTCGCGTTCGCGTCGCCTGCCAATGCTGCTGAAATCGTGATCTCCTGTTGCTGGCCTGCCAGTTTTGCATTATCCGACCATTCATATTTGGTGAGGTTAGCCAACTGTGTATCGGCGCTCGGCTTCAGCCCTCCTCCGATGCGGATGAGATCCGCAACGTGCATGTTGGTGGTCAACGGATATCGACCCGGCTTGCCCACTTCGCCTTCGACGTAAACCGTGGCGCCTTCAATGGCATCCGGGTTTTTGTGCACGAGAAGCCGGTCGCGTGACTCCAAAATAATATTTTCCACCGGATCTCCGGCAAGAGCCCCGCTCAGGCTGACGCTGAAAATCTTGAACTTGCCATCTGGCAGATAGCGAAATACCTGAGCGTCCGAGGTCTGGGCATCTGGACTGAGGCCGCCGGCCAGGTGAATCGCGTCTGCCAAGCGGATTTGGCCCGTCGTTTTGTAGTCGCCGGGTATCCTCACGTCACCGAGTACCGCGACGCTTGGGGCATTTTCAAAATCGAACCGGCTGAATATCCGGACCGTATCCATGGGATGAAGGAGGGGCGCCTTGGAGGGATCGGCGAGCGCGCTGGCCAAGTTAAAGCTTTCCACGCTCGGCCGGAAATCTGGCGGGTTCAACCGGATAATTTCCGCATATTGATCCGCCGGTTCCGGTAGCACGTCCTTGAAAGACGAAATTACGTCCGTCACCCGCATGTCAGGTTTATAAGAATAACGGCCGGGGCGCACGACGTGGCCATCCACATAAATCGTGTCCTGGTTGTATGGCGCAATGGGGTAGATGCGGATGCGGTCACCGTCTTGAATGTCGAAAGCCTCAAGCTTCTTGGTGACTTCCGCCTTATCGTCGGAGTCCGGGATATCGAGGCTGAGCATGGTCTGTTTTTCGTGCGCCACCAGACGCTGCACTTCGATGTGGCGCAGGCTTGCGGTCGGGAGCAAACCGCCTGCTAATTCGAGAACACTCGCCAGAGTCTTCTCATCGCGCAACTCGTATATCGCCGGCCGGCGGATCATTCCCTCGATGGTTACCTGCGGGCCGATGGGAGGCACTTGCACGGTATCGCCATTTTCAAGTCGCTCGATATTCGTTTTCACCCCATGAAGCAGCAGATCGTACATATCCACGCTCTGCACGAGCTGTCCGTCACGATAGTGGTTCACGATACGCAGAGATCCCCGGGGTGAAGGTCCCCCCGCCACAAACAGCGCGTTAAGTGGGGTGGACAGGGAACTGATATCGTAAGCGCCGGCATTATTAACGTCTCCAACCTCGTAGATACGGATGGTGCGCAGCCGCGAGAGCGAAACACCCGCCGATACGTCACGGAATTGCGTCCGAAGGATTTGCTGTAAGTCTTGCTGAACGGCAGCCAGACTTTTTCCGCTGACCAACACCGGCCCTACCTCGGGCAGGCTGATTTGTCCTCCCCGGTCCACCGTACGGGTAAGCCTTTGCGATATGCCACCCCACAGATCGATCGATAAACCGTCGCCGGGTCCAATTACGTAATCGGGGCCCGCGGGCAGATCCATCGGAATCAGTTGCAGATCGCGAGTCCCATTCTCAAAAACCTCGGAACCAAAACGCTGTGGAGATGCTGGCCGGGTGACGGTCTGCATATACATGTCGTAGAGCGAGGGCACGTCTTCGTAAGGACTCAACCTGCGGACCATGTCTGGTGGTTGAAAAGCGGCCCGTTCCGGGGACCGGCGATTTGGTTGCATCGGGACCAGGGGAGAGGCTCCCGCCGAGGGCGATACGCTGCCTGTTGGCAGGCCTTCGGGAAGCGGCATGCTGCTTAAGTCAAATCCCGATCCGCCTCCCGTTCCCATGCCGTATGCGGCAAGCAAGCCGTCTGACGAATTGCCCGTACGCTGACTTCCGGTTGCGAAGCCACTCGCAATCTGCCGATTGATATTAGTATCCGTTTGCGAGGAGGGGCCGCCTGCGCCATTTTCATCACCGAGAGACGCGATGCCAGAAGAATTGCCGGTAGAAAGCTGCGAGAAACTACCACTTGATTCACTATTGCTGGTCTGCAGCAACTGCTGTCTTTGTGGAGTATTTCCTGTGCCACCCCCCGGAATTGTGAAATCCTGATCAGGAGGATTTTCTGGTAGCGGAGCTTGTATTTGTTGGGGCTGTCCCGGTGCTTGGATTGCTGCTGGAGATGTAGATGGCTGCGTCTGATTGCATGAGCGATCCGGCTGCGCCTGGCAGGCTTGGGCCCTTTGAAGATCGGAAGCCTCTTTTTGGCGGGCGAGGCTGCGTTCCTCCTCCTGAGACTGGGCGAGCCATTTCGCGCGCTCGACTCTCAGCAACTCCTGTTCTTTAGCAAGATCGGATTCGGGATTTAACTTCGGAAGCAGATAGCCATATTTTTGCAGGAGGATGGTTGCGATGGAGCGAAATTCAACATCCGATTCTAGCCGGTCAAGAATGGCGTAGTCGCTGAGTTCTTCGCTGCCGACAACCTGACCGTGGTCAGTGGCATCCTTGGCCACCCAACGCTTCAGTTCGACCAACAATCCAGGATCCCTGGCCAGAACGATTTTAATTTCCTTTGCGGATGCTGAAACTTGGCTGAGGTTTTGCTGCGCCAGGCCCGTTGTGCTCGATCCGCTGTTATTGCGCTGCTGCGCGTGCGCAAAGGAAATTGAGCAAAGGCAGAGGAGCATGAGTCCAGCCATTTCACCCCTGCGCTGTTTCGTTAAGAGTGGCCGAAATAGCTGCCGATAGGTGAGGCTGCGAGCGATTGCCACGCGCATATTTGATCTCCTACACGAATGTCTGGATACACTCAGCCCGACGGCACGGAAGTGTGGGATTCAACAGGCCGTCGCGAAAACCAATCTTATCTTGTATTTGTACATTCCTAGAGCAAATTCGATGCCTAAAACAACGGCCACAGTTGCACTGCTCGGTAGACGCGTTGACCGACGAATCGCTTGGACCCGCAAAAGCGAGTGATAGGACGACTTTTTTGTTCCGGGCGTTTAACTACGAACGCATTCAATTTCCGCCGCATCCCGCATATACCAGTTCGTAAGCTGTCGAAACGCGCGGCGCCGTTCCCACATTAAAAACAATCGTGCTCGTCGTATAGGTCAATCGCACCGGAATTGCGGTGTAGGGAGGAGAAATCGAATACACCTGTCCGATGCAGGTTGGCTGATGAGTGCGGGTGAAAGGAAGATTTATGGTCAATAAAACTCCCGGAGACGTTTCCGTTCCCATGGTAAAGCCCACGGTACCGCTGAAAGAGTCGCAGACATGCCCACTGCTGCACGCTGGAGTGGTGAATCCGCTTCCGGCCGCTGTTCCCACGCTGAAAGTTGCCGTTCCGCTTCCCGCCACACTATTGAAAGTACCCTCGACATTCGCGGAAATCACCTCCGCTGTCCCCACATAATAGCTGTTGAAGGAGGACCCTCCATTTCTCAGGATCGATCCGAGGAAGCTGTAGCCGTCCGGCGTATTTTGATAGAAATTGAACGCAGGGTTGCTCGGCGTGGGATCGATCGCTCCCGTCCACAAGTCCATCTCCTGCTTGCCGGCGGCGTTCGATCCAAATCCTGCAAACCGCTTCGTTGATCCGGAAGAGGGCATCGCAGCAGGGGAGCCATAGTCAATCGTTGAAGAGACGGACGCATTCATTTCCAAGGCGCCCAGAGAATCAAGAAATAGATTGGCGGAGTTTTTTGCCGCCACGGAATTGTAGGAGCCGAACGCTAAGCGATTCGACGGGGAGTTCGCTGTCGTTCCCGTGGAGCCCAAATAGATGCCGGTGCCATCGATTGCTCCATCATCCATAAACAGGCCGTAATTCCAACGATAGCTGGACTGTTTTCCGGGCTGCGCCACGTGGATAACGCCCATATTGGACGGCTGTGCGGTAAAAATCCCGCCAAACAGCGCGCATGCACCCGCGGTTTTGGCGTTGCTGACGTTGCAGTCGTTTTCCTGCCCGAATTCCGTCGTAGGATAGGAAATCCCGTTGTAACTGTCCGCAATGTTGTAGTTCGCTCCCCAGATCGTCGCTCCAGCCGCGCCAGCGGTGATGCGCGAATAAAACCCAACCGGGTTTGGACCGATCCCACTGCGGTTATCCGGTGCTAAGGTGTTTATGTAAACTCCTACGCCATTTACCTGGCCGGTGCTTGCCCCGGTCGCTGGCACCAGATGGCCAATGGTCAACCCGTCGGTGGTTGTTCCGCTGAATCCTCTGCCTGTGTAGTCCTGCATGGTGCGAATCATGGAGTCGGTGATGCCGCCGAAGTACCAGGCATTCGGGTGATACCATCCGGCGTAGTTTCCGCGACGCGCTGCCCGGAGCTCTCCAATCAATTGATGTGGTAAGTGGTCTGGTAATTGGTCTGGGCGAGCATCGTCCGCACGCGAGGGTTCGACCCCATCCGCTTGTGCGTGCCCTGTGAAGGCGGGCCGCCAAATCCACACGCTGACAATCGCGATGAAAATAAAGGGTACCGCTGCCCCCCATAGTTTCCGCTTCGATCCGCGAATGATCATTTTCTGCGCTCGCTTTCTGGCCGGAATCTTACAAATTGACAGCCGATTGTGGCAGAAAATGGATGGGATCAGAGCATGGGCATGCGGAAGGCAGGGGAACCGGCTACACGTCTAACGAATACCCTCGAGGCCATTTGAATGGGCAAGATGTGAATAGGTAAGAGGATTGCGCGCTGCGTCCACAGCTGCCTACTTCCAGGGCATGAGTGAAGCGTGGATCACATCGGGGACGCCGTGGCCGCCCACGGATCGTATCGCGAGATCGACCTCTCCAAGGCCAAAAGTGTGGGTCGTGACCTTTTCCAGAGGAAAACGGTGCGATGCAAGCTGTTGTAGTGCCAGTTCGCACGCCCTGTAACTATGGCCGCGAGCGCTCTTGATGGTAATGAACTTCACGGTGACTTTGGCCAGCGGGAAATTCGGGAATTCCGCCATTTCACCCTGAACCACAATGGTCCCGCCTTTGCGCTTTAGCGCATCGACCCCCAGCAGGACCGGAAGCGTGCCCGCGCCCGCAGTGCAGTCGAGTACAACGTCTACGCCCCTGCCACCTGTGATTTCCAGAATGCGCGCGAGCGGGTTCTCCTTATTCACGTCGATTACGTGGTCGGCGCCTAAAGTTTTAGCGACCTCCATTCGGGCGCCGTCTTTGGACGTGCCGGTAACAATAATGAGGGACGCGCCCGCCTGCTTGCAGATCACCGTCTGGGACAGGCCCTGTTGGCCCGGGCCCTGAATGAGCACAGTGGAGTTGTAGCCCACCCCACCATCGAACAGAGACCACTCGACACCATTCGCCATGGGGGTCACCAGCCCTGCAAGTTCCGGGGTGACGCCCTTGGGGACATGGTGCAGCACAGAATTCCACGGCAGGTAGGTATATTGCGCAAAGCCGCCCCACAAATGCGGTGGCTTCTCAGCGGACGTGTAACCATACCGGATGGCGTCCGGGTTAAATCGCCAGTCGGTGTTTTCACAATGACGGTACTGTCCCAGATGACACCATTCGCATTTGCCACACATGACGTAGTGTTCGACAAACACCAGGTCACCTTCCTTAAAACCCTTCCTCTTCGAGAATTCCCGGCCTGCTTTAGCGATGTAGCCTATGTTTTCATGGCCCATAATTACCGGAACATCGTTCGAGGGCGGGGTTTTATACAGCTTCACATCGGTTCCGCAAATTCCCGCCACGGCCATCTTCATGAGAGCGCTGTCCTCTGGGACATCGGGCATGGGGAACTCGCGAATTTCTGTGTGGCTGGGACCTACTCTCACAGCCGCCAACACTTTCTCCATGTTCTCGTTCCTCCCGACAACACAATAGAAGCTGCTGTAGTCAGAAAACGCCAGTTTGACCGTGAATCGTTGATCAGAACTCGATGTGCAGTATTCTCGGAATAAAGCACGCAGTACGAATATCGCTAGGATTCCCCTTTACACACGGCACGTCTGGAGACGAAGACTGCCGGCAAAGATCAGCCTCTGAAACATCAGCTGCAAACCCTAGATGACATCGGGCCTGCTCAAGATGAGCACGATGAGGCACAAGTATCACACAAGTGTTCGCGATTCTCGTCCGTACATCTTCCGTGGCCATGACTTCAGCTCCGGCAAGCCTTCGAGAGAACTCTTCATCGTATTAGACGGCAGAATAATGTAACGACGGAACTACAAGACACTGCACCCCGTCCGTTGTAACAAATTATTGTTTATGGATCATCCCGAGTGTATCGTCCTGATGACCGGTTATATTGGTGGTCAAAGGCCTGAAAACGGCGCCTGAAATGGGCTCTGGAAACGGGCTAAAATCTTGCGTGGTCTGAAGATTGACGATTCGACGTCGGCTGCGAAGCAGCGGGGGTGAATCCAATGAGCAGCGAATTCTTCGATAACCTGTTTACAGGTGTGGTTTCGAGACGGGCCTTTTTCGAGAAGGTGTCGGCGGCTGCGATCGCGTTGCCGCTAGTGGGTACCCCGGCTGCAGAAGCGCTGGCACAACAGGGCAGCGTCAGCGGGCAGGTGATCACTCCGGCCCAGCCCAAAGCTACTCCGCCAGAGATCGACCAAATCCCGGACGACAATCCCACTTACAGCCCCTCGAATATCGGCGGTGGGGGACGCCTCGAGCGCAACTTCCATCGGCGCTGGATCAAGGTCAGCAAAATCCCTATGGTCGAGGGCTACGCCATCTATGACGCGCGAACCCAGGAGGTTTTTCCGTGGCCCGAGATCGAAGCTCGCGGCGTCTATCTGAATTTTTCAGGCAACGTTCACATGGATGGCGTGATTTATGAGATCCCGCCGGGCAAGGCCATGGCCCCGCGACATAATTTCTACGAACAAAACTTGATTGGCTTAGTGGGCCGGGGCTACACCGTGTTCGGTGAAGGTTCGCGCACCAGTAAAGTGGAGTGGGGCGAGGGAAGCCTGTTTGCCGCCCCGATGAATGTTGTGCACCGGCACTACAACTCGGATCCCGCGAAACCTGCCCGCCTGTTGGCCATTACGACTTTCCCGTTCATGCTGCAGGTCTTTGGGAGCCTGCGGCTAGTCAACGATCTGCCGTTCAATTTCACAGATCGCTACGACGGATCACCGGACTACTTTTCGAAGAGCAAACGCATCGAGCAGCGCTGGGACGAAACGAACTTCGTCAAAGACATGCGCCTCAGCGAGTTGGTGGAATGGAACGAGCGGGGCGGCGGAGACCGAAGCATCTTCTGGAAAATGGCCGGGCAGACGATCCTGGAGCCCCACGCATCGGAATTCGAGGTCGGTGCTTACAAACTGGGACACCGCCATCCCTATGAGGCCATTATCCTGACGCTTAATGGACAAGGCTTTTCGCTCGCCGGCAAAGACAGCCTGGACGAGTCCAAGTCAGTGAAGCTGGATTGGAAAGCCGGTTCGATTGTTTCGCCTCCTTATTATTGGTGGCACCAGCACTTCAACACCGGCGACACTGCCGCTCGCTACTTCGCGATGACCGAAGGTGATTTCCCGAAGCGGCTCGGTATACCGCTGGACGTGCAACAAATTGAGTCAAATCAGGAAGACCCGCGCATTAAGCAACGCTTCCAACAAGAACTAAAGAAGGCCGGGGTGAAATCCGCGGAAGTGCACCATAACCTCGATGAAAGCGATCACCCGGGCCACCACCATTCGCACGGACCCGGACATTCCCACAGTCATCCCCACGACGGTGATCATTCGCACGAAGGGTGATCATTCGCACGAAGGGGTGATAGGCGACCAGTCATTTCCAAGGAAACCCATTGGCTGCACCGGTCGGAATACGGGGACCTGTTTCGCTGTACCGCCGGACTGATCTCAGTTAAACGCAGTGCTTTCTTGTTAGAATTTTGGCCTTATTTCCTGGAACCATGAACCTGATCAACCTTCTTTCCGTCGTCATGCTGGGTTTCCTGCTGGGGATGCGGCATGCCACCGACCCGGATCACGTTGTCGCGATTACCACGATTGTTTCCCGTTACCGCCGGGTTGGTCACGCGGCGCTGATCGGAAGCTTGTGGGGACTGGGGCATACCCTCACGATTCTTGCGGTAGGCGGGGGAATCATTTTGTTTAATTGGGTGATTCCCGCGCGGATTGGCCTCTCGATGGAATTTTCCGTCGCGCTGATGTTGATCCTGCTGGGAATACTTAATTTGACGGGGATGTTTCAACGGGTGACACTACGATTTGCTCCTGCATTCGCTGCTTTTGGCCCTGCTCCGCAGCATGTACAGCCGCATGTACACAGGATAGGTGGCGAGCTCCTGGTGCACGCACATGGAAATGAGACGGGACTCCGTACACCCAGGGCTGACGAGGTGACGCTGCATTGGTTCGACAAATGCTTCGGGGGCATAGGCATCTACCACTTAGCGCGTCCACTGGTTGTGGGCCTGGTGCACGGACTCGCGGGATCTGCCGCCGTCGCTTTGCTGGTCATGACCACGATCCGCAATCCTAAATGGGCCCTGGCTTACCTGCTGGTATTTGGCATTGGGACGCTCGCCGGCATGATGTTGATTACGGCGGCGATGGCGCTGCCGTTCATATATACCGAAAAGAGCTTGCCGCACGTGAACACGGGTTTCCGGGTGGCGTCAGGTGTCCTCAGCCTGTTATTTGGTCTGTTCCTGGTGTATCAAATCGGATTTGTGAACGGCCTGTTTACCAGCCATCCGCAATGGAAGCCGCGTTAACCTCGTTTGGGGCCGCAGCCCTACCGGATTCCGAGAAGCGGCCAATAAAAGGGCACCATCAACAACAAAACCAGCGATTCCACGACCGTCAAACATAATCCCACTCGCAGCAAATCCTTCGATTCGAAATACCCATAAGAGTAGCCGGTCACCAGGACGCCAGACTGGTAGACGAAGATTTTGCCACCCGCGGCAAATGTCCAAATTAGGCCCAGGGGCAACGGATGGATTCCGGCCGAAGTGGCAAAATTCATTAGCGGCGGGAGCGACGTAGCCAGCATCGAAATCTCGTTGCCTAGAAAAATATGGTACGTAAACGCGGTCCAATAGGGGACCAGAGCGAGCATGAATCCATTGGTGATCCACGGCCGCATCCAGGCGAACATGATGGTGGTTAGCGCATGAAGGGCGTTCGTCTGTTGCAGAACCTCGCCCATGCTGATGGCGGCCGCAGTGAAAAACACCGGGAGATAATTGAACCGCTTGAGGTCATCCTGGTCGAGCACGCCCAATCCCGGTACAAGCGCAAAAAGACCCACACCAATACCAATAATTGCGGGCGAAATGTGGTGAAGCAAGTCCGTGGCCCACAGTGCAATCGCAATCAGCATCAGCAATAGCGCTCTTTTTTCGGTACGCGTCCAAGGACCCATCCCCTCGACCGCCGCATCGAGGAAGGCCTGTCCGCCCTGGAGCGCACCTTCTTCCGGGGGATACAGCCATATCGCCAGCCGCCAGATGCAGAAAATCGTGATCAGAATACACGGCAGAAAAGCCAGCAGCCACAAACTCCAGTAGATCTCGACATGGATTGCTTTTTGAATCAGACCTCTTCCGAGAATGGCGGCCGCGCCCGCCAGAACAATTTTGTCGAACATGCCTGCGGTGTACGTCAATGTGACGAAAATCCCTTTGCCAACATTGCTCCCTCGGCCCAGCCCAAATACCTCCATTAGCCCAAGCGCCACCGCAGCCATAATGATCACGCAGGCGATACCGGAAGGTACGAGGAACGTCAGCAGGAGAGAGGACAGAATCAAACCCAGCAGAAGGCGTGAATAGCTGGCTCCGACGCGACGCATCACCAGATAGGCCAGCCGGCGCGCCAATCCTGATTTCGTCGCTATCATCCCGATCAGGCCGGCGCCGAACAGGAACCAAGGTGTTTGATCCGCGAAACCGCTGAATGCCGTCTCAAACTTCACCACTTTCAGTGCCCAGAAAAGATAGCATCCCACGAGCCCGGTCAGAGCATGGGGCAGCACCTCGGTGATCCAGGTGATGATCATGAATGAGGCTATGGCGAGGGCGTGCTTGGACAATGTATCCAGGGGAAGCGGCGCGAACCATACACCCACTGGCACGCTGATGGAGAGAATCCAGCCGATCCAGTTGTTGGGGGACCTCGGACCTACTACGTGCGGTGTGCCGGCTATTTGTTCAGCGGTAGCCACTGCTTTATCGCATACTCTTGACGTTCATCCGCACTCGTTGACTGACGGAGTTGGTGGCTGAGCGGCATCGAGCCGCGTTGTTAATCGCAGCCACCAATTTCGCGCAAAACTGTTAAATCATAATCCGGCGCACACGTCAATTTCACGGTGCCTCTTTCGCCTCTTTTTGGCTCGTACATTCCTCCAAGTGACCGAGCCGCCCTGACTCCGCTTAAATGGCCGATTCGCATCGAGTCGCTTCCCCGGTGAGTGCTCTCCTGGAAACGCGGGACGTCAATGGTCGCGCGGAGCCGGCGCGGCGGGGGTCATTCGAGAAAACTCGTAGATACCCGTTGGATCGCGTCCCAGAAGCAGGCGCTCGGGTTCTACGAGAATGAAAGAGGGCGCCAAAGTTGTGCGCGGGACGGTATAAGTATGATCGCCTTCGATTGTGCGGCCCTCGCGGTCAAAATGCAGCAGCAGGTCGCCGAACGCGAGCCAGATCTCCTGCGAGGCTGGGTCGACGCCGATTGCCGAAATGATTTCGTGCGGCAAAATCGGAACACCCTTGTTCGCTCGGGCAATTTCGCGCCGCGCTGCCTGCGTGGCCGATTGAAACTTGTCCGACTTGCCAAATGACATTTCATCGACCAGGTAGCCGAGGCTGTCATACTTCCGAACTGTCGGTTCAGGAACATACTCGAAAGCGAAGTACAGATTGCCGGAACTGTCCGACGCAAGATGACCGAGATTCAAGTGCTCGTTCAGGGCGGGATCATCTACCAACTGCATCAACTCCCCGAATTTGCGCAACAACGTGCCGTGAAAATCATAGACGGCAAGCAGACTATCGCCACTCGTGTTGGGGACGGCGAACGTGTTGTCCGGCAGGGCGGCCACGCCCATGGGTGCTGGCACGTGAACGTGCGCCTGCAGGGTGCCGTCGGGCGCATAAACGTTTACGGCCGCGGCGCCCCGGTCCGCCACATACAGGCGTCCGGATTGATCTACATCGAGAGCTATCCCGTAAGTGATGGCGGCTGTTCCTTGGGGATTTGCAGGCACCTGGCCCAGCTTCTTTCCCGCGGAGTCAAAAATTAACACCGCGCGGCCTGGCGCAACGAGTATGTAATATTGGCCTTGTGGACCGCGTCGAATCGCGCGGACGCCGGGGCCAATATCCGGGAACACACGCTGGCCCTCGCTGCTGTCCGTGTTCCCCTGCCCCTGTGCGGACCAGGGAAAGACCAGCAACAACGCGAACATCAGCATTCCTAACATCTATACTTCTCTGGATCGATCATCTGGGCGAGAACTTTCTACAGCGCGTAAAGCCGAGTGCCTGGCGGTTAATGCAAAGAAATGCGTCTGAACGTGGGTTCCCTCGTCAGGTGTCTTTAGGCGATATATTTCACGCTTGTGTCATGCCGTCTCATGTGTGTGTCATGCGCAATAATCCCGCAGCATCCGCCATCGTTCCTGATCCATCGTGCCCCGGCCGGCCGGTTCTACAGCCTCTCTGGCTTGAAGAACGGCGGCCCGCGCTTCCGGCGACATGACGGGCAACGAGGTTACGGAGGCGGCGCGCAACATGGTCTCCGCCACTTTTTCGAGCTTGTGCGCCGTGACGCACACGGCCGCCGCGTCAACACCTGCCACCACGCTACCGTGGTTTTTCAGGAGCATGGCGCCCATGGTTCCTAGCGTCCGCGCGACTTCATCGCCGAGAGCGGGCGTGGCAATGCTCACCGCGCCGTTATTCAAGACTCGAAGCCGCCCCGCAAACGTAGCGCAGTCCTGGTCAAGTGGCTCGACAGCGATGCCCAGCGCAGCCAGGAGTGTGGATGCGGCGGGATGCGCGTGCAGCACGCATCCTACATCCGGACGCGCCAAGTAGATTTGTGCGTGAACCGGCCATTCGCGAACGCTGCTGCGTTCACCGGGATTTCCATCGATGCGTTTACCATTGAAGTCGATCACGATCAGATCTTCCGGGTGCAGGTTTCGCCAACTCACCGGCCGCGGCTTAATCAGAATTCGCCGGCCATCAAGCCGGGCGCTTAGGTGTCCGCCCAGACCATCCCCCGCTGCTTTCAAGGCATACAAAACTTTGCAGGCCTGCACTAGCGTCTCGCGGAGTTCCGATTCCGTATGCGCCGTTTTCGGATCCACCTAAACTTCCGCCTTCATGAGCTCACGCGCGCCTTCGTCGAACTCCACATCCCGCTTCAACAGCAGTGAGGCGGAGCGAATCCAATAGACTTCGCCATGCTGGGCGGTAAACGGCTCGCGAGCTTCCTCGAGATCCCGTATTTCCTGCAATAAGAGGCGACGCATGGCAATGATGGCCGTGTCGCTGGTACCCAAACGCTCGCGCGTTCGATCGACAATGGGCCCCATGCTTTCCTGTAAAGCCTGGTCCTGAGCGGCAAAACCGTGGATTCCGGTCATTGTGGCGCTCCGCTGCTGTTCGCGATCGACGAGATACTGATTATCCTTGTTGCGATAAGGGCGGAATGTTGCAGGATCCACCTGCGCGTGCACGAACGTCTCTTTGCGGATGGATTCCCACTCCTCTTCGGAAAGCGGGGCATCTGGATTCCAACTGATCGTCCACACCCAACACGTCTGATCGTCTCGCGGTACCCAGCAGTGTCCGTGAATTGCCAGACCTTTTTGATAGGGAATCATGGTGTGACTGGGGAGCAGGAACTGCGTGAGGCGCCAATAATATCTGTCCTCTTCGGCATTGCGGCGCACGCCAATCACCAGACCGTAGTCAGTCTTCTTCACCGTGAACCAGGGAGCCTTATCCAAGACATGATATTTCGCGCGCAAATTGCTGCTGTTTTTCACTTTTTCAACGTAGGAATCGGTCAGCCGGAATGCATCCAAAGTAGCGTGCAGATAGTTCGAATGGCTGGAATCGATGCCGCCTTCAATTGCTTGTAAGTAGTTCGTTTCCTGCAGACGTTTGGATATATAGCGGTGACTCTCCGGGACGCGAGCCCACTCGAGTTTCGGCAACTCGGGCTGAAGTTTGGGCGGACCCATATACGCCCAGATTAAGCCCCCGTATTCGCACGTGGGATACCCCGCAATACGTACCTTATTTTCGAATCCGTACTCCTGCGGTTCGTTCGGCATGTCCACGCAGGTGCCATTTACGTCGAATTTCCATCCGTGGTAAACGCATCGTAAGCCGCATTCTTCATTTCGTCCCCAAAAGAGGCTTGCTCTGCGATGAGGACAAAATTCATCCACCAGGCCGACGCGGCCCTGCGTGTCACGGAAGGCGATGAGATCTTCCCCCAGCAGTTTCACCCGGACCGGAGGACAGTCCGGCGTCGGCACTTCACTTGGCAGCAGTGCAGGCAGCCAGAAGCGGCGGAAGTAGTTGCCTGCCGGAGTGCCGGTATTGGTTTCTGTGAGTCGCTCGTTCTCTTCTTTTGACAGCATCGTCGCACCGTTAATTCGGGTTACACAAACGCCTGCAGAAGCGTGGCCGCGGCCAATGGCCGCCGGTCCGCCACCAAGTCATGGGCCTTGTGGGTGCACGCACGCAGTTGCGTGACCGCTTCGCACTGGCTGGCATCGGTCTCGTTCATAAGAAAAAAGCCGGTGATCGTCCAGATGGCATCCAGTTCCGCCTCGCGATAAACCAGATGCTCGAAATCTGTCGATACGTAGAGGTGGTCGATGATGCAGCGCAGAGTGCGGGGTGAGAAATCCCTGACGGCCACAATATGCGCCGGGTTCACTTTCCCTGCGGGGGAAATACCATCCTGACTATCCACCATTTCAAAACGATAACACGAAGCGGCGCGAGAAATCACCGCCCTGTAGAGCCTGCGGACGGAGCAGCAATGCCCTCTCCTGCCTTGCCGAAGGGCCTCGCGCTCAACCGGCTGTAAACCTTACGTGCATTGCCTTCGTAAATTTTGCGCTTGTCGTTTTCGCTGAGTCCCGGGGCCGCTTCAATGTAGCGCTTGGTGTCATCGAAATAATGGCCGGTTTCAGGGTCGATGCCTTTTACCGCGCCAACCATCTCCGAAGCGAAAAGAATGTTTTCAACAGGAATGACCCTGGTCAACAGATCGATGCCAGGTTGATGGTACACGCAGGTGTCGAAGTACACGTTGTTAAGCAATAATTCACCCAGCGGTGGGCGTTTCAAATCCTGCGCGATGCCCCGATAGCGGCCCCAATGATAGGGAACTGCTCCGCCACCATGAGGAATAATGAACTTCAATGTCGGAAAATCCTTGAAAATGTCGGAAGTCAAAAACTGCATGAACGCTGTCGTGTCGGCATTCAAATAGTGCGCGCCCGTGGCGTGAAAGTTGGGATTGCATGACCCGCTGACGTGGACCATGACAGGTACCTCGAGTTCAACGATCTTCTCGTAAAGCGGGTACCAGAAACGGTCTGTCAATGGCGGGTCGCTCCAGTGACCGCCCGATGGGTCTGGGTTAAGGTTACAGCCCACAAATCCCAGTGTCTTAACGCACCGCTCCAGTTCGCCGATACAGTTAACGGGCGGAACGCCAGGTGATTGCGGCAACTGGCAAGCGCCGGCAAAGTTTTGCGGATAAAGCGTGCAGATTCTATGAATCAAATCGTTACAAATACGTCCCCATTGCAGGCTCGTGGCCGCGTTTCCGATGTGATGACCCATGCCCACTGCTCGCGGCGAAAAAATCGTCAGGTCCGTGCCGCGCTCACGCTGAAGCCGCAGTTGCGCCTTCTCGAGACTCTCTCGAATCTGATCGTCGGTTATCGTCAGTGTTTGGGCAGCGGAAAACTGCGAGGGGTCGGCCAGACCTTTGATTTGCTGCTGCCGGTAGTTTTCTAATTCGCGTGGTGCCGTCGTGTAATGTCCATGACAATCAATGACCATCGGACCTCAGTATTAGAGAACGAAGTATTTACACAACTATTTAGACGCCAACGTGCGGCCAAACGCCGCATGCTGACAAAGTGGCCGCCCGGTTGTCAAACATAGTCCTCAGCTGGAAAATCCCTGTCAAATCGAATTTCCCCGGCGAAGTTGAACTCTGTGAGCGAAGAGCGGCGCAGCGAACTGGCTGAGATGTTTACCGAGTCGGTAATCGTTGAATCGCTTCTGTATGTCCATCAGTTGAATTTCTGGACAGGAGTGTGCCCCCTTCCGGATATGAATGAAGCAAACCCTATAAACATTTCCACAGTTTGTAATATTTCCGCAGTTAAATCTGACAATACGATTGACTCTTATTTCAGACCCACTAATATCTGATTTCTTCCCGCGCGGAACGAACGACTCCTCGATTAAATCGATGAGTTGCATCGTCTTCGATCGGAAAGGCGTTCTTGGGAGACAACGATATTGAGCATCGTTTTTGATGCCCGCAAACGTGCCGAACGGTCAAAACGCGCACGAGAGGCAGGCCCAGCCGCACCGAAATCACCTGAGGGACCGCCGGTTGATGCACAAGTTGATGTACAAGTCGAAGCACAACATGTGGCGGCTGGCAACGGGCGGTCTGTGCCGGCTCCAAAGGGAGGGTCGCTCGAGTCGGTCCCCGGCACATCTTCTGACAATTCCACTCGCCCCGCTGGACAGGACAACAACCTTTTGGGATTGAATGTGGAGCGACGCCTTAGCGGTTGGCGCGTGCAATGGAATCGAAACGCCGTAATGAGTGCGCTAAACGGGCAACTGTCGATTGTTGATGGCGCTATTCAGAAAACGCTCGATTTGGATGCGAAGGAGCTTCAAACCGGAAGCATTGTCTACGCGCCGCTGACGGACAATGTGGTCCTTCGACTCGAAATCACAGCGCCGGACGCGAGCGCGCCCATTAGCGAATCCGTGCGGCTTGTTGCTTGCGAGAGTCCTTTGCTGTCATCGCACCTCCGCAACAGGGAACCATCACCAGCCCCTCGCACCAGCACGACACGCGTCGCGCGTTCTAATGCCGACTGGGCGAGACGTCTTGAAGATTCGAAAGAGACGGCTGCACCAGAAACTCCCATCGTTCGCTCGCTGTTGCGCACACCGCGTTCGGAGCCGACGTCGTCCCCATCGCGAATAGCGCCCGCAGGTCATGAAGACGGAAGGCTCGAGCCGGCCACGCTGATTTCGCGCATCAATCCCGTGTACCCGGCAATTGCGAGGCAAAGCCTGATTTCAGGGCCTGTGGAAGTGCAGTTCCATATCAGCACGCAGGGAAACGTCTATGACGTAAAACGCGTAAAGGGGTGGCCCATTCTGGCCCAAGCTGCGAAAGAAGCCGTAATGGAGTGGCGCTATGAACCCGCCCGGCTGAACGGGACTCCGATCGATTCCCTCGCGAGTACGAATTTCGATTTCAAGCTGAACTGAGCTTCCAGCGCGTTCAGCTGTGCAACAAATTGCCAAATACTGAGGTGGCCCATATGTATAAAGAGCATTTCGGATTGCGAGAAGATCCCTTTAACATGAACACCGACCCGCGTTACCTGCATTTGACACGCCGCACACAAGAGGCACTGAGCTGCCTGACGTATGGGATCGAAGCACGCAAAGGCTTCATCCTGTTAACCGGCGAGGTGGGAACCGGGAAAACCACGTTACTGCACAAGCTCCTCGAGACTTTGCACGAGCAGTCGGTGGCCACGGCCTTTGTTTTCAATCCGCGACTTACCGAAGCGCAATTCTTTGATTACATGCTGGCCGATTTTGGAATCGAGTGTAAGTCACGTATGAAGAGCCAGGTGCTGTTTAAACTGCATCAGTGGCTGCTCGATCGGTATCAGGCAGGTGAACACACGGTCCTGGTGGTGGATGAAGCCCAGAATCTCTCGCGGCCAATGCTGGAAGAAATTCGGCTGTTGACCAACCTCGAAACCTCGAGCGAAAAACTTCTGCAAATTGTACTTGCCGGACAACCGGAACTTGAGGAGAAGCTCAACCGCCGCGAACTTCGCCAGCTGCGCCAGCGCATTGCCCTCCGCGCCAAAACTTTTCCGCTCACGCCGGAGGAGACGTGCGGTTACATTGGGGAAAGGCTGCGTATTGCGGGTCACAACGGAGAAGAAATCTTTACTCCCGCGGCCATTGAGGCGATATACAAACATGCGCGCGGAATCCCGCGAGTGACCAACCTGCTCAGCGATCACGCACTTATCAGGACATTCCTGCAGCAGCAAAAACTTGTATCCGCGGAAATCGTCGAAGACGTTACACGCGATTTCAGTTTGGACGAGGGTGAATTGCTGGACCAGCCATTGCCCTCAAGCGGACCCGATGTTAAGAGTCGCAGGCGCAAGCCAGCCGAAAGGTCCCGTGTGCGCCACGACTCCAGGAGCGCTGCCGAAGACTATGGCGACCAGCCGATGTTTGCAGTGAACCAAACGAAACTTCCCCTCTTTGTGTACGGGTATGGTCCCGAAGGCGCCCCATTTTTTGAGCAGGCCAGCACCATTGCGACCAATCGACGCGGCGGATTGATCTCGATGCAAACGCCCGTGCAACCCGGCCAGCGTCTGCTCATCACGAACAAGGAAAACGAGTGTTCGCAGGAGTGCGTGGTTGAATTCCTGGGCGCACGCCTGCCGCGTGGCGTCGATGTCGCATTTGAATTTGCTATGCCCGCGCCAGACTTTTGGCATACCACGGGCGTTGACAAGAATCCGGCCACGGAAACTGAAAATGCCTGCGCATAAGCTGTCCCGCGGATAACAGATTGGGGAGTGTATGTACAAAGAGTTTTTCGGCCTGAACCGTAGCCCGTTCGATCTCTCTCCGGATCCCTTTTTCATGTTTTCATCGGAAAAGAGCCTGGACGCGCTGGCGTCGATTTCGTACGCCGTAAGCCAGCGCAAGGGATTTGCGGTCATGACGGGCGAGGTGGGAACGGGCAAGACACTTATTTTGCGCTGCCTCTTCGAATTGTGGGAACGTGAACAAATTCCTTTTGCTTACTTCATCGGTCCCCGCTTATCGACCATCGATTTTCTGAGCTACATCACACTCGAGTTGGGAATCAAAGTTGTGGAACCCACCAAGGGCAGGTTGCTGCGAGCCTTATACGGATTTTTTCTGGCTCAATTCGAGAACGGCCTTACCACCATCTTGGTGATTGACGAGGCTCATCAAGTACCGCGCAGCGTCCTCGAAGAAATCCGGCTCCTCACCAATTTCGAAACTGCGCAGCAGAAGCTGGTGCAAATTCTCCTGGTCGGCCAGCCTGAACTGGACAAGAAACTCGATTCCTTCGAATTGCGTTCGCTCAAACAACGGATAGCGGTCCGGTGCCACTTAGAACCACTCGCCGCCGAAGAAACTTCCCGCTACATTCAACGTCGCCTGGAGCTTGCGGGTGCGCAGCCCCAGGGCGAAGCAATATTCCCGCCGGAAACGACGGAAGCAATTTTCCGCTATTCGCAGGGTATTCCGAGGCTCATCAACAGCATTTGCGATCAGTCCTTAATGGCTGCATGCGCGCGGCAGCTTCACGTCGTCCCGGCTGAGATCGTAGACCAGATTGCACACCATTTCCGCCTTTTGCCAGCCGCCCAGACTGAGCGCACCGCCCCGGAAAAGTCCTGGCTTTCGTCATCCCATTCACAGATCTCAGCGATGGGCGTCTCGGATTCCCATGATGTCGCAACGCAGACACGCAGCGAGCCAGCGAAGATTCCCGAAGTTGCCACAGAATTCAGCCCGCCCTCGCGCAAGGAAGAATCGCAGGCCGCTCAGTTGCTCTCCTCTCCGCCCATCGTTGTGAATACAGCTGCATTACCGACGGAAGCGAGCGAAGCGCCTCTTCCCGCATCCTCTCAGGATTCGCTGCTCGGAACAGAACGCGCTTCTGCGGCGCCTGCGCCACCGTCGACGGTGTACGAACCAGGCCCAAAGCTGCAGTCGGCCAGCATTTTTCAACGGATTGGTGAATCGAATAAACCCCGGCACGGCAGCGGACCTTTGCAATTGCGTAGCTCATTAGAATCGCTGCTCCAGTTAGCGCGGCCCTCGCCGGGTCATGTTCGCGCGCGGCCAACGCAGCAGCCGGCTGCGTTGAAAAGAGCTCTTTCTATCGGTGCCGGTACAATAGTGGTGCTTGGTTTTGCGACCGGCGGCATCCTGGCATATCGCCACAGACGGGCGGTGCGCGGAGACCACCCCACATGGACATTTTTCTCCGGGAGTGAGACAGACGCATCGACCGCAGCAAGTCCTCAACCGGCCGCGCGACGTGCCGCAGAGGGTCAAGCCCCTACGTTAACGGCGGCTCCCGATTCTGCCGCGGCTCCCGCGAATCGCGTAGCATCCAAGCCCACCGGTGTGCCGGAACATCTGGAATCTCCTAAGAAATTCGCCATCAGCGCACTCCCCAAGCCAGTTGTCCAATCGGCATCCCTGCCAAACTCTGCGGAGCCTCCGCCATCAATGGGAACAACACCTCATGATTTGACACTTGGCAAAGGCCTGCTGGACATTTCCTCCCCGGCCCCCACGCCCCCTGGGGCCACCGTAGGCGGCCACTTGCAGGCGCCCAGACTCATTTCGTCGTCTCCGCCGGTCTATCCTTCGCGAGCGGTCATGGAGCAAGTGCAAGGCGTCGTGGTAGTCGATATATTGGTCGATCAAACAGGCAAAGTGACCGATATGAAGGTGATTTCAGGGCCTGGTCGCCTGATACAGGCGGCTCTGAATGCGATAGCCACGTGGAAGTACGAGCCTGCACGGCTCAACGGTCAAATCATCGCCACCCATACTCAAGTAAGCGTCGATTTTCATTTGCACTGAATTCTGGCACTCGCCCGGGGCACAGCCGGTCATCCGCAATCGTGGGGGTTCCCGTGCAAGAACTATTGCAGAATGGAAAGAGGCTTGCCTTCTGTCGTTACCGGTGGATATACATAATGCCGAAAGACTGGGTGCTCACGAAAGCGCTCGCCTTCGACCCAGATCTGAAGTCAGAGTTCTTGAAACTGAATCAATAAAACGATGTAATTGCCAAGCTCTGGACAGAACGCCTACTTGCCCTTGGGCTTCTCGTCGTCATCATGGACGCCGAATGCCGGTCTGCCGATGAGCTTCATATAATTGATCATTTCCGAGGGCACGCAGATCTGTTCTTCCGCCTCTTGATCGGGAATCCACCTGTAGGAGTTTTTCGAGAGCACAAAAGGCTTGGTGTAAATTTTTGGATCGTCAACCGTAACGGTCATCTCCATGTGATTGTGGTCGATGCGATCGTAGCGCTCCTGTATGTGTGCATCGACGCTATGCGGATGCCCAGCCTTATCAAGCCAACTCTGGTCGTTGCTGCCAACCGTATCGATCACGAGCGTGTGGTCGCCATCCCAATGGGCCACTGAATATCCGTACCAGCGCGCCGCAGGACCATTTTTTGTGTCGATATTTTTCGGCAGTTCGCGGCCATCCGTCCAGGCGTAGCGCCATATCCTCTGGTACTGATGCAGTATGGCAATTCTGTCAGGCATGGTCGCAAACGCCAGGCCCCTGGTTTCGAAAACCAGATTGCGGGGAATTCCTATGGGATCGCAGGTATTCAGCGGGTCATTCGAGTACCCGGTGCCAGTCGCGGTTTCGGGCTTATTTTGACTGAACAGCTTCTGCCCCAAAGGTGTCAAAGGAGGTATTGCCAGGCGTTCCGGCGTCAGGTTCCCCGCCCACGACCCACTCACATCGTGAACAGGAGCGGGTCCTCCGGGTGTAGGGTCCGGCTTTAACCGGTTTCCGTTGTAAAGGCTATCCTTCGTTCCAGGCGCACCCTGGGCCACCGCCACAGATGAAAAAACCACTATAGCCAGCAGGCCGGCTAGCAGACCTAGGATCGACCGCACGAGAGAATTTCGCAATTCCACAGCCACTCCTCCTCAGCACGAGGCTAAAATTGCGGCTAATTTTACAAACGACACGCATTCTCCCTCTTTTAACGATGATCTGCAACATCTTACAGGTAGTCACAGGGTTGCGTGCTCGTGCAATCTCCCAAGCGCAGCCGTTGCAGCGCGATTTGCTCTGAATTCTGCGTGCGAATTGTGACGGTGGTGAGCGCCTTAAGGAAGGCGGTATTTACGAGAAATCGCAAACATACACAGGGGCTTCTCCCTGCTGATCTGGATCTCACTGGCGGCCAGCTTTCAAGCCGTTACCCACGCAAGCAGATCTGGACATCTGAGCCAGGCAATAAAGCTTTTCCTTGGCGTTCGCGATTCCGTCGCTTGGGATTACCTTCGTCTTAAGAAACATATAGACCGGACACCTGGTGTAGCGGATGACCTAAACGAGGTAGGGATTTGGAGACTAGTTTGATCTGTAAGGCGCCCAAATACTAGGTGAAAGAGAATGCGATGCATATACGAGAGACTACGGCCAGTACAACAACTCAGTACAACACTGACGATAGAACAGTGCTGGAGTTAAGCACTAAGAGCTCTAAATACGTAGAGACGGCCTAGAAGAAAGCAAAGGAACTGAATACTTTAAGGAGGCTGGAAGAGACAGAGGTAGAGGGTTTAGATAAGCAGCGAGATTTGGATGCCAACGGCGCGTATCTACTGGGGTTCGCCTACGCATCCATGGGGCAGCGAGACCTGGGGATCAGGTACATGGAGCGCAGCACGGCGATGGCGCCGGATCGTCCTATGTTTTTAGTCGGGCTGGGGAATCAATACCGCGCAGCAGGGCGCCTTTAGGACGCAAGAACCGCGTACGAGCGGGCGCTTGCACTGGACCTCAACAACGTCGAAGCCCTGATATCACTTGGCGAAATTCGGCTCGACGAGGGCCAAATGGAATGGACGCGCGTGCTGACGGACCGGGCGCTGCGACTCGCACCGCAAGACGCGCGCGTACATGCGCTGATCAATAGGCTGCAGGACGGAGCGTTGAGTGAGATGATCCGTTTACCTGCCCGCCAGCGCCACAACTGCAGAAATGCCATGAAGTGCGGAGCAATTTGCGGAGAGAGGCGAATTTGCGGGGAATTCTCCGGCGAAGTTCTCACTCAGCCGTAACGCGACGCTTACAAGCATAGACAATCGTGCGAATTACTCGACCGCAGTGCAAGGGATGCTACTTAGTGAGCTGACGCTGACGACTACGGGTTTACCGCCAGGCCAATCGTCGAATACCTCCGGCACAGAAAACGTCATGATGCTATTTCCCGCCGCCGTAGCGATGATCACCTCTTTGTGAAGAGGGTCAAGAACGATTCCGGTCTCGTTATTGCCCCCTCTGCCCAAGGGAGTGGGAATCTTTAAAGGTGGCTCGGTACTTACACCACTTTCGGGAATCTTCCAGATTTCGAGATTGCCGCCCTTTAGCGTAGGCAATCAACCGCAATTAGGTCCGTACACCTCAAACTGGTTGCCCATCAACACCGGTCCCTGGATGATGGCTTTAGGGGGCGTATTCCGCTGGCGGTTCGGTCAAAAACCAGAACCTTGCCTCCCGCAACACCACCGCTCGGCACCAGCAGAAGATTATGAATAGGGTCAACGCGAACACAGGTTCCGCTGGCGCCTCCGAGCCTTATCTGCGTGTCGGGCCCTCCCAGGATTCGCTTGGGCGCCACATTTCCATTGGCCATTCTGTCAAAAACCAGGATCGTTTCATCTCCATTGGCAATGAAGGATTTCGTTATGCACGGCGTCGATGCTCACCTTTCCCACGGCGAGAGCCGGCGCCTAGGCCCTTGATGTGTGTCTTGTCTCCTTGAATAAACCGCAGCGGCGCTTCCTCTCCATTGGCCGCTCCGCGGAAAGTCAGAATAGCCTGCGCTAGAGCGCTAGTTACGACGATTTCATCGTGAATAGTCATCAAAGGCGAGATCGTGCATCGTTAGGCTGAGGAGCGATTTTTGGACCTCGATTGATCTGAGAAATGGTGTATCTTCCTTCGCCGACCTGGCGAAGACCGCAATCTGCGGGTGGTTTACTCAATTGGGAACAGCATTCTGCCGGATAGGATCGTAAGTAACCGCCGCGGTCCGGCCCAAAATTTACGCCTCGTTTGCTCTCCTCCGCACTGCGGATGACTCGCAGCGGTGGCACGTCCCCATTCGCCATGAGAGGGTACACCGTTGCTGAGGAGTTCCCGAGGTTCGAAATCCAAAGCTCCTGGTTCACCAGGTCCAGAGCCACGCCCGTAGGATTTCGCAGACGAGTTGAGGGCCCATGTATGACGCGCGCCGGCGCGACTCGCCGAGAGCTTTCGCGGCATTCGCGAAGACGAGCACGGACTGACCAATGTCGTTAGCAACGTACAGGTCTCCGTTACTGGGATTGAACTTCATCGCCGCCGGCCAATCCAGCTGGGTCTTGTCGCCCGTGATCACCCGCAGGGGCTAGGAATAGCCACTTGCGTCCAGCGCATAAACTTGATGGCGGGGGGAAACCACTTCGCGGTACGCGCCACGCTGACGTCGCTGTGATGTCCGCAGGTATTAACGAATAGAAGCCGATCCTTCTCGTCGACGGCCAGGCCGTGCGGCGCGTCCAGGCCCGTATGGTCGCCCTCCAGTGTTCGCAGCGGGTTTCTCTTCACCTGACGGCATCCTTGCGGTAAGCCACTACTTGTGGAGGATATTCGACGGTAGCGAGAATCTGTTGTTTGCTTTCATCCCCAGCCAGGTTGTACACCCGATGGGGAGTATGCAGGACTGCTTTGGGGGCAGACCGCGCCATTTGCTTCGCGCGGGAAGCGCACCATTCTGTCCCCCGTATCCGATCCACCGAAAAGATGTCACCGCTCGGATCCACGTAAAGCCGTTATTGAATTGAATCAGGGTCTTGTCGCCCGCGGACAGTGCGCTTCGGCGGGGTAATGTCGTTAGGTCGCGCAGGTGTGGGCGATAAGCGGTCGAATACCTGGTACTCCCACAAGTTGTTGTCTTGCAGGATGACCTCATTGGACGTTGACGTCCACCGCAACTGCGCTGTAGCGTGGGAGCGGTATCGCGGATCGTGCGCACGGGCGTGCGTGCGCCATGCGCTCTGGCCTCTGCAGACTTTTTGGTGATCGCGCGCGCTCTCGGCAATTTACGCCAGCCATTCCGCCGCGTCAATAAATCCAGAGATGCTACAAACTTCTCTTCTGCGAGACGCAACCTTAGGAGCACGGCTGCGATCCCTGCATCTTTAGGGGCTCTGCAGACTGTCTTTTGAGGGCTTCGCAGATAAGCTTTGCGGGGTGGACGCGCTGAGTGCGGTTCGTTGACATCTCCTGATTGCGAGGAATAGACTCCCGCAAGTATCGCTCAGCGACGCTCTACAGATTGCGAGGAGGGATATCGTGAATAGAAGGACGAATGCCTGGATCAGAGTAGCTGGGCTTACCTTATTGGCGATTTGCGGTGTTGTCCTGGGCGGCGACCTGTTTCATGTGCACCATTTGTCTGCGGTCATGGGAGCATCGGAGGAAGCGGTCCCCAAGTTCAAAGTGGATGCGGATTGGCCGAAGCCGCTGCCGAATAAATGGAAGATCGGCGGCATAACAGGTTTGGCGGTCGATAAGGACGATAATGTTTGGGCCTACGATCGTCCCAATGATCTGACGGATATTGAGCTCGAGGCGGAATTGAATCCTCCGATTGCCGATTGTTGTAAGCTGCCCCCCTCGCTCATTCACTTCGATAAGCAAGGGAATGTGATCGGCTACATCAACCCGCCGCAAGGACACGGCATGGCCGTGGATGCCAACGGATACATTTACACCGGAAATGCCGTTGACGGGCTGGATAGCGTCCACAAGTACGATCCCAAAACCGGCAAACTTTTAGGCACCGTGCCCCGCGCGCCCGAAAGGGAAGCAGGCGTTGGCCGCAACCAGGATCAGGGTGCCGATGCGGAACATGTTCCGGGTCACGGGACTGCCGGTCCTGTGGCGAATTTTGTTCGCCCGGCCGGCGTGCAACGCGCGCAGCCTTCTGCGGAAGCCGTAGCGGCTCGGCAGGCTGCCGTAAAGGCTTTTCGCGAGAAGTATCCTCCGACCACCCCGATGATTGTGGGAAATATTGAAGAGGTTCGTATTGATGACAAAGATCACGAACTCTATTGCAGTGACAGCTATTTGGGCGGCCGTGTAATGGTGTTTGACCTGGATACTCTGGCGTTCAAGCGCGGGTGGGGCGCCTACGGCCACCAGCTGTCGGAGATTAGTACCGACGATAAGGACCGGGCATACAAACCGGACGGACCGGAGCCCAAGGAATTCCGCGGCCACCTGACACTGAATATCTCGAATGACGGGCTGGTGTATGCCGCCGATCGCATGGCCAACCGCGTTCAGGTATTCACGAAACAAGGCAAGTTCCTGAAAGAGTTCACGATGGCGACCTACACCGGGGCGGGCGGTTCCACGGGCGGTGTGATGTTCTCGCCCGATAAAGAGCAGCGGCTTCTGTACATTTCCGATCTCACCAACAATCACATTTGGTTCCTTAATCGCGACAACGGCAAGGTCCTGGGTCAGATGGGCCAGATGGGCCAGATGGGCCAAAATGCCGGCGAATTCTTCGGGCTGCACATGGAGGCAGTGGACTCGAAGGGCGCCATTTACACCGGCGAAGTGTTCGCGGGCGAGCGCTTACAAAAGTTCGTTCCAGTCAAGTAGGCTCGAAACTGCAACGATGTGAAAGAACTCAGCCATAGGGTGTGTGACACCGCGCTGGCACAGCGCGTAATTTGTTGTGCAGTGCTGTTGTGCAGTGCTGATGGAACTCGGTAACCGCGGGCGCGTCAAGCCGGCCACGACCCTGTGAATCCTTCCCAAACCCACGCCTGGAATCTTCGCACTCGACCACATCGGCCTCCCTATCGGAATCCACGCACGTAGCGCGGTCGAAGTTTGTTGCAGGAATGTGGCGGGTGACGAAAGCTTAAAATCGCGAACAAACGCGCCACCGCGCGAGCGGATTTCGCGCAATCGTTTGACATTGCCTGAGCGCCTGTGCTACCAAATCGGGCACAGTTTTTCTGTTTATTCTTAATTTTAACGAGGTGTAACTGATGGGTGGGTCCAGTTTTGTGTCTGCAGGAGTACTGTGCGCTGCTGCCAGGAAAGCGGTGCGTGCGCTCGCGATCGCAACTGCTGTGCTCGTGCTGTGCCTCCCGATGTTCTCGCAAGCCGTTCAGGGAACCATTCAGGGAACGGTTTTGGATCAGACCGGGGGCTCCGTTGCTGGCGCCACGGTGACAGTGATCGACGTGGCCCGCGGTGTTAGCCGAACATTGGTCACTGATAGCGCAGGAGAATACGTAGCGTCAAACCTGACGCCGGGAACCTATACCGTTCGTGGCGAGGCTAAAGGATTCCGCACCGTTGAACACAGCGGCGTGATGGTCGAGGTAGGACAAAATATCCGCGTTGATGTCGTGCTGCAGCCTGGCGAGCAGAACCAAACAGTCACCGTTACCGCAGAGGTCCCGGCGGTGGACACTACCGACGCCACGCTGGGTGGTAATGTCAGTAACGAGTCCATCCTGGCCCTGCCGTTGAACGGCCGCAACTTCGAGCGTTTGCTGCAATTGCGTCCAGGCGTTGTGACCAGCCCAGGCGCCACCTCGGGCGCTTCTTCCACCAATGGGCGGCGTTCAGGATCTGACGTTTTGCTGGTCGAGGGTATTCCTCAAATAGAATTGACAACCGCCGGCAGCACACTCAATGGAAGTTACAAAGGCGGCGGAGATGCCAGCAACCTGCTGCCCATTGATGCCATTCAGGAGTTCGGTACCGAGCAAAACCCTAAAGCTGAATTTGGCTGGAGGGACGGCTCGGTCATAAACGTTGGCGTGAAGTCAGGCACCAACAGCCTGCACGGCACCGCGTATGCATTCGGCCGTGACGCGAGCGCCACCGATGCGGCCAACGCTTTCACCCACACCGTTACGCCAGCAACGCTCGAGCAGTTCGGCGCCACGGCCGGTGGACGCATCATCAAGAACAAAGTGTTTTGGTTTGTGGCTTTCGAGGGTCTGCGAGTCAACGTGGCGGACCTGACGGTCGTCACCATCCCCTCATCGGTGGCCATGGCGCCGGGCATCGACCCTGCGAACCAACTGAGTATGGTGGATGCGTGCAAGGCAGTGGGATCGGCGCACATTAACGCCCTCAGCGCGCAATTGGCGGGCCTGAACCCCACGACGTGCGCCGTTACGCCGTCATCCGCAACCGTTGAGAATTTGTTCCCGTATTTCACTTCGGCAACGTCGAATTCTTTCGTGCCGGGTCTTCCCAACACCGCGCCGCTCAATAATGGCCTGGTTAAGGGAGATTGGGCGATCAGCGAGCATCACCATTTGAACGGCATGTACTACGTGTCGAAATCCACGGCCCTGTCGACCAGCGGCAATCTGATTCCGCAATGGAGCAGCAATATTCTCAACAACACCCAGATGTACGACGGGGACTGGACGTGGACTCCGAATTCCACATGGGTGAATGACGCCAGGGTCGGCTATTCATACGGCTCCGACCAACTTGCTTATGCCGATCAGTCTAAATTGCCCTCGAATCCCTGGCCCAACGGCTACAGCCTGAATACCGGCGTTACCAATCCCTTATACGGCGGTCTGCCGAATATCGTGATCAGCAGCTTCAGTGGCTCTTTGGGTGTTGGCGGTAGAACGGGGATCCGCGGCCCGGACGGCGAGGCCCAATTTGAGGACGCCGTGTCTTATCTACGTGGCAAACACGCTTTCAAATTTGGCTTCGAGTATGTGGATGCCATTTTGGACCAGGACGCATACGGCCAGGCGCAGGGTGTGATTAAGTTCAGGACCCTGCAAGATTACCTGCAGGGCAACGTAAATACCGCCACAATTCTGAACGGCGATCCTTCGGTAAACGTCCGCCAGCATTGGTTCGCGGGCTTCGCTCAGGACGATTGGCGCATTACTCCGAGGGTCACCGTAAGTTTGGGCTTGCGCTACGAATACTATGGGGCTCCGACAGAGCGCAACAACCTCTTAGGCAATTTCAATCCCAATGTGAACCCTGCTACCACTCCTGCCGTGCAGGAAATCACGGGGAGCCAGTCGTCGTACAGCCCTGACAAGAAGGATTTTCTGCCGCGCATCGGCGTCGCATGGGACGTTCGCGGCAACGGCAGGACGGTCGTGCGAGCCGGGGGCGGCCTGATGTCCAGCGTAGTCCCCATTACGGCTTTGACTCCGCAGGTTCCGTGGGGCGCGAATTTCCCCAGCATTGGTGTTAATACGACGGGTACATTTGCGAACGTCCACACACCCAGCCCCCTGAGTTTTTCTGGTACCCAGGTGACTTGGACCCAGGCCGGCCCGATTTTCCCCCTGGGCTCTTTCGGGCCATCGTGCACGCCGAGTGTCCCATGCTCGACGGGTGCGTTGCCCGCAACTTTTACCCAACCTAAGTCTGCTTACTGGAATCTCGACGTTCAGCGTGCCATCACCAACACTCTGACGTTGGACGTGGCCTACGTTGGCAATCATGGCTATGACGAGCAACACACCGTCGATCTCAATAGTCCGCCGCTTGGCGCAGGTTGGGACCCTAACACGGTCAAGGCTTGTCTCGCGAGTGCGTCGGCGGGCTACAACAAGTGCACGCCGAATAAATCCCTTGAAGTTGGTCCCTACAGCGCGAAATTCCCGTACTTAAACTACATTGTTGAGAATAAGAGCGACTACTATTCGAACTATGATGCGTTGCAAGTAACCGTGGATAAGCGGCTGTCCCACGGCCTGAACTTTCTGCTCGGTTACACCTACGGGCACGCTCTGGATATTTGGAGCAAAAATTCAAACGGCTCTCTCCTGCCGACTGATCCCAACAACCCGCGCCTGAATTACGGCAACAGCGATTTCGATATTCGCAATCGCTTCACCTTTTCGCCGAATTATGTGATCCCGGGCATAAAGTCGCCGGGCCAAATGCTGGAAGGCTGGTCGGTTAGCGGCATTTTGACACTGCAAGGTGGCTTGCCCTGGTACCCGCTCGACAACACCTCCGACGATTTCCTCGGAACAGGCGAGAACAAGGATAATTTCGCTTCCACGAATCCGGGCATCGTACAACCCTGGAATTATAGCGGTCCTGTTTCCGCTTTCACCGCTACGGCCACCCCTATTCCGTGCTACGGCAAGTTGGGTGGGTGCATCCCGATGGCTGCAGCACCGGCGAACATTCAGGCGGCCTGCACGACCGCCGCAACGGGTCCCTATGGAGGCGCAAGCACGACAAACGGTCAACTTGCGCTTGCCTCACTCGCCAATTACGGCTGCTACATTCAAAACGGAGGTATTTTGACGCCTCCCGCTTACGGAACCATCGGAAACGTAAGCCGTAACGCTTTCCGCAGCCAGCCCTACTACAACGTTGATTTGTCCATCTCCAAGATGTGGCATATCAAAGAACGGTTCAGCGCCCAATTCCGGGCAGAGTTCTTCAATCTCTTTAACCGTGCCGACTTCGCGACTCCGACCCCCAATAGCGCCTCTACCGATCCATCCGGCGGCAGCAGCGCAGGCTTTGCCTACGCCACGAGCACGCCGGACACGGCCAATCCCGTGCTCGGTTCGGGCGGTCCGCGTCACATCCAGTTTGGTCTGAAGTTAACGTTCTAAGACTGCTAGGGAAGCGTTGCGAAAGAAGAAGAATCGCTCAAAGGTGCTGTCTTCAACGGCAGCACCTTTTTTTTTGCCCGCATCGACATGCTGGTCCAGATGACATGATGATGTGCGGTTCGATCTTGTCTTCGACCTTGTGAAGGTTGGCACGCCAGACCGTGACAATGGAAACGGCCTGGGCGACCCGTTTAAAGTGTCAACAGCGGGACCTTCCAGGAGCATTCAAACCATATAGACGTAAAAGTGGGATTGCCACGGCATGCCTGCTGGCAATCCACTTTATTTTTCCGCAACTTTCTAGCCTGGCCAACCGGCCCAACATGAGAACTCGCCACGCGCGCCGACTGCAGCGGGTGCCAGCGCGGGGAACTCCTGCCACCTTGAAAGCCGTAGGAATCCACCCCCTTCTGTTATTGATCTGACACGTTATAAATGCGGCGTGCTATAGATCCGACGAGTGGCATTCTCGAGGAAACAAGACCGGAGCAAATCTGAGGCTGCACGGGAGGCGCTCCGCCTTCGATCACGTGCGTGCCGGGCCGACGCGCTGCCTGCACATAACTACATCCGTCGTCCGCAAAAAGAAACAGCGGACCGAGACTTACCGAGACAAGGAGATTTGTCTCGGTCTGCCGAGGTCCGCTTTTACGAGCCCAGTAGCGGCGTGACGCGACTTAGGGTCGCTCCCCGCCTCCGGCTCCGGCTCCGTATCGCGACGGACTCTTGGCATCCCGGTCCGTCAACACCGTGCCGTCAGGTAAAATCAATTTATTGAGGCGCCCCACCGTAAGGCGCGTCTTCGCTTGCCACACGTAAAGCGTGACCACGTCTCCGGGCTTCATGGTGGTCCTGCTCCAGCCGAGCAGAGTCATCGACGGCGTGCTGCCGATTTCCGAAATCCAATGCTGCACGGCGCCCTTTTCATCTTTATAGTCAACCTTGATTAGGGCGTGGGGATTAATCCAGTCGTACTCTGTGACTACGGCATTCTTCAGGACTACCGGCGTGCTCGTGTCGTACGCCGCATCACCATGATGCGCGAACAGCGGACTGCCCATGCTCAGAAGTCCAGCCAGCAACGCACCGCACGTCAGCACCTTCGTATGCACCTTCATCTTGCACCTCCGATTTTAAAATTGCGGTCCTGATTGAGACTAAAAACAGTGAGACTAAAAACCACGGTGAATTTGCGGCTGAACTTCACTCCGGCCGTTCGCCGATACGTTGCTGCGGCGCATTCGGGTCGCTGCCAGCCGGATCACCCATCTCGTTCAGGTACTTGATAACCTGAGACGGTATGCAGCTGAAATCGTCGAATTTCTGATTGGGAATCCATTTGTAATTATACGTCCCGAGCGAAAACGGCTTCGTATAAATCTTCGGGTCATCTATTGTCAACGACACCTTCAGATCGTTATGGTCCACTCGCGTGTAGCGCTCCTGCACGTGCGCGTTCACGGTGTGCGGATATCCGGCGCCCGTGACCCAGGTTTTGTCATCCATCCCCGTGGTATCGACAACCAGTGTGTAGTCGTCCTCCCAGTGGCCTACCGAGTACCCATTGTACGTTGGATCGAGCGCGTCCTTACCGCTCCCGCCCACAGTTGTGGGCAGCGGCCGTCCATCCATCCAGATTTCGCGCCAGACATCCATGTACTGAAGCAAAAGCACGATGCGGTCAGGCAACGCCGCAATCGTGAGTCCACGAGCTTCGTTGTAGGCGTTCTGCGGAAATCCCACCGGATCGCAGTACCGCGCATGAGGATCGTTGGTGCCCGCTGGGCTGAACTTTCCTATGGGCTTATTCTGGCTCATTAGTTGCTGCCCTAGCGGCGTCAGCGACGGCTTCTCTGGTCCTGCTCCTCGGGGAATCGCGGGGCTCGACCCGGGCCCCGCCCAGGTGCCCGTCAGATCGTGCTTGGGAGCCGGGCCGCCATCTCCTTCTACAGTATCCTTGGGATAAAACTTCCATGGAGAACGGGCCTCATTCCCTTTTGTCTGGGTCGATTGAGACTGAGCCATCTGGGCCACAACCACGGAACCAAAAGACAGCACACCCACCAGGCCCACAATGGCACCTATGAATGGTTTACGCATTCCTTACCTCACTTCGATTCTTTTGGGGTTTGTGCGAATTATTCAAAGCGCAGAGCATATCCTTGACCGAACCTACAGTCAAGGCACGCTGACGTGTCAGCGCGGAAAGCAGCGTTCGCCTGGCCGGAATTACGCGCGCGCGCGCAGTCGCGCCCCGAAGTCCCACCCGAAAAGGCAATCAAGCGCTACCGATGCCCTTCAAGTGATGCGAGCAAGCGATGCGAGCTGCTTAGCGACCCGGCTGAAACTTCTGCGCTTTATAGATCGCCGCCGCTTCAGGCGACGACAGGTAGGTCAGGAGTTCCTTGGCGGCTGCGGGATCCTTTGCATGGGCCGATACGAACCCGATGACAATCGTCGGGGGAGATACGTCACGCGGCAGCGGCCCCACAATGTCAATGTCCGGATTTGTCATGCCCGGGAGGAAGGTCATCCCGATTTCGACCTCGCCATTCGCTACCAAGGCCATAGCGCGGGCACCCCCACCAACCAGTTTGGCCTTTGGTTGTACCTGATCGAAGATTCCCAGCTTCTTAAGCGCTTCGGTAACGCTGATTCCTGATGCCGCGCCGGTCGGGTTAGGATCCGGGTAGGAGATGGACTTCGCCGCGAGCAGCATGCGCTTCACCGCATCCGCTGTGGAGATATCCGGCTTGGGCGCGCCCTTGCGCACGGCGACTCCAACCGAAACGTTCGCGAGAGGCGTCGCACTGCCAGGCACCACATTGCCGGAAGCAATCACCTCCGCATCGTAGGGCACTTCCACCAGCGGTACATCGAACGGTTCACCGTGAACAATCTGCTCCTTCGAAGCGACTACAGCTCCAAATGTCGCCTTGACCTTGTGGCCCGTCTTCGCTTCAAAGGCGGGGATGAGTTCTTGAATGGGGGCCTGGATGATGCCGGGGGCGATGAGTGTGATCTCCTCCTGAGCCGTGGCGCTGTGCACGGTCACGAGCGAGAAGGTGATGGCAATGATCGCGGTAAGCCAATATTTCATGACGTTTTCTCCCTAAACTTGGCAGATGAGTGCGGCGAATTGGCTCCGGGTGGCACGCCCGGCGGCGGACATTGTTACACGAAGTGATGCGAATGATTGGTGACGATAACGATTGTGACGCTGACGATGGCGCTAACCGCGATTTGGTTTGAATCGCACTCGGACGACCGTTATTCCGCCCGAGCCTCACGTAGTGGCGGCGTGCGTCACAAATTCCTGACCCCTGATCTCGCCGTATTAATGATCTCGCGTATTAATACGAGCCAGAGCCGCCAGGTTTCTTATCTCCGCGATCTCCTCCGCCGGAGCTATCTCGGAGTGCCGTGCCATCGGCCAGCACGATATGATCGATGCGGCCGACCGTGGGGTTTACCTTGGACTGATGTATGTAAACGGTGATCATGTCGCCAGGCTGTACGGAAGCTTTGGTCCAGCCAATGAGGCCCAGCGCCGACGGACTGCCTAGTTCGGAAACCCAATGGGCGACGTTGCCTTTATCATCTTTGGCATCAAACATGATAATGGAATGAGGATTCGCCCACGCGAATTTCGTCACAGTTGCGTCCTTCAGAACTACTAGCTTGCTCTCGTCATATGCGGCGTTTCCGTGATGTGCAAACATCGGTACGCAAATGGCCGGAATGCTTAACAGCGAGAACAGCATGACTAGCTTCATTTTCATGATGTGCGACTCCATTCTTTGAACCTAATGCTTGTGACACTCGTGCAAGAGAAATAGCCCGAACCGCACGTTTTCCAGATTGTACGCCGCCGGTACATGCGCGCCTGCGCGCTTACATCATCGAGCCTCTCACGTGCAATTACCCGTTGTCTGTGTGCGGCCTGTGTGCGTTTTGCCGCACTCACCTGCCTTGGCCATCGCCTATCGGAATATTGGTGCTCGGCGAGCCCATTTTCTTGTATTCCTCAGGCTCTTCATTATGCGTGCAGAAGTATTCCTGCCAGTCATCATCCTCGGGTCCGAGCGACCAGGTACGAGGTGCGGAAGTCCACGGCTTCTCCAGTACGATCGGATCGTCAATCGTAACTTGATACGTAAGATAGTTCTTCGAAGGGCGGGTGAACCGTTCGATGACGCGCTCCTGATCGCTATGGAGCCATGCGCCCCCTTCACCCGGGAATCCCACCGCGATATTCCTCAGCCGGGTATCAATAGCAATCGCTTCCACCACCAGCGTATCTTTTTCCCAATGCGCGGTCGAATCGCCATTGAAAGTGGGATCCGGATCTTTCTCATGCGGACGCCCATCGGTGTGGATCATGCGAACTGCCAGAGGATATTCCGCGAGAAGGGTCAACATGCCCGGCTTGGCAATCAAGACAATGGGGCCATGTTGATTTTCCTGAATGGTTATCGTACTTGGGGTGCCGGCTTGGTCGCATGTTCCGTAAGGGACGCCACTCTTGTATTTCGCTTCCATCCCCGGTTTGAAAATAGGTTTTTCTTCCGGCGTCACCTTGGGATCGTATTGCCTGAATACCTCCCGGTCGACCGGGTAAGCGCCCTCTAACATTCTTCCCGCTTTGTTGGGATACCAACGTCCAGACAGGTCCACATGCCCGTCCGACATCCGGGGTGCCGGTCCGCCCGGCGGCAGCGCCTTCACCTGGCTAAAGCCCCCCACAATTTGCTCGGAACCTTTCCCTCCCGATCCAGTGCCTCCCGACCCGGCCGAATTCTGCGCAAAAGCATACGTGAAAATCATGCATACAGCCGCGAGTACGGCTGCAGCACTCGCGAGACAATAGCGTAACCGCCGGTTCATTCCGCTCATTTCCAATTTCTCCCTTTTCTCATGCTCGCCGAGATGCAGATGCCGTGAACCTGCAAGCGCCTCCTGCAACATTCACAAGAAGGTTCACAAAGTCATCGGGGACCATCGCGCGAAACGCGTAGGCGCCGTGGTCATCCGACCCGCGCCGACCCGCGCCGACCCCCACTTGTTCAGAAGCTCAACTGCTCGGGCGTCAGCTTTTCCACCAACTGCCCAACGATGCGCAATTGCCCATCCGATAGCTTCAGGTATTCCGCGGCGCCTCGGTATTGCGTACCACCCGCTTTGGCCGGGCAGGCTCTTGTGGCGATGGGCTTACCCATACTGGAAAGGAAATCCTGCCTCGTGGTGCCGTTCCTTTTCAGGGCGTTCGGCGTGATCATTTCCAGGCTCCACGCCACCGTATTTCCATCGGCATCCTTCACATCCATATGGAAGTATGCGTGCGGGTTCTCCCAATCGATAGCCGTGAGGGTGCCCTTCAGGTCCAGGCACTTAGTTCCGTCAAACTCCACACCAAATCCGTGGTGCGCAAACGCGGGCGCAGCCGCCGCAATTAGGGCAAAAATTGCCATAAAAACACCGGGAAGCTTAAGTCTCATCGAGGGTATCTCCTTCATACGGTACTAATTTAGACAAAGCTAGATATGCTGCTTGGTATACGCCAGTCGCACTCGCGATGTCAACTCCGTGGGCCTGTTCCATTAGAGTCAGACAGCCTTGCATACCGTACTTTAATCACCGCGACCTGTGCGCACATCGATGTTTAACAACGAAGTCCAACAACGTGCCGAGTTAGTAGCCCGAATCTAGGGGCGAATAAACTGCTCGCGTCTGCGTTTGGCCGTTTTTGGGCTAAGTCGATTGGCTAAGTTGATTGGCTAAGGGGTCGTCGGTTTAGGTTTCGGAGCAGCCGGTGTAGCGAACTTCGCCGCGTCGATATGCACATTCGGCTGTACCTCACTTAAGTCGATGGTAGAACGGCCGTCGGTCCAGGTAACTACCCAGTGGAAAGGCATTTTGACTCCTGCCACATTGCGATAATCCGAGTAGTCCACCTGTGTGGGAATCACCCCCACTGCTGTGTCGCTATAGCGCACCTGCCGCACGAGAAGGCCTGACGCATTGTCAAAGTATAATTTGGCCCCGGTGTCGCCCCCGCTGGCGTCCTGGATGACTTGAACTGGCCGATCGTCAATGGTGACCAACGGAAAGCCCGTACGCCACTTGAACTCATTCTTTATCCGCCCTGGAAAAGAGAGGCTACCATCGATTTTGGCGCCTGCCAGGTCTCCTCCGGAAAGCGGGAGCACCCGCATCAGCTTATCCGACGCAGCAACCCACCCGTGAGTGCCGTCGAAAGTATTCACGCTATCTCCGTGTTGCGTGTGCACGATCGTGGTGAGCTGATCGGGAGCATTGGCGTAAATTTCGATGGGAACCTTCTCCGAAAACGTGTCGTATCCCTCGTACGTTCCCTTGGCAGCAAAGCTGGTGATCTTGGCTAGCTGCGGCGCTCCGCCAATGGCCTGCACGTACTTGTCTAAAATTTGATCAGGGGAGACCTGAGTGACAGGCTTTACCCCATTGTTGGTCTCTTTTACCGTTTCAACCAGGTCGGGATCATCTACCGGGGTGCCGTACTGCTCCAGCAGGCTGGGAATGGCTGCCGGCCGGTCGGTAGCACGATGGCACGTATAACAAGTCACTTTGCGCTGTCCGGCGAAATTCGTGCGATTAAGCATGTTCACCATGAGAATCATCTTGCGCGCAGTCTGCTTCAGCGGCGTATCGATCGCATATCCCGCTAAGCTGGTATCGCCTTCTGGAGAGTGGCAATCAATGCAGTTCAAACTGGTGGCGGCTGAAAAGAACCCCATCGTGTCCATGAATTCCTTGACGGAAATGCCTTTGAGCAGCTGGACATTTTTGAAAACGTCCTCGGCCATCAGTGGCTTTTGTTCGGGCTTCTGTTCGGGCTTCTGCTCCGCTTTCTGCTCCGTCTTGGGGCTCGCCGCTTGGCCCTGTGCTAAGGAAGCGCCCATGAAGCAAGCGAATAACATCACAAGCGCGTAATGAATTACTCGGTGCGATCCCACATGCATATCAGCTATTCTCCATGGCCTTTCAATGTGTGCGTTTGCCCTGCATCGGAGCATCCAGCGCAGACGAGCAAGTTACGGTTTTTTGCCCGAGGATACTGAGACGGTCTTCTCAACGTCCAGGTTACACTCCGCCGCGGCCGGCCAAAATTATACTATGTGATGTGTACTCGCGCTTCTTCCTGTGCTGCTCGGAATGCGGGCGAACGCTTGCTTAATCGTAAGGGAACATGTATGAAAAGACCGTGCGTGAAAAGAACGTGAAAAGGAAAAATACGGCCGAACGGATGCTGACAGTTCGCCATCTTGAGGTACCCGTTAGCTGCTAATTTCTGATGGACGGCAGCCCGAGGTGAGACACGGGGAGCTTTTCCCGCTGACCAAATGCGGGCAGACATACGGAGCGGAACATGCGAACATACGTCCCCGAGCGATCGCGCTCTCAGCTTTTTAACCGGGAAACTTCTTAAACATGAAGATTATACATGGAGAGTTGGCATGAAACGCGGGGCTGAAATTAAAACGATGATGATACGTGCTGTTGGAGCTATGGCCATGTGTCTGCTGGCCGTTGCGCTCGCCGCGGGTCAGGCAGCGCCGCGACAAGCCGCCTCAGCCGCGCCCGGACAGAAGCCGCTGCTCGCCGAACAGGCGTTCAAGAATGTCCAGCTACTTCGCGGCATTTCCGTGAAGGAATTCATGGAGACCATGGGTTTCTTTGCCGCCTCCACCAACATGAACTGCACGGACTGCCACGGCGACGACAGCAGCGGCGATTGGAGCAAGTATGCCGACGACCTGCCGATGAAGCAAAGAGCGCGCATGATGATGGTAATGATGAATGCGATGAACAAAACGTATTTTGGGGGAAAGCGCGCGCTGACTTGCTACTCCTGCCATCGTGGCGCACGGAGTCCGAAGCTCACGCCCGAGTTGGCCGAGCAATACTCCACTCCTCCTCCGAACGACCCAGAGGACATTACCGCGCAGGCCGAAGGGGCGCCTACCGCTGATCAGGTTTTCGACAAGTACATCCAGGCACTTGGCGGGGCGCAACGTGTGGCAGCGCTCACCAGCTTTGTCGCCAAGGGCTCCTACCAGGGTTATGACGACCCCGGCGAATCCCCTGTCGAGGTCTATGCCAAGGCTCCGGGCCAGTCCGCTCAGATCGTGCACGGGTCCAGCGGAGATAGCACGTGGGTCGATGACGGACGCTCCGCCTGGGTGGCTCAGCCCGAGACGGAAGCTCCTGTCCCCCTTTTGGCGCTGACCGCCGGCGATTTGGACGGTGCCCATGTCGAAGCGGAGCTGGTTTTTCCTGCTCGAGTGAAGCAAGTGCTGACCGACTGGCGCGTAGGCGCCCCGCTCGATGAAGGCGATCGCACGCTCACCATTGTGCAGGGGACCAGTCCCGGCAAGAATCACGTAAAGCTGTACTTCGACTCGAAATCGGGCCTGTTGGTACGAATGGTGCGTTACACGAATTTGCCCATCGGCTTGATCGCCACGCAGATTGATTATGCGGATTATCGCGATGTTTCTGGAATCAAGATGCCCTTCAAAGTGACGAAAACCTGGGTCGATGGTCGATCCGTGAGTGAATATAGTGAGGTGCGGGTGAACGTGCCGATCGCTGCGGACAGATTTGCTATGCCGGCCGCGCCGGCGGCATCTTCGGCGCAGAAATAAGTGAGCGCAGAATAAGTGAGAATGCCAAACGCGCTTCTCGCACGACGGTTTCATACGGATGCCATATAGCCGATACGATATAGCCGAATTCTTGAGATGCCGCCCGTTGCGTGTTGTTCGTGCGCACCCATTCGGCTGGGGCAGTTAAGATCAAGCGACTGGCGAGGGCGGCGCGCATAGCGGCAGGTGAGCGGTGGGCGAAATTCTGGTGGAATGCTATGCGGGGTTTCGCGCCGATGAGCGGCCGGTGCGGTTTACCTTGCGTGGCCGGGTGTTTGAGGTTTCCGAAGTAGAAGACCGCTGGTATTCACCAGGGGCGTTGTATTTCCGGGTGCGGGCGGACGACGGAAACTTCTACATTCTGCGGCATGACGAAGGACTCGATGTCTGGACCTTAGAAGGTTTCCGAGCGAGCCTGAGCACGGGAAGCCAGGGCAACCCGATGGACCCCAGCACCTCGAGCGGACCCCACGGCGCTTCGTAAACGCAAAATGTTGTGTCAAGTTCACATCAGTTCCCGGTAAGCCCTCGGTAAGCCCTGCATCAGCCCCGCGTCAGATTCTGTGCACCTTATTACGACGGTCCGCTTTTCCCAAGCACCAGGCACGCATACAGCGACGACACGCGATCATGCGCGCTCTTGCATTTTGTGTTCGCGGGAGAGTGTACGCCACCGCATCCACTCGGGAACCGGCACATGCGCGCACATGTACGCATGCCCGCACGCATGTGCATGCACGACCTAATGGTTTGATGGATCCTTCGCTCGCATAGCGAGTTCAAAAAAGAGGCCACGCGTTTTCGCGTGGCCCCTCAAAGTGTGGCAAATTCCTGTTGAATTTGCTGAAACCTCACCGCATAGGCACAGGGTTCATTGCTCGAGTAGGCGCCGGATCCAAAATGGGGATCAGCGTCGCGAAAATGTTGTTGTTCGACAACGTATTGCCCGTGGATCCCGACACCTTGAAGATTCCCACGGATGCTTCCGTAACATTGTTTCCGGTGATCTGGTTGCTGTTACCTTGGATGTAGACTCCGTCCTGATCGCTGTGAAAAATCTGGTTGTTGCTCACCGTGCTGCCGTCTCCCAGCAAAATGACGCCGCTCAGCACGGGTGAGTCGAATACGGTATTCGAGAGGATACGTTCGTTTTGCCCTTCAGCGGCAATTCCCACCTGGTTGATGCCGACGGAATTGCCATTGACCTCGACTCCATCCGATTGAAAAATCAGAATGCCGGTCGAGTTGGCGCTACAGTTGTTAACCGACACACACGGCGCCCATACATTATTGGCGACGCTGTTGTTCGAGACCCTCCCCTGCGCACCGAATCCCACTTGAATCCCATTCTGCGCGGCTCCGTTGGTGGGGCCGGCACCGGTCACCACGTTTTTGTTGATGGTCACCTGGGTACCCGCTTCATTTCCCGTGATGCCATTCTTTTGGTAGTCCTCGACGCTATTTTCGCTGATCTGAACCGTCGCGCTTTGGCCGCTGCCGGTCTGGGCCACCACCGCCTCTCCGCTCTGGCAAGCTGCCAAAGTGCTGGCGAGCTTCAGATGCCGGATCGCGTTGTGTTGAACTAGCCCGGAGGCATTTTGATAAAGGATGCCGATCAGGTCCGGGGAACAAGCGCTGATGTTGTTGTTGCTTCCGTCCACGATTAATCCGTTGATGTTAACGTTTTCCGCATTTTGCACCAGGATGATGGCCGCCAACGGATCGCCGGAGAAAACATCGCTGGCGTTCGCGGCCACATTGGCGGGCATTACGATGGCACCGTTGTCCCCCCGGATGTGCACGCTCGTGTTGATTACCACCTGCTCGGCATAGGTTCCGGCACACACCCGGATGATGTCTCCGGGGCTCGCGTGATTGACAGCGTCTTGAATAGTCGTGTATCCGGCGGTGGGGCACTGCACTTTGTCATCATCAACAATCAGATTGGCTCTGCCTTGAGCAGACGCGGCACGTGGCACAGAGAACAGAACCGGGATCAACAAAACCAGAAACAGGCTCTTCTTCATGCGGCCTCCTGAATCGCTACTTTGGATAAGGATTGGTGCGGAGCAAAATTATGTACGAGTGCGCTGGCCCTAGTAAATCGAAATATCTGAAGTTTTTTATTGGCGCTTTAGCAGTAATCGGGCAAGCTTTTTCCACGGTCCATCCTTTCTTCTTCGCACGCGCTTCCGAACACGTGAAGAATTAAACTAAAATGGGGCCGCAAGTATGCAGCGCGCAGCGGCACAGGCAGCGCAGAAGTCACGCAGCCAGGGTCACAGAGGTCTGTAGTACAATGTGACTGGCGAATCTCTGGGCCGATTTGCGCCGCTCGCTGGCGCTTGCGTTCCTCGCGTTCGTTCGGGGTGGAGGCGTTTCGCATGGCTGTACCGGTTTCACAGATGTGGACGGTGGCGTCCTACGTCATCGGGCAGAAGCTCAGCGGAAAGAAACATTATCCCGTGGTGCTAATGCTCGAGCCGTTGATGCGGTGCAATCTGGCGTGCGCCGGATGCGGGAAAATTCAATATCCCGGTCACGTGTTGAAAAGGGACCTGACGCCTGCGGAGTGCTTCAAGGCGGTGGAAGAGTGTGGCGCGCCCATGGTGAGCATTCCGGGCGGCGAGCCTTTGATGCATCCGCAGATCGCGGAAATCGCGATGGGCCTGGTCGCGCGCAAGAAATACGTGTACCTGTGCACGAACGGGCTGCTGCTGCGCGAAAAACTGGATGAATTCACTCCCAGCAAGTACTTTTCATTTGTCGTGCACATGGACGGCCTGCGCGAACACCACGATTTTTCGGTGTGCCGCGAAGGGACTTACGACAAAGCCGTCGCGGGCATGCGCGAGGCTCTGAAACGCGGGTTCCGCGTGACGACGAACACCACGCTTTTTGATGGGGCGCAGCCGGAAAGCGTACGCCAGTTCTTCGACGAGATGATGGACCTGGGAGTTGAGGGCATGATGCTTTCGCCCGGGTACACCTACGACAAGGCTCCCGACCAGTCGCATTTCTTGAGCAAGGCGAAAACGCGGCGTCTGTTTCGCCAGATTTTAAGCAATCGTAGCGAGCGGTGGCGATTCAACATGAGCCCGCTGTTCCTGGAATATCTGATGGGCAAGCGGGAATACAAATGCACGCCCTGGGGCATGCCCACGTACAACATTTTCGGCTGGCAGAAACCGTGTTATTTGCTGCAGGACGGATATGCGGATACCTTCGATGAATTGATCCGCGAAACCAATTGGGACGAGTACGGGACCGAGAGCGGCAATCCCAAATGCGCGAACTGCATGGTCCACAGCGGATATGAAGCGAGCGCGGTGAATGATACGTTTGGGTCGCTCGGGGGATTTATCAGCACGGTGCGGGCTACGCTGTTTGACCGGTACAAGGATCCTGGAGTCATGGGCGGACCGGGCCAGCCAAATTCGCGTGCGTCGAACTCGCGCGGTGCGGGCGCAAACCATCCTGATGCCAGCGGGCTTGGCCGGGAATCGGGCCGGCTCGTGCAGATCGGCACCCGCTCGTAATCGCCGGCAGAGTCCGGCGCGCCTACGCTCATGCGTCTCCAACACAAGCGCCTCAGATGCAAGCGCCTCTGACGCAGCCCACGACAGATCACGACCGACAATGCCAGACAATGACCGACAATGACGGATTCGAAGGATTTACCCTCCGTTGTACCCGCTGAAAGCTCGTCCGCAGAAGAAACGCTCGGCACCGTGCACGAAAACCTGGAAGGGTGGGTCCCTGCGCTCGCGAGCGATGCCGAGATTTGCGCGGCACTCGAGAAGGCGTTCGATTATCGCGGCGATTTGACCCTTACACTGAAGGATGGCAGCAAAGTCGAGGGTTATGTGTTCGACCGCAAACGGAAGAGTCCGGCGCTTTCCGACTGCATCGTGCGGTTGATGCCCAAGGACCGGCCCGAGAAGGTCGCCATCCGGTACAGCGATGTAGCTGGATTATCCTTCAGCGGGCGCGATACGGCGGCGGGCAAAAGTTTCGCCGCCTGGGTCAAAAAGTACAACGAGAAAAAGGCCGCGGGCGAACAGAACATCGGAATCGAATCCGAGCCGCTCGAATAGCGCGTTCCGCACGCACCAGCTTCAATCAATCATTTACGCGTATTTCCCGCATGCGGTTATTCCCGCATTCCGTTTATTCCTGTATGTGATTGTTTCCGCATGCGATTCATTCTGCATGTGGGGACCTCCGTATCCCCCGCTTCCGCATTTGGCGTTACGCAAGCGATTTGACGCGTTACAGCGTTCAACTGCCGAGGCATCCTGACGCTCCACACCTATCACGCGGCAGCCGCTTTCAGTATGCGTTTCGGGCCTTTTCGCCCGGTCTTTAAACAGTCAGTCCCGGTCACACGCGCAGGATCATCACTTCCGTGGACTTGACGAGTGCGGCAACAGTCTGGCCCTTGCGCAGGCGCATCTCGCGTACCGCGTCCGCGGTAATGATCGACGTGATGCGCTGGCCGCCGATGGAAAGGCTTACCTGGGCCATCAAGCCCATCATTTTGATATCGGTGACGCGGCCCACCAGTTGGTTGCGGCCGCTGACGCGCCGGAAATTATCGCGCCGTTCGGCGACCTCGCCGGTTTCCGATGCGCGGTAAAGAAATTTATCAATCTGGTCTTCTGGAATGCGGTGATGGCCACCCGCAGTTTTGACGGTGCGAATTTTACCCTTGTAAATCCACTGTTTGAGCGTCGGATAACTCACGCCCAGCACCTGGGCGGCCTCGCGCGGGGAGAGCAGCTTGTCGCGTTTCATGTCGTGTTCATCGGCCGTTTTCACGCCGGCAGCGCAGGAGAAGTAAAACCTGTTCTCCGGCACCCGTCAACGCATTTCGGGACGTTTGGTGCGTTGCAGGGGAACGCGATGGGTTCGCCGGGCGAACTCAAACGGGCGCCGAAGTATCCGGCGCCCGTCGAGAAGCGATTCTATGGATGCGTGTCGGTTTGGATGAGGCCGGCCAGCAGCTTACTTCAGGGCCGGGGCAGTTCCGGGCAAAGTGTAGCGCAGGTTCAGGAACGCCATGCTGAGATGCGCGTCACTGGGCCCGCCAATCGGCACGATTGACCAGGGATTGCGCGTCATGTAGGAAAACTGCCCCATGAAGTTCAACGCGCCGTACCGGCCATCTTTCCAGAGCGTTTGATTGAAGCCGGCGCTAAGTTCCTGGATGGCACGGTTCTGGCTAACGGGCGCGCCCGGATAGCCGTAGCCGATTAGCGTCTTATTGTTGGCATCGAGAGCGATATCCCGGCTGACGTAGAGAGCACCATAATAAGCATAGAAGAATGAATTTTTCTGGGTGACCTCGAAGCCGGAAACCGTGGACCCGGCGTGCACGGGAGCAATGTCGCCATTCGGGCGCACGATCAGATCGGGAGCCTGGCCGAATATGTAACGGCCGCCACCATCGCTCCAGAAATTATTGGTAAAGATGCGGAAGCCTTTGACCAGTTCGAAATTGATGTTGGCAAAACCGCCGCCACCGGTCTTGTCAAAGTGGGCGCCGTTAACCGGGTTCCATACTCTGAACTGGCGTTCGATTCCGCCAAGCTCGATATGCGCTCGGGGCGAGGGATCGAAAGCGAGCTTGGCAATCACGTCGGGAGCAACGTTGGGAGTGTTGAGCGTGGTGCTTCCGTTGTTGAGTTCCGCACTGCTCGCTCCACCCGCGCCATACGCCGTGGCGAGAGTGGTGTTCGCCGGGAACGTAATGGACGAGCCACCCGCGGAGCCTCCGATGTATTGCTCGGGACTGTCAAGAGCGACTGCGAAGGCCGTTTTCTTGGAAGGATGATAGACCATGCGCAGTTCCGGAATGCGGCCCCAAACCAAGCCCGCCTGGTAATTCACATCAATATCTTGCGTGTAAAAGAGATTGCCCGGCAGAGGCGAAATGCCGGTGCGGCCGGGAGTAATCAAGCTCCAGGTTTGGCCGCCGAGAAGTTCCCACTTACTCTTTTGCACATCCACCCAATACAGGCGCGAACGCAGTGTGTTGCTGTTGCTGCTCACGGCGACGTTTCCAGGATTGTTACCGAGGAAGTCCGACTCCATGTACCCAATGACGTGTGCGCCTTTCACATCGGCATCGATGCGGAAGCCGACGCGGGAGTTCTGCATGCTGAAGCGGAATTCACTTAAATTTGTCTGAAAAGTATTGCCGTAGGGAATGCTTGCGAAATTGGTTCCGATACCGCTGCCGCCGTCGTGCTGGCGCCAGACCCCTGTAAAATCCATGAATCCAACTGGAGTGATATAGGCGCTGCCGATGCGCAGTTGCAGTGGCGAGGTCTCTTCCGGTTCCACGCCGGTTTTCTGCGCGATGGCCGCAGAAGGTGCAGCCGCCGGGAGAGATGACGAGGCCGCAACGGTGGGCGATACCGCGGCCGCACTGGCGGCGATGCCCGTTGGGGCGCCCATTGCGGAGACGGAGTTCGCGGTAGGGCTCCCGGTTGTCGCGGGAGAGCCGGAAGAAGCGTCCCGAACCGGGCTTGCTTCTTTAAGTTGTTCCTCGAGCATCTGCATCTTTTGCTGCTGCTGCTTCAACTGCTCGCTCTGTGACTCGAGCTGTTTGGACTGCGATTCGAGAAGATCGCGCAGTTCCTCAAGCTCGCTCTCGATGTTCGCTGCTGCCGGCTTCGCGGAAACGCCTTTAGCCGTGGTTGCAGCCGCACTGCCCGCACTCGCGGCGCCCGCAGGAGCGAGGGTGACATCGTTCTTCGACGCTGCCGCACTCTCGCCTGCCGCCGCACTTTCTCGTGCGCCATCGGTTCCCGCTATTGCGGGCGTTACGACGAGACCAAGGGCCAACATCCAGCCCAGTAATGCTCGCATTCATTCCTCCTTGAATTGACCGCTAAGCTTGAATTGACCACTAAGATGGACCGCGAATTTTAACTGGCTCAACAAAACACCCGCGAACACAACCATCCTGACGCTGTCGCGGCCGGTGGCTGTGCCGCAGCTATACAGCTATAACATTGAAGAAATCGCGTCCGCCAAACTGTACGTGTTCTGGTTGAACGCGCCGTGAGAGCAATGTTAATAGTGCATGACTATTACAGCCGTGAGATCGCGCCCTATGCTCGCGCCGCCGATTTCTAGTCATGTAAACAGCTGGCGGGAAACAGGATGGGCGCGATCAGCAAAATGCGCTAAATGCCGTGCCGGAGTGCTACAGGTGCGCTAGATCAGTGGCTCAGGTTGCGTGAGGGCACAAAACCGCCGCGACATAAGCCCCCCGAAACTTAGATGAAGGAAGTCAGAAGAAGAAACCCAAATGAAAATAGATACTGCGCCAAGTGACAGATCGGAAGGGGCCGCCAAGCCGCTGGTCTGCAGTTGGTTTTCAGCGCGGGTACAGCGCGGGGAACGCACGGCAGCCACTGCCTACCAGAGCAGCTTCAGGCCAAATTGAATTTGCCGCGATGTGGTGGCGGTGGAAGTGATGACTCCGGCAGTTGGAGAAGCACCGCCCGTAGGAGCGGCAAAGACCACGGGATTGGGCGTATTCAAATTGGTGTGGTTGAGTACGTTGAAAAATTCGGCGCGGAATTGCGCCGCAAAACGTTCAGTGAGCAGAAATTTCTTCGCGAGCGAGAGATCGAGTTCCTGCAGCCCGGGACCTTGGAGCGTATTGCGGTCCACATTGCCGTACGTGCCGGAAGCAGGCTGCACAAACGCGTTGGGATTGAAGTATTCGCCCGGTCCACCGAGGATCACGGGCCCGGTAAATGCCGGGTTCCATGAAGGCCTCACCGGGTTGCGCGTGTCGCCATCATTCGAGGGGTTGTACGACAACTGCGGCGTGAATGGCAAACCTGATTGCAACGTTTCGATGCCACTGATCTGCCACCCCGCCATCAGCCCGCGCATCCAGTTATAGATCCGTGTATCCATCTGCGAAGGTAATCCGCTGTGCGTGGCTAATCCCCGCTGGTTGGAAGAATGGCCCGCGGCCACTCCTTTGCCGCCAAACGGCAGATCATAGCTCGCGTTAATGACGGCGGAACTGCGTATGTCGAATGAGGCGCGCCCGTAGTCGAGCAGCGGCGCGAGCGGATCCATCACGAAGGCGGGCGAATTTGTGGCCACGCTGGTGTTCATGCTGTCGCCATCATCGAGTGTTTTCGACCACGTGTAGACACCCCGAAACTGCAATCCATGCGCGAAACGGTGGCTCGCGTCGAGTTCAAGACCGTTGTACGAGCTTACGCCTTCGGAAAACCAGTGCGTCGTGTTCCACAGAGACGGATTGGCGAGCCCGGTGCTGGTGGCGGTGATCACCTGGGGCGCATAAGTCGAGCTGGCGCCCGAAGAATTCGCGGCCGGATTCGCCGCCAGATTCGCATTCAGATTTGCGTTCAGATTTGCGTCCACCGAGAGCAACTCGTGATACGCGTGCGAGCCGATGTAGCCGATGCTGAGAGTTGTACCCGAGAAAAGCTCCTGCTCGATTTTGAGCGTGTACGACTCGACCGTGGGCGTGCGGAGATCGGGCTGCACGCCGCTGGGGATTACGGAATTATTAAAGCCTAACGCCGAATAGTTTGTGGTGGGACCGATCTCGGAGACACTTAACGTGTGGCCGGGGCCCGGAGCCGTGACGCCCTTCACTGCATACACGGTGTTGTAAGGAGCGTCCTGGTCCAGGCGATAGCTCAGGTTATCGATCAGCGCGTAGTAAAGGCCGGCGCCGGCGCGAATCACGGTGCGCTTGGAAAATGGCGACCACGCCACGCCGATACGCGGCGCAGGCAGGAACCTGGCGTTGTTGACGCTGAAGGTGGAACTGCCCGTTACCGGCTGCGTCACGATTACGCCATTCCCGGCGAACGCGTAGTTGGCGGCGCGGCCTGCGGCTTCATTCCATCCGGTAGTGAGTTCACCACGAAATCCCACGCGCAGCTCCAGGCTGGGCTTTAGTTTTATCGTGTCCTCCACAAAAAATGCGCCTTCGAGAGAACGCCATCCGAGCGGCGTGTACGTGGGTGCGTAGGTGTAGGTGCTCACGTTGCCGGCCAAAAACGATGCGAGATTTGTGAAGGAGGCTTGGCCATATTGGTTCTGTACCAGCGTGTCGTTGGACTGCAAGCGCTCGAACCACACGCCAGCACTGGCCAGATGCTTCCCGCGCGTGAGCGTCAACTGGTCAGTGGCGGTGAAGATGTTGCGGTCCGCATGCAGATTGCTTCCGGCATTCGTGCCGCCATTGGTGATCTGCGAGGCGCCATTGAGCGTCGTGCCGCCGCCTACCACCAGCGATCCTATGGGCTCGTTCGCGTGCACCCAGCCTGCGCCGTTTTCAAGAGACGGAATGCTCACACCGCTATCGAAATAGAATGCGCCGCGAGAAAAGCCCAGCGTGCCCCGGTTAATCAGGTTCGCCGAAAAAATATGGATTTCGTTCCAGCTGACAACTTGTTCGCGGGCAAAAATATTAATGATGGTGAAAGGGTTCGTGGTCGGCGAGTGAGCGTCGCTGTCGTCTATCGTGTAAACGGCCGACAGTGAATCACGCTCCGAGAGCGTATGGTCGAGCCGCACCGTGCCAAAATCTTCACGCACGTGTTGCACGGGGCTGCTGAATGCTTCGGCAATTCCGCTGGGAGAGCCGCCAGACGTGGGCAGCGAAGACGTGGGCACGGAAGAGTCGAGCAGCTCCGGCCCGTTGGCCACCGGCCACAGCGCCAGCAGAGGCTGGACACTCGCGACCGCCGCGGCGCGGGAAGCGGCGTCGGGCACCAGGGTGACGTCGCTGAGCCCCAGAGCCTGGCGAAAACCTTCGTAATTTCCGAACAAGAATGTCTTGTTCTTTTTTACGGGACCTCCGAGCGACGCCCCGAAGACGTTCCGCTCGAAATTGGGAATTTGCGGCTGGTCGAAGAAATTTCTGGCATCGAGTGCGCTGTTGCGCAGGAATTCGTACGCGCTGCCGTGCACCTGGTTGCCACCGGACGCCGTGACAATGTTGATTTGCGCGCCGGGCCGCTTGCCATATTCCGCGCCGTAAGCGTCCTTGACCACGGCGAACTCGCGCACGGCGTCAACGCCCAGCAATTGGCCGCTGGTTCCGCCCGGCGTGTTGTTGATTTCCGATGCGCTGGTAAATTCAACTCCATTCAAGTTGTAGAGATTTTCCTGCGGCCGGCGTCCGGAAACGGCAAACATATTTCCGATGACGGAGTTCGAGGTTCCAATGCCTCCGGCGCGCTGCGAGGAATAATTAATGACGCCGGGATTGAGCGTGAGCAACTGGTCGTAGCTCCGACCATTTAGTGGCAAGTCCTTCACCTGGCGTTCACTCACCAGGCCGGAGATATCTTCCGTGGTGGCGTTCACGGCGATGGCAGTTTCCTGCACCTGCACGTTTTGCGTGAGCCCGGCCACCGAAAGCGTAAGGTCCAGGGTCGCGCGCTGCCCCAGCACGAGCGTGATCCGCGTGCTCGTCGCCGTAAAGCCCGTTCTCTGCGCAGATACCTCGTAGCTGCCTACCGCAAGCAACGGCACCTCGTAGCGGCCCGCATCGTCGGTTACCACCGTGCGTGTAGCGGCAGTTTCGGCGTTCTTCACGTTTACGCTGGCGCCGGGGATGGCGCTGCCGGAAGCGTCCACAATCGTCCCGCCAAGGGAGGCCTGCTGCTGCGCACTGGCACCCGTAGCACCAAGAAGCAGCAGCAACGCGGCACCGAGAATTGCCGCTATTTTCGCGAGAAACGCCTGCAACCGGAGCGCCTGCTCCGGCGTTTGCGATCCGGCATGCTGGCCGGTAACCTGCGCTGATCCATTGTGTCGAATGCGGTAAAGACCCATTTCGCCGTCCTCTTGAGCTTGATTACGCGCACAGGCGATCGTGCTGGTTGCCTTACGGGATTTATGTTTGGGCAGAATCAGTTCTGCCGGAGGAATGGCGAACTACGCGGAAAGCGTCAACAACAACAGGAGGGCAGGGCGTCCCTGAAGCACAGTACAAAATCGGTGGTGTCGGGGCGTGTCATTTGAAATTCTACAGCAACGGACTCTACAGAGCGGCCACGCATGTGTCAAGAAAAGCTTGCGCCTGGAGAAGGTTGGTCCCGGCAAAGCTTGGTCACCAGCGCACCCTTTCGACATTCCCGTTCAGATCACGTACTCGAATATATCGTGTACTCGAATATATCGTGTACTCGAATATATCGTGTGCAGACTATGCCAGCGCGCCGTGTTCGCTAGTGCTTGCGATTTTGCACGTATTCAATCGCGAACTGCTTTAGCGCCGGATTGGTCATGCCCAGCGCCGTGGCTTCCTTGGTGGCTCGGTCCAGGTCCCAATGATCCACCGCGAGGCGCTTAATAAACCACATCGTCGCCGCACGGCCACCTCCCGCGCAGTGAATGAACGCGGGCTCGCTGCCTTTCACAGTAATTGCTTCCAGAAACTTATCGGCGGCCGCAGGATCAGGTGCGGCGCCGTCGAACGGGATGTGATAGTAGTGCAGTCCAATGTTTTCGGCGGCTGCTTGTTCAGCTTCCACATTGGCGCCGGGCTCATTCGATTCCCGCAGGTTAATGATGGTCACGAAGCCCATTTTCTTGATTTCGGGCACCGCCTCCACCTTTATCGCCCCGGAGCAGGCGACGGTGGTTTCCACGCGCGCCAGGTTCACAATGCCAGGAGCGGTTTCTTTGGTTACCTCCTGTGCGGCAAGTGGAGAAACGGCTGCCAGAACAAAACCGGCACAAACCAGCAGAAGCGGTTTCATAGCAAACCTCCTTAAAGCACTCAGGCCCGTTCAGGCTGCAGATGGGCCCTCAAGCGGGTCAATTATGCAACAGATCGGGGCTAATTAAGTAAGACCGTTGCGCCGCAAAATAATAAGCACCGCCAGTGAGACGGACACCCCACACGAAGTATGCAACACGAAGTACGAAACATCGTGCCGCGGAGTGCTTGCCCGGCGGCGAAGCGCAAGCAATGGCACTGGCCACGCGTACCGGGTAGAGCGTGCAGCGGCAACCCACGCAAGCGCGCCGTCAGTGCGGTGCTGCGTGCTATGATGCCGGGCGCAGTTCGCTAAAACAGCTTGCCAAAAAATGCCGATCGACTTGGGGGATCACGTGGACATCCGAACGGAATTCGTAACACTAAACGTAAGTGACGGGACATCAATGCGGGCCTATGTCGCTGGACCCGCCGGCGGGAAAACAGGTTTGCTCGTGATGCAGGAAGCTTTTGGCGTAAACGCGCATATCCGCAGCGTGACGGAACGTTTCGGACGCGAGGGCTATCTCGCCATTGCTCCAGAACTATTTCATCGCACGGCGCCGGGCTTTGAGGGGCGCTATGACGATTTCGCCTCGGTTATGCCCCACATGCAGGCGCTCAAGGATCCGTCGATGGAAGCCGACTTCCGCGCGGCGCACGACTGGCTGCGCGCTAACGGAGCCGGAGACGATGCCTCGGCGGTGGGCTTCTGCATGGGCGGGCGCGCCGCTTTTCTTGCCGCGATAACGCTGCCGCTCAAAAGTGCGGTGTCCTTTTACGGGGGAGGCATAGCGCCCTCGCAATATGGAGCGGGACTGCTGGGGCGCGTGAGCGAATTGCGCGCGCCGGTGCTGCTGTTCTGGGGCGGGCGCGACCAGCACATTGGCGCCGACCAGGTGCGCGCTACCGTAGAAGCCTTGCGCGGTGCTTCGAAGACCTTCGTCAACGTGGAATTTTCCGACGCCGACCACGGCTTTTTCTGCGACGCACGGCCCAGCTACAACCCTGCAGCAGCAGCCGAAGCCTGGCCGCTCACGCAGGCTTTTCTGAAAACAAATTCCGCGGCGCAACAGCAGGCCGCCGCCAAGCAATCGTAACTGCAATTTTTGCCCTGATCACCGCGCTGGTCACCCGATGACCGCCGCGCTGATCGCCCGATGATCACTGCGCTGGTCACGCGATGACGCTGGATGATCACTGCGGATCATAAAATAATCACTGAATGATCACTGCTGCACCGCCTGGTGAGGCCGCTCGGATAGCGGAACGGCCTCGCCCACCGCCTCCGGTGCGCGCGTGAGCAACTCGCAGCCATCGTCATCCACTTCAGGACGCACGCGCACGTCGACGGAGAGGCGCTGCCCGGAGTGTCCCTTGTAAATGCCGCGCACCGGCGCAACATCGCCGTAATCCCGGCCATATCCGATTCTGACGTGCCGCAGGCTCACGGGCATTCCGAGCGTGGGATCGAGGCCAATCCAACCCGCGTTCGGCACATATGCTTCGGCCCAGGCGTGAGAAGCCTGCCCGCCGATTACCTCTTCGAAGCTGCTCGCGTGTCCTCCGTTTACGCGTTCGTGTTCCGGAAACAGGTACCCCGAGACGTAGCGCGCGGGAATGCCGCGCGTGCGCAGGATACCCAGCAGTAAATGCGCGAAATCCTGGCAGACTCCGGCGTTAACCGAGAGAGAATCCTCGATCGATGAATGGACGTGCGTCGCTCCTTTCACGTACCGGAAGCGCTCATGTATCAGGTCGGAAGCGCATTGGGCGAAGCCGGTAACCGTGCCGCCGCTCCCGCCGCGCGAGCCAACGCCCGACCCAACACTTGACCCGCTGCCCGCCCTGCCACTCGCCCCGCCATTCCCTTCGGCATTTAATCGTTCCGCGAGCTCGGCAAACTCCTCGATCTGCGGCAGGTGCGGCACGTACGCGCTGGGCGAGAGAAAGTCGAAATACTCCTCGCGCAGATTATCGCGGAGGCACTTGAATTCCGCGAGGGTGAGCTCATCGCCCGCCGGTTGCGGAGGTGCTTCGTGCGTCAGGACCACCGATTCGGCCTCTACTTTCAGCCGCAGGTGTTCGGGAAAAACGTTGAACTGATGGACCCAGTTGCCCAGCGAATCGCGATAGGCCGTGCCGCGGGAATTTGGCGTGGTGACCAGCTTGAACGACACGCAGGTCTGCCGGTCGTCGTCAAGTGGACGCAAGCGCACCTCGTTATAACTTTCCGACACCGGGCTGTCATAGGCAAACTCCGTGGTATGCACGAGGTGGTAGCGGTTCATTCGTTGACTCCGTAATAAAAGTAAGTAGTGGCAATCGCCTTGCCGATGGAGGCGCACATGCGCAGCAGATCGTTCAAATAGTAGTGCAGGCCCTGCTTGAAAATTTCGTCGATCCGATCGTAACGCAATCGTTCCAGAACTTTTCCGGTGAGGCGCTCCGCTTCGTTCGCATACGAACCGGAACTGCTTCCGCTGATGGCGCGCAGGCCGTCGCGAACCTCGGTGGTGCTGAAGCGGATCGAGCGTGGGTGCTGCGGATGCAGGATCAGCATCTCGGCGACTTTTTCCGGCTCGATGGGGGAATGATATTGCCGGTGATACGCTTCGTAGGCGCCTACCGACCGCAGCACGCCCATCCACTGATGACTATCGGGCTCGGCCAAATGCGAGGGCGCGTCCAGCAGGTTGTGATATTGGACGTCCACCAGTCGCGCGGTCATTTCCTCGCGTTCGAGCGCCCAGCCGATGCGCAGAAATTCCCAGCCTTCGTCGTGCGGCAGCGTGTCATTGGTCACGCCGTGAAAACCATGACTGCCTAAGCGGACGGCCTCGCAAAGCCGGTGAGGACCCGCCACCATTTCTTCCTGGCAATCGAAGTGGCTGACGTGGTGATAAAGCCCGTTGATGACTTCCCACATTTCGCGGGAAATGCGGTCGCGAATCGTGCGGGCGTTTTCCCGAGCTTTCGCGACGCATTGCACGATGGAGCTGGGATTATCCGGCGAAAAAGCCAGAAACTCGAACACGGTTTGCGCGTTCGCTTCCGGATACGCCAGGTGGAAACGCTCTTGTTCGCCGGCCATCACAATTAACGATTCCCAGTGCATGCGATAGGGCTGCTGGGACTGCTCGAGCAGCATGTGATAGTTAACGTCGAGGGTGCGCGCGGTGTATTCGGCGCGCTCGACGTAGCGCGCGAGCCAGAACAGGGAATCGGCGATGCGCGAGAGCATATTAGTCATCGCCCGGCTCCCCGTGCAAAACCCAGGTGTCTTTGCTTCCGCCGCCTTGCGATGAATTCACCACCAGCGAGCCCGGCGCAGGGCCACACGGGTCAATCCGCCGGGCACGATGGTTACTTTCTCTCCGTCGTACAAACAATACGGCCGCAGATCAACGTGCCGTCCAGCCAGAAACCCCGCGCCGGTGTCGAATGACGGCACGCGCGAAAGCGGAATCAGGGGCTGGGCGATGTAGTTGCGTGGATTGGCCTCAATGCGGCGCCGGAACTCCTCGATGGTCGCGTGGCCCGCCGCCGGTCCCATCAGCATCCCGTATCCGCCGGATTCGCCCACCGACTTCACCATCAGTTCGTTCAGGTGCTCGAGCACATACGCGCGGTCCTGGTCTTTCGAGCAAAGATAAGTGTCCACGCTGCGCAACAGCGGTTCTTCATCCAGGTAGTAGCGAATGAAGTCGGGCACGTAGGCGTAAATGGCCTTGTCATCGGCCACCCCGTTGCCCAGAGCGTTGGCTATCGCGACGTTTCCCGCGCGGTACGCGCCCATCAGCCCGGCCACACCCAGGAGCGAACTGCCCAAAAACGTCAGCGGATCGAGGAATTCGTCATCCACCCGGCTGTAAATCACGTCCACGCGCCGTAGTCCGTGGATGGTCTTCATGAACACCACGTCGCCGTCCACGATCATGTCGCGGCCTTCGACGAGTTCGATGCCCATTTGCTGCGCGAGAAAGCTGTGCTCGAAGTAGGCGCTGTTGTGAATCCCGGGCGTTAGCAGCACGATCTCGGCATCGCTTTCGCCGCGCGGTGATAAGCTCCGCAGGATGCGCGATAGCTGGTCGGGATAATGGTTCACTGGAAGCACTTCGTAGGCCTGGAACGCGTCGGGAAACGTGCGCGTCATCACCAGCCGGTTTTCGATGACGTAGGAAATGCCGCTCGGCGTGCGCACGTTATCCTCGAGCACGAAGAAGTCGCCAGACTTCGAGTCGCGCACCAGGTCGATGCCACAGATGTGTGTGTGAATACCGCGCGGCACCTCGACGCCGATCATTTCCCGCCGGAATTCCGGCAGGAATACACCAGCGATTTCGAAATGCGGCCGTCCTTGAAAATGCGCTGCTTACCGTAAACGTCACGTAAAAAAAGGTTGAGCGCCACCACGCGCTGGCTCAGTCCCCGCTCGATGCGCTGCCACTCTCGCTGCGGCAAAATGCGCGGGATCAGATCGAAGGGAAACAATCTTTCGGTGCCGCCGCCATCGCCGTACACCGTAAACGTAATGCCTTGCAGCAGAAAGGAAAGATCCGCCAGCTTGCGGCGCTCCTCGAACTGCGAAAGCTCCATCGTCGCGAGCTTCTGGAACAGCGTGGCGTAATGCGCGCGCGGGATTCCCGGCGCACAAAACATCTCGTCGTAGAAACCGCCGGGATCGTAGCCGCGGAACATGCCGCGGTTATCCGTGTTCACGAAGTTGGCGAGCATAACTAAACTCTAGCAAGCCTGACCCCGGGCCTATACGCGAAAGAATGTATCGAACCCATCCAAAATCCGGTGAGCAGGGAAGAGGGGCGCCGCAGTCGAATCGATCGCTAAAGTGCAGCGCTAAAAGACGCCGTACTACGAAGGAAAAATCGCTGCGGGAGGCGCCCTCGCTTACGGCCGGGAGCGCGTTGATACGGAACTGCATCGATACGGCAGTGCTAACGATGCGTAATTGTCGGTGCCAAATGCGCCATTTTAGTTTGCATCGTACGAAGCGCACTTCAACTCGCGACGCTGAATTTTGTATCGTTCGCGTGCTCCCCTCGCGTTCGTCGAATCGTTTATTAAGTAGTGCTAATCAGGCGCGACCGCTACGGCCATGCTGAGGGTGTCGTTTACATCACGCATTGGCTAATCTTACGTCCGCGTCTTCTGACGGATCCTCGCTCCCGGCCGGCTGCCTTGCGGGCGAGCCCTCCGGGGCCGCGCGCAAATATTGCACCGGCCACGACATCGTCTGGTGCAGTTCCTTCGCCGCCCGCTGCGGCCAGTTCGGATTGCGCAGCATTTCGCGCGCGAGGAGGATGACATCCGCCTGTCCGGTTTGCAGGATGTGCTCGGCCTGCGCCGGCTCGGTAATCAGGCCCACCGCTCCCGCCAAAATGTTCCCGTCGCGCCGGATGCGCTCCGCAAACGCGACCTGATAACCGGGTGTCAGGGGAATTTTCACACCGTGCACGATGCCTCCCGACGAGCAGTCGATCAGATCGACGCCCAGCGGCCCGAGTTGCCGGGCCAGTTCGACGGACTGCTCGGTGTCCCAGCCGCCCTCGGCCCAATCGGTCGCCGAGATGCGAACGAACAGCGGGTGCCGTTCCGGCCAATGTTCACGCACCGACTGCACCACTTCGCACAAGAGCCGCGTCCGATTTGCAAACGAACCGCCATAACCATCCGTGCGCAGGTTGCTGAGCGGAGACAAAAACTCGTGCAGCAGGTACCCGTGTGCGGAGTGGATTTCGAGGATGCGGAATCCCGCCTCATGCGCGCGCCGCGCCGCCTCGCCAAACGCGCGCACGATGGCAGCAATGCCTTCTTCGCTGAGGGCCACCGGCATGGGATATTCCGGAGAGAACGCCAGCGCGCTGGGCGCGACCACTCCGCTCCATCCGCCTTTGCTTTCCGGAAGCTTGGCTCCGCCTTCCCACGGCCGCGCAGTGCTAGCCTTGCGCCCCGCGTGCGCCAGTTGTATTCCCGCGATGCTGCCCTGCGAATGGATGAATTTGGCGATGCGTGCAAGCGGCTCGGCATGCGCATCGGTCCAGAGTCCCAGGTCTTGCGGAGTGATGCGCCCCTGCGCGGTTACAGCGGTAGCTTCCGCGAAAACCAGGCCAGCGCCGCCCACGGCGCGGCTGCCGAGATGCACCAGGTGCCAGTCGTTTGCGAACCCGTTCTCACACGAATACTGGCACATCGGCGACACCACAATGCGATTCGGCAGTGTGAGTCCCCGAATTTTCAGCGAATCGAAAAGGCCATGTCCCTGCTCTCCACTGGTTGCGCCCGGCATTCTTATGGCTCCCTTAATTAAAAGCTCCGACTGCACACGGCTGCTGCTCTTGCCGCTCTCATCCTCTCAGGCTGTGCATTCGTTGCGCAAATAGAAACGTAGCCGGTCGCACGAGTTGGCGCCTTATATGACGAGTGGTCTGTAGCGAGTGCCGTGTGGCGCGTGGCGTTTGGCGTGTGGCGAGTCGTCCGTCGCGAGTGCTCTGTCGCAAGCGACATCTAGTCATTCCGCCGGTTGGTCTTTGGCCATCGGCTCGGGCCCGATGGGCTTAAGATATCCTGTGCCGAAGCGCGCACGTTCATGATCACACCGCCCCCGCCGCTCGCCACCCCACCTTACCGGCGCCAAAGCCGCAACTGGATGGACGTGCTGGGTCTCGCCTTCCTTCTGGCGCTGGCCATTCTTCCTCCAGTCCGCGAAATTCACAAGCAGCTCATCCTCATTGCCATCGGCATTCTGCAAGTTACCGAAGGCCGGTTGATCAAGCGGCTGCCCCGCCACGGACGCATTTACGTGATGGTTTTGAAAATTGTGCTGGCCATGATTTTGCTCAGCCACACGGGTGAGGTGGGCATCAACAGCAGCTACTATCCTATTTTTTATTTGCCGGTGCTGACCGCAGCCGTATATTTCGGCCCGCTCGGCACGCTGCTGTGGACGCTGATCGCCTCCGCCGGCTATTGCTCGTATTTATATCCCGCGCTTCAGGAATACCAACTGACGCCCTCGGGCATTTCGGAGTTGGTCATCCGCATCCTGTTCTTCTTTCTCGCGGCCATTATCGTCAACCGCTTTGCCATGGAAAACAGGCGCCAGACCCAGCTTTACCAGAATCTGGCGGAGCAGCTGGCCGAAACGAATCGGCGGCTCGAGCACGCGCAAGCGCAGGCACGCCGCTCTGAGCGCCTCGCGGCTCTGGGCCAGCTGTCGGCCGGACTTGCGCATGAGATTCGCAACCCGCTGGGCATCATCAAAGGTTCGGCCGAGATGCTGAACGAGCGGCTCAAGCAGTCGGAGCCGTTGTCGGGTGAACTTGCCGGCTATATCTATACCGAGGTCAACCGCTTGAGCGCGCTGGTCACGCGCTTCCTCGATTTTGCGCGTCCCCTGCATCTCGAACTTAAGCCCCAAGCGCTGCCCGAAGTGGTGGACCGGGCGCTCAAAGCAGTCGCCGCGAATTGGAGCGGTCCCGCCGTACAGGTCGAGCGCGACTACGCGGAAAATTTGCCTTTGGTTCCGCTCGAAGAGAATTTCTGCGAGCAGGTATTCGTGAATCTGGCGCAGAATGCCTATGAAGCCATGAGTGAACAAGGCGGTGGCACCCTGCGCGTTTCCATTGCTCCGGCCGTGCGAGCCGGGCAGCAGGGCGTCGAGGTCCGCGTGACCGATTCGGGACCCGGCATTCCGGCCGACCTTCGCGAGCAGATTTTCAATCCGTTCGTCACCACGAAAAAGACCGGCGTCGGTCTGGGACTGTCGCTCGTATCCAAAATTGTCGATGAGCACCATGGCTCGATTGAGCTGCTCGGCCCCGCGCCCGGCGACGGTGCATCGTCTACTGCACCATCGGGCGTTTCGCGCGCCGCACGGCACGCTGTGTCGCGCACCGTATCTGACCCCACATCGCCCGCCGCATCGCCCGCCACGTTCTCCGGCACTTCGGGCGGCACACCGACGGGCACATCGGGCGACGGAGCCCCGCAGCCAGGTCCGGGCGCCTGCTTCATAGTTTTCTTTCCTGCAGCTGCCTCTGGCGCACGCGAATCGCAGCCCGTAACTACCCTCTGACCATGTCCCCCAAACAAACCATTCTCATCGTGGAAGACGAAGCCCGAATGCGCCGGTTGCTCGAACTCGATCTCGGCGAGGCCGGATTTCAGACCCTGTCGGCGCCGGAAGCGGAAGCGGGTTTGGCTCTCTTGCGTCGCGAGCACGTTGACCTGGTGCTCACCGATCTGAAGCTCCCCGGCATGAGCGGTCTCGAATTCCTCCGCGCGGCCAAGAATCTGCAGGCCGGTTTGCCTGTGATTCTCATGACCGCATTCGGCACCGTGGAAACCGCCGTGGAGGCGATGAAGTCCGGCGCCAGCGACTACATCCTCAAACCTTTCTCCCTGGCGGAAATGCGCATGGCGGTCGAGAAGGAGCTCGATGTCCACCGGCTGCGCGAAGAAAATCGTTCGCTGCGCGAAGCGCTGGGCCAGCGTTACAGCTATCCAAATGTCGTGGCGCGCAGCGCAAAAATGCAGGAAGTCCTGGCCCTGGTCGATCGCGTCGCGCCCACGCCGTCAACGGTGCTTCTCGGGGGTGAGAGTGGAGTGGGCAAGGACCTGATCGCCCGCGTGATCCATCAGCGCTCCAATCGTGCCTCCGGCCCGTTCATCAAGATCAACAGCACCGCGATTCCCGAAAATTTACTCGAGAGCGAATTGTTTGGCTACGAAAAGGGCGCTTTCACCGGCGCCACCACCAGCAAACCGGGCAAATTTGAAATGGCCGACAAGGGCACCATGTTTCTCGACGAAATCGGGGATGTGCCGCCGGCCACCCAGGTGAAGCTCCTGCGTGTCCTGCAGGAGCGCGAATTCGAGCGGCTCGGAGGCACCCGCACCATCAAGGTGGACGTGCGGCTGGTGGCTGCGACCAATCGCGACTTGCGTGCCGCGCTCGAGGAAGGCACGTTTCGCGAGGACCTTTACTACCGCTTGAATGTCGTCGCCATCGATATTCCGCCCCTTCGCGAGCACAAGGAAGATATCCCCGATCTGGTGAAATTATTTCTCACGCGCTTCTGCCCGCAATCCCCGGACCGGCCCATAACCATCTCTCCTGCGGCCATCGAGCAGCTGGTGGCGTTTCACTGGCCGGGCAACGTTCGCGAACTTGAAAACGTGATCGAACGCGCTTGCGCGCTCGCGCGCGGAGCGGTCCTCGAGCCTGCGGATATACACCTCGATACCGCGCGGACCAAATCGTCCGCCGCATCTGCTGCGCTGCTGCCCGAAGGGAAGACGCTGGACGCCTGGGAGGATGAAATCATCCGGGAAGCCTACCGGCGCGCAAATGGCAATAAAAGCCAGGCGGCACGGATGCTGGGCTTGTCACGAAACGCCCTCCGATATCGCCTGGAAAAAATCGGCATCAGCGACGAACCCGGCAAGGACGCCCACGAGTAAGTCGCTTCCTTTGCGTCATTGGCCGCTGTCCTGCGGCTGAAGAGTTTGACTTCTTTTGACTTCGATCCTCGGTTCCGCAACCCACCGATTTCCGCCGAGCGCGTCAAACCTTCCTAAGGCTGTGTGATTCCCGCAGGCGGCTGAAAACCACCACCGCTGGTGGTATCCAACCACGAGGCCATGATCGCGCCTTGGAGTAACTCCGCTTTCCACTTAATTCTAAAAGGCTTAACCTTTCCCATCATCTGTAACTTTGGCAAGCCCATTGCTTCCTCCTCATCGACCAATCAAGACACATTCAGGGATGTGCCCGGGGGAACGCCCATGACGACGCTGCCGCCGTATCCAAAAAACTCAACAGGACCGGCCATGAGAATTCCTCTGCTTATCTTTGTTATGGCGATGGCGGCCCTGATTTTCGGCAGTACTCGGCTGGCCAAAGCTCAGCAGCCTCCTCCTCCTGCTTACGATGCGCCGCCCGATTCACAACCGGATTCGCCGCCGAATCAACAACAAGATCAGCAACCCCCGTATGGCGAGCCCTCCTATGGCCAGCCGTCGTATGGCCAACCCCCGTATGGCCAGCAGGTGCCGTACGGTCCCCAAGGGCAGCAGCCACCGTATGCCGGGCAGCCCGGTCCGGGCCAGCCTGCTCCGGGACAGAATAATCAACCGCAGCAAACCGATGCGAACGCCGGCGTCGCTCGCACCAGCTTCATTCACGGCGACGTGACGATGCAGCGTGGCGATAATAATGACGTTTCCGCGATCACGCTGAATACGCCTTTGATGTCCGGCGATAAAGTTTCCACCGGAGAAGATTCGCGCACCGAGTTGCAGCTGGACTTCGCAAATATTCTGCGGCTCGATTCCAATTCCGAGGCCAATCTCACCACGCTCACGCCATCGCGGATCCAGCTGCAATTGGGTCAGGGACTGGCGAATTTTTCCGTCTTGAAGGGCTCGGAAGCCGACCTCGAGATCGATACTCCGAATGTGTCCGTGCACCCTCTGCATGAAGGCCGCTACCGCATCGAAGTGAACGCCGACGGCGACACCATGGTTTCCGTGCGGGATGGTGACGCGGATATTTCCACTCCCCAGGGCAGCACGCAGGTGCACAAGGGACAGCTCATTACCATCCACGGCGCGGCCGCTGACGCGCAATACAAAGTCACCGACGCTCCCGGCAACGACGATTGGGACAAGTGGAACAAAGATCGCGACAACATCATCTTCAACGCGCAGAGTTACCAGCACACCAATCATTACTACACCGGCGCGAGCGATATGGATGGCTACGGTACCTGGTCGGAAGTTCCCGATTACGGTCCGGTGTGGGTGCCCACGGTGCAGCCTGGTTGGGCGCCGTACCGTGTAGGTCGCTGGGTTTATGAGCCCTACTATGGCTGGACGTGGGTATCGGACGAGCCCTGGGGCTGGGCGCCTTATCACTATGGCCGCTGGTTTGTTTACGGTGGTTCGTGGGCCTGGTGGCCGGGACCCGTGTACGGCGCGTACCGGCCGGTTTGGGCGCCGGCATATGTCTCGTTCTTTGGATTTGGTGGAGGCGTCGGATTTGGAGCCGGCTTCGGCGGCGGCTTTGGCTCGATCGGCTGGCTGCCGATCGGTCCCGGCGACTATTTCCATCCCTGGTGGGGCGGATACGGCGGGCGCTTCGGCGCGATGGACATTCACAACGTTTACAACATGCATGACGGCATCGGGTCGCTCCACCCCGGCGATCGCTACTCGAACCTCCGAAACGTTTTCAATAACGATCGTTTGCGCGCTGGCATCTCGGGCGTGCCCGCCAACAGCTTTGGAAGAGGTTCGGCGATGGCGCATAGCGTAAGTGCATCGGAGTTTGCCAATGGCCGGATGATGACCGGCAGGCTTCCGGTGACGCCGTCGCGCGAAAGCATGCGTGCGTCGAACCGCCCGGTGCCAGCCTCGGCATCGGCCCGGTTTAATACCCAGCAGCGCTTCTCCTCAGGCCGGGCGGAATCGTCTGCATACGCGGGCCGAGGCGGTCAGGGACAGGCGTCGCAAGGGTGGAACCGGTTTAACGGGAGCCGTGGGTCTGCGGGCCAGTCTGGCAACCAGTCTGCCAATCAGGGCGACTCGCGTTTTCAGCAGACCGCGCGCCAGAATGGCAATCAGAATGGCAATAGCCGAGGCAGCGACCAGGGCGCCCGGCAAGGAGCCCAGGCACAAGGATGGCAGCGCTTTTCTCAGCAGTCGCGAGGCGACTCAGCGCGCGGAAACAGCGGCGGTGGCAACTACCGAGGGCAAGCGTCGAATAGCAACCGGCCTCCCCTGGACATGAGCAAGCCTATTGTCAACCAGCGCAGCTACGGCGGTGGATCGTATGGCGGCGCAAATAACGGGGCGGGAGCGCGCGGCGGCTACAACGCCGCCCCGGCTTACCGGACGCCCAGCAACTCAGGAGCCGCCCCAGGTTATCGCGGCGGCGCTAACGGAGGCTACGCGGAACCCAGCTACCGCGGAGGCAACAACGGCGGCTATTCCGGGCCGAACTCTCGTGGCGGTAACAGCGGCGGCTATTCCGAACCAAGCTACCGTGGAGGCAACAGCGGCGGTTATTCCGAACCAAGCTACCGCGGCGGTAACAGCGGCGGTTACTCCGGGCCGAGCAATCGTGGAGGAAACAGCGGTGGCTACGCGGAACCAAGCTACCGCGGCGGTAACAGCGGCGGTTATTCCGCGCCGAGCTCTCGCGGCGGCGACAGCCGCGGTTATTCCGCGCCGAGCTCTCGTGGTGGTGACAACCGCGGTTATTCCGCGCCGAGCTACCGCGGCGGTGGTGAGTCGAGCCGCGGCTCCTCTGGCGGCCGGTCTTCTGGCGAGCGATCTTCTGGTGGGCGATCTTCCGGCGGTGGGCATTCCTCCGGTGGAGGAGGCGGCCGGTCCAGTGGCCGTCACTAAGCCAGGTTTATCGGCACCTGGCATCCTGATAAAACCCAGGCGCGGGTCGTTCTCACGACCCGCGCCTGGGTTTACTCCCCAAGTCTCTAGTTCACCCCTAGGCCACCAAATAGCTAGTCAGTTGACCAGCCCACCTGGATCAACTTGCACGGGCGACAATATACTTGAGACATCAAACGCTTCCTGGTATCTGGAAGCATTAAAAAAAACCAAGACTCTCGAAGAGTCAATCCGATACTTCATCCATCCTGCCAACCGCGTCGAATAATCTTGTGAAGCGGCGCTGGCCGAATGGCTTCGTGTGCGCCACCCGCGGCTCTTAGGAACGTCAGTTTTGTTCCCTCGCGGGACTTGTGGCAATGCAAGGCTCGCCATCAGAAGTGCCAATTCTCCATCAATTCGAAATCATTTTCGAGGATTTCGCCGTTCCCCTCGACAACTGGCTCACGGCGATGTGGATGGTTGCCACTGCAAGAATAGCGTTAGCTCGTGGGAGATTCACCCATTGGCATCACTCAAAATTCGGCATGGTTCATGCTTCACCTTCTCCGCTTGGCGGCAGATCCTGGGCAAGCGACTTAGTTCGGCCGAAGTTACCGGCAAAATGGGAAAAACGGCTGGGTTCTTCTAAGTACGGACGGTTGCTACGGGAGGCGCGCCGTCGCCGTTTTGGTTTCAGCCCACGCCGATGCGGATTCTTTGCAGAAGCCTTGCGGTGAGCCGCGATCCCCTTCTGTATCTCGGAATGTGGGACGGAACGAACACCGTACGGCAACGCCTAGCCCTATCGTAATTAGGTTGATCTTCGTGTGGGTACGACATGACCGGCCCGCCTGAATAATATCGAGTGGGCGGCTTTGCCCTTTGCCATCCGGACAACAGCCATGCATATAAGTGTGCTGCCTGCAGCGGCAAGACATCGTTGTCGTCCTCAGAGTAAGGAAAGCGACTCAAGTATGAATCTGGATGCAATTCAAAATATTCTTCATACCCGGCGCGCAAAAAACAGTGATGCTCTGCGCCGCCGTCGAATACTACCTTGATTGGAGTTCTTTGTTTTTCGAGCTTGTTTTCTCGCGCCCACGAATTAAGTACTTCACAACAAACTATTGCACTAAAGGTATAAGGGATACGAGTGTGCCTAATAAGCGTGCCGCACGTGGCACGCTTCTAAACTGTCGCCATTGCTCGTATTTTACAGGATTTGCTGCTTTGAACGCCGCCTGATTGATTGGACAGGAAATTGCTTTCAGACTCTTGGCTCTAGCTATCCGCGCAAATGTTTCTGCATTTTGTTGAACGTAATTCTTCCAGTGTAGCCGTGAAGACTTGTCTAACAATAAACGATTCCATTCTCCCTCTAAGGAGCACCACATGTCTGTAGTGGAGACAAGACCCGCAACGACGGCCACGGCATGACTAGAGCCCACGTGGCTCTCATCAAAGTAGGCGATGTGTATACCATGAGCCAATAACCTTGCCTCTATATCAGTAGCCTTGCATGGATGCACGTATGCGCGCAAATTGTGTGCCGCCCGTTGTGAATGCAGGCTGGTGCGCACCGCCGCTGGGCTACAATAACCCGCCCGTCGCCGACTAGCGTTGCTCGATACGTTGCTCGATACCGTTGCTCGATACCGTTGCTCGATAATCACTGATACTCAACGGCATTCATCCGGAACTCTCGTGCCGCCGTCGAACAGCCTCCGGGCATCGCAGTCATCGAGTATCACGGCCGAGCATCACAGACAGCGAACATCGCGGCCGCCTGGCACCACAGCCAATACCATGGACACGCCTTTTATCTCCGACCATCCCGCCGAGGCTGAATTCATCGACGCCCGCCGCAAATTTCTGGCCCGGTTTCTGCCGCAGTGGAAGGAGCAGCTCGGCCTGCGCACCGCCCTTGACGTCGGCTGCGGCGTGGGATATTTCGCGGCGTCCTTACATGATATGGGCTTCGAGGTCACTGCGGTAGACGCCCGGGAAGAAAATATCGCCGAAGCGCGGCGCCATCACCCCGACATCGCCTTCCATGTTGCCGACGTGGAGGACCCGCGCCTCGCCTCCCTCGGCTGCTTCGACGTGGTGCTTTCTTTCGGCTTGCTCCATCGCCTGGAAAATCCCTCCGTACCATGCGTATCTTGCGCGCGCTCACCGCGAAATTGCTTCTGGTGGAAAGCATCTGCCTGCCGCAGGAGACTCCGCTGCTGCTTCTGTTCGACGAGCCCAGCGGCGAGGATCAGAGTCTCCACCCCGTCAGCTGTTATCCCTCCGAAGGTGCCCTGATCAAGATGACGTTTCGTTCCGGATTCCCGCACGTCTATCGCTTTAATGAATTGCCCGATCACGATAATTTCCAGCGCATCATTGGCCTCGACCGGATCCGTACGATGATTGCGGGAGCAACATCCCCACTCGATTCGCCGCTGCTTGATCCCGCCGCTGAGCCCGTGCTCGCCGCCTCGGATGATTTGTGGGCCACCGATCCCCCCGGCCTCACGAAGCTGTTGCGCAGGGTTGGCCGCGGTTTGCGCCATCGCAAGCCGATCGCCTAAGATTGCCATTCACAACTAAGATTGCCATTCACAAAATGACCGCCGCTCACAACATCGCCCCCTGAAAATGTATCCCTTCATCCATCTCGGCCCCATTACCCTGGGAACCTACGGCCTGCTCGTCGCCACCGGCCTCATCTGCGCGTTTTTCGTGATTCGCGCCGACCTCCGCCGCCGCGCGCTCCCCGTGGACGCGGAAAGCATCATCGGCATCACCGGCCTCGCGGGCCTTGCCGGCGCGCGCCTCTATCATTTGCTCGAAAGTCCCGCGGAGTTCTTCTCAAACCCGCTGCCCTTGCTGTTCAGCACCACGGGTTTCGCCTGGTTTGGCGCCTTGATCGGTGGATTCACCGCGCTGGTTTTGCTCGCCCGTAAATATGGGATGAAGGTGCTGCTGATGCTGGATGTCGCTTCGCCCGGCGCCGCCCTCGGCTATGGAGTCGGCCGCATCGGCTGCCTGATTTCGGGCGACGGCGACTACGGCACGCCCACGTCGCTCCCCTGGGGTATGAGCTTTCCCAACGGACTCGTACCGACCACCGAGCGCGTTCATCCCACGCCGATTTATGAATTCCTCGGCGCGCTTGTTATTTTTTATATTTTGTGGCGGATCGGCCGCTGGACGCTGGCCGCGAAGCCCGGCACCCATCTCGCGGGAGAAGTCTTTGCCTGGTATCTGATCCTCACCGGAGTCGCACGTTTCCTGGTGGAGTTCATCCGCATCAACCCGCGTTCTTTTCTGGGCATGAGCAACGCTCAGACTGCGAGCGTCGTTTCGGTATTGGCAGGAGCGCTGCTTCTTTTCATCCTCAAACGGGGAGCCGCCAACGTGCAGAGCGTTTCCACGGCTCGGCCCGTCAAAACCACGCGCAAGGGCCGGCAACACGCGGTAGGAAAGTAATCCGCCATTCGTAAGTGAATCACCACTCCGGCCGCAGCTTTTTTGCTTACGTAAGAATCAGCACCAGCGCTAGCGCCGCCAGCGCAATTTCTGAACGCCGCGCGTCGCCCGCGTCGCCGCGCCCTGCCGCCTCAGAGCATCTGCCGCAGCACGTACGGCAGAATCCCGCCATGCCGGTAATACGCCACTTCCTCGGGAGTATCCGCGCGCGCGACCACCTCGAAGGTTTTTTCCTTGCCACCATCTTCTACGCGCGCGCACGCGCATCTTTGCGTGCGGAGCCAGTGCGGCTACGCCCTCTACCGCGTAACTCTCGTGACCGGTAAGCCCCAGCGATTCCGGCGTCTGCCCCGGTAAAAATTCCAGCGGCAGCACGCCCATGCCCACCAGGTTGCTGCGGTGAATGCGCTCGTAGCTTTCCGCAATCACCGCGCGGACGCCCAGCAACAGCGTGCCTTTCGCCGCCCAGTCCCGCGAAGAACCCGCGCCATATTCGTTGCCCGCCAGCAATACCAGCGGCACGCCTTCCTGCTTGTAGCGCATCGCGGCATCATAGATCGTCATTTTTTCGCCGCTCGGCTGGTAGAGCGTCCATCCGCCTTCGGTGCCGGGAGCCAGCAAGTTGCGCAGCCGTATATTCGCAAATGTGCCGCGCATCATCACTTCATGATTTCCGCGCCGCGCGCCATACGAGTTGAATTCCGCCGGTTTCACGCCATGCTCGATCAGGTAGCTGCCCCGCGGGCCCATCCGGCTGAATCGATCCCGCCGGCGAGATGTGATCGGTGGTCACGCTGTGTCCCAGCACGGCCAGCACGCGCGCGCCGCGAATATCGGTCAGCGGCTGCGGTTCCTTCGGCATTTCGTCGAAAAATGGCGGCCGCTTGATGTACGTGGATTTGTCTTCCCACGCATACCGGTCGCCTTCGGGAACCGGCAGGCCCCGCCACCGTTCGTCGCCTTGAAATACCTCGCTGTATTGCTTCTGGTACATCTCCGTTTTCACCGCGCCGCGCACGGCGTTTTCCACTTCCTGCGGAGTGGGCCAGATATCCCGCAGGAATACACGGGCTGGCCATTCTTGTCGTTGCCGAGCGCCTCGCTGGCCATGTCGAAGTCCATGCGTCCCGCCAGCGCGTAAGCCACCACCAGCGGCGGTGAAGCCAGATAATTCGCGCGCACCAGCGGATGAATGCGCCCCTCGAAATTGCGGTTGCCGCTCAGCACCGAAACCGCCACCAGCGCGTTGTCCTTGATGGCCGCGCCAATGGCTTCCGGCAGCGGTCCGCTGTTTCCGATGCACGTCGTGCAGCCGAACCCCACCAGGTTGAAGTTGAGTTCGTTCAAAAACTGCGTCAGTCCCGCCGCCTGCAGATAATCCGTTACCACCTTCGATCCCGGCGCCAAGCTCGTCTTCACCCACGGCTTGGAATGCAGCCCGCGCTCCACCGCTTTTTTCGCCAGCAGTCCCGCGCCCAGCATCAGCGAAGGATTCGACGTATTCGTGCAACTCGTAATCGCGGCGATCACCACCGAGCCGTTCGCCAGCTCGAAGCTGTCGCCGTTGTTTCTTTACCGCTACATGTTTTTGCGCCAGTGCCTTCCATCGCCGTGGCGAAGGCCGCTTTCGATTCCCGCAGCGGCACGCGATCCTGCGGGCGCTTGGGTCCCGCCAGCGTCGGCTCGACGGTGGCCAGATCGAGCGCCAGCGTGTCGGTAAAGATCGGATCGGGTGTCTGGTCGGTGCGGAAAATTCCCTGCAGCTTGCGTGTACGCTTCCACCAGCGCCACGCGCTCCGGCGCGCGCCCGGTGAACCGCAGGTACGCCAGCGTCTCCGCATCCACGGGAAAAAATCCCATGGTCGCGCCGTATTCGGGAGCCATATTGGCGATGGTGGCGCGATCGGGCAGCGTCAAGCTCGAAAGTCCCGTGCCGTAAAATTCCACGAAGCGCCCCACCACGCCTTTTTTGCGCAGCATCTGCGTGACGGTCAGCACCAGGTCGGTCGCCGTGGCGCCTTCCGGCAAGCGGCCGTGCAGCTTGAACCCCACCACGTCGGGAACCAGCAGGGACAGCGGCTGGCCGAGCATCGCGGCCTCCGCTTCAATACCGCCCACGCCCCATCCAAAAACGCCCAGCCCGTTCACCATCGTGGTGTGCGAATCGGTTCCCACCAGCGAATCGGGATAGGCCGCCGCCGTGCCATCCGGCGCCGTGTCGCACACCACCCGCGCCAGATATTCCAGGTTCACCTGGTGCACGATCCCGGTATCCGGCGGCACCACCTGAAAATTGCGCAGCGCCTTTTGTCCCCAGCGCAAGAATTCGTAGCGCTCGACGTTGCGCTGAAATTCAAGTTCGGCATTGAACGCAAACGCCATGTCGCTGCCAAATTTGTCCACCTGCACCGAGTGGTCGATCACCAGTTCGGCCGGCAGCAGGGGATTGATCTTTTTGGCATCGCCGCCCATCCGTGCGATGGCGTCGCGCATCGCCGCCAGGTCGGCCACCGCGGGCACGCCGGTGAAGTCCTGCAGCAGCACGCGCGCGGGCATGAACGCGATTTCGGCGCGTTGCGTCGAGACCGGCTGCCACTCCGACAAGAGCCTCGATATCGGCCGTGCGCACCGAGCGCCCGTCTTCCCGCCGCAGCAGGTTTTCGAGCAGTACCCGAATGGAAAACGGCAGCTGTGCCGACGTGGCCGATGCCGCGCCGTTCGAGCGCATCCAGGCGATACACTTCGTAGCTGCGACTCCCCACGGCGAGCGTATCGCGCGACCCCAGCGAATTTTTAGACATGGCACACATGGATGGCGTCCCCTCTGCAGTCAATTTGACTAAACATCATATCGCAATTCAACCGCAGCGCACCGCCGCCGCGCCCTCTGGCAGTGTGCTGATTTGAGCAAGGCGCTCAAATTCGACCCGTCGCGTGAGCGCATCTGCCTGTGCGTGCATGAGACCTATCCCATAAGGTCGACCGCACGAGACCGACCGCACGAGACCGACAGCGTTAAGTGTCCTCGTTATATGCGGTCTCTGCCAGCCGCGCAAGGCTTTGGTCCTCGCCTCGCATCATTCTGTACACCAATGTGGTTCTTCCCCCGCGACGGGAGCGCACCGCGCAGAAAAGCGTTGAAAAAATCTTATCGCATTTTACAATTCACTAAATCAGAATTCCTGGGGCCTGTGCGGGGCGACAGCCTTAGTGCGTTGGCGGCCAGGAGAAGCAGGAGAAGCATACGCTGTGGTGTAATCTTCTTGACCTCCATTACGCCTTTCGCCAACCCAACTAAACAAAGCCGGAACACGAAGCGAGGCGATGGAATACATCTCGAACCTGCACCGATTGACTAGCGAGCACGAGCAGTTGACCAGCCGTTGAGCAGCAATTGAGCGGTAACTTCTAGGAGGCGCAACGCGGTGGCGCGACCAAGCAGCGACGCAAAGACGCACACATGCGAGAGAACCTCGCGCCGAATCAAGCTGCCGCTGCTATTGCCTGCAGTAACCATCTGCCTCTTCGCGCTGCAACTCCTGTACCCCGTAAGCGGCGAATCACGGCCGCAAACCGGCGACGCGGAGCCGTTGCAGTCGCACCTTGTGGCCGTTCTGCAGCGCCCCGAGTTCAAGCAGTGGACGTTTGGCATTGAATTTCTCGATCCGAAAACCGGGAAGATTGTCTTTGAAAGCGGCGCAAACAACGCCTTCCCTTCGACCGCAATTTCTCCTGTAGTGGCCGAAGGAGCCGGCCTCGCGCTGCTCGGCGCGCCGTACCGCGTCCACACCTATCTATATCGCACCGGCCCAATGGATCATTCCGGCATCCTGCATGGCAATTTGGTGATGGTCGCGGGAGGCGATCCCAACCTTTCCGGCCGGGTGCAAGCGGACGGCACATTGGCATTCCGCAATGACGAGCAGACACTTGGCGATTTGCCCGGAAGCGCGCCTCCGCCGGGCGATCCCCTTGCCGTGATCCGTAAGCTCGCCGCATCCGCAGTGGCCCAGGGATTGCGCAAGCTTGACGGCCGCGTGCTGGTGGACGACTCGATGTTTCCTGTCGTTCTGAATGACAACGAGATCACCGTCATCGTCACGCCAGGCAATGCGGTGGGGACCCCCGCATCGCTCAAAGTCTCACCGGAGACCTCGTATGCGCGCTTCGTCAATGAGGTAAAAACGAGTGCGGATCTGCAACCCGCTTCGAACACCGGAACTACGAGCGCGCTTCGCAACGAGAGCGTACGATTCACTTCCGATCGCGCCACGGCGGACGGCTCGCGCCACATCGTGGTCAGCGGCGCCCTGGCCGCAAACGCAAAACCGGCTCTGCTGGTCTACCGTGTTCCGGAACCGGCCCGCTTCGCGGAAATGGCGCTCGCAGGTGCGCTGCGGCACTTGGGCATCCCAGCTGAACCCAGACTGCGCGGAAGCAAGCCGGATTTTGACGCCCTCGATTCCAGCTACACATTTCAAAACTGGCTTGGCGAACATATCTCTCTGCCGTTCGAGGAAGATGTGAAGGTCGCGCTGAAGATCAATCAAACCACCCATGCCGGCGTCGTCCCGTTCCTGGTGGCGGACAAAGCGGAAAAGAAGGACACGGACTTGCGCCGGTCAGGGCTCGATTTGATGAGGGATTTTCTTATTAAAAAAGCCGGAGTGAGCCCGCGGTCCCCGCAATCGCCATCTGCTGCCGCAGCGCTGCCCGTGGACACGCCCGATGCGATGGCTCGCTATCTCGCCGCGATGACGAAGGTGCCGGACTTTTCCGTTTTCTTTGGCGCGCTTCCGGTTCTAGGCCGCGACGGGGTTCTGTGGAACGTCCAGCCTGACTCACCCGCTGCGGCCAAGCTCCATGCAGTCGTGGAAACGCTGATGGCGCCCGCGCGAGGCCGCACAACTCCGCAACCTTACGGAAAATGCCTCGCTGGATACCTCACCACCGTCAGTGGCCAGCAACTCGCATTTGCGATTTACGTCGCACCGAGCGCCGGCACCACCGCCGCGGCAAAGGTTTCCGTGGCCCAAACGCAAAAAGGAACGACGGCCAACCAACTATCAGATGCCACAGCCCAGGTGGATGCCGCCGTGCAAATCGCCTCCGCCGCCTATGAAGCAGTGACCCGTTAACCGACGCACCGCTGGCCCTGCCTCCAGGTTTTCGTAGTGCATCAGCGACTGCCGAATTTTCCCGGCTCTGTCTGAACATCACGCGCCTATTGCGACAGCTTGCGTAGTCGCTGTTGCGATTACATGGTCGTTGCGGTTACACGCTGTTGCGGTCAATCCTGTCGCGGCTACGCATTCGCATTGTGTGGCTGGTGTGGCCATCACCGCGACCTCGCTCCCACAGCCAGTTGCAAAACCGAAAAAAATCACGCTACTCGCGCCCTTCGCCCGCATCTATTAAAGTGTTCACGAATTCGTCGGCTACGAATTTGCCGGCCACGCAATTCAGGACTCACGAAGTCCCGACCCACCAAATTTCCGACAAAATCGCGGAGGGGCCATGTACGTCGTAATCGGTGCCACAGGTAACACAGGAAGCATGGTGACCGCCAGGCTGCTCGCCAATAAAGAAAAAGTTCGCGTGGTGGGGCGCGACCCCCGGCGCCTCGAGCACTTTACACAGAAGGGAGCCGAGGCCTTTCCCGCCGATGTGACCGACGCAGCCGCCATCAACAAGGCATTTTCCGGCGCTACGGCGGCCTACATCATGCTCCCGCCAAACGTCAGCGCGCCCGACGTGAACGGCTACCAGGAGCGGGTGAGCGATACCCTGACGGCCGCGATACACAAAAATGGACTGCAGCACGTGGTCGCCCTCAGCAGCATAGGAGCCGACAAGCCGGATCGCACCGGCCCCGTCATCGGCACGCACGATCTCGAGCAAAAGCTCCTCACGATTACAGGGCTCCATGTCCTGTGTCTGCGCGCCGGATACTTCATGGAAAATCTTCTGGCGCAGGTCGGCGTGATTCAGTCCATGGGCGCGATTGCGGGACCGCTGCACGCCGATCTGCCTCTGCCCATGATTGCCACGCGTGATATAGGAGCCGCGGCGGCCGACGCTCTGGCTGCGCTCAATTTCACCGGAAAAAGCACTCGCGAACTCCTGGGACCTCGCGATGTCACCTACCGCGAGGTCGCCAAAATCATCGGCAACGCGATTGACAAACCCGAGCTGCGCTATTTCCAGGCGCCTCCGGCACAGTTGAAGCCCGCCCTCATAGGCATGGGTATGTCTCCCAGTATGGCGGATTTGCTGCTCGAAATGGCCGAAGCCCTGAATACCGGGTACATGAAGGCGCTCGAGCCCCGCTCCGCCGCCAACACCACACCCACGGCCATCGAGACCTTCGTAGCCGACGAGTTCGTCCCCGCATACCGCGGCAAAGCCGCCCGTGCCCAATAGCCGCCGCACACTCTTGCCAGGCGCGGCCGGGGACTTGCTCTGCCGGCAAATTCATCGCCCAGCAAAGCGGAGAGCCACATGGTATCCGCGATGTAGCGCCAAAACGGAAATTTCGATTTATATGAAATAGAGATATGAAATGGAGCAGCGCCGTTTGACCGGGGAACTGAGATGCAAAGACAGGCACCTGCCGTGCTTTACGTACTGCTGTTGATAGCCGTCATTGTCGGTGTGGATTTCTCGTTCTTCAGGAATCGCCTGTGGGAACGGCTGATAGCGAATATAGGAATCGTCTTAGTATTCACAGCTTTCTACTTGAGATTCGTCAAACGTTAATGAAGCAGGCAAGGCGTTGCATTCACTTCCGGCGATGAAAGCCTCTCAAGCCTTGAACCCGGATTTTCACGAACCCACTAGCAGGCCTAATGAACCCAAAAATCCTCTGATGCCGTTGTAAGAGGAGATTCAGAATTCCACCACCTAAAGTTCGGGGAAGCTAATCACAAACAGCTGACCCACATACAAATCCGGAATTCGAATATCCAGCCTTACTCCGTTCATCTGCAATCAAGCCGGCTTTGCGGGCGGCTGCCGGGGACTTGCAGACCTCGATTTCCACAATCCACAGTTCGAAGGTAATTAGCTTTTAATTAAGTGTGTGCGCCGCATTCGAATACCAGGTAGTAACTGTATATCAGCTGTTTCCTAGCGGGAATAAAGCCGATAATATAAGGCGTAAATTGCTCAAAAAACATCCAGCAGTCGCGGCAGCGGAGTTCAGCTGCTCGCAATTGGATCGGCGCAGTTGTCGCCATTAAGTAATCTGAAATGAACACTTGCATGAAATGCGCCTGCAAAGCACTTGAAATGAACACTTGCAAGATCATTAGACTTAAACTCACCTGCAATGAACACTTACAGAAAAAGGGGGAGGGGGGACCCTATTACGAGCCTAGATACGACGCGCAGCCGTGCGTTGCACGGCCTAGCCACAAATGTTTACCGGCAGCTAAGTTCGATATTTCGGCAGCAGCCGCAGGGCGTTCTCGCGATCAATGGCCCGCAGATCCTTGGGCTTCAGCAGGCCGCACTCCTTCAATTCCTGAGCGGTCGGTGCAGCGATACCGAACGGATAATCCGTTCCGAAAACGATTTGCGAGACAGGTACAACTCTCAAGAGGGCCGCGATGGCGGCGGGGCTGGTTGACTGCGCGGTATCATAGTAAAACTTGTTCGTCTCGGCCAGAAAGCCTTGCGGAAGCCGCTGCGCAAATTCAGGCGATTTCGCCAGAGTGACGAACCGTTCGCTCAGGAAGGGCATCGTGCCGCCGGCATGCGAAAAGATCATGCGCACGTCCGGGTACCGGGTCGACACTCCGTTGAAGACGATCTGCGCGATGGCGCGCGTGGTATCGGTCGCGTACTCGATGTTCGAGTCATTGATGCCTGCGAGGACGTTCTTGCAGCAGTTGGCTGCCTTGGGATGCGTATACGCCACTGCCTTACGCCGGTTAAGTTCCTCGAAAACCGGCGCAAAAAACGGGTCGCCGAGCCATTTGTCACCGTAGTTCGTGAACATGGCGACGCCGTCGGCCTTGAGTTCGTCGAAGGCGTAGGCAATCTCGCGCAGGCTGCCTGCAATATCCGGCAAAGGCAGCGCCGCAAACATCCCGAAGCGGCCGGGATGATCGGTAATCAGGCGCGCCGCGTAGTCATTGCAACCGCGGGCGATACTCCGGGCGAGCAAATCGTCCCCGGTCCAAACACCAGGGGGCGGGAGTGAGGTGATGGACGTAGCCACCCCGCCTTCGTCCATTTCCTCGAGGAATTTTGCGAGTGTCCACCCCAGTGCGGGCGGCGACAGCAGGTGCTTGGGGCCGAGGTCCGCGGAATAACTTGGCGGCGTAATGTGGCTGTGAATATCGATTCGATGGGGCGGGCCGCCCGCCGTCTTTGCGCCGGCTGAGTTCGAGCCGGCTGTGTTCGGGCCCGCTGTGTTCGGATCAGATGCGTTCGCGCCTGCTTTGTTCGCAGCCGAGCCGGCGTGGGGAAACGCGATACTCGCGCCAAGCGCGGCAACGCTTGCGAGGAAGGTCCGCCGGCTCAGTCCAGCGGCGCAGAAGCGATCGGTGGCGTTTACCGCCGCACAGGTTTCGTCGCTCTCTTTGTCAGGGGCGCTTCTACTGTTGTTGCAAATATTATTGCGAACCATGAGTTTCACTGGGCCTCGGTGTCCGTGCTCGGGAGAGTATAACGCCGACTTCGCTGAAATTAATGGTTGCAGACGCACCGGCTGGGCTGGTTCGTCTTGTGCAGGGTACAGTGACACATCATCTTCAGGCCTGTTGTGCTGAGCGATGATCAAACATTGGAAGCGGCATGCGGCGGGTGGTAAAATCCGCCTCTCAGAGGCGAACACTGCGAGATCAAACTGCGTTTCTCTCGCGTTGCCTCGGATTGATGTCGGTAATCGAAACTCAGCGCCAGGTATCCGTCGCATTTTTCCAGCTGTGCCGCAGCGCTAGAGTTGCTCTCGACCGATGAAATTATTATGGAGGTGCTCGATGAAGGGTTTGCTGCTCGCATCTCTCACCTTGGCGGTCGGTCTAGCCCTGGTCCCAATGCCCATGCTGGCACATCATGGCACGGCGGCCTATGACACGACGAAGACCTTGAAACTCAAGGGCGTCGTAGTGAGCTTTAACTGGGAAAATCCCCATGTGTCGCTCGGATGGGATGTCACAGGCGAAGGTGGCAAGGTCGAACATTGGTTTGTTGAATTGACCAGTCCCGGAATGCTGACGCGGTCCGGCTGGCATCATGACTCCTTGAAAGTAGGGGACGAGGTTACCGTGTACGTACATCCCGCCAAGGCCGCGGTGACCTGGGGAATTTTCCAGAGAGTGGTGTTCGCTGATGGCCGGCCAGATCTGATTGACCCGCGGCAACCGTAAACGGTCGTAGGTGATTACGAGGACTTCGCTCACCGGTGACGGGTTGAAGATCAATTCTAGTTCGCGAGAGACGAGCAGCGTTAAAGCACAGACGGGCAGTTCGGATAGTCGCATCAAGCTTGGATCAACCCGTGAATCAAACCAGTGGATCAACCTTGGATCAATCTTGGATCAAGCATCGATCAAGTTTGGACCAACCTTGCATCAGAAGGAGCTTCAAATGCGTAATCGCTTTCTGAGTGCAATCGTTGCGCTCCTAGTCGTGCTGGCCTTTTCGCCGGTTATCTTCGCCCAGACCGATGCTAAAACCGCTGCTCAGGCTATCTATGCGGGCCAACACCACACCGGTGCGGTCCCGCCCCACGACATTTCCGGCGTGTGGATGGCCAGTGCAGGCTTCGAGTCTGCGTCGCGTATCCACGAGCCGCCTGCCAGCTTTCTGCAACCGTGGGCCTTGGCGAAACTGAATGCCGAGCCGATCGCACTTCGTAAGGATTTGCCGGAGGGTCATGCCGGTGGTGACACGGCGCTGGGGACCGACCAGGACATCAGTTGTAGTCAAATCAGTTTGACCGGCTTCATCATCAAGCAAAAGCCCATTGAAATTGTGCAGACGCCCCAGCGGATTTTCATGTTCTTCGAGTACGAGCACACTTTCCGTGAGATTTGGATGGACGGGCGAGCGCTCCCCAAAGATCCCGATCCTTCATACTTCGGCTACTCGGTGGGCCGGTGGGATGGCGATACGCTTGTTGTCGAAAGCGTCGGCTTTAGCGATAAGACCGTGCTCAATGGCATGCCCCACAGCGACGCTCTGCACCTGGTCGAGCGCTACCGGCGTCCGGACCTCGATACTCTCGAGTTGACGCTAACGGCCGATGACGCCAAGGCGTATACCAAGCCCTGGACCGCAGGGCCGGTGAAACTCGCTTGGCATCCCGATTGGGAGCTTGTGGAAGCGTTCTGTATTCAGGAAGACAACGGCGCCTTCAAGAAGTTGATCATCGACCCGTCGCGCCCGCAACAACCGAACGGCAGCAACGTGGCCCGATGATCACGATGAGCCCGATGAACCCGATGAGAATGGACAATCGCCGGCTCGCAAAACCCGGCTGCTTCACAAATCGTGAGAATGAAACTGCCTTTGCGTGACAATAAGCGCGCAACAACACGGCGCGTGACAATACGCGGGAGAACTGCTAGCAGTCACGTCCTGGCAGAGATGTTGGCATCTACGCCGAAGCGGGGCAATGTGCCCGCAGGAACGAATGTATCTGGCGCACCGCCAGGGGAATCCGCTCCTTGGGTTCTTTCCACGGGAACATGCTCGCTTCGGATTTGGGCGCGAGCATCGCCGCCTCCATCGCGACAGCGTAGGGATGCGCCGGGATATCGTCCGGCAGGATCAGCACGGGCGTCTGGCAATTGCGCACGAAATCGCGCGTTACGGTGAACACGAAATCGGGGTTGCTGCGGTACATCTTGCTCAGGTATTTCTCGACCATGTCCATCGTGATGTCGGGTCGGCGCTTCACCAGATCGGGACCCCACCCCGTCATGCTGCCATCGTACATAAGGGTGGGCATCTCCGGCCGGAAGCCGACGGGCTGCGCCAGCACCGCCGCGACCACGCGATCGGGCGCCCGCTTCAAAAGATTCCAGATGAACGGGCCGCCGATACAGAAGCCCATCACCATGAACTTGCTAATCCCAAGATGATCGAGCAGGCCAAGCTGGTCATCTGTGTGTGTGTCCCACGGCCGGTCGACCTCGAGCGGCCCAGAGGATTGGCCGGGATTGGCGTTGCGCAGGTCCGCCGCGACGCAACGGTACTCCCCCTTGAACTCCCCGATCACATCAAAAGGGTTCGTCAGGCCGGCCATGGTGGAGTTCAATCCGCCGCCTGCGATCAGCAGCAACGGGAAGCCGGAACCGACCTCCTGATAATGGATGCGAACCGGGCCTTTCTCATAGAAGGACATGGCGCCTGATTCCTTTCCAGCCTGCTGGCCAAACACGTGCTCCACGGCGCCCGTCACCGTCGCCGCGGCGCCCGCTGCAAGTATTTTGCGTCTGATCAAATCCATTTTGTGTTGTCCTCCTCGATGATTATGAGGCCCAGTGTCGCGGTCGAAGGGCCAGAGTGCCGCGCCCATCACAAATTGCTGGCGTTGCAGGCTTCAGGTCACCGGCACTTCGGCCGCGGAAATCATAGAGCACGTGATTATAAATTCAGCCGGCGATGAGAGTATAGGTTATCTGGCGCCAAATGGAGTCGAGCGATGCATACCGTCCCACGTAATATCGCCACACTCTAAACCCGATGATAGGCATGAGAATGCTGACAAGTGCTGATTATCGGAAACATTTTGCGGAGAACGCATCGAATGAGAGAGGCAATTAATCCTAAATAGTATGAAAGTCGATAACGCCAACTCGGAAATGCAAGGTGTGGCTCGATTGCGGCAGCCTGTCCGGGATTCCGGACGCGAACTCAACAGTGCAGTGCGTTGGGTGTCAGAGACCTTGGAGCGTCACAAGTACGCCGTCCTGGCGGTTTTCTCAATCACATATTTCGCTCTTACTTTTTATGAAGCGTCTCGCAAGCTTTTCTGGTTCGATGAACTGTTGAATGTGTACCTGTGCCGCTTGCCTAATTTCAAATTACTGTGGCAAGCGCTGGTGAACGGCGTGGATTACGCTCCACCCATTTTGTATGTGCTGACGCGGTTTTCGGAACGTATTCTTGGCGAAGGGCACATCGCTGCCCGGCTGCCGGCAATTTTTGGGTTTTGGATTTTGTGTTTATGCCTGTTCCGCTTTGTATCCGTGCGCTTGTCGGTCCTGAGTGGCTACACCAGCATGCTGTTTCCGCTCGCCACGGGAGCGTATTGGTACGCATACGAAGCGCGGCCGCATGCCATCGTGCTCTGATTCTGCGGCATGGCACTGGTCAGTTGGCAAGCCGCTGCAGATCGCACCGCGCAGCGTGGGTGGTGGCTCTGCGCGCTGGGTGGATCGTTAGCCTGCGCCTTGCTCACGCACAGTTACGCATTCCTGATATTTATTCCTATCACACTGGGCGAACTGTCGAGGACCATCAGTCGTAAACGCCTGGACTGGCCCGTCTGGATCGCCATCGCAACAGCTTCACTGGCAGTGCTGGCTTCCATCCCATTCGTCCATCGGGCGGTTTCCGAAGTGGGATCGCAGTACTTCTTTTCCGCGAGGCCACATAAAATAATCGATTTCTATGAAGAGCTTTTGATGCCCGCCGTCAGCGTACTTGTTGGCTGGCTGGTTCTAACCGGGCTTGTTCGCGAGAGAACAGCCCGTGGGAAAACAGAGAGCAGTAGACGAGAAGAGGGCCTTCGAGAGTACGAAATTGTCGCACTGTGCACCTTTGTCGCTCTTCCGGTTTTTGAATATGTCGCAGCAGGACTGACGGGCGCACCATTTATGAACCGGTATGGCCTTTCGGCTGTTGCTGGATTTGCGGGCTTGTTAGGGCTGGGAGTGTGGAAAAAACCGACCGTCGCGATCGGAACACTTATATTGCTCGTGGGGCAGATCGGTGTCGCTTTTCTCGGATTTAGGTCAGGTTCTGTTCTGAGGGAGCCGTCGTCAGGCTACCAGATCAGCACCCGCGTTCGTGACTTCGATGAACGATACGAATGGATGATGGCTGCAGACAAGACTCTGCCGGTTGTTCTAATCGAAGATCTCGATTTTATGTCCACTGCTTATTACGCCCCTTCGACTGTGGCTTCGCGACTAGTGTATGGCATTTGGCCAGCCCCGACCGTAATGGGGAACGCATCCATACGGTTGCGGGCGTGCTGCAATTCAGAGCCTAAGATTGTTGTGCTCGCCGATTTCCTGGCGGCTCACGATGCTTTTCTGGTTTACGGAGGACCGTTTGCCGCGAAACTGCTCGAGTATTTTGTTGACTCTGGGGCGAGCATCAAAACCATGCGGGACAGTGGAGATCACTTTTTGGTTCTAGTAACGTATCCGAACAGAACGGCCCGCTAACTGGGCACGATGTTGCCGTGGCTGCTCCCCGTTGGAAGCGAAAGCGCATTTTCGCCTTAGCTCCCGCCGAGCAAGAGCGCGCGTGGTAAAATGAACTTAACGGCAAACATCTGGAGGTATCTCATGCTTACCCGTCTACTAGGCTCGCTTATGGCTTCAGGATTTGCAATTTTGCTCGCGGGGCTTTCCGCTGGAGCAGCACCGACTCCGCCCATACCTGCCGCGAAGGTGGACGTCGCACTGGCTGCAGAGGAAGGCAGGCAAACGGCGGTTTTCGCGGGCGGTTGCTTCTGGGGAACTCAAGCCGTGTTTGAACGCGTCAAAGGGGTCATTAAAACGACCGTGGGATATTCGGGCGGGGCGGCCTCCACGGCAACTTACAAGCAAGTGGTCACAGAGACTACCGGACACGCCGAATCGGTAGAAGTAGTGTACGATCCGTCGCGACTCACCTATGGGGAACTGCTGCGCATCTTTTTTTCCGTGGCGCACGATCCCACCGAGCTCAATCGGCAGGGCCCGGACGTGGGCACCTCCTACCGATCTGCTATTTTTTACTCGAATGAAGAGCAGAAGCGTATTGCTTTGGCCTACATAGCGCAGTTGGACGCAGCGAAGGTTTTCCCGTCGAAAATTGTCACTGAAGTGACGCCGCTCAAGGCCTTCTATCGCGCGGAAGACTATCACCAAGACTACGCGCTGAAGAATCCTGGCAATCCGTACATCCAAATTTGCGACTTGCCGAAGATCGAGGCGCTGAAGCAGCAATTTCCGCAACTTTTTGTGGATTACAAAGGCCAATAAGGACAACGCGGCGCGAAGAGAGCTTTCACTGTGAAGCTGCGAAGGTCTTCGTCGAAGCCGGGGTAGCGCGTCGACTGTGGTCTGCGCATCCTGCTTTCGCAATTCTGAGTCTTGCTCTGAATCTCGGCGGTGGAACTTACCTTTGCGCCAGTAGCTTGGTTCCAGTAGCTTGCAGTAATGACTCTCATGGCCTCGGGCGCATTTGGCTGGATGAGTTCGGTGTGCGAGATCATTGCAGTGTTTGCGCTCGCAGTGCTGTGCACGCGGTCACCGCGCATCGGCGTGGCGCTCGAATGACGCGCTGATCGCCCCAGGCGTGATCGCGGCGCGGGGAAACTTAGAAAAACCCTGGACGAATCGTGAATGAAACTAGGGCTGACCATGGCTTGATGAAGGATGGACCAATGCCACAGGCTGGAAAAAAGTTTGGCAGGAGTGCGGTAGCCCTTGCGCTTGCCGGGATGTGTTTTGCGCTATTCCATCCCTCTGCTGTAAGCCGAACTCACAGCCAGAGTGCTCAGCCATCGGCAGAGCCGGAGCTTGTGCGTGCTTTGACCCCGTACATGGATGTGCACACGCACATTGACCCGCACGACCCGAGTGCGTCCGTCGAGACCGCCGTGCGCTCCATGGCGAACCAAAATGCCTCGCGACTTTTTCTGCTCACCGAACCTTATCCGCAGGACGATCCCGAGCGATATGACGCGGAGATCTTTCTGCCGAGTGCGAAGAAATATCCGGACAAACTGGCGGTTCTCGGGGGCGGCGGCACTCTCAACGCTATGATTCAGGAGGCCGTCCGGTCGGGTAACGATGGTCCCGAGGTGCGCGAGAAATTTCGCGCGCGCGCCTACGAACTGCTGCGGGAAGGTGCGGCAGGTTTCGGTGAGTTAACGGCGGAGCATTTATCCCAGCCCTCTTCCGCGTTGAAGGATTACGAGTACGCGCCACCCAATCATCCGTTGTTCCTGCTGCTCGCGGATATTGCTGCGGAGCAAAACGTCCCTATCGATTTGCACATGGAAGCCGTTCCCACGGCCATGCCACTTCCCTCCGATTTGACTGCTCCTAATCCGTCTCAGTTGCCGGCGAACATTGCGGATTTTGAACGACTTCTGCAGCATAACCGGGGTGCCAGGATTATCTGGGCACACGCGGGCGCGGACTTCACGGGAGGTCGCACGCCGGAACTTTGCCGGCGCCTGCTCAAGTCAAATTCCAATCTGTATATGGAAATCAAGGTGGATCCCGCAACTCCTGGCAAGAATTCTGTGGTCGCCGATGGCCAGATCAAGCCGGAGTGGCTGCGCTTATTTCAAGATTTCCCCGACCGTTTTGTTATCGGCAGCGATCAGCACTACGGAGCCAAGCCACCGAAGGGGCATCCACGGTGGGAGAGTACCGTAATGCTTCTCAACCAGTTGCCGCCGGACTTAAGGCAGAAGATCGGAATGGAAAACGCTTTGCACATTTACAGCAAGCTGGCCAAGCCGCTGTAAGCCTTGGCTCTGAAGGGCCTCTATTGCTACACCTGTTGTTCATAGGTTGCGGGTACCTGCGAATTGAGGCAAGCCGCAACAGCACCTGATTCGGTGGATCAGTCAGCACCCTTTCGGTCCCAAGGTGCTACCGATGTGACCTGCAGGTTCCGCTACCTATGTGTCCGGCTCGTATACGGCTCGCCGCTCGGGAAAGTGGCGCGCTCGCAGGCCTTCCCCAACGACAAGTGCGTGCGCTACTGTCCGCGCTTTTCACCGGAATGGCGGCGCTGCTCGTCCCTGCGAATCTGCCCGCGAATCTCACCTGCAGGAAACGTCTGCGTGTGCACATTCGCGTACGCGCTGTTCGAGAGCAGCGCGTCGGTGAGCGCATCGAAGTCGCCTGCCGGCACATTCTGTCCGGTGATCGCTTGCACGTTACCCGCTGAGAGCATCCCGGTGACGGTGCCACCGTTCGCGGGGCAGGGTTGCGTTCCCGCGGGAGCAGTGGTCAGGTTCGAGCAAAAGAACACCATGATTCCACCGGGCGTGTGCACGCGGCCAAAGTGGATGTGCGCTTGCGTTACCGGCGAGCTGAGGCCGGAATACGTTAGCTCGAAGCTGAGCGACTGCGCATTCTTATCAAGCTTCAAGTGCAGGGTTCCTTTGCCGTCCGTCAGGATTGCGCCGGTCTCGTTGTTCAGCGCGCCAACCTCCTGGAACCCATTAAGCTTCGCCGTGAAGTTGATGACGGCATCGTCATCGGCATGAACGACCAACATCGTTCCGAGGCCGGCGGCGCAGACCGCGGCCAGAAAAAGGCTGATCCAGATATTCCTCATGGTAGCCTCCGAATCGAATTTGTTTTGGGGTACTAGCGGGCTGTCTGGTGACCTCCCAGACGGCCCCTTATACCACCTGGGGCCGCGCGAGTGAACGAAAATAGATCGCAGCCTCTAAAACGGGAGACGCCCCTGAACATGAGCGTCCGCGATTCCAGGCAAGTTCGTCGACACCGGCAGGGAGATTGTGGTGTATATTCCCGGCTTCAGGCCCACGTCATGAGCACGGAGGGAATATTCATGCGATCACTTGGTTTGGCATTTCTCCTGGCACTGTCCATCTCGCTCGCGACATCGAATGGGCTGGCCCAGCACGATGCGAGCTCCGGTCCTTACAAAGTCATAAAAAAAGTGAAGGTAGGCGGCGAGGGCGGATTTGATTACATCTCGGCCGACGTGGAAGGCCGTCGTTTGTATATTCCGCGCAATGGTGCGATGGGGCAGCTGACGGTTTTCAACCTTGATACTCTGGAACCGACTGGCACGATCCCGAACGTTAAGTCGGGCGGCGCTGCCGTCGATCCAAAATCTCATCACGGGTTTTCCACCACAAAACCAATCACGATGTGGGACTCGAATACGTTGCAGGTGATCAAGACGATTGACGTGGATGGCCGGCCCGACGGCATCATGTTTGATCCCTACAACGAACACGTCTGGGTGCTGAGCCACATGCCGCCGTATGCCACAGTGATTGACGCCAAGGAGGGCACGGTTGCCGGCACCATTGATCTTGGCGGACAACCCGAACAGGCCGCGAGCGACGGCAAGGGTACGGTCTACGTGAATATCACCGACAAGGCCAACATTGCCGTGGTGGATGCGAAGAATATGACCGTGACGAAGCACATTGATCTCAGCTCTAAAGGGGTTGATGCCGGCAGCGGCCTTGCCCTCGACGCAAAAAATCACATTCTGTTTTCCTACTGGCGCCTGCCTTCGCCACAAGTGCTGGTTGTGAATGCCGAGAACGGCAACATTATTACGACGCTGCCGACGGCCATGAATGTGGACACCGTCGCGTTCAATCCCTCCACCAAGGAAGCCATAAGCACGGCAGGCGAGGGACTGATCGTGTTCGTCAAGGAAAATAGCCCAACCAGCTTCGAGGTGGAGCAGAGGCTGCCAACAATGCCAGGCGCCAGGAATATTGCACTCGACACCAAGACGAATCACATCCTGAGCGTGGCGTTCGAGTACGGGCCAGTTCCGGCCAACGCGCCAGCACCAGTGCCGGGCCGCATTGCACTCGGCCCGCCGCTGCCGGGTTCGTTTACGATCTTGATGGTTGGCAAATAGCGGCGGGTTGCGTGAACCGCGGGGAGTTTCTCAACTTTGGCGTGGGAGCGCCTATAGCGCAGAGACGCGGTTGTAACTTTCTACTGGCATGGGGATCGGGAAAGCGGCTAAGCCCAAAGACGCGGCCGATCTTTAATGGCTGTCTGCGCCGCTAACCGGATTGCCGATCACTTTGTTGTATCTTTCGTTTTCTACCGGTGAGCAGAGCATTTCGATAACCTCCGTGCCGGGAGGTTGCAATTTGAAGGCGAACTTGTTCATGGCGACCCAGGGCTTCGTATACATCTTCGGATCGTCAACCGTCACCGTCAACTCCAAGCGGTCATGGTTCACGCGGTGAAAGCGTTCCTCGACGCGCAACTGATCACTCAGGGGCCGCCCGGTGGAATCGAGCCAGACCCTGTCTTCAGGCATCATGCCGATGGTCTGAACGACCAGCGTGGTATCGTCCACCCATTTGCCAACCGAGTAGCCGTAGAATTGACGTTCCTGGGCCGTAATGCTCTTGGGGAGATCCTGGTTCAGTAAGACCTCGCGCCACTTCCGATCATATTGATACAGGATCAGCACCTTGCTCTCCGTCTGCAGAATCTGCGTCGACCACACGTTGTACCAATTTGCACGCGGAAACCCCAGCGGCTCGCATAAATTCCTGGGGTCATTACCAAGCTCAGGGGCGACAGCGATGGGTCCCTCTAACGGCTTGTGGGATTTGTACACCTGCAATTTGTACACCTGCAATCCGTAGGGAGTAAATGGCAACTGATGTTCGGGCTTTCCGTCGTTTGGGGCGTTGATGGGCCCTTGCGCCTGGATTCCACTTCCGGGGATGGCTGGTACCCAGATTCCGGAAATGTCATGGGGCGCGGCCGGGGCGGCTTCCTTCTGGTCTTTCTGTTCTTTCTGGTCTTTCTGATTTGGCGCTGTGGGTGCCTGTGAAGACGGGGCGGCTTGAGCGAACGTGTTCGACGAGAAGGTCAGTGTCGCTGTAACGGCCATGACGAAGAGCGCGAGCCGTATTGGCACGATGTAAATCCCTCCGAAATAGGGATGGCAGTATGGATGAAGACGGAACTCACTTTTCCGCACTCTATGGAAAATGCGGGAATTCGTTGCAAGGGCGCGCCGCAATGATCGGGAGCTTGGCTAAGAACTGTGATTCATATTAAGACTGCGCCATGCTCAATAGCGGTCTTTGGTGCCTAACGTTCTCCCGTCGGCGAGAGTGACTTCCTGAATACGACCTACGGGCGCGCCATTCTTGGTAGGAGTTAGAACCAAAGTGACCTCGTCTCCAACATTGAAGTCGCGCGCTTTCCAACCGTGGCTCATCATGTCAGCTGGATTACTGGCCTCGGCAAGCCACTGTACGACCTTACCTTTGTCATCTTTTACGTCTACTTTCAAATAGCAGTGCGGATTCGCCCAGGTCCAATCCGTTATGGTTCCTTTTACGGTTATTTTCTTGCCGCTTTCGAACGCTGCATTGCCGTGATGGGCGTGCGCGGGAACTGACGCGCCCAGAAAACCAACAAGCAGAGCGACTACCGGTATAAGTTTATTTTTCACAAGACGCCTCCATTCTGAAGACATGTATCGGGTAGCTGCCTCAGGCATGAGCCTACTTCCAGGACTCCTCCGCCTTTTTGTGGAGCGATTCGGGAGTGAGCTCAATCAGTTCTAACCTGATGCCGTTAGGGTCCATGATGTTTGAGAGCAGCGCTTTGGTTGGTCCGCTGAGGTGGGCGTCTCCTAATGTCGCGTGCGCTGCGCGGAGCCGTTCGATGCTAGTCTTCAGGTCACCCGTTTCAATGCCCATGTGCGTAATGCCCTCAGGGAGATCCGCGCTGGCGGGAGCCATTTCCAGGAAGGTGTCACGATTGATCTGGAAATAAGTGGTGGTCGGCTTACCATCCGGACTGGGGAAGCGGAACGCCACTCGAAAACCCATTACTTTCGTATAGAAATCCAGTGACTTATCAAAATTCTCCGGTTTTACCGCGATTCCCACGTGGTTTAGCCGCAGTCCCGTGTTCGTGTTCTGTTGCGCGGTGCCCGGCTGTATCAGCACGGTCCCGACGATAATTCCTGCTACAAAGAGCGCTGCACCGCGCATATAAACAATCAATTTACGCATATTGAGACCTCAGCTCTCCGCCATTATTATGCAAGACCCATGAGCTTGCAATCCTGGCAAGTCAAATTCAGACGTTGTAACCCTCTACGCGCTAGAAGATCAGTTTTAAGCCAAATTGAATCTTTCTGGGAGAACCGCTGCCGATGACGGGGCTGTTTGCCACCACGTCCGGCGTTCCCGCAGATGACCCGAACGTACCCGGCGCGTTCGGATTGGAATTGTTGGTTGCGGGAGTGGGAATATTGTATTGCCTGGAGTTGAGGACGTTGAAGAACTCAGCCCGGAACTGAGTCGTCAGCCGCTCTTTGATTTTCCAATTCTTATTCACGGACATGTCCCAGGTGTGTATGCCTTGACCGCGAAGCTCATAGCGGCTCATCGTTCCAAAAGTTCCCTGCGCGGGGGGAATAATCACAGATCCGCCGACCATATAGCAGCCGAGGCTAGCCAGGGATGACAGGCCGCTCGAACCAGCAACATTGGGATTTCCCGGAAGCGTAGAAGCGGCATTGACGCAGGCTGCGGGCATATTCGCCACCTGGGCAGCGGGCGTTGTAGCTCCGGACGGAATGGCTACCTGCGTACAACTGGGAATCTTTCCGAAGCTGCTGGTGGAAATACCGTAACAAGGAATTGCCTGAGAACCGCCGAAACCCCAAAAGTTGTGAGCGTCCCCGAATAAATCCCAACGATCATCGCCCTCACCCGTTCCGCTGATGTCGCTGTTGGTATCGAATGCGTTCCATGCGAGGGGACTCTCCAGCGTGACCGCGGAATTGATCTCCCAACCCTCGAGCATTTGCATTGGTGATTTTTTGCCGGGTACATAGTAGGTGGCTGTGAGAGTGAAGCGGTGCCGGATATCGTAATGGCTGTTGCCATATTCCAGCTTTGGATTCTGGCTGTTCATTATGATCTGGGGATTGTTCGCGCCGTCCAGAGAAGCATCATCAATGGCTGTACGTGTAGCCAGCGGTTAACAACAGTCCATGAGCCATCCTCTGGGTAAGGGTTGATTCCAGGCCAGCGAAATTCGATGTGTCCTGGTTGTTCAGCCATTTAACTTGACCCAGGTATGGATATTGATTGTAGTAAGGCCGTCTAATCTGCTCTGCCGAGCCGTTGACGCCGGTGCCATTTTTGATACCAGGCGCGGGTTGGTTGAGGTCCTTCATGAAATAAAGATCCGTACCATGGTTTCCCACGTAGGCCACTTCGAGCGTCAGACTCTTCGTAAAAGCGTGCTGAACGGCTAGATTCCATTCCGTGGCGTAAGGTGCATGAATGTCGGGCGCGACTCCTCCAATGCTGCACGGGGAAGGGTTAGGAGATATACCGTTGCCGCACTTCAAGGTGCTGGTAGAAAGCACGGTTCCGAAAATAGGATTGTTCACTTTCCAATTCGCTGTAAGCGTTGGACCGGGAACAGCCAAACTGCCAGTGTTCATGTTGCCGGGTCCCTGTATTGTAGTGCCGTTCGCGAGATAGAGCGTAGCGCCAGTCGGCGTGGAGTAAGGTGTAATAGCGGAGAATACCCATTGCGCGATATCGGACACGTAGTATATTCCTGCGCCCGCTCGCAATATGGTTGTACCTTTGCCTGTGACGTCCCACGCTATGCCCAACCGGGGCATGACATTGTTGTAATCGGTCTTGGTGAGAGCGCCACCTGATTGTTGCACGAGACCTGTTGCTGAGCCGGGGCTAAAATCCCCCAACTCCTTATTCACTTCATCCCAAATTGGTGTCTGGACTTCATATCGTAGTCCCAGATTGAGCGTGATCCTGGACGTGACCCGCCAATCGTCCTGAACAAAGCCGGCGTAGCTCTGCCAGGTGATGGTCCGCTGCGGATTCCCCAAAAGAACGGTGCCCGAGCTGAGCTGACCGGCAAGGAAATCCTCGAGCGGCGTTGCCGTGGTGGGCGTGGTGAAAGCCGCGGTAGTTCCAAAGCTCAGCGTGCCCTTCAACCCTCCCGAGTTTGTCGCGTTGTAATTGTTAAGGCGGAACTCACCGCCAAATTTAATCAGATGCTTGCCACGGGTATAGGACACGCTGTCAACTCCCTGCGGATACCAGCCGCTCGAATAACCAGCGGGAGCCGTGCCTAAGTTGGTAAATCCCGTAATACTGATGGTGGGGAGACCGCAGGTTAGCGCGTTCAGCTGGACACCCGTCACGAAACCTGCGGCCGCATAGTTGGGCGCCCCGTTCACTCCGGAACTGCAATCTTCAGGCAGCGCCCACTGGAAAATGCGATCGTACCCAAAACGCGCTTCATTCACCCAAGCGGAATTGGGCGCCCAAGCCCACACGGCCCGCACCACCTGCGACCTGGCATGGATATTCAATTCCCAGTATGGCTGGTCGAGGGATCCGGTTTGTGCCACGAATGTACCGTTACCGTAATAGTACTCACCATGCAATGAATTGTGCTCATTAAGGGTGTAGTCCGTTTTGATGATGAAATTGTCTGAGCCGCCGGTAGTTGGAAAATTGGAAGTTATGGCCGAATTTGCAGTGGCATTCCCAAACAAGCCGCTCGCTGCATTGCAACTAATGTTGGCTCCGCTGGTTGCGCCGTTGTTCGTACACCCTGCCAGATTCAAGCTAAGCTGATTTACGGGCTGGCCCAGGGCGTTCATGGCGGCAATCGCAGCCGGGAGACTGTTCGCGGTGGCGGACGGACCCGTTAGAAATTCAGTCGTGGGAGCCTGTGCCGCACGCGGTGCGACGACGGAATACCGTTGACCCTCATAGGTACCGAAATAAAAAAGCCTATCTTTTTTGATAGGTCCCCCGATGCTCGCGCCAAATTGTTCCAAATCCACGGATTGCTTGGGTTGCGCAGGCGTGAGGAAGGGGTTGCGGGCATTCAGTGCGTCATTGTTACCGAACGCGTAAGCAGTTCCGTGGATGCTGTTGGTGCCCGATTTGAGTCCAACATTGATTACAGCGCCTGCTTTCCACCCGTATTCCACTTTCGGGTTCTCAATCAAATTTACTTCCTGAATAGCATCGAGGGGGACGAGATTTGCTTGATCAGGACCGCCGGCAGTATTCGTACCACCGGTCACCAGGGCACCGGTATTAAGGTTCGTGTCAAACAAGCCGTCCAACATATAGTTCTGGGCAGATTGGCGAAGTCCGCTTGTCACGTAGGAATTTGCGCCACCTCCGGGCGTAGTTTGGATCCCAGGACGAGTCTGCAGCAAAAAAAGATAGTTGCGGCCGCTTATGGGCAATTCCGCAATGGGCTGATTTTCGAGAACCCCGCCCATGGTGGCGCTACTGGTGTTCATCATGGGCGTTTCGCCGCTGACGATTACTTCCTGTTGTTGCGAGCCAACTTGGAGGCTAAGGTCGACTCGGACATCCTGACCCACCTCAACCACGACCTTCTGGTGCTCGACTGTGGCGAAGCCTGCCGCCTCAGCCCGGACCGTATACGTACCTGGAATTAACCCTGGTGCGGAATACTCGCCCGCTGCGTCTGTGGTCAGAGTTCGGGATGTTCCTCTTTGTACGTCGGTGACGGTTACGGTTGCACCGGCAAGAATCGCTCCGCTTTGATCGGTGACTTCGCCGAGAATTCTGCCCAAATTGGTTTGGCTCCGTGCCGGGCAGAAAAAACATAGCAACATCGCAATGGCGTTTATAGCCACAAGGCAGCGCCGCATTGAAGTCCCCCAAGGCTCGAAGTTGAGAGTACGTCACAACAGGACGGGCGGGGATTATCTAACACAACTGTTTGGCTCGCGGCAAATTCATTCTGTTACATGGCGGAGTGTATCTCCGGGTGTCAGGCAATTCGCGGCGTTCGGAGTTCATGCGCGGACTTCCGAGCGTGTTTTCGCAATAGCCGGGAGTATTGGCAAGTAGAACAAGATTGCCTGGTTACAGGAATTGTGATATCCACCTGCTGACGCGCACTGGTCTTATCTGTGGAGGCTCACATGAAAGCTAGGCTCTTAGCGCCTTTGGGCGGGATTGTAACTCTGGCATTTTGCAGCACGATGTTCGCGCATCATGGGAGTGCGGCGTACAACCAGACTGCCACTACCTTGAAGAACGTTACGGTAACGAAAGTAAATTGGGGCAATCCGCACACGTTGGTTCTTTTCGATGCCAAAGATGATCAGGGTAACGTGAAACATTGGGTGGCAGAAGCCAATGCGGCCTCCGCCGTCAGCGCTTCGGGGTGGACCAAGAATGCGATCCAGCCTGGCGACGTAATCACCGTTGTCTTATATCCGGCGAAGAATGGTTTGTCTGTGGGCCGTGTGGGCAAGGTCGTGCTTGCCGATGGCAGGGCATTCGGTGATGGCACACTGATTGGCGACCGTCCGGCCGTCTGCGATCAGGATTACGGTAATGGCGGAAATGAGTCCGCGGCCTGCCGTCCCGACGGGCGGAAGACGAATAACAAAGAGTAAGGCGAAGAACAGAACAAGTTGGCCAAGTACACGTGGATCAGGAGCGGCGAAATGCGGCATCGGTCTAGTTGCGCAATAATTGTAATCATCGCAATGAGCGCAGTGCTGGCTTCGTGGTGTCCCGTGGTTGCAGCGCAGAACCAAAAGGCTGATAACAGTCCCGGCGGGCCGGCGCCTGTTCACGACCTGAGTGGGATATGGGTCGGGCCGGGAGAGGCGCTTCTCAACAACCGCATTCCTCCCATGACGCCTGCGGGCCTAGCGAAGCTGAAACTCAATATTCCCGACCCGTATAGCGCAACGTCAAATGATCCCTGGAAGGTTTGCGATCCATTTGGCATGCCACGCGCCGTAAACAATCAAACAGCACAAATTGGGTTTGCCACGATGCCCGGCCGGATCATGATACTGGAGGCGTTCAGGGTCTGGCGCGAGGTGTGGATGGACGGACGGCCACTGCCCAAAAATATTGGGAAGAAGGACGGCCCCTCGACGATGTATTACGGATATTCGGTGGGCCACTGGGAAGGGAACAACACGCTCGTGGTGGATACCATCGGCATGGACGAGAGCACCTGGGTCGACCGCCGGGGCTATCCGCATAGCATCGATGCGCACGTGACGGAGCGCTATACGAGAACGGACCATAACCACTTGACCTTCACCGAAACGCTGGATGACCCGGCGTACTACACGCAGCCATTTGTAATCGGCAAGGGCACGATGCGGTGGCTTAGTGGTCAGGACGATCCGAAGGCAGGGGCAATTCCGTTTGCCGAGGAACATCTCTGCGTTCCATCGCTGGCAATCGAGTATATGAAGCTCATCGGTGTTCCGGCGGATGAGGACACGGCGGTCGGCAATAAATCTGGCGATAAGAACGACAAAAACGAAAAGTAAATCGTCTCCGGGAGTCTTGCTGATCAAAGACCGATTTTGCCGCGCAGGGGCGGGGATGCGGCTATTTTGTTATTGCTGTTACGGGGACGAACGATAAAAGGTCCACTCCTGCTGCCAGTATCTTCTTAATTTATTGAGAGGTATGGTCCGCCCTGCATCACGTTTTCTCTCCAGCAAAAAGCATCCTTGGCGAAACTTCCCCGAAATGCTGACGCGGTACTGTGCCAACTTCGCCGAGCGCCAGCTTATGGCAGTTTTTAAACTTAAATAGTTGACGCGGGTTCTGATCGGGTGTATCAGCACGTGCAACTGACTGCACGGGCCCAAGAACTTCCCTGGTTGATCTGGTGGCTTATCCGTTCTCAGGCGCACAGGAGGTGCCCGTGAATCGTAATCCGTCGATCATTACCCATTGTGAGGCAGGTGGCTCGCGAAAGATCGTAAAGACTGTGGTTGTCGGGCTCGGGCTGCTACTACTGTGTGTTCCCGCCTTTGGGCAACTGAATCTGGGCCGTCTTTACGGCGCCATTACCGACCAGACCGGCGGCGCCGTTGTGGGCGCAATGGTGACGGTTGTTGACGTGGAACGCGGAGTCAACCGCTCTCTGACCAGCGACAGCGCGGGAGAATACAACGCGCCAAGCCTCACTCCCGGCACCTACACCGTGCGCAGCGAAGCCAAAGGCTTCCAGACGATACAACGAGAAAACGTGGTCGTGGGGGTGGGCCAGGAGATTCGCGTGGATCTGGTGATGCGGCCGGGCGAACAGACTCAAACAATCACCGTGACTGAGGCCATTCCGATGGTGAATACCACGAGTTCCGAACTTGGCGGGAACGTGGAAAGCAGAGACCTCGCGGACCTGCCGATCAATGGCCGCTCCTTCGCAAAATTGCTCAACTATACGCCAGGAGCTGTGAGCATTAACGGAAACGACACTTTCTTTAATGGAGTCCGCTACACGCAGAACGAGTGGATGTTCGATGGGATTGACGACCTCACCGACGCGAACACCGGACCCATGATCGGTGGCACTTCGGGCTTCACCGAATCCACCATTCTTCCCGCTGACGCGATCCAAGAAGTTCACCTGGCCACAAATGGGAAGGCGGAATACGGGTGGAAGCCGGGCGGCGCGATCAATATCGGAATCAAGTCAGGCACCAACAGGCTGCATGGAACGGCGATTGGCATGGGCCGCGATAGCTCGTTCGAGGCAAAGAATGCCTTTTCCGCGACCAAGACCTCTGACCAATTGACACAACAAGGCGCAACGCTGGGGGGCCCAATTAAAAAGGACAAGGTCTTCTTTTTTGTCGGCTATGAGGGGCAGAGCTACACGGTGGCCTCTCCAGGAATCGATCAACTCCCCGCGAGTCTCGCTAGCACGGCCGGAACGGCGACCTCGAATAACGTGCCGGATGCTCTCTATGACCTCTACACGAATGCGAGCAATTTCGGAACAGGAAAACCGCAGTTGCCGGCGAGTCAACTCAGTTTGAATCTGTTGGGCTGCCAGGCAGCCCCTTCTGCTTTACAGGCAGCGGCCAAGGCTGCTCCCAATGCCCTGGCCGGCGCTGCAGCGATCCAGAATCTTTGCTATCCGGGGGGAGCGATCAACTCCATCTTCAATAATCCCACGCGTTCGGTAAACTCTGCTGTCGCACCCTCGAGTGTCGGCGGCTCGCAAAACGGCTTGGGCAAAATTGATTATCACCTGAACGAGCACAACTCGCTAAATTTCGAATACTTTTTTGGCGAAGGTCCTTCGCTGCAGGCCACTGGCACAGAAGTTGAAGAGTGGTGGGTGATTTCCCGGTACAACCGAGCGCAAGCGTTCAGGGGCGTCTGGGTGTGGACACCGAATTCCAGGTGGTTGAACGAGGCCAGGATTGGAAACACCCGGCAGCACAAATTCCAAGTGCCCGGAGACTGCTTCGAAAACCGGGGGCAGCCTGACTATGCGAGCCAGTACGGGTTTATTTCGGGGGTCAGTACTCCGGGTGCGTTGTTGGGACCGAACTGTGCATTCCCGACGCTAACGGTGAGCGGCTTTGCGGCGTTGGGCGGTAACGGGGGGAACGGCGGACAAGAAGACGATTTAGATGACCTCTCAGGGGTGGACAGCGTTTCGTATACGCACGGCAAACACCAATTCAAGTTCGGCGGCGAACTGCACAAAGAACTGTTTTCGGGGTCGTCGAAACTAGCCAACGGCAGCGGCACACTTACTTTCGGGAGCGTCAGCGCTTTCAGCGGCGCCACAAGCCTTGAAGATTTCGCGATTGGGACGGTGGGCAGCTCGACGGTGCTTGTGGGCAATCCACTAGTCAACGCAAGCTGGCCGCGATACGCCCTGTTTGCCCAGGACGACTGGCGTCTCACTTCAAAACTGACCGTGAATCTTGGGCTGCGCTACGAAATCGTGCCGCCATTCCATGAGAAGAACAACCAGGTGGGCGGTTTTGAGGCGACCTCGCCGGAGGGGTTGGTGCAGACGGGGAACCAGATTCCCGCGCTGTGGGCCACAAAGTACAACCAGTTCGCGCCAAGGATTGGCTTTGCTTACGATCTCACCGGAAAGGGCACCACGGTCGTGCGTGGCGGTTTCGGAGTCGCATACAACCTAAATAACTTCAATGATTTCCTGTCAATCACGCAGGGAGCTGCGGTCAATACGGTACCGACGGGTTGGAATCTCTACCTGCCTAATGGCGCTTTGCTTCCTAAGGCCGGCAATATGACCGCCGGGAACCTCAATGCTCCGAATGGTACTTTGGTCAATTGGGCCCCACATACAAATGTTTTCAATACCAACACCAGCTTCCTGGCATGCGGCAACGGACTGGGCCTGGTGAGCCCCTTGAACGCCACTGGCACGGCAAATCCGGCCAATCCTCCGCCGTGCAGTATCCAAGTGGCGAATCCCAACATCAAGGAAGGCTACGTCACCTCCTGGAACCTTAGCGTTCAGCACGCTATCGGCTCGAATCTCGCCTTGACGATTGCTTATGTTGGTACGCATGGGACGGATTTGGAAGGTGTGCAGGATATCAATCAGCCCACGCCAGGATTCCCCAACGGGAAAAGTGCTCCCAGCAGTGACAACGAGCAGCTACTGCGGCCGTACACACAAAACTGTGCACCCGCAGCGTACAGCGCCATGGGCGCACTGCTAAGTGGTGTTCCCGGGGGACGGGGTCTCAATCCCAGCCAGTGCTTCCCATATCTGGGCCAAATCAAGCTTTACACCCAAGGTGGAACCTCCAACTACAATGGCCTGCAGGCGAGCCTCGAGCAGCGCGTGACTCATGGGCTGTTCTTCACGGCCTCCTACACGTTTTCGCATTCACTCGATGATGCCTCGAATGACTATGGGACCTTCTACATGAACTCGAATTGTATTCGGTGCGATTACGGGAGGAGCACCTTCGACTTCCGCCACACCTTTTCCCTGAGGTTTACGTACAACATTCCGGAGAGAAAGGCGCCGGCGCAGATGTTGGCAGGGTGGCAGGTCAATTCAGCAATCGAAGCGTTCAGCGGACAGCCGGTCGTCACGCAGGATACCTCTACCGATATCAGCGGAACTGGCGAACTGTTGGATCGCTGGAGCATACTCGGAAGCCCGCGCAATATTAAGACGGGCTATGGCGTGCCGTGCTATGGCATAACGGGCAGCAAGTTCGCCAGTAGCGGCTGCATGGCCGTGAACACGCCCTCTGGAGTTGCGGCTGGCACGCAAGCGCTCGTGGCAAATATGCCTCAGGCCTGCATTACCGAAGCTGGCAACGAAGCGACGAACCCAGCTGTAGTCGCTGGGGGTCTTGCCGGGAGCAAGGACTTCAATGGTCTCGCGGCACTCGCCGATTACGGGTGCTACTACGAGAACGGAACAGCAATCGTTCCTCCTGCGCAAGGTACGTTCGGTAACATGGGCCGTAACATTTTAACTAATGGTGTGCCCTATCGCGAATGGGACGCGTCGATAACCAAGGCCTGGAAAATTAAGGAGGCGATGAGTGTGCAATTCCGAGCCGAAGGGTTCAATGTTCTGAACCAAGTGATTCACCTTAACCCGAACGGCAAATTGAATTCTCCAACCTCGTTCGGCCTGTCCACGGCGTTGAATAGCTCAGGCGATCCCATACTCGGAAGCGGCGGTCCTCGCCAGGTGGTCTTAAGCCTGAAACTTATTTTTTGATTGCAGAAATTAACAACAATGATCACGATACTGGGCGCATGGGACTGCTACGTGGCAGGCTTAAATGGTGGCGAACTCAGTCAATATTATAAAAGACATTCTTTGCGCTCAGTCGTTTGCAAAGCGATGCTGGTGAATTGGCAGAGCGAATACACATCAGGATAATCGTGAGCGGGAATTGTGCGGTTTCCTGCGAAAGTGAGGACAGATGCTTAAACATCGGATGATCCTGGCCGCGATCGCCACGCTGATGATCGCCAGCCTTGCAGTTCGCGGCGGCGCGCAGGACTCCGCGCCCGGCACCGGGCCGGATCCAATGGCGTTTCTCAATCACGTGACCAATGCCAGGTTGATCGCCGCGAATGATCTGGCGGCCAGGAACCTGGTCGACTGCAGTATGCCGCCGGAAAACGCTGCCGCGGCTGTAGGGACGGTAATCGACGCCCCGCCAACCAAGATATTTGATCAACTTTATTATTTGGGAATGAACAGCGTCGCCTCCTGGGCGATCGTGACCAGCGCGGGAATCATTCAAATCGACAGTTTGGATAATCCCGAGGAAGCGCAACGCATCATCATTGGCGGCTACAAAAAACTGGGCCTTGATCCTACGCAAATGAAATATCTGATCCTCACGCACGGCCACAACGATCATTTTGGAGGCGGCAAGTATCTGCAAGACACTTATCATCCGCAGGTATTAATGTCTGCGGTGGACTGGGACATGGTTGCCAAGCTACCCCCAACGAAGGCTGGGGATAAGTTTGGCCCACCGCCTGCGCGTGACAAGGACATCACGGACGGACAGAAGCTGACTTTGGGCAATACGACGCTGACGTTCTATATCACGCCTGGCCACACGCCGGGCACCGTCTCGATGCTGGTTCCCGTGACGGACCACGGCCAGGCTCATCTATTATCTTTTTGGGGCGGAAGCGCTATTCCTCGGGCGCTTGGGCCCAGTGGCCAGGTCGGGCGCATGGATGCGGGTATTCTGGCCTATAAGCAGTCCTTCGAACGGTTTTTCAAGCTTGGCGAAGATGCCGGCGCTGACGGATATATCGCGAATCATCCGTACCGCGATCAGACCTTCATCGACGGTAAGAACGACAGAATCGCGAAGAATCAAGAGCGGAAGCCGGGCGATCCAAGTCCCTTTATCGACCGCGGCACCTATATCCGCTACTACATGATCAGTGCGGAGTGCATTGAGGCGCAAGAAGGCTGGGTTCGGGCGGGCAAGCCGCCTGTCAGTAAGTGAGAGCGACAGGTGGCGGGTTTTACGCCGTCGCAAGATTTGTTTTGTCTTACGATGCGAGTAATCAACTTGTTTCTGTGTTGCGTGCACACGTCAACCTAGGGCTCGCTCCTGAATTCGGCGCCGCACGAGCCACTGCCTTGCTCTCGAACGCGAGGCTGAGCGGCCTCACAATTTACTCAGCAGATTAAGCTCAATGACGGTTTGCACGGACAGGCGCTTCGAACCTACCGTATCGAAAACAACTTCCATTTTGTCGCCATCGTAATCTTTCACCACTCCCTTGCCCCACTCCGTGTGAACGACGCGTGTTTTTTCAGGAAAGGGCCGGTCTTGTTGCGATACTAGGGGGCGTTTTCGTGCTTTTTCCGCTGCGGGCTTGCGATTGACCGATCTTTCCTGAGTTTTGGCCATCGCGGTCACTTTTTCCGGTGACGAACCAGCATCGTGCGCATGCGTTTCGCAATTGTCGCAGTAGCCGCACGCGCCAATTTCTTCGCCGAAGTAGTTCAGCAGATATTCACGACGGCAGGAGAGCAACTCCGCGTAAAGGGCCGCTTTTTCGAGCCGCAACGATTGCAGGTCACTGAGTTTCTCCTGCTCCTTCGCCGCTTCTCGCGTAACTTCTTGCACGTTCGCGGTTTCATCGGTTGCGCTTACTTCGCCGTCTGCATGAATTTCGAGAGCGCCCACTTCTTCCAGGCGATTTACAGCTTTCACCAGCTTCGCTTGCGAGAGGCCTGTTTTCGCCTTGAGTTCCTCCAAGTCCATCGCTTCATCGGTATTCTCGATTGCGGTGGCAACCTCCTCAATTTGCTCGGTCTGGATTTTCCCAGTGCCGGCGAAAAATCGTTGCAAGCTCAGGTCCTCAGGACGATAAAAGAGCACCGCCCGCGCAGGAAGGCCGTCGCGGCCCGCGCGTCCAATTTCCTGGTAGTATGCGTCGATGGATTCGCTGATATCGTGGTGGAATACGAACCGCACGTTTGGCTTATCCACACCCATGCCAAACGCGGAGGTTGCCACCATGACCTCCACTCCGCCAGTCATGAATTGATCCTGGATATCCGAGCGCTCCTTGGGGCGCATCCCGCCATGATAAAACGCGCAGTTCACGCCCCGTTCATCCAAGCCGGCGGCGATCTCCTCCGCATGTTTACGCGTGGCGACGTACACGATGCCGGGCTTCTCGGCGTCCTGCACCTCGTCGAGCAACGCTTCGGTCTTTTCTCTTTCTTTTTTGAACGTGCGCACGCCGAGCCAGATATTCGGCCGGTTGAAGCCGCGTACGATCACGCGCGGGCTCCGCATATTTAAACGCTGCTGTATTTCCTGGCGCACTTCGGGGCCGGCGGCAGCGGTGAGCGCCAGAATCACAGGATGGCCCAGTTCCTCGGCGACGGCGCCGAGCCGCAGATAGTCGGGACGAAAATCGTGGCCCCATTCGCTGATGCAATGCGCCTCGTCGACTACGAATAGACACACGCCCGCATTCCGGAGTTCGTCGAGTGTTTCGCTTTTCTCGAATTGTTCTGGCGCGAGAAATACAAATTTCAGTGCGCCCGAGTTTAACTGCTCCATCGTTTCCCTGCGTTTTCCAACGCTGAGAGTGGAATTTACTACCGCGGCGTCACCGACTTCGCGGTCCTGGATCGACTGCACCTGATCTCTCTGCAACGCGATCAGCGGAGAAACGACCACGATCGTGCCTTTCATCAGCAGACCGGCAATTTGATAAATTGCGGACTTGCCGGAGCCCGTAGGCATGATGACGAGCGTATCCCGGCCGCCGAGAATGCTTTCGATGGCTTCTTCCTGGCCGGGACGGAGTTGTTCATATCCGAATTTCTCCCGGGCGGTCTTCAGGATTTCACGTTGCGTTCCAGCAGCAGAAGCGTTCGTCGCTCGTTTGGCTTTCATTGGTCCTTCTCTCCGGCACAACGGTGGCCTTCGTTCGAATTCGATGTAGGCGTGCCCGGTCTCGCCCCGTTACACCACTCACTCCGCGACCTGAGCCAATTTAGGCCCGTCTCATCGACAAAGCGCCTGACATGGGTAAGAGCTGGCGAGAGAAACGTTAATTTTACTAAGACAGTGATTTCACCGTTCGACGGAAAAACCTGAGCTATGACGATCTCTCACTGAATTGCGTTTACCGGATAAACCTTATAGGTTCCGGGTAATCTGGCCGCGATTATGGGCGGGGATTCAGCCGCGTTAAAAATACGCTTGGGATTATTTTTGCGTCGACGCTCTTTCCGAAGCGGATGTCACCAGCTCGCGAGTCGCATCATGGAAGGAGGCCTTCACGATGGCCGGAAATAGCGGCTGCTCTGGACATTACGCATCGCGTGATCGTGCGTCCAGTGAGCGGCCATTCCAGTCCGGTAAAGGCTATGTGGGGTTTACGCTGGCGCACGAACAGTTTCTCGTGTCCGAACTTGTCGAACTCGGGATACTGGCCGAGCAGGCCCGATTCGCATACCTTGCGACGAGCGATCATCTGCAGCCGTGGCAGGCCAATGAAGGCCATGCAGGGCAAGCTGGACGCTGGGCGCACTTACTCACGCTACCAGCAAAATCTGGATGGGAACGTCCGTGACCTGTCCTACCATTCGCTACATTGCCGAATTTACCGCACACCTGAGAGCAAGGGCGACGCTTCTCATGATCCGCATGCCAGCTTCATTGGCAGGGGCTATTTCAGGTCGCGCCGCAAAACGGACATTTTCACCTGCTAAATTGCGCCGGACACTTCCTGCGCACTGGCACAACGAGTACAATACATTGACAAATCACTCCAAATGGCCTATTACCAGCTTACGTGGCTCGCGAGGTACTCGCCAATTGCGCTTCGGGCTTTCACGGTGCCGCTCAACAGGAGGTGAATGATGGGATCGCTATCGAATTTAAGCCGCAGGTCGCTGGTCAAGTTTGGGTTGGCCTCGGCGGGCTTGCCGGCTCTCTCCAAGGTATTCAGCTCGTCTGCTCTCGCCCAGGATGCCAGCGCTGAGGCTGGAAAGATGGGGGTGATTGGCGGGAGGGCCGAAGAGGAGCTGTTTCCGGGGAAGTCGCTGCCTGGCGGCGGACAACTGGAGATCCGTCTGACTGCCTCGATCTATACCAGCGATCCCGAAGCACTGGAAATCGCGCAACGGCTTAAACCCTACGATCTCGAATCCTGGATTGCGGAGCACACGCGCATCGCGGAGCGCAACGAACAGACTGCGGAGAAATTCGCCTCCCAGGGTCTTAATGTCACGGCAAATGAGTATTATACGAGGGCTGCCGGGTTTTACCGCGAGGCGGCGTGGCCGCAGCCGGTTACCGAGCCGCGCATGCTGCCCACCTACAAGAAAGCCCGTTTGATGTTCGACAAAGCCTGGGACTCCAAGTTGGCGCGAGCGCCTTTTGAGCGCGTACAGGTAAATTTTGAAGGCACCATGCTTGACGGGTATTTCCGAAAGCCCGGCGGACCCGCGGGGAAGAAATTTCCTGTGGTGATCCCGTTTCAAGGCGCCGATACCATGGCTGAAGCCACCATTATGGGTGGCGGAGCGTACGTGGCGCGCGGCATGGCCTTTTTGGCAGTCGATTTCCCAGGCCAGGGTGGAGCGTTGCGTTTGAAGGATCTGCACCTGCCGCCCGATACCGATCGCGTGGTGAAAGCCATGATTGATTACCTGGCGACGCGCCCGGATGTGGATATCAATCACGTCGGATTGGAAGGAATCAGCATGGGCGGGTATGGCGTTCCCCGTTCGGCGAGCGGCGAAAAGCGGATTAAGGCTGCCTGCATGAGCAGCGGTTCTTACGATCTTGGCAAGGATCTGTTCGACTATCTGCCTTCGATCCAGGAACGTGTCCGTTGGATCATTGGCGCGCGGGATTTGGCTGATGCCAGAAAAAAACTGCAGGACTATACACTGGAAGGGCGAGCCGACAAGATCACCTGTCCTATGTTGATCGGGTACAGTAAGGATGACCGCATTATGGATCCCGCGGGCGCCTATAAACTGTATCAGGCAGCCGTCAACTCCAAGCGGGATATGGTGGAAGGCACGGGCCATAATCAGGCTTCAAATGCCGGGGGACCACGCGGGATGCGCACGCCGGTATTTCCCGACTGGATGATGCGGCAGCTTGTGGTGGAGAGCTAGACTTCGCAAGGTCGTTTTTCGTGGTGCCAACGCGAACGAAACAACAGGAAGGGAACGATAGTCTCGCGCTAACTGTTGCTCGTTGAGCTTTCGCACATTCTGGTTGTGTGTTCTGTGGCACCGCCGCCGGCGTGTTGGTGTTTACTCGGTTATTCGCTCCTTTATTGCCTCCTTTATTCCTTCCCCTGTACCCCGAAGCGGCGAACGCTATTCGTACCAGGCATTTCTAGCCGTCTTAGCCACTCCCGATAATTTCCGCGCGACACTGCACCAAAGTGGTTCGCTGTCAGTTCGCTAGGGCGTTCCACCACTATTCTTCTCGACGCCCCTTGAACGTGAGTTTTTCGCTACCGGCTAATTCTTCCTTCGTATGTCCACCGGTTCGTCACCGGAGGCGTGAGCCACCATCTAAGTGCTTGTCTGGTGCTTGTCTGGTGCTTGTCTGGTGCTTGCTCCGGTGCTTATCGGGCGCGAGGCGATATGCCGCAGTTAAAGCCAGAATTTAAGATGAGTCGCCGATTTATTGCTGCGTTGCTGCTGGCGACCGGCGCGGTGACGAGTGCCAGCGCGAACCAGCTTCGGACGGAGACCCTGCAGGCTTGGAACAGCTATATTGACAAGACAAATTCAGAATTGAGCCAGCGATTTAACGGGCAACGCTCGTTTTTAGCCATGGACGAGCGGCCGGATATCGCGCGCTTGGTGCGCCAGGGACAAGCGGTAGCGTTCCCGGTGGATGGAAGTCCACAAAAAGTGCCTCATGGATTGATTCATGATTGGATCGGCGATGTTTTTGTTCGCGATGCCAAGCTCGACGACGTGATGGCCGTTCTCGCGGACTATGGCCGGTACAAAGAGTTCTACAAGCCCATGATTGGCGATTCCAAGGTTCTGGCGCGGGACGGTGACCACGAAAAAGTTAATCTAGTGATGGCCGACAAAGTGTTCACCGTCATTTGCCGCGATCGACACCGACAATGACGTGCACACAGTGCGCCTGAGTCCTGTGCGGGCTTATATCGTCGCCTACGCAACGCGGGTTCAGGAGATCGCCGATTTCGGCCAGCCCACGCAACGGGAATTGCCAGCGGACGGTGGTCCTGGCTACATTTGGCGGCTGGAAAACATTATCCGCGCTGAACAGCGGGATAACGGCGTTTACCTCGAGATGCAAACAATTGCGCTGAGTCGCGGCATTCCAGCGGCAATGCGATGGCTAGTCAAGCCGCTCACCGAGCACGTCCCGAGGCGTAGAATACTCGCAACGTTGGACGACACGCGAAAGGCTGTGACGCAACTAGCCTCTGCGAACGCGGGCTCGGAACCGGTCGCATTGCACACTGCACCTGCTCAAGCTTCGGGCGCGGCAATCGGCGGTAAGCAGGCCAAAAGGTGAAACGGAATTTCCGCAGGAGCTTGATCGGAAATCGATACGGAGCAAACGTCCACCGGCCACGCAGCAGCTGGCCTGATGACGACTTCCAGCCCGCTATTTATTGCTCACGCCTAGAAGTTCCACGTCAAAGATCAGCGTGGCATTTGGCGGGATAACGCCCCCCGCTCCTCGTGCCCCGTAACCTGCCGCGGCGGGAACTTTCAGTTGCCGCTTGCCGCCCACCTTCATTCCGGCGACGCCTTCATCCCAACCCTTGATGACCTGGCCTGCTCCCAGCGGGAACACAAACGGTTGCCCGCGGTCGACAGAGCTATCAAACTTCTTGCCGTTCGTCAGCCAGCCGGTGTAATGGACGGTTACCGTTTTTCCCGCAGTCGCCGTGGCGCCCGTGCCCACGGTGATGTCCCAATATTCCACGCCGGAGGCCGTTTTCTTCGACTTACCGGTCACCTGCGTGGGGCTGGAAGTGTCCGCCGCGGCAAGGCCCGCGGCCATCGCGAAAAATACTAAAACAATCAAGAGCGGAACAATTTTTGATCGCATCAGGTTTTCTCCTCGGTGTTGGATCATATACCAATGATCGTGGCGTGCGAAATTCGTATCGAGATTTTTGGAGCGGTTCGTACGAAATTTGTAGTGCGAGATGTTTTCTACGATGCGAATTTTCATTGGGCGGTGCACATAATTTCGAAGCGGGTACTGTGAGTAGTGGGACTCCGCGATAGTTCGCGAAACGAGAACACAAACTCAACAAGTGCGCATTCAATTGCAGATTGCTGCCGGGCAGCAATTTTATCACCAACAAAGACATGTCTTTAAGTGACGCCACATTGGAATGCGGAATGCTCTCAACATAGTGCTGTCGCGTGCGTGTTGCGGTAGCGTACTTATAAAACGACGTCGGGGGACTTGGGACTATGTTGAAACTATCAGAGGCAATCGAACTGGGGACGTTTTTGGAGCGTCCAGGCAGCCCGCTCTCGTTCAAGAGTTGCGCGCTGGGCTTGGGCATGGCAGCGGTGGGCATTCCGGTGAAAGAGCGGAGGCCGAAGAAGGCGGCACAATTGTGGCCGTGGCTCCGGCAGAAGTCTCGCCAGTCGGCGTTCGGCTTAACGGAAATCGATCACATGTGGGAGATCAGCGAATGGTATTTCAACGTCAAGATCGGACGCCTGAGCATGGCCACGATGATCAACCGGATTCGCCAGATCGAGCCGGCCGAGCGCAAAGTGCCGCGAACCGTACTCGTGACCGGCGGCGGTCAGGTGGCTGAGCCCAACCATTAAAACCAATAGCAGGCGGGCGTCGACATCATTGTTCCGCCCCGGCCGGTTCGCCCGTGAGTTCGCCCGGGAGTTCAGCGTCGGGTTGGTTCGGGCTGCTTCGGGCTGCTTCGGGCGCTCCGACCGATATACCGAATGCACTCGTCCTCAGCCTGAGGACTGCGAACATGGACGACTGAGCATAAAATATAAGATATAGGTGATGTAAAAGACCGTCCTGCATCTCCTGTTGCTGTTGCAGCTGCATGCCGCCTTGCACGATCTGCGTTGCAATATGCCGTGCCCGCCTGCCGCTATGACGGAGGTATCGCCAGCGTTCTTACCTTGCCCGGGTGGTAGAATTCACCTCACATTCGCCTGACAACGCAACCTCGATTTGGAGAGTGGCATGGCGAGTTTTACACCGCCGGTGGGCACCGCGGCGGATGTCTTCCACGTGACTGGATTCACCGCGCAGCAAGTGAGTGACGGCGCGATGTCGCGCATGCTGGATCTGTGGAGTGGGAACTTGCGGAGGATGGAGGAATTGCGCCGCCGCTTCGGATCACTCGGCAGCGCGGCTGCCGCGGGTTTGCTGGCTCGCGAAGTCGTCGAAATCTACGGCCTTCCTCCTTCAGGACCTGATGCGGAGATCGTCGCCCGGGAGCAGTATGGCGGGGATTACCAGAGCATCGAATTTCTGAATGACGCCGCTCTGCGGCTGTGCCAGGAATTACAAATCGACCTGCCGCCACTAATTGGCCGGACCACGCGCGCGCAGCTGCCGCAGCATCTTGAACTTATCGTGCAATTTCCCACGTGCAGAGTTTTGCCGCGGCCGAGTTAATTTCGCGGCTGGGCCTGCTTCCCGGCGGGCTACGTTTTCCAATCGGGTGTGGCAATATACGACCGGTTGATGTCGGCAACCGTTCGCGTGCCGCAATTGCCCATCGCCAATTTCAGCTCACCTTGCAGAATTTCGAGCACCCGATCGACACCGTCCTGCCCGAATGCCCCCAAGCCCCACAAAAACGGGCGGCCGATCCCCACGCCTTTCGCGCCGAGCGCCAACGCTTTAAAAACATCGGTGCCGCGCCGAAAGCCGCCATCCACAAATATCGGCATGCGATTGCCGGCCTCCGCTACCACCTCTGGCAATGCTTCGATGGTGGCACGTGACGTTTCGGTGGAGCGCCCTCCGTGGTTCGATACCAACATGCCATCGATGCCGTGCTCGACGCATAGCCGCGCATCTTCCCGCGTGTCCATCCCCTTGATGATGAATTTCCCTTTCCAGAATTTGCGCAAGCGGTCGGCGAATGCCCAGTCCATTGCCGGATTCTGCAGAAGCACTCCAGTCATATCGATGCCGTCGTACATGGGCCGTTCTTTAATGGCGGTGCCCGGTTCCCCTTCATGGCAAGTCGCACAGGGATGCAGGTCTTTCGGCCGCGTGCGGAGATAGGTTTCGCTGTGCCGGCCTGTGGTGTTATCCACCGTCAGAGCGATTACTGAACACCCGGCCGCTTCCACGCGCCGCAGAATTTTTTCGCAGGCATCCCAGGAACTTGGCGCGTACAACTGGTACCAGACGGGCCTCCCCAGGGCCTTGTTGACATCTTCCACGGGAGTCGAGGTCGAGGTGGATAGGAATTGCAAGGCGCCGCGATTTTTCGCCGCGCGCGCTACGGCCACTTCTCCGCCGGGAAAGAATGACTTTTCTCCCCCTGTGGGGCACAGGAAAATCGGGCTCGCGTAGGTAGTGCCGAATAATTCCACGTGCATGTCCACCTTGGTGGCATCACGCAGCCGCCGCGGACGCAACTGGATGTGCTTGAATCCTTCGCGATTGGCGCGAAGCGTCGCGTCGTCATCCACCCCGCTGGCCATGTAGGCCCAATGCCCGGCCATCACCTTACGGTGAGCGGCCTCCTCGAAGTCAAAAACGTTCAGGGCTTTGCTCGGGTCGGGAATGACGTCGGAAGTCTCCGGCGTATTCTGGGCAAGCGCGCTTCGTTCCAAGAAGGCGGAAACGCCGCCGAGTGCGGCAACATAGGGGCTGGCGGCCAGAAATTTGAGGAATTCTCGTCTCGCGGTGAAAGCATCCGAGGCTGGTGTTGGTCTCATGATGGTTGCCGATTGTAGCGCCGGGATTTCGTTCTTACCAGCGGCGATGTTATCTGTCTCGCTGCCGTTATTCACACCGCGCTCCGAAGTTGCTCGTCGGCGTTTCACACGTGGAATAGCTGCAGAGCAGTGCCGCAGTGTACTCGGCTGCACCGAGACGGCTCCGGCTCCCGCCGAGTGATCGGTGATCGCGTCATCGATGATCGCGTGAGCGGTGATGGTGATAAAGTGCTGCGAGCCGCGGATGCCCGGCAGCACTCGCAATTTGCGATTGCGAGTCGATTTTCCATTTGCACTCGCCGATGCGGGTGTAGAAACATGGGTTGGCGCTCGGGCATAGAACACTCGCGTGGATCAGGTTTTATATCTCTCTTTCGTGTTTAGCCGCAATCCGCAGGCGTGCGTGAGCGAATGCCGAAGGTTTTTGGCATAGAACACTTTTCTGAAGGCGCTGTGGCGCGTCGCTCTCGCTCGGTACAGCCCGTTTTGTCGGCTGTTTTGCTGCGTGGGTTGCGGGGCGTGTTGCCAAAACGAGCCCGTCGTGCCACCTGCATGCGCTAAATCTCTCGGAGGAACTGTAATGTCACCAAAATCTCTGCTTCGCACGGCCGTCAGCCTCTTTGCTGCGGTTTGCTTCTGCGCGTGGCCTTTGGCCATGTGGTCGCAAAGCGTCCGCCCCGAGGCTCCTCCGTTCGACGCCTCGCGTATGGATATGCAGACGCCGCCTCCGCAGGGGATGGCGGTTCGCGCTGGCCGCCTGTTCGATCCTAAGTCCGGAACGAACCTCACAAATCAGGTGATCCTGATCAAGGGTGAGCGGATTGTTGACGTGGGCCCTGCCGACCGGGTGCAAATTCCGCAGGGCGCCGAAGTCATCGACCTAAGCCGCGCGACGGTGCTGCCCGGGTTGATCGACCGGCACGTGCACCTGATGCAGGAACAACAACCCAACGACGGGCGCGCCGCATTTTCGGGTCTAAACTTCGCTCTCAAGGATTTAAACGCCGGATTTACCACGCTGCAGGATATGGGCTCGCCTTTCACCTACGCCATCGTCGAGTTGCGCGACGCGATCAATAAGGGCTGGGTTCCCGGCCCACGGTTGCAAGTGGCGGGGCCGCAGCTTAATCCGAGGGGGGCCGCGGCTTATCCCGCTCCTTCGCAGTTCACGCCATTTGGCCAGGGGCCCGGCGACGCCGTTTGGCAACTTGCGGAAAATGTGAATTCGCCCTGGCTCGCCCGCGCCGCAGTGCGTGAACGTTCGCACTATGGCACCGACTGGATTAAAGTCTATGAGACGGAAGATTATGAGGGCAGCGGATATCCCAGTCCGGCGGGCGCGGGGGCATTCAAGCCGGACGGGACCATGATCAACGTGCCGTCCCTGACGCTGGAGGAAAATCAGGCCATTGTGGATGAAGCCCACCGCCGAGGTTTAAAAGTCGCTTGTCATGCCTATGGCGGCGAAGGATTGCGTAACTGCCTGGTGGCGGGCGTGGATATGCCCATGCACGTAACGGTGGGCGTCACCAATGCGCCAGGACTTGACGATGAGACCATACGCTTATTCAAACAGCCATTGGCTGACGGCACGATGCGCCCGGTGATCCAGACCCTTTGGGATTTGGTCGGGGACCTCGAGACCCGTGATTTGAAGGCCACCGATGGTAAGACCACGCGTTTTCGCCTGACGGAGATGAGTTTCAAAAGGTTGGTCGCCTCCGGTGTAGAGGAAGTCTTCGGCAGCGGCGCTTACACGGTTGGCCACGGAGTTCAGGCGTTCCAGTTTCCGTACTTTGTGCAATGGGGAATGACCCCCGCGCAAGCGCTGCGGATGGCGACCAGCAATGCCGCGGAAAGCTTGAACTTTGATCTGGGCAAGCAGGTGGGTAGCGTGGAAAAAGGAAAGTATGCCGATTTGGTCGCGGTGTCGGGAGATCCACTTTCTGATATCACCGAAATGCAGCGGGTGAAGTTCGTCATGAAAGGCGGAGTGGTTTTTCGTAACGATCTGAAATAGCGATCTGAAATAATGTTGAGAGAATGTTGAGGAGCCGGCGGCAGCGCAGATCGCGTGGCAAAGAGGCTAAAATAATCACGTGGCCCGGCAACCATAATAGCTAGCAGATGTATCGGGTGTATCGGGCGCATCGGGCCGTACGATTCGCAGCAGAATGATTAGCAGCAGAACGGGAGTGAACCGAGCATGAGTCCTTATCGCACAACATCCCTGGCGCACCCGAATGGCCAGCATCTCTCCCGGCGCGATCTGCTGAGGCGCGCGGGCACCGTGCTCGCCGCTGCCGCGTTTTATCCCTGGACGGCATTCGCTTCGGAATCGATCAGTCCGGTGATGGTGACGCTCAGCACCTACATGAGCGAGGCGCGGACCCGCGCGCTGCCGGACGAAGTGGTCGAAATTCTGAAGCACCACATTCTCGACACTGTGGCCGCTATGGTTTCAGGCTCGCAACTGCCCCCCGGAATCGCAGCGATCCAGTTTGCTCGCGCCACGGTTGGCGAGTTTTCCGGAGCTAATGCGGGCGACCGTGATGCGGGCGACCCGCATGGCGGAACGGCGCATGGTGGCGACAACCTCGCCACCATTGTTTGCGGGAATCTTCTCACGAGCCCCGGTGATGCCGCGCTTGCAAACGGTGTGCTCGCGCATGCCGACGAAACCGATGATTCCCACGCAGCATCGCTATCGCATCCAGGGTGCGCCGTGGTACCCGCGGCCTTGGCCGCAGGCGAGCACTTTGGAATTGCGGGACCGCAGTTCCTGCGTGCTGTGGCGCTGGGCTATGACATTGGACCGCGTATAACGATGACGCTCGGCAGTCAGAACTACATGAACGAAACCCACCGCGACACACACAGCATCTCCGAAGGTTTCGGCGCCGCTGCGGCCGCCGGGTGTGCGGCAAATTTGAGCGCGCAGCAGATGCGCTGGCTGCTCGATTACGCCGCGCAGCAATCCTCCGGCATCGCTTCATGGCAGCGCGATACCGACCATATCGAAAAGGCTTTCGTGTTTGGAGGCATGACGGCACGCAGCGGTGTCACTGCTGCATTGCTGGTGCAGGCAGGTTGGACGGGCGTGGATGACGTCATGTCAGGCCCAGACAATTTTCTACTGGCGGGCAATCCCAAGGCCAGCCCCGCGGGCCTGGTGGACAAACTGGGCGAGCGGTACGAGGTCACCCGCACGGCCATTAAGAAATGGTCCGTGGGCTCGCCGATTCAGGCGCCCCTCGATGCCCTGGAAAATCTGCGCAAGCGTCATCCCTTTGATGCCGCGCAGGTGCAGCAGGTCACCGTGCGTATCGCCACAGATGAGGCCAGCGTGGTCGACAATCGCGATATCCCTGATATTTGCCTGCAGCATATGCTGGCAGTGATGCTGCTCGACAAAACCGCGTCATTCCACGCGGCGCATGACAAGCCGCGCATGAAAGACCCCGTGGTGCTCCGGGAGCGCGCAAAAATAAAGCTTGTTCCCGACGCGGAACTCGAGAAGCTCCTGCCCAAGCGCGAAACAATTGTCGATCTCACGCTGGTCGATGGCACGCATTTGACCGAGCGCGTGGAGGCGGTGCGCGGCACGCCCGACAATCCCATGACCCGCGAGGAAGTCGTCGCGAAATCGCGCGATCTCATGACACCGGTCCTCGGCGCCTCCACATGTGCCACGCTGATCGACAAAATTTTCGCACTCGAAAACGTGAAGGACGTCCGCGAGCTTCGCCCGTTGCTGCAACGCACCTGACTGGCACGCCAGTATTCACACACCTGTTGCGAGGTCCTTGCTAATGACTGAGCCGGCCGAAAAAAGCCTGTCAGCGCTTCTCGACGAAAGCCGCACCTTTCCTCCTCCGCGGAGTTTCGCCGGCAGGCAAATGTGTCCGATCCTGCGATTTACGATCGCGCGGCGCAGGATCTCGAGGGGTTCTGGGCTGATGAAGCGAAGCGTCTGGACTGGTTCGAGCCGTGGAAAAAGGTGCTCGAATGGAATGCTCCCTGGGCGAAATGGTTTGTCGGCGGCAAGCTGAACGTCGCGTACAACTGCGTGGATCGCCATGCGCATTCCGCGCTGCGCAATAAAGCCGCAATTATCTGGGAAGGTGAGCCCGGCGACTCGCGCGTGCTTACCTACGGAGTGCTGCAGCGGGAGGTGAATCGCTTCGCCAACGTGCTGCGTTCGCTTGGCGTTGCGAAAGGCGATCGCGTGGCGATTTACATGGGCATGGTGCCGGAGCTGGCGATCGCCATGCTCGCCTGCGCCAAAATTGGCGCGCCGCACAGCATCGTATTTGGCGGATTTTCCGCCGAAGCCCTGCGCGAACGCATCAACGATGCGAAAGCGCAAAGTCTGGTAATCACCGCCGATGGCGCCTGGCGCCGCGGCAGCGGTCGTGCCGCTGAAGGCCAGCGTGGACGAAGCGTTCGCGACACGCCCAGCGATTGAAAAATGGTGGTATTGCGTCGTATCGCAGGCCGTGGCCAAAGATGCCGCGCATTAAATCAACATGCAACGCGCGAGGCCGCGACATCTGGTGGCACGATCTCGATTGCGTCCGCCTCCGATGAATGCGCAGCCGAGCCCATGGATGCCGAGGACATGCTCTTCGTGCTCTACACCAGCGGCACCACGGGAAAGCCCAAAGGCATCGTGCACACCACCGGCGGCTATCTGGTGGGCGCGGCCACCACGCACCACTACGTCTTCGATATGAAGGAAGACGACGTCTATTGGTGCACCGCCGATATCGGCTGGGTGACCGGCCATTCCTACGTTGTTTACGGCCCGCTGGCGAACGGCGCTACATCGCTGATGTACGAAGGCACGCCCGGACTATCCCGGACCGCGACCGGTTCTGGTCGCTGATCGACAAATATGGCGTGAGGATCTTCTACACCGCTCCCACGGCCATTCGAACATTCATGCGCTGGGGAACCGAGCTGCCGGCGAAGCATTCCCTGCCAGCCTGCGCTTGATCGGCACCGTGGGCGAGCCCATCAATCCCGAAGCATGGATCTGGTACACAAGCATATCGGGCGCGGCCGGTGTCCCGTGGTGGACACCTGGTGGCAAACGGAAACGGGCATGATCATGATCTCGCCGTTGCCGGGGATCACTGCGACCAAGCCGGGCTCGGCCACTCGGCCGCTTCCGGGAATCGTCGCGGAAGTGGTGGACGCGAGCGGCAGTCCGGTGGGCCAGGGGCTGGCGGCTATCTGGTTCTCAAGCGCCCTGGCCCGCGATGATGCGCACCATCTACGGCGATCCCGACCGCTACGTGAAGCAATACTGGTCGCCGTATCCCGGGAGCGTATTTCACCGGCGACGGCTGCAAGATGGATGCGGACGGCTATTTCTGGCTGCTGGGCCGCGTGGATGATGTAATGAACGTTGCCGGGCATCGCATCTCCACTTACGAAGTGGAAAGCGCGCTGGTGGATCATCCCTCCGTCGCCGAAGCCGCGGTAATCGGCAAAACGCATGAAGTAAAAGGGCAGGGAATTTCCGCATTCGTAACGCTAAAAGAAGGCGTCGAGCCCAGCGACGCACTGAAGGAAGAACTGAGGCAGCACGTGACTACCAAAATCGGGGCCATTGCGCGCCCCGATGACATTTTCTTCGCGTCCGAGCTCCCGAAAACGCGCAGCGCGAAAATCATGCGCCGTCTGCTGCGTGATATTGCCGAAGGCCGCGTCCTCGGCGACACCACCACACTGGCCGATCCCGCTGTCGTCGCGCGCCTGAAGACGCAATATGCGGATGAAGGCTAACGTCACACTCGTGGCCGTCGCGGCCGTTGCGCACTTGGTGCTTCGGTGTGTGCGCGCCGGGCGTTGTAAAACGCAACCGGGGATGCAGCTTGCGGCAGTGTCGCTTATTGAGGCAGAAGTTACTGAGGCAGAAAAGGTCTAGTTAGAAAAACATCGAGGTACAAAAAGCGATCTGCGGAAACGCCGATCTTCGTTTGTGGTTTGTGCCCGCTTTGCCTCAATCCACAATTTGCGCGGCGATGCGCCGGCGGTCCTCGAACAAGCGCGCCGTGATCACTCCGAATATCAAGCCGCCTACGTGCGCCATATAGGCGACTCCGCCGCCCTGCGTTGCCGCTACCGAGCCCACCTGACTGAACAGCTGGATCAAAAACCAAATTCCAATTAGCACCGCAGCCGGGATGGCGGCAACTTCGATGAACCATCCGAGTATCAACAGCGTGCGGATGCGGTCCTTGGGATAGGTAATCAGAAAGGCGCCCATCACCGCCGCGATGGCACCGCTCGCGCCCAGGTTCGGAACGGTGGAACTGGACATCGCGGCAATCTGCGCCACCGCCGCCACCGTGCCGCCAAGCAAGTAAAACGCCAGATAGCGCAACGGTCCCATGGCGTCTTCAATGGCCGGACCAAACGCCCACAAAAACACCATGTTTCCGGCAATATGCATCCAGCCGCCGTGCATAAACATGGCCGTAAGAATCGTGATCCAATGTTGCCCTGTGGCAATATCGGCGGGAATCACCGACCACTGCTGTACGAACGCGTCTCCGCCAGCCAGTTCCAAAGCGAACACCAGCGCATTTACCAAAATGATCAGGACGGTCATGACCGGCCGATGCACAGGCCGCCGCGATATGTCGCCTAACGGAATCCCCACCGGGCTCCCCTATATGTGCTTGGATGTTGTGGTGCAAGCATTCTGGCACTGGAATGTGCTGGCGGCAATTCGCCACCACAATCGTGTCGCGGCCGCCGCGCGCCGCAGGTCGGCCTCGGGGTTTAGTAGCGGATCGTGTTCATTTCCCAACTGTTCTCCACTGTCGCCGCGCGATTGTATTCGGTCTGCTGCAGCACGCAGCCTGCGAAAAACAATGCGGCGCACGCCTCGGCGTTTGCGCAATAATGCGTGTGAACATCTGTATGGGCACCGTGAGAGCGAAAGCCATGCAACCGATTTCTCGCAATCCGGCTCTGCGCGACGCGCGTTCTTGCAAACTCATTCCTCGCCAGAATATCGCCAAGTTCGCGGCGCTGCTCCTCGTCTGTGCGCTTTTCTGCGTCGCCACGCTGGCTGGGACCGAGATCAAAGTAGTCACATCGGGAGCCTTCACCGCCGCCTACCTGCAATTAGCCCCGCAATATGAGCATGCTACGCACAACAAGCTGGCAACGGAGTTCGGTCCCTCGATGGGCACGACCCATAACGCAATACCAGTGCGCCTGGATCGCGGTGAGGCCATCGACGTGGTGATTATGGCCGCGCCGGCGCTCGAGGAGCTTATCAAGCAGGGGAAGGTTCGCGCAGACAGCCACGTCGATCTGGTGCAATCCAAAATCGCCATGGCCGTAAAAGCCGGAGCGCCCAAACCCGACATCAGCACCGTCGAGGCGCTGAAGCGCACGTTGCTCGCGGCCAAATCGATTGCATATTCCGATAGCGCGAGCGGCGTTTATCTTTACAACGAGCTGTTTCCGAAGCTCGGAATCGCCGATCAGATCAAGGGCAAGGCCAAAAAAATCGAGGCCGACCCCGTAGGCGGCGTCGTGGCCACGGGAGAGTTCGAGATTGGCTTCCAGCAGGTCAGCGAATTGCGTCCCGTGAAGGGCATCGACATCGTGGGAGAGTTGCCGCCCGGCGCGCAGCGGGTTACGGTATTCGCCGCGGGCATTCCGCTCACTGCAAAGCATCCGGAGGAGGCGAAAGCCCTCATCCACTGGCTCGCGTCACCAGCCGCGTACCCGGCCATCGAGAAGAGCGGTCTCGAGCCCATGAAGTCCACGCCCGCTCGTTGAAATAGCCGCCGAAGTGCCGCGCGGTGAAATGGTCAAATCCGGTGTAATAGGTGCGCGGTGAAATCGCGTGCGGTCGTGTTAGAATCCCCGCGACAGTTCCGCGATGCCAGAGGCGCGATGTTAAAAGCGCCGATGTTAAATGCGCAATGGCAGTCGCACATACGAGTTGCGCACGACATTGGCTCACGGCATTCGCTCATGCATGAATGTTGCACGGTCCACCATCGCGCTGGCATTCACAATGCGAGAGCACGACCGGGATCACGACACTGCGATCACGACCCCACAAAGAACACAACAAAGAATACAGGAAGGTTAGACTCATGCGATTCCTTCGACTTCTTTCCGTCATCATCCTGATGTCTGCATTCACCATCATGGTTCGGGCACAGGCCGCGCCAGGCGGCGGCGCTCCCGGCGGACGCGGACAAGTGGCGCCAGCCGGACAAGCAGCGCCCGCTCCCACGCCCATGGTGATGTCGAGCACGGCCTTCCCGGATGGCACTGAAATCCCCGCGAAATACACGCAGGCGGGCGACCAGACTTCACCGGCACTCACGTGGACCAACACGCCCCCCGGCACGATGAGCTTCGTTCTGCACGTGCATGACCTCGAAGGCGTCCGCAACCACACCACCGAAGACCAGCTTCATTGGCTGGTATGGAATATTCCCGGCACTGCCACCGGACTTCCCGAAGGGGTCCCCAAGGGAGCGCAACTCGAAAACGGCGCCTACCAGGTCAGCGCAAGCGGCCAGATGTATCGCGGCCCGGGCGCTCCTGCCGCCGGCCCGCGCCACCATTACACGTTTGAAATTTTTGCCTTGGATACGAAGATCGACGTGCAGCCAAGCTCGGACCCTTTCGAGACTCGCGCCAATGTGTTGAAAGCCATGCAGGGACACGTCCTCGGCAAGGCCGTATACATGGGCCTGTTTCACCGGCCGCAATAGTTGCGGCAAAGATCAATTTGGTTCACTCGCACGTGCCCCGGGTGTATAAATAGGCCCGTCCTGAGGTCAGCACGAAGATCGCAGCACGAAAATCGCAGTCCGGAACAGCAACAACAGACATCAACACGGAACGTCAACTCGAAATTCCCATGAAGACCAGGCAGGCCTGCCCACCCGCAGACCTGCTTTCGTCTCGCAGCTTGAGAGGTCCTAAAATGAAGCGCCACATAGCACTTTTTTCGCTTCTTTTGGCCGGAGCCGTTGCGCCGCCAGTGCGCGCGCAGCAGAACGTGCCTCCGCCAGCGGAAGCTTTCGCTGCCGCGCCCGAGATTGCCTTCGATTCCATGCCCAATTTTCTGAAGCTGCCAACGGGTCTTTACCTGGGAGAGGGAATTGGCGTGGCGCGCAATTCGAAGGGCAATGTTTTCGTGTACACACGCAGCGGCGAAGCCTCGCGCCTGTTTGAGTTTGATCCGCGCGGCACGTTCATCCGCGAAATTGGCAAGGGCCTCTATGGATTTCAAATGGCTCACGCTGTACGCGTGGACCCGCAGGACAACATCTGGGTGGTGGATGAAGGCACCGACATGATCATCAAGTTTACGCCGGACGGCCGCGTGGCTATGACCATGGGCCGCCGCGCCGAATTCGGTGGAGGGTTGAAAGCCACTCCGCCGCCTAACACGCCTCCTCCTCCGGCCGAGCCGTATCGTTTCGGCCGCCCCACCGACGTGGCCTGGGATGCCGCCGGCAACATCTTTGTGTCCGACGGCTATACGAATTCGCGCGTCGTGAAGTACGACAAGAATGGCCGGTTCATCAAGTCCATTGGCACCAAGGGCTCTGGCCCTGGCCAGTTCAACACGCCTCATTCCATTCAGACCGATGCGAACGGCAACGTCTACGTCGCGGACCGCGGCAACCACCGCATCCAGGTTCTGACCAACGATCTGGAGGTGAAGGCGGCTTACGATAACGTCGGCACGCCCTGGGCGGTGTGCATTACTCCCGGACCCCATCAATATCTGTACAGCTCCAATTCCAACCCCGACAACAACAATTCGCTTTTCAATGCCGTGAGCGGCGAAATTTACAAAATGGAGTTGGACGGCACCGTGCTTGGGAAGTTCGGCAAAGCCGGCAAGCAATTGAAGGAATTTACCACCGTACACGCCATGGATTGCCGCCGCGACAATGATGTGCTGACTGCTGAAATCACCGGCTGGCGCGTGCAGAAACTCACCTTGCATCCACAATCGCCAACCGCGCATCCGCAGACGCAAACGTCATCGAGGTAGTCGCTCCTATTGCGCGAAATGCCACCTGCTGCGAGAGCCGTGAACGGAATTCTGGAGGGCCTTATGGAATACGCTCTGAAAAACTCGCCAAAACAAGCGCTGAAGCGCGTGGTGTATTTCCTCGCCATAGTGTCACTCTGCTTCGCGGCCGCGCCGCTGTTTGCCCAGTCAGTACCCGAGATTCCTTACGACTCCGTGCCCAATTTCCTGAAGATGCCGCCGGACACTTATCTAGGCGAGGTCCTGGGTGTCGCGACCAATTCCAAGGGTGACATCTACGTCTACACCCGCACCGGCTCGGCCAATGTGACCACCGGCACCAACCGGATATTCGTGCGTTCCTCTTCGCGTCTTTTTGAATTTGATCCCACGGGGAAGTACGTTCGCGAAATCGGCCAGGGACTCTACGGATTCGTGCAGGCCCATGCCGTGCGCGTCGATCGCGAGGACAACGTGTGGGTGGTAGATGAAGGCGCCAACATGGTCATCAAATTCGATCCGCAAGGCCATGTGCTGATGACTCTGGGCCGTAAGCCGGAGGCCATCGAAAATCCCGTGCGCCCACCCTCTCCCAATGCCGGCAAAGGCATGGGTTTTCCCGGGGACAATTTTAACGGCCCCTCCGATGTCGCTTGGGATTCCGCGGGAGACATCTTCGTGGCCGATGGCACCGTGCCTTCCCGCGTCGCGAAGTTCGACAAGAACGGCGCATTCATCAAAACGTGGGGCGGCCGAGGCGATGGCCCCGGCCAGTTCAGCACGCCGCACTCGATTGTCGTGGACTCGAAGGACAATCTCTACATCGCCGATCGCGGGAATAAGCGGATTCAGGTGTTCGATACCGACGGCAATCTCAAAACCCAGTACACGAATGTCGGTGCGCCCTGGGCCTTGTGCATCACCTCCGGCCCGCACCAGTATCTGTATTCTTCCGATTCCAACACGGGCGACTTCGATAAAGCCACCATCTACAAGATGGAGCTCGATGGCACGATCCTCGGCAAGTTCGGCGCCGGCGGCAAGCAACTCAAGGAATTCGGCACGGTCCATGAAATGGACTGCCGCAAAGACAGCGAAGTTTTCGTCGCCGAAATCACCAACTGGCGCATACAAAAGCTAACGCTGCACCCGGCAAAAGTAGAAACCAGCAGCACCGCAGCGACAAAGTAACGTGACTGTTTGGGCGGGAGCTGGGCGCCGGTGTTGAACTGATGCTCGAGCGAGTGGTAGAGGGTATGTCTAGAACGCAGGCTGCTCCAACGGAACTAGCTGTCTGACGGACATGCCTGGTGGTACAAACAATCCTCAATTCATTCGGCCTCGCAATTCACTGCGTAAAGGACGAAGCTGCGGTTATCCGCACTCTTTGTTCTCAGCTGGCGTGCATAGGTGCATTTACAGCAACGACATTGTTTCAGGGCCTACATAGCCAACCCTGAGCCGGCCCTGAACGCAACTGCCGAGGAGGCGCATGGCTCTCCCCGGCAGTTTGTTTTCTCGGCAGATTGTGGCGCGTAGCGCGAAATGAAAGCCGGGTTACGCCAACGCGGTTTTGTAGAGCGCTACCAGTTTGCCCCAGGCGCGCTCGGCGTCGGCCTTGTTGTAGATGGGCATGCCATTCTGCACCGGCATGTCGGGGACGCACCAGCCGTGCAGCGCACCCGGATACACTTCGATTTCTGCGGGCACGTTCGCGGCGGCGAATGATTCTCTCAGCTTGTCCTTTGCGTCCGGCTGGCGCATGTCGTCATTCGAGGCGATTCCAAAATACATCCGCGCCTTGATTTTCGGCGCGAGCAGGTGCGGGCTGTCGGGCTTGTCGGTAACGAGTCCGCCGCCGTGAAACGACCCTCCCGCGCCCACGCGGTCCGGCACCGTCGCGCAAGTCTTCACGACCAGCGGGCCACCCATGCAGTAGCCTTGCGTGCCGATCTTCTTGGATTTGTTCACCTCTTTTTGCGAGTCCAGGAACGTGATGAACGCCACCGCGTCCTTCTCGCACGCCCCAGGAGCATTGATCGACGCCATTAGGGGCTGCAACTTCGCCATATCAGCGGGATTTTGAAAGCTGAAGTTCGACGTGTCCTCAATCACCGGCGCCTTCGCCTTGCGATAGAACGGATTCGGCACCAGCACCGAATACCCGTCCGCGGCAATGCGCTTGCCGATGTCGCGCATCGACGGGCGCAGTCCGAAAGCATCCGGCCAGATCAGCACGCCTGGATGAGAACCGGTTTTCGGATGGATGAACATCGCGTCACACGTGCCGTCAGGCGTTTTTATTTCGACGGGTGTCTCGACAACGGCCATGTCGGCGGCCGCCGCTGATCCCGACGCCAGCGCCATTCCCGCTCCCACGGATAACGCCACGAAATCGCGCCGTGACAGCTCGCTCGTCGCATCAGTCTTTTCTTCTTCCTGAATGCGTTGCTTAGATTCTGGTGTCATTGTGCCCATCCTCCTCTGGATGCTCGCGATCGATTATCGATTTCCAACTTACGGTATGCCCGCTCATGGCTTGCCAACTGTTGCTTGTTTCTTTGCGATCGTGTTATCCGGTATCCGCGCTCCTGTCTAATCCGCCGACTGCGCTGGCAGCATCCCGGTCGTATTCCGTTTGGGAACGTATCCCACCGGAATGCGCGCTACCTCTTTCAGCGATTTCACGTCGATTACCGAGACATCATTCGTTACCGCATTGGCCACGTAAGCTGTATGTCCGTCAGGCGTCAGCGTGACCCAGGCCGCACCTTTTCCGCCCAAGTCCGCGCCCCCGATCACTTCCAGGCTCGGCAGCGAGTACGCATAAAGCTCGTTATTCAGCCTGCTGCAAACCACCAGCGTCTTGCCATCCGCGGTCACGGCCATGCCATGTGAGGGATCGGCGCCCTCCGGAACCGGTTTCCGGCCCGCGGCGAGAGGCGGATTCTGGATGCGCCTGATTTCCTTGTGCGTCGCAAAATCCACCACCGCGAATCCGTTGAAATCCGACAGTTGCACGAAAATCCACTTGGTCGACCCGTCGTCATTCTTCGCGAAGGCCATCGGCCGCACGCCTAATCCCATGTCCAGCGTCCATGCGGTCTGATCGGTTTGCGTGTCGATTACGTTCACCGTTTTCCCCTGGATCGATCCCGCGACGACGTACTTGCCGTCGGGAGTGACGTAGGGATTGTGTATCGTCCCTTTCGTGGGCAGCGTCTTGATGTTCTTGAGCGTGCTGGTCTCGATCACGTCTACGCCGCCCGGCGCTTGAATGATACCCACGTAAACGCGTTTCCCATCCGGGCTCAGCGCAATGTTGTTGGGATGGCCGCTCAGCGGGATGCGCTTGATGACTTTCAGCGTCGTGCTGTCCGCCACGTCGAGCGTGCTTTGCGCTTCATCGCTCACGTAAATGCGGCTGCCATCGGGCGCGACTGCCACGCCGTGATTCACCTCAATTCCTTCGATCACGCCCACCACCTTGTTCGTGGTGGGATCGATGATGTCCACGTTATCGCCTGCGCTATTTGTCTGGATGATGCGCACCACTTTGTTACCGGCGGCGTTTAAGGTCGCGCCGAATGCCAGCGTGCAGGCGGCGAGTCCCACAAAAGTCACGACGCACCGGCGAGTGCGTTGCTGTGCGTCCCGATATTTCGCTATCAGGTGTTTTGCGCTGGCATCTTTTGCCGCGACACGTTCTGTGGCCTCGTACTTCGCCAGATTTAGCTTCGTCATCAAGGTGCGTTCGCTTGTCATCGCCGCGCTCCTGTCACCGAAGAAATCCGTCGTCCGAATTCGTCAACGGCTGCTGGCCGTTTGTCCCAGCACCCACGCTTTCAACGTTTGCCATTCTGCGTCGCTCTGCGAATGGAACTGCTTGCCGCCGCTATGGAAGAAATCACCGCCCGCATCTTCCGCCAGCGGATGCGTCAGCAGCGGACTTTTCACATTGCCCGGGATGACCAGCCGTTTCGCAGCGTCGAAATTCTTGCGCGATTCTTCCTCCGTCCAGGTGGTGCTTCCCGGGGGGAGCGGCTGCAGCTGAAAAACAGCCGGCGCCGTGACGCTCGCGTGACAGGAGGCGCACCGCGCGAGGTGGGGACGCTTGGTCAAAAATATCGGCTGTACTTTGGTTTTGAAAAACTCGAAATCAAGGGTGGGAGTAGCGGAAGCATTCGAGACGGGAGCCGGTTGTTGCCTCGGTAAGCCAACCAGCAAAGCCCACCAAAGGACTAAAACCGACATAAGCCCTCCTGGCCTCGGTATTCGTGCATCAGGAACAATCCCATCGAAAGGGCCGAGCCACACGATTAAGGCAAACGGTCAAGCCAAGGGTTAGGCCAACGATGAGCCAAACGGCCGATCCGAACGCGCCAAGACTAGCACTCGCTCTGCTTAGCGGTCAACACGTGCAACGAGCGATATGGAGGAAGTTCCTGGCAGCGTTCACCGGCCAAATTCAGCAGAGCGGGGCGGCAGCGGGGTCAAAAAAAAGACGGGAACCTCGCGGTTCCCGTCTCTGTGCAGGCAACGTCACGTGCGATCAACATCTACGATTTGCCGGTGATTATGTAGAGTTATTTTGAGCCGACGACGAAAGCGCGAGGGTCACCTTCGATATAGATCTCCTGGATCTGATCTTGTTGTGTGAGGTAGGCGGTGGACGTTGGCTTGTTCTTGCGATCCTGCCAGGTGCCCGTTACGGTGGCGACGACCTGGTTGTTTTTTTCCACGGTGATTTTATCACCCTCAATGTTGAGCTTGTAGTTGCCTGGGGAAAGTTGCGTGCCGGCCAGCATTACGGGCGCCGAGATGTTCAGCGACTTCGTGTTGGATTTGGCCATTACCGGCAATGTCAAGGTAATCGCTATGGCCAGAATGGTAAGGATTCGTACCAGGGATTTGCTCATGGGTATTGCGCTGTCTCCTTTGGATTTTAGCGACTAACCGTTTCGGTGGCGGGTACAGCGCAGGGGTTGACACCGGGACGGGGAGCCGAGTAGCCTCCCCGTTGACACACAAATCTATCTGGTGTCAGAGCCGGACAAATATTGCGTGTCACGGCCTCGCGGTGCGACCCGCGAGGCCACTTTTATTTCCGTGCAACTACTTCCGCAACCCTTGCTGCAAACGCCTCGAACCGAACGGCGCACTCACGGCGAGCGTGCAAGGCACACTCGCTTAATCGCCACTTCCAATTATACCGCAAGAGTCTCGCGTTCTCTCTCACGCACAAATTAGGGGTGGTGCAGAAGAGATACCGGGGGCGATGTCTATGTTCCTGATAGACGTATTGGTTCCTGATGAACCCGTGCGACGCGCTGTGCCGAAAGGGAGCATCTCGCCGGGATTTTGAGTAATGCACGGCCCCGCGGTTAAATGACGGCAGCTGTTGATGAGGTTCGATAATCGATGATGCAGGCTCGCACGGTGCTTGCTAACCGCCGCGGGTGTGCATTTCGAGATGCGGGTTGCGGCGCAGTTCGTCCAGGGGGATAAACGCTCCGCGAGAATGCTCGGCATGGCGCAGTTCGGCGCCGCGATCATCGCGGCCGCGCCAGGCGTCCTCGATTACGCGCGTGAGGCGCGCCGCAACGGCAGCGGGCTCGCGAAAGGAAGCATTTTCGTCGGGCGCACCGCGCAGTAATTTGCGCAGATCGGTTCCGGTGGTGGCGTAGAGGCAATGGAACCAGGTGCCATCGGCAGTCAGGCGGCTGCGGTTGCAGGTGCGGCAGAATGGGGCGGTGGTGGAAGCGATGATCCCGAATATCGTGCCGTCCGGGAGCCTGTAGCGAGAGGCGGGTGCGGCGCTATTTTCGAGGAGTGGCGTGATCTTTCCAAAGCGGAGTTCGAGCCGCGCGAGCATCTCATCGCGGGAGACTACTTTTTCTCCCGTCCAGCGGGTGGCTCCGCCCACGTCCATATATTCGATGAAGCGCACTTCGGCGTTATGAGTGCGGCCAAACTCGAGCAGATCAGCGAGTTCGTCATCATTTACGCCACGCACCACAACGGCGTCGAGCTTGGTGCCGGTAAAGCCGGCGCGTTGCGCCGCGGTGAACCCGGCAAGCACGCGCGCGTGTTCGTCGCGCTGCGACATCATCCGGAACCGCTCGGGCCGCAGCGTATCGAGGCTGAGGGTGACGCGATGCAGGCCGGCAGCTTTCAGGGGGGCGGCCTGATCGGCGAGGAGAATGCCATTGGTGGTGAGTGCAAGATCGCGAATACGCGGATTCGCCGCGAGCATCGCGACGAGGCGGTGAAGATCCTGGCGCAGGAGGGGCTCGCCTCCCGTGAGGCGCACGCGATCGACTCCCAACGAGGTGAAGGAGTTGACGAGTTGCGACAACTCTTCAAAGGTTAGCAGTTGTTCGCGCGGTAGCCAGACGTAGTCCTGCTCGGGCATGCAATAGAGGCAGCGGAGATTGCAGCGATCGGTAACGGAAACGCGGAGGCTCTCGAGGGGGCGCCCGAGAAGGTCGCGCGCCGGAAGATCGCGTAGAGGAAGCTGCGACGATGGCACAGGCATATGCCTAGTTTACCGCTTTTGTAGGCACGTTATGGGCGAAGTTGAATCGCGTCCATTATCGCACGCGGTTCGCGTCCGCTGTCGTGTCTGGCGTCGCATGCGGTGTCGAATGTAGTGTGTCGTCCCCAGCGTTGTGTTCCGTCTTGTATTGCGTATCGGCGTTGTATGAGGCGTCATTTCTGGCAGCAGCTACCGCAACTGATCCGCCTCTCGTCGAGATACTTCCAGCATAAAATTGATGAGAAAGCCCCCCTCACTTCGGCAAACTGCTGGATTTAGTGAGCCTCAACGTGAGGCTCACTTTATGAAAAGGTCTCGCAGCGCTCTTGCCGTATCCGGATCGACATGAGAGTGGATTGAATCGGGGCGGCGACTGGAATCAGGCGGCTCAATTCCAGGCAGAACCAGCGGATCGGTTTTGGCGATTTGATCGATTGACACGAACGGAATGCCCGTGTCGAATTCGTGATTCAAAGCCTCGATGAATTTGTTCGCGATCACGGCATAGCCCGTGTTTGTGGGGTGAACGCCATCAAGAGAGAAAATCCCCCCGAGAAACTCACTCGTCAGAACCTGGCGGTTCGCGCTGATTCCGCGTTTGCGAATTTGATTGGCCAGACGGTGAATATCCACCAGGGCAGCACCCTTCCTCTCAGCTTCCTCCTCAATGATTCCGTTGTATGCATCCACGGCGGCACGAATCTTTTTCGCGTTCGCTGCTGTGAGCACCACATTGGCGGGCAACGGTCCCAACGAAGGATTAGCGAGCCGTGCCAGTATTGGCGTGAATGCATCCGGGGTGACGTAATCCCCGGAGCCGATCCCCAAAATGGGCTCGATATCAAAAAGTGGCAATCCCAATTCCTCCGCGATGTCCTCAGCCGGCGTGAGATAGGGAACGACGGTCACATCCGGAATATTTGCGATGACCAGGGCCGCACCAGTCGCAGACAAGCGATTGACGAGTTCAATGTAAGCGGAGCGGAAATCTGCTACCGGTGTAAGTAATCCCGGATCGACCCCGATTGCGGCTGCGAGAGCATCTTCATTGCCAGCCCACAGGAAAATCGTGGTCGGACGCAGCGCCTCGGCCCATTCAACCTGGCTGTGAATTTGCCCTGCGAACGCGCCCGGCTCGCCCAGTATCAGATCCGTCAGAATATTCGCAGGCGTAGGGGGAAAAGCCGGACGGGCATTCAGCACATCATTCACGGTTGCGCCCGGCACTGCAAGGTCGGTGGCCTGCACCGTCGGATCATCCCGCCCCGGCGAAGTTCCCGGTGCCGTAATTAAAATTGGAGGTGGGCCGAGGCTGACGGACACCAGGACATTCGGAATTCCTGGCGGCGCGATCAGAGGCAGCGACAAAGGCACGCCCGCCTGTGCGGCAACCAGACTGGCATAGCCATGAGGCTGCTGCGCGTCCAGCAAAGAATCGTTCTGAAAACCTGCCGAAAGCGAGTCGCCCAGGACAACGAGGCGCGATAAATCGGCCTTGTGCGGCACTCGATCATCACGTCGATCATCACCGCGTCCCTGCGCGTAATAAGACGAAGGTACACATGCGGCCAACGCGATCCCAACGAGGAGCATGACAGATTGCAAGCGCAGCCGCCGCTTAGAAGAGAAGAACTCGAACGACATTTTATCCCCCTGCCGGATGAAGATTTCCGGCGTGAAAGTACGAATGGCTTTTTATACACCCGAGGGACTCTTCGAATGAACCGAATTGTTTGCCGAGTTCTAACGCTACAGAAAAATCTCGGCCGAAATGGTTACTCTAGCTTATGTCGCTGATTCTTCCGAATTGGTACACGTTTGTGGGGCGTGGTCGTGTTTACACCGGGAGCCGGGACGCGTGGCGCTTTGGGATGGAGGACAGGCCGGTAAGTACGTGCCCGAAGCGGGCCTTGGAAAGCCGCGACACGACCGTATTAGGGGAAGACACAAATCAAGGAGACCGTGATGGCCGACGACCGTTTACAGCAACTGAAGCTGAAATGTCAATCGGTGCTGAATTTAATGCAGTCCCTGAACGTACAGTTAGAAAACCTCAACCTGCAAGACAATAAACTGTTTATTCGCGGGAACGCGTCATCTCAAGACGTCAAAAATAAGGTCTGGGATCAGATTAAATTGGTTGATCCAACTTATTCTGATCTGATCGCAGACATTCAGGCACCTGCGGCTGCAGCTGCGACCGCAGCAGTGTCTGCGAGCGGGGCCGGAGCGGCGCCGCGCACCTACACGGTACAATCGGGAGACAATCTGTCGAAGATCAGCAAACAGTTTTACGGGAATGCTGATCAATATATGAAGATTTTCGAAGCGAGCAAAGACAAGCTGTCCGATCCCGATAAAATTAGACCCGGAATTAACCTGGTAATTCCCTGATTGCTGGTCCGATCTGGGCATCCTAAGACTGGGTGTAGTCGTCGGCCGGATTGGCACCAAAGCAGCAGAAAGGCTTGAGTATGCGCTAACGTGCCCGGAATAAAGCCAGTCTCAGATCTGCAAAGCAGTTTAATGCCAGACCGCTGGCACACGGGAGCCCGGGCGGTGTGCGTTGCGCAGTGTGCCGCGTAGCGTCGCATGCGATTTTCCACCTCGAGAACGCTCGGTAAATCTGGAAGAGTGGCACTTCAGATCAGAGTTGCACTCTCGATGCCGTTTTCAAGACAGTTCCGCTGAATCGACTTAGGCGGCGCCGACACCAGACGCCCGGCCCGGGATTTTCCTATTGCGTTCGCGGAGCCCATCTGAGCGCAAGGCTACTCGTGCGAACGGCAACAGAAACGTCCGGTGAAACAAGCTGCTAAAATCGGAACTGTGCCGCGCAAGGCCGCTGCAGGTCGTCACGCTTCATCAGCTCAATCGAGCGAGAACGATGAGGTTGTGCTCGATATCGAAGGGCATCACGTCAAGTGCACCCGGCTGAGCAAAGTCCTCTACCCGCAGACGCGTACTACGAAGGCCGACGTCATTGACTACTACGTCCGCATGGCGCGATTCATTTTGCCGCACTTCAAGAACCGGCCCGTAACGCTGAAGCGATACCCGGATGGTGTGACGGGAGAGGCTTTTTGGGAGAAAGATGCGCCGAGCTTCACCCCGCAATGGGTCGAAACGTATCCCGTTCCCCGGCATGCTGGTGGACCGGACATCCGGTACATCCTGGTTCAAAACACGGCCACATTGGCTTGGCTCGCGAACGCCGCAACGCTCGAACTGCATCCGTTTCTGCACTGTGCACCAGAAATCACCAGCCCTACTGCGATTGTCTTCGATCTCGATCCGGGAGAAGGGACCGACCTTCTGCAGTGCATCGAGGTTGCGGTCCAGATCAGAACGGTGCTCGACCGACTCGGCCTCAAACTCTTCCCGAAGGTTTCCGGTTCAAAGGGACTGCAACTGTACGTGCCTCTAAACCGGCCGTCGAGCTATGACATTACACAGCCGTTTGCACGTTCGATAGCGCAGTGGATCGAAAGGGAGCACCCCTCTCTCGCAGTTTCCGAAATGCCAAAAGCGCAGCGCGTGGGTAAGGTCTTCATCGACTGGAGTCAGAATGCCATCCACAAGACCACCGTCGGCGTTTACTCGCTGCAGGCAAAACAGCAGCGTCCGTTTGTCTCGATGCCGGTGACGTGGGATGAATTGAGCGAAGCGCAAAAGCGGAGAAAGATCGATCAACTGTACTTTTACCCCAGAGCGGCCCTGGCCCGGCTGGAAAAGACCGGTGATCTATTTGGGGATGTCTTGAAGCTGAAACAGGCCGTGCCGCAGGATCTCGCCGCGGCCATACAGGGAGAGAACAAGCGCGAAGGACGTGCTGCCCAGCAACTCCACGAATACACTCGTAAGAGAAAGTTTTCAAGAACTGGCGAACCTGCGGCCGCAGTTGCGGGACCCAGTGCTCAGGGCAGCCGGCGGCGTTTTGTAATCCAGAAGCATGCCGCCAGTCACCTACATTACGATTTCCGGCTTGAAATGCACGGTGTATTGAAGTCCTGGGCTGTTCCCAAGGGCGTTCCGACCGAGCTCGGCGTTCGCCGGCTCGCCAGCGCCACGGAAGATCATCCCCTCGATTACCTCGAATTCGAAGGCGTAATTCCGGCGGGACAGTACGGTGGCGGGACCGTGATGGTATGGGACATCGGAACGTACGAAGTCATTGAGGGCAACTACTGGAAAGGGAACCTACACATTTCGCTCAAAGGCAAAAAGCTCAAAGGAGAATGGAGTCTTAGTCGCGACCGTGCCAAAGCAGAAACGGCGTGGATGCTCGAGAAGGTGGGTCAGTCCGCGAGGCCCGTCTCTGCCCGCCAGGATGACGCTTCTGCACTTACCCGGCGAACCATGGCGCAGATTGCCGCAGCACGGGACGCGACATGGCACAGCAACAGAACCTCCATACCGGGCGTGAACCTGGATAACCTGCCGGGAGCTCGAACGCGGGTGACCCGCGCAGCTAAAAATGCACCTACCAAGCGGGTGGTGCGGCCGGCTCGTGCACGCCGATAGTGTTGACAATTTGAGTTGCAGTACGCTGCATGTATTCGCGGCGCTCGGGATTTGCGTAGTAGGTGAAGGGAAGGCAAATGGTTGTCCTCCTTGGTATCCTCAAACTCATCGCCGCAGTACTTACCGTGTAGCACAGGCCCGCATTGACCTTTTGGTCGCACGCTAGTGTCGTTTAACTCGCGCCGATGGTGATCTCAATTGGAGTTGCCGGATTTTGTAAGGGCACCACAAGCAAGGCCGATGTATCATTCGCGTCTAGTCCGCGGACGTTACGTTCACCGTGCGAGCAATTATCGGAAACGAGGCGTAGAGCTGCCGAGATTGGGTCAGCCACAAGTACACGAAATCCCATGGCAGATTGGCAAATTCGAACAAAGCGCCCTCTCCGAGAACCCGTGCGCGAGGAAGCGGGGCCGAGGCTCAAAAACTACATCACGCCCGCGGGGTTGCAGCGGTTGAAAGACGAGCATCGATTCCTACTGAGTCGCGAGCGGCCCGCGGTGGTGCAGGTCGTCTCGTGGGCTGCCAGTAACGGGGACCGCAGTGAAAACGCCGACTACCTCTACGGCAAACGACGGCTACGCCAGATCGATTCGCGGATTCGCTTTCTCACGAAGCGCATTGACGCGGCCGTTGATCGTCGATCCTGCCGCTCCGCGGCCGCGGTCAGCCGCGACGCGCGTCTTCTTCGGTGCAACCGTGACCTACAAGGACGCCGTCGGCCTCGAACATGTCGTCTCGATCGTCGGCATCGACGAGGTGGACCTCGACCGCGGTTACATCAGCTGGCGCTCGCCTCTCGCCAATGCGCTGATGAAGGCGAGCCCCGGCGAGCGCGTGGACCTGCGCGCGCCAGCGAAGACGGAGCATCTCGAGATCATCAACGTCGAGTACGCGCCGATTCCGATGGATCCTTTCCGCGAACCGGCAGGAGCTCAGTCGACCCCCAAGGTCGAAGGCTCCTAGATCAAGCAATTACCTCGATCCCAAGGTATTTCGATCCCAAGGGACTAGCAGCTTGTTGAACAATTTGGTTTTCGAAGCTCTTTTGGTCTCAAGTTTTGAGTTCTGGCTGAGTTGTAAAGGAGTGGTTTGGGTTTTTCTATCTACTGAGCCGGCTCATCCAAGGCACGTGTCATGTTCTGGCCATCAGGTTTCGCAATCGGCACAGATTGTAGGCGGCCCCGGTAAAGATAAACAGCCATCCCACCTTGTCGATTCCTCGCAACTTCACTTTCTTTAGCATCCCGACCATCTTCATCCACCCGAACGATTGCTCCACTCGTTTGCGCTTCCGCTGACTCACCTCATACCCCGCATGCCGTGTGGTCCTCTCATCCACCGCGCTCCTGCGATTGGTATTGTTCTGTGCCACATGCGGCGTGATGTTCATCCCGCGGAGTTCTCGTACGAATTCCTGGGTGTCGTAGTTTTTGTCCCCTCCTAACGTCACCCGCTTTTTCTGCGGGAGGGCTTCGGCCATGAGCAGCGCAGCATCCCGCTCCGCTCTTCCGTTCGCCTCAGTCAGAAACGTCTGCACCAATAGCCCGTTGCGGTTTTCCATCATTACATGTCCCATGTAGCTGAGCTTCGCCTCGCTCCCTCGGGACTTGGTGTATAGCCGGGCATCCGGATCGGTTGTCGATTCATGGGTTTGGTTCTTTCGCTTCTCCCCGTGAAAGTCCACCTCTCCTCCTGGTCCTGGCGGCTTCCCCGTCCCATCCTTTGGTCGGAAACTCTTCTGGCTGGCCCAAGCCTCAATCAGCGTTCCGTCCACCGTGAAATGTTCATCTGACATGAATGGTCTGGCTCGTTCCAACACCCGCCTGAAAAACGACTCCGCGATCTCTTCGTTCAGCAATCGCTCCCGATTCTTGCTGTACACCGCGTGATTCCAGACCCCCTCGTCCATCTCCATCCCCACAAACCACCGGAACAGCAGGTTGTACTGCAGTTGCTCGATCAGCATTCGTTCGCTCCGTACCGAATAGAAGATCTGCAACAGCAGAGACCGAAACAGCCGCTCGGGCGCTATCGATGGCCGGCCCACGTCCGAGTACAACTTCGCAAACCGCGGCGACATCTCTTTCAGGATCTCATCCACCATCTTGCGGACCGGCCGCAAGGGATGATCCGCCGGGACTCGCTTTTCTGGCGAAACGTAGCTGAACATTCCTTCTTGCTGGTTATCGTCTCCTCGCATTCGCTCGCCTCCTTGGCCTTCCTTACTTCAGACGAGTTTTTTGATTTAAAGTTGCAGAAGAAATAGGTTTTTCAACAAACTGCTAGACGTTTCAAGAATGTCGCCGTTCGTGAACTGGTCTTGGCTGAAAGAAAATCTCGCAACAAGTGGGGCGTTGGGGTCCTACTCTGAATCGTGTTGCTGGAGGGCACTCCAAAATTCAGGAAAGCGATTTTGGAACCGGCAACCTGTGGGCCTAGCATGCTCCCGAGAAACCGATCTCTCAGGCGTTGAGGATAGCTTCCGGATTGCCGACAACTCAAGACTTTGCATTCGCCCCCGCAATCTGATTTTTGCGCACGGTCGGGACTATTTCCATTCCTGCATCACCCTATCGAATGCTTATCAAGAACAAAGAAAGACCGTGGGGCCAAATTGTCAGTCATTTCAGCTCACCAAAACGATTACTGCTCGGTATCACTTTCACTCCATTGCATCTAGAATGCCTGCCCCCGATAAGAACTGTTTGCGTGCGGAGGGCAATTTTCGGGAGCTCAGTGAACTCGCAGCACCGAGACGAAACGAATTGGCCTGGCGATCACAAAGCCGGTGGGGGACGGCCACTAAGGCGCTCGCCGTTGCGCCAGAACGCGCGGGAATAGAATCGCATTGAACTCGGCACCGACAAGCACAATCAGCGCGACGACATACATCCAGACGAGCAACGCCATCCCATCGCCCAATAATCCATAAATCGCGCTGTATTCGGCAGACCAGCGCAGATACCAGCCAAACAGCCAGGTCGCCATTAACCACAGTCCCGTCGCCACCGCTGCCCCCGGAATAACCGTGTGCCAGCGACGCGTGCGCGGAATTGCGTTGTGATAAATAAGCGCCACGACCGCGATGCTGGTTCCACACGCGATCACCCAACGTACGACGGTCCACATAAGCACAATCGGTGGACCCCACCCGTGCGACGTCTCCCGGGAAATGCGGTGTTCGATGTCACCGCCGGATGCGATGAGGATAGTCGCAAACATCAGCGGTATTCCCGCGAGAATTACCAATGAGCACGCGATGAACCGCTCCTTTACTACGCTCCATGTCTGTGGCAGCTGATACGCCTTGCGGAATCCTTCCATCCACGACACCACTGCGCTCGAAGAGAGCCAAAGTGACAGTAACGACGTTGTGACCAGGAAACCCACGGAATGAAAAGTTTTGCCGCTGAGGTATGCGATAGCTGCGCCGCTGCCGGTTGGCAAAATCCGCATCAGGAACTCCGAAATCTCGTCGGTGTAAACGCCGAATCTCGGCGTGCTCTCCAGGATTGCTCCGAGGACCAGCAAAGTTGGAAAGAATGTGAGGATCGACGAGAACGCCGCTGCTTTCGCTATCGCGAAAGCGTCATGTTCGTATGCGCTACGGACCGCGCATGTCAGCACCCTGAGAAAGGAAGCTGTCCATCGAAATAACGCTCTTGTGCGACTGGATGCCCGACGTGTCGGCCCAGCACCGTTTTCAGATTTTTGCTTCATCGATACTGAGAAAGGACACGCATTACAAAAGGCCGCCAAAAACGAAGATGGTGCTTCCGCACAAAGATTGGGCCTCTTTTCTTAGATTAAATGCATACCGGAGCGGTGCAGTTTTGGATCGCCTTCGGCTAGCCATTGGAGGGCTAATACTACACGGTTCGACATGTTCAATTCTTCAGAGCATGGCAGCCAGACTTGACTTCCGAATTTCTAGCGCAACGCCAGTTTCCCATAAGCCGGCTCCGCACGCAGAATAGAATAGAACGCAATGACAACCGACAAACACCTGCACACCTGCGGCGCATGCGGGAAATAGTCAAGGTCCTGTTCCTTGCGCTACAATTCGGTCAATCTAATAAATCCGAGTTTGCGACGGGAACTTAAGAAGAACCAGATATGACCAGCAGCAATTAACCAGGGCGAGAGGGACTGAAGAAATGCCGCTCGAATATCAGAAAACGTTCAATCCTGGCGAGAATCTGTGGCCAGTGGCTGTGAAGCTAAGCCAGAGCGATGTGGCCCAACGACCGAATACGGACATCATTTCGTGTAAGGAATGTGGCGAACAATTTGGCATCCAAAACGCTATCGCTGCGATTAGGCCCATGCAGCAGTTGAAGGAACAACTGGAACAGTGGCTTGCAAGGGATCACAGCGATGAGAAGCGGCACCAGGAGCGCTACGAATTTCGTTTTTGATCCCCTGCTCTCCTTATTGTTCCGATTCGCGTTCGTTTCCCTTACCGAATCTCACGAAAAACACGACAGCTACTTGTCTGCCCATTTCAGTAAGATCTCGATTTTGGCTTGGATTCACCAACGGCCTGATAAACGCATTATAAAAGGGCGTCCCTTAGAGTAGGTGTTGATCGAATGAGGTGAAGTATATTGGGCTCGATCTGCACCAGGGAACGATCTCTGGGGCGGTGCCACCGCCCTAAAAGGCATCTCCACCCTGGCGCACCCACGCGATCGCGCGAAATCCTTGACGGGGGTATGTATTTGGGTTAAACCCGCTCTGTATTCTCCGATATCATTCGCGGCTAACTACGACCTAAGGTTTGGACTTAGTGCAGAGGCACACAAATGAAAAACGCAGAGGAATTTGGTGAGCCGCAACAAGACGAGCCGGATACTTCGCTGGGTTCCCCGAAAACAGAAAACCTGCAGCCCTCCCGGCGAGCGCTGCTGCGCGGAATGGGAGTGGCCAGCGCAGCAGCGCTTACAGGCGCGATTCGAGTGACGGACCTTGCCATGGCCCAGAATATGTCGACGTCCTCAGCTCTGCCATCTTCGGTATCTTCGTCCGCTTCCTACCTGTATTCCCAGGTCAAGGTGAATCCGTTCAAAGATCCCGCCTACGCCGAAGGCGCACGCCAGCGCCTTGCGGGGTTCAGCGGCCCTAACGGCACCGGTCCGGAGGCGGCGAAGGCCATTTTCGCAAAGCTGACGAGTTTCGATCCCGAGCCCTGGGTGGCGGAGTGGACTAAGCTGGCCGTGCCCTTTGAGGAAAAAGGGGCCGAGCTTGAATCCCAGGGCAAGATGGCCGAGGCAAATAAGGCTTATGAAAGAGCCTCCGCTATTTACGGAGTTGCCCGATTCCCGGTGATCAATCATCCGGCCAAGGTAGCCGCTTATCGCAAGAGCGTCGTGAATTGGCGAAAGGCGATCCGCACATTCGATCCGCCAATGGAAATTGTCGAAATTCCGTTCGAGGGAAAAACGATTTATGGCCATCTTCGCAAGCCCAAGGGAGTCGATAAACCTGCGGTCATCATCCGCACTGGCGGGGTGGATGGCTATAAAGAAGGCCGCAATTTGGCCGAAAATTTAAAGATCGGCTGCGCAGGTTTTGAAGTTGATATGCCCGGGGCCGGCGAGTGCCCCGTTTTCAATAAGCCCGATTCCGAGAAATTTTACGTCGCCGTCATCGATTACCTAACCAAGCGTTCTGATCTGGATGGCCGCCGCATCGGTTTCGTCGGAGGAAGTTACGGTGGCTACTGGGGCGCCAAGATGGCCTACGTCGAACCTAAGCGGCTGAAAGCCTGCATCGAAGCCGGCGGCCCGATTCACTACACCTGGCAAGAAAAATGGCTACAGTATCTGCGCACTGACGAAAAAGAATATTTCTGGCCCTTGCCTGATTCTATGATCTACGCCAATAACCTGAAGAGCTTCGATGAACTCATTCAGACCGCTCCGGCCATGTCGCTGCAGGAGCAAGGCTGGTTGAGCAAACCGAACGCGCCGATGCTCATTGTTAACGGCGCCAAAGATCCCTGGATCTCGCCTGAGGAGATCCCATTGCTGTATTCCACCGGCCAGCCGAAAATCGTCCGCGTGATGGCCGACGGAAAGCACATGGGCCGCGAAAGCAAGGAGCGAGGAGCGGTCGGGCAGATGGAGAGCGAGTGGCTCAAGCAACAGCTCGCCTAAATTCCGCGAGCGAAATAACCCGAACTTCAGCGGTCCGCGAGGGAGGTCTGTTGCACGCTTCTTCGGGCCACAGGTAATCCCCAGCCGTACTCCAGTTGCAATACGCCATGCTGTGTCAAACGAATAGGGTCCGCGATAGTTGATCGGTTATGATTTGCAGCTATCGAATCCGCGTAGCAACCTGTCTGCTTTCCATCCATTGCGCGTGGGCTGAGTTGTTTTAGCGTGATGAATATGAGGTAGAAGATTGCCAAAAAGGTAGTGTTATCGGTGAGATTGTTTCGTCAAAATCTGTCATTTTCAACACTAGCCTGAGTCAGTTCCTGGAAAGTCGGCTCAAAACTACATACTTCACGCCAGTGATGTGTCAATCTCCGATTCGTGTATTTCCCTAAAACCTACCGACTCCCGCTGTGGTGGACTGTGAGTGTCGGGGCCATACTCGCGCTTATAGCAGGAAGGGCGCTTTAGTGCGCCAGAGCATTGTATTATCGGGCGTTGCCGGTGCTGTTGGAATTGGTTTAGCTGCATGGGACCACGGATGGCTCAAAACAAAATTTCGAGCAATCGTAATATTGCTGGCCATTTCTTCCGGGATGTTCCTCTTTTCCTGGTTCGCATGGCCCGAAAATGAAGCCACACGAGCAGTTACCGTTCAAGGGATTATTTTTGAGCCTTTCCAAGTGGGGCAAACCTGTAACGGTATATGTCCTCGTCAAGCATGTGCTCTATCCAGAAATCAAACTATATGTATATTACGAAATCTGTTTTGGTCAGATTTCCTAGAATGAGAACCTGTGGGCCTTCTCCCGGCGACCATAGATTAAGAAGATGGATGCACCTCAGGGAGTTTTTCTCCGAGGTAGTGCCTCGGCTTTGGAGAGTTCCAGGGCTTGTGAGTGCAGCAACTGGCACAAACAGAATCTGCAGGGTGGATTAGATTTTGTGATGAGACTGATCTAATTATTGCGTTTGATTAGAAACACAACTTCATCCAAACTGGCCGCGAGTTATTTTAGAGCCACGAGCCTCCCAAGGACGGTGGAAAGATTCGTTTTCACGCCACCAGCTCCTTCCATGGTGACAAAGGGGCGTCGCTGGCTCTAGTTCGTCTCCTCGGGATACCACGGTAGTGTCCGCCAGTTAGTTCATCGTTTTGCTCGATTTCTAGATTCTTCAGATTGCGTTGCGCAGAGGGTCCTCGGCTGGAGGTGTGTCGTTTGTGGCGCCTTCCCGCACGAGACAAACCCGATATCCGTTTCTCCTGGACAAAGTCGCGGCCAATCGCGAGAGGGAAATCTCAACCGGGTACCCATCGATGTCACTGCCTTTATTAGACAGAACAACGGAAGACAATATTCGCTTTCTGTTGACGCCAAAGAACGCGGTCCACAGCGCAAATGCTGCTCACTGCCGAGTTCCAAGCTCCTCAGAACCTGATCGCATTCCCCAACGCACCTTGCTTCCTGGAGAGCAGTACCGGTTTCACTTTGACATGGGGAAATGCATCGGGTGCAAGTGCTGCGTGGTGGCCTGCAACGAGCAGAACGGCAACCCGGCAGAGATCAATTGGAGACGTGTGGGTGAGATCGAAGGCGGTTGGTATCCGAATACGAAGCGCTTTCATTTGTCTATGGGGTGCAACCACTGTCTTGAACCCTCCTGCCTCACGGGTTGCCCTGTTGATGCGTATTCGAAAAACCCGATTACCGGTGTAGTGGTTCACAGCGCAGACGCCTGCATCGGCTGTCAGTACTGCACCTGGAATTGCTCGTACGGCGTACCTCAATACAACCCTGAACGAGGCGTGGTCGGCAAATGCGACATGTGTCACAACCGCCTGGCGGAAGGGCGCGAACCGGCATGTGTGAACGCGTGTCCCGAAGGCGCGATCCGGATCGAGCTCGTGAACATCTCCGACTGGAGGCGGAATTACGCAACCAGCGCCAACGCCCCTGGACTCCCTTCGGCGGACGACAGCATCTCCACAACACGCTTTACATTACCGGCCAATCTTCCTCCGGACACAAGAAAAGTAGATCGCGGCCGCGTGCGGCCAGAACAGCCGCATTGGCCGCTGGTTTTCATGACGGTGTTGACGCAGCTCTCGGTCGGCATGTTCGTCGCCATCTTCTTGCTTCAGTGGTCCGGGGGAGCCACGCGGCTAAGTATCGCTGCGCTAGTGTCGCTACTCGCCGGAGGCTTGGCGTTAGGCGCTTCCACATTGCACTTGGGCCGGCCGGTTTACGCGTACCGCGCAATAAAGATGTGGCGGCGTTCCTGGCTGAGCCGCGAGGTGCTTCTCTTTTCCTGCTTTTCGGGAATCGCTGCAGTCTACTCCGCCTGCCTTTGGCTCGAACTGCCGAAGAGCTTGGTTTTGGGGGCTGTGACCTCATTCTTCGGCGTTGCCGGGATTGCGGCTAGCGCGTGCATCTATCTGGTCCCGGCAAGGCCTGCATGGAATACAAAGCACACGATCGCTGATTTTTTTCTTACCGGAGCGCTCCTCGGTTCACTGTTTGCCGCAAGCGTTGGCATCGCGGATCGGCGGCGATTGCTTTTGCTGGCAGTCGCGGTTGCGGGCGCTCACATCCTGAATCAGTCCGTCCGCTTTCTCCGCCTGACCTCCGCCGATTCATTCGAGTTAAGGGCCTCGGCGAGCTTGCTCTCGACCATGCTGGCTTCCCAATTTCTTCTGCGAAACGCATTGCTCTTGCTTGGCGGGATCGTGTTGCCACTGCTTCTGCCCATCCCCCTGGGCGCGCCCCTCTCGCTAGGGATTGCCCTCGCTGGCGAAATCTTGGGCCGCTACCTGTTCTTTGTGAGCGTGGTTCCAAAGAACATGGCCGCCTCCTACCTCTCGGCTGGAAAGGCGGCAGCGTGAATCTCAAGCGCACGCTCGGCCTGGACATCCTCAAGGATAAGTATGCATTTTCCAGCGATCCGCTGACCGGTTATACCTCGGCGCAAAAAATTCCGGACCATTGGATATCGACAACGTGCGGGTATTGCTCGGTGGGATGCGGAATGTTCATCGGCGTGAAGGATGGACGCGCCGTGAGCGTCCGCGGGAACCCGAGTCACAGAGTCAACTTCGGAACGCTGTGTCCCAAAGGCCTTTCAGAGCACTACACCATCGACGCGGAGAACCGCTCGCGCTATCCGCTCTTGCGGAAAAACAGCGAACTCGTTCGCGTGGGTTGGGACGAGGCCTTGGCGACCATGGCCGAAAGGTTCCAGGGCATCCAGCAAAAGTATGGTCCAGACGCGCTGGGCATACTCAGCACCGGACAACTCGTCACCGAGGAATTCTATACGCTCGGTAAACTGGTGCAGCTTGGGCTGAGGACCAGGAATTACGATGGCAACACGACACTGTGCATGGCGAGCGCTGTGTCGGGCTACAAGCGCTCCTTTGGCAGCGACGGCCCTCCGGGAGCTTACGAGGACTTAGCCCTCGCCGACGTCATCTTTCTGATCGGCGCCAACATCGCCGATAACCATCCGATTCTCTGTCAGTGGCTAGAAGCCAATCCGAACAAGACCCTAATCGTGGCCGATCCGCGGGTCACAAAGACCGCGATGATGGCGGACTTGTTTCTGCCGCTGAAACCTCGTTCGGACATCGCGCTCCTCAACGGCATGATCCACCTTCTGATCCATAACGACCTGATAGATCGCGACTACGTCCGCCAGCACACCAACGGATTCGAAGCACTCGAGCAGTCGGTTCGCGCTTACACGCCGGAGTTTGTCTCTCAAATCACCGGATTAACGGCTGAGCAGATTTCCAAAGCAGCCTGGCTCTACGGGACGGCAAAGGCGCGCCTTCATCGGCTGGACGATGGGCGTAAACCACAGCACCCAGGGAACCGAGACCGTCAACGCAATCAACAACCTCGCCCTGATCACCGGGCACATTGGAGAGCCGGGTGCTTCGCCCTTCTCGATCACCGGGCAATGCAACGCGATGGGAACCCGAGAAGCCGGCTTCGCATCGAGCCTGCCGGGATATCGGAAATTTGAGAGCGCGCCGGATCGCGAGGAGTTGGCTGCGCTGTGGGGCATTCCGGTCGAACGAATACCGTCCGCGCGTGGACTAGCCTACCCAGATATTGTTGAAGCAGCCTGGCAAAAAAGATTCGCGCGCTCTGGATCATAGCCACCAACCCGATTGTTTCCTATCCGAACTTGGACGTTCTCACGCAGGGCCTGGAAAGCTTGGAGTTTCTCGTAGTGCAGGACGGATTTCATCCCACTCCCACGTCGGAATTGGCAGATCTGGTTCTTTCGGCTGCGATCTGGGGCGAAAAGGAAGGCACGTATACGAACTCCGAGCGGCGCGTCAGCAAGGTGAACCGCGCGGTGACCCCTCCTGGAGAGGCTCGGTCGGATTTTGAGATTTTTCTGGGGTTGGCGAGACAGTTGGGATGTCACGAGGAGCTGTTTCCGGGTTGGACAGAAGCCAGGGGATGCATTCGAGGAATGGAAGAGAGTTTCCGCGGGGCGGCCCTGCGACTACTCGGGGATGTCCTACGAGGCAATTGAAAAGGCAGGTGGGATCCAGTGGCCGTTTCCTGCCGGAAGCAGCGACACAGAAACCACCCGTCTCTATAGCGACGGCCATTTCCCGACCGAAGACGGGAAAGCACGGCTCGTTTGCGTCGAATGGAAGCCGTTTCCCGAGCAGCCCAACTCCGACTTTCCTTTCGTGCTCAACACGGGCCGCACCGTGGAGCACTGGCATACGCGCACAAAGACCGGCCAAGTGCCCATCCTGGAGCGGATGTCCCCGAACGCGTGGCTGGAAATGAATCCGAGGGACGCGCGGTCGCTTCGGCTCAAGCCACACGACCGCGTGGACATCGTGTCCGCGCGTGGAATCGTACGCGGCGTGGAGTTACGCATTACCGAAATCATCGCGCCAGGGCAAGTCTTCATGCCCTTTCACTTCGCGGAAACCAACGTGAATCAAGTGACACAGAGCGCGTTCGATCCGATTTCGCGTGAGCCGAATTACAAGCAATGCGCGGTTCGCGTCATCAAGACCAGAGATAGCGGGGAATCCCGCAGCGGAAGGTGACACGTGCGTGACGGAACGGAATGCCAAAAGGAACCGGAGAAATGCAGAAGCTGGTCGTGGTGGGAAATGGAATGGCGGGCGTGGCTTGCGTCGAACAGATCCTCAAGCACGCGCCAAAATTTGAGATCACCGTCTTTGGCGACGAAACACATGTCAACTATAACCGCATCCTGCTCTCGTCGGTCCTCGCCGGCGAAAAATCCGGCTGACGAGATCCTATTGAACGATGTGGAGTGGTACGCGCGAAACAACATCGGCCTAAGGCTGGGCGTCACGAGTCACCGATGTCGATGCTGTACGGAAGGTGGTGACGGGAGACGATGGTAGCACCACGCCCTTTGACAAGCTGCTGCTGGCCACGGGCAGCTCGCCGCTGATCCCTCCACTCGATGGGTGAAGAAGAAGGGCGTATTCGTGTTTCGCAGCCTGGACGATACGCGCGCGCTGCTCGAGCGAGCCGAGCCGGGAGCAAAGCCGTGGTGATCGGCGGCGGTCTGCTTGGTCTCGAGGCGGCGCGTGGACTGCAGGTGCAGGGTTGCGATGTGACCGTCGTGCACCTGATGGATACGCTCATGGAGCGCCAACTGGACTCGACGGGCGGCGCCTACCTGAAGGCGAAGATGGAGTGCATGGGGGTTCCTGTCCTGCTCGAGCCGCCGCACCGCGGAGATTCTCGGCAACGGTAAGGCGCAGGGCGTGCGTTCACGGGCGGCGCGCAAGCATCGCGGCGGATCTCGTGGTGATCGCCGCGGGAATCCGGCCCAATGCGGAACTCGGCCGCAAGGCCGGATTGAGGTGAATCGCGGCATCATCGTCAACGACTACATGGAAACGTCGCATCCCGACATTTTCGCGGTTGGCGAATGCGTCGAGCACCACGGCATTTGCTACGGCCTGGTGTGCGCCGCTCTATCGAGCAAGGAAAAGTGCTCGCGGCCACCATCACCGGGAACAAAGGGCCGACGTACGAAGGCGCCATTCTCGCGGCGAAGCTGAAGATCATGGGCGTGGATGTCTTTTCCGCGGGAGATATCAGCGACGAAGACGCCGGGAACCGACGTGGTGCGCTATGAAGATGCCGCGCTCGGCATCTACAAAAAGCTGACGCTGCAAGCGACAACAAGCTGGCTGGCGTGATCCTGGTTGGCGACACGTCGGACAGCCATCGCTATATGGAGTGGCTGCGCAGCCAAGACCGATCTGACGGAAATGCGCAGGCAACTGTTATTTCCGGCCCCGGCTGAGGACCCCGGGCTCGATGTCGCGCAGATGGCCGATAGCGAGACCGTCTGCGGATGCATGGGCGTCACAAAAGGCGCGATCATCCAGGCGATCCATGAAAAGGGTGTGAACACACTCGCGCAGCTCAAGGAGTGCACGCGCGCATCAACGGGCTGCGGCAGTTGCACATCGCTCTGCCAGCAATTGCTGCTGGCGTGGCGCCCGATTTTCAAGAAGAGCAAAAGAAGACCCTCTGCAAGTGCATTCCCTATTCCGAAGAGCAATTTGCGCGAGATCCTGCGCAGCCAGCAACTTCGCTCCGTCCAGGAAGTGCTGGAAATTTATGGCAACGGCCAGGGGTGTGAGGTCTGCAAGCCTGCTCTCAGCTACATGATCGACATGCTCTGGTGCGGCGACCACGAAGAAGATCGCTCCGCCCGATTCATTAACGACCGCGTCCACGCCAATATTCAAAAGGACGGCACATTTTCCGTGGTCCCGCGCATCCGCGGCGGGGTCACTTCCCCCAGCGAGCTTCGGCGGATTGCGGATGTTGCCGAGAAATACAACGTGCCGATGGTCAAGATTACCGGCAGCCAGCGCATCGATCTTCTCGGCGTCCAAAAATCCGATCTGCCAAGAATTTGGGCCGATCTCGGCATGCCGTCCGGCCAGGCATACACGAAGGGGGTGCGCATGGTGAAGACCTGCGTAGGAACAGACTTCTGTCGCTTCGGCGTGCAGGATTCCACGAGTGCTGGAATCGAGCTCGAGCGGCGCCTCGAAAATCTGTTCACGCCGCACAAGGTCAAGATGGGCGCGGTAGGCTGCCCACGTAATTGCGCTGAAGCGACGGTGAAGGACATCGGGCTCGTTGGGCAGGAAGGAAGCTGGCAGGTTGTCGTCGGCGGCGCGGCGGGAAAGAAAGTGCGTAAGGCGGACTTGCTGATCACGGTTGAAACTACGGAGGACGCACTGGATGCCGCCGTGCTCTTTTTCCAGTACTACCGCGAGAACGCCAACTACCTCGAACGCACTTACGACTTCGTCGAGCGGCTCGGCATCGAGAAAGTTCGCAAGGACACCGTCTATGCTCCCGAGTCCGTGCAAGTAGGCCTTTTGGAGCGATCTGCGCAAATCCAAAGCGCTGTCGAAAGACGCGTGGCTCGAGGGGGATGCACCCAAACATCCCACGCAGTTCGTGCAAATCCAACCGATGGAGAGGATCAGTATATGATCGAAATGCGAACATGGATTCGGACCGCGCACTGCGAGGATATTCCGCTTCGCGAAGGACGTTCCGTGAAGCTGGGCGCGAGAGAGATTGCAATCTTCAATCTCGGCGATCGCTTCCTGGCCGTGGCGAGCCATTGTCCCCACAAAAACGGGCCACTCGCCGAGGGAATCATCTCCGGCCACAACGTGGTTTGCCCGCTGCACGCGTGGAAAGTGGATCTGGAAACAGGAGCCGTGACGCGTCCGTCCGACAGCCCCGTGTGCGTCGAAAGATTCCAGGTGCGGGTTGAAGACGGGATTGTGCTCGTCGAACTGCCCATCGAACCATCCACCGCCCTTGAATCGCGCGGCCATTGCCGGAATCGTCAAGATGTACTGCGAGTGATGAACCCTTCCTGCCTGCGAGTCGAAGAGATCGAAACCGGAGACATTGGCGTGTGATTTCGTTCGGAAGAACGCAGCGACACCCGCGATGGACAACGTAAGCCCGCAGGGGCCGATGCAGGAAGTCGTCGCCATCGCGAAGCGGAAGGCCGAGCTTTCGGCGGCAGACGCACAGCCCTGAAGGGGAGAAATGCAATGAATTCAGTGGACCCACGATTCACGCATGCTGCTGGCGGACCATCGATCGGCGACGCCAGGGCCACAAAGGTCAATCTGCTTGACTTCACCAGCCCTTCCATGCGGGCGTTTCATCTCTCCTGGTTCGCATTCTTCTTGTGCTTCGTGGCATGGTTTGGGATTGCCCCCTTGATGGCGATTGTCCGGGACGACCTCCACCTCACAAAGCAGCAGATTGGCAACGCGGCCATCGCCTCCGTGGCCATAACCGTTCTGGCGCGGTTTCTCACGGGGTGGTTGTGCGATCGGTTTGGCCCGCGAAGAACGTACACGGCTCTGCTCCTCCTCGGAGCAGTCCCCGTGATGGGCATCGGTCTGGCGCACACCTACCAGTCCTTTTTGCTCTTTCGCCTGGCCATCGGCTTCGTTGGCGCGTCCTTTGTAATCACCCAGCACCATACGTCGGTCATGTTCGCGCCGCGCGTCATTGGCACCGCAAACGCCACTTCGGCCGGCTGGGGCAATCTCGGAGGAGGCGTGGCGCAGTGGTTAATGCCATTGATGGCCGGAGCGATGGTCGGTCTAGGCGCGGACCGCTTTTTGAGTTGGCGGCTGGCTATGGTGGTGCCGGGAATCGGAATGCTCATCACCGGCGTTCTCTACTTCTTCTGTACGCAAGACACTCCGGATGGGAGACCGTTTGCGCCGAGAGGTGGCGCCCAAGCTTTCTGGGAAGCAGCAGGCGATTATCGTGTATGGCTTCTATTTGTCCTTTATGGTGCCTGTTTCGGAGTTGAGATCACGATGGATAACGTCGCGGCACTCTACTTCAAAGACTCCTTCCACGTAGGTTTGAAATTGGCAGGACTGTTGGCCAGTGCGACGGGAATGATGAATCTCTTTGCGCGCTCGGTTGGGGGCATGGTGGGCGATTGGACGGGCCAGCTCTGGGGATTGCGGGGAAGGTCGCTTTTGTTGGGACTCGTGATCTTCACCGAGGGTATCGCTCTCACGATGTTTTCGCGTTTTACGAATCTCAGGGCGGCCACTGTGGCTTATCTGTTGTTTGGATTTCTGGTTTGCGTTGCGTGTGGAGTCACCTACGCAATTGTGCCCCTCGTCCGACCGCGCGCGATTGGCTCGGTTTCCGGAATCGTTGGCGCGGGAGGCAACGTCGGAGCTGTTCTGGCCGGTTTCCTGTTCAAAGCGGAGAGCCTTTCGGAATCGCAGGCGCTCTTCATCCTGGGGACCGCCGTTGCTGTCACGGCGTTCTCCGCTCTGATGTTGAGGTTCCAGGAAGAGAAAGCCCTTGGACTTGCGAAGTTGAGCGGCTCAGAGATAGCCGCGCAAGCGACGGATTAATCGGTTTTATTGTTGCGAGCATGGAATGAGAAAGAAAAAAGCGATCAGACAGATTGAAAAATTGAGGTCACAAAGAAGCGTCATGACTCACAAAACTGTGCAAATAATAATCATGGCGCTTTTTACATTGAACGGCGGTCGGCTGATTGCACAGCAGCAAGCGACAACCACAGCCGCCACTGTGGCTGACGCGGCGACCGTGAACTCCACAGTGACCACAGGGGCTAACAATAGTGGCGAGGCACAGGCGAATCAGGCGCCTGCGAACGCCACGACGAGCCTCGCAACTCCCCATGCTGAACCATCACCAGCATCTGCACGCGTAGCCGCAGGAATACACAGACTGGGCCCGCTCGACTTTACGATCAATTGGCGGTTCCGAACCGAAGCCTGGGACTGGTTTCAGCCGTCTACCGGTCAAAACGCGTATGCCTTCGAAGATACGCTCCTCAAGATTGGCGTCAGCCAAAAAAAGGGAAACTTCCAATGGCTCCTTGAAGGCGCGGCAGACGGGATCTTCGACTTGCCTTCAAATGCCGTCCAGCCAGGACGGCTGGGGCAGCTCGGTGCCGGCGGAACCTACCTTGCCGCTAACGGCGACCAGCGAAACAATGTGAACGGTTTCTTGAAACAGGCGTACGTCGACTTCCAACCTGAAAAAACCGACCTGAAGCTGGGGCGCTTCACGTTTTTCGACGGTGCCGAAGGCCAGCCAAAAGACAAGACGCTGGCGACCCTGATAAACACGCGCGTAGTGCAACGATTGATCGGCGATTTCGGTTTTAGCGCCGTACAGCGCAGCTTCGATGGCGCCCAGCTGGGATTCAATGCAGGAAACAACAATCTAACCTTCTTTGGCGCCCGGCCCACCGAGGGCGTGTATCAAAGCGCGGGTATGGATGAACTGAAAATCGCAGTGTTTTATGGCTCTTTCACGCATTCCTTCAATTCCACGAAAAATGCCGGATCGCTGCGAGTTTTTGCCTTGGGTTACATCGACGATCGAACCGGCGTGCTGAAGACTGATAGCCGTTCGACGGCTGCCCGAACTGCAGATACGAATCTGATAGAAATTGGCACTTACGGAGCCAACTATGCGGACGTGATCCATACACACTATGCGGGGCAATTCGATTTCCTGGTGTGGGGCGTGCTGCAGAATGGTGCATGGGGTGATCTGACCCAGCGCGCCGGAGCGTTCGTAGGCGAAGCAGGGTGGCAACCGCCCATCGGAGTGATCAACCCCTGGTTCAGCGTAGGCTATTCCTTTGGCAGCGGAGATTCGAATCCGAACGACAACGTTCATGGGACGTTCTTCCAAATATTGCCGACACCGCGCCCCTACGACCGCTTTCCGTTCTACAACATGATGAACAACGAAGACATCTACGGATCGGCAGCGTTCCGTCTGCCCCGCTCATTCGCCATTCGCAGTGAACTGCACGCACTCCGCCTGGCCAACGCGAACGATCTCTGGTACTCGGGCGGAGGCGCCTTTCAGTCTTCGACTTTCGGTTACACCGGCCGCGCCAGCGGCGGCAACCGCAGCATGGCAAACGTCTGGGATATCAGTCTCGACGTTCCGTTGCGATATGGTTTCAGCCTGACAACCTATTACGGGTATGCCTCGGGAAAGAGCGTGATCGCGAGTATCTATCCCGCGAACCCGAATGGACAGTTTGGGTATGTGGAGACAAACTTTCGGTTTTAGGACTAGTTAATGCCCAATGCAAGTTTTGAGGGACTGCGCGTTCTGGCTCTAGAAAGCCGCTATGACAAGGAATTGGCGCGTCTAATCGCGACGTGCGGTGGCCAGCCGGTCATAGCCCCAGCATTGCGTGAGATACACTTGGACTCGAATTCCATCGCGCTTCAGTTTGTAGATAACCTCATTGACGGCGAGTTCGACATCGTTATTTTTCTTACCGGTGCAGGGATTCGCGGGTTGATCAAGTCGGTTGCGGACAAATATCCCCTCAAAATGATCGCCGCGGCTCTAGAGCGAACCAGGGTTGTGGCGCGCGGCCCCAAGCCTTTATCCACTCTGAGCGAGTTCGGAATGGGGCCTGCCTTAGTTGCGCCTGAGCCGCATACGTGGCGCGAGATCCTTCACCTGCTCGATAGCGACTCACTCCTACCGATCAACGGTTCTCGAGTCGCCGTTCAGGAATATGGAATTCCTTGCTCGGAATTGCTTGGCGGCCTAAAGGAGCGTGGTGCGCGAGTTACGCGGGTTCCCGTTTACCAATGGTCGATGCCCGAGGACACGACCCCCTTGCTCGAAGCAATAAAATCGATCAGGAGAGGTGAAATCGACACCGTTCTTTTCACCGCCGGGATGCAGATCGCCCACTTTCTTAAAGTCGCAGCGGAGGCAGGCCTCGAACTGTCCTTGCGGAACGGACTCGAACGTGTCGTGATCGCCTCGATCGGCCCAACCACTACTGAGTACCTCCGTTCATTTGGCTTCCAGCCTGACCTTGAGGCATCGCACCCGAAGATGAGTTTCCTCGTGAAGGAGGCGGCCGAGCATTCCTCCTCTATTCTTCGTGAAAAGCAAATGGAACCGGGGCTCGATTTCCTGCACGAAATTGGAAGCCGGATGGCTGGGGGCGGGTCGCTGCACGAAGTGCTGGAACGGATCGTCGAGTTCACCGCGACAATTGTGCGTTGCGATTCTTGTTTCCTCTACGTCTTGGAAGAAGATGATCTGATCTTACGAGCTTCCATGAATCCTCATCCGCAAGAGGTGGATCGCCTCAAGGTACGTTTGGGGGAAGGAATCACGGGTTGGGTCGCAAAGCACCAGCAGCCGGTCGCCGTGGCACGCAATGCATTTCACGATCCGCGATTCCAATTCTTCAATGAGCTGCCTGAAGATCGCTACGAAGCCTTTCTGTCCGTTCCTATCCTCTCTCGTGACAAGTTGGCTGGCGTAATCAATTTGCAGCATCGCGAGCCCCACTCTTACACTCGGCGGGAGATCCGATTGATTACCACCATCGGTTTTCTCGTCGGTGCCGAGATTGAACGGGCGAGACTGGCGGAAAAAAGTTCGACACTCTCCAAGCAGTTGGAAGCTCGTGAAGAAGAGTTGGATGCGCGCAAGGCGATTGAGCGCGCCAAGGGGATCTTGCAACGCGAACTGCACGTCAGCGAACAAGAAGCTTATTTCAGTCTTCGGAGACAAAGTCGCCGGCAACGGAAATCGATGAAGGAGGTTGCGGAAGCAGTTGTGAGTGAGGACATTGACCGCAGCCGAGGGAGAATTCACACGTGATTTCCTACCTGGTGGATACGGCTCCCAAATTGCCCGTAAGAATCCGTCATCTCTTTGTTTCCTCAGGCCACAACTTCTTTGGTCACCACGAGAGGCCGCCCGGTGAACATGCGGCAGTTGAAGTCGGCGAAATCGAGTGCGTCGCTGGACGCGGCATTCGAGGCGACCGTTTCTTCGATTTCAAGGAAAGCTACAAGGGCCAGATTACCTTTTTCTCGCAAGAAGTCTTCGAGGCAATGTGCGCAAACTTAAATCTTCACGATAAGTCTCCGGCGCTTTCGCGTCGCAACGTCGTCGTCGAAGCCGTTGATTTGAATTCACTCGTCGGCACAGAATTTGAAATCCAAGGCGTGCACTTCCACGGCACGGCTGAATGTACGCCCTGCTACTGGATGGACCGGGCATTTGGACCCGGTGCCGAGCATTTTCTGATACACAGTGGCGGTCTGCGCGCGCAAATCCTAACCAGCGGGACCCTGCGGGTGAACGTGTGACGTTCAGTGCTCTAATTCTGGCAGGCGGCAAGTCCTCGCGGATGGGCCGTGACAAGGCCTGGCTTCCAGTGGGCGGAGAAACACTGCTTGCGCGGCAAATTGGTTTAGCACGGAGGGTGGGGGCATCAGAAGTCTTCATTTCTGGCCGTTCCGATGTGGATTATTCTCGATTTCTCTGCCCAGTGCTGAAAGACAAAATCAACAATGCCGGTCCGCTCGCCGGAATCGAGCGCGGGCTGAAATCGGTCTCAACAGGTCTGCTACTGGTACTTGCTGTGGATTTGCCCAACATCAGCGCGGAGTGCCTGCTGAAAATCTTTGAGCGTTGTCAAGGTACGGGAGCAGTTCCGCTGGTTGCCGGAAAACCGGAGCCACTTGTGGCGTTCTATCCGAAAGCCGCCAAACCATTGGCCCAGATGTTGCTTCGTGGCAAAAATAGAGCCGTAACTTTCTTTGCCAAACGCTGCGTCGAGCTAGGCCTTGTCCAATTTATCGAAATGGCGGCGAGCGAAACCAAGCAGTTTACGAATTGGAATTCTCCCGCTGACTTTACTCTTGAACCGCCTGTTGCTGGGGATCATGCGCTGCAGAAGAGGTGTACACGTTCTCTGCGGCATTTTGAGTTCCAGCCACCCGACCAACAACAATCAGCGCCGGTGCAGCTGGAGCCGCGGTACTCGTCAAGCCCGCCAAGTCGGTTCTAAGAATCGCTTGATGCGCGCGGGTAGCGCAGGAAACTACCAGGCACGGAGTCTGCGGATTGAGGCCTGCCGCAAACATTCGAGCAGCTAAGCCCCGATAATCGCCACCGGGCATGTAGACAACAATCGTTGCATCGCTCGATGTCAATGCCTTCCACTCCACAAAGATCTTCTCGGAACACTGATGATTGCTGATAAAGATGAGCGTCGAAGCCAGTCGACGATCTGTAAGTGGAATCTGGGCCATCGCTGCAGCACTGAGCGCTGCTGTTATGCCCGGCACAATTTCAAATTCGATGCCGGATCGGGCGAAGTACTTCCATTTCCTCGCCAGCACGACCAAAGACGAGTGGGTCGCCGCCCTTGAGGCGCACTACCAGAAAGCCTTTCTGCGCGTATGCCACCATTCGAGATCCGATTTCCTGCTGACTAATCGTCTTTGGGCCGCAGCGCTTCCCGACGCTTTCTGAGCGTGCTCCTGGCTTTGCGTAAGCAAGGATTTCTCGGCTGACGAGCTCATCGTGAAGAATTATATCCGCTTCCCCCAAGAGCCGGAGTGCCCGTAGGGTTAGAAGCTCGGGGTCACCCGGTCCAGCTCCAACAAGATATACTTTTCCATTCATGGCAAAGTGTCAGCCTCGCCTGCCATTTGTTAGTTCACACGCAGACGACCGCTTGGAGTGTGACTCTCCGAAATAGAGCATAGGGATAATGATATGGGTGAGTGACCGCAGGCCGGTTCGTTGAAATTACGATGAGATCTATCACAATTGTCGATTGTCTTCTGGCACGAGTATGACTTTGGTCTCCCAGTGCCTAGTCAGCTCCTTGAAACTGCACCCGCTTGGCATATAGCGGTCTTGCAGTACCCCGCTGACCGGCGATGACCAGGAGCAAAGCCGTGTACGCCCTCGCCTATAGCAAGGACCTCGCCCGCGCCGCCCTTCCCCGGGGATGAAGGGCATGCACGGCGGCGCAAAGGCATGGTCAAGCCGTTAAGCGCCAGCTTCCACAGGCAGTAGCTTGGCTCGGCCGCCGACAACCCCTTGCGGCTGGCCCTCGCCGCTGGAGACGTTGACGACGACTGAGGCACCAGTGTGCTGATCTGGTTTCACAGGCTATACACGTCTCACTTTATTCTTTCGCGCGACTATTTCGTTTAGCGTAGCCCAACGAGGGCATACTGGTGCGAGAGACAGCGTCGGTATCCGACAACCGCCGATCGTCGATGCTGTGACTGAGCGAGAGACGCTAGGAACTCGAGGGGCGAGAACGAGTGCACCGCGGATCGCGGCGCTCGCCTGACGTGGCCGGTCGCGTGATCCTCATAGATGATGGACTGGCGACCGCAGCGTCTGAAAACTCGCCGTGCAGCGGAAGACGGCATGCTCATTGACCGGTACTGGACTAGAGTCAGACCTTTATCAGCGCCAGCCCCGATTCAGGATCGAAGCTTTTTTGCAAATGTTCGGGACTTTCCGTCAGAATCAGCTCGCACGTGGGCCGAACTATTGCGTTCAGGAGATGACCACCAAATACTCTACCGTCGCGGCGTCCTACACTTACATGCGCATGCACCTGAGGCTCGCCTGCCTTCAACGCGATATCACCAATGAGCGACAATAGTTCGACTTGGTCCGTAATTTCGACGGAGACCTCGTATTGTTTGGTCTCCCAGTTGAACCACCCGAGTTTTACGAAAGATAGCGCTCCGATGCCTTTGAAACTGCTTCCCCCTAGCTGTTGCGAGGCGGCGAATTGCTTCAAAATGTCCACAATTTCGTCTCCCGTCGCCATGATGAGTGCAAATGTCTTTGGCTCTCCGGCAATCTGCTTGTAGCGCATTGCGCCCCCTAAAGCATCTAGTCTAACGTTCCGAGGTGCTCTTTTGCCTCTTTATAGCCAGAAGGACCACAACGAAGAAAGTGCGCTTGACCCACTCGCGTTCCACGCTCGGCCTTCTTTGAAAATCTTAATCCGGAAGTCTCGCCCAGATTATCCGAATGTGACTTTTTGATGTAATGAGAACAGGGTAGTCATTAAGAATTCCGCTTTGTCGAATTTGAATTAAGGCGCTTGACAATCCAAGGAGCAGGATCGAACGTGCGCCGCCACAATTGATACCTGATGATGCCTTCATGGGAACCGACGCAACGCAAACCGATATTCTCGTAATCGCTAGCGGTCTTGGAGGCTTGGCAGCCGCTTGGAACGCCGCGAACCAAGGGTGTGAAGTTACTTTGCTGACGCGTGCTTCAAATCCTGAAGACAGCAAAACCAGTCTGGCTCAAGATGGTTGCGAACTTGGCAAAAGGAGCGTGCGCCTTTTGTTGCGTCTCGAATTTTTCGAGTTTGACCTTAGCAGCGTAGGGGAGGATGGTGGCCAACGATTTGTGACCAACCCACGCCATTACGTCCTGTGGAGAAACTCCCTCACGGAGCCAGCGAGTAATTGCCGTGCTCCGAAACTTGTGATCGTCCACTCGGATATCCGCCAAATCCGCTCGCTTCGCCACCCGCTTCACGATGCGCAGCAAATGTGCGTCGACACCACCCTTGGGTGCCGGAAACACAAGGTCGGTGCGCTTTGCACGGCGTGCCTTCATGCGCTGTTCAAGTTTCTGATTGAGCCACGCCGGCACGGTCACATAGCGATAGGAGGTTTGTGTCTTGGCATCCCATTCTGCGCCTTCATCATCTCCTTCATCTCCACCCGCCAAATGTTCGTAGCAAAGTTGATGTCGGCGTAGGTGAAGTTCGCCAGCTCGCCAGAACGGAATCCCGAGCAGAGAAATGAACTGAGCACAAGCCGTTCCTCGTCGTTGGCATAGTCGAGCAGAGTTTCGATTTCCTCGTTCGTGTATTCCTCCGGGTCCAATCGCCTTTCTAGACTCCGTGCCCGACTTTCGCCCATTTGAGAAAGATCATCACGTTCAAAATTGCTGTACACGTACCGCTTGCTGAATCCTTTACCCTTGAGAAAAATCTTGAAATTCAACATGTCCTTGCGGTCCACGCTACCGGCAATCGGCTTGCTGCAGGACTGAAGGAAATACTCCGTGGACTTCTTTATAGGCGAGATAGGTCCCATGCTTCCTGTTCGCTTCCGTCTCGTTGCGGAATTCCTCTACAGCATCCGCGAGCGTGCGCCTCGGCGTGATCGGCACGACATTTTGGGGCTGGCGCCGGAGCTGCCGTTCCTTACAGCCGCTTAAACTCGTCATAGTCGAGTCGAGCGTTCCGTTGACGTTGTGAATTCAATGCATCGGCGCCCACATACGATTGGGCACGGGAATATATGCATGAAGTTTATGCATACCTACAGTAATGGGCTAACAACGAAAATGAATTCACCAATACTACTTGCTTGCAACCTGAAAGCGATTCGCGAAGAGGAGGATTTGCACCTGCATTAGTCCAAGAGTTTTTGGCTCAACACCCTTGAGGCCGAATCGCCTAACAGTAGCGATGGAGGACTATCCGCGCTGTCGAGGCGCTTGTACCTCTACACGCCGACCAACTCCAAAAATCCTTATGTTCGTAAATTTATCGATTTTATGTTGTCAAAGGGGGTCAGGATATTGCTACCAATGCAGGCTTTGTTGGGCAGAATGTTGAGGCTATAAAGCCGCCGTCGGATGTGACCGCGAGTGCGCCAGATGAATACAGACGGCTCACCGAGAATGCGGAACGTTTGTCGCTTGGTTCCCGGTTCCAAACGGGACGGTCCGATTTGAACAACAAAGCGATCGTTGACTTGGATCGAGTCGTGACTTTGGTTAGTGATTTGAAATACGGAGGTCCGAACATCTTGCTGTTTCGTTTCGCCGATAGTAGTCGAAGCAGGCCTATGAATATGGGCCTTTCGGAGAACCGAGCGCAGTTCAAAGAGCGCGCGTAGTCAGAGGGCTTCGGTCCGGATATGACGGTTGCTTCGAATGAGACGGACGAAGGACGGGAAAAGAACTGACGGGTCGAGATATGGGTCAGAAAATGACAAAACGTTGCTTCCTCGCCCATTAGAATGCTATTTCCTCCCGGTCAGCCTGAAAATGCCTTCGGTTAGAACCAATACGTGTATCGTCTTCGTTGAGTTTGAGGTGGCCATGGGTGAAATTTTAGGGGTAGTATCAGCTTAGGTCCCCTAAGAATTAATCTCTCTCCAACGGTTCAGCACCCAACAGATCGGCGTCAACCTAGCGATCATGGTTACGGACATACTCACCATGAACAGATCTTCGATGAGCGTAACGCTTGACAGTAGCAGGTTAAAAACCGTCCGCAGGCACGCGCACTGAATCTTTGTTTCGTTCAATAGACTCCTGATAACTCCTGCCGTGCTGAGGGACATCACCGCGCAATTTGCGATATTAGTCGTAAGCCGTACAAACGCCATAAAGTAGGAAAGTCCGAGAGAGAGTTCGATGAACGGATAAATATATCCATAGAGAGGAAACCGTTTTGCGATGATGTCGCAAGAGCCGTAGGCATCTGCAAAGCGCTGAATGTCGAGCAGCTTGAAGAACGAGAAGACCACGAAAAACCCGCCATTAAACCGGTCATAACGGATGTCCACTCGAACGTCCCGCTCTGAACTGCGAGAGAATGACAAAGCCGATTAGATACAAGAAGACGAGCATGGGCGGGAAACGACTCTTGTAAGCCGCGGACGAGTTTTGAATGCTCGGTGCTTGCGACTGCGTAGCCTATTTCGGCTGCGCTGCGAATCTTCTGATTTCGTCACGCCAAACGCTGACAATCCGGCGTTGCGCGTTCCATTCGTTCACGCATTGCTCAGCACCTTATATGCCGAAGGGACCGGACTCGTCTCGCCCCTTCGGCTGGGCATTGGCCTTAAAAGATCAGCTTCAGACCCAATTGCACGGCGCGGGCGCCTCCGGTGCCGGTGACGGGTTCGCCGGTCGCCTGATCGGGTGTGGTACAGCCGCATCCAAAACCAGAGGCAACCACCCCGCCACCGACTGAGCCGGGTGTCGAGGGATCGGTAAGGGCCTGACCGTTGGGGCCGCCGTACGGGCTGGCAAAGATAGGATGGTTGAGGACGTTGAAGAACTCCGCGCGGAATTGCGTGCTGAGCCGCTCGCGGATTTTGATGTTCTTGACGATGGAAACATCCCAGTTACGGAAGCCGGGATCGCGAAAAATGTTGCGGCCCATGTTACCGAAGGATCCAACGGGCGGGGGAAGCATCATCGAACTGCCCACAACGTAGCAACCCGCTTGCTGCAGAGCCGCAAGCGCCAATGGGCTTATCGCCGCGGCCGCGGTCCTGCAACCGCTGTTGCTGTCCCCTGCGAAAAAGGGTGTCGGAAATTGATTAGAAAGGAAGGCGGTGGGATCGCCAATGAAGTCCCAGCGATCGGCAAGCTCGCCGGTACCGCTAAAGTCGTGCGATGTATCGGCCGCTCCCCAGGGTTCGCCGCTCTGAAGCGTCACGATCGAAGTGAGCTGCCAACCCTGCAGCAGTTGCAGCGGAGCCTTTCTCCCCGGAATGTTGTACGTTGTGGAAAACGTAAACCGGTTGCGGATGTCCCAGTTCGCATCGCCGCGCTGGAGCGCAGGATGAGTACTATCCTGTGGAAGACCCCCGCCGTAGTTGAGAGAGGCGAAATCGATGGCATGAGCAAAAGTGTAACCGGCGACAAAGGACAGTCCGTGAGAAGCGCGCTCGGTCGCGGCAATTTGCACACCGTTGTAGTTGGAGCTATACAAATTGGACATCTGCTCGATCTGGCCGAGATAAGGGAACTTGCCGTAAAAAGGTCGCGCAGCCTGCTCGGCGGCCGTATCCGCCTTGCAGGTTGCCCCAGCGCTCGAAATGCAAGTCCCCAGAGTGGCTTGCGTCCATCCGGCGCCAACCGTGTAGTTGGTGCCGTTCTCAGTGACCAAGTGTGGCAGCGGCTGGTTGATGTCGGTGAGACCGGTCAATTTCGTCCCTTTATTGCCAACGTAACTGACGTCGACAGAAAGGTTATTCGTAATGGCGTGCTGGAGACCGAGGTTCCACTCCTCGACATAGGGAGAACGAAGGTTGCGATCCACCGCGAGAATGGTGCAGGCCGCAGGCTGCCCGGCTTGGTTATTGCCGCACGTAACAGGACCGGCGGCGAATAGCGGCGTGTTCGGTCCGTTGTTCTGCCAGTTCGTCACTAGAGACGAACCCGCGCCACCCGTGATGTTGGTATTTGCAACGGCAATGGAGCCGGTGCCATTCGTGAACACTCCAGGAGCAGTCTCCAACGAAGCGCCGGTAGGGATGCTATTGAGGCCGAGCCTGTTGTTAACGGCGAGGAAGGTATTGAAACTCAGGGTGTCATACCAAATGCCGGCGCCTCCGCGCACCACGGTCCTGCCGTTCCCGCGCACGTCCCAGGCAAACCCGAGCCGTGGCGCAAAATTGTTATGGTCGCCGTCGTACGGAGAACTTAGATTGTCGCCGACTTGCACCAGACCCTGACTCGGATCGAAGTTAGCGAGCAGTCCGTTGCGCTCCTTCAACACGGTGTTTATCTCGTAGCGAATCCCCAGGTTCAACGTGAATTTGGTAGTGAGACGCCAGTCATCTTGAAGGAATGCGGCGTATCCCTGATTAGTCACCGTGCGGCCAGGGTCTCCCACAAGAAGCGTTCCGGCGCTGGGGAAACCAGCCAGAAAATCCTCGAGTGGAGTCGCGCCTTTGAATACGTTCTGTCCCTGGGTGCCGAAATTGATGGCTCCCCTGGCACCGCTATAGGCCGCGCCATTGAAGGTATTGGCTCGCACCTCGCCACCAAACTTAAAAGCATGCTTACCGACCAGGTAAGAAAGCTGATCCAGAAATTGCAAGACAGTGTCCGGGCCCTGCAACTTAGGCCAGTTGGCGCCACCCAGTGTGCTGAAACCGCTGACCTTGATTTGTGGCAGCCCAAAATAAAGCGGATTGGTGATACCGGTGTTGAGAGGGTAGCCCGTCGTACCATTGGCGGGAATGGTGTGGTCGCCTGCATACATGTAGTGATTCAAGCGCTCCCAGCCAAACCGTGCTTCGTTTACCCAGCGAGTGTTGGGGGTCCAGTTCCAAGTGGCTCCTGCGGCTTGTGCGCGCGATACGACAATGGACAGGAACTGCGGTTGTTGATAATTACCATCCGCCTGGATCCCGCCGCCATCGGCGCCAATATACATCCCACTGAGATTGTGGCGATCGTTGATGTGGTAGTCCACCTTAGCTGCGCCGGTGTCTTCACGGTTGGTATTGGGAAAGCCGGGATTGAGGCCAATCGAGTTGGTGGAATTGGGTGCGAAGAGGCCCAGCAGCTTCCCGCTGACTGTGCTTTCAGGAACGCCATGCGCGGCCAGGTCGGCAAGGGCGTTCGGGATACTGTTCTTGCAATCGCCGGTAACGCCCGCACCTGTGCAGGTTGGCTTGGCCGGAGTTGGCAGGCCGGTCATCACGGGGCTGTTGGTCAGAAGGTTGTTGCCAATCATCCATCGCTGACCTTCATAGGCGAGAAAGACGAAGATCTTGTCTTTGACGATAGGCGCACCAACCGTGGCGCCAAATTGTTCGAGTGCAAGAGCCGTCTGCGAGCACCCCGCCGCGGTAGGTGCGCACGAACCGTAGGACGGGCTGTCAAAAAAGTTGCGCGCATCCCATGCCGCGTCGCGGCCAAAGGCGAACGCCGTACCGTGGAGGCTGTTGGTGCCCGATTTCAAGCCTACGTTAACCACTGCGCCCGGTTTCCAGCCATATTCAGCCTTCGGATTTTCTTGGGTAGCGAATTCCTGAATCGCATCGATCGGCAAAATTGTGGCCGCATCCGCCGCCACGATAGCTTGGGCGGAGAAGGGCTCCATGTTGTTCAAGCCTTCGAGCATCCAGACGTTCTGCTCGGGACGCAGGCCGTTGGTGCTGAAGGCCGATACGCCCCCTCCCGGATTCCGAATCACGCCAGGCCGCAATTGCAGCAGGTTTTCATAATCGCGGCCGCTTAATGGCAAATCGTTGATAACTTGATTGCTGAGTGTTCCACCAAGCACTGCATTGGTAGTGTCCACCATGGGGAGCGATTCCGTTACCGTGATCGTCTGCGTTTGGTCTCCGGGCTGCAGGATCAAATCGACGCGCAGCTCTTTGCCCACCTCGAGCAGCAGGTTCTGGCGCTCCGCCGCTTTAAAGCCTTGATACTCGGCACGCACGGTATAAGTGCCGGGAACCAGGTTCGGAGCGGCATATTCGCCTGCATTGTCGCTCGTTAGGGAGCGTGTGATGCCTCTCTGCACGTCCGTGACGGTAACGCTGGCTCCGGAAACCGCGCCTCCACTCTGGTCATGGACGCTTCCCAAAATACGGCCGGTTTCTCCTTGGGAGAATGCGGGAATGGAAAGTAGAAGGAAGGCAGAGCAAAGTCTCAGGATGCGAATCATCGTCTTGAAGCCAGCACGCCTCCACAGCAATATGCTCGATGTTAGCGAAATCATAAAGACACTCCCCCTTGTAGCGTTTCGACAGGCGCGAGACCTAATAGCCGGTTCTCAGCCCCACTTGCTTCCGCGCTGTGTAGCAGCGGCTAGGTTAAAGCAGCCTTAAGAAAGCGATTTGAAGTTCGTCTGGCCACTCTAGGCGAAACTACTTCGCGATATTGTGCCTGGTCGGAATGGGCCTTACCGTCGGCCTAATTATAATCGGACTGTTACGAGGTCCTCAGCCGGAACACTCTCTCGAAAAGCTAGAACCGCTTACTTTTAGCACGACCCTTCCACCTTTTCACGTATACGTCGATATGCAGAGCATCTTGTCTGATGGCACGGACCAGGGCTCGGGCCGGTGCCGGAAATTGCGGGCAGGTCGCCGAGTTACCTCGTACGATAGCTCTACGACATGCAGGCGGGAAACCGGCACGGGCAGTGGACCGAGCTGATGAAGCCCGTGGTCGAGAGGCTGACCCGCGATGACATGATTGCGATCGCCGCGTAAACATCATCCCGGCCCGTGTTCAGGTAGTGAAACTTTTCGCGAGCTGGGCTCAGACTTTTGTCTACTTCTTTGCTATGAGACATCTCAGCTGCCCCAATGCACTTGAGCCAAGTCTGGACACACAGCTGCAAGTCACTGGTAATGCCAATTGCAACTTCCTCCGGAATGGCTTGCACGCCAACGCCCAGCAGAGCGTGACAACTGATTTCATGCTGCTTTGTGCTAATCCGCTTGAAAGCTGCCGGGCTAGGGTGTAGAAGACGCTGATGAGTCGCGACTCGATCTTTTACAAGCTGGTTACGAATGAAGACGCCTATACACAGCTCCTCTGCAATTTGATGGTGCGGTTTGGCGACTTCCGGAGACGGGTTCTGGGGCTATTTCTTAATGAGAACCAGGCTTTACGGATCGCACGCCATGAAATCCGCACGCAGACGAGGCTTCTAGAATGCGGTCGCCCAGATATTCTGATTCACACAGCCGAAATTTGTGCTTTGTTGGAAATCAAGGTAAATCTAGGCCGCGGCCTCACAACTAATCAGGACCTTACAACTTCTGACGATGCTGATGTCAAGGGCTACGTCCGTTTCCTGTTGGACGCCCACGTGCCCGAGCGATTGCTCGTGTTCCTCGTCCCGGAAAATTGGAAGCATAAAATCAGAGTTCAGAGTTTGCTAGAATTCGTGAAGAAAAAGTATCCAAGTATCACGGCCAAAATCGTGACATGGGAGCAGGTTCTTGACACCGCCAGAACCATGAACCAACCGCTCGATCCGTTCATCGAGGAATTCCGAATGCTATTAAGCGACCGTTTTGGGCCCGTGATTTTTTCAACGGAGGAGACTGATATGCTCACGAACGACTTCGCTACAGCTTATCGAACAGTGCGAAAGGTTGAGGCTTTGGTGGACGAAACACGCGTGCGAGCCGGGAACGACGGGTCTGAAAGGACTTCACAGGTGGAGAGAAAGGATGAGTACGGAGTCTACTTTAAGAACTCCGAAGGCAAATGCGTTCTATGGTTCGGAATTTGGCTCGAGTTTTGCGAGCGTAAGGGATTCCCGCTATGTTTCGGGATTCAAGATGATTGGAAACAATCCGTACCGAAATTAGAGAAATCCTTTGCTGCAAGCTGTTGCGATACGCCAATCAGTTTTGATGGCTGGACCGTTATCGGGATTCGTCCACAGACGTTCCACGAAAACCCAGCGGAGGGTATTTGGAGGCAGTTAAAACCTGTATTGGAGAGCGTAGGGGCGTCTCGGACGTAACGATAGCTCGAGATGATCCAACTCGCACGAGTGGTGGCGCGACCTTTGGCTCGGGAACGCCGGGGGATTTGCAGGCGGTGATTGCCGCCATCCTGCTCGATTCCGAAGCGTGTCGCGGCGATGATCCCGCCAGCACGAACCCGAGCGAAGGCCATTTGCGCGAACCCATTCTTTACATCGCCAATGTGTTGCGCGCTTTTGGCGCCACCTCCGATGGCGCGGCTCCGACGAACCAGGCTGCCGCCGTGACCGAATCGCCGATGAACTCGCCGAGCGTTTTCAATTTCTTTCCGCCGGACTTCCGTGTTCCAGGCACGACCCTGATCGGTCCGGAGTTCAGCCTCGAAACGACCGCCACCACGCTGGTGCGCGCCAATTTTGCCAATTCGTTTGCATTTGGCTGTATCGGGGCCGGCACGACTCTGGGCTACACGCTATACGCGAATCTTGCCGCCAATCCAGGCAGTCCGGGCCCGCTGCTCGACATGTTGAACACGTTGCTTTTACACGGTGCGATGCCGTCTTCGACGCGAGCCAGCATCCTCGCAGCGGTGAATGCGGTCCCCGCCGGGAGTACTCAGAATCTGTCGCGCGCCAGGACCGCCATTTATCTGATCCTGTCGTCCTCGCAATATCAAGTCGAGCAGTAGCTGGCAATGCTGCAAAGGACCCGCTCAATGGGGATCGTCAATTTGTCATTGTGGGCCAGCGAGACCTTGTGATACAGCAGGATCGGTAATCCTTTGCTGCTCGGAATGAACAGGCTATAGCGGTAGAGCAGCCAGAACAACACCAGCACTGATGCGCCACAAGCACATTCCACAGCGATCGATGTCACCTTGAAGGACTCCCGCCTGCTTTTATAAATCATAAAGCTGGCCAATAACCGCAAACACCGCTAACGGACTACTCCGTCCACGTCCGGCAAGTTGAAGTCTATTTGCGGAGGATAGAAACGTAATCGATGAACGAGCGCCAGCACAGTCGCCAAGACAGCGGGGCGAACTCCCCAGAACGACACCGACGCCGTGACGGACCGAAGTAATAGCACCTAATCACAGCGATTTTGTCCTGTCCGAACAGGAGCATGAAGATCAGCGCTCATGCTAAGTAAAAGGCAGCCAGCGAATAGAACAATACTGGAGATAGCTACTGTTCCGCTCCGGGGAGTGCCGCAAACCTGCGAGTTAACGAGGAGTGTGTCCGTTTCACCCGAATGCATCCAGTGACTCTGGCTCGTGCCGTGCGTGTGTTGCAAAGCAGGCCCGACGAGAGTCTCGCGCGGTAGTCGAGACGGAGCACGCTGGTGGAGTTCCCAAAGCTTAAGATTCTTTACCGCCGGATAAAGGGACGAAAAGAAAGACCACACCAAAGACTGTGGGTGATCGGCACGTAAAACGCCTGGCAATCGGTGCTTTCCAGTTCTCTTAGAATTTCTTTTTCCAAACCTGCTGAGACTTCCTCATCCGCGTCGACCACGAACACCCAGTCGTTTGTCGCCTGTTGCACGGCGAACGCTTTTTGTTCCCCGTAACCTGTGAACTCTCGGTGTAACACTTGACAGCCGTGTTCCTCGCAAATCGCGACCGTGGGATCGGTATTGCCGGAATCTACGACGATAACCTCGTCGCACCACAGGACAGACCTCAACGCCCGCGCGACATCTGCTTCCTCATTGAGCGTAATAAGGATAGCACTAACCCTCGGCATCTATTAACTACCCGTTATGTTGAGCCCCGACGAAAATGGACGTAATCTGGCGCCAGGTTATACGCTTTGCCACGGTCGGGTCAACTATATATACGGATGTCAAAGCTCGTTAGAAGTGTCCCCTGCTTATCTCGTCAGAACTGTGCCTTTTTTGTATACTGCTAGGGTTTCGCTTGTTCGGTTTGTGGTTTGTTGCTCGGCGACCTGCCGGAGTATAGCCCTGCGGAGCACGAAGGGCGGCTCGGTTAGAGCGAAACGCAGGGCGAAATGATCTCCTTCGTTCGGGCGGGCAGTTGTGCGCACGAGGGGCGAATCTCGATAGGATCATGGCCGCTTTGAGCCAGCAAAGCAGGTTTTCAGTCACGCAAAAATGCCGGCTCTGGACCCGTCCCGAGTACATCAACTTACGTACAACGTTCAAATAACCACCCTATCGACTATTGCCCCACGAAGTAGCATGCTCCGGCTAGAAAGCGTGCCTGAGCCGAGAAAGGTGGATCGGGTGTGCGTTTCGTCCTAAACCAGGTGCGCAGGAGGACACTGAAATGCGTAAGCGAAATCTGCAGGTATTCGCGGGAACTGTGGCGCTCCTGTTCAGTTTCTCTCTGCTGTCGGGGGCGCTAGCCCAAGATCGTGATAGAGACCGGGATGATCGGGACAGAGACCGAGTGACGAGAATTGAGCCAGGCACAGTCATCCCGGTGCGGACGAATGATGCCATCGATGTGGAGAGAAAAGACAACAGAGTCTATCGAGGTACCGTGGATCAGGATGTACGGGGAGAGAACGGCCGATTGGCAATTCCCAGAGGTTCGCAAGCTGAAATGATCGTGAGGGTCGCCTCGGACAATGACCTGGTGATCGATATTGAATCGGTGTTCGTAAATGGCCAGCGGTATGCTATCCAAACCGATACGAACCGGCAAGAATCTCAGCGCGACAATAGCTTAGTGGGAGCTATCGTCGGAGCCATTCAAGGCGGTCAGGCACGCGGCCGGACCGTTCGTATCCCGCGCGACTCTGTACTAACTTTCCGCCTTGCTCGACCTTTGATAATGGGAGTGGCAGACCGTGGCGTAGACCGCGGCGGGTATCATTATCACGACTGGTATGACGAGCATCGCTGAAACCGTGCGGTTTCGCCTTCTCCAATGCACGCCGCATCCTGGGATCTGTACTCGGGGTGCGGCGTTTTTGTATAAAATCCCACACGAAACTGAATGCAAATACAGGCCACTGCAACTCCGGCGGTTTTGTCTTATCATGCAGCAGTTTTATAGCAGTTGTTTTTTGCGGAATTGCTCATTTTCGTGAAAGTCCGTGCGTGTAGTGGCGTTCGGTAAATGCAACATGAGTTTGCGACAACAGCGGGCGCCCACTTGTGAGCCGTTCTGAACGGGGTCGCGTACCGATCCGAATTTGTGCTCGCCGGAGCATTGAACTGACAAATTGTACTTCAGCCGCAAGGAACCGTAATGTTATATCAGTATGATGGCAAGCCAACATATATAGACCCAGCAAACTTGTTTCTGTTCCAAGTCAGTCTCCATGACTGAAAAGTCTTTGCAACTTCGTGCCCCGTCCATCCATTTGAGGATTCCTCCGGATAATCGAGCTTATCGTCATCTGGAAATCGAGCGAAAGCCAGATGAAGATAATCCGACTTCTCGGGCCTTGGGCGCAAAATATAAAAAGCGCACATTTAGAAGCTAATTCACGTCAAGCTTTCGGTCCGGCACTGAGATTGCCCAGGAGTGCCCTCCAGTAAGAATGCGCCTGCATTAGCCAACGAGCCCATACTGGAAGTGACGGCGCGAGGTTCATCTCCGCTGTGCGCACGAATTTCGCTGGAACCTCGAACAGTGCGGGATCGAGAGGAGCTGTTGAAAGATCTGTGACTTCCGTTTCGCTAAGGAACACAGATTCATACTTGGAGCCGTTTGGTCGGGAAAGTGTAGAACGGGTGGTCGTCTTCGTCACAAGTGCAAACCCGGTTTCAGGATTACCATTCAATTTCAACGTGGGCACATCGGGTTGCCGCTTCGCATTTGAAACCGTTAGGAAGCCATAAGCGAAGCTGCCCGGAGGGGCTTTGGGCATACACGAGATGCTTGAATCGAGATCAATGTACCAGCCGTCCGTGACGTACTCTTTGCGGTCGGTGAATTCTTTTGACTCAGTAGTGTCTTCAAAAGGTGTTTCGGTCCGTGTAGTCATGATGTGGCGCGCAGTGTAGCCAAACATCTGTTTTCGCTCGCCAATATCCTTCGTGCTTATCTCTACGAGCACCCTTGGCTTCACTTCTTGAACCTGCGGCGTGCGGGCCATGTAGTCAAGGTAGGCCTTTTTCTCGGCCTCAGTTGGAACGTGTGGATAAGGTTCGGACGAATACGTGCGCTCGCCCAGATTGACCGTGAATCTCTGACCTAGATCGCAGCGAATAATAGTAACGACACGCGGCCCACGAAATAACGCCGAAGGACCTCCAGGCCAGAGTGCCTGCCGATAACCATGTTGTCCTTCGGTCCGCATTCGGTCTGCCTGAACAAAATCCGTTTGGACCTGATCCGAGAACCCTCGGGACAAACGCCGTACCGTCGTAATCTTCAGGTCCGGACGCGCCGAAGCACTCATTGTCATTGTCATCACCGCAAGAACGAGGCCGAACGGGAAGTTACGCATTTCAACGCCCCCTTACCGTGAAAATGGCACTGGGGGAATATAGCTGTCAATTCCCGAGGTGGCACGGCGGGGACTTCAGATGACCGCGATCAACAGAGTGCTTGGCAGCGCGGCAGCAACGAAAACACCAATGGGCTACTGCGCCAATACTTGCCGAAGAAAGCGGACGTGTCCAGTTACACGCAGTCGGACCTTGGACAAGATCGCTCTGCGACTCAATCAACGCCCACAAAAAACTTTGGGGTTTCAAACTCCGGCGGATAGACTGCAAGCCAATGATGCGTCGACCCCTTGAGACCACCCGACTTATCAGGAGTTGGCTCGAAACGAAGGCGTCGCGGAACCGGCAGGTCCCCTTCAGTGTCTAAATCAGTGTAGACTCGCGGTAACATAGAAATGGAGGTCCCATGCCCTCCAGGAGCTTAGTTTGCATAATCCTGTTGCTCGTGGCCTTCATCCCTGTCACCCGCTCAGCCACTCAAGTTGATTCCGGCCTCCCGTCTCCAGAAGTTAGCTTCACCATCTCCTCCAAGACAAGCCCAGCGGTTTTTCACGTGGGAGAGATCATTCCGCTTGACCTCTCATTCACGAGTTCCTCGCCCAAAAGCTATCAGATCAACATGGCTACCTCCGGCCGCAGTGGTCGCGGAGCCCAGGAACAGTTTGTCCTACAGCCGGAAGATGGATGGGGTGATCCCCTGAAGGATTATTTCAGTGCTTTTGCCGGAGACATCGGAGGCGGTCTGACAACCTTCAAGACACTTTCTGAAGTGCCTATCGTCATCTCAATAGAATTGAATGAATGGGTGCGATTTGATTCGCCAGGACGCTATCGCCTTCGCGTGATCACGCACCGCGTGGCGCGGATTAACCGTCGAGACCCGACCCCGTTCGTCAATGACGGCCAAACGTTCACTTCAAACGAGCTAGAGTTGACCGTGATCCCGACCACAAAGGAATGGCAGGATGAAACATTACACAGGGTGCTCGAAATAATTGATCGCTTCCCCGCAAACGCGCAACCGGGTCCTTCTCAGCCGTTAGACTCACTTCGAACGGCCATCAAGACACTCCGCTATTTAGGTACGGCTGAGGCCTCGCAAGAGATGGCGCTGCGCTTTGATGATGATAGTCGCGCATTCGATTATGGTTTTGGCCTAGTCGGCTCCCCAGACCGGGACGCTGGCACGAAAGCAATGCAACAAGAATTGGTGGACCCGGATCACCCTATTTCGAGTCACTTTCTCTCAATATTGTCCGTGCTGTCCGTGCCCTCCGGCCAGGCACCCGAAATCATGCGCACCTTGCGCCAAAGTGCGTTTGAGCGAATTCGGGAGCAGTTGCGGGAAGCCATTTCGAAGAAACGCGGACCGGCGAAAAGTATCAGCCTGTTGACAGTCTTGACTTCAGGCGACGGAGCGATTCCAAAGGGTACTGCGCAAACTCTTGCCGAAGCCTTTGACGATCTTCCCGTGCAGGAACGAGAGGAGTTGCTCGAATATCGCTGGAATTTAGTTAGAGGTCCGGAAATGCTTCCGGTTTTGCGTAAGTATGCTCGGCAATACCAGGATTTCCCCGAACTACGGGAGTCGAACGCGTACACCTCGATCCGTCTGAGTGGGTTCGCCTTGCAACGCTGGTATGAACTGGAGCCCGAGCAAGCGCGCTCTGCCATCATCGAGGAAATCCTTCGCCAGAAACCTCGATTCGATGAACAGGTGCTGGGCATGCTGCCGGATAAGAGCCTGCCCGACGTGGAACAGAGTCTGGTCGAGCGTCTCGCCTCGACTGCTAACTACGACATAGCCGCGAACCTAGCTTCCTTAATCGAACGCTACGCGACGAAATCGGTGCTTCCACAGATGCTTTCCATCGTTGACGCAAATGTGGGACGGTGGGCGTGCTCTGTTCAGACTCCGGCATTGGCGTACCTACTGCGGGCGGATTCAGCGGCAGCTCGCCCTCGCATCGAGGCAGCACTGGCGGCACGTGGCAAAGGATATACAGCCTGTAATCACTCACTGTTAGTTGAAGTTGCCAACCTTGAGATCGATCCGCTTTTGGAGGAGCTTGCACTTCGCAGTCTGTGGGACAGCGATGCTCAACTTGCAGCGAATGCGGCTACGTTTTTCGGAAAATTCGGATCGGGCGCAGCAGAAGAGAGTCTTTGGGAACGGTTTGAGGCATGGAATCGCGAATGGCGGGGACGTGAACCGGAACTCAAATTTGTTTTCGGCGAACCTGATCCAAATCAGGGCCAGCGGTCACTAGGCGAGAACCTTGCTCGGTCGCTTGCTACGGGACAGGCGTGGCTTGCCGATGCGGCGAAGTTGCAAAGGATCGTGCAGCTTGGCGTGGGGCTTTCCAGCGGCCAGCAAGTGGCGCACAATATTGAAGCGTGGAACAACACCCCTTACACAATCACTTGTTTCGATCCTTTTTCTGAAGCAAAACACCTTTGCCGTGTCCTTCAATATGGTGATCTCTCTGTGGAAATGCTTAAGCAAAAGATTGCTCAGTTTCCCAAGGGCTCCAAGTTCATCTGGACCGAGAATATGCAGCCCAAACCGCCGGATCTGGATGACATCTATGGCGAGTTGCAGAGAGTTGCTGCGGAACACGCCCTGACTTTGCGCAAGCCAAACTAGCAAACGGCTCGGCTCGATAATTACCGCGCATGCTCATACAGGGAGCATCACAACGCTTGCTAATAGCAATGCTCATGTTATCAGTCTGACGGTATTACTCCTGTTTCGAGCGTTCGTCAGCATACTCGAATCTGCAACCGCTCGCAGGGGCACGGTATCCAGCCGAGACGGCTGAATTCCTCCGAATTCCGCGTTATAAGAGAACTAGAACTCATAATCTAGAGAAAATTGGATACGCCGAGCGCCCGCTCCTTCGATTGGCTGCCCGAAGCTCGCGACCGGGGCGAGATCCGATCCGAAGATCGGATTGATCTGTACAATATCAGGGTGGTTGAAAAGATTGAAGAATTCCGCCACCACGTCCAGATGCGCGGCTTTATCGAACGGAAAATACTTCAGCACTCGGAAATCCACGTTAGTAAGCCCCGGCGTTCGCAGCGAATCTCTATTGAAACCGACGGGTCTTGAGGAAAGTGGGAATGCATCGCTGAGATTTGAGTCCACCCCTGTCAACGGGTTCACGGCGCGACCGCTGCCTGCCGTCACGATTGGAGCAAGCTCGATGTGGCTGACGACGCGCGTCGGCCAGTTCGGAGTCGCGGCGGTTTGCTTCGGACTGTCGTCGTCTTCCCCGATGGGCAGTTCCCAGAGTGCGCTGAACACCAGCAGATGACGCTGATCCTGGCGGGAAAGCGCGTGCTCGGCGGCAATGTCAAACGGATTTTGGGGTTGCTCGTCGAAATCCGACGCATCGTCGAAGGTCCTTGATAAAGTGTAGCTCGCCGAAAGCGTCAGGTCCTCTGACATCCGCCGTTCGAGCGTAAGCGAAAAACCGTGGTACGAAGAGCTGGCGGAGTCTTCGGTCTGGTAAATGTCATTAAACTGCCCGTTGCTGCGGCTGCGAGAAAAACCTCTCTGCCGATCTGTTGTGGAGTGGGATTGAGCACTCCGAGACTGGCGGCATTAGCGCTCGTCAAAATCACAGGAGGCAACAGATTGACATTGACCGTGCGGGACAAATGAACGCCGCGCACAAAAAGATAATTCGCGCGGATCGTCACGTTGCGCGCCAACTCGTATTCAGCGCCTGCACTGGCCTGTTGGCTGTAGGGAGTCGCCAACCGAGCATCCACACGAAAGATTGATGGTGCAAGCCCCGCGGCTGGGCCCGTCAGCGGCCCCCCGCCAGCCGCGGCAAAAAGATCTGCCGCAACGCTCCCATTGGCCACCTGCTCGTAGGCTTGCACGCCATTTTTTTCGATAGCGCGAGCGAGATTCGCCAGTACGTAACGATCGAAAAAAATTCCGTAGCCCGACCGCACCACCCATTTTGGCTCCGGACTCCACGCGAGACCGATCCGCGGGCTGAAATCGTGCGTAGCCTGGTTGAATCCGGACGGAAGATGCTCAAAGTCGTATCGCAAGCCTACATCAATCGTTAGCTGCGGCGTCACCGACCAGTGATCCTGTGCGAAGCCGCCGAAGCTGGTCACTGGAAAATCCACATTCTGTCCGCCAAACGCTTGGCGGAACTGATTTGGGCGCCCCGCCAGGAAATCGGCCAACGTGGCAAAGAGATAGACGCCTCCGAATCCATCCGGAACCGTCGCATTCAACGAGACCCGATTCGCTGTAACCCCGGTCTTCCAGACGTGGTTGCTCCGCGTGCGCGTGTAGGCATAGCTAACCTGAGTGTGATGTTCGTGGCGTTCGCTCACGCCGCCATATGGCCGCCCAAAATCCGCGACCCCCGCAATCTCAATTTCCGGGCCGGCAGTATCATTCGTGCGTAGCATAGTGCGGGATGTCGCCGCCTGGAGCCGCAGATCTCCCACGGCCTGCGAGCCAAACACCGTTGTGAGCGCCCCGGAGATGGCGGTGTCGCTTGTGAAGCTGCTCCCGCGGGCGCTGGAATCCGTCAATCCACTCGTATTGAACGCATCGCCAGCTTCCTTGTTGTTTGTGAAAGCGTAGCGCAACATCAAAGATGTGTTTTTTGCAAGTTGGTGGTTGAGCTTGCCGGCGATCTCTGTCTCAGCACGCGCAATTGGAAAGAATCCGGTGGCGAGCTGCCGAGTCGCGAGTCGCGGGTCTGCCCCGGTCGCCAGTAGCGTATTGATCGCGGACGCGGCGCTGGGATTGATATCTGATGCGGCTTGACCGCGATTACTCTCCTGTTCGACGGCCACATAGTAAAAGGTGCGATCCTTCACAATCGGCCCGCCAAGTGCTGCTCCCATCCGGTACCGCCGGAATGCCGGTTTGCCGGGTTCAGTCTCGAAGGGATCCCGCGCATTCAATGTGCCGTCTTGCACAAAAATGAACGCGTCTCCGTGGATCGCGTTCGCGCCCGAGCGCGTAATCACGTTGATAGAGCCGCCGGAGGCCCCGCCCGACTCTGCCGAGAGCCCGTTGTTCACCACCTGAAACTCTTGCACGATTTCGGGAGATAGCTCGATGCGGCTGGAGCCTATATAGTCGTCGTTGTTGTCCAGGCCATCGATTGAGATATTGTTGCTTCTCGAACGCAGCCCGCCGAAAGTGAAGCCGCCCCCGACCAGCAGGCTCCCTCCGCCCACGGGCGCCGCCGCGGGCGCACTCAGAACGCCGGGCGCCAGCAAAACGAAATCCAGGTAATTGCGGCTGCGCACCGGCAACTCCTCGATTCTCTCGCCGTCCACGCTGGACACCACCGAAGTCTGCGACGCATCAATTCCTTCTGGCTGGGCAGTCACCGTCACCTCTGTCGAAGATGACGCGGGAGCCAGCACGATATTCAGGCGAACGCTTTCTCCCAGCGTCAGGTCGACGCTCGCGTGCCGGTAAGGCGCGAAACCGCTTTGCTCCACTGTAACTTCGTACGTTCCGACCGCCAGCTCAGCCGCATGGAACGAACCTCGCGCATCTGTGACGACTGTGCGCGTTTGCCCCGTGGCCGTGTTGCGAAGGATCACCATAACGCCGGCAATTGCACCGCCAGAGGTGTCGCTGGCGGCCCCATCAAGAGTCGCTCCCACTTTCGACGTCTGCGCCCTTACGGCAGCCGCATGGCACAGAGCCGTGCCAAGCACGAATAAAGCCATCGCAGCGATTCGCACATTGCTTTTCCCAATAATTTCGCATCTCCCTCGGTAAGGATCCCGCTACTCGCAGAAACCAGCTTCGCTTACCTCACCCACGTGCGACCGAAAACACCCGTCATGGCGACGGCCGCTTGTTTGATCAATTACACGGAGAGATTTAAATGCGGAGCGAGATGAGAGGCGGGCTTATCGGAATACGAATACGTGAGCAGAAACACGCTGCGACAACAAGAGGAAACAGACCCATTAAAGCCAGAATCCAAACAATTCGGTTTGTGCCCATTCGGCGTCCTCTGAGCCACATTGAGATTATCTAAGCTTCGTCACGTAATCTTGCTTTATGTAAAAAGCCGCCGATCACGCTCGCGGAGCCAGTAAGCTTTCATGGCTACTCCAGACTTGACAATTCTCTGAAGTTACGACCGTTGAAAGCGGGTTTGAGGGAGGCTACCTCTGTACTTCCCACGTTTGTGCCGAGACTGTTTGTTTCAGATATTATTCAGGTAGCTTGTTTAGGTTGCATTCAGAGGTAGTGAGTCGATTCGGGTTGGAGGGGCGCATGAAACGAATCTACTGTGTTTGCGCGGGGCTGATCCTTGTTGCCTGGTCGGCGGTTCGGACAGGTGCTCAACAAGCATCGAGGGCGCCGAAATCGGCGAGCGAACGTTCCAGACCACTCGTTTTGACAGAAACCATACCCCTAGAAGGCGTTAAGGGCCGGTTCGATCATTTTGCGTCCGGTGGAGGCCGGCTGTTTATTTCCGCGCTGGGGAACAACTCTGTGGCGGTAATTAACACGGGCGGCCGAACCCTCGAACACATGATCACAAACGTCCCCGATCCCCAAGGTGAGGCGTACTCGCCAGAGGCCGATAAGATATTTTCCGCCAGCGGACAGGGGGAGGTTTACATTTTCGACGGGAAAACCTATGACCTGATCACCACGGTGGATTTTCCCGGCGGCGCCGACAACCTGCGATACGATGCGGCCACCAAGCGCGTCTACGTGGGATGCGGCAACAACGAAAAGACCGGTGCGATCGCGATGATCGACGCTATGACCAACCAGAAGCTCGACGAGGAGTACAAACTCGGGGGCGAGCCGGAGTCGTTCCAACTGGAAAAAGATGGACCAAACATTTACGTTAACCTGCCGGACTCGAAAGAAATTGCAGTGATCAATCGCACGACCAAAGCGATCAAGAAATGGCCGTTGACGATCGAGGGCAACTTCCCGATGGCGCTGGATGAGGCCGATCACCGGTTGTTTGTGGGGACGCACCAACCACCCCGCATGGCTGTGTTCGATACGACTTCAGGCCGCATGGTCGCGGCCCTGCCGAGCGTTCAGGATACCGATGACCTTTACTACGACGCCGCCTACAAGCGAATTTATATGCCCGGCGGAGAAGGCTTTATTTACGTGTTTCAAATGAATGACCCCGATCACTACACGCTGCTCGCCAAGATTTCCACCGTGATTGGCGCGAAAACGGCGGGGCATTTCAATGCGTTGGAACCCAGGGGACCGACGAGGATACCCGGCAAGGGCTTCGATCGCTTTTACCTCGCTGTTCCGGTGCATGGCAACGAGCCCGCCGAAATCAGGATTTATACTGCGCAGGAATGAGAATGTTGAAGGTCCGGCCATGAACAGTAGAAGTAAATTGAGTACACAACCCTTCGGACTGGCGCTGCTTCTAGGGCTGTTCTCCGCGTGCTGCTTTGCGCAGAACTTGGTGCAGGACCGAGCGCCTGCGCAGACGTCGCCAGCCGCGACTCGGCGCTACATGGGCTCGGCATCATGCCAGAACTGCCACGCGCAGATTTTCGAGCGTTGGAAAAAGACGCACATGGCCAACGTGGTGCGGGATCCCCGGGAACATCCCGACGCGATTCTGCCGGACCTGACCAACCCGACCCGCTCGTGAACTTCAACAAGAACGATATCGCGCTGGTCTATGGAAGCATCTGGAAGCAGCGCTATTTCACGAAAATCGGCGACGACTATTTTCCGGAGCCGGCGCAGTGGGACATCACCGATCACGTTTGGCATCCCTATTTCGTGGCCAATGGCACCGACTGGTGGGCGACGCTCTATCTCCCGACAACATGAAGCGGCCGACGGGCCCGACGTGCGACGGATGCCATTCCATGAATTACAACATTCGTCACGGAATGGAATGTAGGCTGTGAGCGCTGCCACGGAGCCGGCAGCGAGCACGTGGCGCGTCCCACGCGGGACAACGTTCTGAATCCGGCGCGTATGGACTACGTGCATGCTAACGACACCTGTATCCAGTGCCACTCGCAGGGACGCCCGCCGAAGAATCCGATCGAAGGGAAATATTGCGATTGGCCGGTGGGGTTCAGTGCGGGGCTAAATTTGCAGGATTTCTGGACCGCTTGCGCTACGGATGCGCTGCGGCACTGGCCGGAGCGGTCGCCATGCGGCTAGAGTGAATCGGACGCAGTTCATGAGTAGCTCAGTAGTACCGACCTTGTAAGTCCTGTGGATAGAACATATGGCGGAGAGGGTGGGATTCTGTTCCGTGAAGTTCTGAAAATCCCAGTGCTGATGGTAAAAGCTAGTCCTAATCACGTCAAACGCTATCTGGGGTGAAGTCCATTTTGCCATCGGTACTGGAAAATCTGATGTCTCCGAATACGCCCGATTCCTTACGGAAGCATTACGGAACGTGGTCTATTTGCGATTCACATTCCTTGCATCGAGCATCGCGCGATCTAGTTAGACCGGCGCTCTGTCCAATGGACACCGGAATAGCGATCAGCTACCCATGTGCGACGCACCACAATTCACGAGGAAGTCAGCAGTCTTGTCGAGTTCCTCGTGCAGGCGCGTCTTATCAACGCCTTCTGGTTTAGGTACGTAAATCACCATCCCCTTGCCTGGAACGAGTCAACAGCACGCGATACGCGTTAATCGCTTCTACAACGTTGGGGTGCTTAATCTTTTGGGCCGTTTTAATTTCGTTCAGTAACGCAATTTTGGGGGCGGGGGACGCCAGTGTAGTGCTCCCCTCTAATTTAGACAGTCAGAGCCTCGCCTTTTAGGTCAACTGCAAAAGCTAAGAAGGCCTCGTGGGGAGTGCGATTTCCGACTCCGCGATGAGGCCTGTTGTGATTATATTCCTGGATCCAACGAGCGATCGATGCTTGCGCTTCTTCCAAGCTGCGATACTCTGCCTCCAGGCTTCATTCTTCCTTCAAACTGCGATGCAACCTTTCGATGTAGCTGTTGCCTTACTGGTGATGATAGGCCGTCCTCCGATGGGTGATGCCGAGGCGTCCGAGCGTTTCCAGGAACCTCGAAGAAGTGAATTGCGTTCCGTTGTCGGTCGTCAGCGTCACGTTCTCCTCGCGGCTCTCTGCGGGCAGCCGTTCCAGCACTGCTTCTTCGAGCGCTCGCAGAGCATCTTCGGTCCGGCAGCGATGCGAGAGATTCCAGCCCACGATCTCCCGCGTGCAGCAGTCGATCACGCAGACCAGGTAGGCCCAACCTAAGGCGGGGCCTGCCCAGATTTTTGTCATGTCCGACTGCCAGATCGCAGTCCTCGCGAGCGGACTAGCAGGCTTCGCTCACGCATCACCCGCCATACCCGGTTGCGATTCACCCTCAGCCCTTCCTTTCGTAGCAGTGACCACGCTACACGGCGATAGCCGTACGCGCGTTTCTCACCGCACGCGATCATGATGTGTTTATCGGTAGCTTCGATCCGCACGGCTCCCTCGCTGCCGTTTCTGGTAGTACAGACTCGACCGGCTGATGGCCAGCGCCGCCGCTACCAGAGTGCCTGTATAGCCCTGCGTGACCATCTCCCGCGTCTGGGAATGAACCTTGCCGCAGCTCACTCCCTCACGATGTTTTTTAAGATTTCGATCTCCAGCGACTTCCGCCCCAGCGTACGTTCCAACTGCCGGATGCGATGGTCCTTCTCGGTTTCCGCCGCCTCAGCGCTCCGCCCCCCAAGCGCCGCCTTGGCTCCTTGCTCCGCTTCACCCTTCCACCGATAGAAAAGTCTCGGAGCGATCCCATGACGCCGACACGTCTGCGAACGCTACCGCTCTGATTCCTTCCTGTACGATCTGCCACTTCTCTTCCGGGCATTGATAAGCTCGTTCGAGTGCCCATGAGAATGAGATGGCGGTCTGGGCACTATCGCTCATTTCTCAGAAATCTTTAGGGCATGCAGCCGCAGTCCATTTTATAGGGGTCCAAAACATGACCCAATAGTGCCTTCGGGCGGTATTCGTAGCGATCTAAATTCAAGCAGTAACACTTCAGGCCGCAAGCGGCAAGCTGGGGTCGAGAACAACTGAAATCGTGAGTTGCGGAGGAATGTAATGCTGAGCAATTCCCTCCAAGGAACTGTTCTCCATTACAGCATCTCCGACGAATAAGGCGACATCGCCCGTCACTTCGAGACGGCGCCCATCGGGCGTTTCCCTGGGCGTCAAAACCAGTTTCTTGATGCGCTTCTGGATTTCCAGCTTACCTCGCTCGGGGTCGCTGGTTAGAACTTCGAAGAACTGCTGTGATGCCCGCCGCAGGAATTCGCGCATCTGGTCCTCCGAAAAAACGCGCGGTCTCGGTGCTGGCTTGGCCACGAGTTGGCGGTCTATCTCCGCGAGCCTGGACTCCAGGGTTGCGAGTTCTGTGGACAGGAATGGAGAAATACCGTGCTGCCTGATTCCATCTACTACGTTAGCTGCCTGCCTCTGCAGCTCGCCCTGCTGCTCTCTTAATCGCGGGCCGTTCGAGACGGCTTCATTGGCCAGTCGAGCCTCGTTTTCAACTGCCGCCTTTAACTGTTCTGAGAATTGGCGCGCGACATCCTCTTCAAGCTCTGGGCGCAGGAGGTTCCGTGAGAGCGCGGCAATGAGTTGTTGTTCCAGCCTGGTCCTTAAGATGTTTCCGCGGTTTGTGCAAGTCTTGCGAAAGCGATAATTCGGACAGCCATACCTCACGTTGGGCGCCTTCCCGCAAATGACGGTGTAGGGAGCACCGCATATTCCGCAGTAGAGCACACCGCTAAAAAGATAGGTGCGGCTGAATTCGCTGCGATTCAGTCCGCCGAGTCGCTTCGCGTAGCTGTCGCCGCGTTGCCTATTCACCGCCTGAACCTTATCCCAAAGTTCGTCGGAGATGATGCGTAGTTCAGGAACCTCGACCCTTATCCATTCGGACGTGGCCCGGTTGCGTCTGGATTTTGTTCTTTCGGCCTGGTTAAAAACATTTTGCTTTCGATTCCACACGCGCCAACCACGATAGAGTTCGTTATTTGTGATCTGCTTGATGGTAGAGGGATACCAAGCGGGGATCGACGCTTTGTTGGGATTCCGAGGCGGTGTGATTCCTTGTGCTATCAAGCTCTGAGCGACTCTTCCAAAGCTGAGCCCGTCAGCGCGCATCCACATAATTTGCTTAACAACTTCAGCTTGTTCTGGGATGATTTGCTGCTTCACCCCGATCAGCGCGGGTTTTCCGAAGCTGCCTTTGCGATTCTCGTCTGGGACCGGCACATTTTCGTAGCCGTAACAAGTGTTCCCTGTGACATATCCCTTGAGAATGCGCCCTTCTTGTCCCCGATGGATTTTCCCATATCTCGGATAGCATCCTCGTCACGAAATCCCTTGAAGATGTGCATGATGCGGAAACTCGGCTCGTGGGAATCCAGTCGGTCACTCGCAAAGTAAAGAAAAACGCCGTAGTGCATGAGTCGGTCGCATTCCCGCAGCACGTCAGGCAGATACCGACCCAGCCGAGACGTGTCGTCAATAAGAATGCAGTCGAAGGGCTTTGGCCGCAGCTTGGCAAGCCGAATGAGGTCGGCTAAGCCTTCTCGACCAGCGGTTGTGCGTCCGGTCATCGCTTCGTCGAATCGAATATAATCTTCGACCACCACCCAGCCGTTCCGTTCCGCCGCGGCGCGGCAGTTGCGAATCTGATCTTCTATAGAAGTGTCCCGCTGCTGCTCACAAGAATAGCGAGCATAAATGGCGCAGCGAATGATTTGCTGTTGGTCGCCAGTGTTCGAATGGGCATTATTGTGTTCATCGTGATAGATCGTTGTCGGCGTGTTGGCACCGACCTCCTCTATCTATCGCTCGGTAGTTGTTTTTCTCGTTCGCTGACATTCAGTAGCAGGACGCTTTTGTCGAGACTGGCGGACTGTGCCGCCGGATGCATCGCCGCCAGCGGTCCGCGTAGTTCCGGCGCCGCCCTCCGTGTTTATGAACTGGCAAGCGGGATTTTCTGGCGGGACGCCAGAACCGGCTCCTTGTTCGCGCAGAAACTTCTCCACCAAAACCGGCACAAGCCATTCGCGTGCTACTGAGCGAAGGGCATCGAGGTCCGGCCGACCAGTCGGGAAGTCCAGCATGTTTTCTGCACGCCGGCCCGGGAAATGGGCTTCCGCTGCTGCTTGGGACCCACCCGTGTCTGAGTTGCCCTGTTCCGGCTGCGAGTGTTTTTCTGTGGAATTCTTCTTCATACGGTCTCCTACAGCCCGAATGACGGCTCCGACAACGAGAGCGAGTCAAGCGGCGCGATTATGAAATCTACTTTGACGAAGGGAACAAAAATAAGCGGCGTGGTACGAGAACTCGAAAAGTGAAACTTCTTTATCATCTGGTTGGTAAAATCCTGGCGCTCGATCCAAATGCCGTGAAGCTCGATCCCATGGAGCTTCACCAGGATCATCCTCTCAGCGGCCAGCAGTGGAATTCGACGATGATTATCCCCCCGATCATATTCGACAGGCTTCGCATGAACGCAAGGCGCCATGGCCTCAGGAAAACTTCACATTGAGCGTGGCGAGATCCTTGGCGAAGCGCTCCTTCAGCACGGCCTGGAACTTCTTGGCACGCTCAATGTCGGTGCGGTCAAACAGTGCTTTACCGTGCCGCGCGGTAACTTCATTGACGCCTTCGGTGTCTAGAATACCGAGGGCTGTTTCGAGATTGCGATCCACGTCCAGAATACGGGCCTGTATTACCTTTGCCGGTGTTCCTGGGGCAACGCCCAAAAATGACCAGCGTCACGGAAGTGCTTCGGAGAACCTGAGTCTTTCAGCCACGCGCGGAAAACAGAATGAGAGAGAATCGCGTCCAGGGCCTCCGCGAGTGCGCGTGTGGCTTTGCCCCGAATTTCCGGTTCGGCGCCGACAACTTCGGATGCCGCCGCGAGGCCGGCAGGCGTAAGCCGGTACATCCGCTCTCGAACCCGCAGCAACAATCCAGCCGAAACAAGACCTGTTGATGGGGTACCTTCCCGGGCCCCGCGGCTATCTATTTCTTTGCGAAGCTTATCGACGTCCGGATGGTCTCGCTCGTAGCCTCGAAGTCCCCACGCAAGGCGGTCTCTTTTCCACGCTGCTACGAGCAAGTCTTCGGACGTGAAGGTCTTTTCCAGGTCACCGCCGGAGCAGTCCAGAGCCGCAAGCAGTACTTGCTCCCTGAGACTGGCGCGGCGACGGGTGTCCGTCGTGTTCTTCATGCTCATCACGCCGCCCTCCGCGCGATTACCGATTCGGTTTCCTGGTTGCCGATCGTGCCGTTCGCAACGTAGGATTCAAGCCTTTTCCACATTTGGCCAACCGTACGCACACGGTGCCGGTCCAGTGCAGCCTGGTGCGCAGCCCAAAACTCCGGGCGCTGGCTTTCGCCCTTGCGGCTGAATTCATCCGTCATCCACACCTGGACAACCATCTCCATCAGCTTCTCTGCGTGATAGGTCCGCCACAGTGTTGGTTGAGCACTGCGTTGCCGGAACACAAATGCTGCCTCCGGGGACTGCAAATTTAACCACCAAATGTTATGGATGTAGTCAGAAGCTTCTTGCCACAGCGCCGGTTGGTCTGGGTCTCCTTCACGAATTTGCCCCGTCGCCGGGTCTTGGTCCCGCCCCGTGATGTACAACTGCGGAAACCCGGTGCCATGTCCCTGCTCTTCAGGATTGGCAATCACCCGGACCTCGACTGGGATGCGCGCCCAAACCCCACCGGCGCCAGCCGTGACTGCCGTACGGCCGAGGCGATTTCCGGTTACGACGCCGGTGCGGTCGATAAGAACGGTCATCTGATCGTCCGCATCGTGCAGCCACTCAAGCAAGACATCCGTCGAGCGATGTCCTTCGTCGTCCGTCACTTCCGCAGTAATCTGCTCTTGCTTTCCAAGAGGAATGTCGAGGCTGCGGGGCGTGAGCAAGATGTGATCGACGGCCCAGACCTGGACTGGAACTCGCGGTCCTTCGATCTTCGTTCCTTTCACTCGCGCCCAGACCTGGCATGCTCCCTTTGAATATGCATCAAGCTTGTCGCCTTTTGCGAAGGTCGCGACGTGTGCATCGCTGCTCAGCCATTCAATCGTGGCGTGGACTGGGCGCCCCCTGCGGTCGCGAACACTCGCGCTGAGGATCGCGCGGAGTGACACTAAAATTCCTTTGCCAATTTGGAGGCCCTGTTCGGGAATCTCGTAATTCAACACTTCAGGTTCGGTTCCCCATTCCACTGGTCCTTTACCATCGCGCGTGCGCTTTCGGCGCCCTTCACCCGTACCATCACCATCGCCTCCGTTGCCTTCGCCAAAGCTCGGTAGAAACCGGTTCTTGAATTGGTCCAGCTTTTGGTTTTCCTCATGCACCTGGTCCAGAGCTCTGTTATCGAGCTCCTGGCGGCGCCGAGCGTTGATCTCGTGTGCCAAGGCGCGGAGTTTTTCCGCGATAAAGCGATCAAGCGCCTCTACGAGCGGTCCATCCTTGGGGCGGCGCCGGCCATGCTCGACATACGCCGGCTCAACTGCCGGAAGTTAGACGGTACCGTAGATAAACTGCACTCCGGGTGTTGCAGGAGCAAGTTCGGAAATGGGTTTCGCCCCAATCATCTGGTGGCGCGTGCGGTAGATAATCTGCCAGCGCGGGCGGAGATTCCGATAAGCATTGGGCATGTTCTCCAGCGAGGTATGTAGGACTAAACGCCCCTTCGGCTTCGTTCCTCCCTCGGTCGTAGACACCGCCTGACCGTTGTCGAGTTCGAGTTGGTCGGGAATTTCATGCACGACCGGCGAGTCGATTCCGGGATACGGGATGATCGGAGGCAGCTCGAGCTTCTTGCCCTCATTCAAAATCCGTCCGTTGTGAACCGCAAATACATCGATCTGTTCGAGACAGAGAGTTGACTGTTCGTGGCGCACGATCTTGCCGGTGAATTCCTCAGCATCGATCTGCCCCTTGTAGAGCAAGAGTGGAGTTTCGCCTTCGACGAGAGTGAAGCTCTTCCGGGCTGCAATGGCAGTCCGTAGCGGGCGCGGAAGATCAGCGACAGTAAGACCGTAAGGTTCGAGGGCGCGACGAAGCTCTACTTCAAAGGAGCTAATCTCAACATCACGGCCCGCAGCCAAATTTGGCATCCATCCAGGGGTGCCGCGCTCGACGGTTCCGAGTTGGCCGTCAAAGCCCTTGCAGTTGCGTCGGCGGTCGCGAATTCCGAGGATACGCGCCGGTCCGGCAAACAACCTGAACATATACGCCTTCCCGCCGTTCCCCTGGGTTTCTTCTTCCAGGAGGCCAGACCCGCGATGTGATGCAGAGGTGTCCTGCCACGTGCTCCACGCCGTCACATCCTCCAGCATCGCGCCGCCAACATCGAGCACGCCAATTCGGGCCGGCTTGCCCTGCCGCGCGTCCTGCAATAGCAGTGCAGCCACGCGGTGCTCCTCTGCGACATTGGCGCGGTCCACCTGATACTCGCGCCGGACGTTTTTCAGCAACTCGGCGACGCCGTCGTGGTGGGTCGCGATCCAGCGCGTCACCGCCTCTAAGGTGCCCTTCTCGTGAAAGTGAATCGGTTCGTTCCGCTCTATGCTCATTTTCAATCCTCCTAAGCTATGGCTGCGGTCCATGCTTGATTCTGCGAGTCATTATAATATCGTACGAACGATTTTGTAAACAGTACGTACGTTTTTAAATACTAGTGCCGGCGAGGGTATTAGACCAGGCAGGGCAGGCCCGACATATCTTTGTTGGTTTTACTTTGAGAAGCGGCTGAAGCCGCAAGGGCAGAGGCCGGTTCGAGGTGAGAATCGATGGTAGCCGTAACGCGGACACTTAGGATATTTCCGAGGGCGACCGCCCGAACGGGGCACCTGCGCGGACCTTTCGCTAACGGGAACCTTGGCCCACCTTTGTCGGGCCAATTTCGACGCGTAGATATTTTTTGGCTTCTTTCTCATTCGTGGATTTCATCGTAGACCACAAGGCTTCGGGCATGAACCTGGCTTGACTCCCTTGTTGTCCACTTGGGTACTGCGCCACCCGCGCGTCCAAACCTCGCCCCAGCTCTTGGAACTTGGGCTTTTTAACCTAAGAATTGGGTCAGCCTCCGAGGAGGCCTTCACGTTGCTCGGATATTTTGGTCGTGCGCACGTCGGACGAAGCCAACACGATCACCAAATGGTGAATGCGACCAATTAATCAGGACCAATTGCCCATCCCGAAATGACTGCGGACCGGCTCAAGCGCCGCCGGCGGAAACGCGCGTACATTCCAGGCGCAACAAGGACCAGCGCCCGTGGAGCCTGGACCAATGTTCGCAAACCGCGTTACCAGGCTTGAACCAATCTCCGCCACTTCGATCTCGGCGGCCAGCCTGCTTCCCATGAATTGTATAATCCGCCCCAACCGGCCACCGATTGCACGTCGGTTTTCAGCCACGCCACGTGCCCAATTCCGAAACTTCCGGTTTGTCCGTCATCTACGAGTTTACCTATCTTGGGCGCCTACGAAAGCCGCTGGCTACTGCGTCAACGTGCTCTCTCAGACGCGGGATAGCAATTCTTTGAGTTGGGTGAAACGCCTGGGCCCCAAGCTCAGCGGTCCATTCGCGCTCGATGCCGCCGGAGTATGTCGTAGATTTTCGCGTATGCGGCGCGTCCGCGTTTGGTAAAGCGGATAATCCGCCCGCTGCCCTCGCCGGGAACGACCCGTTTATCAGGCATTGGGCCGGGCAAACTATGTGGGCTCGTCTCTCTTCGTGTTATAAGCCATCTTGTTTCATGGCTTGGAGATACTAATGACGATAACCCTGTTTGGCCGGTCGGAGGAGGTCCGCCTCAAACGATTCGGCTGACGCCAAGCACTTCTCTGACGGGGCGCCACTAACTCGGGCGTAGCGGATGGGGTGGCAAAAAAGGGACCACCCGCCTGAGTATATAGCGTAGTTTCCATGTTCAGTGATGCGGTGCTATCGCGCTTTTATAGGGGCTGATATTGGTATGACAATAGATATTCGCGCCCTGACGGGCGAATCGGCTTCACTAGATTTCAAATCATCTTTCGATCCGGATTCGAAGCAAGACTGGTGCGAGCTAATCAAGGACATGGTCGCCATGACCAACTCTGGCGGGGGATCAATCGTGGTTGGACTTGATGATTATGGGAACCCAGCAAATGCGGGACGTCTGTGCTTTGCTCGCAGTTGATCCTGCCGATGTGACGAATAAAGTTCATAGCTACACGGATCAGCACTTCGCCGCATTCGAAATCGTGCAAGACCAGTGCTTCGGCACAACTGTAGCGATCATAAAAGTCGAGGAGTCGCGTATTCCGATTGTGTTTACAGCGCACGGCGGTTATGCGGCACAGGGCGGCGGACAAAAAGCAGCCTTCGTTAAGGGAAGCGTGTACTTTCGTCACGGTGCGAAGAGTGAGCCTGGGACGACCGATGACCTCCGCAATGCGATTGAACGCGAACTGGAGCGAGTTAAGGGATTTTGGCTGGAAGGCATCCAAAAAGTGACGGCAGCACCCGTCGGTTCGACTTTGCAAATTGTTCAGCAACCGCTGACAATGCGCAATTCCGTTGAAGCCACTCCAGTTAGATTGACGAGTGAAAGTGGCGCGCAAGGACTGAGCTTGGACGTTGCCCTGCGGGACACTCCGGAAGCGACAGCTATCCGTTTAACCAACGATGAGAATGCGCCCACCTTAAGTGTGATACAGGCAGATAAGCTCTATCCACACCGGCAAAAAGAACTGGCTCAGAGGCTTTCTCTGCGTCTGGGGAAGACTATTAGTGGACATGACCTTCAGTGTGTTCGCCGTGTCCACAACGTTGATGAAAATCCCATGTTCTCCTATCGAGCTCAACATTCGCCCCGAAGCATACATCGACTGGATCGTAGAAAAGTGCGTGGACGATCCGAACTTCTTCCTGAGCGCTCGCGAAGTCATGCGCGGTCGGAAAACTTGAGGCAGTAGGCAACGCATTTAATAGCCGGGCACGAACAGCGACACTTGGACGCAGGATCTTTTCGGCCAAATCCTGCTAAGTCGGCTTTTCGGACATTGGTGTACTAGCAGTTTGTTGAAAAACCTATTTCTTCTGCAACTTTAAATCAAAAAACTCGTCTGAAGTAAGGAAGGCCAAGGAGGCGAGCGAATGCGAGGAGACGATAACCAGCAAGAAGGAATGTTCAGCTACGTTTCGCCAGAAAAGCGAGTCCCGGCGGATCATCCCTTGCGGCCGGTCCGCAAGATGGTGGATGAGATCCTGAAAGAGATGTCGCCGCGGTTTGCGAAGTTGTACTCGGACGTGGGCCGGCCATCGATAGCGCCCGAGCGGCTGTTTCGGTCTCTGCTGTTGCAGATCTTCTATTCGGTACGGAGCGAACGAATGCTGATCGAGCAACTGCAGTACAACCTGCTGTTCCGGTGGTTTGTGGGGATGGAGATGGACGAGGGGGTCTGGAATCACGCGGTGTACAGCAAGAATCGGGAGCGATTGCTGAACGAAGAGATCGCGGAGTCGTTTTTCAGGCGGGTGTTGGAACGAGCCAGACCATTCATGTCAGATGAACATTTCACGGTGGACGGAACGCTGATTGAGGCTTGGGCCAGCCAGAAGAGTTTCCGACCAAAGGATGGGACGGGGAAGCCGCCAGGACCAGGAGGAGAGGTGGACTTTCACGGGGAGAAGCGAAAGAACCAAACCCATGAATCGACAACCGATCCGGATGCCCGGCTATACACCAAGTCCCGAGGGAGCGAGGCGAAGCTCAGCTACATGGGACATGTAATGATGGAAAACCGCAACGGGCTATTGGTGCAGACGTTTCTGACTGAGGCGAACGGAAGAGCGGAGCGGGATGCTGCGCTGCTCATGGCCGAAGCCCTCCCGCAGAAAAAGCGGGTGACGTTAGGAGGGGACAAAAACTACGACACCCAGGAATTCGTACGAGAACTCCGCGGGATGAACATCACGCCGCATGTGGCACAGAACAATACCAATCGCAGGAGCGCGGTGGATGAGAGGACCACACGGCATGCGGGGTATGAGGTGAGTCAGCGGAAGCGCAAACGAGTGGAGCAATCGTTCGGGTGGATGAAGATGGTCGGGATGCTAAAGAAAGTGAAGTTGCGAGGAATCGACAAGGTGGGATGGCTGTTTATCTTTACCGGGGCCGCCTACAATCTGTGCCGATTGCGAAACCTGATGGCCAGAACATGACACGTGCCTTGGATGAGCCGGCTCAGTAGATAGAAAAACCCAAACCACTCCTTTACAACTCAGCCAGAACTCAAAACTTGAGACCAAAAGAGCTTCGAAAACCAAATTGTTCAACAAGCTGCTAGCTCTGCAGATGACGAAAAGCCCGTTTTTCACCTGCCGGCCGGTTCTGGCAGCCCAATGGTTGGACCAGTTGCTCGCCATTCCGGCGCAATCGCCCGGGCCACCGCGAGCGAGTCGGACGCCCGAGATTGAAGCCACATTGAAGGGAGACCTGCGACGCCGCTCTGGCTCGGGTCATTGCACTGCAAATGCTGCAACCCGTTGGATCATTCGCTAAACTGCCTTCATGCGGGCCTCACCTGCGTCATCCGTTTCGAGAGATTCGCTCACATGGCCGCTGCGCTGTCTCCACTCGGGGTGACATCTTCTTTGGGCTCTGCAAGATTGACCAACTTGGGCGTCGTCTTAACTGGTTGCTGAATGGGTCTGAACGGTTGAGGGCGACTGCCAAAACGAACATCACCTTGGTCTGGCCATTTACCGGTCGTGAGAAATTCCCGAAACGTCAACTGCGGAGCACCGGCGAGACGGCCCAGGCGCCTGCGGATGCTGTATGCAAGCCGAGCAATTCACGGAGTTGCGTGAAGATTCTTGGCGGGCGCCTCGGGAGCCCTTACGCTGGGCATCAAGACATTGAGAAGGTCTGGTAGCGTCGTGGCATGATAATCGACAGGTACTTGGAAGACAGAATCGTCGAGCGAAGCATCGGAAATATCCATGACCTCCACGTTTGTTTCGATCGACGGACCATCGGCGTCGAATCCCGCCAGGGCCGCCTCGCCCTGTGCTTTTTGCAGCTGAGCGAAGCGCGCCACGAGCGGCATGTATGTGTCACTATGAGATCTCAACATCGGGGTACTGTGGTTCGAGAACTCTTCCATCGCGGCAAGACCCTGGCTGAAACCGGGCATATTGGCTAAAGCCTGTTGCATTGCAGCGGCCGGAAACATTAGACGACCACTAAAGGACATGTGAGCAGCTAACTCAGTCAAAACGGGCAGGCGCAGAACTTCACGTGGCGTAGCGGTCCAGATTTGTGTCACCGTCTTGACCAAGGTTACGTTTTCTCCCAGCTTGAACGCCAGTGGTGACGACAGATCGGCTGGCATCGGCAGTTCGAGCGAGAACGTCAATTCAGTTTCCTCGATTTGGATACCGAGAATCACATCCGTGCGTCCGGTTTTTTGGGCCGAGAAGTTTGACTTCATCGATTCGAGGATCTTTTGGGCTGCTGGCAGAAGCGGCATCGTCGGCATCGCAGCGCCCAAAAAATCTTTGACATACACCGTAGCAAAAAGCTTTTCTGTGGCATCCATCAACGTGATCTGCTGTTTAGTAAAGTCTAGCAAGGATGCCGTGAGGCCGGCGTTTGAATACCCCTTATCGCCTTTTATTTGAATCACGATTATCGGTGGGAATGCAGATTTCTGACTGCCGGAGACCTGCTGGGCGACCGCAGGGGGCAGCGAGTTAAACTTAACACCTGTTTTATAGCGAATCGTCACGTCAGCATTCAGGATGGGTGTAAGAGAAAAGAAAAGAATCAAAGCGAAACCGGAGTTAATCAATCGCATGGTAGGGTTTTAGCGCGTTCCCAACACCTCGGGTTCGCAACTTAGAACCCCCTTTCGACCGGGATTTAGGTTGTTGCCCGGTACGGCACATTTATACACCTTCGGCCCTGCTCCCCAACGTGCATTTCGTAAATTCAGGGTTGTAGGCTGAACTGTGATTTAGGTTCCCGCTGCACATCAGCAGGTCACCAGTGGTTATGATCCGCAATATCTTGACAAGGCAACATTTCTTCACCTGTATTCTCACCGTTAAGAATTTCGTCTTAGGCGTATCTAACGTAAGGGTTTCGATCCTCGTGTCCAGCTCTTGCGGCGCCTGCTTTTCCGTGGCTTCAAGACTGGTGATGTCCTTCCGCAGAATGCCAAGTTGCATTTCCTGGGTAAGTGCCTTTTCCTCCGGCGTGCCTTTGAGAGCCTGCATGCTTTCGCGCAGGCGTTCCTGATACTGGAAGATACGCTCAACGTCTGCTTGCTTTGATTTGACGTCGGCAGTCACCTTGGAAATCGCGTCTTCTTGTGCGAGGACCTAGCGGAGGAACTTCTCAATTTCGCTCAGAGCAGGTTGAGCTGCTGGCCCGGGCCGATTTGATTCCCGCCGGTAAGGGCAGGTGAGAGGGAAACACATGGTTAGTCAAATAGCAGAACCAGATCATATAATTCGCTGATCCTTCAGCCACGACTGCGTCAACCGCATGCCCTCAGCCCTGTGGACTCGGGCACCATAGCCAAGTTGCTGTTTAGCCTTGCTAATATTCAGACTCCCGCGTTGGGCATACTTTATCAAGTCCCACTCGCTCAAAAGGCAGTTGCCGCCAAACAGGCGCAGCCCTCGCCGAATCGCAAACCTCATCGCCCGAAACGGAACGCGCTCCAACTCGGATTCCGGCATGCATTCCCCTATCGAATCGTAGAGATTTTGGAGATGCGTGTTTAACGTGCGCACCGAGCGTTGGAGCAGCCAACGCGACGAGATTGAACGCAATCTAAAGTTACCGAGCATCCGAGCATAATTTAGAAAGAACTCAGCCCAAGTGCAAGGCTGATCATCTGTGATCAAGAACGTTTCTTGCCCAGTGATGGGAGTCAATCCTGAGCTCAATATCGCGTCCACCAGATTGTCAACGGCATGGCACGTGCCTGCGCCGCGGTCAACTAAGCAGAACGTGTCAGCCAACATCTGCTTTACGGGAACTATCGTGAACCACTGGGAACGCGGCCCCCAAACGAAAGTGGGACGTAAAATAACAGTCTCCAGCATCCGTCCAGCCGTAAACGACGAAATACATTCTTCGGCAGCAACTTTCGAGTCGCCATAGGCATCGCCGAAGCGGATCAAGGGGCTGATTCATCAGCCATGTCAGGCGGATTGGGTCCATGTACAGCTATACTGCTAAGATAGACCACACGCGAAACGCCCGCCGATTCCGCCGCCCGCAGCACATTCAGCGTGCCTTCGACATTAACCCGTCTACACGTCTCATCGTCTCCTCCCACGCCGACACAATGAAAGACGATCTGACAACCGCGCATTGCCTCGGCGAGAGAGTCTGGTCGGAGAATATCCCCGTCTATCATTACGGCAGGTACTCGGCTCGCCCATGCCGTGTGCTGCCAGTCACGTATCAGAATACGGGCATTCGCATGTTCTTCAAATACAAGTCGCTCGGCTAATCGGCCTCCGATGAAACCTGTTGCCCCAGTGATTAACACTGTCAATCGAGCGTATCTCACCAAGTCATCCCAGGCAGCGGCGTTTCGCGCGGTCGTGGGCGCTGCGTTTTAATGCGATAGCACGCTTCGATCAGCTCGATCACCGCCAGACCTGCATCACCGGGTACTTGAGTTGCAGAACCCGCCGTTGCTGCTGAAACAAAGTCACACAATTGACTCTCCACAGCCTTCCGAAAGTCCCACTCGTCTTGACCCAAAATCAATCGGAGAACTTCGCCATTATTTCCGACTAGTTTGAGGTTTGCCATGTCGTACAGACCGAACGATAAGCACCCGTTCTCAAACCGCAGTTCGGCGCGATTAGCAAGCGAGCAAGTACGGCTAAACCGCAGGTTGATGGTGGCCTCATGGAAATAATGCAAACTCAAACGCACATTGCTTTCTAACCCTCCTAAAGAGTCATCGAAATAGTGAACGTTTTGGGGAACGCCGAAGAACCACAGGAGCATGTCGAGAACGTGAACGCCTTCGTTAAACAAAATCCCGCCCAGCACATACTGTTTGCGAAACGTGTATGCAGTCCGCGCCACCCAACCATGGGGATGACCCTGCTCTATATTTCCCGAAATCAAATGCCCCAGCCGTCCGGAACGAAATAACGAGCGGGCATATATTCTATTGGGGAAATAGCGATAGGTGTGCGCACCTGTAAGAGCACGGCTGGCGGTGTTTGCATTTGAAATGATCTCTCGGCATTCTCTGGAGCTATTGGCCATTGGCTTTTCGCACAGCACGTGCATTCCAGACGCGAATGCCTGCTTCGCCAGTGCGGAACGTGCATGCGGCGGCGTTGCGAGTACCACGCCGTCCACTTCACCTACGATATCGTCCAGTGTCGTGGCCCATATCGGAATCCCGTACTGAGAGGCCAGCGATCGCACATGCTGACCGTCGGTGTCTACAAGTCCCGCCAGGCGAATGTCGTCAACGGAGCTTGCCACGGGGATGTGTGCTGATTGCGCGACGGCGCCACAGCCGATTATTGCTAGTCGGAAAATGGTGCCTCCGTTCTCGCGCTGTCTGGCTGGGGCTGTTTTGGTAGGGCCAATCTCTAGTTGCAATCTTGATAGTGTCAACAAATTTTACACGAACGTCTCTTAATATGAAATGTCTCCTGATGACGGGCCGAATGAACAAATCGGGGTACAACAGCTAACCCTCCTTTGCCCCTCTTGGCTTCCGTTCTTACACAGCATGAAAAGGTTTCAAAACAGCCGGGTTGTGGTGACGAATTGGTGACAAGTTTTTTCGCGGGCAGGATTGCGGGGACACGACAATGGCCGGTGAAGCGTGCACTGGGCTATCGCTGATGGGTTTCGACAGTTTGCGGCGGCTAGCAACGGCGCGTGACAGATCGTCGTCTTGGGGCAACTGTTAGCGGAGCAGCTCGATCAGTAAGACTTCGTGTCATGCGGACTCCGAAAGACCCAGGAGCAACGGGCGCGCCTAGAAAATCCTAGGGAACCTACGGAAAATACTCACCGCTTGTGAAACGAACCGTCTAGTGGATTACTCAAACTGTATTTCAGCATCGTGTGTTTGTTCCTGTTCAAGAGCGCGAACTGCCGAGTCGTATACAGTGCCAAAAAATATATGGCCAGCCGATCCTGGGATGAACTTATCCCTGAAAGCTGCCGCGCGATCTTTGATAGAGAGATATCTGGGAGATGGCTGTCCCGCGACTCTTTGAACTCCCCCCAAATGAATGTTACTGAGCAGCGTGCGACTAGCAGTTTGTTGAAAAACCTATTTCTTCTGCAACTTTAAATCAAAAAACTCGTCTGAAGTAAGGAAGGCCAAGGAGGCGAGCGAATGCGAGGAGACGATAACCAGCAAGAAGGAATGTTCAGCTACGTTTCGCCAGAAAAGCGAGTCCCGGCGGATCATCCCTTGCGGCCGGTCCGCAAGATGGTGGATGAGATCCTGAAAGAGATGTCGCCGCGGTTTGCGAAGTTGTACTCGGACGTGGGCCGGCCATCGATAGCGCCCGAGCGGCTGTTTCGGTCTCTGCTGTTGCAGATCTTCTATTCGGTACGGAGCGAACGAATGCTGATCGAGCAACTGCAGTACAACCTGCTGTTCCGGTGGTTTGTGGGGATGGAGATGGACGAGGGGGTCTGGAATCACGCGGTGTACAGCAAGAATCGGGAGCGATTGCTGAACGAAGAGATCGCGGAGTCGTTTTTCAGGCGGGTGTTGGAACGAGCCAGACCATTCATGTCAGATGAACATTTCACGGTGGACGGAACGCTGATTGAGGCTTGGGCCAGCCAGAAGAGTTTCCGACCAAAGGATGGGACGGGGAAGCCGCCAGGACCAGGAGGAGAGGTGGACTTTCACGGGGAGAAGCGAAAGAACCAAACCCATGAATCGACAACCGATCCGGATGCCCGGCTATACACCAAGTCCCGAGGGAGCGAGGCGAAGCTCAGCTACATGGGACATGTAATGATGGAAAACCGCAACGGGCTATTGGTGCAGACGTTTCTGACTGAGGCGAACGGAAGAGCGGAGCGGGATGCTGCGCTGCTCATGGCCGAAGCCCTCCCGCAGAAAAAGCGGGTGACGTTAGGAGGGGACAAAAACTACGACACCCAGGAATTCGTACGAGAACTCCGCGGGATGAACATCACGCCGCATGTGGCACAGAACAATACCAATCGCAGGAGCGCGGTGGATGAGAGGACCACACGGCATGCGGGGTATGAGGTGAGTCAGCGGAAGCGCAAACGAGTGGAGCAATCGTTCGGGTGGATGAAGATGGTCGGGATGCTAAAGAAAGTGAAGTTGCGAGGAATCGACAAGGTGGGATGGCTGTTTATCTTTACCGGGGCCGCCTACAATCTGTGCCGATTGCGAAACCTGATGGCCAGAACATGACACGTGCCTTGGATGAGCCGGCTCAGTAGATAGAAAAACCCAAACCACTCCTTTACAACTCAGCCAGAACTCAAAACTTGAGACCAAAAGAGCTTCGAAAACCAAATTGTTCAACAAGCTGCTAGCACGCTCGCCAAGGTTGTGGTCAAGATTCTGACAAGTTTGAAGCAGGTGGATCGCAAAATAAGGGCGGGTCAAAGCAAATTCAGGCGGAGCCTGACCAAGCAGCGCTATTATGGCGCGTACTTTGTCTACATCTCGTGAATGTAACCATTCATCCAAAGCCGAAAGTGTCATGGTATCTAGAGCTCCGATAGCCCAAAACAAGTTAAGCAACCAGTACCCTTGTTCTGGTTGCGCAATCAGGCGATCGCGAACCTCGGCGAGGAACTGCCCGTATTGTGGAGTCCCTCGCAAGGCGTGGAAGTTGGTCCCGATTTGGTGGTGCGGAATAGGTCTATAACTCGATCTCCCTTCTGTATTTGCAGTCAAAGAAGCGGAATGATCTAGCCGTTGAATGATGAATTCGAATAAGTCTGACGGGTACGTTTGTCCCACCCATACTAGAAATCGGCCAATATGGTGACTATCGATTTCCTTGGTCAGGACGAGTTTCCTTAGCACGCCACGCACTTCGTCTCGGGAAAAGGCGCGGGGGTCCATGTAACCATAATCTAATGCCCCGCACATTTGTTCTGCCAAGCCCGGATCTTCTGCGGTCTCTGTGGAAAGGAGTAGCTGGGCTGCGACACTCCTATAAGCCGGGTGCTCGCCGATTCTACCGATGCCCGTGAAGGTCAAATAGCGTACCTGACTATTAGCGTGCTGTGAGAGTTGAGCAATGATCTCCGCGTCCGCTGTAATGGGGGCGTTGAGGGCCGGACCAAAGCAGATTGCATTCGCCGCACCATGCGCTACATATACATTGTCATGACTCGCGGCGTCGAGACCGACGCGTCTATATTCACCCAAGTTGGTTTCGCGCAAAGCGCGAAGAGCGAGGCGCATGAAGTGTCCAAGGGAAGAGGACGGTACTCTCAATAAATATGTGCTGAATGCACCGAGGAATTCGGGATCGCCGCAGAGTGCTGAGATGAAATCGCCTGACTTTCCGTTGACATCAATCCCTGCAGCTTCAACGTCCGAAGCCATACGCATAAGCTCTTGAATTTGCTGTTCGGGGCGAGGATGTCTCTGTCTGAATAATTCGACACCGCGCTTTAGCCATTCTTCGTGGTGTCGCTGAGCTTCTGCAAGATCCGTGTATTCAGCATCACGTTCCCATGATGCGGTGGCGAAAGTGTCAAAGATCAGAAGCTCATCTGATTGCGGCACGAGGGCGAGCAGAGCGCCAAATCGCTGAGCAAGGGCGTCACTCCTTCCGCGCGGGCGCAGATGTCGTAAGGTCACCGAAATCTGGCGGGCAAGTGGGATAGGGAGAGGAGTATGACGAAGTCGCGATTCGATGATGTCAAGCGCTTGCAGGCGTTCTCCGTCTTGCCATGCATGCTCTTCGGCCCCTGCTTGGCGGACAAACATCGGCAGAAATCCCGACAAGATGTGAGACAGGGACCCGACCGCCCGAGAAGCAGCCTTGGGGTCATCGAGAAATAAAGTCGCACGGATCACTGCAATTGCCTTTTCACGTATTGGACGAATCACTAAATAGTTGAGGGGAAGGCTTCCCATGGAGAACGTGAGTCCGTCCGATTCGTGGAATTCAGCTTCTTTTGCAAGCAGTTTGTCCGCAATCTCAAGGGGAGTAAAGGCCCGGTTAAACGCGTCCGGCTCTCTGGCCAGTTCAGCCATGATATCTGCAATGCGCTCATTCAAGATAACAGGCTTATACCGACCATAGCTTGCGAGATCGCTGAGAATCCGTGAGGCATGAGATGGATATTGGTGTGGAGGGCGAACATCTTGCGCTGCAAGCTGCCAAAGGAGGCTAACAGCTACGTTCAAAAAGTCGAGATGATGAGCTATCGCGTCTAGTAGGGGAGGCACGGCGCGGAGAACATCGCGTTGGTTGATCTCACCGAGACCAAAAGGATTTACCGGCCTAGCTTCCATCGCTATCGCACGATGAATCAGGGCTAATGCTCGGCGTGGTTGGAATAGCGCGGTCTGCTGGAGAGACTGCAATAGTTGGACGCGCTCAGCAGCATCACCGTTCTCAAAGGTATGTTCCAATGTCAACCAAATGGTGCTCAAGAGTTCGGGGCCATCGTCTCTGTGTGCGATACGCCAATCCAGCTCTGCGAGATTGCGCAGAATGTTTGAAAGATAAGAAGAGTGGAAGCGTTGGAAAACTACATCAGCAAATCCGGTAGGTGTACCAGCGCGGGTGAGGCAGCCACCCTCTAACAGATAATCGGACAGCACGTCGGGTACGATGCGAATGAGGTTACCACCGCGGAGCAGAAGTCCATGCTGTTCCAAAGTGTCGATTGCCGACACGATTTCATCGGCTCGACTGTGCAGAAGTTCTCCCGCCGCCGTTAGAAAGGCGTCGGTGTTGGGCCGGAGAGGACTTAATGCAGCTATCAGATTAAGGAGATTCCGCCAATTGACAGGCCCGGGCGGAAGAAGTTTTTCATACTCAGCCGAAAATCGATCAAATATGGCATGACGGAATTCGTCCTCGTTTGCGAGTAGCGTGGGTTGGATGTCGCCCCTAGCTATGAGCCTACCGCCCACAACAGTCACAAGCGGCGTATCTGCAGAGACCCTCGCGAGAGCGGGAGCATACTGCAAATGACCCGGCCCTAGCACTTCCTCTGCAAGAGGGGTGACGCTCTGAATGGTTAGGCGCTCTAGCACCGGGAACCTCTGAACTTCGGCGGGATCAAAGCGAGTTGCGAGGGCGGCATCAAGGTGACTTACGGCGCTCGGCCTTACCGCTAGGATGAGCTTAATTGTCTGACGCTCATTCAGATGGCGCACTAGCGATAAAAGGTTCTCCAGGCATTCGAGGCGATGGGCATCGTCGGCAACGATAATTACGTCTCCGCGTGGTATTTCTTTGGCGCACTCTGGGTGCCACGATGCATCATCTCGGACGTAGATAACTTTCCTTATCTCCTGCCCTCGCACCCAATCGTGTAGAAGCTTAGACTTTCCGATTCCACCACGGCCTATCAATAAAGCGACGAATTGATCTGGGCTGCTTACAAACGCATTGAGAGAATCGATTTCAGTAGTCCGCCCGCGAAGAGTTTGGTCGAAATCGAAGAGTCTGGGAGCGCCTGCCTTCTTGAGCGGCGCGAAAAACTCTTTCGGTGTGGTGAATACTTTGCGGGCACCTGGACGCCCTTCTGCATTCCATCGTTCAATTGTCAACAGAGCTTCTGTTTGGAGCTGGTCAGTCGTTTCGAAGTAGGCAGGAGTGATATCGGAGTCGCGGACCCCCTTCACAAAGCCGTCGAGGGCAGTCCATAATGCCGTCTCCGTTTCCTTGTTTGTCCAGTTCCCGCCTTCAGTATGGAGAAACGCAAATATCGGTCTGCCTAAGTCTCGAGCGCGATGGAACTCCGCTGCTGTGTATGTGAGCCCTGCATTTTCAGGAATAAGCGAGCCCGCCTTGAATCCGACGATCAAGATCACTGCATCGGAGAGCTCCAGTTCCCGAAGGGCGACTTCCAATGGAGCGGAGGGTTCGGAGGCGAATAACTCCATTCCCCAAGGTACGAGTGCCGCACGCCGCAGCACGTCTTGGACGGCTTGGCGTTCGGGTCGCAGATCTTTGAACGTGGAACTGATGAAGATTCTCATACTGCTAAGGAGCCAATTCGTCAGATTCGGAGGCTCCCACCAAGCGCAAACGTTCCTGCTTCAGTGCCTCATGCAGTAGCCGGAATTCTTCCTTAGTGAAGGGGCGAATGCGGACACCCCTGGCTTTTTTCGCTGATATGACGCGTGTCAAAACAGCAGACAAGTATTCATCCACCCTGTTTAGAAGCTCCTGGGCCCAAATCTTTACAGTGTCATGGGCACGCGTCACGAGCGATGGGAGGACTTCGAGTGTGCTTTTGTCTCGATACATTGAATGCTCGGCGGAGACTTCAAATCCGGTCTGGCGCAAAGCTCCAATTAGGCGTTCAAGATGTGGACGTGCCGCTGTCACTGGATCAGCGCCCGCGCCATATACTGGGCTAGCGACAAGGAACTCGATCCTCGGTAGATATCGCTCAAAATCGAGTCGAGGAACCGAGGCGAGAAACAGGTTTGCGTACCAGACGGTATTCAACATCTGCACGTACGGATCGGATTTTCCTCTAAAGTCTCGCCAAAAGCGCACGGAGCCAACGCTTGCCCCGGTACCGTGCGCCGCAAGTTCTCGGTCGCGCCTTTGCAAGATAATCTCGGGAGGAGGAGCTGAAACCGAGTACTTTGTCGCGAATGCCTCATAGGTGGCGTGGAATGGCCTGAAGACGATACATGTTCGGGACCAGCGGTCGAGCTTTCTGTGTCTCGTTGCCGAATTCCTCTACAGCATCGGCGAGCGTGCGCCTCGGAGTGATCAGCACGACATTTGGGGCTGGCGCCGGGTTTGCCGTTCCTTGCAGCCGCTTAAATCCCTCGTAGTCGAGTCGAGCATTCCGTTGACGTTGTGTGTTCAATGCATCGGCGCCCACGGGAATCCACTGGTTCTTGTGATTAAGATAGTAGGCGCCTTCGGGATGTTCTTCTTCCTTGCCGTCGACGATGCAGCGGTTCGGCTTGATTTTCCGCGCGAATAGAAAGCAGCCTTTTTACAACGCCAATCGCCATTGTCGAGCTTCACGAACTTGTACAGCGTGAATTTGGACTGCGCCATAAGAATCTCCTGAAGGCTAATACTGAAAAGCCCGGGAACTCAGGAGATTTCTTAGGAAAAGATTTTAGGAAGACTCTAACCCACTGAATCTAAAGTGATGGCGGAGAGGGTGGGATTTGAACCCACGGTTGAGTTTCCCCAACACACGCTTTCCAAGCGTGCTCCTTAAACCGCTCGGACACCTCTCCGCGGTGGGTTCACAGACTAACAGAAAAAACTCGGAGTCCGCAGCCCGTCACACGGTTTTGTGCGGGTAGCGCAATTCTGCACCCTAAGGGTCCGTCACACAGTTTTTGTCTGGCCTCCGTCGAGATCAATCAATGAGCCCTGAAGCAGCCGGCCTTCGGGAGACAATATAAACGCCGCCAGATTTGCGACGTCCTCGGGCTCGCCCAGTCGTACGATATTTGATTGGCGCACTGCCGCCTCGATAGCGGCCTCGACATCCCCGCCGAATTGTTCTGCGGATTTCTTCAGAAGCGTGCGAAGGCGATCGGTACGCACCCAGCCCGGATTGATGGCATTTACTTGTACGCCGTCCCGAATTCCCACATCCGCAAGAGCTTTCGTAAATGACAAGCACGCTCCGTTCACCGAGCCGCCGATCGTAAATTCCGCTCCCGGGGTGCGTCCGCCGATGCCAATAATATTCAAGACGGCGCCGCGCGTTCGTTTGAGGTGCGGCCACGCCGCGCGCACCAGCCGGACTGCCCCAAAGAACTTCAGCGCGAAACCATCCACCCAATCCGCATCGGTTAGTTCGAGGAAATCGCCGCGACGCGTAGCTCCGGCATTATTCACGAGGATCTCGAGCTTGTCATACGTCGCTGTTGCTGCCTGTATCACCGCAGCCGGAACCTCAGGATCGCGAAGGTCCGCGGCCAAAACTGCTGCCGCACCTCCGGCCCTCGCGATTTCGCCTGCGACGCCATCGAGTGCCTCCTGGTTGCGAGCTACCAGAAAAAGCTTTGCCCCGTTGCGTGCCAGGCGCAGCGCGATCGCCCGTCCAATTCCGCGGCTCGCACCCGTAACAATTGCGACCTTCCCTGCGAGGAGTGCACGCGACGCACCGCTGGATTGCGCATCGCTGACCGTGCTTTTAGAAGTATCCTGTAGCGGACCTGATTCCATTTCGGAGGCCTCCAGCCCAAAGTGATTTCAGTATTCTGTTTCGAGTCGGTAGATAATATTACATACAAACTTGAAAGGCGGCTGGGACTGGCCTGCTCGGTTCTTATTTTCTATGGAAACAAAGCATGCGGCAGGACGGCAAAAGTGCCCTGCCGTTGGTTTTATAATGCGCAATGCCGGAGGGATTATCGATGAAATGTCCGCGGTGTGGCGGTGAGAATTTTAATCGTGTGACCGGCCTGGGACTCATTCTGAACGATGTTGCGGGCCAGCCGAACGTGCCAGTTGTCGGTATCCATTGCGGCAAATGCAATTTGCTGATGCTCGAGGTTTCCGCAGCCGCACTGCCAGAAAGCTCCGTAAAACATATTGTGAACGATTGGGGTGGTGCGGCTCTTTAAACACCTCGAAATATGGGCAGCATAACCACGCTAGTTAGCCGAGCTTGCCCGTATGCGCCTCCAGCAAACTCCATGCCTCCGGCCCGACCACCTGTTTCCAGTGGGCATAGTAAGCGCCTAGGAGTGCCCTGAACGACTGCTTGTCGGCTTCGTTGAACGTCATGCCCTGATCGGTGAGTTTTGATCGCAGGCTGTCGTTTAAGGACTGATTGGCAGCGCGCTGCAGCCGCACGTATTTAGCGGTATTGCGCTCAATCACTCCGCGTGCATCGGCCGGCAATTTCTGCCATGTTTTCAGGTTGGCGATCAAGTTGAATCCGCCCCACACGTGACTGGTAAGGCTGACGTACTTTTGCACTTCATAGAGCTTGAACAACTCCACAATCGTCAGCGGATCGGTCTGTGCCTCGACGATGCCTTCCTTGAGGCTGGCATACATTTTATCGATATTCATGGGAACGGGCGTGGCACCCAGAGCTTTGAAGAGCTCAATGTATACCGGGCTATCCGGCGTGCGCACTTTTAAGCCCTGCAAATCTGCTGCGGTGCGAATAGGTTTGGGCCGGCACGTGAGCTGTTGGAATCCATTGTCGAAACATCCCTTGGGTACGGCATAAATGCCTTTGGCGCTCATTTCCCGCCGCAGATATTCGCCCAAGTCGCCATCCAGCGCGGCAAACACCTGAGCGGTGTCACGGAAAGCGAAGGCAACGCTCTGCACGTTGGCCGCGGGAACCACGGTCCCAATCAAGCCGCCGTTAAGCGTCAGGAAATCGAGGCTGCCGTCGACGATCATCGACAATGCCGCCGGGTCGCCTCCTGCAATGTGGTCATTTTCCGGAAACGTTTGCACGTCGACGCGACCATTCGTTTCGGTTTTTACCGCCGCCCACATTTCCGAAAGCTGTTTGTGCAATGGACTTTCGGGAGGCTGGTTGTGAAACTGCCGTAACTTAAACTCCGCAGCGGTCGCGCGGCGGGTCAACAGCATCGATCCGCCGGCGGCGATCAGCCCCATACTAAACTCGCGGCGCGTGAGAAGGGAACCAGACATGGAGTCTCCTTTTGCCTGTGAAGGAGCGCAGTATACTATGTCTGGCCCTCCTCGTTCAGCCCTCCTGCAATTCGCCTTTCGTTTTGCTTCTGCGTGTGATTCCCATCCGCGCTTTCCTGGCGTATACTCACCGCCGCCGAGGACTCTTATGGCCAATACCCAAGTATCTGCGGTTCGATCAAGCGGCACCGGCAATGAAGAAGTCGGGGCGCGCGGCGTGGCCATTGCGATGTTCTGCGTGCTGCTGGCTTCCTACGTTCTGATGGCGGCGGATCGTTACCTTTTTCCGGTGCTGGCTCCTGACGTCCGCAGGACGTTTGGATTCTCGCTCGCTAATACCGGTCTTCTGTCCACAATTTTTACCTTGGGACTAGGTCTGGGCGGGCTGCCAACCGGTTACCTGCTGTCGCATTTTTCTCGCAAAATGGTGCTGCTCACGGGCATTGCAATTTTCTCTGGCGCGACGATGCTGACCACCGCCGTGACGGGATTCTGGACGATGCTCGCGTGTCTGGCGGCCCAGGGCATCGGCATGTCAATGCTGGCCACTTCGATGTTTGCGCTCGCAGCCAGCTACTTTGCGCGCTATCGCGCGGCCGCCATTGGCGCGGTGAATTTTTGTTACGGCATCGGAGGGTTTCTCGGGCCGATTTTGGCCGGGGTTCTGCTCAGTAGTTATAAAACGTGGCGCGCGCCGATGGCTGCCTTTGGCCTGTTTGGATTCCTGATGATTGGAATCATTATCGTGACCGTTCGTCCGTGGTTCAGCGAGACGCAGCGTGCGGTCGAGGCCCGCAGCGATACCGGCGGTGCGGCCACACTACTCAACAGGAATTCGGTCATTCTCACGGTCTTGAGCTTGATTCATGGCTTGAGCATGTATGGCTTCCTCGGACTGTATCCGAGTTTCCTGCGGGAAAGCTTGCATTACACTCCGCGGGCCGCTGGATTCGTGATCAGCTTTTTTGGAGTGGGCGCGCTCGCCTCGATTGCTGGAGGCTGGATCGGCGATCGCTTTCCGCCGCGCCTCGTGCTCAGCGGATCGTTCGTGTGTATTGCGGTGCTCGGGTATCTGTTCTTCCAGCAATCGGAAACGGCTTTAACGCGTGAGGTTCTGACGTGTCTCTACGGGATCGTAGGCAGCGCAGTCCTTTATGTGAACCTGGCGGGTTATCACGTGAAGGCGCTCCGGCGAAGTCTGTCGAGCCGCGGATCTGGCATGTTTGTGACCAGCCTATACGGCGGCGCAGCGTTCGGGGGTTACCTGCTGGGCGGATTGGCCAGTCGCGGTGGCTGGCTGATGGCCGGGGAAATCCAAATGTCGCTGCTCTGCCTCATTGGCGCAGTTCTCGCCATGGCTCTGCGACCCAGCCAAATGTCGGTTTGACGCGGCCCGTCGCTCTTCACATTTAACCTTTAATACGGAATCGGGTCTTCTGCAGCGCCATGACGCCAAACGGAAGCGAGAACGGCTGTCGCCTCAATTGCTTTATTTGATCAACTTCATCACTTTCCTGTATGGCTTTAAGCTTTCCTTAAGGTTCAAACGTGCCAACTGTGTACATCGGTGATGGGTGCGCTCGTACGAGGGTACTTGGGATTCCATTTTCACCTGAAAATTTCAGACCAAAGCACACGTCTAGGGGGTGCTATGAATTGTGATCGGCCGAATTGCGGTTTAGCTGCTGTACGCCTGTGTTTCACAAGGACGTTTCAACTGCTCGCGCTTTTATCGCTGTGCCTGCCCGTGTTTTCGCAAACGAGTACAGGGCGAATTGTGGGGGCGATTACTGATCAAACTGGTGGCGCGATGGCCGGCGCCATGGTGACGGTCACTGACGTTCAGCGCGGAACGTCGCGCACCCTGGTCACTGATGATTCCGGCCAGTACAGTGCGCCAAACTTGACTCCGGGAACCTACAAAATTCATGCCGAGGCCAAAGGCTTCAAGGCTACGGAACGGCAAAATGTCATCCTGGAGGTCGGAGGCGAGGTTCGTGTGGACCTTGTTCTGCAGCCTGGAGAACAAAACCAGACGATAACCGTCACCGAAGCACTACCGCTCGTGGAGACCACGAATGCCGAACTGGGCGGCACGATTCAAAACGTCATTATTAACGATCTCCCGTTGAATGGTCGCAACTTCGAAAATTTGCTGAGTCTGCGTCCTGGCGTCACCGTTTATCCGGGCGGCGGCGGATGGACCCAAAGCACGAACGGCATGCGCGCGCATGACAACGTTTACCTGGTCGACGGCGTAAATTCCGACGATCCCTGGATGGCGCAAAGCATCATGAATGCCGGAATGGCTTCAGGAGATGCGGGAACGCTTCTCCCCATCGATGCGATTGATGAATTCAAGACCGGCGAGAACCCCAAGGCTGAGTACGGCTGGAAGCCTGGTGCCATCGTCAACATCGGTATCAAATCCGGGACTAACGCTTTGCACGGCACCGCCTACGCTTTTGGCCGGGATGGCTCATGGGACGCGCGCGATTACTTCAATCCTGCTCCGCTCCCTGTGTCCCCGCTCTCATTTCAGCAGTTTGGTGCAACGCTAGGCGGCCCGATCAAGAAGGACAAACTGTTCTTCTTTATGACGTATGAGGACCAGCGGTACAGCGTAGGCAATTCGTCGCCGCACAGCGTGCCGGTTACCAGTGGCGCGGGAGCAACTGGCCCGGGCGGTTTCATTGCCGCTTGCAATGCTGCCAGATCGTCTGCCATCGGGGTGGCACCGCTCAGCGCGCAACTTGCCGGGCTGAGCACGACCTGCGCTCCATTGTCGAACTACCCTGGTCTGTTTCCGAGTGCATCCAGCGGTACTCTGATTACCGATCTCAACAGCACCAATCGCATTGATTCGGGCTTGATCAAGGGCGATTATCACATCAACGATAAGAACACCCTGACCGCGACTTACTTCATCAGCCCAGGTGACGGAATTTTGGCCGACGCCTCCAACCGCCAGCTTTTTGCATCACAACTCACCAACCAGTATGCCCGTGCACAGGTGAGCGCGATAAATTGGACCTGGACGCCCAATTCGAGTTGGGTCAATGAGGCGCGCGTTGGCTATTCACACTATTATCAAACTTTCTTGAGCAATGACGCCGGTCAGAATCCCGCCAATTACTCGTTCAACGGCTCTACATACAACTTGTACACCGGACAAACCAATCCGTCGTACTTTGGCCTGCCGTTGATTCAATTCCAAAATTTGGGTGGCAGCTTCGGTTTGGGAGCGAGCTGGCCCAAGACGGTAGGACCGGACGGGGTTCTCGAAGTCGTGGACCATGTCTCTGTGTTGCGCGGCAAACACTCGTTTAAGTTTGGCGTGGAATACATGAACAATCAGAGCACCAATGACGTAACGGCGAACGCCAAAGGTCCCATTCGGTTTTCAAACTTCACAACTTTTTTTGAAGGTATTCCGAACAGAGCGAACTTCCTTACCGGAGACCTGCTCCGGCACATGAGCAATTCCGGTCTAGCCGCATTCATTCAGGATGACTGGCGCATGACTCCCCGGCTGACTGTGAACCTCGGGTTGCGTTATGAGGTCGATGGAGTTTTGAATGAGCGTGATGGTTTGCTCGGGAACTTCGACCCGAACTCTCCCACAGGCATGGTCCAGCTCGGGAATGGGGCGCGTTCTGCTTACAACGGTGATCACAACAACTTTGCACCGCGATTGGGTTTGGCGTGGGATGTACGCGGGAATGGCAAAACCGTAGTTCGCGCGGGCGCCGGAATCATGTACGAACAATTCAGTTACGATATGTTCAATGCCATCGGGAACTTGCTGGGAATGCGCATGGTGCCCACCGGTGTACCGCTCTACGCCCATGGTGTTCAGATCCCGACTACAGGCACAATTAACGTGGACAACATTACGTTTACAGGTCCGGCTCTGACCGGCAGGACCACGCCCGGCCAGGTTGCATATGACTGGATCCACAACGGGCCCGGTCAGCCTTTGTACTCTATTTCCCCGGCATGCGGCGACGGCACTGTCACCCTCCCGACCGGGTTTACTCCGCAACCGTGCTCGATTGCGGGCGTCTCGCGTAACTTGCGGAATCCGTACGTCACAACTTGGACGCTCGACATCCAGCGTGCCCTCACCAGTAACCTGTCACTCGATGTCGGATATGTGGGCAACCATGGCACTAAGCTGATCGGCATCCAAGACGTCAATCAGCCGCCACTGGGCGCAGGATGGACGCCAGCCGCGGTTTCCGCATGCGTGGCAGACTTCACCAACTGCAACGCCGACCCGGCGGCCGAACAGGCAGCACGGCCCTACAACGCGAAGTTCCCGTATCTCCAATACGTCGACATTTTGTCCAACCAGGACGAATCCAACTACAACGGTCTGCAGATGGCGCTCACGCAGCGTACCTCGCACGGGCTTTCGTTCACGGCAGGGTACACGTTCTCCCACGCACTGGATCAATCGTCAGATAACTGGGCGTGCTGCATTCCGATTTACAATACTCAACCGAAACTGTTGTATGGCAACAGCACCTTTGATATCCGGGACCGGGGTACGCTTTCGGTTACGTACGAGATTCCCGGAAGAAAAGGTTTTGGGCAGTTGCTCGAAGGCTGGACTCTTAACTCCATCGTGACTCTCGAAAGTGGCCTCCCTTGGGGTGTTCAGGATCTCACCAATGATTTCAGCGGCACCGGCGAGGTCCTTCAGCCTGCGGACGGACAACAAGAACAATGGGATTTCTATGGCAACCCGAAGGACTTCCAGTTACAGCATGGATTTATCGTGAATAACGGCGACGCCCTCAGCAGTGGAACCGGCGGCATCCCGTTCTACTGCGGCCAAAACTCAAATTGCGCCTCTGGAGCTGTGCAGGCACCGACTACCGGCAGTGCCCCGACGGCGAATGCAACCTGTAATGCAAAAGCCGCGGCGCTCGGTCCCTTGGGAACGGCAGCATTAGCCAACACTGGTTGCTACGCGATAGGCAGTTCCGTGATGATCCCGCCCGCCTTCGGCACCTACGGAACTACGGCCCGAAACATGTTCCGTGATGGCGGCTTCCGAAACTGGGACTTTTCTATATTCAAGAGCTTCAAGTTCCGGGAGCGGCTCACCGCGCAGTTCCGTGCCGAGTTCTTTAACGTGCTGAATCACCCCGAGTTCGCAAACCCCAACGGCGTCGCTGGCGCTGGGTATAACGATCCATCGGTGGGTCCAGGGTTCGGTTGCGGCTGCGCTACAGCCGATACGGCAGCAGGCAATCCGATTCTTGGATCAGGCGGTCCTCGGGCCATGCAGTTGGGTCTGAAGCTGATCTTCTAACTCAACTTCCACTATTAACCACGAAAGGGCCGGATGAAAATCCGGTCCTTTCTATTTGTGGCGTCTTTTCAAAGGATCAACTCACGCAGGTTACTGGCGCGAACAGCTTCGACGCACCGCGCATAAGTATCTCAATGGTGAGTTGGAGGCACAGTCAGGAGCGCTAGCCGAACTTTGCGAGACGTGTATGCATCGGGCAGGGTCCTACCCCATTGGACTGGGGAACCTATGCTTTTACGCAAATGCCGTTGAGTGAACACTTACGCAAAATGCGTCTGTAATCCCAGCGCAATGAACACTTACAAATTCATTCGGCTTAAAGTCGCGCACTTTCAACACTTCCAAAAAAACCGGGGAGGGGGGAGGGCTCCTTATGGCCGCAGCACCAAAGGCGGCGAGGATGACCTGCACAGGACTCGCATACAAAGTCCGCGCGTCCGAAATTTGCAGTTTGTCCCACGACGCTGGGCAGATCCACCTGATCACGGCGATGTCGCGAGCCGCGGGTGGGAAGGGCCGGGCAACACAACCCCTTAATGATGATCGTGCCGCCAGCGCCAGTAGTCTTGCCGGTCGCGCTCGCGCAAGTGCCGGTAATCGAGATGCGGCCTGTGCGTCTCGCCGATCCACATGTTGTAGTAGGGACGTTCTGCATCTGTCCAGACGTGATAGTCGTGGTAATAAGGGTCGTACGTGCGATAGCTGACGCGAGCCGCGCAGCCCGATAGCAGGGCCACTGCGAACAAAACGGGAACCAGGTAAGCAATATAAATTCGGCGCACCATAAAATGTCCTCCCATTATTAGAACGAAATCCGCGGCAAATAGTTGCGCTGCTAATCCCGATTTGGGCTGCCGTCCGGTGCCACAGAACTGCCACGTGAAGCCAAGTTAATCCCCGCCATTCTTTTCTGCTTGATTGTTGTTTCGTGCGCTGTCCGAACCGCGCGGCGCTCTGCTACACTGCTACCCTCCGCTCCGGGGTGGTGCAATTGGCAGCACACCAGACTTTGGATCTGGTTATCCTGGTTCGAGTCCAGGCCCCGGAGCCACTCCTCCATGCGCCACTCCTCGACGTGCCACTCCTGGCCGTGCCACGGGCCTGCGCCTGATGATTGCTGGTCTGTGGAATGGCATTTTTCGGTCACCTGCGGGCCTCTTTTGCGCTAAATCCACACAAGTGTGCGGAAATGACCGGCAACGCATTGATGGTCCTGGCCGCGTGCGTTCAGTAAAGGCTCTGTTTTCAACCGGCAACAAAAACTTCTGGTATGGCCCGCTTCCTGCATGCTTCATGGTGCCCGGTGACGGGAATGGGCGACCAACTCCTGTCGGCGTAGTTTGGTTCGGGCACGGTGGCTGAAGGCCCAGATCGAAAAGCAACCTTGCAGATGGATCCGGGTTCAATAAGTGTACGACCCCAGAGCAATCAGAGGGAGTGCTGAGCGTGACGATGTGTGGAAGCTGTCTCCGAACCGAAGCGGGGTTGCCAAATCAACTTCGCATGTGCTGATCGGAAACAGGCAGGTGATCGCGTCCGCATCGCGCACGTTTTTACTGCATCTAACAGGTAACGATTGGAATTGATGAGGTGAAATATGAAACCGTTCACAGACACAGATACGCCGTTTGATCGGGCGTCAACGCGTGAAGAGCTCTTCCAGGTCATCGAGCTTATCGGCGCTTCGAAAAGTGCCATTGCGGCGCACAACACCGCAGTCCTGACGATGCTGGAAGCCACCACGCGCGAGGTGAGTAACGAGATGGCGGTTCAGGGGTCAGAAGGATGGAGCGAATCAAACTCGGATGACGAGTTGGCGCTCGCAGCCGAAATTCAGCCGCTCGCCGATTTCTTTCTCAGCAACCGTCAGCGCATTAACTAGATGATTAGAATGCTCATGACCGGTTGTGCAAAGCAACGTTGGTTCGCGTTTGGAACTGATGCCCGGTGCCCAGAACCAATTCGGATCATGGGCATCGTCTGCCACAGCGTAGTTCGACTTGCGCCTTAACGCCGCGCCCGCCCGGCGCGCCCTTCTTCTGCCGTAAACTCCGCAGACGTAACCACTTCCAGATTTTCGTTTCGCATCCGATCGTCTCGCCCTGACCGCACTATTTTGTGGCACGTCCCTTGCCTGAGCATTGGTATGCATTCGATGGATACAAGGGACCTCATGCCCGAACCGCCTCTAAAATCCGATTTCCTGATGATCTGCGTCCTAGATGAGGACATGTCGACGGTTACCGCACTCCAAGACATGCTCGAGGAGTTCGGCCTCATAACGATGGGGGCGTCGGATCCCCGGGAAGTGCTTGAGCAAGTCAGCGCGGGCAGAGCACGCATCGTGCTATGTGACATTCATGCGCGCGGCAAGGGCAGCGGAGGATTTCTCGAACAGGTGCTGCTTCAGGATCCCGGAGCGTACGTCATCGTAATGACCGAGGCATATTCGATCGAATCCGCAATCGACGCCATAAAGCGCGGCGCCTATGACTATCTTCCCAAACCGGTTGAAAAGCTGCGGCTCAGGAAAACTCTGGACGATTTGGCCGCACAATTCGAACAAAGGCGCCGCGTTCGCGATCTCGAGGAAAAACTGCTGAGTAGTTTCGAATTCCACGGCATCGTCGGGCGCAGTCCAGCGATGCTCGAGGTTTTCGACCTCACGAGAAAAATCGCACGGCATTTCACGAACGTGCTGCTCACCGGCCAAACCGGCACGGGCAAGGAGCTGATTGCCAACGCGCTGCACCAAATGAGCCCGGTGAACGCGCGGCGGTTTGCCGTTTGCAACTGCTCGGCGATGGTCGACACTTTGCTCGAAAGTCAGCTCTTTGGCCATATGCGCGGAGCATTTACCGGCGCCACCGATACGCGGCCTGGACTATTTGAATACGCCAATGGCGGTACCGTGTTCCTCGACGAAGTGGGCGACACGTCGCTGCCCATGCAGGCAAAACTGCTGCGCGTAATACAAAACCGCGAGATCCAGCGCGTAGGCTCGCCTAAGGTGCATCACATCGACATCCGCCTGATTGCCGCCACCAACCGGGATCTTTCGGCTGAAGTTCGTGCCGGGCGGTTTCGCGAAGACCTTTACTACCGCTTAAACTCCATACACATTCGGGTTCCGAGCCTCGCTGAGCGCCTCGAGGACATGCCGCTGCTCACCGCTTTTTTCCTGAAGAAATATAACCAGGAATACCATAAATACGTCCAGGGGCTAACGCGCCGCGCGCAGATGGCGCTCCTGCAGCACGCGTGGCCGGGAAATGTGCGCGAGCTTGAAAAGGTCATTTCGGGCGCGCTGCTGCTCGCCGAAAGCGACTTCATTGATATGCATGATCTGCCGCACCATATGCAGCAGCCTGCGCTCGCTGGCGGAATGGGTGAAGGCTGGCGGCCACTGCCGTTACAGGATGTGCGCAAGGAACACATTCGCCGCGTACTGGAAATGTGCGGAGGCAACCGCGTACGTGCTTCGCAAATGCTCGGCATCGGTCGCACGAGTTTGTACCGGTATCTCAGGCGTGAAGGGCAAATCAACGGCCAGGGGGAGGTACACTCGAAATGAAAGCAATCCCATCGACCGACAGCAAAGATGTTGCACCGAAACTCGATGAGGTGAATCGCCGCAAGGCGAAGCGCGTAGTCATCGCGTTTCCCGTCGAGATTTCCGGCTTCGATGAGGCTGGCCGAATTTTCCGCGAGCGCACGGTTACCAGCGACGTAAGCGAGCATGGATGCAGGTTCGACCTTCTGCGGGAACTGAAGTGCGGAGAAGTAATCGCCATTCAGCTAGGCTCCCGCTCTGAGGAACGATCCGATAAAGGCAAGCCGTTGCTCTTCGAAATCGCCTGGGTAGAACCGAGCGTGCACGGCTGGACCATAGGTGCTTTCAAGCTTCAGCCCGAAAACATTTGGCATCTGGTTTTCCCGCCAGGCAAATCGCCATTGCCATAATTCACTCCGTGTGTGCACGCTACGGAGGGAATCCCTCAGGTTCTCAATGTATTTCTAACCGCCGGCTTTTAAAGATTTTCGAACGTCCATTTCAGCTGGTTTGCTTTCACGGGTCCGAGTGCTGTGCTAGACTGCCCGAGCGGGCCGAATTCCTGCCAATGCGTGGAACTTCGGGCTCTGTGCAACGATTCCCCGTGAACCCCGCCAGGCCCGGAAGGGAGCAACGGTAACGGGATCGCTTCGTGTGCCGCGGAGTACCCGAAGTTCCTCTCATCGTTTCCAGTCGTGAGGAAAGGTGCCTGTAAATCCTTCATGAATCCTAATCCTGCAACTTGCCGGATATGAGCTACCAGGTCATCGCGCGCAAATGGCGGCCGCAGACATTTGCGGACGTAGTCGGCCAGCAACACGTCACACGGACCCTGGAGAATGCCATTCGCATGGGCCGCGTGGCGCATGCCTATATTTTTTCTGGTGCGCGCGGCGTTGGAAAAACGACTACGGCGCGCATTCTGGCCAAAGCGCTGAATTGCGTTCGCGGCCCCGCCGGCGAGCCCTGCAACGAGTGCGACTCCTGCCGGGAAATTGCCGCGGGCAATTCGCTCGATGTACTGGAGATTGACGCGGCATCGAATCGGGGCATCGATCAGATGCGCGAACTGCGCGAAATGGTGCGCTATGCGCCGGCCGGCGGTCGTTACAAAGTGGTGATTCTGGATGAAGCGCACATGCTCACCGACAGAAGCATCCAACGCGCTGCTGAAAACCATCGAGGAGCCGCCTGAAAAAGTTGTTTTCGTCATGGCCACAACGCAGCCCGAGGATCTGGCTGAAACGATTCGTTCGCGCTCGCAGCATTTTCATTTCCGCGCGCTATCGTTTGCGGAAATCGTCGAGGCGCTCGGAGGCATTGCCGCCAAGGAAGACGTGCAGGCGGAGCAAGGTGCGCTGGCCGTGATGGCACGTGCTGCGGACGGCAGCTTGCGAGACGCGATGTCGCTGCTCGAGCAAGCGCGCGCGTACTGCGGTACCACCATCGCCGAGTCGCAGGTGCGCGCGATTCTGGGCGTGGTTTCGACGGAGGTTCTCGACGAGTTGGTGGGGGCTATTGAGGCGCGTTCTGTCGAGCGCGCACTCACTCTGGTTCACCGCCTGCTGGCCGAAGGACAGAACCTGCAGCAATTCTGCCATGAAGCCGTAGCGCATTTCCGCAATTTGCTGATCGCCCGGGTTTGCGGCGCGGATTCGGAATTGGTTGCGGCACCGGCCGAAGAGCGGCCGCGTCTGGCCCGCGCCGCCGCCGCATTCACCGAAGAAGACCTCACGCGATTTTTTCAGATCCTCCTGCTTACTGAGGAGGATTTGCGCCGCAAGCCGGACCCGCGGCTGCACCTCGAAATGGGCCTCCTTCGCTTGGTGAATACTGCGCGGCTCGCTCCCCTCGAAGAGGTTCTCGCGGAATTGTCCGGTCAAACGCTGCCGAGAACTTCGCGTGCAGGTTTCTCCGGGTCCGAACTGAAATCTCCGCCGTCCACTTTGCACGCGTCTGCGCCTGCTGCGGCTTCTCCAGCAAAAACGACAGCCCCGGCGGCAAGGACAGTGGCTACCCCGAGCGCGACAACGATCACGCCAGATGACAGAAAATCCGAAGTCATCGCCGCACACGCCGGAGAACCAACGTCAGGTCCTCCTTTATCGTTCGCGCCGGTGGAAGAAGCAGCCGCAGTTGCATTGCACGGCCCGGTACCTGGGACCATACCCAGCGTGATCGCGCGTACCGCCGATCCATCGAGCGGATTGGATGCTGCTCAGGTCGCGGCGATCAAATCGGCGATTCTGTCTCAGCAGAAATTTTTGGGCGAGCTGGTGGAGGCCGCCAGCCGTTGGGAATTGGAAGGCGGCGAAATACGGCTTTATTTTCCTACCGAAAGCCGCGCCCTCGCGGATCTGCTGCAGGGCCGGGAGTCGATGGAGAGACTGCGTACGATCAGCAGCCGCGTACTCGGCCGGCAGTTGCGGGTCTGTGTTAAACTTGAAGCTGCGCCGGTGCTGGGCAGCACGGTGCGCGCGGCGCAGAGCGCGCGAGAATTGCGCGCCAGGTTTGAACAGGATCCGATCGTACGTGCCATGCTCGAACGCTTCGGGGGCCGGATTTCCGAGGTCAAGCGCCGGGACGAGGGATAATTTATGGAAGTGAAGGCATTGCAGCAGCTTCTTTCCCAATTCCGGCAGGTGCAGGAAAACCTGCAGAAACAAGTGGATAACGTGCACGTCGAGGCTTCGGCTGGCGGCGGCATGGTTACCATTAAAATGAATGGGCAGAAACAGCTTACGGACGTCCGCATCGATCCCGAGATTTTTGCGGGTAAGGATGCCGAACTTCTGCAGGACCTGATCCGCGCAGCCGTGAATGATGGATGCCGTCGCGTGGATGAAGAGCTTGCCACCCAGATGAAGGGGTTCGCCAGCCTTCCCGGTATGGCTGGCCTTAAAATTCCTGGCCTGTTTTGAACGTCTGTGTGATCCGATATGAAAGTTTGCACGTGGCACTTCGTTTTTTGGCAGCCTCGATAATTTCCGCGACCATCCCATCACCTAAATCACGGGTGTTTTGCACGTGGTACGCGACTGTGCCCCTCCCGTTGCTATCTGGTTTAGTTGTTAGTGCGGCCTTGTCGACCACTGCCGCGTTGAGCGCGCCGGAAAATAATCAGCGCTGGATTCCACATTGGGAGCCCTCTTTCCTTGCCTGACTTCGCAGAACCGATTTCCCGCCTCATCGATGAACTGAAGCACCTGCCTGGCGTGGGGCAGAAGACGGCGCAACGCCTCGCGTTTCACCTTCTTCGTGCTGCTCCCGAACAAGCGCTTGCGCTCGCCGATGCTATTCGCGAAGCCAAAACAAACATCCGCGAATGCACCGTCTGCAATAACATAACGGATGTCGACCCGTGTCTCTACTGCTCGGGCCCCACACGGGATCACAAAATCATCTGCGTCGTGGAGGAGCCGCACAACATTATGGCCGTCGAGAAGACGCGCCAGTACAACGGGCTGTATCACGTGTTAGGCGGGGCCCTTTCGCCCCTCGATGGCATCGGTCCGGACCAGTTGAAATTGAAGAGCCTCATCGAGCGGCTCAAGGATGGCGGCGTGGAAGAGATCATTGTGGCCACTAACCCCACGGCCGAAGGCGAAGCCACCGCCGTGTACGTTTCAAAGCTGCTGAAGCCGCTCGGTGTCCGCGTGACGCGCATCGGCGTAGGTATCCCCGTGGGCGCCGATCTTGAATACGCCGATGAAATTACCATGCTGAAAGCGATGGAAGGCCGTCGCGACCTCTAGTATCACCCGCCAAATCGTAGTAGAGTCCGCGTTTATTATTTCATCGATAATCCCGGTCCGGTTCCGCTGCGACGGGAGCAGACCACAACGTTAAGCTACATTTCTGGTTCTTTGGGCCATCCCGGGGGAGAAACATGGTGGACTCCAGCGCAGGCCGCAAAGTTGAAACGGAAAACAGACGCAGTTCACGCGTCGTGCAAGCTGTGCCACTTTCCGTAACCGCGGTGGACGCTTTAGGGCGCCCCTTTGTTGAACGCACATCGACGGTGAACATCAACTGCCACGGTTGCCGCTACCAGTCGCGGCATTACGTGCTTAAAAATATGTGGTTGACGCTCGAGGTGCCGCATATCGAGCAGGCCCACGCACCCAGGCAGGTCCGCGCGCGGGTAGTAACTGTGGAGCGGCCGGGGACTGTTCGCGATCTTTTTCAGGTAAGTGTCGAGCTCGAGACACCCGGAAATTTGTGGGGTATCGCGTTTTCACCTTCTGACTGGGTTCCTTTTGCAGATACAAGTTTCCGGCATGCCGATGCCCCGATGTCCACCGACGTTAATTCCAGCCCTGCCGGGCAGCCGCAGAATGATCGGCTGGCCTCAGAACTGCCGCACGAAGACAATCTGCGGTCAATGCCCGTGCCCAGCAAAGATAAAGATAAAGATATTGTATCGGTGACACTCGCGCGCCAAATGGACCATCTGGTGGACGAAGCGAAGCAACAATTGCACCAGGTCATTCGGGAGAGTGCCACCCAGGCTCTCTCCACGGAGGCGCACCCGCTGATTGCCGCTTTGCATGCGCAATTTCAGGAAGGGAACTGGCTCCCCCAACAGCAAGGTCGAACGGGCGAACCCGATATTCGGGGTCAAATCGTGCAGGCAAGAGAGAGAATTGCCGAGCAGGCGCGCGAGGCTGGAGAGGCCGCCCTCATCGACGTGCGGGAGCAATGGAGCCGCGAACTGGGCGACAGTGTTCGGCAGGCGCATGAACGGCTGGCCGAACAATTCGGCCAACTCGAACAAGAGCGGCGCGCCGGGTTCGAGCAGCAGATCGTGTCCAGCCTGAACCAAGCCAGCGAGACGCTGCGAGGAATTGCGAACGACGTCAATTTGAGCTTGCAGACAGCGCAGGACCATCTGGATGAATTTCGCCGACATCCCGACCAAGCCGCGGCGCCTTTGCGGGAACTCGAGGCAAACCTTCGGGCGCAGACCGCCAATTTACACGAGCAAATGGAGCGGTTCCAAAGCGAGACGCAGAAATTCGAGCAGACGATTGCGTCGCTGCTGGCGGGTGCGGAATCAACCTGGCAAGACCGTCTTGAGGCGGGCCTGGCGAACGCTGCCACCCTCTGGAACGAACGCCTCGAAATGTCCCTTGAGAACGCCGCAAGACGTGCTGAGCAGGAGTTTTCACACCGTTCTCAGGAAGCGTGCCGCCAAATCGAAAACGAGACTGCTTTGCGCATGGCCGCTATTGCCAGAGGCTTTACTGAGAATAGTGTCCAGATCGAGCAAACGATCAACGACCGTGTGCTTGCGGTTCGTAAAGAATTCGCCGAAATGATTTCACGGCAGCAGGCGAGCTTCGCGCAATTGCAAGCTTCCCTCGATGCAGGCGAGCAATACATGCGGGAGGCGGTGGCGCACGTCGATAATGTCGCGGCTAGTTTTGAACAACGGGGCGACAACATTGAAGTTCTGGCTAAGCGCGCACAGGCGGAATTCGAAAAACATGTCTCGTCCGTGATGCAACAGGGCGTTCGGGAGTTCGAAGCGCGCGCCGAAGAACGTATTGGCGCATGTGTGGAGCGCTTGCACCCTGCCCTCCAAGCCGCCGGCGAGCAAACGGTTTCCTCCTTGGCCGCTCAATTTGAGACCGATCTAAAAGGTCGCCTCAAACGCTCGGAGGAAATGCTGGAGCGATTGGACCGTGCAACACACGAAGCGAAGGAGATGTCGCGCACACACCAAGATCGCCTTGCGACGCTTGGCGACCAGGCTGTACAGCGTGTCACGCACCGTCTGGACGAAATCGTCACCGGCTTTCAATCCGATCTGGAGCGATTGAGTCATGGCGCGTCCACCAAATACATTGGAGAAATCGACGGTAAGTCCACAGAGATAACGCATGCAACTTTCGAGTCGCTATTCAAGACAGCGGAGTGGTACGAAAAGAAAGTGCAAAGCCAAATGCAGGCTGCCCTCGCGAAGGGGCTTGAGCACTCCGCCGAGGTCATGCGGGAAACAGCTGCGGATATGTCCCGTCTTTTCGCAACCGAATTAGACCATTCCAGCCGGAATTACGTCGAACATACGCGAAGCCAGTTCGAGGAAGTTGCGCGCGAAACCCTCGAGCGGGCCTGCCAGGAATCGGGCAAGATGGCCTCCTCGGCCGCTGCATCTTTCGAGCAGCAAACGCAAAACCATATGGAAGCGGTGCTGGCCAAATTCGGCGAAACGCTGCGCCGCAGGCTTCTCGAGTTTTCCATGCCGCCCGGTGCGCAAGATGTGCCACCCAGCGAATAAGACAATGATCTCGCTGCCGGTCAGGCCTGATGCATCACTACCATTGCATGAGAGCGCTCCTTGAAACCACTGACAGATTTGTCCAGCGCAACATTACGAGTTAAAGGTTATGAGGATTGCCTAACGCTATGCGCAAAGGATATTCTTACGCGGGAGGCAATTTCGATGAGAAATAGAGTTCTGCCCATCATGGTCGTACTCCTCGCGTTTGTGAGCATTTCCATTCCGCTGCTCGCACATCACGGAACTGCGGCGTTTGATACCGACAAAACGCTCACTTTGAAGGCGACCGTCACCGATTGGTCCTGGGCCAATCCTCATTGCCTCTTGCAGTTTGACGTGAAAGACGAAAAGGGGCAGGTGGTACATTGGATCGCAGAGACGCAGAATCCAGTAACCATGGTCAATGGTGGTTGGAGCAAACAGTCCATGAAGCCGGGCGACGAGGTTACCGTGACGTTAGTGCCGGTCAAAAACGGTAAGCCCATTGGCCGCATCAAAACTGTTCTGCTGCCCAATGGCAAAACGCTAGACGCGGAAGCCGGATTAAAAAATTATACCAAGCCGTGATCCCCGCCATTGCGCAGCTACCTTGCTGATGCGTAGGGCGCAGGTTGGTGACTCACCGCGCGGCTGCGAATCGCCGCCTGCTGAGCCTGTTACTCAACCCTTTATTAAGCGATTCGTGCGCAGCCAATCCGCCTGGCGTTGCGGATGAAATTGCCTTCCTCACTTACTTCTTTTCATAATTGTCAGACTGTTCGGTAGATCTCGATCCTCACGCCAAGGATGTCAAACAAGTGCTGGTTCCTGACGCAGGTAGGTCAGAAAGATGGCCGCAAATGCATTGTATGGATCGAGTGACAGGCATAACATGTGCGGGTTACCAGGTCCAATTGAAGAAATATCCGGCCCACTTAGCCGCATTACGATAAAAAAAGACGGAGGGGACTGCCCATGAAGCGCTATGTCAGTAGTCTATCTGTTGCCGGGGTCATCTGCGTCGCTCTATCGATGGCGTGGATGAGCAAAACCGTTTCCGCCGCAAGCGACGATGACGCCGTCCTGCAAGCAGATCACGCCTTTGTAGCGGCGCTCGCAAAACCCGACAAAGCGGCGGCGGAAAAGTTTTTCGATTCAGAGATTATGTGGACCGACATGGATGGGAACACTATCGGCAGAGCGAAAATCGTTGCTAATCTGCCAAAAGCGCCTTTAGGCGACGAGAGCAGCGCCCAAACTACTGAGAAAAATTATGGCCAACTGTCCGCCGTTCAAGCCTCGAGCGGCAAAGTTCATCTTTTGCGCATATGGGTGAAACGTCCCGCAGGCTGGCGTTTGCTCGACTACCATGAAGTCAAGCAGGCGGACCGTGCGGCAACTCCCGGTCCCAGCACAAATGATTGCGAGAATCCCTGCAAAGGCGTGCCCTACACCCCTAAAAATGATGCGGAAAAGGGCATCCTGACCTCCTGGGGACAACTCGAAACCGCAGTCACAAATCACGATCCGAAGGAATGGACGAAACATTTCCTCGATGAATTCGTTCTGATCAGTTCAACCGCGCCTGAACCCGTGACGAAAGAGGGCCGCATTGCGCAACTCAGCAAGCCTGGCGTTGGACCCGCGCCGCCCCAATTGGCAAAAACTCCACCGGTGCGCTTTTTGCCCTTTGGCGACTCTGTGGTCATGATCGCTCAGGCCAATCCATATGCGGGTAAGCCGGTGCACATCAGCCGCATCTGGGTGAAGCGCGACGGGATGTGGAAAATGGCGTTCAGCTATCAAACCACCATTCAATCCGCTCCCACTATCATGCCCCGGAAATCGTAGCGCTCCATGGCTCCGGAGCAGTGTACGGAATCCGGGCAGTTGCGCACCTTCGCGCGGCTGCCCGGATCAAAACTGCGACGAAACTCGACCGCGGCAATTCCCATTCCGATCGTCGATCAGTAAACAGGAGAGCGCACATGCATAAAACGAGATCGAGCGTGGCGGCGACCGCCGTCTTTTTTGTTGTTGCTTCCTGTATCGTTGCCGCCCGCGCGCAGGATTCCGCGCCAGCCCATCCGGACCATTTTGACTTCCAGGATCACATCACCGCCGCCAAGCTTCTCGCCGCCAGCGATCTTACCGGTAGAAATATGCTGGACTGCAGCATGCCGCCCCAGAGTGCCGCCCCGACGGGTACTCCAGTGACAGCCCCGCCCACGAAAGTTTTTGACCAACTCTACTATCTGGGCACGAACATCGTAGCTTCCTGGGCGCTGGTGACGAGCGGAGGCATCATTCAAATCGACAGTCTCGATAATCCCGACGAGGCGCAACGCATCATCATTGGCGGCTATAAGAAGCTGGGTCTTGATCCCACGCAGATGAAATATCTCGTGCTTACGCACGGCCACGACGATCATTACGGCGGGGCAAAATATCTTCAGGATACGTATCACCCCCGCGTCCTGATGGGCACGCCTGACTGGGACATGATTGCCAAGACCGTTAAACCGCGACCCGGTTTTGGCCCTCCGCCCAAGCGCGACATGGAGATCACTGACGGGCAGAAACTAACTTTGGGCGACACAACGCTGACGTTTTATCTCACGCCCGGACACACGCCCGGTACGATCTCCTTCCTTCTTCCCGTCACCGATCGCGGCAAGCCCCACCTGCTTTCTTTTTGGGGCGGAAGCGCGCTTCCGCACACACTCGAGCCGGGCGCGTTTGAATTCCCAGCTACGGACTCGGGGCTTCTCATCTATAAACAATCGCTCGAGCGCTTCATAAAAATCGGAGAAGAGGGCAACGCCGATGGATTCATCGCCAACCATCCCTACCGCGACCAGACCTTTATCGATGGTAAAACCGACAAAATAGCGAAGAACCAGGCACGCAAGCCGGGCGATCCCAGTCCGTGGACCGGCCGAAGCACTTACATTCGGTACATGATGATTGCGCTCGAGTGCAACGAAGCTGAAATAGGCTGGATTCAAGCAGGGAAGCCGCACGTCAACCAATAGCACGCAGTAACGTCGCAAAAGACATTCAAGGGCACTGCCCCAGAACTACTCCAGACGCGCATTTAGCGGCGGATAAGCCGCGCGTTTATTTTGTTTCAGCGACGAGGGCAGGGACCGGATCATCCGTCCGGTCCTTTCTCCTTGTCAGCACAGGTTCGCACAGCGATAGGTCATTTCGTTCTACGGCCGCATACCGCTCACAGCATAGTGTGGCGGCAATGCATGAAGCTGCTGCTAGCTTTTTTGCAGCAAGGGCCGCAGTTCGCGGACATCCTTCGCTTTCTCAATATCGAATATCCGCTCGATGAGCTTCGCTGTCGACGCCTGGCCGAGGACTGGGGTCATCAGGTCGCGCGCCTTCGCGCGTACCTCGTCGCTCGACATGGGATTAAACGCGGTGCCCCTCACCGAGTCAACATGCTCGTGAATCTTGGTCCCGTCCACCAGCGTGACATCCACAATCGACTGCCGCCGGGGCATCAGCCGCCCGAGTTCCTCATCGGGGAGGAGTTGAATTTTCGCACGCTGCCGAAGGACCTCTGGATCCTTCATCCGTGCCTTGTCATGCGCTGAACGGAAGGACACCGTTTTGTCAATCAGCATGACCGCCAGAATGTGCTGCAGGCAAATATCGGGGATTTCGCGGTTGTCCACAATCGAGGCTTCTTGCGGCGCCAGCCTGACGGTGACCTGCTGCACCTGTTCCGCGGTCAAGTGCCGTTGTTTCTGAATGTTTTCCAGCGCATCGAGTGGTGCCTGGATCGGCATTCCGGCGCTCCACTTCTTGATATCGGTCCGTGCTACTTCATATCTTTCGCCGAGCTTGTCGACGAGCCCGCTTGGATCGGCCTGCGGTCCGAATGCGAGAAAGAAATTGTCTGGCCCCGAAAAAACGTCGTCCAAACCTGTCCAGCCCGACTGGATCACCATCGCGCCCGTAACTCCGTTGCGCGCGGGAGCACCGGCAAAGTCAAAGGCCTTCTCAATGTGATCGGTGTCGCGATTCCAAAGCGCCAGGCCGGATGATTGCTCGGCAGCGTAGTTGAGCAGCCAGCGCATCTGCCGGGTGTTCAGACGCGCGGCGCAACCCGCGGCCGCGGCGGCCCCAAAGGTTGTGGCAATACTATGCGTGCTGCGGTGGCTCGAGTTCTCGTAAGGTTCCGCTCCGAGCGTCATCGTCACGCGCGGTCCGACGTCATATCCCAATGTTACGGCACGTAAAAGGTGCGTGCCGGCAATGCCGAACTGTTCGGCGGCGGCGAGCGCCGCTGGCACGATGGCGCACCCCGGGTGCGATTGCGAGGGAGCATGAGAGTCATCCGTCTCGTCGGAATGCGCCAGCATCCCATTTGTCAGTGCCGCCTCAATGGGGCCGCACACAATGTTTGAAGCGACCACCGTGGCAATTTCCTTGCCGCCATACGAACGCGCGAACTTGAGCGCAGCTTGCCCGGGAGGCAACTCCGAGCCCGAGATCATGGCCGCCAGTGTGTCCAGCGTGTGTTGCTTGGCCTTCTCCATCACTTCCGGAGGCAGCGCGCGCCCTGCCGCTTCGCTCATGTAGGTACTGAGTTTTGCCATTACCGGGCTGGCACTCGAGTGATCGTCAGCATCCCCGGCGGCCAGCGCTGCCATCGCACGTGCCGAAGGACCCATCGCAGCCGCCGCGATCCACAGACCCGTGCGCTGAAAAAGCTTGCGACGGCTCAGGGTTTCATCTGCATTGTCGACCGCCCCGTCCTGATGTGAATTACGCCTCATCGTGTTGTCCTCCGGGGTTTTGTTCTCCGGGCAATTCTGGACTCGCGGTCGTGCAAAATCAATTCAATGAACGCGGTTGGTAGGGTATGGAGTTCATCGTGCAAAGCTTGGTCCCAATCGTTATGTCAAAGATTATCTCCGAATGTCAAAGATTATCTCCGAGCATTTGGTTTGTCCGCCGGGGCCGCATCTGATACAGTCCGCCAGAGGAAATCGCGCGAGAACAATTCACATCGAGGAGATGTCGGCATGAAGCTTTACTTGGCACCCGTACTCGGTAGCGTGTTGCTGGTTGGTGGAATCGCGGCGAATGCGCATGGGCAGGCCTCCGTCGCCGAAGCCCACGTGGCGGCCGCCAAGGAAGCTGCTACACCCAAGACTCCGAACCCGCAGCCCTGGCACGTTCTCGATTCCGTATTCAACCAGGTTTGTGCGGAGCCCAAACCCGGCGCGCGAACCCCTGCGGTTGGCAAAGACGTGCCATTGGAGCCCGGCGAAGCGGCCAAGCTAAATCCCACACCGCGCGAGAAGTGGTACCAGCCGCCCGCCAAAGTATTTGACAATCTCTATTACATCGGCACAAAAACGGAATCCACTTGGGCCCTGAACACGTCCGCTGGAATCATTCTGATCAATACCAATTTCGATTGGGTCACCCCGGAGCTGCTCGGTGAACTGCGCACCTTTGGTCTCGATCCCGCAAACATTAAATATGCGATCATCGTGCGCTCTCATTCGGATCAGTCCTGGGGCATCAACGCGCTCAAAAAACTTGTACCCAACGCGCGGGTCATCATGTCGGAAGGCGATTGGAACTTCCTGGCCAACGATAATTCGCCAGAGAAGGTAAAGCCCACGAAAGACATGGTCGCGAAGGACGGCCAAAAGGTGACGCTGGGCGACACGACCGTGACGCTCTACTCCACGCCCGGATCATCGGCGAGCAATCTTTCCATCATCTTTCCCGTAAAAGACGGGAACCAGCGCCATCTTGCCGCTATGATTGGCGGTACGACCATGAACCTCGTACAGGGAGGCATGCAGATATTCCCCGATACGCCGACGATGATCAAAACGTATATCGCTTCCGCCAAGCGCTTTAAGGAAATCGAAGATAAGGCGGGCGTCGATACCATCATTTCCATTCACGCCGCCCTCGATAAAACGTTCGATAAAATCGATGCTTTGAACTCCCGTAAACCCGGCGATCCTCATCCTTTTGTGAGCAAGGATGACGTTGATCGTTTCAGCACCATTCTCATAGACTGTGGCGAAGCCAAATTAGCGTGGGCCAAAAAAGACTGATCTCCTGACCTCAGCTATTTTTCACCGGGTCGGCGTGGGAAGTTCTCGTGTCGTGAAGCGCCCATTGATTGAAATGTCTTTACGGCTGTCGCCGATGCGCGCCTACTTTTTTACAAACTTGTGTAAGCCCATCGAGCTCACGCCAGCCGCATAGATATTGCCTTGCGCGTCGGCACTCACTCCCTCCGCGAGCGCGATATCGGGATTCGTGGACAGGTCCGGTATGAAAGCCGTAACCGTACCGTTCTTTGCGCTTCCCACGCGAATACCGCGCTTGAATCCCGGATTTACTTTCTCGTCTGACTGCGAATCGACCGAATATAACGTGTCATCTTTCGATATGAAAACCCCGCTCGGCCGCCCGAACTGCTTCCATTGATCGAGGAACTTTCCATTCTGATCGAAAATCTGAATCCGGTTATTTCCGCGGTCGGCGACGAACAGGCGGCCTTTCGAATCCATGGCCATGCTGTGTGGCATGTCAAACTCGCCAGGTCCGGATCCCTTTTGGCCCCAAGCCTTCATGAACTTGCCGCCTTTTGAGAATTTCACGATGCGCGCATTGGTATCCCCGCCGTGCCCATCAGCAATGAAAATGTCGCCGTTTGGCGCGACGAGTACCGCGGAGGGCGCATTAAAGGTATCCGGCCCGTTGCCCGCCACCCCCGCCTTCCCGAGCGTCATAAGCACTTTTCCGTCGGGGCTGAACTTGAAAGCCTGTTGCCCCTTACCGTCTTTGCCCTGTGCATCGGTCGCCCATATGTTGCCCTCGCGATCGATCGTGAAGCCGTGGGCCTGCACGAACATGCCCGCGCCAAAACTCTTCACAAGTTTGCCGGAGGCATCGAATTCGAGAATAGCCGGATCGCTGCGATGGAATACCCAGACATTTCCGTGCGCGTCCGGGTCAACATTGATGACCTGTCCCCACTGCATACCGGCGGGCAGCTGCGCCCAATTCTCAACCGGCCGGTACGGGTCCGGGAGCGTATTTGTCGAGGCAGTGTCAATCGGCGCCGAAGCCGTGCTTCGTCCAAACATTCCCATCATCGTAATAACGATTACCAGCATCATGAATTTCACGCGTTGTGCATGGGACACGGGGAATTCTCCTTCAAATATTCTTTGCGGCGAGCTTCGCGGTTCCTTCTCAGAACGTTGCCGCACGATTCTACTCCCGTGGTCTGCGCAAAGTCCCGCAAAACACAGGCTGAGGACATTTAGATCCGGCAAGCAGCTTGAACTTTGATTATTCAAGCTGACTGACGCGACGTTCCATCGGGGTTCGCAGCAGAGACTCAAAGCAGGGACTCTAAGCGGGAATCACAACATCGCTTCACAACAGAACTTCACCACACACCTTCGCGACAAAAGTTTCGCAACACACGTTCGCAACAGAGGCTCACAGCTGAGGTTTACAACGAAGATTTACAACCAAGTCGCGTTTCGTATATGAACGCGGGAGAAAAGTTCTGCCCTGACACGGTCGTCAGAACTGTGCGGCCGGAATGACGGGATCACCAATTCTACTTGATCCCGTCATCCGATCCTGGCTCGCCGCCGCACAACTAATCGACAGAAACATCTGACGCATTTGTCGCAGCCTTAGCCTAGTAAACCAACTTCAAGCCAAACTGCACGTGTCGCGGCCCGCCTGATCCCAGCACGGAGTTGGTTCCTTGTCCGCCGCCCGCTGCGTCTGGCGTCGTGCAGGAACAGCCAAATTGCCCGTCGGCTCCCGCATTGGGGTCCACAACACCGGGAATCGGGAAATCAGCTCGGTTGAGGAAATTAAAGAACTCCACCCTGAACTGGGCGCTAAAGCGTTCTTTAAATTTCCACTCCTTCGCTACCGAGAAATCCCAGTTGTAATAGGCCGGAGAGCGGAAGATGTTGCGGTTTGCGTCACCAATCGTTCCGAAAGCGGGAGGCGTCAAAATCCCGCCATTTTGCTCGAAGCACCCGAAATTATCGAGAGCCGCGAGCGCGAGTTGTTGCTGGGTGTTATTCCCCGCGTAGGGCGCCTCCGCAGCGGTAATGCAACTCTGCGGTATCGCGGCAGCACAGCCCGACGCTGGCCCGAAACAGGGAATTGAATGCGGACCCGATGTGAAAGCGGAACGCGGGCCGGTGTAATTCCAGGTCTGAACAGCACCCGCGTTAACGTCACCCGTTCCGGTCAGATCGTTCGTCGCATCGATCGGATACCAGGGCAATCCGCCTTGCAGCGTTACGATTGAGCTGATCGACCATCCCGTCAGCATCTGCCCGGGAACCTTCATCCCTGGAATCGCATAGGTTGCCGACAAGGTGAAGCGGTTACGGATGTCGTTACTCGTATTCCCGTAGCTGAGCTTCGGAAGGTACGTGTCCACCGGATACGCCTGCTGGCTGATGCTGTCTGCCGACACCATGTCCAGTGCATGTGAATAGGTGTAACCCGCAAGAAATGTCAGCCCGTGAGAAACCCGCGAGCTCACCGTGACCTGCAGGGCATTGTAGTTGGACCAGTCGAGGTTACCCGCCTGAATGATTTGCGACAGGTACGGGAACTTGGCGCTGTAAGGGCCAACTTCCGCGGATGTATCGGGACTACAAGAACCGAATCCGGCGCTTCCCAGGCAAGTGCTGATGGCGGCTGGAGTCCAGCCAGCTCCAATTTGCGGCTGGTTGATGTCCGCTTCGCTCGCTTCGTCAAACCCGTGATTACCCACGTAAGCGACGTCGATTGTCACGTTATTGGTGATCGCCCGTTGAATATCCAAATTGTATTGCGCGGAGAACGGCGTGCGGAAATTGGGAGCTACCGCGGACGTTTGGCACGGCCCCGGGCCGCCCGGTGTCGTCGGCGACGTGCACGTGATTCCGGTGTATTTAACTCCGTTGATCGTATACGCCACGTTGCCCGGGAACACCGGCCCAGCGATGCTCCAGTTAAATTGGTTGGCGGTGGCGCTCAGGGGAACCGTTTCGGGCGAATGCGCGTTGATGGCGGTGCCGCTGTTGTTCACGCCAATATCCGGAAAATTCGCTCCGAACGGAACAGGATTCAGCAGTTCCGAAGTCAGCATCATATCGTTAAGGACGCTCGCGCCCACGCGTACCACGGTCTTGCCGTCGCCCTTCACGTCCCACGCGAGTCCAAACCGCGGCGAAACGTCCTTGTAATCGGTGTTAAACAGCGATTTGAGCGGTGCCCCGGGCCCAACCTGCAAAAGAGCCGGAGTCGTAGCCGGGTTTACGTTCGGATCGAAGTTGCCAATGTAATTGTAGCGTTCAGTCGGAGGCAGGCTGACCTCATAGCGCAGCCCCAGGTTCAGGGTCAGTCTCGTGGTCAGTCGCCAGTCATCCTGAAAGAAGCCGGCAAACGAGTGCTCCCGCGCGATCAAGTTAGGATTCCCCAGCAGAATCGTGCCGTTTTTCGGAACGCCTAGCAGAAAATTCTCCAAACCCGATGTCGTTTTCGAACTGGCAAATTTAATATCGCCGTTCGCCTGGTTGTAGTTATTGTTGTCGTAAACTTCATCCAGGTATTCAAAGCCGAACTTAAAGGCGTGCTTGCCTCGCAAGTACGAGACATTATCGACAAAGTCCAATTCGCCCTCTGGACCTCGCGTTCCGGTGCGCTTGCCAGCCCCCAAATAGCCGGTAAAACCAGCGATTTGGATTTCCGGCAACCCGCCGTAAAGCGGATTCGTCACTCCGCTGTTAAAGCCATAACCGGTGGGATAAGGCTTGTTCGTCATCAAGTTGACGTCCGCGGCTAGGGTTTGATTGTAAAGGTATGCATAACCCATCCTCACGTCGTTTACCCATGTCGAGTTGGGTGTCCACGTCCATGCGCCGTCGTACATTTGCACGTCGGCGGGCACCAGCGCTTCCCATTGCGGCTCGAGTTGCCCAGTCGCATAGGAGACCGTTTGATTTTCCTTCGAGACGTAATACATCCCGCTGATGTGGTTGTGCTCGCTCACAACGTAATCACCCTTGAAAAATCCGTTGTTCAGCGGGCCTGTGGTCACCAGTCCGGGAGAAAACGAGTTGTTGGTCGCGCTAGGCAGGTACGGAAAAAGATTCTCGAATGTCGGAGAGCCGGGTGCGACGGTGCACGTCCCGACGTTAAGCCCCGAGAGTTGCGCGCTCAGGGGACTGATTGTCTTCCCGGACGCCTTCAGCGCGTTGCACGCATCGACCATACTCTTGGCCGTTCCCAGCCCGGCAACGTCTGTCGGAATGGTGTCAACAGCGGAGTCCCCGAGCGTGGTGCGCAAGCCTTCGTAACCCAAAAACCAGAAGAGCTTGTCTTTAATGATTTTTCCGCCGGCTGTCGCGCCGAATTGTTCCAGCGTCGCGGGAGTTATCGGATTAACTCCGGGCGTCGAGAAGTAGTTGCTCGCGTCGGTGGCTTGCGCATCACGCCCAAAGGCGTATGCCGTGCCATGCAAGCTGTTGGTGCCTGACTTCACGCCCACATTCACCACCGAGCCTGCGCGCCAGCCATATTCCGCCTTGGGATCCTGCTCGGTATTGAATTCTTGAATTGCATCGATGGGCAGCAGCGACGACGCGTCGCCCGTCCGATACACGCTGTTCATAATGCTCGAGCCGTTACTCGGGTCGATTTGGGAGACCCCTTCGATCACAAACAGGTCATCCCCCGTACGCCGCCCGTTGGTGCTCGCCGTGCCTGCGCCGTTTCCGACTGACGTCACTACGCCCGGCCGAAGTTGGAGCAAACGTTCGAAATTGCGGCCATTCAGAGGCAGCGCCAGAATTTGTGTGTTGTTCACCGTTCCGCCCAGCGTCGCGTCGGTGGTGTCAATCTCGGGAAGTTCGCCGGTCACCGTAATGGTCTGATTTTGCTGGCCTGGCTGCACGACCAGGTCTACACGAACCGTTTGATCGACCTGCACCTGCACGCCAGTATGCTCGACCGCCTGAAATCCATTCGCCTCGACGCGCACCGTGTAGTTGCTTGGCGTTAAGTTGTTGGCTACATATTGTCCGGCATTGTCGGTAGTCAGCGTATGCGAGATGCCCCTGGCTACGTCGGTAACTGTGACGGTCGCTCCCGCGACTGCACCTCCGGTCTGGTCCAGAACCGTTCCTTGAATGGTTCCTTGACTCGTCTGTGAAAACACTGGAAGGCAAAAGGCACCCAGCGCCAGTGCCGCCACAAACAAATGCAATACTTGGCGGCCGTTGCGCACACCCATACCCCTTAAAAACCTGCAAACGTTCATTCGTAACACCCCCAGGATAGTCGTTCGGCCGGGTAGCGACTCCGGCAGTCCTTCTGCGGACGCATTCGTACTTCATTGGACATTAAAGCCAGCTTAAAACACGGCAAAATCGCGCGACGTTTCTGGCCCTCCCGCGCCACGCATAAAAAGACGATCAGCAATGTCCCGTATCCTGCGAATCCTATCCACGCTGCCGACTTGTAAATAAGCCGCCAAACCGCTCAACGACCTAATTTGCGCCTTAATATCGGTCCCAAGTATCCGAGGAACACGCACATGTTGCCGGAATGCCGCAATGGGTATATTGTGCGGGCTAGAAACGCCAAAGAATTCTGGTTCGAAGCCTCAAAACGAAAAAACGCAAAAAGCCCCAAGAAGCCAAAAGAAATAATCAAATAGAAGATGCGAGGAGAAGCTTAAATGCGAAATCCCTTTTCCGGCTCGATTGCTACTTTGGCGGTCGCCTCGGTGCTCGTATTGGTACCGGCGGTCGTCTTTTTACCGGCGGCACCGGCGCAGTCTCCTCAGCCGCAAACCGGCAATGGCCCTCAACGCGGCAATAGCCCGAGCATTGTGGAAAGGTTGAGTACCGAGAATGCAAACTCCGCCCCGGCTCCCAAACACGATATAAGCGGTTTCTGGGCGGGCCCGATCGATTCCACGGCGCACAACGTGCCGCCCATGACGCCTTTGGGGGAACAGCGGTATAAACAGAATAAACCCGAGCCGGTATTTCATCTCGCGGGCACCAACGACCCGCTGAAAACCTGTGACCCGCTAGGGTTTCCACGGAACGTACTGAATGAAACCAGAGGCATGGGATTTTTCAAGGCTGGCGACAACCTTATGGTGCAACTTTCGCAATACGAGCGGGTATGGCGTGATATCTGGACCGACGGGCGAGAGCTTCCTAAGAATGTGGATAGCAAGGAAGGACCTGCTTCCAGGTATTACGGATATTCTGTCGGCCACTGGGATGGGGATTACACCTTTGTTGTCGACACCGTGGGTGTTGATGACCGAACCTGGCTCGACAAGGCCGGTCACCCGCACAGTGTCGACATGCGTGTGCAGGAACGCTACACCCGCGTCGATCACAATACGTTGCACATGTCGGTGACCATCGACGATCCCAAGATTTACACCAAGCCCTTTGAAGAACTGACGAATGTCACGTTTAAGTGGATCCCCGATCAGAAGCTCGAGGAGCAGCTTTGCGTACCGTCCGAAGGCATCGCGTACATGAACATCATTGGCATCCCGGCCGGTACCGGCGAAACCAACAAATAATCATCTCTGGACGTCGTAGGCATCGCTGACGACTACCGTTCGTAGTCCTGAACTCCGCGAACGATCTCTGAGCTGTCTGTGGCCTCGTACGGTAGACGCACACGCTTTCAATATGCTCAGTACGATACGGCCGGCCTGTCTTCCTTGGTTCTTTCGGCTGACTGGGGCGAAGTTCTGCCCCTCTCCACTGCTGCTATCTGCGCGCAGCGAAAAACGATTGCAGTGCGTTGGCGCATTCCAGGGCGAGCACGCCCCCGGCAACCTCGACTCGATGATTGAGCGCGGGGTGCTCGAAAACGGCAAAACAGGAGCGGACCGCGCCTCCTTTAGGATCATCGCAGCCGTAGACAAGACGTGCGATGCGGGCCTGAATAATGGCCCCGGCACACATGGCGCACGGTTCGACCGTTACATACAGAGTGGCCCCGATCAGCCGGTAATTTCCGAGCGCCTGCGCAGCGCTTCGCAGCGCGATAATTTCCGCGTGGGCCGTAGGATCGCAATCGGAGATGGTGCGGTTTCCCGCGCGCGCGACGATGCCATCCTCAGACGCGATAATTGCCCCCACCGGCACTTCGCCGTTTCGAGCTGCCGCGAGCGCCTCCGCAAGCGCGATACGCATGTATGCGAGATCGTTCGAAGTATTGTTGCCCGACATTTTTCCTGATCGCTTTCAGGCTGAGGTGATTCGGTCTTCCAACGATCGCCTACTGCGCAATAGAAACCGCAGGTACCCCATACTCCACAATGACCACGTCGCGCAGCCGGGTGCCATGTCGCGCATGCTGTTGAAGGGTGCCGACAACGTGCCAGCCTGTCGCTTGGCACAGACGCAGGCTATCGTGATTGTCCGCGAGCACATTCCCGATCAACTTGCGGTATCCCAGCCGTGCGGCCTCCGTCTGGGCCACGCGCATTAACTGCCGCCCCACGCCATAGCTACGAAATGACCGCCGAACGAAGACCACGACTTCACCCATATCATCGAGTTCAGGGCGATGATCGTGGGTCTCGATGGCCACCATCCCGCAAGCCCAGTTACGAACCTCCGCGACAAAAATCGGATGACGCAGGTCCTGCACGGCTGCCAGAATGAGGCGCTTTTGCTCCTCAATCGTGCGCGCCGTGACATGAAACGTTTCCAGGCCATCTTCCACGGCCTCGTTGAAGATTTCTCGGAGTGCGGGAGCGTCGGAATCCTGCGCCTGACGAATCGTGAGGCGCGGACGCTTTTCGGGACTGCTCATATATAGGCGATTTTAACACTGCGCCATGCTCGGGTGCATTCGGCCTTACACCCATGTACCCGCCACACCGTTGCTTGACAATTGTTGGCTGGCACCACAAACTGGTTATCTATGATTGAGCTTCTACGGCGCATGTTCCTGGTGGATTTTTGGAAGGGTTTGGCGCTGACTTTCCGCGCTCAGAACCCCAAGAACGTCTACACGGAGCAATATCCCCTTGAGCGGCCGATGATCGCGGAACGCTACCGCGGCGCTCCCCGCTTGAACATCAATCCCGAAACAGGGGAGACATTGTGTATCGCGTGCAATTTGTGCTCGCTGGCCTGCCCTGAGAACCTCATCGTCGTCGGCTGGCAGCGCGACGATCTTACCCGCCGCAAGGTCTTGACGACATTTACCTATGATACTTCGCGCTGCATGTTCTGTGGCTTGTGCGAAGACGCGTGTCCCACCGATTGCCTGGAGCTTACCCAGGATTTTGAGATGGCGACCTACACCCGTGAAGGCGCAATCTGGGACCGTCACCGCCTCGAAGAAGGCCCTACGCCGGCTCGGTATGTGCGTTGATTCGGGTAACTTATACAACCCACGTGGCTGTTCTTGATATTTCCTGAACGGTTTGTAAGTTGTAATATCATTACTCTTCCAAAGAGCTTACATGGAACTGCGTAAAGATCCCATTACCCGAAGCTGGGTGCGCGTTGGGCATCGTGAAGACGTGCCCCTGCCCGCATATGGCTGTCCACTCTGCAACCATCGTGCGGCCAGTGCTCCCGCTCTGCTCGATCTGCCGTCCGCCAGCGATCCCCAGGTAAGGGTCATCCCCCATTTCCACCCGCTGTATGGAATCGAAGGTGAAGCGGGCCGAAATGCGGACGGCATCTATGATCGTATGCGTCCGCTAGGTGCGCATGAAATCATCATTGAATCGCAGGATCATAATCAGAAACTCGCGGGGATGAGCGATGAGCAAATTGAGCGCGTTCTTCAGGCGTATGCTTTACGCATCCTCGATCTGAAACGTGATGCGCGCTTCAAGTACGTCACGGTATTCGAGAACCGTGGCACGCTGGCCGGAAGCGAGTGGGCCCACCCTTATTCGCAGGTGACCGCCACACTCTTCGTACCCCGGCGCATTCTCTACGAATTGCGCTCAGCGCGAGCCTGGTATGCGGAGAAAGAGCGCTGCGTATTTTGCGATATCGTGCGGCAGGAAGAGCGGCAAGGCCATAGGATTGTGGACACCCAGGGCGACTACGTCGCCTTCTGTCCGTATGCGTCGCGCGTGCCTTTCGAGACGTGGGTGCTTCCGCGCCGGCACAATCATCTATTCGAGTTGCCGAGGCATGAATGCAATCGCCGGCATCTTGCTAGCTTGCTCGGGCGAACTCTGCGCCGTTTGACCCAGGTTTCGCAATCGTACCATTTGGTTCTGCATACGGCCCCCAACACCGTCCATCCGAAAGGCGAGCTCTCTTCCTACTGGCGCACGATCGCGGAAGATTTTCACTGGCACATCGAGATACTCCCGATTGTTGAGCAGCGCAGTAAATCCTACAGCATAAAAGAAGTGTATTTTAACGCGCTCCTACCCGAACAGGCCGCCGCCCGGCTGCGCGAACTCGACCCCACAGTAAACGTGGACACCGCCCCGAATGTAACCGTCAATGTGAACCCTGATCCGGCAGTTCTTGAGCCCACTTCGCAAGCTGGGCCTGCGGCGCCCTCGCGACCGGCTGCTGCCAACAAGCCGACAGATGCCACCTAAAATCGATCCTGGCGCATGAAGCAGCGGCAGCACGGCGGAATTATTTCCAGCCTGCTAAGCTTACTGACTTTGCTGCTGGTGTTCGGCGCTATTTATCTCGCCCGGTACCCACTATTGCGGGCTGCTGGCAATTTCTGGATCGTGGACGACCCCATTGAGCATGCAGACGCCATTGTTGTTTTAGGCGATGATAACTTTCGCGGCGACCGCGCGTCACGCGCCGCCGAACTGTTCCACGCCGGCTGGGCACCGCACGTCGTGGCCAGCGGACGTATGCTGCGCCCCTATATGGGTGTAGCGGATCTGATCGAGCGAGATCTCGAGACCCGTGGAGTACCGCCGTCGGCAGTAATACGGTTCCCGCAAAACGCCGCTGACACGCGCGAAGAGGCCGAGGCGCTCCACACGCTGGCCGCCGACCATAATTGGCACAGGCTGCTCGTGGTGACTTCGAACTACCACACCCGGAGAGCCCGGTACATTTTCCGGAGGGTTTTTCCTCCCACAATCACGATTTCGGTCGTTTCTGCCCCGGATTCCGATTTCGTTGCGGACCAATGGTGGACTTCGCGAAAGAGCCAGAAGATATTTTTCCTGGAATGTGCCGGCTACGCCGAGGCGATGTGGGAATCTCGCAACGATTCCCAACAGGCTGGTCCCAGAGCCGCAGCTAAGCAGGCGCTGCCAGCACTGACCCATCCATAGCCGTTCGTCTAAGGGCGGTGGTTGTGGGGGTTACTTGTAGGCGCCTTTATTCGCGAATCTGAGATGTTTTCGTTTCGCTGCCCTCGTGTTCTGTACTACATTCGCCACCCCAGTTCCCACGCGAGTCCTCGCCGGGGCCCGCCTGGGGTACTACAAAGTTCCAGAGGGAGACTCCCATGTGGCGAAAACAAGAAGAATCCAAAGCTCCGTATTCCCCTCGTGAGGCGAATGCCAGCGTCGCCACTCCCGTTGCAGTTTCAGTAGCGGAGCCTTCAATTCCGGCGGTCGCACTGGCAGCGGAGAAGCCTTCTGCTCCAAGACCCTCCGTCGCAGCCATGCCGGAGCCCCCTGTTGCCAGCAATCGCTCAGCTGCATCGTCCTCAGGGAATGTGAGCGCAACGCTGGTGATCAAAGGTGAAATTACGGGTCGTGAAGACCTGTTCATTGACGGCGAAGTTCAGGGAAAGATTCGAATGGAGGGTGGCAGGGTGACGATAGGCTGTAACGGACGCGTTACCGCAGATATTGAGGCGCGAGAGATCACCGTGCAGGGACGCGTGAAGGGGAATTTGCTTGGGCAAGATCGTGTACAGATTGGCCCGACTGGATGCGCGCGGGGAAATGTGGTCTCACGCCGTATTTTTATCGAGGACGGTGCCGAAGTACACGGAAACGTCGAAATCACGCCAGCAGAAGCTTCGCAACGTGGAGCGCAGGCTACGCGCGCAAATGCTAATTCCGCCGCTGCAAAACCGGCTGAGCCGGTATCCGGTCGTGGGCAGGAGCGATCATAATCGCGTGAGCCTACTGAGTAAACTCGGCGTAGTCACGGCTCGTTATGAGGAGCGGGTCCCGAGTCGCCGCGAAGTGGGCGCTCCTGCGCCACTGCACGTCCCCACTAGAATTCCGGCGCCGGACAGCAAGGCGCACCCGGGGCGTTTCTCTAACGGCCTAAAAGAATTTATGTCGCAACTCGAAGGCATGCGTCGCGGCACGTTGCTTGATATTGGCCCTCCCTGGCAGGACACGCTGAATTTCTTCATTGAGCGGGGATTTAAGGTTTATACCGAGGACTTACTTGATTCCTGGGGCGGCTTTTTGCGGGAGGAAGACCAGCAGTCTCGATTGTTTGCTTCCACTGATATTAAGGCCGAGAAAGCCGAATCTGTTGATACCTCGCCCACGGCCCGGGCCGAACGGTTCCTGGCGTCTAATCTGCACCACGCTGCGGACACGTTCGACGCCGTTCTGCTTTGGGATCTTTTGGATTATCTCGACCGTGAAACCGTAACGCGCGTGGTTGCGAAGCTCACTACCATGGTGCGAAGTGGCGGGGTCATGCTGGCCGTTTTTCATATGCGCATGCCTGAAAAGCTGCAGAGGTATCGCGTGCTCGACGGCGTTAACCTCGAGCTTGTAACGGCCGCCCCGCTCGCGCAACCTCAGCACATCTATCAAAATAGAGAGATTCAAGATCTATTTCAGATCTTCCGCTCGTCAAAATTCTTCGTCGGGCGTGATCAGCTGCGTGAAGGCGTCTTCGTCAAATAGACCATGTGAGGCGCGGTCATTTGCTGGTCACTTGACGGCAGAGCCGGCACCAAAATTTAGAGACTCGGCGACATTCTGCGGCACAGTGATTTTCTCGTACGCTTCGCGAGCCAAGCTACGCGCGGCCTGTGAGGATAGCCTGGCGCCGCACGGTAACCCACCACTAGCCGGTAAATTTCCAGCTCCAAAGTACGCGGATTAAGTCGCGCTGGTAAACGATAATGCTTGACTGCCACAACAGTGCACACAGCAGCAGTCCCATCATCACAAGCGAACACCCTAATGCGATACCGAGTTGTGATTCCGAAGCTGGTAGAGCCAGGCCGCGCATAAGTCGCATTCGACCACTCCTTTGGGCAAGCATAGTGGGGTTGAGCTGCCACTGGTGATTGCCGTTATTCTGTGCCGCAAAGTGCTAATCAGGAGAGCGGTTCAATGAGTAGCAATTGGATGCCCAGGATGCACTAGCTTCTAAAAAGTCTAAGTTGCTGAGGGTAAAAGGCATAGTGCTACGTGCGGGCAAAGTGCGAGTAACTGTTTGTCAACATAGCGCACTTTCTCTGCTGTGTTTTGCTCTAAACGTGCCGGTAATGGGCAGCTTCTATGGCTTAGTTCCGCTCGAGGAGTGTCAAGATCGCCTCGTTCCAGCCACAGGGCCCCGATGCTTCAGCTGAGATCGCATTCGGGAGACGTGAAGTCAATTCTGGGTTTAACTCTCTACTGGAACCCGCAGGCAAGATGATCGGGTGGTCGACCGCTAATAACAGAGGAAGATCGTCGGCGCTGCTGCCAAGTCCTACCGAACTTAGCCGCGAGCGCATGGAAGTGCGGTAGAGGCGCATCAGATACCGTACTGCATTACCCGCGTTATTCCCTGATCTGAGTTCCCAGAAGGGGTCTCCTGGAATCGCCTCCCAGTGACGCTCTTGCGCAGCCTTGGCAAACCGGCTGGACGATTTGTCTGCGTCCCCCGCGAAAAAGAAACGTTCGCTAAATTCTCGTTGGCGCGCTAATTCCGCATCGCGCAGAGACTCGCCGGTGTTTTGCGATAGCTCCCGGGCACTCATCTGCGAGTAGCCGACCACACTAGCTCGCGCCTCCGTCGCAATCTCTGCAAGCGCTTCCGTTACTTCGGTGTAAGGCCGGCCGAAGGGTGCACAGAAGTATCGTCCGGCGCGCGCGGCACCTTCCAATGCGAGGGAGAAATAACCGTCAGGCAGGAACACCCCGCCTCCGCTTTCTGTGATGAAAGGATGAGAGTGCTCAATTTTGCGGCGAAAGGGTTCGACTTGAGCTCGCGTGCGGTGGCTTGCGAGCACCATGGGAACGCGCCGGCGGGCTATTTCGGCCAGCGCGTCGGTCGCGGCAGTCCAGGAAAGGGACCCAGAATCCAGCAGCGCTCCCTCAACGGCTGTAAAGATGACTTGTCGAGGCGCGAGCATTCCGCCTCAGTTTAACGCGGCCTCCCGCTGCGAACCATCACCTGAACAAAAAAAAGCGGCGAGAGCTGATGCTCTCGCCGCCGGCGAACAAAAATTGCGCAACGGGACTTAATTCGCCGATGCGGTTGTGCTCGTCCCACCATTCTTCGGCATGCTGACGTAGCCGGTGATCTTGTCCTTACTCACGGAATTCACCACGAACTCGTCGGCCTGGTGCGAACCGCGAGGGTAGAAAACGATGGGTTCGTTGACGGTACGGTCTTTTTTCTCCGTGCGCACATCATCGACGACCAACGCTACCGTGAACTGATTTTTCTTCATATTCACAGAACGCAACTCCACCGTCAGATTTCCATTGCCCACCTTCTCTGGCTTGTTGCGGCCCTGAATCGCGAATTCGACATAATCGCGCTCTCCCATCCGGCGCAACTGATCCACTTCATCGTGGTTGCGGGCGATGAGAGTACCGAGTTCGCTCCGTGCCATTTTCAAGTCGTTCTTGGTCCCCTCGAGATCAGTTTTCACTCCGTTGACGGTGCCGTTCGTGGCGTTCAGTTCATCGGTACTCGCTTTCGTAGCGAGCTGCGTCTTCACGTCGTTATCCATTTGAGCGATTTTCTGCGCGCTTTCATCTCGAATCTGCGCTTCCTCATCGCGTGCCGTTTTCAGGTCACCCTGGGTGATGCGCAGCCGCTTGGTGACGACACCCAGATCGCCTTGCAGTTCCGTATTAGCGGCATCGGCCTGCGTCTGTTTTTGCTCGAGCGTCGCAATCTGCTGTGCAGTGTTCTGTTGGGCCGTCTTCAACTCGGCCCCAAATGCCTGTTGTGCTGCCTGGAGTTGAGTTGAGTCATACCATGCGAGGCCCAGCCCAGTAATAGCGATCAGTGCCAAAATCACAACCACCGGCGCGATCCAGCCAGGTGTTCCGTGGACTTCCACGACGCGGTCTTCGTAGTTATCAGCCATAATGAGTCTCTCCTGAGTGTATCTAACCTCGCCCGTGAGGTACAAAGCTCGCCTTGAAAAGAGCACGTCAATAGCCAGCAGCTGCAAATCAGGGAGCCTAGGGTAACTCCTTTTCTCTCAAATGGATACTCATTGGCTGATCTTGCTTTGGAAGAATACTTCATGCCGCGTGGCAGAAATCTTTACGCGCCCCCGTATTTTTCTCTTCTGCCGTATTGACGCGAAACTTGCGCCGTCAAAATATAGGCTGCTTCCGCATGCGGTAGGGCACATGAGGCGTTCAACGGTACTTGCCCGATTTTGACGCACGCAATGCGGATCAGCAGTATTGAATCAGGCAACAACGCCACGCTTCGACAATTCCATCTCGAGCTGAGCGGGACTGTCAAACCGAATCGCATCGAGTCCGAGTCGCCGGGCGGCATCCACAAACTCTCCGATATCGTCGATGTAAACCGCTTCCCGCGCTGCAATCCCCAGTGAATTCAAAGCTGTTTCGTAGATCGCAGGAGACGGCTTTCGCGAACCGATATCGCAGGAGTAAATTCGGACAGGGAACTGACGCACAAACGGGAAACAATTCTCGAGATGCTCGGCATGGATCGGATCAGTGTTCGAGAGCAGCGCCAGGCGCGAACGGGAGCTAAGTCTTGCGAAAAATTCCTCATTGAGTATGGTTTTGGGATCGAGCGCTCGATTCCACGCGGCGCGGAACTCTGAAAAGCTGAGTGAAATCCCCATTATCTTGGTGACGTGTTCGTGCCATACCTCTGGCGCCATCCGCCCCTCCTGCCACGTGGGCCAGCTGGGTCGTTCTCAAGAGTGGTCCAAAGTTCTTCCGGTGAAAAATGCGGCACCCCCATCGGCCTGTTCGCCGCGCCTGGTGAACGCATGCAACGGCTCCATTGCGCGCCGGGGGTTGACGCGCACGATAACGCGCCCAATGTCAAAAATGATGGCTTTTGGCGGAGCGGTCAAACGTTCGGAGGGAGTCACAGAAGATCTCGTGGAGATGCGAACACGGCGGGATCGTGCGGGGTGACACCAGCGCGCCAATTCCGCTCATTAACCGGCGGCGTTCTCCTAAATGGCTGCACTACTCCTGGCTGGCCTCACCCGCGGGGATCGGGCGACTTCGGGAGCGCAAAGCTCCGATTATGGCCGGCAGCAGTGAGATCACCACGACCGCGAGGATTACCCAGTGGATTCGCTGATTGATGTTGGGCACGAGTGAGCCCAGGAAGAATCCACCTAAAATTAAGGTGCCTACCCAGATCGCGCCGCCCGCTATGTCAAAACTCAGATATCGCATATAGGGCATTTTCGCGGCGCCTGCCACCGGAGGGCAAAACGTCCTGACAATCGGCATGAAACGCGCGAGAATGACGGTTTTTCCGCCGTACTTCTCATAAAAGTCGCGAGCCCGCTCCAGGTGCCGGCGTTTGAATAAAAGAGAATCTTCCCGCCGGTAAAGCGCCTGTCCGGTGCCACGGCCAATCCAATATCCCAGCTGGTCGCCGGTGATAGCACACAGCGTGACCAGGAGCAGCAGCGTGCCGATATTCAAGTCGCCTGCCGCCGCGAACACGCCAGCGGTTACCAGCAGGGAGTCTCCAGGAAGAAAGAAACCGACGAAGAGGCCGGTTTCCACAAAGATGATTCCGCAGACCATTAACAATCCGCCCCAGCGGATCAGTCCCTGGACGTCGTAGATGGTGTGCAGGAGTTGTCGGATGTGTTCAAGCATGATGATAAGTTTGTTTGTGACCTGGCGCCGGTCAGCAGCGGCATGAGATCTCGTCCAATACGGTAACAGAAAAGCACGGGATTCTCGCCGCATTCTCCCCAGTACAGTGCCGCCACCGTTATCAGCGTCACCAATCGCGCGGCGGAAGTCATTTCTGGAGCTCCACGGGCGCGCTTTCGCTTGCATGCAAGCGCCCACCTGAGCGGCTGCATTTGTCGCCGGGTATCAGCGCGCGACGCATGACGTTTACAAACGGAATGGAACGTCATCGTCATGACACGAGAATGAAACACAACAGTGGCGCGTGCAATAAACCGCAGGCACCAATCTCCCGGCGCGTGCTTTAGTCACTAACAGTACTTCTCTACCAGGCCCGATAGCGCCTCTGTACTATTGGCGCGCTCAGACGCGCCGCTCAAAATGCGTTCGACGCTGGAACGCGCTGAGGAGGCGCAAAACATGCGAGGCGCTTACGAAAATTGGACAGGGCAGGCGGTAGTTTTGCAGGTCGCTGCCGGGGATTTACGCGTGCCTCTTCGCGGAACCGTTGTCGGTGAGTCGGAGCGCGCCGTGCGCTTTCGCGTTGGTGAGGGCTGGGACATCGATATCTACAAAAACATGATTCTCGCGGTTGAACAGGACGAGTGGGCGAGCATCCTTTCCTAAGAGTTCTGCGGGCGAAGGCAGGGCGCTTTGGGCATCAACACGCCCTGCGTACACGGAAGACATAGGGGAGACAACGATGAGGAACTCACAATTGGAACCGATGCGTGTGGACGAAGAGCGGGCGGCGGCACTACTCGGGCTTAGCACTCCGGAATTACGGAGATTGTCGGCGCAGATCGGCTTGGGCTGCCCAGCGCCTGGTGGCGATTCCGAGCATCGCGTTTTCACGTATGCCGAGCTTTATCGCATGTGCCGATACGCCGTGCAGGTTGCCAGTTAAGACTTTTGCGCGGCTGCCAAGCTGCCGTGCAGCATGCTGCAACAGCGTGCTTCGACAGAAGTTTGGTACGGCCCAGCCGTGTCAATCTGCTCCAGCTCCGCACTTCGAATCAGCGCTGATCACACCCGCGGCTGGTATCTTGCGCCTCGTGTTCGCCCTGACGTTCGTCTCGAATGTAAATCAACGAAACGCATGCAGCTGGGGTTTCGCGTTGATACGCCCCGGCGCCTTTAGTCGCGCCAGATGACCTCCCGAGTGATGCACGCAATTTTTGGCACGCCGCACAGCGCCATAGCTGCCCGCAGTTCGTCTCGCAGAATGCGGACGACTTCCGTGACACCAGCCGCTCCGCCGACGGCCAGACCCCACACGTATGGCCGGCCGATCAGAACCGCTTTCGCGCCCAAAGCCAGGGCCTTCAGCACATCCGTTCCGCGCCGTATACCACCATCGAGCAGAACCGTAATGCGCCCCTCGACCGCCTCGGCGACCGCGGGGAGTGCTTCAATCGTGGCGGGCACGGTATCGAGGTTACGGCCGCCGTGGTTTGAAACGATAATACCCGCCGCTCCGTGCTCGACGGCCAAACGAGCGTCTTCGGGCGTCAGGATGCCTTTGAGAATGATGGGCAGATCTGTCAGCGAGCAAAACCACGCAATGTCTTTCCATTGCAGCGAGGCGTCGATGATCGGGACTGTAAACGCCATCATCGGAGACGTGACCGGCACTCTGCAGCGAGCGCCCTAGCGGCTTCAGATGCTCGGTGGAAACGCCGCGTGGCAGATGGAAACGCGTGCGCGATTCCCGATTGCGCGATCCGAAAACAGGCGAATCCACAGTAATGCAAATCGCGCGGCAACCCGCGGCCGCGGCGCGCGCAACCAGATCGCGTGTAAAACCGCGGTCGGGATGTACGTAGAGTTGAAACCAAAGCGGCTGCTTCGCCGCACGCGCAATCTGTTCGACTGCGGTTGTGGCGTAACTGCTGACCACGAGTGTTGCACGGGCCGCAGCCGCGCCGCGCGCAGCGGCCAATTCTCCCTCTGGGTGCGCGAGTTTGTGATACGCCGTTGGCGCAAGCAATATCGGATGCGGTAACGATTCCCCGAAAATGTCGACGCTCAGGTCCACGCTGCTCACATCCACCAGCACGCGCGGCTTCAGTCGAATGTCTCCGAACGCTTCGGTATTCCTCCGCATGGTGCGTTCGTCGCCTGCTGCTCCGGCAATATAGGCGAAGGCCATAGGCGTCAAGCGGCGCTTGGCGGCGCTCTCGAAATCATCGAGATTCACAGGCCAGCGGCGGCGCGCCGCGTTGACGCTTTTTCCTGCCGATGTTCGTTCCTGCCGATCTTCAGTGGGCCAGTTATTTTCACGTGCGCATTTTACCTTGCGGCGTAACGGTTTCTATCACGCTTTCAACCTGGCGTGACATTTCGCCTACAATTTATTTGACACGCCATCGAACGTCACACAAACTAACCGCGTTTCAGCGCCCGCAACATTTCATGTCCGACACCCCGCACACGGCCAAAAGCGATCAATTTCACGCCGTTGCCGCCAGTTTTCTCGGCTGGACTCTCGACGCCTTCGATTATTTCGTCGTTGTTTTTCTCGTGGATACGCTGGCCCGCGAATTTCACGTGGGCAAAAGCGCCATTATTCTGACGTTGACGGCTACGCTTGCCGTGCGCCCCATTGGCGCGCTGGTCTTTGGCTTGCTTGCCGATCGTTATGGCCGGCGCATTCCGCTGATGGTCAACGTCATCTTTTTCTCCGTAGTCGAGCTGCTCTGCGGCTTTTCCCCCAGCTTCACGTTCTTCTTCGTCATGCGCGCGCTGTATGGCATCGGCATGGGCGGCGAGTGGGGCGTGGGAGCATCGCTGGCGATGGAAGCAGCGCCCCGTCGATGGAGAGGCGTGCTCTCAGGCATTCTGCAGAGCGGCTATTCGGTTGGCTATCTGCTCGCAGCTGTCGTTGCCCGATTCGTTCTGCCCACGCTGGGCTGGCGGTGGATGTTCTGGCTGGGAGGCGTTCCAGCGCTGCTGGCGCTTTATATTCGAACGCAGGTGCCGGAATCGGAAGCCTGGAAACAGCACCGCGCTCCCAATACGCTCGCCGTCTTGCGCGTGGTGGCAAGCGAATGGAAGCGTTTCGCATACCTGGTGTTGCTGATGGTTTTCATGATGTTTCTCTCGCACGGAACGCAGGATTTATATCCTGATTTCCTGCGATCGTCTCGCGGCGTAGCCGTCGCGACAATTTCCTATATCGCCATGCTTTACAACGTCGGCGCGATTGTGGGAGCCATTATTTTTGGCGAACTTTCCGAGCGTGCGGGACGCCGCGTGGCGATGGTCGGCGCGCTGGCATTATCGCTCGCAGTGATTCCCGCTTTGGGCGTTTGGCCACTCGCTTCTCGCTCTCGCCGCGGGAGCGTTTCTGATGCAGGCGGGCGTGCAAGGCGCGTGGGGCGTGATTCCGGTGCATTTGAATGAGATGTCGCACGATACGACGCGCGGGCTCGTGCCCGGCTTGGCGTATCAATTGGGTATTCTTTTTGCTGCGCCGACAAATACCGTGGAATTTGCGCTGCGCGATCGAGTCGGTTATCAGTGGGCGCTCGCCGGTTTTGAAATCATGACCATCGTCGCTCTCAGCATTATCATTTCGCTCGGCTCGGAGCGGCGGGGCCGCAGCTTCGTCGAGCCGCAACCGGAAGCTGTCGCAGTCCCGCCAGGCTGAGCTTCCTCATGTGCGCCTGAAATGCGGGTTAGCCAACATGTCGTGTCGTACAGGCGCCAACGGCCGCAAGGCACGCTGCAAGCTCGAGATTCGATTCGGTATATGCCTATAGTCGAGGCCACGTTAAGTGTTTTGGTTCAATCGTGAGTGCGATGAACCTGTTCTGCTACGATGCGCGGCCCACACAGAACACGCTAGGCGGTTACCATGTTTTGTTCGGTATCTCTAATTCGCTCCATGCGGCCCACTATTTAATGAAAGCTGCGCTGAAATGAAAGCCGTACTGGAGCTGCGTGCTCCGTCCGAGGCATGGCTGGCAGTCGAGAACGACACCGATGCCGATACGCAACTGCAAGCCGTGAAAATAATCGTTCGGTGGCAGGAATTGGAACGGTCCGGAGCATGGAAGCCATATATGATGTTCCTGGGTCCGCGCATGACGTTCCGATTTGAGATCACGAATATGCTTCGTAAAGTCGTGGCGGACGAGTTGCCAAAAGTGCCCGCCGAAAAAATAGTTGAGTTTGTCGCTGAATTGTTTGCAGGCGCAGACGGAACTTTTTTTCGGCAAATCTTCGCTTGAAGTACGAAGGGGCGACCGCCTCGTTCACGCCCTTAAGCAATTCATAACGCAGGTGCGCCCAAGACGGTTGAAGAACCACCGGAAAATACTGTAAGCTTTGCCACAGCCAATCACCGTGCGCCCGTAGCTCAGTTGGATAGAGCGTCTGGCTACGAACCCTCTGAGCGAAAAAACTAACCTGTTTTGGTGGTGTCGCTTACGGGCAAAATCTGAGTTTCGTTTCGACCGTAAATGTACCGAATGTACCGAAAACCGCTTCCGGGAGTCGCGGCATTCTGGAGGAAAGCTCGGGGTGAGAGGATTTGAACCTCACACCCCCTGATCCCGAAGCGGTCGGTACGAAAATCTAAGCCGTTGCAATGGTGTCGCTTACGGCCAAGATTTGCCGTTCTTCCTCTTCAGATGTACCGAGCTTGACCTCAAAGCGCTTTGCATACTCCGCGAATCGCGTCCCAACTCAGAGATTCGACAGCCTTGAAAGGGCCTCGGGCCTTAGTAGAGCAGGGAGAGCGCCAATCCCTCCTTACAACTCGGCTACCGCGCCCCGGCGGCTGCGCCAGGCGCGATGCCCAGTTGGGCCATCATTCCCGCCACATCAATGTAGTGAGACGACCGTGTGATCGCGTTGCCGTTGGTTTCAATCACCAGGGCGGCGCGAATGTTGACCGATTTGCCCGTCGGTGGCTGTCCCATCAATGATCCGCTATTCCTTCCACGCCACACGATCTCTGCCACGCCGTTCTTGCCGTCGATCATCTTGTGCGTGATCGTGCCTTGCGCGTCGGGGAAAGCCTGCTTCCAGGCGCGAGCGTTTGCAATCCCTTCCTTCGGTGTGAAGCGGCGGCCCGTGCCGATCTCCTCGCTATACCCCTCGGGCGCGAAGTCTTGCTCGGCTTCCTCGAATCGACTGCCGTTGAACAACTGAACAAAGTCATCCAGTAACTCATTCACACTTGCCATGACGCCTCCTTAGCGGTCTTCGCCGCACCTGCTCTAGAATTGGACTCCTACCTCGCGCATCCTAATGCTCCTTCGACCGCCGACGCAAGAAATTCGAGACCAGAGCAACTCCAGCGAGACTGCATTGAATCTTGCATCTTCGGATTTGTCTGGCGCTGCCCTCGGCACCCATCTTTCATCTATTTCTCTCTAGTTCAATTGCGAACGCGAAAATATCGGCAATTGGTAGCCGAGATGGGTGCTGAGTATCTATCACACCGCACATTCAAGACGGTAAAAATCGCCGGGACTAGCGACGGGCTAGCATGGCAGGGTTATGTCACAAACTACGTCACAAATTGTGTTTCGTGAGAGTGAGGCATTAAAGGAGATCAACTCCGTGGCCGCATTCAGCTGTCAATCAAGCGGCTTATGAATGCAGACTCCGTAGCCGCTTGATCTAGCGTGCGAATAACCTACAGTGCCGCGATACCGCCGCGCATAGCAGGAAAACGTATAGCTTTGTGTTTGCCCGTTTACCGGTACGCTCCGCCCCAATGGAATGATGTGCCCAATGACCGATTGGCTCTGGGTCGCTGCCAACATTGCAGTGCAGGTTATGCCTGATGTTAGTCCAATCAATGCTCACGGGAGCGAGCACGTTCCCAAGCCTCACGCAACTTTACTTCCGTATTCAGCCCTGTATTGATTGCCACCCAAACGAAGAAATCTCCCAAAGGCATCCATGGTTGGTCTGTGTTGAGGCAATCGTTCGTTTTGCAGAGAATCGTCACTGGGCTGCGCGGCTCATCTTCTCTCTCCCACACGACCCCAGCCATTCTGTAATCGGTGATGATTTCGCCACAGCGTTCACAGGCTAGGACCCCTTGGTTTGCTCCACCGTCACTGAGCATAAGGAAACCGTTCTTAGCCATTTGCCACCTCCCAACAGCAACTTATCATTGCCGTGCGTCCTCAGTAGCTGGCCGGAAGGACAGATGTGCTGAAATCGGCCAAACGTCACGCTGGCTGCCCAAAAAAAGCTCCGAACAGGCACTTTAAAGGTCCTTTTTTGGCTTGGTAGCCAATTACAGCGAAGCTATCGCAATGTCGATATTCATATGTCAAAGCCCCAAAATGCCTTACGGCAAGTGAAATTATGCGAACCATTGGCCGAGATGGTCCGGCATCTCCTAGTAAATTGTCCCCGCAACGCCCCGTCGTTTGCGAATCGCGCGCGGCCCTTTTCTCCAACGAATCTCCGAAACGAAGTGGTTGGAGTGCAACCAAAGACATCCGTCCGCCAGAGTTGGCGAGCTGCATCCGCGATGTTCACTCGGACGAGGATTGGTATAAAGGATGGCTAACTGCGGTTCCGGTTCGCCGGACCGAACTTTTTAGATCGGAGGATTCGCATGATAGTCGTTCGCAACTGCTTCATCGCCAAGCCTGGTCACGCCAGCAAACTTGCTGCACAGCTAAAGGAAGCGGCCGCTCTGGCCAAAATGGGTAACCCTCGCATCCTGACCGATCTCACGGGGGATTTTAATCGCGTTATCCTCGAATACGAGGCGGACAACATCAGCGGCTTTGAAGCCATGATCAAGGAATATGCCAACAACACGGCGTTCCGCGAGAAGATGAAGGGGTATACGGACTTGTGGGTCAGCGGGAGCCGCGAGATTCTGCAGATCGCGTAAGCTGAGGGCAAATTGGAGAAGAAGCGCAAATGAGGCGACCCTTGCTTCTTCCAAGCTCATGTTGGCCGCCAAGCGCTTCCAAAGGTAAAACGCGATCCGACCTCTTTCAAAAATCATGTTTTTCTTGGGAAAGTGGTGCGCCCGGAGAGAGTCGAACTCCCGACCTTTTGGTTCGTAGGAGGAGGCTGACAAAAACCCAAGTAGGCCTGTTTGGTGTCGCTTACAAGCTATTTTACTCCGGGCGCAGTCACTTCAATGAGACTCCAATGAGAGCAATCGAGACTAAAAGTGGAAACCGACGACCAGGCTAAGAACTGGAGCTGTCTGAGCGTAGACCGACGCATTCAGCTCCGTGAACAAACCGTTCCGGCGCTGGATGCCGCCGAGAATATTCAAAGTTGCATCGCCGTGGAGATGGCTGAAGCTAACGGTGCTGCCTGAATTTGTCGTTTTGAAACCCTGATGAGTAAAATTGAACCCGGGTCCTCCGCCGACATAAGTCGTCCACTGTCCCGTTCTGGCGGTGAGCGGTAGTCGGTATACGACTTCGGGGTTCACCGCAACGAGAGTCGTAACCTCGCCCCAACCAAATTCCACGCCCGGTCGAAAATAGAGGTCAGGGGAAAAAATCGGGCCAAATTGGCCAGTCGCTCCGATCAGAATCAGCTCAGGATCAAGCCCGACGCCCACGCTTACACCGATTTGATAGTGACGTGCAGAGCGCTCGATGTCGCGTTCTACGCGGCTTACCTCCGCCGGGACAGTCGGTGCGTTCTCGGCAGTGGGTGTGCCGGCATTTCCGCCGGGAACGATCATAATGTCGGTGGCCTGGCGAACACCTTGTTCTTCTGTGAAATTCGCAATGACCCGGACCTGTGAACCAACCGGAACGCTCGTGGGTTTTCTAACGCCACGGGCAAAGCTGAACACAATAAATTGATTGTCCGCCGTTCTGACGGTTATTGAGTTACGCGACGAATTAACTACTGTTCCGTTGACTGCGTTGGAAATTTGAGCCAGTGCCGGTGAAACGGAAAGCATGAGCGAGAGAAATAGCACAGCGAGAAAACCGGCGAAACACTTAAGCCCTTGCGAGACGCATCGCGATACATACGCCGTAACATTGTTCATTTGCTCTCCTGTTGTGGCATCAGTACAGCTTGATTTTTATCATTTCGCAAAAATCATCAACAAATCGCCCGTTGTGCTCCGAAGCTTTCGCCGGTCAAGGCGGGCCGGTCCGGGCTCTACGCATACGCACTTACTATCTTGGGTTTGCGTCCGCCTAGGGTATGACGACATCCCTCGCGACCTATGTCCGTTGCAAAGCCATCAACACGCGTCTACTCAGAAACGCGCAGCGCACGCTGGCTGAAAATCCCCGAGCGAGACGGACTGGATGTCGATTTACAATTTCCCCCGCGACATTCGCACCCGATAGCACCTAGGACGACTTTGAACTTGTTAACATCAGTTGGTCTATACCGTCTTTAGAGTAACCAGACTGGCGAAGACGAGGACAGCCCGAAGAAGGGGCCGCGACTCCGAATCCGCCGACGCGCGTCTTCAGCCCACATCCAGGTTGCTCCAATCGTGACGGCAGGCAGCGCTCGCGCCGTGACCGCCGTTCTGCTTTCAGAGCTTTACGATGCTCTAAACGGGGAGGTGGAATATCAGCACATGCGTTTGCAGCACAAGATTAGGCGCGCTCTCCACAAGAGCGCGCAAGCTCACGAGCTTGATCCTGCAGTTGAAGCACTCGATAGTGTGAAAAGGCTTTACAGCCCTAACGGTAATCAATAAGTGGTAAGCCGGATCGGAGAACTCTAGCTCCTCCTCGCGAAGTTCACGATGGGACATGCCATGCAGGTAAGCCACCGCGGTAAGCACATTTCCATAAGCCTGCACTGACAACGAATCCTGGGGGAAACACTCGCTGAATAGCCGGTGCGCACTGAACGAGGTCAGGTGCCATTGATCGTTCCATTTTAAATCGAGTTTACTGATACCGCGGCTGGTGACGAGCGCGACACTGCCTGGCCGCAGAATGCGATGGATGTGCCCGATCGCCTTAACGCCAGCGCGGATTCTGGAAAGTCCCAATTGTCTAGCTGGAGTTTTTCTTACGGTTTCATGGACGGTCCGATCCCCGATTCCAGTCATCCAAGAGAACCTGGTATCGAGGTTCAATTTGTCCAAAAGCGATGCCCATTCCCTTGTCAGTTTCAGCCTGGATAACCTTACCCGAAGCGACAAAATACGCGCCTGCATGTGCAATTTTCAGTTTCACATCTGTTCCGACCGGAAAGGGCTTGGTCGTTTTGACGAAGCAGCCGAACAAACTTAGATTACTAGAGAGCGCTACGCAGTACTTTCCAGAATTGTCAATAACTTCGGCGACTGCACCGAAGGAAGAGCGGATTGCACGCCGTCGTTCTTCTTGCATCTTAGAGTGACAACGAGGTAAGGCACACGATACGCGATGGTTTTGGCACGTCCTAACGCGTATTGTTAGGATTCTAACAGTTAACAATGCACGGAATACGTCGAATCGTACCGTTTCCTAGGCTGCCTCGGGATTTCTTAAGCGTGCAGTTCATAATGACGTTTAGAATCCAGTAACTTGTGCAGAAGCTAAGTCGCAGTTCGGCCGGAATGATGCTTGTTCTCATACAGGTCAGAGTCCGCTGCGCGTAGAAGCATTTCGATCGATTCTCCGTTTTCCGCGCGCACTGCCGCCCCAACACTTACAGATAATCTTGGTTCCTCGCCGTCTCCGGCGAGCCTGTCCGCGATCCGCTGCGCAACTTGGCGCGCGGCAGTCATACCCACTTCCGGAATGACAAGTGCGAACTCATCCCCGCCATAGCGGGCGGCCGTATCTATTTGACGAGAATGGTTCCGGAGAACCTTGGCCAATCGGCAAAGTGCTTGGCTGCCCACCAAATGACCATGAACGTCGTTGATTGTCTTCAGCCCGTCCAAGTCCATGAGCAGCAATGCAAACGACCTTCTCGTACGGTCCGACCGGCTCATCTCCGCTTCGAGTGTCTCAATGAGTTTGCGGTAGTTGCCCAATCCTGTCAGCGGGTCATTCGTGGCGAGGTGTCGAGCCTGTTCCTCTGCGCGCCGTTGTTCCGTGAATGCAGCGGCGAAGGAAATCGTCATGACTGCCACAACGCCCAGAAATGACTGCAACAAGAGAAGAGATTCATTGCGTGATTCCCGCGCGAAGGGTCCGAGCCCGTGCAAGGTGCCCCAAATTGCCGCACCCGCTAACGCAAGGGTCGCCGTAGCAGCCTCTCGCTGTCCGTATCGGAAAGCAGCCCACATGAGGAATGGAATGGACAGATATTCCAGTGGGTAGTTTCTGGTTCCCGGAATAAGGAATCCGTCGAACACAACCAGAGCGATCAGAAAGAGGCATACCAGGAAACCGGCCGCTTCGAGACCTTGAACCCAGCGCCATCGTGTCCGCCGCTCCTTAATCCACAGCATCAACAGCGGAGCTACGACCACAGCTCCTACGGCATCTCCTAGCCACCAGGTCAGCCAGATAGCCCCGTAATTGGCCCAATTCGCGTAACCACCAAGGGCCAGACTTGTGACGCCAAACGTGGCACCAATGCTCGTGCTGAGCATGCCTGCGAGCCCAGCAAATTTGAAAACGTCTTGGGGACGTCGCATGGCATTTTGGCCGTTGGCAAACCGGTTGACCAGGTAGGCGCCTGCGAGAGCTTCGAGCGTGTTTCCCGTAGCAATGCCGAAGCATGTGGTCACAGAGCCCGCCGTGGTGATATTCACCAGGAATGCACCGACCAGGATGCCGGGCCAGACGTCATAGCCGATGATCAGGAAAGCCGCAAGAGCAATTCCCGTGGAGGGCCAGACCGCAGTGGCGTTGGGATGCACGCTGGCCATCGTCAGTCCCAGCTTGCTCGCAACGAAGTAGATGATGGCGAGAGCTGCAATTTCTAGCAGATTCCGCTTTTGTGTTCCCAGGGCTGCTCCTCTATACGCAGGACTGGGCAACCTGCCTTGTAGATGTTAAGCGAGGAACGCTGCCGAGCACTTCGATTTCGACCTGCAGTTTTACAAAAAGCCACTACCCCGAAGCGATCCGAATGTAGCAACGCCTGGGGCCTCTGGACGGACCTGGTTCTCACTCGAAGAGATCCCCGGTATTTAGCCAGCGCGCTCAGATTTGTTAACGCTGCGCAGCCAGAACGGAAGGCCAAAAACATGATCAACAGCCCCGAAGTTTAGAGATTTGGCGGCCCACAGTCACCTTCCTGCCGAAAAGGAGGCATCCCTGAGGTTACCTAAATTGCGTGTAAGTTTTATTGACGCACCTCTGTTTTTATTCGTCCCCCCTTGCCGAAAGGACGCTGCCGTGTTCAGTCAATGCGTTCCGGCACCTGCAACTGCGGCATGGGACGAGCGGAAAATAGATAGCGGCATGGCTTCGCAATCCAGCGGGCCCAGCGTGCCGACCGGGCCGCCCGCGCACTATCTGTCGCCATGCCCGTATTTGCATACATTTGCCGGTAGAGTTTGGAGATTAAGACGAACGCTAAACGGTTCCGAAGCGACTTGATGAAATCGGAGCGTTTCCAAATGAACGCCAAGCTGTAGAAGCGGTCCCAAACGGCTTGCGTGCGTTGCCGAATCTCATCGGCCGACATTACCGGGTGCGGCCAGTACATTTTGGGGCGTAATAGCTGTGGGATTAGCCAACGCCGTGTAAGTGGCACACCGCCAATACGCGTTGGGTCGCCTTCCATCATCTTTTCCCATTTCGCAAAATCCACTGTTCCAGGAAAAGGCGTCAGCATAACGAACTGTGCAAAGGCGATCTCGGCGCTTTGTGCCACAGCCACGGTTGCCTCGAAAGTTTCTGGACGGTCGCTAGGCAGACCGAAAATAAACGATCCTAATACATGTACGTTGTGGCGACGAAACGTCCGCAGGCGTTCGACGAGATTCTGTCCCGCCGAGTTAAAGTCGTTATATACATCTTTCAACCCTTCTGGGGTAACGGACTCAACTCCAACAAGCGCCCCTTTGATGTTCGCCTTCCTCATCGCGTCAAGGGAAGGACGGGTCTTCGGCTGCTTCCATCGTAATCTGCGTGAAGAACACCATGTCGGAAGGAAGCAATGCCAGCCGGGCCATCAAATCAAAACGTTCTGCTCGCAAAGCCTTGAGTTCCTCGACACGATGGGTGTCGCCCTGCCGTGAGGCTAGTCGAATGTCTGTAAGGGTGACTGGGTAGAAATTATCGTCCGCAAGAAGCACAAAGCGAAAGCCAAGACGCCGCAATTGAACAATTTCGTCGATCACCCCATCCGCAGACCGCTGGCGAGGACGCTGGCCATCCGTTTTCCACACCGAACAAAAAGAACAGTGTTTGGGGCAACCACGGACCGTTTGTACGGAGGCCCACATGTATTTATCCCTAGATACGAGATCCCAACGCGCGGCCAAGAAATCCGAAGCCTCCACACGGCCGCCCAAATACGCTGATCGCGGGGCACCCTTGCGGCAATCCGCCAGTACTGCCGGCCAGACGATCTCGCCGTTGCCCAATACCACAGCGTGCCCTCCCCCGACCGACCGTGCTTCGTCCGGATAAAGGGTGGCGTGGATTCCACCGAAGACTACGAAAGCTCCACGTTCGCGCGCGATTTTGCCTACGGCGTATCCGCGCAGGGCATTCTCCGTGTGTATGCTAATTCCAACGACATCGCCCGGTTGAATGCGCTCCGGATCCAAATGCTGAAGTGTTTCGTCAATCAAAATTGGGGCGCCGAAGGACGCCGGCGTCGCGGCCGCAATCACGTACATCCATCGTGGCGTAATGACAGCCGTTCCGAACGACGAATGACTCGGATTTACGAGGTGAATGTTCACCCTGCCTCCTGTAACCACACCCCTCAGCACGTAGCAGTGCTCTTGAACTTGAGGTGGCGAGTTTTGTCGCTTACGATTCGCACGCTTCCGACGATCAGTCAGGATACCTTCCGCCAGCGGTAGCGTCGATCAGGTCCGGTCCTGTAAACAAAGATGATTTGCTGTACACGCCCACTAAACGGTCATGTGCTCGCTAGCAACGAATCGTGCAGAACACGGCTACATCAAAGGATTGAAACAACTCCACGATGTGGGCACAGCCAATTTGCAACACATCCACGACAATCTGCCGAAGGATCTCGCCAGATACCCGTAGTGCCGAGGACCGATGCAGAGAAGGCGCTTATGTGGTGCTCATACCGCTCGGCCAGCGGCTGATTCACATGACCGAACGCTGGCCAGCCGAGCGATAACGCAACGGGCACGATGGTATCGCAGTATCTCCCAAGGATGTCGTCCGCAGGTAGGGCCGATCTCGGGACGGCGTCAATCGGAGCAGCACCCCGATTGAAGTTCTCCCGGAATGCGAAGTGGGTTCGTGAAGGCGTCGCTAGGCGAACACTTCTGATGTAACGTTTAGACCGCCTTCTTGCTCAAAGCTACGTGTTGTGCGCGATAGCAGAGACTCTTTTTGCAGAGTATGCGAGAATTGCAACGGAATTGTTTGCGGCTGTCGATGCAATGACTAATTGTGTCGGCTCGCACAATGAATTTGCGTATGCCCAGCGGCGTACGGCGAAATTACGTGCGGAATGCCGGGAAGCACGCCTAGCGCTGAAAAAACACCGCGCAGAACACAAATGCCTCGTGCGCGGTGAGAGCAACGAAATATGAGCGCTGTACTTGAGGCAGAGTTGTGAACCGTGAGTGCAAACTGAATCCATGTATTTCCGTAATTAACGTCACCTGCGAACTCGGGGCGATTACTGTCTATGTACAAGTTTTTGCCGGTATGGAGCGAGTACGAGGCGCTCGTTCCTGATTTCAGCTGATTTCAGCTGCTTCTGTGCGCGCTTCAGATTGAATTCTACCTGTAACGCGGTAATCAAGCCAGATGTCTGAATTGTGCTTGAATTTGAGCACGCCAAGCTGCCGTTGCATGCGAGCAGCAGAAGATCGCTATTCTCAGTTGGCGTTGATTCAACCGCCGGTTTATCCGTCGTTCAGAAGGAGCGTTAAATTCGATTTGCCCATCGCCTCACTACACTCCTTCGCGCCTCAGTGCTTTTGTGATTGCCTTGGCGTATTGTGCAAGAAATGATTCGCGACTTGCAATATCCTGACGATGCGCGTAAGACGCTGACCGCTCTCTGCGACGGATTAACCTATGATGCGGCAATTGCAGTAGCTGGAGTTGCCCTATCGAAAATTCCTCCACCTCAAGGCGCACCAGATTTTACGGTGCCTTTCAGGTGCGGTGGACTTGAGCAAGACCAAGCGGTACGACGTGAAGCACCTGTCCTTCTTGCGCGGTTCTCGTTGATTTCGATGATTAGTCGTTTTGAGATCCACGCACAAGGTCTACTGCTCCAACGTCGGGTCCTTGAGCATTTGAAGGGGTCGGGAAAGAAAATGGACGGCCCCGATTTCTGGAGAATATTGATTCAGGTGCAATCGCAGAGCAGATCAGGACCCCTAAAAATGTGCGATGGACTGGTCGTTGCGCGGCCCTCTTCCGCTCTGAAAGAAAGAATGCAATGGCTCGACGGTCTTTACCGAGTTCGGAACTGCCTTGCCCATCGACTCGGGCGGGTACAAATAGTTGATGTTAAGTCCTCTGGCGTTCCACTCGACAAGAGCAAAGATACGGACACCCTGAAGGCGCCTTGGCTGCGGCCCCGGCTTTTGGTGGATGGGAAAGAGGTTCAGCCACCCTACGTCAAGAGCACCCTTACGGCGGCCTCAGCAAAGGTTGACTTCGAGTCCTACGTCCGCGAGTGGAAAATCGGAGAGCAGATTGATGTCAACCCACTTGACTGTCAAGGAATTGCCATAAGCCTTTCGCTGTTGGGGGAGCAACTCCAAGAAGACTTTGAAGGTGAGATGAACGTATTGCTAGGCATATCGGCTCCCCCTCACGACGCCAGCGGCATTGGGCCAAGGCCATAATGAGCCGAAGCTCTGCTGCGCCAGTGGAGGCGCATCTTAGGGATGTACTTACGGTGGTCAATTGGACGAAACTACGATTAGAGGTGAAAAATTACAGGTGCAATTTCTGTCGCATTGCGGATGACTTCAAAATCAGCCAAGAGTTGCGCATCAAACCCCTCCCTCTGTCAGTTACAGACCTTGCCCCGTGATAACACGCACGTTGGCGCGAAGCCCTTCTGATGGTTAAATTCATGCCCTGCGTCAAAGCAGCGGCTGGGTCGGAGCGGCCTTCTTGGAGCCTCAAACGTACTACGCCCGTCCGAATGCCCTTCGTCCGAGGCAGAAGAGGAATAACCCACTTAACACAATTCCAGTTAGTGCCTCTGAAGCAGCTATCAACCGAAAAATCCCGTGGGGGGCAAAATCACCGTATCCTACCGTTGTGAACGTGATTGCGCTGAAATAGAGGCAAGATTCAAAAGATCGATCGTTAATTGCGCCGAAATATTTGTACACCATTGCATACAGCAGGATCGTAAACAGTGCGTTCCCTAGTACCCTCAGGGGCTTCTCGCCGTAACCGACCACCATGCCCAGCAACAATGACTTGATCCACTCGAAAACCGTAACCACGCGGGCTGCAATCAGCCTGAATGAACGTTTTCTACCAGAAATGCCAGGAAAGCTCTGCATAAGTTTATTGGCAAGGACATTATCGTTCATCATCGCCAAAACTAACTGATCCGCCCAGAGCTTCGTTTTCGACAATCGCTGTGTTAATCCCCTGTGGCGCATCACGAAGGCTCGATATGTTGCCCAGCTCGCATCGTCGAATAAACCCAGCGAAGAGAAATGTGAGGCCAGCGATCGGTACATGACGCTGCACTGATCCGGATATGCCTCAAGCATTCTGTGAATCGGAAGCCACCCCCAGCGCAAACCTTTGAATCTCTCCTTGTCTAGCCCAATCACACCAGCAAAGTTGTTGTCGCGGAACTTGGTATTAAATAGTCGTGCGCCAGTAAATCGTGCGCCATTGAGATTGCACTGGCTTAAATATGCATTTTCGAGATTCGCAAAGGCAAAATTGGCTCCCTCTAGGTTAGAATAACTTAGTCGGGCATTTCCGAGATTTGCTCGAATAAACAGTCCCTCGCGCAAGTTGCATCCAGAATTTAAGAGGTTGCCATCAAGTCGTGCTTGACCAAATGCGCCATTTCCAGCGAACGCTTTGCCAATACTTCTCGTTCGATGGCTGGCTTAAGAGTAGCTCCGGGTCCGAAATATGAGATGACGAAGTCAGGCTCATACTTTTCCTCCGTCTCTAAGTGCCAGTAACAACGATTCGCTCCTCGGAACAGAGGGCGACCGCAATAGTCTCGGGTAGTGAATGTCAAATGGACTTGGCAGACGTTCGGCGGAGGAGGTGGTAGAGCCGCTATGTCTGGGGTATCGGCAGACCCTACGGCGTTCTGAGCGTGGTTCCCAGCGACGTAGCGGTCAGCAGGAGTGAATGGTTCCATGCTGACAGGTTATCATAGGACGCATGGGGCGATTTTCTTCCAAGATTCCGGCGGCGGCCCGTAAGCCAAAAAGATTGTGCCCGGACAGAGTCGAACTCCCGACCTTTTGGTTCGTAGGAGGAGGCTGACAAAAACCCAAGTAGGCCTGTTTGGTGTCGCTTACAAGCTATTTTACTCCGGGCGCAGTCACTTCAATGAGACTCTGATGAGACCTGCAACAGCGTGCTCAAGCCCTGGCAGATTGATTCAAAGCCACCGGGCAATACACCCCCGCTAATGGTTGGCTAGCAACGACTGAACTTCCTCAACGCTATATGCTGGATTGCGGCGGTGTAACACCGCGTGACAGTTTGGACAAACGGGGCGAAGGTCTTTTATCGGGTTAACCACATACTCCTTACGAATCGTTGAAAGCTGCCGCAAATGGTGTACGTGGATGAAGCCGTCGGCCACCTTCCCATATATTGTGCCAAACGAGAAGTTGCAAATAATACAGTTGTTACCATGATGGTTAATACATAGCCTGCGAGCTTCTGGATCACGCTCATAGGAGTTGACCAGGACTTGGTGTGTCGCACCTTCCCTTAAAATAACACTGTCGTCAACCTCATCTGGGAATATTTGAGCGCGGTCCAAATGGAAGGGCTTTTGGGCTGCGAGGCCACGACTTTCTGTTCGCTGGAATTGGGCTGCGGCACCCGCAAGTGCCTGGCGCAGGTCCCGTCGGTGTTGAAACCCAGTGTATCTGAAGGGCCAGGATTTGCGCGGCGCCTTACGCCAAAAGGTCGCGTCAATCCCCAGCTCGGTTGGTGAATGAGCCAAGCGCATATGATATAACTTCGCGCTGTATGGCTTGCAAATTTGCACTACCTTTCGGTCGCTGACGAGAATGTTGATGGCGCTTGCGTTTCTGCCGGCGGGCTTCACCGTATATTTCTTGGCTTCTTCCAGTAACCTAATAACTTGCACACAAAGCGGTTTCGCCATGGCTTTTGTACCTAAGTAATGCCTGGGTATTGTGTTCTGCAAAATTCGTCACGGACATTATAGTCGTTCGTAGGACGGTCGCTCAAACGAGAGTCCAATGAGACTTAAAAAACCACCCAGCCGGGCACCAGATTAAGAGAAAATATCTTCATGGCCCGAAACACCCCAGAAACAGTATCGTGCCGTCGGGTGCGGCAATGTCGCATCCACTCGCCGAAACAACATACGTTATTAATGTCGCGCGGCACGACTGTACAGCAGCAAACACACCCGTTGTAATGGTTTCCTAACCTGCAATTTGCGTGATGTGGCGGTTCAAACCATCCACCAAGACTCGGACCCTAGTGCTAGACCGCTTGATTTTTCCTAGAGCTTCACAAATTACATTGATTTCAACGTCTGTTTGAAACTCACGTTCCGAGCCAAACCCTTTGCTGGCGTGTGAGGAAATCAAGAAATCAGCTGGGTTTGGCAATGCCCTCCACGCGGCCATGAGACGGCCTCTTGCCTCGACCATATTCCGTTCTGTGAGGACATAAGGGTCCGTTATACGAATGCCTCTTTCGCTCAGAAGAATAACTTGCTTTATTTCAATTACTTCATTGGATTCATTCGTCAGCCGGACAACGAAATTGCTTGCGTGACCGTGTTCGATTGCGGCTGAAACGTGAACTAGATCAAACCGAAGCTCAAGTTCCTCGGTCGCAGGCGTCGAAGTTGGTGAAACACCGGCAAGGTTATCGAGTCTCTGAAATTCCGCGATAGCTGTTTGGACCTCGACGTCAATCATTGAAAGCTCGGTCTCTCTTGCTACCGCTCTCAGCAGATCGCGGAGATCATTAGCCTCGTCAAGATTAAGCGCCTGGTATTGAGAGAATGGGGCAGACAACTTGTTTTTACGTATGATACCGAGGCAGCCCGGAATTATTCGCAGTCGGCTTTTCCAGGCGGCGCCTGTTTCAAACCAGACCCACGGGCGGCCAAGGCTACGGTCGGTTGCGAGGATAAGAAGTACGCTTGCTACTTGCAAAGTATCCAGGATTCGACGCACCCACTCGTCGCCGGGGCGAATGTTCTCTGTGTCGCTGGAAACGAAAACCTCACTTCCGGGGGTTGCGGTTTCGATGAGCCGCTTAAGCCGAAATGCTATTTCTTGGTCGCTAGCAGCATGACTCAGGAAAACAATGTTTGATTTTGGACTGGTGGATGGCTGACGCCGTTGGGCGACATGTTCACGCCCTAGCGGCGTAATCGTGAGATTCGCAACATCGGCTATTAGAAGTCCGTCGCGGAGTTCCTTGCCCTCGGCCATTCCAAGTTTGAGCAGCGCATCGATTGCCTCAAGCCAGACCTCTTTGGCTTCGTGATCGAAACCCTTGACCTGTAATTCCCACAGATCGTAAAAATTCGAGGCAGTTGGAAATAATGAATCCAGTCTTTCAAGGATGGCGTCCGCCAACACGTAGTTGTACGCGATTTGTGATTCCTCCGTACCTGCATTTTAAGTCAAAGTGATTAGCGAAGGCAAAGCGAACATGCTAACATCCAGGCGTAAATGACTTTGTAAGGATTGAACCCTGTCCCGAACGTGACGACGACTGGATTGAGTTTGCGTTCGGCGACATACCCACCGATCTCTGAATACGGTGCTCAATGATGAAGATGACGATCCGCAAAATATTACCGACATCTCTTCAGCGGTCAGATTATTTACGATCAGGGGAACCTACATCGGAGAGAACAGCCTCGGTGTTTCTCGGGACGGCATAGAGAAGACGGCTCATTGGCACACGCGGAGTGATCTGGGAAAAGAGGGAATCTGTGAAAATATCGACGGCGACGCAGCGCCCCATCCGTCAAACTACCTTCAATAACGCGGGCAATCGGGCAGCAATAAAGGCTGCCCACACGAGAAAATGGAGAAAAGCGCAAGAAAAAGCAGCGAGAACCGCAAAATGGGCAGTCACGATGACGAAGGTGCGTATTAGGGGCGTATTGGCACGCACCCGCTGGCAGTTAGTCACATTTTTAGGCAAAGCAAAAAGTGAATCGGCGGGCGTCGTAGATCTATTGGCAATTCGCAAAGACCACTCCAACTCAGGTCGCGGAATGAAGCGCGGAGATGCCTTGCAAATCATACTGGTTCAGGTGAAGGGTGGCAGTGCAGCGATGCCAACGTTTCAAGATGGCACCCGATTGCGTGCAGTGTACAAATTGCACCATGCTCGAAAGGTTCTGCTCGGATCGTGGCACAAGGGGACAGCCGTCAAGTTTTTTTGCTTGAGGCGCAAACCTGATAAAAGATGGCGGGATTGGAAGAAAGATTGGAGGGCGGTAAAAAATCTCGCTGCGATATTCCGGTGAGAGTCACCTTCGGCGTTCAGCCAGCCCAATCTGCCGGGCATGGCGATAAATATCATTGCTTCCGGTCAACGATTTCCAATATTCGTTCCGCTACGCCCATCGCAGTCATGACAAAACCTTCGCACGCTGGCGCACCGGACCGACCATCCCAAGCCCAATCCTTCAGCCGTGGCGCAACCAGAATCGCCGTGAGAATTGCGAGCACGCGCTTTCGCCCCTCGTCCATTCGCGGATTGTAGCATATTCGTATTTTGTTCGCCTATGGCTCTTTTGCGCGCGGCCCAATCTGCAACTGTTCCCCGCATCAATACAATGGTTCTCTCGGCGCGTGGGCAGCCGTTCGATCATGCGGATTGGGTATTTGAGTTGAAGCATGATGGTTTCCGTGCGCTCGCTTGCTCGGAAGGGCGACACGAGATGTTTGAGTCTTTTCATGAGAGGACTCAACGAGGCGAGCAAGCGGAAGGCTCCGCGGAATAGCGCGAGGTGGATAGTCAAGTAAGAGCACCACTATATGTAGACATATCTAAAATTGTCAGACAACATTTTGCGTAGAGACCCTGATTTCCTCTTGACAAGATTTTAGCGACTTGAGAAGGTGCCGTAGGAAAAAAAACGAGCACCCGTTCATAGCGGGTGCTCGTTGAACCTCTTTCCCTTGGAGAGAAGGGTTTGTGACTGGACTTCTAAATCCCGAGGCCATTTTCACCAGCCCCTCTTTCCATGTCAACGAAAAAGAGAGAAATAAATGACTCTGTACCTCATTAGCTACGATTTAGATAGACCAGGGCAAGATTACCATCGCTTGATTAGGGAACTGGAGCGGCTGGGAGCCAAGAAGGTTCTGTTTTCCGAGTGGTTATTTAAGTCAACCAGCTCGGCCAAGGACATCCGGGATCATCTAGGAAGATTTGCGGATGCTAATGACATGCTTCTTGTCGTGGCCCTCACGGGAGAGGCGGCTTGGACTGACCTCATGGTTACAGACCAGGCTACTGAACAGGCTCTCACTGCATGACATGGTTTCGCCGCTGGGGATGCTATTTTGCATCCCTGGCGGTTCCCAACCCTTCAACGTCTCTATTACTTCCGCGAGAATGCTAGCTTCCCGCTCGCTCTTCGGCACAATTTGTAAGGGCCGCCATTGTTCCAAAACACTCTCGTAGACCCGGAAGTCTTACACGGTGTCGGACGACCAGCAATACAAGACCAGCAATACAAAACGTTGGTAGATTGTGGCGGGATGCAATTATTCCCGGACATGACACATGGCCGGGACGGCGCGACACAGACGAAAGTCGGCTTAAAGCGCCGTTAGAGGAAATAACAGCCCGTTCACGTCCTAACCAGGGCAAAACAGCTTCTGTAAGCCTTGTAGAATCAAGGGCATGGTCTCCCCAAAAAGCGGCTGCGCGTATGGGGGTAGCTTGGTTTTTACCGCGTGGCTTAAAACGCCTCTAATTGAGTATGCGCTCTCCACGTAGTAGGTAAACCCATTTCAGCCCAGATGGCAGCCGAAACGGGCAGCATTCAGTTGGCCGGGACGTTCTTTCACGAATTGCTCACTGGAAGGCTGCACAAGCACCGCGTCGTCTCGGCCTACGGGATGCACATAAACCGGCTGAGAGACGCGTTGGAAGAGGCGACCGGCATGGGAGAAGAACGGGTCGAGGAGGAAGCCATTTTAGCTACTCATTGACACGGGGGAAGGGCGGCCGAAACGGCCCCGTATCTGAGAACGAAGCATTCAGACAATGTTCCTGCATCTCCTTACAAATTGTCCTCGGGAAAGGTGCCCGCTTTTCATTGAAAAAAAATACGGTGTTAAAATGCGCCTACTTTCGGATTGCGCGGAACGGAAAGACATCCTAAACATCTAGAATGGCTCAACTCGTACCTCGACCGATTAACGCGCGTTTTACGTTCCAGACTCCTACCGCATGGGCCGGGAAGCCAAGGCGACTAAATTCGTAGGGCAACCACAGGGACAAATCTCTCAACGTCTGTGTTATAACATAACAGTCATGAACCGCGAATATGACCTCTTTGAGAAAATGCCCGACGGCTCTCACAGATGGAGAGAGTTTGTTCAAGGGCTGGAAAATGCGCGAGCCATGCTTGCCTATTGGTCCGAACTGTCACCTAACGAGTTTTACGCAATTCACACTCCTACTAAAGAAATCGTAGCTCGCGTGAATACACAAAACATCTCGGATGGTTAGCTAACAGATTACTCGGTGCGGGCGGCCGATTAACAATCCTCTTCCGGCAAGGCTGCTGCGCCGTAGCAGGTTCGTCCTCCACGCCAGGTCATCAGAGCCAAGTAGCTGATGTGCCCCTTGGCCTCGTTAGCCCGCTCCGGCAGTGAAAACAGCGCCGCAATTGTGTTCAGCGCGGTGATTCTCTAGAGCTAACCGCGCCACCTGACATCTCGTTTTTAATTGCTCTGTGCGCCGCTTGGCATCCGAAAAGTCCTGGTGCGACCCGACAAGATCAGACAGAATATCGACAGCCCCGAAATATTGCGTCGCCAGTTTAGAATAGTCCTCGAAGAGGCTCTGTGCTATCGGGCATTCCATGAAAGTTAGAGCAAAAGACAGGAAATAAGTTACAGAAGACATTGACGAAACGTTAGCGATGAACTTTGATTTCACGCCACACTGATGGAAAAACGTCTTCTGATCTGGCGGATTACGCCGCGCTACGAGGGGTTCGGCTGCACTGGATGTGACTGGAGTCCTTCGAGTCCTGAAGATCGGCAGATAGCCGAACTAGAATTTGACGGACACATCTGCGCCAAATATCCGCGAAAACTTGGCAAGTCTATTTGAAGCGTATTGCATTCCCGCGAGCAGAGCGAGTTTTGACAAGAGGGTCACTATCTGCGAGGCACTTTCCTGTCTACCCTCAAGATTGTCCGGCGGTCGAACGCAATTGCGAACGGGATAACGCAGAAAGAAACCATGGAGCCGATTAACGGTAGGCCGATCCAATTGTGTTGTTCCCCGCTCAATCGGTTCTGTTGACCAAATACCTGCTTCGACGTATGTACCCCTCCTCGGCAATAGCCTAGCTTTACAATCATGGCTGCTGCATCCGGTGCGGTGAGCGCGTCAGATGTTGAACGACGAGTGCGCGTCCTCATCGCAGACGACCACTCGGCTATAAGAAACATAGTCCGCTCCACGATTGAAGAGCATCCGAGATTTGAGGTCTGCGGGGAGGCGGATAACGGCGCTAAGGCGATTGACGAAGCCGAGAGACTGAAACCTGATGTGGTCGTTTTGAACATTAGTATGCCGCTCTTGAACGGATTCCAGGCGGCCCGCAAAATAAAGGCGAGTGTGCCTCAATCTGCGATTGTAATCTTATCTTCCCATGCGGATCAGCAATTCGTCGAGGAAGCTAGAAGGATAGGGGTCCAAGCATACGTTGCGAAAACGAAAGCTGGGGAAGCGCTAGTCAACGCCATAGAAAGGGCGCTGCTGGGCAACGATTTTGTCGTACTGGGGTGAGAAAGGGAGAGAATTTATTTCTGTGCGCGATATGATCTGAAAACTTCGCAACTCTCAGATACCAAGTCCGTCTATTCGTTTCCGAAGGTCGTCTTACCAGCTTCGTAGCAAAGCTGCTGCGCGTTCACTTCTGAAGCCCGTGATTATCTCGTAAGCAAACTCCTCGAATTAATCTTCGGCAGATTTGTAGCCGTTTGCGGCCGTATGCCTGTAGGCTACGAAGCTCACCGGAGATACGCATCGCCGCTCCGTTTACGAAAATCCTGTTTCTTAGTATGCATGATATTCCAGCGACGGCATGAGATGTTGGCGCGGATGCCTTCTGCACGAAATCCGGTAACCCGCAGGAATTATGCTGTGATTGAGCGTCAGGTGCGAAGCAGCAATCCGCAGGTACTCGGGAGAACACTGTTTCCTGCATCTCCTTACAAATTGTCCTCGGGACAGAAGGTCGCTTCGCCTCGTCGCTCAACAACGTAAGTGCTCGAACTTATTTTCAATCCAAGCGGCCGCCCTTATCGAGACTGAGTTTCCCAAGAGTCATCGCTTGGGATTGGGGTAGCCTTCTCCCTCCACATAGCATTCGGTGGTAGTTACCGCGCGCCGTACTCGGACACAAGAGAATCCAACCACTTTTAGCTGAGGTGAGACGGGAACCCATGCGCTACCCGGAGTGGCAGTCAAGAAAAACGCTAAATGTGGGTGGGCACCTGCGAGAACCCGAGGTCCTCCTGCACCTTGCTCGCGGGCGTCACCCGGTCCACGGCATAGTTATTCACCCATGGATTGGTTGAGGCGTAGTACATCCCTGTGTAGCGCGCTTCGCGCAGAATGATCCGTTTGCACAGATCATGCAAGTGGCGCGAAAATTCAAACCAGCTGCGGAGTGACTGGCGGTCCTTGATCCGCAGAATGCCACGATGAACGACTTCTCCACGCACGGCCGAAAGCAAAGCGGCCCACGATCCCGGTCGATTCAGGCTCGCGTAATGCGCATCAAGCACTTCCGCGTCGTGAAGGTCCAGTATCTTTAGCAAATCTCTCACTGCTAGTCCGAAGTCTCTGGATTGAGACGTGACGTTCGCCGACCTGCTGAGGATAACATTCAGTGCGTCAACCTGGCCGTGGCGCGCCGCCGTCCTATTTTCGCCAATAATCTTGCGAAGCTCGTTTCGCGTTATCGTCTGAAGGATTTCCAGTCTGGCCTGGTTATCCGGCTCAAGGCGTGCCCCAAGGTCCTGTGTGGTCAAACCGTGTTCTTTACATATGTTATCCAGAGCCTTTACTAGGTCCGTGATTGAATCCTCGATGTTGGATAAGCCGGGAGCACCGGACCGCATCAGGTTGAGCGGCGCAATAAGGGCTTCGCGTTTACTCTCAGGAAGAGTGAAAAACGCCTGCAGAAATGCGCCAATGCCAGAGTTGGGGCTAAATTCATTAACATTGCAAAACGCGGCAAATCCGTCTTCGGACGATTTGCGGCCAAGGTGCGTATAAAACCTTTTGACAAGACTTCCGTCCTCGGCACGCACTTCAAGCCAGGGTGCCACGACATCCGCACCGATTGCAAAACTAAGAGCTTCGAGAAACGTTCGCGGAATACTGTCCCACGTTTCCTCGACATTCGCGGGTCTGCCGTGAAACTCCCCAAAGGCAATCGCGTCATAGGCAACTATGGGGTGAAACGGCTTTTGGTTCGCATCAAACAACTGCAACCCGCAGTGAAGGCCGTCCGCAGAAAACGTAATTATATTTCTTTCGCCGAGCGCCATCGGATGGGCGGGCGTAAAACGGCCCATATAATGCTTGTGAAAACGACCCTGTAGCGGCAGAAACCAGAATTTTGCCGGCTTGGCATTATGTGGCGTAAACGCAAGATCGCCGAACGTGAGCGACAGTTTCGGCTGTTCTTCAAACCCCATCCAGAAAGGCGTCGCCATCAAGCCCGATGTTGCGGTGAACGTGCCTTCATCCGTCTGCATTTCAAGCGAGACAATTCGGCGCTCATTTGCCGTCGCTCCAATCTCGATCACCGTGCCGGTCTCATGCTTCTTCGGGACGGATGCGTTCAAGAACCCCATCAGACTGTCGCCATATTCTGGAGGTGCGTCAAATTCCTCGATTGAAACCTCGGCCTTGCTTCGCTCATGCTGGTGAATCTGGATCGTTGCCGAACCGCCGACGCGACCGTCAGGCTTTTCCAGATTTACACTGCAAGGCCCGGAATACGTTGCCTCTGTCACCAATGCCTGAAACAGCGTATCTGCATCCACTGATGGCCCCCACGATTTGACGAAGCAACTATTCTAACGCCGTGACAGCAACAGGCATTGAGCGCTTCGCTGCGCTTGGTCCTACTTTTATGCGTGCTACGGGAGAGCAGCTCATCGTTCCTTGATTACGCTGGATAATGATTTCATATCAGAAAATCTGCGCAAACGCTTTCGCAGCGGCTTCGCTCGCCTGCTTGTCGCTAGGATTCACATATACGAGCGTGCTGCTGATGCTCTTATGACCGAGTTGCTGGCGAATCAGAAAGGCGTTCACATTTTGCTCCACGAGTCGCATCGCCAAGCTGTGTTTGCAAGCGTGCGGATGCCATAAACTCTTATCCTCGATCTGCGCCGCTTCGCAGATCGCGCGGAACAGCTTGAAAATTGTAGACCTGTTCAATCGTGTGGACTTCTGCGAATTGAAAATAAAATTATCCGCGTCGAGTCGCCGTTCAGCGAGCCAGACCCGAAACGCCTTTTCCTCGTCAAACAGCGGATTCCCCTTCACCTTCAGCAAAGTCTGCGTCGAGTCGAGCGAGCCTTTCAGCCGTGCAATATGCACGGTGCCTTGTTTCAGGTTGAGGTCCGTCAGCCGCAGATTGGCGATTTCGGATGCTCGCGCGCCATGCCCACAGGCGAACAGGAACATCGCGTGCTCGCGTGGCCCGTGGTCTCTCGCAGCTCTAAGCACTCTCTGCAATTCGTCCGCAGAGAAATACGCGAGTTTCGTTTTGGCGTTATGTTCGCGTTTCTTCGGCATTCGCACAACATTTGCTGCCACGGCTGCGAGCATTCAATCCTCCAGTCGAACTGAAAACCAACTCGGCCTAACTCAGTAACAATTCCGCTTCTAAACGCATGAGACTCTCCCGCACGTTCCCGCACGCCAGTTTTCGGAAATTCGGAGCGTCTGCCGTGCCTGCCTCTGCCTGCCAGACCCGCGCAAGCAGTTCTGCTATCGCGTCCCCCGCACCATACGAATTGAAATCGGGCAGCTTGATGCAGCGAGACAAAAACCGTTCCTCCAGGCGCTCTACGGCATTGCAGGTAAACATCCAGATCGTGTTCGGGACAGACTCGCTCGCGTCCAGCTTGCTCAACAGATATTTCTGCGCCGCGTCGCTCATAACGTCTGCCTCATCCACGATGATGACGTGATACCCGCCGGATAGGGGGACGTACTGGCAGGCGCGGACGAGTTCCTGGAGGCGTTCGATTTTGCATTCCTGCGACCCGATATGATGGACTTCCGCCCGAATCTCAGCCGCGAATGCGTAGGCTATCGAAGTTTTCCCAGTGCCGGGTGCGCCTTGGAGGAGTAGCGCGCATGGGCGGAGATTCGCAGCCAATTTCGTCAGGAGTTTTCGCTGTTTTTCCAGACCGACAAACTCAGCGAGCGTTTTAGGCCGATATTTTTCGGCGAGACAGACGGGAAACGCGAAAGTAGCAGTCATTTATTCCGCCCCTTCCGTGCTGGAGTTGGCATGGCTGGTTTCGGCCTTGCCTAGAATGTAGTCCGCGGCCTTTTGTGCCTGGGAAGCTGCCGAAATAATCAGCTTGGAATCGGCTTTTAATCTTTTGACCCACGTAGCGATATAGGCAGCCGAGTTTTCCAAGGTGAGTTTTTCAATTCCCGTCATGCCGCACAACATCGCAGCCGCGCATTCGGCAACCAACTCCTCTTTCGAGTAGGATTCAGAGACGAATGCGTTGAGCGTCTCGATGCCCTCACGGCCAACGCGCGACCCGTGGCCCGTCGAATGCGCGAGTTCATGGAATAAAGTGGCGTAATAACCCTCAGAAGTGTGGAACGTGCTGATTGGTGGAATGCCGATGGTGTCGGATGCGGGCTTGTACCATGCGGAATTTGAGGCAGTGACCCTAGGCGCGTTTGGCATTGCAGAGACTACGGATTCGCACTCCGCAATCGGATGCACATTGCGGCCTGTGCCGAAGTCCGGCAGGTTCTCGCATTGCATGACGTTGAAAACCGAATAGTGGCGCAGGAGGATTGATTTGCTCGGTTTTTCCGCGAGTTCGCCAGTCTCAGTATTCTGGCGCCGATATTCGCCAATTTTCCAGAACGCGATCTTCGTGCCGTGCTCGCCTCTTTTGACGTTTCCGCCGATAGAGGCCGCTTGCTTGTACGTGAGCCAATAGGGACTCGCGTAGCCTTGTGACGCGAGCAAAAACACATTGATACCGCGATATTCCTTCTGGGATTTGAGATTCATGGGCAAGCGGGAGGTCCAGGGCTTGCGCCAAGGGACCACGCCAGATTCCAATTGCGCGATGATCTGCGCTGTGATCGCTTCGTATGCTGGCGGCATGGCTATTTGACCTCCCGTTCGTACTGCGCCTCAAGCAAGGGTTCAAACTCCTGCCGGGTCATACCAAGGCGTGAAGCGTGGCGAATCAGGATGGAAATTGCGGGTAGGTCGAAGTTTGTTGCCAGTTCAAACTGGCATTCCGAGATGATTTCGCGGGTGCGGTTGTTCATTCCGGGTCTCCTCTCATGCAGCAAAATGTTTCTGCTGTTGCATGGAGATTTACTCGACGACCCGAATGCGGAGGGCGAGGCCGAGGGAAGGGTTAAGGCGGGCTATGAATGGCGAATCACCCCTCTTTCGTGCGAATTTCCGTTCGAGATTTTAGAAACCCGCTAAGTCATTGATAACGCGTGGATCAGACGTATGGTGCAGATATGAGCGATTTCGGGCATCGGAGCCACGCATCAGTATGCTCAAAACGTTGCATTTTTGGAGCTAAGTGCTTTGTTTGCTGCGCCTCAAACACCCTCAGCCAGACCCGATTTGATTCGTAATGGTGCATTTACGCGGCGCAGTTCCTGTCCGTAAGTTATTGAAAGTCATCCGCGAGAGCCAAATGCCTGGAGTCTCTTGCTGAGAGTATTGGGCTTCGGGAAAGAGTATGGGCTTCACGAAAGCCGAAAGCGAAACCGCCAGCCGTTTACCTCGGAGCGATTGACGGAACCAGAAATGTATGAAACTGCGGCACTTAGCTGACGCGGTGACAATTTACAGGAGATGTAAATAGGGGCCAAACGCTCGATTTCGAGCTGCTGATTCTAAAGGACTTTGATGGTCTTTTTTGGGTATCGTTGCCTCGCGTTTTTTGCTGATTCTAATACAGTTAGCTCGCGCAGCTATCGGCGCTATGGGTTTGTCTTTGTTTTCAATGACTTGCGGTGGGCCGAGTTTTCACGGAAGTGGGTATCACCATAATTACTGGTTACCCGCAATTACCTGCCAGCCGTACTGACGGCACACTTATCGGCTGCCTGCCTGGAAAGGCATTCCGCTTGGTTGAGAGTTGACGGTGCAAGCGTATCCGGTCAATTTGACTGCGATGATCTCAACGCAATAGCCTAATAGCGTGAAGCGTCATCCAGAACTTTTTCCACTTAGCGAACATCATCACCATGTGCTCGTACTGGCGTTAGAAATTCGGCGGGCGACGGAATCATCTGCGCCAGATCGCTACCAAAGATTGATAACGCTGGCGAAGTCCTTGCTCCTATTTTGGGAAGAAAGCGGCCGAACACACTTTGTGGAGGAAGAACAAGTGCTCCTGCCCAAGTACGCCCGTCACTTCCGCTTGGACGAGGACCGCGAAATCATGCGCATGCTTGCGGACCACGCGGCGATACGCTCAAAAATTGAAGATGTGAAGGACAGTCTAGGCGGCGGCTTTGTTCCTGAGCAATTGATTAAGCTGGGCCGCTTGCTTCACGACCATGTTCGGCTAGAAGAAGATCGGATTTTCCCTAGGATCGAAAAGGCACTGAGCGAAATTGAACTCAACTCGGTCGGCTCTCGGCTCACTCGCCTGCATGGGGAGAAGCGATAGTGGCCCTTCAACACATTGTTACAGACTACGGCAGCTTTAACTTGCACCCTCTCTAACTGGCCTGCCGGACGGCTGGAGTAGCAGGAAACATCTCATTTGTAACAATGCGAACTATCTCAGCAAACCTAATCAGCACCTGAATAGTGTTCCAGCACAGATAACTCGCGTTTAGCAAAGGACATAGCGCAACTGTTGGGCGCTAAAGTACTATCGACAATTTGAAACCGACGAGCTATTTCCTCCGCACAGGTCTTCGTTTACTCTCTTCCTAGGGCCGCCGCTCTCAATCAGCGACCGCCTCCCACATCCTAAGTGCCTTCCTAGAGTCACGTTTTCCCACTCCTGAGTTGCTCGAACTCGAATGGACGTGCATAGGTTCGCACCGGCTGTGGACGGAAACTCAAAAATTCGATCTGGAGGATTAGCATGAACGACCAAAACGTGTCTGTTGCAGCAAACCCATTTATTGACGATGTCGATTTAACCGCCGACTCGGCCACGGAAAGCCCCGCTTCGCCCTGGTGGGAAGACAACCCGCCGTCAGATGCGCAAGTTGCGGTGCTCACACTTGAGGTCGCTTACATGGTCGGCGACAAATATTCAACCATCGACTGGCCGGGACGGCCGACCCTTGTCGTCAATAGCCCTGGCGATCTCGCAATGAAACGTGAGGTCGTATACCGAATCGCGCGAACGCTTTTCCCGTCACGTCGTGATATGGACCTAATTATGGACCGAGCTTTGGAAAAGTTTTTACGAGGAGAATGTGGAGATAACGATTTGTGGGCCATTTTTCGACGCATATACGACACAACCAAGCTGCATGGCCGTAATAGTAAGAGGGGTTCTCGCGGGGAACAGTTATCTGACGAGCAGCTGTTTCGTATCTGCGCTCAGGCTGCAAATCGGGTATGGTCAGCAGCCATTAGACCCGAAGATCGCAGGCAGGAGGCATACGCTGCCATATTAAGGAACTATGACACCATACAATCCGCCCACAACCCCTATGGGATGGCTCTTATTATTGCTATAAGACACCTCATGAATCTGACAATTCGGCTCATGTATCACGAAATTCCTCTGTCACTAATGAGAGTCGGTGCTCAGGGGCAGCGAGCACTGAGCAACACAGAAAAGTTCGATACTCTCACGACGAGGATGGGAATGCCAACGGACGCTTACTATTGGCGCGAACTGAACAGCTGTGTGGAAGAAGCATTTCGCCAGCTTCAAAGCCCGTCTGAGAACGTTGCGGTCAAACTGTCTTTTGGGTTCTTTGACTGCGGGGAGCAAACTTATGAGGAGATCGGCGAGGTACTCCGCATAACGCCCCGCCAAGCTCGGTATCGTGTCCAGCAGGGATTGTTGCACTTACGCCGGTTTCTGGACAACTGACCATACCTCTAAGTCGCTGGACCGCGAGGGGCTGCAAAATATTTTGCCGACGTTTGTCATTTTTGCAGTCCTCATCGGACATATATGATTAAGGGCAACAATTCTCAACGCTCGTAGTCAGCGCTTCTGACCTAAGTTGCCCCCTACACGCGAAATGGCCAATTCCACGGGTCGATTTGTCCCCGCATCGGCCCAAGGCTTTGGCCTTCCTTTGTGTGAGCATTCAGAACCAAACCCTACCTCATGGAGGAACTACATATGCCGGAGAACCAATATGTTTCAAAAATTACGTTGGCCACCGAACTTGATAAGAAAGTAGCTTTTGCGGACATCAAGGTCGGCGACGTCACAGTTCGGGGAGTAGCGGTTTGGCGGGCAGCGAACGGCAAACTGAGCGTTTTTCTTCCCAGCCAAGGAACACGCCACGGATTTGTAAACATTATCGATTTGCCGCCCGAGATTCGGTCGGAAATTGACGCGGAGGTCATATCCACTTATCGTGCGCGCAAAAAGGAGTTTGACCGCGAGGCCAAAGTCGCAGCCCGGCTTGAGGAGGGCAGATAGCGCACTGCTATTACGAACGCTCCTCTACAGATTACTCCTAAGTTTTTACTTCTCCTGCAAGTCGTCCTAGCAACACTCGTAACTCTCTGACCTGACTAGCAAGCAAATGATTGAACTGGTTGGCCAGCTTTGGTGTGACCGTTTTCTGGTGCGGTCGCGTTCACGTTGGGGCTGGCCCACCACGAAGCACGAACAAACAAATCAACCCGCTGAGCTGCGGGACACAAGGAGCGCCATGATCATAAAAAGTGCAGCTAAAGACCCGAATGCCATCAGAGACGAAATTGACGCTATTCGTAAAAACGGGAACATCAGGGGCTTTGAACGGTGGCGTGAGATCGGAGGGGCTGTCATCGGTGACGTAAACAACCGAGGGCGCTTTTTCAACACGGACGCAGGATTGTTCCTGTTCGACAGTGATTCCCATCAAGCAGTGCCATTAAATAAAGACGAGGTTGGCCTTGCCGCCCTGATGAACGGGCGATACGGCATCAATTCACACGAGCACGGATTTGGGCGCGTATTGACTGACCTGCAGTCTGAGGCGCACTCAAAAGGCCAACCGATTGAAATTCGCCGTTTGGCTCATTACGACAAGGCTAGGAAAGTGTTGTACGTGTCCCGTTTCGACGGATACATGTATCGGCTGGACGGCGAATCGGTTGCGCAAGTAGAAAACGGAACCGAGGATGTGTTCTTTTTCGACAGTCGGCGGTCATGGCAGCCATATTCTTATATAGCCGATGCACCCCGAGGAGAACTTGATCGGCAGTTGATTGATTCGGTTAATTGCGTCGATTCCAACCTCTCCCCAAGTGAACAGCGCAAGCTGCTGAAAATCTGGTTACTCGCACTGTTTTTCGGCAGCATTCAGCCAACGAAGATCATTCTGCTGTTGCTGGGCGATCACGGTTCCGGCAAAACCTCCGCTCTGCGTCGTATTCAAAAGTTTATCTTCGGGGCGAAAGCCGATCTGCTGTCCATCGAAAAAAACAAAGAAGATGGATTCATTGCCACCGTAACAACTGACCCTGTCGCACTGTTCGACAATCTGGATGAGCGTATTCCGTGGCTGCCGTTTGCCCTTTCGCGGCTGGCTACGGGCGTGACGTTTTCGCGGAGGCAACTGTACACCACGAACAACAAGCTCGAATTTCCGGGTGTGAGCTGGTTAGGCATCACATCTCGAACGGTGTCCTTCATGTATGGTCAGCCTGATTTGCCTGACCGGACATTGGTGCTGAGAGTGGAGCGACTTGGCGAGAAGCAGCCGGAACAAGCACTGCTTTCCGCAATCGCGCTGCAGAGAAACGCAATATGGTCTGAGCTGCTTGACGAATTGAACGCGGTCATTCGACATATGGGGGAACCCGCGATTGCAGAACCTGTGCAGTTTCGCATGGCTGATTTCGCGTCATTCGCCTTAACGGTCGGCACAACATGGCATTGCCGGCCTGAAATCGCGCAGATCTTTGCGAAACTTGAAGAAGAGCAGGCCGATTTGGTTTTTGAGGATGACGCGGTCCATCAGATATTGCAGATTTGGCTGCAAACCGACTCCAACCAAGGCCGGACTGTCGATGCAGCAATATTAAACCGGGAATGGAGCATATTAGCGCTGCGCAACGAAATGAAGTGGGAGTTCTCCAGTCCGAAGAGCTTAGGCCAGCGACTAAAACAACTGCAGCACGCACTTGAGCAGAAGTTCGGCGTAGCGATGGTGCCAGACCGCCATAACAAGCAAAACCAGTATCGTTTTTGGCGGAAGGGCCTGCCAGCACAACCGCAAGCGGCCGTCCCAGGCGAATTGCCCGCTGAATTGCAGTCCGCTGAACCTTTGCGGGGTTCGCGGGTTCTTCTAGGCTAAAACTATATAAATCTCCGACTCCAAAAAATACTAATAGTTTTGTGATCCCGGTCCCCGCAATACCCGCAAGCGAGAGATGGAAGAACCTGTTGAGATAAGCGTGCCCTTGCACCTACCGCGTTGCTAGTAGCCAGGCCCCGTCTCCTGAACCAATCCTCAAGAAAAGTAAGTGTGTTGTGCGTACCGAACGGCAGTTGCACTCTCGTCGTAATTAGCCCGCATCGCTGGTGACGCGGAACGAGGACGATCCTTGTCCCGCCCGCCCCGGCAGCAGTGAGTTTTACTTCTCTAATCCTTTTCGTGTGGAGAAAAGCTATGTAAATACGTGTCCGCATCCGTCCGCAAACCCGTGAGAGCGGCACCCTTATGCCCCCTCACCCGACGCCTAACCCACTGATTTAGCGGCTTCCGCGTCGTTCCCACCTCCTGGCGTTCTCCTACGCCGAAGTACCCAGAATCATTGTCGAGAAAATGAGGAATGTGTGTGTCTTGAAACCAGCTGTGTCCAGTCAGAAATGGCGAGTTGTGGTAATACCAGGAAAGTCGTACCCGTGACATTGCAGACCAGCGATGCTACTGTCTTTGCCGCGACACCACTGAAGCGGAGAAGAGGCAAATGCATGAGCCGCCGCAGTGGTCAAACGGGACACGAAGAGAAAAGCGGTAAATGGTATGTCGTTCGTTTTTGGATGGATGTTCCGGGCCGTAACGACAGAAGGCTGATCAGGGCAAAAATCTGCCCGATCAGTGGACCCGGTTCGTTATCTGCTAGTGAACGACTACGAACACGAAAGGAGATCATTGCCGCGAGCGGAGCAGACACGGTGCAGCACTTGGAGAATGTTCAAGTGTCGAACCGCTGCACAACGTTCCGTGAGCAAGCAACCGAATGGTTGGCCTACATGAACAAGCGAAGGCGCAATCCTGTCGCACCGTCAACCATAGAAACGTGGGAAAGCTGTCTGCGCAAATGGCTGATTCCGAATCTGGGTGATCTGCCGCTGGCAGCTGTGGACAACGACTCTGTAAAAGCGTTGGTGTCCAAGATGGCTGATGCCGGTCTTTCACCCAAATCAATCAGCAATTACATCCAGGCGGTCCGGTCAATCGTTGCGAGCGCGAAGGACATAAAAACTCGAAAGCAGCTTTACCCTGTCATGTGGGATTTTGACTATCTTGATATGCCAGTGGTGAAGCGATCAGAACAGCACCGGCCCGCATTTTCAAGCGAAGCTGTGACCGGCATTGTTGCTGAGTGCAAACCGAAGGACGAGATGCTCTACGTACTCTGTGCCGCAAGTGGATTAAGGATCGGGGAAGCGTTAGGGATCGATATTCAAAAACACATCAGTCCCGATTTTTCCACGATTTACATTCGGCAAAAGGCATGGAAGGGACGGATTCAGCCCTTCCTCAAGACGGACAATGGGGACAGGGACGTTGATCTACACCCTTGGGTGGCGACGATGCTGCGTCAGTTTGTAGGCAGCCGAACGTCCGGTTTGCTGTTCTGCACGCGCAATGGAAGGCAGCTCACCCTCACGAACATCTTGCGCCGTTCACTTCATCCGACTTTGCAAAAACTAGGACTACCAAAAGCTGGCAGTCATGCCTTCCGCAGATTCCGCACTACGTGGCTCAGGAAGAATGGTGTTCCTAGAGACCTTGAAAACTTCTGGACTGGCCACGCACCGGAAACTGTTGGAGACATTTATTCAAAGCTCAAAGATGACTTGATATTTCGCAAGAAGGTTGCTGAAAGTATTGGGATCGGCTTCAATTTGTCGGCTTCGGCAGCCTCATTGATACCGAACGTACCGAGATTTGGAGTTGAAGCCCAGGCAGAAGTTGCTGTAAGCTGTTGAAACCAAGAAACAAGATTCAGTGCGCCCGTAGCTCAGCTGGATAGAGCGTCTGGCTACGAACCAGAAGGTCGGGAGTTCGACTCTCTCCGGGCGCACCACTTTAACCAGCTGGCACTCCAATGAGTTCCGAATCTTGCTCTTCTGTGTGCTTCTCCGATTTGGGAACATTTGGGAACAGAATCCCTCGTTCGAGCCCAATCATGGCTTCTCGTTGCCAACCGGGAAGCACATGCGTATACCCGAGTGTGGTCTGCAAATCCGAATGCCCCAAGATCGCTTGCGCAACGCGCAGCGGCTCATGCTCGTGCAATAGAGTCGCGCTCGTATGACGCAAATCGTGCCAGCCCACCTTTGGAAGCCCGAGCTTTTCACAATTCGGATGGATGATCCGCTTGAGAATATTCTCGGGACGTAATGCGGTCCCCTTTTGACTGGTAAACACCAAATCACTTGCAGTCGCGCTCTTCTCCCGTAGGCGAATGAGGATTGCTTCGAGACCTTCGCCCATCGCGATTTTGCGAACGCTACTGCGTGTCTTTGGCACGTTGAACTGACCTTCGTACACGGACTCGCGTACGCTGATCAGTTTCCGTTCGAAATCTATCGCACCCCAGCGCAGGGCAAACAGCTCTCCCCGGCGCAATCCCGTTAAGACCGCGATCAGAGCCATACTTTTGCATGGTTCTGGCAGTGCATCGGTCAAAAGATGGATTTGTTCCGGGTTTAACGCCGTTCGTTCTCGTTGGACGTATTGTGCAGATATTCGAACGTGAGTTGCCGGGTTTTCTTGGACATATCCCCATTCCATTGCCGTAGTGAAAACCTTACTAACGAGGTTTTTCGCCAAGCTGACGGACTTGGGAGCTAGCTTTTGGCCGAGTTGCGCCACAAATGCCTGCACCATTTGGCGATTGATTTCTGTCAAATTGTGATCGCCGAAATAAGGAAACAGGTATTTGCGAAGCAAATAGGCATACCCTCGACTCGTGGACCTTTTGAAGGTGGGGAAGAGAGTTGGCTGCAATTGCGTTTCTACGAACTGACGAAACGTCAGGGTTGTTTTCGGTCGATAGACTCCTTGATTTATCGCGCGCAACTTTGACTCCACCAGCCTTTGAGCTATGCGTCAGGTAGGAAAATCAACAATCGGTCCAAGTATTTCGGACCGATTAATCCTTGCGATTGTCCCATCTGGCAACATGACATCCTCTCGGAAGCGGAGTACCCAAACCTTTCGTTTTAAGCGGTTGGGCATGCACCCTGTAGAATTCGCGCGAGCTATGATGAAACCGTTGCACGCGAGCCCCGAGGAATTGGCTATGGCTCGTGAAAATGTCCGGAATGTCTTCTCGTCTCGATTGGAAACGCTTCCGGAGCCTACACGAGAAGAGCTCTCTAGAATTATCAGCGCGGTGAGGACAAGCCCTTCATTATTCCGAAAATCCATGCTCGAACGAGCACAAGCATTGCCTGTCGAGCGGGGTGGAAGGTCGAAGCTGCTTAAAAAAGGCGACGAAGCCAACCTCATTGCGCGAATATCCGATCAGCTGTCGCAAGGAATTGAAAAAGCAGATGCGATTCAAAGTGCCTCACTTAAATACGGTGTGAGCATATGGACGGCGAAACGCGCTTGGAAACGGTTTCAATCCTCTGCGGGAGTCTGCAAACGCGCGTCATTGCGTGAACGTCATCGCCATCTCGTGTGCCGATTCGAGTGCCTCTGCGATCTGCTTACAAATCCCAAGAGCCTCTTCGACTGGAATCGTGCCTTCTCGCTTGATGCGGTCAGCGAGCGTCTCGCCCGGAACGAGTTCCATCACCAGATAATTCGTGCCATTAGACTGCTCCAGCCCATACATCGTGGCGATGTTGGGATGATTCAATGAAGCCAGCATCTTCGCTTCGCGCTGAAATCGAGACAATCGTTCGGGATCGTGTGCGAATGCTCCTGGCAAGACTTTGATGGCCACGTTGCGCCCGAGCTTGGTATCGCGGGCTTGATACACTTCGCCCATCCCGCCTGAACCGATGAGCGCGAGGACTTCGTAGGAGCCGAGAGATGTGCCAGCATGTGTGGGCATTACTTTCTTCCTGTAGGAACCTTCTGCTTCAACTCTTCAAACCAGTTCAGCACCACGTCGATTTGCGTTGGGGGCTGTTCCGGTTCGATGGGCTGTATCGCCTGGAAATGCTGGCCATCGGGTGAAGGATCGCCTGATGGACCCTCATAGACCAGCCGAGGTTTGCCCGCGCTAAAGGTTGGGGAGGTCGTAACATCCACCGCCATCGTTTTGTCCCCGTTTCGGTAGAATAGCTCTCGACCGTTCGGATTCCATCGCGGTGTGGTGCCCCCTCCGCTGGAAACCTGCCACTTCTTCCCAGGGCCAGGATAGGGCTGCACGTAAACGTCGAAGCCTCCGGACTCCTTCGATGTATAGGCAAGCCAGTGCCCGTCAGGCGAGAACATTGCATCAAATTCATCGGCGGGTGTTCTCAGGAAGGGTCGCGGCTTCCGGTCGCCTTCCAGAGGCAATACCCAGATGTCAGAACCCGTGGTGGGATTGATCTCAGAAAAAGCTAGAAGTTTCCCATCCGGGGACCACGAGTCAGGCGTATGGTTGTTATCGCTCGTTGTCAGCCGTTCTTCCGGGCCACTGCCGTCTGCTGGTTTCCAGTACAAGGTATAAATTCCAGCTCGGTTACTTCGATAGGCCACGCGCTTTTCATCTGGCGTCCAAACAGGGTCCAGACTGCTTCCCGGCTCGGACGTTAGTTGGGTCAGCGTGCCCAGCGCCACATCATAAATCCAAATCTGCTGTGTACCCGAATCGATGGTGGTGGCCACATGCTTACCGTCAGGCGAGAGTCTTGTATCCCCAGCTTGGACATTAAAGAAGCGGGCGGGCGCCTGAAGCGGTTCAATTTTCCCTTGCCGATCCACCCAGACGAGTCGCTGCTCAAACTGGCGAGATCCAGCAGCGGCGGGGACGTACGCCAGCGTTCCCGTAATCGAAACGGTATAATCTGCGCCAGTCGTACCGCCGTTCTGACGAATCCCATCGGCGATGGTTACGGGAGTGTCGCTCGTTGCTTCCAAGCGAGCCAGATCAAATGGAAGAGCCAATAGAGCTCCTGCCCTGAAGTAAACCAGGTGTCCACTCGGGACATAACGGCCCGTATGGCCTCCACGGACAACGACACGCCGCTGTTTGGTATCCAATAGGAGAATTTCCACGCTGCTTTCATCCCACCCGAGACCAATCAATGCCGTGAAGAGTACCGCCTTCCCTCCAGGCAGGATCTGCGGGTAACGGTGGCTGTATTCGCCCTTGCTGGGGTCTGGAGTCGTGAGAATTTGTGGCTTACCGCCTGCGGCAGAGACTCGCTGAAGGCCCGAATTCCCAGAGGGTGCGAAGACGATGGTGTTATCCTCCCCCCAGCTTGCGCCTCCACTGGGCCCGGCATCGCAAATGGTCAGCGGCGCTCCACCGCCTGGCGACACCTTCTTCATCTTTCCCTGCGCAAAAAAGCCGATCCACTGGCCGTCGGGCGAGAAAAAGGGATTGAAAGCGCCGTCAGTCCCAGAGATTGCCTTGACCTCCGGACTGTCCATGGCGCGAAGATAAAGCTGTTGGACACTACCCCGAAGCGCGACGTAGGCAAGCTGAGTCCCATCAGGAGAGAGGGCCACGTTGAGATTGTTGGTCTCCACTCGATCGCCGGGCGGCAGCGCGACGGCCACGTGTGCGGGACGCTGAGTAGCCTGGTGTTGAGAAGGCTTCAGAAACCAGGTCACTGCGCTGCCAAGAGCGAGAAGTCCCAGCGCCGCCACGCTCAACACGATAAAGCGGCGCCACCCCACTACTTCCGGGAACGCGGCAGCGCCTTCTTCTTGCGGTGCGACTAGAGCCTCGTGAATCTCAATCCCGGCATCGCCGCCGTCACGAAGCCGCAGAGTCTTGTCTCTCTGCAAACAATGTCGAAGCAGTGAGCGGATACTTTGTGGAGTATCTGCCGGCAAGAGATTCCAGTCGGGTTCGGTTTTCATCACAGCAGCGAGAATCTCGGTTGTGTCTTCGCCGTCGAACGCCTGCTTCCCGGTCAGCAACTCATACAACACGCATCCAAACGCCCAGATGTCCGTGCGCTTGTCTACTGCTTTGCCGCGTGCCTGCTCCGGACTCATGTACGCCGCTGTGCCCAGGATTACTCCGTGCATCGTCGCCGCCATACTCCGCGTCGGCGAATTGGAGGGATCATCGTTTGCTGCGTCGCTCTCGAAGGCTTTTGCTAGGCCGAAGTCCAAGACTTTCACCTTGCCTTCCGGCGTCACCTTCACATTGGCAGGCTTCAGATCGCGGTGAATGATGCCTTTCTCGTGAGCCGCTTCCAGGGCTTCCGCAATCTGCTTACAAATGGTGAGAGCTTCATCAACCGGAACTGCACATTCTCGCTTGATGCGATCTGCCAGCGTCTCGCCATTGACCAGCTCCATCACGAGATAATTCGTGCCGTTCGATTGCTCCAGCCCGTGGATCGTCGCGATGTTCGGATGATTCAGCGAAGCCAGCAGCTTCGCTTCGCGTTGAAAACGAGAGAGTCGTTCGGGATCGTGCGCAACCGCTTCCGGCAGGACTTTGATGGCCACGTCGCGCCCGAGCTTGGTGTCGTGAGCCTGATACACTTCGCCCATCCCGCCCGCACCAATTGGCGCGAGGACCTCGTAGTAGCCGAGTTTGATGCCAGCCGCGAGCGTCATTTCGTTTGCGTCGCCGTGCGCCGCCGCACTTCGTTGAAGAAGTTCTCGGGATCGTGCGCAACCGCTTCCGGCAGGACTTTGATGGCTACGTCGCGCCCGAGCTTGATATCGTGCGGCTGATACACCTCGCCCATCCCGCCTGCACCAATCTGGGCGACGACCTCATATGAACTGATGTGTGTCCCGGTCGCCAGGGTCATCACTATTTTCCGTTCGGCACTTTCTGTTTCAACTCTTCAAACCAGTTCAGCACGACGTTGATTTGCGTCGCCGCTGAACCTTGTTCGGCCGTCTTGACCATTAGAAACCGCTGGCCATCGGCGGAAACATCATAGGCGGTGCTCACCAGTGGCCAATTGCTCGCAAAGTACTGCCCCTCGAAGAGCAGCCGGGGTTTGCCGGGGGAAAAGCTGGGTCGGGTGATAACATCCACAACCATCATCTTCTTGCTGCTGCGGAAAAACAGTTCCCGCCCGTTGCGATTCCAGGCTGGTTCGGTGCCACCCTCTGTCGAGATTTGCCAGGTACCGCCGGGGCCAGGATAGGGTTGCACATATACTTCGGGACGCCCTGATTCATCCGAGACGTAGGCCAGCCAATGCCCGTCGGGAGAGAAGGTCGGTCCGCCTTCGATGAAGGGTGTTTGAAGAAAAGGCTGCGCCTTGCGGTCGCTAATCCGCAGAACCCAGATGTCCTTACGCGTCTTCGGGTCGTTTTCTTGGAAGGCCAGAAATTGCCCGTCCGGGGAAAACGACCTGGCAACTTGCAGGTAATCACTGGTCGTCAATCGCTCCAGGCCGCCACTGCCGTCGGCGAATTGCCACCAAAGATTAGACGACCCTCCCTTGTCTGAGTAAAACGCGATCCGCCTCCCGTCCGGCGTCCATACCGGGCTTTGGTTGAGACCGCCCTCAAACGTAAGCCGGGTTAATGTGGCTCGGTCGAGATCGTAAAGCCAGATCTGATTGGCGACTTCCACGGCAACTCGCCGAAGGTCTGGGGAGAGCCGGACATACTGGTAGGTCTGCGGCGGGGCAGGCAAGGGCTGCTCCGCGCCGTTGCGGCTCACCCACACCATTCTCCGTTGGATTGTCTGAGAACCCCCCGAAACGTAAACCAACGAGCCGTTGTTGGAGATGCTGTACTGGCTCGCTCTGTACTTCAGCGATTCCGCCACGCCATCAATTACAGGAACCGGAGCGCCTTTAGTCTCCAGCCGCTGCGGATCAAACGGCATGGCCATCAGATTTTCCCCTCGCGCAAAGACTAAGTGCCCGGATATAGCGTAGCGGGGCTGGTTCCCGGCGACTAGGTTCTTTCCCTCGCCCGTTGCGACCGACTGAACGGCAACCCGCGAGACGTCGCGTATACCTCCATCAAATAGCACGGCCTTACCTCCGGGCAGGAACTCCGGCCAGCTTTGGAGGACGCCTTCTTTCTCAGGGCGAGTCAGGGGCCGCGGCATACCTCCGGAATCCGGCACTTGCAGAAGCGTGCTTCCGAATGCTGAGAAAGCAATGGTCCCCTGGCCGCTCCAACTACCTCCGTCAGGGTTTCCAGCATCACACAAGACGACTGCCGCTCCGCCATTCACCGAAGCCTTCTTCAATTTTCCGCCGGCAAAAAAACCTACCCACTGGCCATCGGGGGAGAAGAAGGGATCGTAACCGTCGTCAGTCCCCGAAATGGGCTTGGCCTCCTGGCTATCCATCGAGCGCAGATAAATCTGTTGAATCCCACCTTGGCGGGCGACGTAGGCTAGATGGCTGCCATCGGCAGAGAGGACCACAGAAGGGCCAAAATCCAGGCCTGCCAACTCTTGGCCCGGCGGCAGCGTAATCATCGTGCGCGTGACTGGCTTTGGAGCGGGTGCGGGCTTCAAAATCCAAACAGCAAGGCCCGCAATCGTGGCACTCAAAACCGCCGCTCCGACTCCGAGCAAAACCGCCCGTCTACCCAACAGACCCAGACCTTTCGACGGTGGAGTCGCCAGCGATGAGACTTGGGAACCGCTCTCGGCGATCCACTTCACCTCGCTCGCTAAGTCGTGTGCGTTCTGCCAGCGTTCCTCTGGGTCTTTGGCCAAGCATCTTTTAACTACACGATCCAGCGCAGGCGGGGTCATCGGCTGGAGCGACGAGATCGGCGGCGGGTCAGTATCCAGAATCTTCGCAATCAGACTCGCTTGGCTCTTGCCCTCAAACGCCTTCTTGCCGGTCGCCATTTCATAGACCAGTACACCAAATGCGAAAATGTCCGTCCGCGCGTCAGCTTCTTTGCCTTCGAGTTGCTCCGGTGCCATGTACTGCAGCGTGCCGAGGATCGTCCCTTGCGCGGTGATAGCGTTCGTCGCAGTGGGAAGCTGCGAAAGAGGCCCGGCGACGGGTGACGCTTCCTGCGATAACTTGGCGAGTCCAAAGTCGAGCAGCTTCGCGCCGGACCTGGTCAGCATAATGTTGCCCGGCTTCAGGTCGCGATGCGTCACGCCTTTTCGGTGCGCTTTGTCGAGTGCGTCGGCAATCTCGATGGCGTACTGCAACACTTGATCAAGCGGCAGCGGACCTTTCAGCAGTCTCTGGGCCAGCGTCTCGCCTTCCATGTACTCCATCACGAGGAAATCGATTCCATCCTGATGGCCGATGTCATGAAGGGTGCAGATGTGTGGATGATTCAGGCTGGCAATCGTCCGTGCTTCGCGCTCGAACCGCTCACGCAGGTCGGGTTTATCGGCAAGATGGGTAGGCAGAACTTTAATAGCGACGATGCGATCGAGGCGGGTATCTTTGGCGCGGTAGACCTCGCCCATCCCACCAGCGCCAATGCTGGATAGGATTTCGTAAGGGCCTAGTCGTTTGCCAGGGAGGATGGCCATGGGCTCCCAAAAATTAGAATCGGCAGAGTATACCGCCTGTTTCTCTACAAAACGGTAAATACTTTGAATGGATAACCGCTTACATGACCTTTGGCACTATCCTGCCAATCAACATGCTACAATGCCGCCGTTACTGACTAATTCTTATGCCTGATGCCGCGCCCACCAGAGATGCCCTTCTTGAGGTCATTGGACCGGATTGTCCTCCTCGCTCAGTACACGTCAATGAATTTCCGTTCTTGATTGGCCGAAGCGCTGGAGCGGGAAACCACCTGCAGCTTTCTGACAGCCGCATTTCTCGCCGGTCTGCTGCGATCGTGTTTGATGGCGATCAGTTCTACATAGAGGACCGAGGGCAGCGCGGCGGCATATTCATCAACGCGGAAAAAACTGATAGGCATGCTCTGGCAGATGGCGATGTTGTTACTTTCGGTTCCGATGGTCGTCACGAAATAACCTTCCGGTCATCTGCTGCGGATGCGACGGTCCAGCAACTTCTTACTCGCATCAGCAGCATATCGGGTGGCGACTCGTCAGCAGGCGCCCTCAGCAAAATCAATCTCCTCCTTGAAGCCACAATGCTCCTGCATTCCCAGCTTCCGCTCGACGCCGTTCTGGGAACGGTGCTGGACCACGCGATCGCAGTTACCGGAGCTGACCGTGGACTCCTGATAGAAGCCGATTCAACTGGATCACTAAGCACTCGGCTGGCCCGTCGCAGCGGTGGCCTGAGACTTTCAGTTGACAATGTTGCTCCAAGCCAAACTGCGCTGCGCCTAGCTCTTAAGCAGCAGTCTAGTGTCATCACGGAGGATCTCAACGAGGCGGACCTGAACTTACAAGGGGCGCAGAGTATCGTCGCGCAGAGCCTACGTGCGGTCGTCGCCATCCCGTTGTACGCTATGTCCCGCGCTCGCTCAACGGATTCTGCCTTAAACGCCAAATGTGGGCAGTTGCTCGGCGTCCTGTATCTCGATTCCCGTCGTCCTACAGCTTTTTCAAGGTTGGACCGTCAGATTCTTGATGCTCTCGCTGTAGATACCGCCAGCATTTTAGATAACGCACGGCTGGTCGAGCACGAACGCCAGCGCCAGCGGCTCGAACAGGAACTGAGCATCGCACGGGAAATTCAGCAGGCTCTTCTTCCCAGAGGTTTCCGCGATTTTCCATACTTGGCCGTCACGGGCATCCATTCGCCTTGCCTTGCTGTGGGTGGTGATTACTTCGACATTTTCCCCGGCAGTGACAATCGCACAGCCTTTCTCATCGCAGACGTGTCGGGCAAAGGTCTGGGCGCCGCGCTTCTGACCACTATGTTACAGGGTGCTCTTTCGGGGATGATCCTGGGCACCGATCCGGCGAGGCTGTTCAACCATCTGAATTGCTTTTTCTGCGAACATTCCGAGGTTGGTCATTACGTCACGATGTTTTTCGGCATTCTTGATACCCATGGTCGCTTGGAATTCATCAATGCCGGTCACCCCTCGCCTCTTCTTCTTCGCGGCAATGAGGTGACACAACCATTTACCGACGGTTCTTTCCCGGTCGGTCTCATTCCCGGAGCGGAATACGTCACTGCCTCGATAGACCTCCAGGAGGGTGATACGCTTGTACTTTTTAGCGACGGAATTACCGAAGCCATGGATACTAATGAACAGATGTTCGGTGTCCCTCGCCTTTGCGAGTCTCTCGCCGGTCACCATGAGTCGCCACTCGACGATCTTCAAAAAATAGTGCTGCAATCCGTCGCCAAATTTACGGACGGTGAAAGTCAGGCGGACGATATTACGTTGCTCCTCGTTCGCTATCGTGCCGCCACACTGGGGAATGCCTTAGCCTGATCCCTCTGCGTCAGCCAAATTCGCTGACCGTCACATAAAAATGGGGTATACTCCCCGCCCGGTCGGGACTCTAAAGAGAATCCCCTAAATTTGAGCGCCGGTGACTGGCTTGGAATGTTGTTCCAACAGGAGGAACAATGGCCCTGAAGATCACGAACCGCGATGTAGATGGCGTAGCAGTTCTGGCATTAGACGGGCGTATTACCCTTGGTGAAGAGACGGGCAAACTGCGGGAAACAGTGAAAAACCTATTGGCTGAAGGCAGAAAGAAAATTGTGCTCAACATGAACGGTGTCACTCTGATTGACAGTTCGGGTCTCGGAGCGCTTGTGGCAGCTTACTCCAGCGCTAAATCTGGCGGAGCGGCAATGCGGCTCTCCAATTTGGGCTCACATCTCAACCAATTGCTACAGATTACCAAGCTGCTTACGGTTTTCGAGGTGTCCAGCACGGAAGGGGATGCAGTACGCAGCTTTTCAAACTAGCCTCTCTGAGCCGCGGTCGCCATCTCCGTTTGAAAACGCTCTCACATTGTGCCGGGCAGACAGTCCTCTTTCCCCGCACTGCTTCTCTTGGCAGGAGATGCAACGAAGGTTCAAATAATCCTGCAAGTGTGCCCTAAAGTTTGTCCCTTATGCGAGAGGTTCGTGCCCGCGTGGGTTGGGAACGTTAAGGGAACAAAACTTGTGAAATTGGGCCTATTTTGCAGACTGTTAAAAACCGTAAGGGCAAGAGTAGCCAGCGCTTACACGATTGACCTCTCCAACTACGAACCAGAAGGTCGGGAATTCGACTCTCTCCGGGCGCACCACTTTCCTCTCCGTTTGCGATCATTTACGCAGCAACTGCGAGTTCCTGTTCTTCCCGCACTTTGGATACATTGGGTACTCCCGGATGGGAGAGTCGTGGAATATATCTATAGCACTTTGTTGCAAGTGCAGGGGAAAACGGCATCTTGGACGATAGTAAAGGTCTCTGGTGTCGCGCTGGAACCAATTCAACATCTGGCTGTAGGCATGACCCGCAGGGAAATCGAAGCGCTGTTTGACCAATCCCTCTCAGCATACGGAAAACAAACCAACCATTCAGAAAACCAAGGCAACTAACACTTCGGTGTACCAGAGCTTACGATAAGGAGATTCCCACATGAATCAAAAACTAAATATCGGCCTTTCGCTTGCCACTGGTGTGTTGGGGGGAATGCTTTCTCATTACGTTTCGCCTGCATTGGTTCACGCACAAACCCAGACTGCACAACCAAAGGAAATAACTGCTCAGCGTTTTGTCATCGTGAATGAAGCGGGCGTTCCGGCAGGAGTATTTGGAATCGAGAAGGATGGAAGTGCCAGCATTCAGCTTCTGGATAAGAACGGTAAAGTAGTCTGGAGCGCGGGAACAACAAAGGCCAAGCCGCTCGCCGCTAGTCTGACAAAGTAATTGCTGTCAAAGCGTTTTGCTACTCTCAGCTTCATCTGCTCCAAAGGGCTATGATCGATACCCGAAATCCACATTCCGATAAGCCCTGCCGCCTCAAGTGGTCGATGCAACACCATCTGAGCTAGAGCGGCAATTCCTGCCCAAGAATTTCGACCTATCCCGCTTCTCGCAAGCGGAGCTAGACGAGATCGCTCTGCGTCTCGATACCCGGCCCAGACAAACGTTGGGATTTCGCGCTCCTGCGGATAAACTGCCAGCCAGTGTTGCATCCACCCTTTGAGATCACCCCGTTTATCAAGACATATCCGCCCTTGCTCGGTTTGATTGCCGATGCGTGACAATTTCGTCTATTCTTAGCCGTGCCGCAATGCCGAACGATGCGCAATCCGTGTTCAATGGTTTTGTTCAGTGTTTGATTGGGCGAAATGTCGAGGACGCGGACCTTTTCCTAAACTCGTTGCGTATCACTGTTGACGGCGATTTCGGCGGAGACACCGGGCTTTTCCTTTGGTTTGATCCCGTTTGGCACCTCGGGAGTCCACAGGGTGTGTTGGTTGGGTCCAGACAGGCACAGGTTGAGGAGCGCGATGCTCACTCAGCATTGAACTTGGTCGTGCAGCAATTGCATCGCAGGCAAGTGGAGCGAGTTTCTGTTGAAGCCCTTACGAACGACATCGAGGTTCGTTTCTCTGGCGGTTATTGGGTTAAGACATTCGTGTCAGACCCAACCGCAGACATGAATTGGTACTTCCGCGACCGCCAAACTCATGAGGTCATCACGGGTTCGGCAGCGGGGTTGCGGCTCGATCAAGAAGCCCCAGCTTCCGACGAGGCATCGCAACCTTCTTAGCGTTCTTGTTATCGCGGCTTCTATAGTCGATGCCGTTTTTGAAGTCCTGAGCTCCCAGTATCCGATAAACCCGTTTGTCGGGCCCTAGCCGATACGTCTACTCATCGCCTTCCGTTCTTTACTCCAGGCACCATGCGAGCCTAGACTTGGGCCGTTCCGAGCCCAAGGATTGGAATGTAGAGTTGAGTTCGATGCTCGCACTAGTTTCCCAGTCGAGTGGTGCAGGACCAGTGGTTTGGGATTTTGAACATTTGGTTTGCATGCTGGGCCGTCCGCCGCAAAGGTGAACTCGACTAAATGGAACTATCTAGATTGGCAGTAGTAATCTTCGCTATCGGGGGTCTTGCCGCCGAATTGCTTTTTACGCCCTATGAAGCTTTCCTCGAAGGCATTTTGGCGCTCGGGATCATCACTGCTGCGGTGGTTGGGTTTTTGATGCATCCTCGCCGGGAAGTCTTCTACGTGCGGACTACCGCGCGGCTGATTGACCCAGACCGAAACGAAGCCTTAGAGCAGGATTTTTTGGCCGTACGGGCTGAGCTTGTACGGCTGTGGCTGTTGTTTGTGCCTACGTTTCTGGCAGCGGCTATTCTCATGTTTTTCGCAGCCGATGGCCCCACAAAGTTCAGTTACTTGAACTGGTTTTTTTCATCCCGATATGCATACCTCGTGTTTGCGTTCTGCCAGTATGCGCCCCTTCTCGTTCTGGTTTTGCTGTCGGCCTGGATTGGTGAGAGGAGAGTCATGAGGAATGCCGAGGCGTGCAGTGCGACATCTTTTTCCATCTTTCGCGAGCGAGCTGAGTGGATTGGTCGAGTGTCCTACGCGTTTAGGGGTGAAAACGGCGAGTATCATGGCGGAGACTGTTCCTACTTCGGATTCCCTCATGCCCGTGAACTGGCGTCGCTTGTATTTCACAATGTCCGAAAACCGGAATTGAACAAAAATCGCAATGGGTTTTCTATTCCATCGTTTCATCGTCTTGGGGCGCGGCGTAACCGACTTAGACAAACAAACGGCAGCGGCTCGGGCTGCCTTAGTAGGAATCACGCCCGCGCGTTAAGCCCATTTGTCGGCAGGTTGGAAGCTACGCCTTGGCGGTTTCGGTCATGTTTCAGGGGCGATTAGGCTGTTTGGGGTTGCTGCCTGGGGTGATCTATTGAAAGCGGATGCTTTTTATTGGCCCTTCGTCGAAGCGTAGTGGTAGCCGCTCTCGCCTAAAGCTCCGCGGGGTACGGCGTCTGCTTGTCTTCTTCTCGGAGCCGGCGCGAAAACTCCAGAAACGCGAGCGCCAGCGGCGCCTGTCGCCGAATAGCCGGGCGGAACCAGCGGTTGCGCAGTCTTCAGGAACGCGCGGAGCTTCTCCTTCCACTGATCGCTGCCAAAGAACGTCGCGCTGAGACAGTGGACATATCCCACAGCGGCGCGACCGTGATCGTACCGCCGATGGCGTGCCAGGAATTCAACCTCGTCCTGAGCCAACTCGAAGTCCGATGACAATGCGAGGCTGAAGTCTCCGAAGCAGAAACGTCGGCCGTCGGTAATGATGTTTTCGAAGTGGGTATCGAAATGCGTGAGGCCATGCGCATTCATGAAGTCAATCGTGGGCGCCAGATGCGCGTCAACGAAGGTAATGGCAGCCTCAGCCGCTTCTTCACTAGCCTGGACTTGCTCGCTCAGCCATTCGAGCAAATTCTGCGGTACATATTCGCAAAACAGCACTAGGTGCGCGGTTGCATTGTGAATGGCTTCGAGGCGTGCACGAACGGCCGCTGATTCGATCCAGAAGTCAACGTTGCCTTCCAGCTCCTCCAAGTGCTCCGAACGAAGAACGCGCCAGTGATACAGAAGAGGAAAATTCGCACATGCTCCTGAAAGCACCCATCCGTTTGCGATTACAGCGGCCGCGAGCTCCCGCCAGGCGCTGAAGCCCGGCCCACCGAGGCCATAATGGCAGGACAGTGGAATGTCGAAGAGGTTGGCGGTAGACAACACGTGTCGTCGTTCGAGATCAGTGAGCGCAATTCTCTTCACGAAGATCTGCGTGGAATCGATCGTCAGTAAGACCGATCGACCACCGACACCGGAATGCAGGGGCGGGGCCTTCGCCACCATAGCGGCGAGGTCCTCGTCAGTGAGACGCGCCAGTACATTGGAAAGCGACGCGTAATCGGTGAGCCGCTCCATGGGCCGCCATCATATCGTGACGATGGGCGCCGGCGTTTCGATTTCCGAATCGGGGATCGCTCCACTATATTTGGGGCGGCTCGTAAGAGGCAACGCAACGTTGGGCTAAACGGACTGCAAGGTCGGCCGCCCGGAGGCACCACTCCTGATAAACGGTGCCGCCTCAAGTGGTCGATCGCCTTAACCGTCTTGGGAGGCGGTGAGTCAGAATCTACCTGTGATACTGATGCATCGCTCGGCCTGATCATCGGGTTCGATTTGTTAAGCCGGAACTTCGGTGTCTGTCACTACGGCGCCATCAAGCAGATGAATGGTGCGTTCGGCGAACGTCGCGTAACGCGGATCATGCGTGACCAAGCAAATGGTGGCGCCTTCAGTGTGCAATTCACGCAGGAGATCCATCACAGCCTCGCCACTTTTTGAATCGAGATTGCCTGTCGGTTCGTCGGCCAGCAGGATGAACGGCTCGCCGGCAAGCGCGCGGGCCACGGCAACGCGCTGCTGCTCGCCGCCGGAGAGTTGCACGGGATAATGCCGCATACGATGCGCGAGTCGGACCCGTTTAAGGGCGTGCTCGACGCGCTGCCTGCGATGCGCGGCAGCCATGCCGCGATAGGTCAGGGGCAGCTCGACGTTTTCGTAGACGGAGAGATCACCGATAAGATTGAATGCCTGGAAAATAAAGCCAATCTCGCAATTGCGAATGCGCGTGCGATCGCTCGCAGATAGATTTGCTTTGGCGAATCCAGGCGTGGTTGGCACCAATGATCCCTCGGCAGGAAACTTCGGGTGCGGTTGCGAAACGCCTGACCAGGCTGCGACCAACCCGATCCTCGGAACCGGAGGCGCGCGCGCAATTCAGCTCGGATTGAAGCTGCTTTTTTAGAATTCGTTTTTACGAGACGAATGCGTCTGTGTGCGCGACAACAGACATCCTTCAGGGTAATGGCAGAATACGGGCCAGTTGTGAAATAGCTCGGCACTGATGCTGGGCAGCAAGAGGCAGTGGTGCGTTCGCCTGGATATAAGTGGCTTGATCCAAGGCTGCTATGTAACTAAAAGCTACAAGTGAATGCAACGCGACCGCCCATCAACCTCACCGCGCCTCTGAACCCAACAGTCGTATTTCACAAGCTGAAGTAAAACCAGTATCCCAAAAATCACCGTTTGACCGCGAGCGTACTGAATTGTATGCTCCCGGCAGCCCGGCACGCGATTCGAAGGTTCCCACCAGGCGAAAGGAAGGATGCACATGAATGTGAGAAACAGGTTCATGACGATTTTCATTGCGACTTTTGCTCTGCTGATTTTTGCGGCTCCAGGATTTGCACATCATGGCAACGCGTCGTACGACGGCAAGACCGTCACCATAAAGGGGACGGTAACCGCCTGGCTTTGGACCAATCCCCATAGCTTCCTAAAGGTCGATGTCACCGATGACAGCGGGAATGTCACCCATTGGATTTGCGAGAATCAGGCGCCATCCACCCTCGTCAACTTTGGTTTTAATGCCAAGACTTTCAAGCCCGGCGACGTTGTTACGGTTGTGCTGGGTGCGACTTCGAAGAACCTGCCGGTCGGGCGCGTGAACAAGATCATCCTCGCTAACGGCTACGTGATGAATTCAGAGGTGAAGTAGAACGGGTCCGCTACAGGGATAACACCAAGCCTTGGCTCGGAGGCCCCCGACGAAGCTGCGTTAAGTATCTGGCAGAGCGGCATGGCCTCGCTGTAACTCGATGGTGCTGGATTCCGAAGCTAGACATTGAAGCTAAAGGTAGGATCTAAAACTATGCACAAGAGTACAAAAATCCTGAAGTGTTCTGTGGTCCCTGCGATAACACTCGCAGCCCTGGCATTTTCACCCGTTGTGCGCGCGCAAACCTCTCAGCAGGCGCAGCCATCGCCGGGGAGCAGCCAGAACGAAGCCCCGGCCAAGGGCCAACAAAATGAGAACATCCATCTCGACGGTTGGGACCGGCCGGCAGTTCCTGAAGAGGCAACGGGTAGGAAGCCGGGTCCGGCACCGGTCCACGATCTATCTGGAATTTGGGAGCCGGTACCCAGGTACCGCGACGGAGTGTTTGCCAGCGGCCCCAGGGAAATGCCCGGAGACGCCAAGCATGAAGCTATGATGCCGTACACACCGGAGGGCAAGGCGGCGTTCCAGGCGAACAAGCCGGGCTTTGGAACCACAGCCGCTCCCGTTGCGGAAATTAACGATCCATTTGACATTTGCGATCCGATTGGGCTCCCACGCGTACTCCTGTTCAATTTAAGGGGCTTGCAGATCGTTCAAACCGCGAACCAGGTGCTGATGCTGTATCAGAACACCAGGGTATGGCGCAACATCTGGACGGACGGGCGAGAACTGCCTAAGGACATTACGGAAAACCGCTGGTTCGGATATTCCGTTGGCAAGTGGGTGGACAATAACACGCTGGTAGTCCAGACGAACGGGCTTGATGACAGAACATGGATCGATAATGTTGGAAGGCCACATAGCGACGCGCTCGTAGTGGAGGAAACCTATCATCGCGTGGACGAATTCAACATAGAACTCACTGTGAAGATTACCGATCCAAAGATGTATACGAAGCCCTGGATAGCCCTGGATAAATTTCGTTTGGGATTGAATTCACCGACTTTCGACATTCGCGAGATGATTTGCTCCGCTTCGGAGCAGGCGCAGTACAACCAGCTACTTCACGAGGCTGTTCCCATCGCGACAGACAAATAGAGACCGTCCCGTACGCGGCAAGACGCCGCCTGCCTTAAGGAGCAGCCTCGCGAACTGACCTTAGGTTGAAACTGAAACCCGAGCCGTCTCAGCCTTCCGTAAGTAGAGCACCGGCGGACCATTCTTGTCACCTGGGCAGAGGCGGCAGGTTTGGCCTAAGTTGAGACGATAGCCGCATACGCTGTGCGGGAATTTGTGGATCGGAAGCAGGTGTCACATCTTGCGGAATTCGTTCCCAGATGCCCGCATTCCACGCGCCGCGACGGGGTCCCACCGGCCCCACGAAGCGATAATGAGATCGGAGATAATCCCCGAAGGGCCGGTCGAAATCCCTTCCAAACACGGGAACTCCGTATTCACTAAACGTCCGATTCGACCATAGAAGATATTTCGGACGTTTTTCCTCCATCTGCTGTATCTGTTCGTCTGTCATTTTGCCGGGGGCCAGAGTTCCGGGCGTAAATGCGTAAACGCGTGTGGGACACTCTGTACCCGATAAGAAATAAAGGCTGGTGTCCTCCGGAACGCTCAAAACAAATTCCCCTCGTGCTGCCTCATCCTTCATGAAATTCACCGCATAGCGATAATTCTCCGCGATCGGCGTTAGGACGCGAATCGTTCCACGCTCGGTGGTAAATCGCATTAGATCACTGTGTCGCGGGAAATTACCCACCTCCACCGCGACCGCCACAAGGCAGGCAAAGCAGACAAGCAGTTGCGCCGGCAAAAACGCGCGACGCTCTTCTGCACGACGAAAGACTGCGGGTGTCAATAATAGAAAACAGAGAATCGCTGGCCCGTTGTAATAAACGGGATAACCAGACGCTCTCATCCCGAGCAAAATTCGTAAGCCAAACATACTAGAAAACGTCAGAACGATTGCCAAGACTCCCACATTCACCCGAGCGCGGGTTTTCCAGACGAACCACCAGGCAGCCAGAGCGGCAATCGCTATCAGTATCACCATCTCTCTTGGCAAAAAAAATCGCCGAAAAGTAACATCTGCCCATGCGGGTAACCACTTGACCAAAACTGCCAGCGCGGCCACCAGCATGCCCGCGCCGGCATAGGGACGCCAGGACCCAGGTTGAGCGCGGCGCAACAAGCGCGAGAACCCCAGCGCAACCAGCCCCATTAGCAATATACGAACTGCGCCGTGAGCCAGGGCGGCTGCATCGATCGTCAACCCGGTGGAATCCAGCCATTGTTTGCCGTATGTCCTCATGAAATAGGACGTGGGCCAGCTCATGATGTTTTCCTGGGTAATAAATGCTGGTCCGGCGATGGAGATCATCCAGCGTATGACCATGCCGCAAACAGCCAGTCCGGGCAGAGTTGCGAGCACGTCCTGTACGAAAGTTTTCCAACTCCTGAACTGAACGCCCCGCCATCCAATCAACAGGGCCAGCGTGGCGTAGCAGGCCGTCCCCATTTCCGGCTTGAAGAGGAGCGCCAGGGCCGCGGCGCTTCCTCCACCAAAAACCCACATCCAGCTGCGCCGATTGGCCGCGTAAATGGCGAACCACAAAAACAGGCAGCCGGCCACGCATCCGTATACCGATCCGTACGCGTAAGGCAGTGGGAAATTGAATATGAACGGTTCAAAGGCTTGCATCAGCACGATGGCGCCCGCCGTCCATCCCGCTATCCAGGACGAGAGCTGCATGCCGGAGAGGTACAGGAGCAATGAGCATCCGAGCGCCGAGAGAGAACCGGCCCAGTACAACACTTCCAGATGCTCGCCAAACATTTGAAACAGATAGCTGTTCAGGTAGGCTGCGCCCGGCGTGTAAGGATAGTACACATCGCGATACAGCATCTTTCCGTGCGCCAGCGCGGCGGGAACATACATTTCGCGGCCGCAATCTATCGTTAGATCGCCCCAGTGCGCCCAGGTCTTGTACATGCCCATGCCCCACAGACACACGAGTGCGAGCAGCGCGAGGCAGGTGGTGCGGTTCCAGGGAACTGGATCTCCGACAATTTCGCCTGCAAGCCGTTCCAGGCGCGGAAATATTCCTGCCCTTGTCCTGGACAGGTCAGCGACGACTGCAGGCGATGGTGGTGAGGGCGGCATCTCGTCTCGATTTGAATCGGCCTTCGTTGACCCAACTTGCCTTGACCAGCCGTCGCTAGTCCGTGCTCGCTAATCCATGCTCCCTAATCCAGGCTCGGAGTTGCCATTCTATACGCCGACCTGCCGATCAACATCGAGTAGTGCCGGCGTCGGCCGCGGGAGTTGCCTACCACGGCGGACCGACGGTAGCATAATAGGCGTCAAATTACATTGGCCCGCCGCTGTCCGAGGTGACGGGAATGCCTACTCCATTTAACGGCCGGAAGTTCCAATGTTACAGGTATTTACGCAAACCGTGCTTTCAGAGATTTACGCAGACTGTGCCTTATTGACGAAAGTGTTTCCCGCTTTACGTAGACGGTCGCGGGCACATACACATCCATCAAACCTCAGAATAAGTAAAATGCCGCATTGCGTATGACCGCCGCTCCGCGTACATTCATGCCGGGGGATTCACATCCATTGGTGTCCGCAACGCTCCAGCGGAAATTTGGGCCGATCGCAGTTCGATCGAAAATTTGCCTATCAGGAGGCCCTACTATGCGCAAGCTGTTGGTTTTATTCGGTATGATTGTGTGCCTGTCACTTTCCGCCGCAGCGGCCGACGATTCTTCACCCGATCCCGCAACTCCGGCTGATCCTGCAAATCCCGCGCCGGTAGACCAGCATCCTCCGGGGTATATCTTCACTCCCGACCGCGGTCGTGTGCAGTTTGGAGCCGGCTATCAGTATCAAAGCTACAATGTGTTCGGCCGTACATTTCATGACAACGGCTACAACGTGGACGCCAATATTTACTTGGGCGACTGGATCACCGGAGCCGTAGGCCGTCTGACCGTCGCCGCTGAGGCCACGGGTGCATTCGGGTTCGGCGGTTTGACCAGTGGAAATCCGAGGTTAGCAGCAAAATCGCTGTTCGCGGGGGCAGGGCCCCATATTGCCATCCAGAGCGAGTCGCGTTTCGAGCCTTGGATTCACGTACTGCCCGGCTGGCAACACTTCCGGTTTACACAAGCGGGTACTTTGGGTTCGAACTCAGCGTTCGGTTTCATGGCGGGGGGCGGACTGGACTTCAAAGTTGGTCGCCGCGTATATTGGCGCGTTCAGGGCGACTATATCGGAACCAACTTTGTGCATGGCATTGACTCGAATTTTTCAATCGGGACTGGTTTCGTCGTCAATTATTGAGCAACAATTATCGCTGAATGGCGTAAAGCCCGGAGTCCCGCCCGTTACTCAAACCGGGGCTCCGGGTCGATCATGAAAACTCGCCAGACAAATGTTCCGATGCCCGCGCGCCCGGACGAACCGGGCATAGGCGAGAGGTCCACAAAACCGCAGCTTTGGTACACATTAATCACCGCACGAACTCGGCTGCTGGCGTGTCTTTCTGGTTTTCTGTTGTTGCCCCTCCTGTTTTTGCTGTCTGCCCACGCTCAAAGGAACCGTACATTTACTGGTGAAATTACCGATCGCGATTGTGCCGAAATCGGTGGGCATATGATCATGTTGCAAAAAGGAGAGACCGCGCGGGATTGTACCCACATCTGCGTCAAACTCGGCAGCAAGTACGTGCTTTTTAGCGCGGAAGACAAGGCCGTATACGATCTTGACGATCAGAACAGGCCTGAGCCCTTCGCTGGGGCAAAGGTTAAAGTGACCGGCACTCTCGACAGGGATAACCGGACCATTCACGTGATCGAAATCAGTTCTGCCTCCTGACGAACACCACTAAAACCCCACCTCTAGATCGCCAGCTATCCGCGTAATCGTCCGTGGGACGTAGTATCTCTTCGTGAGGATGTCTTCGTGCTAAGCTTCAACAAGGGCTATTTCGAGGGAGCATGATTGCACTCCACACCATCGCACTCGCAATCGCCATGATGTTCCAAACGAGTGGTGCTGCAACCGCTGCACCGCGATCCTCCGCCAGAGATCAGGAACTCACCGAGCTGAAGCAGCGGGCTGGCGCGGGAGACGCGCGCGCGCAAGTCCAATTGGGACTGGCGTACCTGACGGCTGACGGGGTTGCCGGAGACGATGCGGAAGCGGCGAAGTGGTTTCGCAAGGCCGCCGATCAGGATGATCCTGACGGCGAGCGATATCTGGCAGAAATGTATGTGGGTGGCCGGGGAGTGCCAGCCGATAATGCTGAGGCTGCCAAGTGGTTGCGCCTTGCCGCTGGCCAGGGCGATCCCCGCGCACAGCACAATCTTGCCGTGATGTATCTGCAAGGAATGGGCATCCCCAAAAATACAACTGAGGCTGCAAAATGGATGCGTAAAGCGGCCGATCAGGGGTTGGCCGAGGGCCAATTTGGCTTAGGAGTGTTATACGCGAACGGCTACGGTGTCTTTCCCGACGATGCGGAAGCAGTGAAGTGGTATCGAAAAGCTGCCGATCAGGGTTACACAGACGCCTTCAATAATCTGGCCGTTTTACTGGCAACTTCAAAACAAGCGGGGGTGCGCAACACGCAGGAAGCCATTACTATGGCTGCGAAAGCCGTTGCCGCGCAGAACAGCCCCGTCTATCTCGATACGCTTGCAACCGCATATTACCAGGCAGCCCAGTATCCCAAGGCGGTGGATGCGGAGCGCAAAGCGCTGGCGCTCGCGCCTGACAACACCGCTTATAAGCAGGCTCTCGACCAGTACATCGCGGCAGCAGAGACGCATTAAATCGCAGGATTCAGCGGGCATCGAACGTCAAAATGAGCCTAAAAAATCTATCAGTGGCAATCGTGGGTGCGGGAATCGGCGGAATGACGGCTGCCGCCACACTATTGCGTGCGGGAACGCGCGTGCAGGTTTACGAACAGGCTCCCGCGTTTGCCCGGGTCGGCGCTGGCATTCAGATGATGCCGAACTCGATGAAAGTGCTGCGCGGAATTGGCGTCGAGGAAAAGCTGCGCCGCACCGCCTTCCAGCCGTATTCGCACCTCAATCGTGAATGGGACACCGGCACCGTGATGCGAGAATTGCCGATGCCGGAAAATCTCTTCGGCGCGCCTTATCTCTGCATGCACCGGGCCGATTTGCACGAAGCGCTCGCTTCCGCGGTGCCGCCAGAGCTCGTGCATCTCGGGAAAAAATTAACCGGCCTCGAGCAACATGCGGGGCAAGTGACGCTTGCGTTCGCCGACGGCACACGCGCGCGCGCCGATGCGGTGATTGGAGCCGATGGCGTCCACTCCCTGGTGCGCGCCATCATCATCGGGCCGGACGCTCCCATCCATAAGGGGCGCATCGCTTACCGCGCGATTTTTTCCTCGTCCTTACTGCATGGCATGGACATCGGACCGTCGCGCACCAAATGGTGGGGAATTGACCGTCATATCGTCATTTACTACACAACAGCGAATCGCAGCGAACTGTACTTCGTGACCAGCGTGCCCGAGTCCGCGGAGTGGGTGACGCCCGAATCCTGGTCGGCCAAAGGCGACGTGCGCGAGTTGCGCAAGGCCTATCGAGGATTCCATCCTGACGTTTGCGCCGTGCTCGAAGCCTGCCCGGACTGTCACAAATGGGCTATTCTCGAGCGCGAACCACTTCCGCGCTGGAGTGACGGGCGTGTAGTGCTTCTGGGGGATGCCTGCCATCCCATGACGCCCTATATGGCGCAAGGCGGAGCCACATCGATTGAGGACGCGGCAATTTTGGCCCGATGCCTTGCACAGACCGGCGGCGAGGATCTCGAGGGAGCTTTCAAACGCTACGAGGCGCACCGGAAGCCTCGCACTTCACGCATTCAGGCAATTTCCAGCGCCAACACCTGGATGAAAGGTGGCAGCGAAGACACCCGTTGGCTGTACGGCTACGATGCCTGGAATGTCCCGCTGGACTCCATTCCCTCAGACGCTATCACATCAAACCCGGTCCGCTCGTAGACAAGAGGGTTCTCGCTTGCTGTGTGCCCAGCTTTCGCCCATAAGTGCCGCCGGTGACCCTGCATCGCGAGACGCATAGCCAGAGCGATAACCAGATTCATAGCCAGAGAAGTTGCATGCCGCCACCCCCGAGTGAGGGGCTTCCTTCCACGCTCTACCAGCTTCGCTGGATTGTTCACATCCGGGTGCCCACTTAGCATCCCGACTATGCTCAATATCGATAGTCCAGAACTTGCTACGCCCGCAACACCCGGACCTGAAACTCCCGGCCCTCAGCCGCCACAACCGGAGCAGCCAGCGACCCAGCCGCCCCAACCGGAAATACCACCGGCGGGACCTGAGGAGCCGCGCCTTCCGCCACCGGATCCCGAACCTCTGCCCACTCCGGTGCCCGGCCCCATGGATCCCGGCCTGCCTCGGCCTATTAGCTGAGTGTCGAGCAGAGTGTAGGCAACAGTATAGGCAATCGTTATTGCCGTAAGTTGTTGGGTGGCAGAGTGGGTGGCCCGAGCTAGTGCTGGCCGCCGCCAAGTTCCCGAACGATGTCGCCCACGAATGCCTTGGCATCACCGAAAAGCATCAGCGTCTTATCCAGGTAATAAAGCGGGTTGTCGATCCCTGCGAATCCCGGGCTCATGCTGCGCTTGATCACCATGACGGTGCGGGCTTTGTCCACATCGAGAATGGGCATGCCGTAGATCGGGCTCCCGGCTTCGGAACGTGCCGCCGGATTGGTGACGTCATTGGCGCCAATCACCAGCGCCACGTCCGTCTGCGGAAAATCGCCGTTGATCTCGTCCATGTCCAACAGCTTGTCATAGGGAATATCAGCCTCGGCCATAAGCACGTTCATGTGTCCCGGCATGCGGCCGGCAACCGGATGAATCCCGAATTTCACGTCCACGCCCCGCCTGGTAAGGGCATCGTAGAGCTCACGCACCTTGTGCTGCGCCTGCGCGACGGCCAATCCGTAGCCTGGAACGATCACCACTTTATTCGCAGCCGCTAGGATGGCCGCCGCCTCCTCGGCCGTGGCGCTCTTCACCGGGCGTGTCTGCGCGGCGCCTGCAGCTTTTACCTGCTCCTGACCAAAGGCCCCAAAGAGTACGTTTGAAAAGGACCGGTTCATGGCCTTTGACATATTCACCGAAAGGATAAAACCCGAAGCGCCGTCGAGCGCACCGGCAATGATCAGCAGCTTGCTGTCGAGCACGAACCCCATCGCCGCGGCGGAGAGTCCCGCATACGAGTTCAGCAGCGAAATCACGGTGGGCATGTCGGCCCCGCCAATCGGCACAATCATCAGCACGCCAAAAAGCAGCGGAACCACGATAATAATCGGGAAAAGCCGCATATGTTCCGGGTGCATCACCAGGTAAATGGCGACGGCCACGGCGGCGGCCAATATTGAAAGGTTGACGACGTTCTGGCCCTTGTAGGTGATCGGCCGCTGCGGCAACACTTCCTGCAGCTTGCCTGCGGCCATCAAGCTCCCCGTGAATGTGAGCGATCCTAGAATGATTTCAAGTGATAGAACCGCCATCATGAACCGGGGAACCGCCGGCGCGCGCAGGTAGAATTCCGCTGTGCCCACGAGCGTTACGCAAAGCGCTCCGAATGCGTGGCTCAGGGCCGTTCGCTGCGGAACCGCCGTCATGTGCACCAGGCCCAGCGGCACGCCGATGATGGAACCTAAGACCAGCCCGATGGCGACCCAGCGGTAATCTACAATACCCTGCTGGAACAGGGTTCCCACGATCGCGAGCGCCATGCCCACCTCGCCCGCCAACACTCCGTGCCGCGCGGTAGCCGGCGAACTCATCCACTTCAGCGACAAAATGAACAAGACTGTCGCGATCAGGTAAATAATTTCGATAAAGGTCGCCGTGCCGGGAACGCCCATCATTTTTTCGCCGCGCTCCCTCTGAACATCCTGAGCATGCGATCGGTAATCAGGAATCCACCGACAACGTTGCTGGTGGCCGCGATGATGGCCAGCGTACCCAGCACCGTCGCTAGGGTGCTCTTGTGTTCACCCGCCAGCACGATGGCGCCCACCACCGCGATGGCATCGAGAGCGTTCGTCAGCGACATCAGCGGCGTATGCAGCAAGGGCGAAATCCGCCGGATGACTTCAAACCCGATGAAACCGGCGAGCATGAAAACGTAAAGGCTCGTCAACAAATCCATCTTCATCGCGATCCCTCTTCCACCGTGGCCAAAGGCGGCAATGAAAAATATTCGCGTACTCTCGTGTTGGCAATTCCACCGTCGTGCGTCACCAGCGTGTCGCGCGTAATTTCATCATTCCTATCCACCTGCAGCTTTCCGTTTTTCACCAGGTGCGCGAGAAACGCGCTGATATTCCGCGCGTACATCTGGCTGGCATGATAGGGAACCGTGCTCGCCAAATTGATCCAGCCGATGATTTTGACGGCATGTTCCACTACCGTTTCTCCCACGCGCGTCAGTTCGCAATTTCCGCCCCGCTCCGCCGCCAGGTCCACGATTACCGATCCTGGAGCCATCCTCGCCACCATCTCCGCGGTCAGTAGAATGGGCGATTTCTTGCCGGGGATTACGGCCGCCGTGATCACCACGTCACTTTCCGCGACCACACGCGCCAGAAGTTCGCGCTGCCGCCGGTAAAAGTTCTCGTCCTGCGCCCGCGCGTAGCCCTGCGCATCCTGTGCGTTCTCCGCCTCAATCGGAAGCTCCACGAACCGCCCTCCCAAACTCTGCACCTGTTCCTTTGCGACCGGACGCATATCGTACGCCGATGCCACAGCCCCTAGCCGGCGCGCCGTGGCAATCGCTTGCAGCCCCGCAACCCCCGCGCCAATCACGAAAACGCGTCCGGGGGTAATCGTTCCCGCCGCTGTGGTCAGCATGGGGAAAATGCGTGGCAGCGTGTCGGCCGCCAGCACTACGGCTTTGTAGCCGCAGATCGTCGCCATCGAGGAAAGCGCATCCATGCTCTGGGCACGCGTAATGCGGGGCATCATTTCGATGGAAAATGACGTGACACCGGTGCCGGCAATTTCCCGCAGCACCTCGAGTGACCCCAGTGGGCGCAAAAAACCAAGCAGAACCTGTTTAGGCCGTAGCAGCGGGATGTCCGCGCGGCCAGTTTGATCGTTCGATCCGTAGCAAAGCACTTGCGCGACGATATCCGCCGTTTGAAAAACTTCAGCGCGCGTGGGCAGTATTTTTGCGCCCTTGCCGGCATATTCCGCATCCACATAGCCGGCCTCCGCTCCCGCTCCAGCCTCGATCACCACGTCCAGCCCGGCTTTCGCGAGCGTGGGAACCACCGCGGGCACCAGGGCCACTCGCCTTTCGCCGGGAAAACTCTCGCGCGGGACACCAACGATCATCAGGTTTCCTCCAATGCGACGCCGAATCGCGAGAGTCGCGGGTGTGGCACGCGCGTCGCCGGCCCTACTTGGATTTTAGATTGTAAATACGGGTGGCGTTTTCCATTCCGATTTTCAGCCGCAAATCGGGAGGCAACTGGTTGAACAGCAGAACAATTTCCTGCCACCGTTGTGTGCCACTCTGCTGCGGCATCGGATAGTGCTGGTCGCTGCCGATAATGAAACGGTCGGGATAATCCTGCAAAAGCTTCCGCCATTCCGGCTTTATGGGCCCGGTTGCGCCATTTTCCAGGGGGGAATTCATCTCCACGTCCTGCGCGTCGAGCTTCAGTTCCATGTACAGATTGGCATGCGCCTGCAGCAGGCGGCGGCACAATTCCGGTGTGCGATACCCGGTGTTGTCCCAGCCTGCGTGGTCCCAAATGATTTTCGCGCGCGGATTGTGTGCCAGTAACCGCTCGAATGCCGCGATATTTGCGTGCAGACGCGGCGGGTTCGGAGGTGACTTGAGATGAGACGGCAGTGCCATGTCCTGCGGCACCGCTTCCATATGCAAATCAATGGGCACGTTATGCGCTGCCGCGATATCGGCCAGCATCAGGAACAGCGGATGGTCCGCGGGCGCATATTGGTAAGGAGTGGTCGTGGGGAAATGTTCCGCTGTCATTTCGCCGAAACCGATGGCGCCCTGCCGCAGAATATCCTCCGCGCGATCCTTGAATTTCTTCTGTACCTCGGCGCCTGCATCGCCTGACTCGACCGCCTGCTGGATCATCGCGTTCAGGGTTCCGCCTCCGCCCAATACCTTTAGTTTGTCTCGATAATCTTTTGTTGCGGATAAAAGCAATTCCGAGTCGAACCGGTCCTTGGGCGCCATGGAAAATGTGGAAGGCGATGCCAGAAAGAAAATCTTGGCGGCATTCTCTTTGCTCATCGACTGGAGCGCGATTTGAATGGAAGCATTGATGTCCGTCGGATCGACGTGCGTATGCACATCCACGAATGGCGACACCGCCGGCACCCAGTGCGCCTCATCATGTGCCTGCTGCGGAGCGAATGCCGGCGGTCCTGGCTGCCGCGCAAGCAGGAGATGCGCGCACAAAATCAGAGCGATTGCGCTGGCGCCCAATAAACTTACATACGGCGCGCCTGCCGCGCTCAAAATCCATTTTGTCCCTGGAAGTCGTCTGTCCCGCCCGCCATCCAACAATCGTCGCATGTACTCAGCACCTCGAGGCTCCACATCTCTATCAGCCCATTCTATCGAATCACCGCCGGACGTGCTGAGGTTATGCCGGAGCGGTACACTGGCCGGGTACTCTGGCTGTCACGCCATGACGTGCGCAGGCGCACGTAACAACAATGCCGGCATGCGCGAAGCCACGGCAGACGCCGTCCTCTAAAACGTCTTGCGTATCCGCACGTCGACCGCGTATCCACCATTCTGGTCGCGCAGCACGGACAAGGAAAGATTGCGATTTGCCTGGTAGTGCAGCTCCACGATCTCATTTTGCGTGGAGGTCACGTTGGTGCTGAAAGTAAATAGCAGGCTTCCCGTGATGCGCTGTTGGATCGCCACCTGCGAGCCCGGATCGCTCGCGTCCGTGCTGGCCAGTGGATCGATGGTCAGCTGCGAAATTCCGGCCAGCTTCTCGATGCGCCCGCTGACTTGACCGCTCACGCCCTGCGCCAGCACCGATTCCGCTCCCAGCGAAGCCGGCGTGGCCGGCGCGGTAGCCTGCTCCTCCGCAGTTTTGCCAAATGCAATCAAGTTGATGATGTCGGAAGGGGGCAGCGCCGGTGTAGACGTGTAGTTAGTTCGCAGCCGGTTCATTGGACCGACAAAATTTAGCGTGATGTTGTATTGCTGCACGGTGGTGCTCATGAAAACATTCACGACCGGTTCCGTTTGCAGTGTATTCGTGAACTCAATCGTGCCGTTCTGAACCACGTAGCGCTTGCCCAGAAAAAATATATCTCCTCCCGTCAAAGACGTTCGCCCCAGAATCACGGGATTCGCGAGTGTCCCTCCGACGTTCAGGTTGGCCGAGCCTTCTACGCTCAGTTGACTGCTTTCCGCGTTTAAATTTTGGGCCGTTTGCACGGAGACGTTCATCTTCACATTCTGTTCCATCGAAGACGGGTTCGGCGCGCTGGGCGGCCCCGAAAATTGCCCCATGAAAGTCGCCATGTCGAAGCCCTGTGTGAACGACAGCCGGTCGATGAGCACGCGGCCGCCTAAAACTGAGCTCGCGGGCGTGCCATTAAGTTGCAGGTTTGCGTCCACCACCGATCGAACCCCTTCGGGGTAGCGCACGCGAACGCCCTTGGCGTTCAGGTTCATGTTGAAGCTGCTTTGCGCTCCGTAAATCATAAATCCGGTCGCGGAAACGCTGCCTCCTCCGACCGTCGCCGAAAGCTGGCTCAGGTCCACGCGATTTCCCTGCATATCAACTTGCACGTTCAACATCTCAAATCCTATGGGAATGGATGCGGACGAGAGGCTGGCATTCTTGATTTGTGCCCGGCCTTGCGTCACCGGATGCGCAAAATCGCCGCGCACCGAAAAATCCAGTTCCACTTGTCCGGAGCTGTCCAGATCCGGCGTGAATCCTTTCATAAACGCCAGGTCCACCGTGCCTTTTGCCGACACATCCATGGGCGACGCGCTCTTGATCGGTATGCTGCCGCGCAGATTCAGGTCGGTGCCGCTGCCTTTCATTTCGGTGGGCTGCAGCGTGACGACGCCTCCGCGATAATCGAGTTGTATCGGACGCGCGCTGGCCAGCTCCGCTGCTTTGTACCCTACGCTCAACGCCGGAATATCCACGTGCGCTTCGATACGCGCCGGATCGCTCAAGGGGCCGTGCAGCGTCGCATGAATATCGGTTTGCCCGCCGAAATGAGGACCCCCGCTGGACAGATAACTTGCCAGCAGCAGTTCCATCGGGAGCCCGTGAATATCCAGTTCCGCGTTCGCCATCTTCTGCCCGGTAAGATCCGCATCCCCTTTGGCCTGCAACTCTCCCTGTTCGAGGTCGGAATGCATCGTGAAGTTCGCATGCTGCTGCGCCACATTGAGCTGCGCCTGCACCATCTGAATGGTTCTGTCGCGAATCTGCAAATGCGCGATTTGCAAATTGGCATCGACTTGCGGATCGTCAAACGTTCCGTGCCCGCTGGCGGATCCGCTCAGCGTGCCGCCCAAACCCCCATTGCGTTCCGCCACCGCGGGTACTTTGCCAAGGTCCACGCCGGGAATATTCACCATCAGGTCATATCCTCGCGTGCGCGGCGAATATCCTACATTTGCCGACAACATGCCCGCAGCCGCGCGAATCTGCGCGGTCGAGTGGATGGAATTTCCATCGCCCTGGAACTCCGCAGTCAAACTTATGATCGGTTCGCTCCACGCCGTCGCCTTCGTTATCGTGAGCGATCCATGGCCGGATGGATTTTGCTCGGAACCGTCAAACGAGATGTTCGCCCCTAATTCACCCGTTACCGGGTAATGCTGCCCCGCAAGTTGCTGTAAATCCGCAAGCGACATATGCGCCGCCGCAACTTGCATGTTGATTGCGCTCGCGGGCGTGAAGGACCAATCGCTCAAGCTCACCCGCCCGTTCACACTGATTTGTCCCTGCCGGGTATCCGCAAGGCTCGCATTTTTTAGCTGGATCCCGCTGGCACTCGCGTCCAGGTTTGTCTTGAACGTGCGCCAGTGACTTCCCTCGACGGCGAAATTCTCCGCCGCGGCCTGGCCCGTAATTCTCGGGCTCTTCTGCGGTCCAATCACCGACCCAAGAACCTGTCCCTTGAAGTGCGCCGCGCCTTGCAACCCAAGTGTTTGCAGGCTCGATGATTTCTGGCCCGCTGACGAGGTTACGTTTTGCACGGCGCCAATCATTACCGCAAGTTCGCTCAGATCGTTGGTGTTCGCGTCCACATTCAAGTTGGAGTTAGCGCTCAAAACACCCATTAGCGACACATCCGCGGCTGCCGTGCGAATGTACGAATGATTGAACGAAGCCGTCGAACGCGCGCCATCGTAGCGCACGTCGACCCCCGCATTAATCGGGATTCCGCGGTCCCGCGCCGAAGTTTGCACGGCACCTGGGTGTGCGGGACCCGGGCCCAGGGGCCCGGTCACGACGATGTTCGCGTGTACGGAAAGATCGCTGATTGCCTTTGTCCAGCCGCCCTCGGCTGTGACGTTGGTCTTGCCCAGCAGGCGAACCTCGCGCGGAAACATTGTGTGGCTTGCTTCTGCAAGAGAGACGCCGCGCAACGTAGCCGCAAATCGTGAGCTCGAGGGTCCGGCCAGATGCAGCATTTGAAATTTCGCGGCTGCGCGGCCACCCAGCAGTTCCGCCGTGGCTTCATCCACATATAAATTCCCATCCTCGACACGATATGTCGCACGAACATTTCGTGGCGCAGCCGAAGTCTGTCCCACCCGCAACAGCAATCCGGTGCTGTCCAGCGAGCCCGTCACTTTCACTTTCTCCAGAAAAGGTCTATTCGCCCCGTTTTCATAGTCCATCATTCCACGCAGCGCGACCGTACCGGCTGGAATTGCAGGCGTCTTCAGTATCTGCGCAAGTTCACCCGTCTGCAGTGAGCCCTGGTAGCTGGCCTGTACCGTGGGATGAGCGTAGTTGGTCAGCGTCCCGCTTGCGGCAAAACGCGAACTGCCCGTCGTCAAAACCAGCGGATTCACCGATATTCCAGACGACGTCGCTGTGAGTGCCATCTCCGCATTGTGCACGATGGGACTGAAATCCTTGATTTCTACCCGCCCGCCATCGTAGGCGATGAATGCGTTGTACGCTCGAGTGAGATTATTAAAACTCGCGTGTGTGCGGAAGTCGTGTAACTCTGCGGATAACGGAATCTGCAGGTCATTGTAATCAACGGTTCCCGAATTAATGACCATGCGCTGAATCGCCATATCGAATATTTTGTCGATTGACGAATTTCCCGGCGAAGCCGGCTTTTTCGACTTGGGCTCAGGCAAGTTGCTGCGTCCGTTCGCATCAACGTGTAAGTTCAATGAGGGATCGTCCAGCACAATCCCGCTCAACGTGAATTTTCGGCGCAGCAGCGACACCACCGTGACTCCAACATTCAGATGATTGGCGGAAAATAGGGGAGGCTGCGACTCCGGTTCCGTGCCGCGCAGCCGCACGGCGTAAAAATCGACGCTCAGTCCGGACCAATGAATCGCAAAATTGCCGACGTCAAGCCGGCCTCCGGTCGCGTCATCCGCGGCCTGCACGATCTTCGCCAGCACGAACCTATGAAAGGCGGCCGTCCGCACAATAATGAATGCAGCAGCCGCCACCGTCAGAACGATCGCCACGCACGTCAACAGAACCCACCGAATTGTTCTTTTCCAGTTCATTGTTTTACCCAGCCAGCCCGGCCATGAATCCCCGAAGAGGGCAGGCGTAAAAGCGCGCTAAAACGACTGCCCCAGCGTCACAAAATATTCCGTCGATTTCACTCCTGGCACCGGCGTTATGCGGTAACCCAGATCGAGCCGCACGGGGCCCACGGGCGTGTCGTAGCGCAGGCCCACCCCCACGGAATTGGTATAATTATTGACGAATTGGCGCAAATTAATCGCGCTATAGACGTTTCCTCCATCGTAAAACACCACTCCACCCAGGCCTTTTTTAACCGGCAGCGGAAACCGCGCCTCGGAATTGAAGATGAACAACATGTTTCCGCCTACTGGCACGCTGATCAGCGTGCACGTGGCCTGATTGGCAGGATTGCTGCACACCGGCACCGGGCGTTGCGGCCCCGCGCCGTTAATAGGGAAGCCGCGCAGCGAATCGACGCCGCCCGAAAAAAACCGCTCGCTCAGCGGCACAATGCTGCCGCTGAATGGCGCCGCAAACCCGACACGGAAATTATCGGCCAGCGTGAGCCAGGGCCGCACGGGGAAATAGAATGCCGTCTGCCCCAGTAAGCGCACGAAATTGCTGCTGGATCCCAATACCTTCGGCGTGACGCCGAAATCCAGCGTCTGGTAGCGCCCACGATGCGCATCCAGGGGTTTGTCGCGCGTGTCGCGAATGAATTCCGCCGCAAACGTGGACAGGCGCACCCTCTGGTCCTGAAGCAGAACCAGTTGCGGGATCGTGATGTTGGACAAATCCGTGCGCTGAAAGTTGTAGCGGAAAATCAAATTCTTGGTGCGCTTCTTGTCGAGGGTCTTTTCGATCTGAAAAGACGCCTGCCCAAGTTGCGCCGTGAAAACCGGATTCTCCGTGGTCCGCTCGGCGGAAACACTGAACAGGGAACTCCACGACGAGTGCAGAAAATGTGGATCCGTATAGGTCAGCGAAGCGCGCTGATCGAGCCGCGAAGCGATCAACGCGATTGACGCGGTTTCCGCGCGCCCGCGAAGGTTATGACGCTCGAACTGGAATGAGCCGCGCGGCCCAAAAAAGCTTTTCTGGCTGGCCGTGTATTTGTTCCCCAGCCCGATAGGCGGCAGCCCCGGCAGCGCCACCGTCCCTACGGGAATATTCCCGCTGCGGGGAATCACTTCCAGTCCCAGGCCGAACTCGATTGTGTTGCGCTGCGATTCATGCACTTCCGCTAGCACTTCTTCCTGCGTTTGAGTGCTGATGGGCCGCAGCGTGTGGATGCTGGCCCAGTCGAAAATGCCCAGGCTGTAAAGATCACCCTCGGCCGTCAGAAACTTGCCTTCGCTGATCGGGCGATTGTCCTGCACGTTGGGCATGGTGATACGCTGGATAAAACTCGCGTCGGTCCGCTGATTGCCCAGTAGCACAACATTCTTGACGAGCGCCTGGGTGCCGCGGTCGAGCGTATACACTACGTCGAGCGAATGCGCGTTGCCGCTCGCCGCCGATGCTTTCGATTTGAAGGTGGCATTGAGGTAGCCGTCGTTGAATAGCGCTGCCAGAATTTGATTGCGGTCCTGATCGAGCAAATACGGTGAATAGGGTTTCCCCGGCTCCAGGTTCAGCGCGTGAGTCGCCGTGCTGGCCTCCGTCGCCTGTCCCTGAGCGTCCACCACGCGCAGGCTGTTTACCGTATCCCGCGGACCTTCGGAAATTTCGAACGTGACGTCTACCTTGGGATCGTAATCCTGCACCTGTGGCCGTATTTCGACGCTTGAGAACCCCGCGTTCTTGTAGAACGCCGTCAGCGAAGCCGTGCTCTTACGCAGCGCCTCGTCGCTGAAGGTTCCGTGAAAGAACAGCCTTCCTTTTTTTACCTGCGTGAGGGCCTGCAGTTGGCTGTCCTCGAAGGCGTGATTCCCCTGAAAATACACGCCCTCCAGCCGGTGCTTTGATCCCCGGTTAATCTGGTATACGACGCTCACACGGTCAGGCTGCCGGTCCATTTGCGATTTAACCGTGACATCAAAAAACCCTTTGGACTCGAAATAGGAAACCAGATTGCGCTTGCCTTCATCCACCAGGTCCTGGTCGATCTCGTTTTCCTCGAAAATCGGAATCAGTCTTCGGAATGTCCGCTGCGAAACCCGGGCGCCTTCCGCGCGCACCGAAACCATCGGACCCGGCTGCATTTCGAAGTTAATGTCCGCCCGGTTTGTTTCCGCCTGGTACGTCGGAGGATTCAGGTGGACCACTGGCGCGAGCCGCCCTTCATTTCGCAGGTGATTGCGCGCATATCCAACCGCCTTTTGCAGCCGCTGCCTGGAATATTTCTGGCCCGGCTTTACCGACGCATCGTGCAGCCGCGCCCACAGTGAACGGAGAACTCTCCGTGCGCGATCCGCTTCCTCGGGGCTCAGCCCCGTGATATTGACGGCTCCGATCTTTGCAATCTTTTTGAGATTCACCCGGAATGTAAGATTCGCAATCCTGTGCTCGTCATCCGTCTGGGCGCTGGTCTCAACCGTTGCGGCGAAATATCCATTCGCAGCCAGGAAACTGAGAAGCGACTGCTTGCTTTGCGCCATCTGGCTTTCCACGTAAGGCGATTGCTCCTGTATGTTCACGGCCTGCAATAGCTGCGTATATGCGAACGTTTTATCGGCGCCAGGAAACGAAATCAGTCCAACGTAATCGGCGGGCTGCAGGATAAATAGCACGTGCAGCCCCTCAGGTTCCGGCTTGACCTCCACTTGCACTTGCGAGAATTCATTGGTCTTTTGCAGCGCCGCCACCGACGCGCGCATCGCGGCCATCGAAAATGGCTGCCCCGGCTTCAATTCCACCAGTGAGCGAAACGGGTCTACGTTGATGGATGGCTGCGCCGTGACGTCCACCGCGCCGACCGTCCGGCCCTCGAAGCCCGCATACGAGTCTGCCGGTGCTTGCTGGCGCGCGTCGGCAGGTGGAAGAACTAAAGGCGCAACCAGGAAAAACAACGCGACAGCAAAAATCTTTCTGTGGAGCCGTCGCAGCACCACGCTGCGGCCGGCGGGGAAGCCGAAGCTCACGCTGGTTCCCTGGGGGCCCGTTGTAATTCAAGCGCGCGGTCAGTTTCCGCGCCCAGTAAAATGATCAGGTTCACTAGGTAAATCCAGATCATCAGCAAGATGAATCCGGCGAGCGCCCCGTAAACCCGAGGCACATTCGAGACGTACTTCAGATAAATGTTGAATAGGTGCAAAGACGCAAAAAGCGTAATCGCCGCCAGCAGCGTGCCTGGTGTCAGCCAGCGCCAGCGCCGGCCGCCGTTCGGAAGGTAATGGTTCACTAAGCCGATCGCCAGGCACATCATTATGAACGTAGCGGTCCAGCGTGCGAGGAGCCACTCGGCGCGAAGAGCCCCCCCAAACCCTACGCTATCGGAAAGCGAAACTGCTACCTTGTGGCCCAAAGCCAGCAGGCCAAACGTACCCAGCAGGAACAGCGCTGCTATCAGCGTGGCGCATATCGCGATCCCACGACGCCGCCAATAGCTCCGTGTCTCTTTCCTTCCATACACCACGCTCAGTGATTCCATGAGCGCCACAAACCCTGACGACGCCGTCCACAAGGTCGCCAGCAAACCAAAGGATAGAAAACCGGTGTAATCGTGGGAAAGGCCCAGAATGATCTCAAACGTTACGTGCCGCGACTGCCCCGGCAGGTAATCCGTAATCCACTGGGCAAAGCTCTGCCATAAAGTTGTCGACGGTAACCAGCCCACTAGCGCGGCCAGCACGATGAAAAAGGGAAATACGGAAAGCACGAAATAGAAGGACATTTGCGCCGCCATGTCGGAACAATCATCGGCAATGGCGCACGATGCGATCTTGCTTGCGAGTCTTGCGAGTGCCTTGACAACAGAGTACGCCGACCGGCGCGACTTCACTTTGGACTTCAGGCCGGCCTGATCCACCTCGGAAGTTTGCAGACGGTCTGTGGAAGCTTGGGTCGATGACACTTTTCACCCGGATAGGCGCGAAGCCTCGACGGTTCCGGAAAACCCGTCCGGAAAACCGCTACACCAAGGTATCGCTAAGCGACAGCCTATTGCGACACGCCCCTCGGCCAGCTCGCCTAACCTGCCGATCGGGGTTAAATCCAGTGTAACCGATATCATCGGCCTGTACCCTTCAATGCTATACGCTTGCCGGCCCCACTGCCTCATCTGTCGTAGCCACGCATCCGCGGCAGGGAACTGCAAGGCCGTTATAAAATGAATCGCCGTCCGGCCGACAAACCGGACGGCGGTTGTAAGCGGGCGGCCGTCTTCGTGCCGCAATTATTTCCGCCCAGCGCCAGACGCTCGTTTATTCGTGTCGCGCTCCTTTTTGTTTTCGGTTACATCCGCGTCTGTATCCTGTGACGGGAGCCGGCCTGTCGACGAATCTGGCTCATGGGAAACATCGGAGACGTCCGGTTCGGGATTGTCGATCGGCGTCATACCGGGTCCGCGACTCAGGTCATCGGATTTGCGATCGTGGCGTGTGGTCATCACCTGCTCCTTTAGGACTTCTTCGTTACTAGTCCTTCGCTGGTAGTCACCTGTTCACTATCGTCATCGCAAAATGCACAAATCTCTGAACATTCTCTGAACGTGCTGCCTAAGTATGGGAACGTGCCCTAGTCGGGACCATCGGGCAGTTGCTGTAACACGCTTCGGGAAGCCTGCGAGGCAGCGGTGATCGAAGCTCGGGGGTCATCTTAAATCCTGAGCACCTTGATCTCTACCGTATGCCGTGAGCTTCGCCATTTTATCGCCCCGCCAAGCCGCCATTCAGGCTACAGCGACTGCTGGCCCTCCCTACAGCTTTCATGGCATAGTCCCGCCTTCGGGCAGCACCTATAGTGCGTCCGAGCCCATCCGGATAGCGCACGTACCGCTCGCGAGGAGACCAACGAACATGCTCAGGACCATATTATTTATCGTGGTAATTTTATTGCTGTTGGGTGCCCTGCCTACCTGGCCCTACAGCAGCGGCTGGGGATATTATCCAAGCGGCGGTTTGGGACTCATTCTCATTATTTTGATTGTTCTTGTCCTCGCCGACCGCCTATAGTTTTCGTCTAGGCACCTGCGGCACGTCTGCGGAGCGCCTCATTGCAAGCGCCACGGCTGTGAATGCACGGGTGACTTCGTTCGCAGTGTCGGCCGTATTTTTAAATCGTAAGGCGGGGGAGACATGCCGGCCTCAACATGGAAGGGCTATCTGACGTTTGGGTTGATCTCGATTCCCATGCGACTTTCGCCTGCGGCACGCACCGAGCGCATCAGCTTCAACCAGCTTCACACAGTGTGTCACACGCGCCTGAAACAGCCCTTGTTTTGCCCCACCTGCGACCGGATGGTGGAACGGTCGGAGGTGGAGAAGGGCTACGAATATGAGAAGGGCCAGTATCTCCTCTTTACCCAGCAGGAACTCGATGAAGTCGAGCCCGACACGGCCCGCACCATGGATATTCTCGAATTCGTCAAACTCGATGAAATCGATCCCGTCTATTTCGATGCGTCCTACTACGTGACGCCAGAGGATGCGGGAGAAAAGGCCTATCACCTCCTCACCGAGGCCATGGAAAAGTCCGGCTACGCTGGAATCGCGAAGATCACCATGCACAACCGTGAAAACATCGTGATTATCCGCCCCCGCGAGCGCGGCTTGACCCTGCATACCATGTTTTATTCTAACGAGATTCGCACCGCCGAGGAACACGGCCATACCGACAAGGCCGAGATCAAGGAGCAGGAGAGATCGCTGGCCCAGCAGTTGATCGAAAGCCTGGCCGCTCCTTTTCATCCCGAGAAGTATCACGACGCATATCAGGATAGCTTGCAGCAGTTGATCGAAGCCAAGGCCCACGGCCAGAAGATTGCCGCCGTTCCGCATCCCGCGCGCGCGCCCGTCGTCGATTTGATGGACGCTTTGAAGAAGAGCCTGGCCGGCAATCAGACGGCCGTTGCCGACCGTGAAGCGGAGAAGAAGCCTACGTTGGTACGCGGCCCGGTGCGCGCCGAAAAACCGGCCAAAAAACAGGGAAGAAAAGCGGGCTGAAGTTTTCTGTCATTGCGCTCGTCGGTATGAGGGGTCACTCCGCCTCAGGCCCGGCATCTGAAACCTGGTGAGTGCCACATGTCCATCAAGGAATATCGCAAGAAGCGCCACTTCGGCGTAACTCCCGAGCCTGCGGGCTCCGAGTCTGGCGCCGCTGAGTCGCTGGCTAAATCCGCCACTACGGTCAAGTCGCGTCCGTCGCTGCGCTATGTCATTCAGAAGCACCGCGCTTCCCATCTGCATTACGATTTTCGCCTCGAGTGGAACGGCGTGCTCCTCTCCTGGGCCATTCCCAAAGGACCGTCGCTCGATCCATCCATTAAACGCCTGGCCATGCACGTGGAAGATCACCCTATCGACTACGCGGATTTCGAAGGGGTAATCCCGGCAGGCGAATATGGTGGAGGCACCGTTATGGTCTGGGACGCGGGCACATGGATGCCCGAGAATCAACCTACCAATCAGTCCAATCACCAAGCTCCTGATCAAGGCGGCCAACGCAATGGCGAACCAGATGTCGACGCGGCTTTGCGCCAGGGTGAACTTAAATTCACCTTGAATGGAGTGAAGCTCAAAGGTTCCTGGGTCCTGGTGCGCACGCAAGGTTATGGCAGCCGCGCAAAGTCATCTTGGCTGCTCATCAAACATCGTGATCGCTATGCTTCCACCGAAGACATCGCTGCCACGCAGCCGCAATCGGTCGCGAGCAAGCGCTTGCTTGCGGACATCGCCCGCGAAGGCGGCGGCGACGTCGAGAAAGCCGCTACGGGTGATCCCATCATCAAAGCGAAGAAACCGCCCGCTCCCCGGCGGTCTGCGTCCGCTGCGCCCCGTCGCGCCAAGGTGCCCCTCGCGAACCGCACATCAAGCTCTCCGGCAAACCCGGCAAACGCCCCGTCAAGGGCCCCGTCAGGCGGCGGGTCAAGTCGCCCTTCAAATCGCGCGTCAAGCCGCCCGTCAGACCATAAGTCAGCCTGAAGTGAGAGCAAGCGGCTCCGGCATTGCGTAACGCGCCTTCAACTCGCATCCCGTTCCGCGTGCGTCCCATGCTCGCGACGCTTGTTCGGGAGCCCTTCAACACCGCCGGCTGGACCTATGAAGAGAAATACGATGGCATCAGAATTCTCGCCTACAAAGAAGGCTCGCGCGTGCAGCTACTTTCCCGCAACGCGATTGACCGCACGCACAGCTTTGCCGGAATCGTCGCCGCTATACAGGCGCTCGGGAGTGCCACATTACTGCTCGATGGCGAGGTCGTCCTGTTCGACAAGAAGCGTGTCTCTCGTTTTCAGCTTCTGCAACGCGGCGGCCAGGACCCCGTTTATGCCGTCTTCGACTGCCTTTACCGGCAGGGGCGGGACCTGCGCCAGCAGCCGCTTTCTGCTCGTCGCGCCATACTCGAGGATGCCGTGGCTCCCGGCAAATTCCTCATGATCTCGAGCGTATTAGGATCGAACGGCATGACCGCCTATCGTTTAGCAAAACGAAAAGGCTTCGAGGGCCTCGTGGCCAAGGATCTTTCCTCGCCTTACCTCGAGGGACGTTCCACGCGCTGGCTCAAGGTCAAGGTGCACCAGGAAGACGAGTTCGTGATCGGAGGTTTTACCGAGCCTTCCGGCTCACGACAATTTTTTGGTGCGCTCTTGCTGGGAGCTCATGATGCCCAGAAATTAAATTACGTCGGCAAAGTAGGAACCGGATTTGACCACGAAACCCTGGCCGACCTGCATCGCATGTTCGTTCCGCTGATCAGCCCCCGCTCGCATTTCGCGAATCTGTCGCGGGGCAAAGGCATCACTTTCCTCGAGCCGAAGCTCGTAGCGCAGATTTCCTACCAGGAATGGACTGCCGACGGCATGCTGCGTCAGCCGGTGTTTTTAGGTTTGCGAGATGACAAATCTGCGGCGGAGGTCGTTCGACCGGTACCTCTCGCGAAAAATACGCCTTAGTTAGCTGCACCAGATTGATGGGATCACTCAGATAAGTGGAGCAACTCAGACTCGCGAGCAACGATTTATGAAAAAAGACAGCGCCAACACCCGCACGAACACCAGCAAGAAGGCCCGCGCGAAACCCGCTCCCGCGCGCACGAAGACTGGTGCTTCGGTAAAAGACCCCGCTGCGCGGGGCAACCGCTCCCATGTTGCCGTCAGGACCCCCACTGAGAGCGCCAGCGCCGCGAACACTCTCCCGATTACCGTCACGCATCCTGACAAAGTGTTTTGGCGCGAAGAGGGCTACACCAAACTCGATCTGGTTAAATTTTATAACGTGATTTTCGCGAAGCTCTCGCCCTACGTCGAGGACCGCATCCTTTCACTCGAACGCTGTCCCAACGGCATGAACGGCCCGTGTTTCTTCCAGAAAGAAAAGCCCAAAGGGATGCCGCCCAACACGCCTACCAAGCGCCTGCGCCACGCCGGCGGCTCCTCGGAATCCACGAACTATGTCGTTGGAGGCGCGCTCGAAACCCAGTTGGCACTCGCAAATTTAGGATGCATCGCCGTACATGTCACCGGCAGCCGTGCGTCTGCGCCGCGTCAGCCCGATTGGGTATGCTTCGATCTCGATCCCCAATCCGGCAAATTTGCCGATGCCGCTCGCGCGTCTCAATACGTGCGCGAAGCTCTCGAGGCGATCGAGCTGACTCCTTATGTCAAAACTTCGGGAAGCCGCGGAATGCACGTCTTTATTCCCATTCGGCCGGGCCCGGACGCTGACGAAGTGCTGGCCTTTGCCGAATCTTTTGTGGGCCGCCTCGCCACCGCGCACCCCAGCGAATTGACTGTCGAGCATTCCATTGCCGCGCGTGGCAACCGTGTGTACCTCGATCCTTTTCGCAATGGCTTTGCGCAAACCGTCGTCACGCCATACTCGGTGCGGCGCCGTCCGCACGCACCGGTATCCATGCCGCTCGAGTGGGCGGAAATAAAACCATCCCTTGATCCTGCAAGTTTCAATATCGGGAACTTTGCGGACTGGTCGAAACGCGCGGACCCGTGGAAAAGCTTCTTCGCTGCCCCGCAGGATCTCAAGCGCGCCGCAGCACTTCTCGCGAAACTCTAACGCGTGCCCCGCGCTGCGCGGTAACTTCCTGCCGCCGGACAGCAGCAAGCAGGTTCGCTCACCTTGGCTTTTCTACTGCCCGGCGTCAGCCGATGTCGCCGATCCCGCCGACAAATGTTCCGGCAGCGGCCGATAGCCCTCTCGCGTGCGAATATGAAATTGTTTCGCCTTTTCGCCCGCAAGTTTCACGTTAATCGTGCGCCACCCTCGATTGGGATTCGGCTGCGGGTAATAGCTGATCAGGTAAAGATGCGCCAAATCGTCGCGAATGGATGTAAACGCCTGTTCCTGTTCTTTCCAGTTCTTCGCAAAATAAGCTTCGCCACCTGTGTCGGCACTGATGCGCGCGAACACCGCGGCGGTCACTGCATCGAGCTTGGCGTCGTGCGTGCTTACCATGTAGATGGGAACTCCCTCCGACTGGGCCAATTCGCCAACATCTTCGGGTGGCACCATGCTCGAGTTGTCCGGACCATTCGAGAAAACCACCACTGCTTTTCGCCCAGTCTGTTGGCCGGCATCTTTCAGCGTCAGCAGCAACGCGTTGTAGAGGGCAGAATCATCTCCATTCACCGTCGCTCGCACGCCGTGCAACACCTGCTCCCGATCCGCCGTCAGCAGCGTTTCGCGCGAGAGGTCGCGGCTATACGAATAAAAGGCGATGCGGTCGGGTCCCTCGATGGAGCGCACGAACTCCTCGATCGCGTCCTGGGCGAATACGAAGCCCCGCCCCCGGTACATGTAGTTGCTCGTATCAAACAAAATATAAATGCTGGGCGCGCTCCCTTTGCTCCCGGTGTTAGGGCCGGTGTCAGCGCCGGCGTTAGCGGACGATGCGGTCGGCATCTGCTCCGAAGGGCCGTTCGGCCTCGAAGTCCTACCGGATTTGCCATCCCCAGTATCACTGGCCGCCGCGTCCACCGTGCGCGCGCCGCCGCTGCCTTCCTCGAATGTGGCGATTTTCTGCGGTATGCGATCTTCGGCCACCACAAAGTCGGACGGGCCCAGGCCGGTGACGTAGTTGCCTTTTTTGTCGGTTACGGCCACGTTCAGCTGCACCATTTCCACTACCTTGCGGATCACCGAGTTATCCGGCGCGTTATCCTGCGGGTTATCTGGCGTGCTGTCTTGCGCGCCAATCCACATCGCCGACCCGGCGAGAAAAACAGGAGCAAACAAGAAAAGCAGAAGATTTCGCTTGACCATTAGAGCCCTCGCGTATCAGTTCCACTGAATAATGTTTCCACGAGCAATATTAACGAGCGATCCTCATGCACATACTCAAGAACAATTCCAACCAGTACTTCGACCCGGCCGCGCCCATGCCTGTTATCGGCCCGTGGGATCGCCACTCGATCTCGCCGCGCTAATTAGACGAAGTCCCAGCCTGCCCGCCCGCCAGCGGTGTCATTACCCCGGCCGCCGGCGAACCGTAGGCCTGGTTCTTGGTTCGCCGGAACTCCTCGCCTGTTTCCTGCATCGCGCGCAATACCGCGAGCCAGTCTTCAGGATGGCTCGCCGCAATTTTTTCCACCATGCGGCGGGTGAGTTGCGGCACCAAACGGTTCAGCATCACCGGCGCATACCCCTGCTCATCGGCCAGCCGCGCCCAATAAAGATTGCTCGAATCCCAGCACTCCGCCAGCAACCTGCTCGAATACCCCAAGTACGTCGCAAACGGTTCCACGTTCAGCAGTTCTCGCGCATAGTTTTGTTCGAGCGCCGGATGTGGCACTCCAAAGTCTTCCGAAAGCCGCGACCAACTCACCTCCTGAGGATGCGCCGCTACCAGCGCGTTTAGTTCCTTGCCCGCCGGTCCCCACTCGGTCAATTCTCTCGCCCCGGATTCGGTCCCGGATCCAGGCTGATACCGCCGCCGGAATTCGGCTGCCAGATAAAAAGTCTCCGCCGGCATCATGCGCGGCACGATTTCGTCGGCATGCCCCGTGCGGAGCGCTCTTTCAATTTCCTCGTTTCTTTGCGGAAGCATGCGGCTCGATAGGATGCTCATCACCGTCTGCCGCAGGTTTTCATTCTGGCCGGCAGCCCGCAAAATCTCCTCGCCGGTGCGCTGATACAGCGTGACCGCGTGCATCTCCACCGCGCTCACTCCCCACCACCGCGGCAAGGTCGCACTGGTCAGCAGATCCGGCACCAGGTCCTCCCATATCAACGACTGCCCGTTCTCGGGAACGATAAAATCCTGTTCCACCTCCGCGAGCACGTACGGCAGGTCCGCGAGCGATCCCGCCAAATGTGCGCCGCCGCTGGCGGTCCCTCCGCGCCCAAACAGAAGTGGCGTCTGCCACGCCTGGTCGCCTCGCATCGTGATTTGCCCCGAAAAATCGTGCGATCTCACGAACAGCGGATTGTGGTGGAGCATTTGCGCTCCCGGCGGCTCGTAATACGCATAGTTCAACCCCACCAGCGTGTCCCGCAAAAATGGAGCCAGTTGCCCCCGCGCCGCCGCTATCTGCTCAGGGGTGCCCGACTGGATCACCTTCGCCAAATTCGTCTGCATCTGCGAAGTCGTATGACGTACGTTGTACAGCCCGGAGGCCCACTCCGTGCGTTCCCGCGTAGTAAAAAGCGGCCGCGGCATTTCAAACTCCCGCAGTTCGCCCGCGAACGGCAGCAGCGTGTCGCCGATTCGCCTTACCGCCATCCGCCATCTCAGTCAACCCGCGTGCGAGCACGAAAATTGTGTCGAGCGATACCAGCCGCTGGTCGTCAAGCACGGCGTGTATTTTGCTCGCCAATTCCTGCCTCATCTGCTGGCCTTCGCGGCTCGTTTGGCGGGGACCGGCCAGATGCCGCAATCAAATCGTCCTGCGAAGCCTCTGCTTTTCCCGTCACCTCGCGCGAAATTTCCCCCAGCGACGCCCGGCCCGCGTCAAACAACTGCACTGCCGAGCCGACGCTGGCAAACGGGCCGATCACCGCCTGCCATGACTCGTTCTGCTTCGCCTCGGGAATTTGTCCCTGCCGCGCGAAGATTTGCCATAGTCCGGCACATGCCTGCATCGTACCCATCGCATCCGCGCGCACGATACGGTCCGGAATGTGATCGAGCGCCTCTGCCACCGTAACCAGCCGCGCGATTGACGCGTTGTTCAGCTTGTTAAATTCAGAAAACATCACATACTGATCGCCGAAGCGCGAATACTTCATGGCCAGCAATCGCGCTGTCTCGGGACTCAGGCGCAGTTGCGGAGATCGCGCCCGGTCAATTTCGCTCAGCAGCAGATATGTCTGCAGCGGCCCATTCTGCGAGCCGTCTCGCGACACCGCGAACATGGCCTCCAGCAGTTCAGTGGGATTGCTTCCTTTCCCTAGCCGCTTGCTCCATTCCTGCGCGTTTTTGGAATCTCGCGTGTTCTTAAGAACTTCTTTCCACAGCGCCAGGTTCCCCGGAACGTGCGGCTGCCCGTTCGGTTCCACTTCCACGCGCGTTAGTAGCAGAATCAGCCCAGGGTCGGGCCGCAACGCGTGCCGCGATGGTCCCGGCGAAATGTTGTGTCCCCGGAATGCCTCGTAAAAATGCTGCAGCTTGTCCGGCTTCGTGAAGTAAGCCTGCTGCGCCGGGGTTACGCTCGAGAGCGCGTCAAAATAAACCGCTAGCCAGCCTTCATCCTTGGCCAGCAATCGCGTGACGAATTCACCCGGAGCAGCGGGGTCCGCTCCCACCATGTTCTTCCACGTGGACTCCGATGCCGCGCCGCCCGGCACCACCACCCGCCCTCCCCGGATGGATAGATGACTGCCATAGAAATCGAGCACGCTCGAGAACGGCTCCAGCTTCTGCAACCCGAGCGATTCCAGCAAGTCCTCTCGCGTTTGCGCATCGATACGCGACATCGCCCAATACAATCGCGCCATGGCGGGATCCTGCAAAATCGCATCCACCACGTCTTCACTGGACTTCTCGTTCTTACCGTGACGGTTTCTCCACTCGTTCAGCCAGCTATTCGCTCCGAATACGACGGGAACCTTCGTCGTGGGATACGCATATGTAAATGCCGTGCCGGTGCGCAGCGCCTGCTCCAGGTCCGCCAGCGGAAATCCGGAATCGATCGTTAGAAAAGCGCGGTCCGCATCCGCGGTTTCGACCGAGGTGCTTGGTCCGCAAGCCTCACGCAACCGGTAACCGATAACTCCCAGCAGCGGTCCCACCTCGGCGCAACTCGGGACTCGGATCACGCCCTCCGGCCCCGCCAGCCTTTGTAATTCTCTGGCTTGCGTCAGGTACCGGCGCAGCAGCAGCAAAAATTCCAGGGGATTGCCCGGTTTCTCGTTAAAACTCGGATATCCGATCACCACCACGTTGCGCGCCACCAATGGCAGCACTTCCTCCGGCCCGATCTTCTGGCTGATCCCGGCCATCCGCAGAAACGAGCGCAACGGGCCCGGTATGGTGGCGTCGGCCGTCTCCGGCGCGCCCGCTGGCTGGGCCTGCAAACCTGTCCGGTTTTGGGCGCTGCCGCTTTTTTCGGCAGCACCTGCTTGTGTCAATGTCGATCCGGCAAGTTTGCCCGCGGCTTCTGCGCGCGCCGCATGCAACGCATTTCCGGGCGGGCACACGCACAAGGAAGCGGCCAGAAAAGAAGCACATGCAAGAAAAGAAGTTTTCACCTGAGGTTCCTCCCGCAGCCGACACGCCCGATTTCAAGGGAAGGGAATTCTGCTTTAATGATCTTCGAACTCGTCGTCCGGCCTGACGATTTCGTCTCCGCGTTATCGAGTTACAGGATGGCCTGAATTGGCAGAGGATAATCCCGCCCTGACGGGCGCGTCAACCTTCCTTCTGTCATTTTTCGCGCCCCTATCTGGCACTTCGCGCTTGGCCTTCAGGCTTGGCCCCTGCGCTTGGGCGGCGGGCATAGCATCTGCGCGCCACCCGGAAGGCCTCCCGCGCTCCACGAATCTGTCACGACAAGTGCCGCGCCGCCTTTTTCAGGTCGGCAATAAATCTTTTCATCTCCGCATGCCGCGTCTCATCATCCGGCGCACGTAATATCGAGGACGGGTGTACCGTAGCCATCACGAACGGCGCCAGTGTCGAAGGCAACAACTCGCCGCGATGCTGGGTCACGCGAAAGTCGCGTCCCAGCAGTGATTGGGCCGCTGTGGCTCCGAGGCACACAATAATTTTCGGCTGCACCGCGGCAATCTCCGCGTCGAGCCAGGGACGGCACGCCGCTATTTCCGCAGCATTGGGTTTCTTGTGAATGCGTCGCTTACCGCGCGGTTCCCATTTGAAGTGTTTCACCGCATTGGTCACATAGGCCTTTTCGCGCGCAATTCCCGCTTGCCCGAGCGCATCATCCAGGAGCTTTCCCGCCGGGCCGACGAACGGTTTCCCCTGCTGATCCTCCTGATCACCGGGCTGTTCACCCACCAGCATGATGACCGCCTCCGAGCCGCTTCCTCCGCCTTCGCCTTCGCCAAACACCGTCTGCGTCGCTTGCTTCCACAGATCGCAGGCCCGGCAGTTCTTGGCGGCGCGCGCCAGTTCCCTCAGCGACCCTCCTTCGGGAATCAGCCTCTCTTCAGGAATCAGCCTCCCGGATTCGTCACCGGAGCGTTTCCTCATTCCCGTTCGATGCAGCGCGCCTTGCATTCGACGCCCCCGCCGCTCACCTCGAACGGATCGATGCCGACCGGTATCGTTCTTCGGGATCGCAATATAGCCGCCGCGGTCGCAGGTACTCGGGCCCGCTGGATTCGGGTCGCTGGATTGCATAATCCGTTTCAAATTTTGGCCGGTCGCGGAACCGACGCACTGTTTCCCGCAGTTTGCCGCAAGCTGAACGCCAGGCTCTCCGCATAACGGTCAGCGAGACAATTCAGCAGGGCTCAACACGGAAAACAGCCACCCAGCTCACCCATAAACGCATCAGGGGTTCGCCTCGTTGTGCCGAGACGAACCCCTGAGATTTATCCAATTGTTTAAGCGCCAGGCTGCAAACGCCAAGCTGCGCAAATTTAACTTGCAGCTTGCGCTAGGACGCCTTCGGGTACCACTCGAGTAGCCGCACTTCGATCCCCGTCCCTTGGAGCGCTTTCTGGAACGCGCTCAGGTCCGTCGGAGGATTCGCGCTGTAGTGGTACGGAATGACCACCTTCGGATGAAATGCCTTTACCGCTTCCGCGGCTTCCTCGGGAGTCATCGTGTACGGCAGGTTCATGCAAACGAACGCCACATCGATGTTCTTCAGCGCGCGCATTTCGGGAATGTTTTCCGTATCCCCGGAAATGTAGAAGCGCTTCCCGCCATAAGTTAGAACGTACCCGTTGCCGCGTCCCTTGTCATGGTAGAACTTGCCGGCCGCCGGGCCGCGCACCATGTTGTACATGGGAATAGCTTCGATGGTCCACTTATCCCACTTCTTGGTTTCGCCATTCGAAATGGGTTGCGCGTTCGTGATGGTCTTCACCACGGCCGGCGGTGCCATAATTTCAGTGCCCGATTTGCTTGCGGCGGTCACCAGGTTCTGGTCCATGTGGTCGCCGTGAATATCGGTAATGAGGATTAAATCCGCTTGCGGCAGCCCCGTAATATTGGCGGGTTTCGCCGGGTCCACCAGAATCACTTTGCCGCCAGCTTGTATCATCATGGCCGCATGGTAAATCGGTGTGATTTTTACCGGCCCGGCCGACGTATCAAACGTCTGCGCGGGTCGCATTTGCGCTTGCGCGGAAACGGCAAAGGCCGCGCACGCCGCGAGGGTAAGCAGCAATTTCATCTTTTCCAACTCCTATAGGCTGAATTTGTTCCGAAATGTGACAAGCACGTGGATGCTAGCACGCAATCAGGGCACCGCGCAATGCCCGCCGACATCCACACGCTAACCTCAAAACTGACCTTAGGATTCACCCTGGGCCAGGTAAGTAACGAAATCTAAAACCAGCGGAGCGCCACGCAGGATTTCGGATCGCGCTTCGCTGCCCTTAACTGCACAACACCCGACCGCGGCCAACGGCCCGCATTCAACAGATCTTTGTCCGCTAATCTTTGTCCGCTAACTCAGTTCATCCCGGCGGCACGAGTCAACCGCTTGCCATCCACCTCTTCCTCGAGCGGCACAATTTGCTCCGCGGGATACGGTGCTTCCTTCCCGCACACCTGGCAGCGCACAATCACCAGACGCCGCCCTTCAGAATTCCTCGGCCCAGCTTCTGGAAGGGCATTACCTCTGCCGCAAAACAAACATACCACTCCGTCCCGGAGCCGTTTCTCAGAATTGCTCTTCATTATTAAAGGTCTCTCCATAAAGTAAGTTTACTGCTCCTGTGCAGCGAGCGGGATCATGCACGAGCCAAACGCCCGGTCAGAAATATACCCTTTATAAAGCCGCTCAAACAGACGGAATCGAATAGCGACGACTTTTCCACAGCTGCCCCATTTCGGGCCATACATCAGAGTTATAAACTACAAGTTATAAAGGAGTGTCCGAACAACACGCCGGTACAGGCGCGTCCTGCAGCAGAGCTCGTATTTTCCTGCTGTGCGGCATGCGCGATTAAGCCGCGCCAAGTCGTGCTGCAACTCCGGTTGCGAATGCAGGTGCTTCAACGTTTCTCTCAAAATGTTGGCTGCGGCTTCATCCTTCGGCATTGCGAGCCGGTAATGTATCCATTTCCCTTCGCGCCGGCAGATGACGATGCCCGCTTTTCGCAGATACGCCAGGTGCCGGGAGATCTTCGGCTGGCTCATCGCCAGTATCTCCACCAGGTAGCACACGCAAATTTCCCGGTCGCCAATCAAGTTCAGCAGTCGCAGGCGCGTGGGATCCGCGAGCGCACGGAATAACGATCCCAGCGTAACCGCAGCGGTCGCTTTGGGCATGTTACAATTCTACATCATATACGCCTTGACATATATATTTTCGCGGAGTAGCCTCTTCACATTCGCTAACACAGATATGTTTTGGAACAACAACCTTCTAAGGAGGACTGCCGTGCCCAACTCGCCTCAACCCTGGAAAGCTCATCTCGCCATCAATGTTAGAAATGTTTCGCAAATCGTGCAGTTCTATCGCCGTCTGTTCGGCGTCGAGCCATCCCGCGTTCGTGAAGGTTATGCCAAATTCGATCTCGCCAACCCTCCGCTTAACTTCACCCTCAATCAGATGCCGTTCCACGAACGTGGAGCGCTTTCGCACCTCGGCATTCAACTAGCGTCCACCGAAGATGTCCTTGTCATGCGTGCGCGCTGGATGCAGCAAGGCCTCCTGCCACGCGATCAGATGCAGACGAATTGTTGTGGTGCGCTCCAGGATAAGACGTGGGTCGCCGATCCCGACGGCAACGAATGGGAAGCATTCGTCGTTCTGCAGGAACAGGAAACGGGTCCGCAGGAAACGATTCCGCTCGACAATGGTCCCCAGCCGTCCGCTCCCGAACGAACTCGCGAAGCAACCTGCTGCGCTCACACCTGCTGCCTGGCGCCTCCGCACAACAAGAGCGAAGCCCGTCATGCCGCACTATAACGTCCTATTTCTCTGCACGGGGAACTCCGCTCGTTCTATTTTTGGAGAGGCGATCCTCAATCATAAGGGCGGCGCCAATTTCACCGCTTACAGTGCGGGCAGTCACCCAACCGGCAGTATTCACCCTGAGGCGCGCCGGCAACTCACAGCCGCCAACTTACCGATCGCCGGCCTTCGCAGCAAGAGTTGGGATGAGTTCGCCAGGCACGGTGCGCCAAAAATGGATTTCGTATTTACCGTCTGCGACAACGCGGCCCGCGAGGTGTGCCCCCTCTGGCTGGCCAGCCACTCACCGCGCATTGGGGCGTTCCCGATCCGGCAGCTGTTCAGGGGACATCGGAGCAGATCGAACGAGCGTTCCGGGAGGCCTTCAACATTCTCGATCGTAGAATCAGCCTGCTTTTGTGCCTGCCCCTCCCCAGCCTCTCGCAGTTGGCCATTCAGGACGAAATCGATCGCATTGGCCAACACACAGCCGAACGTCGCACGACCAAACGTAGCCAAGACGAACAATGAACATTTCACTCTCACGCCGCCTCACGGCCGAGTTCCTGGGCACGGCTTTTCTCGTCGCGGCCGTCATCGGCTCGGGAATAATGGCCGAGCGGCTATCGGCCGGCAACGTCGCCCTCGCACTTCTTGCGAACACGATCTCCACCGGTGCCGCACTCGTCGCTTTAATTCTTACTTTTGGGCCTATTTCGGGAGCGCACCTGAATCCCGCCGTCACGCTCGCGGACGCCCTGGAAGGCGGCCTTCCCTGGGCGGAGGCGCCGGCTTACATGACCGCCCAAACCGTCGGTGGGGCGAGCGGTGCTCTCGCGGCGCACCTCATGTTTGGGTTGCCGCTCATCTCGCTGTCTCGCCATTCCCGCAGCGGCCCCGCGCAGTTGTTTGCCGAGTTCGTGGCCACGTTCGGACTTTTGTGCGTGATCTGGGGCTGCGTCAGATTGCGCTCTGAAATGGTTCCTTTCGCGGTGGGCGCCTACATCACGGCCGCATACTGGTTCACTTCTTCGACTTCGTTTGCCAACCCGGCCGTCACCATCGCGAGATCGCTCAGCGATACGTTTTCGGGTATCCGTCCTGCCGATGTCCCAGGCTTTCTTGCCGCGCAAACCACGGGCGCTATAGCCGCCACTTTTTTGTTTCGCTGGCTGGTTCCTGGTTTGCGCTCAGCCGCGGCTCAGGTGATCGTCCCGCACCCTGGCGGATCCCCCGACAAGTAAACCGCGAAGACAGTGACTTGCGCGCGCGGACACTTCGCATCCGGTCGAGCGGGTGTATACTTTGCACCGATTTATGTACATCGGGCGTTTGTCTCCTGCCGGTCGGAGCCAGTTTATCCTTAGGTCCGAAGTCATACGCACGGGCTGAACCACTCGCATTTTCAACACGTGGTTTGCCACAAAACGCATTCCGGCAACGTGCATGCAAATAACTGTGCGAGCAAGCATGCCAACAATACTGTGTCGAGGTGAACGTGCCACGATCTTCCCGATCTCGCAAACCAACTAAACCCGCCGCCAAAAAAAGTGCGCCGGATGCAGACCCCCAGGGTTCCGGCGCGCCGTCAAAATCGCCCGTTTCCGTTGCCGCCCCTGAGCGCAAATCCAACCGTATTCCCTCAGCGCCCAAATCTGCTGCTGGGTCAGGCGCAACTCCTCTCGCAACCTCGACAGCGGGGCCAAAAATTACCACCTCGGCAGCCGGCAATAAGCTGAAAGTCGCACTCGTCGGTTTCGGTACCGTGGGACGCTCCGTAGTCAAAATACTCTGCCAGGATTCCGATGGACCATTGCAGTTGACCCATATCTGCAATCGCAACATCGATAAAAAAAGAGTGGATTGGGTGCCGCCCAGCGTGCGCTGGACGGAAAATATCGAGGACCTGCTCTCCTCTGACGCGGACATCATCGTCGAGCTCGTTGGCGGAATCGAGCCGGCCGGTGACTGGATTCGCCGGGCGCTTAGCTCCGGTAAATCGGTAGTTACAGCGAACAAGCTCCTGATCGCCGAGAGTGGCCCCGAACTCCTCAAGCTCGCGCGCGAATCGGGCCAGCGCCTCGAATTTGGCGCATCGGTGGCGGGCGGTATTCCCGCAATCATTGCCATTCAGGAAGGTCTGGCCGGCGACCGTCTATCAAAAATCGAGGGCATCCTGAACGGCACCTGCAATTTCATCCTCACTAAAATGGAGGCCAATGGCGCCAGCTTTCCCGAAGCGTTGAAGGAAGCACAAGAGCTCGGTTTCGCCGAGGCGAATCCCCGCGATGATGTCGAAGGATTCGACGCCCGCGCCAAGCTCGTCATCCTCACGCAGGCCGGGCTGCGCTTACAAGTCCGCCCCGAGCAAATCCCGTGCTGGCCGATCTATACGGTCGAGTCGGTGGATTTCCTTTACGCCCGTGAACTCGATTGCACCATTCGCCAGATTTCCCTGGCGAAAAAAGAGACCGGAGATGGCGTGCACCTGTTCGCCGCCGTCCGTCCCGCACTGATACCCTCCTCTTCGCTGCTCGCCCATGTAGAAGGCAGCAAGAACCTCGTGACCGCTACCGGCGAGTTTGTTGGTGAAATTGCGCTTTCGGGATTCGGAGCCGGCGGCGACCCGACGGCCGTCGCCGTGGTTTCCGATTTGCACACCATCGTCAGGCAGGATCTCCGCCGCGCCAGCGTGCCCGCGAAATCCAGGCGCGCCGCTTCCTCTGAACGTAATGGCGGTGCTCGCGCGAGCGCACGAGCGGACTCGAGCGCGAACGCCCGAACAGATCCCGGCGCGGCGGACTCGCTGCGCGTCCCCAACTCCGTGACCGGGGAACTGACCGTGCCGCATTACGTGCGCTTTGTCGTGCGCGACCGCCCCGGCATCGTCGCCGAAGTCGCGAGCGTCTTGTCGAAATATCACATCAGCATTGACGCGCTCCTGCAGAAGCCGGGATATCCGCATACCGCGTTGCCCTTCACCATGACACTCGAGCCGTGCAGCAGTGCCGTGCTCGAACGCGCCCTTACCGAGGTCGCCGACCTCGATTTCCACGTGCAGCCCCTCCAGTGCCTCCCCATCCTCGAAGGATGACACGAGATGCCCCGATATGAGGGCTGACACGGATATATGGAAGCACCAAACCGGCATCCGACGCGGAGCGAAAACTTGCAGCGAAAATTTTGACGGTCGGTGAAATCTGTGATAACAGCTTATGGCACTTTTCAAGCAAATGGGTGTGATCGCCAAGGCCGAACCGGGGGGATGCGAATGGGTAGGAGAATGTTCAACTGCTTTAGCTGCAGCGAACCGAGATGCGCGAACCTAAAACAGAAGCTAAAACAAGCGACGCCGGTACTTGCCGCGGCTATGGCCATGTTTTTAGGTTTGCTCCCCTTGTTTTCACAGGGCAGTCAGGGTGCCATCCAAGGAGGAGTATTTGACCAAACCGGCGGCGCTATTGCAGGCGCCACGGTAACCGTGACTGACGTGGCCCGCGGCACTACGCGGACCCTGATCACCGATGCTGCCGGACAGTACGTCGCTCCTAATCTAACCCCCGCCACATACACGGTTCGCGCCGAGGCCAACGGCTTTCAGGCGGTAGAGCATACCGGTGTGCTGGTCGAGGTGGGTCAGACGATTCGCGTGGATTTGGTCGTGCAGCCCGGCCAGCAAAACCAAACCATTACCGTCTCTGGAGAGATCCCCGCCGTCGATACCACCGATGCCACTCTGGGCGGGACCATCAGCAACACCTCCATTCTGGCGCTCCCCTTGAACGGCCGCAATTTTCAGCGCTTGCTGGAACTGCGCCCCGGGGTTGTGCCTTCGGTCGGGGCCGGTTCCGGGTCCAACAGCACGAACGGTCTGCGCAGGGGAGACGATCTCTACCTCGTAGAAGGTCTGGCGCAATGGAACCCCACTGGCGGGAACAGCCTGATGAACAACGCGTACCGCGCTGGCGATTCCTCAAGCATCCTGCCGATCGACGCGATTCAGGAATTCAACACGCAGCAAGATCCCAAGGCGGAATACGGCTGGAGGGATGGTTCGGTGGTGGACGTCGGAATCAAGTCTGGCACAAATAGCCTTCACGGAACCGCTTACGCTTTCGGCCGCGACGGATCCTGGGACGCGCCGAATTATTTCTCGGGAGTGACGCCGATCGCGCTCCAGCAGTTCGGAGCCACGGCGGGCGGGCGCATCATCAAGGACAAGTTGTTCTGGTTTGCAGGTTATGAAGGCCTGCGCTATACCGTGGGCGATGCCGCCAATCCGACGATTCCCGTTGATGCTGCGATGGGTAACCCGGCCGCGAGCATGGTCGACGCGTGCAAAGCATTGGGACCCGCGAAAATTAATGCTCTCAGCGCGCAATTGGCAGGCCTCAATCCAAATACGTGCGTTGTCACTCCTGCCTCGTCCACCTTTGAGAATGTGTTTCCTTTCACCACCAACCCTGCTGCCGCCACAGCTGGCTTTAATCCCAATCTGAATAGCTCGAATCCCATCAACAACGGGCTCATTAAAGCGGATTACAGCGTTGGTTCTCACCACCATTTCACCGGAATGTATTTTCTGGCCGAGCAGAATGAAACGCTCGTCTATGCGACCGGCCAAATCGAGCAGCAATGGACCGGTTTGATTCCCGCGAAAACACAAGCTTTCGACGGCACCTGGACCTGGAGCCCGAATTCCAACTGGGTGAATGAATTCAGGGGTGGTTACGCCTATATTCTCTATCAAACGCTCGCCGGAGATGCCAACCGGCTTCCCTCTAACCCGTGGCCGAGTGGCTATGGCATGAATACGGGTGTTACCAATCCGCTGTATGGCGGCTTTCCCCAGGTTACCATTGGAGGTTTCACCGGTTATTTGGGTGCTGGCCAGCGAACCAGCGATCAAGGCCCCGCGGGCACCGTGGACATTGTGGATAACGTCTCCCGCATTTTCGGCAAACATGCGTTCAAGTTCGGGTTCGAGTTCATCGACAGCGTCTTCGACGGGAACACCTACAACCAGGCCAACGGCTTCGTAAATTTCAAGACGTTGCAGGACTTCCTCACCGGCACTGCCGCCAAAGGGACGATTCTGGTGGGTGATCCGACACAAAATGTCCGCAATTATTCCTACGCCACGTACTTCCAGGATGATTGGCGGGTCACTACGAAGGTTACCTTGAACCTCGGGCTGCGCTGGGAATATGCCGGAGCGCCGTTCGAGCGAAACAACTTCCTGGGCGACTTCAACCCGAACGTCAATCCGGCTACTACGCCAGCAGTGGAGCAGGTTGGGCCCGGCGCGCCGATTCCTTCTCTGTACAATCCGAATGCCACATCGTTCTCCCCGCGCCTCGGCGTGGCCTGGGACGTCCGCGGCAATGGCAAGACCGTCGTGCGCGCCGGAGCGAGCGTCCTGAACGCGGTGCAGCCCACGGGCGATATCGTTGATACCGCCCCATTCGGAGCGAATTTCCCAACCATTGGAGTGAACAACAGTGGAACGGCAATAAACGCTCATACGCCAGAACTGTTCTCTGTTCCTGCCAACCAGATTAACTGGAACCAGGCCGGTCCCGTGTTTCCTGGCAATGCCTCCCTCGTGTACAAGGGCCAGACATATACGGGAGTCACGTGTGCTCCGGCGAACCTCGCCGTCACCAGCGGCACGCCCACGCCGTGCTTCACCGTTACCGTTGCGCCTAATTTCCGCATACCGTACACGGCGGAGTGGAACCTGGACATCCAACGCGCCATCACCAACAACCTGACGGTCGATGTTGCTTACGTCGGCAATCACGGCTTTGCAGAACCCAGCAGGGTGGATATCGATCAGCCCTCCCTTGGCGCTGGCTGGAATAACCCTAGTCCCGATCTCGGCGGCATGAGTCCTGCAGCGTATTGCGTGGCGAGCGCTCCGACCTATAATCAGTGCGGGTTCCTGGGCAGTAAAACGCAAAATGCGAAACTCAGTTCTGCTCTAGCGGATAATGAGACGGCAGCGCTGAAGTATCCTCAGTTTCCATACCTGAACCAGATCAACCAACAAGGCAATCTTTTCTTTTCCAATTACAATGCGTTGCAGGTTACGGTCACCGAGAGGACTTCGCATGGCCTGTCCTTCCTTGCCGGTTATACCTTCTCGCATGCCCTCGATTTCTTGAACGGAGTTGGCTGGGGCGGCCCAGGCGCGACCACTCCCACCACCACGTCTAACTATCGCGTGGACTATGGAACCAGCTCGAACGATATCCGCAATCGTTTTACCCTCTCCTCGACCTACAACATACCGGGAATCAAATCGCCAGCGCAGTTGCTCAAAGGCTGGCAGATCAATTCCATTGTAATTTTGCAAAGTGGCCAGCCCTGGTCGCCCATCGATGGTACAAGCGATATTCTTGGAACCGGGGGCTTCAACAATGCGGGCGCCCCGGCCGATCAGACCTGGAATTACACTGGCCCCACCTCGGCTTTCAGAGCTGGTCCGCAAAACATTCCTTGCTTCGGTAACCTGCCTGGGTGCGTTTCCACCGCCATACCGGCACAGTGTATCGCGGCTGCGCAGGCTCCCTATGGCACCAACGTCGCGCTCCAGCAATTGGCGGTCGCCGCCGTTACGAGCCTGGGCTGTTATATGCAAGGTGGCGGAATCTTGACGCCTCCCGCTTTCGGAACCATTGGCAATGCCGCCAAGAATCTCTTCCTCGGCCGCCCCTATTACAACTGGGATTTATCGGTGGTGAAGGATTGGAAGTTCAAAGAGCGGTACACTGCGCAGTTTCGGGCCGAATTTTTTAACGTCCTGAACCGCGCTGACTTTTCCATCCCCGGTACGATCGATCCTGAGAAAGGCGGCCAGTTTGGGTGCGCTTGCCAGACCTTGGACGCGGCAGGGAATAATTCAGTGCTGGGCTCAGGTGGTCCCCGCGCGATCCAGTTAGGATTGAAGTTGATTTTCTAATCGTACGCACAACACCTGGCAGCCGGGGGGCACACCGCACAACCGTGCGCCCCGGCCGCAAGGCGCCACGCAGCGAATGCCTCGCACCCGCCCCCATGCAACAGCAAAGTGTGGGGTTGTCATCGGTGCTGCCCAGCCGTTGAAATCCCCTCGCCACGTAGGATCGTATTCAACGGGATCATTGTGGAGTTGCTCGGGACAATAAATGTGGGCTCGTGTCTTTTGCGGCAGACGAATCGTGGCAGACGAATTGGGACGGACGAATTCGTGAATGGAAACAACTGCCGCGGCTTTGCGCGGAGCTTCCGCGTCTCCCTGGCGTTTACAGTAGCGGAAGTGTGCTGGCGCGTAGCCGACGTGTCGTCAAGCTGCTCACCCAGCGAAAGGGAATTGGCTTTTCACCATCGCCGCGCGCGCCAATTCGCTGCCGGCTGTTTTCCGCCCATCGACATTGTTCGCAATTATGCAGAAAGAGATCGCTGAAACGCGCTACGCGAAATTCCCGTTTTTGCATTCCATTACGGTCAGCGGAATCACAGTTCTTGAGCGGCCTCGCTGATAGGCCGCCCCGACCGCGCGGTACTCTGTATCAAGGAATACTCGGGCGCAGCGGAACTTCGCCTGAAACAGATCTGGTACACCGCACATCGCCTGGACCCGTTCAAAGCGGTCCTTCAACACTCCCTTATTGCGAAGCCTGGCTGATCATAGCGGGCTGCTTCGACGGCTGGTGCTCCCAAAATTCGATGAAGTTGATCAGGTTCTGGTTGAACTGCTCTGGATGCTCGCGGTACATAAAATGTCCCGCATTGTTCATGACGATCATTTGCACTCTGGGATTCTTCGCACCGATGATGTCAAACAGCCCCAGTTCTCCCCGCAGTTTTGCCGTCGGATCGTCCGCTCCCCAATCCAGAATGTCGTCCTTGCCCGCGCATAACAGCACCGGCATTTGCAAAACACCTTCGATCCTCACACGGTCCCACATCTTGTCGCGCCAGGAACTGTATTCATTGTCACGCTGCGGTTCCCCAGCTCCGGCTTTGAGCTTCGCGTCTGCTTCATGTGATTTCGGTAGATTTCCCATGTATGCGGCCGCCTGCCAGTACTCCTCGTCGAAAGTGGTTGGCAGCCAGGCGAGCGCCCCGGCTCTGCATTTCAACGCCTCGTAATACGGATCTTTCGGGCAGCGTTTCAAAGCCACGTCCAGTCTGTTTTCGCCATCACTCGGATTGGGATCTTCCTGCCCCTGCGCAATCAGCGTCAGCGTCTTGACCATTTCCGGATGCTCGATGGCCAGCCAGAACGCGAGCGCTCCGCCCGAGGAGTGACCCACCAGGTGCACCGGGCCCATTTTCATCGCTTGTATAAACTTCACCAGGAAATCGACCTCACCCTGTTGGTTATATTCTTTATCGTCCTTCGGATTGTCGGTTAGCCCGTGCCCCAGCCGGTCGGGAGCGTAAATGTGGAACCGTTTCGCGAGTCCGGGAATCACCGTCGAGAAATTATTCGCATTGGAAGATCCCGCCCATCCGCCGCCGTGGATAAGCAGCATGGGCTCGCCTTGCCCCATTTCGTAGTAGCGAGTCCTTATGCCCGCTACATCGCCGAACTTCGGCTTAAGCCCCGCCACGCCGCCATCCTCGCCAGTCGCCGCGAAAAGTTGGCTGCCGCCCATTGCGAGCACGAGAACAATCGCGAATGCAACGAGCCTCAGGTAAGAACCACGACAAGAAACACGACAAGAAACACGACAAGAAACACGACAAGAAACCCGACCCTCTTCGCCATTCGTGTCACAAGGCGTATTCGTGATCTTCATGGCAGTCTCCCTTTTTCCGAACGCACACAGCGCTGATCAGCCAAAACTTGTAGCGGCGCAGCTGCTGAAACGTTGCGAGTTTACATCAAGTCACACGACCGCGGCACACAGGCTGCACCCGAATGCGCAAAGCGGATGTGCCTTTAAACTTACCCAGTGATGAGGTCTCGTCACCCACGACTTGGCGGCGCTTACACATTGGCACGGCAAGGCGCTGCCGAGCATAGCAGCGAAGCTAACGACGGAAGCGCGACCGCTATACCTTCGCCCGGCAAGGAGCTGCCGAGCATTGTCGGACAGCAAGCACGCAGCAGTCACCTAAATAAAGCCAAAAGAATGGCTCGCCGGGCTAGATTCGAACTAGCAACCCTTCGGTTAACAGCCACCGAGTTCGAACTACTAAATGCCTTGTCAGGTGTCGCTTACGACGGGAACCACGCTAATTTCGATCCCTCAGTTGGGCTACGTGGGGCTACAACGATTTTAGGAGAACTATCATGCTGGCTTTATGAAGTCGATTACTCGAAATTCCTTAAATTGCGGGGCGAACTGGTTTTGTGTAGAGCTCTCTTAAGATACCGCGTGTTTTATCGAAGATGTCCTTGCAATCAGTCGAATTGGGCACGCCTTGGTGGACAGCTTTATTTGCGTGAATACGTACATCATCCGCGGCATCTAACGCTGACTTTAAAGTCCAAGGCAGCGTTTTACGGGCAAGCTCAGTCAGATTTTTAAGAGAGTCTTCCCAATTCGTCTGCGTCATTGGCAACGTCTGTTTTCGCCCGTTCTGTTTGAGGCGATCTTTAATCGCGAATTCAATTGCTGAGCGGCATACGGCTAGGCAGGCGATAAAATGCCCATATATGAAACACAGCGACGCCTCTTTCAAATACGTTTGCACTTGGGCCGGTACCGGTTCATCAGTGGGCAAAACACGCAGCAGTTCTGCTCTTTGAATGATTTTCGGTAGGGTATGACCGAGATCCTTTAGGAATCCCGCCGCAATTGCATCCGAAATGGCATCTGAAGCAATTTGGTCGGCCAGGCTCTCAGTTGCTGCGTCTTGTTTACTTCCCAACTCAAGCCGCAAACGCCTCAAGCGGCTACCGAGGTGCGGCTGGAGGGGAGATTGGAGCCAGCCGTTAAGGGTTTGCTCCGTAGTAATGCCGGACTCGTCTGCCATATGAGAGAGATTGCTCTCGTCCCATACATAACCTGCCAGCAAATCTAACCCTCGCAGTTCTTCCTTGCTAAGGGGCGGATCCCCATCGGCAAGGCTCCACATACAAAGTTGCCAACCACCGTCTAGCCCGTCGGTCTCAAAATTAAAATCACCATCGCCCAATCGCCTCAGAGCCCACGCCAAAATCTCCGCTTTGCTCGGTTTTTCAGAGCTGGCCACAGTTGCCTCTCTTCCTTCGCCATTTCGAGGATCTGTCGCATACACGCACTTTCTACGGATTATTCTGACGGCGCAAGGAAATAAACTGGTTTCAGTGGGAGCAACAGCTTGTCTGATTCATCAATCCTACGGTAATTCTCAATCCAAAGTTCCACCAGCTTCTTGAGATCAATAAAAGTGAGCTTTCGTGTTTCCTTTGTCCGAGCTTCGGACTCAGCATCACTCGTGAATCCACCAGTCAAGACGAATATTCCCACGTCTTGCTCACCTAGCAAAGCCATGAACGAGCGCAGTCCATCCACGCTAATCTTGTCGGCGCGCCGCTTGACCTGAACTTTTATTCGCGGTGTGCTGGTTCCCAGTGGGTCGTTATGAGCAAGAATGTCGATACCCTTGTCAGGTCTGGGCGGAGCATTCCAAGATACGTAATACCCCATTGCACGGAGAAGCGCCGCCACTAATTTTTGGAGATCATATGGGTTCATAACCGAGACGTATCGCTCGATTTCTGACCACGCTGTCTCCTCCGCCTCTTCGAAAGTGCCGGCAGTGTCGGCAGCCTTTTCGATCGCACCGGCTTCACTCTGAGTTTCCTCTTCTGATTCGAAAGTATCTTTCGGTTGCGCGTCCAACCACTCGTGGTAAAGTCTGCCGCCTTCGCGCTGGAATCCCATCGGGTCTGAAAATCGTGCGTAAGCCTTCTTGCCGTCCTCCGTCAGATACCATCTACCTTTATCCTTGACGAGCCAACCCGCCTTGACAGGCGCAATCGTGGCAAAGCGGACTATTTTCTCGAAGCGTCGTACCCCAGGTCTGTTGGGGTAATCGCTCTTTTCAAAATCAGACGGGGGAACGACCTGTTCCATTCGGCTTAAGAGCTCTTTCACAGGCAACCCTTCCGGATTGCCCAGCAAGATCTTGAAAACTCCTCTCTGCAATTCTCCGACTCGTTGTCTCGTTATCTCCGCCATACCTGATTGTTCCTCCTTCGGCGAACTCGCAGCCCATACGTGAGGGTTTTTTGGCTTGAGCCTAGCATTGACTATATGTATTAGCAGGGATCCTAACGCTCGTCTGAGAACTTGCTCCATTTCGTCACGCCCAACAAGGTGGAAAATACAGCGCCCTTTGCTTCGCACTTCCCACAGTTCACCCAACATCTTCTTTTCGATTGTGTCGGGTAAACTCATCAAACCTGCCCCCTTGTACTCGACAACGAAATACCGTCCGTCTTTCAAGAGGGCGCGTGGCGCAAAGAACTGGCCGAAAAAACAGGTCTTGGGTTTGCTCTACCAACATTGGAATCTTCGGTTGGGTAACTTGGGTTACTTGAACCGCAAAAAGGAGAAACAGTACAAGCCGCTTAACTGATTAAGGTTCGGAAATTAGGTTGGCTCCCCGGGCTAGATTCGAACTAGCAACCCTTCGGTTAACAGCTGAGCAGCTCGATCTCATATCTCGCTGTTCTGGCGTCGCATAGCCGAAAACCGGGCGTCTTCTTAATCTTCTAGTTGGCCCCAATGTTGGACGAAAAGACGCAGGAGGCCCGGCTTTCGAAAGAGAACCGGGCCTTATATTTCAGGGGAAGAATATGACCGGAGGTAAGAACATGCGTCAGCGGTCGCCACCTTTGGTGATAGTCAAGGCATTCACCTTTTGACATTTTCAATCGATCTCACCCGGGCGGTGGTGGCGAGATTACGAAAATCGGCTGTTGTTGTAGTGGTTCCCGTGACTATCCTTATTTTCGCATATGCTACCTGGGTTGTGCCCGGCTCATTGAAGGCCTATGTCAAGGCTCCTGGGTATAATAGTGGTCAGTGCCAAGGAAATTGTGGCAAGTAGTCCGGTGCGAGGCAGCTCAGGAATCACTCTGCCACGAGCATTCGCTGAATCGGAATGTTGCAGGTTTGGCAGTCAGGCGAGATAATGCCAGACTATGGCGACAAGAGTGTTTACCGCATTTGACTACGACCACGATGCGTTTCTGCGAACCGCATTGGTGGGTCAATCCAAGCACGAAGACTCACCCTTCGAGATTTGCGATTGGTCTTGAAAGAACCGTTCACCGGCGATTGGGAAAAGAAGGCACGTGAGCGTATCAAGAAGTGTGGGCAGATGATTGTCATCTGTGGTGAACACACTCACACAGCCGATGGCGTTGCAGCCGAACTTGAAATCGCTCAGAAAGAAGGCTTGCCGTACTTCCTGCTGTGGGGGTATGAGGGCAAGACGTGCACCAAGCCCACGACTGCGGGGGTTACAGATAAGATTTACAAGTGGACTTGGCCCAATCTGAAGACACTGATTGGTGGCGTCGCTGAGTGCCCACAAGCAAGTTACAAAGCCGAACGCCTGGGGAATACGGCGAGAAGTACCAAGATCATCTGCTTGAGTAGTACAAGCTGTTCGTCCAGACATCGCAGCACGTCAGCGATAAACGCCAAAACGCGAACAACTACCTGCTTACCCTGAATTCCAGCCTGGTGACGTTGTTCGTTGTTTTCCTTTCCACGTTTGGACATCACGAATGGAATACACTGATACCCGCTGTTGGCCTCATCGTGTGTTTCATCTGGTGGTCTTTGGTGGAGTCCTACAAAGATTTGAATACTGCGAGGTTCGCCGTGATCCACGAGCTTGAAGAGCAGCTTCCGGTCGCGCTGTTTCGCCACGAGTGGTTTGTCTGCGGGCACAACAGGAAAAAGAAAGACAAGCCAGTCGAGGACAAGTACATGCCGCTAACGCATCTCGAACGGTGGGTCCCGATCGCCTTCGCCGCGCTTTACATCGGGCTGCTCTTGTATGCGATCTTGGTGGCGGGCGGGGCGAAAGGCGGCACGCAGCAGGCTCAGCCCACCCCGCAGCATCAGGTGTCGGCGGAACATCCGGCGACCGAATCACATTGATACATGGCTCTCTACCCATTCAAAAAGGTCGTTCTAAACTGGTACCGGTATGATGCCAGTGCCTCTATTGAATTGATGAACAGCTTCGTGGATGGGATTGAGAGGCAGGCTGCCGAATCCGTTGCCAATTACAAAGCTATCCAACACACTGCCGATGGGCATCAGGGATTGGATCCAGAAAGCTGGGATTTAGAAAACATATTCGGGGAGTATTTTCCCAGCCTACAGCGCCGCTCCGCTTTCTTGACCGTGTGGAGCTACCTTGAACACGAACTGGATCAGCTATGTTTGCTCTATCAGTCCGAAAGGAAGTTCGGGCTGTCCTTCATGGATTTGAGCGGTCAAGGAATTGATCGCTCGACCGCGTATCTGGAAAAGGTAGCTGGTCTCCAAGGGTTGAAGGCGTCCGAGGAATGGGATGTGCTCAAGACGCTGCAAAGAATCCGAAACGTCATCGTTCATGGTGACGGTAAATTGCGAGACCATCACGGTAAAGCGAAGAAGGAACTCATCGCTGACATGAAGAAAGTCGGCTTTCTGACCGGCGACGAGGAAATCTTAGTTGCTGAAGGCTTTCTGTCTCAGGTCATTCATACCTGCTTCAACTATTTCACACTGATCGAAAAGGCGGTATACGCTGAACAGGGGTTAACCTCCCCCGACTACAAGAGGAGATAACCGGAGGAGCCGTGATAATCCAAAACAATCCCGCCATGTTCACCCGCTCACCTCCGGTTCATACGGTGACGAACATAGAACGAGCTTCCGGTATCGTCACGCTGAGCGGATCGCACATAAGATCGCACGAAGGTCCGCTGAGCATTAGGGCCGTTCGAGGCGGCTCATCCCATGATCGTCGGCAAAGTACAACTATTGCCCTGAATCGCCCGACACTGATGGGAGCCGCCAAAAACGAAAGGACGGTCAAGAATGAATGTCTCTGTCGGCTCATCGGTGACGAAGAAGACAAAGTCGCCATCAGAGCACGGAGTGGTTACAGAGGTCGGGGCGCAGACTGTGTACGAAGACCCCAAGGAGCTAATCCCCGATACGCCTTGTCCGTTTTGTAAGCTGTAGGAGCGCCGTGAATCTTGCCGATTATGAGCAGCGAATTGCTTCATACAGATGTTCATGGGCAGCGGTGACTAGCGCTACTCCCGGAAAACCTTTTGGGCCAATCAGACCGACCTGCCGTCCCTGTTCCATGACGGATTTGGATGCTTCAGTAGAGCCTGTCGCCAGTTCAGGCTGGTGCACCTGAAAATATACGCGTTTCAAGCACTGAACTCCAGCAACCAACTTGGATTTTGATATTGTCATTCGGTACTGTTTAATAGGGTTTCGCCTCGATAGCCGTGTTGATTGCAAATTCGACCCGGCCTATTGTGGTGCAGCATGGCTCAAACTCCGAATTCCTTGCGTTCTTCGAATAAAGTGGAACTTTTGCAATGTAAGTCCTACGGTTGGCTGGGTATCCAAGCGAGGAGCATGGTATGAGAATAGAACAACACTTCACATCAGGGGTAGCGTTCTAATTGACCTGACGCGCAGTTATTAACCCGCACCCACGATTTCAAACGCAAAGTCGAAGCTGTACTTTCTCAGTTGGAGGCCAGGGACGACACGTGACGCGGATATAGCTTTGGGGGAAAAGTCGTGGGCGACCACAATGCCACGTATCTGTTTCTTGCCTTGGGCGAGGTCTCCCATGTAGCCCAAAATCTGCCCAATCGCACGTCGGCCGGCTTTACCCGCCTTCAGCTCAATCACAAGCGCTACGCCATTTTCGTCTTTCGCTGTGATATCGATTCGGCCTGATTCAACCATTTGCTCCTTGCCCCCGTCAGTGATCTCCAGTCCAGGTTCAAGCTGTTGAATGTTCTCACGAAGCGCGTTTTGCAGGTCGCGTTCGAGCCCAAATTTGAAATCTTCTGCCATGTGATCGTTTGTATCTTCAGGATCATTTGTCTCGTCCTCGTCGACCGGTTCGTTCACCTCTCTAAGGTCAAATCCCAGTGCATGGAGGGCTTTTCTCGCTTCACCGCCTTTGAATGCACCTAGAAGAAGATCACCAGTGGCAAGTTTAATTAACCACTTTGGCGGGTATCGCTGGTTATTTTCGAGGACGAACCATCCGCCTTGTGTCTCCGGTACTTTACCCCTCCTATTTTCATCAAACTCTTCTATGGCTTGCAATATTTGATCGCGCGTAAGTGCGCGCTCGCCAGCCTTCAGTTTAATGCAAGCAGTATTTGGCTGTTGCGGCATTGCTTTGTCGCTCCGTTTTCGTAGATTGGAGGGCCCTTGCTCCAGGGAGGATAGCTGAACCGGATCAGGCTTTCTATGAATAGCGCCTGTCGGTGTAGGCATCTGAGTACCTCCATTGCTCCAGCTACTAACGTCTGCTCTGAAGTCCGAAGGGCGCGGATTAAGCGCGAACACAATTGCCAGCAAACCTTTTCATTCATTCTTGTTGTTTGTCTATGCCGCCGACGAGTGCCATGGAAACAAAACAATATTCCGTATTTATTCGGAATAAGTCACAACGTGCGATAACACACGTGTTCATGGTCAAGGCCTGGCGAGATTATCCCCGCCTTTCGTTCCCTCGGCATCGTGCGCACCCTAAAAATGCCAGCTCAGTACAGGCACCAGGTGTGTAGATGGGGGGAACAAAATCCTTTTTCTATTCGAGCCCACCGGGGTCTCACTTCTACACCACCTTGCAGTTTAATCCCAGCATAAAGAGGAGCAACACATGTTTCAACCTGAACGGTTTCAACGGAGTGCTGTGACTGGGTGGACCAGAACCTGCTTCTTCGCAGTTGAACGCTGGAAAGCAGTTCAGCTCTCAATTGAAAGGAGGTCCTTTGAAACTAAGCTGGAGACGATTGTCCGAACTGCTCTTGCTCATCAATTGAGCGGAGTGGCGGCGGGCGATCAGCAGTACAAACTGCTCAGCGATCACGCCAATACCATCTGTCTCAGTTTTTCGTCTCGGTGGAACATCAATCCCAATCTGCTGGAAGCACAGATCCCGGCCATCAGAAAACTCAAGTCATTTTCAGATCCTCCTCCCAAATCATCACCCTCAGTTCTCGTCTGTATGGGAGTTGCTGGTGTGGTGGCTCTTTTCTTTCTGCTGGGCGTTCTCGCTGGCGTGGCTAGTCTTGGCTATCACCTGATTGGAGGCCGCTAAACATGATTCTCACATTCGTTACAGCTATTGAAGCGTCAATGATCTTTTCCTCCTGGTGCCGGCGTGTTCGCACCCGGCGTAAGGAAATCCTGCTGGGCGGAAGCACGCACGAGATCAAGAGTCTTCCAATACTTGATCGATATCTCAAACAACAAACTGGCAACCCAACCAAAATGCAGATTGTTGCAGCACAGAAGGTTTCAGTGGCAATTCGTCACGCAGTCCATACCCAAGCTTTCGAATACTTGGTGCTGCGAATCATCCAGTCCGTAGTCGCTCGGGCCCGATGCAAGTCCCAAATGGCCACAGTGGAGGTGATTCTGTGACTCTAACGCCGTCGACAAAAGACTCTTTTCTAGCCGGGGTTGGCCTGTGGCTGCTCATTTGGGCTTCGCTGTGGAAGGCAGATGAGTTCGCCGAAGCTGCCCATATTCCACGGTGGGTTAGTTCTGACCGATGCTTGCGCTGGATTAACCAGCATCGGAGTACTTCTCTGCTGGGTACGGAACTCGTCAATTTCGGGAGTCACGGCACCACTGATCCTCTGGGCGTTACTTTTGCGCTTGGTGGAACACTGGTGAACGTGCTCATGATTTTCGTGCTCCTGCCCTTCAGAGAGAAACTGCTCCGACGTCGTGCGCTAATCCGGTAGCAAATCAAGCCAGATTAGTCCCGCTGCCTGCCCATTCAAACCCGAGTGGGCAGGAGGAGTGGCTAATGGTCACTCAGAGAGGAAGTGCAAAATGCGCATGTCCATTGGTGTGCCAGGAATCAGCATCTATTTCGAGCATCATCAGGTCTTGCCGTTCTTAAAACAACAAACCAAGAAAGCTAGGCAGCTTTTTGATGAGCGGGTTTTTCCTGTTGTGGTGCGGGGGACGTGTAAAGCATTGGAAACGGTAGCAAATAACGCTGCAGATGCGCACGATTATCTGATCGGCAAGCTCAAGGCCAACCAGTCCACATAATCTCGGCTTCAGATCTCAAAGGAGGTAACAGCATGCAAGTGAAACAAGCTAAGAAATACCTCGAACAGCGAGGCTTCGTTTGTCCCTTCTGTGGTTCTTGGGACATCGAAGGCGGTTCCATGGACTTCGAAGCAGGTGAAATCGTCCAGAGAATCTCCTGCCACGAATGCGACGAGAAATGGACAGATGTCTACAAGCTCGTGGCAGTAGCGGATTCAGATTCTGGAGCGATCATCGCATCGGTTTCCATTCAGGCAGAGTAACGAAAGCAATTTCCTACTTCTGTTCTGTGCCCCGCTTCTAAGCATCCTTACCCGCCGATTGTCTCGTTTATTTCGTAATCCGTAAGTCCTCCAGGTTCGCCTCAAATCCATTGTCTCTGAAGTTCAGCAACCGCGTCGTGGTGTGTCTGCACGCAGTCAATTCCACAAACAAAAGGAGCTGTGTTATGACTAAACGAAAGAAGCACGTCTTCAATACTGGCGAAATCCCCCATTTGTGGGTACATCGCACACAAGATGAAGCACGGAACCGGCAGGGCAATCTCTACTTCACCGGCGATGCGATTTATTCCTACGGTTCGCATTTTCCCATTGCCCGCCACTTAACGAACGATGATGGCCAACGTGCCGTCTTGTTCACAACCGGCAGCTACTCTGTCACCACCTCAAGTCATTGTTCTGCTGTTCGATCTGCAATTCCCTCTGACGTTTCGGTCTTCCATGTGCCGAATGTGTGCCAAGGACGCTACAGCGGGATTGATCTGACAGCGGAGGACCACGCAAGCACCTTAACCGATTACGCCGAGCGGATAGAAAAGCACATCATCACATCTGCCAGGGCCAGATCGTCCTACGCAAAAGAGTGGAATCACGAGCGTGCCGTTAGCTTGCGTGATGAGGCATTCGCTTATTGCGCATTCTTTGGTCTGCCCTTTCCGAATATCACCGATATTCCGGCGCTGGACTCCGACGCACTTTCTACGATCCGCAAACGAGAAGCAAAGCGAGCTGCGGAGAAAGCAGAACACACCAAACGTGAGCGAGCGCAAGCGGTGGTCCGTCAACAAGAACTGATCATTAAGTGGCGTGCTGGGGAGTACTCCGGATTCTTCTACGATGTTCCGATCATGCTCAGAATTGTTGGCAGTGAAGTAGAAACTTCAAGAGGAGCTCGCATTCCCGTCTCCCATGCCAAGAGGGGCCTCGCTTTCGTCCGTCATGTAGTTGCAAGTGGACACGAGTATCGCCGGAACAGCCATACCCTTCACGTCGGCCACTATGCCGTTGATCGCATTGAGATCAACGGCACGCTGCACGCAGGTTGTCATGTCATTTCACTCCAGGAAATAGAACGTATCGCTCCGTTCCTCGATTTGGTTACCGCATCGACTAGCGCAACTGATCCCAATCCGGAGGTGATTTCGTGAGAATGACCAAGCGCAAGAAGGAATTGCTTCGGCTATACAAATACGAACGGGCAAGAGGTTTTCAGGCCAAATGGGCTGTGTCCAATGCCCGAACACGCATTGAATGGGATAAACATGAAGTAGCCGAGTATTCCAACGGAGAGCCCGTTGACCCGAAACGTGGAAATGTGCGGCTCCGAATAGTTCCCGACGAAACGTGCTCCCTTGAGGACCGGGAAGGCGACTGCTTCAATCCCAAAGTGAATCCCGACGTTTCTGTGTCAAGGCTGGATCGTGACCGCCAGGAATTCATTGAGAAAGTGAATACGGCAGGAGTTTGGGGAATCAGCAGTGAATACTTCGATGGTGAGAAATGGCAACACGCCATTCGTGCTTCGGTTTTGTCGGCGACGAGTGGAAACACTCCGGCTACGACACTGACATCATGCAGCCAGCGTTGGATGCCGCCAAGGAAGTTCGAGTATGCCGTTGCTGTGGCCGCCCACTAATTACGAAAAAGGAGGCCCAGTAATCCTGTACTTGCTTTATCAACTGGTTGCTAGAAACACACCTCTTCGATAGCCCGCCTCTTTCACCGTTCCATCGACTGAACTCGATCACAAAAGGAGCAACACGCTAATGCCAACTGCATACGAAATTGTGACTGAATCTATCATTCGGCAATTGAAATCGGGAGTAGCGCCCTGGCACAAGCCATGGCGAGCGGAAATGCCTGCAAACCTCGTAAGCAAGAAAGAATACAGAGGCATCAACATTTTCCTTCTGACTTTTCAAGGCTACGGCTCTCGGTATTGGATGACGTATCGACAAGCACAGTTAGCAGGAGGAAACGTTCGCAAACGAGAGCATGGCACCAAAGTCGTCTTTTGGAAGATCGGCGAATACCGGAAGCAGAACGAAAAGACAGGGGAAACTGAAGATCACAAATCAGTTCTGCTTCGCTACTACACGGTCTTCAATTTGGAGCAGTGCGAGGGAATAAAACCTCCCGATCCTCGACAGATAATCAATCCAATCGAGCAATGCGAAGGCATCATCAAGCACATGCCGAATGCTCCCAGTTTCATTCAGGATTCGCGGGCTTTCTATCAACCATCTACCGATATTGTGGGTATGCCGGCCAGGTCGGCATTCCATTCCTCGGAAGAGTATTACGCCACCGTATTTCATGAATTGACCCACTCTACGGGACATTCTTCACGCCTCAGCCGGGAAGGGATTCTGAACCACAATCCATTCGGCAGCGACGATTACTCGAAGGAAGAATTAGTGGCCGAGATGGGTGCGGCAATGCTCTGTGGTGTCGCTGGCATCGAATCTCACACCATCGAGAACTCGGCGGCCTACCTGCAGACCTGGATCACTAGACTCCAATCCGACGTCCGACTGATTGTGTCCGCCGCTTCACAGGCCCAGAAAGCAGCTGACTACATTCTCGACAGGATCCCAGGCGAATCAGAAGCCGAAACCGATAAGGAAGGAGAGAGGTAAAGTTAGACGTTCCCACCGAGCGGCAACATCAAGCAGCTCCCGCCCCAGCTCTTCAACCCCGGATTCGGCCCCTGAAACTCAAGAAAGGAACCCATGGAAAACCTGGCAGTAATGCCCGTGTCCGTTAAGAAAGCTCGCCTCGTCCGTATCAAACGGGGTCAAATGACATTCTTGACCCCTGGCGAAACTCTGGCCATCCTCAAAACCGCACGCCAACACTCCACCCGAGATTGGGCAATGATCCTGGTGGCATACAGACACGGACTCAGAGCTTCCGAAGTCTGTGGACTCAAACTGGCCGACATTGACGTAAAAGCCGGCTCCATCTCTGTCAGACGGCTAAAGGGCTCACTTCAAACCACACAGCCGCTGTACCAGCATCGGGGACAGCCGTTGCTCGATGAGGTGTCCGCAGTGCGGTCCTGGCTGCGGAAGCGGCCGGCCGACGGCTCAGATTACCTGTTTACCAGCCAGAAGGGAGGAAAGCTGGGACGGACTCAGTTCTTTCGCAACTTCCAAACAATTGCGGATGGTGCTGGCCTGCCGCTAGAGAAACGGCACCCCCACGTCCTCAAACACTCGTTGGCATCACACCTGGTCGCGGGAAATGTCAATCTGGCTCTAATACGCCAGGCACTCGGGCACCGATCCATCAATTCAACCATGCAATATGTCGGGACGACGGACGCTCAGGCAGCAGAAGCCCTACAGAAGGCCCTTATGGACGTATTTTAGGCTAGTAACAAAACGTCCGTTCTGTTGCGTTTCAGTGGCGATGGCCTACCGGTTCAAAGGACTTAGAAGGAGAAGATTGGAACGCAAAAACGATGGTAGTGTTGCATTTCAATACGTCGAGAGGACTGGCAGGCAGTGGTCTGTTCGATCAACTGAGCGAATGCGAATCTGTCTAAGAAGCCGTTATGGTATGAAACCGCTTGCTTTGTTCCATATACTCCTTTATCAGTTGTAATAACCTGGCGAGCGGTTCACGAACGACATAAGCGTGTATTCCGGCCCGACCAATCAATGTCAGCAGTCGGTTTGCAGTCAGAATGACATCTGTAGAGGCACTGGTGCCCACCATAGCCCTGATTTCCGTTTCCTTCTTGGTCCAATTTGCCAGGTGCTCAGTCAGCCGACGTCGCATGATTTCTTGCACCTTGCATCGATTAGCGTGCCCAGCCAGCCTTTGAGAAAACAACTCGATCTTTCTGCGCCAGGCGTCCTGCTTTGGGGGCATAGCTTCTGCCGCCGCATTGGCGAGCTCCCATATCGCGCGACGAACTCGTGACTCCTCATCGATTAAGAGCGCACGCCGAAATCCGCCGCTCAGCCTCCGGCCGGCTGAAGCACCTCCAATTGCACCTGCACCGCCAATGACAATCGCTCCCGCAGGACCAAACAGGATTAGCCCTGCGCCGGCGCCGGCGTACTTGCCAAGCGTTCCCACTAACGTTCGCCCGACGGTATCCGTCAGTGTGCATGTCAACATTCCGGTCAAGTCTGTTTCGTTCAGCCACATATAATAGAAGTTAGCTGCGCCTGATATTGCTAGCGATATCCAAGGAATCTCGAAATCGGCCAGTTCACGACCTTGAGCGAGAGTCTCTTCGGTTACATGCCGGACAGCATTGCGATGTAGTTCTGGATCCACGTACACCCCGGAATGGTCACCAACCTTGCTGGCCAATTCCTCGTTAACGATTACCGGAATGTTCGGATACTTCTGTAGATGTTCGAAGACACCTTGTGGATCAGCGAGGCACTTCACTTGAAAAGGATGACCGTCCACTTCGAAGTCCGAACCTGGATTGTTTGGAGTGTGAGGAAACGTCACATCGTGGCCCTGTGCCATCAAATGATGAGCTGCGATCTGTTCTGCCACATAACCTTGTAGTTCCGAATGCAGACCATTGAGACTCGCGTTGGAGAGGTGTGCCTTCGTCTCAGCAAAGTGGGCGAAACTAAGCATCGAATCGACATCAGCCGCCCGCGCAAATTCGATACCATGCAACACCTCAGGATCGATCCGGACGTAGTCATACAAAAAGTCGCCTAGCGTCAGGGCAGCAAACGCGGCGTCTTCCGTCAGTACGTTTCGCCGGCCACCACGGTCTGCAACGAAGTAGGCTATGCCAGAGCGATCCGCAGACAGTTCCTTTATAGGTTCAGCAAGTGCCTCCTCTACGGCACCTTGCCGAAGCAAAGGGTCGATTCTCGAGTTAGTTATGAATCGACCCATCAAACGGACCCCATTCCAAAATATCGCTTCTCACTTGCTGCCTGAGCTGATTGTGCCTGTCGAAGCGAACAGCTCGCGTCATCGAGATTTCTTGACTGTCGGCGCTGTTGGTCCTCAAGACGATTGACTAATGCTTCGGCATCCATAATCTCCGATGTAGCCCGCTCCATAGTCTGCAACAGTTGAGCTGCATCTTCTGGATAACTGGACCCGCATTCCTGCCATTTCGTTTTGACGATACTCACTAGTTGCTGCTCCCTTGAGTTAATCTCCGACTGAATTGTGACCCAATCTCTGCAGTAGCCTACGTAGCCCAGCGCGGTGTCCACAATTCCCATTCTGCTGTCACGGCGGCCCCGCGCTTTCGCCAGACGATCTTGAGCTTGCTTGAGTTCGCGACCGGAGGACGCCAAAGCAGGACCCCAAGCTCCGTTCGCAATTGAACTGACGTCTGTCACGGCTGATTGATCCAGCTTGCGTTCATTTAACGTGCGATCCCGTTCGCACGAAGCTTTGCTCACGCGAGCTTTGTCGAGCTGTGAACACGTACCGTTCAACAGGGCTTGTGCATCATCCCTCGTACCCTGAGCGCGCGCCGCAACCCCCCGTCTCTCATCGCGAACCAGGCGAGCCTGAGTCCACAGACTAAGGGCATCACTTGAAGTGGTATCACGCAGGCTAAAGTTCTTCGACTGCGTCTCCATACCTGAAAGACACAAACTCGTTACCAGCAAAGGCGCCATTGTCCTCTTGAGAGCCCGGTTCTTGCAACTGAGGTACCAAAGACCAAGCAGAGCACTGATCGGAATCATGAATGGGTTCGCGAGAACGGCAATTGTAGAACTTAACGCGACATATGCCCCGAACGGCAAAAGGTGGAATGAAACGATAGCCAGTAGCTGAGCGGCCGTCGTGTAGAATGCAAAACCGAAAACACTTACGGCCCCGGTGAATGCTGTCCACAAAGCGCCAGTTGTGAGTGCCTGACGGACAACGGTATCCGATAAATCTGAAGCACCGAGCTTCTGGAGGATGAACCGCTGTTGCTCCGCCGGGAGCGACTTTATAAAGTCCCTTATCCGGTTCACCAAATTGTCCTGCTGAAGGGTCGAGAGTTCGTCGAGCTTTATGCTCATCCCACCAAAGATCTTGGTCATTTGAAACTCGATCATCGATGTTAGATCGCTCCCTTTGAACCCCGAGTCATTGTCAGCGCGCAGAATGCCGACGGCAGCGTTGCAGATGTCCTCAGCGGCCTCAGTCACATCAAACCGAGTTTGGAAATCTGTTGGCGCAACCTTGGTAATCTGCTGGAGCTCACCAAACAAATTGAGAATTCGTTCACCCCGAGAAACACTACCAAGCTCTGTAGCTCTCGCGGCAATGCGTTCATGAAAGCGGTCACCGGAGTTGCTTGCCCATGTGCCTGCCACAACCCGGTTCTTAACCTTTTCGTAGACTTCGACAGTATTGTCCTGTAACAAGTTCCCAATCGACAATTCCTGCAAAAGAGCTAGCGCTGAAGACACCGCCTCGTCGGATGCCGAGAGAAGCCAATCTGATACCTGCAGTCCTTGTGTTGCGATGCCCATATGTCGATACCTCCCTCAATGAAAGGATCAGAAAACACCGGGGTTGTGGCTGGCGTTCTGCAGTGAACATTCAAACGCCTAAACAGCTGCGCAGGTTGGCTCAATCTCACCTACTGATCTCTTCCTACCAAGTCTTCAGGAGGCTATATAGGTAAGCCGGCTTGAGGGGAGAGTGGGCACACTATGACCCAGGTACTGAAGGTCGTCAATCTAAATCAGTTTCTGGCGCGCGGCTTCAATGGCAAGTGCTACGAAGACAAAAAGTGACCGACGTTTTCCTCTTTGGACTAAAGGGCTGCACATTTTGTTCCGCTACTCGTTGCATCTTCGTCACGAACCTTTTGGCCCTCTAAATGCACCGACTGCGATGTTCCACTGAGGGGAACGTCTGTGAAAATATACGCATCTGTGTTGTGAGTTCTCGTCGTGTGCCTGGTGCTCCTTTCGGCACCGCAGCTCAAAGCTGATAGAATTGGACCAGGAAACGCACCCCAAACCTATGTCGCCACCCTGACAATCCCAGAATTAAGCGCCGTCGATAAGACAGTGGACTGGACTTTCGTAGGGCAACCTGGTTCCCGTTCAGCCGGAACCGTGTTCTCTGTGGTCGATTATTTCACCGTGCAGAACGGACCTGTCTGCGTGCCTGGGGTGTTCAAGGATTGCTTTTACTTCGAGGGCACAAGTTATCCGTATCTTTTCATCAGCTCTGTGACGATTGACGTGCTCCATGGTCACCTCGCTCCCAAATGGGCTCCTGTCATTGCGGAGCTGACCGATTTTGGTGGGGAGCAGCAAGGGGGCTCAATAAACGGAGTGTGCCCTGTCGGCGTGTGCTACGACAGCGGTGGGGGATTGGATTACAGGGCCATCTTGGGGCCGTATCCGTCTGCTGGCCTGAGCTTAATTGGGCCGTCCCCCTTTTTGACTCCAGCGCCAGAGCCAGCAAGCTTGTCGCTACTGGGCATGGGGATGTTGGCATTGGTGTTGGGCTATAAGGCAAAGAGTCTGCAGAAACACACAGCTCGCTGAAGACGTAGGCACTATTGTTCCTTGGCGACGAACAAGTTGTTCAAGACCGAGTGCTGCTGACAACCCACACCCGAGACATTATTTAGTCTGCCAGCTTCAATAAGGCCCTTTCCCCGGGATAATGTTGCGAATCCCACCAAACGGGTTCTCCACGTCACCTTTGCGTCGTGGGATTAGATGGATATGGCAGTGACGGATGCTCTGCCCAGCCACCTCACCGTTGTTGATAGCAACGTTAAAGCCTGCAACATCTGGGTCCATTCGTTCGATCTCCTGTTTGGCTCGCTTGAGTATTTCGTTACAAGCGTTTGTTTCTGGCCTGCCGAGGTCAAAGATCTCCAACACATGCCGCTTTGGAATCACAAGGGTATGAAGCGCTGTCACAGGAAAGGCATCTCGAAATGCAAAGGCGAGTTCATTTTCATGAACCATCCGCTCCTTTGGAACATGGCAGAATAGGCAGTCCATTTCTGAATATTCATAAGACTCCCGAACTTTCCGAAAGTCCGTCTGATCTCTATCCCGCTTCATAGCATTACAACTGTAGCAGAGGGCCTGCAAGTTGCTCTGATCATCGGTCCCGCCGGAGTTACGGGGAACAATATGATCAACCTCAAGAGCACGGATGTCTGCTGAGATTCCGCATAGTTCGCAATGAAACCCAGCTGCTTTCAGCACCTCGAATTTGAGTGTGCCTGAGATGTATCCCGCTGATAGTTTCCGATGTTGCCAGAGTAATACTCCACGTTTGGCCTTGTACGCTTCGAGTTTCGTCTCGCAGAGTTCCAATAAATAAGTAATTTGACCCTCGCTGAGAGGCTCTTCCATACAGAGTCGATAGTCATCTCGTTCTTTTGAGACGACACCGTGGTTTCTAAGAACTCTCCGCACCAGAATGCGGGTAGCATACACATCAGCCCCGCCCTCCAGTGTTTCGTAAATCTCCGGTTGGCAAAGGCGGCGTCCGCTCAGAATGGCTACTCCTCACTCAGAACTCAGAGGCAAATTATAGAGAAAGATGAAACGCAACTCAATGAAAGCACCATGAAATGTTGGTGGCAGTGGCTCGAAAGGGGAAGAAGCGCGGACGGAGGAGAGAGCGGCACGATCCAGTGGCTCCTTTCCCGAGGGGCCCATCAACTGGGGATCGGCATCGGGCACCCCGCCATTATGCATGACGCGAAATTGCAAGATGACCCGTCCTTTATCTCCGTTACGGACCGACGCTGGCACTATCGAATACCAATTGCGCTTTATGCTCGCAACCGCGTGGGCCAGATAATTCGAGAAATCCACGCCCTGGGTCGGGGTCAGCATTTCTACCGCTCCACCCAGTCCCTGGCCTAAGACTTCTCCTGGATCGACGGTCTGTTCCTCATTTCTTTCTTGTCCCCGTTGTGTCTGGTCTCGCTGTTGTGCTGGCGCCTCTGAATGTTGCGGCAGCTGAGATACGTTACCGATATCTAGCGTAAGCGCTGTGGGCGGCGGTTGAGCCGCAGCCTCAGATGCGGGTATAGTCGTATGTAGTGGTGCAACCTGCGTTGCCGGCAACGAAACGACCCCTTTGACATCACGTTTCCGCTCCGCTCGTGAAGCAGCGCTGTCGAAATGCCCCCAAGTGATCTCGTGCTCCGGCGTGCAACTCGCATCACCATAACCGGACTCTTTCCCTGACCACAAGGTTGGCTCGTTTTGACGGCATAGGGGCGGTTCCGGCAGCCACTCGAGATCGTGCAAGTGGTCCCCGCCTATCGGCTGAACGAAAAGAGCACCGGACCACTTGTTAAGGCGTACCTGCACGTCGTCGCACCGACCGTCGGTGACACCCCCCATACAGCCATAGCGATACGTAGTAGGCCAGACTAGCCAGCCAAGCATGGCACAGATAAATGGCAGCATCGCAACCAGCACGATCCTCTTCACAGACATTCCCCGTCATGAAAACTCTTAAGTTGAGCAATGTGCATGAACACTTTGGCTCACCAATGCCGATATCTTCGGGGGCTGCAGTGGACTTTCAGCTGGCCCCATTTTGCCAAGCCGACACTAAGTCTTCTCAAACTCTCGTTTGTAGCTCCATTTGCCGCCTTGCAGTCTTATTGCTGAGGTAGCGATGGCCCTCATACCCGCAATATGCGAAGAACAACATGCAAGGTATGCCCATTGTAAAAAGAGAGGCTGCGAAGATAAAAAGATTGGCAAGGCCATATTTCCAGCCTCGGTTATCCCCGACAGAGATATTACCGAGTCCATTCCAGAGTACGTTCACGACTAGTAAAAGAATCATTGGGCCGAAAATGGGATTGCTGGCGGCCTGAGTGAAGGTTGTTGTCACTGCGTCTAGACTTGACTTGCCTGTAGGCGATGGAAGTTGCCGACAGCCGCATGCAGGACATATTTCGGCACGTCTCAAAATCAGTTTACCGCAGTCGGTACAGTACTTCTGTTCTGGGCTTTTGAGCACCTGTGGCTCGGCTGTGGGTTCCATCTATCGGTCCTCTCGGCAGCACCTTTGTTCAGGTGGAGCGCCGTTAAAAGCCTGTGAAGGTTTCCGGCAAGTCTCGAGTAGGCTCTCTAGGTAAGCCGGCCTTGAGGGAAAGTGGGCACACTATGAGGCTGATGCTGAAAGGTGTCAATCTATTTGTTGACAGTCGGGAGCCATTGAAGGAGCAGCTAGGGGGGCAGCAATTGGCCCCGTATTTCCCCTACCATTGTTTGTACTAACTAAATACTATTACTTATAGAGCAATACCATGTTATAATAAAGAGGTACTTCAAACTAAGGGAGAATATTATGAATACATACGTTTCTGATTTGGGGAATTCTAGCTGGCAGGTCAACAAAGATTGTACTGGCAAATTAGCCGCGTTTCCAATCTTTCGGGAAATAGCAGGCGAGCGTTCTGGAAGGGCTGAAAGCTACAATTTAGGGAATTGGGCGCCAACTGCTGATGAGAGGATAATGGGTCCTAACACGACGTTATCTGACGGCATTTATATAGTGACTGTGAGCGACAGAACTCCAGAAGAGTGGCTAGGACTCTCTAGAAAGGCATCTATCATTGCATTGGATCAACACCCCGGAGACAATTTCAATCCTTTATATAACTATGATGCCGCAATTGCTGTATACCGCGGACGCGTCGTAGGGGGAGCCCTGGCCCGAGTGAGTCGCCACGCACGGTATCGCTGGACTCCTGCGCTAAAACCCAATCGGATGCCTTATTCGTTCGAGGAACTCACGGGTGAAGTCGAAATGTCCGCAGATTGTCCCCCCTTCATACCTGATTCATCGCTAAAGACAGTGCCGATGGTGACGACTCTGTGGGTTCATGAGGGATCCCGCAGATTAGGACTTGGACGCCAGATCATTTCCGCTGTAGCACAACACTTTAAACTCGAAGCGGATCAAATTGCGTATCGATTACCGCTGTCTGCGGAAGCCACGCTCATGTTTCAGGCGATGGGAATCAACCAGATCATCTGCGATATTTAGATTTGCTCTTTTTGACGTTCAAGTACGCCGGTGCTCTGATTGTAGGAGGTAATCCTGAGAACCAGGTGTTGACGGCAACAGCCTGGCGTTTTAGGTCCCGTCGGCTTCTAAGTGTGCAGCCGACATCGGAGACAGACACCCGGTCCTGCAAAGTATGGTTCTACAGACTATGCCATGCTAGCAGGCCGTCTTGGGTCGCTCTAAACATAGTATAGGTAGCAAAGTATCTATATAGCCGCTACGCCGCTACACGGCCTAAAATCAAGGGATTAAGGCACTTTCATTCCCGCTACACGAAGCTAGTGTAGCGGATCGAAAAGGTGCCTAACCCCTTGAAAACATGGCCTGTAGCGCTGTAGCGGATAAAATAGAGCCCTTATGCTACTTGCTCACCCCCCCTCCAAGGTCACTTTAATCGGCATGGCCGGGTTGACCCCTGGGCTGCTCGTAAGCAGCAATTGCATCTTCGAATCAATCGGCACACCTCCATCTTCATCTATATCCACCATTACAACAGGTTCGTTCAGCAAGTCGGTTTTGTCTCCTAACTGCGGCTCCAGGTCGGCTTTACTGGCCGGCGTGATTGCAGGCGCTAACGCCACTTGTTCGGGATTTGCTAGAATCGTGGCGATTTGGGGCGTGGCTCCTGTTGGTGATGGGCAAGCCTCCGGGCACAAGTAGCGTTCCCAAGCGTCTTTGAAACTGTCCTTCTTATACGCTTTGATCACCTTACTTTTTGCTCCTGCCCGAACGTTTTGGGATCGGATTGAGTAGGGTTTGAGCAGTTCGGCCAGTTTCCGGGTGCTGAGCCCCTTACCAAATCCATAATCCTTCCAAGGCGACTCTGACCTGCCCCCCGTTTTTGGTCCAGTCATAAGTTAGCTTCCAGGATTGTGGATTCAACGGCAACAGTGGAAATCGGTCCGTCGCCGTGGCTGTGGGAAAGTGGGAAACGCGTAGCGTTTTCCAAGGTGGCGAAGCCACTGTCTTTCCCATAGCCGTTGGCCTCCGCAAATTCTTCCGGCGTCCGATACCCCAACGAGCTGTGTGGGCGTACCGTGTTGTAATCTACCCGCCAGGCTTCGATCACCTCCCGTGCGTGGCGGAGATCCACGAACCAGTTCTGGTTCAAGCACTCATCCCGGAACTTCCCGTTAAAGCTTTCGATGAATGCGTTTTGCGTGGGTTTGCCACGCTCGATGAAGTGCAGCGCCACCTGATTCTGATAGGCCCACTGATCCACGACGCGGCTGGTGAACTCAGTTCCATTGTCGACTTGGATTGCTGCTGGTGCCCCACGTCGTTCTCGCAGTCCTTCCAGTACCCGCACCACGCGCAGACCGGGCAGCGACGTGTCGGGTTCGATCCGCAGAGCTTCCCGCGTGTAGCCGTCCATCAGGTTCAGGGTTCGGAATTTCCGACCGCCGGCGAGTTGGTCATGTGTGTAGTCCATCGTCCACACTTCATTCGCACGCGTCGCAAGCATCAACGGCACACGCGCTGCAGCCCGAAATCGCTTGTGCCTCCTACACTGCATCGTCAGGCCTTCCTCCCGGTACAGCCGATACACGCGCTTGTGGTTGACCGGCCACCGCAACTCTCCATCGTCGGTCTTCTCCCGTCGCAGGAAAATATACAGACGCCGGTAGCCGAATCGCGGACGCTCGCCTGCCAACTCCCGCAGCCGAGCCCGCAACCCTGCTTCGTTGCGTTCCTTCCGCCGGTACCGCCAGCTCCCGCGGTGCATGCCCATCAGCCCACAGGCGCGTCGCTCGCTAAGCCCCGCTTCTTCCCGCACGACACGCACCGCTTCTCGCTTCGCCCGCGGGCTTACCACTTTTTTGCCAGCACCACCTTCAGCGCGTCCAGGTCCAGCGCCTGCTGCGCCACAATCTTCTTCAACCGTCCGTTCTCTTCTTCCAGTTGACGCAGCCGCCGGGTCTCACTCACTTCTAAGCCTCCATACTTTGCCTTCCAGTGGTAGAACGTAGCGTCGCTGATCCCCACGCGCCGACACAGGTCCTTGATCGGCACTCCAGCCTCGGCTTCCTTCAACACCCCTACGATCTGCTCTTCGCTAAAACGACTTCCTTTCATGGCGCTTCTCCTCTCGCGGTCTTATACCTGGAGAAGCTCAGTTTTGCCTGGACTAAATTTCGGGGAGCAGGTCAAATATCCTTCAGGAAATCCGACCATTCCTTCCGCCAAGATGTTGCTCCGGGCACACCCAGCGCCGGGATCTGGTGGTGCCAGAGAGTGTGGCAATCTGACTCACCCTCCACCAACACAATGAATCCTGAAGCACGAGCTTCGCTTAACCTCCAGAGCCCGTATGGGCATGGCTGGTCACGTTTCTTCCAGCGGAATCTGTCTGCGCCGGTCATCGAGCAACGATAACGTGTTGCCAACACACTCGTGTGTGCACCATCGAAATAAGGAATCTCAACGCCAGACTTTGAATCCTTCAAATGCAACTCGGTCAGAAACTGTATCGGCAACTTTTTGGCGTCTGCGTATTGAGCCAAGTTAAAGAAAGGAAATAGATCGGAGACCGTGAGACTGACCGCACTCACGATGTTTTCAAGACTACAACCAGCGTGGCAGTGTAGAAGGACCTTGCCAGTTGAATCTTCGGCCAGGCTGAGGCTGTTGTGGGTGTCATCATGTGCCGGGCATTGTGCACTCCATTTGCCGGCTTCGCTGCCGTTTTGGACATTTTTGAGGCGGGGATTGATACGATCAATAGCCCGCGTTGGTGAGGACGTCTGCGAAGGCTCGCAGTGGACCTGTGTAACTGTCGCTGTCTGCTGAACTGACGTGAAAATGCGCTCGTGAAGGACCCTCAACTGAGGGGTTCTTTCCTCAATCGTTAAAAGCGTGTTGTCAACATGAGCTCCCGTTATCGTGAAGAACCGTTTTTCATCATACATTTCGATATGGCCCTTTCGTCGTCCTCCTGGCGGCAATTCGCCCTTAACCCAAATATGGATACCGGTCTGACTGGGACTTAATTCCGTGTAGCTATTCAACTCCGATATGATGTCCAGTGCCCATTGTTCAATGTTTCCAGTTTCGGCGTTGCGGCACTTGTCCAGGTCGATGCCGACGTAAGGGGGTGTGATTTCGAAACCGACACCGTGGGCCTGACCTGCATGCAGTTTTTGAGCTGTTGCAAAGTCGCTCCAGGTCAATTGATCAGTACAAGACGCCTTGCTGTTGTTGCGGGAACTAATCGGAACTTTTGTGGTTGTTCCGTTTCGCTCTTCTAAGCGCCAATTTACCCATTGCTTGAGATCTTTCAATTCCTGCGGAACGTTGGATACTTCTAGTGCGTATAAGTCGATCATGGTGGTCACTCCTAGGATTTTAGTCCGTCTTGAGATTTTGGGCAGTTTGACCCGACCCAATGCAAGCTCTCGATCTGACGAGCGATTCGGTTGACGTTATTCCAGGAACTTGCAGGGGATATCGCTGCGGCGAGCCTGGCGAACGAACAGCTTCAGAACGATCACTTGACAAATACGATGGTACCACATAACATGTCTAATAGTCAAGTCTAATAGACATGTATAGGGAGCTATAACATATGGCACCACACGAAGGTCCTAATGAGTTGGGTAGTTGGGGGCCGTTATTGAAGAGCCTACGGAAGAAATTCGGCTTGAACCAAAACCAGGCTGCGACCTTGGCTTGGGTGAAGGTACGAGCGTGGGCTCGATGGGAATCAGAAGAAATCGTCCCGCCCCTCTACATTCAACGCCTGCTCTTATTGTTGTTTGATGGAATGAAGCACGGCCTCCAGTCGATTCCAATCACGCCGCAGGTAATGGAAACGTCCTCTCAAGCGGGGTTCCAGTATTTGATGGACCTAGAAAAAGGGTTGACGGCGCACGAAATCATCATGTTGCGCAGAGGCGAGAATTTACATCGGCGTTGAACATCGTTTCTGGTTGACAAACGCACAGGTGTCTGGGATTATACGGTGAGGCTAGCCACGAAGCCGGACGCTGTGGACCATTGCTGATCGTGGTCAGGTAAAACGCTTGAACGGAAGCCGGATGGCTTCCCCCCACCTGTGGTCATAAGAGGCTCGCACAAGGAGCTATTTATGACCGCTTTTCATTTGCATTCGAAGTTTCAGCCGGCCCCGCCTTGTAAAACGGCCGTCCCCTCTGCCGAACGTCTCAACCGTCCTCTAACAGTCCGATCTGACAACGGCCTGCAAGCGCAGGGTATTCCCATCCATTACAGCACCGTCTGTAGTCATGTCAGCGGACTCAAAAACGCTGGCCTGATCAGGGAAAAAGGTACCAGGAACTCATCCGGGCGTGCCGCAGCAAAGCTCTACCCGTCAACAGTTGCTGGAGATGAGCAGTAGGGGAAGGGAACACCCCTACAGGCAATCGGTATGTTTGCTCCAGGCGACGGGCAGCCGGTTGGATCCACGAACGAAGATTGTTCCGACGATCGAACCGGACTGCCACTTGCGCTTTTCGAAGCGCAGCGGCGAGTTGATTCAAATAGTTGCAGATTAGAGGTGAACGAGGCTAATGTCGAAAAGACGCCAGAACAGCGAGCCAAGAAAGGACGGAAGTCCATGGCTCGAAGATCTGGGCAGTGCGGTTATGTCGAACGGAAAGGCAACGGCTGGTATGTTCGGTTCTGGATTGATGTGGCTGGGCAGGAACGGCGGAAGCGGGAGAGCGTTCGCATCTGCTCGGTTAAGGGACCGGATTCATTAACGAAGCCTCAGAGGGAAAGGAGGGCAATGGAGATTGTCACCGAAAGCGGGGCCAACTCGAAGGAACACTTCGAGAAAGTAGAAGCGATCAATCTAGGCTCGACGTTCCGGCAGCAGGCCGCGTGGTGGATGAACCATTCCCAAACCAGGAAGCGCAACCCGATCAAGCCAGCAACGGCAGTGGGATATCAAAGTTATCTGGACAAATGGCTCATTCCCAACTTGGGAGGCATGTCGCTATCGCAGGTAGACAACAAAGCCTTGCGGGATTTTGTTGAGAAGCTGGCGGAAGCGAAGCTGGCCCCCAAGACGATTGTAGAAATCGTCGCCGTTGCGAAAATGGTAGTCGCTTCGGCACGAGATGATAGTGGGAAGCAGATTTATTCTCGTGAGTGGAATCACGAATATATCGATTTGCCCACTGTGAAGGCGGGCCAGCAGAACACTCCGACAGTAGAGGCTGAGGAAGTATCCGACATTATCTCCAAGGCCCAGGGCCGGTACAAGGTCCTGTATGCCTTGCTCGCCGGCACTGGCCTGCGGATCGGAGAAGCCCTCGCAATTGAGATCGGACAGTCCTGCGAAGAACGCTCCACTATCTCTGCCGACTGCAAAACGATTCACATCCGCAAGAGCATATGGCGTGGCAAAAAGCAGGACCCGAAAACGGAGAATTCCGTTCGGGAGATTGATGTGCCATCGTCTCTTGCCACAATGCTGAAAGACTTCATCGGATACCGCAATTCCGGTTTTGTCTTTCAGACGAAAAGCGGCAAACCACTAGCGCAGAGGAATATCCTGCGCGACAGTCTGCGGAAAGTGAGCCAGGCGGCGACATTTCACGCCTTCCGCAGATTCCGAATTACGAATCTGAGAGAGATCGGCGTACCCGAAGATATATTGCGGTTCTGGGCAGGACACGCTGATAAATCCATTACCGACCGCTATTCGAAGATGAAGAAACGGATTCGGGTGCGGAAGGAATGGGCTGAAAAGGCTGGTCTTGGCTTCAATCTTGGACCAAATGGACCAATGGTCGAAGCACCGATCCGTATAGCGAATGCTGCGTAAAGCAATCCAACTCTGAAGGTTAGGTTGGCTCCCCGGGCTAGATTCGAACTAGCAACCCTTCGGTTAACAGCCGAATGCTCTGCCATTGAGCTACCGGGGAACATACGGACCGCCGCGACAAAGTGACCCAGCGCCTTCAGTCTAATGAAGCGGCCAATTCGTGTCAAAGCGTCGTGTCAAAGCGTCACGTATCAGCATCGTGTCGCGCATCATCGTGTGAAACTGTAAGAGGCGTATGTCGGAGCGCCCGATGCCGCTCACGTACCAGACCAATCAGCGTTGCGATTACTTCCACGGGACTCATCCTCCCGCAACCCCGCCGCAAGACGTCGCAAAAAATTCTTCCGCGTAAACTCGCGAGTGACCCATTGCCTCGCGTTCTCCCCCATCTGGCGGCTGCGATCCGCATCTCCCAACAGCTCGATCAGCGCTTGTGCAATCTCCGTTCGATCCGATGGATCGACGAGCAGCCCATGTTCGCCGGAGCGGATGAACTCCGCGGGCGCGCCTGTGCGCGGCGCCACGACAGGCTTGCCGTGCGACATTGCTTCCAGATACACGATGCCGAATCCTTCGCCCTGCGGCGGATCACCATGCACGTCGGTTCGCGCCGGCATCGCAAACACGCGACAGCCGTTGTAAGCCGCCTTTAACTTTTCGCCGGACAGCGCACCCATGAACCGCACGGAATCCGCGATTCCTAACGCTTTTGCGCGAGATTCGAGCCGCTCCCGATCATCACCATCGCCGACGATCCAATACTCTGCGTCGGGAAGATCACGCAGCACGGCTGGCCATGCTTCGAGCATGATGTCATGGCCTTTGTACCGTTCGGCGGCCGCCAGGCGCCCGACCGTCAGAACCACTGGCGCGGTTGACGGTGCAGCAGCTTCAGCAGAATCAGAAGCTTTCTGCACGCGTGCGAGTGGCGGCGGGAGAAGCAGGGCCGGTCGTTTTTCGAGCGAGTGACGTGCGATCGTGGTCTCGAGTGTGAAACGAGTGAGCGCCACGTAACGTTGCGCGCCACGCAGTGCGCGATCTTTGGAGCCTGAAAGTTTAGCCCACACCTCGATGCCATGCAGCACCAGCCAGTACTGAATGCCGCTGTATTTCTCGATGATCTGCGCGACAGGTGCGACGCCCAGGTGCGTACAAACCACCAGGTCAGGACGCCAAAGCATTGCTGTCGACACCGCCCGGATAAAAAAAATCGCCTTCACAGAAGGCGATAATCCCGAACTGCCGTCCGACCGCGTCTCAGGCTCTCCGCGCACGGCGACCACACGTACGCGGCCGCTGCCCAGGATTTCGGCCAGTCCGGCGACGAGTGTTTTGGTATAGCTTTGCACCCCGCCCATCGCGTTCAAGTCGGGCGCGAGGACCAAAACCTTCCTAACGCTCATACAAATTTGTCGTCATCGAACGGGCGTTTTCAAGCGACTTCATTGAAAGTTTGTTGCAGGAAAGCGCCGCATTCAGACGTGTGCGCCGTGCAGTGGCTGGTTGGGATGGGTGACATACCATTCGATCGTGCGTTCAAGTCCTTGGCGCAGAGTCGTTGCTGCTTGCCATCCCAGAAGATCGCGAGCTTTGCCGGTGTCGAGTGAACGGCGAGGCTGGCCGTCCGGTTTCGTCGGATCCCACACGATGCTCCCTTGATAGGTTGACATTTGCTGAATCATCTCGACCAGTTCGCGCACCGTGACCTCTTGCCCCGATCCGAGATTTACCGGCTCCGGCGCGTCGTACTTCTCCGCGCCCCGTACAATCGCTTCCGCAGCATCTTCAACGTAGAGGAATTCGCGCGTCGCTTGTCCCGTTCCCCACACTTCCACACTGGGCGCGCCGGCACGCTTGGCCTCCACGCATTTCCGGATCAGCGCGGGGATCACGTGGCTGGTTTCCAAGTCAAAGTTGTCGCGGGGACCATACAGATTTACCGGAATCAAATAGATGCCATGAAGCCCGTATTCCTGGCGGTACGCCTGCAGCTGTACGAGCAGCATCTTCTTCGCCAGCCCGTAAGGAGCGTTGGTTTCTTCGGGGTACCCATTCCAAAAACTTTCTTCCTGAAAAGGCACGGGAGTGAACTTCGGGTAGGAGCAAACCGTCCCGACGCAAACGAACTTTTCGGTGGCGTGGCGTCTCGCCCCTTCGATCATCTGCAGCCCCATGGCCGCGTTGTCGTGAAAGAAGCGGCCGGGGTGCATGCGATTGGCGCCGATGCCGCCGACCACCGCTGCCAGATGTACGACCACGTGCGGCCGGGCAGCCTCGTAGAGGCGCTCGACATCATCTTTCTCGCGCAGGTCGTACTCGGCGCTGCGCGGAACGAAGATCTGACGGCACCCCGAGTCGCGAAGCTTGCGGACGACAAACTGTCCCAGGAATCCGGAGCCCCCGGTCACCACGACTCGCCTGTCTGTCCAGAAGGTCACGCCCATGATTCCCTTATATTTTTCAATGGGACGCTCGCCCGCTCACCGACTGCACGGCCTTCGTCACGGAATTATGCCATTGGTTCCAATGCCCCAGCCTTGCTTCGAGGATTCGTTTGCCGTCTCCCGGAGGTGTCAGCCCGACCGTTTCCATATCCGCATCGACCATGATCGCGACGAGTTCCTTGAAGGTCACGCGAGGTTCCCAACCCAGGTGCTCGCGGGCCTTGCGCGTATCCGCGAGCAGGTACTCCACCTCGAGCGGGCGCAGGTACCGCTCCGCCAGTTTCACATGTTTGGACCACTCCAGCCCGCCATAGCGAAACGCTTCGGTTACGAATTCGCGGACGGAATGCGCTTCACCGGTTCCGATCACATAATCTCCGGGTTCCGGCTGCTGCAACATCATCCACATCGCTTCAACATATTCTGGCGCATAGCCCCAGTCGCGTACGGAATCAAGGTTCCCCAAAAACAGATATTCCTGCTGGCCGGCGGCGATGCGCGCCAGGGCTTGCGTGATTTTTCTGGTAACAAAGGTCTCGCCGCGCCGGGGACTTTCATGATTAAACAGTATTCCGTTGCAGCAATACAGCCCGTATCCTTCGCGATAAATGCGGGTCATCCAATACGAGTGCACTTTTGCGGCCGCGTAAGGGCTGCGCGGAATAAACGGCGTGAGTTCATTCTGGGGTGCGGGTGCGGCGCCGAACATTTCCGAACTTGAAGCCTGATAGAACCGCGCTTTTACCCCGCTGCGGCGCACGGCTTCCAGAATGCGCGTCGTCGCAATTCCGGTAATGTCTCCCGTATATTCCGGAATCTGAAAGCTCACCTGCACGTGACTTTGCGCCGCGAGGTGATAAATCTCGTCGGGCGCGAGCCGGTAAATGACGTCCATGATCCATTCCGTACTGGCCAGATCGCCGTAATGAAGGAACAGGCGCGCATTGGGGCTGTTCGGGTCTTGATAGATGTGATCGATGCGATGCGTGTTGATCGAGCTCGCGCGCCGAATGATGCCGTGCACCTCATACCCTTTGGAGAGCAGCAACTCCGCCATGTAGGAGCCGTCCTGCCCGGTGATCCCCGTGATCAACGCTCGTTTCATGAAGCGGTCCTCCGGCGCGCCGCAATGCTCAGCCTAAGCCGCGGTGAGATAGGTGAAATCGCTTGCGCACATAGTAACTCACCTTTCATCAAGCCAGCGTATCCACAAGTGTCTCGGCATGGCGCTTTAGCGACGCGCTCGGCAGTGCATCAGTGACGAAGAGGAACCCAGAACGCAAGCTCCTGGTGGCATTGGAACTTTATCAACACGCGGACGGAAAATAGGGAACCGCAGCTCGCGCCGTGCACGCGCAACCAAAGCCGCACCTGTAAGCCGCTCTATAGGGCGCTCTATAACCCACTCTATAACGGTTGATTGGTTTCTTCCGCAACGGCTTGCAACGCATCGCCGAGCAGGCAGGCGGCCTTCCACTCGTCCAGAAACACCGCGCCCAGCTTGCGATAAAATTCGATTGCAGGAGTATTCCAGTCCAGCACTTCCCAACGCATGCTGAAGTAACCCTCTTTCCAGGCAAGCCCCGCCACATGCGCCACGAGCGCCCGGCCAACGCCTTGCTTCCGAAACGGAGGCCGCACGAAAATGTCGTCAAGAAATAAGCCGGCGCGGCCCTGGAACGTGGAATAAAACTCAAAGAACACCGCGTATCCAGCGACTTCGCCGTCCGACTCGGCGATTACGGCGCGAAATTTGGGTGCGGCACCGAACCCGTCGCGCACGATGTCTTCTTCGGTAACGCTGGATTCATGGCCCAGGCGATCGTATTCTGCGAGTTCATGAATCAAGGTTGCGAGCAGCGTCGCATCCTTGATCGTGGCGGGACGAATCGAAACCATCGCGCAGCTCCAGGGTGAGAATTGCGAATTCGAATTGTAGGCTATACCACTGACTCTGTCGACGCTCAGTCTTTAATGGAACAGCTTGCGCACATCGTATGCCCGGAGTCATGCCGATTGTAGTCCAGGGAACACGAGTGCACCAGGCGCAGTGCGCGAGGCGCGCACGAACTAGGGAGCGAACGGGCGTGCCGCGGTGCGCTCGGCAATTTCCGACGCGAGTTGCAGCATCTGATCGTGCACCAAGCCGTTCGAGGCGACAGTTTCGCGGTCCCCAGGACGGTATTGCTCCCCGCCAAAAGTCGTCACCACGCCTCCCGCTTCACGAACCAGCAGGACGCCGGCAGCGGTATCCCACGGATGCAAGCCGAATTCCCAAAAACCATCGAAGCGCCCGCAGGCCACTGAGGCGAGATCCATGGCCGCGGAGCCGTCACGCCGCACGCCGTGAGAACGCAAGCTGAAATCCCAATAGTAATGAATGTTCGGATTCTGCGTGCGCTTCACGCTCGGAAAGCCGGTGACGAGCAGGCTTGTCGCGAGACGATCAATTTTTGAAACCTGAATGCGTTTCTGGTTCAGATAGGCGCCTTCACCCTTTGCCGCGGTGAACAGTTCGCGGGTAACCGGCTGATAAATCACTGCGGCGATCAATTCGCCGGAGTCTTCCAGCCCAACCGAAACGGCGAAGCACGGATAACCGTGCGCGAAATTCGTCGTGCCATCCAGTGGATCGATGAACCAGCGATAGGACGAGCTCGTTTCGACCCCTCCGCCCTCTTCCGCAACGATGGCATGATCGGGAAAGCGTGCGCGAAGGCGCGCCACCACCGCTTTTTCCGAGCGGCGATCTGCCTGCGTCACCAAATCCACGTCACCTTTGTAACTGATATGCAGCGGGCGATTCATCTCCGCGACCAGAATCTCGCCGCCTTCGAGTGCAGCTTCGATGGCGACTTCGAGAAAAGAACTCATCCACAGGCCTCGGAGTGTCCGGTGAGAGCTGAAACTGAGGAAAGGAAAAGCATTCCAGAAGCCGCCATGCGCATCGAGGCGTTTTGGCGCGGGCGGGCGCACAAGCTGCCACGGAGGACCGCCGGAATAATTGCGTGGCGCACACCCATGCAAAAAATCATTCGGCGGGTCCCGAATAGTAAACTTTGCGATAACGCACCGAATAACCTCCTTTAACGCGCACTTCGATCTGGCGATACACCCCCTGCGGCGGACGAGGCTGCGGATAATACCCCAGACGGTATTGCGTTCGCAGTTCGCGGTCGATCCGGTCGAACATGGCGTCGAGCTGCGATGGCTCGTCGGGATAATACATCGCGCCACCCGTGGTGTCCGCGATGGTTTCAAGCGCATGCTCGCCCGCCGTGTTGCGTCCACCCTCGGATTTCACAGGACGAAGCACGATGGTGTAGAGCAGGGCTTCGGCGCGGAGAGCCGCGCGGCGAGCGGTTTCGAAATCGGAGCGACTCGTGGTCTCACCGGCATCGGTCAGCAGGACCAGGACGCGGCGCCGCTCGGGCGCGCCTTTGCCTAGCGCCTGCGATCCCAGGAATACCGCGTCGTAAAGTGCCGTGCCGTCACCGCCGGTAATGTGGCGCACGGCGTTTTGCAGGCGGCCTACGTCGTCTGAGAATGAAGTCAACTGCGTAATGGCGTCCGCAAACTCAAACACAGCGACGCGATCGCCCGGTCGCACCACCTGGCGAATAAAATGTGCGGCGGCCTCGGTTTCAAACTGCAGCTCCTTCATTTCACTCAAACTCGCATCCATCATCAGCGCCAGATCGATGGGCTGCTGCGTCTGAGGCTCGAAAACCTCAATTTTTTGCGGCTTGCCTTCTTCATAAATTTCAAACTGCTCGCGCGTTAGATCGGGTGCGGGGCGGTTATTCTTGTCGAGCACGCTGGCGATTACGCCCACCAGATTAACGTCGACGCGAATCGGGCCGCGCTGCTCTCCCGCACTAGCGGACGAATCACTCGATCCCCGTTCGGCACGATTTCCTTCGACCCGGTCGATGCCCACAAGCGCGGAGACGCACGCCAGGCTCAGAACCGCCAATAGCGTCGGGTGGACACAAGAGCGCGTATATGGACGTAAAGGTCGCAACAGTTTATGAGGCGCAAGGCGCCGCGGCCTTGCCGAGGTGCTCAAATCTTGGATTCCGGCGGCCGCGAATTGGATGGCGCGGGCGGGATTTCTCCCTCGGCCCAGATCGCTCCGTCCTCGAAATACTCTTTCTTCCAGATAGGAACCGTACGTTTGAGCGTGTCAATGCCGAACCGGCACGCGTCGAACGCCGCGGCCCGGTGAGCGGAACTGACGCCGATAAAAACACTGGTCTCGCCTATTTCGAGGCGGCCCAGCCGGTGCACGAGCGCCACGCGATTCACCGCGAACCGGGTGCGCATCTCTTCGCCAATCTCGCGGAGCTTCGCAAGCGCCATGGACTGATAGGCTTCGTAATCGAGATAGAGCGTTTTTCGTCCGGCGGAATGATTGCGCACGATGCCCTCAAACACCGAAACAGCCCCGTCTTCGGGAGCCTTTAACGAGGCGACAATTTCGGCCACACGGATGGGCTCGCGTACCAGTTCACACCGGCACTGCTCGGCCTGAAAATCGATGGCCCGGCCGGCAGCACCAAAAACCGCGCCAGAACCCGCGGCAGAAGTCCGCCCAGAACCCCCGCTGACCGGCGGAAGAAATGCCACCTCGTCATTGTCCATTAGCTTCGACTGCCAATCGGCGAAGGCCTGATTCACCGAAGCGACTACGGACTTGCGGAAAGCCGCCAACTCCGGGTACCGCTCGCCATATCGCGCGAACAGGTCGGCAATGCAGGCGTCTTCGCGGACCTCAGCATCGTCCTCCGCGCGGCCCACAATCTCCTTCAGGCGCCCGAAAAATAATACGTGCACGCGCATAAGGTATTCTATCCATGTTCCTTCGGTATGCCGCATGGTTTTCCGCGGCAGCAGCGCCAACTCGCCCCTGCTTCGACCCCCGCGGCAAGGCAGACGCATGGGCGAAACGATATGCGCAACTTCGCCGCGGTATCAGACTCTGCTGCCATGCGACTATGCGAGCAGCACGCTAAACACACCCGAACATCGTTGGGGAGGGCAGTCCTTGAAAATCCTCGTTTCCGGTTCGACCGGTCTGGTGGGGACGGCACTGATGCACGCACTCGCGAGCGAGCGCCACGATATGTGCAGCCTGGTGCGACCCTCGTCAGCTTCGCGCGTTGCCAGTGCGACCCGCGCCGTAAGGCCGGAAAGGGAAGCGCCTGCTGAGCCTCCCGCCGCGCCACAGTTACTGCTCTGGGATCCGCCGAGCGGCACGCTCGATCCTGCAGCGGACTCTGCGGACGTGGTGATTCATCTGGCCGGCGCATCCATCGCGGGCAGCCGCTGGACAGAGGCGCGCAAAAGCCTTCTGCGCGAAAGCCGCGTCGCGGCAACACGGCATCTGGTCAACGCATTAGGCAGACTCTCGCGGCCCCCACGAGTTTTCATCGCGGCTTCTGCCATCGGATATTACGGCGACCGTGGCGATGAACAACTCACGGAGTCGAGCCCGCCCCGCGCTGACTTTCTCGCGCAACTCACCCGCGACTGGGAGACCGAATCCCATCGTGCCGCCCAGTTTGGAGCTCGCGTCGTGATTTTGCGCTTCGGCATCATATTGGCGAAGCGCGGAGGTGCGCTCCCGCGCATGGCCTTGCCCTTTCGCCTGGGAGTCGGAGGCCGCATCGGCTCCGGCCGCCAGTGGACCTCCTGGATCGCCCTGGAAGATGTCGTGGAGATCATCCGTTTCGCCATCGCTACAGAACCGCTGACCGGTGCACTCAATGTGGTAGCGCCACAGCCCGTGCGAAACGCCGCATTTGCAAAGGAATTGGCCCGCGTGCTTCACCGGCCCGCTCTATTTCCTACTCCGGGGTTTGTATTGCGCCTGGCGCTGGGAGAGTTGGCGGACTCGTTGCTTCTATCGAGCCAGCGCGTGCTTCCGACCAGGCTTCACGAGGCAAATTACAGGTTCCGCCAACCTGCGCTGGAGCCCGCGCTGGCCACCATTTTACGTGGCTAGCACCATCTTACGTACACAGTGTGAAATCGATTCGCGGGCGTCCTATCGCCAGAATCAATCAAACGGTCTACAGGTCAAGCTCGGAAAGCAATTCTCCCAGGTTCCCCTCATCCACGGTCAGTTCGGGTGGAGAACCGGCAAGACTCTCCGTGTCTTCGATCTCATCGAGCGCCTGAAAGAGCCGCATCTTCGCCACGGCATATTCTTCTGTCCCTGAAAGTGTGCGGCCTGCGGTGCGGCTCCACTTTGCAGCCGCATCATGCTTTACGAAAATTCGCAGCGGGAAAACTTTCTTGCGGTCCACGGAAACCATGTAGACGTACTCGGTTCCCTCCGACCCGCCCCGGTGCATTTTCTGAACCTCGTAAAAATAATATTGATAAACGTAGCCGCTGGCCGCCGAGTAGCTCTTCACGCGCCGCACGGTCTCGGGGCGAGTCATAATAGAATTATTCTTCCGGCTCGAAGGTATGTCAAACCCCGCACCCCATCATGAAAGTGCGCCATGCGTATTATCATCGCGACGGCATTTCTGCGCGGATACGGCGAGGTCAACCCTCGGCGGCCAGTGCAAATTTCGTCCGATGAACGGCATGTAAGGAGCGTCTTACTCACGCTCGGCCGCATCAAATTAACTATGAGTACGAGGGCACAGTCGATGCGTTCTCCATCAGTGGTTCGTGCAGCCTTGCGCGCGGGTCTCAGCCGCGCCTATCGGCAGGTCCAGGTCGATCCCAAGAAGTACCTCGAGCATTTGCGCCAGGCGCACCGTCTTCCGGTCCAGAGCTACGACGATATGTTTTACCTCGGACCCGAGGCCCTGAATCCCCACGCCCACACGATTATCCGCGCTTCGTCCAAGGCCGGCGCGTTCGAGGGCATGGGCTTTGGACTTGGCGGAGCATTCACCGTTGTGCCGGACCTGGGCGTCCTCGCCACTATCACCATTCGCCTGCTGCAGAAGCTCAGCCTGCTGTATGGATTCAATTATCAGACCGAAGATGAAGAAATCGAGCTATGGCTGGCCGCTGCTACCGCCGCTGGGCTCGACATAGGCCGTGACTTCATCGAGAAACAGGCGGTCGAAAAACTCGTGCCTCGAATCGTCGACCGCGTCGCCGTCAAGATCGGCGCCGATGTCGCGGAAGAATGGGTGGGAAGATTCGTGCCCATCGTAAGCGCCGGGGTTGCAGGTACTCTAAACTATTATTTCGTCCGCTCCTGGGGCCGGCGAGCGCAAAAGCATTTCGAGGAGCGACATCGGTCCGTCCGCAATCAGAAACTCCTGCTGTCCCATCCCGAACCGGGCGAACCCGCGTAGCTTACCTTTCTTTTAGTTATTGCCCTGCAAGTGGGGTCTTACAACAATTGTAGGTCGGTCTTAGAACGGCGTGCGGCTCGCGTGCTGATGCCGCGCGCCAAGCCCAACCCACATTAGCCTCAACTCCTAGTTCTGCTGCGCGCTCGTGCTCTCCGCATTTTCCGCCACAAGCTGCGCCGCTTTTTCCGGAGTGATTCCTGCGGTAACTGGCTTGAAATTTGAATAGAGTTCCTTTTCCGCCACATCAATACTCTTGAAGAACAGCGCTTTGCCCCGCATCTGAATATCCATCACTGTCACTTCCCAATGTCCCGACCCCACGTCCTGCTGCTTCACCAAAAACGTGCCACCCTTGTCCAGATGCCCAAACACGCCGCCGCCAAACTTAACTTCGCTGGTGAGCTGTCCGCTAATTTCCGCCAGCCGCTTTTCCTTGGGATTCACCAGCAGTGTCCCTCGCATATGATAGAAAACCTGGGCCGCATGCCCGCTGGGGTGGAAGTTCGGATTCGGCGTAAAGTCCAAACGCACCAGGTCACCTTGCTTCCCGGCATACTTGAACCGGAAAGCATCCGGGAACATTTTCATCATAGCCCTGGCTTGTTCGGCATCCTCGTGTCGCTTTTTTACTTCTCGCTGCATTTGGTCAGGATGTGTGAGCAGGTTATGGATGCGCACGTCCTCCGCGTGGCGCTCCGCGTTGTTGAGCGGCCGTCCATCAATGGAAACGAGCCTCTGAATTTCTCCGGCCTTGGTCTGGCAAACCTGCAATCCCTCTTTCTTGCCGTCCTTGTCGCGGACCTCGTGATAGCTCCACAGGGATTGATCTCGGCCTTGCGCGGCGACCTCGTTGTACATAACCTCGCGCGCCAGCTTATTGGCGTCAATTGACGCCGCAGGACTCGGGTCCTGAGCCCTCGCGGGAACGCTGAGAGAACCGGCGACTGTAACCGCCAGGACCGCAAGCGCCTCCCACAACAAGCCTCGCCAGGGGTTTCGCCGGGACTGTCGCCACGACTGTCGCGACAATGGCCGGCACGCGCGCAGCGCCGTGGGCTGCATATGCTGTCCTGTGCGGAAATCGCTATGTCCTTCTAATAGGCTTGACGTTCCTGCCAGGCGGTAACTCCCCTTAAAAAGTTCGGCCGTACGGTCGAAGTTCATCGCGTCTCCTGTGAAATGCGTGAGCGGAGTGCGTACGTACCCTATTAACCTTTTATAATAGCGAACGCCCGTATGTACATAGGGCATTAACTGTACCGAACACAGTCAGGCCTAACCAGGTTCGCTTGCAATGAGTTACGGATGTGTCGCGGGAGCCGAGGAGGACCACGCCGGCGGGTCCGTAATCCAGCGACGCGAGCCGTAATCGGAAAGCGTCAGCACCATCATAATGGCCAGCCAGAAAAAAGCGGCAACCACGGTGACACGCGTGAGGTTCGTGCTGTGCGCCAGGTGCATAAAAAAAATCAACACCAGCATCATCTTGGCCACAGCAATCGCCAGCGCTACCACGGTGTTCAGCGGTCCCAGGTCGATGAACGCCACTCCCGTGGTCAATGCCACAAGAAATAGCAGCGCGATGTAAACCAGTGCGTACGTCTTGAAGGGCACTACCGGTTGCGCTGTGGCCATCAGTAACGCCCGCCAATGAGATAGAGAAGCGGAAACAGAAAAATCCAGATGATATCGACGAAGTGCCAGTAGATCCCGGTGACTTCCACGGGCGCGTAGTATTGGGCGCCAAATTCACCCCGCAGCCCGCGAAGCACCAGCACGGCCAGCAACCCCATGCCCACAATCATGTGGATCGCGTGCAGGCCCGTCATGAAAAAATAAAAACAGAAATACATCTGCGCATGTCCCAGCCCTCCGGGCGCTAAGTCGCGCCAGGACCTCGCCTTGCGGAGCAAAGTCGATGCCGGGCACGACGTGCTCGGTAAACTTCTGGTAGTACTCGATTCCCTTGATCACCAGGAACGCCGCACCCAGCACCATCGTCGCAATTAACAAGCCCACCAGCGCCAAGCGCTTCGCCATCTGCGCCGCACGCACCGACAGGGCCATCGTGAAGCTGCTGGTCAGCAGGACCGCCGTGTTGATCGCGCCCAGGCGGATGTCGAGTATTCGGCTGCCGCCCGCAAACGCCGGGTAATAGAGCCACCGATAAAGCGCATAGGCGGTGAACAGGCCGCCAAAAAACATGATTTCGGTGACCAGAAAAACCCAAATGCCAAAAGTGTCCGCCTCGTGCTGCTGGGCCAGGTCTGCAAATTGATGCGCCGGCTGAAGGCGGCCTGCGTGTGCTTCAGACAAGCCCCACCTCCTGTTTCGCGTAGTCGTAGCATTCTTCCGTTACCACCGGCGTCTCCTCAAAGTTCTCCTTCGGCGGAGGCGAAGGCGTGTGCCATTCGAGCCCCGTCGCTCCCCACGGGTTCGGGCCGGCGATGGGGCCGTATCGCATCGACCAGGCGAAATAGATCAGCGGGATCACATAACCAACCCCCAGTATCGAGGCCCCCGCCGAAGACATCACATTCAGGAATTGAAATTCCGCCGGATAGAACGCGTATCTCCGCGGCATCCCCAGATACCCGAGCATGAACTGCGGAAAAAATGTGAGGTTGAATCCGAAAAAGATAATTACGGCAGCGAGCCGCGCCCATGCTTCCGGATATAACCGGCCGGAAATTTTGGGCCACCAGAAGTGCATCCCGCCCAGATACCCCATCACCGCGCCACCCACCATGATGTAGTGGAAGTGCGCGACGATGAAATACGTGCCGTTTAGCTGCACGTCAGTCGAGAGCGACGCCAGAAACAGCCCGGTCAGCCCGCCCATCGTAAACAGGCCGATAAAGCCGAGCGCGTACAGCATCGGCGCGTCGTAGGAGATCGATCCTTTGTACAGTGTCGCCGTCCAGTTGAAAACCTTGATCGCGGAAGGAATGGCCACCATGAAGCTCAGCAGCGAGAAAACCAGTCCCGCGTAAATCGACTGGCCCGGTCACGAACATGTGATGGCCCCACACCAGAAAACTGAGCACCGCAATGGCGACACTCGAGAACGCCAATGGCCTTATAGCCGAAGATCCGCTTCCGCGAAAAGCACGGCACGATCTCGCTGATCACTCCCATCGCTGGCAGGATCATGATGTAGACCGCCGGATGCGAATAGAACCAGAACAAGTGCTGGAACAGCAGGGGGTCGCCCCCCAGCGCCGGGAGTGAAGATACCCACCCGGAAGAGCCGCTCGAGTGTGAGCAAAAACAGCGTGATGGCCAGCACCGGAGTTCCCAGCACGAAAATGATGCTCGTGGCGTAAATCGACCACAGAAAAAGTGGCATGCGAAACCAGGTCATTCCCGGCGCCCGCATCTTGTGGATGGTCACGATAAAATTCAGGCCGGTGAGAATCGAAGAGAAACCGGTGATGAAGACGCCCAGAGCTACCGGAATGACCTGCGAATTCGCATAGGTGCTGCTGAATGGCGTATAAAACGTCCACCCGGTGTCCACCCCGCCATGAATCACCGAATACATCGTGAACGCCCCACCAGCCATAAAGATGTACCAGCTGAGCAGGTTCAGGCGCGGGAAGGCCAGATCGTGAGCGCCGATCATCATCGGGACCAGGAAATTTCCGAGCACCGCGGGAATCGACGGGATCAGAAAAAAGAAAATCATGATGATGCCGTGCATCGTAAACAGCTTGTTATAGGTTTCCGGTTGTACCAGCGCTCCCTGCGGATCGATCAGGTGTATCCGCATCAGCACCGCGAAAGTTCCGCCTACGAAGAAATAGAACGTGATCGAAACCAGGTAGAGCAGCGCGATACGCTTGTGATCCTTCGTGAATAGCCAGGATTTCCACCCGTAATCCACGTTCAGATAATTTGGCCGCGCTGCCGCGTGCGCTTCCGGTACAGCCGTCGTGAGCAAGCTCATGGCTGGGCCTTTCCTTCGTTCCCAAGAGAACGTACATAAGCGATCAGGTCGAGTAGCTGCTCTTCGTTCAGCTGTCCCTGATACGCAGGCATCACCGGCTGGTATCCCGCCACCAGATGCGCGCTGGGCGTCAGGATCGCGTCGCGCAAATAGGATTCATTCGCGGTCGCTGCCTCTCCGCTCGCCAGCCGCACCGAAGCTCCGAAAACTCCTCGTAGCGAGGGGCCGCGGCCGCTTCCGTCTTCCAGGTGGCATGTCGCGCAGCCGCGTTCGACGAAAAGCTTTTGCCCCGCGGCTTCCATGGTCTCCCCCGAGGCGCCCCCATTGAGCCACTTCTCGTATTCATTCCGCTCCATCACAATCACCCAGCCTTCCATCCCGGCGTGAAAGGCGCCGCAGTATTGCGCGCAAAACAAGTGGAACTTCCCGGTCTCCGTGGCCGTAAACCACAGGGAGGTATACCGCCCCGGTATCGCATCTTTTTTTACTCGAAACGCCGGAATAAAGAAGTCGTGGATCACGTCCTCGGAAGTAATGGTCAGCTTTACTGGACGTCCCACCGGGACATGCAGCTCGTTAATCTCGCGCTGACCTTCCGGGTGCTGCACCTTCCACATCCACTGCCTGCCCGTGACGAAAATTTCGATCGATCCGTTCGGCGGAGTCGCATTGGCAAAATATAAAGTCGATCCCCAAATATAAAGGCCCAGGCAGATCAGTGAAGGAATCACCGTCCAGACAATCTCCAGGGGAATCGAGCCTTGGATATTCGGGGGACGCTCATCCTTGGAGCGCCGCCGGTATTTCACCATAAAATAAAAAATCGTCCCGAAAATGAGAACCGTAAAAAAAAGCGTGATCCCGGTAAGCGCGAAGTGTAATTGGTCCACCGCGTGCGCGATCGATGAGGCTTGGTCGGGATGAAAGGGAATATTCGGAAACATGGCCGTTTAGCTGTTACTCCTCGCCTGTGCTGCTTCTCACCTATTACCTCTCGCGCGTTGTTTCACACTCTTTGCTTCTCACTCGCTACTTCTTACGTTTTCCTTCTCACCTTTCCTTCTCACCTGTCACGCTGCTTGGTTCTCAATCCCCGCCGTATACGCGTCATCACAATCCGGTTGGCAGCGCCGGAGGGGTTCCCGGCCGGTGCCGCTCCCGTCGAAACATTACCCAAAAGAAAATTCCGAGCGCCAGCACCGTCGCCCCGCCTGCCGCTCTCATCAGGTTGGCGACCATCAATCCGTATTTTCCGGTGAGTGGATCGTAGTGATAGCAAAACAGGAGCACCGCATCGGTCGGTGATCCTATTTTCCCCTCCGAAGCTTCGACCAACGCAAGCCGTACATCACGCGACGGATATTGCAAACCGTAGAAATATCGCGCCACCCGCCCTTCAGGCGTGAGGATCATGATGGTTGCCGCATGCGCGAATTGCCCGCTGCTCTGGTCGTATACATCTCTGAATCCGACGGCCTGGGTCAGCGCATCAATTGACTTTTGCTCTCCGGTCAGGAAGTGCCAACCGCCGCTCGTTCCGGCACGCCCGTACAACCCTGCATAAATGCGCTTTTTGATGGTCGCTTCCGCCGGTCCATCCTTCGGATCGAAACTGACGGTGACCGCGTCATAATCTTTTCCTAAATTCAGTGTGACGTTCTGCAGCGCCCGAAGCTCGCCATTCAGCACTTCGGTGCACAGAGAAGGGCAGTTGAAGTAGATCAGCGACAATACGACGGGCTTGCGTCCAAAATAGTCCCCCAGCCGCACGGTTTCTCCGGTCTCGTCACGAAAGATCGCGCCAAGAGGTACTTGCGCGTTCATCTGCTGCGTAATCCCGGCACCACGGAGCGGCGGCGGCTGTGCCGACGCCGGCTGCGCTGGCGCCGATTGCAGCAGCAATGCCAGTGGCACCGGCGCGGCCTGCCCCGGTAATAGCTGCGCCAGCGATAGAGGCACCGGCCCAGGCCGTGTTGTCGCAAGCCGTATCGAGGCGAGCTGCGATGAAGAAGAGATCTGCGATGGCCCGAGCTGCGATGACGCAAACTGCACGGACGCGAGCCCCTGCGCCCGCATCGGGAGTATTGCCAATAAAATTATGGCCGCCCCCCACGCGCCATAGCCGCCCGCGCGCTGCAGCATCAGCCGGTTTTTCAAACGCTTTCTTCCGCCGTCAAATCCGCTCAACATGTCATCTCCCCACTGGCCCGGAGCCCGTTTCGCCACCAGCGGAGCCGCCGTTCCCCCCGCCCCGCGGCGCAGCCGCTGCGCCTTTCACTTCATCACGAGCCCCGGGTGTCCCGCCCGCTGTCGCCGCCGGCTTCGCCGCGGGCAGCCCTTTCTGCACCAACAGATCCATGGCTCGTTCAATTGGAACCCGCACCGTTCCCGCTGGCCTGTTTTCCCATCCATAACTTTCGAGCTTTTGCTCCTGCCCGGCCAGCACCCGCTCCAAATCTTCCCGCGGAGTCACCTGCAAGACAGGGCCGCCAGGAAGTTCGCGCACATTCGCGAAGTCCGGTGCAGGCCCGCGCTGCTGGTCGAACGCGCGGGCCGGTTGCGACGCGGAGAATTGGCGAAAAAGTCCCCAGGTAAGCAGGAAAACAAACGCCAGCACCATGGCGAGCGCGGCCAAAAATGCGAGCACGCCCATCGTATTTGCGTCGCGCGTCTCGTAGCCGGTTTTACTCTCCTCATTCTCCGCAACGCCAGAAGCTGGTCCCTGCGCATGTTCGTGCGCTAATCCCTGCGCTCGTTCCTGCGCTTGTCCTTGGGCTTTTCCAGGCGCATGTCCCGGCGCGGCGGCGAACCCGCCATCATTCCTCTTTTCGCGCCCCTGCTCATCCATGTTCGATGGCATGCTCGGCCACCTCTTTCATTCGCGGATCATTCACCGGAAGCAGCGGCAGGCGCTCCAATTGCCACGTGAAGTATGCGAACCACAGCCCACCCATTCCCAGCGGAAGCAGCAAGTCCACCCACGTCAATCGTGCGGTCGGACCGAACGCCGGCACCACCATCCAGTACATGTCCATCAGGCGCATCACCAGCACCAGCGTCGCCACGATCAGCAGCGATTTCACACGCCTCTTGATGTGCCGGAATAAAAGCAGGCTGAAGGGCAGCGCGAAGTTCAGCAGCACCAGCGCCAGACCCAGCGCGCCCCAGCCGCCTTGCAACCGGCGCAAGTACCACGGTATTTCCGAGCTCAGGTTCTCGCCCCAGATGATCAGGTATTGCGAAAACTCCAAATACGCCCACAACATCACAAACATCAGCAGAATGCTGCCCACATCCTGAAAATACAGCGGCGAAATAATATCGGAAAGCGGCGGCTCCCCCGAGCGCCAGATCAGCACGATAATTACAAAAGCCATCGCCGCCAGCGTCATTCCCGTCATCAGAATCAATCCGTAAATCGTCGAGTACCAGCGCGGTTCGAGCGACATCACCCAATCCACCGCCGCAAAATGCAGCGTGAACCCAAACAGCACCAGGCCGCCCCCGCTCAAGCCCTCCATGCGCATCCATAGAGGAATGTTGCCGCCGCGATCTTCCTCCGCCGACCACTTGTTCAGAAAATGGGTCAGCAGAAACCAGCACGCAAAATAAAAAATCATGCGTATGAAGAAGAACGGCGCGTTCAAATAGATGTGCTTCGCCACAATGAGCGGATCGTTTTCGCCCGGACGCGCCCACACGTAAAGTGACTTGAGCCCGCCCAGCAGCGGCAATGCCGCCAGCGCCATCAGTGGCAGCGTGCGCGTTCCCGCCTCCACGATTCGCCGGATCACCAGCGCCCACCGGCCACCCGTGAGATGTTGCATCATCAGCAAAGCCAGGCATCCCAGCGTGATCCCGATCCAGAATAAGAACGCCACCAGGTATCCGCGGTAAAACGCCCCTAGGTTCCGCATCGAGCCCGCCAGGCACACCGCGAGAATTACCAGCCCCGCCAGCGCGTACCTCCAGCGCAGCCCGGCAAAGCTCACGGTATTTTCGTTGCGGCTGCCGTTCATTGCGGCTCATCCATTAATTTCTGGCGCTCCGCGGCGGGCACCTCGTCAATGGTGGCCTGCCGGCTCAACTGCAAAGCGCGAATGTACGCAATGATGGCCCAGCGGTCGTTCGCCGGAACGCGGTAGCCGTAGGGATACATCGCGCCAAATCCATTCGTGATCACATCGAAAAAGTGGCTCGCGGGCGCTTGGCGCAACCGCTCGAGGTGATACGACGGCGGCGACTGGAACCCGCGCTGCACGATCATTCCGTCCCCGTCTCCCGCCAAGCCGTGGCACGGAGCGCAAAAAATGTTGTACCGCTCGCGACCGCGGTCCAGCACCGCGCGCGTCACCGCGAACGGAAACACGTTCACGCCGCCTTCGTTTCCCGCCCCGTTTCCCACCCCGTTTGCCGCAACGCCAGCGCCGCCCGCAGCGCCGCCCGCAGCGCTCACGTCATCTTCTCCCGCGATAATCGCATCGCGCGAAACCGTTCCTGCCACGGGCTGGCGCGCCGAGCGCCCATCCCCAAAAAAATCACTCGGATCGTACGGGTTGTAGCGCGGCTGCACGTGCATATCCAGCCGGCACCCGGCTACAAACAGCACTAACACGATGCCCGCACAACTCACCACCCCACGTGGTAAATGCCGCCGCGTATCGCACCGCCTATCGCGCCGCGTGCACCCGCAATCGCCGCAATCGCTTCTAGGTCTCAATCTCGGTAACCTCGCGAGGCCCTAACGTCTCGAGGAAAACTTTCGTCTCCCGAATGTTGAATCTCCGATCGCGCGCCTTCACGCACAGAAAAAATCGGTCGCGCGAAGCCATCGCAAATCGTGGCACGTTGAATACCGGATGATACGGCGTAGGCAGGCCGTCCATCGCCAGCATGCCGAATACGCACGCCAGCGCCGCGCACAGCACGGTCAATTCGAAAGTAATCGGTACGAACGCAGGCCAGCTGTTCAGCGGCCGGCCCCCGACGTTAATGGGATAACTGATGGCTGCCGCGTAGTATTGGAGAAAATATCCGCCCGCACAGCCCGTGATCCCCCCCAGCAGCACCACCAGCGGCAGCAGCGTGCTGTGAAACCCAATGGCTTCCGCCAGTCCCTCGATAGGGAACGGCGAAAACGCATCGATCTGTTTGTATCCGGCATCGTGCGTACGCCGCGACGCCTCCAGCAATTGCTCGGGCGTGCTGAACTCGGCCATCAAACCGTAAATCCGGCTCCTAGGCATTCCGCCTCACCGTGCCGCGCCACCTGTCTTTCTTCATGGCCAAAAGCTCTACTAGCAAAGTATTCATCGCAAAAATCTTTGTCGCAAAAAGCCGCGTCATTTCAATCCGCTTCCCCTTCCGCCCGCGTGGAACCGTGCGTCCCCACCAATTCCCGCATCTCGAAAATGGAGATCAGCGGCAGGAAGCGTATGAACAGGAAGATCAGCGCCAGGAATAGCCCCACCGTTCCGAAAAATGTGAAGAGGTCCCAGCGCGTCGGGTAGTACATGCCCCACGCGGAGGGCATGAAGTCGCGATGCAGGCTGACCACGATGATCATGAACCGCTCCAGCCACATGCCGATATTCACCGCCATGGCAATCGCAAACAGCGCCACCACGTTCACGCGAATCTTGCGCAGCCACAGTAGTTGCGGAATGATGACGTTGCACGAAATCACCGCCCAGTAGACCGACGCATACGGCCCGACCATGCGGTTCAGCGTCATAAACTGCTCGTAGGTATCTCCGCTGTACCACGCCACGAACGTTTCAGAGAGGTAGCCGTACGCCACCACCAGCCCGGTGGCGAGCATCACCTTGCCCATGTTGTCGAGGTGCCGCGCCGTAATGAAATCCTCGAGATGAAATAGTTTCCGCACCGGAATCGAAAGAGTCAGCACCATCGCGAAGCCCTGGAAAACGGCGCCGGCCACGAAATAGGGAGGGAACACCGTGCTGTGCCATCCGGGAACCAACCCAAACGCAAAGTCGAAGCTCACAATGGTGTGCACGGAAACCACCAGGGGCGTCGCCAATCCCGCCAGCAGCAGCGAGGCCGTTTCATGGCGGTACCAGTGCACGGCCGACCCTCTCCAGCCCATGGACAAAATGCCGTAAACAATCTTTGCCGCGCGATTTCGTGCCCGGTCGCGCAGCGTGGCCAGGTCGGGAACCAGTCCGACGTACCAGAACAGCAGCGACACCGTCGCGTAGGTGGACACCGCGAAGCAATCCCACACCAGCGGGCTGCGGAACTGCGGCCACAGCTTCATCGTATCGGGGTAGGGAAATAGCCAATAGAAAACCCACGGCCGGCCGAGATGCAGTATCGGGAATAAACCTGCGCACGCGACCGCGAAAAGCGTCATGGCCTCGGCAAACCGGTTGATCGACGTGCGCCACTGCTGTCGCAAAAGCAGCAGAATGGCGGAAATCAGCGTCCCCGCGTGGCCGATCCCGATCCACCACACGAAATTGACAATGGCAAATCCCCAGGCGATGGGAATGTTAATGCCCCAGATTCCCACCCCTTCGGCAAACAGGTACGTCACCGCGACCAGCAGCATCATCACCATCAAAAAGGCCACGGCAAATCCGAAAATCCACCATTTCGGAGTACGCCGTGTCAGAACGATGGCGCTGATTTTGTCGGTGACCGACGCATAGTTGTATCCCGGACCAACGACTGGCCCGGTTTGCGACACGTCGGGCATGCTCGGGGCTTGGCTCATCGTTGTTGGCTCGTCACCGCTTGCTCATCCCTCTTTGCTCATTACTCCTTGCTCATCACTGCTTGCTCATCCCTCTTTGCTCGTACTGTGTGCTCATGCCTGTCGGGTCCGTCCGCGTCGTTGCCGTAATCCGCTGCTCCGCTCGCCATACTCGGGGCTGTTCTCCCTGTCGCTGCCTGCGAATTCTTTCTTCAACGCCGGGTGTGTTTCCAAAAAGTGTATTGCACAAAAAAGTATTTCCTAAGATTGCGTCTTCGACATATCCGGATTCGGATTGAGCAACCGCGCCTGATATGTGGTGCGCGGCCGCGTATTCAACTCCGCCAGCAACGCGTAGTTGAGTTGTTTGGCTTTCAACTTCGAGACGCGGCTCTGCGGGTCCGCCACATTTCCAAAGATGATCGCCTCCGACGGACAGGCCTGCTGGCACGCCGTAACGATCTCCCCATCCCGCACCAGCCGGTCCTGCTTTTCCGCGTCAATTTTCGCCGCATTGATGCGTTGCACGCAGTAGCTGCACTTTTCCATCACTCCCCGGCTGCGCACCGTCACATTGGGATTGCGCAGCCCAAAAAAGCTCGGCGTGTTCCAATCCGAATACAGCCGGAAGTTGAATCGCCGCACCTTGTAGGGACAATTATTCGAGCAATACCGCGTGCCCACGCAGCGGTTGTAAACCATCTCGTTCAGCCCTTCCTGGCTGTGTACCGTTGCTCCCACCGGACACACCACCTCGCACGGTGCGTCTTCGCAGTGCATGCACGGCACCGGTTCGTGGTAGGTATGCGGCGTCTCCGGCTCGCCCTCGTAATAGCGGTCCACCCGAATCCAGTGCATCTCGCGCCCATTCAGCACTTCATTTTTCCCCACCACGGCAATGTTGTTTTCCGCCTGGCACGCGATCACGCACGAGGAGCAACCGGTGCACGTGTTCAAATCAATGGCCATGCCCCATTGGTATCCTTCCTGTTTCCAGGGCGGGTAGAGCGAGGCCGCATCCTTCTCGACGTCTTTCTGCGCAAACGCCGGATCGGCGCGGTATTCAGCCAGTGTCGCCACCCGCACCAGGTCGCGTCCCTCCATGCTGCTGTGATGTTGTGTCTCTGCCAGCGACCAGCGGGCCCCGGCTTTGCGTACGGAGAGGCCTGCGCCAAACGCCGGCGTGCTAACCGGGCGCAACCGGCCGGCATCGAAGCCCACTCCGGTCCCCACGCGCCCCGCGCGCGTGCGCCCGTAACCCAAAAACACCGTGACGCTCTCGTCCACGTGCCCCGGCATGATCCACGCCGGTGCCAGAACCGTGCGGTTCTGGTATTTCAGTTCCACGGTATCTTCGTTCGCAATCCCCAGCCGTCCGGCGGTTCGTGGACTGAACGCCGCCACGCTGTCCCAGGTCAACTTGGTGATCGGCTTCGGCAATTCCTGCAGCCAGCCGTTATTCGCAAAGCGCCCATCCCAGATCGTGGGATCGGGACGAAAAATTATTTCGAGACCCGCCCCCGCCGCCTGAGAAGCCTGTGGAGACGCCTGCTGAGAAGCTTGTTGAGACGCTGCCTGAGTGGCCTGCTGTGCCCCAAGTCCGGTTTTTAACGTGACCGTTTTCGCCGCGGGCGCCGATCCCGCCATTACCCCGTCGCGCAGCGTCTTTTCCCAGAAAGTCTCAAACCGATCCGTGCCCGCTGTAGCCGTGTTAAGGCCCGCTGGATTTGCATTGACCTGCACTGGACTGGCCCCATGGCCGTTCGCGGGCTCGGCATTCGCACCCTGAATGCGCGCGGGCGAAGCGTTTTCCGGCGCAACAGTTTTCGCCGGAGCATTTGCCGGCGCACGGCCACCCGCCCGGCCGTTGGCCGCCGCCGCGGCATTTCCGGTCCCTCCCGCGGTGCCGGTCCTCAGTCCCGCGAATTGCCCTTGCCAGTATTCACGCACCACTTCATGCCCCAATTTCCCAGGGGTGCCGTTTAGCAGCGCCATAAACTCATACGCTGATATTCCGTTGTACAGAGGAGCGATCAGCGGCTGTATCAACGAAACGGTGCCGTCGAAAGCCTTTCCGTCGCCCCACTCTTCCAGAAAATGCGTCTGTGGGATGTGCCAGTGGCACAGCGCGGAAGTTTCATCCTCGTAAATTCCCAGCCGCGCGCTGAATTTCACTTGCGGAAGTACATCGGCGATCCCCAGATCGACGGGAGCGTCGTACGCGGGATTCCCACCCAAAATCAGCAGCGCGTCAACGCGCCCCGTGCGTGCCTCGGCCACGAGCGTGCCGAGTGATGCCCATTGATTCTCGGGCTGCGCCTCGATTGGCGGCGTGAAATACACCGTCTTGTCGAAATTCCCCAGCCGTTGATTGATCGCGTGACCCAGCGCATGCACGGCCGCCGGCTGCTGCTCTCCCACCACCACCAGGCAAGCCCCGGAATTTTGCTGCAGATCGCGCGCGAGCGCCGCGATCCACGCGGTCATCTGCTGCTCGCCCCCTTGTGACGAGACGGGCGCCCCGGCTCCCGTTTGTATTCCCAACTGCTGCGCCAGCGCGCGTGTAAATCCTTCGATCTCCCCGGCGCGAAGCCGCAGCCGGTGATCGGCCGAAGCTCCCGTGTTCGTCGGCGTCGATTCCACGGCGTACAGCCGGTTCATCATGCCGCGCGTATCCGCATCGCGCCGCCCGCGCGCGTAATCGCGCGCATAGCGCAGGCACCCCGGACCCGTGCAAAGAAAATCAGAATCGAGCGCCAGGATCACCTTGGCGCGGTCCACGCGATATACCGCGTTGACGTATTCACCAAATGCCAGCTTCGCGCCTTCTCTCGCGCCGTCGCGGCTCACGGACTCATATTGATGCCACCGCGCTCCGGGAAACGTCGCGAGCAGCGCCTGCATTTGCGCGCCCAGCGTCGGCGAGCTCACCGGCTCGGTCAAAATCCGCAAGCCCGCACCCTGCTTGGCTCTCTGCTCCTCCAGCGTGATCGTCATTTCGCGCTGAAACATGTTCCAGCTGGCGATGCGCCCATCGTGAATCACCGCTTGCGAGCGGTCCGGATCGTAAAGCGACAACACCGCTCCTTGCATGAATATGTCGCTCCCACCCTGGCTCCCGGGATGGTCGGGATTACCCTCGATTTTTGTGGGCCGCGCCATGTGGCTTTCCACTAAAATCCCGGTCGCCACGCCACCGAACGGCATGGCCGTTGCGTAGAAGAGTGCCTTGCCCGGAACGATCTCTTCAGGCTGCCGCACGTAGGGGACAATTTTTTGCGTGGGCATTTTCGTGCAGCCCGTCAATCCTGCCAGTGCCGCCGACGCCGCCATCACCTTAAGTATTTCGCGCCGGTCGAGACCTCTGCCGCCGCCGGTCCCGCCGCCCGTCGCGATCCCTGTTGCGACATCTATCCCGCCGCCTGTCCCGCCGCTTGTCCCAACTGGTGGCCCGCCCCTTGCCGCCGGATCGTTGGGCCCGTGAGGAAATTCATTTTCCGCATGTTCCGCGAATGCCGCCGTACCCCGCAATTCGTCCAGGCTTCGCCAGAATCGTGGCACGCTCCCACCGGCCGCGGACTGGAGTGCCTCCACGGGCACGTCCGGCACCTGGCCGTCCGCTTCCGCACTTTTTTCCTGCAACAGTGATTTATCCCCGGGCTGCATGATCTCCATATTCATTCACGCGATATTCATTCGAGCCGTATTCATTCACGCGTTCGTCGTCACGTTCCTGCCGTTCTCACCGATGACACGTCGTGCAATTGGTCAGCCTCTGTACTTTGTACTCTTTCATCAACCGCCGCCCCAGCGCGAGCTGATCGCTCGGTGGCTGATAAAACGCATTGAACACCTCCGCGCGGGGCCGCAGATACTTCTCGGGCGCGTTATGGCAATCGAGACACCAGCGCATGTACAGCGATTGCGCGCGATAGGTGATGTTCATATCCCCGATGGGGCCGTGGCAGGTGGTGCAGCCTACGCCTTTCGCGACATGTATGCTGTGATTGAAATACACGAAATCGGGCACGGCGTTTACGCGCGTCCAGGAAAGGGATTGATCGGTGGTGTAGCTCTCGCGCACCGGCTGAAGCATCGGACTGTTCAGCCAGATCTGCGAATGGCACGTCATGCACGTTTGCGTCGGAGGCATCCCGGCCGAGGAAGAATCCTCCACGCTGGTGTGACAATTCCGGCAGTCCAGTCCCAATTGGCCCACGTGGTGCTTGTGACTGAAGGGCACCGGCTGCGTTCTTTCATTATTCACTTCAGTGATATACGCCGAGCGGTTGACCGCGTCCGCCACGTATCCCGCAATCGCGATCAGAAAAACCGCGCCGTAAATACTCACCCGCGCGATCGTATTTGTACTGCGATGGAAGATCTGAGCCATGCGAGCTGTGCCCGGAGTTCTTCCGGAACGTGCACCCCCACCCGGTTACTGAACTGCCCCTCCCTACAAACCTTCCCGCACCGCTGACTTTTTCCGCTGCAAACGCTCGCGGCGCCCACAAACCCGCCGCAATTCAGTCGCTTGATTCAGTCGCTTGATTCAGTCGCCTGATTCAGTCGCTTGATTCACGCGACGCAAGACCAGCGAGACACACCCCACATTCTTGCGTAACTTCGTTTGATGCGAAGCACCGTCGCACAGGCGCATGCAAAGTCGCAACCGCCCTCTACCAAAAAAATTGTACCGGGAAATTCTATAAGAAAATTGCGTGGACACGCTGTACGGGAAATTCTCTGGGAAGCTGCACGTGAAGCTGTACGGGCACTTCTAGGGGAACTTCTACGGGAAAATGAATCCGCCTTTGATGCTTATCTCGTATGGCGTGCGGCATCTTGAATCGCAAAACTGGTCGTGCATTCCGATTGCGCCGAGCGCCGCCGTTGAGAGTCTTTCAAGCCGCCTCCATCCTGAACCCCGAAAGGTCGTGACCCGTGGCCGATACCGCCGCAGATTCGCTGATTGATACTCTCCTCGAGTGGGGTGTCGATATTATTTTTGGGCTTCCCGGTGATGGCATCAACGGCATCATTGAAGCTCTCCGCACCCGGCAGGATGAAATCCGGTTTTTCCACGTTCGCCATGAGGAGGCCGCCGCGTTCATGGCCTGCGCCTACGCCAAATACACCGGCAAGCTCGGTGTGTGTCTCGCCACTTCAGGCCCCGGCGGAATCCACCTTCTCAACGGCCTCTATGACGCGAAGCTCGATGGTCAACCGGTTGTGGCCATCACCGGCCACGCCTTCCACGACCTGATCGACACCCACACGCAGCAGGATGTCGATCTCGACCGCCTGTTCGAGGATGTCACCGTGTACAACACCCGCATCATGGGGCCCGCGCACGTGCGCAACGTCGCAAATCTCGCTTGCCGCACGGCTCTGAGTTATCGCGGCGTGGCACATCTGAATTTTCCCACCGACATCCAGAGCATGAAATCCGACGAGCGCTCCAAGCGCAACGTCCCGCATCACAATACTCAAGTTGTCGCAGAAAGTCCGCGCATCCCCCTCGAGGACGACCTGCGCCGCGCCGCCGACGTTTTGAACGCCGGCAAACGCGTCGTGGTTCTCGTGGGCCAGGGCGCGCTCGGAGCTTCCGCCGAAGTCATCCAGGTCGCCGAAGCGCTCGGCGCCCCCATCGTGAAGGCGCTCCTCGGCAAGGCGGTTGTCCCCGACGATTGCCCCCTCACCACCGGCGGCGTCGGCCTGCTCGGAACCCGTGCCTCCCAGGAGGCGCTCGAGGAGTGCGACACGCTCCTGCTCGCCGGCACCTCCTTCCCGTACATCGAGTTTTACCCCAAGCCTGGAAACGCTCGCGCCGTGCAAATCGATATTGACGCCGCGCGTATCGGACTTCGCTACCCCGTCGAAGTCGGCCTGGTCGCCGACTGCCGCCGCACCTTGCAGGCGCTCCTGCCGAAACTAACCCGCAACGCCAACCAGGAGTTCCTGCAAAAAGCGCAGAACAGCATGAAGGACTGGTGGGAGATGATGGAGAATCAGGGCACCCGCCCCGGCAAGCCCATGAAGCCGCAAGTCGTCGCCTGGGAGCTCGGCAAGCGCCTCTCAAACGAGGCCATTGTCTCTTGCGATTCCGGCACCATCGCCACCTGGTTCGCGCGACAAATTCCCGTGAAGGCCGGCCAGAAGCATTCCCTCTCTGGCAATCTCGCCACCATGGCCAATGGCCTCCCCTACACCATCGCCGCTCAGGTCGCCTACCCTGGCCGCCAGTGCGTGGGATTCGTAGGTGACGGTGGTTTCACCATGCTCATGGGAGAATTCGCCACCGCGGTGAAATACAATCTCCCCATCAAGATCGTCATCGTGAAGAATAATTCCCTGGGCCAGATCAAATGGGAGCAGATGGTTTTCCTCGGCAATCCCGAGTACGGTTGCGACCTCAATCCCATCGATTTCGCGGCCTTCGCGCGCGCCTGCGGAGGCGCCGGCTTCACCGTGGACGATCCGGCCACCTGTGGCCAGATTCTCGACCAAGCCTTGGCCTTCCCCGGCCCGGCCGTCATTGAAGCTGTCGTCGATCCGCTCGAACCTCCGCTGCCGCCGAAAATCACCGCCGACCAGGCGCTCAAGTTTACCGAATCGCTCGCCAGGGGCACGCCGAACCGGAAGAATCTGGCACTTACGATTCTTTCCGACAAAGTCCGCGAGCTCGTCTAACGCATTCAACGCACCTTCCAGGCACATCCGAGTCCTGGTCGCGGCGCCACGCCGCGACCAGGTCCATGCCAATCAAGCCCAAAAAAAAGGGGAGGCGGCCATAACCGCCTCCCTCTCCGCCCCCATCACCGTCGTTATCTGCCGCTGTCCGCCTGATTATCCCTAGCTATCGCCCGCCAAACGTGTATCCAATCGCGACGCCATACTCCGGCACCCAGTCGCTCCCAAATTCGTTGAGATGGTGCACCCAGTGAATATCAATCTGCGGCCGGACGTAGATCCCGCCCCGCACGTAGAGCCGCACCCCGGCCCCGCCATGTAGCTGGAAATGGTTCGAGCTCTGCAGGTATTGGCTCAGATTTTGGCAGACGTTCGTCGTTATGCAGCTTTGCCCCGTCGCGTAGAACTTCAAATCCACGCCCCCGAGTCCGCCCTGCAACTCCGGCACCACCCGCCGGCCCGTTCCTGTCAAAGGATGATAGATCGCGTTGAAATCGTAAAAGGTCGGCCGGTAATTCAGCCCCTCTTGCCCCGCATAGTTGCCTTGCGAGAACTTGAACGTATATTCCGCGCCAAATCCCAGCTTCGGACGGAACATGAAGTCCGCGCCAAATTTCCCGAATAATCCCCCCATACGCGGTCCGATATCGCCCAGCGGAGGATCAACCTCTTGTCCATTCGATTTATCCGTAGCGGTGCCCATCCCAAAATAAGCGCTCACGCCTTGTGCGTGCGCGAGATTGACGCCACCAAACAAGAGAATTACGAACAGCGGAGCAATGCGCATCATGAGTTTCAAGGGAATCTCCTATTGTGGGCGGAATAGACGCTTGAGCCTGGAATTCACCTGTGAGTTATAGAAACAAGACATCCAGGAACACGGCCCCTTTTCCTATACGGTTTGAATCGTATACAAGCACATCTTTTCGCACATCTTTTCCATACGCAAATCTTTGACGTTTGCCGCGGCCCACGGGTTGTCCTCGCGCGCCGCGCCTGTCCCCTAAACGCTTGGATTATATTCTGCGCCTGCAATCCCGTAACTTGTACTACACTGAAAAGCGTAAAATGTTGCGCGGCTGTCCCCGTATCTAGAAAAGCACTCTAGTACCTTTGTACTGTCGTCTTGACGGGAAACGTTCTTGTAGGGTATTTAGCGCATCTGGTATACAGGAAAAGCTGCATGGCCGCGCAGACCAAAGCACCCCTCCCGCTTGCACCTCGCTGCGCCTGAACACGCAATCCAGAGAGGACGGCACCCGCTCATTGCCTCCACAATCACCAGGGAATTGCCTGCATGCTGCCGTAAACTGCGCGCCGCCCGTTTCGCCTCGCGCCCTCTATTTGCCGCTTTGGCGGTGGCTGCTTCCACTTTTGTTCCTCTACGCGTGCGCCGGCTGTCTCCAGGTTCGCGCCGCATGTACGCAGATTCCTGCGGGCCAGACATTTTGGGTGCGGCTCTCCCAGCCCGTCTCCTCTTATAGTTCGAAATCCGGTACCCTCGTGCGTGGAATTCTTGCGGAGTCGCCGCAATGCAATGGAGTCCGCGTCTTCCCGGCCGGCACCCCCATCGAGGGCCGCATCGGCCGCGTGCAAAAAGTCGGCATGGGCTTTATTCACGAAAGCTCCTCCATCCAGATTGATTTTGACCGCATCCTGCCGGCCACCGGCTCGCCCCTCGCGATCGCCGCCCATATTGTCGAGGTGGATAACGGGCGTGAGACCGTACGGAATGGCGTCTTGCATCGCCTCCGCAGCACGGATAATTTGCAGGACCGCATCACCACCCGGCTGATGCATCTCCCCACCTGGAATCCTTCCTCTCTGTGGATCGTGCTGGCCTACCGCGCCACTTTTCCCATTTCGCCCGAGCCCGAAATTTATTTTCCTCCGGGAACCGACCTGCGCGTCGAACTGTCTGCCCCGCTCACGCTCGCCGATGGCCTGATGCCGGTTGCCGCTGACCAGGATTTCGACGAGCCGGTAAAGGAAGCACTCGACCAGGACGTTCTCGACGTTCCCGAGCGCAGTGCGACGCCCACCGGCGACCCAGCCGATATCGTCAATCTCGTGTTCCTCGGCAATCGCGCTGAGGTTGATAGCGCATTCCAAGCCGCCGGTTGGACGGGAAGCGATACTATTTCCACGCGCACGGCTTTCCGTATTTTGGGCGCCTTCGTCGCGCTAAAAAATTATGCGCACCTCCCCATATCCCGGCAATCCCTCGCCGGCCAGCCTTCCGACTCCATGTGGCAGAAAAGTTTCGATAGCATCGAAAAGCGCGATCACCTGCGCATTTGGAGTGAGCCGCGGGATTGGCAGGGCCAGCCCGCGTGGGCCAGCGCTTCGATACGGGAGACCGGAGCCGTCTTTTCTTTTCGCAGGTTCAAGGTCATCCATCACACCGATGTGGACCTCGACAGCGAGCGTGAAAAGGTTGTGCGCGATCTGACGCTCGCGGGCTGCGTCGCCGCCGTCCATAACGCGCCGCGCGCTGAAATGCCCCTTTATTCCCAGAACGCTACCGGGGACCAGATGCGTACCGATGGCGCCGTCGCCGTCGTACAGCTAAAGCAGTGCCAGCCTCCCGATTTCGAAACCGCCGATGCCTCTCCTGAACTTCCTGCGCATCCGCGGTCGCGACTTACGCGCTACGTTCGTGCCCAGGTTCTGTCGGTTCGGAATCTTTGGCGCGCCAATGCGGTTTACGGTGCCTACGACCTCACCCGCTTGGCGGTTGACGGGATCCGCAGCAAGCGCGCCCGCGATCGTGAGGAAGCGCTGGCCCGGAAATCGAATCGTGCCCCGCATGCCGCTGCCGGGCCGGTCGCGATCCCCGGCCTCGCTTCCATCCGCCTCGCGCAGTAAACGCGCCCGCATCCACGCAAGCCCGCAACCGGCCCCCAATCCTCATTTCCCTCGCGGCGAACCTCGAACCCGGCTCCTGCCCCCCTTTTCGAATACCTGATCCGCACCGCCGCAACCTATCGCGCCACTCGAATAGTTTTCCAACGGACCTATCTTCGAACGGGACCAATTTTCGAAACGCCTGCCATTCGAATACCCAATCAGTAAATATAGCTTGACTGTGTACTAGGCCGATACCTATAATCGGCTGCCATCCCGCTCCTGGCCCGCTGCTGCAAAGGGTGTGCTGTAATCTGCTCCCCCATTTCCCACGGGAGGCTCCCATGAAGAAAGCCACGAAAAAAGCCGAGAAGAAAATCCCCAGCCGCCTCACCACACGTCAGCTCATCGAAATCTCTCCTTGCCAGTTCTCCTTCGCCGACGGCCGCCACTGCCGTATGCCTCGCTGGGATAAACATCGTTCCCTGTGCCTCTCCCATGCGCGCCAGCAGGAGCAGCTGCTCTCCGTCGATCAGGTTGGCCAGGAGCTCGTTTCGCTTTCCGGCGACTTCAAAACTTCCACCGACATCAACCATGTCCTCGGTAAGCTCTTCTCGCTTCTCGCCAAAAACCGTATCCCGCGCCGCAACGCCGCCGCTCTCGCCTATATCGCCCAGCTTCTCCTGCAAACCCTCCCCGCCGTCGAAACGGAAATCAAAAAAGGTGCCGGCTACGACGAGTGGGAAGCTACCGTGCGCGCGGCACTCGGGAATCCCGAACCCGCTGCAAGTGACGATTACGACGACGACGGCGAATCCGATGAAGACCCCAGCGACGATACCGATGACGATAGCGACGAAGCGGAAAATGATACCGACGACCTTGCAGACGACAACGGAGACGCCGACACAGATGCCGATACAGACGAGAACGCAGACGACGGCGCAGACGGCCAGGAGGACGACTCAACCGACAGCGCGGACAATCCCAGCCGGTGATGCCATCCGCCACCCACCGCCGCAACACGTCCCGTTCAAAAAATAAGGCCCGGCAGAAACAAATCTTTTCGAACCTCTCTCTTAACCGCCGCACAATGAACACTTCCGCAATTCACGTCTATAATCCGCGCACAATCAACACTTGCAAATTTATTAGACTTAAAATCCCTGTGAATTCAACACTTACAAAAAAAGGGGGAGGGGGCACTACAAACGGCCGCAACTCACGACCGCTGCAATGGCACCACAACGCACAACCAGCGCAGTACAGCGTTGTTACGACGTGAGTCTTCTTTTATCATGTCTACGTTAATGAAAATCACTCGCGATGAACCAGTCAATTTCCACTGCCAGCGCTCGCGCGGGCCTACTAAACCTGCGATCACTGCGCCTGTAGCCGCTAAGCGGAGCGCGCGTGAACGCTCTCGAAGCGCACGCCCCTCCAGTCGGTTACTCGGACGCTCCATCTGGCGACTCCGTGTAGGCGCCTTGCTCATCTGCGTCGCCATCAGCGCGGGCATGCTCGCACATGCCCAGAACGGCCAGAATCCCCAGAATGCGCAGAATCCCCAGAATGCCCAGAAACCACAGGTGGCCCAGGCGCCCGCGATTCCCGCCATCGGCACGCCCGATCCCGCACAAATCATTCAGTTCCTCGAGCGCACCATCGAGTGGTATCGGCAACTCGCCGCCCAGCAACAGATGGCCACCGATCCCAACGATCAGATTATCGTGAACGATAACCGCGAAATTGCCGGCCAGGTCGTGCGCCTGGCGTTTGATTTTGCTCGTGCAACTGCCGATTTAGCCGCTAAAGCGGGCAGGCCCGGCGCCGCGCAAAACGATGCCGGCGCTCCCTCGCAATATCAGGGTCTCGTTCAGTTGGAAGCCAAGCTCGAGAAGCAGGTCACCGACACGCAGGCCGAAGTGAATTCCATGCGCCAGAAACTCGCGACCGCGACTGGAAAGCAGCGCGAGCAACTGCAATCGCAGCTTTCGGAGACCCAGGGCGAGGTCGATCTGGATGTTGCCCGTCGCGACGTGATGCGCAGCATGGTCGAGTTTGTCAGCGGCACCAGCAACAATGGAGTCGGGGGCATCGGTTTGCGCGCTCAGATTGAGCAGTTGGCGGCATCCGTTCCCGGTGCCTTGGCCACAACCCCTAAAGCCAACGAGACCGGCACCTCCGCGACTCCGGCCAACCCGGCTCCCCAGGCCAATCCCGCGGCCCTGGCGGCCACCCGGCCCGAACCTTCAGGCATTTGGGAATTGTCCGCCGACCTGTTCGGGCTCTCCCGCAAAATGCGCGGCATTGATGCGGCCATTCAGCAGACCAAAGCCCTCGAGAAAGATTGCACCGAGATCCGCGCGCCCGCGGTAAACAGTCTTCGCGAAATGTCCACTCGAGGAGATCAGCTGGCCGATGCAGCCGATACCGCTGCCCCAGCTCTCCTGCTGCAGCAAAAACAACAGCTCGATGCGCTGACGGCCCAGTTTAAGCAGCTCTCCTCCGTGGTCGTTCCCGTGAGCAAACAGGTGATTTTGCTCCAGCTTTACGAGCGCAGCCTGGCCAACTGGCGCGCCACCGTCCGCGGCCAGTTCATGACCGAGCTCCGGGGTCTGTTCGTCCGCATCGGCTTTCTGATTCTGCTGCTCGCCATTGTGTTTGCTGCCGCCGAGGTCTGGCGTCGCGCCATTTTCCGCTACATCCACGAACCGCGCCGCCGGTATCAATTCCTGCTTCTGCGCAAGTTTGTTCTGTGGTTCACGATTGCCATCATCGTGGCCTTCGCATTTGCCAGCCACCTGGACTCGGTGGTCACCTTTGCCGGCCTGCTCACCGCCGGAGTTGCCGTGGCCTTGCAGAACGTCATTCTGTCCATCGTGGGGTATTTCTTTTTGATAGGGAAATACGGCATCCGCGTCGGCGATCGCGTCCAGTCGGGATCGGTCTCCGGCACGGTCATCGATATTGGCCTGGTGCGTTTTCACCTCATGGAGCTCGCTGGCCCGGGATCGGACGTGCCCACCGGGCGCGTGGTCGCGTTCTCGAATTCGCTCGTGTTCCAGCCCGGAGCCGGTTTGTTCAAGCAGATCCCCGGAACGAACTTCATCTGGCACGAAATAACCCTGACGCTCTCTCCTAAAGCGGACTTCACGGAAATCAAGAAGCGTTTGCTCGCGGTCGCGGAAAACGTCCTATCCGAATATCATGACGAGATGGAACGCCAGCAGCACGCCCTGGAACACGCCTTCGTGACCCCTGACTCCCACGGCTTCCGTCCTACCGCTCATCTGCGCTTTACTCCGTCGGGGGCGCAGTTCACGCTGCATTTCCCGGTGGATCTCCAGCATGCCGCGGAAATTGACGAGCGCCTCACGCGCGAGCTGCTGCAGACTCTCGATCGCGATCCGAAACTCAAGGGTGAAGAGGCTACCCCCGCCATTTCCATCAATACGAATGTCGCCTCCGGCATAACGCCATGACCTCTGCTCTTCAAAACGACACCGTGCCGCGTAACTCCATCAGCGCCGCTCGCGCAAGCGATGCGCCGCCGCGCACACTGGCGCCTGCAGAGAATTGCCGGCGCGTTTTTCTGCTCTCGCCCGCGAATGCCTCCGGTGTGCGCGCCAAAATGATTGTGAATCAGCGTGCCCAGTTCCACTTGGCCCAACGGTTGCGCCAGGATGGCCTGCCTCTGGGGGAAATTTTCTCCTTCGTCAGCGGATTGTATTTTCGCGGCAAGCTCGCTTATGCGCGCGCGTTCGCCGATGTTCCCCCGGATTTGCCGGGAGCCTTCGTGATCACGGCGTGCCGTGGCCTGATCCCTCCCGAGACTTCGTTCACGGTGGGCGACCTGCGGGAAATCTCGTCGGTGCCTATCGAGCCATCCGACGCGCGTTACCGCGTTCCGCTCGAGCGGGATGCGCACGCGCTCTCGGCCACGCTGGGCAAAAATTGTGAAGTCGTGTTGCTCGGAAGCATCGCCACCGCCAAATACGTCGAGCCGCTGCTCGGAATTTTCGGTGGCCGCCTCGTTTTTCCGGCTGAGTTCGCGGGACGCGGAGATATGAGCCGTGGCGGCCTGATGCTCCGCGCCGCGCGCGATGGACGTCCACTGACCTATGTGCCGGTTGCGACTGCCGAACGGCATGGCCGCCGCCCGCCTAAATTGCCGAAGCTCCCGCGCCCCGCAACCCATATTAAGAAATTGCGGGATTGAGAGAATGCACGATTCAGAAAATGCCGGATGAAGAAAATGACAATCGAGAAAATGCTCGAACAAGAAAATGACGCCGACAATATGCTGCTGGAAAAAGCTGGAAAAAGGAGGTCCTAGTCCCGTGATCTATAACTCTGCACGTATGCGCGCGCTTCGCAAAATCGTTTTCACGGTCGTACTGATCGCACCCCTGGTGCTGGTCGCATCAGGAGTTTTGGCCACCCGTGGTGCGACGTCGCAACCTGCCAAACAGTCTGCGAACGATAACAAGTCGACATCCGCAACGCCGTCCGCGAGCGCCCAGGCGAAGCCCGCCGAACCTCCGCTCTCCGGTGAAATGTTGATCGAGCCGGACGAGGTTGCCAAGGCTATTCAATCCTCCAAGGCCGGCCAGCCACTGCTGATTCATGTCGGCTTTCACATTCTTTACACCCAGGCTCATATTCCCAATTCGCAGTATCTCGGTCCCGCGTCCAAACCCGAGGGTCTGGCGCAATTGCGCAAAGCCATGCAAGCCGTGCCGCGAAACAAGTTCATCGTTCTTTACTGTGGATGCTGCCCCTGGACGCATTGTCCCAACGTCCGGCCCGCCTACGAAGCGCTTCACTCGATGGGCTTCACCAACTTAAAGGTGATGCACATTGATGACAACCTCGGCACCAACTGGGTCAACAAAGGATTTCCGGTCGCAAAGGGCGACTAACTCGATTGCACGGTGGGGCCACACTAAATGTCGAAAGTCTTGGCACTGTGCCCATTCTGAGTTGTCGAAGCGAGCCCGAACCGGCAACCCGAACCGGTAACACGAACCGTAACGCAAATCGGTAACCTAAATTGGAGACGCGCACCGGAAGCAACCGAGAATCCCACACACATTCTCATCTTCATCGACGCCGGATCGCGGCGCGCCGGCCTAGTCCGAACTTCCGGCTTCGAGTGCTGCCACCTGATCGGCGTGCCGCAGTTCCGGAAAGCCCCACGCCCACATGGCCGTCACGATTAGCGCGCCCGCTCCTCCCAGCACCACCGCCGGCACTGTCCCAAACCAGTGCGCCGTCAGCCCAGATTCAAATTGGCCAAATTCGTTGGAAGCCCCGATGAACATCATCTCTACCGCATTGACGCGCCCGCGCATCGCATCCGGCGTGCTGATCTGTACCAGCGTTCCGCGCGTGACCACGCTCACCATGTCCGCGCTTCCCAGCAGCAGCAGCGACACCAGCGATAACGGCAGGCTGCGTGAGAGCCCGAATACGATGGTGAAGGCCCCAAACCCGGCGACGCAGCACAGCATGGTCGCACCGGCGCGCCGCCGCAGCGGCCGGTTCGCCAGCAGCAGCGCCATCGCGCCCGCTCCCACGCCCGGCGCGCTCCGCAATACCCCCAGCCCCCACGGCCCCGTTTTTAAAATTTCGCGCGCATACACCGGGAGAAGCGCGACGGCTCCTCCGAGCAAAACAGCAAACAGGTCGAGCGAAACCAGGCCGAGGATCAGCTTCCGGTTCCATATGTACCGCAGCCCCGCCAAAATAGTGGACCGGCTCAAAGGCTCCGGTGCTCGCACCGTCAGTTTCATCCTGATGCGGAGCATGAAAAACACGGCGGCGCTGCTGGCGACTAACGAGGTGCCATACACAACGGTGGGGCCGCGAAAGAAAGCGTAGACCAGCCCTCCCACGCTCGGGCCGAGTATCGTCGCGGCCTGAAAGACCGAAGATGACCATGCGATCGCGACGGGCAGGTAATCGGCGGGAACCAATTGCGGCACCAAGGCGCGGCTTGAGGGTCCGCTGAACGAACGAGCCACACCAAGCAAGGTGAGCACCGCATAAATCGGAGTTGCGGAATGCATGCCGTGAAATTGAATTTCGAGCAGCAGCCCGGAACAAACCGCGTAACCCGCATAACACCAAACCAGCACCCGGCGCCGGTCGATCCGATCCGCGGCATGGCCCGCCACAAGGAACAGGACGATGCCGGGCAGAAATTGCGCGAGCCCTACATAGCCGAGCGAAAGCGGGCTCTTGGTGATTTCATAGACCTGCCATCCCACGGCCACCGACTGCATTTCCAGCGCGAGAACCGTGCACATTCGCGCCACCTGGTAATGCGCGAAATCCGGATAGGTGAAGGAAATGCGTCCGCGGCTCAGGACGCCTTGAGGCTCAGGCATGTGTATGCACTATCGCACGGAATGTGGCGCCCGGGAACGTGTTTGGCCGAATTGCGGCGCGCGGGCAGGCGCGTGACAAAGGAGATACGCAGGGGCATACCAAGTGAGATACCAAGTTAGTTTCAGGAGTGCCGGTTCGCGCGTGGCGTGGTGACGGGAGCAGAAATCTCAAATGCGTGCCCTGGCACCGGGGGAGCAGTGCCGGCCGATTCTAAAACGAGCACGCCTTTGAGCGTCGAGATCGGCTTTAGAAGCTGATCGGATTTTTTCAGCGTAATGCGCAAGCCGCGAGCGTTGGGAGTTACCGTCTGCGGCGCCGCATTATCGATTTGATCTTCTTCGAGCGGGAAGAATGTGGCCTTCATCTCCGGTGAGCCAGTCTGAACGTCCAGCACGAACTTGGGGCCCTGCTCGCTGGCCTGCACTTTCCAAGTCGCGGGGATGGACTTGGGCCAGTCCTCGCGGGCGGTGCGGAATATCTCGCGCGTCGCTGCAGAGGCAGCAGGCGATTGGTTGACCGCCGGCATGGAAAGAGTGACGCTGGCTTTCGCGGGAATGCAAACTTCACGGCAAATCAGGTAATTCACGTCGGCAGAGAGGTTGACGTGCGCACCGGAATTGTAATTCGCCGGTACCTCGAGCGGCACCGGAAGCAGCACGCGTCCTTCATAGCCGTAATCGACGACGGTTCCCGTGCCCAGACGAACGGGTGCGGGCCAATGAATGTCACCGGCGCGAAAACCCACGGGAAGCTGCCAGCGAATTTTCGGAGGCTCGCCGGAATCACCTGGATTGACCCAATATACGTGCCAGCCTTTTTCAAGATCGAACAGCACACCGATCCAGGCCACATGGCCGGGATGGAGCGCGTTGTCCTCGGCAATCAGGCTGAGTTTCGCATGGGGCACCGCGAACGATTGCCCGAGAGTTCCAATCGCGTACCCGCAGACAACCAGCACCAATAGGGTGGAAACGATCGCCATCACCCGGATTTTAAGAGCAGAGGTCATGAGCATCACAGGGGGCCTACAGGCCGGCCGAGGTTCTCTCCAATTTATTTTCCGGTTTTTCGGTCAGGAGTTTCGCGACCAATTCACGTTCTTCGCGTACGAGACGCGCATGCTCGGCGCCGGTAGCGGCGCTCGCGAAACCTGCGTGCACGCTGCGGACGCGACCGTCACGCCCCAGAAAAATGGTCGTGGGGTAAACGCCAAAATTCACCAGTTGCGGCAGTTTTGCCGGGACCTGATCCGGTGTTCCCGGCACGAGCATCGGGTACGTTATACCGTAACGTTTGATGAAGCTGTTCACGCGCGGCCGGGCCAGCGCGAGATCGGGATCGATCTCAAAATTCAGGCCCACGACTTCGAGCCCGCGAGCGTGAAATTCCTTATAGAGCTCGACGAGAAATGGCGCCTCATCATGGCAATTCGGGCACCAGCTTCCGCCGATCGTGAGCACCACGACTTTACCGCGAAACCGCGGGTCGGCATCCGAAATGGTTTTGCCATCCAGATCGGAACCGCTGAAATGGAATGGCTCAGTCGGGTCTTTCACACTGGTAAAACGAGATGGATCGGGCGGTTCGGCAATCCCTTTCGCGCGCGCCTCATTGCTTCTGGCGGCACGGTAGGTGAATTTTTGATCGAGGGTGATGCTGAGCGTGCCGTCCGGATTGGGCCGAGCCTCAAACAACATCGGCCTTTCGCCCGCAAAGTGGCTCATGACGAGCTTGCCGTCGCGCCAGCGGCCGGTAAGCGTTCCGGTGTCGCCAGAGGTCTTCAGAATTGCGCCGGAAACTTCTGATCCGGACTGGCGAAGGTACAGCCGCCAGGAAACATCGAGCTGGGAATCGTCCTGAGCGGTGCGATGCATATCCCAGTTGCCGGATACTTGAGGAGCAGGGGTCTGGCCCGCTTGAACGGGAACGAATCGCTGCGCGCGAAATTCCATGCGGAATGAATTCGGACGGTTGCTGTGATAGCTGCCATGAAGCTTGTCGCCATCGAAGGTTGCGTCGAGGGTGGTATTCAGAAAATCGTAATCCAGCTTCAATGCGCCGTTTTGAAAGGTGCCCGAGGTGGAGCCGATTCTGCGGTCACCCTCGAAAAAGAACCCGCGCGCGCTGGTTCCGTTTTGCGCGATCTCAAAATGAAAGGGAACTTCGACGCCATTCATGACGACCACAGCGTCCCATAGGCCGGTGATATTGTTGCCCGCAGCCGTGACAGGCAGCGCCGCCAGCAGGATGGCGCCCAGCAGCAGCATCTTTCGCATACCGCTAAATTATAGCACCGTAAAGACGAACGGAATCACAGCTGCCAATGACCACGTGATGTGTTTGCACATGCGGGGTTTTCGCGAGCGGGCGATAGCACGCGACATTTGCCAATGATGTTCGCCAATGACACCGGCCCATGACACCAGCCTATGTCATCGGCCAATGTCAGGCGATGTGCGATGGAAGCCATGCGGCGGTGTGCGCAGCCGGTGTGTTGCGGCGGGAGCGGGCCGGGAAATCCACGGAATTCACAAAAGTTTGCCTGTAACATTCGCGCGGTCTAGAATCCGATTCAGGTACTTACGGTGCGTAGATCCGTGTCGAGGAGGGGCGCTGTGCATGCTGGCAACGCGGTGCGTGAACGCACGAGAAGAATAATTCTTACGGGCATTTTATCTTTTGGTCTAGTTGCAGGTGGTCTGGCTGCAGGAGCCTTTCACATTGCGCCATTGCTCGCACGCGTGCCAGATTCCGCGGAAAATGACAAGGAAGCGGTGCTGCGCGCGGACCGCGCACTCGAGCAGGGCTTCGCGAAGGGCGACAAAACGGCCGTGGGCGAACTGCTTGATAACGATTTCACCTGGACGGACGCGGCGGGAAAAACCGAAAACAAAGCACACGTCCTGCAGATGATCGCGGAAGGGAAGGGTCCCACTCTCGCTATTCCAGGCAATAATCCGCCCGCCAAGCAAATCATGTACAGCCAGGTGAGCGTATTCGAGGCCAACGCCGGCCGGATGCACGTATTGCGGGTATGGGTGAAGCGCCCCGCGGGATGGCGGGAATTGGTCTACCAGGAAGTGAAATCGCTGGACGCACCTGCAACCGTGACACCCGGTGCGGGGAAAGCCTGCGACAATCCCTGCAAGAATATTCCGTACGCACCGAAGACCGAAGCCGAGCGCGGCGTTGTAGCCGGGTATCGGGGGCTTGAAACCGCGGCCATGACGCATGATGCGGAGGGTTGGGCCGCGCGGGTAGGTGATGAATTTGTCGCGGCGAGTTCGAACAGCGATCAGTTGCTCGATAAGCCGACGCGCAAAGCGGGACTCGAGCGCGAAAAAATGGTGGGGTTGTCGCCGACGCCGTTGGTTTCGGCGCGGATGTTCGATTTCGGCGACACCGTGGTGATGATCTCCGTGCACCGTCCCGACCGAGGGAAGTTGCTCCACATCACACGAGTATGGAATAAACGCGATGGCAAATGGGTGGAGACACTGAGTTACCAAACATCGATTGAGGATGGCGCTGGAGCAGGGAAGCAGGCGCTGTGATTTGCGCTCTCATGGGGCTGGCTCAGTGAGCCGTGTTGAAATGAATTAGTTGGCTCGCAATATATTGCGGCTCGGGCAGGAGCGATGCGGGTGGGTTGCCGCCCTGCTGGACTGTTCGGCGTAGAAGTGAGGCGCGTGGCGAGTCAATGTTCCGGCGCATTTCTAACTTTTCCTATTTACTGAACGACCTCAGCAAAAATTCCAAGATCAGGTGAAGCCGGATGGAAAAGACAATTCAAGTGACGGCTTGCGCACTCCTTTTGCTCGTTGTGGCGGCTATCGGTTCTACGCAATCGGGCCAGCCGACCGGGTCCCGGACCGCGCAAGGCAGGCCGGAGACCGCGCGCCAGGGCGATATCGCGCGAGGGAAATACCTGGTGGAAGAAGTGGCCAAGTGTTCCGAATGTCATACGCCACGCGACGGGCAAGGACAACTGGATGCGTCGAGATGGCTGCAAGGCGCGCCCACGTGGATCTCTCCGGTTCATCCCACACCCAATTGGGCCTATCGTGCTCCTGCGCTCGCGGGTTTTCCCGCGTATACGGATGCGGATGCGGTGAACATACTCGAAAAAGGCAAAGGACCTAACGGCGCGGATGTGCGGCCGCCAATGCATATTTACCATATGAAACATGAGGACGTGCTGGCGATCGTGGCATACCTGCGGTCTCTGCCGGTTTCGCCGAGGTGAGGAAGGGCGGAGCGGATATCTTGTGCGCAGGCCTGGCACGCAGCAAGGAAGTATTATCCAGTAGAGATGTATTGAAGGTACATCGGACACGGACATCCGGCGTACAATAAGTGTATGGCGCGAGGGTGGGAGAGCAAATCCGTTGAAGAACAGATGGAGAATTCCCGCGAGCCCGCAGCGAAAAACGAAAAAGGAAAACTAAGTCCCCAAGAATTAGAAGATTTGCGGCGAAGAGAAGTGCTCGCACTATCGATCGCCCGCGTCCGCTCCCAACTGGAAACCGCAACTGAGGGTCGTTACCGGGAACAGCTTCTCAGCGCGCTGGCGAGCCTCGAACGCCAACTCGGCGAGCATTCCGGCTGATTGTGGGAGGCCGATTGCTTCGGGCTGATTGTCTCTGCACGTCATTGTCTCGGTGGCGTCTAAAGTCTAAAGCAAGTGCAGCGCTGACCGATTCTCCCGCTCGACCTGCTTCATGGTGCAATCACGCGGGGCCTTTTCGGGACGCCAGCGGAGGAACTTGGTGCCGTGGCGAAAACGGCCGCCGGTGAAATGGTCGAACTGCACTTCCACCACGAGCTGATTGTCGAGCGGCTGCCATTCCAGGGAATGCTTCGTACTCCAGCGGCTCAGTCCGCCGGGCGCTTTGCCCGTGAAACCCGGGGGCGCAATGAGCTTTTCCAGTTTCTTGGTGAGGGGCGCGCGCTCTTCGGCGTGAATGGCGGAGCAGAAGCCGACGTGGTCGAGCAAGCCCTCGGTGTTATAGAGCCCCAGTAGCAGCGAACCCACCAGCGGTTTTTTTTCGAGATAGCGGAATCCACCCACCACGCAGTCGGCGGTGCGCTGTTTTTTGATTTTCTGCATGCCGGTGCGCTCGCCAGTCTGATAGGGAAGATCCTCGCGCTTGGCAATGATGCCGTCGAGGCCCACGCCCATGTGAAACCATTTGCGGGCGACGGCCAGATCGCAGGTAGCGGGAGACAAGCGGACCATACCCTCGCCATCCGCGCCATCGGGGCCATCTGCGTTATTCGTCACGAGGAATTTCCTGGCGAAGCGCTCGAGGGCGGTGCGCCGCTCGCGAAGCGGATGCTCGACGAGGGACGCGGCTTTTTCATCCACCAGCAAATCGAAAACGATAAAAACACACGGAGAGGACTGGCTTAATTTCAAAATGCGGCTGGCGGCGGGATGAATTCTCATGAGCAAGTCGTCGAAGGAAAGATTCCCGTCCACCGGTATGACGATCTCGCCGTCCAGCACGAACTGCTTTGCCGGAAGCGCCAGGAGCGCCGCAACCAGTTCAGGAAAATACCGGGTCAGCGGTTTTCCGGACTTCGATTGCAGATCGACGTGTGCGCCATCCCGAAAAGCGAGACAACGAAAGCCGTCCCACTTCGGCTCGTAATGCCATTCCGGTCCCGCGGGCAAATCCGTGGCGGGCAAAGCCTCCATGGGCTGGTATTCCCTGGGGACAGGCAGCGTCATAAAACGCGCTCGAGGGAGACGCGCCCGCGTTGCGCGAGCAAGGGCTTCCACAAATCGCCAATTTTTGCGAGCCGCTGCGGTACCGTGCGCATCGTGAAATCCTCCATGCGAATTCCGCGCTCGAGTTCCTCCCAGGTTACGGGCGTCGAAACCGTGGCGGCCGGTTTCGGCCGGACCGAGTAAACCGAGGCCAGCGTTCTGTTCCACGCGTTCTGGTTGTAATCCGCGAGCACGTGCCCAGCGGGCCGTTTCGCGACGCGGTACTCGGCGGTAATCAGATCCGGGTGACGGCTGGCGAGTTGTTGAGAAAAGGCCTTGGCGAAAGCCCACACCTGCTTCTGCTGGGGACCGCGCGCGATCGGCACGTAAACGTGAATGCCGCGGGAGCCGGTGGTCTTCGCATAGCTTGGGATTTTCAGGGAGGCGAGCGCATCGCGCACCACCAGCGCGGTTTCGGCCACGCGCTCGAAAGGCGTTTCGCCCACAGGATCGAGATCGAAATGCAAATAATCGGGGAGATAAACCTGATCGCATCGCGCGTACCAGGGGTTCAAATCGATGCAGCCCAGGTTCACCACCCACAAAAGCGAGGAGACGTCCTGGATTACGGGAAATCCGATGACGTTGCCGGAGCCATGCTCGATCGAGCAAATCGGAATGGAGTCCGGGCGCGGCGAGGGTGCGCGCTTCATGAAGAAAAACTCGCCATCGATGCCGTTCGGGTAGCGCTTCATCACCATTGCCCGGTCTTTCAGGTGGGGAAGCAGCCAGGGAGAAACGTCGAGATAGTACTGAAGGAGATCGCGCTTGGTGAGGCCGAGAGCGGGCCAGAAAAGCTTTTGAAGGTTCGTCAGATGCACGGTGCCGCCCGCGACGGTGAGCTCGGCATTGTCGACATCGCGGGGGATTTCCGCATGGGAGGATTTTGCCGGCACGCGCGAGGCGCGCTTCGGAGGAGGAGCGGGCACAGTTTTAGGTTCTGGCTGGGATTGCTTCATCGCTGGTTAGATGAAATGGTGTGGCGAATCGACGCCCTCGATCATCGTCAATGTGTCATTGACAGATCGTGAATGTATCGTATGCGTGCACAGCGGCCCCTGATACACGAAGCTTACCATTAAGAGGAGTGCCGCACGGCGCATGATCGCTGCGCGCGGCCGTGGCCTTGAGGGGGCGGATTTTAGCGCGCGTTACCGACAGAAAAATTGAGCAGCGATAGCTGCGACTGGTAATCGTAGGTGGCGCTAGCATTGGCGATTTGCGCCTGCGTCAGGTTGAGTTGTCCCTGGGTGAGCTCGACGATCGAGCTTAAGCCCAGGTTGTAACGTGCTTGCGCAAGATTGAGCGCCTGGGTGGCCTGAGCGAGAAATTGCTGGGTTACGGAAAGGCGCTGAAGCGCGGAATTCGCATTCAACCAGGCGGCGCGAACATCACGAACGATGGTGTCCTGGAGGTCTCGGAGATTTTGTTGCTCGGCCTGGGCGCGGTACTTTGCCTCCGCCTCACGAGCGCCAAACAGCCGGCCATTGAAGATGGGAATATTCACGTTGAACCCAGCCGCGGCATAGTGACTGGTGAGCGGGTCCTGGCGGTAAGGCGTGACGCCAGCGGCACCGGTGCCAGAGATGGTAGGAAAATACAGATCGCGTTCGGCGGTGGCGAAACTATTCGCGGAATTCAAAATGAGGCGCTGGCTGACGAGTTCGGGGCGATTCTGTAAAGCCTGGGCGATAGACTGCGGAAGATCGAGCGGCGCGGAGGACGGCAGGGGCTGGTCGGTGAGAGTAAACGTTCTTTGGTCGGAATAACCGAGAGCGGTGGAAAGATCCGCGAAGGAAACCTGCAGATCGTTTTGCGCCTGAATCAGGAGCAGTTGCGCCTGCGAAAGCTCGACGCTTGCGAAGCTGACATCTAAATCGGACTTGAGCTGGTTGCGCGCCAAAGCGCTGATTTGATCGACGACGATCTGGCGGGCTTTCACCGTTTCCTGCGCGACTTGCAGAACCGTTTGCGCCTTCAAGACGGCAAAATAAGCTTGATCGACGGCCAGAATTACGTTTGCGCGCGACGTTACGACGTCTTCGGCCTGCGCCTGCGCGCGAAAATTGAAGCTCTTTACGAGCTGGTGCGTGCGCCCGAAATCGGTGACGAGCTGGTTCACGGTGATGCCGTTGGCATACCGATCGTAAATAACCGGGTTATTGAGAGCGCCCGCAGTGAGACGGCTGCCGGATTCGGCTTCGACGCCGGTGAGGCTGCCGTACACGTTGGGATAATAGTTGGCTCGGACTTCCCGGACCTGTTGCCTGGCTGCCGATGCCAGGGCCTGGCTCGACTGAATTCTGGGATGGTTCTGAACTGCGATGGTCTCCGCCTGCTGCAAATTGAGGGGTTGCGGAGCACCTTGCCCGGAAGGGGTTTGAGGCGCGGGAACTTGAGGCGCCGGCTGAGGAGCGGCCTGGGGTGCTGGAGTAGGAGGCGCCTGGGGCGCTGTGACCGCGGGAGCCTGGGCCCGGCACGGAACGATTATGGTGAGAACAGCAAGCAGTGCGAAAACAGCGGCCGGAGCAAGCGGACACAATTCACAGCTTCGTTTCATCGTGCGGCCTCGACCGTGGGTACTGATGCCGCTTCGCCGCGATGGCGGTACATCAAGAGATAGGCCGCGGGTACGACGAAGATGGTGAGGGCAATGGACGAAATCAAGCCGCCGATGATGGCGCGCGCGAGAGGAGCGTAGGCTTCGCTGCCTGCTTCAATTTTGAAGGCCATCGGGAGCAATCCCACGACGGTTGCGAGCGAGGTCATCAGAATGGGGCGCAAGCGAATGCGGCAGGCGTGCACGACGGCTTCGCGCAAGTTGTGGCCTTCGCTCCGCAGCACGTTGGCGAAATCCACGATCAGGATGCTGTTGGAAACGACCATGCCCTGGAGCATCACGATGCCCATCAGTGATTGAATATTGAGGGTGGTCCCTGTGAATACGAGCGTCAAAATTACGCCGATGAGGCCGGTGGGAACCGCGAGCACGATAAGAAAAGGATCCACGAAGGAACTGAATTGGGCGACGAGGATCAGGTAGACCAGAAGAATGGCCAGCAAAAGGCCGAGGCCAAAACTTTTGAAGGACTGCTGCATGGTCACCACAAGACCTCGAACATTGATGCGGAGATTGGGAGGCAGTTGCGTGTCAGCAACGATGCGCGCGATTCCTTTGGATGGGCCGCCGAGATCTTCTCCCGTGGGAGCCACGTAGACATCGATGGTGCGCTGCAATTGATAGTGGTCGACCTCGGTGGGGCTCAGACCGGCGGTTACATCCGCCACCTGATTCAAATATGTGGGAGCGATACGGCCAGGGGCCCGGAGCGGCATGGCCTTCAAATCGTCGATAGACTTCACTTCGTTCTCGGGATACTGCACGCTGACGAAGTAGTTGTTTCCGGTTTTGGGATCCACCCAATAACTGGGCGCGATCATGACGTCGGAAGTGAGCGAGGTAATAATGTTGTCGATCACTTCCTTCGGGTTTAAGCCGAGCTCCGCAGCGCGCACGCGGTTTACGTTCACTTGCAGCGCGGGGTAATCCATATCCTGCGGAACGTACACGTCGGAAACGCCGGGAAGCACCTTAAATTGGCGAGCAAGATCCTGGGCGATGTTCGAGGCCTGCTTCATGTTCATTCCGCTTACCTGAACGTCGATGGGGGCGGGCATGCCCTGGTTCAGAACCGAATCCACCAGGCCGCCCGATTGGAAGTACGTGCGCAGCTCGGGGATTTCCGCGGCAATGCGCTTCCGCACTTCCGCCATGTAAACGAAGCTGCTGACGCCGTGATCGGCCTTGAGGCCGACCTGAACGAACGCGGTGTGCATGCCGGCGTTGGGCGTAAACAGTGCGGACAAATCCGGCATGACTCCGATATTCGAGACCACCGTTTCCAAGTCGGCCGGACGCACGACCTGGTGGACGATGTTCTCGACCTTCGCGATGTATTTCTCGGTGAGCTCGATGCGGGTGCCTGTGGGGGCTTTCACGTTGATGACAAACTGGCCCGCATCGGTCCGCGGAAAGAACGACAAGCCGATCCAGGGAAACAGCAGGAAACTCAGCGCGAATACGACGGCGAACCCGGCAAGAACTTCGCGCGGATGGTCGAGGGTTTTCTGCACCCACTTCTCATAGACGTCCAGCATTTTTTCAAAGCGTAAATTGAATCTCGCGTGAAACCTGGCGCCCCAGGACATTTTTCCTGCTTCCGCGCCGTGGTGCATCGGTTTGAGGACGTGGGCGCAATAGAGCGGCACGACCGTGACCGCGCAAAAGTAGGAAGCGAAGAGAGCAAGGACCACGCCCAAGGCCAGAGCGGTGAACAAATATTTGCTGACCCCGAACAGGAAAGTAACCGGGAAGAACACGACTACGGCCACAAGCATGATCGCAAGTACGGCCAGCGCCACTTCGTTGGCGCCGTTCACCGCGGCGGTAGCGGGTTCCTCGCCGAGCTCGATGTGCCGAAAGACATTTTCCAGCACTACGACGGAGTCATCGATGAGGCGGGAAAAGGCGAGAGCCAAGCCGCTCAAGACCATGCTGTCAATTGACCGGCCCATGAGGTGCAAAACGAAAAAAGCGATCATCACGGACAAGGGGATCGATAGGAAGACGGCTGCCGTCGCGCGGGCACTGCCCAGGAAAACCAGAATCATAATGGCAGTCAGAAAGATTCCGACTCCGCCCTCGCGCATCACCGTCGAGATGGCCTCATTCACGAAAACGGACTGATCGAAAACGACAAAGGTCTTCAACTGTGCCGGGATATCGCGAAGATGCTGGATGGCAGCGCGAATTCCGCTGACGACCGCTATGGTGTTGGTGTCTCCGCCCTGTTTTTGCACCGGCACGTACACAGATTTTTGACCGTTCACGCGAACGATGTTGTATTGCAATGAGGCGCCGTCCACGGCCTTGCCTACGTCAGACACAAAAACGGTCTTGTCGTCGCCCTCGGTCTTTAGAGGCACACTGTTCAGCGTGCCGGCGTTGGGGACCTGCGCATTCGTATACAGGTTGTAATCCATGGGGCCGATGCGGGCGTCGCCAGCGGGAAGAATCAGGTTGGACAGATCGGTGGCGCGGACCACATCCATGGGGCTCAGCGCATGGGCTTGTAATTTCTGCGGGTCCACGTAAACCATGATCTGGCGGTAACGGCCTCCATACGGCGGAGGGACGGTGGCGCCGGGAACGCCCGCGACCTGGTTGCGGATCTGATACTGGAGGTAATCGTGCAACTGGGTTTCACTGAACCCCTGCCCTTCGACGGTGAGAAGGCATACTGGCAAATTAGAGGCGTCTGTTTTCAGCACGACGGGTGGCAACGTTCCTTCGGGAAGCCGCCGCAAGTCCGCCATGGCCAGATTTGAAATCTGGGTGACATCCGCGTTGGCATCGGTGCCGGGCTGAAAAAAGATTTTGATCAAGCTGACACCGGTCATGGATCGCGATTCCATATGATCGATGCCGCTTCCCAGCGTGAAAAAGCGCTCGAAGGTATCCGTAATGTCCGCTTCGATCTGCTCGGGCGGCATGCCGTTGTAGAACGTCGCCACCAGGACGACTGGGATGTTGATGGTTGGGAACATGTCTACGGGCATTTGCACAATGCTGGTGATGCCCAGCACGCAGATGAAAAGACAAAAAACGATGACGAAGTAGGGATGACGAATTGAAAAAGATGGCATGGTTCTATTCCGCTCCTGCGGGCGTTACGATTTGGGGTTTCACCAATTCACCTGCCCGGTACTGAGACTGCTCCCCAACCACAGCCAGTTCGCCCTCTTTGACTCCGGACACAATTTCGACGTTATTGGCGGTTTGCAGACCGAGGGTGACGCTGCGGGTCTCAATCTTATTCTGGCTGTTTACGATGAGTACCGTGCCCTGTCCTTCCGACGCGGTCTGTACCGCCTGAACCGGCAGGGTCAAAACGTTTTGCACGGTATGCAGCGGGATGCGGACCGAGGCGTACATTCCCGGAACGAGTTGATATTTAGGGTTGGGAACCTGGACTTCCGTGTGCATCGTGCGTGTTTGCGTGTCGATCTGATCCGAGAAGCGCACGATTTTTCCCGGGAAAGTTCTGTTGAGGCTGGAGACCTCGACGGAAATTGTGTCGCCCAGATGGATATCAGGTACGGCCCGTTCAGGCACTGGAATTACGAGCCGCAGCAGATCGTTCTGCGAGAGGCGGCACAGCGAGTCCTTGTTGGATGAACTCCCCGACAAATTGGAAGACGTTCCGGCGGGCAGCAAAGCGCCTTTGTAGGCGTCGATTTCGGTGACAACGCCGTCGAAGGGCGCGGTGATGCGCGCGTAGTCAAACATGGCTTTGTCTTTGTCGAGCGCGGCCTTGGCTGCGAGCAAACCCTGATTAGCGGCGGCGAGGGAGTCTTTGGCGGCGGAAACTTCGGCGTCGGCCTGAACATCTTTGCCCTGCGCCACGTCGATGTCCTGCTGTGCAACGAGTCCGGGCTGGGTCTTCTGCACTCCGGCCAGGCGGGTGGAATTAAGGTGCGCGACATTGTATTCGGATTGCGAGCGGCTAAGCTCCTCCTGCGCACGCTGCACGTCGCTTTCACTCTTATGAATCAGAGCTTCATCCTGGTGTATTTGCTGCTCGAGTTCCGGAATCTCCAGAACCGCCAAAAGCTGCCCCTGCTTTACGTGTGTACCCCAGTCGACGTATAGCTTCTGAATGTAGCCGGAGACCTTCGCGAAGACACTGATCTCCTGATAAGGCAGGAATTCCGAGGCGATCTCCAGTTCATTGCCCAGGTTTCCGCGCGTGACCTTGACGACCCCGGTGGTGGGTGCGGTTGCGGCGGCGTCGACCTTTTGGGGCTTGGCGCAGCCGCCGGCCAATGCCGCGCAAGCAGCGAGTATGAACAGGCTCAACACGTTCCTGTGTGTCATGGCATCTCCCATCGAATCCCATCGAGGGCGTAAAACGCCGCATCGTTCGTGCATCATATCCACTCCTTAACGGCTTCGCGGAGTTTATCCAGGGTGAACTCGTTGCTGCGGCATAGCGCCACAACTTTTTGCTCGCGCCGAAGAATATCTTCGCCTACAGCGGCAACTCGATCAGCGATTTCTGATGGCACGGTGAGCACGCCGTGGAGGTCGCCGTGCACCAAATCGCCGGGCTCGAAGCGCGTGCCTCCCACCATGACGGCGTTGCCAAAATCGAAAATATGGGCGTAGGCGTGAGAAACGGAAACGTTTCCGGCGAACATTTGAAATCGCAGGGGTTCCAGGGCGGGAAGATCTCTCACCGCGCCGTTGGTCACCACCGCGATGCAGCCCAAAGCGCTTAGTATGTTGGCGTGAATCTCTCCGATGAACGATCCCAAACCGGCAGGGTTGTCCAAATCCTCGAGAATGACGATCTGTGGTTTAGGGATGCTGAGAATATGGTTCAGCCAATCCGTGCGGTCGCCGTACCCGCGCCCTTCCATGGGCGAACTGGAAGTGCGAATGCGTGCCGTTGCGGCATAACCAGCGACTGGCGGCAACCCGGGGAAAATACAATGGACACTGGAATTGGTGAAGCCGGTGTTACGCATGCGCACGTCAAATGACTCCACCGCGTTAGAGACGGTGCACGAATCCAGCCGGCGCAGTCGCTCGAGTTCGGGCGGTGCCAAAAGAATTTTATTCACAGGTCTCCTAGCGATGCGACGGGAGGAACCGTCCACAATCGGGCCCAGAATTTAGACGAATGATCCTGAAAGAAGGCGCAGTTGTGGCTAGGCGGCGGAAGGCGGACGAGATCGCTCAGGCAGACAAATCGGAGGACCGATGGACGGAAGAATGAGAAGCAAAGGATCAGCGCGGCGCGGCTGAGGTTGTTGCGCGGAAACAATTATCCGGGCCATGAGATGCAGCGGCTGGTGATTCAGAGCGGCTGGCGGGCTGCTAGCCTTCATCTTGATTGCGCCCGTAAGGAAGTGCGCGGTATTCGCTTGTGGCAGGTACCAGCTGTTTTTTGCGAGAGTGGAAAGCACCGGAACCGACAGAAGAAGCAGCAAAAGCGCCGCATAGTTCAGCAAGCGCGCATAATCTTTGCTGTGCCACCAAGGGCTCGGAGCACGGGTGTTCACAACGGTATTGTACGCGGCAGCCGGAATGTAACGCAACATTGTCAGGCGATGCGAGGGTAGACTGTTGCGAGCGCCGCGCGGGTAACAAGCAGGCGTAAGAAGCAGGCGTAAGAAGCAGGCGTAAGAAGCAGGCGTAAGAAGCAGGCGTAAGAAGTAGGCGTAAGAAGTAGGCGTAAGAAGTGAGGCGTAACAGGTGAGGCGTGTTAACAAGTGATGGGATCAGCTCGAACTGATGGGAGCAACTTGCGAGGTAAAAAATGGTCAGACTAAATGACGAACCGCGGCGGGCGATTTATCTCATTCTTCCGGTCCTGTTCTTTTCATCATGGTTTTCATGGCTGTTCCTATTTACACCCCGCTCCGCGGCCCAGACGGCTGAGGTTCGGGTGCTGGCATCCGATGGGGTGAAAGCGCCGCTTCAAGATCTGCGCGCGGAATGCGAGCGCGCGATTGGCCACCCTCTGGGCTTGCAATTTGATACGGCGGCGTCGCTCAAGGCGAGTATCGAGGCGGGCAAGCCGTTTGACGTGGCGGTTCTTACGTCGGAAGCGATCGATGCTCTCGTGAAAGACGGGAAGATTGCCGCGGGAACGCGGACCGAAATAGCTCGCGCGGGCATCGGGATCGGGTTTCGCTCGGGAACGTCCAAGCCGGATATTGGTACTGCTAATGCGCTGAAACAGACGCTGCTGCAGGCACGATCGATTACCATCAACAAAAATGGCGCGAGTGCCAGCTATGTGGAAAAGCTGTTTGCGCAGCTGGGAATCACCGACCAGATGAAGCCGAAATTGATGCTGGAAGAAGAGGCGGGTCGTCCGCAAATGAACGTTGCGAATGGCAAGGCGGAGCTGGTCATCACACTGATCCCGGAAATCCCCGTGTTTCGCGGCGTCGCTCTCGCCGGGCCGCTCCCCGCTGGTTTGCAGAGCTATATCGGTTTTGCGGCCGGGCGCGCGAGCAACCCTCGCGATGCGGGGACGGCCGAAGCTTTCATTAAATTTCTCAAAGGGGACAAAGCCGCGGCGGCATTCAAAACACGCGGCCTGGACGCGCCCTAGATTAGGGCAAGCATTTAGGGGCAAGGATTAGGGGCAAGAATTTACGGGCAAGCTTCGGCCCTTATGCGAACGGCCGTCGCTCCTCACCAGCGCCATAGCAACGGCAATCGTTATGGATGCGGTCAAAAGGGATTTGGCAACACTCGTCAACCAGTCACGCCGTAACTCGTGAACGATCTTGCGATGAGAAGTGGCGAGTTGGCGCTCGAGACGTTCTGCGTTCTCTCGCTCGAGTTCGCGTAACCGGGCAATCTGGAATTGAAGATTATCGGCCATAACTTGGGCGAAAGGCCTGACCGCCCAGGGCAAACACCAGGATTGCTTGCCCGGTGTTGCCCGTTAACGGAGACCAGACCTAAAAGTTCAGCTCGAAGTGCAGGACGTCGTGGATGCGGTATCCCCGGTCCACGAGCACAACATGGTTGCCAATGATGACGTACCGATAACCCGGAGGCGGCGGCGCCAGGCGGGCGTAGAGATCCCGCGGCACCGGACGAATGGCTCCCCTCATGGTGGGAGTCAAGACGAAACCCTCACGGATATTCGGTTCCCACTCATTTCGCCAATAGCGTCCCTCATCATGCCGGAACGCGTCGTGATGATCGCGGTACCAATCGCGAGCGGCGGCACGGTCGCGGTCGTCAAAACGATCGTGGTCGTGACGGTCACGATCATCGTGATGGTCACGATCGTCGTGATCGTCGCGCCGGTCGCGGTCCCGATCTTGCCCGCGCAGCAACGGGGCGGCAACCGCGCAACTCATAGCGAAGCCTAGAGCATTCAGAAACCACCGTCGACTCTTCATGGAACCTCCGACACTACAAATTTTTACGCGTCGTAAAGAGCGCTGGTGTTAATAGCCTAGCCGCACCGGGGGACGCTGGCAATAGGGCAAAATTGGTAGAGCAACGTTAATGCAACTACCTGGGGAGAACAGGCGTGGGGACAACAGTTTACGTCAGACTATCGGGTTACCTGCTGGATAGGCGTGGTGCTAGAGGCGGTCAAATCGGGGGATTTAGGAACAGATTTAGGGATGATAAGCCACGCCACGAGGTAAGCTACACCGCCGCCCGCAATGCCGCCCGGCACCACGGATAAAATGACCCAAACAATACGGACCAGCGTAGGGTCGATGTCTAAATATTCGGCGATGCCCCCGCATACGCCGGCGATTTTTGCGTCCGTGGTGGAACGCGTTAAGCGCCTGTGGACGGTGGAGGAACGCTGGCGCGTGCCGCAGAAGCTGCAATAGTTTGACGCATCGGGTATTTCCCGTTCGCAGCGGGAGCAAAGCATGTTTTACCTCCCAGCGCAGCCAGGGTTTTGCCGAAATTGGCTGCGACGGCAATCTATTCTACTGGGCCATTCTACCGGGCTATTGTACCGGCTATTGTGCCCGCTATTCTCCCGCTATTCTAGCGCGTGCTTGCGGCGGCCGGTAAATTAAACTGGGCCCAGACTACGGTGTGATCGGAGGCGCCCGTTGCTTTGCGCGGCTCCAGGTCTACGTCGGCTTGGGTGCATAGGTCCGCCAGAGGCGGGGTCGCGAGAATATGGTCGATTCTCCAACCCCAGTTGTTGGCAAACGCATTTCGAAAATAATCCCAATAGGTGTATTGCACCCGCTCGGGGTGGAGCTTTCTGAAAACATCCACAAAACCCCACGCCAATACCGCTTTATACGCATCTCGAGCAGCGATGTGAAAGTCCACGTCGTTCACGCGCCGTTCGGGGTGATACACATCGATGGGCTCCGGGGCGACATTCAAATCTCCCACCCATAAGGCCGGCTTCCCGGGATCGAGATGCCTCTCGAAATACTGGCGCACGCGGGTGAACCACTCGAGCTTGAATGCGTACTTTTCCGAGGTAATCGAATTACCCTGCGGCACGTAGGAATTGATGATGGGAACGGGTCCGGCGGCGGTTTGAATGACCGTTTGAACGATGCGAAAATCCTCGTTATCCGGCCCCTCATGCAGCCCGTGAATCACGCGCTCGATTGGCTGCCGCGTCAGCGTGGCCACGCCGTTGTAGCCTTTCATGCCGCGGAAATAGGCATGATATCCCGCGTCAAGAAGATCCTTTGCGGGGAAGGCCTCGTCCTGCACCTTCGTTTCTTGCAGGCACAACACGTCCGGCTGGTTTTGGGCGAGCCAATCGAGCACCAACGGCAAACGTTTGCGAATCGAATTTACGTTATAGGTGGCAATCTTCATCTAGATACGCAGGATGGTGGCGCGCCCGATGAGATTGCCCGAGGCAGTGCAGAGCTCGATGGCTGAATCAGGCTTCAGCTTCTTCACGGGCCTCAGCGTCGCCACCCGGCGCGTCCTCCTGTTTTGCGGAGGAACTGTCGGTAAGCTGCAGGGAGATGCTGCAAGTTTTGATCTGCTTGCGCTTGAGAGCCGGCAATACCTTTAACTTGCGGGCTGCGAGCCCAATAGCGGCGGCCCAACTCCCGGCCTCAACCAGAACCTCTTGATGCGCCTCGTCACCGAGTGACGGAAAATTTGCTGATGCCTTGTATGCCTTTGCGGCCATGGGCACCTCCTGCGGGTAATCGTCCCACAGAAGGGAACCACTAGTGAATCGAAAAAGCTAATCGCAAAGCAAATTACTGAATTCGTTACGCGCAAGGTGGCGGTCCTGAAGATGCATTGCAGGCAATTGAGGTGCCGAATATCTTCTGATCAAAATCAGGAATACCCGGCATCGGACGTTTCTATCACCGCTCAGCCAACATCCTATTTAACAGAGCTGTTATTGGGAGGGCGATATGGCGCGAGCGGATCAAGCGACTACTGTATGGAGAGGCCCGTGGTTAGTGGTGCTGGGAGTGATCGCGCTCCTGGTGCTGGCTCTGCTTTTTGTGGTGTTGGCAGGGTCAAGACTCAGCCGCCGTTACCACAAGGGAAAAGTAACGGTTCGTCAGATGTCCGAAGATTCGTCAGACACAGTGGTAGCCAGCGCGGGGCAACCCTTCGGTATCGTTCGACAAACGAGCCATGCACCTGGGGATTGACATCGGCGATGGGCCATTGTATTTATCAGCGTGAGCCTGTAAAAACACATAGGTTATAACCGTTACGTTAGAATCTAAATACAGGTGGCAAGCGGTGAAACTCGAATATGACATTTTCGAACAGTTGCCTGGGGGAGCGGTTTGGCGCGCGGCGGTTCCCGGATTATACAACGTCCAGATGAAACTGGCCGAATTGGCGGAGTCGACGCAAAACGAGTGTTTCGCGATTCACTCGCCGACCAAAGAAATTGTTGCTCGCGTGAACACCGCCAAGCCAGCGCAATAATTGGTCGCAGAATGATCGTTCGGCGGGGCGGGGCCTGCTTTGTAGCAAGCAGGCCAGACGCGTGTCAAAACCATCCGCTGCGATAGGCCAGCCACCAGGACAGCACGCCCACCGGAATGGTTGCCGCAAGCGCCCACCACAAGGGCAGAGCAAAGTCAGCGATCAAACCCAAAATCGTAAAACTTGTCCAGAAGACCTTGCGTTCCATTGGAATATTCTAATTCTTCCTTTCACCGGCATCTTGCACAAACGTGATGACGTTTCCATAATGGCGGAGGTCTCAGGGCTGACGCATGTTGAGAAATGTGATTATTGGGTGCGTTGCATGGTCGGTCAAGTCGTATCGGCCGCGCATCAGGTCGTATGGCCGATCAAGTTATTTGCTCCGTCAAAGGGATCAACGAAGCCAGGAAATAGCAATGACAGATACCTGCTAAGATCCTTCGCGAAATTGCGCTGTGGCGCTGACCACGCAGAGGCAAGCTGGCGCTGACGCTTGACGCTGACGCTGCACGCTGACGCTCGACGCCAGCAAGGAGATCACATGTTGCAGTTGAAAAAATTACTGATGGCGCGCGGGGCGTTCGCGATTTTGGCTGCCGGTTTCCTGGCGATAATGGCAGCCAATGTCCATGCGCAGATGCCGGGGTCGGACTCCCCCGTTCTTTCCGGAAACGATGTAAAGAAAGTGTCAGAGCACGTATATGTGATCAGGGGCTTTCCCAATGTGGAGTTCGTGGTGGGAAGCCGGGCCACACTCGTGGTGGACACGGGATTGGGCGCGCGTAATGGCAAAATCGTTTTGACCGCAGCGCAGAAGCTGACGAAACCCGGCGCCAATCTGTATCTGACGACGACGCACTATCATCCGGAGCATGCGGCGGGAGCCCAGGCGTTTCCCTCGAGCGTTTTACTGATTCGTCCAGTCGCACAGCAGGAGGAGATGGACCAGCACGGCGCAGAATTCCTCGAGCGCTTCCGCAACATATCGGCGATCGACAAAGAATTGCTGGAGAACGCGAAAATGCGCTCTGCGGATATCGTCTTTGAAAACGAAGTAAAAATTGACCTCGGTGGCGTCACGACGCGCTTGTTCTGGCTGGGCCCCGCCCATACCAGGGGAGACGAACTCATTTTTGTCGAGCCGGATAGCGCGCTTTTGTCCGGAGACGTGGTGATGAGCAAACTCATTCCGAATATGCCGACACCGGACGCGAATCCCAAGAATTGGCTGACCATCCTCGACAAAATTGTGCCGCTGCACCCGCGCTACGTCATTCCGGACCACGGCGAACTGGGGGACGCGTCGATGATCGATCAAGAGCGCGCTTTCCTGCTGGATCTGCAAAAGCGCGCCCTTGAGTTGAAGCGGCAAGGAACATCGGTCGACGACGCCGGGAAGCAACTGACGGCGGAATTTCAAAAGAAATATCCGGATTGGGGTAACGTCAGTGGGATCCCCAACGCCGTCCGGCGCGTATACGAAGAACCCCAATGAGCGCGAAGCGACTGCTGGGTTTGTGATTTCAGCTTTGTTGCTTCAGATTTGTAACCTCAGTTTCGCGACGTTAATTTTGTAACGCCACTTCTGCAGCTTCAGTGTTGCAAGTTCGCGGTCATCGTAATTTCGGCTTTGAGAAGGCGTGAAATTGGGCAGCCTGTTTTCGCGTCCTGCGCCGCTTTTTCGAAGGCGGCCTTATCGGCGCCCGGAATATGGGCGGTAACATCCAGGTGAATCTTGGTTACCGTGAAGCCCGCGTCCAACTTTTCAAAGGTGAGCGCAGCAGTGGTCTCAAGCTTCTCCGGTTTGATGCCGGCATTACCAAGTTGTGCGGAAAGGGCCATGGTGAAGCAACCGGCGTGAGCTGCGGCGATCAACTCCTCCGGATTTGTGCCGGGCGCGCTCTCGAAGCGGGTGCTGAACGAGTAGGGCGTTTTCGAGAGCACCCCGCTCTCGGTCGATACAGTCCCTTTGCCTTCTTTCAACGAACCGTTCCAGACTGCCGAAGCTTTGCGAACCATTTATGGTGTTACCTCCTAGGGATTTTGTGTGTTTATGAGACGGAGCTACATCTGGCGGTGCATAAAACGGGGACGCCGGATCCAGCTAATATTCTACCGGCGGCCAATCGCGTGTGAGCTTCTTCGCGAGCGACGAATTGCGCCTAGCTAGGATGCGACAGAATACTCATGAATGGAAGTGCTCGTATGATTTATTCCGCGCTGGCGCGGCATCGGCGATGGACGGGACGAGGCCCGGCGATTCCGCCGTGTGCTAGAATCGCACCGCTTGACTCACATTCGCGGCCAAATTGCTGGGCGCGAGCAAGAAGCGATCGTCAGCGAACCGTAACTTTGTACCTGCTGATACAAGGTGGGCGGATGCGATTCCGCTGCAGTGTCGCAGGCCATCGCGTGCGATCGGAACTAGTTCCATGCGTTTAAATTACAAGGAGGGCGCGATGATTTTCAGTGACGTAAAGGTCGGCTTTTCAAGGTCAGTCGTGTTTTTCGCGGTATTCTCGCTCGCGCTGTCGCTTTTTCCGTCGGCTTCGCGGGCACAGAAAACGTCAAGCGGGAGCGAGGCCGACTCCGCGGCGATCAAACATGTGGTCGCTGAATTCTCCGATACTTTTAATCGTCACGATCCGCACGCGAGCGCGGCACTCTTTGACGAGGAGAGCGATTTTACGAATATGCGCGGAGCAAGCCGTCATGGGCGCAAGGACATCGAACAGAATTATACGACGTTGTATGCAGGTCCGCTAAAAGACGCCCACCGGGTGGATAAAGTGAAGAATGTTCGCTTCCTGAGCCCGGATATTGCGGAAGTTGACGCGGATTGGGAAATGACGGGAACCAAAGCCGCTGACGGATCGAGTAATCCGGCTCGCAAGGGTCTTCTCGACTGGGTTTTGAAGAAGGTGAACGGTGAATGGTTGATCGTCGTTTTTCATGAATCCGAGTTTCCGAGCTAAGCGTACGTCTCCCTACCCGTTCCAGCGCTGAAGTGGGCTGCGACTTAGCCTTCGGCGATAGTTAACCGCGCATAGATTTGACCGGCGAAATCCGAGTGAGGCCGAATCACTGCTTGCCGTTTGAACTTATTTGCTGGTTGGGGCCGCGGCGGGGGCGGGGGGAAACTCCGCTTCATGGAAGATGCTGATCTTCCATTGTCCGTTTATTTTGCTGAGCACTGTGATCATCAGTCCCTTGCGTGGAGGCACCGTCGAGCCGTCAGGCGCTTTCGATCCGGTGATGACGCTATCGGCGTCCACCGCCGCCGTGTCTGGCGTCAGCAAACGAATGCTGCGCACGGTGTCGGTGCGATGAGCGGCGCTCAGCGTTCCTGTGTCCGTCATCAGCGGCGAGAGCCACTTGTCGATTTCGTTCCGGCCCTGGCGGTGAACGCCGCGCATGTTTGTGAAGTCTACGTCGTCGGCGAATGCGGCGGTGTCGTGCGCGTCGTGGCGATTGAAGGCGTCATCAAATTTGGCGAAAACCTGCTTGATGGCCGCGGAGTCAGCCTCGGTCGGTTTTAATTGTGCTCGCAAGTAGCTAGCCGAAAGCACGAAACCCAACAATATCGCTGCTGTCAGCGTGGTTAGTTTCGAATTCATCGGTTTCATCAGTCCCTCTTGGGCATGTCTGCTGGTGCGATTCGCCGCTGTTCGCCTCGACCCTTATGCCAAGAAAAAGATACCAAGAAAAAGACAGCCGCATAAAGACAGCAGCAAACGATACCAGCAAAAAGACAGGCGCTTCAACAAACATCTCAGGGGCGCAAATATTTGAAGAATAGCCAGCGAGAGGCGTGCGGGGTATGTAACGAGGATTGCACGGCTGCAAGCAATTCGGCGAAACCCTGTGCATCCAAGGATGCGCCTGGACGGGAAATGTTCTTGTAATCGCTGGTATCCGCACGACCGCCGAAGCGAGCGAGCAGATAACGGTGCGTGAGGCACAGAACGGGGGCAGCAACATCGCCAGGCGGCAACGATGCTGCAAATTCGAGCGGAGTTTGCCACGCGGCTTTGCGCCAGCCTCTGCGTTCAAGCAGTTGGAGCATATGGCGGTAGAAGAGCGCGGCACTTTGCGGAGGCAGCGGTCCGGCTTGTCCGCGCACCTGCCAGGCCAGCACTAGGCTGCCGAACCAGTCCGCCAGTCGTCGTCCGAAATGCCCTGCGAAACGGCCCTCACCCCACCGTCGCATCAGACGACCGCGTAGATTTGTGCTACCTACGAGGAGAATCCCGGCGCCGAATAACGCAAACAGCGCCAGCAAGGAGCCGGATGCACCCGCAAGCCGGGTTTGCCATTTCCGCACACGTGCTACTCCCGCATTACGGAGCTCGTCGAACTTGTCGCGCAGTCGTGCCGACCAGGTTCGTGAGACGTGTTGCAGGTTCTGCGCCAGTGTGAACTGATGGAAAAAATCGTAATTGATCACCCACTCGCCCCACTGAAGCTCGAACCAGTCCCAGTAAAGTCCAAGTTGCGATGCCAGGCCGAAGGTGCGTTCCTCGCTCGGAGGAGTGGGATCGAAAGTCACCCAGCCGTATCCCGGGAACAGCACCTCGACCCAGCTATGCGCATCACGTGCCCGGACAATAAAATCGCCTCCCAACTCGTTGTATTCACCCGGAACGAAGCCGTTGACGTAGCGTGCCGGAACACCGAGGCTGCGCATCATCACAGCCATGGCCGCGGCAAAGTATTCGCAGTTGCCGGCGCGCCGTTCAAACAAAAAATGCGCGAGTGGATCAGCGGGCGGGGGGCCAATGAGATCGAGCGTGTACGCATAATGGACGCGCAGGTATTGCTCGACGGCACGCGCCTGATCGTACGGGTTTCGCGCGCGGCCGGCGATTTGCCTGGCCAGGGCGGGGACACGCGGGTCCAGATGCGGCAGCTGCAAGTACAACTGGCGAACCGGGTCGGGATAGATTGCCGGCGCATTGCGCAGCAGATCGGCAGGAGTGCGCGCGATGTTGGAAACCGCGTCATAGCGCACGTTTGCGAAATTGTGAAATGGATTCGAGATGGAGTTCGTGCTATCGCGAACGAGATAGCTGCTGCGCGCCATACGGCCGCCGGGTAACTCCTCGCCCATGAACTGTCCCCGGATTCGCGCCGGCTCCGCAGCCACAAACAAAGCGTCCGAGGCCATGGGTTCGAGAAAAACCGTGTAACGCAAGGGCAACGTAAACCGGCTGGGGCCAGCATTCGGGTCGGCCAGAGATATCCAGCCATCCGCGCCCTGGCTGACGGCGACACGTTCGTGCGCTTCCGAATACCATCGCCGGCCGTCGAAGGTGGTTAGCGCGATCCCGCGCCAATGGATGCTGCTCGCCACCGCGGGGCCGCCGTCGACCCTTATGCGCATGACCAGGGCGTTGCTCCGCTGTATTTCACCGATTTGACCGAGCTCGACATCGTCGGTGAATCCAGAGATCAGCGAGGGCTGCAGGTTGAATCGGGACAGATAGCCTGCGTTGAAGCGGGGAATTAGAAAGAAAATGCCCGCTCCAACAATCAGGGCGCTCACAGCGACCAATACCGAAGTAACGCCCAAGGCGGTATGCAGCCGCGGCTCGGGTGGTGGCTCGCATTGCATGCCGGATGGTGCCGCGCCTTCCGCGCTGCGGCGCATTTCGAGGCCGATAAAAGTAGAAACGCAAAGCACCAGGAACATCAGGAAAAAAATCAGGAACGCCGTGTCCACGGTGAGAATAGCCGAAGCCAGCATGGCGCTGAAGGCCAGCAGCGCGAGAAACAAGTAATCGCGAGTGCTTCGCGCACTAAACAGGCGCACGATCGTGGCAAACAGCATCAAGTGGATGCTCGCGAGCAATGCGGAATAAAGAGCGGGATTTTCCGCAGCGGCAGCGAGAGCCCGTGAAATCCACCACAAATCGACGGGGAAGAACGCGAAATAGCCCACCACGAGCCATGTGGCGGCACGATGAGAAAGTTCGGGGCTTTTCCCGCGCCACCAGCGGTAGCCTTTAATCAGGAGCGCCAGGGGTGGAACGATAATTGAAACTAGATCGAGCTTGCCGGTCGAAACGAGCGTGAGCACGCTCACCAGCAGCAAAAGATAAAGCGAAGCCTCGAAATAGCGCTCGAGGTCCGCACCAAGCACCGAGGACCGTGTGTGCAGCAAAGAGGGATTATTCGAGGTCATACCGAGGTCATACCAACGTTACCGCGAGCTCAGTTTACCATCGGCTGATGCCTGCTTTTTGCCGTCCCGAGACGCTCTGCGCGAAACAGGCAATGGATGTGAAGCCTGGCACGAGCTTTTCAGTGAGTGTAAAGCCGCGATGGCGATTTTCCGCGTCGCACTCGAAATCGGCAAGCGCGGAACGGCAGTTAGCCGTGGAGTGCGCGCACCCGTCACCGATGGCAGCCGGCTCACGGGCACCAGGAACGGTGCAAGGCGGATGTTGCGAAATGTCACGCCGTGCCTCGCGGTGGGCAGCGGCGTCAGGTGAGTTGCGATAACTCCGATGGACTGTCGCAAATGGATGGCCAAGCGCTTCGCGAGGAGTGGCAGCAGATCGCTTTCATCCTGAGAGGATGCAACCAGCGAGTGAATGCCAGCCTTTCGCCTCGCTACATTTGCGGAAGCGGAGATGGGGCCGCGCGTTTTTGCCGCAGGCTCACCACCTGGAAATTTCGATATGGCCTCGGCAGATATGGTCTCAGCGAATGAAGGAAACTGCCACAGGCGCGAGAAAAGGCTCGGGCTGTTCTTAGTATTCGCGTCGCGGTCCGCATGCGAACCCTGGCCTTTGATTTTAGGGTGTCGCACAACCAGCGTACGCCCGTGCGGATCGAGCAACACAGCAGCCGCAAGAACGATTCGCACCGTGGCGGGCGTTCGCCGGGGTGCAGGGATCATGCCGGTAATGCCCAGATCGCGTGCCCGGCACCAGCGTGAAATGGGACATTCCGCGCAGCGCGGCGTTCGGGGCGTGCAGACCACCGCGCCGAGTTCCATCAGCGCCTGATTCCAGTTCCCGGGCTCGCTTCTGGCCAGCATTGCATCGGCCGTATCTATAAGGCGGCGCCAGATCGCGGGCCTACGCAAATCACCGCGCAGCGCAGTCAGGCGTGCGAGAACGCGAGCCACGTTGCCATCGACGACAGCCAGAGGTGCGTTATACGCGATGCTCAGCACGGCGGCCGCCGTGTAGTCGCCGATTCCGGGGAGTTCCAGAGCTTCTGCGCGGGTGCTTGGGAAATTGCCTCCGTGGAGCGTCACAATTTTCTTTGCGGCCTGGTGCACGTTTCTGGCGCGACTGTAGTAGCCAAGACCGGACCAGTAGCGCATTACCGAGTCGAGGGGTGCCTTCGCGAGATGTTGCACTGTGGGAAACCGCGCTAAAAACCGGCGGTAATAGGGAATAACGGCTGCGACGCGCGTTTGCTGCAGCATGATCTCGGATAGCCAGATGCGGTAAGGATCGCGCGTACGCCGCCAGTCGAGATCACGTTTCGAAGCGCTGTACCACGCCAGCAATTCCCGGCGCAACTCCGGCAAGTCCTGGTGCGCAACGGCGGCTTGCACGCGATTGCGCGATGCACCGGCAATTGGGGCTGAAATCCCGTTCAGGTTTGCGTCAGAGATTGTGGAAGAATAATTTATTTTCTGGTTCATCCGGTTCCGCAAATAGCAGGTGACGAACGGGTCGGTGCGTCGCTCAGGATCTCGTCTCTGAGGCGTTCACCGTCGCCTCCACGGGAGGCGCGTTCAGGAACAGAATATATGAAGAATTCCAGAGGCTCGCGGGAATTGAGCCGTGCGGCTGGCTGGTTAGGATGATCTTGAAAATTTGCGGCGAATCGGCCAGATCGTCCAGCAGCAAACCTCCGCCGGACGCGGTGGGTTGCGCCGTGGCCAGATGGCGAAGAATCTCGTAGATATTTTCACTCGCCGCGGCCATGGGTGTCTCAAATCCGGCGGTCCGGAACATCAGGCCGGAATCGAGCTCGTAGAAGTACCACGCCAGGCTGGCGCACAGGGCAATGCCACGATCAAACGCAGTTTGAGCCGGGGCGGAAGCACCTTCACCAGCGGCCTGAGTTTCACGGGAGCCGGCTGATGCACCCGGAGTTGCTGCCAATGGCGGAAGCGTAGAATCGAACACGAGCAGGACCTGACGTTCATCTTCACGGGCGAATTCACGCACTTGCAAGGCGCCAGCCTTGGCCGATGCCTTCCAGTCCACGTGTCGCGCGGTATCGGTCCTCTGATAATCGCGAATGGCGTACAGATCATTTCCGCGTCCGCGCAAGAAGCTTTCAAGTTCGCCGGCGATAGATGGCAGGATTTCGTAAAAATCCTGAGTGGGCTCGACGCAGGGATATACGAGGGCTTCCAACGATAAATCGGTGCGGCGGCTTTTTTCGAGAAATCCAAAAGGGAAGCGGGTCTGCAGACCCAGCGATTCCTGGCGGTATATTCCGCGTCGCGGGAAGAGCAATTCCACGCTTTGCTGTACAGCTTGTCCAGGACGCAAGAAGGGAAAATAAACGGGTGCGGAAAGGATGTGGTTGCCGACGATGTGGTCCCCGGCATTGGCGTCCCGGACGATGTCGTCGCCGAGGGCGGCGCGCCCGTTTCGCGGCCGCGAGCCTCGCGACGATCTGGACGCCTTTCCGATCAGCCGCAGTGAAAACGAAGGCAGCGCCCGCTTGCGATTGATCAATTCGGCCAGCGCGATCACCGGCCGGCCTGCAAAGATATGTTCGGGTAAATCGAGCCGCAGTTCCACGTCACGCAAAACAATCTGCGACATCACTCCGGAAACCAGAATGCCGGCAAGCAGGCAGGCGAGCACCATAAAGAGCAGGTTGTTGCCGGTGTTGATGGCGGCCAGAGCGACAATGAAGATGAAGCCTATATAGACGATACCTTCCCGCGTCAGCCGATAATCGATGTGCGGAAACCATTGCAGCGTAGTGCGCCGTGCTAGCACCGGAACGATGGTTAGAGCTACCCACCCGGCGAGCGCCAGCGCTGCCAGCGCGGAACTCCCCGCAAGCCAGACCTGGCCAGCCTCGGCAGCGGAGCTCGAGTACAACGCCAGCATCAAAGCGATAGCCAGCGCGACCATCGCGAGCAGAAAGCGGCGCCATCCGCTCCAGTCAATTCCTTTCAGTGCCTGTCGCTTCAGGGCGTGCTCGTCTGCCATTAGAGAGGTACGCGGGTGCTTTCTACGATTTCCGACAGGATGGCCTCAGCCTGCGCCGATTTTTTCTGCGTGATCGCGTAACGGGTGTTTACCACCAAACGATGCGCGAACACCGGGATCACGAGTTGCTTGAAGTCATCGGGCAGGCAGAAATCGCGCCCTTCGATGAAGGCGCGCGCTTGCGCCGCGCGCTGCAGCATGAGGGAGCCGCGGGGGCTGACGCCAAGCACCAGCCGCTCGCTCTGCCGGGTGCGCGCAATGATTTCAAGCGCGTAATCGAGCAGGCTGTCGTCCACGCGAACACGCTCGACAGCGTCCTGCATCGCCGCGACATCGGTGGCTTCCATCACCGCCTCGACGGTTTGGCCGGAGCGCGAGCCGGCGCGGCTGCGGAGGATTTCTTTTTCGCTCTCATGGGAAGGGTAGCCCATGTGAATGCGAAGCATGAAGCGATCCAGTTGCGATTCAGGAAGCGGGTAGGTTCCGTGGTGCTCGACGGGATTCTGAGTCGCGAGAACCATGAAGGGTTGCGGCAGCGGATAGGTGCGATTGTCGATGGTGACCTGCGCCTCATTCATGGCTTCGAGCAGAGCCGACTGTGTTTTGGGGCTGGTGCGATTGATTTCGTCGGCCAGCACGATGTTGGCGAATATGGGGCCGGGCTTGAACTCAAATTGCTGGTCAATCTGGTTGTAAATGCTGATGCCGAGTACATCGCTGGGGAGCATGTCGGACGTGAATTGTATGCGCTGAAACGTGCAGTGAAACGAGTGCGCCAAAGCTTGGGCGAGCGTGGTCTTGCCGACACCCGGCACGTCTTCGATGAGCAAATGGCCCCGGCCGAGCAAGGCGATCAGCGCAAGCCGAATGGCTTCATCCTTTCCCCGTATGGCGCGGGCAACGGAGGTTTGGAGTTGCGCGATCAAGTCATTTGGGGCATTTGGGGCATTTGGGGCATTGGTGGCGGTGGTGGTCAGTTGGGGGGCCATAGGTTCTCGATTATCGATATTGTAATTCTAACCTTAGCAGCTGCGGTCCATCGCGTCATCCCGCACGTGTTCAGATACACACGAGAATTGACGCTTTCGTTCGCCTCTGTTACAAACAATCATTGATTTGAGGCCGGGCTCGCGCCGGAACTCGGTGCGACGTAAGCGGGCGATTAGCTCAGTGGTTAGAGCGCTCCCCTCACACGGGAGAGGTCCAAGGTTCAAGTCCTTGATCGCCCACCATCCTGCACTGATTCTCGCATTGTTTTGCCAAGGTGTTGATGCGGTGATTGGTGGGATGTGCTCAAGAAGTGCTTCCGCCTCCGCCTACATGGCCGTTGTATCGATCCACGACACGCGGCTCGGGCTCACCGTGACGGTGGCGGTCGCCACGCCGGTCGTGGTTACGTTTGTTGACGGGAACCAGGGCGGAGCAAAATTGTTCGACCCAAATCGTTTGTCGAACCACATGTTTCGTGTCGAAATATTTCCTTGTTTCGCTTGATTCGCGATACGGCCGCCTACGATCGTCAGAGTTCCAATCTGATTCCAAGTATTAATCATACCGCCTGAACCTGCGTTTGAAATCATAGCCAATGAAGCGTCGATTTCCAGGTTTTGCCCGCTATTCGGCACTCTCAATTGGATGTCGCCGGTCGGGGTGAACAGTCCGAGAACCTGTTTCGTGTCATTTGCCGGAATGAGCGTATCGGCTGGTGTGGAACCATTTTGGGCAAACGTGACTGGCTCCGCCTTGTACGTGAGGCTGCCGGTGACCGCAATAGTGCCTGTCGCGGTTACGGTTACAGCCGAGGCGTCCTGGATCGCTGCACCCGAACTCGGTCCGGAAAGCCCCGTGGTCGTCTGACCTGATGTTCCGCTAATATTTCCATTATCGAAGAGCATCACCGCTTCAGTTCCTGTGTTCAGGTTTTCGGGAATTCCGGTAATGATCTGGGCATTTGTGCCATCGCTTATGATGGTCTTGTTCGCCGTCATATCGACGGTTACGGTTGTGGTCTTTGCCCCTTGTTTGATCGCGAACACTTGCTGGGAATGGGTTACTCCGTTGAAAACCGGATTAGCCGCTGAAACGGTGATTGAATCGGCGTTACCTTGTACGTAGATGCCACCGCCCGTAAAACAGGGAGCGGTTGAGCAGGAGCCGGTGGTCGAATTGGAATATGGCAAATAAACTCCGGTCGCCGGTTCAGAGCCTGAAGAAGGCCAAGCCGTGCCGGCGGCATTTCTGAGCGCTGCCGCTCTTTGCGCCTGCGTAACCGAGGGACAAGGGCTAACGCTACACGCGCCGAGGCCGTCCAGCACAGCGCGTTGCTGATTGTAGGCGTCCTGGGGAAGTGGTACCTCAGGCTGGCCAAGGTTCAGCCCTGACTGGAACGAGGGGTTAATGGTAGTACCCTTGTGCGAGTCTGAAGTAGTGCTCTTCTGATCGCACGTACCGTCGCTATACATATACCCCACGTTACTGGATGCAGCTCCCACGGACCCCGTAAAGATGTAGTGGCTTGAACCGACCAGTCCCGTATCTCCAAAATTCCAGGAGTCGTTCGAGAAGAAAGGGCCGCTCATGGTGCCGGCCACAAATGGCGAGCTACAGATCGAGTACTGATCGAATAAAGTGCCCCATGATGCAAAACTCATTTGGGTAGTGGTCGAGGAGGTGATCACCGCGTTTACAATGAAACTGCCCGTTTCCACCACGGTGTTCTGTTCATTCCTGCGTGCTTCGCCGATTACCGTGATTTTATAAGGATAGGTGTATGCATAGGAGGTTACGGTATCCGACGAGCTGCCGGCACTGGTGCACGTAGGCAGCGGAGCGGTAGTCCCCGTATATTGCACCACGCACGTGGGGGTACCCAGCGAGGTGTTCGTTGCGTCAATTTTGAATTCTGCGGGCCAGGAGTCGGTTTGGGATCCAGTGATCGACTGGTTGCTCCCGAATCCAGTGGAAGTGTTGGTCAGGTTCGAAATTATGGTCGTCTCGGTCCCAGCGGAAATAGGAGCTCCGCTATAGGGAACGTAGGGACTGGGAACGGCGCTATTTAGCTGGTTAATCATGTATTCCCGCGCCGCGTTCAATCCGGAATCGGCCGCATAGAATGAGCTCCGAAAATTCCTGTAATAACCGTCGATCAATGTGTCGGAGGTTGTCGCGATGACCATCGCGAGGGTCATAACCGTAAACAAGCTCAACAGTAACAGGGTAGCAATCAGAGCAATACCACGGCTGCTGTGTCGGATATTTCCGGCTTGGCTTGCGCTCATTCTGACGGTCCTCACGTTAGTCACTCATGCTCATATTCCGAGGATTGACAACCACGGAGATGCCCTGCGTTTCATACGCACCCTGGTCGAAACTGTTGCGGAACACGTACGTAGGGTCGGTAACCGGGGTGGTTCTTCCAATGATGGACATCATTACCGAACGGACCAGCGTGTAATCATATCCACTGGGACTGCTGGCGCTTATGAAAGTGGACGAATCGAAACTGTAGGATGGCGTATCCGTCGTGCCATTGATGAGGGACGCGCCGATTTTGAAACCGATGATCTGCTCTGCCACAGTCACCCCTGCGCTGCTGGGCGTTTGGCCCTTCACAAGCAAAGTCCGTCTTAATTTGGGATCACTCGTTGTGGAGATATCGACGTCGTATCGAATCGGGGTCAGGCGGATCACCCAATCCGCAGCGCAGAACTGGCTGGTCGTCAGATCGGGTGAGTTGACCGACATCCCCGTTTGATCATCCGCCGATGCATTGGTGCCGTTCGCGTTTGTTTTGGTCGAATGAGCGAGCACCACGTAGGTCGTGCCCGACACCACTTGGGTCGCGCCGTTTGCAGTAAGCTTCACCGTGGTGTATTTCGATCCGTCCGCTTTGACGAGTAGAACTTGATCTCCAGTGAAGAAATTAGCCGCATAGTTTGCGGCCGTCACACCTGCCGGAGGTAAGACGTAGGCCGAGGTGGTGGCGCTGGTATCTGTCGTAGTGCTCGCGCAAGTGCCCGCGGTGACGGGCAGGGAGGCCGATGCACCCGCCAGCACATTCACAGGGGTGGTCAGCGGGTCGGCCACGATTGCCGTGAGCGCATCGAAGCAGTTCGTTCCGTATGTTGGGGGCGTACCCGTCCGGCAGTCACCGCCCGTTGCCACCACATTATTGTTGATTACAACTCCCACCGGCCAGTTCGGGATATTGATCCCGGTGTAATAACCTGCGCCGGCATTCACTACATCAAGTTGCAATTGCGCAACGGCGTTGCGCAGTGCGATGTTCACGGCGGCGAGATTTTGCTGCTGGTTAAAAAGCGGTTGATGTTGTGCCAGCAGTCCGAAAGCCGTGCCCGATATGATTAGGAAAAGAGCGAGCGCAATCAAAAGCTCGAGCAAAGTGAACCCATGAGTGGTTCTGACGTATTCATGCCGGTTCGCAGTCGCAGCTGATTTGGCACGCGTCATGGCCGCACCAGGCTCATCTGAAAGCTCACTGGCGGCACAATCGATTGATTCGTAAGGGTAACCAAGACGGTCACTCTCCGGATACCTGTAAGCGTGATGCTGTTCACGGACGGGCTGCTCTCAATCAGCCAGCGGCGGTGAAATCCGATGGCGCCAGATACCGTAGGAGCGACGCTCGTGGAGGACGAAACGATCTCGCCGGTCGCTTTGTGGATGATGTTGGTATACGTTGTGGTGCCGCCACTCGTGCTGGCAATGGTCTCCGAGACTTGGCCGTTGGTATTCGACAGGCTGATATCATCGAAATAATCGATTGTCCCAGTCGTGGTATCGCTGGTCAGGCTTCCGCCAGCTGCGACTCGGGCGTCGACGCTGGGCCAGCGGTTGAGGTCCTCAAGCTTTTCAGAAGCCAGGGTCGTCGCGAGTCCCATAAACCGTGCTCTTTCGGTTCGGCCATCATTTGCGCTGCCAAGCCCGCCAGTGAGCACAGTCCGACCGTGAGGACAATGACCGCCACCAGAACTTCGAGCAGCGTAAAGCCTCGTACTTTTGCTTTAGTTAACGGATACGTTTCCATAGCTCGTTATCGTCATCTGCTTCGTTGAGCCCTGATAACTGATGGACAGGGGTGGGGTGCCGACGGTCGTTGTTACCGACCCATTCGGTTTGAATTGAATGGTCATATCCTGATCGAGCGAAACCGCCGAACCGGATAAAGGTACGGTGCTCCCAACGTTTGCGTAAGTCGTTCCGCTGGGCAGATCCTGAATTTGATATGTATTGTTCGTGTGACTGAATACAACCTGATACGGATATCCTTCCATGAGCGCTTGAAAACGAGTGGACTGAATCGCCCACGTGGCGCTCGCCACGGCGCCGCGCAGACGGTACTGGTAGACCCCTTCTTTGATCTGCGGAATGGCCGCGGCAGTAATGATTAATCCCACTACAATCGCGATCATCAGCTCGATGAGCGAAAAGCCTAAATTGCTTCCGATGTGGTTCTGATTTTTCATTTCTGTTACAACCGGGTGCCTTAGAAGCATTTCGATCTCCACGGAGACTACTCACAAGTGGCTGCATTACGGGGACTTACGGGTGAGCCTGGTTGCTGCTCCGAAATGAGCTGGCCCTCGTGTAACAAATCGTAACGTTTTAGGATTCAATTCCTCAGGAGTTGAGGCGGATGAGGGGTGATGCGGCTTGCGGCTAATGAGGGGAGTGTGCAGAAGTCGTATAAGCCGGAGGATTAGTCAAAAGAGATGTACGGGGAAGATAGGAGAACGTGAGTTCCTGTTGAAGACGCGTAATGCGGGATCCCGGCGATTTCAGGGTTGGGACGGGCTGACCGGAGTCTTTTTGCGTGAAAGGATAATCGCGGCCGCGACACCGCCTACACCAGCGGCGCTGCCCAAAGCGATGTAGCCCACGTGCAAATTTCTACCGGCATGCGGTGCAGAGCCACCGGGCAGCGACTCGGTATTCGTGGGTGGAACAACCTGCGTGCCCTGCAACGATCCATCGGGTCCGATTTTAATCAGGTCTCCGTTTTGGAGATTCAGCCCGTCTGAATCACGAATCCCTGTGACACCGACGGTGCCACCGCGACACTCCACTTGTGCCGAGCCATCGGGAGCAACCGTGATGGTGCCTGCCGCAACCGTATTGGAGAAGGGTAGGAACACCAATACATTTCGGAATTGGACTTCCAGGTTTTTGCCGGCCTGAATAGAGCGGATGGTTACACTCCCAATCTTCAAGGTGCTCAGGTATTCGCCGACGAAGGTGACTTCACTTTGCGCCAGAATTCCGAGTGCGCCCACGCCGGGCAGGTTTATGGCCGCGACTCCGTCACCGCCCGTGCGTACCGTATCGCCGACGTAAACCGTTTGCTGGCCGGACACCTGCATTCCGTTCAGAAATACTTGACCGCCGGCTTGCATGGGTCCAACCAGGTCAGCTTGCGGTGTCTGCGCATTTGCCGGTAGACACAGACAAGCGTTTAACAATAGAAGGCAGCAAAGGACACGAGAGATGATCGTCAATGACGTGCCTTGAAAAATGTTCAGCGACACGCGAGCGCGTGTATCCGGGGGCGGCGTCAAATGACTGGCCACTTCATGAAATAGGAAGGCATTGCGATTAAGAGGGTTATTATACAGACTTACGCGCGCATTTCCTCTTTAAACTGCAGAAATAAGCGCTCCCAATGGCCGGTGCACCCGGCGATCCGCTACCTGAGCTCTGCGGCTCAGGCTGCTTCCTCCGCAGGAACGCGACTCTTCAGAAGTTCGGTACCCCACGAATGAGCCGCCGCGCTTTCGTCCCGGCTGAAATAGGGTTACGATGCCGCTCTATGAGCACCCTCTTTCGATTTTTGCAATTTTTCTCCCTTGGGACTTGGATTGGCAGCATTCTGTTTTTTTCGGCGATTGTGGCCCCTGCCGCGTTCACGGTGCTCTCTAATGCCGACCAGGCTGGCGCCATCGTCGGCCTGGCGCTGGGCCGGCTGCACTTGCTGGGATTAATCGCCGGGGTGGTGTTTCTGATTACCACGATGGCCGCTGAACATTCGGTGAAGGCGCTGCTCAGGCCCGCACCACTTCTGGTGTTAGCGATGATTGTGCTGACGTTTGTTTCCCAATTCTGGGTGATCGGGACAATGGATGCCCTGCGCGGGCAAATGGGTTCGGTGTCGGCGACACCGGCCACCAATGCGCTGCGCGCGAAATTCGACCGCTTGCACACCGTATCCGTGCGGCTGGAGATTGGCGTACTCGTGGCCGGGTTAATCGCGCTCGTCCTGACGAGCAGAAGGCCAGGGCCATAAAGAAATCGGGGCAATAGCAGCGCATGTGCCGACCCTCTATCATGCCGGTTTTGTGCGTACCAGCCCCGGTGCGCACACGTGCTGTGCTACGATGCCCGGTCTATGCAGACTGGGATCATTGGCCTTCCACAAGTTGGCAAGACAACGTTATTTCGGATATTAACCCGCACAAAAGTTGATGAGAAGTCGGCGCGCGCGGCCACCCGCGTGGGTATCGCGCGGGTGCCGGAGCCCCGTATCGACCAGCTCGCGCAGCTTTACCATCCCAAAAAGGTTACGTATGCGACGGTGGAATACGTGGATGTCGCAGGCATGGTGAGCGACCGCACCCGGAATTCCGCAGCGCTGGCTCCGTTGCGCGAGGTGGACGCCCTCACGCACGTTTTGCGCGTCTTTGACGATCCGGCGGTGCCGCATGCTGCCGGGAGCATTGATGCATTTCGCGATGCCGAATCGCTCGATTTGGAATTGATGCTATCGGACCTCGACCAGATTGACCGGCGCGTCGAGCGGGTGGCGAAAGACTTGAAAAAGAAAAAGGAGGCTGCCGTCGAGCACGAGCAAGCAATGCTGCTGCGCTGCAAACAGTCCATTGAGGCCGAGCGGCCCTTGCGTGAAGTCGAATTTACCGCCGAAGAACGCAAGATGCTGACCGGCTTCATGTTTTTGTCTTTGCGGCCCATGCTCTACGTGCTGAATTTGGGAGATAACGAAGTCGGCGAGATGGACACGGCCGTGACGCGGCACGGACTCGAGAAATTGGCAGGCAGACCGCAGAGTGCCATTGTGCCGGTATGTGGACGCATCGAAGCCGAGCTGGCCGAACTGGACGATGCCGCCGGGGCGGAACTGCTGGCGGCGTATGGATTGAAGGAGCCAGGCCTGCACCGGCTGATACAGGCGACTTACGGGCTCCTGGGGCTAATCTCTTTTTTCACTGCCGGTGAGCCGGAGGTGCGTGCGTGGACGATACGACGGGGCACCACCGCGCAACGTGCCGCAGGCGTGATTCATACGGATATCGAACGGAACTTCATCCGCGCGGAAGTGGTGCGTTGCGAGGATTTATTGGCAGCGGGCAGCTGGCCCGCGGCGCGCGAGAAAGGGCAGGTGCGCCTGGAAGGTAAAGACTACGTGGTCGAGGAAGGCGATGTCATCCTGTTCCGCCACGGAGGATGAGCGCCTTGATGGCGGTACCGTGCAGCGCGCTCAACGTCGAGCTCCGCTCGCGCTACGACGCGATTGCCGGACGCAGATGTCCGGAGAGCAATTCACGATGAGCTTCGACGTACAACCCAGAATGTGGGCGGCCATCGGCCTGGGCTTGGCGGCAGCCGGAGGAAACGTTTTGGGTGGCCTTTTTGTTGTGCGTCGCAACTGGTCACGACGCTACCTGACATATTTTTTAGCTTTGGGCGCCGGTTTCATGCTTGCGGTGTCGCTGATTGACATGATTCCGGAATCCGTCCGGCTGAGCGGGGACGCCGCTCTCTACTACGTATTAGGTGGCTATTTCCTGGTGCATTTATTCGAACATACCATCGCGCCACATTTCCATTTCGGCGAGGAAACTCATGCTGCGGAGATGATCTCCCACCATGCTGGCCGGTCGGCGCTCGTCGGGTTGGGAATCCACACGTTTTTCGATGGAGTGGCCATCGCGTCAGGGTTCCTGGTTTCGGGCTGGCTTGGGATTGTAATTTTCACCGCGATCGTGCTGCACAAGCTGCCGGAGGGATTTGCCATTTCATCGCTCATGCTTGCAGGCGGGGAAAGTCGCAGAAATGCCTTGCTGGGCGCCATTTTGCTCGGAATGGCCACACTCGGGGGCGTACTACTTATGGGCGTGATGAAAACAGCGGTTGCGTATACTCTGCCGATTTCAGCGGGCGTCACGCTATATGTGGCGGCATCTGACCTGATGCCGGAAGTAAATCGCGAACCGGGTCCGTGGATGGCCATCCTGGTATTCATTGGCGTCGCGGTCCTCTTCTTTATGCATAAAATTGCGCATGTATAGGACTCGCAAACGCGTGTGATTTTCGCGCGTTGCGCTGCCGCTGGTTCGCTGGCGGAGCCAGGAATTGCCGTATTCCGCAAAGCCATATACGAAAACTCTCGCCGCAACTTTCTGACAATTTGTGGGTTTGTTAAGGTGTGGAGGCCATGGCCAGGTCCGACGTCCAACTGATGCTGGACGTGAAAGCCGGAGACGACGCGTCCTTCGAGCTTTTGCTCCGCAAATACAGAACCCCGCTGGTCAATTTCCTATTTCGCATGGTGCGCAACTCGGCCACGGCGGAAGACCTGGCGCAGGAGGTGTTCCTCCGCGTTTATCGTGCGCGAAAAGAGTACGCGCCGAGCGCTAAGTTCACCACGTGGATGTTCCGCATCGCCACCAACCTGGCCCTGAACTCGCGCCGTGATGGCCGCTACCAGCAACTCGAAGTTTCGATCGATCAGCCGTCGGATTCCACAGATAACGAGAACAACGCTTTGCAGGTTCCCGACCGGCAACCGGGTATCGAGCGGGAATTAATCGCGCGCGATCGCGCGGCTCGGATTCGCAAGGCGGTGGACTCGCTCCCGGAAAAGCAGCGTGCCGCGGTGCTGCTGCACAAGTATCAGGAGATGGATTACGATGAGATTGCTAGAATTTTGCAATGTTCGGAGAGTGCGCTGAAGTCCCTGCTGTTTCGTGCATACGAAACCCTGCGCGTCGAACTTGCGCCTCTCGCGGAAACGCGGCCGGCGCGCCCCCGAATACCAGTCCAGCCGAAAGCGGAGAGATGAGGACGTGATGAAATGCGAAGAAATTCAGCAAAATCTGGTCGCCTACCTGGATCTTAAAGCTAAGGCTTCCGAGCGGCGGCAGGTGGAATCGCACCTTCTGGAATGCGCCGCTTGCCGCGAGCGCGCCGAAGGATTCCGCACGGTATGGGGACTGCTAGATGAACTGCCGGTGGTTTCTCCCTCCCCCGCTTTCGACGCGGGAGTGCGCGTGCGCGTGGCGCAGGAACCTCGTGCCCGGTTTTGGACCTGGGCTGTGCCTTCACCACGGGTGGCTCTTGCCGGGTTTGCGCTGATTGTGATGTCGGTGTGGCTTACGTCATTCCCGCCCGCGCGCCAGCCGGCTTTTCCGGTGGTTGCTCAGGGGAGTGAAGCCGAATTCCGCATGATTAAGGACTTGCCGGTGCTTGAAAATTATGACGTGCTGGCGAATTTCGATGTCCTTTCGGATCTGCCTGAAGATGCACAACGGCAGCCGGACCAACCGCAGCCCGGCCAGCCCCAGATGTGAGTTATTTGTAAGTGGAAACGAATTTTGAGAGCTTGGAAGTTTAGAACTAGGAAGTTTAGAACTAGGAAGTTTAGAACTCGGAATTTCTACTGGCCATGAGTAGCACCGGGCGCCCGATCCTGAAAGCACATCTGGAAACTCGGGCAGATCTGAACGCACGATGAAACGCGGCTTACAATTCGCACTTTTGACGGTGGCAGCCGCATTCGCCATGCTGCCAGCTTCGGCCGCTTTGGCGCAGCGGAAGGTGCCGCCTGCGGCGCCGCGAGTAAACCCACAGCCGCAGCATCCGGCTCCCTTGGCGAAGCGGCCTAATCCGCCGACTCGTCAGATGCTCGATTTACCACCGAAATGGATTGAGCGCGTGCAGAACATGCCTCCTGACGAGCAGGAACGGTTCCTGGCGAACAACGAGCGCTTTCACAGCCTCCCGCCGCAGCGGCAAGAACAGATTCGGCGGCGACTGCAAGCGTTGAACAGTTTGACTCCCGAGCAGCGGCAAGCGGTTCTCGAGCGTCAACAGGTCTGGGAACAGATGAGCCCGGCGCAGCAGCGCTACGTTCGTCAGACGCTGATGCCGCAATGGCAAAGCATGCCTCCGGCACGGCGCCAGGTGGTTCTCCAAAAACTGCGCGCGATGCGCAACCTGGATGATGCGCAGCGGGCTGAAAAGCTTAATGACCGATCGTTTGTAAATGGATTGAGCCCGGATGAGCAGCATATGCTGCGTGATCTTTCGAATTTGCGCGTTTCCGGGCCGGAGCCACCGCCAGGTCAATAGTCTGGATTTTGCGATTTGATGCAATTCTCCTCGATTGTTTCCGGAAGGCTGCAGACGCTCCACACATTTCCACTGGTCGTGACCTAACCTGCAATGGCGCATACGCCGTCGCATGGAAGCCACGAAATGGGCTGCCCGCTCCAGGTACACTCCTCTCGCCTCACCGAAAGTGTGAATATCCCGCGAAAACAGAGCGGTTGAGCAGAAGCGCGACAGGGCGCTGCTGTTTGAATTCTTCCTGATTTGGGCCATCACGCACGTTTTCCACAAACTATTTTCATACCCCTCAGGATTTGGTATTGACAAGCAAAGTGGGCCGATTAAGATCGGTGGAACAAAGTGGAGTTAAGTGGTAGATAGTGGCAAGCAGTGGCAAACAGTCGGAGAAAAGCAGCGGCAGGCGGTGGCAACCGGCGTCAGGTAACTGGCAGGCAATAGCCGAACTGGCGAGCCCTCGGCAAATCTTGTAAGCAGATGTGGCGCTTGGCCCCGGAAAAATAGCGTGCGTCTTTCGGCTCAGTGGCGAATCTCAGCATGTTTCGTGGCAACTATCCAGCGAAGGTGGACGAGAAGGGCCGGGTAAAGATTCCCGCCGGCCTTCCTGGAACGTCTGCGCGAGCACGGAAGCAAGTTTTTCGTCACCAGTGAAAATGGTGATTACGTGCGCATCTATCCAATGAAGCATTGGCACGAAGTCGAGGAGAAGCTGGCGAGGCTTTCGTCGCACCACCCCACGAAGCGCAAGTTTCTACGCGAGAGCGAATTATTACGGAAGCATGGTGGAGCTGGATGCGCAGGGGCGCATTCTGGTGCGCGGATTTTGCGGGAAGCCGCGCAAATGAAGGGCGAAGTGGACGTGTATCGGGTACCTGACCTATCTCGAAATCTGGAATCATGCGCCGGTTCCTCGAGAACATGAAGTCCGGCCCGATCACGCGATGAGGATGTGAAGACACTGGACGAGTCTGGGCATTTAAGTTGGACGCAGGGCACACGCCGGTGCTGGCCGAAGAGGCTGTGCGCTGGCTGCGGATGAAGCCGGGCGGAACGTATGTGGATGCGACGGTCGGGCTGGGTGGCCACGCGCTCTGAAATCGCCCGGCAGCTGACCACCGGCCGGCTGATGGGGATCGATCGGGACACGCAGGCGCTGGCGATTGCGCGAGAACGGCTGGCAGGATACGGGGAGACCGAGTGACTTTGCTGCAAGCGGATTTCTCGAGAATCGATCGAAGATGCTGCGCGACGATGGGTATTGAGTCCGGTGGACGGCGTGCTGGCGGACCTGGGCGTTTCGAGTCTGCAGCTGGATACCGCGGAGCGTGGATTTTCGTTCCGGCAGCGCGGACCACTGGACATGCGGATGAATTTGGAGGAGGCGGCAACCGCGGCGGAGATCGTGAACCACGCCGCGGAGAAGGAACTCGCCGACTTGCTCTACCACTACGGGGAAGAGCGGGATTCCAGAAGAATCGCCAGGACGATCGTGCGTGCGCGGCCGATACGCGAGCACCGAACATCTGGCAACGGTTGTGGCAGGGGCGCGAACTTCAAGGGGAAGGCAGAAACTGCATCCCGCGACAAAAACGTTTCTGGCGCTGCGGATTGCGGTGAATCGAGAGTTGGAGGCACTCGCGCAGTTTCTTGATCGTGTCCCTGCCACATTAGCTCCGGGAGGACGGTGGGTGGTGCTCAGCGTACCACTCGCTCGAAGATCGCATGGTGAAGCACGCTTCCAGCAATATGCCTCGAAAGGCGTGTCTGGACATTCTGACGCGCGAGAGTGGAGCGTCCTTCGGAAGCGGAAATCGCCGCGAATCCGCGCGCGCGAAGCGCCAAGATGCGCGTCGCGGAAAAACTGTGCCGGCGGCGGCGCCGGCGGAACAGGCACGTCGATGACGGAGTTTCGCACCCGGAAGCCGATCGACAACTCGCGGCTGGTGCGTTCCGCGAGCGCCCATCGCGTGCGCGAGATTGATGCGCCTGGCTGCGCTCGGGCGCGCTGATCGCCGGCGGTGGCGCTGCTGTATGCCTGGCAGCACTTCGCATACATTCAGCTGCGTTACCAGCTGGAGGCACTGAAGTCGCAGCACGCGCAAGCGGTCGAGCTCAATCAAAAGCTGAAGCTCGAAGAGGCGGGGCTGCGAGCCCCGGCGCGTATCAGCGACATCGCGCGCCAGCAACTGGGACTGACGGCTCCCGCTCCAGGGCAGATCTCGCCGTTTGAAGCTTCAGACCCGGTGTTTGCCCAGATACAGAACGATGCGCAGGTGCAGACGCAGGCACGGGCCGAGACGCGAGCGGGCGGGCCGTCCGGCGCGCAGTAAAGTGCCGGGTAAGTGTTGGAGATGCGTGGGGAATGACGGAAAAATTGCGCGGCGCAGGTCTAATGCGCAGGTCTGCGCGCAAGTCTGGCGCGCAAAGTCAACTTCTTGGGAATCTGCATTGTGCCGTCCGCCGTGCAGCTACGTCCTGTAACCAGTATCTGAAATATCTGTAGGTGGCGGAATGGAATTGCGCAGTTCTCTGACCCGGCTGACGATCGTGGCCACCGCTGCTGGTACTGTGGTCCGGGGCAGCGGTGGGACGATTGGGTTATCTGCAATTGTTCCGCTACGGCGATTTTCTGCCCGCGCAGAACGCCAGCAGCAGCACATCATCGAAATCAGCCCCAAACGAGCCGACATTCTCGATCGCAACGTGCATGAGCTGGCCATGAGCGCCGACCGTGGATTCCTGCTTTGCGATCCCTTCTGAAATCGCCGACCGCGAGATGGTCGCGCCGCTGCTGGCGCGGGTGCTGAAGCGTCCGCCCGAAGAGGTGGCCACGCGGCTGGCGTGTTCGCGTTCATTCGTGTGGATCGCGCGCAAACTTCCGCCGCAGACCGCCTCGCGCATCGCCGCACTGAATTTGCGCGGCATTTATTTTCAACACGAGCACCAGCGCTTTTATCCCAACCGCGAATCTGGCGTCGCCGGTTCTGGGTTACGTGGATATTGACGAGCACGGCCTGGGCGGGATCGAGTACCAGCTGGACGACCGCATCCGCAGCAAGCCCGGCCGCATGATGATCCTGGCCGACGCGCACAGCCGCTGGTTCGACAGCAGCGAAAAAACGCCCGAATCCGGCTCGAGCGTGGTGCTGACCATCGACGAAAATATCCAATACATCGCGGAGAAAGAACTCGCTGCGGCAATCGATCAAACCCATGCGAAAGCGGGTACCGTGATCGTGCAGGATCCCTCGAACGGTGAAATCCTGGCCATGGCGAGTTGGCCCACATTTAATCCCAAGCGCGGTGGCGACAGCTCGGCGGAGTCGCGGATGAATCGGGCCGTGGGGGCGCTGTACGAGCCCGGCTCGGTATTCAAGATCGTCACACTTTCGGCGGCTATCGATCAAGGGCATCACCACCGCGGATGAAGCCGGTGGATTGCCAGATGGGCGCTATCTACATTGCCGGTCATCGTATCCGGGATCACCATCCTTTTGGCGTGCTTACCGTGTCGCAAATTCTGGCGCATTCGAGCGATGTGGGCGCCATCAAGATTGGCCTGCGCCTCGGGCGCGCCAAAACTGTACGACTACATTCGCGCCTACGGATTTGGAAGCCCGACAGGCATCGATCTTGCCCGGTGAAAACCGCGGGCTGCTGCGGCGCCTTGAAAACTGGACTCCGATTTCGATTGGTGCGGTATCGATGGGCCAGGAAGTGGGCGTTACTCCGGTACAGATGATCACGGCATGTCGGTCATCGCGAATGGCGGGTTGTGGTACCGCCCTCATGTCGTGCTGGCGCTCCGCAAGGGATCGGAAGCATTTGCTTCGCCCCAACCCGAACCGCGGCGTGTGGTGCGGCCACCACGGCTGCCACCATGCGCGCGATGCTCGAAGGGGTGGTGCTGCAGGGAACCGGCAAACTGGCGCAACTGGATGGCTACACGGCGGCGGGTAAGACCGGAACGGCACAGAAAATCGATCCCGCCACAGGCCGGTACTCGGCCACGCAGTTGATCGCTTCATTTGTGGGTTTCGCGCCGATCAACAATCCCGCAGTCACGGTGCTCGTGCAACTGGATTCGCCGGTGGGAGCGCACGAGGGTGGCTCGGTGGCCGCACCCGTTTTTAAGCGTATTGCCGAACAGGTACTGGCATATCGGAACGTGCCCCACGATGTGGCCCTGCCGGCAAATACGTTGCGTGCATCTCACCGGCCGCAACCTGCCGCTGCCACGGAGGACGTGGCGATTTCGATCCCGTGCAGACCGAACCACTCGAAAGTGATTGGGGACATGCGCCCGAGCACCTGGCGAACAACGCCGCGGGGGTGCCCGGCAGGGGAGAGCCCGCAACTGAGCTTGCCGCCATGATCCGCGGGTCGCGCAAACTGTTGCGCAGACTTCACTGGCAGTCGTTTCAAAATCCACATCGAGTTCGTCGATGCTGATTTCGGGCGCCGCAAAAACGGCGTCGAACGGCGCGCCGGCATTGCCTCCCACGATGGAGCTTGCGGAAGGCGCCAGCGTGTCGCTGCCCGCTCTTTCCGGAAAAACGGTTCGTGAAGTCATCGAGATTTGCGAGCGGCTAGGGCTAAGTCCCGTGCTGGTCGGCTCAGGCATCGCTCAAGCCCAGCAACCTGAGGCGGGTGCCAGCATGCGACGCGGCGGAATGGTAACCATTCGTTTTGGCCGCGCGACGGAAGTGTCGGCCATGGCACGGAAGCGAAACAAGTGATTCGCGAAATGAGGAAAAATCCAGGGTGAATATGCGCGCAATGTCTATCGAACCATCGAGCTCATATGCCGAGCGGCTGATCGAGCCTATACTATGTAGAGTTATGAAACTAAAAGATCTATTGGCTGGCGCCGGTTCGCTCGAGCCCTGGACGCACGACGATGCGGAAATTTCCTCCGTCGTGTACAAAAGTGCGGACGCTTCTGCGGGAAGCCTGTTCGTTGCAATCTGCGGCGAAAAAACTGACGGGAATCGTTTCGTTGCCGACGCCATAAAGCGGGGCGCGCGCGCGATTGTAAGCGAGATGACACCACCGCCCACGCCTTCCTGGGATGCGCTCGCGCGCGGAAGCGCCGCCCCTGTGCCGCTGTCCATACCTCCTGAAATTGCTTGGATTCGAGTGGCCGATGCGCGGAAGGCGCTGGCCACTATCGCTGCGAACTTCTATGGGCAGCCATCCGACAAACTTCAACTGGTGGGTGTCACGGGCACCAACGGCAAAACCACCACGAGCTTCCTCATTGATTCGATCTTGCACGCCGCAGGATATAAAAGCGGCCTCTTTGGGACGATTGAATACCGCACACCCGTGGCGAGCCACCCGGCTTTGACCACCACGCCTGAATCTCTCGATTTGCAGCGCTTCCTGGCGGAGGTTGCGTTAACGGGCGGCACGCACGCAGTGCTGGAGGCGAGTTCGCATGCGCTGGCACTCGATCGCACGTGGGCGTGCCGGTTTGCTGCCGCTGTGTTCACGAACCTGACGCGCGATCATCTTGATTTTCACGGTACCCTCGATAAGTATTTCGCCGCCAAGCGTCTGCTGTTCGAAGGCACCGGCGCGGGAGCACCGGCAACCGGAATTGTGAATATCGATGATCCGGCCGGCAAGCAACTCGTGGGACTTGCGGAACGGACGATTACCTACGGGCTCGCTTCCGGCTCGCAGGTCACCACGAAAAAATTCGCGCTGGTGTTTGGCGGCCTGGAATTCACTGCCGACACACCCATCGGAAAAATCGAAGTGCGCTCGCCCTTGGTGGGCCGTATTAATGTTTACAACCTATTGGCTGCCATTGCGACCGCCGTGGGACTTGGTCTTTCACGCGCCGCAATTGAGAAGGGTATACGCCAGCTTGCAGCCGTTCCCGGCCGGTTCGAGCGTATCGATTTGGGGCAGCCGTTCCTCGTAATCGTCGATTACGCGCACACCGATGATGCGTTACGCAATCTCTTGGCGACCGCACGGGAGTTGAACCCCGGCGGCCGCGTCATCACGATGTTTGGGTGCGGGGGCGACCGCGATCGCGCCAAGCGGCCCATGATGGGTGAAGCTGCGGGACGTGCCAGCGACATCGTGGTGCTGACGAGCGACAATCCGCGCAGTGAAGATCCTTTATTCATTATCAATGACGCGCTGGTGGGACTGCAGCGAACTCCGGCGAAGGTGCTGATCGAACCCGACCGCGCACGCGCCATAGAGCTTGCTCTCGATCAGGCACGGGCGGGCGACATCGTGCTGCTCGCCGGTAAAGGACATGAGACCACGCAAGTTTTCAGGAATCGCACGATCGCGTTTGACGATCGTGAAGTGGCGCAGCGGCTGCTTGCCGGTCGTGGTTACGAGACCAAGGTGTGACGCGCAGCCACGCGCCGCGCGGCGCGAAAACTTCCCGCCCCGGTCTACACCTGGAAATGGTGCAGCAGCGGTGAGGACCGGCTCGCTGAGGACGCTATGCACTGGACAGTTGAACAAGTGGCGGGCGCCCTCGGGCACGGCGGTTCCCGCAAGGCTGCATCCCGCCGCCATATTGGCCGGTGTCTCCATTGATTCTCGTACGGTGGCGCCCGGAGAATTGTTCATTGCAATACAGGGCCCGCGAAGTGATGGCCACGAATATGTTTGCGCCGCGTTCGAGTCTGGCGCACCGGCCGCCGTGGTCTCGTTCGATCGAGCGGCTGGTTATCCCGAAGCGGTTCGCGCAAAGGTTTTCACAGTTGCGGACACGCTGGCGGCACTGCAAACGCTGGCGCAAGCTGTGCGGCGCGCCTGGGGGCGGCGCATCGCCGCCGTCACCGGTTCGGCGGGAAAAACAACCACGAAAGAGATTTTGGCCGCACTGCTGTCTGCGGAGTTACGCGTGTTGAAATCCGAAGGCAACTTCAACAATGAATACGGCCTGCCGCTCACGCTGCTGCGTCTCGAGCCCGAGCATCAATCAGCCGTGGTTGAAATGGGTATGTCACACGCAGGCGAGTTGCGACGGCTGGCGCAGATTGCGGAACCGGAAGTGGGCGTAGTCACCTGTGTAGCGCCGGTGCATCTCGAGTTTTTTTCTTCCATCGATGACATCGCACGCGCAAAACGAGAATTGATCGAGGGGCTCACCGGGGATCCGCGCGCATCGGCCGCGGCATCTTCACTGAGAAATGAATCACTGAAAAATGAATCGCAAATGGCGCCGCAAATAGGGACAAACATCGCGGCTGAAAGCGCGATGTCTGGAGCGCATGGCTCCGTCGCCGTGTTGAATGCTGACGATGCGCGCGTGGCCGCATTTGCCGACGTCGCGCCCGGACGCGTGCTCACGTACGGCTTCGCGGAGAGCGCCCAATTTCGCGCTGTGAACGTTGCAAACCGGGGGGCGCAAGGCTCGGCCTTCGATTTCCACTCGCCTGAGGGAACGGTGCGGCTCGATTTGCCCTTACCTGGGCGGCATAACATCAGCAACGCCCTTGCGGCGCTTGCCGCCGCAAGCGTGTGGGGCATCGGCGCGCAGGTGGCCGCTCGGGTGTTTCCGCAAATGGACGCGGGTGAGATGCGCGGAAGAATATTGCGATTTGCTGCCGGTTTCGCGCTGATTAACGATAGTTACAACTCGAATCCGACGGCTCTTCGCGCCATGATGGAGCTTCTCGCGCACACGGCGGGCTACCGGCGGCGAATTTTAGCCGCAGGTGAGATGCTCGAATTGGGTTCGCAGGCGCCCATGCTGCATCGGGAAATCGGCGAATATGCCGCCGCGCTCAATCTCGATTGGGTTCTCGGCGCGCAAGGGGATGCCGCGGAAATCGTTTATGGCGCGATTGAGGCTGGAATGTCACCGGGCCGCGCCCGGTTTTTTGAAACGTCAACGAAGGCCGCCGAGTTCCTGGCTGAAATGATCGAGCCTGGGGACCTAGTACTCGTCAAGGGTTCCCGCGGGGTGAAGATGGAGCGCGTGGTCGAGATGCTATCTGCTCGTTATCCACTCGCAGCCACCCAGACGCAGGCTGCGCCTGCACCTGGCGCCACGCAGCCAGGGCGGCACTGAATGCTTTATTTTCTCGTCTATCACGTTCCGCCGCGTGCGGCTCACGTGTTAAACGTATTCCGTTACATCACCGTGCGTACGGCCCTCGGCAAGCCTTTCCTCGCTCTTTTTTGGCCTCGCGCTGGGACCCTGGATGGTACGCCGCCTCCGCGCTTTGCAGATAGGTCAGTTCATTCGCGAGGATGGGCCGCGCAGCCATCAGGCCAAGGCCGGCACGCCCACGATGGGCGGGTTGCTTATTGTAGCCGCCACGCTACTGCCCACAATTTTTTGGGCCGATCTTTGCGGATCCCTACGTACTGCTCGCGATGTTTTCCATGCTGGGTTTCGCCGCCATCGGTTTTGTAGATGATTACCGCAAGGTGGTTGCGCATCATAACCAGGGGCTCACCGGCCAAACGAAACTTTCGCTGCAAATCATCGTGAGCCTGCTGGCGGGATTGACGCTGCTGGTCATGACCGAGGATGGCATCTACTCCACCCAGTTAATCGTGCCATTTTTCAAGAGGTTTCACCCGCAACTGGTTTTCCACGCCTTGCTGGGCAGGCCTTACCTGTGGAGCATAGCGTTCCTGCCCTTCCTCGCGTTTGTGGTGCTCGTCATGGTGGGCTCTTCGAATGCGGTAAATCTGACCGACGGGCTCGACGGCCTCGCCATCGGCTGCGTCATCATCGCCGCGGGGGCATTAACAGTGCTGACCTATGTCACCAGTCACGCGCGGTTCAGTGCCTATCTGGATATACAGCATCTGCCGCAAGTCGGCGAGCTCACGATTTTTTGTGGCGCACTGGTCGGGCGCGTCGATGGCCTTTCTCTGGTACAACGCCCATCCCGCCGACGTGTTCATGGGGGATGTTGGATCGCTGGCCATTGGTGGTTCCATTGGCCTGATCGCCGTGGCCACCAAGCAGGAGATTCTGCTGCTGTCGGTGGGCGGCGTTTTCGTCCTCGAAGCGGTGTCGGTAATCTTGCAAGTTGTGTCCTTCCAGCTCCGGGGTAAACGAATTTTCCGAATGGCTCCGTTGCACCATCATTTCGAGCTCGCGGGCTGGAGCGAGTCGAAAATCATCGTGCGTTTCTGGATCGTGGCGCTGGTCTTCGCGCTTTTTTCGCTGACCACGCTGAAGCTGAGGTAAACGTTTGAAGCCAGGCATCGAACTCGCAAATAAGCGCGTCCTGGTCGTCGGCCTGGGGCGCACCGGTGTCGCGACGGCTTTATTTTGCGCCGCACGCGGAGCGCTCGTCACAGTCACCGAGCAGCGGGATGCCCGCGAAATTCGCGAAGCAGTGGAATGCTTGCGTGGGGCCGGTTGTGTCGTTGAACTGGGCGCGCACGCCACCGAAATATTTCGCGAAAAAGATTTGGTCGTGCCCAGCCCCGGTGTTCCCGCCACTCTTGCAGGCCTCGATGCCGCCCGCGCGGCGGGCATTCCCATCTGGAGCGAAGTCGAGCTGGCGTGGCGCTTTCTCCGCGGACGCATGATCGGCATTACCGGATCGAATGGTAAAACCACGGTGACGTCTCTCGTGGGCCACATTCTTGCTTGTGCCGGAATGTCTCCCCTGATCGCGGGCAATATCGGTACGCCACTCATTTCAAAAGTGGGCGAGACGAACGCCGCAACGATCACCGTCGCGGAGCTTAGTAGCTTTCAGTTGGAGTTGATTGCCGCGCTGCGCCCCGAAATCGCCATGCTGCTCAACGTCACCCCTGATCATCTCGACCGCCATGGCTCTTTCGAGGCGTACAGCCAGGCCAAGGCGCGCATCTTCGAGAATCAGATCGAGACCGACGCCGCGGTTCTGAATGCCGATGATCCCATAGCGCGCCAATATGCTCCCCGGCGGCCGCAGCTTTCCTGGTTCAGCCGCAGCCAGCAGGTCCATACGGGCGCATCGTTGTGCGGCGAGCAAATCGTGTTCCGAACTCATCAACGAGCCACGGTGTTGCTCGAGCGCGGCGATATCCATCTGCGTGGTGAGCACAACGTTGAAAACGTATTGGCGGCGGCGAGCGCCGCATTCCTTTCGGGCGTGGATCCCGCCGCAATCGCCGCCGGCGTGCGCAGCTTTCCGGGCGTCGAGCACCGCCTGGAATTTGTAGCGGAAATCGCGGGGATCAGCTTTTTTAATGACTCGAAGGCCACCAACGTGGATGCCGCGCTCAAGGCGCTTGCGGCATTTTCAGGGCGTCTGCTGGTGATCCTTGGCGGCAAAGATAAAGATAGTGACTACGCACCGTTAGCCGGGCCATTGCGGCAGCGCGCGAAAGAGGTTCTGCTGATCGGCGCGGCAGCCGAAAAAATCGCGTCGCACTTGCATGCGCAGTGGAACTCAACGGGCATATCTCCATCATGCGAACGTGATGTAGCGAGTGCGATACCTGTCGAGCGCGCCGGCACGCTGGATCGGGCCGTCATGCTGGGGTTTGAGCACGCCCGTCCTGGCGATACCGTTTTGCTCGCACCCGCTTGTGCGAGTTTCGATCAGTTCGACAACTACGAACACCGCGGGCGGGTATTCAAGGCAGCGGTGCTCGCACTCAACGCCGCGCACCTCGCCGCACCGGTCAGAGAAGGATAGCGATGCCACGAAAGATGGAAACCGACCGTTGGCTTTTTCTCGCGACGCTCGCGTTATGCCTGCTCGGGGCCGTGATGGTGTTCAGCGCCTCAGCCGTCACCGCGCGCGAGCAGTACGGCAACGGTTACCATTTCCTGCTCCGCCAGTGCTTATGGCTGGCGATGGGCCTGCTCGTGCTGTTTACCATGATGAACGTTGATTATCGCCGTCTGCGCGAGCCAAAGTTCGTGTTCGCGTTTCTCGGCATCGTGCTGGTGATGCTCGCGGGAGTTTTCTTTCTCGATAAATCGCACGCTACGCACCGCTGGATCCGTATCGGAGCCGCGAGCTTGCAGCCGTCGGAATTAGCCAAGCTCGCCGTGATTCTTTACCTGGGATGGTTCCTCGAGTTGCGCCGTGGCCCTGGAAACTTTGGCGTTAATGATTTGGCGCGCACGATCGTGCCGGCTACCGCCGTCGTGATCGTGATGTTCGGGTTAATTGTGATCGAGCCCGATTTGGGCACCGCGCTTGAGATTTTAGTCATCGCCCTCGCAATTTTGTTCGTTGCCGGACTTTCTGGAGGATACATTTTAGGAGCGGGGGCGGCGGCGATGCCCGCGATTTACCTGGCCGTCGTGCACGTTTCGTATCGTTACGAGCGCGTGCTCGCTTTCCTGCATCCGGAGGTCGACCCGCAGGGGCGCGGCTTTCAACTGGTGCAGTCACTGATCGCGGTGGGCTCGGGCGGCCTCACCGGTGTCGGCTTGATGGAGAGTAAGCAGAAGCTGTTCTATCTCCCCGAGGCGCACACCGATTTTATCTACGCCGTCCTGTGCGAGGAGCTGGGCTTCATCGGCGGCGCTCTGGTGCTGGGACTGTTTGCCGTTTACGGCTGGCGCGGATTGCGCGCAGCGCTTCACGCGCCACGATGATTTTGGGCGTTTTCTGGCGCTCGGCATCACCGTCATGGTGGTCAGCCAGACGCTGATCAACGTGGGCGTGGTGCTCGGCATGATGCCGACGAAGGGAATTCCGCTGCCCTTCGTCAGCTATGGAGGATCGAGCCTGTTCGTGATGCTTCTGGCGACCGGCGTTTTGCTCAATATCAGCCAGCAAGCGAGTTGAAGCGCGGAGCACACGGATTTGAAACTGCTGATCGCGGGCGGAGGTACAGGCGGCCATGTTTTTCCGGCGCTGGCAGTCGCACGCGAGTGGGCGGGCCGTGATGCTGAGCGCGAAGTGATCTTCGTGGGTACGCAGCGCGGAATGGAAACGCGGCTGATCCCGGAAGCGGGACTTGAAACTGGAAACGATTCGCACATCCGGGTTGAAGGGTATCCGCGGGCTGCGTCTGGCGCGCAACCTTGCTCAGCTTGGACCGGGTTTCTGGGATTCGGCGGCGATCCTCCGGCGACATCGATTTTCCGCCGCTCTCGGAGTCGGCGGCTACGCAGCGGGGCCCATGATGCTGATGGCCAATGTGGAGCGGTTGCCTTCGGTGATCTTCGAGCCTAACGCGGAGCCGGGCTTTACGAACCGCGTTCTTGCGGACATGGCCGCGCGCATCGCTACGGGCTATGACGCCGTAGCGGAGCGCTGGGGAAGCCGGGCCGTCTCGACCGGATGTCCCGTGCGCGCGGAATTTTTCGCCTGCGCGCCCCGACCGCCCCGCGGCGCCATTTCATCTGTTGATCACTGGAGGCAGCCAGGGGTCGCGGGCCATAAATCAGGCGAGTGATCGCCGCGGTCGAGCACCTCGCGCGTCGCGGCCTGCTGGCCGGACGCTCACTATTGTGCACCAGACGGGCGAACGCGAATTCGAACTGGTGAGCCAAGCGTATGCCAAGCGGACGCGTTCGGGGCCGAAGTCGCGCCGTTTTTCTCGAATATGCCGGAGCGCTTCGCGCGGGCTGACGTGATCGTCTGCCGTGCCGGGTGCCATTACTGTGGCGGAGATTGCGGCGGCGGGCCGCGCGGCCATCTTCATTCCGTTTGGCGCGGCTACGGATAGTCACCAGCTCCGCAATGCTCAGGAGATGCTCCGCCTGGGTGCTGCGCGTCTGATTCCGGAGCCGGAGCTGACCGGCGAACGTCTCGCCCGTGAAATTCTCGCGCTCATCAGCGAGCCGCAAAGGATGGTCGAGCTGGGAGCGCGCGCGCGAAAGTTGGCGCGCCCAAACGCCGCGAGGGATATCGCGGATTTGATCGATCAAGTGGCCCGTTAGGACCGGTTAGCAGGGAGTCAGTTGAAGTCGAGCGGTGTTGCGCGAACATGATCGGCACATTTCACAATTTCAAGAGGATTCACCTGGTAGGTATCGGCGGCATCGGCATGAGTGGCATTGCCGAGGTGTTGTTGACCCTGAACTACGCGGTGTCCGGGTCCGATACGCGGCTTTCGCCCGTTACCGAGCGGCTGCCGCCTGGGGGCGCAGGTTTACGAGGGCCATTCCGCCGAACAGGTGCGCGGAGCCCACGTGGTGGTCACGAGTTCGGCCATTCGCCGCGACAATCCGGAACTGCTCGAAGCGGCCCATCTGAAAATCCCGGTAATTCCTCGTGCGGAAATGCTCGCCGAGCTGATGCGTCTGAAGTATGGCATCGCGGTAGCCGGCGCTCACGGAAAGACGACCACCACTTCGATGGTGGCGTCCGTGCTCGGCTCGGCTGGACTTGATCCGACCTTCGTCGTGGGCGGCCGCGTGAATCATGCCGGCACGGCCGCGCGGCTGGGACGCGGCGACTATATGGTTGTGGAGGCCGACGAAAGCGACCGCACGTTTTCTGCTTTTGGCTCCCGTCGTGGCCGTGGTCACCACCATCGACCGCGAACATCTCGACCATTACGCATCGCTCGAGGAAATTTCCGACGTATTTACGCAGTTCGTCAATCGCGTGCCGTTTTATGGCGCTGCCGTGCTGTGCCTGGACGAGCCCAACGTGCAAGCCATCGTGCCGCGCATTAAGCGGCCGATCATCACCTACGGCACATCAAGCCAGGCGGATTTATGATCAGTGACGTCGAGCTGCGGGGCCTGGCCAGCAGCTTTCGGCTCGACGTACCTGCGCGAAGATCTCGGACTGTTCCACTTGCCAGGGCCTCCCGGGATCCACAACGTGCGGAATGCCGCGGCTGCGGCGGCCGTGGCGCTGTATCTCGACGTGCCCGCCTGATCTGATTCGCGTGGGATTCGAAAACTTTTCCGGTGTGGGACCGGCGTTTTGAGATCAAAGGCAAGGTCGCGGGCATTACTCTCGATGGACGATTACGGCCACCATCCTGCCGAGATTCGCGCCACCTGGACGCGGCGCGGGGGTGCCATTACGACCGTTTGCTCGTGCTGTTTCAGCCGCATCGTTACACGCGCACGCAGCACTTGTGGGAGGATTTCTGCCGCGCCTTCAATCAGGCTGACGTCCTGGTGCTAGCCGATATTTACGCAGCCAGCGAGAGCGCCCGTTGATGGCATCACTTCGGAAGCTCTTGCCAAAGCGATACGTGCCGCGGGGCACAAGAACGTCGCTTATTACGCGACCCTGCAGGAATGCGCCGCAGTATCTGTATCGGCGAGGCTGCGAGCGGGCGACGCGGTGCTCGGCAATGGGTGCGGGCAACGTCAACCGCGCACTCAGTGACCTGGCTGTACTTCTTAAAAATGACGCTGGGAGCGCGACAGGGGAAACTTTGCGAGTCACCACCCCTCACCAGCAAGCTGAGCGGATCATCCATCCGCACGGCGAGGGTGTGAACGATGCGCAGAATTCCGTTCACGCGAATGACGCCGATGACGCAAATGACACGGATGATACGAATGATGCGGATGACAAATCGCGTAATCGTTCAGCTGTACGAAATGAAATTAACTGACCCCAAGCTGCTGGCCGCGCTTCCAGAACTCGGCGTCGAGCGCATCTCCTCCGCTCCCCTGGCGGAGAGGACCTCGCTCGGCATCGGCGGATCCACCGACTTGCTGCTGATCCGGCGGCATGACGCGTTACCCGCGCTTGTCGTATTGCTCCGGCAGGCGGGCGTCGCCTTCCGTTTTCTGGGGGGCGGCAGCAACCTGTTGGTGAGCCGACGGCGACTTGCCGTGGATCGTTTTGCAGTTGGCGCGCCAGGACCCGGAAGTGCGCTTGGAAGGAAAGATCGCCGTCGTGGATGCCGCGGCCGACCTCGGCCGCACCGTCACGTATCTGTGCGAAGCATGACCTCGGAGGCATGGAGGGTCTGATCGGCGTGCCGGGAACGGTTGGTGGAGCGTTGCGCATGAACGCCGGCGCCTATGGAATGCAAATCGGCTCGTACGCGCGCGAGGTCGAGCTGTACCGCGCCGCCGCCGGGGAAATCATCAAGCTAACAGGCCGCGATATTAGCTTCGAATATCGCCACACTTCTTTTGCGCCCGATGATATTATGCTCGCGGTGAGATTGGAACTGCCCTCCAAGCCGTATCGTGAAATTCTCCAAGGGATTCGCATCTGTAACGAAAAACGCCGCTCCAGTCAGCCTCTCAATCAGAAAAGCGCCGGTTGCATATTCAAAAATCCGCCGGGCGCGTCTGCCGGACGCATGATTGACGAACTGGGTCTGAAGGGAATGCGTGTAGGGGACGCGTGCGTCAGCGAGCGCCACGCGAATTTTTTCATTAACGCGGGCAGAGCCAGTTCTGAGGACATGTTGGGCTGATCGGGCAAGTGCGTGACCGCGTGCGCGCCGCGTTTGGCTTCGAACTCGAAACCGAAGTCATTATGTGGACTGCCCCGTGATTCTTACGAACGACGAGCGCGCGGGTAATTTTACAGTCCAGCGGCATGAATGCGCGCATCAGACAGCAATATCAGGCGATAAAGAGCCGGGCCATGAGCGATACGAAATGAACGCAGAATCTGATACCTATCCGTCCGACGCGCTGGCTGACGAGGAGCCTCGTTACCTGCGGCGGCAAAAGCCGCTCGAGGTTCGGCGGCGAAAATTCGCGCGCGGCAGCTGGGCTGCCTATCGCCGGTGGCTGCTGGCCGGCGCCGGCGTGGTGGTTGGCGGGCTTTGTGGCGTACCAGGGTGTGCATTTCTTCCTTTTTTCGCCGCTGGTGGAGCTGTGCCGACTACGATCAGATCGAGATTACCGGCAATCGTTACGTGAACAACGCCAGGCCTTCGGGAGAAATTCGCGAGCGACCTGGGCAGAAGCGTCTTGCGCGTTCCGCTCAACGCCCGCCGTGAAGCGATCGAGGCTATTCCCTGGATTGCGCGAGGCAACCGTCGAACGCACGCTGCCGAACCGGATTCATGTGAAGATTGTCGAGCGCGTCCCTGTCGCGTTTTTGCGCACCACCGACGAATTGGCGCTCATTGACGCGAATGGCGTGATTCTCGACCGTCCCCTCGACGGAGATTTCCGTTTTCCCGTGGTGAGCGGGCTGGACGAATCTCCATGCCGCTCGACCGAGCGGGAAAAACGCATGCGGCTGTTTGTCGAGTTTGTGAAGGAAATTGATTTGGTGCAAGCCGGATGCGAGCGAGCAGGTTAGCGAGGTGCAGCTTGCCGATGCCGAAGACGTGCGTGCGACGCTGGCGGGCTGCCGGGGTTGGAGTCGGAGCCGCCCTCGCCGTGCATTTCGGCGATACGGATTTTGTGAATAAATATCGCCTGCTGATCGAGAATATCGGTTCCTGGCGCAGTCAGCGCCGGGCCACGTGGAGTCGGTGGATCTGCGCTTCGCCCGCCAGGTCGTGGTCAATCCGGAGCCCGTAGACCGCGGCCGAGCGACGCCTGTGCGCGCCGCGGCGTAGATCGTGCGGCGCACCGCGTGCCGGACCGCGGCTCTGCGCACGACCGGCGCGCGCCTACGCCGGTTCGTACTGCGTCGTCCGTGCGTGCGGCACCCGCCGCGAAATACCGTGCGCACTTAAAGCGGCGCGGGCCATACCGCCTGGGCATGCGGCGCAGGCGTACAATGCAAAGCGCAAAACGGCATTAGCGGCGAAACGAACGCGATAGAAGCACGTTTATCGGGCGAGGCTGTAGGTTGCAATCGGCAAGGAGCAGAGTAGTGATAAAGAAGGACCGGTACCTCGTCGCGCTCGATATCGGCAACCACCAAGACATGCGCGCTGATTGCTGACATCGAAAATGGCAGCACGAAGTTTATGGCCATGGGCGCGGCGGAATCCAAAGGCTCGCATAAGGGCTTGATCGTCAATCTGGATGCGGCGGTCAGCTCCATTCGGCGGGCGCTGGAGGAGGCCGAAGGGGTGGCGGGAGTGCCGGTGGAGTCCGCGATTGTTGGCGTGGCCGGCAGCCACGTACGCGGGAGTCAACAGCCGCGGCGGCATCGTGCTGGGCAACCGCGCCCGGGATATCGCAGCGAGACGACGTGCGCCGAGCGGTGGATGCGGCCCGAGCGATCACTCTGCCCGGAAGATCGTGAAGTTCTGCACGTGCTTCCGCAGGAGTTTCTCGTCGACCGGCAGGACGACATTCGCGATCCCATCGGAATGATGGGACAGCGGCTCGAAGTGAACGTGCACATCGTCACCGCCTCGGCTGCCGCGACGCAGAATATCGATTTCCGCGGTGAATCGCGCAGGCGTGGTGGTCACCGATACGGCGTTGGAGCCGCTGGCATCGGCGGAAGCGGTGCTCACCCAGGATGAGCGCGAATCTGGGCTGCTGCCTGCTCGACATCGGCGGCGGCACTACGGAAATGATTGTTTTTGCAGGCGGCGTGATTCGTTATGCCGCGGCTCTGCCCGTGGGCGGGGAACACTTCACCAATGACCTTGCCGTGGGCTTGCGCACGCCAATTCCGGAAGCGGAAAAGATCAAGCGGGAGCATGGATGCGCCTGGCACGAATTGCTGCTGGAAGACCGCTCCATCGAAATCGCCGAGCATCGGCGACCGCCGCCGCGCACTGTTTTCGTGCGCATGCTGAACGAGATTATCGAGCCGCGCGCGCAGGAACTGCTCATGCTCGTGCGCGATGAAATCAAGCGCGCCGGTCTCGACGCGATCGATCCCCGCCGGACTGGTCCTTGTCGGCGGTGGCGCGCGCCTTGCTGGATTGGTTGAGATGGCGGAGCACATGACTTCCTGGCCCGTGCGCGTGGCCCGGCCCCATGGCCTGGAAGGCATGCCAGAAGAACTTTCCCAGCCTGAGTATGCAACCGCAGTAGGTCTGCTTTTGTACGGAGCGCACGCTCGCCGCGTCCGTGGCGCAGCGGCCTCCGTACACTGGTGGCAAAATTAAAAGCCATGTTTGCCGGACAGTGATCCGCATATGCCCGAAAATTTCAGGGTACGGGCGAGAGCGCTGGGCCGGCAAAACACGTGGGGGGAGCACGATGACGCCAAAGGAAGCGAGCAGCATCAGGATTTCGTTTCAGCAGAGGAACATCAGGAAGGCGCCAAGATCAAAGTAATCGGCGTGGGCGGCGGCGGGATCGAATGCCGTCAACCGCATGATTCGCGCCAAGCTCGAAGGCGTGGAGTTCATCGCCGCGAATACCGACCTGCAGGCGCTGAAATTGTCGCAGGCGCCCGTAAAGCTGCAGATCGGCACGAAGCTCAGCAAAGGGCCTTGGGCGCGGGCGCCAATCCCGAGGTGGGCCGCAAAGCGGCCCTCGAGGACACCGAGAAGATCATCGAGGCCCTCGAAGGCTCCGACATGATTTTCATCACCGCCGGACTTGGCGGGGGCACCGGCAGCGGCGCCGCGCCGGTGGTGGCCTCGCTGGCCAGCGAACTCGGCGCGCTCACCGTCGCCGTGGTGACCAAGCCGTTCGCCTTCGAAGGCAAGAGGCGCATGCTCCAGGCCGAGCAGGCGCTTTCCGAACTGATCGGCTGCGTGGACACCGTAATCGTCATCCCGAACGAGCGGCTGATGGAAACCGTCGAGCGCGGCACCAGCTTTTTCGAGGCGTTTCGCATCGCCGACGACATTCTGCGCCAGGCCGTGCAGGGCATCAGCGACATCATCACCATTCCCGGCATCATCAACCGCGATTTTGCCGACGTGAAAACCATCATGCAAGGGCAAGGTTATGCGGTGATGGGCACGGCGGTGGCATCGGGAGTCGAATCGCGCCGACGGATGCTGCCAATCGCGCCATCGCCAGCCCGCTGCTCGAGGACAACTCCATTCAGGGCGCCCAGGGCATTCTCATCAACGTGACCGGGTCGTCCAGCCTGGCCCTGCATGAGGTGCATGAAGCCTCCACCATCATTCAGAAGGCCGCGCACGAAAACGCCAACATCATTTTCGGCGCGGTGATGGACGAAGCCATGAAGGAATCCGTGAAAATTACCGTGATCGCCGCGGGTTTTCGCGAGGTGAACCGGAAGCCGCTGGAGCGTCCGTCCTACATGCCCAAGACCTGGAAGGCGGAGCCGGAGCCGCAGCCGCGAAGCCGGAGCCGGAGCCCGAGCCCGCACGTGCCATGTCGAAGAAGTTCGGCGGCCGGTGCCGGAAATTATTCAGGAATCGAATACGCGGCGATCTGGACGTACCAACTTTCCTTCGGCGTCAGGCGCAAAAGGCCTGAATCATTAGCGCGCGATTCCCGAAGGGCGAGCCGCGGCTCGCCCTTCTTTTTATGATCTGCCTTTGTAAGCTGTGTTCCATCGTCTGCTTTTCCGGATAGGTCGCCGTGCATCTCCCAACCGTTCTTCAGTAAGTCGCGAAATCTAAACCGGTCTTGCCATATCATCTAACTGAGGCACATGACTCCGCTCCTGTTTCGCGCCATGTGATTCGAGAACCGGTTTACGGGTTCGTGCAAATGAATGAGGCGATGGGCGATACGTCGGCTGACGTGGTACACATCGAGCGCAGGCTGCTGCACCAGTTGCTTGCGGAAGCCCGCGCGATTCCGGACGTGGAATGCTGCGGCTTGTTCGCCGGGCGTGACGGAAGAATTTCTGTGTTACTACCGGCACGCGAGGGCGCGCACCGCGCGACCACCTACGAAATCGTACCGGCGGAGCTGTTTAGCCTTTTTCGTCGGATGCGCGATGAAAACCTCGAGCACCTCGGGATTTACCATTCGCATCCACGCGGAGATAATGCTCCGTCGGAGCGGGACGTGGCGTTGGCGTATTATCCCGAGATCGCCGTACTTTATTGTTTCGCCGCGACCGGAATGCGCCGAACCCGGTGCGCGCGTTTCGCATCGCGTGCGGCCGATGGAGCGAGCTTGCAATCGAGCCGTCGACGGGCTTGTGACCGAGTTCGCGATCAAATCTGATAGGTGCTGTCACTGACGGAAAATCGAATCTGCGACTCGAATCATCGGCGCGATCTACGACGCGACCTGTCAGGAACCTGCGACCCGGCGCATGATTCAACCCAGGCGACAACGACTGTGATGCAACCCAAGCCGCAACAATCGTAATCGGGCTTTAGTTGACGCGCGTCAGTGCGGTTGCGGAATGCGGCACGACGGTATCGTAAGCGCCGCGCACCAGCTCCGCCGCGCGTACCCAGGAATAACGCCGCACGCATTCGTAGCCGCAGCGCGTGAGCGTCTCGCGCAGGATTCCCTCCGTCAGAATTTGCCGGATGCCGCGCGCGATCTCGAAAACATTTTCCGGATTCACCAGCAAAGCCGCGTCTCCGAAAACTTCCGGCAGCGACGATACATTCGACGTCAGCACGGGCGTGCCGTGGGCCATGGCTTCGAGTGGCGGCAGGCCGAATCCTTCGTATAGCGAGGGGAACAGGAACGCGCGCGCGCGCGAATAAAAAACGCGCAGCACCGCTGCGAGGCACAAAGCCCAGAAAGCGCACGTCCTCTTGCACGCGCGAGCGCACCACCGCGCGCCGCAGATCGGCATGCCGCGTAAGCGCTTCGCCGATCACCAGCAGCTTTAAATGCGCGAATTCGGGAATGCCGCGCAGCTCGGCTTTAGCCACGGCAAAAGCCTCGATGAGCCGCGGAAGATTTTTCTGCGGCTTGATGTTCCCGGCGTAGAGCACGAAAGGCGAGGTGACCGCGTGCCGTTCGAGAATCCGTTCGCCCTCGGCCGGCAGCGGCTCGGAAAGGAGGCGCTCGTCGACGGCATTATAAACCACGCTGATTTTCTCTTCGGCAATACCGAACGCGCGCGTCAGATCGCGCTTGGAGGATTGCGAGACGGCGAAGATATGGTCGGCGCGCAGCAGCGCGCGGCGCGCGAAAAACAGCCGTCCGGTTTGCACCGGGGGCGCCGACGTGGCGCCGGCGGGCGGCGCGAGAACGTCGCTCAGATCGTGAACGGTAATTACGAGGCGCGCCGGCACCATCGCGGGCGCGTAAAACCACGGCATGTGCAACACATCAATGTGCCGCTGGCGGAGAACCCACGGAAGGTGCAGGTGCGTGCGAAACGTTCCGGGCCGGTGGCGGTATTCGAGCAGGGAGAAATTCTCGGGCAGCGGATCAAATTCCTCGAGGTGGCGGCGCTCGCCGATCAGCAGGTATTCGGAATTATGATCGAGGCGAGCGAGTTGGTTGACGATGTTGCGGATATAGGTGCCGAGTCCGTAATCGCCGGCGCGGCGGATATCGATGGCGATGCGCATCGGCTTGCAGCGCTCAGGTGCTGGCGCGACGTACTACCTCGCCGGTGGCTTCCGCGTTTTCCGGGCTGGCCTGCCAGCGCCGGGCATACAGCGGAAATCCCGCGGCAAACTCCGCGACTTCGCGGCGAACGCGTTGCTCGACCTGTTCGCGTGTGGCTACGTTGGGGAGGTTCTCCAACACATCGCTAATCCAGCCAGCGATGCGGTCCATCTCCGGCTCCCGCATGCCGCGCGTGGTGACCGCAGGGCTGCCCAGGCGAATGCCACCGCCGGTCATGGGCGGCGTGGGATCGAACGGAATGGAATTCTTGTTTACCGTGATGCCGGAACGGTCGAGCGAAGCTTGCGCATCCTTGCCGGTGAGCCCGCGTGAATACAGGTCCACCAGAAACAAGTGGTTGTCGGTGCCGCCGGTGACGATGCGATAGCCGCGCCGTGCGAGGTCGGCCGCGAGCGCGCGGGCATTCGCTACAATCTGGGCCTGGTAAGTGCGGAATTCCGGCTGCATCGCTTCTGCGAGGCAGACGGCTTTGGCGGCAATCGTATGCATCAGCGGACCGCCCTGCGTTCCTGGAAAAGTGATGCGATCGAGTTCCTTGGCCCACTTTTGGCGGCACAGTACCAGGCCACCACGCGGTCCGCGCAGCGTCTTATGGGTGGTGGTGGAGACGAAATCGGCATGCGGCACGGGGCTGGGATGTACTCCCGCGGCGACCAAACCAGCGATATGCGCCATATCCACGAAAAGGATCGCGCCCGCGGCTTCTGCAATGCGCGCGAGTTGCTCGAATTCGATAATGCGCGAATAGGCGCTCGCGCCGGCCACGATCATTTTCGGCTTATGCTCGGCTGCCAGGCGCGCAATCTCGTCGTAGTCAATGCGTTCATCATCCTGGCGCACTCCATAGGCGATGAACTTGTACATCTTGCCGGAAAAATTAAGCGGATGGCCGTGCGTGAGGTGGCCTCCGTGCGCGAGGTTCATCCCCAGGACGGTATCGCCGGGCTGCAGCGCGGTCATGTAAACGGCGATATTGGCTTGCGTACCGGAATGCGCCTGCACGTTGGCGTGCTCGGCGCCGAAGAGCTGTTTGGCACGATCGATCGCGAGTTGCTCGGCCTGATCCACGAATTCGCAGCCGCCGTAGTAACGCTTGCCGGGATACCCTTCGGCATATTTATTCGTAAGCACCGAGCCCATGGCTTCGAGGACGGCTTCGGAGACCAGATTTTCCGAAGGGATAAGTTCGAGTCCGGTGGCCTGGCGGCGAGTTTCGCGATCGATCACGGCCGCGATTTCGGGATCCACGTCGCGGAGCGGACGGTTCATGCGCTGGGTTTCGGCGTCGACCCGCCGCAGATCGCTTGCCTGCGACGCGTGATCCTCATGCGCTATTCCGCTGCCCGAGCCCTGGTTCGTTGATGTCACCCGTGTGCTCATCCGTTGTACTTGCGCTCCTGATCGAGCTCCGTCATTTTCGCGATGCGGCGCTGGTGGCGGCCACCCTCGAATTTCGCCGAGAGGAAACTCTCGACGATGGCGATGGCCTGCTCGCCTGTGGCATCGCGGGTACCGAGAGCGAGCACGTTCGCATCATTGTGCTGGCGCGCCAAAGACGCTGTCGCGGGATCACGCGCCAAGGCAGCGCGAACGCCTCCCACTTTATTGGCGGCTATGGACATGCCGATGCCGGTGCCACATATGAGGATACCGAGATCGTTGTGCCCCTCAGCAACGCGGTTGGCGACCTGCACCGCAAAATCCGGGTAATCCACTGGCGCTGCTGACCAGGTGCCGACGTCATCCACTTCGTAACCCTGCGTTTGCAGGTGCTTCTTTATAACGTCTTTGAGCTGGAAGCCGGCATGGTCGGCACCTAAAGCGACGCGCGGTTTTTCGCCGGCCACGGCTTCAGAGGGGGCGTTACTCGCGCGAGCGTTGTCTGGCCGCTCTTTATCTCTACTTTTCTCTTTGTCCACGCGTTCCATACCGTAGCGATCAGTGACGATGGGATACACGCGAGATTCTATCGGACGCTGGGAGGCATTGCAAATGTCGTGGGTAAGCGGGAATGGTGAGAGGTCAAGTTGAAAATGCGCGATCCCCACACTCGAGTAGGATACGAACGTTTGATTTCATCGCGTCTACTCAGGGCGGGAAAATGCGTCGTCTACGGGTGCCGTCTGGCATGGCGACACTCCCTCGAAGATCAAGGTAGTGCGAGGAACTGCTAGAGCGCGTCCCGGATGCGTGCGCGCCGTTGCGCCTAGGTGGTAAATCGCACCGGCGATCTTGCGCGCTTACCTTGAGGAATTCGTGTGAAGGGTCGGAAAATCTGGCCGCCCACAACAGCGCCGCCTGATCAGCGATCAGCGGGCGTTTTTAGTGCCCGACGGGCTCGACGTTGAACTTTTTATCGTAAATGCGGACGGCATTGGCCTGCGTGACCGTCATGGTCATGCCATCCTTCGAGACTTGTTCGGTATCGACGGAGATTTTTCCGTCCCTATTGTGCGTCCTTTCGACGGTGTAGGGATCAATCAGTTTGTACGATATTTCGCGCGGGTCGCCGCCCTCGGTCTGGTGAGGCTTGCCGTCGAAAGCGACGGGATGGATTTCGGTGCTGGTCTTACCGTCCTTGCCGATCGTGGCGCGGATGCTGGTAAAGCCTCCCGGCGCCGGCGTATTGATGATCAGTTGGGTTTGTTGCGTGTAGTTGGAGGTTTTGGCCACGTTGATTTGCCAGACGCCGAGGAACGCTTCGCCTTGTTCATGTTGTGCCATTACGGGCGTGCAAAATGCGATCATTGCGATCAGCAAGCCTGCAGATTTCCAGGACATTTCAGCCTCCTTGATATTGGCGGACGCCGTGAACCGGGGGCCGGGGTCCGCAAAAGTGTTCGGAATTCATGATTTGGACGTGTTGATGCGCGGATGATACCTTGCCTGCCGCCGCAGTACAACGTATTCGGCGCGCCCGAGCGGGCTCAAATCGCGGGAGATTCTAAGCCGTGCGCTCTGAAATGGGAGTGGCGAGTGCGGCGCTTGTTTTCGCTGGGCACTCTGGTTATGATCCGGCTGTGATTTTGTGATTTTTGTCGCTCCGCGGCAAACATCTGAAAGAGGACTCGATGGCTCAATATGTTGTCAGGCTCACGCACACGCCAGACCAGTGTCCCTCAGCCAATTCCAAGGTGCGCGACCGGATGCTCAAGGGCATGCCGGAAATGCCTAAACTAGCCGCGAAGCTGGGAATCAAGTTTGTCGCGGGCCCCCTGGCGCTGGCCACCGAACACGAAAGCGTCACCATCGTCGAAAGCGACCGCCCCGAGGCTGTCGAAGACTTCATCATGCAGAGCGGGTTGATGCAGTGGAACACCGCACGGGTGAGTCCTGCGCGGCCATTGCAGGACGTCATCAGTGAGCTAGACAAGCTGCCGCCACCCCTTTATTGAGCCGGTGGCCCGGATATCCATGGATTGGAACGAGGTCGCGCAATCCTATAGCCACGTCGAAAACTCGCGGAGGACGATTGTTTTCCCCTTCATTCGCGAGCGGCTGGAGGATTTGAAACCCGGGACGCTGCTGGATTTTGGCTGCGGGGATGGCGCGTTTTCACTGCTGTGCCGCGATCTGGCGCGCACGATTTGCAATTACGACAAAGCCGAGGAAATGAGCGCGCTCGCCCGCGAAGCGTGCCGCGGCGTGGCGAATATTCGGGTGGTGGCGAGCCTGGAAGAGATTGGCTCCGCGTCACTCGATGCGATCACCATGAACGCGGTCTGGATGTGCCTGCCCACCGTCGACGATTGCGCCGGTGCCCTGCGGGAGATGCACCGCATGTTGCGTCCCGGCGGCCACCTTTTCGCATCGGTTACCCATCCCTGCTTCCGCGACCGGCGGTTTTCCTCGTACGAGACCCAATTCGATCCGCGGGATTACCTGCGGAACGGCACGTCATTCAAGGTGCGCGTTTTTGACAGGAACAGCTCGGTGGAGTTTACCGACACGCATTGGAATTTTTCGGCGGTTACCGAGCAGTTGGTTGATACGGGGTTCGTGATCAGGCGCATTCACGAACTGCCTGACGCCGAGGGAGCACAAGGAAATGCGGTGGGCAGCCCGTGGGTGGTGGTAGAAGCGGTGAAATAAACGAGCGATCGTTGTTGGGCGGAGTATTCAGTTCGCAGGAATCGGCCATTGCATCAGGTTGTGGGTGCTCTCAGCGCCCGTTCCGGTTTATTGACAAGGTAGGGAGCCTCCAGTAGCCTTCCTTTTCATTTTGTCTCGATGTGCTGCGGTGTGCTGACGCTTTAACGCGAAGCGGGCGCCGTGGCCTCGCACGTAATTTCCAAGAAAGGGAAACATGGCCGAGCAGAAACTGCCGACGCGCGCCGAAGACTTTTCCGAGTGGTACAACCAGCTTGTGCTCAAGGCGGAGCTGGCCGATTACGCTCCCGTGCGCGGCTGCATGATCGTGAGGCCGTATGGCTGGGCGCTGTGGGAGAACATGCAGCAGGCGCTCGATAAGCGCTTCAAGGCGACTGGGCACGTGAACGCGGCGTTTCCGCTGCTGATCCCGCGGAGCTTCATCGAAAAAGAGCAATCGCACGTCGCGGGATTTTCGCCCGAGCTGGCGGTGGTCACGGTGGGCGGAGGCGAGAAGCTCGAGGAGCCGCTGGTGATCCGTCCGACCTCGGAAACGATCATTGGCCACTCGTACGCGAAATGGATACAGTCCTATCGCGATCTGCCGGTGCTGATCAATCAATGGAACAGCGTGGTGCGCTGGGAGCTGCGCACGAAACTGTTTCTGCGCACACTTGAATTTTATTGGCAGGAAGGGCATACCGCGCACGCCACGCTCGAGGAAGCGGAAGCCGAAACGCGGCAGATGCTCGATATTTACACAGACTTTGCCGTGAACGAGGCGGCGGTGCCGGTGATTCCCGGACGCAAATCAGCCTCGGAACGGTTTGCGGGAGCGGACCAGACGTATTCGATTGAAGCCATCATGGGAGACGGCAAGGCGCTGCAGGCAGGAACGTCGCACAACCTGGGACAGAATTTCGCGAAGGCCTTCAATATCCGTTACCTGGACCGGGAAGGCGCGTTGCAATTTTGCTGGACGACTTCGTGGGGGCTGTCCACGCGGTTCATCGGCGCGATCATCATGGTGCACGGCGACGATCAAGGGTTGATTTTGCCGCCGCGGCTCGCACCGATACAGGTGGTGGTGGTGCCGATTTACAAGACCGACGAGGAGAAAATCGCGGTATCCGATGTCGCGCGAAAGACGCGCGAGGCGCTGGTGGACGCGGGGATTCGTGTGCGGGTTGACGAGCGCGAAGGCACCAGTCCTGGCTTCAAGTTTAACGATTGGGAGATGCGCGGCGTGCCTTTGCGCATCGAAATTGGGCCGAAAGACGTGGCGAAAGGCAGCGTGGTGCTCGCGCGCCGCGACAAGCCGGGCCGGGAAGGGAAATCGTTCGTGCCGCAGGAGGGTCTCGCAAACGCAGTGGCGAAACTGCTCGAGGAGATTCAGAAGGCGCTGCTCGACCGCGCGCGCGCGTTCCGCGATGCGCACACCAAAGACGCGGCGAATTATGATGTTTTCAAGGCGGCGGTGGAAACGGGTCTGGCACGCGCGTTTTGGTGCGGGAGCGCCGAGTGCGAGGCGCGCATCAAGGAAGAAACGAAAGCGACGATGCGTTGCATTCCACTCGATCAGGCGGAAGGCCACGGCGCGTGCGTCCTTTGTGGCCAGCCGGCAAGTGAGAAAGGAATTTTTGGCCGGGCGTACTGAGTTGCTTCGACTCGATTGTCGCGGGATGCTTTGCTTGGACGAGATTTTATTTGACCGCTGTTAAACCTCTTCTTGGACGTGTTGTTGTGTGCTGTAGAGAAAATTCTTCAGGATCCGCAGCAATACAATTCGGGAGCACTGCAAAAGGACGTACTGCAAAAAGGTGCTCCGCGAACGTGACATACCCGGCATTTGCCCTGGTTACTGCCACGAACCTTCCTCCGCCTGATGGCTCGACTCGGCTGAAATTGCAGTGCTAGCATCGTTAGCTAATTAAGTAGTGGAACGAGCGACCGCGCAACGAGCGTTTGAGCAGTCACTCGTTCACGAATTGCTGCGATCTGACGCGTTCACGGTTGGTGGCTCGTGGGGCCACGCATGGGCGCGTTGGGAGGGTCTGCGGATGCAACGAGAAAGTGTGCGGCCCGCACCAGAGGCGCGGGCACGGGTGCGGGTAGGGAGCCGGATAAAACCTGCCGAAGAATGCGAAATACTATCGCCGGAAGTAGGGCAGTTGCCGGCAATCCAGCTTGTCTACCGGCCTCACGGGCGGGTGCCGTGCGGCACGCGTATCTGTAACAACCGCGGAAGCGCGCGACTTAGCAGCATCATTTGGCTTGCGGTGCTGGTCGCGTTCATTTACGTCTGCAGCCAGGTGGTGCCGATCCTGTTCGCCGAGTATCAGTTTCAGGATGCGATGCAGACTACGGCGCGATTCGCGACCGTCAGCAGGCAAACACCGGACCAAATCCGGAAAACGATGATCGACGAGGCCAAGTCGAAGGACATTCCGGTGGATCCCGAGGATATTCATGTAACCAGCGAGGCGGGGAATGTCAAGATCAGCGCGAATTATTCCGTAAAGGTGGACCTGCAAGTGTATCAATTTGTTCTTAATCTCCACCCCAGCGCAAGCAATAACGCGTTATAGCATGGGAGTGGAGTCTTCTTTGGCCCGCTCAGGTGGTCCCGATCCTCAAAGATCATTTGCATTTCTTATCGCTGAGAAACTCGACAAATTGCCTTGGCGGATGCCGTAACAATACACGCGCCCGACGCGTAGCTGTAAAAAGCGCAATGTTTTGTAATGTTTTGTAATCGTGGCGGGTGCGGTAGCGCGGCAGTTGGCGCATTAGTCTGTTAAAATAGGGCAGCACGGGTTCAGACGTAACTGCGCTAAGCGCGGGTAGATGACTGGTGCGCAAAAATTGGTTCGAGTTTAGCTCTTTTTCGAGAAACACCTCCGCAGGATTCTTGAGCCGGTCAGCACGTGCGAGTTTACGTGTAACGTACGCTAAGATTGTCAGGTTTGGCGAGCGGAGCGCCGGACTCGGGCCACTTGGGAAGGGTATTGAGTGCGTCTGCGCGCTAACCGGGGATTCCTCGCCGTGGGTCTGGCACTCGCGGTACTTGGTCTGCTTTTGGCGATATTTGTCGTGGTTGCCGGGGTGTATACCTACTATTGGTTTTCTTATGGGCGGATGATCGACCAGCGCCTGGCCGGACATGTAAATCAAGCCAGCGCGCGCATCTACACCGCTCCTACGCAAATTTTCACCGGGGAAACACTCCCTGAATCACGACTGGTGGAGGATCTGCAGCTCGCGGGCTACAGCGGTTCGAAGGGTGGGGACGCGCCGGGTTGGTTTGTCGGCCCAAGGCAACGCGGTCGAGGTGCATCCGGAGCACGACTCTTATTTCTGCGGGCAAAAATGCTCTTCGCGTGGAGTTTGCGGGGAACACGATCCGCCGCATCCGCCTGCTCGATGACGGGTCCACGCCTGCAGAACGCGCAGATCGAGCCTGAACTGCTGACGAATTTATTCGACAGCGCGCGTGAGAAGCGGCGCCAGGTGCGCTTCGACGATATTCCGCAGGTGCATGGTGAACGCGGTGCTTTCGGCGGAGGACAAGCGGTTCTTCGAGCATCCCGGCTTCGACATCGTGCGCATTTTGGGTGCGGCCTGGGCGGATGTCCGGCACGATGCCAAGGCGCAGGGCGCCAGCACGCTGACGATGCAGGTGGCGCGCAGCTTTTTCTTCACAACCGAGCGCACCTGGCGGCGCAAGGTAGCCGAGACCATGGTTTCCATGGAACTCGAGCACCGCTTCACGAAAAAGCAGATTTTCGAGCTTTACGCGAATGAGATTTACCTCGGGAACCGTGGAAGCTTTGCAATTCACGGATTTTCCGAGGGCGCGCTCGCTTACTTCAACAAGGATATCCACGATCTTTCGCTGACCGAGGCGGCGTTTCTGGCGGGAATCATCCGCGCGCCCAATCGCTACTCATCGGCCGACCGGCGGCCGGAGCGCGCCGACGAGGCCCGCGACCGCGTGCTGAACCAGATGGCGGAGAACCACTTCATTACCGTGCAGGAGGCGCGCGATGCGAAACGCGCGCCGTTGCATCTGGTTTCCGGGCGGCGTCGGGAGCAGCGATGCGCCGTATTTCGTGGACATGGTCAAGGATCACTTGCTCGATCACTACTCGGAGGCGGAGCTGCTTTCGCAGAGCTTCCGCGTGTACACCACGCTCGATCCGGAACTGCAGCATGCCGCGGCTGAGGCCATGGCCATCGGCGTTGCCAACGTGGATAAGCTGCTGGCGCGACGGTACGCGGCCGATCGCAAGAAGGGGCATCCCGCGATGGCGCAGGTCGCCATGGTCGTGCTCGATCCGCACACCGGGGAGATACGCGCGGTGATTGGCGGACGCGATTACGGCCAAAGCCAGCTCAATCACGTGCTCGCGCGGCGGCAGCCGGGTTCGGTCTTCAAGCCGTTCGTGTATGCCGCCGCTTTTGACAATGCCGCCGAAGACCTAATGCCGATCATTACGCCCGCCACCACGCTCGACGATGAGCCCACGACATTTGATTTCGACGGCAAGGAGTACACGCCGAACAATTATGGCGAGAATTTCCACGGCATGGTGACGGCGCGCGAAGCGCTGACGTTTTCGTTGAACGTCGCCACCGTCAAGCTGGCGGAGATGGTGGGCTACGGACGCGTGGTGCAAGTGGCGCGGAAGATCGGCCTCGATGATGATATCCAGGCCACGCCAGCGGTGGCACTCGGCGCTTACGAAATGACGCCGCTGGAGGTTGCCGGCGGATACACCGTATTCGCAAATGGCGGCGTGCGGGCCGAGCCCATGTATATCGACCGGGTGGTCAATGCCGACGGTGGCGCGCTCGAGCGCAACGCCGTGCACACCCGGCCGGTGCTCGACCCGCGGGTCGCGTATCAGGTCACGAGCATATTGGAAGACGTGGTGAATCGCGGCACGGGAGCGTCGGTGCGGGCGCGCGGGTTTAAGGGGCCTGCCGCGGGTAAAACGGGAACTTCGCGCGACGGCTGGTTTGCGGGATACACTTCGAATTTGCTCGCAATCGTCTGGGTGGGATTCGACGATAACCGCGACCTGGGCATCTCCGGCACCGCGGCGGCCGCGCCGATCTGGGCGGAGTTCATGAAGCGTGCCACGGTGCTTCCCGCGTACCACAATTTGCAGGACTTCGATGCGCCGCAGGGGATCACGGAAGTCGAAATCGACCCTGAGACATTTCAGCTAGCCGGACCCGACTTGCCCGGTAAAGCGGAGGGAAGTTTTCATCGCGGGCACCGAGCCGACGCGAATTGTGCGAACTCCACGGCGGGGGCGTCTTCATCGCAGACGGGTTCCTGGCTTTCGCATGTTGTTCGGCGGAGGCACAAAACCGCGCGATGAATCGGACGCGAATGCGTCAAGCCACGAGTCTGGCGGCGCGACGGGCGGCGCTGCAGCTGCAAATGGGCGATCGGCTGCGTCGGGCGAGCGGCGCGGGCCAAGACGGCGCCCGCTGATGACACGACTACCGCTGGGGACGGCGAAAACAAAAAAGGCGTGTTGCACCGCATTTTTGGTATCTTCGGGGGCAGCAAACCGGATTCGAGACGAATCGAAAACAAAACCCGCAAGCCAGTGACATTCGCTCCCGGCCGGTTTTCTTCCTGGGCGCTTCCTTCACGGGAGGATCGTCATGAACAGAAGACGCCACCCTCGCAAGTCTGGTTACCGCCCGCCGTGTTGCTTTCAATCTTTCGCCGCCAGGCTTGCTGGACAACTCCCCAGCTCGGTCACTCTGTCCCACAGCGCTGGCTGCCGGCAAACACCGAACCGCGCGACGAGTCAAATGCCGGGTCAAGCGCCGTCTGGGCGAATCCCAAAATACGGCGCAAGCTCCTGCCACGCCGCGGGCGAAAGAGGAGTTGCACGCGCGCATACTGATGGCCACCAAGCAATATACCGAGGCCGTGAAAGCCTACTCGCAGTCAGCCGCTGAAAATCCGCACAATTCCGATGTATCCGAATTTTGCCGGGCATCGCCGCCATGCAGCTAGGCGATCTGAATACGGCGCGGAAATTCTTCCAGCGCGCCACGAAAATAAACAAGAAATTTGCCGCCGCCTACAACAACATTGGGGCCATCTATTTCGCGCAAAAGCAATACTCCAAAGCGATTCGCCAGTACCAAAAGGCGCTTTCCATTGCAGGAGCAGACCGCCGGTTTTTACAGCAACATGGGCTACGCTTATTTCGGAGAGAAACGCTATCCCGACGCCTTCAAGGCGTTTCAGAAGGCCATGGCGATTGATCCCAATACCTTCCAGCAGAACGATCGAAACGGTTCGCGTCATGCAATATCGTTCGGTGGAAGATCACGGGCTGTTCGACTTCATGCTGGCGAAGTCTTACGCGCAAATGGGAGACGCGCCCCACTGTGCGATTTACCTGCGGCGCGCCATTGACGATGGATATAAGCAGCTCGCTGCGGCCCAGACGGATCCGGCGTTTGCAAACGTGCGCACCGACCCGGACGTGAAAGTGCTGTTCGAGGAGATCGCCGCGCGAGAGGCCAAGCCCGCGTCCGCCCCGCCGGGCGCCTGAGTGAGTGGGGCGGGCATGCGTGTTGCTGCCGTATGGGCTATTGCAGCGCAGGCAAGAGGCGCGTACCTGCCACGCGGGTTCATTTGGTTCTGCTACAATCAAGCAACAATGTTGTGCAACACTGTCGTGCAATACCGTTGTGCACACGGTTGTGTACACGCTCGTGCTGCTTTCTTCCCGTCGCTTCGCTTGCGGCGATTCGGACGTCCTCCTTATCGACCGACACTTCGGATCCCAGTTCGTTATGCCCGATGTTTTTCGCGGGCCCTCTCTCAAAAAAGCGCGCTGCGAAAAGTTCTCGTGGGCAGCACTGTGAATGCGCTATGGAGCTGACCAAATGAAGCGCATGCTGCGCCATCCTGTGCGGAAGATGTGTTTCGTTGCCGCGTCTTCGGTTTCGGCGTGCTCGCATCACGCGTGTTCCGGTGCTTCTTTTTCAGATGCTTCGTGTTTTGGGGTTTCATGGTGCGAACCCGTTAGTGTTGGCGCTCCGAATTTTGCAAGCATGCCCGCATCGAGGAACGCAGCGGCCGTATGGGGCCAGCGCGGATCATTGGGAAGGGCGAATCTTTCCGCGCTGCTCCTCACGGTTTGGTTTGCGGCCGCGGCATTGGGCCTGCTCTCCGCCCGCATCGTTCACGCAGCGCCGCAGCAGGCCAATGTGTCCGCCGGAGCTGCGAATGTAACCAAGTCGCGCGTCATTGAGTTGCGCATTGATGGCGAAATTGAGCCCATCATGGCGGAATACATTGATGATGGAATCGATCAGGCGGCCAAGGAGCACGCGAGCCTGGTTTTCATTACGATGGATACGCCGGGCGGGCTGGAATCGTCGATGATGATGATGATTCAGCACATTCTGATGTCGCCGGTGCCTGTCGTGGTGTACGTCTCGCCAACCGGCGCGCGCGGTGCTTCGGCAGGGTTTTTCATTCTGCTGTCCGCGGATGTGGCTGCGATGGCGCCGGGAACGCATACCGGGCGCTGCTTCGCCGCTCGAGGCGGTGGGCGGCGTGCCGATCAGCGTGGATGACACGCTGAAGAAAAAAATTCTGAACGATGCGACGGCTTTTCTGCGCAGCTATGCCGAGAAGCGCGGCCGCAACGTAACGCTGGCGGAAACCGCGGTGACGGACGGCAAAGCCTTCACCGAAACAGAGGCTCTCACGGGCAAGTTGATCGATATCGATCGCCAAATCGCCCGAGGACCTGCTGGCTCAACTGGATGGCCGCTCGATCAGCCGGTTCGACGGGTCCAGCGTCATGCTCGATCTGAAAAATCCCGAGCGCGTGCACCTGGACATGACGGCGCGCCAGAAATTCCTCGCGCGTGTCGTGCAGCCCGATGTTTTCTTCATTCTTCTGATCGTCGGCGTGCTGGGTCTGTATACGGAGTTTACCCATCCTGGCATGGTTGCGCCGGGCGTGGTTGGTGCCATTGCCATCGTCCTGGCGCTCTATGCGATGCAGATTCTTCCGGTGAATTTTGCCGGCCTGCTGCTGATCGTGGTCGCGCTCGCCCTGTTCGTTCTAGAAGCGAAATATACCAGCCACGGCGTTTTGGCTCTCGGCGGCGTCGTGGCCATGCTGCTCGGCGCGCTCATGTTGATCCGGTCGCCGATGACTGGAGCAGGCGTCAGCCTGGGTGTCGCGCTGGGCGTCACCGCGCCGTGCGCCGCGGTGACTATCGTACTGATGCGCCTGGTGCTGCGCGCGCGCAGCTGGCGGCAGACCACGGGGATCGAGCGGCTTATTGGCGAGTCCGCGGAAGTTACCGAAGCACTTGTGCCGGCGGCGCCCGTTACTCGTGAGCCTGCAGTAAGCTCCGGCAACACTCACACCGTGCTGGAAGCAACCGAGGCTCCTGAGGCTGGCACTGTTGATCCTGGCACTCTTGATGCTGGTCTTGCTGATGATCGTAAACGCCCGGTGGTCGTTACGCGCGCCGTGTCGGATGTGCAGGCGGCGGCTCCCCGATTTGCCGGGATGGTGCGGCTTCAGGGCGAACTGTGGCGCGCTGTAGCGGCGCAACCGGTTGCCGCGGGAGCGCGTGTGCGCGTGGTGCGCATTGAGGGGCTCACCGCATATGTGGCTCCGATGGACGAATCGTCCGCGCGGGGCGATCATGCCGCATAAGCACGTATGCAAGTTTACGAAACGCGCGATCAAATAAAGTCATTCAATGGCGCTGGGTGTGGAATATTGACAGACTTGGACCGCGCGCCGTATAGGCCGCCGCCCCGGGAGGCGCTTCGAGGACTTCGGAGGAGACAATAATGGATATCGGCTTCGGCGGACTTCTGATCGCGGTTCTGATCGTTCTGATCTGGATATGGAATTCGCTATACGTCATCAAGGAGTGGGAGCGCGGCGTCGTGCTGCGGCTGGGGCGCATGATGCCCAGCGCCAAGGGGGCCGGCTTGCGGCTGGTCTTCTGGCCCATCGAAACGCTATACCGCATCTCGATGCGCATCGAGACGCTGGACGTGCCCTCGCAGGACATCATCACGCGCGACAACGTTTCCGTGAAGGTCAACGCCGTTTGTTATTTTCGCGTGATCGACGCCAATCTGGCACTTTCGCAGGTGCAAAACTATCTCTACGCCACCTCCCAAAAGGCGCAAACGACCATTCGCAGCATCGTCGGCCAGTTCGAGCTCGACGAAATACTCGCCGAGCGCGAAAAGTAAATGCCAAGCTGCAGGTGATCCTCGACCAGGATACCGAACCCTGGGGCATCAAAGTCAGCAAGGTGGAAGTGAAGCAAGTGGATATACCCGAGCAGATGCAGCGCGCCATCGCGCGGCAGGCGGAAGCCGAGCGCGAACGCCGCGCGAAAATCATTCATGCCGAGGGCGAATTCGAGGCCTCCACCAAGCTGGCGGAAGCGGCGGGGGTGCTGGCCACGCAACCCGCCGCCATACAGCTGCGCTATCTGCAGACGCTCACGGAAATCGGCACGGAGAAAAATACGACCATTGTGTTTCCCTTGCCCATCGATGTAATCGGTGAATGGGTGAAGTCACTCGGAACAGGACGGTAGTGGCGACCGGCCGCAAAAAAGGCGCTGGCGACATGGTGCTCGCCGGCCACCACCTGGTGGGCCTTTTCGGATTGCTGGTGGTGATGCTGGGTATTGCGTTCACGCTGGGCTATCTGCTCGGCCGGAACCAGTATGGTGGAGGGGTGCACGCGGCAGAGGCGTCCGGGCCGGGTGAGACGGGTGAACTGCCATCGAAGGGATTATCTCGAGCAAAGCCGGCCAGATCGAGTGCCACTTCGAATGCCAGCTCGAATCCCAGTCCGGGCGCCGGTTCGAGTGGCACTTCGAGTGCCAGTTCCAGCAGAAGTTCGGGAAGCGCCACAACCCCAGCCAATTTGCTGAACCGTCCGGCAAAGCGAAATTCCGTCAACTCGCCCGCCAAGTCGCCTGAACCACTACCGCCTGACTGGGATTTTTATCATTCAGGAGAACCTGCCAAGCCCGAACGTTTGGCGGAGACGGCACCGCCCGCGCAGCCGCCTGTGGACTCTGCCGGCGTGTCCAGCCGACCCTCCACCTTGCGCAGTTCGCCCGTGGACGCAAGCGCGCAGCCGAAGAATGCGGAGCGTTCTGCGGCTGCTGTCGTAGCGAAATCGCCGGCGCGTCCGGAGAACCCCGCCGCAGCCGTTCGTGGCCATGCACTCGATAAGAATTCACGCCAAAATTCTCCTCAATCTTCGCGCCAGATATTGAGCCAGAATGACGACCGCGGAGCCGGCAGCTTCGCGGGGAGAGGAGCGCCCGGCCAGGCTGCGGCAGCGCCACCCGGAGTATCGAAGCTGATTCCGCATGGCTCGACCGTTCTACAGGTGGCGGCTGTGGTGCGCCAGCGGGACGCGCTGTCACTCGCGCAGGCGCTGCAAAAGAAAAAATTCCCGGCATTCGTCGTAACTCCGGAGACGGACCGTTTTTATCGCGTGCAGGTCGGTCCCTACCGCGACGCGCAGTTGGCCAAGGCCGCGCAAAAAAGGCTCGAAGAGCAGGGCTTCAAGACGATCGTCAAGCGGTGAATGGGCAATGAAATGGCGATGAATGGACATCAATGAGCAATGAGTTTTTGCTGGCTATATCCTCAATTCTCGCTCCACACGTTTCCTCCGGCAAATCGCGATTCGCGGCGCACTCAAGATAGAATATCCGCGTGACCGTTCGCTTTCGTGCCTGGCGCCTCTTGCTCGCACTCATGGCCGGATTGGCGCTGGCGCTCGCGTTTCCTGATTACAACGTGCCGTTGCTCGCCTGGGTGTCGGTCGCCGCGCTGATCGTTGCTTCATTGGGAGCCAGTGTCGGGGAAGCAGCCCTGTGCGGCTTCGCATATGGAGTTGCGTTTTATACCTTCTCCATTCCGTGGATTTATACGGTGATGCGCCAGTACGGGCCGCTTCCTGTGTACGAGGCTGCGGGCGTGATGGCGCTGTTGGTGGTGCAGCAATCGTCTTATATATTTTTTTCTGTGTGCCGCTGGCGTGGATCGCGCGGCGCAGCGCGAATCGCGCCTTGCTGGCAGCGTCCGTTCCTGTGGGTGGCCGTCGAGTTGCTCCGCTCGCGGCTCGGCCCGCTCAGCTTTCCGTGGGACCTGTTAGGCTACGCCACGGTCTCGCAATCTGGCAGTTCTGCAGATCGCCTCGCTTGCGGGTGTATACGGCCTTTCGTTTGTCGTCGCGGGGTACAATGCGCTGCTGGTTTGGTTTTTGCGCGCGCGCTTTGTGTACGTGCGGCAGTTGGCGTGGGCGCCATCCAGTTTCAGTGCGGCACTATCAGCCTCGCATCGCCAGCATGGGTCGCCTGCGGATACATTGCGCGATGCAGCGATCCTCTGCACGGCCCGATTCTCCCCGCTGGACCAACATCGCGACACCTGTTTGGCTGGTTGTGACCGTCGTCCTCGTTGCTCTAGGTATACTTGGAGGGCGCCTCGTTCCGCAGGCGCGGCCTACGGCCGTGGCGCACCTCGTCCAAACCGACTTGCCCACCCTGGCTGAATTTCCCGACAATTGGGACGCCATCCACAGCGGGGATATGGCGCAGCTCGACAAGATTTCCGTAAGTACGGGCGAAAAGCAGCCGGGGCTGATTGTGTGGCCGGAGGTACCTGCGCCATTTTCTCTCGAGCAAGCCGCGTTCGCGCAGCGCGCCATCCGGATTGCGCGCGAATCCCACAGCGATTTCCTGCTTGGTGTGGTCGACTGGAAACCCGTGCGCGACCCGCCCGCGGCGTGGCCAACATCTGGAGAAGTCCGCGGAGCTTCCCTACAATAGCGCCGCCCTGCTGGACCCGCAGGGCCGTGAGGAATTCCTCTATGATAAGATGCACCTGGTTCCGTTCAGCGAATACGTGCCCGGACGCAGTTTTTTGTGGTTCGCAAAGGATCTCACCGCGCTGGCCGGCGATTTTCAGCACGGTACCCGCTATGCTGTGGGCAACCTGCCGGGCGGGCGTTTTAGCGTTTTTATCTGTTACGAGGCCGTATTCCCCGACGAAGTGCGGCGATTCGTACGCAACGGCGCGGGCCTGCTGATCAATATCTCGAATGACGGCTGGCTGGGTCGCTCGTCCGGCCCCGCGCAAAGTTTGCTGATGGCGCGGGTGCGAGCGGTCGAAAACCGCCGCTGGCTGCTCCGGGATACGAATAACGGCTACACGGTTTCCATTGATCCTTACGGACGCGTGGTAGCCAGCCTCCCGGTCGATATACGCGGCGAACTCGATGCACCCTACGGATTCCGCAGCGATTTGACCCCGTATACGCGCTTAGGGGACTGGTTTGCCTGGCTAACGCTCGCCATTAGCGCCGCCTCTTGCTTGCGGCGGAATTTGACGGCTCGAACGGGGCGGTCGAGAAGTTTGGAGAAGATTAAGCCATGATTCTTGAAGATCTCGAACATCGTTTCCACGAGCTACACGAGCGCATCGAGCTCGTGCGGAGTTATCTTTGACGTTCCCCGCCATCGCGAGCTGATCCGCGGCCTGGAAACCAAGACCTCGCAGCCCGATTTCTGGAGCGATCCCGAGCAGGCCCAGCGCATCCTCCAGCAGCGCAAAGCCTCGGAAGAAAAAATCGCCGCGGACGACAAGCTCACGCGCATCGTGAGCGACATCGAGACGTATTTCGATCTGGCGCGGCAGGAAACCGATGCCGCGCAACGCGAAGCTTCCGTACGCGAAATTGAGCGCGAAGTTACCGCCGCCGACGAATACATCGCCGAACTCGAAACCGCTACGCTGCTCTCCGGCGAAAGCGACCGGTTAAACGCGATTGTCACCATCAAGCCTGGCGCCGGCGGCACCGAATCGCAGGACTGGGCCGAAATGCTGTTGCGTATGTATCTTCGCTGGGCGGAGCGCAAAGGTTACCGCGCGACCGTGCTCGATTCGCAACCCGGCGAGGGCGCGGGCCTCAAATCCGCCACGGTGCGGATCGAAGGTGAGAATGCCTATGGCCTGCTCACCACCGAAACCGGTGTGCACCGGCTTGATTCGCATTTCGCCATTCGATCAGGCGGCGCGGCGGCACACTTCGTTTGCCTCCGTATTCGTGATCCCCGAAATTGACGACCGTATCGAGGTGTCCATCCGGCCGGAAGATTTGCGCATCGATACATTTCGCGCCGGAGGCCACGGCGGCCAGAACGTGAATAAAGTGGAGACCGCGGTACGATTTACGCATCTCCCCTCCGGCATCGTCGTGCAATGCCAGGCCGAACGCAGCCAGCACAAAAACCGCGAGATTGCCATGAAGCTGCTGCGCTCGCGCCTTTACGACCTGGAAATCGAGAAGCGCCAGGCCGCGACGCGCAAGCTCGACGAATCGAAGCTCGATATCAGTTTCGGCAGCCAGATTCGGACCTACACTTTGCAGCCCTATCGCCTGATCAAAGATCACCGCACCAAATTCGAGGTGGGCGACGTTGATCGCGTCCTGGATGGCGATATCGATCCATTCATTCACAGCTTTTTGCTGGCGCGTGCAGGCAAAGCCGTAGTTCACGCGATGGACTCGCACTCCCCCGAAGAAGAGTGACCCGGGTTTCGAGTGCGATGCAAGCAGGGACCGGAGCAGTGTGGCCGGTTGCAGCAATCCGGATCGTAGAATCAGTGCTGCGGTATGGATAATGATGCCGCCTCCGGGACGGGCATGCAGTTCCGCGCGCGTAATGCGTGGCGCGAAAGATCGCACACTGGCACCACAGTCCGCGACCTTGATGGGCATGAACGTGGTTAGCACGGAGAGAGTGCGCATGTAAAACCCATTCGCCTCGTTCGTGCGTTGACAGCGCTTGGAGCCGTGTGTTAGCGTTTTCCATCGTCTCAGCGCAGCCGCCACATTCTGATACGCGCGCCTAAACTGTTGAGCCGCAACGTCGTAGACTTGCAGATGATTGGTCCAGAAGGAGTTAGGTTTGAGCCAAGATAAACGCACCTTTCTGTTTACCTCCGAATCCGTTACTGAAGGCCACCCCGACAAAATCGCCGATCAGATTTCAGACGCGATCCTGGATGCCGTACTGGCGCAGGACACCATGGGCCGTGTGGCTTGCGAGACTCTGGTGACCACTGGCCTAGCGATGGTGGCTGGCGAAATCACCACCTCGGCCATTCTGGACTACAGCGAGATCGTGCGCGAAGTCATTCGCGACGTCGGATATACCCGCGCCAAGTACGGGTTCGATGCCGAAACATGCGCCGTAATTTCTTCGCTCAAGCGCCAGTCCCCCGATATTGCCATGGGTGTGGACACCGGCGGTGCCGGGGATCAGGGCCTGATGTTTGGGTACGCCTGCGACGACACCGATGAGTTGATGCCTCTCCCGATCGTGCTGGCCCACAAGCTGGTCCGGCGTCTTTCCGAGGTTCGCAAAGCTCGCCTGGTGGATTTCCTGCGTCCCGATGGCAAGTCCCAGGTAACGGTTGAATACGTTAACGGACGCCCCGCACGCGTCGACTGCGTGGTGATTTCGACCCAGCACGGCGACGACGTTTCGAACGATGCCCTGCACGAGACGATCATGAACGAAGTCATCCGGCACGTGGTCCCCGAATCGCTGGTGGACGACCGCACCAAGTACCACATCAACCCGACGGGTCGCTTCGTGGTGGGCGGGCCGATGGGCGATGCCGGCCTGACCGGCCGCAAAATCATCGTGGACACTTACGGTGGCTACAGTCGTCATGGCGGGGGCGCGTTCTCGGGCAAGGATCCGACTAAAGTGGATCGGTCGGCCTGCTACATGGCGCGCTACATCGCGAAAAACCTCGTAGCCGCCGGGTTGGCGAAGCGCGTCGAAGTGCAGCTCGCCTACGCCATTGGAGTAGCGGAGCCCGTCTCCGTTATGGCCGACACGTTTGGGACCGGCACCATTCCCGACGAACAGATGACCGACCTCATCCGCGCCACGTTCGAGCTCACCCCACGCGGCATCATCGAAAGTCTCGACCTCCGCCGCCCGATTTATCGCACAACTGCGGCCTACGGCCACTTTGGCCGTACGGAGCCCTCTTTCACCTGGGAGCGGTCGGACAAGGCGGAAGCGATCCGCAAGGAAGCGAAGTCGTCCCACGCGCCCGCCATCGCGGGCCGCTAGATAGTCGTTCCATAGTCGCAGAGAGCCAGTAGACAGCCGATCGATAGGTGATCGAGCACGGCCGACAAGCACTGGATAAGCTTCAGATAAAATCTTCGATTCAATTTGGAGGCATTTCCGTGGCAACCACGCATTCCCTTGCGGGCGATGTGAAGGATATGGCTCTCGCCGAGCGCGGCAAGCGCAAAATCGAGTGGGCCAACCAGCAGATGCCCGTTCTGCAATCGATTCGCAAGCGCTTCATCAAGGAGCAGCCTCTCAAGGGACTGCGCGTCTCCGCGTGCCTGCACGTCACCAGCGAAACCGCGAACCTGGCAATCACGTTGCGTGACGGGGGCGCCGACGTCGTGCTGTGCGCCTCGAATCCGCTCTCGACGCAGGATGAAGTCGCCGCCTGTCTGGTGAAGGATTACAGCATTCCGACCTTCGCCATTAAAGGGCGAGGACAACGACACCTATTACTCGCATCTCGAGGCCGCGCTCGATCACAAGCCGCAGATGACCATGGACGACGGAGCGGACTTGGTTACCATGCTGCTCACCAAGCGGCCGGAGCTCGTGTCTGGCGTGATCGGCGGCACCGAGGAAACCACGACCGGCGTCATTCGCCTGCGCGCCATGGCCAAGGACGGCACGCTCAAGTATCCGGTCGTCGCCGTGAATGACGCGCTTACCAAGCACCTGTTCGATAATCGCTACGGCACCGGTCAATCGACGATCGACGGCATTTTGCGCGCCACCAATCTGCTGCTCGCGGGTTTGAAGTTCGTGGTCGCCGGCTACGGCTGGTGCGGCCGCGGAGTGGCCATGCGTTCCAAGGGCCTGGGCGCGGACGTGATCGTCACCGAAGTCAATCCCACGCGCGCTATCGAAGCCGTGATGGATGGCTTCCGCGTGATGCCCATGGCGGAAGCCGCCAAAATCGGCGACATTTTTGTCACTGTAACCGGCAACAAGTCCGTCCTCACCGGCGAACATTTTGAGCGCATGAAGGAAGGTGCGGTGATCTGCAATTCCGGCCACTTCAACGTGGAGATCGACATCCCCGCACTCGAAAAGCTGGCGAGCAGCAAGAAGCCAGCGCGTCCCTTTGTCGACGAATACACCATGAAGGACGGCCGCAGAATTTATCTACTCGCCGAGGGCCGCCTCGTCAACCTCTCTTCCGCGGAGGGCCACCCAGCCGCCGTCATGGATATGAGCTTCGCCAACCAGGCGCTAGCCGCCGAATATCTGGTGAAGCATAGTAAAGAGCTGCAGCCGCAGGTCTACCCCGTGCCGGAGCCCATCGATCAGCACATCGCCAAACTCAAGCTCGAATCCATGGGCGTCCACGTCGATAAGCTCACGCCCGAGCAGGAGCAATACCTGGCATCCTGGTCGGAAGGCACCTAAGTCGGCTGAAAGCTTTGTACTGACTCCGGGCTAAACGCTGGCTCCGTGCGTGGGCGTTAACCGGCTACTTTATTTGCAGAATCGTGTAGCCGTAAGGCGTCTTGCCACGGCCTTTTGCCCATATCGTTTGGCCATGATCTCGTCGCTCGCTGCTGCACCTGGTTCCGAATATCCTGATGCGTGAATGGGCTCATCTGGCGCTCGATACCGCACGCGCCCGCGGCGCAACCTTCGCCGATGCGCGCGTGATGGATATTCGCCAGCGCGACCTCTCCACGAAGAATGGCGAAGTCGGCAATCTCTCCGAAACGGAATCGCTGGGCTTGGGCCTGCGCGTAATCGCCGATGGCTGCTGGGGATTCGCTTCCACCGACCGCCTGACGCGCGAGGGCGTCCAGTCCTGCGCCGCGTACGCCGTAGCGATCGCGCGCGCCTCCGCGCTCGCAAAACGCCACGACGTCGTCATGGTGCCCGAGCAAGCCTTCGCCGACACCTGGCAGAATCCGTTCGTCAAAGACCCCTTCGAGATTCCGCTCGACCGCCAGATCGAACTGTTGCTCGCAGCCGATCTCGAAATGCGCAGAATCAAGGGCGTCACCCTCGCCGAAACCTCGATGCAGTTCCGGCGCATCGAGCAGTGGTATGCCTCGACGCTCGGCTCGCGCATCCACCAGGTCAAAATGCAATCGGGAGCCGGCATCGTGGCGATGGCGTTCTCCGGCGACGAAATTCAAAAGCGCTCTTACCCCAGCAGTTTTGGCGGCCAGCACGAGCTCGCGGGCTACGAACTCGTCGAATCGCTTGACCTGGTGGGCAACGCCGCGCGCATTGCCGAGGAGGCTGTGGCGCTCCATTCGGCCGCGCAATGTCCCGAGGGCGAGAGCACCATCATTCTGGAAGGTTCGCAGCTCGGCTTGCAGGTCCACGAATCCATCGGTCATCCCATCGAGCTCGACCGCGTCATGGGAATGGAGGCCAACTTCGCCGGCATCAGTTTCCTCACGCTCGAAAAGCTCGGCCGTCTTCGCTACGCGTCCGAAATCGTCAACGTCGTCGCCGACGCCCGCCTCGAACACGGACCCGGCCTCGGCACGTTCGGTTACGACGACGAAGGTGTGCCGGCGCAGTGCACGAACATCATCAAAGATGGCCTGTTCACCGGCTATTTATCGAATCGCGAAACCGCTCCCGCCATCGGACTCACGCGCTCGGGCGGCACCATGCGCGCCGAAAGCTGGAATCGCCTCCCCATGATCCGCATGACCAACATCAGCCTGCTTCCCGGAACGTGGAATTACGACGATTTGCTCGCGGACACCGATGACGCCATCCTGATGGAGACCAACCGCTCCTGGTCCATCGACGATCACCGCTATCATTTTCAGTTCTCGACGGAAATCGGATGGGAGATCAAGGGCGGCAAAAAAGGCCGCATGCTCAAGCATCCCAGCTACAGCGGCATCACCACGGAATTCTGGAATAGTTGCGATGCCATCTGCTCCCGTGACTATTGGACGCTCTGGGGGACGCCCAATTGCGGCAAGGGCCAGCCCATGCAGACTATGGGCACGGGCCACGGCGCGTCTCCGGCGCGCTTCCGCAACATACGTGTCGGCATGGCCTTTGCCAAAGGATGAGCCCCCGTCGCACGCCTACGACTCGCAAAAACGTGAAGCCCCGCGCCTCCATGGTGCGGCCGCGCGCGACCGGCCCCGCCGCTGCCGAATCGCTTCTCGCCTCAGACGCCGTGTTGCGCCGCCTCGCCGAGCGCATCATCCGGTTTTCCGACGCGGATGAAACCGAAGTCGAAATCGACGCGGGCGCCGACGCGCTCACGCGTTTCGCGAATAACACCATCCATCAGAACGTAGCGGAGCGGAATCTCACCGTTTCCGTGCGCACCGTCTTCGACGGCCGCACCGCGCGCGCCACCTCGAACAAAATGGACGACGAATCGCTGCAGCGCGTCGTGGCCGCTTCTTCCGCGCTGGCCCGCAGCCGGCCGCGGCATCCCGGTTTGCTGCCCATGCTGCCAGCGCAAACGGTTCCGCGTGTCGCGCGTTATTTTCCTGAAACCGCCGAAGCCGCTCCACAGGACCGCGCACGCTCGGTGACCCGCGTCATCGGCATCGCGTCGGCCAACAATCAGACCGCCGCCGGCATTTTCACGACGGGAGCGTCCGTGGCGGCGCTGGCCAATTCGCGGGGCCTGTTCGTAACGCATCGGCAGACCCGCGCGGAATTTTCCGTCACGATGATGGAAAACGATTCTGCCGGCTGGGCCAAGGCCAATTCTCCGGATATCGCCCTCATCGATCCCGATGAGCTGGGCGGCAGCGCCAGCCGTAAAGCCGCGGCTTCCCGCTACCCGCGCGAAGTCGAAACCGGCCGCTGGACCGTCATCCTCGAGCCTGCCGCGGTTCTCGATCTGGTCGGTTTCCTGTTTTACGATTTCGCCGGTACCGCCGTGCTCGACCAGCGCTCATGCTTCAACAATCGCCTGGGGAAACAGGTGATGGGCGACAACATCACCATCCGCGACGATGTCACGCATCCGCTGCAATCCGGTCCCCCCTTCGATGCCGAAGGCATGCCACGCCGCAAAGTCGTGCTCGTCGATAAAGGTGTTTTGCGCAACCTGGTCTATGCGCGCGGCACGGCCAAAAAAATGAAGACCAGGCCCACGGGGCACGGCTTGTCGCTCCCGAACGAATACGGCGAGGCGCCTTACAACCTGGTCTTTAATGGTGGCACTACGGCCGTCAGCGAAATGGTCAGCTCCACCGAGCGCGGCATTCTGGTCACGCGCCTGTGGTATATCCGCGAAGTCGATCCCTACGAAAAAGTGTTAACCGGCATGACGCGCGACGGTACTTTCCTGGTCGAGGATGGGCGCATTGTTGGTGGCGTGCGTAACTTCCGATTCAACCAAAACATCCTCGAGATGCTCACTAACGTCGAGCAGTTAGGCCCCGCGGTGCGCGCCGCCGGTGAGGAGTCATTCGAAATGGTCGTCCCCGCGATGAAAGTCCGCGGCTTCCACTTCACCGAAGTCACCAAATTCTAGTCACGAAGGTATAGCCGGGGCCGTAACACTCGCCGCACTTTGGCCCGTCTCGCGACCGTCTCGCAAATACTCGAATACAAACTCACTCCCTCATCTTCGGTCGTCCAGAACAAAAACGTCCGGCAAATCAAACGCCGGATCGTCCGGCCGGTACATCGCCACCCCTTGAAACTTGGTCCGGTATCCCAGCCGCAGGAGAGCGCGGTACGCGCGGCTGCGTGCTGTATTTACGCCGGCGTCAAGCCGTTTTAATCCGCGTTCCGCGCCCAGAGCTTCACACGCATCCAGCAGTCGGTCAAATGTCTGCTCCGCATGAGGGCCGGGCTGTACCGCCCCGAACTTCACGTAGCAATTGTCGCGGCCGGCCTCGGTGCCTTCGCCGCAATGGCAGACCGCGAACGCCTCGAGCGTAGCGCCGCCCCACAACAGAACGGTCTCGCCCAACTTCTGTTCCGCCACGGTGCGAATTTCCTTGCCCACGTCGAGCCCGGCAAATATCGCATCCGTCAACGACCGGCACGCGTCGAGTGCGCTGGCTTGTTCGCTGGTTTCACACGCTCCGTATTTCGTCCACGAAACGCCCCTCCGGTCCTGAATTTCGCGATGTGAGATGTCTTTGCTCAGCACCGCCGTCAGAAACCGCGGCCAGAAGCCAAACTTCTGGTACAGGTGGAGGTGCCCCGGACTCTGCGCGAAAGTAAAAAGCCCCACGTGCTGCACGCCCCATTTGTCGAAGAGATCCACCGTTGGTCCCAGCAGGCTTTGCGCCACGCCCGAATTCCAAAGCTCTGGCCTAACCGTCAACGGGCCAAAAAATCCGAAGCTGCCCCAATTCGTCAGGAAATTCGATCCGGCCAGCTTGCCATCCACCTCCGCCGCCAGCACGGCTTCAGGATTCGCCTTCCATCGCGTGGACACGTAGTCAACGTCAGTCCAGAAGTTCGTGAGATCGGGAACGCCCAGAAATGTGCCGAACGCGGTGCGCACGATCGTGCTCGCCTCCGCGAGATCGTCCGCGCGCATCGCACGTACGCGAACCGAAGTGCGTTGTTTCTGCTGTAGGGTTGCCGCCATCGTCGCCCTCCAACCGGTGATATCACGAAGCCAAAAAATAATAAAACCGGCGCGCCGCGCGTGACAAGCGCTGGCTAGATTCTCGGAGACCAGCATGAGCCTCGCTGAAGCGGGTGTCGCGCCCGGTGCAATCGGGTTACGTTCAATCGTGCTGCGTTTAATTAAATTGGCTTGGTGGCAATTTCAGCGTACGGATCCGGCAGTGTATTGATGGACAGCGCTGCAGCCGTAAGCCCATGGACTGATTCTTGCAAGACGCTCGGGTCGCTGATCGTCAGAATTTCGCCTGGTCCGTCAGGGTATCTCCTCAGGGCCGATCCAAAACGAATGTCAGAAACGCAAGCCTGTCCTCTCGCTGGATTTGCAGGGCGATGGAACCGCCCGGCGGGACCGCGTGCAGCGCGTTATGCAACGCTTCGAGCGTCGTCATCGGCGCGCCATTCAGCGTCCGGATCACGTCGCCCGTCATCAGGGGAATGTCGGAAACAGACTCGGCCGAGCGCGCCATCACCAGAATGCCATAGGGATCGCGCAGTCCCGGCAACTGGTGGGCAATTTGTGGTGTGATCGCGACTCCCAGAATGCCCAGTGCGGCAATAAGGCTTTTTTGTGGGTCTGCAAGCGAGGCGAGTTGATCGACTTCGTGCGGACGCTGCATTACCGGCACATCGAATGTAAAGTGTGCGGTGCCCCGCAGCACGTCGAGGTGCACGATCTCTCCCGCACCGTGCGTCATCATGCGGAAACCGAAATAAGGAAGGCTGTCGGTCGCTTTCCCATCTACTGCCAATATGATGTCCTGGATTTGCAGCCCTGCCGCTGCTGCGGGCTCCCAGGTAGGACGTCGGACACGATCACGCCGGAATTGCGCGTCAGATGCAGCGCCATGGCCAGCAGCGGCGAAATTGTTTGTACGCCAATGCCGATTTCCCCGCGATGCACGTGGCCCAGCTGCCGGATTTGCTGGAACGAAACGCCAATAATCGCGCTCGGGATAGCGAATCCCAGCCCTTCATTTCCTCCCGATTGCGAGAGGATAAAAGTGTTGATGCCCACCACTTCGCCGTTCACATTCACCAGCGGACCGCCGGAATTACCGGGATTGATGGGCGCATCAGTTTGAATGTAAACCATGGGCGAGTCGGGATCGGTCTGCCGCGCCGTGGCGCTGATCACGCCCATCGTAACGGAGTTCTGGAGGCCCTCGGGACTGCCGAATGCGAATACCAGTTGCCCTTGCAACAGGCCGGTGTAGTCGGCCAGGCGCAACGCTGGAAGATTCTTGCCATCAACCTTCAGCACCGCCAGATCGGCATCCGCCGCCACCCCGACGATTTGCGCGGGAAGTATGTCTCCACGGTAAGCTAGCGCACTGCTCGGCGTATTGTCGCCGGAGGACAAGGGCAAAACCACCTGCACGTGCTCGGCGCCATTCACAACGTGCGCATTCGTGAGGATGTACCCTGCGGGATTGATGATGAACCCCGAGCCGATCGCGTGCTGCCGGCCGACGATCACGTCCGCGTTGCCGCGATTACTCTGCTGCACCGTTCCGTAGCCGGCGGCGACAATCTGCACCACGCTCGGCGACACTTGCTTAATCAAGGATTCCACGGAGAGGTTGAGCTTGCGAAGCGCATCGGTATCGCTCGATGACTGCGCGGCCACAAACGAGGAACACGACAAAGTGGCCGCGAATGCCCAAGCGACCAGACGTACCGGGAAGCCGCGTACACGGAAACCGCATATCGGGAAGCCAAAGATGCGATGATAACGCCGGTCTGGGTTCACGAAGCTACCTCTGAGGTATCGGTTTGTGGGTGTGCGTGCGTCATTCCGATCGTGCCATGAGCATCGGGCAATGATACCGTGACACGAGATCGTGCGACGCGTCGTGCCGTGAGCGTCATGAACGTATTGTTGCACCATTGCGACGTTTCCATACATTCATCGACGGATGATGCCCGTGTCGCGTTCCAGCGCCGTTCCGTACTTGACTTTTCACATTCAGCGGTATACGAGAGCTGTAGCTCACACGAGAGACACCGCGCGACACGGCCCCTTTCTGGGCGCGCACTTCCAGAAAAAGGCCACGGCGAAGTGCCGCTTTCTCGCTAAACGGAGCCCAGCAATAAAATGCGGAAGAATTGAGGTCTGAACTCATGAAGATGAAAACCTTTTGTGCCGTGTTGGCCGCATTACTCGTCGCCGTTGCATGGCTTGGATTGCGCGTCAACGCGCAAAATAAAGCCCTGGCCGCTGCTAAAGCCGCCGTGCCGAAATCCGAGCTCGCCAAGGCCAACCCGTCCTCTTCCATTCCCACATTCTCCACCGACAAAATTGCCCGCGAAGGATTCTTCTACGTCGGCGGCAGTTACGTTGGCGAACCCGGCAAGGAAGTCATGCACGGTGCGATGTACGTCGAGGTATGGGTGCCAAAGCAAATTCAGCATCCGTATCCCATCGTGTTTTTCCACGGGAATGGGCAAACCGGAACCATTTGGCGCCAGACGCCCGATGGCCGCCCGGGCTGGGCGTACTATCTTGTTGGCCAGGGGTACGTCGTGTACATGGTCGATTATCCGGCGCGTGGCCGCTCCGCCTACGTTCCTGGAGTCGACGGTAATCTGGGCATTCGCACCGCGCTGCAGCTCGAGCAGATCTGGACCGCGCCTGCCGCTTCCGGCGGCGATTTCCCGCGCAAAAATCTCTATACCCAATGGCCCAGCGATTCACCAAAAAAGGGCATGATGGGCGATCCCGTTTTCGACAATTTTGCGAAGGGCCAGGTGCAGTTCGTGGCAAACCAGGCGGAGTTGACCGTCCCGGCGGGTGTGGCACTTCTCGATAAGATCGGCACGCCGGTGATTCTGATCAGCCATTCCCAGGGTGGCGGCATGGGCTTCAACGTTGCCGACCAGCGGCCGAATTTGCTCGCGGGGATGGTGGCCATCGAGCCGGGCGGGCCGCAGATCGGCAACGTGAATACCGCGAAAGTGGAGTACACGCGCGTGAATCCCAATTCCTGGGGTCTCACGACCATGCCGATGCACTATGATCCGCCTTTCAACAGGCCCTCCGATATTAAAGTTCATCTGGTGCCTTCCGACCGGCCGGGCGATGAGGTCGGCTGCTATCTCCAGGATGAGCCCGTGCACAAGCTCACCGCGCTCGAGCATATGCACGTCCTCTCCATCTCTGCCGAAGGCACCTATCACCGTGCGTACGATCCCTGCATTCCCAAGTGGCTCAATCAGGCTGGCGTGAAAGATGATTTTGTGCGCCTTGAGGATGTGGGCATTCACGGCAACATGCATGAAATGTTCCTCGATAAAAATAGCGATCAGATCATCAAGTTCATCGACGACTGGCTGCAGAAAAACGTGAAGTAAACGGGCACCCACACCCAAGACGGATTCATCCGCAACGCGCCAGGCGGCGTAAGATAAGAGGGAGGCTGTCGCCACGCATAATGGACTGCCATCGCAGGTGACGGTGCCGCCCAGCACTGACGGGCCGGCCAGCGCTGATCGATCCGGCGGAGCAGGCCGCCAGGGAGCCCGAATTAATGGAGCGCCGCAGATTTATCTCGATCGTCGCGGGCGCCGGAGTTGGCGTTCTTCTTCCGCTGGCTGCCTACCGTGCGCTCATGCACGGAACCAACGTCGGGTACGTGGACGTTAAGAAGTACCTGCAGGACGGTCCGCAAGCCGCGCTGCGCGCCATCACTCCGACCGATGATTTTTACCTCACCTCGGCGCACAACGAGCCCGCCGTGGACCCGAAAAAGTGGTCGCTCACGATTGACGGATTGGTGGATCAGCCGCTCCGGTTCAGCTACGACGAAATTCGCAAGCTTCCCCGTTTCGAGACTACCCTCACTCTCGAGTGCATCTCGAATCCCGTGGGCGGAGCGCTGATTGGAAATGCTACCTGGGGTGGCACTGCGCTGGCACCGCTGCTTGCGCGTGCGCGGATCAAGCCGGAGGCGAAATACGTCGCGATGTATGCGGCTGAAGGGTACACCACCGGACAGACGCTCGAGCGCATATTGCATCCCGAGAATTTTCTCGCCTGGGAGATGAATGGCGAGCCGTTGCCGCGCCGCCACGGATTTCCTTTGCGCATCATATTGCCCGGGAAATACGGCATGAAAATGCCGAAGTGGCTCACGCGCATGGAATTCGTGGACAAGGAATTCCTGGGTTATTGGGAATGGCAAGGTTGGTCGATTTCCTCCGAACGGCAACTGCAATCGGTGATCGACGATCCGCACGACCGCGCGCAGATTTCGGGCAATAACTTTGTGATCACCGGATGGGCCGTTGCGAATGAAGCCGGTGTACGCAAGGTCGAGGTTTCGACCGACGGCGGACACACTTGGAATGACGCACAAATTTTCAGCAACCCGTTTCCGTCGCAGGTGTGGGCGTTTTGGAAATACGTCTGGGCCGATCCTCCACGCGGCAAACAAACGATTGAAGTGCGCGCGACCGATGGTAACGGGATGCTGCAATCTTCGTCAGTAGCGGGAGAATGGCCCAACGGCGCGACCGGCTATCACTACGTCGAAGTCGAAGTCACGTAATTCATTTTTGCGTTTTGCCACTTGCCGGGCATGAGTGTTCCGGCGCATGAATTTGCCGGTTTTGTGAATTTCGCCAATCGATAAAGATGAAGGTGATCGCGCATCGCGGCGCATCCGCTTCCGCGCCGGAGAACACGCTGGCCGCGTTTCGGCTCGCGGCAAAAATGGGCGCGGACTTCATCGAAACCGATCTACAGCTCACGCGTGACGCCCGCCTGGTAGCCATTCACGACGAAACGCTCGATCGCACAACGAGCGGAAGCGGGCGAGTAACGCGCGTGACGCTGGAAGAATTGAGAGAGCTCGACGCGGGCGCGTGCTTTCGCAAGCATCGCCCTCGCACAGGCCGGCAGTCTCCGCATTTCGCGGGCGAGCGCATACCGACAGTCGAAGAGGTGCTGGCCTTTGGCCGCGAAACGAATATGGGCCTGTATCTCGAACTGAAAATGCCGGGCGCGCGCGGTGCGGAGCACGTTCTCGTGGATGCCTTGCGTGTGGCCAGGTACGCCGACTCCGCGGTTGTAATTTCGTTTGATGAGAAGGCTCTGGCAGCGATGCGAGCAATTGAGCCTTCGATTGTCACGGGGTTTTTATTCAGCGGCCAATCCAAAGACAGCGTAGCGGAAGCAATGAGCCTGGGTGCAAAACAGCTCTTACCGCGCGCCGATCGGGTCACACGCAAGCTGGTGGAAAAGGCCCACGAGAACGGACTCGAGGTAATCGCCTGGACGGTGAACGCATCGCGACGCATGAAGGAGTTGATGGCCATGGGCGTAGACGGGATCATCACGAATGAGCCGGACAAGCTTGTAGCGCTATTGCGTCGCCCTGCTCAGCGTGCGGTTAAACATGCTGCTGAACGTGCTGCTGAATATTCCTCTTGAACATTCCGTCTGAAACCGACAGCCAAACACGAGCATGGAAAATTGGACGGGATTTTTTCTGCGGAGCGGGAATTCTCACCGGCGGCACGCCTAACGTTGTTGGATTGCGCGGAACAATCGTGCGAAATGCGTAAGCGTGAGTTGTTCGGCGCGCGCATCAGGTGCGAGACCCGCCCGCTGCAAGATATCTTGCGCAGATGACGCGAGTTTAGCGCGGAGATTATTTCGCAGCGTTTTGCGCTTATGCGCAAAACATATTTTTAAAAACTCGAGGAATTCGCAATCGTCGCCAATTTCAAGACGGGAGCGCTCGCCTGGGGGCCGAAGTGCGACAAGGGCAGAATCCACCTGAGGCGGCGGGTGGAAAGCGCCGGGCGGAATGCGCAGCAGAATTTCCGGCTGGGAGTAGAACTGCGTAAAAGCCGAAAAATATCCGTATTCACGATGGCCGGGATTTGCAGCCATGCGTTCAGCGACTTCATGCTGCACGACCATGAAAGCGGATGCGACACGTTCAGCATTGTGGAACAGGCGGTGAACGATGGGCGAGCTGATGTAGTACGGCAGGTTACCGTAGACGTGAAATCGCTCTCCCGGCTGACCGCCGAGATCGGGAGGGTCTGCGAGCGCGGCGAAATCGAGTTCCAGAACGTCGCCATGGACGACGGTCACATTCCCAAGCTTCGCGGTAGCGTCGCGCAATTTATCGACGAGGCCGGCATCGAGTTCGATGGCGATAACACGGCGGGCATGTTGCGACAGAATTGCCGTCATCTCGCCATGTCCTGCGCCGATTTCGATCCATAAGCCGCCCGTGTCGCGCGTTACGTGAGATGTTGCAGCCAGCGTCGGATCGTGTGTTGCAGGGCCCGGCACGGCGCTCACGCCGAGTCCAAAGATGGCGCGCGCGACGCGTTCGCGCCAGGCAGCATTGAGAAAATGTTGTCCCAGTCGCTGAGGCATGGCTGTGCAGTGTAACAACATCACTAGCGTGGCGCAGTGGCAAACAGGCGTACCCGAGATAGAAAACTCCGCGGCAATTCGCGCATATGGTTAACCTTGATCCTGCGTGGGGTATTATTTGTGCGGCCGTGAACGCCGTCCCGCAGCCTTGACGAAGCTCCAGCGATTCAGTACCGTCGCAAACGAGGTCACATGCGCGTCTTGTTTGTCGCTTCCGAAGGCCTGCCGTTCTCGAAGACCGGCGGGCTGGCCGACGTTGTCGAAGCGCTGCCCAAAGCACTCGTGGCGGCTGGACATGAGGTGGCCGTCCTGCTGCCACGTTACCGCGGCACGGAACCAAAAGGGGTGATGGTCAAGAAGCTGGAGGTACCGGTTGGAGCGACAGCAAGGACATGCGCGATTGGGAAGGGACCACAGCCGAACGGAGTCACCTACTTTTTCGTGGACGATCCGGAGTATTTTGACCGTGACGGTTTATACGGTTCGCGCGGGCAGGATTACCCGGACAATGCCGAGCGCTATGCGGAGCTTGGGTATGCGGCGATAGCGATTGCGAAGCACGTTTGGACGCCCGAAGTCATACATTGCCATGACTGGCAGACTGCGCTGGTGCCGGTGCTGTTGCGCACGCGGTATAAAGCCGATGCGCAACTTGGCGCCATACCGGTAATCTTCACGATCCATAATATGGGGTACCAGGGCGTGTTCCCGCGAGAGGTGCTCGGACGCATCGGGGTGCCTGATTCCGAGTTTCGCGTCGATGGGGTGGAGTTTTACGGCAAGGTCAACTACTTGAAAGCGGGGCTGGTGTACGCCGATTACCTCACGACCGTAAGCCGAAAATATGCGGAGGAGATTCAGACGGCCGAGTACGGCTGCGGACTTGAGGGCGTCGCGCAAATGCGAGCAGACCGCTTGTTTGGCATTCTCAACGGAGTCGATTATTCGGTCTGGAGTCCCGAGCACGACGATCTGATTGCCGCGCACTATTCAGTGCGGGACATCGCCGGCAAGCGAGCGTGCAAGAGCGACTTGCTCACACAGTTCCATCTGCCGGCGGAGTTAGAGCGTCCGCTGGTGGGAATTATTTCGCGTTTTGCCGATCAGAAAGGGTTTGACCTGCTGGCCCAGGTAGCGGAAGCGTTGCTCGCCGAAGACATTGCCTTCGTAGTGCTGGGAACGGGCGACGCTAAATATGAGAGCATGTTTACGGATTTGGCGCGGAAGCAGCCCGGCAAGCTGGCCGTGAAAATCGCATACGATAATGCGCTGGCGCACAAGATCGAAGCGGGCACGGACATGTTCCTGATGCCGTCGCGCTACGAGCCGTGCGGGTTGAACCAGATTTACAGCCTGCGGTACGGTACGGTGCCGGTGGTACGCGCCACGGGCGGACTCGTGGATACCGTCGAGCCCTTCAATAACAGCACCTGGATGGGGACCGGCTTTAACTTTGCGGAATATACTGGTGAAGCGCTGCTGGGAGCAGTAAAACGTGCGCTGGCCGTATATCGCAGCAAAATAGCGTGGCGCTGTCTGCAGGCCAACGGCATGGCCAAGGATTTTTCCTGGGAGGCTTCCGCGACGGAGTACGCGCGGCTCTATGCGGTCTCGCGAAAAGCACGAATCCGATCGGCCATTGCATCATCTAATTGATACCGTGAAGGTTGTTCATCCAGACCGGAACGCGCGCGGCCCGTATAACCGGGAACCCTGAGTGAAAGGAACGACATGGCAGAGAATATTCCCAGCGTCACCGATAACAGTTTTCAGACCGAGGTCATCGATGCGAGCAACTCGCAGCCCGTGATGGTGGATTTCTGGGCGGATTGGTGCCGGCCGTGTCACATGCTGGCTCCAACGGTTGCGGAAATCGCCAACGATTATACGGGCCGGCTCAAAGTCGTAAAAATGAACGTGGATGAGAACGTGAACGCAGCCGGGAAATTCAACATCCGCGGCATTCCTACCTTACTTATCTTCAAAGGCGGCCAGGTCGCAGATCAGATTGTGGGCGCCGTCCCTAAAGATCAGATCGCGAAAGTCGTCGACCGGCACGTCCATTAAATCGTCACAACAGCGGGCGCCGATCTCACTGCGGGTATGCGGGAGCCAAGCCACAGGCTTGGGCCCCGCAGCGGTGGGTGTGGATGCTGGGCGTGACGTAATAATCGTGTCGCACCAATCACGACCAGTGTGATTAGCGCAATGTAATGGTGCAGCTTGCCGGACCCTCTATGACGCCAGGCGTTCTTGCCTTCGTCACAGGGCGCGGGTACCATGACTGGTCCGATGTGCTGTCTCTGGCTGTCGCTTTTCGGTCACGCCTGAAGTTTTCCAGGTTCGTCCGGCCGTTTGGGTGCTTGCCGCAGGCGTGTGGGCCATACGCTGTGCAAGCCGACTGGTGTGCCAGGATGCCCAGCGGCAACGTCGTGTTCAAAAATCGCTGTTACAAAAGTTGCTGTAATAAGTCGCTGCAAAAATGAGTTGAAGGAGACGCGGAGCGAATGAAATCGATCGTAGTGGTCGGCGCACAGTGGGGCGATGAGGGCAAAGGCAAAGTCGTGGATTACATGGCCGCGTCATTCGACTACGTTGCACGTTGCGCGGGTGGACATAACGCCGGGCACACGGTCATATTCGATGGCCATCGTTTCGTGTTGCAGCTCATACCGTGCGGGATGCTGCGCCCTGGCAGACAGGCGGTCATTGGTACGGGCGTCGTGGTCGATCCCGCGGCTTTGGTGGCCGAGCTTGATAGCTTGAGCGCAGCGGGTATTGACGTAAATGGCCGGCTGCACCTGAGCAATCGCGCGCACGTTATTTTCCCTTACCACCGGCAGATGGAGAAAGCCGCCGAGTTCGCGCTGGGCGAAGCAAAAATTGGCACGACCTCGCGCGGCATCGGTCCTGCTTACGAAGACAAAATGGCAAGGCAGGGAATACGCGTTTGCGACTTGATGGAGCCCGCGCGTTTCCGCGAAAAGCTGGCGCGCGTGGTGCGCGATAAAGATGCCGTTTGCCGCGCGGCTTTTGGTGCTCCGCTGGAGGTCGCCGGACTCGCGGAGAAATACCTGGCTTACGCGGAACGGCTGCGGCCATTCGTCACCGACACGACCTCGCTGCTCAATGAGGCGCTCGACCGGAACGAATCCGTGCTGTTCGAGGGCGCGCAAGGCACGATGCTCGATATCGATAACGGCACCTACCCGTTTGTCACCTCGTCAAATGCCACGGCCGGAGGAGCATGCACCGGACTAGGCGTGCCGCCCACGCGCATTTCGGGCGTGGTGGGCATCACCAAGGCCTATACGACCCGGGTGGGCAGCGGTCCTTTCCCGACGGAGATGCAGGCGCTCGAAGCGAGCGAAGTCCGCGACCGAGGCAAGGAGTATGGTGCGGTTACGGGGCGTCCGCGACGCTGCGGATGGCTGGACCTAGCGGTGCTGCGCTACGCAAAAATGATTAATGGCATTACTTCGCTGGCGGTCACCAAGCTCGACGTGTTCGATACGCAGCGCGAGATTCAAGTTTGCATGGGATATCGCTTTAACCGGGCGGGATCGGGTGCTGAGGGCGCGTCTACGGGGACCGCGGGAACGCTGATGCGTGACATGCCCGCGGCGGCCGAGGACTTCGCGCACATCACGCCGGTTTATCGCACGCTGCCCGGCTGGCTGGCGTCTACCGAGGGCATTCGGGATGTGGACAAGCTGCCAAAGCCGGCCATGGAATATCTCAAGTTCATTTCCGGAGAACTGGGCGTGGAAATCGGTATGATTTCCACGGGGCCCGAGCGCGACTCGACCATTGTGCCTGCGGGAACGCAATTCGCCTCCTGGATGTGAGTCAAGAATGCCTTCGTTCGTACAAGCCCGCCACAAAGTAATCGAGGTGGCGACGGCGCAGCGGCACCAACCGGCACGCGAAACAGCGTCTTTGGCGGGGCATCGCGATTCCGGCGGGGCGCCAGGCGGGGCAAGTGCGTGTGGGCGCGTGCTCGCGGAGAGTATCGCTGCGGACCGTGACTATCCTCCTTTCGATCGCTCGACACGTGATGGATTCGCGGTGCGCGCGGCTGATGCGGCTGTTCCTGGCGCCACATTACATCGCATCGGCGAAATCAAGGCGGGCAGCGGGTTCCACCGCGTCGTCGGGCCGGGCGAATGCGTGCAGATCATGACCGGTGCAGCCGTGCCGCGCGGTGCGGATTCGGTGGTGATGATCGAGCATGTGACGATTTCCGGCGAGGAGGTTATGCTTCAGCACGCCGCTGAATCCGGCAAAAATATCGTGCGGCGTGGAAGCGAGGCGCACGCCGGTCAGGAACTGATCGCGACCGGAACCCGGCTGGGGTATGCGGAAATGGCGGTTGCGGCGCAGGTGGGACGGCATCGCCTCGAAGTATGCGCCCGGCCGCGCATTGCGATCCTGTCGACCGGGGACGAGGTGGTGGATATCGAGAGTACTCCCGGCCCTCTGCAAATTCGGAATAGCAATGGGCTGGCCCTCGAGACGCTTGTCACGCTGACCGGTGGTGAACCGGTGCCTTTGGGCAACGCGCCCGATGAGAAGGATGAATTGCGACGGCGCATCGAACGGGGCCTAGCGGCCGACGTGCTGGTGCTTTCGGGCGGCGTTTCGATGGGGAAGTACGACTTGGTAGAAGCGGTGCTGGCGGATCTGGGCGCGGAAATCTTTTTTGATTCGGTAGATATCCGGCCCGGGCGGCCTGCCGTATTTGGCCGGTGCCAAGGGAAGCTGGTGTTCGGGCTTCCGGGTAATCCTGTTTCTACGATGGTCACCTTTGAACTTTTTGTGGTGCCCGCGATTGACGTGCTCGGCGGCGCAAAGCCGCGTCCGGTGCCGATGTTTGCGGCGCGACTTTCTCATGCGGTGCGAGAACGCGGGGCGCTTACGCACTTTGTGCCCGCGCAGGTGACGCGCCCTGACGGGGCAGGCGATACGCGGGTAGCCACATTGCCGTGGCAAGGCTCGGGCGATACGGTCGCGGTGTCCCTAGCGAACGCATTTCTGGTGGTGCCGCCGGAGAAATTGAATTGGGACGAGGGTGAGTGGGCAACGGTGCTTCCGCGCCGCGGCTCGGCCTGATTTTACGGGTCTCAGACTGCACGCTAGGAGTCGCGGCGAAACGCGCATGAAAAAGCTGAGCCATTTCGGCAAAGGCGCGGCGGTAGCGATGGTGGACGTCACGGCCAAGGACGTTACGTCGCGCGCCGCGACCGCGCACGGCTTCGTGCGCATCGGGTCCGAGGCGCTCACGCAAATACGGCGCCGAAAAACGCCCAAAGGTGATCCACTCGAAATTGCACGAATTGCAGGAATCCTTGCGGCGAAGCGCACCGCCGAGTGGATACCTCTTTGCCATCCGCTGGCACTGACGCACATTGATGTGACTGCACGGCTATGCCAGAATGGCGTGGAAATTACCTCGCGCACGACGGCTACGGCGCAAACCGGTGTCGAGATGGAGGCGCTCGTTGCCGTCTCGGCAGCTGCGCTCACCATTTACGATATGTGCAAAGCCCTCGATAAAGCCATCGAGATCGGCGAAATTTATCTGGTCGAAAAGACGGGCGGGAAGAGTGGCCCGTATCACCGTGCGGCGCCGAGCGTCATATCGGGCGTGACATCGAGTGTCACAACAGACGTCACAGCAGATGCGGCACCGGGCGCCACGCGAAGTGCTCTATCCAGGAAAGCTGGTCGGTCCACACATACGCGCGAGACGGAACGGTTGCCCAAGCGATGAGGTCAGGATTGTGAATTCGGGCGGCAGTTTGAGCGTGAATTCGTGCGCGAATTCGGGACGATGATCTCAAGATGACTACGGCGGCAAAGGGCGTCCGCGCTCTGGTCGTGGACGACAATCCATTCGTACGCAATCTGATGGCGCGGGGTCTCGAGCCAATCTGCGAAGTAAGCGTAGCCAGTGATGGCGCCGACGCACTGTTGCAAGCGATTGACAACCCTCCAGATTTGATTGTTGCCGATTTTAAAATGGCGGGCCTCGATGGGCGGCAACTTTACGAGAAGCTCGGCGGGCGCGCGGCGACGCGGCACATTCCGTTTATTTTTGTGGCCAGCCGAGGTGATATCGAGGAAAAACTGCGGCCCATGGTCACGGCTGAGGATTTCCTCGCAAAGCCGTTTTTCGTCAGTGAACTCGTGCGCCTCGCCAAAAAAGTCGTGGACCGCATTCACCTGGAGAAATTGCAGCAGCGCGCCGTACGGCCCGGTGTAATTCAGGGACGCCTCGAGGAAATGGGCGTTGCGGAGCTGATGCAGTCGCTCGAAATGGCGCAAAAGTCGTGCCGGCTGGCCCTACGGCGCGGGGCCCAGCGCGGCGAACTTTATTTTTCCGCGGGGCAATGCAAGGATGCCCGGTTGGGTCAAGTTGAGGGCGATGCCGCCGTATTCCAAATGGTGCACTGGAATGACGGCGAGTTTGAAATTGATTTTGGCGCTTCCTCCGAGCGCACGACCACAACCCGGTCGACCACCGGTCTTTTGATGGAAGCGATGCGCCTGTTGGATGAGCAGAGCAGCGCGGCGCTCGAAAGCTGAGGTTTTGCCATGCGCGTGGCCATCGTTACCGTCAGCGATTCTGTGGCACAAGGTACGCGTCCGGACCAGTCCGGTCCCGCGCTATCGGAGCGATGCCGCAAACTTGGCTGGGAAGTTGTCTCCGAAGAAATTGTGTCCGATGAACGGAGTGCACTTGAGAATCGCCTGGCGGCGCTGGGGGATTCGGGCGTAGCGGATGTGATCCTGACGACCGGCGGCACGGGCGTGGGGCCGCGGGATTCCACTCCCGAAGCGACCGCCGGAATTTGCGACAAGCTCGTGCCCGGCATCGGCGAGTTGATGCGGGCGCAGGGTCGGCAAGCGAATCCGCGGGCCGTGCTTTCGCGCGGACTGGCCGGCGTGCGGTCCCGGTCGCTTATCGTGAATACGCCAGGCAGCCCGCGCGGGGCCGTTGAATCGCTTGACGCCGTCGCGGAAATCCTGCCGCATGCAGTCGAGGTGTTGCGAGGCGCGCGACACGATTAACGCCGCGTCTGCGTCTACCACAGCTGGGCGGCAATTGACCGCGGTCTGAATGTGCCTAAGAATATGGAGCCATGACGAACCCTTTGCATCACAAAAGGCTGGCGGTATTGGGTGCCGGAAAAATGGGCGGCATTCTGCTACGTGCCTTTCTCGACCAGAAACTGGTGTCACCCTCGAATGCCGTCGCGACGGTGCGCCACGCCGAACGTGCTGAGGCATTGAGCAAACAGTTGGGGATCGCTGTATCGATTGATAACCGAGCCGCAGCCCGGGGCGCGGACATTATCCTGCTGTCGGTAAAGCCGGTGCAGATCGCCGAAGTACTGGACGAAATTCGGCCCGAGGTGACACCAAAAACGCTAATCGTCTCCGCAGTAGCGTCGATGCCTACGAAATATATCGAGCAGCATCTGGCGGAGGACGTGCCGGTAGTGCGCGCGATGCCGAATACGCCCTGCGCGATCGGCTGCGGCATGACCGGGATCTCGACCGGCAGACATGCTAAAACGCCGCACCTGGAGCTGGCGCGGGCCATGTTCGATGCGGTAGGCCGCGTAGTGGTCGTCGATGAAAAACACATGGACGCAGTCACCGGGCTTTCGGCGAGTGGAGCAGCCTTCGTCTACATTATTCTGGAATCGCTGGCGGAAGGTGGGGTGAAGATGGGCCTGCCGCGGGATGTTGCCACGCTGCTGGCGGCGCAAACCATGCAAGGCGCGGCCCGTACGGTGCTTGAAACGGGAGATCATCCGGCACTGCTTAAAGACGGCGTAACGACGCCCGCAGGATGTACCATCGACGGCATTCTCGAACTTGAAGACGGCAAGGTGCGCGTTACCTTGATCAAAGCCGTTGTGAAGGCCACCCAACGCGCGAAGGAACTGATGTTCGACGAGGCCTGAACTGCCAAGCAAAACAAGATTCGCAGCGGGAATGGACACTGCCAAACAATCATGGGTAAGCAAGCCTTGACGAAGTAGGCGCGACGAACGATAAGGAGACACGATGCCGAATCGCAGAGATTTCCTAAAAACTGTGGCGGGGACCACTGCTGGGATGCTCGTTGCAAATCGTGCATTCGGCGAAGGTGGGCTGACTGCGGCCCGGATGAGCGATATGGCGCTCGGAAAAGCGGGGCTGCCCCGTGCGCAGGGCGAGGGTGCTGCTCCAGGTGGGCCGGTAAAACGCCGGGAAGTCTCCCTTGGGACCAAACGCGTAAAAGTGATCGACATCCACTCCCACTGCATGATTCCTGAGGTGGCGGACGTCGTAAAGGGTACGAGCCTGGCCCGCAATGGCGGCCGGGGAGCGGGACCGCAAGTGCTGGGACCCGACCGTTTGCGTGCACTGGACGAACGGGGAATCGACGTACAGGTGCTGGATATCAACGCGTTCTGGTGGTATGCGGCGGACCGCGACTTGGCCAGCAAAATCGTCGATCTGCACAACGAGAAGCTGGCAGCATGGTGCAACGCGCATCCCGACCGGTTCGTGGCATTAACGTCGGTGGCGCTGCAGTTTCCGGATTTGGCGGCGCAGCAGCTGGAGCATGCGATGAAGCAACTAGGCCTGCGCGGTGCTGCGATCGGTGGGCACGTCGCGGGCGAACCCCTGTCGTTGCCCAAATACGATCCGTTCTGGGCCAAGGCGGAAGAGCTTCAAGCGCTGGTGTTTATGCATCCGGCCGGAGCGCTGAATGTGCTCAAGGAAGACGCGCTGAAGGGAAGCGGCGATCTGGGCAACATTATTGGTGACCCGCTCGAAACGACGGTTTTCTTTTCTCAGATGATCTTTGATGGAACACTCGACAAATTCCCGGGGTTGAAGATTTGCGGCGCGCATGCCGGTGGCTATCTGCCGGCGTACCTGGGCAGAACGGATGTAGCATGCGACGTGCGCCCGAACGCAAAATGCGCGAACAAGAAACATCCCAGGGAGTATTTTCATAATCAACTGATGGCAGATTGCATGACGTTTTCCTCCGAGGGCATCAGGCACCTGGTCGCGGAGATCGGCGCGAGCCAGGTGTCCTATGGCACCGATATACCGTTCAACTGGCCCGACGCTTTGGACCTGATTTTGAACGCCAGCTTCCTAAATAATGCCGAGAAAGAAGCCATTTTGGGCGGTAACATGGCGAAATTACTGCGGATCTGAATGCGCGCAAACGGTGGCTGAGAGGGAATCCGTCATTGCAGCTTGCGGGCCATCCCAGCATTGAGAAAGCGAAACCAATCGCAAATGATTTGCGACCGGACGGTCACTGCGGGAAAAGGCGTGACGCGCTGAAAACATGTGAATGAAGCGGCGGCTCCGGATGCGTGCACATGGCCGAGCTTCGGAGTCGCGGATTTGATGGAATTCGAAAAAGTCCTGTCGAAAAAAGCAGTCGTTCGAGCGCGCACGCCGCAAAAAATCAATGGTTCGACCTTATAGTGCCACGGCGGCTGGGCGAGGGCTGCAGGCCCTCGTGGGTTTGTTGTTTTTTCTCGCCATATCGAGCACCTGCCGCGCGCAAAATCGGGACGTCGTGTGTAATTTGGGCACGGGTAACTTCAGCGAGGAATTTCGCACCGGCATCACGGTACGTGTAGGAGCGGCGCGAAATGGAGGCTTGGCCGAGCGCCTGTGCGAGGCGGCGCTTAGCTGGGACAACCAGAACCTGGTGATTGCCGACCAGGCCGCTCAAGTCGATGTGGATGCCTTCGGCGTAGATCTTGGGTTCGGCGTGCCGGTGGTGGCCTTTCAAATCAAGAAGTCCGCGGGCGCCTGCTGCGTGGATTACCAGATTTACTCGCTGCGAAAGCCTCCAAAACTACTGCAGACGATAAGTGGCGGCGATTTCTTCAGTGCCGCAGATACCGATCTCGATGGAGCCGTGGAAATCTGGACCGACGATGCGGCCTCGGTGGACGGGTTCGACCATCTCGTGGTCGGCCAGTTGGACTTCGCGCCCACCGTAGTGCTGCGGTTCACGCGCGGAGAGTTGTTCGACGTGAGTTCCGAGTTCCAGTCTTATTTCGACGACGAAATCGCCAGGATAAGAACAAACCTTGACGACCGCGACCTGCGCGATTTCAAAGCAAGCGACGGCATTTTGGCGCCCCCGGTGCCGTTCTCGGTGGAGGCACTGCATCGCAGAGATTACCTGCAGGACGTAAAAATCAAAGTTTTGGAAATTGTGTGGGCCTATCTTTACAGCGGGCGCGAGCAGGAAGCCTGGCGTGTGCTTGCTGAATTATGGCCAGCCGCGGATGCGGACCGGGTGCGCGAAGCGATTTTGAATGCGCGGGGCCGCGGGATTCGCGCGCAAGTGCATGGTGTGTCGACCGAGAGCAACGTACCGCACAAAAACAGCGCGCGGATTTTCGACGCGATCACCGAGATGCAGAAAGGCAAGCTGGAGGTGACTCCTCCCAAGCCAATTCTGCTGCGGCGTTCGGCCCCGCTGGGCCCGGAGGAGCAGGGCCTGGCGATGTCGGAATTGCCACTGATCCTGGTGGTGGATGCAGCCGGGAAAGTGCGTTCCGCTATTCCGGCGGCTAATATACGGTCGTTTGACGCCGGGATGAAGAGCGCCACGGCCAACTGGAAGTTCATTCCCGCATTCAAGGGTACACAAGCTGTGGCGAGCCGTATGGGATTTATCGTGTCTCTGGAGCGCTGACGTAGCTCCGAAATATTTTCCGCTTCAGGAATATTGTTTCAGGAAAATGTGTCGCAGCAGGACGGGAGCGCGGCGCGCTTGCACGCGGCACGCAGGAATGATTAGCCATACTGACATTGTGTTACACTCCGCCTCATGCGACGCCGTCAGTTCCTGATTCTGTCCGCGGCCAGCGTCGGTGGCGTGCTGGTCTACACGCTGGGCGGGGAACCATCACTGCTTCCTGCGCAGGACAACAAATCTTCGCTTCGCATTCCACTCAAATTTTTCACCCAATCGGAAGCGCTGATCGTGGCCGCCGCGGCTTCGCGCATTTTTCCCAGCGACGAAAGTGGTCCGGGGGCGCATGAAGCAGGGGTCGTCATCTTCATCGATCGGCAACTAGCCGGCCCCTGGGGCCGCGATGGACATCGCTACGCGCACGAGCCGTTCGATGCCGGCGCGGCCGCGGAATTCGGCTATCAGGGCAAAGCCACGCCGTGCGAGATTTATCGCGAGGCGCTCAAGGGCTTGAAGGGCTTTGACCAGCTCGCGCCCTCGGAGCAGGACGCGAAGCTGAAAACCATCGAGACGACCGTGTTTTTCGAGTTGCTTCGCCGGAACACGATTGAAGGCATGTTTTGCGACCCGCAGCACGGCGGCAATGTGGATATGGTCGGCTGGCAACTCATTGGCTTCCCGGGCCCGCGGATGACCAACTATCTCGAGATCGAGAAGTATCGCGGCGAAGCATTCCGGCCAAAGCCGCTGAGCCTGGCACAAGTCACCGAACATCCCAATCTCCCCGGCGAAGAGGAATCATGAGATCCGTGGGATGCGCCGCAAAAGCAGACGAATCGTGAAAACATTGCCCAAAACCGATGTGGTCGTAATTGGCGGCGGCTGGACGGGCCTGCTGATCGCCAAGGAACTGGCCACGCGCACTCCGGTGAAGGTGGTGATCCTCGAGCGCGGCGCGGCACGTCACAAGGAAGACTACGTTGGCGGGATGGATGAGCTCGACTACAACGTGCGCTTTCGGCTGATGCAAAATTATGCGCTGGAAACGGCCACGTTGCGCTATACGCTGCAGGACCGCGCCATTCCAATTCGCCAGCTGGGTTCGTTCATGCCGGGTCAGGGGACCGGCGGCGCTGGCGAGCACTGGGGAGCGGTTTTCCCGCGGCACCTGGCCGACGTTTTCGAGCTGCTCACGAGCACCACAGAAAAATACGGTTTGAAGAAGCTTCCCGAAGGCCACGCGGTTGTAGATTGGGGCGTCAAGTGGCGGGACATCGAGCCCTACTACACGCGTGCGGATAAGCTGGTGGGCGTTTCCGGCAAGGCCGGAAACATTCGCGGGAAATTGCTCGAGGGCGGCAACCCTTTTGAAGGGCCCCGCAGCGAAGAATATCCCACGCCGCCAACAAAGCAGCCCTACTTTGCCGCGCTATTTGAGAATGCGGCCAAGTCGCTGGGATATCATCCCTATCCAAATCCGGCCGCGACCATCAGCACGGCGTATACGAATCCCGACGGCATTTCGCGGCCGGGCTGCATGTACTGTGGGTTCTGCGATCGCTTCGGCTGCATGATCGGCGCGAAATCCCAGCCGACGAACACTCTTTTGCCCATCGTCGAAAAGCAGAAGAGCATCACCCTGCACACTGGCTGCAGCGTGCGCCGCATCGTTTATGAAAAAGGGCCTCGGGGAGAGGGCCGTGCGACCGGCGTAAATTACATCGATCAGAATGGTGAAGAAATATTTCAACCCGCTGATGTGGTTTTCCTGGGTTCGTGGATGCTCAACAACACGCGCCTGCTGCTGCTCTCCGGTATCGGCGAGCCGTACGACCCCACAACTGGAAAAGGGGTGGTCGGCCGCAACCTAACGCACCAGGTCAGCTTCACGGCGGCGCAGGCATTTTTCGAGAAGCCGCTGAACCGCTTCATGGGTGCGGCCGCGGCCGGCGTGCGCTTTAGCGACCTGGATGGTGATTGCTTCGATCACAGCAATTTGCCTTTTTTGCGCGGCGGCACGTTTGGCGGAATCGGGCAAGGCTACCAACCCATCGTCGGATTCGGCACGGTGCCTCCGTCCGTGAAGGCGCGCTGGGGTGCCGAATGGAAGAAGCAGGCGGTCTACTGGTACGATCGTGTGGGCGCCGTGGGTTTCTCCGGCGAGCACATTCCCTAAAAAACGCACTATCTCGATCTGGATCCTACATACAAAGACCATCTGGGCGATCCGCTGATCCGCATGACCATCGACTGGCATGACCATGAGCGCAAGATGGTGGAATTTGTTATTGGCAAAGGCGTGGAGCTGGCGCATGCGATGCGCGCGAAAGAAGTGGCGGCGGGCGCGCCGTACGGCCACTACGACACACGACGCTACCAATCCACGCACGTGCAGGGCGGCACGATCATGGGCGCGTCACCCGAGAGCTCTGTCGTCAATACTTACGGGCAGCACTGGCAGGCCTCCAACCTTTTCGTGATGGGCGCGTCCATGTTTCCCAACAATGGCTCGGCAAATCCCACGCCGTCCGTGCTGGCATTTACGTATCGGACCGCCGATGCGGTGATCGACCGTTATCTAAAGAAGCCCGGAACGCTCGCCTAACCGCCGAATCGCGCGATTTTGCCTCTGTTTTGCTCGAAGCTTTTACGGGCTACGCAGTAGTCGCCAGATTCTATTTCCATGCGGCGCGAACGGGTTGGCCGACCACAAACTCCGGATTTGCCCCGGAACGTGGATGAAACTTTTCGGCGCGCCCGTTATTTACTTCTGCGAGGTAGAGATTGCCCTCCTGGTCCACGCTCATTCCGTGGACATTCCACATGGCGCCGGGCCAATCGCCCTGGCTGCCCCACGAATACAAAAAGTGACCATCCATGTCGAACTTCATGATCTTCGAAGTGGAACCGTCGGCGATCCACAGGTTGTTATCAGCGGCCTTATACAGGAACTGCGGGGTCGATGGTTTGCCGGTGCTCCACTGGTCGAGAAACTTGCCGTTTAAATCGAAGATCTCGATGCGCCGGTCGGAACGGTCCGTCACAAAAACGCGGTTTCGCGGAATGTCAAATACCACGCCGTGCACCGCGTCGAATGTGCCCGGGCGAGTGTCATCGGGTGGATTTGCTTTTTCTCCCCAGGTCATCAGGAATTTTCCGTTTTTGTCGAACTTCACCACGCGCGTGTTCCCGTATCCATCGGTCACAAACATGGTGCCGTCCGGCAGCCAGTTAATAAACGTTGGGCGGTTGAAATGCTTGTCGTCATTACCCGGCTGGCCGGGCGTGCCCAGGGTCTTCACCAGCTGTTTCCCATCATGGGTGAACTCGTACACCGCGTGTCCCATATCATCGACTACCCAGACGTGTTTTTCCGGATCGTAAGGATTAATTGTGACAAAGTGCGGCCGCTTGAGCATAGAGTCCCACTGCGTCCAACGCTCCACAATATTGCCGTTTGCGTCCACGACGACGATGCAATTTTCCCAGCGGGCATCCACTCCCAACTTGCCTTTCCAATCTCCATTCCCAGCCGCCGCCACCGGGCCGACTGAGGCGTTCCGAAAGGGTAATTGCGATACGGGAAACGACAGGCTCGGTCCCACCGCGGGATAGGGAACTTCCGCGGGCCTGGACAATTTCGGCAGCTCGCCGCGTTCCAAAATAAACACGCGGTTCGGACTCTCGGCGAAAACGCTCTCGACCGCGCCCCAGGTCCATTTTTCGTTGCCGGGCAATTGCGAGAGAGGTTTGGGCCAGCCGGGAACCACGTCGTATGGACCGGTAACGTCTTGCGTATTTTTCTCACCCGGTATGACGGCAAATCCCGTTCCGGGCTTCGCCTGGGCCTGTACCGGACGAGCTCTGCCGGCTGTTAACAGACCGGCCAGGAACGCGACAAAAGCTGTAGCGACAACAATAAGTGCAATTTCACGTGCGCGCATCGGTTTCCCCCGAATGATGTACTCGCGGTGACGTTCAGAAATGCGGTGTCCGCCGCAATCATAGTAGCGCCGCATGCAACTCTGAAGGAAATCTTCGGTGGCTCGCAAACCCAAATGAATTCACGTGTGGCAAAATAAGGGGGCGGCCGTTCAGTATGGAGCAGCATCGGGCTATTTAGCTCAAAAAAAAGCACCCCGCCGGGAGGGGTGTAAGCCGGCGGGGCGCTCGTTTGAAAAGGGGCAGTGTTGAGGTGAATCTTATCATCCGCACCTTGGCTTGGGTGGACGGCATAGCACTCTATTTTGAATGGTTCCAATCACTTTTTTCGGCCAACTTCTCGCTGGCCGCGCCTTTTTTGTTTCGACTAAAGTGGCCGATGGGCTGCGGCATTTTCTTTGGACAGGGCATCGCGCTCTGCTCGCCTTCCTGTTGTCCTTCATGCATTTTTGACTGGAGACCTAGTGACGCAATCGAGAGTTGTGGCCTACTTCACGATGGAAATCGCGCTGGAAAACACGATGCCGAGTTACAGCGGCGGCCTGGGCGTGCTGGCGGGTGACGCGATACGTGCCGCCGCCGACCTGCGATTTCCGCTTGTCGCGATATCGCTGTTGTATCGCAAAGGATATTTTACGCAGCGCCTTGCGGCCGACGGCACGCAGACGGCCGATCCCGTCGAGTGGCGCCCGGAGGATTTCCTTCAAGAGGAATCCGCGCGCGTGTCGGTACCCCTCGAAAACCGGCATGTTGAACTGCGGTGCTGGCGTTATGACGCGAAAGGTGTGCGTGGCGGCGAGGTGCCCATTTATTTTCTGGATGCCGATCTGCCGTCGAACGAAGAAGGCGATCGCGGCTTAACCGGCACACTGTATGGTGGAGATCCGTATTACCGCCTGCGCCAGGAGGCGCTGCTGGGCATTGGCGGGGTGCGCATGCTACACGCGCTCGGCCACGCGGGAATAAAGCGTTACCACATGAACGAAGGCCACGCCGCCCTTCTTACGGTGGAATTGCTGGCAGAAGAAGCGTTAAACGCCGGCCGGACGTCCATTCGCGGCGATGATATCGAAAAGGTGCGCGCAAAGTGCGCCTTTACGACACACACTCCGGTATCCGCGGGGCATGACCGGTTTCCCGTGGAATACCTGACCCGGTTATTTCCGGACTTCATCAACTTTCTGGACCTGCAGGACGCCGCGGCCGCGAGCTTGTTAAAGCGAGTCTTACAGACCGACCAAAGCTATGCGGACTTGGCAGATGCGGCACGCAACGGCGCCTTCGTAAACATGACCTATCTAGCATTGAGCCTGAGCAATTTCGTAAATGCTGTGGCTAAGGTGCACGGCGTAACCTCGCGAAAGATGTTTCCCGGAGTCGACATTGAAACAATTACAAACGGGGTTCATGCGGCCACTTGGGCGGCACCTTCATTCCAAACGTTGTTTGATCGCGAACTAGCGGGCTGGAGGGAAGACAACTCCAGCCTCCGGCTGATCCTGCGGGTTCCGCAAGAGGCAGTTTGGGCCGCCCACATGGCGGCGAAAAATGAGCTTTTCGCGGAGGTGCAGCGGAAGACCGGTCTCAAACTGGAGCCGGACGTGTTCACGCTTGGCTTTGCGCGCCGTGTGACCGGATATAAGCGCGCCGATTTGATCCTGACGAATCTGGACAGGCTTCGGCAGATCGCGAAATCGGTGGGAAAGATTCAAATTGTTTATGCCGGAAAGGCGCATCCGAATGACTGGGGCGGGAAGGAAATCATCCGCAACATCTTCAAGGCGCAGAAAGCCCTGCGCAGGTCGGTAACCACGGTATTCCTCGAAAACTACAACCTCGATCTCGGAAGAAAGATTACCTCGGGTGTTGACGTGTGGCTGAACACACCACAATTTCCGCTGGAAGCGTCCGGAACCAGCGGAATGAAGGCCGCGCTCAATGGCGTCCCCAGCCTAAGCATTTTGGACGGATGGTGGGTCGAGGGTCACATCGAGGGGCTAACCGGTTGGTCCATCGGAGAAGCGCGCCCGGTCGGAGAAGCAATCGAAGGGGCGGCGGACAATCGGAAAGAAGCGGAGTCGCTCTATTCGAAGTTAGAGAACGTGATCGTGCCCATGTATTACAACGACCGTGGAGCCTACTTGAACGTTATGCGTCACGCCATCGCACTGAACGGCGCATTTTTCAACACGCAACGCATGGTCGAGGAATACATCGTGGAAGCGTATTTGCGTTGACCGGTGCGCGATCCACGCGAACCGCGCGAATTCGGCCAATCCGGCGTCTATTCTTCGAAGGCCCATGCCTACTACTGACGCTGATCTATTACAGGTGGGCCCCAGATTTCGACGTACTCACCCTTACTGATGCTCGTAACTTACGGTAGCCACGCACTGTGACAATGTACCCGTCGCAGTTAATGTGTGCGAGGTGGGTTTGCTGATCATGATGCGCTTGTTGCGGGCGGCTTATGCCGAGCGCCCGATTCAAGCAACTCCCGTACCTTAACCGCCAGATCGTCGGGGCCGAAAGGCTTCTCGATAAACGCGGTGCCGGGATCGAGAATGCCATTATTCACGGCGGCGTCCTCCGTGTATGCGGACATATACAGAACCGGCAGGCCATCACATATCCTGGCGATTTGCGCGACCAGTTCACGTCCTTTGATTCCAGGCATGACCACGTCAGTGAGTAGCAGGTCGATAGACCCGCAGTCACGCCTGACGATTTGGATCGCGTCGTTGGCGTTTCTCGCTTCGAGAACCCGGTATCCCCGGATGGTCAAAAACATCTGGGTCATCTTGCGTACGGCATCGTCATCCTCCACCACCAGGATCGTTTCCGACCCTTCGAGCGTTCGCGTAGTGACCTGCGGCTGCTCGACTTCTTCGAGGGGTTCTTCCGTACGAGGGAAGTAAATCGTTAAGGTGGTGCCGCGTCCCGGTTCGCTGAGCAAGGAAATACCGCCACCGCTTTGTTCGACGATGCCGTAGGCCGTGGCAAGGCCCAGGCCAGTCCCTTTATGCTTTTCTTTCGTGGTGAAAAATGGCTCGAAGGCATGCGATACGGTGTCCGCATCCATGCCACAACCGGTGTCTTTAACCGCGAGCATCACGTGCGGACCGGGACGGAAACCGGAGTAGCGCGGTGACGAGGTTTCATCCAGGTCGATGTTGGCAGTTTCGATGGTCAATTCTCCGCCATCCGGCATAGCGTCGCGCGCGTTGACCACGAGATTCATCAGCACCTGTTCCACCTGGCCGGGATCGGCAAGCACCCGCCCGAGGTCCGGATCAAGCGCCATGTTCACACGAATATCTTCGCCGAGCAGCGGAGGCAACAACTCCGCAACCTGCGCAACCAGGTTGTTCAGGTTCAGAACTTTAGGCTGGAGCACCTGTTTGCGGCTAAAGGCCAGGAGTTGCCGCGTCAGTCCCGCGGCGCGCTCCGCCGCTTTGAGGATGCCCTCGAGGTTCCGGCGAAGAGGAGCAGGAGGAAAGAATGAGGTGAGGGAAAGCATGGCTTGCCCGCGAATGACCATCAGCAAGTTATTAAAATCGTGCGCCACGCCGCCCGCCAGCCGTCCGATCGCCTCCATTTTTTGCGCCTGGCGCAGCTGCTCTTCCATCTCCTGACGTTCCGCAATCTCTTTTTTCAACTTTTCGTTCGCGGCGATAAGCTCGCGGGCCCTGAATTGCGACGTCTGCGCGGAATATACGACCACGGCGAGCAAGCTGGCCACGAACAGTCCCACAAAAAAGCTAACGGCGGGAAGACGCGACTGCGCGTGCGCCACTGTTTCCGCCTTAGGCCATACCCGCACGTCCCAGGCATGGGCGCCCAATATGATCTTCTCGTCTTCGAGCCATTTTTTATCGGGAGCCGGTTCATCCTCGGCTCGTTTATAAATTTGTTCCCCGTTATCGAACACATCGACCCAATAATCGCCGGCAACATTGCCGAGAATGCGATCCAGCAGTTCCTGATATCGAAACACTCCTACGATGAATCCCTCGAACGTCTTCCCGGAGAAGATGGGAACGCAAACGAGAAATCCGCGCCCTCCTTGCCGGAGTTCGATGGGCCGGCTGATCACCACATCGTGCATGGCCTCGGCGGCATCGAGCGCAGTTCGCCGTCTGAATTCCGGATTAAAATCCAGATCTTCGTCGACCTCGTTCCCGATGAGTGGCGCAATCCAGCGCGCGCGAAAAAGTGGGTCCACCCATTCAATCGCCTGGTAACCCGGGTAGCCGCTCATCAGGACTGCGGCTTCCGATTCCCAGTCCGTCTCGACCGGTTTGCCCCAGATTTCCCACCGAATAGCCAGCCGGCTGAGCGCCAGAATTTGCGAGGTCATTTGGGCTTCGGCCTGGCTTCGGGCAATGAGTGCCTGAGACGCGGCTACTGCGGCAATGGCGGTATTTTCCTGACGGGCGAGTCTCTGGCGGAGAACCACAGCCGCGATGATGGTGCAAGCGGCGACCACCACGGGCAGCCAATGCTTCGAGAAATTCCTCAGGCGCATGGCTTCCTCAGGTCGCCTTCACGGAAGATTCTAGTGTATTGAGGATCACAGGCTCGTATTCGAAGGACAATGGAACTTTCCAAGTCCTGTCAAATATATACCTTCCGGACAAAATGCTGTCAACGTTCCCACTTTGTCCCACTTTGGCCGAGGTTGGGCCGCGTTTTGCGATCGCATTAATTGCCGCCGGTGAATCGCCGTTCCGAATCGCGGTCCTAACAATCGTCAAACGGCTGACATTCCAACCGTCCTGAAACCCGGCAGTCCGGGAGCGTTAACTGCGCCGGGTTTAATGGGCGCGCTTCCGCTCCGCAAACAGGCTGCGCAGGACAAACCACATGTTGGCGGGGCGTTCCGCAAGCCGCCGCATAAAATACGGGCACCACGCTATGCCGAATGGCACGTATACCCGTAACGGCTGGCCGCGATCGACGAGCTGTTGCTGCAGGTCGCGGCGGATACCATAGATCATCTGAAACTCGTAGACATCCGCCGTCAATGTGTGACGTGCGATCGTCTCGCATGCGTGATCGATCAATGCCGGATCGTGCGTGCCAATCGCCGTAAAAAACCGTGGCCTCCCGTGCACACTGGTGGGAATGAGAAGCCGGTCGAGCAGCGTTCGATAGTTCGCGTCCACGTCACTTTTTTTGGCGAATGCGATCGAGGGCGGCTCTAAATAAGCTCCTTTTACAAGGCGTACTTTCGGCAGTGCCATGTCCATGGCCGCAGATGATTCCGCTGAGTCCTCCGATATCCGCGATGCTGGTGGTGACCCTGCGCGCCGGCGTCCCGAAGTTTGAGCGACCCCGACTTCCGCCAGCTTTTCGATATCGCTCTCACTACGCCGCAAATACGCCTGTATCGCCACACCTGCGTTTCCATGTACGCTCTGCACTTGCCTGAAGATGTCGAGCGTCACGTCCACGTAGCGTGACCCTTCCATATCGATTTCAATCGTGCGCTGCAGTGCTCCGGCCGCCGCGGCAATCTCCTGCGTCAGTGAGGCGCAGAGTTCGCGGTCAAAATCGAGGCCAAGCTGCGTCAATTTAATGGCGATATTTCCATCGAGGCCGGCGCGGTCGAGTGCGTGAAGCATTTCGATGTAAGTGTCGCGGGCACGCCGCGCATCTTCGGCCGTTTCGACGTTTTCACCGAGTAGATTGAGGATGACGCGCCGCCCGGCGCGACCTAGCTCGGTGGCCGGACCCATCGCGCTTTGCAGAGTTTCTCCCGCGACGAAGCGTTGCGCGAACCCGTAACGCATTCCGTAGCGCGCGATGATGGACATGGCGCGCTTCTTGGTGGAAAGCCAGAAGAAGAATTTTCGCAGCAGCATCGTTCGATTGCGCTCCTCGCTCGAATCACCTGCTCCCATCGTACTCGCGTTACCGGGGCTGTCGTAAGCTGTTGCTCGCAGTAGGGCAATGTTCCATTTTGCCTGCTTGTGCGCCTCGGCGGGATGCTGCAAGGCACGTCCCTCTTACGCAGTGCACCATAAGCTGGCGCAACTTTTGTCCATGTGGAGGGTTAAGATAGGTGATCGTCAGTACACCGAAAGTGCACCGTGCTGCACTTACGCGGCTCGCGCTGTGAGTGACGCTCGTGAAAGCGTCGCGCGACGGCCAAGAGGTCACAGATGGCTTTCGAATCCGTATCAAACCGAATCCGAAGTCAGTCTTCCCGGACACATATTGCGTGGCACTGGAAAACATCGGGTGCTGGATTGGCTTTATTTGTTTTCGGCGCATTAACCCTCGCGGGACCCTACTTGGCGGTTGCCAAAGATAAACACGAGAAGAAAAGGGAACACGGGAAGAATGCCTCGGGAGCCAATCTGCCGCGCACCGATCTGACTGACGATCAGGCGATCTCTCACGCACTCAACCGGCTGGGCTTTGGTCCGCGGCCTGGAGATATCGCCCGAGTGAAGCAGATGGGTCTTTCAAAATGGATCGATCTGCAACTTCATCCCGAATCGATCGATGATTCGGCGGTCGATGCGCGGCTGCAGCGATTTCCGACGCTAGCCATGTCTTCGGAACAATTGCTTACGACGTTTCCACGGCCGCAGGTCGCTGCCAGGCGCGCAGGGATGACCGTTGAGGAATATCGCAAACAGCAGCAAGAGAAGATTCGCTCCGCCAGACCGGCGCCCGCTGCGGACGGACAGGCCATGGCACCCGACGCGAACGAAGAGAATATGAACCAGGGAAACACAGACCAGGCAAACGTCAATCAGGTGAGCAGGGGGGCCGATGCGGGACCGCAACCCGATGCCGTTGCCGGCAATGCACCAGGTAATCCCCCGGCGAATGCCTCTCTGAATCCAATGATGAATTACGCACGAGTGCGTACTCCACAGCGGATCGTTGCCGAGCTGGCCATGGCCAAGGTTGATCGCGCGATCTACAGCGAGCGGCAACTCGATGAGCAGATGGTGAATTTCTGGTTCAATCATTTCAACGTCTTTGCCGGTAAAGGGCAGGATCGCTGGCTGCTCACCGCGTATGAGCGTGACGCGATTCGTCCAAATGCCATGGGCAAATTCCGCGATCTACTCACCGCGACAGCCAAGAGTCCAGCGATGCTGTTTTTCCTCGATAACTGGCAGAGCGTTGATCCGCAAGCGTTCGCCCGGATGCAGCAGCAACAAGGGCTTCGCCGGGCGATGATGCGCGGGCGTTTTGCCGTGCCATTGGGGATGCCGCAGGCCGCTCCCAACGGGAATCAGAAGAAGAAACAAGACCGCGGGCTTAATGAGAATTATGGCCGCGAGCTCATGGAATTGCATACGCTGGGCGTGGACGGCGGATACACGCAGCAGGACGTCGTGGAGGTCGCGAAGTGCTTCACCGGCTGGACGATTCGTACTCCACAGCGCGACCCGCAGTTCTGGTTTGACGAGCAGTTGCACGATCCGAATCCCAAGATCGTCCTCGGCCACAAGATCACGGCAGGCGGCATAAAGGATGGCGAGGAAGTGCTGGAGCTGCTGGCACGTGACCCGCACACGGCTCATCATTTGTCGTTTGAAATCGCGCAATATTTCGTTTCCGACAATCCTCCTGCAGCGTTGGTCGACGCAATGGCGCAGACGTATCTTCAAAGTGACGGCGATATTCGCGCGGTGCTGCACACCATGATCTATTCGCCGGAATTTTGGTCGCGTGAGGCGTATCGCGCAAAGATCAAGACCCCATTTGAGCTGGTCGTGTCAGCGGCACGCGCGGTCGGTGCCGATGTCCAAATCCCGTTGCAATTGGTGCAGTGGACCGGACGCATCGGCGAGCCGCTCTACCAGTGCCAGCCGCCGACCGGCTATGCCGATACAGCGGAGGCCTGGGTTAGCACGGGAGCACTGCTCAATCGTTTGAATTATTCATTAGCGCTGGCCGGCAACCGCGTGCGCGGGGTGAGTGTCGATATCGCTGTCTTGCTCCAAAACGCCCCTGCCGAAAGCGCCCCTGCGAATACTGTGACTATTTCCGGCAATCCATCAAAATTGGCACACGAGAATCTCGACCGCGCCATTGCCGTGCTTCTGTCAGGAGAAGTGTCGCCGCAAACGCGCCAGACGCTCGAAAATCAGTTGAATAACCCGCAGACGCTTCAGGCCAGCCTGGATGATCCGGTAATGCAAATCAATGATGGCTTGATTGCCGGCCTCGTGCTTGGCTCGCCGGAGTTTCAGAGGCGCTGAAGCGGCCCGGAAGCCGCCACGACGCGTGAAAATGGCATCAAAGGATCACGCGGCTATACCCGGCCATAACGGCTTTAAAGCGGAAGCTGGACGAGCAGAAAAGTAACAGAAGTAGGAAGCAGAAGGAGATCATCATGGCAGTGTCACGAAGGGCTTTCCTGAAAAATGGCGGTATCGCCATGATCGGCATGAGCACGCTGCCTGCATTTCTGCAGCGCGCCATTGCGGCCACAGACGCGCCAAATGGGAAGAAATTAGTGGTGTTGTTTCAGCGCGGCGCTGCCGACGGATTGAATATCGTCGTGCCGTTCGGCGAGCCCAATTATTATCGCATTCGTCCGAGCATTGCGATTCCGCAGCCTCGCGCCGGTGCCGAGGGCGTCGCACTCGATCTTGATGGTTTCTTTGGATTTCATCCTAGCCTCGCGCCGCTGGTGCCGCTGTTCCAGAAAGGCCAGCTTGCCGTTGTGCATGCCGCCGGCTCACCCGACACGACGCGGTCACATTTCGACGCGCAGGATTACATGGAATCGGGCACTCCGGGTGTTAAGGCCACCGAAGACGGGTGGCTCAATCGCAGCTTGCAATCCATGCCGGAAGCGAAGGCTTCTCCGTTTCGCGCCGTCGCCATGGGAGCCAATCTTCCGTTGACCCTGCGCGGCTCGGCGCCCGCCATCGCCTTGCCCGACGTTAAGCAGTTTCGCGTTTTCTCTCAATCGTCCGCGGTCGAGGGCGGGTTCGAGGCGCTTTACGCGCAAAGTGTTGACCAGGCGCTGCGCGGGACAGGCACCGAAACGTTTGAAGCCATCGATATGCTCAAAAAGGCTGATCCGTCGCGTTTTCAGCCGGAAAACAGCGCGATTTATCCCAACAATCGCGTCGGCCAGACGATGCAGCAGGTGGCGCAACTCCACAAGGCGGACATCGGCCTGGAAGTCACTTTTGTGGACACGGGAGGATGGGATAACCACGTTAACGAAGGCGGCGCGCAAGGGCAGCTCTCGAACCTGCTACGCGATCTTGGCCAGTCCATGGCCGCTTTCTCGCAGGATATGGGCGACCGCATGGAGGACATCGTCGTCGTGACCATGTCCGAATTCGGGCGCACCGCGCACGAGAACGGTAACCGGGGCACCGACCACGGCCATGCCAACTGCATGCTGGTGCTCGGCGGACAGGTTAAGGGAGGCAAGGTTTACGGAAAATGGCCGGGCCTTGGTCCGGAGCAGCTGAACGAAGGCCGCGACCTGGTGCTCACCACCGATTTCCGCTCGGTATTGGGCGAAATTATTTCGGGCCACCTGGGAAACCGGCAGCTCCACACCGTGTTTCCCGGTTTTGACAACGATCCGCGCAAGTTCCCGAACCTTCTGAGAACCTGATCCAGAAAACTCAGTCGGCTGGCACGCGCGCCGGCACTTCTGCAGGCTCGGCCGCTCGAATACGCATGCCGAAGAACGAGCGGTATACGAATACAAACGAGATCAGGAAGAAAACTGCCGCTAGAAGGCGCGTCAATACCCCTCCCGTTTCCGCCGTGAGTTTTACTGCCAGCTCGACCGCAAGCAGCCCGAACAGGGTCGTGAACTTGATAACGGGATTCAATGCGACTGAAGACGTATCCTTGAACGGATCGCCCACCGTATCGCAAATCACCGTAGCCGCGTGCAGTTCGGTGCCTTTTTGTTTCAGCTCGACCTCGACAATCTTCTTCGCGTTATCCCATGCCGCGCCCGCATCGGCCATGAAGATAGCCTGATACAGCCCAAAGATGGCGATCGAGATCAAGTAACCCACGAAAAAGAAGGGTTCGAGGAAGGCGAACGCCAGGGTCGCAAAAAATACCGCGATGAAGATGTTAAGCATGCCTTTCTGCGCATAACGGGTGCAGATCTCGACCACCTTCTTGCTGTCCGCCACTGAGGCCTTTTCACTGCTTTCGAGATTGATGTTGGCCTTGATGAACTCGACCGCCCGATAGGCGCCCGTGGTCACCGCCTGCGTGGATGCTCCGGTAAACCAGTAGATCATCGCGCCGCCAGTAACCAGACCCAGGAAAAATGGCGCGTGCAGCAGCGACAGCTTATCGACGTTCTGCGTAATGCCGTTTGTCAGCGCCATGATGATGGAGAAGATCATGGTCGTGGCGCCTACGACTGCCGTGCCGATCAACACCGGTTTGGCCGTAGCCTTGAAGGTGTTGCCCGCCCCATCATTTTCTTCGAGCAGGTCCTTGGCGCGCTCGAAATTTGCATCGATATTGAAGTCCCTCTGTAGCTCTTGCTTGATGCCGGGGATCTGCTCGATGAGCGAAAGTTCGAATACCGATTGCGCGTTGTCGGTGACCGGTCCATAGGAATCGACCGCGATGGTCACCGGCCCCATCCCCAGGAATCCGAAGGCCACCAGCCCAAACGCGAACACCGGTGCCGCGATCATCAGGTTGCCCAGACCTCCCAGGCTTACGAGATAGCCGATGGACATCAACGCCACCATCGCAAGCCCGAGGTAATAGCCGGAGAAGTTGCCGGCCACGAAGCCGGATAAAATCCCCAGCGATGCGCCACCTTCACGGGCCGAGGTCACCACCTCGCGAACGTGCCGCGACTCAGTCGAGGTAAATACTTTCACCAGTTCGGGGATGACCGCGCCGGCCAGCGTGCCGCAGGAGATGATTGTCGCCAGCCTCCACCATTGCGTTGTGTCGCCGCCCAGGCTCGGAATGATGACCATGGAGATGGCGTACGTCATGGCGATGGATACGACCGAGGTGATCCACACCAGGGAAGTTAATGGCGCCTCGAAATTCATCTTGTTCACGTTGGCATAACGGGCTTTCGCCAGCGCCCCGTTGATGAAATATGCGGCTGCGCTGGCCACCAGCATGGCGATGCGCATGACGAAAATCCACACGAGCAACTGCACCTGCACAGTGGGATCCTTAACCCCCAGCAGGATGAAGGTGATCAGGGCCACACCGGTCACGCCATAGGTCTCAAATCCATCCGCGCTCGGTCCTACCGAATCGCCTGCGTTATCTCCCGTGCAGTCGGCAATCACGCCAGGATTGCGCGCGTCGTCTTCCTTGATCTTGAACACGATTTTCATCAGGTCGGAGCCAATGTCCGCGATTTTCGTGAAAATTCCCCCGGCAATGCGCAGGGCGGCGGCTCCCAAGGACTCGCCAATAGCAAAACCGATGAAGCATTGGCCCGCGTAATCACCGGGTACAAACAGCAGGATCAGCAGCATCATGAGCAGTTCCACGCTGATCAGCATCATGCCAATGCTCATGCCCGCATCGAGCGGAATCTTGTAAATCGGATATGGCTTGCCGCGAAGCCCGGCGAAGGCGGTGCGTGAGTTGGCAAAAGTGTTCACGCGAATGCCAAACCAGGCCACGCCAAAGCTCCCCGCGATCCCCAGTATGCTGAACAGGAAAATAACACCCACGCGGACGGCCTCGTAATGCAGCAATACCCCGAAGTAAAGCACGATAACCACCGTGATAAATGCTTCCAGCAGCAGCAGGAACTTACCCTGAGTGATCAGGTAGGTTTTGCACGTCTCGTAAATCAGCTCGGAAATCTCGAGCATCGAGCGGTGTACCGGAAGGTTTCGCAGGCGAACAAAAATCGTCAAGCCGAAGACCAATCCGAAAATGCAGAACAGGATGCCCACCATCAATAACCGGTGGCCGTCGATGCCCAGGAAATTCACCTGCGACAAATCCGGAAGCCTCAGATTGGCTTCGCCACCCGCAGCCTCGGAATTCGTTTGTGCCAGCGTTACGCCCGCAGTCGCCGCCATCAGCGCGGCAACGCCCAGGGAAGTGCTGGCGGCGCGCCGTGCCATGGACCGGATTTGCGCCAAAAGGCCCTGATTACCGTGAGTTACGACCACACGAGTCAACCACAGGGAACCGGCGCTTATCGCCGTAAAGAACCAGACCCATCCTGCTACCGACATGCTTCCTCCATTGAAACGCTTAGGGATCGTGCCAGGGGTGACAATCGGAAAAGGCGCTTAATTTTATAGCAGGCTCGATAGCCCACGGTCAAGGCAGCTTGCCCCCAGGTCGCCGCCCAACTCCCGCTATTCTCGGCCCGGTGGAAGCCTGCTGGGCCCAGCGGGGAAGTGACTCTTATGCACTCTGACGTGAACTCTGGCGTGAGAACTACCCCTTCATTCGTGAATAACGCGCACACGTCTGGTAGAATCCCGACGCTTGAGCACCGACGCTTGAGCACATCATAGTACCCGTTGAAACATCAGACCCGGGGAGAAGAGGCTTGCGTTAGCGGTTATGGGCAAATATCACCTCCCGCTTTGGCTGCAAGCCGCGATCGCCGCCTCTGGAGGCGTGGGCTTATTCATTCTGGCCTTCCTCGACTCCACTTTTCTGCCGTTTCCATCAATCAATGACTTGCTGCTCGTCGATCTGTCGATCCAGAATCCGGGGCGCATGCCTTATTACGCCGGGATGTCTACCTTGGGCTCGGTTTTGGGATGCCTGGTATTGTTTGTGATCGCCAAAAAAGGAGACGAAGCGGCCTTCCGCGGCAATGCTGCGAACCACGCGCCTCGAGTGCGCCGCTGGATCGAACGCAACGGCTTCCTGGCGATGACTGTGGGAGCCCTGCTTCCTCCTCCCACGCCGTTCAAAATATTCGTGATGGCGGCTGGCGCTTTGGGAATGTCCCTGCGCACCTTCATGCTGGCGATGCTGATTGCGCGCAGCCTCCGTTTTTACCTGGAAGGCTACCTGGCGATCCGGTACGGCCATCAGGCCGTCAATTTCTTCATGGCGCACAAGTTCTCATTTGCCACCGGGACGCTACTCTCGGTGGTCGCCTGTTACGTATTGATCCGCATACTTTTTCGCCGCACTCCCCAACGGTCGCCTAGCGCGTCAAAATTCCCGCACCGATGTTGACTTGCCCGGCGAACTGCAGTGCGTCGTCCGTGACCTCTCCCTGTTCGTTTACGTTAATCACCGCAACCACCTCGCCCACGCTGGCCGGGTTCTGTCTTCCTGCGGACAGCGCAAAACGCGAGTTCACAAGACGCAAATCCACAAAACGTAAATCCTGGATACGAATCTCATATCCCCGTGAAGTTGTCTCCTGTATTGCGAAAGGAAAGCGTGCAAACGCTAGAAACGCCTGTGCGGCAGGGCTGTGAAGTGCGTTCTGAAGCGCCGGCGAATCTGCAGGTTTGAAAAGGTGCCGAGCTTGGTCAGGATTGAACGCGCCCGCCGGATAAACTGGAACAGAGACTTCTTCGAGCGCGTCTTTCGTATCTACCAAGCCCGACCAGTCGAGCGGTGACCATCTAGGGAAAGCGGCTGAACGCAGAGCCGCTTCTCCACGGTAAAGACGGGAATTCAGAAGCGCCAGCGCGCGATGGTGCAATACCTCCCGGCCACCGAGATATAGCGCGACAAGCAGCAACGCGGCCATCGGCCCGCGTCCTCCAGCCTGTGCGCTCGTTCGTCCGCTGATTTCGTGCATCACGAGTCGCAACAGTAGCGGCAACAGCACGGCCGCAAGCAGCAGAGCGAGAATGAATGGATCGATGGGTCCGGCAATGTCCCACCCATACCATTTCGCGGAAAACGGCCACAATAGCTGAATACCGTAGCTATTCGTGAGATCCAGCAGCAGATGCGCACCCGCACCCGACCCACAAATAACTAACGCTGGCCAAAATCGAAACGGCACGGCCCTTTGACCTGGCAAGTTGCCCGCCGAAGATGCTCGATGATCAGCTGGTGCGTGTAGTGGCCAGTGACAAGCCAGCCAGAAGAATAGCCCTGCCGTGGAAGCGGCAATTACTGCGGCACCGACGAACGAGTGGCTGGCCGTGCGATGCGCGGCTAGAAAAATTCGGGGACCGGCACAGTAACTTAGCCAATCGAGGTCGGCGGCGAGACCGGAAACGAGCAGCATCGGCAGGGCAAATCGCGTTGCGCGGTCCAGGCCAGCACGCCCCAGCGCCAGCGAAGTCAGCGCATGCGTCACCGGCTCCATTGCCGTCCTGTCTCGCCGCTTGGCCGTGTTCGAGGGCTCAGCCGCGCTTTAATCAAACTTTGATTCAGCTTTGGTCAACCTTTATCAACTTCTATATAAACTTTTGACTAGCAGGTTTTGACGAGCGGGCCCGGCACGGCCAGAGTCAGGGCGTTCGGCACGATGCGGAATTCTACCGGCAGGCGTCCAGCCGCTTCACCATCCACCTGCACGTACGCTTTCGTTGCTTCCAGCGGCTCGCAGCGTACCGTCGTCGCTTTGAGAAAATGAACGTGGCGAGCCCGCCGCAGGTACCCGGCCCATAGCAGTGGAAGATATCCCAAATATTTCAGCCGGCTGGCCGTCGTGCAGACCATGAGCTCGAACCCTTCTCCGTATAAATCGGCCTCCGTGGTGATGCGGAACGGCCCGCCATAGTGCTTCGTGCGCCCCACTACAATTAGAGTTGCCTCGATCGTCTCCCCGGCCGCACGGACGCGAAATCGGGGGAAGTTGTAGCGGCCGAGTTGCCGCATCCCTTCGGCCCAGTAGGCGAGCGTGCCCACCGATTTCTTCAGCGCGGCATGGACCATGTACACGATTGCGCCGTCGGGACCGGCCCCGCCCACGCTCAGGAAATAACGGCCACTCTGCGCATCTCCGGTGCTCGCGCTGTTTCCTTGCGCTCCTGCAGCGACGGGGATCACCACCCCGAGAGCGATGCGCCTCAGCTGGCTTTTGGCCACGAGCGCAGCGGCCCTCTCAATGTTCCAGGGTAATGATAGTTCCTTCGCGAGGACGTTGGCGGTTCCTGCCGGTAGAAGTGCGAGCGGCATTTCGCTTCCAGCAAGTCCATTCACCACCTCGTTCAATGTGCCATCACCGCCGCAGGCAATCACCATCTGCCGCTTGTCTCTTATGGCTTTCCGCGCAAGTTCGATAGCTCCGCCCTGCGAGGTGCCGGGACCGCCCGTTGGAGCGACCTCCGTCTCGATTCCGTCGCGCGCCAGGATCACGCGTGCCCGTTCAATTTGTGCCAGTCGCGCATTGCGCCGCTGTCCCGATACAGGATTGAAGATCAGCAGAGCGTCACGAATACCTGTAGCGGAAAGCATGTGTTCGCGTTGACTCGACTCCCGGTGCTGCGATTCCTGGCCGCGTTGTGCTTAGTGGCAGGTTTGTACGGTTATCCCAGCCCAACGCTGGCTGAAAGGTGGGTGGGGACGAGCATTGTATAATACTGTATTGCCCGCTTACCGCCAGTCGGTGGCCCGTCGGTCCCCTGAATTCCTGGCGAAGGCGGTGCCCAGGATCTCGTGGCCGGTAACAACACCATGGCGCATAACGACACTGCGGATGAAGCCGCGCAGCTTCGCGAAAAAATCGCGCGCTTGCGTGATGAAATTCGCGGCCATGAACGACGTTATTATGTGCTCGACAATCCGGCCATTTCTGACACCGAATTTGACCGGCTGATGACCGAGCTGAAGCAGATCGAGGCTGCTCACCTCGATCTGGTCACGCCTGATTCTCCCACGCAACGAGTGGGTGGCGTGCCGCGCAAGGGTTTTGAGACGCGTCTGCATCGCCCTCCGATGCGCAGCCTCGACAATGCTTTCTCCTACGAAGAACTGGATAATTTTGATCGTCGGGTATGCGATCTTGCCGGCCGGGACACCATCGAATACGTCGTCGAGCATAAATTCGATGGCCTGAGTATCGCCCTGCATTATGAAGGAGGCACGCTCACTCGCGGCGTCACACGGGGGGATGGCACCACGGGCGAGGACGTTACGGCCAACGTCCGTACCATTCGATCGATCCCGCTGGCCGTCGATGCAGCCACGTCCGGGCGCCTCGGATTAGGAGACTTCTTCGAAGTACGGGGCGAAATTGTCATGCCTCACAGTGCTTTCGAGGAGTTGAACCGCCAGCAGGAGGAGCGCGGCGGCCGGCGCTTCGCCAACCCGCGCAATGCCGCCGCGGGCGCAGTGCGCGTTCTCGACCCCCGCGTCACCGCATCGCGAAGACTGGAGTTTTTCGGATACGCCTTGCTCGCGGACGGCCGCGTGCCCTTTCCGCAGCAGGCGGACACACTTAAAGTCATCAACGACCTGCAATTCAACGTGTCTGACTGGAAGCTGTGTGCTTCGCTGGCGGAGGTTAAGGCCTACTGTGACGCGTGGCGAGACCAGCGCGAGAAGCTCGCCTATGAAATTGACGGCATCGTGATCAAGGTCAATCAAACGGCGGTGCAACAGGAACTCGGCTTCACCGCCAAGGCGCCGCGCTGGGCCATAGCGTACAAATATCCCGCGCGCCAGGAAACTACTGTGGTACGCGCTGTCGATTTTCAGGTTGGCCGCATGGGCACACTCACTCCGGTGGCTCTTCTCGATCCGGTGGCCGTGGGAGGCGTCACCGTAAGCCGCTCCACGCTTCATAACATGGATGAAATTGCGCGCCTGGGACTTGCTGTTGGAGATACCGTCCTGGTCGAGCGGGCCGGTGAGGTGATTCCGCATATCGTGAAGGTCGTGCAGCAGGGAGAGAATCGGCGGCCCGTCTCGGTTCCTGAGGAATGTCCCGAATGCGGCAGCCGGATTCATCGCATGCCGGATGCTGTCGCTTACCGGTGTGTCAATTCGGCCTGTCCCGCCAAACGCAAAGAGTCGCTGATTCATTTCGCGAGCCGGCACGCCATGAATATCGACGGTCTGGGTGACAAAATCGTCGATCAGCTTGTCGATAAGGGCTTGGTGCGGGATTTCGCTGATCTCTATCAGCTCAGCGCCGGGCAAATCGCCGAGCTGGAGCGTATGGCCGACAAATCGGCGCAGAATCTGCTCCAGGAAATTGCAGGGAGCAAGAGTAACAACCTTGCGAGGCTGATTTACGGATTGGGCATTGGTTTCGTCGGTGAGCGCACTGCACAGTTGCTCGCCGAGCATATGGGCTCGCTTGAATCACTCATGAACGCCTCTGCGGAGGAGTTGACTGAAGTCGCCGAGGTGGGTCCAAAAGTTGCCGCGAGCATCGTCGAATTTTTCTCCGAACCCGCGAACCGTGGCGTCATCGAGCGGCTGCGTGCAGCCGGGGTCGATCCGAAGCAGGAACGCCAAAGTCCGAAATCTGCGCTGCTGGCGAATAAGACCTTCGTATTCACGGGCGCACTGGCCCGCCGGTCGCGCGAAGATGCTGGCGCCCTGGTGCTTGCGAATAGCGGCAAAGTTTCGAGTTCTGTGAGCAAAAATACCGATTACGTTGTCGTCGGTGCCGATCCGGGCTCGAAGGCAGAAAAGGCCAGGTCCCTCGGCGTCACGATTCTCTCCGAAGATGATTTCGAGGCGCTTCTTGCGGGCACGTATGTTGATTCCCAGGCATCCCTGGAGCAGGCCACGGTCGCGGCCGGCGCCACAGTCGAACGTCCACCCTCCGCAAGGCGCCGCAAATCATCGCGCCCGAAACCCCCGTCTCCCGAGCCCGAGATCGTACCTGCCGGCGGGTCTGGAATGTTATTGGGCGCCGATCCCGCAGTATCAACAAAGTCCAGCATCGCGAAAATCGCTCGGCGAAAACCCATACCCGGAAATCGCAAGCCTGCAAGATCTAAGAAGGTGGAATAAGGGGAGCACCCCATGCTGCGAGGACGGTGATCCCGGGTGGGCCGTCACCGATTGCAAACTATCGCTGTGAGGCCCGTCGCAGGCTGCCGAAAAATTGCTGGCGGCTGCCATTCCAAAGACGCGACGCAGGACCAGTCAGCACCAGTCAACCCCCGCGAATACTCCCTAAGCCCGAAGGTTTGCGGCACAATATCATGACGAAGCACGGCTCGTTTAGCGTGGCACAAGCACTTTCAGAAAAAAACGCGCATTTCTCCCGCGCCGCAAACACCCACAATCTCGCGCGCGCATCCCGCCCCCGCGATCTCGTATAAAAGGTGGGCACACATTCTCCTCGGCGCTTGAGTTGCGCGGGCCACATCATGGTCCCGGCGATCTCGCGTATAATCATCCCGGCGAGCGGGCTGGGTGATCGCTGGGCGTGGCACGAAAACGCCTGGAGGAAAGTCCGGACTCCGCAGGGCAGCGCGCCTGGTAACGCCAGGGGGCTGAGCCGGTGACGGTTCGGCTACGGACAGTGCCACAGAAAATAAACCGCCAGTGCAGGCGACAGCGGTGATCGGCTCGAGGCGAAACCTTTGGCGGATCTTCAATCATCGCCGCACCTGGTAAGGGTGAAACGGTGGGGTAAGAGCCCACCGCGCAGCCAGTAATGTCTGCGGCAAGGTAAACCCCGCGCGGTGCAAGGCCAAATAGGAGGGGAGGGCCGGCCCGGCCCGTTATGACCCTCGGGTAGGCCGCTTGAGCCGCCGAGCGATCGGCGGCCCAGAGGAATGATCGCTACGGCCCGTGGAAACACGAGCCGCACAGAATCCGGCTTACAGGCCCGCTCGCCTATTTCTATAAATTACGCCGCCTCAGAATTTTGAGGCGCGAAGGAAGCGATTTGGATATTTAGAAAAGAATGTCTTTTTCAGGGCCGATGGTGTCAGGACCTCGCAGACCCGAGAGACACAACTGCGATGCAAGCGATAACACCATTACATCATCTTTACGATGGTGGTCATTTCCCCGTTCCGTGGCTGTGATTGCACGCTGACAATCTCGATCCTACAATAGGACCGTGATGCAGATACTCTTTGGATGTTTACTCGTCTTGGCTGCCAGCTTGGCAGCGGTACAGAGTCCGCAGGAGTTTCGCAATCGGTACGGTGAGCCGGATGTGGAGCGGTTTGTAGCGCGGCCCGGGATCGGTCTAGCAGTACAGTACGGTTCCGACCATCTGGCCTGCCGAGTCTTAATACAACCGCTGCAGTCAATTTTCCGTGAGGACGAGCAGGCGCAGTTCATGTCCTCGGAAACGGTTACCGGTATTCTGGAAGAGGTTGCTCCCACGAGCGCGAGGGGCAAAGTGACTGGTCACGTTCACACCGCAACTGGATGCAACAATTTTGACATAGACGAGTACGGACAATTGTCGATTGCACGCTCAACGCACAACTGCCTGCCGCTAAAACCTGAGCGGGAAATGCGTGCGACCGTTACCTTCAAACGTAATACCTGCGCGAGTGAATCCAAATAGCAAGTCTGAACCGCAACGAGTAACAAGCCCGTCAGTCGTACTAGGGAACGTTCGTATGAAAAGCAGCTCGGCGGAGAGTTGCTGTTACAGGCTCGGCGTCGGCTGTGCCAACGACATCTGATGTCTGTGACACTCGCACGAGTTCAGCATGAGCGGTGAATGAGTGCTTGCCAGGTACCAGCATCGCTCTTGAGGAGGCGTGGATTAGGATCGATTTAGTTGGCTCAAGAACGTAGAGACTGCTGGGCTCATCACTATTACCGTACAGTTCCGCACTTGTCGGGACTATGCCAGATTTGACTAATCGGCCCGATTGATCTTTCACGTACATAGGTTCGATCGCGTCTGACGTAAACCATAACCTTAAAATGCGTGACCGGGACGCATCCCCGTGAAGAGAAATCGGCAGCGTCAGGGGCTCGGCCCCTATATTCGTGACCACGAAATCCACCAGCGTGTTTCCGGCGTGCATTTTGCCGTCGGTCAGCAATTCACCTGTTGGCACACTAAAGGTAAGTCGGACGGCCAGACCGGGGGAGTGGCCCGGCACTTCCGAGCCAAAAAAAGATCCGCGACCTCGTGCAGGAGGCGACGGCTGCTTCGTCGCATCCATGGTCAATTGGCCTTGCGCAGAGACTGTAAGAACTAGACCGAAACAGAGAAATGAAAACATGGACAAGGAAATACTGAATCGTTTCACCGACTCAATAGACCGTCGCATCTCTTTCGTCCGCAAATTGATCTCGGTCAGAGTCTTTTGAAGCACATCCTCAAGCGACTTCATATGAGTACTCTGAGAACTACGGTAAATCGCGGAGCTCATCATACCTCGCCTCAACTGGTTGCAGTCTGGCCAAAGCGTTCCCTGTGTTTTCTCCCGGACGGTGGGTATCCCGACGTAACCGACGCGGTTCGAGGCGGCCCGCTTGGGCATCGCTAACTGTAATCGCCCCTAGAATCATTTACTCAATTGGGACACCGCCCTGAGCATTGATTCACAGGCAGTACAAAGTAAAATCGTTTGGAGAACGATCCTGTGGCTACATACAATCTAGCCAGCAGATTGGGCTTGCACGCAAATGGATTTTCTGCTCCCGATGAGGAGAGGCAAATGACGCGAAAGCTTTGGTTTTTTGCAGTTCTCTTTGTTGCCCTGGTTACACTTGGCGCCAGAACGATGTCCGCGCAGGATGTGGATGCCCGGAAGGCCTTAGAGGCTGCTGCAAAGGCCATGGGCACCACGAACCTGAAGTCGATTCAATTTACCGGCGACGGTTTTCTAGCGAAAGTGGGTGAGCAGTACAACCTCACAGACGGCTGGCCGCAATTTGAGGTTGCAGACTACACGCGCACGATCGACTACGACGCCAAATATATGCGCCTGGACTATAACCAAAAGCAGGGAAGCTACCCCCCGAACGGCAATCCACCAGTGCCGGAGGCGCACGTCACTAATATCCTGAGCGGCAATTTCGCCTGGGACATGAAGGGTGATACGCCCGTGCCTCTCACGCGCATGTATCTCGATGGCATTCCGTACGCCGATCTGCGGCAACTCGAGATGGTGCTCACCCCGCACGGATTTATAAAGGCGGCGTTGGCCGCCACCGACGCGACCGCCATCACGCAGCCCATTGTTGGTCCCTCGGACTTCGGGCTCTCAGAGTTTGGCCAGTGGGTGACGATTGTCTCCTTCAAGTATGGAAAGTACAGAGTCAACGGCACCATCAACGATAAGAATCTCGTCGAACTTACCGGCACGTGGATTGCGAACCCTGTCTATGGCGACATGACCTATGAAATGCGCTACACGCAATACAAGGATTACAACGGCGTGATGTTTCCCGGGTTAATCCATGTCCATCAGGGCGATCCCAGGATTAACACCTGGGGAAAATTATTTTCAGGTCTATATAAAAGACGTTCAGCCCAATCGTGGTTGTGAACAAGATTCCGGTTCCTGAAGTGGTGCGGACGGCAAAACTCGATCCGGTCAAGGTGGACACGCAGAAGCTTGCGGACCATGTCTGGCTGCTGGGTGGAGGGCCAATGAACAGCGTGCTCGTCGAGTTCAAGGACTTCGTTGCCGTCGTCGAAGCGCCGCAGAACGAAGCGCGATCACTGGCGGTCATGGCGGAAGTTCATAAACTCGTTCCGGGTAAAATGATTCGGTACGTGGTCAATACAAATCACCACATGGCTTATGCGGGTGGTCTCCGCACGTATTTCTCGCAGGGCACCACGGTCGTAACCCACGAGTCGAACAAAGACTATTATGTCGGAATCCTGTTCAGCCCGTTTCCGAGAACGTTGGCCCCGGATCGGATGACAATATATAACCCGATGTACATGATCAGTCGCCGGCCTCCTCCGATTGAGACTGTGGGCGGCACGACAATGATGGGGGGAACCGTCATCAGCGATGACGAGCGCCAAATGCAGATCTGGCATGTGCAGGACATGGCGTACGAAGTGGGAGAGACTTACCTTAAGATCCCCGGTCCATCGTTGGCCAAAGGTAATCACTCTGCTGACATGTTGATGGCCTATCTCCCGAAAGAGAAGATTCTGATCAACGCGGATCTCTATGTACCACCAGAACCGGGTGCAAAACCAACTCCTCCAACTGCTGGCATGCGAACGTTGTATCTAAACATGAAGAAGCTGAAGCTTGATGTTGCACAGCATGTCTCCATCGTGGGGCCAGCGGGTCGGGACAAACGACGAGTTCCTGAAGCTCGTCGGTAACGCTCAATAGAACCAAAGTGTGGGGTGCTGTTTATAGGTCGGAGCTGGATGGTCGTGCTTACAACGGAAGACGAACATCCGCGCATACATTCGACAGGAGTTATAGTCGAAAGCGCGTTAATTCCTTGTCCTTATCGCCGGAACTAGGGACATAAGCGCCAAGCACTGGCCTGCAGCACATCCAAGTCTTGATATGGCGGCTTGCTAGTTTCATCGAAGAGCGTTGAAATGGCGCAACGCAGAAATTGTTTTTTGCTCAGGTGAAAAGGCCAGGAGAGCGTTACCTGGGATGATTCCGCCATGATGAGAGTATCCGGAGTTCACAAACAACATTCCCCCTACCACTGCCGGACCGGAATTGCTCATGGAGCCGCCATTGGCTTTCACTCCGTTCACTGTGGGGAATTCCCGAGCCGTATCGTAGTCCCAAAGAATCCTGCCATCTTTTGCGCTATAGGCGCGCAGCCAACCATCCATGGTCCCGGAAAACACCACGCCCGGAATTGCCGTTATGGCCGCCGGATGTGATTGTTTGCAGGCCTTGCGGTCTCCGCAGGGCGGGTTCGCAGTATTCCAAATCGCTCGACCATCGCTGAGTCCAATTGCGGCCATTCCGCCACTGGCATCCGGATTTTTAGGATCGAAAAAGCCGTTTGGCACGTACACCCTTTCGCCATCCACAGCGATGCCCCACAACACACCACCGGTCGAGCTACCCTTGCCCACCTGCTGTTTCCAAACCAATTTCCCTCGATGGTCCGGATCGAGCGCCCAAATTACCGCCGATTTATTTCCTGCAATCAGCAACTGACGCCCGCCGGCTAAATCAGTCAGAACCGAAGAGGAACCGAAATCAAAGTCGGGCGCGTCCGCATCAGGACAGATTCCGGGATCTCGGTCAGGACGACGGCAACTTCCATTCCAGATGTCGTTTTCGGTCTGCTGATGGACCCACTTGATCTTCCCCGTTGCCATGTCTATCGCCACGATGGAATCGGAAGCGTTGGTTGCGGGAGGCGAGAAGTTATTGCCCGTACCGATATATAGCGCGTTTCGCTTTACGTCGATCGTCGGGGCGTCCCACACTGCTCCTCCCGACGGTCCCCAGAGCTGAGTCCCCGCACTGTTCTTCTCTGTTGGTTTCGCCTTTTCAGCTACCGTATACGTCTTCCAGATTTGCTTGCCCGTGCCGGGGTCGAGGGCAACCACACTGCCACGAAATGCACAGCACGGATATTTCGGATCGCCCACCTGGGACTCTTCGCGTGAGGACACCGGCACAAATAATCGTCCTTTATACAACTGCGGGGCTCCCGTGATGGCTGCGCGGGAGTAATCGTCCACTTTGACTTTCCATAGCACCTTGCCCGATTCAGCATCCAGGGCATAAACATTGGCAGATTGATCCCCAAAGTAAGCTGCCAGTCCGCCGTCGCGGCGCTTTCCGATCGTGATAGCACTTCGTACCCCCGCTTCCACGGAAATGGCCCAATGGATGCAGCCAGTCTCAGCATTTAGAGCAAAGACGTCTCCCTCCGCATCCGCGATATAGACCCGTCCTCCAACAATTACCGGCTCCGTCCCGCTGGAGCTTGCGCCCGGCAAACCAAACGCCCACTGCAGCTTCAGATGCGGAACGTCATCAGCAGTCATTCCAGCGGCGTCGGCAGATTGGAAACGCGAATTGGTGATGGAAGCGCCCCAGCCATTCCACGAGGGCGCGTCGAGTCCATTGCGGAATGACGGCGCCATGGTAGTGCAAAACGCGGCTTTCGGAATAGGATTGGCAAGCTCGGTGTCAAACGGCTTTCCTGAAAGGTATTCCGCCAGGGCTCGACGCCGGGCGCGGCTACGCTCCGCCGCCTGTGCTTTCATCGCTCCCTTTTCAAGTGTTTGCAAAATCTGTTCAGGGGTCAACTGACTGAGGACATCGCGCCCAGGAGCGCACGCATCGCTGTTTACCGCTGTTTCGTGACAAGATGCGCAATAGTTCTTAAAGAGAGCAGCGCCGTCCTGCCCATACATGAGGGCAGAGAATGAGTACACGGACAAACATACATAGATCATTCGTAACGCGAGCTTCATAGGTTTCCTCAAATACAAGCGATTCACCTTTTGATCTGAGCCGCGGGCCGAACGACCTGTGAAACCCTGCGCGCGTGCAGATACTGTTACCTGGTCGAAATGAAGTCAATCGATTTTCTCAAACGTAAGGGCATCTCTGGCCTCCTAGTGGATAGGGGCCGTCACAGCATTTACAGGGCAGCTAAAGCCTAGCGGGTTCTTCTTAATGGAAGAATGTTGCATGTTCCGTAAAAGCCTTTTCCATGTTTACTAGTAGATAGCATCGGCCACCAAAATGCGTACTGGTGGTACTAGAAGTAACAAGGTCCGATGGGCGTGTGCTGCGGCCTTGCTCTTCCGTCCTTTAGTCTCATCACTATTTTCATCACCAGGTAAGCGGCGGCGAAGCTCAGGCCTGCTTTTATCGGACCCGCGACGCAAATAGTGTCTCGTAAAGATAGCTGGTATAAGACCGGCTGGCGCGGCTGGGGGCTGTACGTGCCGCGTGGAAGTAACACATCGGGGGCGTTATGGTTTATGCGTACCGGCAATTGAGAAAGATCCCTCAATTCCATATGTATCGTGCGGTGTTGTACGTGTTGCTCATAGGATCGGCGCTTCCGGTCTATGCCCAAAGCTGGGCGCCTCTAGCGAACCTTGCCCCCGATTCACCGAGTGAGATATTGCTGTTAACCGACGGTACGGTGATGGTTCAGGGGTCTTCTCCTGGCAACGATTGGATGCGGCTTACGCCAGACCCGACGGGCAACTATGTCAATGGGACATGGTCGATTTTAGCCTCGATGAGCACCCCGCGTTTGTACTACGCCCTCAATGTTCTGCCAAGCGGCAAGGTGTGGTTGTTGGGTGGCGAGTACAGCGGCTTTGGTCTTCCCTCGACACATACGGGTACAGGCGAAATATACGATCCCGTGAGCGACAGTTGGTCCCCGATTGCCACTTACCCCGCCCAGACGGGATGCCCCCAGAGCTGCTTTGGGGACGTCCCGTCCATGCTCTTGCCAGGTGGAAGGATTCTCGCGGGAAATCTGTTCAACAACTCGACATATATCTATCACATCGCGACGAATACCTGGTCCTTGGCGGCGCTCAAGGTGTATCCGGATCGGAGTGACGAAGAGGGTTGGGTGAAGCTACCCGGCAATAGGATCCTGACATACGATGTCTTCGAGAGTATCAACACTTTTGGTAGTTATGCGGAGTTGTACGATGCACACACGGGAGCGTGGTCAAGCGTCAGCCCTAGTGATGGTACGGCGGCGGGCACCATACCACAGCTGAGTAGCTCTGCTCTGGGCGAAGAACTGGGGCCGTTGGTGCGGCTACGCGATGGCCGAGTGTTCGCTATCGGTGCTACGTCCCATACGGCCCTATATATACCTTCTAGCAATACTTGGGCGGCTGGACCCGATATCATTGGCGCGCTTTCGGGATATAGCAACCCTCTGTTCGGTGCCGATGATGCACCAGCGGCTGTCCTGCCAAACGGTCATGTATTGTTTGCGGCCGATGCCGGCCCAACAATAAAGACCTTTGCCCCACCGACGGAACTTTTTGATTACGATCCGGTCGCGAATACGATCGGGCCGGTGTCACCCGCAATTCCAGATGCCATCATCGCCGCCAGGTCGGCTTATGTCGATCGCATGTTGGTGCTCCCAACAGGGCAGGTGCTTTTTTCCGACAGCAGTAAGAGGTTGTGGGTTTACACGCCCGCTGGCCTTCCGCTGCCTGCCGAGCGGCCTGTCATCCATGGGGTCGCCTATAACGGAACTGGTGTTTTTACGCTGACCGGGAAGAAAATCACAGGTCAATCAGCTGGGGCGGCGTATGGCGACGACGCTGAGAATGACGAGAATTACCCGATTGTGCGGCTCGCGAATGAGAGCGGGGTTTTCTACGCGCGCACTACCAACTGGAGCAGCGTGGACGTTGCGTCAGGGCTTGCAAGCGTCAATTTTACCCTGCACAGCGGGATGATTCCTGGGGACTATTCGCTCGTGGTGATTGGTGCCGGGGTCGCTTCGTTCCCGGCTGTCATTAACCTCACGTCCACGGAGATTGCCGGGTTATGACGGAGAACTTTACGTCATCAGGAGGAACTATTTTATGACTCGTCGCTTGATAATGCTCTGCATGAATTCCGCTCTCTGTATGTTCGTGCTCGCGCTGCCCGGTGTCATCCGGGCGGACACGATCTTCACCAATTTCGGACCGAGCTTCAGCTACAACACTACGGGCGGCAATGCCGTAGGGAATGGCCTGGACTTCACCGGATTCAACTACGCCGAGGGAGATGCGTTCGTGCCCGCGATCAATGCAAACCTCGGCTCAATTGAAATCGCTCTGAGCTATGTGATTGCTCCGCCCGACCCATTTACCGTGAGTCTTGCGTCGAATGCCGGAGATAAGCCGGGCCCAGTTTTGGAAAGTTTTGTTATCGCACCCAATAATGTGAGCGCGCTAGGCACCCATAAACCTCCCCTTGTTCTGAACTCCATTTTGAATCCGCTGCTGACTGCGGGCATTAAGTACTGGGTCACGGTAGACGCGCCGTTTACGGACTCGATCGTGTGGAACTGGAATAACACCGGCGACACCCGCGCTGAGGCAATTTCAACCAACGGCGCTGCCACTTGGTTTTCCCCTTCTGGCCTCACACCGGGTGCCTTCGAGGTAGACTCGCCAGCATCCACGGCTGTTCCTGAACCCGGTACTCTGGGGTTGCTCGCTGCCGGACTCCTGATGTTGGCTGGGCTCCAGAAGAGACTCGTGCGCAGACCGCAGTGAACTGAGGGCAAAAGCCACTTGTGAGGGCACCCTCACCAAGCCAACTGGTGTGCTTTTCGATTACCGAACGGTTTACACAGGTCATAGAACTCTTCAAATCTTCCGCCCACGTACTCTAATGAGTATGTGGCCAGCCCCGTCGGATTTTCGAAGCGCAAAGGCTAAACTTGTTTTCTCCTACGAGCAGCTATGCGATCGTGCGCATCCAAAAGCATCCGGCTTCCGTGACACCGCGGAAACACATAAACGCTGATTGCAACTGCTCGCAAACATGCAATGTCATCGAGTACCTGATTACACCAAGAGATAGAAAATCACGCACGCCGGCTCGTACCAACGTTTCAGTTGAAAACGACCAATTGTTGTCACAATTAGCTAAAAAGCCCTTTTTCGCAGGCTCCGCAAGTGATTGGATCGACGAGACGCACTCGGCGTCCTTGGCATTTCCAAATCAGGTGATTGCTGGCGTCAAAATGGCCGCTTCTCAAAATAACCAACTTCCGAGGGCGTCTCACCAAAAACGGTTGTTGAACGTCGAGATGTCTGGAGCCGGGCGGCGGTTAGCAAAGTTTGCGTTCCGCACGGTGCTAACTCAGGGTTGAAGTGTTTCACGGCGCATCTGTAGCCAGTTAGAAAATCTGTAACCTTTCCCTCCGACTGTTCATCATATTCAGGTGCTTATTTCGAACCTCCCCGGAGAACAGGTCGGCCGAGGAGCGCCGACGGTCCTCCATCTTTAGTTTCGTTTCATCTCGCCGGTTCGTCGCTTTAGCCACGTGCTGCGCTAGGCGAATAACCAGGAGGCGGCGTACCCTTAGGCTCGACCGCCGGTCATCATCGGCGTAGGAGGGGATTATCGATGCCCACGATTCAAGAAAACTTAAAGGCTTGGGATTATTACTATAAATGGCCGATGGACGGGGAGCCGTGGTCCACGCCGTGGGGAACAAGCACAGCCCAATGGGAGCACACGCTGCTGCCGCGGATCCAGAAATTCCTGCCGGCTGGGACAATCCTGGAAATTGCGCCGGGCCGAGGAAGGTGGACTCGCTTCTTAAAGGATATGTGCGATCACCTCATCATCGTTGACCTCAGCCCCAAGTGCATCGAAGCCTGCAAGAAAAGGTTCAGTACTGACACGAATATTTCGTACTACACCAATGATGGCAGTTCGCTAGAAATGATTGCCGACAATTCAGTGGATTTTGTTTTCAGTTTCGATTCTCTGGTTCACGTAGAAGCCGTTGTAATGAAGTCTTACATAGAGCAGATTGCAAGAAAGCTCAAGACCGGAGGCGGAGGATTTATTCATCATTCAAACTTGGGGAATTATCCGATATTGGGGTGGGCTGCCAAGCTGAGCAGGGTCGCGCGAATCTATAATTATCTGAGCTTCATCCGAAACCAGGAGCATTGGCGGGCTTATTCCATGACCGCCAGACGGTTCCAGGCATATTGTGAGCAAGTGGGCCTAGCGTGCGAGAAACAGGAGCTAATTAACTGGCGCGGAACCCGGGGACTCATCGATTGCATGTCCACATTCGTCAGGAGCGAGTCGAGTTCGCCTCGATCATGTGAGGTCGTTCGGAACTCCGATTTCATGCAGGAAGCGGAATGCGCTCGGCGGAATGCAGGCCCATACGAAGCTGAGTAAGCAACGAAAATACCCATCTTGACGTAGCAGGTGCGCGCGCCGCCGTCACCAAATTTCAGCGATACATCCTTACTCCGCCGCCGGTCGCGCAACGGATGAACTGACCAGGCTGTCACTTGTTTATTTTCTCGAATGACGGATAACCGCTGTAAACGGGTACGCCTGATCACCTCATCCTAAACGTCTCCGCTTAAGAGAAGCCGGATTTCCACAGCCTCCTACTCGATACAAAGTTTCCCGTATTGTCCGACGACCCAGCCGGAGTCTTTATATAGAAGTGACCTTGAACCGTTGAGGTTTCGCAAAACTGGGGAGGTAAACCATGAACCAACAAGAAAAACCACAATCGACACAGCAAAACAGAGCGCAGGAATCGCAAACGCAGAATCCCTCGCGGATGCAACGCAACCAGGAAAGCAGCAGCGGCGAGTCTCAAGGAATTCAGAGAAATCAGGCCGGCGGAATGGAACGCCGTTCGCAGGGAAGCGGAAACTATCCATCCATCTTCTCCGTCAGCCCCGGCGAATTTTTCACCATGAGTCCCATTACATTGATGCGACGGTTCACGGAAGACATCGACCGTGCATTTGGATTGGCCGGCGAACGCGGCTCGGCGGAGCTTGCGGGGCAGGAACCGGGCTGGGTACCGCGTATTGAGGTACGGCAATCCGGTGACAATCTCGTCGTCCATGCGGAGTTGCCGGGGTTGAGTGAGAAAGACGTCCGCCTGGAAGCAACCGATGAGGGCTTGCTCATACAAGGAGAACGGCGTCGCGAACAAGAAAGTAACGAAGGCGGATGGCATCACTCTGAATTCAGTTACGGTCAGTTCTCCAGGCTAATTCCTCTTCCTGAGAATGCCAAAATCGATCAGGCTCGCGCGAATTTCCGGAATGGAGTTCTGGAAGTAACGGTGCCGGTGCCAGAGGCCGAAAACAAACGCAGGCAGATACCGATTGGAGCGTCGGGTGAAACTCAAGGCGCGCAACAAACCTCGACGTCGGGAACAGCGTCAGGAGCTCAAGGATCGAAAGCGGCGTCAGCGGGTCGCTAAGCAAGCCCGCTAATCAAGAACGCTTTCTGTACACCGTTGAGGGGCCGCTGCGCGCGTGAAAGCAGCGGCCCTTTCTTGTTTAAAGGTGATCCGCCAAAAAGATCTGCGTGACGCGCTCCAACCCTTTTCCGCGACTCACAAGCTCCATCAGGCGCAAATAACAAACTCATACGCGCTTGTTTTGTGATTCCCCGAGCGCGAAATCGGTTCGTCATTTCCGCGCTACCAGGCTCTGGCCCATCATCGCCGAAGACGCCCCCGGTCGGCCCATCGTCGGGCATCAGCGCCAGTCGCACGGCTGTTGCGGCTCCCTGTTCTACGGTTTTCGGTCCGCGATTTTGATTCATATCCGTCGCGGTGAAACCCGGATTCGCCGAATTTACCTTAAAGCCGGCGCTTTTCAGCTCGTTGCTGAGCTGGACCGTAATCATGTTGAGCGCGGCCTTCGACGAACAGTACGCCAGCAACATGTTTCGTGCTGTGAGGGTGCTGTTCGGGTCCGCATTACGCGCGAGGGAGCCAAGCCCGCTCGACAGGTTGACAATGCGGGCGTGCTGCGATTTCTTCAGCAGCGGCAGGAACGCCTTCGTGACGCGAAAAACGCCAAAAACGTTGGTCTCGAACGTCTGCTGCAGCACTTCGACCGTCAGTTGCGAGCCCGGAAACCAATCGAGCGCGATTCCCGCATTGTTCACCAGGATATCGACCCGCCCAAAGCGCCGCGTCACCTCGGCTGCGGCTTCGTCCACGCTCGGCTGCGAAGTCACATCGATAGCCACGAATTCGACAGGGAGTCCTTGTCCCCGCAGGTCCGCCATAGCCTTTTCTCCGCGATCGCGGTCGCGCGCGCCCATCAGCACCAGAATGCCTTTGGCCGCGAGTTGCCGTGAAATTTCTCTTCCTATTCCTTTGTTGGCGCCGGTCACGAATGCAATTGTTTCGTTCATGGAATTGGGTACCATACCGAATCCTGGTGCCTGCCCATCATAAGCAATCACCTGAACATTTGCACCAGCATCCGGCACGGGTACTGGCAAACTGCCTATGACCCTGTCTGATTGAGAATGATTGATGATAGACAACGATGCCAAATGCCCGGTGACCGGCAAACGCCAATATACGACCGAACGCGAGGCTGCGGATACAGCCGCGCATCAGATCGCCACGAATGACGCTCCCAAGGACCTGCGCGCCTACCGGTGTCCCTACTGCGAGACCTGGCACCTCACGAAGAACGCTAGCCGCAAACGCTAGGGAAGCAAATGCTAGCGCCGAGGGGGCATTAGACATCCAAGCGTGGCAAACATTGATCTTAGTGACTTTAGTTTTGAGCCAGCTCGGTTGATTTGCGAATCGCGCTGGTTTCCGCGTCTGCTGGATGCTGTTTCAGGTAGGTGTTGATCGCGGCAGCATATTTCAAAACCGCTCGCATGTAAAACTTGTTGGGATCGTGATCGTAGCGGCCACCATAGTAAGCGTAGATGGCGCGTTTTTGATGTTCGGGGTTGCGGTCGTAGCCGCGCGTCGCGAGATAGTGCGCCACGCTGAGGATGGCATCATCACCATCGAACAAATCGATTTTACTCTCACCATTAAAGCCCACCGCTACGTCAAAAGACGAGGGCTCGAACTGCACCAGCCCGATCGCTCCCGTCGGCGAGCCGGGAACTTCGAACAGGTCCCAGCCGAATTTCTCGGAGCTCGTGAGCAGATCGGTTATTTGCGAAACGGCGAATTGCTGCCTGTGCAGAAATCGGATCTCAGTGTTTCTGAAGGTCGGCTTGCGCACGTACAGGCTAACGAGTTGGTTGATGGCGGGCCGGGTGCCCAACGGGCTCGGCGACAGCCTGGTCGGAATGCCAAAGTTGGTTTCAATGCGTAAGTGCCCGCAGATCACTCCCTCGGGTACGCCATATCGCGCATGCGCGGCATCGAAGGAGACGGCGTGCGCCGTAATGAACGAACGGCAGCGCTCGAGCGATTCCGGCGTAAGCAGGCCAAATCGCTTCGTGAGATAAGGATTCCTCTCGATCGCCTTTCTTGCGCGCGCGTGCGCTTGTTCCTCCGGTTCTGGCGCCGGCTCGGGAGGCTCGTAAATCGTCAGGCGCGGATCGGCAAACAGCGACGTCACGTTTTCGCAGGTCAATTCTTTTTGTTGGCAAAGCCGCGTCTGCAATTGCTGCATACGCTGCTGTTCGTCAGGGGTCAGGTCGGCGGGACTCGCTGTCGCGCCCAGCGCTCTCCCTGCGCCAAGCGAAACGAAGCACAACGCGAAAATCAGGAAATACTTCCCCGCGTGCGCCGGTATTTGCGAACCATGCGACCTCAGCGCCGGCCGTGCCGAAGGTGATCTCTGTTCATCCGGCGAGGCTGCCGTTCCGTGTCGCGGTTTCGCTATCGTGCTTTTCATATTTACCTGCCTGAGACAATCTTCATATCACAAATCAGCTCGCTTAGGGTGGCGCACAGGTTCGCGTCGAGCAATGGCCAGATGGCACCATAAGTTCCATCTTTGGTATTAGTACGGCCGGTACAATTCTGTTTCGCGCGCTCCTAACCGAAAACACGCACCTCGCAACCTGTGGCACCCTCAACCCGCCTAATTCCTCGCGGGAATCCTTACGAAACTCTTACATGTCCCTCATGCCTTCCTAATTTCGCTCCCGCTATTGTCGGGTTGCAAACGAAGCAGGCGCGCCCGCAAATGGCGGCTGCTCGAGGAACGTCATGGCCACACTCATCTTTCTGCTCATATGCGTTATGGGCGAGGTTTTTCTGGTCTTTGCGCTCGTATCATTCGCCCGTGAAGCGGGCAGATTTTCGCGTCAGGCGGCCAGTAGGGATGGCGTCGCCAAAGCGGTCGTTAAGAAAATAACGCTGCATGCGCCCAGGGAATGCGTCGAAGTGCAAAGCGATTGCCTGTCGAAAAGAGGTTTCCTCAGTCCCGGATGGCACCGCACTAATCGAACCCACGATTCCGCCAAAGCTGGAGTCCGATCCGCGGTGCTCGAGATAGCACCAAAAATAGACACCGCCGGCCAGACCAAAAATGCCGACAACGCGACCGACCGCATGAGCAACCATCGAGCAAAGAATGATCGGCTCGCTTCCATCGGAGGAACGCACCGTGCTTGATGGAATCTTTCTGTTAGCCACAGCCGCTTTTGTGATCGTAGCCATTGCGTACGTACGCGCCTGCGAGCGGCTCAGATAGGAGCACCCAATGAGCGGCGACAATGCGGCATTACTGCTGATTTGCCTGGGAATCTGCGTCTATTTATTTTACGCACTTCTCCGGCCGGAGAAGTTCTGACATGACGATCAACGGATGGTCGCAGATACTGCTCGTACTCGCCGTGGTTTCAGCGGTCACCAAACCACTCGGCGTTTACATGGCACGCATCTTCAGCGGACAAAAAACGTTTCTCGATCCGTTGTTACGTCCGGTCGAGCGCCTGGTGTACCGGCTGACGGCTGTGGACGAAACCCACGAGATGCGCTGGACCGAATACGCGTTTGCGGTGCTCCTTTTCAGCGGCGTGTCCATGGCGCTGCTTTACCTGATGCAGCGCGTGCAATTCTGGCTCCCGTTCAATCCTCAGAAGCTGGCTAACGTCTCGCCGGCTCTGGCCTTCAATACGGCCGCCTCTTTCACGACGAACACCAATTGGCAGAATTATAGCGGCGAGTCGGTCATGAGCTATTTCACGCAAATGGCCGGATTGGCGTATCACAACTTCACCTCCGCCGCTTCCGGCATCGTGATGGCCATCGTCATCATTCGCGGCATCTCCCGCAAGGAAACCGACCAGCTCGGGAATTTCTGGGTGGACATGACGCGCTGCGTGTTGTGGCTGCTTCTGCCCATCTGCCTGGCTGGCTCCTTCGTCCTGGTGAGCCAGGGCGTCGTGCAAAATCTGAAACCCTACACGACGGTCAAGCTGACCGAACCTCAGACCGTACAAGTTACCGGAGCCGATGGCAAATCCAGCACGCAGGTCGTGCGCGAGCAAGTCCTCGCGCAAGGACCGGTGGCTTCGCAGGAGATGATTAAGGAACTGGGCACCAATGGCGGCGGATTTTTCAACGCCAATAGCGCCCACCCCTTTGAAAATCCCACGCCATTTTCAAACTTTTTCGAGATGGTGCTGATCTTCGCGATCTCTTCCGGCCTCACGTACACGCTCGGCCGCATGACCGGCTCGCCCCGGCACGGCTGGGCAATCTGGGGAGCCATGGCCGCCCTATTTCTGATGGGCGTCACCGCTGCCTACTGGGCCGAGGCGCGCGGTAACCCGCTGCTGGCCTCCGCCGATCAAACGGCCACCGCCACGCAGTCGGGCGGCAATATGGAAGGCAAGGAAGTGCGCTTCGGAATCGCCAATTCCGCCTTGTTTGCCACGATGACCACCGACACGAGTTGCGGCGCCGTCAACAGCATGCATGATTCGTTCACGCCGCTCGGCGGGATGGTCCCGCTGATCAATATCATGTTGGGCGAGGTGGTCTTCGGCGGCGTCGGCTCGGGCCTGTACGGCGTGGTGGTATTTGTGATTCTCGCGGTTTTCATTGCCGGCCTTATGGTGGGCCGCACACCTGAGTATTTGGGGAAGAAGATCGAATCCTACGACGTGCAAATGGCCATGCTGTCGATCCTCGTAATGACCATTGTCATCCTGGGATTTTCGGCCTTTGCCATCGTCGAGCCATTTGGCACCTCCAGCATTTCAAATCCGGGCCCGCATGGCCTGTCGCAGGTGCTGTACATCTACACGTCCTCGGTAGGCAATAACGGCTCGGCTTTCGCCGGACTGAACGGCAATACTCCCTGGTACAACATCAGCGGAGCCGTGGCCATGCTCCTGGGCAGGTTTTTCATGGTAATTCCGGTATTGGCCATCGCCGGGAATCTCGCCAAAAAGAAAATTTCTCCCGAGTCTGCGGGCACGTTCCCGGTGACCGGCGCGCTGTTCTCGGGGCTGTTGGTGTCCACCGTCCTGATCGTCAGCGCACTAACATTTTTCCCCGCGCTCAGCCTGGGACCGATGCTCGAGCACCTGCTGATGGCTTCCGGAAAGGTTTTCTGAGGTTTCCTATGACCGAGAACGTACAAGCAAAGTCGCTGGCCGACGGCAAAATCCTGCGGGGCGCGATCTTGGATTCATTCCGCAAGCTCGATCCGCGCCTCATCGCGAAAAATCCGGTGATGTTCGTGGTCGAGGTCGGTGCTTTTCTGACGACCCTGCAACTGGTCCGCGACACCATGCGCCACACAGGCCACTTCGGATTCGGCGTGCAGATTACCCTGTGGCTCTGGTTTACGGTGCTTTTTGCTAACTTCGCGGAGGCGATGGCCGAGGGCCGTGGCAAGGCGCAGGCCGACACGCTGCGCAAGGCCCGCACCGAAACCACCGCGCGCCGCCTGCAGCGCAACGGAAAAGAAGAGACCGTCGCCAGCTCCGCCCTGCGCACGGGCGACCTCGTCATTGTTACCGCCGGAGAATTCATTCCCGGCGACGGCGAAGTGATCGAAGGCGTTGCTTCGGTGGACGAATCCGCAATCACCGGCGAATCGGCGCCCGTGATCCGCGAATCGGGCGGCGACCGTTCGGCCGTGACCGGCGGCACGCGCGTGCTGTCCGACGAAATCAAGGTGCGGATTACCTCGAATCCCGGCGAAACGTTTCTCGATCGCATGATTCGCCTGGTCGAGGGCGCCTCGCGCCAGAAGACGCCCAACGAAATCGCGCTCAACATCCTGCTGGCCGGCCTGACGATTATCTTTCTGCTTGCCGTAATCACCCTGCAGCCCTACGCCATGTATTCCGGCGCGCCGCAAAATATCTTTGTTCTGGTGTCGTTGCTCGTCTGCCTGATACCGACGACCATCGGCGGCCTGCTTTCCGCGATCGGAATTGCGGGAATGGATCGCATGATCCAGCGTAACGTCATCGCTATGTCTGGCCGCGCGGTCGAAGCTTCAGGCGATGTGGACGTGCTGCTCCTCGACAAGACGGGAACCATCACTCTGGGAAACCGGCAGGCCACCAAACTGTATGCCGCCCCCGGTGTAAACGAAACCGAACTGGCCGATGCCGCGCAACTCGCCTCGCTCGCTGACGAAACCCCGGAGGGCCGCTCGATCGTGGTATTGGTCAAGCAGAAATATGGCCTGCGCGGCCGCGAGCTCGCCACCCAGAATCCCACCTTCGTGCCCTTCACGGCGCAAACGCGCATGTCCGGCGTGGACCTCGATGGCCTCGAAATTCGCAAGGGCGCGCAGGATGCGATCGCCAAATATGCCGCCGAGCGCGGCAACCGCGTTCCACCGGAACTGCTGCAGGCCGTCGAAACCATTTCGAGCAGCGGCGGAACCCCTCTGCTAGTCGCCAGAAATCGCGTGGTACTCGGTGCGATTCAGCTTGAGGACATCGTAAAGGGTGGCATGAGCGAGCGGTTCGCTCAACTGCGCGCCATGGGCATTCGCACGGTCATGATCACCGGCGACAATCCGCTCACCGCCGCCGCAATCGCCAAGCAAGCCGGCGTCGACGGCTTTCTGGCCGAAGCCAAGCCCGAAGATAAAATGGCGCTCATCAAGGCCGAGCAGGCCAAAGGCAAGCTCGTCGCGATGACGGGCGACGGCACCAACGACGCCCCCGCATTAGCGCAAGCCGACGTGGGCGTGGCCATGAACACCGGCACGCAAGCCGCCAAGGAAGCCGGCAACATGGTGGACCTGGACTCGAATCCCACGAAACTCATCGAGATCGTCGAAATCGGCAAGCAGCTCCTCATCACCCGTGGCGCGTTGACTACCTTTTCCGTGGCCAACGACGTGGCGAAATATTTCGCCATCATTCCCGCCATGTTTGCGGGGGCCTTTCCCGTTCTCGGCGTGCTGAACATCATGCGGCTGCACACGCCCGAATCGGCCATCTTGTCCGCCGTGGTCTTTAACGCGCTCATCATCATTGCGCTCGTCCCGCTGGCTCTGCGCGGCGTCCGCTACCGTCCTGTCGGCGCGGCCTCCTTGCTGCGGCGCAATCTTCTGATTTATGGCGTGGGAGGTGTGGTGGCGCCCTTCATTGGCATCAAGCTTCTCGATGTGCTGCTCACCCATCTGGGCATGGCGTAGGAGAAGACGAACGTGAAGAAAAATCTCATGGTTGCCGTTTTGTTTACCGTGGTCACCACCATCGTATTCGGCGTGATCTATCCGCTGGGTGTTACCGCGCTCGCGCAGCTCATTTTCCGCGATCGCGCCAATGGCCAAATTATCGAGCGGGAAGGGAACCCGGTAGGATCGCGCATCATCGGCCAGGCCTTCACCGGACCGGGATATTTCCACTCGCGTCCTTCCGCGGCAGGCACCGGCTACGACTCCACGGCCAGCGGCGGATCGAACCTCGGTCCCACTAATAAGATGTTGATTGATCGCGTCAATGCGGATGTGAAACGCCTTCAGGCCGAAAATCCCTCGGTTCCGGTCCCGGTGGATCTGGTCACCACGTCAGCTTCGGGTCTCGATCCCGACATCTCCCCCGCAGCTGCGAAGTTTCAAGTGCCCCGAATCGTGCGCGAGCGCAAAATCACCACGGAAGATGTCGAGGCGCTGGTCGCCCGCCATACCGCGGGGCGGCAGTTTGGATTTTTAGGTGAGCCGCGCGTGCACGTGCTCGAGCTCAACCTCGATCTTGACGCCACGCATCCCGCACCGAGCCAGCTCGACCCGAAAAGCGCCATCAGTTCGAACACCGCCGCCCATTGAGGGCCGTAGCTCGGCTAACCGGCTTTGATTTGTCTATACTGCCTTAGTAAAGGGAAGTGGCCGCCGTGGCCTCATCACCAGATCAGCGAGAACATTTCCGTGATAACTCGAGAAATCCCGTTTCGGTTTAGGTGCGGAGACCAACGATGGCAAGAATTAACGGGCGCTGCTTAAGTTCCTGAGTTTCGGCGACTCCTTTGCAGTTCGGAAAAGGTGTCCATAGGAGCGTTGGGACGGTTTACTGTGATCGATGATGCGCTGGCGGGGCGAGTGAACGCAGCAGTATCGACGGAAATCACTCGGCACATTAGGTCCGAAAAAGAACCGAAAATACACTCCCAGCATGAGGAGGGCATATCCCTGGACGATACCATCTCGTATCGCGCACGGGGGGAAGCAGCAGCCTTGAGACTCAAAATCCGTGCAGAGGGTTACGATCACAACCCCATCGCCAGGGAAGGCAGTTTGGTCAAGGAGGAACTTCCGCAGCGATTCTTGGAGAGGTCCGAGGTCAACTGTCGTTGTTTCCGTACTTCCGACAGTCCAGTGCCGCAGGGACGACCGCCACAAAATACTGGCGCCAAAATAGACCAGTTTGGCTGTATCAATACAGCAGGCAGTGCCAGAGTACGCGGCATGATCCGACTGTTCCCAATCGGCCATTGCAAGTTTCAGCCGGTTGAGGAGAGGGAACTCAGCCCCCTGGAATACCTGCTGAGCCATCCAGTCTTCGCCGTTCTGCCGGAAAAGCTGCTCGCAGTCCCAGCACAGTTCGTGGGCGGTGATCTGGCGCGAAGACTGGCCAGCATGTTTCGACGTCACCATTACCGGGTCAGAACCTTGGTGCCTACGGACAATGCGGGAAGCAAACGCCGGCACTAAATGACTAACTTGAAGGTCTTTGTGCGACAGACACAGCTTGCATATGCCGCGCGGCATTTATTTCTCCGAAGCGGAAGCACTTCGCCCTAGGTACATTTTAGCAGGTATAGAGCGTGAGCACGCTGCCACCGTTGTTCGTCAGAGCCACTGTGCTGGCAGCGCGTCAGCGAGGAAGTTGGGGGTGCCGCTCGCGTCAGTTCTGGTGAACACCTCAGCAGGTCCGCCGTTACGGCGTTCCCGGCAATTCCTGACAACATCACGTAATCAACAAGTAATTCATTGTCGAGGATATGGCCCTGTCAACACGCGATCCAGCAGCCAAGTGCATCAACTCCGCCTGGTTAGGTGTTCCATTCGTACGAATTTGTTCCGTGGTTGGTCATATTCTCATTAGGATCGTAATAAAAGCGATGATGTGCCCCACTGTGTAAGTTGGTTGTCACCGTTATATACCGCATTACGCACAACGGTCGGCAGCCCAGTTTCGTGGGTGAAAGTTGTCGTTATCCATGTCGCTTATGTTTATCTTGACCGCCACCAACTCATTTTGTTTTGCCGGATCGCTCGGACGGAGCACGGTCGCTGCGCTTATCACGGCGACTGTCGCCATGTTGGTCCTCAGCCAGATGGTTCGTCGGTCGTCTCTTCCTCGGCAACAAACCGGTAGCCCACCCACGGCTCGGTGCGGATGTACTTCGGCTTTGCGGGATTGGCCTCGATCTTCTTGCGCAATTGATTGATTACCACGCGCAGTGATTCCGTCTCTTCGCCGTAATCGGGTCCCCAGACCGCTTGGAGCAGGCGGCGGTGCGAAATCGGTCTCCCTTCGCTGGCGGCAAGCTGGCGAAGCACGTCGAATTCCTTGGGCGTGAGGTGCACTTGCTTTCCGCGCGCGTTAATCGAGCGCTTGTCAAAATCGAAAGCGAGCTCCTTCGACCGCACCACCAGGTTCGCCGCGTCGCTCGGCAAGCGGCGCAGCGCCGCGCGAATGCGCGCCAGCAGTTCCTGAATCCCGAACGGCTTTACCACGTAATCGTCCGCGCCCGCATCGAGCGCGCGCACTTTGTCTTTTTCGGCATCGCGCACCGTCAGCATGATGATGGGCGTCTCGGAGCCCGCCCGCATTTCGCGGCACGTTTCGAGCCCGTCCATCACCGGCATGTTCATGTCGAGCAGCACCAGGTCCGGGCGCTCAGCGCGCAGTTTGAGCAGCGCTTCCTGGCCGTCGCTGGCTTCGATAATCACGTATCCCTGCGCCGAAAGGGTCGTCCGCAACACTCGCCGGATCTGCGGCTCGTCATCAACCACCAATATGGTTGCGGACTTCACGACGCATCGCTTTCCAGATCGGTTTGCGCCCGGCCGCTTTCGCCGAGCGCGGACCGCTCGTAACTATTTTCATAAGCCACCGGCAAGCTAAACGAGAATACGGATCCATGGCCCAACTGGCTGGTCACCCAAATCGTGCCCCCATGCGCTTCCACAATCGCTTTCGCGATCGGCAAACCCATCCCGGTTCCTTGAACCAGGTATCGCTGGTTCTTGCCGCGGTAAAATTTGTCGAAAATCAGCCCCAGCTCCATTTCGTCAATGCCCGGACCACGATCGGCGACATTGGTGACGACCATCGGGCCATTGGCCTCCGCCGAAATCGTGATCGGCTGCTCGCGCGGGCTGTAAACATTCGCGTTTTCGATCAGCCGCACCAGCACGTCCTTCACGCGCTGGAAATCGGCCCATACCGGCGGAATCCCGGGCGGAATTTCAATGCGCACGTCGCGCGCTCCCATGTTGTTGCGGCACTGTTGTACCGCCGCCGCGACGATGTCGGCGACGCGCTGGGCCTCGCGCGTAAGCTCGAACTCACCGGCATCCAGGCGCGCCATCTCGGCGGCGTCGCCCACGAGCTGGTTCAGCCGGTCGCACTCTTCGTCAATGACTGTGAGTAATTCCTGCCGCTGCGCATCGGAGCTTTCTGGCGTCGACAACAGGCTGGTCACCGAAGCTTTGATCGACGTAAGCGGCGTGCGAAAATCATGCGTCACCGAATCGAGCAGCGCCGACTTCAGCCGCTCGCCTTCGCGAGCCGCCTGTGTTTTGCCGAGTTCCTCGACCGCGCGTGCGCGCTCGAAAGCCACCGCGATCAGGGTACTCAGCGCATCGAGCGTCTGGCTTGAGAGCAGCCGCCCGGAAATTCCCAGGCTGCCCATTGGCCGCGTACCCATGCGCACCGGCGTGAAGCACAAGCTGCGATTGGCATCGAGGATCGGTTCATCGCGCAGCATCGCTCTTTTCATCTCCTCTTCGTCAAACGGCGTCGCGCTGCCGGAGTAGTAGAACTTGCCCTTGCTCCCGAAATAAAGAGCGGCGGCGCCCACTGCGAAGGTCTCCACGATGTGATTGGGAATGGCGTTGAGCAGGGTAATCACGTTTCCGGAAACCAGCAGGTGCTGGCTGAAGGCGTACAATCGTTCCACTTCATCGCGCCTCCGGCCCGATTCCTCAGCTTCGCGCCGGGCGCGCGCGGAGAGTTGGCTCGCAATCAGCGCCGTCGCGAGAAATGTAAACAGCGCCACCCAGTTCTGCGGATCGGCAATCGTCAGGGTTCCAAACGGAGGTAGAAAGTAATAGTTAAACGCCAGCATCGCCGCCACCGACATGAACGCCGATACGGCGAATCCCCAAACCGCTGAAACGCTTAAAATCGCGAGCAAAAACGTGAGGGCTACAGTGGTTTGATTTACGGAAAAGACGCGCTGATAGAAAAGCGTAATCCCCAACACCACGCCCGCAGCCACGGCCAGGTGCAGCAGGCGAATCGGAACGCGTCGCAGCACGCGGGCATTTTAGCAGTCATGCGCCGCCCAAAGATAGAAACACACCATGCCTGAAAAACTACCTGAAAAACCGCCTAAAACAGCGCCTAGAATACCGCCGAAAACACCGGAAGAGTGGCTCGAACAGGTCGCACCCCGCGAGAAAACCAAAGGCACATTCAAGCTTTTTCTGGGTTACGCGCCAGGCGTGGGCAAGACGTTCGCCATGCTCAGCGAGGGCATTCGCCGTCACACCCGCGGCGAAGATGTGGTTATTGGCGTGGTCGAAACGCACGGCCGCAAAGGCATCCAGGAGCTCGCTACTCAACTTGAAGCGGTGCCGCGAAAGACTCTCGAATATAAAGGCACCCTCTTCGAGGAAATGGATGTGGACGCCATCCTCACACGCCGCCCGCAGGTGGTTCTGCTCGATGAGCTCGCCCACACGAACATTCCCGGCAGCAAGCATCGCAAGCGCTACGAGGACGTGCAGGAAATTCTCGCCGCGAAAATCGACGTGCTCTCGACCGTCAACATTCAGCACATGGAAAGCATCGCTCCAACGGTGCGTTCTATCACCGGCATCACCGTGCGCGAGACGGTGCCCGACTGGGTGCCGCTCATGGCCAATGAAACGGTCATGGTCGATCTCACCCCCGAGGCCCTGCAGAACCGCCTGCGCCGCGGCGACGTTTACAGTGCTGAAAAAGTCGAACAGGCGCTAAAAAACTTCTTTCGCGGCGGAAATCTGATCGCCCTCCGCGAGCTCGCCCTGCGCCAGGTTGTCGAACACGTCGACCGCAGCCTCGAATCCTATATGGACGCCAAGCAGATCGAGGACAACTGGTCGGTCCGCGAGCGCCTCGCCGTTTGCATCAGCTCGAATCCCTCCGCGCAATACCTCATCGCGCGCGCTGCCCGTATGGCTCGCCGGCTGGACGCGGAATACCTCGTGATCTACGTCGATGCCGGCGCCGATCAGAGCGCTGAGCGGCAAAAGTCGCTCGCCGCCAACGTCCAGTTCGCCGAAAACCTCGGCGCCAAAATCGTGCGCACCAAAGGACGCAACATCGCGGATGCCGTCGCCCAAATCGTGCGCGAAAAACACGTCACGCAAGTAATTTTCGGCCGTTCCGCCGTCAAAGGTCTGCACCGGCTGTTTTATTTGTCCGCGGTGCATCGATTCCTGCGCGAAGCTCCCGCCGTGGACGTGCACATCGTCACGCACGGCGAAGAAACCACCAGTCCCGAAGCGAAGTGAGCTGAAGAAGTGAACTCAAGAAGTGAGCTGATGAAGTTGAGCGAATGAAGTGAACTGACGAAGTGAGCTGATGCGGTGAACTGATTCCGCGCCGCCACGTTCCCTTGAACGCCACGGCTCATGACCATCGCGCGCACGACGATCGCTTCGCGGCTAGCGCCTGCGCGGCGTGGCCGTCCTCGCTGGTAGCGCGCCGATATTCGGGGGATGTGGCAGCTGCAAATCGAGCACCCGGTTTTCGCCGTCAATTTTGGCTCCGATCCGGTACGCTCCGCCAACATCACTGGCGATCCAATCGGAACTGGCCAGCGGGTTTGCCGGACGATCGGAAGGAGCCCAGATAACGTCCTCCGCTTTGTGCTCGATCTTGGAGGCATCAAGCTCAAAGAGCTTGTGCTCGTGTATTTGAATCAGCAGAAAGCGATTGCCCATCTGCAGCAGCAGCGGATCGGTTTTTTTCCCCGTCTGGAAGACGCTCCAGTCTTTTACCGGAACATCATTGACGCGCAAAAGCGCGTTGTCGATCGCTTTCCAGGATTCCGCTTTTTCCTTGGCGAAGGTCACGCCGGCCGTGCCGAAGACGGCCGCAATCACGGCTACTAACATCAGAAATGAAGTCAAAACCATAAGGAATGAAGTCAAAACCGACCGCCTCCCCGCCGAAACCAGCCCTCCGTAATCGCTCCCACAGGGCAAGCTGCCTATTGGCTCGCCACTCCCGGCCTCATCGCTGCGACGCATTTTCATCCTCCTGGAATGTCCCCGCCTGTATGATGCATTGTTGCGGGCGCTGCGGCGAACTTATCGGTTTCGTGTCTCCTGCCGGGTAATATGCGGCTCGTAACAGCCGGTAATAGGCCGTAACCGGTAATAGCACGTAATGGGAGGAGTTAACCTGCCCGTTACGGCCGCGTTCTTCCGGCTCTGGCCTACAACCGCCGGTTAGCTTGGCCTACACGGTTTCGCTTAAGCTCGGCCTTGGCTCTGCGCGGAGATTTGGCTGTGCCTCCGGTTTAGCTTAGCCCCAGTTTAGCTTTCGGCTCGGTTTAGCTTTGCAAAGTCACATTCGTGGATTAGATTCGTGCCGCACCTACAGGGGGGGCGGCGATGCTTCCAATTATTCTTCCACGCACATTCACGCGCCGGCCATTTGGGCGTAACGCATCCATTGACGAAGCGCGCCTCGATAAAGCAGTAAGCCCCGACGCACCTGGCTCGCAAGCATCTCGGCATCATGCATCGTGTCATAGCATCTCGCCCTATAAAGTCCACACCCACACTGCGCTGTTCCTGATCGCGGCACTTTGCGTCTGGCCATTCGCCGCCTACCCGCGTACATCGCAGCGAACTGCTGCGCCGCCCGCTTCGCAGAACCAGCAGGCGCCTGCGCCTGACGCGAACCGTGACGCGAACTCTCCCGCGGCCCGGTCGAAACCTATCACGCGCGAGGCGGCTGCCCGCGAGTCCTGGACGATCCTGCAGGACAGCCTCGCCGAAAAATCATCGGATCGCCGCGCCTCGGTTATTTCCGCGCTCGGCACGATTGGCCTCCGCCGCGATGTGGTGAAGCTGGTGGAGAGCGGCCTCCATGACAAAACTCTTGAAGTCCGGCAGATCGCCGCCGCGACCCTCGGCGCCATGAAGTCGCGCTCGTCCATCCCCCAGCTTCGCGTCGCGCTCGATGACCCCTCTGCCGCCGTTGATTTCACCGCCGCGCAGGCGCTCTGGTCCATGGGCGACCGTAGCGGAGAGAGTATTTTCATTCAGGTATTGGCTGGGGAGCGTAAGGCCTCCCCGGGCATATTTCATACGCAATGGCACGATATGCAGGAAAAGTTGCACGATCCGCGGGGGCTCGCGGAATTTGGCGCGGCGGAGACTGCCGGCGCCTTCCTGGGTCCAGGCGGCTTTGGCGTCACCGTGATTGAGGAGTTGGCGCGCGACAAAACCAGCGCCACGCGCGCGATCTCCGCTCGCGCGCTGGCCACCGATACCAGCGCTTCATCCCGCGAAGCGCTCCTGCAGGCATTGGGGGAGAAAAGTTGGCTCGTGCGCGCTAGCGCCGCCGCAGCCCTGGCGCAGCATGGCGCGGCCCGCGATATCGACAAACTCAGCCCGCTGCTCACGGATAATCGTGCCGAGGTCCGCTACAGCGCGGCCGCCGCAATAGTTCGCCTTTCGCCCCGCGTGCACGCGCCCATCGCCAACCCGCATTCGCCCGGCCAGTAAAGCCTCGCCAACGTGCGTCCAGTATGTGCGGTCAGTATGTACGTCCAGGGGCAATCCGTCTGGCGCGAGAGTGGGTTAAGGAAAGAGGAAATCAAACGTCGCGCCCAGATGCGGCGAATGACGCAGGGGAATAGGGCAGCAAAATTAAGCGTGAGCAGCAGAACTAAACGGATACGCACGCAAATTTGCCTCAGCATGTACGCCGGAGTCTACGGGAGCTTAAGGAGGTATACCGACTGCATGCCGGTGCAGCGCCAGAGGCACGAGTCGAGTCACCCGCGCTGTCCTTTGTGGATTCTAGGCGAACAAAAAGCGAATATGCTACACTCTGGCCCATGGACGAAAAACGCAAGCACGCGCTCCTGATCGCCGCCGCCATCCTAGCCGCCCGCCGGCTGGCCCAACTCGAGCGCAAACCCTCGCCCGCCCGCGAATCGGCCATCTACGATGCCATCATCGACGCGCAACAAATCCTCCACAAAATCGACACGCTCCACCCCAGCCTTCCGCAAGAACCAAAATCATCCACCCCCCGCGCCTCTTAAATAATCTCAGGTGCTTGCATCCGCTGCGGCTTGCGCGGCCACTTTCCCATCGCCCTCACACGCCTGCACCGACCAGAAACACTTCGCCTCTTTACGCATAAGGTAAAATGGCTATATGCGCGGAATCGCGATTTCGCGATCAAATCTTAATCAACCGGGCTACGTTCAGCAGCGTGTTCTACAGAACTAAGCGAAATAAAGACAGCAAAATAATTGAATGGAAATAAGGACTGACGATGAGCACTGCAATAACTCCCGCTGATTCCGCGCGCTCCCGTGCCCGTATTGGACCGCTTACCGAGCCGACCGGCGCCGCCGACGCTCCGGTGACGGACCCCGCGGTCAAGCCCACGATCGACTCTGTTCCGTGGTTCATTTGGACGCTTTTCGCCGCCGTCGTTTCCGTGGTCATCGGCGGCTATTGGGATATTTCCTGGCACATGTCCATCGGGCGCGACTCCTTCTGGACGCCGGCGCACATCGCCATTCAGATGTGTGGAATTCTTGCGGGCATCAGTTGCGGCTACTTGATCCTGCACTGCACGTTTGGCAGCGACCCGGCCGTGCAGCCCTACACTGTGCACGTGTGGAGGTTCCGCGGACCGCTCGGCGCGTTCATCGCCGCTTGGGGCGGAGCCATGATGCTGACCTCGGCCCCCTTCGATAACTGGTGGCACAACGCCTACGGCCTGGACGTGAAAATTTTCAGCCCGCCCCACGTCGTGCTCGACAGCGGCGTCCTCGCGATTCAGGCGGGCACCGTGGTGCTGATCGCGAGCACCATGAACCGGGCGAGCCCGCGTCTGCGCGGCAAACTCAACGCCTTCCTTTTACTTTTGGGCGGCATGATCACTATGCTCGCCCTCACCATTGTTTGGGAGTCCACCTACCGCGTGCTGATGCACACGCCGCAGTGCTACCGCGCCGTAGCCGTGGTCGCGCCGGTGGTGCTTGCGGGATTTGCCGCCATTTCCGATTACCGTTGGGCGCGCTCGATCATTGCGGGCATTTATAGCCTCTACGCCATGTTCATGTTGTGGCTTTTTCCGCTTTTCCCGGCCACGCCCAAGCTCGGCCCCGTCTATCAGAAGATCACGCACATGGTTCCCATGGAGTTCCCCTTATTGATTATCGTGCCCGCTCTTTTGCTCGACCTGTTGTGGCCCCGAATGGCTGGATGGAAGCGCTGGACCCAGGCCGCCGCAGGAGGATCGCTTTTTCTGTTGGCATTCCTCGCGGCGCAATGGCCTTTTTCCACCTTCCTGGTCTCGCGCGCCTCGGCAAACTGGTTCTTCGGAACGAAATATTTTGCTTACTTCGCCTCTCCCAGCGGATACGACATCCAGCGCATGTTTTTCCCCCTGCACATGACCACTGCTGCGTTCCTGACGGTCATGGCCGAGGCGCTCGTATTCGCAATCCTCAGCACGCGCCTGGGCCTCGCCTGGGGAGGCTGGATACGCGGCATACGGCGCTGATGAAGATGCCGATGATGTTCCCACTTACAAAGCGCCCTCTCAGCCGGCTCGCACAGACGGTTACGCGCGCGATCGTTCCGCCGATTACCTCGGTGATTACCTCGGCAATCATTCTGACGATGGCTCTCGCTGCGCTGGCGCTCCCCGCGAGCGCCCATATCGGCAGCCCCGATGTTTTCGTCGACGATCACGCCGGGCCATACAGGCTATTCGTAACGGTTCGCGTACCGCAGGTGATCCCGGGCATAGCGGAAATCGAAGTTCGCAGTGAGACGAACGACGTGCGTGAAATCCGCATCGCGCCGATGCAGCTCACTGGGCCCGGCTCGCAGTTTCCTCCCGTACCCGACGTGGCGCAGCGCTCGAAGACGGACCCGCAATTTTTTACCGGCAATCTCTGGCTGATGGAGTTTGGCTCCCTGCAGGTGCGCATTGACGCGGACGGGGCGCGCGGCCATGGAGAACTTTCCGTGCCAGTGCCCGCCACCGCGCAACGCATGTTGCCGATGTCGCGCTTCTTGCAGGTCTTGCTGGGCGGCCTGGCGCTGGTCTTGATCTTCGCGTTGATTTCCATCGTTGCGGCCGCGGTACGCGAAGGGAATCTTGGACCCGGCTTGGCGGCCACGCCCATAACCTCCTGCCGCGCACGCATCGCCGCCGCAGTGGCGAGTTTCGTCATCATCGGCATCTTGTTGATTGGCGGGAACTGGTGGAAGTCCGAAGCCAGCCGCTACGCCAGCCACATTTATGCGCCCCCAGAACTGCGAGCGACCCTTGAGAATCCGTCCAGCGGCCACGGGGCCCGGTTGCTATTGCGTGAGGGGCCGGCCCGCATCGCGTCAGGAAATCCGCGCCGCGATGCGGAAGCGGGCGATCTCGATAATCTGCTCCCGGATCACAACCACCTGATGCATTTTTTCATGATCCGCACGCCCGCCATGGATAGCTTCTGGCATTTACATCCGGAACCTACAGGCGCGGGGAACGCGTTCGTTCTTAATCTTCCGGCCGTGCCCGCCGGGCATTACGAGCTGTTCGCTGACGTGGTACTGCGCAGCGGGTTCCCTGTAACCATGGTCGGCCAAATTGACCTTCCCGACCTGCCCGTGAAGCCGCTCACCGGAGATGATAGTGGGACTGTGGCGCATCCGCTCAGGGCCCCGAATAGCCAGCCGAATAACGCAATGCCTGCCCCGTCTGCATTCCCCGACGGCGGCCAGATGCTTTGGGAGCGCGACGGGCAGCCGCTCAAAGCCGACGTCCCGCTCATGTTTCATTTCCGCGTAGTCGATCGCGAAGGAAAACCCGCCAGCGATCTCGAGCCCTACATGGGCATGGCCGCGCATGCGGAAATTGTGCGCTCCGATGGCTCGGTGTTCGCGCACGTGCACCCCTCCGGTTCCGCTGCGATGGCGGCTATGGAAATGGCACGCACGGCGCCGGGAAATCCGCAAATGGAGAGTACCGGTGCGCCAGCCACGAGCGGAATTTCTCCTATGGAAATGCCTGGTATTCAAATGCCCGGTATGCAAATGCCTGGTGAGCGCGTAGATTCGGAAATTTCCTTTCCTTACGGTTTTCCAAAGCCGGGCCTGTACCGGATCTTCGTGCAGGTCAAGCGTGCCGGTAAAATTGAGACGGGTGTTTTCGATGCCACCGTTGAATAATCCCCGGGAATAAACTGCGAAAACAAAACCGGGCGAACGAATGGGCTACTGTTCGCATAACAACTCTCGAAAGGCTCGTGTGCCATGATACCGTGAGGAATTCGCTGCGCGATGCAAGGCGGGAGGAGTCATGGCTAACATGCACGCCTTAAACAACGTCAATATCGGCATCATCGGAACGGGGTGGTGCGGGGGCATACGCGCCGAAACGTGCGCGAATAGCCCCTACGTGGGAAATCTGCACCTCGCGGAAATCAAGGAAGCCCGGCTCACCGAAGTCGCCGCCGTAACTCATCCGGCCAGCATCACCACCGATTACCGCACGCTGCTGCGGAATCCGGACATCAACGCCATCATTATTTCCGCCACTCCGGAAACCACTCACTATCCAATGGCGAAGGAAAGCCTGCAGGCAGGCAAGCACGTTTTTCTGGAGAAGCCGATCGCACTTGAACTCTCCGAGGCCGATGAACTCATCGCGCTGGCACACGCGAATAACCTGCTATTCACGATCGGATATTCGCAGCGTTTCAATCCCAAATTCGCCTACGTAAAGCGCTCGATCGATGATGGCACCATTGGGGCGCCCATCAGCGCGCTCGTCAGCCGGCACATCACCCGCAATCTCGGCAAAAAGATTGGTGGGCGCATCAAGCTTTCTCCCGCGGCCATGGAGGCGACGCACGATATCGATTTCGTGCTGTGGTGCTTCGCCCCCCGCAAACCCATTCGCGTTTACGCGCAGGAAGTACGTAAGATCATGCAGCCCGCGCACGACGTGCCCGATTGCGTCTGGATCGTCGTCACTCTCGATGATGGCTGTGTATTCACGATCGGCGCCGGCTGGGTGCTTCCTCCCGCGTATCCCAATTTCGCATCCACCTGGATTGAAATGGTCGGCACTGAGGGTGCGATTATGGCCGATGACACGCACCGCGACGTCAGCCTGAACACGATGAAGCGCGGAATTGAATTTCCGATCTCGACGATGCCTGGTGAAAAAGTGGCGCATGTCTATGCTGGACCGATGGAAGCGGAGACGATTCACTTTCTCGAGTGCGTTGCGAAAGGCCGCCAGCCGCTCGTAACACCGGAGCACGCCCGGATGGTCATGCAGGTATACCAGGCGGCGGATCAGTCCGCGGAACTGGGCCAACCGGTGGACATCGCGCCTGAACCGGTTCCGCTGACGCAGTCACGCTAATGTCATCGCGCTGATTTTGATAGTTGGCGGACCGGAGACGACCTTGGGGAGCACGCCCACCGGAACGGAGCCAAGGAGCGGGTCGCCCGTAGCCTCGGCAGACTCTGCCTCCAAACCCACTCGTACGCGCTGGAGCATCCTCATCCTCATCGGTGTGATGTACCTGATCACGTACATGGATCGCACCAACATCTCGATCGCGGCGCCAGCGATGGCCAAGGAACTGGGGCTGAGCAAGACTGCAGTTGGCCTGGTGTTCAGCGCGTTTTTGTGGGCTTATTCCATTGGGCAAATTCCCGCGGGCTGGCTGGCGGACCGTTGCGGAGCCAGAAAAGTTTTGTTGATGATCGTTCCGTTCTGGTCGGTGATGACGGCGATGACGGCGGCGGTCACCGGTGCGATTTCGCTGGTGGCAGTTCGTTTTGTTTTTGGATTGGGAGAGGCGGGAGCGTTTCCCGCGGCCACACGGGCGATGCAGCTCTGGTTTCCGAAGACCGACCGCGGCATCGCGCAGGGCGTCACGCATGGATTCAGCCGTGTGGCCATCGCGGTCACGCCTTTTGTCGCGGTGAGCATGCTATTGGCTTTGGGCTGGCGCAGCATTTTCTATATTTTCGCGACGGCAGGGGTGCTATGGTCGCTCGCGTTCTTCCTGATGTATCGCAATCTTCCCGAAGAGCACCAACGCGTCAACCAGGCTGAATTGCATTTGATCCGCGGAGGTCCGCCTGGCGCGACCGGTGAAGGTGGTGCAGTAGCGACGCCGCGGCAAACATCGGCGGCGGCACCCTGGAAAATGATTTTTCGCTCGCCGAACATGTGGTACATCGCCCTCGGTTACTGTTGTTTTTATTACGGGACTTATTTCTTCATCACCTGGTTTCCGACATATCTGATCGACTACCGGCACTTGTCGCTGAAGGCCGTCGGAACGTTTGCTTCTCTTCCTCTGCTCGCGGGCGTGGTGGGCGACATTGCCGGCGGTCTTTTGACCGACCGCGTGTATAAACGAACGGGCCGGCTGAAATTTGCGCGTCGCGTGGTGGCCGCGCCCGCGATGCTGGTTTCAGGACTTTTTTTAATTCCCGCCGCGATGACCACGCATGCGTCGACCGCAATTCTGTGCCTGACGGGTTCGTTATTTTTTCTGGAACTCGTCATCGGGCCCGCCTGGGCGGTGCCCATGGACGTCGGCGGTGAATTCAGCGGTACGGTGACCGGCGTGATGAACACAGCGGGCAGCCTGGCGGCTTCCGCGTCACCCATCGTTTTTGGATTTCTCGCGGAGCGAGGATATTGGATTGCTCCCTTCCTGGTGACGGCCACGGTGCTGCTGGCCGGCGCTCTGATGTGGACGTTTCTAATCGATCCGGAAAAGTCCGTTGTGGCGGCTGCCCAGGCGGAGGCGAGTCCCGCAATTACCGTTGTCGCCGCACATACGTAGCGCCCGATCAGTGCGCGATACGGCGGGCGATCACCTAAAAAAACAATTCAACCAGTGGATGGTTCGCGTTAGGGTAGGCATTGACCGCGACGTAGATCGAGCAATGCGGAGGGTCCCATGAGCGGCTTTTTAACTCCGGAAGAGATCAGGAAACTGAAACCCGCGGAGACGACGGCGTTTCCCTCGCCGGTACCGACGCAGATTGTTTCAAGTGACGAGTATTTCCCCGAACAGCAGACGAAACAACAGCGCGAAGTGGAGGTGAAAGTTAAGGCGCTGGGCAATGAACTGGCTCGGAAGCAGGGGATTAGCCGCCGCGCGTTCTTCACTACGGCCGCAGGGATGGCCAGCGCGTTTCTGGCCATGAACCAGGTTTACGGGCATCTATTCGACGTGACGCCAGCGGAAGCGGCCACGCCCGAACTGGCCCAGGAACGCGCGAACGCGCTACAGGACCAGTTTATTTTCGATTGCCATACGCACTTCCTGAGAGACGACACGCGGCTGAACAACTTCATAGCGAGCAGGAAATCGGTGGGGAACGCGGGATGGAATCCCGAGTTAAGAGGCAAAGAGCAAACTATCGAAGACTTGAAATTCAACAACTATTACAAGGAAATCTACCTGGATAGCGATACCAAGGTCGCGCTGATTTCGAGTTCTCCGTCGGAAATACCTCAGGACTGGTTTTTGACCAACGAGATGATGGCGCAGGCGCGCGCTAAAATTAACCAGGCGGCGGGATCGCGCCGCATGCTGTGCCACGCCGTATTCACACCGGGCACGCCGGGCTGGCTCGAAAACCTCGATCACGCTTTGGCGGCCAAACCGGACTCCGCAAAAGGCTATACGATCGGCGACAACACGCATAAGGAACTTAGCCGCCATCCGTGGCGCATGGATGACGAGAAAGTGACGTACTTGGCCTACGAGAAATTCCAAAAGGCGGGAATTAAAAACGTTTGCGTGCACAAGGGCTTGTTTACTCCGTCGGTGGAAAAGCAGTTTCCCCGGCTGCGGCCATTTGTGGACGTAAGCGATGTCGGCAAGGCCGCCAAGGACTGGCCGCAGCTAAATTTCATCATTTATCACTCGGGTTACCGCCACGTGGGAAGCATGGCCTCTCCCGCGGAAGCGTGGGCGCAGTTTGAAAACACCGGTCGCGTGGAGTGGGTCACTGACCTCGCTGAGATACCGGCCAAGTACGGCGTCAGGAACGTCTATGCCGATCTGGGTCAACTGTTCGCCTACAGCGCGGTCGCGCAACCGCGGCTGGCCGCCGCATTGATGGGCACACTCGTTAATGGGATGGGTGTGGATCGGGTGGTCTGGGGCACCGATGCGGTTTGGACCGGCTCGCCACAGTGGCAGATCGAAGGATTGCGCCGCCTCGAAATACCGGAGGATATGCAAAAGAAGTACGGCTACGCGCCACTGGGTGCGGCGGACGGCCCGATCAAGACGGCCATTTTTAGCGGTAACAACATGGCCTTGTATAACTACAAGGCTCCGGCGACGTGGGCGAAAATGGACCGCTTCTCCGCATTGAAACAGCAGTATAACGAGGCCGGTCCGAAGCGTACGAACCTGCGATATGGGTACGTGTCGGTCTAAGAATTATTCGACCGCAGTGCTGCGCTCACAGAAATCGTTAGGCACCGGTGCGACGAAACGGCGTGATCTTACTGATGGGCTTACGGATAGGCTTGAGGCTTTTGCGGCTAGCATCGAGGCGTTTGCGAGCGTAGGGCGCCCAGGTCCCCAGCGGCTCGTAACGCAAGTAGCGCGAAAGGTGCGCCAGACATTCGGCGGAGCGTCCGGCCTTTTCGTAAGCAAGGGCGAGATTGAGGTGAGCATCCGCCATATGGGGCTGGTGTTCGACGGCTGTGCGGAATTGTTCGATGGCCCCCTGAATGTCTCCCAGGCGATCGACGGCGCAGCCCAGATTGAAATGCGCCAGGTGGTTTTTGGGTTCGAGCTTAACCGCCGTGGAAAATGCCTGGCGTGATTCCTCCATCCGGCCCAATTGATAAAGCGTAGTGCCCAAATTGATGTGCGCTTCCGTCCACTCGGGCATGGCGGCGATAGCGTGATGATAGGCCTCGACCGCGCGCTCGAGCATGTCGGGATTCGCGTCCAACGTAGTGGCCATATCGAACCACTCTTCCGCGGTTCGCTCCCACAGCGCGCGCACTTTCTTATCGAGCGGAGCGGTCTCAAAGTCGAGAACCCACTGTCCGCTGAGCGGCTCGATGGGGCGACCGCCCGGGCCAGGTTCGTGAACCACGATCCGGGCACCGTTCGTGGAAACGCGCAAACTGGAAAGGGGAGTGCGGGTGCGTCCCAGGCGATGTTCCAGCTCGTCCATCGCCCGCAACAAGCGGCGGGCGGGGATGCGTCGCTGCGCCAGGCGATTCAGTGTTTCCACCGCGACCAGATCGGTGAAGCTGAAGAAGCGTTCTCCCCAGCGTGCCCGGGGATTCACCAAACCGAGGCGCGCCCAGTAATCGAGTTGCCCGCGCGTTGCGCCAGTCATGCGCGCAACTTCGCTGCGTGTAAAGCGCTGATCCAAATGGCCACCTAGCCGCGGTTCTTGCCGCTAATATATGCGCCGGCTGCATGTTTCGCAACCGGTAAACACCGTTGCGGCTGGCGTAACGCCAAGCGAAACGCGCCTTGCGCGCGGGAGCGCAGTTGCTAGACTCATGGATGCTCAATTGGCTCGTCCATACCGATCCTACCGGCGGAGCTGGATGAAACTCGCATGGTCCGGCTCGCTCGAAACGAAGGCGCCTCCTGCACATGCAGCCTCACGCGGCCGAACGCCGGCACCTCGAGCGGCAGCTCGCGTACGCGCGGCCGATCTTCATGGTGCTGGCGCTGGGCGATTTGCTCGAGCGGCCGCCGCAAGATCGCGGCCCGTATGCGGTGACCTTTGTTCTGGTGTACCTGGGAGTGGCCCTGGGTCTGCTGCTGCTGCAGTACGCGCCAAGACTCGGTGCGTGGCGGCTGGACGCATGGCGCGTTCCGCTTACCATTGACGTTGCCGCGATCGCTGTATTCCTGCTGCTCACACGCTCGGCACCGGCCTTCTGGTTTCTCTATCTATTCGTGGCGTTGGCGGCGGGAACGCGTTGGGGATTTGAACGTTCGATCGTACTGGCGGGCGTGGTCACGCTGGCGGTTTTACTGCGCGCCACGTTTCAGGGCGGATTTGGCTGGGCCGCGGTTTTTTCCTGGGTGGCCCTGACGGTGGGTACGTTCACGGCCGGTATTGGCCTGGCATTCCTGGGTGACCGCAACCGCCTGCATGCTGCCGAGCATGATTTCCTGGCGCGGCTGACGGGCATGCTGAAAATCGAGCAAGGCGTGACGGAATCGCTCAGCCTGATGCTTGAGGAACTGGCGCGCGGCTTTGGATGCGAGAAAGCCATGCTGGTGTTTCGCGACGCGGAGGCCGAACGGATTTTTGCCTGGACGATTGTCGCTGGACAAACGGAACGCATCATCCCTGAAAATCTTCCGCTGGCCCGTGGCGACGCTTTCCTGCTCGACCACCCGGACGCGACGATTTGCTGGAACCAGATAGACGGCACGCCAGCGGGCTTTGGATGGAACCGCAACGACGGTCGCAGACTTGCGGAGTTGCCGCACATTCCGGGGGAAGTGCGCCAGGCACTGCGGCTGCAATCGATCCTGGCGGTAACGTTTGATTTTAAGGGGCAGCCCGCGGGGCGCATCGTGCTCGGCAATTTTCAGCGTCGCTGCCTGCCGCAGAATTTGCAGTGGTTCGAGCGCGTGGTGCGGCACCTTGCGCCCCCGCTCGAGAATTTATTTCTTCTGAGAAGGCTGCGCACGCGTGCAATCGAGGGCGAGCGCAGCCGCATATCGCGAGACATTCACGACGGCATCCTGCAGACGTTGTTGAGTGTGGACATCCAGCTCGACGTGCTGAGGAGGAAGCTGCCGCAAACGCCGGAGCAGGTGGCGGGGGACCTCGGAACGCTGCAACAGACCGTGCGCAATGAGACGTCCGAACTACGGCGCATGGTCACGGACATGCGTCCGCTAGGGGTGCAAAGCGCGGACCTGGTGGACCTGATGCGGGGATTTGCGGAACGATTTCGGAATGAGTCTGGCCTGGCGCTGGATCTGCTGACCGACCCGGCGGCATTGCAACTGCCGGACCGGCTGTGCCGCGAGCTGTTCCAGATGTATCGAGAATCCCTGCACAACGTAAAAAAACATGCGCGGGCCACGCACGTCGTGGTGAAACTATGGCAAAATGACGTGCAAGTTGTCTTGGTCATTGACGACAACGGTGAAGGGTTCAGCTTTGCGGGGCGCTTCACAGGCGATGAGCTGGACCGGCTGCGACTCGGACCTATTTCTATCAAGGAGCGAACGCGGAGTGTCGGTGGCGTGCTTACCGTGGAGTCAACTCCCGGGCATGGTGCGCGCGTAACCGTGGAGGTCCCACTCGGCTGATATGGCTAAAGCCAAACAACCAATTCGGGTGTTAATGGCCGATGATCATGTGATTTTCCGCGATGGGCTTCGCAAACTGCTCGAGGGCGAGGATGACATTACTATTGTCGGAGAAGCGTCCAACGGCATCGAGTGCGTCAAGATGCTGGGGAAGCTCAAGCCGGATATTCTGCTGCTCGACCTGCGCATGCCGGATAAAGACGGACTGGGCGTGCTCGAGGAAGTGAATTTCGATTCGCTGCCCACACGCGTGATCGTGCTGACGGCAGCGGAAGACGATCGTGACGTGGTACGCGCGATGCGGCTTGGCGCCCGCGGCATCGTGCTGAAGCAGTCGGCCAGCGATTTGCTGGTCAAGAGCATTCACCGGGTTTTTGGCGGCGAAATCTGGCTGGACAATCGCATGACCGCCGAGGTGATGAAGGCTTTCGCCAAGAGCTCGGAAGCTGGACCTCGGCGCGATAAACCGCTGCTGAGCGACCGTGAAAAAGAGATCGTGCAACTCGTGGCGCAAGGTTATCGCAATAAAGAGATCGGCGAAAAGCTGTTCATCAGCGAGCAAACGGTAAAAAATCACCTGCACAACATCTTCGATAAACTCGGCGTTTCAGACCGGCTGGAACTCGCCTTATACGCGATTCATCACCGTTTGATCGATCAAACCTAGAAAATCCCAGCAGAAATAACAGCAGCCGTACCGATCGCGGTTGGCGTGCGCGCATGCATCGCGTTACGATATTAGCGCGCTACGCTATCAGCGAAGATTCCATCTTTGGATTCGCCACGCATCTGCGGCAAGTGCGGCCGGCCCATACCGCCGGGAACAGCCGAGTGTGCGTGTGCCGCCAGGCCGCGCCGTTATTGGCTGCACTCACGCGAGACCATCCTGCTATTGAGTTTCGGCGGCCTGGTGCTGGCTTTTCTGTTCACAGGTTTCGCCTCACGCATTTACCACGCCCGGCGGAGCACGCTGGCAGAAAACTGGTTTAAGCACGGGACAAGCGATCTGCAATCGGGGCGCTACGGGACGGCGCTCAACGATTTCCAAACCGCACTCATTTACGGCCGCGCGGACGTGCCCGATGCGCGGCTGCAACTCTACGAATTGGACTTCAGCGAAGCCCTCGCAGCGACGAACCACCCCGAGGAGGCACGCGCGTATCTGCTTGACCTCTGGGAGCGCGCCCCAGGAAGCGGCAAGATAAACCTGGAGCTGGCACGGCTCGCTGCGCGCGCCGGAGACGACATGGAAGCCAAGCGGTATTACAACGCCGCGATCTATGGCATCTGGGAAGGAGATGCCTCGCAAGTGGCGACGAGCCGCCGCGAAACCCGCTTGGAATTGTTCCGGTATCTGACCAGTAGAAATGAAATCACCGATGCCCAATCAGTGCTGGTCGCCATTGCGGCGGGCCTGCAGCCGGACGCCAGCGCGACGCTGCACACGCAACTCGGCCAGCTTATGCTCGGCAGCGGCGACAACCGGTCAGCGCTCGCCCAATTCGAACAGGCCTTGCGCCTCGATCCTCACGATCGGGCGGCGTTAACAGGAGCGGGCCTGGCTTCGTTTAACTTGGGTGATGACCGTGGCACGGCGCATTATCTCCGCGAGTTGTCCCGCGAGCAGGCCGAATCGGCGCAATCGCGCCGGAATGCGCGGGAAGCACCGGGGGCCGCGCCAACCAATTCCCCGGAGGACCACGCGCAGCCTGAGGATCCGCGCATTGCGAAAGATCTCGCCATTTCCGAAGCGGTGCTCGCGCTCGATCCTTACGAAGCACGCCTCGACATTAATGGCCGGGCGCGCCGCGCGGCAAGATCGTACGAGGCGGCTCTCGCGCGGCTTACGGAGTGCGCAAAATCGCAAGGCGTCGCGCTCCCGACGTCTCCGGCTTCGAACCGTGCGAGATTGCCGGCGCCTGCCGCCGCAAGTGCGGCAACGCACGGATCACCCGATGAACTCGCGGCCCTTTACGATAACGCGATGCGGCCACAGTATGTGGTACATGAAGGCGATCTCGAGCGGCATCCGGAACGCATCGAGCCGATCATGGAGATGGTTTTCGATATGGAGAACAAGGTGAGCCGCCGCTGCGGGCCTCCGGTTCGTGCAGAGGATGCCGCGCTGGTGCGCATTGCACAGCGCACTGGGAACGCCCGGTCATGAGCGAACTTCCCGGCGCGCCGCCGGATTCGCCAGGCTCAGGAGGTTCGTCCGGCTCATCGGGAGCATCTGGTGGCCCGGCGGGCGCCGATGAAGTCTCGCCGGTGGCCGATACACAACGCGACGTACCCACCAAGCGAAACATGATCGCGAAGCTTGCTGGACGCAGCCGCTCGGGTACCACGGGCGCGGACGCGCCGGCTTCGACACTGCCAGGGTCACCTGCATCAACAGCGCCTACATCGACGCCGCCCGCGTCAGTACCACCTGGATCGGCGCCGTCCGGTTTGGGGCCCGCCAGTTCAGCACCGGCTTCGAGTTTGCCAGGTGTAGGGTCTGCGGGCGTGATCGATCGGCTCCGCGCGCACCTTTCGATGCGGGAGGATAATTTCTTTTTACTCCTCGCCGTGATCATCGGCCTTTTTTCGGGCCTCGCAGTCGTTTGTTTCCGCATTGCCATTGATTACACGCGATTGGCGCTGCTCGGGTCAGCGGTTGCTCCGGGAGCGCTGAGGGTAGTTCTGGTGCCCGCGATCGCAGGGTTGGCGCTTGGGGTATTGGTGGTGCGCTTCTTTCCTCGAGTGCGCGGGAGTGGAGTCACCCAGACGAAATCGGCTGTGTACATCTACGACGGCTACATACCGTTCGACACGGTAATCGGGAAATTCCTGATGTGCGCGCTCGCGATTGGCAGCGGGCAATCGCTTGGTCCCGAAGATCCGTCGCTGCAGATGGGCGCGGGCATGGCTTCGGCGCTGGGGCGGCGGTTGCACTTATCACGCGAGAAAGTGCGACTGATTGCTCCGGTGGGCGCGGCCGCGGGATTGGCTGCCGCATTCAATTCGCCCATAGCGGCGGTTCTGTTTGTGATCGAAGAGGTGATCGGTACCTGGAGTGCCGGAATTCTGGGAGCAGTGGTGCTGGCGGCCGTGGCCAGCGTGGTCGTGGCCCGCCTGTTTTTGGGCGCGGAGCCTTTATTCCAGATACCGCCGTATCGCATGGCGCACCCGGCCGAGCTGATCACCTACGCAGTGCTGGGCGTGGTAGGTGGGTTGTCGTCGTTAGTGTTCGTCAAATTGCTGGCTTTCATCCGGCCGCGTTTGAAGGCCTTGCCGCGCTGGACGCAGTATCTACAACCTGCCATGGCGGGGCTGGCCATCGGAATCATCGGATTGAAATTTCCGCAGGTGATGGGCGCCGGATACGAATACATGGACCAAGCCATGCACGGCCAGTTCATATGGCAAATGCTGGTGGCTTTGGCGCTGCTGAAAGTGCTGGCAACTTCGCTTTCGCTCTCGAGTGGAGCGCCGGGCGGAATCTTCGCACCAACGCTGTTCGTGGGCGCAATGGTGGGGGCGGCGGTCGGGACGCTGCAGCATCGATTCTTCCCCGGGTTCACAGGGCCGCTGGGCTCGTACGCGTTAGTCGGCATGGGCACGCTCTTCGCCGGGTTTCTGCGCGCGCCCATGACCTCCGTTTTCATGGTGCTCGAGGTAAGCGGGAACTACTCGATTATCCTCCCCGTGCTGATTTCCAACACAATTGCCTACCTGATCGGCCGGAATTTCCAGCCTACTCCGCTGTTTGATCTCATGACGCGCGAAGATGGCCTGGACCTGCCGTCCATGGAAGAGAGCCGCGAGCAAACGGCGCTACGTGTGGAAAATGCGATGCATAAGCCGCCCGGGCTCATCCTGAAAGCTTCAGACACCGTTGCCGATGCCGCATCGCACGTTGCGGACGTGACCTTGGCGGAAGATCCCTTTCTGGTCGCGTATGAAAATGGGCGATGGACTACGGTGCGATCGTCCGCATTGCAGGAGCTGCTAAAGGCAGATAAAGGCGCGCTGCCATTGAGGGAGGCGCTGCCGGTTACCCGCGTTCCAAGGCTCCATCCGGACCAGCCACTCGACCTCGCACTGCGGCTGCTTCGCGACGCGCCTTTTCTTCCTGTGGTGCATCGCGCGGATGCGCGACGCCTAATCGGAATTGTTTCGCTCGACGACATTCTCGCCGCGTACCGGCGTGCATCGGCGACCAACCCGAGCTTTTCCGAATAACCCCCCCAAGAGTGACTGCGCAGCGCTAGATGTAATTGGCAAACATGGCTTTGAACGCTACCGCAAACGTAGCCGCGAACTGGCTGCCCGCCGACGGCACTTTTAGCCTAGTACATTCGTACTAACCTGCCTCGTTCCGAAATGGGCCTATCGCACTATTGAGCGATCACGTGCTTCCTCGTATTCTCGGTGAGTCGAAGATGCATGCAAGCCCATGGAGGAAACTGTGGCCATCCCGGAGCGTCGTACAGCTCAAAGGTTCCGAATTAAATTGCCGATGATGGTCCGTTGGACGAACGGATCAGCAGTCGGAGAAGCGCGCACGGAATCACGGGACGTCAGCTCCCGGGGCGTCTACTTTTTCCTGCCAACTCAGGTAAAGAGTGGTTCGCCAGTCGAGATCGTGCTCACCCTGCCACATGAGATCACACTCGCGGGCCCGGTCCGCGTGAGGTGTCTCGGGCGCATTCAGCGCAATGACGATGAAATGCTGAAGCAAGAGCACAAAGGCGTCGTAGCCCACATCGAGCGATACGAGTTTTTGCGCGGCGACGAGGCGGTCGCGTAAACCGAGCTTGCTCGCCACCTGCGGAGGCGAGCAGGGAAGGCAGGGCGCTCCGAACCCTCAGCGGAGCGCCCCGCTTACTTTATTACTGGAACGTAAGACTGTACGTCATTGCACGCCATCCCTGCACGGACATCCGTGTGCACGCGGGGTCCGGCGCATTTGCGACCGAGGCTTATTCGTACCGCAGCGCTTCGACCGGATCAAGCTGCGCGGCGCGGGTCGCGGGATACATACCGGCGGCCAAGCTCACCACGACAGAGAAACCGATAGCGCCAGCAACCAGCCACCACGGGACCGCCCAGATATTTTCCGCCGGGATCGATTGCCGGCGCAGGTAAATTGCCGTTACGAACTGAATGACGCGGCCAATGCCCCAGCCGAGTACCACTCCTGCAACGCCACCCACCAAACCCATCACCCCCGCTTCGGTGAAAAAGAGCTGGCGGATATCTCCATTCGAGGCACCGAGCGCCTTGAGAACGCCAATTTCGCGACGGCGTTCGAGAATGGCCATCACCAGGGTATTGATGATGCCCAAAGAAGCGACGGCCAGCGCCAGACTGCCAAAAATTCCCAGCAGCAGGTCGAGAATGGCAAAAACACGCGTAAGGCTGCGGGTCACATCTTGCAGAGAAAATGGAATGTAGCCCATGTCTTTCACCGCGCTTTCGAGGGCGGGTATACCGGAAGGGTGAGCAACGCGCAGCGTGAGATTCGTGTAATGCTCGCCACTCCCGCCGGTCGTCGATTCGCGCACAATCTCACTCATATCGTTGCCCTGAACGACGCCTAAGTTTTCCGCGACAACAACAGGCACGTAAGCGCCGGCCTGGCCGAACCCTCCACCGCCCGATGTGACGGCCTGGGCGTTCACAATGCCCACAATCTGCAAGCGCACTTGCGACGAAACGATGGAAAATCCGAGCGCAGCGTCTTCCGGGCTGGGCGTTTCCTCACGCCGGCCAGGGCGGCCGGGCGTGTCACGGGCCACGGTTTCCGATGTTCCCGGCGTTACCGGCTGGCGGCCCGCGTAACGCATGACTACTTCCTTTCCGATGAGTGCGGCCGGTTGCAACTGTTGCAAATCCGCCAGGTCACGCGCCAGATCCATTTGCAGGATAATTTCGTGCGCATTGGGCGAGGAAAAGAAGTGGCCCTGCATGCCCTCAAAGGCATCGTTCGCAGACGCCGAAGCGGGCAAACTTGCGATTTGCGCGAGGTGACCTGCATTCCCCAGGCGCAGGTCGCCGGTAAAGCGAAACTCGGGATAGACCTCGACTACATTGGGCAGGTGCGCAAACTGCCGGCGCGCCGCTTCATCCAACGGCCGCGGGGGCGTGCCGGATCCGCCGGAAGGTCGATTGCCCAAAAATCTGTCGCGCGCCTGGCCCGGACCGATGCCGGTACGCGGGCGAACCAAAACACTGTCGAACAAGCCGCTGCGCTCCAAGCGGCGGCCGACGAGTTCCTGCAGGCCAACGCCCAGGGAAAGCATCGCTACGAGTGAGGCGACGCCTACGGCGATGCCCAGCGTCGTGAGTACGTTGCGCAGGGCCGCTTCACGAAGATTTCGGGCGGCGAGTTCGCTCAAGTCGCGGAGTTTCATGGGCGTGTTCCTGTTTCCGTTTTCGAGGTGGTTTCTTCGGAGTGCAGTAGAGCGCCCGACAGTCGTTCTTCGCTGATGATGCGGCCGTCAGCCATGGTCACGATGCGATCGGCGTAGCGCTCGGCCAAGGCCCGTTCATGGGTGACCATCACCACGGTCGTAGCTGCAGCATCCTGCGTGTGGTTTGGCTGACCGGTGCTATTTTCAGCGGGCTTATTGATCGCGGAAATCAGGCGCAATATTTCTTCACCCGTGGCGCTGTCGAGATTGCCGGTGGGTTCGTCGGCCAGGAGAATGCGTGGGCGATTCACCAGCGCGCGGGCAATAGCCACGCGCTGCTGTTCACCTCCGGAAAGTTTACCGGGCCGGTGCGTGAGACGGGCCGCCAATCCCACACGTTCGAGTGCCTGGGTGACTCGTTGCGGCCGTTCGGCACGCGGCACTTCGGCCAAACGCAGGGGCAATTCGACATTTTCCATCACCGTCATGCGCGGCAGAAGATTGAACGATTGAAAAATCATGCCAATGGTGCCGTTACGATGACGCGAGAGGTCGATGGGGCTCATAGTTCCAAGTTCGCGTCCCAGGACAAGCACGACGCCCGAGGTGGCATGATCGAGTCCCGCCAGTAGGTTCAGTAACGACGATTTGCCTGAACCGGAAGCGCCGAGGAGCGCGAGGAACTCGCCCGCCGGAACCTCGAGGGAGACGCCATCCACGGCACGAATGACGGTGTCGCCCATCTTGTAGTGCCGCGCCAGCATTTCGGTGCGTATGGCGGCACTTGATGACCTGCCGCCTGGACCCGATTCAGTCGTGGGTTTAGTCATGCCGTTTAGTGATGCCATTTAGTCATGCGGTTCAGTCGTAAGGAGCCGGGACATTGGCCAGCGGCCCGACCACGAGCGCGGAACGGCACGCGCTGATGGGAGAGCACAACTATCTTAGCATCTCGCATTGTGCGCGTAATTATTGCTCGTCACCATGGAAGGCGAACGTGTAGGAAGATTGTTCATAGGTTCGCCCCTGTACGCCGACCCCCCGCCGGATCGGACGAACGGCTATACGGCGATTGTGGGTGAATTCGCGCGCGATTCGGGGTGATTTTGGCGTGATTTGGCGTGATTTGGGGTGACTTACGGATAGCTTGCGGGCGTGTGCCGCACAGGTGCTGTGGCTTTTTTGTGGTGGCGATCTCAAACCGCGAAGTCACCCCGCTCCGCGTTGCGGATGCGGATGGCATCAACAACGTCGTAAACAAAGATTTTTCCGTCTCCAATACGCCCGGTGCGCGCCGCCGAAATTAATGCGCGGATCACTTCCTCGGTACGCTCCGCAGCTACAACCACTTCGAGCTGAATCTTTGGAAGCAAATCGACGATATATTCGCGACCACGAAAAACTTCCTCGTGGCCCTTTTGCCGGCCGAACCCGCGTGCCTCCGAGGCGGTCATACCGTCGATGCCAATAGCCATCAGAGCTTCCTTCACGGCTTCAAACTTCGACGGTTGAATGATCGCGACGATTTTTTTCATACCCGGGGTTCCTTGTTTCGAGCGGAGAATTCCTTTATGGTCGCGCGCTGCCGCCTGGCGCGCAGCACAGTGTAACGCCACGCGGCTGTACACAGAAGCATTGCATGCCGCTGCGCGGGCTCCAGGATGTGGTCTATTTTGAATAGCAGGCGTTGGTCTCTTTGCACGGCGTATTCGGACTTTAAAACGCGTGCCATGTTTTGCATGACACCTATCGAAAAATTGCGTTGGAGTTGCACCCGCAAACCGCGTAGGGTTTGCCATACGGGGGTGTTTACGACTTTTCGATCAGGCGTTTTATATCCCTTTAGGATGGGCCTTGAAAGTTCGCGGCCCATAGCAACACCAATTCGAAAGGAGAACTCTCAGATGCGCTCGATAAGCCTTCTCATGTGTTTCTTAGGGTTATTGCTGGTGCTGCCGGCTTCAGGGCAGGAAAGCAGTTCTGCTCCACAGGGCCAGATTACGCAAGCCTCTGCCGCACCGGCCGCTGCACCGGCGCCTCAAGCGCCCGACTCGCAGGCGCCGCCGGCATCTACAGCGGCTACGGCTGCGCCAGCTTGGTCGATTGGCCCCATTGATTTCAGTGGAGCAGTGGACGCGTATTACAGCTGGAACTTCAACCATCCAGCCGACCGGGCGAATTTTCTGTACAATTTCAACGTTCCCGCCAACCAGTTCAGCCTTAATTACGCAAAGATCGCGATGTCCCACACGGCCGACCCTGTCGGCTTCGAATTTGATATCGGCTATGGGGACACCACGAAACTGATCAGCTCGGTTTCAAGCGATACAGGGTTCGACCAATACGTCGAGCAAGCGTATGCCACCTTCAAGCCCAAGAGGGCCCGGGGCTTTGAATTCGATTTCGGTAAGTTCGTCACCAGCGCGGGCGCCGAGGTTATCGAATCCTACAGCAACTGGAACTACTCGCGATCGCTGCTATTTTCATTCGCCATTCCTTATTATCACATGGGACTGCGAACCTCCTGGCCCATGGGGAAGCATTTGACCGCGGGTTTTCAGGTTGTGAATGGCTGGAACAACTCGGTGGACAACAACTCCGGCAAGACGTTGGGCGCGAACCTGACTGCAACATTCAAAAAATTCACATGGGCTGGCGTGTGGTACGGCGGCCCGGAAAATGCCGGCACCAACCAAGGCTGGCGCGAGTTATATGACACTACGTTAACGCTGACACCCTCGAGCAAGGTCAGCGCTTACATCAACTACGACTTCGGGGAAAACAGAAACTACAACAACGCTTTCTACTTCTTCCCGCCGGTTGGCACACCCGTTATTGACTTTCCGGATGGTAGTCTTTCAAAGTGGCAAGGCGTGGCCGGTGCGCTGCACCTTCAGGCTACACCTAAGCTTGCGTTCACCCCTCGCGTGGAATGGTTTGATGACAAGAGCGGTTCGCAAACGATGGGCGCGGCTTTTTATCCGGGTGCTCCATACGGCTTAGTTCCACCCATTCCGCAGCAGATCAAAGAGGTCACGATTACGGGCGAATACAAACTGCTGGAGGGCCTGATGTGGCGTGCAGAATATCGTCACGACTGGTCCAACCAGCCCTTCTTTGAGGTCGGAACCCGGCCTTGCGACGCGTCAGACACAGCTACGTCATGCCCGGGAGACTACGGATTGGGCACGTCGAAGAAACAGGACACCATCACCTTAGCAGTGGTCGCATTCTTCGGACCAAAACGGTAGTAGAGAGGTTGATAGCTTAATACGTAAGCATACCGATCGTTCGTCGCTACGCTCGCCGGTGTGGTTTTTGGTGAAAGCCGCACCGGCGGCAGAGCGAACGGCGCGGAAATGCTCCTTAGGTTTGTATGCAAATCCTTATTCCTCTGCAGTTATGGCTAATCAGCGCTGCGTAAATTCCTCGGTGTGCGTAACAAATTCCGGATACGCACCCGCACCTAGTTCATACAAGTCGAGGCCCTGCCGCTCCCCTTCAGCGGCAACGCGGTGAGGGCAAACGAAGTTCAGAAGCAGATTCAGCCCGTAGGTAAGAGGCAGCACGAAACCCAACAAGGTGGCAATGCCCAGGAGTTGCGCCAACCACTGCCCCGAGTTGCCGCTGTACAGCGATGCGTTGCCGGTGCCCGGCAGATTAAATGACGGGCCCGTGAAATTCCCGAGGAGGCCCACCGCCAGTAGCCCCCAGATACCGGCGACAGCATGCACGGAAATCGCGCCACCCGGATCGTCAATACCGAACCGCAGCTCGAACCACTCCACTGAAAACGTGACCAGCGCGCCCGCCAGCAATCCGATAATGACGGCGCCCGCGGGCGACACAAATGCACACCCAGCACTGCTGGCTACCAGTCCGCCTACCCAACCGTTGGCGGTAATGGACACATCCGGTCTGCCAAAGCGCATTCGCGTGATTAGCGCGGCAGCAAGACCCGCACCGGCTGCAGCGAGGGTCGTATTGATGGAGACCAGCACCGCACGCCCGGGTGCAATGCCCGCAAAGAGAATCGCTCCGGCGGAATTGAGCCCCAGCCAGCCAACATAGGCGAGCGAGCAGCCGCAAAGAATCAATATGCCGCTGTGTCCGGGAATCGCAGCAGGCATGCCGTCGAGCCCATACTTGCCGCGCCGGGGACCCAAGATCCACGCCATTGACAACGCAGTCAGTCCACCCACCACTTGAATGCAGCTGGTTCCGGCGGCATCCACGAAGCCGTGGCCCAGGCCGTAATTCGTGCCAAGTTGGGCCAGCCAGCCGCCGCTCCATACCCAGTGTGCAAATAAGGGATATGTCCATCCAGCCAGCAGCGCTGTGGAAGCGCAACTCGCCGGCAGCCTCCAGCGCTCCACTCCAGCACCCAAGGGAATCAGGGCGGCGAGTGCGACGCTAAGCATCTGCAGCCATACCGCCATTGAAGCCGCAGAGCCGTCGAATTCCAAGCGCCGGAAAAAGAAGGACTGCGCGCCGATCCAGTTCCACGATTTTCCTGCAACGGAAATGGTATGCGCAGGCATCCCGATATAGCCCTGCCAGGCAAATCCGCAGACAAAATAAACGCCGACGGCGACGGAGAAGACGCAAAGTGCCGAGAGCATCGCGTGTGCCGCACTGTGGGACCGCCCCAGTCCAGCATTAACGATCGAGAGGCCGAGGCTTGCAAGCGGAACCAATGCGACACAGAAAAGACATAGCACGACGGTGGTTTCGGGAAACCCAGGCGGGGAAATCATTCTCGTCCTGCTCGCCGATGGGGCTGAGAAAGCAGAAGCAGGGATGAACCTAAGACTTGCACCGCTATGCCAGCCAGCACGAAACAGGTGCGGACGATGCTCGGCTGGAGAAGAGGAAGAGCGGCCAGAGCGATTATCCAGCCAGTGAGCAGCAACAAAAATCCGGCAAGTGTCATGAAGTTTTCTAACACGCGTGCAGATAATTTGAAATCAGATTTTCAAATGCGCGGATGAAACATACCACTGCGGAGCTGGGTGCTCGTCCGTCAGGTGACGCTCCTGGGTGCACGAAATTTACACGGTCATGAATTCCACCACGATTACCCCGGCCCAGCAACAGGGTCATAGCCGGGGTGGTTGCATATAAGTTATGTCGGAAAATACTGCCGCCTTCATCAAAGGCCAGCCTATCCAAAATCCTGATCTGTTTGATCGAAACGTTGCGTTTTACAGGTTATTTACCGGCGCGTATGGTTGCCTCTCTGGACGGCTTCCCGAGAAGGAAGCAATCTCCCACGAAGGAGGCATATCCTCGATGGCCGAAACGACTGGGCCCAGCAAGACCACGGGTGAAATGCAAGCAACGTTAGGCTTAACCGGCCTAACGATGAACGCGATGGCGTTAATTGCGCCGGGCGCGTTCTTATGGCTGACCTTTTTTAGCCAGGCAGGAGAAGGGGCCACAGCACCCTCCATGTGGATCGGTATTGTGCTGGCACTTTTACTCTGTCTGGCCACGGCTGTCTGCTATGCGGAGTTGGCGAAGCTCTATCCGGGTACAGGCAGTTCTTATTACTTCGCCGAACAATCGTTCCTCAATCATGACAAGCACTGGCGCTATGCCCGCCTTTCCAAGTTCATCGTTGGCTGGGCCTCTCATTTGTACTACTGGATTTATCCGGGAGTAATGGTGGCGGTTACCGGAATTTTTTGCGGTTACGTGGTTGGAACACTCTGGCCGAATGTGATGAATGCCACGAACCCCGGCACGTTATTCATGATGGTGGTTGCCGTCGTGTTCACGTTTGGCGTTGCTTACATCGCGCATCGCGGTGTTACGGGATCGACGGCAGTCAGCATCGCGATCAACGTGATCCAAATCAGCGCGCTTCTGGTGTTCTCGGTGATGGCTATTGGCTACCGTATGAATCATCCGCCCGGAAGCGTGGCGTATCAGTTTGATTCCACGACCGGCGAAGCCTACACGTACGAATTCGCCACCACGCAAACGACTGCAAACGGCCAGACCACCGACACGATCGTGCGCGATGCCAACATGGTTCCGCAGCCGAAGCTTGACGCCGCGGGGAAGCCAGTGCCTTACCACATCAGCTATCCGACAACGGACGACAAGGGAGTGTTTCTGAGCCATCCGTCAGCGGGTTCCGTTGTAGGAGTCCACAACGTAGGCTGGATGTTTGTACAAGCTACCGTAGCGATTTTGATCCTGGTGGGCTTCGAGTCGGTTACCGCGATGGGCGGCGAGGCCAGAAATGCCAAGCGGGACGTGCCTATCGCCGTAATTGTTTCATTACTCGTACAAGGTGCATTCTGCTACCTGTTTGAATATTTTGCGGCAAACTACTTTTTAAACAGCGGTTACTCGATGCAAAGCGCGGCCGGATCGTCGGCTCCCATCGGCGACATGATGGTGGTCGTCGGGGACGCTCTGTTTGGTGCGGGACATGGTAGAACGTTCATGCTGATTGAGGCCATCACGGTGTTCCTGGCCCTCATCGGCACGACTCTTTCCTGCATTAACACCGGGGCGCGCGTCACCTACGCCATGGGCAGAGACCAGGAGGTGCCGGAACATTTCGGCATTCTTCACGACAAAAATCTCAGCCCTCACCGCGCGATATGGACGCTGGCGGTTATCTCCGCAATCATTGGCTGCATCGCTCTGGTGATGGTATTCGGCGACTCGGGCGCCATTGCCGATTCGGCCATCGCGACGCTGCCTCACGGGATCTGGTCGAGCGTCTGGTTCGCCACGACGCACGATCACATGGCAGCTTTCCCGAATACCTTAACCATGATCGTGCTGGCCTCGAACTTCGGCACGTTCGTCCTTTATATGCTGAGCTGCATCATCTGCATCGTGGCATATCAAGGTCACCCCAACTTCAGCGCAGTAAAGCATCTGCTGATCCCCATCTTCGGGGTTATCGCGAACCTCGTATGCATGCTTTTCTACCTCATCGGGCCGTTCATGGGGTACGGCACAAAGATGGAACCCTTCGGAGCCTTGGGTATCGCGGCCGTTTGGGCCATCTATGGGGCTATTTACTTCGCTCGGACCAGCAAGGCCATGGGGCGTACTACGCTCATCGCCAGCCGTGCCGGGCGAGCCTGATCACAGCAGGGTTCGGTTGTCCGTTTCAGAACAGGAAGGTCAATTCGGGTGGGCGTGAGCCCACCCGGATTCCATTTTGCACACAATATCTCCGCGACAATTTGATTGCAGTTTCACTCTAATTCCAAAGCAGGCCGGATGAGGTGATATGTTTGAACGCGCTTATCGAGGGCGAGAGTATCGCGACCAAGGCAGTCCGGCGGCCGCCGAGGGACCGGGGATTCATGCGATACCGAAACCGCAAAATTCCATGCTCGAGTTAGAGTTCGCGCAAGTTTCCGACACAGGCCGGATACGACCGCACAACGAGGATTATCTCGGCCTGGCACAGCCCGAAACATGGGAGCGGGCGCGGTCACACGGCTGGCTATTTGTGCTCGCGGATGGGGTTGGCGGCGCGCTGCAAGGTGAGGTGGCTTCATATACCGCGGTTGAGAACATGCTCGCCAACTTTCGCGCAGCGCCCAAGGAAGAGCCGCTCACGTCCTTGCTGCAGAAACTGGTGCAAAAGGCGAATACTGCGGTTTTCGCGGCGGCGCTCGCCTCCGGAACCCAGGGGGCGGGGATGGCCACGACTCTCGTGGCCTGCGCCTTGCGCTACGATCGTGCCGTCGTCGCCCACGTTGGAGATTCCCGGTGCTACCTGATACGCCGGGGCGAGGCTAAAGTGCTCACGCGAGATCATACGGTTGCCGCTGAGCACGCCAGCATGGGCCTGATGACGGAACAAGAAGCGGCGGAATCTGACAATCGCCACGTTCTCAGCCGCTCGCTGGGGGGTGGATTATTTGTCGGTGTCGATATTGCCGACCACCAGGTGCTCGCCGACGACATGTTGCTGCTCTGTTCGGACGGGCTGCATGGCGCCGTTAGTCCCAATGAAATGGCGGAAACCGCCGGCGCGGCCAGCGACCTTCAGAGTGCCGCGCAGAGACTTGTGGAGCTTGCCAATGAGCGCGACGGTAGCGATAATGTCAGCGCTCAGTTGATTCGCATTCGCACGGTTGAGCGCGTGGGCATGTACCGGGGGCGGCCATACAAACTACGTTGAAGTCGCTTGTGAATGGGCCTCCGAACCACACCTGCCCTGATTGTCTCTTCGCGCTCCGTCGATGACTCTCCATCCGGGCGATCAGCTCGACCATTACCGAGTCGAAAAACTCGTTGCCCGCAGCGGAATGGCTTCCATTTACCGCGCCACTGACGAACGCACCGGAGGTCCCGTGGCGCTAAAAATTCCGCATCCGGAAGTCGAGAGCGATCCGATGTTTTTCGATCGGTTTCGGCGTGAAGAGGCCATCGGAAAAAAACTGGACCATCCCGGCGTCATGAAGGTCTTCGAAGATGAAGGCCGCAATCGCGTCTACATGGTGATGGAATGGGTCGATGGCCGGCTGCTGCGCCAGATCCTCATCGAACAGCGCCGATTACCCGCCGAACGAGCCGTGCGCATCACTCTCGGCATTCTGCAGGCGCTCGAATACATTCACAGCCGCGGCGTCGTGCACCGTGACCTGAAGCCAGAAAATATCATGGTGGACTCCGAGGATCGCATTAAGTTGATCGACTTCGGCATTGCCGGCGCGGAAGGATCTCGCCGCCTCACTTTTGCCAAGATCACCCAGGCCATGGGAACTCCCGACTATATCTCTCCCGAACAAGTCAAATCCAAACGGGGAGACGCGCGAAGCGACATTTACGCCGTAGGCGTGATGCTCTACGAAATGCTGACGGGGCAGGTGCCGTTTCGCGGGCCCAGCCCGTTCGCGATCATGAATGACCGGTTGCTGAACAATCCCATCCCCCCACGCGAAATCAATCCGGAGATTTCGCCGCAATTGCAGGAAATCATTTACCGCGCCATCGAGCGTAACCCGGCGAATCGCTATGCCAGCGCCCGCGAGTTTGCGCACGACCTCGAGCATCCGGAAGAGGTTGGCGTGGCGGACCGCGCCGAGTTGCGCGATTGGAAACGCCGCCGGACGCCCTGGGTGCGGCAGGTCCTGTTTTACGTGTTCCTTGCCATGATCCCGGTGGCGATTTTCTCGCTAATGCTTTTCTTCGCCAGGCGTAAATAGCGTCCGGCCATGCACGCTCCACCGATTCCTCTGCCCCTCGCGATGTTGATCGTGTTTGGCTCGGCCAAGCTGATGGCGGAAATTTTCGCCCGCTTGCATCTGCCCAGCCTGGCCGGAGAGATTGTTGCTGGAGCGTTGCTCGGGCCGAGCGTGCTCGGGTGGATTGCACCTAACGAAGTGCTGCGGGCGCTTTCCGATCTGGGTGTTCTTTTCCTGCTATTTAGTATCGGTCTGGAAATCAAGATATCGGACTTGCTGCGCGTGAGTGCCGTCGCCACGGTCGTGGCGACCGTCGGTGAACTATTTCCATTTCTTGCGGGTCTGGGGATTTTTCTGCTCTGGGGTGGTCCGCACAATGAAGCGATGTTCGTGGGTGCGGCGCTGGTGGCCACCAGCGTGGGCATCACGGCTTCAGTTCTATCGATGCGTGGTCTTCTGGCCCATGAAGCAAGCAAAGTAATTCTTGCGGCCGCGGTTATTGATGACGTCCTAGGCCTGATTGTGCTGGCCGTGATCAGCGGCATCGCGAGTGGCCACATTCATGTGCTCGATATTCTGCTGACCGGTGGATTGGCCATTGGGTTCATGACGGTCACCGCACTTTGGGGAACAAAAATCGCCAGTCGGGTGCTTCCGTCTCTGGGCTCGCGCGCTCGCACCGATGAGGCGGCGTTTCACATCGCCCTGGTGCTGCTATTCGCCTTGTCGGCCCTCGCCTTATATGCCGGCGTCGCGGCCATCGTGGGAGCATTTCTCGCCGGCTTGGCACTCGCGGAAACAGCCGACTCGCGCGTTCGTCACCTCACGGCAGGCGTCAGTGCGCTTCTGGTACCGTTTTTTATGGTTGGGATCGGCCTCAATTTCGACGCCACCATTCTTCGCTCGAAGCGGACTCTCGCGCTGGCGTTTATCGTGCTGGTTGCCGCAATTATTTCCAAGGTGGCTGGTTGCGTTGCCGGGGCGATATCCCTCGGATGGTGGAACGCGGTACGCGTGGGCGTGGGGATGGTGCCGCGGGGGGAAGTAGCCATGATCGCGGCGCAACTGGGTCTCACGACCGCGGTTCTGAGTTCCGCCGCTTACAGTGTGATCGTGTTCGTGGTCGTAGGCACGGCTGTACTGACGCCACTTTTGCTCGAGATGGCGTTCGACTCGAAAGGGAATGCGACCCTGGATCCGACGGCACAGCAGCCGAGTTAAATCTACCGCACCAAAATATTCGCGCAGCATTACTTGGCCGTTACGGTTTCGGACGCGGGCGATGCCTCGGAAATGGGGCCGGCATTCTGCAGACCGAACTCGCGGTGCAGAGTGGCCACGGCACGCTGCATCGCGCCGGCCTCCACGATGAAGGAGATGTTGTATTCCGAAGATCCTTGCGCGATGGCGATGATGTTCACGCCCTCCCGCCCAAGCGCCACAAACGTGCGACCCGCCATGCCAGGAATGCCATGCATGTTTTCACCGACCACGGCTACGACGGCGATAGCTGAATTTGGCGAGACGTGCTCGACTGTTTGTTCCGCAATTTCCGGTGCAAATGCTTTTCGCAACTCTCCCACGGCGCGTTTTTCGTCAGCGGCCGGAATAACGAAGCAGATGTCATTTTGCGAGGACGATTGTGAAACAAAGAGGACGTTGATCCGCAAAGCCGCGGTAGCGGCGAAAGATCGTGCGAGGACGTCCGTCAAGCCTACGATGCCGGGGCCGCCGACGGTGATCATGGCGACGTCCCGTATGGCCGTTAGCGCCTTTACACCGCCGCCGTTCGAGCGGCCTCCCGCCGTAATCCTGGTGCCCGGCCGTTCGGGAGCAAAACTATTACGTATCCACACAGGTACACCCGCCGCGGTCACCGGCCGCAGGGTATTCGGATGAAGCACCTTTGCTCCGAAATAGGCGAGTTCGGCGGCTTCATTGTAGGAAATTTCCGGAAGGGTTCGAGCGTCGGGAACCAGCCGTGGGTCCGCCGTTTTGACGCCGTCCACGTCCGTCCAGATGACGGTTTCATCCGCTCCCAGTGCAGCGCCGAGAATTGTGGCGGAATAGTCGGAACCGCCGCGACCGATCGTAGTGGGCACACCCTCGAGCGTCGCGCCGATAAAACCAGTGACCACGGGCACAATCCCGTCTTTCAGCAACGGTCGCAGGCGTGCTTCGGCCTTCTGCGACGTCTGTTTCATGAGTGGTTCGGCCCGGCCGTGGTGGTCGTCGGTGACAATGACGTCGGTTGCGGATATGGACACGCTGCGGATTCCCAGTGCGGAAATTGCACCTGCGAGCAAAGGTGCGGAGAGCCGTTCACCCATGCCGGAGATTGCGTCGAGCACGCGCGGGGTCAGTTCGCTCAGCAGAGCCGTACCCTGAAGAAGACGTTCCAACTCCTTGAGAACGGCGTTGAGGGCATTTTCAATCTGAATCGCCGCGGCGGCATCACTAACCATCGCTCTGAGCGCCGCGCGGTGCTGTTCGCCTAGATCAGCGATTAGCTTTGGCAAGAACTCACTCTGGCCGGTCTCGGCGCGATGGGCCGCCTCGATCAGGCGATTGGTGACCCCGCTCATAGCCGAGACGACCACCACAACAGGCCCCTTGGCCGCGGCTGATTGCACGATGAGAGCGGCGCGCCGCATACAGTCCGCATCTCCTACTGAAGTGCCGCCAAACTTCATTACGCACAGAGAGGAACTCATCCGCGATGATCCACCTTATCCATTTTGACTTGGTTCGACCTTAGTCCGCAGCGCGTACTCGCCCGCTGCCGTGCCGCCGGGCCGCCAACATCTCGTCCGCCTGTAGATGCACAACAGATGGATGCAGAACAGACATAGCACGGCCGGACCCGTAAGTGTACAACCGTAATGTTCCGGTGACGTTGAGTTCTAACATCGCGACGCCAAACGCGAAGTGATTCACGGGCCCTGCGTGCAGTAACAAGTTTCGCCTTTTATTTGCCAGACGTATTATACTCCTGCCGTGATTGCAGATGAGGAACTCCTTGCGGCGCTGCGGCGCTACTGGGGATACGATTCGTTCCGGCCCTTGCAGCAGAGTGTCGTACGCAGCCTGCTTGACGGACACGACGCGTGCGTGGTGATGCCTACCGGCGGGGGCAAATCGCTCTGCTATCAATTGCCGGCAGCGCTGCTCGCATCGCAGACTGCCATCGTTATTTCACCATTGATCGCCCTCATGCAGGACCAGGTGGCGCAACTCGCGCAAATGGGCATCGCATCCGCGCTTTTGAATAGCTCTCTTACTCCAGCCAAACAAACGGAAGTAATGCGCGAGGCACAAAGGGGCGGCTACCGTCTTCTGTACCTGTCGCCCGAGCGAATCGCCCGGCCCGGCACCATGGATTGGCTCAGAGCTGTGCCCATCTCATTTTTTGCGATTGACGAAGCCCATTGCATTTCCGAATGGGGTCACGAATTCCGGCCGGACTACAGACAATTAAGCGCGTTGCGGCGCCATTTTCCCGACAAACGTTTTGCTGCGTTCACCGCGAGCGCGACCCAACGCGTACGGCACGACATCATCGAGCAGATTAAAATGCGCGATCCGCACAGATACATCGCCAGCTTTCACCGGCCGAACTTGCGGTATCTCGTGAAGCAATGTGATGCGCAAACACAATCGGCCCTGTTGATCACCGCGTTGCGCCGCTACGAGGGCTGCAACGTTATTGTCTATGCGCCGACGATCGCTAAGGTCGAGGACACCGTGGAGATGCTCGCAGCGCAAGGAATCCCGGCGCTCGCATACCACGGCAAAATGGATGCCGAGATGCGCCGAAGCCATCAGGAGCGCTGGATGTCGGATGAAGTGCCCGTGCTGGTTGGGACGCTGGCATTTGGATTGGGCATCAATAAGGCTGCGGTGCGGGCCGTGATTCATCTGTCGCTCCCGAAATCGATCGAGCAGTATTATCAGGAAGCGGGACGCGCCGGGCGGGATGGCCTTCCCGCAGATTGTCTTTTGTTGTGGCAGAAACGCGACGCCGCGCTGCTTGCGCACTTTGTCAAGGAACTGAGCGACCCGGCGGAGACCGCGCGAGCGTGGCAGCGTTATCATGAAATCCTCGGGTTTGCCGCATCCACGGTTTGCAGGCACCGCCAGATTTGTTCTCACTTCGGTGAGAGCCCCAAATGGGCTTCCTGCGCGGCGTGTGACGCCTGCGTTGGCCTACCCGCATGGCTCGAAGTGCCCGCGGGAGCGGAACGTCCGAGACGGCGCGCGCGGCAATTTCAGGAGACGCCTAAAATCCGGCCTCCAGTCGCCGAAGTATTCCACTTAACGCGAAATGCCAGCGTTTCGTCCGCACCAAGCGAGGTCGCTCCACGTGGTCTCGGCTACCGCCCGCAACCCAGCGCTGCCGGTCCTTCCGCCCCTGGGGCGAATTCTCGTAATCTAGGCGCTCCACCGCCTGGCACATTGCAACTCGTGAACAGGGATTCCACTGTGGAGGTTGATCCCGCTCTGTGCGAATATCTTCGGGAATGGCGTCGAAACGCCGCTGCGCAACAGGGGGTACCTGCGTTTATCGTGATGTACGACAGCACACTCGAGGATGTTTGCCGCACGCGGCCCCGCACCCTCGTCGAAATCCGGCAGATTTCGGGCTTTGGCGAGCGCAAGACCCAAACGTACGGGCAGCAGATACTCGACGCATTGGAACGATTTCGCAACGGAGCAAGAGCCGCAAAACGGGAACCGGTGCTCCGTGGCTCGCGGCAGCGACGACCCGCAGTCGCGTTCGCTCGAAAGCGTAAGAATCATGCTTAATCGCGAATGGCATCAGGCTTCGGTGCTTCCGCATGATTTGAGGACCGCAAACAACATCGCGACGCACTTACTCCCCCTTACCGGGACGGGTGATAACAAGGAAACGTCCAGCGGAGAAACAGAGCGACAAATGCCGCTGGATCGCCGGGCGAGCGTGGGGCAATTTCGTGGGGACTGCTGACCAGATGCCTGGACAAACCAACTGGAAAGAACATGGCATTCGCATCGTGCGGAGCGGTGAGCTTAGCGCTGATACGGCGCAAACGCCGGGCATGACGCGCGCCGAAGCAATATCTCACGCGCGCGTAGGAGCGCAAAAGCTTTGGGCGGGAACCGTGGTGGTGCAGCCCAATGCCAGGACCGGCCCTCACCATCATGGAGAACTTGAGACCGTCATCTACGTTGTTCGGGGACGTGCGCGCTTTCGCTGGGGAGATCAACTGGAATTCGTGGACGAGGCGGGTCCGGGCGATTTCATCTACGTGCCACCGTACGTTCCGCATCAGGAACTCAATGCGAAATTCGACGAACCGGTAGAGGCGGTGATCGTGCGAAGCGGTCAGGAACCTATCGTGGTCAATCTGGATATCCCGAGTCCGGAGGCGGGTACGGGAACATCGCAACCCGATCCGTTTCACTCGGCGCCCCACTGAACATTAAATGCCGCAGTGAATGCTGCCGTGCAACGGCCAGGGCATCGTCATCAGCAATATGGCCGAATATGGCCCAGTATGTTTGTCTGCGTGCCCGAACTCTCCTGACCGTTAATTTTGTGATCCCTTTAAGCCGCGTTCTGCCTCTGCAATGGCGCGATCCATGCTGGGCAGGGGAGAGGCTACAATAGGACCGTGACCGGGAGCGAGGCACGTCGGAGCCAGCTCGCGCATCTTTTTCGCGCTTTGCCAGCTTAGCCGGCGATCCCAGGTAAACATCGCCGGAAGTGGAAATAAAAGTTTTGTTACGCCGGCCACCGCTACGCCCCCGGCCGTCTGAAACGAATCGCCGGTAAGCAATGCGCCATCGCGGGTATCGAAGTAGGACAGGTGACCCGGGGTGTGGCCGGGCGAAAAGACGGCCTCGAGCGACCCCACGCGATCTCCTGCATTCAGCAGCCGTGTGGGACGGGTCTTGACGGCAGGGAATTGGCCGCGAAGTTTTGATTTAGGCTCCGATGCATCCAGCGAGAAATCCTGGGCAAGCAAGCGTGATTCACGCGCTCCAATCAAGACTTCGGCGTCAGGAAGCTGCTCCCGGAGGGCGTCCAGCGATCCGACGTGATCGCCATGGGCGTGGGTCAGCAGGATACGCCGAATAGGCTGTTGCAGCGTCTTCGCCGCCTGTAAGATCTGGGACGCGCGGCCGGGTATGTTGGCGTCGACAAGGGTCAGACCATCATCTTCACGAACAAAGAAGCAGTTGACAGGCATGATGCGCACCAGCCGAAATAGGTTTTCAGAATGGCGTATAACTTTCATCGAGGTGTCCTCCGCAATGTGTAATTCGTGATCGCGCCAGTGAGCGATACGCCACGGATCCCTGTAAATGGTCCCGCAGCGGCTTAATAAGGATGGCCTGACAACGGGAGCACTCAACGCATATCCGTGCCTTCGTAATCTGCCAACGAGTTCGCAACCTTATCACGATCTCGGTAATTAGCCATTTTGTTAAGGACCTTGGCCGGCGCCGCCCTGGTCTTTAACTTGCCGGATCCGCAATATTGTTGAAACGGAATACCGTGCAGTTTCGTCCACTCTTCTAAGCATGCCTTGACGGTCAAAAAAGATAGTGAGACATTGTCTGCCTGGCGAGGAGGCATCACCATGAAGAACAAACTTTTTGTGGCAATTTTTATGTCTTTTGTACTTTTTATGCTTTCGCAACCGGTACTGGCGCACCACGGGTTCGCGGGACGCTATGACGAAGCCAATCCTGTGACCGTGACGGGGACCGTGCTGGAACTTCAGTTTATGAACCCACATTCTTCCATCATCTTCGAAGTGAAGGACCCCAAGGGTAATACCGTGCGCTGGCAGGCCGAACTGGCCTCGGCAACCGCGATGCACCGAGCGGATGGCTGGACCAAGGACACGCTAAAGCCCGGAGACCACGTCACGATCATGGGTCCACAGAATAAGAATGGCCTCGGCGATATGAATTTGTCCCACGAGAGCAAGATCACCATGACCGACACCGGCAAGGTGATACATAACAGCATCAAGGCCGAGCAGACGCAAGGACAACAGGCGCAACCAGCGCCCGCGGAAGCGCCCGCAGCTTACTAGCTATTTTCATCGAAATTGATCGTTCGAGCTGGCGCGGCCCCAAGGCCAATGACAACGTGCTGTCCCGCGGTTGCCCAGGGAACGACCGGGCAGGTGTATCCGGCATGAGCCGGAAAGGTGGTGTCTGGTGGGGATCACCAAGAAGGCGTGGTGTGTGTCGATTGTCGGGCTAGCGCTAGCCGGTGTCGGCGCGCCAATCAGTTCGAGCCTCGCGCAAGCCACCCATGTTATGGGTGGAAAGCCGTCGACGCCCAAAGCCACCACACAGGTGACGGGTGATTGGCACCCCAAATCTATCGCATATCTCAAAGCTTCCAATACAAACAAAGACGATCAATTTGGCTCCGCCATAGCCATTAGCGGTGACGGCAATACGGTCGCCGTGAGTGCCACCAGCGAAGACAGCGGCGCGAAGGGGGTCAACGGCACGTCCAAAACGCCCGCTCTGAATTCCGGGGCTGTGTACGTTTACACTCGGACCGCCACTGGCTGGAAACAGCAGGCCTACCTCAAGGCGTCAAATGCGGCGGAGGGTGCCCAGTTTGGAAATGCACTGGCTCTCAGCAAGGACGGCAACCTGCTTGCCGTAGGTGCCACCGGTGAAGCGAGTTCGGCGAAAGGCATCAACGGCAATCAACAGGATACCTCGATGGAAGCTGCCGGAGCCGTGTACGTCTTCGCACGTAGCGGAGCAGCGTGGATGCAGCAGGCTTACGTCAAGGCCTCGAACACCGGCGGACCCGATGTGGGCTACCAGTTTGGCTATTCCGTCGCGCTCAGCAGTGACGGCGGTACGCTTGCCGTGGGCTCGACCAGTGAACCTAGCGCGGCCACAGGCATTAATGGCAACCAAGCGGATACATCCGCTCCAGAGGCCGGCGCGGTCTACGTATTCACGCATACCGGCAGCAATTGGGAGCAGCAGGCCTACGTCAAGCCTTGGAACACAACCACCCGTGGGGTTTTGTTCGGCTACTCCGTGGGCCTGAGCGCTGACGGAAATACCCTGGCTGTGGGCACCTATGATGAAGAGGGCGGCAAGGGCGCGGTCTACGCGTTTACGCGTAATGGCGACAAGTGGTCGCAACAAGCGCGGCTCCAAGCCTCAAATGCTGAGCGGGGCGATTCGCTCGGATGTTCCATCGCCATCAGTGACGACGGCAATACCATTGTCGCGGGAGCGTTTGACGAGGATGCGATCTTATCCGGCATCCAACCGCCGAACGCGGGCGCGCATGACGAGCCCGACGATACGTCTACCGGGGCCGCTTACGTTTTCGTGCGCTCCGGCGGGAAATGGTCGCAGCAGGCGTATATGAAAGCATTCAATACTCGCCCTAACGATCAGTTCGGGTGGGCACTCGCGATCAGCCGGGACGGAAACACGATTGCGGTCGGCTCGCATCTTGAAGACAGCGCCGCGAAAGGCATTAACGGCGATCAGGCGGATTTTTCAGCCGAGGATTCCGGCGCCGTTTACATTTACACCCGCAACGGCACCATGTGGATTCCGGCGGCCTACGTAAAGGCTTCGAATCCTAAGCCCGCGGCAGAATTCGGGATTTCGGTCGCGTTGAGCGCGGATGGCAAAGCGCTCGCGGTGGGTGCGACCAGAGAAAATAGTGCTGCCAAGGGCGTGAATGGCAACCAGGCGGATAAATCGGCAACAAACTCCGGCGCCGCATACGTCTACTACTGAGGCGCTGCAGTCCCCCCACACACAATCTCCGCTGTTGATTTGAATGCACTTCGCACTATGCTCACAGAAGAAATGCGCGGACAGTATCCCACTATCGGAAATTCCTGTTCCGACTCAGCGAGCTTGGCGCGATGTGCGGTCAATGTTTCAGCCATTTGATACGGTAGTGCACATCCAGAACGCGAGAAAGTGTATACCGCTGTGTAATCAGCGCATAAATTGCGCGACAAAATCGAAGCTCAGGCACTCCTGCGTACACTGAATGCGGCCATTCGGAGCACAACTCAAGGCCGTCTTGATCGTTCTACATCGCTGGATGGGTGTGGCTTTGTGCCTCCTGTTTTTAATGTGGTTCTCGTCGGGCTTTGTGATGATGTATTGGGACTATCCAAGTGTATCCGCGGCCGATCACTTGAGCCATGCACCCGCGCTCGATCCCTCTCAAATCCGGTTCTCGCCACAACAGGCGTACGAGCAATTAAAAACAACGTGGCCCCCTGACAAGGTGCTGATGGAAACCTTGGACGCGCGGCCGGTGTATAGATTTAGCGTTAATGGCGCGCAGAAAATAATTTATGCGGACAATGGCGAGGAACAAGGCGATTTTTCACCCGCATTAACGCTGCGGATCGCCTCCGCTTGGACGCGACAGTTGCCAGAATTGGCGACAACGCAGCAGGTTACCGGCGAAGACCAGTGGACGGTCTCAGAGGAATTTCGCGACCTGGAGCCATTTCGCAAGTACGCGTGGCCAAATGGCGAGCAGGTGTATGTCTCGATGGTAACCGGCAGAGTCGAGCAGTACACCACGCGTGCAACCCGCACAGGCGCATATTTCGGCGCCATTCCACACTGGCTGTATTTCACTGAATTGCGGAAACATGCGCGGCCGTGGACGCGACTCGTGGTGTGGAGTTCAGCGTTGGAGACAATCGTGGCGATGCTCGGGATTGGGATTGGCGTGTGGGTCTACTCCCCATCGAAACGATACCGTTACGCCGGCGCTCCTGCGAGTATTCCGTACGTAGGGCAGAAGCGCTGGCATTCCATCTTAGGATTGATCTTTGGACTCTGCACTTGCACGTGGGTCTTCAGCGGCATGCTTTCGATGGATCCTTTCCCCCAGATGCAGGAGGGGAATTTGAGTGAGGCTAACGCAAAGCTCGCCGCTGCTCTGCAAGGAGACGTTCCGGACCTGCCCGCGTTTAATGCAAAATCTGCTCAGGACGCGCTATCTGAACTGGGCGGCGACTTTCAGGCGCGGCAACTGGAGCTCGCCTCATTTGCGGGGCAGCCCTTTTATTTGGCCAGAGGCGACCTGGACCACGGCGCGCTGAATCAAACCCGCATCATTCCGGTAAGTGGCAGAGCCGTTGCCCAATTGCCCGCTGAGCAAATCATAGCGGTTGTGCGCGAAGCAGCGCGACCCGCCACGGTCACGCAGGTCAGGCTCGTAACCGCATACGAAGCCTACTATCTGGATCGTCATCAGCGGCTTCCGCTGCCCGTGCTTTTCGTACAGTTGAGTGACTCGGATAATTCCAGTTTCTATATCGATCCGAAGACCGCTCAAATCGTACAGAGTAATAACTCTCAGTCGCGACGGAACCGCTGGCTGTATCACGGACTGCATTCCATCGACCTGCCCTGGCTTTACAAGCACCGTCCGGCCTGGGATGTTGTAGTGCTTACGCTTCTGCTCGGAGGCGCCTCTCTTTGTGTTACGTCAGTACTGCTTGCGTTCAACGTCTTGCGCCGAAAGATCGCCATTCGCGCGGCAAAGACCTGATTGCAAATGTTCCCGCTCCCTCGAATACCCCCCCCATTTTGCCGTTTTTCCGCTTAGGCAAATGAGTTCACCTGCGTCCGCTGAGACACACGGGGTGTTTGTTGACATGCCTTTTACCCGGGATTAGACTCGCTGCGATTTGAGACCGATAGCGTGATGGAGCGATCCCATGAAAAAAACTACCGATCGGAGGCTGCGAATCAGAGCATTCGCGGTTCTCTCCGGACTCTTCTTGCTGGCCCTGGGTGTTGGCTTGGGCGCGCAGACACAAAGTGCGCCGAAGTTTAAGGTCGATTGTGATTGGCCTAAACCGTTGCCCAACAAATGGAAGATGGGAGGGGTCACCGGCCTGGCAGTCGACAAAGATGATAACGTCTGGGTCTACGATCGTCCCAACGATCTAACCGACATCGAACTTGAGGCCGAGCTAAATCCGCCGATTGCCGACTGCTGCACGCGGCCGCCATCCATGATTCACATCGATAAGGAGGGCAACGTCATCGGGTCATTCGATCCGCCGCAGGGGCACGGCATGGCCGTGGATAGCAAATGGTTCACGTACCTCGGAAACGTAGTCGATGGGATCGGCAACGTTCGGAAATATGACCCGAAGACTGGAAAGCTTCTGGCCGAACTGCCGCACGTACCCGATCGCATACCCGGTGCGGGTGGAGGTGATGCCGCTCCTCCGACTCCTCACGTTCCCGGACATGGCAGCGCCGGACCCGTTGCCGGATTTCTAACGACGCCAGGTGGACGCCGGCAATTAGATCCTGCCGCTCAGGCTGCCCGCGCGGCGGCCGTGGCTGCATTCCGCCAGAAGTATCCCCCGACAACGCCGATGATCGTGGGTGGAATCGAAGAGGTTCGCCTTGACGAACCCGCGCACGAACTCTACGCCTCCGACAATTATCTCGGCGGTCGTGTGATGGTATTTGACCTCGATACGTTCAAATTCAAGCGTGGCTGGGGCGCCTATGGGCACAAATTGTCCGAAATCACCACGGATGACAAAGATCGTGAATACACTCCCGGTGGTCCCATGCCCAAAGAATTTCGAGGACATCTGACGCTGAATATATCCAATGACGGACTGGTCTATGCCGCGGACCGCATGGCGGATCGCATCGATGTCACTACCAAAGAGGGGAAGTTTGTGAAGGAGTTCATACTGGCTCCCATGACCGGTGTAGGCGGTTCAACCGGCGGCGTCATGTTCTCGCCTGATAAGGCCCAGAAGTTCCTGTACATTTCCGATCTCACCAACAATCACATCTGGTTTCTCAACCGCGAGGACGGCAAAGTCGTGAGCCAGCTGGGCAGCATGGGCCAGAACGCCGGCCAGTTCTTTGGCCTGCACATGATTGCAGTGGATACCAAGGGCAACATTTATACCGGTGAAGTGTTCGCGGGCGAGCGCGTACAGAGATTCGTCCCGGTCCGGTGAGCCGCTAAACGGTTACGCCGCTGAGTTGGTGACATATCAGCAGTCAGTTGCGAACGAGATGATCCCGTCTCGGGTTGGCCATGAGCCGGGATCGTTCGTCTGCGATCCCGCGGTTGGATTGATTTAGTGTATCGGCGGTTTTGCTTTTCGCCATGTCGGTAATCCTGCTATTTTCTCCTGAGATTGTTTCCGTTGCGCTGCATTCTTCATCTCTCGTTATGCATCTCTTCTTCGCGCCAAGCGCAATTGTGGCTGACTCGCACAGTAACCAGTAAAAGGTGAAAAGGTAAAGCCAAACTCCAGATTCACAGACGACTGCATGTTTATGAGGCGCACACGTGGCAGATACGTTTGACATTGTCGTGGCGGGCGCCGGGCACAACAGCCTGGTAGCCGCTGCCTATTTGGCGAAAGCGGGTTTCAAGTGTCTCATTCTGGAAGCGCACCATCGCATCGGCGGTGGCACTCGATCCGAGTGGCTGACTCTTCCTGGATTTTGGCACGATTCATTTGCGACCGCGCATGTCGTGACGCAGAACAGCCCCACTCTGCGGCAAAACGAACTGAAACTTGGCGATTACGGCCTGGAATATATCTTTCCCGACCCGGTCGCGCACATCCCGTTTCCTGATGGCTCCTGGATGACGCAATGGCGCGACATTAACCGCACATGCGAGGAGTTCGCGAAGTTTTCCAGGCGTGACGCGGAGACGTATCGCCGCATGATGGCGGAGTTCGACGCAGTAAAGAGCATTTTCAATGAAGCCAGGTTTACGCCTGTTGGCTTCACCAAGCCTCTCAATGACGTCTTGGCGGCACATGCTGACGGCAAGCTGTGGCAGCGCCGCATGGCTTTATCGGCCTGGGAAATTATCCGCGACAACTTTGAAGACGAGCATACGCGTTGCTTCATGCTGTGGTTTGCGCTGCTTACCATTGTTCCGCCCGAGCAAGCGACAACCGGCAGGCTCGCTTATTCGCTGGTGAATGAGCGTCAAACCTGGAGTTGGTGTATTCCGAGGGGTGGGGCACAGGCCTTACCTGATGCACTGGCAGGTTTTATCGAGGCGCACGGCGGAACGATCGTCACGGAAAAACGCATCCGACGCCTGATCGTGGAACATGGCAAGTACACGGGAGTCGAATGTACGGACGGTTCGCATTACTTGCAGCCAAGGCCGTCCTCTCGACCATCCACATAAAGCATCTGGTCGAAATGGCTCCGGCGGAGGCTTGGGGCGACGATTTCATCCAGGGCGTTGAGACTTACCAGGGAGGCCCCAGCTTATTCGTTACCCACTACGCCACCTCGGAGCCGCCGAAATATGCAGTGGATGGTGGTCACATCGTGCCAGTCGCTTCGGGCACCATCGCCTCCATGAAGAGGGCGCTCCGGCTGGGATACAACTACAACATCGGCGCGGTCGATCTCGCTTCTGGTGCTTTGCCCTTCGGTCGCCGACCCCTCCCGCGCGCCCGCAGGCAAGCACACGCTTAAGGTCATCGACTTCCAGCCCTACGATCTTCCGGAAGGGCCGCAGCATTGGGACGAAATAAAGAACGAAGTTGCCGATGCTAATCTCGCGTATCTCCGCCGGTTTGCTCCTAATCTTGCGGACGACAAAATTTTGGCGCGCCTTGTTGAGAGCCCGCTGGACCTGGAGCGCGCCAATCCGATGGCGTGGCACGGCTCGTGTCACGGAGGTGCCCAGTCGCCGTCTCAGATGGCGAATCTGCGGCCGGTCCCCGGTTGGGCCCAGCACCGCATGCCCATCCGAGGTTTGTATCAGACGGGCGCAACGACGCACCCCGGCGGCTCGGTCTCGTGCGGGCCAGGACGCAATGCGGCCATCGTCATGTTGCAGGATTTCGGCGTTAATTTCGCCGACGTCATCCGCACTTGACGCGCGCCATCTAACCTAAGTCGCTAACCTGAGTCGCTAACCTAAGAAAAGCAACAATCGGCGCAATCGCTCCTTTCGCAGTCGCGCACTCGTGGGGCGTCATTCGAGTCGAGTTTCTTAACGTCGGCGACGTGACCGTGTGCTTTAGCGCCCGTAGACGAGCACGCGGAAGGTGCCCGGCACAGCCGTTCGCCGCCCTGGGCGGCCCCCCACTGGCGCGGCAGGCGCGCCAAAATCCGCTGTGTCGAGGAACAGCCGGTGAGTTTTGGCGTCCAACCCCATCGTCTTCGCGCCATATTCCGTTTTAACCGTGTCCACCACGCTGTACTTATCCGGGGAATCTTCGTGGAACACATGTATGTTGCCCTCGGTGGTGGAGATGAAAACCAAGCGGCTTTCCGGATCGTAGGCGGCGGCATCGGTTCCGGCGGAGATGGGGAACGATTGCACTAGCTTTCCGCTATCCGCATCCAGTATCGCGAGCATTTGTGGATTGCGCCCCGCGCTGAAGAGGCGCCGATGTTCTGGGTCGATAGCCAGCGCCGTCGGATTTCCTGCCGGTGCCACGGGCCAGCGGGATTTAACGGTGAGTGTCCGCGTGTCGATGGCGGCGATTTGGTTTTTGTCCGAAATACTGGCATAGATCATGCCCTTGCCATCCGCCACCGCAAATTCGGGCGAGCCTCCCAGGTCAATTGTCTTCACCACTTCACCGGTCTTGGCATTAACGACCGTGGAGTTGTGGCTATCGCCGTTCATCGAAAAAGCATTCTTCGAGGCGGGATCGTAAACCATACAGTCGGTGTCCGGATCCGACTTGGCCTCGCCCACCGTCTTCAGGGTTTTCAAATCGAAAATGGCGATCTTGCCTGCACCGCCATCGCTGATGAATCCGCGGTTGAATTCGGGTGCGAGAGCCACGCCATGCTGCCTCGTGAATCCGGGAATGAAACCGATGCTCGCGCCGCTATCCGCATCAATCACCTGGACCGCCGTGCCGCGGGAAAGATACACGCGGCGTGCCGCGGAATCTACGGTGACGTAATCGAAGTATTCCGTCGTACTGCCCGGGGCAGGGCCAAAAGTGTAGGTTTTCAGCAGATGGTATCCGCTGTCAGCGGCCAGCGCGATCGCGAAAGCACCGAACAAAAACGAAAACACGGCCAGCGAGGCGCCGAGATTGCGCAGAAAGGAATTCTTCATAGGTATCCTCTCGTTGAGATAGGTTGAGATAGGTTGGGATAGATCGATCCATGGGGCCGAATTCACAGCCGGATTCTTGCTGGAGACACCTTAAGGCCAGATTAGGACGACGGGCCACACCTCTGCCGGAATAATTGTCGGCTGAGCGGCTTGAAATACGCGCACCGAGATGGGCCATCGGTCGCCGGGCGCGAAAACCTGGTTGCTCACGTGAAGTCGAGCGCAACGTGGCCACGCGATGGAAAGGGTTTAAGACAACTCCGCAGCGCAACGTGCGGGAACCCGCAAACCCGGAGCAGGCGGCGCTTATGGAATGTTTAGACCTACTTGGATTTTGCCGGCGCTATGATTCCATCAATCATTCGCTGGCGAAAATGCTCGTTTTCGGACATCGAGCAGCTATGCTCCACGTAGTCCCTGTCGGTCAAAGTGAAGATCTTGCGTCCGTTCCACGGTCGCGTATACGCTTTCGGATCATCGAAGGTGATGTCGAGCTGCAAGTGGTCATGATCGATGCGACGAAAACGCTCCACCAGGTGCAGTTCATCGCTGTGCGGCCGCCCGACGTGATCGAGCCACGTCTTGTCATTAAAGCCGATCGTATCAACAACGAAGGTGTCGCCCTCGTATCTGCCGACCGAGTCTCCATACCAGGTGGGATCGGGATCTTTTGGATGATCTCGATTCATCGCGACCTGCAGCCCTAGCGTCCCGTACTCAAACAGCATATAGACCGTGTCGGGCGTCTGAATAAACTTGAATTGGTTGGGTACGAGAAAGATGCGCGGGAGTCCGATGGGATCGCAGTATTTGATGCGAGGATCATCGCTGTCAAAGGTGGCGTTCGGCCCGGCTTCGGGCCTTTCGGACCTCAGCTTCGCCAATGTTGCCGGTTGATAAGGCGTGTCGTCTTGCGCGGTTCCGGTTTTCTTCCCACCTGGATCGCTGATACTGAACGTCGGGGGACTACCTACCCAGTGACCGGAAAGATCCGGTATGCCATTCTTGATCGAGGTGGTTGCTTCAGAGGCGGGCGCCTTGGTTTGAGCGTGCACGGTCTGCAACCCCATGCACATCGTCAGCAGCGCAACGGCTGAACAAATCCCCTTGCCACTCATCGTACAGCTCCTTTGGAGTTTCACCTGGCGCTCCGTCCGGTTGATCTGGTCTGCTCTGGCGCAAACAGCGGAGTTCTATGACTTAGGATCGGGATAAGCCCTCAGGATGTCCCCGTTCGGGAAAATCACCTTCTGAATGATCCCGTAGAGCGCGCCGTTTCTCGATGCGTGAAAATAGACGGTAACTTCATCGCCCGCATTCAGGGACTTTCGCGTCCACTTCTTGGGTGCCAGCTCACTCGGTGGGGGAGCTTCCACGATCCAGTGCTGTATGTTCCCTTTGTCATCCGGTGCGTCAAACTCGATTTCGCAGTGGGGGTTCGTCCAGTCAACCGCCGTGATCTTTGCGGATTTGAGGACCGTCATCTTTTCCATATCATAGCCCGCGTTTCCGTGGTGGGCGCTCGCGGGAATACAAATGGCGAGCGCGCCAACCAGCAGGGCAAGACATGCGAACAACTTCCTTGGCGCGCTTTCGATCAAGCTTTTCATTTGGCACCTCGTGAACTGGGCCTGGTATCGCATTTCACCAAAACGAAACGGACGATATGGCAGCCTAACTCGCCTGTCAATAGGAATTTCCGTGTCTTAGGGCGAGGTCGGTTAGCGGAAGACGCAGGTACTGAAGACGAACAGATAATACGACAGGCCAGGGCACCACAGTGAGCGAGGGCACTCACTCCCGCAAGATCTCAAGGCAAAGTCACCCCTTAACGACAGCGCGTATAGAGTTTTCTTCGTTCCTGGCTATGCTTACTTCGGGTGTCAGATTTCGAATTGCAGTAAACACCCGCAAAGTCGGAGATTTGCATCGCAATGGCCTTGCACCCGAGTGCCTTACGCGGACGCACCCGCCGCTTTGACCTTGGTCACCACCTGCTTTCCATAAAACTCGATAACGCGTCGCTGATCCTTTTGTCCCGTGTGGATGTTTACGATGGTCACGCCACTTTCAAAAAGCTCCGTAACGGTCTTAATGTGGGCGGTGGGGTCTGTGCTGACTGGCCAGTCTGCATATACTTGCTCGAGGGGTATTTCCTTGGCAGCCCGGTTTTCGATAACTTGAGGATCGCGTACGTTATAATATTCGCTGAAAGATTTCGGGATAAAGCGCCATAGCTTCGCCGCCTGTTCCGCTTCCGCCCGGTCCCCCACCACCACGAACTGTTCCACCAGCACGGGCATTTGACTGGGATCTTTACCCGCCTCACGGGCGGCGTTCACAAATTCCGACTTGTGCTGCTTCCATGTTTTCGAGTCCGTGATCAAACCGTCTGCGAACTGCCCGCAGCGCCGCATGGCCTTCGGTCCATTCGCCGCCTTTAACAGCGGAATTGGCCGCGATGGTGGGTCGTAAAGACGCCCGTTTACCTCATAGAATTTGCCTTTGTGGTTCACTGGCTCACCGGTCCAAAGCCGCCGGATAATCTCGGTGGCTTCAATCAGCCGCTCGGAGCGCTCCTGCCACTTCGGCCACAGTCCACTGGCAGCCTCTTCGTTCAGTGCTTCTCCCGACCCGATGCCCAGGAAGATGCGTCCCGGGTACAGGAGGCTGAGGGACGCAAACGCTTCCGCCACAACCGCTGGGTTGTAGCGGAACGTTGGACACGTGACCGCCGGCCCAATCCAAACTCGCCGCGTGCGTTGTCCGAGAGCGGATATCGTTACCCAAGCCTGTCCTGCATGTCTCTCATTGGCTTGCCACGGTTGGAAGTGATCGCTCGTGGCCAGCAGATCGAAGCCCGCCTGCTCCGCCGCGGCACCGAATTCCACAAGTTCCGGGACCGGAAACTGTTCGTGGGGGAGCATGAATCCCATCATTCGTTTCCCCAGACCCTCGGCCCCGCTTCTGCGCGAGTGCGACTGCGGTGCGCTGCTCGCAAAATTGCTCACCAGATCACTCAACGGATTCGCAATCTTGGACTCCGCCATGGCGGATTTCGCAATCGTCGACGCGCCAATCAGCGCGCCTACCGACTTTAAAACACGCCGCCGGTCCATGCCTGCGAAGCGCAGTTCTTCGGTATTTCCGACGTGCAGCTCTTCATTCATGCTCTTCTCCCCTCATAACTAAACGTCCGCTGGTGACGCTACCCAATTGCCTTGACTAGTTCATTTCGGACGAACGCGTGGGAGTAAGCTATCGGCAAAACACCGTAGGGAAGCGAGAGAAATTGTAGGATTGCGGCAGGCTACCGCGGCTGCCACGTGGATTAAGCTGAATACGCAAAACAAACCACGTGAGGCACATCCCATGCAGGGTTGTTAATGCCGCGCTTCACGCTCATGAAATACGCGCGTGCCTGTCGTTGATATTCTTCAATTTCGGGATATTCAATTTCGCTAACGGAAAAGGTCATCCTTCGGATTGCGAATCAGCGTGCGGGCCGAGCCTTCGGCAGTTTGCCATTCATAGCCGCGAATCAACACAACTGGAAATCCTCCTGATTTCACCATCAGGAGCCCGGCTGCTGCCGCTAGTTGATCGGCCAGCGCAACGATCGTGCCAGCCAGTTTGTGGCCCCGACGGTCGCCGCTGCCGCGAAGATCCTGCAAAGCCGCAAAGCCAGCCACACCCACCGCGATGTCCACTAATCCTTCGCGCCAGGGGCGGCCGAAAGTGTCGGTCACAATCACGGCGCCGCATCGCAGCGCGGTGCGAAGCCGGTGTGCCGAAAGATCGGGATTTTCAGGCAGAATCGTGGTGAAATCGTCGCTTTCCGTGTTGGATTGATCGACCCCGGCATTGGCACAGATGAAGCCATGATGTGTTTCCGCGATCAATATGCCTCGATCCATTTTAACGATTCGTCGCGACTGCGAGAGGATCAACTCGATGAGGCGAGGGTCTTTGCCCCACGTGCTTGCCCAGGATTCTGCGAGTGTGGAGGGATGAATCGTACGGAGGTCAACAATGGCGTTTTCTGCCTTTGAGACAATTTTCTGCGCCACCGCGATAATGACAGCTTCATCGATTTGTACCCGTTCTCTCGACGAGGCGTCCTGTATAAGTACGGCGAGATCATCGCCGGGCTGCACTTCAGGCAAAGTTCCGAGCGCGCTTATCTCGAGGCGCATTTATTTCAAAGCAGATACGCTGCGCAGAAATTCGGAAACGGGCGCCTCGGGCGCGCGTAGGAGAAGTTCGGAAACATCTTCTGGCGTGTCGATATCGAACATCAGCCCGGCAATTCGCAGCACCCCCGCGGCAATGCCTTTCTCGTTCGCCTGGTCCATGTGGGCGCGAAAGCTGCCAGGCCCAAACCGGCTTTGAATCACATCGGGCGGCGTGCGGGCGAGAGCATTGGTCCCGGCCCCATCAGCCGACGGCACCACGATCAATCCCGGTCCCGATTCGCTCGCCAGGCGGCTGAAATCATCGGGTGTAACCAGCGGCACATCAATAGGCACTAAAAGCACGGTGGTCGCTCCCATCTCCTGCGCACGCTGGCTTGCTACGTCCGCCGACACGCTGTGGCTGAGTTGGGCCGTCTCTTCGAAGACGAGTGCGCCTGAGCTGCGCGCGTGATCGGCAATCTCGGTTTCGCTCGTGACCACCGCAATTCGGTCGATGCCGCGCGCCTGGCACAGCGCGGCAAGCGTCTGTTTGTAGAGCAGTCGCGCCAACTCCGCGCGCTGCGGAGCGGGAAGAAATCCGCTCAGGCGCTGCTTCGCGTTTCGCGGGCTCTTTACCGGCAATATCGCGAAGATCATGCTCGTATTCCCGCCGAGCGCGCTACCGTTCGAGCGAGCGCCTTTTTTTGGCTCAACCCCGTCATGACCGTGTTCGTCACGACTGCACGCAACCCGAGCGCTTCCACATCAGCGGCATAGTTGCGATCGACATTGTCGATTACGAATGTGCCGATCAATCCCAAATAAAGCTTGGCCACTTCAATTGCCGACGGCCTCAGCTGCATGCTTTTCATCATGCGCGCCGCCGGGCCTTTCAGCGCGCGCCCACCGACGATGGGCGATATGGCAATAACGCGCTCACGCCGTTTCTCAAGCGCTTCCCGAATACCGGGGACCGACAGGATCGGGCCTATGCTGATGAACGGGTTCGACGGGCATAAGATGATAGCTGTGGCTCCCGCAATCGCCTCGATCACTCCGGGCGCTGGTCGCGACTCCGCAGCGCCCTCAAATCGCATCCCAACCACGGTATCGCGCGCGCGATGCTTCACGAAATACGTTTGGAAATCGAGCTCGCCCGTGGCCGTCCGTATCCGTGTGCGCACCCGATGGTCGGACATTGGCACGATCGTCGATCGAACGGCAAGCGCGGTGGTGATTTCGTAGGTGATCTCCGTCAGCGTTCCACCCTGCCGCAGGCGCTCGGTGCGGTATAGATGGGTAGCCAAATCCCGGTCGCCAAGCTGAAACCAGGTATCGGACCCCAGCTTGCCCAGCGATTCCAGGCAGCGAAAGGTGTCCCCGCGAATGCCCCATCCGCGAACGGGGTCCGACAATCCGGCAAGCGTGTACGTGACGGTGTCCAGATCGGGCGATATATGCAGCCCATGCATTTCGGTATCGTCGCCCGTGTTCCCAATAATAAAGACGCGGCCGGGCGGCACAACACGGATCAGCCCATCCAAAAAACGAGCAGCCCCAATTCCGCCGGCCAGCGCCACGATCGCAGGTTGCCTCATGCGTCCATTCGCTCGGCCATTCGCCTGCTCCTTCGCCTGCTCCTTCGGCTGGTTCGCTCTAACTCACTTGGAGACTCGTTCGCCTGTCCCTTCATCTGGGTGACCGGGTACGTGCCTGGCTGTCTGCTCGTCCGCCCCGCTCGATTTCACCAGGCCCGTGATCCGCATGCCCGAATGTTTCACTTTGTGACGGATATTCAGCGCGATAAGCATGGCCGCGGAATTCTCCAGGAAACGTGCAGCATCCAGGCCGCCCGCATCGATCGCACGCACGCCGGGGATCATCTCCGCAAGCTCGCCCACCGTGCTCTTGGCTTCCGGGTTGTCGCCGCATAGGAGCACGTCGGAATCGACTTCCCGGTCAAGTTCTCCCAGCAATGCCGCGCTAAGAGCATGAAACGCGGCCACGACGGAAATTCCCGGGGGAGCCAGCCGCGCCGCCTGCTGTGCGGCCGATCCGTCCCACAGCGTTACCATACGCGACACTCGACCGCCAATAGATGCCTCGAGCGGCACTGTGGTATCCACCAGGATCGCCCCCGCCACAAAACTTTCCCGCACGGACTTTAGCGTCTCCACTTGCGCGGCGAGCGGCACCGTAAGAAGCACCACGGAAGTCCCGCCCACGGCCTCTGCATTTGTATGCCCGCTCACTTGCGACGATCCGGTTTGCGCTGCGATCCCTTTCGCGGCCGCCTCGGCTCTGGAAACATCACGGGATCCGATCCGTACCCACAGGCCCGCTTTCGCAAAGCGCAGCGCCAGCCCGCGGCCTTCCGCTCCGGTGCCTCCAATAACGGCAATTTTTCCCACACGAAGTTTGGACATAACGCGTACGAATCGTTCCGTGCCTAGTGTACACTTTATAAGGAAATCGGAGGTTCACGATGGCTGCGATCCCTGAAAAATATGCCGACATTTTACAGAAGAAAGCTTTTGCGCAATTAGCCACGTCGATGCCGGACGGAAGCCCGCAGGTGTCACCGGTGTGGGTGGACTTCGACGGCACGCATATCGTCATCAACACCGCCAAGGGGCGCGTCAAGGACCGCAACATGCGCCGCGATCCGCGCGTGGGAATTGACCTCGTCGATCCCGACAACCCCTACCGCCATCTTTCCATTCGCGGCCGTGTGACTGGACATCACCGAAAAAGGCGCCGACGAGCATATCGACAAAATGGCCAAGAAATACCTGGGCCAGGACCGTTATCCGTACCGCGGGCCGGGTGAGGTGCGCGTCATTTTCAAGATTGAGCCGCAGGGCGCGCACGCCATGGGGTGAACCGTGCTTTCGAAGTCCGGCATTTCCCGTGTTGATGCCTGCCATTTGATCCGCGCCGGTGGCGGTGAGCTGGCGAATCTCTTGCGGGACGCGGGCGACCTTCGCGACAGGCGAACCGGCCGCCAGATCACTTATTCCCGCAAGGTATTTATTCCCCTCACCAATCTCTGCCGCGACCGTTGCGCCTATTGCACTTTTGCACGCGACATTCGCGACGAAAAAGCTCATACCCTCACCCCCGATGAGGTGCTCGCCTTGGCCCGCGCCGGCAAAAGGGCGGGTTGCAAGGAAGCGCTGTTTAGCCTCGGCGACAAGCCGGAGCTGCGGTATCCGGAATATCGCGAATGGCTCGATCGTCTGGGCTTTCAGTCCACCATCGAATACCTGCATGCCATGTGCCGCCTGGTTTTCGAGGAGACCGGCCTGCTGCCGCATGCCAACCCCGGCGTTCTGTCGCATGAAGAAATGGAGCTTCTGCGGCCCGTCAACGCCAGCATGGGCATGATGCTCGAGAGCACCAGCCCGCGCCTGATGGAGATCGGTCAGGCGCATTATCGTTGCCCCGATAAATTCCCCAGCACGCGGCTCAAGGCCCTCGAATCGGCTGGCCGGCTACGCATTCCCTTCACCACGGGAATATTGATCGGCATTGGTGAAACGCTGGACGAGCGCGTGGATGCACTTTTTGCTATTCGCGAAATGCATGACACCTACGGTCACATCCAGGAAGTGATCGTCCAGAATTTTCGCGCCAAGGCCGACACGCAATTCGCGGGCCGGTCCGAGCCGACGGCGCTCGATGTCGCGCGCACCGCGGCCGTTGCTCGCCTGATTCTGGGTGATGAAATAAATCTCCAGGTACCTCCCAATCTTTCGCAAGACGCCTATGGCTTCTTTTTGCTTGCCGGCATTAACGACTGGGGCGGGATTTCTCCGGTCACCAAGGATTTCATCAATCCGGAAATGGCTTGGCCGCAGGTTGCCATCCTCCGGGCAGTCACTGAGGAAGCTGGATTTGCACTGCGTGAACGCCTTACTGCGTATCCGGAATATCTCCGCAGTCCCGGCTGGATGGCAGAAAATTTACGCGCTGCCGCATTGGGTTGGATGGACGATACCGGCCTGGTAAGCCGCGCCAGGGAGGCCGCATGACAGTCGATTCCGTGCTCGATGACGTTCTCGCGGGAGGTGAGCTAACTATTGGAGGCGCTGAGATCCTCTTTAGCGCGGAAGGCGACGATCTCGTTCGCCTGCTCTCCGTTGCCGATGACCTGCGAAAGCGCCGGAATGGCGACCGCGTCTCCTACGTCGTTAACCGCAACATCAATTTCACCAATGTTTGCGTCAAACGTTGCGGGTTTTGTGCTTTTAGCCGCGGCCATCGCGCGGAGGAGGGTTACTTCCTCCCACTCCCGGAAATTCTCCGCCGTGTTCATGAAGCGTGGGATCTTGGTGCCACCGAAGTTTGCGTTCAGGCGGGCCTCGGCCCGCGCGCCGTTGGATCGCAATATATCGATCTCTGCGCGGCCATTAAGAAAGAAGTGCCCGGTATTCACGTCCACGCATTTTCTCCGGAAGAGGTTTTGTACGGCGCCACGCTTTCCGGCTGCACCATCAGGGAATATCTGCAAGCGCTGAAAAATGTTGGTCTCGGCTCCTTGCCGGGCACTTCCGCCGAAATTTTGGATGACCGCGTGCGCGACATCATTTCGCCGGGTCGCATTACCACGCGCGAATGGATTGAAGTCATTCGCACCGCTCATGAATTGGGCATTCCCACCACTTCCACCATCATGTACGGCCACGTGGAGACGGCGCTCGACCGCGCCCGCCATCTCGATCTCATCCGCGGCATACAGAAGGACACGGGAGGCATTACGGAATTTGTGCCCCTCAGCTTTATCGCGTCAGAGGCGCCCATGGTGAGGAAGTCGCTCGTTCCTGGCGTGCGCACCGACGTGGCGCGCGAAGACGTGCTGCGTATGTACGCCGTATCGCGCCTGATGCTCGATCCCTGGATCACGAATATCCAGGTCGCCTGGGTGAAACAAGGGCCGCAGCTCGCCAAAGAATGCCTCAGCGCGGGCGCGAATGATTTTGGCGGCACACTCATGAACGAAAGCATCTCGACGTCCGCGGGCGCTTCTCACGGGCAATATCTGCGCCCCGCGGAAATTCGCTCGTGGATTCGCGGCGCAGGCCGGATTCCAGTCGAGCGCTCCACAACGTACAAGACGCTCCGTGTCTTTGAAGTGGAACCAGAGGAGCCCGAAGCTGGTTGGAGCGATGCGCGCTTCGGTACCTACGCCACGCTTACCGCGTCATCGGACTTTCGCTTCAAGAGCCGCACTTCGCGCCAGTAACAGGAAAATAGCAATAACCTCGGCATTCACGGCGATCGTGAATTTCACTCTGGTGCCAGGCTCGGTTTCGCAGACCGTGACCGTCAGCGGTGAGGCTCCGGTTCTGGATACGCAAGACACGCTCGTACAGAACATCGTCAGCAATAACGTGATCGAGTCACTGCCGATCGGCAAGAGCGCCGCCAGTTACCCCGCGCTGCTTCCGGGAGCGATCACCATTGCTGTCAATCAAGACGTGGGGGGACTAAAAGGCGAGCAGGCGCAAGGATTTCGCATCCACGGAAGTTCGCTGCAGGATTACACGCAACTGCGTGATGGCATGTATATAGCGACCTGCTCAGTGGCAACCAGATGTTTAGCGCCAATCCTATCGCCACCCAGGAGCTTCAACTGGAGACCGGCGGTTACACGGCCTCGGATTGGAACGTCGGAGGGCAAGTCAACATCGTTCCCAGGAACGGTGGCAACGAATTTCATGGATCCATCCAAGGCGATCTCGGCAACAGCGCCCTGCAGTCGAGCAACGTGACACCAGCCCTGCGGGACGTTGGCGTCCAGGGGTCCTCTACGATCCGCAAGCTATACGAAGTCGCCGGTGGAGTAGGTGGCCCTATAAAGAAAGACAAGCTATGGTTCTTCGCTAATGCACGGCGTTGGGAAACATCTTCCTACTATCCGGGACCGACTTTTTTTTCGACTCCAACGAAGCCGCCCCGTACCCGAATAACTTGTATTACGCAGCCAACCCAATCAGCCGGCCTATGATCTGAACCGCTACACGAACGTGGGTTTACGTTTGAACTGGCAGGCGACCAAGCGAAATCAGTTCACGGGCGATTTCATCTCCGACTTCAATTGCAACTGTTTCTCCGGCATTCAAAGCGGGACGGGCGCGCCCGAAGAGGTTACGGAGCACACTTACGCTCCTAACTATCATTTGCAGGCTACCTGGACCGATACCGTTAACAGCAAGCTCGTCCTGTGGGCGGGCTTCACGAATGTGCGAGGGTCGGTCAATGAGGGGCCGAGCGGCAGCACTCCGACCAGTTTCTATATCAACGACGCCACCGCGGGTTTCAGTTATGGATCTGGTAATCCCTATGCCCATTTTCCGTTCCTATTTACGAACGAAAATTTCACCGCGTCGTACGTCACCGGCGCTCATTCTTTCAAATTTGGATATACCGACTTTTATGGGGAAGGCTCGCAAGTCAACACATATGACAACAAAGTGGGAGCGAATGGCATGCCTTATGGAGTCACGGTTACCATGGCGTGCCAGGCTATTTCGCCTGTACCCGGGCAGAGTCTAATAATTAACCCGGTGAATGGCTTACCGACCACCTCGTACATGCTTGCCGGCAAGCTGATGGCGGCTCCGCAGATCGCGGCTACGACTGTTAACAGTCTGGCGTGTCCGTCAGGGCAGGCGCTGTTGCCCAGTACCCTTACGCAAAACCTTGCTCCTTTCAATTTCTTCGTTGGGTAAAAGGAACACGCGATTTTCGGGCAGGACCAATGGAGAATTCGGCGACTGACGCTCAACCTGGGCCTGCGCTTTGATTGGTTCCAGGGGAACGATCCGGCGCAAACTTTACCTGCCAACCCGCAGTACGGCCTTGCGGCAAAGAACTTTCCTGCCGAGAGCGATGTGGCCGATTGGAAGGACCTGAACCCGCGGCTTGGCGCGGCCTACGATCCGTTCGGAAAAGGCAAGACGGTCCTCAAAGCTTCGCTCGCGCGCGGGGTGATTACCGAAGCGGTCACGTCCAATGGCATCCTCCTGTTAACGAATCCCGAAGAAAGTCTGGTGTTTAATACGACGCGAAGCTGGGTGGACACCAGCGGCACGTATAATCCCCTTAATGACGTTCCTAAGGGAGCCCCGTCGCCGTTCCTCAGCGGTGCTGCGAGCGGCGGCGTAGGTGCCATAGCTGCCGCGAATTTCTACAATCAATCCAATGCCGCCAACGTCACCTACGCGAACGATGTTACGCATGGATGGCAGAATCGTCCTAACGAGTGGACCATGTCCGCTTCCGTACAACAGGAGGTGGTTCCCGGTATCGCGCTGACTTTTGGCTTTTATCGTACGTGGTTTGGCAACTTAACCGTTGCGCAAAACACGGCCATTCCAGCATCGGGTTACGATCAGTATTGCGTCACCCCGCCGGCGAGCACCGCATATTCGGGAATCGGAGGAACTCCGTTATGCAACCTGTACGATCCTCAGCCGCAGTATCAGGGTAAGGCCACGTACCAGGTACAGAAAGCTAAGAACTTTTCATGCTCCCGCGGTAACAACGCGCTTGGCTGCGGTAATGAGTCGGACGTCTACACCGGAATTGAGGCCACTGTGAATGCCAGGTGGCACCGTCTATTTCTTCAGGGAGGAGTTACCGCTGGTCACGAGGTAACGAACTACTGTGTCGAGGTCAATTCTCCCCAGGACCTGCATTGGGTATCGAATCCCTCGCCGCTCAGTTCGTCGATCATCGAATTCACGGACAACAATGCCGCCAGTAATCCCAATACAGGTTCGGTCCAGGCGAAAAATGACGCCGTTCCGTGCTACATCAACCCGCCGTGGTATCAAAATCTGGAGCTCAAGATGGCGGCGGTATACACGCTACCTTGGTGGAGCATCAAACTTAGCGCGAACGAGCAAAACCTGTCTTCAATCCCACTCCAGGCCACCTACTCCTATAAGAGCACGAACGTCACGTTCTTGCCCGGAGCGGCACCTGGGCACACGACCCTCAATTGCTTCCTGCACCACCTGCAAGGTCGAAGTAATTCCGCCACAAACCACATTTCCTTTCGGCCGTGACAACCAACTCGATTTCCGCATAGGCCGGGAGTTTTTTATCAGGGAACGCTGGAAGATCGAACCTACCGCGGATTTTTACAACATTCTGAATGCCAGCCCCATCTTGAGTATTGGAACCGCTTACAATACGACGACACCCGGCGTGGCAGGCGCTTGGCGCAATGTCACGGGATTCCTACCAGGACGGCTGATCAAGTTCGGCGTTCACGTAGACTTTTACGCTCATCAAGGCCGCCGCCACGTTGGTTTTTGGCGGGAATGATGACGTGGCGGTGCTTCGATGGTTTGCCAAGATTTATCTATTCAGACGGGATCATCATCTTAGCGGCCTGTCGAGCGGCGTCAGGGTACACGACAATTTGGCGCGGGTTTGTCTTGCAGTGACTGAGAGAGATGCGGTGGAGGACTCAGAATTTCGGAGATGACTTCGCTGCGTCTGGCGAATAACTGGGCTTGACGGGTTCAACGTTGCCGGACGGCGTTACCGCCATTTCTATAGCGTTGTCTCGTTTAATAACCCAGCTTGTTCCAAAAATCACAATGATGTTCGGTGGACACTGTTCCTGAGGGCACGATTGCGTCGCCATTCGGCTGGAAGCGCAAAATGCTTCCCGAGCCAGCCTGCATAGCGGGCCATTCATGTTCGCCGTCATGGGGGTGTCCGCTGCGAACAAATGTTGCCCAATAATGCTGCATGCGCGTAGCCATTTGCATCTGCGCCGGTGTATGGGGACTCGGCGGAGTCTGCGCATAGAGAAACCCTATCTCCGCAGTGTGCATAGATCCCAGCTCAAATTCGGCAGAGTCGGGAACTCCGGAGCCGTGCGGATCGTTTAACTCATAGGCAAACGTTTGGGTCACTTTCGCAAGCGCGCCGCCCAGCTCCGTCAACATGGGACACACGCCAATGCCATTCGGACTCCCGCTATCACTCGCAGCCGCTCCGGCGGCATAGTCAGGATTTGCAAAAGCGGTCGGAGGATATTCGGCGGCGATAAGCGGTGCCAGCGGGCCGTAGCTGCTCTTGAGATATTTCTGATAGCTCTGCTCGGTTCCAGGAAATCCCATGGCCTCGACCGGATTATGTTTTTGCTCGTCATGATTTGCGCCCACGATCACGGGGATACGTTCCATCTGGCCCGATTCGATAACCTCAATGGGGGCCTTCGGCATGAGGTTTCCGCCGATGTTCGCCGTGAACATGCCCAAGCCTTCCGATGCGGATAGAAGTGTCGAGGCGGGCTTAGCCCGCAGGCACGAAGTGAACGTCTTGGCGTCCGTGCAGCCAGCTGCGGCGGCAAATTTGGCTCCCTGCAGCAGAGCCGCTTCATGACTGATGATGTAGGCAGAGGTACCTGTGCACTCGCCGCTTTCGATGATCGCGCGTCGAAAGAGCCGCTCGTGAAGGTGAGCGGTCATCAGCGTGCAAACCGCGATGCCGCCAGCCGATGTTCCGGCAATCGTGACGTTTTCCCGGTCGCCGCCAAATGCGGCAATATTATCCTGGACCCAGTGCAGCGATGCGAGCATGTCCAAGAAACCGTAATTTCCGGAAGAGGAGCCATTCGTTGTCTCGACATCCAGACCTGCAAGTCCCAGCCAGCCAAACGCACCGAGGCGATAGTTGATCGTTATTACGATCATATCGTTCCCCCCTGCAAGGTCGATTCCATCACGCGCGCTCGCGGTCCCTCCAGCAAAGCCGCCTCCGTGAAAGTAGATAAGCACGGGCATCTTTTTGCCTTCTGTGCTGCCGGCAGGGCGGTAGAGATTAAGATACAAACAATCTTCGCTGGGAGCGGGGAGGTCGCGGAGAGCTCTAGTCTGCACGCATGGGGCGGGAAATGTTACGGCGTGCAGCGTGTCAGGATGGACTTTGGGTGGCAGCGGCGCTCGCCAACGCTGGTCGCCCACCGGCGGGACCGCGTACGGAATGCCGCGGAACTGCTCAACTTGACCGACAGTCAGTCCGTCCAGAGAGCCCTCCCGCGTTCGCACGATGGCGCCGGAAGTCTCGATTCGCGTATTCGCGGCGATGATGGACACGGTAAGAGCCATCGCGAGCGTGATACCGAGAATAGTGATTGATATTGACGGTCTCCTGAGCATGCGCATGGCGACACTCCTGTCAGGCCGGGCTTTCTATTTTGATTCACCGGCTGAACATCTTATATCTCATGATGGGTGCGCATGGCTGTGCCGATACAGCCTGCGCGCAGACGCTTAAAACTGCCAAGTTCGCAGCTGCAAGGCGGCGCCGTTCTTTCGACCATACCAGCTGTTACTACTGCGCGGGGGAATCCCTGAACTCTAACGCGGCCTAGCTATTCGCGAGCCGTACGTGAACTCGTCGTCAACCCGGCAAGGATGGGTTTCAATTCGGCCGCGATTCCTTCGGCCATTTTTAGGCTGCCTCCCTCGTTCGGGTGGACTTGATCGATGACCATAAGGTACAGCGGATTATCGATGAGCTTTAGACCATCAAGAAAATAGAGATTACGGTCGTTCTTCTGGCGCTGCTCAACCACTTGTCGGATGCCGTCACGATAATCCTGGGGCAGGTTTCCGTTTTTGTTCTTACGCTGGATGATGTCTTCGTGAGTCAAAATGGGCGTAATGCACAATATCGGCTGGACGGGATGTTTGGCGCGTATGGCGCCGATGAACGCGTCGTACTTGTCCCGATATTCGGCCAGTGTCTCAGGCTTGCCTTCAGAATTGTTTCCCCCGAATGAGTTTGTGCCTACCATCAGAACCAGAACGTTCCAATCGTTGCGGCTCGCGATGTAATCGGCAACGGAAACATCTGTCCAGGCACTTCCGCCAAAGCCTAAATTCAAAGACTCACAATTCGCCATCTCGCACGTCTGCCAAACGTAAGTTTCCCGCGGGCTTGTTACGCCATGGCCGTGTGTGATCGAGTCACCGTGAAATAGCACGACCGGCAAATTCCGCGCAGCTGCCGGAGTCAATTGTGCGTCCTTGTCCAGGCCAATCCCATTCACGATGACTTCTGCGTTGCGGTAATAATGCGGAAAGAGAATGGAGAACTCAGATTCTTTCCGGGGCCCTGTCGCATTGTCAAAAACGACTACGTCCTGTTCGTAATATGCAATTTTCGCCGGAACGTTGGCGAAGAACTTTCCGTCGCGATACACGTCGAAATAGGGTGGCCGAGCTCGCTCCCAGGCTGACTCAGGACTGATGTTAGCAACGTCGGGAACGTCGATAAACGTTAGTCGAATGGTGATCTTGTTAGAGTCTGTCCGAAGACGCACCGCTACGCCAGCGGCAGACAGCGCTCTAACCGCAGATCTCGCGGGGATTTTGTCTCGCCAGGCCTTCGGCATGCGGACCGGCTGCAAACCGCCCGTCTTCGATTCCCAATCGGCCACATTCAGCCAGCGAAGACGATTGTCGTCAGGGGTCAGCCACTTGAGAGTATCAGGTGCAGGCCGCTGTGCTTGGGCTGTTCCGGCAACGCTCAGCAGCAGGAATACCAAATAGCTAAGTGTTGCGCGAGACGGGGATGACATTGGCTTATTCCTTTCGGCGGGCAATTACAATTGCGGTCGCTATCGTATCGGATATCCTCGTCGGCCTTCCAGATGGAGTTCCGTCGGTCTGTTATCACCCTTCATTTTCGATGTGCCTACAATTACGCGGTAAGTGTACGATGGCGGCGGCCAGGAAGTCGATTGAGATTCCCGCTACCGCCCTTTAACGCGTGCTACACAAAAGCATCGTTACGACCAATGTGCCAGCCTCAATCGGTTGGAGAAGACAACTATGAAGGTATTAGGATTGCTTCTTCTGGTTGCAAGTGTCGGCCTCGCTCAGGCGCCCGCAGTCCAAGCGCCTGTCATTAAACCAATAGGAACGGTCGATGATCTTATGATTGGGATCATTTGGTCCCTCTCGGATGAGGTGTTCTACATCACCATTCGCACTACACCCCAGACTGACGAGGAGTGGAGGTTATTTCAGGGGAAGATGCTGATGCTGGCCGAGTCTGCTAACTTGCTTATGATGCCTGGGCGCGCAAGAGATCAGAATGGCTGGATGAAGGACGCGCAGCGCTTGCAGGATGCCGGAGCAGCGGCATTCAAAGCGGCCAAATCGCGAGACATCGAGAAAATCGCGGCCCTCAGCGACGATATGTATGCTGCCTGTGTTGCCTGCCACAACGACTATCGCCCGAACTATCGAAAGCGTCCTTTAACGCCGTGAGCAGCCATCACGGACTTCGTTTAAAGCACGTCAATTGCTCGGCGAAGCTTGTATACTCTGACTAGTGGACGAGTTCTTGCGGAGGTTTCCAATGACATCTCATTTTCGGCGTCGGCTATACGCGCTGATCCCTCAGATCATCGCGCTGTTGGTTTGCAGCATCGCATTTACCGGCTCCACGGTCGCCCGATCGACTGCGCAGACTGCGCCGGCCACTCAGACTAAATCACCGGCAAAATCAGCCAAACCGGCGCAAGCAGCGAAACCTGCCACAGCAACGTCAAACCTTGTAGATATCAACTCCGCGAGTGCTGACGAACTCAAGCAGTTGACTGGAATTGGCGATGCGTATGCCCAGAAGATCATCGCTGGCCGCCCTTACAGGGCAAAGACCGATCTTGTACGAAAGAACATCATCCCGCAGGCAACGTATGACAAGATTTCTTCCAAGATAATTGCGAAGCAATTAAAAACGCCCACCGCCAAATAACGTAAACAGCACGACCGTCGTGGTAACCATCACCGATCGCGGACCCAATCAGCGACTTCACCGCGTTCTCGACCTCTCCGAAGCTGCCGCGGACGTTAGATTACCTGAAGCAAGGAGTGGCCCCGGTATTTTTCTCGCCGGTACAACCATTCGATCCGGAACCATCCACATTAAACCGAAATCTTCTCGATCCCGCCTGATCCAGAACACTTGCTGCCCGACTTATAAATTAGAAAGATGAAAATTTGATGGAAAGGCTGCGGCCTGCCGCTTCGATCCAGCAGGCACGTTTTGCATGGGATCGCGATGCGGTCAGATTCTGTTCAATATTTTCTGCTAACCGGCAGGATCCCGAAGCGCGCAAGCTTTCGCTACGGCATTGCCTTGACGAGCGATATGCAACCGAATTAGTATTCGCGCCAGCCACGCGGGGGTGTTACATGAATTCTTTTCGTTCGCTATTTTTATGTCAAAGAGCGTTGAAGTTTAGGACAGTTTTGGGGTTAGCTGGCGTGTGTCTCGGGTTATTGTTTTGCTCGCCCGCACACTCACAGACTCTAGGCCGCATCAGCGGAATCGTGACCGACTCGAGCGGCGGCGCCGTTGCTGGAGCTACCGTCACCGTAACCGATGTTGGTCGCGGCGTTACGCGCACGGTGACCACTGATAGCACTGGCGCTTTTTCGGCCCCCGATCTAACGCAAGGTACCTACACGGTGCATGCGGCGTTTACCGGTTTCAAAGCCTTCGACCGCCAGGATATTCAAATCGGTGTCGGAGCCGATGTCCACGTAGACGTGAGACTCGAACCCGGCGAGCAAAACCAAACGATTACGGTCACCGGCGAGACACCTCCCATTACTACAACCAATGCCCAGCTCGAGGGGACAATCTCCGGAGATGCTCTCAGCGACCTCCCGTTCGCCGGACACAATTACGTCCAACTGCTCGGCCTGCTGCCAACTTTTCAGATGAGACCCGGGTCGGGAGCGGGCCCGACACAAAACAATTCGAATGGATTGCGCGGTGAGTATAACGTGTACGTGCTCGAGGGCGTGGCCGACCAGATGGCGTATTACACGACGTCAGCCATCAATGGCGGGTACCCCGCTGGCGGACCGGAGCAAGCCGTTTTGCTGCCAACCGACGCCATTCAGGAATTTAACGTTGTCGAGAATTCAAAGGCGGAATTCGGCTGGAGGCCGGGCGCGCAACTTAACGTGGCCATAAAATCCGGGACGAACGCAATTCACGGGAGCGGGTTTGCTCTGGGACGCGATACGTCCTTGGTGGCCAGGAATGCCTTCTTCAGCACCAAGCCTCCGGTAGCCTTCGAGGACTTCGGCGCCACGTTTGGCGGGCCGATTAAGAAAGACAAGCTTTTCTATTTAGTTGGTTATGAGGGGCAGCGATATGACGTGGGTAATCCCAAAAACGTAAGCGTTCCTTCCTCCCTGGCCGGGCCTGGCGCGTCCAGCAGCCTGCCGGATGCGATTACGGGTCTGCTAAGCCATGGCGTGCAGCCCAGCCAGCTTAGCTTGAACCTGGCTGGTTGCGTGGTCGGCCCCCCGGTGCAATGCGTTCCGGGCAGAGGACTGTTCAGCAACAACACCTCGAGCACCAATTTCCCAGTCGATTTCCCCACCATCGGGGGTACGAATGATGGCGTGGTGAAGGTGGATTACAGCCTTAACCCTCACAATAATTTGAGTGCGGAGTTCTTTGACGGAGACGGACTGGCTACGGCTCCGGTCAGCAACGTGACGCAATCATACTGGTCGACGCCTCTGGAGGTGCGTTCAAGCGTGGCGCGCGCGTCATGGACCTGGATACCGAAATCCGCCTTAGTGAACGAATTTCGGTTTGGCTGGGACAATAGCCGCAGCACCAACACTCCCTCATACGATTGCACTCCGGCATCCGGCGCGCCAAATTATGCGAGCCTCGGCTTTATTGGCGGAGGGACAACGTGCGGATTCCCGTCGGTTGCCATCTCCGGATTCAGTGAAGGAACGGGCACCAATGTGTTGGGCGGGGCGACGGGAACTAACGAGACGAGCGACCTTTATCGCTGGCTGGATAATGTTTCCTACACCCACGGCAACCATATCTTTAAATTTGGCGCCGAGTTCGTATACGCGCGCCTGAACATCAGCCTCAACACCGACCAGGCGAAAGGGAGTGTGACCTTTAATACCTCGGTGAATGCGTTTAACGGTGCAACAGCCCTGGAAAATTTTTTGGCTGGCGTGCCTAGCGGAGCTACGCTGCTGACGGGCACCCTTCCCCGGCAGTACCATTATCCCGAGTATGCGGCTTTCGTTCAGGATGACTGGCGGGTTTTCCCCCGGCTGACTCTGAACCTCGGACTACGCTACGAATACACCGCCCCGCTGCAGGAAGCAAACAACCTGGTGGGCAACATCAATCTCTCTTCGCCTTCGGGAATCGTACAAGCAAGGAACGGTACTCCACTGTACAAGCTTGATCCGTGGGCCTTCGCCCCCCGCTTTGGCTTGGCGTGGGATGTGACCGGCAAGGCGAAGACTGTGGTACGCGCGGGCTTTAACATTATTTACCAAAACCCATCAATCAACCCGTTCATCACTCCCGGTGCGAGTTTGAACACCATTCCTACAGGATTGGCCCTGCAGAACGGCAGCACCGTAGTTACGACCCCGGGTGGCACAATTAACCTGCACAGTTTGAGCATTGGCTCGGTGCCGTGGGCCGTTAACACGCCAATTTTCGCCAACTATGTCGGCACTAATTCGGTTTGCAGCAAGACGGCGCCTTGCGCTATCGGAGGCGTCACACAGCACCTGGAATATCCTATGGTTCTGAACTGGAACTTCGGCGTCCAGCAAGCCCTCACCAACAGCCTCACGATCGACGCTGAGTACGTGGGCAATCATGGACAGCACCTGTTTGACTATACGGATATCAACCAGCCGATTCCCGGACCCAGCGGAACCGCTGCGGAAAACGCGCGACGCCCCTACACGTTAAACGGGCAGTTCCCATGGTTCAGTCAAATGCGCCTGTTGGGATCGATCGGTAATATTTCCAATTATGATGGCCTGCAAATTATCGCCACAGAACGATCCAAGCATGGCTTGACGTTTATTGCCACGTATACGTTCTCCCATGCCCTCGACCAAAATTCTTCCGACCTCGCCATGTTGATTCCCCAGGACAGCAGAAATCCCAAGGCGGAGTACGGAAACTCGTCGTTCGATATCCGTCACCGCTTCACATTCGGACCTTCGTATTTCATTCCTGGCAAGAATGGATACGCGCAAATGCTGCAGGGCTGGCAGTTCACTTCCACCGTTTCCGTCTTTTCCGGACGGCCCATCAACCCGACGGATGCCGCAGATGATTTGAGCGGCACCGGGGAAGGGCAGGATCGCTGGACGCTTGTTGGCGATCCGCACAACTTTCATGGCTTCGGCGGACCGACGCCCATACCGTGTTTTGTCTCTCCGACAGCAACCGGTGCGTTTGCCCAGACCGTGGGTGGGGCGCACATATGCACGGTCGGGCTTCCGGCAGCATGCACCGCAGCTGCTGCGGCCGAGCAGCAAGGACCGGGTGGTACGACCGGCACTGCATCGCTTAACAGGTTGGGGTGCTACATGATGGGAAGCGCCGTGATCGTTCCCCCGGCCCAGGGGACGTTTGGCACCATGAGCAGATATGACATTTACGGCGTGGGCTTCTGGGAATGGGATATGTCGATTATTAAAAGCTGGAAAATAAAGGAAAGGCTCACTACCCAATTTCGCGCCGAGATCTACAACGTCACGAACACGACCCAATATTTCACTCCGGTCTCATCACTGAGTACGCCGTCCAGCTTTGGCCAGTCCCAAGCTACGCCAGACGTGGGCGTGAATAGCCCGATCGTCGGGACCGGCGGCCCCCGCAAGATTCAGTTTGGTCTGAAATTTCTGTTTTAGCGGGAATTGTCAGTATTTATCTGGCTTGGCGGCACCGTCTGCAGGGACAGGCCGTGCGCCCAGGCCGGCCATAGCGTCTAACGTTTTTCCGTTTGGCAGAGTAGCCGTAAGAATGCGCCCCATGGGTCGGCCATTCTTGACCGGTTCCACCGTCACGGTGATTTCATCGCCACGCTTGAACGACGCCTTGCTCCAGCCGCCATTGACCATGGTTACTGGATTCTGCGTCTCCCCGATCCAATGCACTACCTGGCCGTTTTCGTCCTTTACGTTGAACTGCAGAAGACAATGTGGATTGGACCAATCCCACGAGGTCACGGTCGCTTTCAGGGTCACCTTTTTACCGGTGTCGAATGCCGCATTTCCATGATGTGCGAATAGCGGAACGCCAGCCCCTAGCAGGCCAATCGCCAGCGCAAAAGTGCCAGCGGCTTTCTTTATCATTGCAATTGCCTCCAAGATCAATGTCCACGCCGAATCAGCTGAGCAATTCCACTCGATAGGTATCGCCTACACCGCGATGTCGAGCTACCGTTCAGGCGCGTTACCCTCGCTCGAAGGGTTTCCGAATAGCTTGTTGTATTTCTCCATTTCTGTCGGCGAGCAGTACATCTCCATGACGTCCGTGTGCGGGTCTTCCAGCTTCATGGGGAACTTATTCATCGCAATCCACGGTTTCGTATACATCTTCGGGTCGTCGATGGTGACGGTTAACTCCATATGGTCGTGGTCCACGCGGTGGTATCGTTCCTCTACCCGCAGTGCATCGCTGATGGGGCGACCGGCAGTATCCAGCCAGACTCTGTCTTCCGGCATCATGCCCACTGTTTGCACCACAAGCGTCGTGTCGTCTGCCCATTTTCCTACTGAGTAGCCGTAGTAGCGGGGCTCTTTGATTTCATTGCCGATCTGCACCCCTCCATCTACAATTTTCGGAAGCGGTCGACCGTCGGTCCAGATGACGCGCCAGGCCTCCGCATATTCGTACAAAATCGCTACTTTGTACTCGTTCTGCATGATCTGCGTCTCTCTAAGATTGTAAAAATTGGCTCGTGGAAATCCCATGGGTTCACATTTATCTCGGGGATCGTCATAAAATCCTGGCAACACCGCATCCACGCCCTCGAGAGGCTTATGAGCCTTGAAAACTTTTAGCCCATACGGTGTGAACGGCAACTGGTGCTCCGGTTTCCCGTCGTTAGGCATGGCTTTCACGCCATTTGCCTGGATCCCGTCACCCGGCCCATTCGCCGGCGCCCAGGTTCCGGAGATGTCATGGCGCGGTGCTGCGGCTGTCGCAGTTGTCGCAGCTGTTTTGTCGCGCTTGGCCGTTCCAGACTGTCCGGGGGCGGTGCTCTGAGCTAGTAGCTGCAGCGAGGCCAGTCCTGCGATCACAACCATGAACAAGCAGAAACGACGTAACATTTTCCAAACCCTCTTTTCTCGGAGTCTTAGCTTAGATTCACAATGATGTCATGGCAGGTCTGTTGCGACGGCTCCCACCGCGTGTCAAATCGAATGGTCCTCGATATACGTCAAGCCCATGCACATGGACCGCAGGCATGCTCAAAGCACTCTCCGGGAGAAGTATCACTTCTCGATGCGTGGCGATCATCTTTAGAGAATACTCTTAGATCCCGGCAGCTGACAGGAAAATGAGAAATGTGAAGATGAGAAATGTGAAGCCGAGGCGTGGCCAATCAGTGATCCTCGACAACCCTTAAGCGGACACGGTTGAGACTCGCCCCTGACAACGCGCAACTACAAGCAAACTTGCGCTGCGGCCATCTATCGGTAGTTCGATAGGGAATTAAGGCAGCTGAAAATTACCCGGCGCTGGCTGCGGTGGATTGTTTTTCCAATAATCGATCCAGGTGACCAGCAGGGCATTGAATTCGTCGGGATGTTCGCGGTACATAAAATGGCCGCCATTATTGAAGATGAACATCTGTGCGTTGGTGTTCTTGGCGGAAATAATATCGTAAAGCGCGAGCTCGCCTTTCAGTTGCGCCGTGGGATCAGTCTCGCCCCAATCGAGCACGTCATCTTTGCCGGCGACCATCAGCACCGGCATCTTCAGCATGCCTTCGGTTTTTATCCGGTCGAGCATCTTGTCGCGATATGCCGCAGCGGCTTGAGGCGATTCGCCCGCGCCGGCGCGCAGTTTGTCCCGCGCTTCTTTGGATTTCGGCAGAGTGGCCATGTACTCGTCCGCCTTCCAGTACTCATCGTCGAATGTGGTTGGGAGCCACGCAAGTTCATAAACGCGGCATTTAAGCCCGGCATATTGGGATTGATCGGGGCACTTCTTGAGCATGTTGGCTAGTTTTGTTTGCGGCTGAGGCGGATTTTCGGGTCCGACGGCAAGAATTGTAAGTGTCCGCGCGATGTCTGGGTGCTCAATTGCAAGATATAAAACAATCGCGCCGCCAGCGGAGTGGCCGACTAGATGAACCTTGCCCAACTTGAGGGTTTGGATGAAGTTATACACGAAGTCGACATCGCCTTGATAGCTGTACTGCTTGTCATCAGTAGGATTGCCTGACATTCCGCTCGCCAATCGGTCAACGACATAAACATGAAAATGCTTCGCGAGGCCGGGGATATTGCGCGAGAATACGTTCGCCGTTGAAGATCCGGCGGTAAAGCCACCGTGCACCATTACCAGCGGCTCGCCCTGCCCAGCTTCGTAGTAGCGCGCCTTTACACCATGCACATCCACGAATTTCGATTTCAGGCCTCCAATCTCGGATTGCGGATCGGGCTTGGTCTGCGCACGCGCGGGTAAGGCAGTCGAGGTGAGAATTGCGCAGCAGCACGCCGCGCCTAGCATTCTTGCGGCGAGTTTCGTCCAACGAGTACGGCTGCTACGCGCGCGGGCGGAAGTCATCGGCGCGGCAATATTCATAGTTATCTCCCCTCGAGAGTGAAAGACTGTCCCGGGAATGCCAGGAACTGCCGGAACGAGGCTACATCATGGCGCATCCTACGCTCCTCCTGCATGCGACACAACGAATTTGCAATCGTAGCGAGCCTGTGCATGGAGGTTGCACGAGTATTTCAAAGAGAAGCTGACGTTGGCTCGGGGTGGGGTGGCGCTTCAGCCGTTCCGCGTTATAAGTGAAATGCTTTCTGGACTTTTTTCAACATGCTCCCCGGCGTTGTTCGACCCATGGCGGTTCGCTCGGAATCACGCGTTGGAAGTTGCAGCATCCAGTGATAGGCGGTCATATCGTTGGTTGCGAAGCAGTGAACGCAGCACCAGAGGTACAGACGAAAGCGCCGGTACACCGCTTCACTCCATCGTGCAGCAATAATTGACCGGTTATGATCCAGGTTTTCGGCCCAATGCCGGGCCGTCAACATGTAGCTGATGCGGTCATTGTGCAGCATGCATAACTCCAGAGGCGTCTCCGCTAACGCATCCAGGTAGCTGGGCAGGTGAAGCGGCGTCTCATTTCCCGGATATATGTACTTCAGAATGAAGGAGGAGAACGGATACTTATACGCCGAAGCGGAGGCGTCCAGATATACCCGGCCTCCCGGTTTCAGAAGTCTGACGTATTGCGCCACAGTCCTCGGATAATTGGGTAAATGCTCCGTCACGCCGAGATTGACGATTGCATCGAAGCGCTCGCTGGTCTTATATTCCAGGAAGTGCTCGCGGACAACCTCGCAGGGAAGTTCTTCGCGGCGAATCAAGTCATTGCAGAAGGCTTCCGATTCCTTTGAAATCGTCAGCGATGTCACGCGCGCGCCACGCTTGCCGGCAAATTCTGTGAAGGCCCCCCAGCCTCCCCCGATGTCGAGCACGCGCATCTGCGCCTGAATGGCGGCCGAATTGAATGCCGTCGCAAGTTTCCGTTGGATGGCGGCCTCGAGCGATTCCTGATCATTCTCGAAATAACCGTGCGAATAGCACCGGAATTGTTTGTCGAGGAACTGCAAGTGCAAATCGCCATCGGTATCGTAGTGTTGATGCACCCATTTCTTGTCGCTCACCGTTTGGCCATGGACCAGTCGCTGGCCGTAGGTGGACCACAAGTAAGCCACGAAGTGCCGATCCGTCAGACTGTTTCGCAGGTCGAACACGGCGAGGAGATCGCCTTCGATATCCAGGTCTCCGGATAGGTAAGCTTCGGCAATACGAATCTCGTCGAGTGACCTGATGGCCGATGCGCCATGGCCGCTATTTGCGGTCACGCGAAACTTTACCGTGCCCTGGCCGATTCGCCGGAGCGGCTGACCGGGCATTTGTATTTCGAAGGCGCTGTTCGCGGGAAGGCTTTTCGAAAGGGCTTTCTCGAGTGCGGCAGGAATCGTATATCCAGCGGCCAACCGCGTGCCGTTATGGATTCCGCTATGTTGCATGGCTTTGCTCGTCAACTGCCGAAACTGAGTGTCTGGACGTCCGCGATGTCTTCCATCATCGACAGCTCGCGTTGTCCGATAAACACAATTATATGCGCCTTTAGAGCCGGAATAGGCGGAATGATCTGAGCAATCTAAGAGGTCAGGAAAAGTGGAGAGGGATGAATATCCCTATACGGGACGATCATTCGCGGCAAGGCGAAGTAAAGCAATGATTGCAGCAACGCACACTGCCGATAACGCCAAACGCCACCTGAGCGTGTGAGCTATTCGCGCTACCCCAATGATTGCAACCAGCACCACGCCGGCGATCATCGCCATCAGCCGAAAATTACTGAGGTACCGCTGCCACGAGTTCATCATCTGGCTGAGCTTACACTCAGATACCGCAATTTGTCAGGTTAGAGTTGCTAATGATTGCCGCTGACGACGCTGATCTGGCGCCAATACTATTAGTTCGATTGATGTATTCACGAGCAACTTTCGAACAGTTCCGTTCAGGTCGGGTTAGTCGGCCTGATCCCCGTCCATGCTTTAATTTCCAGGCTACAAAGCAAAGGAATTACGCATCTAATTAAGCAAGGAAGGAAGGAATTAGGCCCGCAGGTCTCTTGTGTCTTTGTTTTCCAACCGAGCCGGCCATCCCTCCCGTGCCTCGACGGAGGAGGCCTACATGCGAGATTCAGAACGGTTAATCTGCCTTATTTGTGGTAAGCCTTCATTGCAGCTGATCTGCGTTCTCTGCGCGGATCGCTTGCGGAGAGAGGCGCTGCACAATGAAATTGTGGATATAAGAGTCGGGAGAATACATCGCCACCCCTGAAAATCCTGAAACATTTCGGGACCGTGCCTATCCAAGAAGACGCACGTTTCGCGGCAGTTAGCCGCGATCCGGCGGAGGTTGCACTTCGCAGATGGAACGGCGCCGCTCACTCTGGAACTGAGGGGCCACGTTCTCTGCCTCGGTTCAAAAGCGCCGCGCGCTAGGATTGGTTCTCTTTTAAGCCGTCGGTTCCGGTCGGCGTCAGCGAACACCGGCGGTCCTGAATATCTCCCAAATGTTTACGCATGCGCCTGAGGATTTCTTCACCGTTGCCGGCAGCAATCTGCGCGTCTATTTCCGCAAGTGCGAAGTGGATGATGTCATGGTGATGAATTTCCTGCCCCTGCAGCCGCTCCGTAATCTCCAGCCACACCTTGTGCAATAAATCGATTTCCTTGGGCGTCAGCCGTGGCGAATGCGGACCCAGATAAAAGATCTGTTCCTGGCCCGAAGGCATGAAGATTTCGAGCGTGATGCGTGGCCGTGGCTCGGGCATGTGCTCCCACGCAGTTCCGATCACGCGTGCCTGCTCGGCGATGGGCATCTTCGAAGAACTGCCCACCACGACGGTGCTCGATTGCAGATTCTCGGCCGTCCGCAGAATGCTTTCCCAAAGATCATTTGCGGCGGTTACCGCCAGCCGCACAGGCTTGCCTTCTTTTTCCGCGATAGCCAGTACTTTTGTGAAGAGCAGCTGCTCGATGGTGCTGAATAACTGATCTGGCGCAAGATCGCTTTCGCCGGAGCCGGCGCGGCGCAAAATGCGCACGTGCAGAACCACGATTTCCGCGGGGCCCCGCTTGGCACGGTGCAACGCATCCTCGAGAGCGTACAAGCCATAGTGCGAGCTCACCGGCACCAGGATGTTGCCCGGCTGGACTCCGACATTCTCAAGCGTCAGGTCGGATTCCTGCGCAAGATTGAATTGGTCGAGCTCGACGTGGGTTTTTCCCGTGGCCTTCTGAATCCTTTTTTCCGATAAAACAAACCCTGCGAACAGGACACCCGAAAATATGACACCGGAAACCGTGGCTGCGGGTTTCGTGAACAGGTTGACTATGGCGACCGACAAAAGAGTCAGCGTGATCAGGCCAAGCCCCAACGGAATTTCGGTTCCAGCGATGTGGAAATTGAGTGGAACGCGGAATTCGCGCTTTTGTGGATGTGTATACCGCAGCACGAGAACAGCCACGCCTTTGAGGGCAAAGCTCCATACCACGCCAAAAGCGTAGAGGTTGGCGAGAAAGGTGACGTCACCCCGGCTGATGATCACCATGATGATCTGTACGGCCGCCACCGTATTGATGATGCGGTAAGAGGTGCCGAAACGCGGATGCGGCTGCCGGAACCAATCGGACAGTACACCGTCCTCTGACACCCGATTCAGAACCCCGTTGGATCCGACAATCGCCGTATTAACCGCGCCCGAAAGAATTAATGTGCCGACCACCACTACGAATGCATGAAAGACCAGGCGCGCCCAGAACGGGCCATAGAGGCTCATGGCCAGCCCACCGATCAGGTTCTCGAAAAATTGTGGCCTGACCTTGTCTGGAATAATCATTACGGCGAAAAACGAGACCAGCGACGTAAAGATCATGCTGTAAATGAAAATGATCAGCGCGGCCTTCTTCAGATTAGGCAGCTTGGGATGCTCGATTTCGCGATACACCTGAGCCAGCGATTCCTCACCACTCATGGCCAGCACAGAATGCCCCAGGCCGACGAAGACGGCGGCGAGTGTGACTAGTCCTGGAATACGACTGCCATAAAGCCATCCGAACGAGTGCCGCGTTATCAGGATGTTGCGCGGGAGCGGCGCCGGAGGCAGGTGCCCTCCTCTCATCCATAGGGTGTACGTGCACCAGGCGATGAGCGCGATCACCATCACGGTGGTGAGCTGCATGATCCACAGCGCCTTTTCGCTCGATTCCGAAATGCCCTTGATGTTCTGCCACCAGAAATACAGCGTCACGCCGATAGCGAATGCCGCTGCCGTCGCATTGGCGCTGACAGCAAATCTAAGGTGGGCATAGGCGAACATTTCGTTGAGCAGACCGGCCAGATATTGTCCGGCGGAAACTCCGCTGATGGGTCCGGTCAGCACGTAATCGAACATCAAGGCGGAAACGGAAAACTTCGCGAGCGCGCCACCCATGGCTTCCTTCACCACGCGGTAAACGCCGCCTCGAACGAACATACTGCAGCTCTCGACATACACCTGGGAAACGGCGTAGGAGAGGAGCATGGTTGCGAGGATGAACCACGGGGCGGTCTTGCCGATGAACTGCTCAGCTTCGCCACCGGCGTAGTAGGCCGATGACGCGAGGTCATTCAGGACGATGGCTGCCGCGCGCCAGAAAGAAATAAACGCCAGCATGGCCGTCGTGGCGACGAGGACTTTGACTGCAGGTCGCGCGGAGCCTTGCCGGGATAAGCCCGAGGAATTAGAAGCCATAGGATCGGTGCGTGCCAGGCACAGTGTGGGTGTTTTACCTCGCTTTCGTCAACTGTCTAGCACACCCATTCTTGCCGTGTCATTTCAATTCCGTTAGCGTGAATGGACGATTTTACAGCGCAGCCACACCTCGTTCGTGATTGCGGATGCGAATCACTTCTTCGATTTTAAAAAGAAAAATCTTACCATCGCCGATCCTGCCTGTGGACGCGGCTTTGGTGATAGTGTCCACGACGGTATCCACCAGCGTGTCTTCCATGACGATCTCGATCTTGATCTTAGGCAGCAGATCCACGCTGTACTCATGCCCGTGGTAGGTCTCGGTGTGGCCTTTCTGCCGCCCGTGACCGCGCACCTCGGATGCGGTCATGCCTTCGACGCCGGCGGAGATCAGGGCTTGTTTCACAGAATCAAATTTCGAGGGCTGAATGATGGCTTCAAGTTTGGTCAGCATCTTTTCTCTCCTTATCGATCCGCGGATATTCTAGATTCGATCGTTTCTCAGGCTTCGCCGGGCCTCCCAAAGGAAGCCCAGCGAAGGCGTAGAGGTTAGACTCGAGTACAGGGTTGGCGTACTTACTGCCCTCAGCTTGTTAACTTATCCAGGCTGGCCCGAGCCATGGCCTTGGGCGTGTGGGCTGTAGCTCGTTGAGCCGCTACAGTTTGAGTAGCCAGGCCACTCGGCGCCGCGAACGGTGAAATCTCGTACTCCGGGTATGCCGAAATTCCGTGTTCGTGCAGGTCCATACCGTAGAGTTCTGCTTCGGCCGGCAGGCGTAGCGTTCCGGTGGCATTGACCGCCAGCATCACGACCATGGCGACCGCGAACGTAGCAAAGGTAATCACTGCGCTCCCAATGATTTGCGCCATCAGGACCTGTGTGCCGCCACCGTAGAACAGACCTTTTAGCGCCGCGGAGTTGTCCGGAGAAATCGGCCCTGACGCCCCATATTTCCCGCAGGCGAACAGCCCGAGCGAAAGCGTTCCCCAGATACCGCAAAACCCGTGTACGGGAACCGCTCCGATGGGATCGTCAATTCGGAGCCATTCCAGCAATTCGACTCCCAAGATGACGAGTACGCCAGCCACCGCGCCGAGCAGGACTGAGCCGGTGGGAGTGACCCAATAGCAGGGGCATGTGATTGCGACCAAGCCCGCGAGGAATCCGTTAGTGGTATAGCCCGCGTCCCATTTTTTGGTCATGAAGTAGCCGTAAATGATGGAACTAAGTCCCGCCGCGCAGGCGGCAAGGGTCGTATTCGTGGCGACGCGGCCGATGCCTTCAAAGTCCATGGCCGAGAGCGTGCTGCCGGGATTGAAGCCATACCAGCCGAACCAAAGGATTAGCCCGCCGGTAACGGCGATAGTCAGATCGTGCGGCAGCATGGGGGTGCCACCATCGCGCTTGAATGTACGACCGAGCCGGGGGCCCAGTACGATGGCACCCGCGAGTGCGATGAATCCGCCGATTGTGTGGACAACCGTGGAACCGGCGAAATCATGGAAGCCCACGCCCAAGGAAGGGAAGAAGTTGCCGTTGCTGCCCATGTTCGCAAGCCAACCGTCCGGGCCCCACGCCCAATGTCCGATGACGGGGTAAATCAAACCGGTGACGCAGATACTGTAAAGCAGGTCGCCGACGAACCCGGTCCGGCCGATCATGGCGCCAGAGGTGATCGTCGAGCAGGTGTCGGCAAAGGCGAACTGGAATATCCAGACGGCTAGAAACGCTACGCCGGTGGTTTCATAAGTCGCCGGTGCGTTTTGCAGAAAGAACCAGTGGTAACCAATAATGCCGTTGCCGTGGCTGAACATAAACGCGAAACCGACGGCGTAGAACAGAATACCGCAAAGGCAGGTGTCCACTACGCATTCCACGAGCACGTTCACAGTCTCGCGGGAACGGCAGAAGCCGGCTTCGAGCATCGTGAACCCGACTTGCATGCCGAATACCAGGAATGCCGCAATCAGCGTCCAGGCCGTATTCACCGGATTCACGATGTCCGCCGCCTTAACTTCGGGCGGCGCCGCCGCCGGGGTTTGCGCATAGACATGGGTGAAGAACAGCCCGGCGAAAACGGCCATGAGCAGCAGGACGATTCCCACTCCCATCACCTTGCCCGCGAGTAGCGTCCCTCCGTAGCGGCGCCATTCCGGGCTTCGCAGCCGTACGCGTAGTCGTGAGAACTTTTCGGCGAGCGACAGCCTCTTACCTCTTGCTGGGGTTACAAACATTTTTTCTCCTTTCGATCGAATCTGCATAAAGCTTCACGAAACCTTACGTTGCGGAACCGGTAATTCTTCACAAGCTCATGTGCTGCTCCTCAAGCTGGAACGCCTTTAGAACGCCATCGGCCAGCCTAAACCGGAACCCGGCCAGCTTCGCGCGCATCGCCAAAGAACGAACGCCCGTGGGAACCCGCTCTTCGCGATCCGCTGCGCCGGTCATAATCAGTCTGGGCGGGCCGCCTTCTACCTCGCGGTAAATGCGGAACACACCACTCGACAACCCCGGCATCGTCGAGAACAAAAGGTCGCGCACCGCGACGGCGTCTTCGAGAGCCTGCAATGACGCGTTTCGCTCCCCGATCCTCACGGGCAGATCTGCATCCCAGCGATCCGCAGCGCGCGCCAGCCAGTCGCACTCGACCAGGTTCTCTCGCAACTCGAGTCGTAGGAGCCGTAACGGAGCGCGGGATAAAGTTCCAAACCGCAGTTGCACTCGCATCCTGCGAACGAAATCGCCGATTTCGCACATCTGCCGGATCATCGTGTTCATGGCGATAACTCCTCCGTACTTGGCCCCGCCTCCCACTTGTTCCAGCCATCTGAGGCCTCCTGCCCAGTGACCATCCATTCCGAAGCCAGCTTTCCCGCAGGCCAGCAAGTTCCCCGCGAACGAATACACTTCAGCCGCGCTTCGAGAATGCGTCGCAAAAGCACGCAAACACACTTATCCACATGCGGCATGTACGGGTTATTTACTGGCTCTTCGCGGAGCGCGTGATACGGCTAGGGAATGGACACGACGTTGTGTCCGAAAAAGAAGAACGAGTTGCCAAAACTGATGTGGGGCTCCCCCGAATGTTGTCAGGCGGGGGAAAGACCAGCGGCGTGGCTGGCCGAATCTTACCGGATTAGATTGCGCGCAAGGTCGTTGTAAGTCCAACTCAAACTTTGAATAAGCGTCATCAGAAATCCAGATTGATTAGAGCGAATTGGCCGAGAACATCGGCGGCCGTGTGCAGGCGCGCAGCGTCGCACTTCATAGCCTACGTTATGGCCTACCTTTTGCGCTTCAGTTCATCGCCTAAAACAATGGCTTCTGCAAATTCTTTCATTGATTTGCGCCTCTGCCGGCTTTCACGCTGCAAAGTCAGATAAGCTTCTTCCTCGCCAATCTGCAAATCACGCTGCAATATCCCTTTGGCACGCTCCACGAGTTTTCGCGTCTCCAGTTGATCGGAAAGTTCGGAGTTTACACCTTCCAGGCGAGCCCGCTCGACTTCCGCGCCCACCAGAAAACCGATCATGGCCACCAGGCTGATTTCACGCTTGCTGTACCGGCGCGCTTCTCGATTTTGCAAGTTGATCACGCCCACCAATCGTCCGCCGCTTACCAGTGGCACCGACAGAAATGATTCAAAGCGGTCCTCCGGAAGCTCGTTGAAGAGCTTGAAACGTGGGTCTTCGTAGGCCTTTTGTGCCACGACAACCGGTTCGCGGTGCTCGGCCACCCAGCCGGTGATGCCCTGTCCAAGGCGCATTTTCAGCCTGTCCAGCGCCTCCGGGTGCGGATTCTTTGAGGCCCGCAACACAAGTTCTTCATCTTCCAGCGCGTAAACCATGCATGAATCGCACTTAACGACCGTGGCCACGAATTCGGCAACCTCCTCGAACACCTCATGCACCGGATCGGCGGCAGAAAGGCGTGTAGCCATTTTATTCAGGAGCGCAATGTCCAGGTCGACTTCACGCTCGCGCGAGACGAGTTTGCTGAATCGTGACTGCAAGGCCGTGAACTCCGACTGCTCTTCGCGCCTGACGCGGTCGCGATCCAGCGCCTGGTGGATGGCCGCTAGCAATTCCTGTTTTTGGAACGGTTTGGATAGGAATTCCACCGCGCCGGCCTTTAGCGCCCGCAAAGTCATGGGAATGTCGCCATGCGCGGTGATAAAAATTATAGGGATCTCGATACCCGCCTTATCAAGTGCCTCCTGAAATTCCAAGCCGCCAACGCCAGGAAGCCGTACATCGAGAATTAAACAGCTGGGCAATTCCGGTCTCTCGATGCGTATAAATTCCTCGGTAGAACCGAACACTTCCGCCCGCAGCCCCACCGATTTTAAAAGGGTTTTTACCGAATCGCGGACCGAGGCATCGTCATCCACGACAAAAACCGTGGCACTGGAGTCATTCATCTTTATTCTCCGGACCGGTTGGAATCGTAAACTGGAATATAGCGCCTCCCGATGGAGCCGAAGCGGCCCACAACCGCCCCCGGTGCGATTCGATAATGGAACGGCTAATCGACAAGCCCATGCCTATGCCCTGCGGCTTCGTCGTAAAAAATGGATTAAAAACTTTTCCAGCGCTGTCCGGACTGAGCCCCGATCCGGAATCTTCAACGGCAATTAGAATTTCTCCTGCACCGGTTTGCCGGGAAGTGATACAGATCTCTCGCAAGCTTTCCGGCGCATTCTTCATGGCCTCCATGCCGTTCACAACTAGATTCAGTACGACTTGCTGGAGCTGAATACGATCTCCCGCAACTTTTGAAAGACCAGGCGTCAAGCTCGTTCTTAGGATGATGCCGCGCCTAGCCGCCTCTTCCCGAAGAAAGATTGCCAGGTCATCAATCACCTCATTCATATCCAACCAATTTTTCGACGGCGGCTCTTTCTTGAAGAGCGCGCGAATGCCGCTCAGTACCGCGCCGGCGCGCGTGCCGTCTTCAATGATTCGTTCCGCCGCCTGCTGAGCTTCCATAATGGAGGGCGGCTCGGCCGAGAGCCATTCAAGGCACGCATGCCCGTACGTCACCACCGCTGTCAGAGGCTGGGCCACCTCATGAGCGATAGAGGCCGTCAGCTCCGCCATGGTGAGAAATCGCGAAAGATGCGCAAGCTCGGCTTGCGTGCTCATGAGTGCTTGTTCTGCTTTACGATGCTCCTCAATATCGGTGCTAGTGCCATACCAGCGCAGCGTTTGCCCGGATGCATCCTGCAACGGTACGCCGCGCGTAAAAAATGACCGATATTGCCCGTCGGCGCCACGTACCCGCCATTCCCCTTCAAACGGCATTCCCGTACCCAACGCGTGTTGCCAGGAGCTGCGAAAACTGTTGCGATCGTCGGGATGTATGGTCTCCATAAAGCGGTCACCGCGCATCTCCAGCATGTGGCGGCCGACATAATCGAGCAGCCGTTGATTGCAATAATCGATCGAGCCATTTGGCATACCACTCCAAATTTGCTGGGGAATCACCTCGGTGAGCAATCGGAGCTGATGCTCACTCTCGCGCAGCTCGCTATTCGATTGTTGCAGCGCAGTCGTGCGCTCCGCTACCCGCAATTCGAGGCGATCGCGTGCCTCCTTTAGCGCCTCTTCTCCATTTTTCTTGAAGGAGCTCACCCAACTGGCAACGAGTGCGCAGACAATGAACGCAATGAAATAGCTTATCTCCGTCGCATTGACCGCAAACGAATAGAACGGCGGCACGAAAAAGTAATCTACGGCGAGCGTGGATACGAGCACGGCGAAGAACCCCGGGGCGGGTCCACCGAACCAGGCGCTCACCATCACCGCTGCAAAAAAAAGGAACAGGAATGGATACGGGAAAAACCGCTGAACGAGCAGCGTCAACCCGAGCGCCGCCAATACGGAAAGCAGTGCTGTGCTATAGCTCCGCGCCACGGATCGCTGCCGGCTCGCGTGCCAAGGGTGGACTTCGCACGTGCTCATGCGGCCTGATCGTAATCGTCGTCGTAGGTGCGAAGATACATACCGGCTAGCCTAGTGGACCTATTGCTGCCTGTCCAATTGGTTGTTTCGATGGAAGCTATCTGTGTTTGATGTCGATACTGTTAGGGCTCAGACCGAATCGATTCAGATGAACGCCCCAACCCAACCGCGGCATTTCCACCGCTGTGGGACCATCCGCACGAATTCCGGTATCGCTTCCGGTGTCAGTAGATGTTGCCATTCGGCCCGCGGGGCTGCCCTGATGACGAGCAAGGCCGTACCACGAGTCCTGTATCGTGTCGGTGCTCTCTATATGTAATGATCTCTGAGGCGAGCAGCGATGGCACAAAAACGCTTCCCTTATCCTGTTCGCGGCGATAGCCTTGGTAAGGCTCAGGTTTACCCCTTTTCGTTACCCTATGCGTAGATTTTAGTTCTCCCAGGTTCTCTCTAGCGGCCAAGGCCATGGCGCGTATGCTTCGGGAACACACATCTCTGCCTCAGTCTGCCGGCGGCGGTTATTGGCGAGGGCTGTTCGGCACTTCCGGCAAGCGGATTTATGCGGCCATCCTGGTAGTGTTCGCGGCGTTTCTCGCGGTGCAACTCAACCTGGCGTTCTGGCTGATCGAGAGCACCGGGCACCGATCAACTCTGTTGGTATGCGCGCTAGCGATCACGGCGCTGACGGGAATCGCGGGCGCGTTGCAGGTCTCGCAGTTGCTGGTGTTTGCGGTGGTTGTGCTGGCGCGCAAAGGGCGACCGCTTTCGCAAGCGCCGCGCGTGGCGAGCGATCTTGAATTACCGCCAGTATTCGTGCAGATCCCGGGACGCAATGAGCCGTTGGAACTGGTGCGAGAGAGCATCGAGTCTGTGCGCGCCCTCAATTACCCACGCGAGAAAATCCTAATCCAGCACGTGGATAACAGCGACGACCACCGTTACCAGCTCGTAGCGGAGCTGTACGCGGATGAGCCGCGGTTGAGCGTCATTCATCGCGACGGCGTGCGAGGATTCAAGGCCGGCAACCTCAATATCGGTTTCGAGCGGGGGCCGGAGTGGATCAAGGCGTCGCCTGATGCCCTGGTCGTGGTCTTGAACGTCGGCGATACGCTGGCACCGGAATCGCTGCGGCTGATGGCCTCGGAGTTCGTCGCCGACGAACGGGTTGGGTTCGTGCAATCTCTTATGGTGGTGGCAAATCCCGGTGAGAGCATCATCACCAAGGTGGAAAGTTACGTAACGAACGCGATGGTGCGTTTCTTGATTGGCTGCCAGCACATTTATGGCATGACGATGACAAACGGCTCGGCGGTGGCGGTTCGCGCGTGGGCGCTTATTGAAGCTGGTGGCTGGGATGAACTGACGCTAGGCGAGGACTGGTCGACCGGGATGAAGATCGTGCTGCGCGGATGGCGGCCCAGATGGGTGGACTATGCGCCCAACGATCCGCGCATCGTATGCGGCGAGGCCTCGCCGCACACGCTTGAGGGCCAGCAGAAACAGAAGCACAGGTGGGCCACCAGCAGCTCGCAGCTGGCGCGGCTCTATTTGCGGGAGTGAATGACCGCACCGCTGCCGTGGAACCAAAAAGTGGATTTAGTGATACGGCTGCTGGCTTATCCGACATCGACGCTGCGGTATTTGGGAATGCTGCTGCTTCCTTTCTGGCTAATGGTGCCGGTAGTGGCGCACTTCGGCTATCAAATCGGACATTTCCCGCTCGCGTTAGCGGTGCTTTCGGCGGCGCTGCAGAATGCGCTGCTGTTTTTCTTTTTCGCGGTCGCGGTGATTTACGTTCTGGAGGGAAGGGCGAAAGATGCGTTCTGGATCTGCTTCACCTTTCCCTTACAGGTAATCTATACAATGCCGATTGTGCCGCACATTGCGCGAGGACTGGCGCGGGGCGCCAGAACCGTCTCGAGCACGTTTGTTGTTACGCCAAAAGCGGCCGAGCGGCATAGTTTTGCGGCTTTGCTGCGGAAGCAGCGGCTTGCCTTGTTCGTGGCCGCATGGCTCGGAGTTCCGGGCTTGATTGTGCTTTGGAGGCGGCCTGCGGGATACGGACAATTTCTTTCGCTCCCACTGGCGCTGTGCGCGCTGATGCTTGTGGGGATTTTTCTAGTGCCGGTAACCAACTGGCTGCGCGATGTGACCGGATCGGTTGGCGAGCGATTTGGATGGCAGCGTGCCACGACGAAGACACCGGAGGCACGGCGAGGGAGAGGGGCAGAAGTCATCCACCATGCGGAGAAGTTCCTCGCGACGCGGCCCCCAGAGCGGAAATAAGCGCGATCAAAGTTCCTCGCCTGCCTGATCGGGGCAGCGATAGCGCAACGGCTTCGTAGTTGATCAAAGCACGCCTCACTGCATCGATATAATGACTCCCATCACAGTTCCTGCACACGTTTCGTAACGCGGGGCGATTCGCCCCGTCGTTACACATGTTCAACGCGCAAGCCCAGAGGGACTTTCGCCCCCTACACGTCGAAACAGCGAAATTCGTTGAAAATTCTGGCGGGGCCGACGGGGCTCGAACCCGCGACCTCCTGCGTGACAGGAATGCCATTGAAGCTACACCGAGCGATACTGAGCCAGACATAAAGCCCAACGAACCAGATGTATGAGAGCTGTTCTTATTCTTTTTGACACTCTGTATCGGTCTAGCTGAGTGCAGCTAAGAAACACGAAAACGCAGAGTCATGTCACAGTTATGGCACGATCGAAAGGGGACCCGAGGCGCTTACGATGCCTCTGGCAGGTAGTCCACAGCATTTCGCGATCTCACTCGACCCGTCGAGGATGCGCACCTCGGTGTCCGATGCTATCACCGTGAGTTGCCACCCGACGGCTGGGTGGAAGGCCATCGTCAAGATGGATATAATCCTGTCCATCTCAGTTAACGCGAGCCAGCAGGAAATCGACATCAAAGAGACTTGAAGAAGCTAATCGTCGCTCAACGCTGGAAAAACCATTTAGCATCAAGATCGCGGGCTCAATTAAGGGCCAATGCGCGCTTCGCGGGCCACCAAAGGAATCGCGGCAGGCCCATAAACATCTCAAGGTTTCCAGTGAAATTGCGTGGGTAGACGAGACAGGAAAAAAAGGGGGTCTCAAACTCACCGACCTCTCTTCCGATGTTCGCAGCGAGATACGAACTCGCCTAGTCACGGCACCGCTGCGGCCCAAAAAAGACTCTTCATTGCAACAGGCTGACACACACCAGGATTTGCTGGAAACAAAGTTACGTGCCCAAAGTGCCTCAATTTCTGTGCCGCAGCCAATTGAACCTCCCGTCGTTGAAATTTCTCAACAGCGGATCACTTCTACGGCCTCTCGACCGGAAAATCGCAAGTTGTCCGGCGTTGGCGGGGTTCTTGCCGGACTGTTTCTGGCAACTGGCCTAGCAGCTATTTGTCTTCTTCCCCCCTATCGCGTGCAAATCAGCAGGGCCATCCTGTTTCCCAGCAATCAAAGCCCCGCAGGCGAAAAATATCTTGAGCTAAACGGATTTTCCGATATAGCCGGAGCGCAATCTGCAGCCGACATGCTGACCGAAAAGGGATTACCGGTGCTCCTCGTACACAAAGACTTTTATGGATGAGTTTTGACTCCATATTTATTGGACCCTATTTGACTGAAACCGACCTTACGGATCTGCGGGAAACGCTCGTGTCAAACGGTTTCACAGTAGAATCTACAACTTGGCCGCAGCTGACGCGCCCGCCACTTCTGGATGTCATCAGGATGAAGCGCTTCCATTAAAGCCCATGAATGTCGGGTAATGTTCATTTCATAAGCACGGCACGCAACACCTCCCGAAGCCGCCCAAGCGCGCGAGGAAATCTCGAAAGAGCTATTGCTAGATGCAGCCCGCAAGGCCGAAAGCACGCGGGCCAAGGAACGCGTCAAACGTATCGGCCTCATTCTCGCTAATGTCATCGTGGAACCGAAGCCGACGGATGCCGATGAGGTCGAAGAAATGATGCGCGTAGCCATGGAACTGAGCGACCGCGACATTGTGTTTCTGGGGGAGTTGACGAGAATCGAAGGTTCTCTGCTTCAAACTCAGGACCACATTTCTCGGTATGAGGCGCATACAAGATGGGAGCAGGGTTTCTGGGCGAATCTCGTTTTTCCTGAGGCTGACAGCGTCTTTAGTAAACTGGAGAGCTACGGGCTCGTGGCTCGAATCCCGCCGTCAAACAATCAAAACATCATGGCTGATGTTCAGAATCATTATGTGCTGTTGGCCAAAGGGGCGTGATTCGTGACCCTAATTAGTGAAATCGGAGGACTTTGAAACCCACTATTTGTCGGGCGATCCTCATCCGGCGCGAATCTCGACTAGCCACCTCCCGCGGGGCAATCTCAGCATACGGACGTATCTGCGGCGCTTTACGCGCCTCGGTGTGGGATTTAGCAAGAGCCTGCCGCACCTGAAAGCTGGTGCATCTCTACCTAGCTTTCTTTAATTTTTGCCATGTGCATCAAACGCTGCGCGTTACTCCGGCGATGCGGGCTGGGCTCACGGATCATGTCTGGAGTTTGCAGGAAGCTTTGGAGGCGGGCGCGTGACCATCTCGATACACAGCCTTGCGTGTCCACCACCATCAGATATGATTGGGAAGCTGGCTAGGGGGGAATGAAATCCAAACCGCCAGAAAAGCTGGACCCGCAAAGGTCTGGCCTGCTCAGCTTCCGAATCATACGGTGAAACATGTAAAAGGAATTGGCGCTTGCAATAGCGTTGCTGGTTGCCGTGACTTCCGGCTTCGCGTCCGGTTACTGGACGGGCCGAAAGTTCCCGACGCATCATTACGAGCGATTGGGAGACGGAGCGAACGCGGCATATTTTGTAGACACCGCAACTGGCAAACTCTGTTCTCCGATCAAGCAGGTCGTAGACGAAGCGAGCCAATACCAATTGGAACATTCCGACCCGGCACACCCTCTTCTGGCAAATCCCCGAGACGCTGCCGCCCGCGATCCCTTCGCGTATGTTCCGCCCTGCGGAAAGGAATAAAATCGAGGCGGGGGCCTGGGGTAATGGCAGTACCCTGCTCAACGGTGGGAGAGCTTTTGGCTCGCTTGCACCACCGCTGAGACATTGCCCCGTGCCTATCACAGGCAGACCCACCAACTGGGTTGGAAATCAGCAACACGGAATTGGCCCACCACCCACCACTCGATGGAGGTGGCTGACTGAAATGTGACAAGGTATCGTCTGTTACAATCCCCGTGCGAGAGTTTAAATCCAACGGGAGGAACTGTGGATACCCAGCAAATTGTTAGGGAATTAAAAGCAGAGCGGACTCGCCTCGACCGCGTTATCGCAGCGCTGGATGGGGCAAATACCATTAGGGCCACCTCCGTCACACATGAGCCTTCCGGCGATGGTGCGCGGTCGCCAAGAAAACACCGTTTAACTGCTGCAGGCCGGAGACGATTGTCGATGATGATGAAGAAAAGATGGGCGGAGCGCAGGAAGAAAGGATTGGCAGGTAAGAAATAAACCGTGCTCACAACCATTCAACCCGCAGCCTGTGTATGAGTGTTGCTAAAGGCGATTTCTCGTTCAAAAACGGGTCGGTCTATGTTGGCCTGTTAGCTCATGATTCATCTCATGTGTGCACCAGTTACAGTAGATTTTAGACTTCTTGGAAGGTTCATCATTCATGCGGTACCTCAACCTTCGCATCAGTGGGTCGCACAAAACCAAGAAGTCGGCCGTTGCGTGTTAAACTCGACCCGCTGGAGGCACGATGAGAAGTATAGCCTTAGTCTTTTTCATCCTAAGCGCGACGCCGGCGCTGGCCAACACTCGGCAATGGCAGGACGCCAAGGTTACAAGGATTGCCTCCAATACCGAAGATAATGGCGTCGTAGTAGGAACGGTTGGAACAACGATGGTGGGGGGGCGAGTCCAAAGCGAATCAACGTTTTATTGGATTGAGACCGCAGATACGACCTACATCCTCTCACAAATGTTTAACCCGATGCGGAACTGGCGGCGACCAAAGCCTCTAAATGTGACGGTAAATGGCAAAACGAAAATTGCCGTTGACGGCGCTGATGCACATATTCTCGACGATGCGGGAAAAGACATTAAGCTACCGATTGCTAGGAAAATTGCCCGCACGACTGTAGACGAGCCCCACAAGTAGGGGCAATCTCTGTAAAAGAACGCAACATTACGGTCAACCGACCATCTGCCTCGACCACCTGTAAGTCCTTTACTCTCGCATCCCCGCTTTCAGCAAACGAAACAGAACATCTATTTTCTTGCACCCTAATACGGGTCCATCAGCGCCGCTTGCGCCGCTTCGGCTGCCTGCCCATCGTTGTTTCCGATGTACTCCATCGTGCCATTTGTCGAGCGATGTCCCAGCGCCTGCCGAATCGCCACAGCGGGTTCTGATATCCTTCGCGCTGGGGCTTGGTTCCATCTCTAAGGGTTTGCAAAGAGGCACCAATGTTATAAAAACCAGCTCATGTTGCTGCCTATTGTAGTGCCCCCCACCGAACCAGACTGCCAAATTAGGTATGATTCAGGGCCGGTCAGCATGATCGACTGCTGCACGCGAGAGATCGTGGGCTGGAATCTCTCGCATCGCTGCCGAACCAAGATGCGCTGGGGGCGGTCGAGCGAGCCGTCCTGCAGCATCGGAGAAACTGGTGGATACATTGTTGGAAACGAGATCGCGGCGAGGGAATGTAGCCGACTTGGACCTGCGCAAGGTAACAAATGAACTGGAAAGTACAATCGAGAATCCCGCTTTCATTACAAAGCGCCTGTCCGCGTTCGATATTTTTCGTGGACAGTACCCAGACAAGAACGCAGTTTGGATTGAATGTGTTGATGGACTGATCGCTGCTCGGCAACGCATGCAACAGCTTGCAGCGAAGCAAACGGTCCCTATTTCGTTTTTTCTACTGCAACCCAAGGCGTATGCGCGTCGATCCATGGCTTCGGTGACGCCGTCGCTGAACAGAACAAGTGTATCTTCGGGCTGCAGTTCTATGCACGCCGCCACGTAGTGGGAGCCAGGTATCAGGCCCACCGGAAAAGATCCCTCGGTGAACGGCTCGACAACTTCACCACGCCGCAGGAGGAGGGGGGAGGGGTGGCCCGCGTTGATGAATTCCACGTGGCCAAGGTCATCGATGATCCCAAAAAATACCGTGGCGTAGCGTCCGACCTCGGAATGTTCGCAAATGAAATTATTGATGTGGTTGAAAACGCGCGCCGGGTCAGCACCAATCGTCATCCCCGAAAGCGCGCCTTGCAGCATCGTGGTCAGCAGAGCAGCGCCCAGACCCTTCCCGGAAACATCGGCGACTAGAAACGCGGTGCGGCCGTCACCGAGCGGGAACACGTCAAAGTAGTCGCCCCCAACTGCCAGGCATGGTGAATGAATTCCAGTGACGGCGAGATTGGGAAAGTCGCGAAAACCGCGCGGAAGCAGGGCCTGCTGGATTTCGCGTGCGATGCTAAGTTCCTGCTCAAGGCGCTGGCGTTCACGCTCACGTTCCACAAGGCGTGCGTTCTCCAGAATGCTAGCGGCTCCAATGGCCAAGGCGTCGAGGATCTGACGGTCTAGTTGCGAAAAAGCGGCAGGCCGGCGTGAGTCAAGATACATAATACCGAGAAAATCTCCACGCTTCAGAGTAATAGCGGATTCGGCAGAGCTTGCGCGGGGCATGGTGTAAAGCGGTATAGCGATCACGCTACGAAGTTGCTGCAAGACGATGCTTTCGGCAGCTTGGAGGTTGAGGTCAGCCTCTTTGAGGTCCTGGGTGACGATGCTCGATTGCTTATCCACCGCGAGACGCAAGACCGTCTGGCTGGGCACCAGACTTTCGCTCGCTCGGTGTTTGCCACCACTTCTGCGGGCTAGGCGCACGCGAAGCAATCCGGAGGAATCCGGCTCGAGCAACAGACCTCGGTCAGCCCCAGTGACGGCAACGGTATGGTCGAGCATCGTAGCCAGCACGGCATCAAGAGGAAGCTGAGAATGTAGAAGGGTGGTCGCTTCGAGGAGGAGATTGATCTTACTAAGACCGCCAGATGAGGAGTCGCCCTGTGAAATGCTTTCGATGCGGGTGAGAAGATGTTGCACTGTTACGTCGGCCGCGGAGGAGCAGAAGGTAATTTCGCAGGGACCCTCAAGACCAAAGGTAATGATGTCACCATCATTTAATGTACCCTTCTCGATTTTTCTCCCATTGATGAAAATACCGCCGCGTTGGCCACGATCTTCGACAAGGTAATGGTTAGTCTCAAACAGGATGGCTGCGGCCCGGCGGGAAATACACGCGTCCGGGAGCTGTAGGTGGTTTCCGTTACCCCCACCTCGGCCAATGAAAAAGGGCGATTCGCTGACGCGAACGGAACGATGCGAGCCATCGGAAGCAATGACCTTCGCCGATGGCAGGAGTGTCAGGCATCAAAATGGCTTTGGAAGCCGCATTGTAACACGCAGGCTCGATGGATCGCGCAGTGTCCGTGGGTGCACAACGATAACGCACACCACTTATCGGATTTCAGCATTTTGGCACGACAGCTAAGCCGCACACCCTAAAAACCACCTTTAGTAGTGTTAGAGGCTGTATACTCTCCGGATTCCAAGTTGATGGAAGCCCATGCCAATTCTCACCGGCAAACGTCTAGGGCCCTACGAAATCCTCTCTGCCATTGGTGCGGGTGGGATGGGCGAGGTGTACCGCGCCAAAGATACCCGCCTGGACCGCATTGTCGCCATCAAAGTTCTGCCCTCGCACCTTGCTGATAGTCCTAAATTAAAAGAGCGGTTCGAGCGCGAAGCAAAAACCATCGCCAGTCTGAATCATCCTCATATCTGCACTCTTTTCGACACCGGCCATCAAGACGACGTTGATTTCCTGGTGATGGAATATATCGAAGGCGAGACGCTCGCGCAGCGATTGCAGAAAGGCGCGCTTCCGATCCCGCAGGTATTGCAATACGCCATCGAGATCGGCGATGCGCTCGACAAGGCCCACCGCAAGGGCGTCACGCACCGCGATCTGAAACCCGGCAACATCATGTTGACCAAGTCAGGGACAAAGCTACTCGACTTCGGTTTGGCGAAACTGGCGCACGAAGCGGCCCCGGTCACTCCGGATTCGCAGCTTCCGACGATGAAGAGCGCGGTGACAGCCGAAGGAACAATCCTGGGCACGCTGCAATACATGGCCCCGGAACAAATCGAAGCCGAGGAAGTGGATGCTCGCACGGACATTTTCGCGTTCGGCGTAGTGGTCTATGAAATGGCCACCGGCAAGAAGGCATTCGAGGGCAAGAGTTCGGCGAGCGTGATGGCCAAGATCATGGAGACCGAACCGCCGTCGATTTCTTCGCTTCAGCCGATGACCCCTCAGGCGCTCGACCGCGTGGTGAAGACATGCATGGCAAAGGAACCCGATGAGCGTTGGCAGACGGCAGGCGATCTGTGCCGGGAACTAAAATGGATTGCCGAGCAGGGCCAGGGAACGCAGGCGGCGATGCCGGCATCCGGTGGCATAGTCAAACGCAGCGTTCGCGAGCGTCTCGGCTGGTTGGTGGCGGCGGTAGCCATCCTTCTCTCTGCTGTGTTGATTACAGCAGTTTTCTACTTCCGCCGGCCTACAGCGGAACTGAAGGCCGTCCATTTTACTGTCGCTTCGCCGGAAAAGCAAAACTTGCCGTTGAATGGCCTCGGTCCGAACTTCTTCAGTGTGTCTCCAGACGGTAGTAAGGTCGCATTTGTAGCGGTGGACGCCACTGGCCATTCCCAACTTTGGCTGCGTGACTTCGATTCCCCAACCGCGCAGCCGCTACCTGGGACCGAGGATGCATGGGGGCCCTTCTGGTCGCCGGATGGCCGCTTCGTTGCTTTCTCTGCTGGTTCGCTCAAGAAGGTCCCGGCCACCGGAGGCCCCACCGAAACCATCACGGCTTCGCCGGCCGACTATGGGGGAACCTGGAATCGCGACGGGGTCATCTTATTTTCGACCGGTCCCGGGGGTCCGATTCTTCGCGTCCCTTCAGCAGGTGGTTCGCCGACTCCTGTCACCTCAACGGACGCATCCCAGCAGGCGCTCTGGCACGCTTGGCCATACTTTCTACCGGATGGAAAACACTTTCTCTACACAATCATTGCTTCGAATTCGCAAAATAGTGGGATATACGTGGGATCGCTTGATTCGAAAGATACGAAGCTGATTCTTAAGGCCCACTCTTCCGCACTTTATGCTCCCCCGGGCTATCTTTTCTTTAACCGTGTCGGGACCTTGTTAGCTCAACCTTTCGACGCGGATCGCCTGGAGCTGAAGGGTGACGCCATCCCCATCGCCGAAGGCGTTCAGTTCAGTGCCGCGAGGGCCAATGCGGCCGTCACCGTCTCCGCTAACGGCGTGCTGGCCTACCGGTTGGTACCGTCAGCCGCACAGAACAAGCTAGTCTGGGTGGACCGAAAAAGAACGGAGCAACCACTGGACGCTCCGCCCCACGCCTATCGAAACCCACGGATCTCTCCCGATGGCCAGCGCGTGGCCGTCACGATCGATGAGTTGGGGACCCAGGAGTGGCTTCTGGACACCAATCGGGGCACATTGACCCGGCTGACCTTCGAAGGGAGCTACAACGGCGCTTTGGCGTGGACGCCTGATGGAAAGAGAGTCGCATTTGCATCGGACAGAGCGGGGCAGCGGAACCTGTTTTGGCAACTGGCGGACGGCAGCGGCGGGACGGAGCGGTTAGCAACGAGCGACCGATCGCAAATTGCAGGTTCCTGGTCTCCCGACGGACAGACGCTGGCCTTTGAGCAAACCGACTCCGGTACTGGTTACGACCTGTTCGTTTACCGGCTCGGGGACCGAAAAGTGGAGACGTTCCTGCAAACACGGTTCAACGAAATCGCTCCTAAATTTTCGCCGGACGGCCGGTGGCTGGCTTATGTCTCGGATGAGTCGGGCCGCACCGAGGTTTACGTCCAGCCCTATCCGGGGCCCGGGGGCAAATGGCAAATTTCGACGGAAGGCGGCACGGAACCCGTTTGGGCGCGCAATGGAGAACTCTTCTACCGAAACGGGGACAAGATGATGGCCGTGGGGACGAACACCAAGGGGAACTTTTCCGCGGATACCCCGAAGGTCCTCTTCGAGGGGAACTACGCCACATATAACACCATGCCTGCCTATGACGTCACGCCCGACGGCCAACGATTCCTGTTGGCGAAGACCTCGGAGCAGGGCTCGCGGGAAATCAGCGTCGTGCTGAACTGGTTTGAAGAATTGAGACAGAAAGTTCCCATGGGGAAGAATTAGTGGCGCTCGCCGCTGGGAATAAATTCGGCCCGCACGAAATCACCTGCGCGAAGCGCGACGCAAGGTCCCAATCGGCAAATACCTGCGTTACCCTTCCGGCCTATGATCGAGTAAACTCAGCCGACCCGGTCCTATGCCACTACCCGCAGGCGCAAAACTCGGCCCCTACGAAATCCTCTCCGCTATCGGTGCGGGTGGAATGGGCGAGGTTTATAAAGCCCGCGATACACGCCTCCATCGAACTGTCGCCATCAAAGTTCTCCCCACTCATCTCGCCGATCGCGCGGAATTGCGCGAGCGCTTTGAGCGCGAAGCGAAGACCATCGCGAGCCTGAATCATCCGCACATCTGCACTCTCCACGACATCGGACATCAAGACGGCACCGACTTTCTGGTGATGGAGTATCTCGAAGGCGAGACGCTGGCTCAGCGACTCTTGAAAGGCCCATTGCCGCTCGATCAAGTATTGCGCTATGCCATCGAGATCGGCGATGCGCTCGACAAGGCCCACCGCAAGGGCGTCACGCACCGCGATCTGAAACCCGGCAACATCATGTTGACCAAGTCGGGGGCGAAGCTCCTGGACTTCGGGCTGGTTAAGCTGACGCAGGCGATTGATCCCGCAGCAAATCCTCTCTCGCAGCTACCCACCGCCACGCATGCAGTCACGGCGCAAGGGACGATTCTGGGAACGCTGCAATATATGGCTCCCGAACAGGTCGAGGGTGGAGAGGTAGATGCTCGGACGGACATCTTTGCGTTTGGCGCGGTCGTCTACGAGATGGCGACGGGCAAGAAGGCGTTCGAGGGCAAGAGTCAGGCCAGCGTAATCGGAGCGATTCTGAAAGACGACCCGCCGCCGATCTCTTCGCTCCAGCCGATGACACCTCCAGCGTTGGATCGCGTGGTGAAGAAGTGTCTGGCCAAGGAGCCTGACCGAAGATGGCAGGCGGCCAGCGATGTGTGTGATGAGTTGAAGTGGATTGTCGAGGGTGGCTCGCAGGTCACCGCCGTGCCGGCTGCCCCAGTGAAAGGGATCAGTACGCGATGGAAAGGAGCGTTGCTGTGCAGCGGTGCGTCGCTAATATTGGCGGCCCTCATTGGCGTCGCTGTTTGGAATCTGAAGCCCACGCCGCCGCCTTCGCTACGGCCAGTCTCGCGCTTTGCGATCACGCTGCCGCCGGGGCAGCAATTGGCGGGCCTGGATAGCGGTTCCGCTGCGGCCCTCTCTCCCGATGGTACTCATCTCGCATATGCCGCCCGCCAAGGCGGTATTCAGCAGCTTTACCTGCGGTCCATGGATAGCTTGGAGGTCAGGCCCATCGCAGGGACGGAGGGAGCTACTGCTCCCTTCTTTTCACCGGATGGCCAGTGGCTGGGGTTTTTCGCCAGCGGAAACCTCAAGAAAGTCTCGGTGAGCGGGGGGGCGGCGGTAATCCTAGGGGGTGCTTCATTCCCTCGCGGAGCCAGCTGGGGCAGCCAGGGAATGATCGCTTTCGCACCCACTAACGCCTCGCCTCTCCTGCAAGTGTCCGATGCGGGGGGCATCCCGCAGCCGTTGACTCGCGTCAAGGACACTGCCCAACGCTGGCCGGAGTTCTTGCCCAATGGTAAGGCCGTGCTCTTTGCTACCGGAACGAATGCCGCTAATACGCGGGTTGCCGTTGAGTCAATTGGGACAGGCGAATGGCGGAATCTGATCCAAGGGGGTATGCACCCGCACTACGCGCCCTCTGGGCATCTGGTTTATGCGCAGGCGGGAACCCTGTTGGCCGTGTCGTTTGATCCTCAGCGGCTAACGGTCACGGGCACGCCAGTCCCTGTGGTGGACGGCGTTCTGCAGTTCACGTCCACCGGAGCCGCCCAGTACAGCGTTTCCGTCACAGGATCGCTGGTCTGGGTTGCGGGCGGTCTTCAGTCGACCCAAACCAAGCTGGTGTGGGTCAGCCGCAAGGGAGCGGAGGAGGTATTGGCCGCCCCTGCGCGGGCCTATGTAAGACCACGGCTTTCCCCTGATGGCCGGAGGATAGTCGCGACGACCGATGGACAGGTCTGGCTGTACGATCTTGCCCGTGAGACCTTGACCCGATTTACGTTTGAGGGGACTTCGAACAGTTTCCCACTCTGGACACCGGATGGTAAGCGGATAGCGTTTAACTCAAACCCGGAAGGACCGCTGAACCTTTTCTGGGAACTGGCCAATGGGAGTGGCGGCCTAGAGCGGTTGACGACCAGCGAGTATACTCAAGCCGCGCAGTCCTGGTCCCCGGACGGGCAGCTGCTGGCCTATGTAGAAGTCAATCCCACCACGGGATATGACATCTGGGTGTTGCGGATGAGCGACCGCGAGGCGCAGCCTTTCCTTCGAACACCGTTTAACGAATCCGCGCCACAGTTTTCTCCCGATGGTCGCTTGCTCGCCTATATCTCGGACGAATCGGGGCGCTTCGAGGTATACGTGCAGCTCTATCCAGGCCCGGGAGAAAAATGGCAAATCTCGACCGAAGGGGGCACGGAGCCGGTGTGGAACCGCAACGGTCGGGAGTTGTTCTACCGCAGCGGCGCGATGATGATGGCTGTGGATGTTATCGCGCAGCCAAGCTTTTCCGTCGGCAAGCCCCGAATGCTCTTTGAGGGTCAGTACCAGCCAAGTCCGTACGTCTATGAAAACTACGATGTCTCACCCGACGGCCAGCGGTTCCTGATGCTCAAGCCCGTCGAGTCGGGGGCGGCGGCACCGACGCAAATCAACGTGGTGCTCAACTGGTTTGAAGAGTTGAAGCAGAAAGTTCCCACTGGGAGGAAATGACGACCCTTTCGGCCGGCACTTATCTTGGTTCCTACGAAGTCCTCGCACCAATTGGCGCGGGTGGCATGGGCGAAGTGTATCAAGCGCACGACACCAAGCTCGGACGCGATGTAGCCATTAAAGTCCTGCCGGAAGCATTCGCACATGATTCCGACAGGCTGTCCCGTTTTCAGCGCGAAGCGAAGATGCTGGCCGCGCTGAATCATCCCAACATCGCCACGATCCACGGGCTGGAGCAGTCCAACGGCACCAACTATCTGGTGATGGAGTTAGTGTCGGGCGAGACGCTGGCGGAGCGCATCAAGCGAGACGGGGCGCTTCCGATTGAAGAAGCACTGACGATTTGCAAGCAGATCGCGGAGGCGCTGGAAGCGGCTCACGAGAAAGGCATCATTCACCGCGATGTGAAACCAGCGAACGTGAAGGTGACGCCCGAGGGGAAGGTGAAGGTTTTAGACTTCGGCTTAGCGAAGGCGTTCGAGGGCGACACACCAAACGACGATCCCTCCAATTCACCAACGCTGAGCATGGCGGCGACGATGCACGGAGTGATCCTGGGCACGGCCGCGTACATGAGTCCCGAGCAGGCCAAGGGCAAGGCCGTCACCAAGGCGACCGACATCTGGGCGTTCGGCTGCGTGCTGTACGAATTGCTTTCTGGCCACAAGGCATTCGAGGGTGATGACACAACAGAAATTCTGGCAGCGGTCGTAAGAGCCGAACCCGACTGGACTCGCTTGCCGGAGAACACTCCACAAAGTATCCGTCTGCTCCTGCGGCGCTGCCTGCGGAAGGACCGGCGCCAGCGCTTTCAAGACGCCACCGATGTGCGCATTGAAATCGAGGACGCTCTTTCCGGCGCTTCCGTTTCCGCGCCCGCCGCGCCCCCCGTCCAGAATCGCCAGCTCCCTCTCGCTTGGATTGCATTCTCTGGAGCGCTTCTGATTGCGCTCGCCGTCCTTTCCTTTCTCCATTTCCGCGGAACGCCGCCACCGGCGCGCACCGTCCGATTTCAAGTCCCTCTGCCTGAAAAAGCCATCGACGCCATCTTCCAGATATCGCCGGATGGAAAGGTCCTTGTCTTCAGCGCTGCGTCAGGTGGACGCAGACAGCTGTGGGTTCGGCCCATCGATTCGTTGGCCACCCAGGCCCTGCCGGAAACCGAAGGCGCGACCTATCCATTTTGGTCGCCCGACAGCGCTACCATCGCATTTTTTGTCGCTGGGAAATTGAAAAAGGTCGCGGGGGCGGGCGGTCCATCCCAGACAATTTGCGATGCGCCCGAGGGCCGCGGCGGGACCTGGAACAGTAACGGCGTGATTGTTTTCTCGCCGCGCCTGGGAAGCGCGATCGAGCGGGTGTCGGCGGCCGGGGGCATGCCAACGGCGGTGACGAAGCTTGGAACGAAGGAGGAGCTCCAACGGTATCCGATGTTTCTGCCTGACAATAAACATTTTCTGTATGTAGTGAACGCCGGCAAACCCGAAACCAATGGCATTAACATTGGGTCCTTGGACGGAGCTCCACCCGTGCACCTTCTCTCTGACGACTCCAGCGCTTCCTATGTGCCTTCTAAAGCATTCGGCGGCCGCGGGCTGCTGTTGTTCCGGCGGGAAAACACGTTAATGGGCGTTTCCTTCGATCCCAGCCGGCTTCAGATCACGGGCGAAGTATTTCCCGTCGCGGAGGGGGTCGGCACCGCCGGAAATACCAGCTTTGCAGCTTATTCGGTTTCGAACAACGGAGTGCTCGTTTACGGCAATGTCGGGCTTGGAGCCAAAGGTGACGAAATGGAATGGATGGACCGGACGGGCAAGCGCATTGGCGCCGTCGGCCAGCCGGCTCAAATGGTCGGGGCGAGGCTTTCGCCGGATGGGAAAAAAGTCTTGCTGAGCATTTTTAATCTGGCAAGAGACGCTTCCGATCTCTGGCTGCTGGACGTGGAGCGAGGTGTGCCGTCCCGCACCACTTTTCGCCCGGGGGTATCAGCGGATGGAATCTGGTCTCCGGACGGAAGCACGATCGCCTTCCAATCCGACAACCGTATGATCTACCGTAGACCGGCCAACCGCGCTGGGAATGAAGAACTGCTCCTCGGCGAGGGTATTAACAATCGTCCATTGGACTGGTCGCAGGATGGGAAGTTCATTGTTTACGAGACTACGGGCGGCACGACAGGCGGCGATTTGTGGCTTTTGCCCATGGAAGGGGACCACAAGCCCATGCCCTACCTGCAAACTCCCTTTAACGAAGGCGACGCGCAGTTCTCGCCGGATGGACACTGGATGGCATATGCCTCGAATGAATCCGGCCAGCCGCAGGTTTATGTTCAGGCGATTCCGGCCAGCGGTGCCAAATGGCAAATCTCGCCCGCCGGCGGCGTTCAGCCCAGGTGGCGGCGCGACGGCAAGGAACTGTTCTACATTTCCGCCGATCAGAAGCTGATGTCCGTTCCGGTGAAAAGTGGAGCGGGATTTGAGGCCGGCACACCGCAGCCTCTGTTCGAGCTTGATCCCGTATTCCCGTCCTTGCTGGGCCGCTATTCCTACGAGCCCACGGCAGACGGTCAACGGTTTCTTGTCCTGGAAATCGTTGGCGGCTCGGCGGCTCCGCCCATCAATGTCGAGATCAACTGGCAATCGGGGCTTGAGAAATGACCATCGCGGCTGGCACACGTCTCGGGAGCAAAAGCGCCTCACGCCGCTTGGAAGGAAATGATCGCAACGCAATGACTGAACGATGATCGGCCAAACCATCTCCCACTATCGCATCCTGGAGAAGCTCGGTGGCGGCGGGATGGGTGTGGTTTATAAGGCCGAGGATACCGAGTTGGGCCGGTTCGTCGCTTTGAAATTCCTTCCCGAAGACTTGGCGCGAGACCCGCAGGCGCTGGAACGTTTTCGTCGTGAGGCTCGGGCGGCGTCCGCTCTGAACCATCCCAACATCTGCACGATTTACGAGATTGGCAAGCAGGACAGTCAATCCTTCATCGTCATGGAAATGATGGAAGGCCAGACGCTGAAGCATCGGCTCACCGGAAAGCCTTTGCCAACGGAACAGGTGCTGGAACTGGGTGCCGAGATTGCAGATGCACTTGATGCTGCGCATTCCAAAGGGATCATTCATCGGGACATCAAGCCAGCGAACATATTCGTCACGAACCGCGGGCAAGCGAAGGTTCTGGACTTTGGTTTGGCCAAAGTAGAAAGCCCACAAAGGGAAACGCCGCCGGTCGGAGCTTCGCAGTTGCAGACGGCGGGAGCCTCCGCCGAAGACCTGACAAGCCCCGGCACAACGCTGGGCACGGTTGCGTACATGTCGCCCGAGCGGCGCGCGGCGAAGAACTGGACGCGCGGACGGACCTGTTCTCATTTGGTGTGGTGCTTTACGAGATAGCTACGGGTAGGCTTCCGTTTCCAGGCGGCACCTCGGCAGTCGTCTTCCACGCGATTCTCAGCCAGGCTCCGATTCCGCCGCTCCAGGTCAATCCGCAAATCTATCTATAGGAAAAACAAAAATCGATTTCAGAGAGAACAGTCAGGCGGGGTTTGTTGCTGTGACTCAGCGGGAACAAAATCTCAGTGAGGCCTAATCAGGGGAGAAATGCTTGCTTGCAGGGGGAGCGTAGCTTAGGAAGAGAATCCGCGCACGAACGCCCACCTCGCCACAGGCTTCAGCCGACGGACCCAATGCATGGATTGACCGCGGCTATCGACGAGCGGATCTACCCCGAAATACTTATGCAGTGAATTCCGCCAATTCAGCCGTTGTGGACGTGGCCGCTTCTTCTGCCCTAGGAGTGCAAACAAGGCAGCCGATGTCACACATTGAGCACGTGGTGCCAACAACCCGAAACGACGCATCGCGTGTCGGTAGCGGTCCGGCACGTGTGCGGCCAGAGCATCGACGAATTCCTCAATCAAGTAGTGGGTCGTCACGACCCGCTTTTCCTTCAGATCTTTCGTTAAAAACTCGACTTCTCGATCCGTAATCTTCGTGAATCGATGCTGGGCAATCGGTGGGCGTCGAACGTAGCGCGCCACATATCGCAGAAAATGCCATTTCGACTTGATGGGGTCAACGTAGACGTTCCACCAGCGTTCATATTGCGTTTCCAATATCACTCTCAGCTCTTCGGTGCTTACCTCCGAAACAACCAATCCCTTCTTCAGGGCCGCTCGAAGATACGTGATGACGGCGTAGCGCCACATGGGCATGAGTTTGCGTTTGTCGAAGTACAACGGTGCACTCCAGCAGGCTTCCGACTCCTTCAGGCCCCCGGCAGAAACCATAACGTGAAGATGTGCGTTGAAGTTCAAATGTCGTCCGAACGTGTGGGGTACGATCACTATAAGTACGCGAACACCGTATTTGGCCTTCACCCATTGCTGGATCACTGCCGCCGCGAGTGCGGGTAGATCGTGGAGGAGCTGGCGGTTTTGCCTAAAGATTGGCCATAGTACGTCGGGCATCGTTAGGCCGATACCGGTATATGGGATATCGGGAAGAGCGCTCCACTGCTCTCTTTGCCAGAGCAGAGTAGCCCGCTGCCCACAACTCGGGCACGACCTCGATTTGCAGGTGTGGTAAACGATCTTTTCTTCGGTTTCTGACGCAAAGACTTCGGCTCCCAAGGCCGCGGTCCGGCAATTGATGATTTTGTCGAAGTTCTCGCGCACGGCCGCCCGGACCTGGGGGCGATCCCAGTGGGCTCGCGTAGCAATCAGGATCTGCTTCAGCGGTTGCCTGTTGTGCATATGGACATCGACTCCTGGTAGGGTCGGAGGGATTGAATCAATTCTTCAGTCACAAAAATCATCTTGCCTGGGGCCCCTATCACCGAAACCGTGACCGAGTTGCTTTCATATGGTTCCAGTTCAGACAATCGCCTGGCTAGACTTCCCAGGTCTGGCGCCGTCGGCGTTTGCTTTTGTTTGTGCCGCGAAATGAGCTCTCGTATGAATTTGTTAACGCCTCTCTCGGCTCGGTAGGTCCTCAGTGCCTCGATCTGTTGACTTGGTGATTCCGTGCTCCATTTCCACGCCCGGTGGATCGAAACCTCACTGCCGCGCAATGCCTCCAACAGGTCCGGATGCCCAATGCCTACCAGTTGCTTGACCTTGGTCACGTTGCCCACTGAGACTCCTGCGGCAGCGGCAATCTCCTTCCGGACATCCACCGTTGCATCTTCTGTCAAATTTGACGAACCCTTCATCCGCCCACCGAATCGCTGGTTCGAAAGAGCTTTTGCCTTGAGGCAAGGCTCAAGTTCCTTGGCGAGAAGAATCCGGCAAAAGTCATTCATGCCGTTGGATCGACGATGCTTTTGGAGTAGCCAACGAATGGCTTCCTCTTCGGTCAACTCGTATTCGAGACAGGGAAGCGCCAGTCGCCTTTTCAGTCGAGCCAGTTCCCAGCGAGCATAGCCGTCGATGACGATGCGCTTTCGCGTGATGGCGAGCGGCTCCCTGAATGCTAGTTCACCCTGTTCAGCGAGTGCGGATAACTTGGAGGCTGGGACGGTGAGACGAAGACGAACGTAGCTAGCGTGATGGCGAAGTTCGCTCAGACGACATATTACGGGCTGACCCGGATTGCCGCCGTACTGCCACTCAGGTTCGGGAAGCTCCGGCAAAAATGGTCGGGCGCTTGCACGAGTGGACGCTCTTGGCACTTTGGTTGCTGCATTCCCGCTATCGAGCGCGTTCATTTGATCCGCTCCCTTTAAACTGGCGGAATCTTGGCCGCGGAGTGGGCCCTAAGAGCGGCTCTGTTGCTGCGTTGTGCACGAAAGATGTTTATGCGATCTCGCGTTGCGCTCTTCGCGATACCAGCGGGCTTGTAGGTGTGATTGCTCCGGGCTTGACGATTCGCTCAAGTTCGGACAGCGGAATCAGAATGCGGCGGCCGACACGAGCCGCCTTTAACGTTCCGCGAACCACCATCTTTCTCAGCAGATGTTGCGAAAGACCGGTGACTTCCTGCGCCTCCTCTAGACCTACAGATAGTTTCGTCATTTGCGAATATCCCTCCCTATAGGAAGTATCTGAGCTTGACATGTACAGGCGTTAGTAGTTTCATGTAGATTCATGACGACGCCAATGATAACGACAACAAGAAAACAGCGGAGCGCACCCTTTCGATCACCGTTCGGCGCACCCTCTGATCGTCGCGAGTGGTTGCTCTTCTGGTTAGCTGGGCCTGGCAAGCAGAAATGGCCCGAGTGGTCTCATCAGCGGATGCACCGCGTAGTCGCGCATACGGGCCGTTTACTAGGAAATATGGCTTCAGATAACGCAGCACGCACGCGTGTGCTTTCGTTATTTGAAAAAATGACAGCCATCAACGACATCATTACAAAGCGCCTATGCCTCCGTGACCGAGACCTGTTGTGGCAAGTAAGAAAAGATGTGAATGAGTCTTTGCGCCGATATCCATCTGTTCCGTATCTGTGCGCGGGACGCTACGGCTGGGCATGGACTGAATCGCCTATCCACCGCCGTGTGTTGACTCAGGAGCTATATGCGATCTGGGATGTTCAAACAATGTCGCGACGAGGATGGCCAAGTGCTCTCCGGCGGTGCGCAATCTGTAATAACTGGTTCTGGAGTGAAAAATCGTGGAGCAAATATTGCAATAACAGAGGCTGCAAAAGGAGAGCCAAGCAGCTTTACCAAACTAGTGAGGCATACAGAGTCAAACGACGAAAGAATTATGCCGGTGAGATTATGCGGTCAAATGGTTATCTGTCGCGCAAAGGGGAGCTGACGTGAGCATCTATCGCAGGGGCGGAGTGTGGTGGGTAGACTTCAAAGTTCATGGCAAGCGTTACCGCCAGTCCACGGTAACGAACGATCGCCGCGAAGCGCTTCGACTTGAAAAAGAATTGATCTCCAAAGCTACAGAAGGCAGACTCGCGGCACCGGGCACACCATTTTTCCGTCTAAACTTCGGCGATGCGATGGCTAAGTACCTGGACGAGCGAAAGCCGCGACTCGCAGCGAAGACGATTCAGACAGAGACGGAGCGCAGCCGAATACTCGCACCGCGGCTCGGATCGATACCGCTTAAGAACTTTACTTCGGAGCTGGTGTTCTCTTATCAGCTTGAGCGAAAGAGGGAAGGGAAGTCGAACGGCACAATCAATTTGGAACTCAGGATTATCCGAGGCGTGTTGAAGCGAGCAAAGATGTGGGCAGTCCTTGCCGACGATGTTCACCCGCTACCAGTCCGAAAAGAGTTCGGGCGGGCCTTGCTCCACGAGGAAAAGGTGAAACTGGAGCGTATTGCGGCGCAGAGACCCGGTTGGCAGGGCGCGCGGCTTGCCATGACACTATCTTTGAATACGACGATGCGCGCCTCAGAAATCCGGTCACTTCGATGGCGAGACGTGGATTTCATTGAGCGCTTGCTAACGGTGCATCGCAGCAAAACCGAAGCCGGGGAAAGGGTCATTCCGCTAAACGCTACAGCGTTTGCTGCGATGCTGGAATTGCGCGAGCGGGCGAAACTCATGTTCGGCGACGTCATTGAGCCGAGCTGGTATCTGTTCCCGCGAGCGCCAGGCGCGACGAAACCAGACCCTACGCGGCCGGCGACGTCATGGCGAACGGCCTGGAGGCTTATTATTGAAAAGGCAGGGCTCAGCGGTTTTCGCTTCCACGATCTAAGGCATCACGCGATTACGGAACTTGCTGAGTCGGCGGCCGGGGAACAAACAATCATGGCGATTGCGGGACATATTTCGCGGAAGATGCTCGAACGCTACAGCCACGCGAGGATCAACGCAAAACGCGCTGCGCTAGACCGTCTCTCACAGAGTCATGTCACAGTTGTGTCACAAAGGCTAGATTCGGACTACTCGCATCTGGCCCAAGTTGCTGAAAACGTTGGCGGGGCCGACGGGACTCGAACCCGCGACCTCCTGCGTGACAGGCAGGCGTTCTAACCAACTGAACTACGGCCCCGCAATGAACGTATTTATGGTGGGCAGTGCGTGATTTGAACACGCGACCTTCCGGGTGTAAACCGGACGCTCTAACCGCTGAGCTAACCGCCCTTCCAAGCCGTCTTAAATATATTTCTGAACCCATTCATACTACACGGGCTTAGCTTGCATCGCAACTGAGTACAAATTGCCAGCTGAGTACAAGCGCAGTTTCGCTTCCAACCCTCAACGATTTCGGGTTGTGCCCTTCGAAAAAATGGGTGTAGCCGCTCGTTCGCAGGTTGAAACAACGAACCTGGCGCTCGGCAAAATGCCCGGTGCTTATGTTGGCGGTATCGGGCGCTCATGGAGAATCATCCAGTTCACGCCAAACCGATCGCGCACCTGACCAAAGCGAGAGGCAAAGAACGTCTCTACCATGGGCATCAATACCTTACCGCCGTCGGAAAGAGCGGAGAAAACGCGCTCGGCCTCACTGTCACTGTCAGTTCTCAGGGACAGGTAGGCACTGCGCATTGGCTCGGCATTTGGGATGTCCGCTGCCATAAGCTCGGTATTGCCAATCGAAATACGCGCGTGCAGCACTTTGTCCTTCCACTCGGGATTGACGCGGCTCTGCTCCTGTGACTGTCCGTGCGTCATGATCATGCCCACTTTGCCTCCGAGGTGCTTCTCGTAATAGCGGAAGGCGTCCGCGCACGATCCGGAAAAGTTCACATATGTATTCATTTTCATCACACGATCTCCTTTCATGCGAAACGCAGAATTCAACACGTGTTGAATTGTCAGACGCCGTCCCTTTTGCGGTCACTTCCTCTCGAAGAGGACGGATTGTACACGCTTGTCCCGGAGGACCAATGAAATCCACACCATAGCTGCGAACAACACCGGAAACACAAGATTGAAGAGTGGAGTCCCTGCGCGGACATTAGTCGCGACCGCTCCGCCAAGATAGCCAGTGAGCAAAATCGCTCCCAGCACTGCCGTGCGCGGTATTACGTACAAAACAGTGCAGATGAGCAGCGTCACTCCGATACCCACAATGGTTGATTCAGGGTAGCCGAGCTGGAGTGTCGCCTGGACTACGAACGGCGGTTTGAACAGCTTCATGCCTGCATCCATTAGGAAAAAGAGCACTGCCAGGGCACCGAGAACGCGCCCCGTCCAGATTTGTGGCTTAGAACGGCCTGTGCTTGCGGCCTCGGCAACATTTGTATCCAGCGATGCTGAAGTCGTCTGTGGGTTCATGGAATTGTTCTCCTTTCAATGTTTAGACTTCAACGCCATGGGAAACTCATCGGTGTAGGCGAAACTTGCAGGCCCGGTTGAATCGCTATCAGGGACCAGGATCAAGGGACAACAATCAAGGCGCGAGGATCAGGGGAAAACCAAACCGCGGAAACAGGGCCGGTGTGTCCAGGAACGAGTTGACCGCCGCAATCCGGTTACCAGCGAGTTCGAGGACGATCAAGGCCCAAGCCTTGTGTCCGCGTTCGGGATTCGGGCGGTATTGTGCGAAGGCCGGCGAACCGCACGCCGCGGTGGGAACCAGACGCGAACCTCGGCACCCATTTCCCAGCCCCAACATCCAGGTTCTGACTTCGGCGGGACCTTGCAACCAAAGTGAATAAGGCGGCATGCAGAATTTAACATCCTCGCACATTAAGGCTACGAGTCCATCCACATCGTATTGCTCGAATGCGGCAATGTACCGGCCCAGCATGGCTTGTTGCGATTCAGAGAGTTCAGCTGGTTCCTTGTCACGACGCGTTGCAAGTGTTGCGCGCGCTCGCTGGAGCGCGCTGTTAACCGAAGCCACCGACGTTTCCAGCACTTCGGCAGCTTCCGATGCCGAGAATTCCAACACTTCCATGAGCAACAGCACGGCGCGTTGTTTTGGCGGGAGCTTCTGCAGCGCTGCCACGAACGCGAGCTGAATACTCTGCCGCAATGTAGCGCGCTCAGCCGGATCGCATTCCCGAGAAAGCACCTTTTGATCCAGGATTGGCTCGATCCAGTAATCGCTCGGACGCTGGACAAGAGCCATCGGTGGCGCGCCCGGAGAGGGTGAGCCTTCCTCGATTGGGCGTGCGCGCTGGCCTCTGTCCTTCAACTCGTCCAAGCACACGTTTGTAGCGATCCGGTATAGCCAGGTTTTTATCGAAGCGCGCCCGTCGAACTGGTCCCTGCTGCGCCACGCGCGAAGCAACGCTTCCTGCGCGGCGTCGTCCGCATCGAAAGCCGAGCCCAGCATTCGGTAACAGTGCCCCGTTATCGCGGGACGGTGAACTTCGATATCTGTGAAATCTCCCATCATGACTGCAGTTCAATTCTAATTTTACAACCACTCTTGGGCAAGTGGCAGGGGAATGATGAAGTGGCTTTGAGTACGAACTGAGTACAGATTGCACGGCTCGGATAGGCGGCTTGTGACAATAGCAAAGCCGAATGAACGCCGAATCAACACAGGATTGAAATACTAACCGCTCTTCCAATCAGCCCTGAAGTGCCCTGATTGCGTCTTATGGCGCTTGAGGTTCTGCTAATCGCGGGCGATCCGCGGTACCGCTCGCGGCGAATGCTTACGAGCTGCCGATTGCAGCACTTCTCGAATTTTCAGCGTCAGCTCATCGGGACCGAAAGGCTTTTCGATGAAAGCCGTGCCTGGATCGAGAATTCCGTTGTTTATGGCGGCATCTTCGGTGTAGGCCGACATGTAAAGAACGGGAAGATCATCATAGATTTGCGAGATTTGGGCGACCAGTTCCCGCCCTTTAATGCCGGGCATCACCACATCGGTCAGGAGAAGGTCGATGCAATCGCATTCGCGTGCGGCGATGTTCATAGCCTCAGAAGCATTTCTAGCCTCGAGCACCGAGTAGCCTTTGATCGTCAGGAAGGTACACGTCATTTTTCGCACGGCATCATCATCTTCCACCACCAGGATCGTTTCCACGCCCCCCAATTCTTTATCGGAAATTTCCGCTGCCACCGACTCTTCCAGGGGAGCATCCGTGCGAGGGAAATATATCGTAAGAGTGGTTCCGACTCCAGGTTCGCTTCGCAACGAGATCGCGCCTCCGCTCTGTTCGACGATTCCGTAGGCCGTCGATAGTCCCAACCCGGTGCCTTTGTTTTTTTCCTTCGTCGTGAAAAATGGTTCAAACGCGTGGGACAGCGTCTCTGCATCCATGCCATGCCCATTGTCCTTGACGGCGAGCATGACGTGCGGGCCCGAGTCGCACCCGGATACCGCTGCTTGATGGTGTCGTCCAATTCCACATTCGCGGTTTGAAGAGTAAGTTCTCCTCCGTGCGGCATAGCGTCCCGCGCGTTTGCCGCCAGATTCATCAGCACCTGCTCCACCTGGCCGGGATCGGCTTTCACGTGGCCCAATTCGGGATCGAGCATCATCACCAGCCGAATATCTTCACCGATCATGGGAGGCAACAGATCGGCGACCTGCGAACCAGAGTATTCAGATCCAGGACTCTTGGCTGCAGCACCTGTTTCCGGCTGAACGCCAGCAATTGCCTGGTTACCGACGTGGCACGCTCCGCCGCCTTGAGAATGCTTTCTAAATTGCTGCGCAACGACTCAGGTAGGGAAAATAGGATTGCAGCGACAACGTGGCCTGCCCGCGGATCACCATGAGCAGATTATTGAAATCGTGCGCCACCCCGCCGGCCAGCCGGCCGACTGCTTCCATCTTTTGCGCGTGCCGCAGCGCCTCTTCTGCTTGTTCGCGGCCCACAATCTCTGCTTCCAGCTTGTCACTGCGAATTTTTGCGGTTTGCGCGATATAGACGGTGAACGCCAGCCATGCGGCCATCAAAATGCCGGCAATAAACGTAACTTGCGGCAGAATCGATCGCGCATATCCAAGCTCGGCCGGCCTGTCGGCCAGACCCGGGCTCGCCACGTCAATTGCCAGAATTCGATCTTTGTCTGCTCGACGGGCACTTTGGCCTGTGGCGGTTTGCGCCGGTGCGAATATAGATTTGATCGTTGCCGTCATATACGGAGATCCAATAGTCCTGCGCCACATCCTGGAGGATCGAATCGAGCAATCGCTGGTACCGGAACACGCCAACTACGAATCCCCCCGCATTGGAGTCCGAACGTACCGGGACACAGACCAGCAGACCACGGCCGCCTTGGCGCAGAGAAACCGGATGGCTGACGGTGACGTGTCCGCTCGCCGCGGAAGTAGAATGGCTGCGATTCGCGGCGGTCGGAGGTCACGTCGGTGCCGAGATCGACTTCATTCTCGGGGCGAGGAGCAACCCACCGCACGTGGAATATGGGATCGACCCACTCTAGACGCTTGGTACGTGGGATAGCCGCTCATCACCAGCGCAGCATCGGAATCCATTTCGATCGGCATTTAGCTCCTGGCGAATTTGCCAGCGCCGTCCTAAAAGTTCCAACGGAAAGTGCGGGCCTTCAGCACGGACTCCATTTTATTTTTCACGAACATGGCTTGCGCTTCGTTTCCGCATCAATCTCAGCGTTTTGCTGCTTTAGCAGACGCAGCAAGACGCTTAATGCCAGCATGACGGCGACCAGGCCGACCCTGCGGGCAGAAGCAATCGATGGATGAGATCCTCGCGCATTTACGGTCGTATCGGCAACATGAATCTAATTCACCGCATTGCGGATCTTCGAGTACCCCACGGAACCACTCTCGAGGTGAACCTTCTCCGGGCGACGACCCTGCGGATATGAAGCCGTATAATAGTGCGAATGCGGGAATTGTCATGCAAAAGCGCCTTGTGCTTCCACAGCCACACCACCGCGCTCGGGAGCCTGGCGAGCAAAGATAGGCAACCTAGACAGAACGCGTACAGTTTTGTGGAAGTCAAACTCCAGGCAAACGAAGGTTTTCACACGTTTGTCGGGAATAACGCTTCGCACGAAAGTGAACTGCCCGCAGCTTAAGCGAGCCCGTCGCGTTGTGAATTGCCGTACTGTCGGGGCTGCCTTGACACGTTCTTGCGGCAACCAGTAGACTCCTGCCGTCGGCAATAAATTCGACCAGGAGCGAAATTCGGATGCTGTTATCGCGCGATTTTGTCGGCTATATGGCCAGCGAGATAACCAAGCGGCTCGTCGACAACGAAATGATTGAAGCCCAGGCTCCCGCCGTACTCAGTGAGCGTTTGCGCCAGAAGATGGCCGAAGAACTGGGTGTGGAAGATCGGTTAAATGAAGAAGTGCGCGAAATCCTCAACCAGCATGCGGATGAAATGCGCAGGACGGGCGCGTCATATCAGGAGATGTACAAGAAAGTGAAGGGGGAACTTGCGCGTCAGCGAAAGCTGATATTGCGCTGAATTCGGGTTTCAGGGACTCCAACGTCGCGCATGGAACGGGCAATCGCATTGAACGAGCAATCGCATTGAACTGCAAACAATCATCAGCGATAAAAGATCTTTGTGCTTGCTCTCCTTCTCGGCGTTGCACCGGGCAGGGTAGATTAGATTGGAGCATATGAGTCGCGTCAGATATTCAGCACTACATTGCGCCATCAAGGCGTGCATCAATCTTCGGAAAACTTCGGAGGAATCCCGCGCCGCAGACCAACAAACCAGATGAAATTGAGCCGCGAAAAGATTTTGAAACTGTCGCACATCATCACAGACGTTCTTGTGGCAAGTCAGGATGTGGAGTTTATCGAAGACCGTGCAACCATTCGCCAGAATGTCGTCGAATCATAAACATTTCTGAAGGAAGAAGAAGCGGTCGATACCAGGTACGCCAGAAAATCGCATCGCAAAAGAAAGAAATTGTCGAGGGTAGCGAGGAGTGGGACGTGCTCTACCGCAAATACTATGCCGAAGAGCTTCGCCGCATGGGCATCGTCCACCAGCCGAGCGCCTAGATCCCCGCCGGCGTTATGCCGGCGTGTGACTCAAAAATCGCCAGCCAGAAAAAAAGGGCGTTCGCTTAAGCGAACGCCCTTTGTGACATCAACGCCCATTCTGCCGGAAGCCTTATAACCTGACCCGACAGGTCCCGGAGAAAACTCAGGCCAAACTAGGGATTAGTCGAATCGTCTGTGCGCTTATGCAGCGTCGGACGGTCCGGATCGTCGCTGGGATCGGCGCGTCTTCGTCGCCGGTTGAGCCAGGCTGCTGACCGGTTTGAGTTTGCTGCTCGGTCCGGGTACGGAGCGTCGGCTTATCCTTGGAATTCTTGTTGTCCTGGAGCTTGTTGCGGTTCTCGATGCGGCGCAGGCGCAGCTTCACCGTGTCAAATTCCGACGTGGTGACGATGTATTGATCCCGCGCGGGCAAAACATTCCCGATCTCTTTCTGAATGCTCTCGACGCGTTCGGGAGTCGGCGGGTGGGTCGAGAAAAATCGTGGGATTGTCCCTGGCTGGCGCTTCTCTTCAGCTTCGACCTTCTCAAAAAAGGTCACGAAAGCGTTCGGGTCATACCCCGCTTTGTACATATATTCGAGTCCCAGGTAGTCCGCCTCGCGTTCGGCATCGCGCGAGAACTTCAGGAACGACATGGGAATCGCGAACTGCAGCCCTTCATATAATCCGTATCCCGCCCAGCCGCCAGGGCCGAGCATGATCAACGGGATGGTGGCCAACTGCGCGAGCTCGCCTTTGGTGGCATTCTTCGTTCCATGGCGCGCGGCGACGTGCGCAATCTCATGCGCCATCACGCCGGCCAACTCGGCTTCCGAATCCGCGCGCAGGACCAGCCCGCTATTTACATAAAAGAATCCGCCGGGGAGGGCAAATGCATTGACAACGTCGGAGTCGATTACTTTAATCGTGAACGGCACCTTTGCGTCGGAATTGCGCACGATGTTCTGGCCCACGCGATTGACGTATTCCGAAACAACCGGGTCATCAATCAGCTTGGCCGAGCGCTCCACTTCCTGTGCCAGGCCCTTACCGAGTGCGATCTCCCGCTCAAGCGAATAAAAGTTTACGCCGCTCCCCACGCCACGGTTTCCAATGGCATCCACATCGGCTTTCGACCCAGCCTTCACATCCGGATTTTGCTTCTGGGGAATGGGCTGCGGCTCTGCCTCGGGCTTCTGGTTCGGTGACGAGGGATTCGCCTGAGGCGGGGCTGGCGTCGGATCGCTCGGGCCAGGCTGCCCCGGCTGCCCGGTTGACCGTTTGGCTGCGGTTGTCCCGTTGTGGTCGGCGTTGTCGGAGCGGTGGCTGGCGGGGGAGGAGGAGGTCCTGCCGGTGCTTGTGGCGCCGCTGCACCGGGTGTCGCAGTCATCGCCAGAATCAGCGCGACGCTCAGGAGCGCACTTGCCGCAGACATTCCGCGTAACGTAGTACTTTGCCGATTGCGGTGCCCGCAGGGATACTCGCTCATGTTATAGCCTCCGGTGCGTTGCCGCCGATTATACGCCATGAAGGGAAATGTACGTTCTTTTTGATGTTGCAAGACGCTTTCGGGTTTCCCGCGCCGACTGATTCTTCAAATGCGTCAAGAACTCACCGCGAACCGTGAAGTGGCGGCATCAGAAGATCTTAACGTCGCAGGATGTAAAATTTGCCGCCGCAATTGACAGGCGAAGGCAATCCTTCTAGATTCATTGTCGATGAATGCGCCGTACTTTGAGTTTTGTTGTTTAAGAACGGCATTCGCCGTCAATACTTCAATGTCTGTGAAGTCCAATGCCGGTAAAAACCATTCAGGTGGGCCAGGTCTGGAGGAAGGTCGGAAGCGGCGAAACCTTTCTCGTTACGCGCCTGTATACCGAAGTGCTCGCCACGATTGCGGTGTTGCGTCCGACCGGCAACGAAACGGCAGCAATGCTGCGAGTGAAAATCGAGCGCACCCCGGAAGGGCAGACCATACCCGGGTTTTCCATGGCGCAAGACACCGACGATTAGACCTCGCGCCGCCCAGCTCGACTCGCCGGTCGCGACCCCTTATTAAATCGAGCGGACCGGCAATTCCACAATGTCCTCTACTTGCATCACTTCTTTCAGCAGGAACGGTTCCGCGTATTCCACTCCAACCATCTCGCCATAAAATCGTGCGGTGAGGTGCACTTGTTGTACCAGCCGATCGAGCGGTATGTGCACTTTCGAGCGACGCTCGCCGTCCGGTTGGCCGGAATTGCGAGGCATAGGCCATAATCGCACGATTGCGCAGCGGGAATTCGCGTGTAATGTCCACAACAAATGACGGCCGCACTGTCCGGTCGTAAGTCGTCGAATAGAGTATTTTGAACGGCCGGAAGGGCTCGCCATCGATATCGAGGCGCTTCAAGCCCGCGAGGAAGCAGCCTTCGTATCCGAGGCGTGCCGCGGTGTAATGATCGGGATGGCGGCCCTCCCAATAGGGAAGAATCACGGCACGCGGGCGCAGGGCTCGAATGCGTTTCGCAATTGCCAGTTTGTAATCCATGCGCATTTCGAGTTGCGCGTCAGGCAAGCCCAGGTTTTCTCGATGTTTGACGCCCAGCAGTCGCGCCGCTGCGGCCGCTTCACGCCGGCGTATCTCGATCGAACCCCGTCGTGCCCATTTCGCCTTCGGTGAGGTCCAGAATCCCTACGCTGATATCCGCTGCGCGCCATCTTGATCAAGCGTGCCGCCGCAGGTGAGTTCGACATCGTCTGGATGCGCGGCCATGGCGAGCAGATCGATCTTCATCGTGCCTCCTGAGTGGGCGCTCGATTCTAGGCACGCGCGACCGCTTCGTCAAAGTGCTGTCCGCGCATGGCGGCGCACTGCGCAATCAGCACTCGTAGCGGCGCATGGAACGCGACTGCCCCTGGATTGAACGGAATGCTCGATTGATTGCGTGCGCCGTAGTATGTTGGCGAGGCAAGCGTATTTGCCGCACTCGGCTTTGACTTCTTTGCCGGCGACTCGCCGGCGATCTGCCAGGCAAAAGCATCGGGAGGCACGCGTTTGACGAAAAGGACGCTCGACGGGCAGGTGGCACTTGTAACTGGCGCCGGCCGCCGGATCGGGCGCTCAGTCGCCCTGCGGCTTGCACGTGAAGGCGCGCGCGTAATGGTGCATTATCGCCATTCCGAGTCGGAAGCGAAGGCCGTCGCGACGGAAATCGCAAGTGAGGGAGGGGAAGCCGCTTGCGCGTGCGCTGACCTGACGCATACCGATCAAATTGCCAATTTGTTCGCGGATCGTGGAACAGCGCTTTGGCCGTCTCGATATCTTAATTAATAATGCGGGCGCGTTCGCACCAACGCCGCTCGCTACCACGTCGGAGTCGGACTGGGACGCCTTGCTTGATACGAATGTGAAGGCCCTGTTTTTCTGTGCACAAAAGGCCGCGCCTCTGTTGTCACGCACCGGCCGTGGGCGCATGGTGAATCTCGCGTCGCTTGGTGGATTGCTGGCGTGGCCCAAGTACACCGCTTACTGCGTATCCAAGGCCGGTGTCATCATGCTGACGCGCTGCCTGGCCCGGTCGCTGGCACCGGCTGTCACCGTGAATGCGATCGCACCGGGGACCGATTCTTTTCCCGAAGACAAGCCGGAACTGGCCGAACTCTACGTGCGGCGGGCTCCCCTTGGCCGACAGGTGCAGCCCAAGATATAGCGGATGCCGTCATGTATTTCGTCGAGGCCGGGTTTGTCACTGGGCAAGTGCTTGCTGTTGATGGGGGGCGGTCGGTGCCTTCGTAAGCATGGGTGATGGCGCGTGAAACGTGAATAAATGATGCAGGAACCAGGAAGCGAACCAGAAGGAGGCGAGTTGATGGCCGAACCTGGCGAACAGACGATTGAGCCGGCGGAAGTGCACGCGTTCTCGGGGCGCTTCGCGTTCTCGGCGTCAGTGGAAGTCTGCATGAGAAATCCCGCAGCGCTCTCGTGTTGGGTTCGGTCTTGCGTTTGGCAACGGTTCGTGGGGCCGAGACGCGTCTTATCGATTTGCGGGCGATTGAACTGGCACTGTATCGTCCGAACCGGCAGGCTTCGGAAGTCGAACAGCGGATATTCGATGACGTCGTTTGGGCGGAGGCGCTGGTTCTCGCTTCACCCGATTACCACGGGTCTATATCGGGCGCTCTAAAGAATTTCCTCGACTACACCGGGGATGCATGCGCCGGAAAACTATTTGGCTATGTTTGCTCTTCGCACGAAAAGGGACTCACGGTAATGGAGCAAATGCGTACTGTGGTGCGGCAATGCTATGGCTGGAGCATGCCGTATGGCGTTTCTTTCAACGGAAATGCGGATCTCGACGCGCAGGGCGTGGTGGTGAATGCGCGCTTGGAAGCGCGGATTGAAATGATGGCCCGTGACCTGGTCATTTATGGAACATTGTTGCGTCGCCAGTTTGCCGCTGATCTTATCGGCGACGAGACCAGCACGTTTGCTGCTGCTTATCGAGAGTAATTGGCGTTCTCGCCGTCCGGGGTACGGAATTCGCCTGCTGCCAAACGCGCCACAAGACCGCGATCGGCGGCCAGGAAGTCATAGCGGTTCAATTCGCTGCGTTGCACCCATTGGATGCGCTCGAACATGCGATTCCGTCCCCGCGCGAATGCGTAATCAGTCGAACGGCCCGCCGCCGCATGGTTTACGACCAACAGGCGCGCAAAGAAAAATGATAGTTCCAATTCCTCACTAACTTCCGCATACCGGTACCGGATGCGGTAAATCTCGCGGCCAATGCGCGCTTCCATGGCCAGTTCTTCACGCAATTCCCGCGCCAGCGCGTCCCAAGGAGTTTCTCCGCCGCGCATTTTGCCACCCGGAAATTCCCACTTGAGTGCGAATGCGCTTCCGCGCCGCCGTTGACAGATCAGCAGCCGGTGTTGCGATTCAATAATAGCGGCGACCACGCGAATCATGCGGGAACACCGCATGCGATTTTGCTAATCGCCACGTCAGCTCGGTTGCATTGCCATGAAGTGCTTGGGATACTGAAGTTATGTACAGCCCGGAAGTCCTCGATCACTATAAAAATCCCCGCAACGTGGGCGATCTGTCTGATGCGACCGTGAAGGTCGAAGTATCGAACCCGGTATGCGGCGATACCCTTACACTGGCGGTCCGCGTCGAGCAGGGCCGCATTGCCGCCGTGCGTTTCCGGACACGCGGTTGTCCGCCCGCAATTGCTAGTTCGTCGTTGCTCACTGAGTTGCTCGCCGGCAAAACGATCGCCGAAATTCGCAACATTACCGCACAGCAAATTTCCGACGCCCTGGGAGGATTACCTCCCGCCACCCATCACGCGAGCCAGCTTGCCGAAGACGCCGTCGACGTTCTTGTAGATCGGTTGTAAATCGCGCGCAATGGCCTGCAGTTCGCGCGCAGAAGCGTTGTGTGGCCTTGCTCGGGCCTCGACATTTACTTTCGCCGTACAACGGCTCCCGTCGACCGATCAAGCATAACTTTGGCTGCACGCATCTTGCTCTCGAAATCAAACATCCCGTCGAGGCTGCCGGCCTTCACATCTGAGGAATTGCCGCCAATGCGCCCCAAATCCCAATTATCCTCGATGAAACGCAGGATTGACGATTGGTCCGTTATGCGGTGATCGACATAATTTTGCCGCGCATACGGGGAGATCACGAGCAGCGGCTGGCGAGGACCGTAGCCGCATTGTCCCTCCCTCCCCGTTGAAGCGGAGCCGCAGTTATTGGCCGCCAGCGTGTCGTCAGATGTTGCGGACTGGCTGATAATCGGGCCCATCACGTGATCGTACCATCCGTCAGAATCATCATAAGCAATGATGATTGCGCTGTCGTTCCAGTAAGAGCTTGCTTCGAGAGTATTGATCACCTCGACAAGCCATGCTTGCTCGTCGATCGGGTCCGAGTATCCGGGATGCGCATCCTGATACGCCGCTGCCTTGAGGTAGGTCACCGCCGGAAGCCGGCTCGTTTTGAGCGCCGTCCAAAAGTCGCTCAGATCGTATTGATGATTCGCTCCGTCACGACTGGTGCCGATAAGCTTCGCATCGTTGGGCCGCGTATGATGCGGATTGGCCGATTGCGCGAAGTACTCGAACGGCTCGTGATGGGGTACGTAATCACCAAATACCGTCACGGCATCGTCTCCAGGCAGGCCGGTATGATGCGCCCCGCAAATGGCACGCCCCTGTGGGTCAGTGCCTGTCGGAGAAAAACCTCCTTGAAACCAGCCCCAGGTAATCCCCTTGGCGTTGAGTAAATCTCCGACGTTCTTGCCTGTCTCTACGATCATGGAGGCGTTCTGCAGCTTCGGGTTCGTGAGCACGCAATCGTCTAATCCCGGCATGGGATCGCCAATCGCTGCACCGGTCTTCAAAAATGGGTCCCGCTTACCGCCCGCGATGTTGCCGCTTGGATTCGCCGTTTTGCCATTTGGCGTGAGCGGAACCAGCGTCGCAAGCGATGTCGTGCCGGCAATCAGGTTCAGCGCGCCCACAGTGGAGGGGCCGAACATGGTGCTGAAGGAGTTGTCGCTAATGGCGAAGTGCTGAGCATAATTCCAGATGGCCGTAACCGTGTTGCCGTCGAAATATCCCATCACCACTCCAGCCTTTTTGCCGTAATCGTTGCAACCTGGTCCTGTCACTCCGGTAAATTCGGGGAATTTGTCCATCAGGCCATGGTCGAACGCATCCTGTTCCGCCGTGTACCTGTGATTCTGGTCGCACGTCACGGGCATACTCGGGTCCATTCGAAACGGCTGCATGGAATTCGGATTTTGATCCAGTAGCCTGCCGCTCAAAAGATTGTTCACGGTGGGAGTATTCTTTTCGGCCCGGAATGGCGTCTCCTTCGGCCGGTTTGCAGCGATGGGGTACGTCCCAAAGTAGTGATCGAATGAGATATTTTCCTGAAATATCACGATGATGTGCTTGATGGGAGTGTTTGTGGGATTCTGCTCTCGGTTTTTAGCGCCCTGCGAAGCATTTGCTGTGGGTGGCGATTGCGAGGTGACGGCGCGCGCCTGTCCCAGCAGGGAATCACGCCATGCGACCCCCAGAACGGCAATCACACACAGCATCACACAGGGCCGAAAGATTACAGATCCGCGAAAGTGCTTCCGCGCCAAACGGCGCTCCCTTACGCTTGGGGATGTAATTCGGGACGGGTGTGCCATTGGATTAAGGGTGTATTGGGCAAAGGTGACGCAGTCGAGATCGGAAGCGCCGTGCGGCCACTCAAGTCAATTGGCGCTCCGAAATCCAGGTAATCGTCGCACGATTTTAGCCGGCAGCCGCCTGCGAACATCGTGAAACGGCCAAGTACCGCCGGCGAAGTGTACCCTTGGGCGAGGGAACTCGATCTCTGAAACGCAAGCCTTTCCCATCCGGCGGTGAAGCAGATAACATATCATTACACGCATTGTTTATACGGTTTTTGCTGCGAATGAGGAGTCACTGGAATGAGCACACCGGTTTTGCCCAATCACCCGGGCCTGGCACCGACATTCAAGCGCGCCGCGATCATCTGGTGGGCATGGCTGTGGAGATCGCTGCTCCTGGGTCTCGGTGGCAGTATCTTTATTTCACTCGTGGTCGGAATCAGCGGGATTTTGAATCATGCCTCAGATACTGCTGGGCGTGCGATCGCCATGGGTTTGGCGATCATCGTCAGTGTTCCACTCGGTATCTGGGCATTCCAGATGGTTCTTGAAAAAAGTTTCCGTGAATTCACAATCCGTCTTGTGCCCAGAGTGTCGCAAGAACTTGAAATTCCATCGGAACAGCAGAGGCAAAGCGAACCTGGCGAGGGCGAAGGGATCACCACGGGCTCCTAGAGTCACCCCCAGGCCTGCTTCAACGATGCGCTGAACGACTGCACAGCGAAGACCATGGACACGGGCCCGCTTCTCGCCTTTCGCGAGACCCGCTTTTTCGCGAAACGCGCTTTAAGCTGGCCGTGTTGCAGTACGGCGTCCGATAAGATAGATTTGCCTGCACGTTGCCGGAGTGGCGGAATGGCAGACGCGGCGGACTCAAAATCCGTTGGTCGCAAGGCCGTGTGGGTTCGACTCCCTCCTCCGGCACCACCTTTTCTTCAATGTTTATGAGGGTATTTGAACTTAGAAATTATCACGTGCTCAAGGCGTGCCCACGAAAAACAGCTTTTACCAGCTTTTACCAGGTAGCCCGAACCACGTTTTCGAGGTGCTGTTGGCGTCCTGCAACCCACGATGCATAGTAGCGTTCCGTCACTTTTATGCTGCGATGTCCTAAAAGTGTGCTGAGATTTTCCATCGACACGCCCCTCTGGAGCAGATTAACGGAGAAGGTGTGCCGCAGTTGATGGCTATGGCCGTCAATTCCAGCACGCTGAAACATCTTTTGGAACGTTTGCTCCCAGATGTTGATGCACGTCTTGCGGGTAGATTCGCCGCTCCAGAAGTAGTAGTTGCCGGAAGGCACCGCTTTTAGCGCCTTCATAGCCTCCGGATTAAAAGGCAGCCGCACTTTCGTTCCGGACTTCGCCGTGTAGAGTTCGAGAATGCCGTTCTTTATCCGATCCCGGTGAAGCGTGCAGGCGTCTCCGATACGGAGGCCACTGTGACGCATCAACAAGACGAGGGCGCGAAGTTGAACGGCACGTTCAGGAGATGGATGCGTACCACAGGCCGCGAGGATTTTGTCCATATGTTCATCGGAGAAGGGAAGTACCGAGGATCGTTAACCGTCGGAGGCTTGAGAACTTTAGCGGGATTGGTCTTGATCCAACCGGAGTCAGCGCAAAAGCGGAAAAACGATTTCACGTGTTCAAGCTTCTTGCGGGCGGATAGATTCTTGTTCGGCCATGAATTACGAAACGACCGCAACTCTTCGGTGCCAAAACTGGATATGAAAACAAGGCCGTGCTGATCCCGAACGTCTGAAGTTGCTTCAGCACAAGTTGGTATTTGTACAGGCTGGCTTCGCGCAGACCACGAGCCTTGGCATCGTTCAGAAATCTCTTCGAGACTTGCTCCAGCGTTTGCGGCGCAACTTCGCTTGTGATGCCGTCCGCTTCGAGTTGGCGTGCTCGCATCTGAGCCGCTTGCCAATCGCGGGTGTTGAGTGGTTCGCGAACACGCTTGCCGCCTATGCGCCAGTCTAGCCAAATTGGACAGCGACACTTCAGATGGTCTCGGCCATCGTCACGATGAGAACAGTCCCGGATATGTCGGCGCCAAAGGACAAGCATTATGCTGAGAGCTTTTTGTGGACTCGTTCGGCAACATCTAGCGGGATTCGCAGCGTAAAGTAACCTCGCCGATGCTTTGTCCCGGTCTTGCCGATCTTTAGGACCCCTGGTTCTTCGCGGAATATCACGCGAATCGTCTCAGCGCTGACGCCCCAAGCCGCTGCGAGTTCGGTTGCTGAGTAGTGAACCCCGCCAACCCGGCCGGCGGTTTCGCGCGGCCATTTTCCGAAGGATTGCCTATATTGGAGCAATTCTTGTCGATGTACTTTTGGGGCTTCCATTTTCTGAACAGTTCAGACGCGCAAACTTCCCGCTCGCCCGCCCAAATTGTGATTGGTTCGTCTTCGTCGTCGCCTATTTCAAACGGTTTTTTCTGAATCAACATCTGGACTCCGGGACCTATTGATCTTCGAATAGTAGCATGCGGGATTCCAGACGACTGCGGGCGCCGTGTCGGTGCGGTGCTGAAATGGCACCGGGCCGCGATTTGGGCCGATGGCGCGCCTGGGCGGCCTCGTTTACGTTTGCCGTGCATTCGCCGCTTCTTTCGCTTATGTCAAGGTGAACGGCTCGACGCAGAATTGTCCTTCACAGTACAGATCAAGCACGCCCGCACCAATTGGTGCTCCGGTTTCCTGCAAACCAGCATCAACGGCCAGGACACCGAGATAATCCAAGGAACGGGTGGCAAGTCTCTAGTGAAGTTCTTCTTCGACAAAAAGTTAGGCCTTATCGCGAAGTCTTGGGAGTCAAGCTGCCGTTTCGCCGGGAGGTGACTTGGACGGCCGGGCAGGCCACCTTGAGATTAGCGAGGTGCAGCAGCCGAACGTCCCATTGACCCGGCGAGGTTTGCCAAGCCGAGTCCTTGACCTTAAGCTCCTAACCGGCTGTCGGTTGTGTGCTGCTCAAGAATAAAAGAGCCGTCGAGCCAGTCAGGACGCAAGGTGCTGAGTCATGTAGGTCTGAATCTCCTCCTCTCGATCAAGCATTTTCTGAGCAATGAAATCCTGACTTCTCGCGTCGCGCAGCCTCAGTGACCCGGCACCATCCCCACGGCCTTGTACACCGCGCCGGCGTCGGATGACGTCAGAAAATCCAGGAGGGCCTTGGACGCGGCCGGATTCTTCGCGTGGCTGGAGAGAAATCCGAACAACTCATCTGGCGAAGAAATCTCGTGCGGGAGTGCTCCCACAACGTCGATGCCCGGATTCCGCATGTCGCTGACGTACGCCATGCACAGATCTTTCTCTCCGCTCGCGACCGAAGCCTGAGCGGGACCGCTGTTCTCCACAATGGTGCTCTTCGGTTTTATTTGCTCGGTGATTCCGAGCTTCTCGAACATCTCGGTCACGCGCGCTCCTGCAGTTCCCGCGGCAGGATTCGGATAGGTGATTGTTTTAGCATCGAGCAGCGTCTTCTTCACCGCTTCGGGCGTTGAGATATCTGGCTTCGGCGCGCCTTTGCGCACGCAGACGCCCACCTGAAAGCTCGCGATCAGTGTCCCGCTGCCAACCACCACGTTGCCGGAATCGAGGGCCTGCTGATATGGCGTGCGCATCACCGGCACATCGAAGACCTCGCCGCGCACCACCTGCTCCCTGGTTCCCATACTAGTGCCGTAAGTCACCTTCACCATATATCCCGTTTTGCTCTCAAATTCGGGTAGCAATTTGTCGAGAGCTACCTTGGTGGGACCCGGCACCAAAAGCGTGATTTCCTGCTGCGCTTGCGCGCTCGGCGAAATCCCGAGCACGAGTGCGAACGCCACTATTAACGCAAACACATATCTCATGCGCCTCACTCCTCCGATCGGCATCTCTCGAGCACCGTGCCTCAATTTCGCCCATCCGCAGCCAGATACCTTCGCGGGCCGCCATCGCGGCTCCAGACGATGCCGCATGATCTTAGTTTATATCGAGAATCACACGACGACAAAAATAGCGGACAAAGTGTTTCAGGAGTTTCAAAGTGGAGTCGATTTCAAATCATAAACGATTCTTCAAAAGCTGATGTCGTCGTGCAACTATCTTTGAGGGAAGGCCACAACAACAGGTATATCGTCGGAACTTTGTCTACGATCCAGGTGGTGATGACATAAATTTGACCATCGTTGATGCATCCGGGACCAGTCTGTATTCCGATCCTCGCATGAATGTTACAAAAGTGATGACTGAGCTTCGTAAGAGAATGTCTGAAAATAAGCGAGGAATAGAGTGCGAGCCTCAGCTGGGGACGTTACGCCGCGCTCAGCGCCATCACTGAATCGTGAGTTCAGTCGCACCACTGGATCATGCGATCCAGCACCCACAGAATGCCGCGGATTCCAGCGTTCCAAGTCCTAATGAACGGATTCAGGAAAAGTGCAGGCGCTCTTGGCAACCCGGAACTTCTTGAAAATACCTTCGACCGTATCGGCATTAATCCGCTTCGTGGTGACGGCGTCTGCGCCATTCGGTATCGCGCCAGTGACAGGATAATCTTTACCGTCATTTTTCACCGGATATGCTATTGCTTAAAGCCAGGACCCCAACCAAAAAGACGCGCGGATAGCTACACCGCTGATGTGAAGGCGACAGCGACACCAAAATTTCCATCCTCAAGTCTATCGACCCGTACCACTGCGCCCATTATCTCTTCACTTTTCGGATCATCCGCAACGAAATTGCGTGTCAACTCGACCGTCATACCAAGGAAGTAATGCGCTGCCGAAGTTTTAAGGTATAGGCCTGTTCCAGAGATATTAAAGGTCGTACAGAATTCCACGGGGAAATCCGAATTGACGGGGTGAACGCGGATCAACTCAGTTATGCCATTTCGCGGTGATCTGCGGCGTTCGATGAACAAATTGGCCATGGAGATTCCATCCGCAGGATACCGCCTTTTTGGTGACACGAGTCTGATCATGACGAAAAGAAAATGAAAACCTCGACAAGCCCGCACCTCCGTCGACACGATCGCTTGGCGAGACCACGGAACGAGTTGTTCTGTGGGTGAAGGATGGCGGACGGGTTGGCAACGTTGAGGTGCCCTCGTTCCGAAGTCCTACGTGGGCTCACCGGGCGTTCATTTGGCACGAGAAGACCCGCCGATACGTCGAGGGCACATCATTCGTTGTGCCTCAATCGAAAAGTCGGTTAAGGTGCGTCGGTCGCAAGATTCGTTGGCTGAACTCATCTCACTTCTATTGATACGAGTCTGAATAGTTGAAGATTCCACGGCTAAGGTGAACCGTGTGGGCAAAAGCCAGTTTCCGGTAATCTGACTTACCAGGCGGAATACGGACTTCTCAGGAATAGCAATATGGCGGGCGTGGGTGTAGGCTGTCATCAGATCGTCCAATCGGAGCAATCGCATGAATGTCCGCCAGCTCGTGCCGTCCATGAGCCGCCTGCTCCTCTCCACTGGATTCCTCATGTTGGCGGCCGGCCTGCAGCCGATTCACGCGTCAGGCGTAGACCTCTCGAAGTTCAAGCGCATCGAGCCGCAGTTCATCGCGGCGTTGGGAGACCCCGGGGCCACCTCAGGCAACGGCGCGCAATCATGGGGCTTCTGGAACCAGGACCCGGGCCCGCGCGCTTGCAAGCTGGACCACTACGATCAATTGAAGGCGGCCGGCGGTGTGGCGCCGTCACAGTGGAAATTCGACCCTGCGGACTGGTGGCTGGAGGAACACGGCTTGATCATGGAGAAGCCGAACTTTCCGCTGGCCCCTGGGAAATACCTCGTCACAGGCGACCGCGAAGTGACGACCGTATTGACAATTGCAGCCCAAGGACAAGAACGGCAATCAGCGGTGGGAACTCGCCGACGGCGCGACCCTCTACGATGTCACCCATCTCGGATGCCGTTCCGCACGCTACACACCTGCGACGGCTAACAACTCGTGCTCGCCCGCGAACGTTCAGACCAAGGGCTTTCCCGTGAATCCAGGAGCCGCCATGCCTGCCGTGAACGGCTGCCGCAAGCAGGACTATGCGGTTCTCATCGTCGTTGGGCTACCCGTCACTCACTGAGTGGCCGCACGCAGGGCGCGACCGCTCGCCACGTGACCACGCCGACACCGGAACGCTCCTTCTCCAGCGAGTGGCCGGAGCACCTCTTGTCTTTCCGTTCTGCCGGTAAACAAGACTGACAAAGAGATAAGGACCACGCCGGGAAAACGGGATTACCAGCGAGTGGGGTCCTGGTACTCCAGTCTCCGGTAACCTGACTTTTCAGGACTTGGCGCGAGCTTCTCCTAAAAACGCTATACTCGGCTCGTTTTTAAGGAAATAAAGTGGCCATACAGCCGGGCACACGTCTAGGGCCCTACGAATTGCTCTCCACGATTGGTGCGGGTGGAATGGGCGAAGTGTATAAAGCCCGCGACACACGCCTGAACCGCATCGTTGCCATTAAAGTCCTACCAAATCATCTAGCTGACAGACCCGAACTGAGAGAGAGATTTGAACGCGAGGCACAAGCCATCGCGGGTGTGAATCATCCGCATATCTGCACCCTTCATGATGTTGGGCACGAGGATGGAACTGATTTTCTTGTGATGGAATATCTGGAAGGCGAGACGCTTGCGATACGGCTGCTGAGAGGTCCACTACCGCTAGATCAAGTATTGCGATACTCCATTGAAATTGTGGATGCGCTCGACAAGGCGCATCGCAAGGGCATCACACACCGTGATCTGAAGCCGGGCAACATCATGCTGACTAAAAACGGCGCGAAACTGTTGGACTTCGGCTTGGCAAAGCTAAGGCAGACGACGGAAAAAATACCTGTGTCGCAGATGGCCACGCTGTCGCAGAACCCAACGGTGCAAGGAATGCTCTTGGGAACAGTCCAGTACATGGCGCCGGAGCAGGTGGAAGGCAATAATGATCTAATCGATGCGCGGACGGATATTTTCGCGTTCGGCGCAGTGCTGTATGAGATGGCGACAGGAAAAAGGGCTTTCGAAGGGAAAACGTCTGCCAGTGTGATGGCCAAAATTCTTGAATCTGATCCTCCGCCGATGTCCACGATTCAGCCGCTCACTTCAGCGCTGCTGGAGCGCCCGGTGAAGCGCTGCCTAGAAAAAGATCCGGAGAACCGTTGGCAGACGGCGCGGGACCTGGAATTGGAATTGAAATCCGTCGCGGAAAGCGGCGTGCAACTCCAGGCTGCTGCAACCGGGAAGACCGCAGACCACCCTTTCGCCGGGCGAAGGGGACTAGTCCTCGGAGCGGCAGGATTATTGCTGATTGCTGTGATGTCCGGAGTAGTGTGGGTGTTGAAGCCGGCGGTACAGCCAAAGGCGGTGTCGCGCTTCACTATCATGCTGCCTGCCGGAATCCAGATTTTGAATGGGGCTCCACCCCACGCAATCGCGTTATCGCCGGACGGAACCCATCTGGCGTATGTCGTGGCACAAGGTAGTACCCAGCAGCTGTTCCTGCGAGCGATGGATACCGGAGAAAGCAAGGCTGTTCCAGGAAGTGAAAGGGCTGAGATGCCGTTCTTTTCGCCAGACAGCAAGTGGGTTGCGTTTTTTACTCCCGACGGCCCAAAGATAAGAAAGGCTCCGATAAACGGGGGACCTGCCGTTACGATCTATGATTTCGGCGACCGCCTCGCTATACGAAGCCTCATAGGGGGAGACTGGGGCAGCCAGGGAGACATCATCCTTGGAAATAGCGAAGGCCCGCTACTCCGAATGCCAGACACAGGCGCCCCCCCGCAGCCGATCGTGAATTCCGGAAAACTGGAAGGTGGAGAATTCTGGCCAGCGTTTCTGCCAGGCGGAAAGGCGGTCCTTTTTACCACAGGGCTCATGCCTAACTCGCAGATCGGCGCACTAACGCTTGCAACCGGCAGGCGGCAGATAGTGGCAAAAGGAACAGACCCGAGGTATGCGCCGTCGGGACATTTGATTTACCAGCAAGGGACCACGCTTATGGCAATGCCCTTTGATCCCGAGCGGATGGAGGCTACTGGCGCGGCTGTTCCCATGGTTGAGGACGTTCTGCAAGTCGATCAGTTCGCCGGTCGAACCGGGGCAGACTACAGTTTTTCTAATACCGGATCGCTCGTATTCGTTTCGGCCTCCGCTCAATCTGAGCCGTTGAAATTTGTATGGGTCAGTCGAAACGGAGTGGAACAGTCGCTGGCCGCTGAGGCCCGAGCGTATGTGCAGCCGCGTATTTCACCGGACGGCAAACGCATCGCCGTTGGGATTACGGAAAAGGACAACCAGGTGTGGCTTTATGATTTGTCACGGCAAGCATTCACTCGGCTCACTTTTCAGGGCACGAACAACTTGGCGCCTTTCTGGACGCCGGATGGTAAGCGAATCGTCTTCACGTCAAATCAGGGTGGGCAGAGGAATCTTTTCTGGCAACTGGCTGACGGCAGCGGCGGCGGCGAGAGGTTAGCAAGGAGTCAATATCTTCAGGTTCCAGGTTCAATTTCTCCCGATGGGCAGATCTTGGCATTTTCCGAGGTCAATACCACAACCAATTACGATATTTGGACGCTGCGGCTGAATTCCCCTTCGCTAGAATCGGGACAAGCTCATCAAGCACAAACCTTCCTAAAGACCCCCGCCAATGAAAACGCTCCGCAGTTTTCCCCGGATGGACGGTGGTTGGCGTACGCATCGGATGAGTCTGGCCTTTATGAGATTTACGTACAGCCGTATCCTGGGCCAGGAGGAAAGTGGCAGATCTCCACAGATGGCGGCAGAGAGCCCCGCTGGAACCGGAATGGGCGCGAGCTTTTTTACCGGATTGGCAGAAAAATGATGGCGGTAGAGATCAGCACGCAGCCTACGTTTAGTGCGGGCACTCCGAAGACGCTTTTTGAGGGTGAGTACCGATTGCTGCAAACCTCGACACCCAACTACGACGTGACGGCAGATGGGCAGCGGTTCCTAATGCTCAAGCCTAGCGAGCGGGGCGGGTGAGATTAACTTCGTGCTGAATTGGTTCGAAGAGCTGAAACAGAAGGCGGAAACCGGAAAAAAGTAATAGCTACTCCAGCAGGAACACGTCCAGGCGAAGTCTATAGGCGTATGACTCCAAGCTCGGCAATAATCGTTCCTCCAAAATCGAGAACGAGCCAACTCCCGATAAACGGGCTTATCGCCAACCGGCCCTGGGCAACTCGATCGCCAAAGCCAGTTTCCGAGAATCTGACTTATCGTGACTTATCATTGTCGCGCACGTTCTGAGTGCCAGAGCCAGATCGGTGGTTGTTTGGAGGGGAAATAGTCAATGAGGGATGCCGCGATGCTTTCGAACAACGAGCATCGCCTTATTTCGGAAGAATGGTTATTGGCGTCCCGGCGCCCTGAGGTCCAACATTCGGCGCGAACATCGGTCCCCATGGACCATCACCGAACTGCACCTGGCTCTTCGTTATCTGATTCAAGATTTCAGTATCGTTCGAAGTAAATACCCACGCCAACAGGTGACCACGCCATTCCGTCGCCATGGACATTACCATGATCGGCGCGGAAGCCAGTTGTCCATTGATGATCGGCCGACCGGCGCCAGAATTCATGTGAATCTTCTGTTTACCTATCTCGTACCACAGCGGCTTAGGCATACGTTGGATGCCGGGTTCGGAGACGGGGCTCAGCGCGATGGACCCTAGGGCATCATTCTCATTCTTCTGCAACTGTTGCGGCAAACAATTCCGGACTACTTCCATCATGAATATGTTTGCGTATATGGGCACCGGTTTTCGAGATTCCTTGTATTCTTCGAATCGTCTACCCACACGCCGTCCAAATTGGCGGGGCGTTGTGGTGCTTTATGCTCCGTTAGCTCGACCGCGAGCAGAGGTCTGAGGCAACGCTTGGCTTCCAAGTGCTCGGGATCGGTATCGCCAGGAACGCCATAGATGTTTTGATGACCACGCTCCATCGCGGCACTTGCGTCCAAGGTACGCATCTCTATGGGATAGTTAAAGTGCAGAACCAGGTCTTTGTCATAGAACCGACCTAACTCAGCAGTCGCTGTTGGCGGGCTTGCCTGCGGTGCCGCCCCGGCTCTAGTTGCTGTTTTCTCGGTATTGGCATTTGTATGTTGGTCACCCCCAGGCGTCGCTTCAATCGGCTGCAGGGGAAGTCCCTCATATGGTCGTCCATCCGGCCCCGCAAACTCCTGTGCCTTGCTGGGATCGAAAAAGGTCAGCGCCTGAATATTGCGCTCGAACTCATCCAACACTTTTGCATCGTATGTGAAAGTCGTGATGAACAGCATGTAACCATTGATAGATGTAGCGTAAATGGTGCGATAAATGTTATCCGCTTTCCATTTAGTCCTCGAAAACTCCTTCCCAGCAATGTGGATGGCCTCAACTTTCTGCGCCCCAAAGAGTGCCTTCTCGGGATCTGGATCCGATTCATTGATTTCATCGGCCCCAATCATCAAGACAGGATAGCCTTTCGTCGTACTATTCGCAGCGAACAGAATATGTCGGAACGCGCTACGCGGCGGCGCATTCTGAGAACCAAGTTTAAGTTGGGCATCCTGCGGCAGCAGCAATGAAAAGCCAAAGAACGCATTTGTGTACTTTGAAGGAGAAATGAAGCCACTTTCAGGCTTCGCGGTGGTCTGGGCATCCAGCATTACCGCAGCGCCCAATATTAATAACGCAATCGTCCGAATTAAGCCTTTCACGAATCGGATGGTACCCAAACGGACCACCGATCTCAAGCCTGGTGCCAGGCCAACTTCTGACAAAGAAGCTTCTCGGTAACTAGCCCTCCTCGTGAAGGTACCAAGAAGCCACTTTCCGGTGGTGGTTTGCGACTACATCGGGGAACAGCGGTCGAAATCAAGATAGCGGAAATAATGGTCAAGGACATGGAAAGCGGTGATGGCGACAAAAATGGCAACAATGAAAATGGTAACGGCAAATAGCCCATAACTTGGGCGAGGGACTGATTCAGTTAATGGCATTCGTTATGGAGCTATGCTGACTGCCCACGGCTCTTGGACGGGTATCTGCTGCAGATATGTTTGGCGAAACCCTTCTGAACGGCTCGTGACTCCGCCGTAGTTGGTATCCTCCAGGAACATTGAGTGCAGCCATAAAATTCCACATCATTCTCAGTCTGCAGGATTAAAGTGCGTTCCATAAATTCTCCACGTCCGTTTTTATAGCGTCGCTCATTTTCCTCCGAATATCACCCGATAATTACTGGCGAGTGCCTTTTCGAAAACCGCTTCATCTTAGCCACTTCTGCTTTGGATAACGATTCCGCACGGGCCCACCATCATTTAACATGTTAGAGAGATCTCTGCGGAATCCGACAGAAACTTCACCTGTAATTCTTCACCTGTAATCGGGCTAGAATTCATGGTCCATCGATGGCATCCCGGCCTGTGCGAGCGGCGCCACAGCTTACCTGCCAAATGCAAGCTCAACATGACACCCCAAAGTACAACCCTATGAGGCGGACCTGCTGGATCCGAGAAAAGCATGAAATCGCTCGCGCAAGTACGTGCTGTCGGCCCACCCAGCAGCGAAACCGAAGATGCAAACCGGCATCGCGATTGCGATCACGATCCCAGCGGCATACCTGTTCTGCTTGTTTAATACATAAACCCATTCGGAAATCTTGGACACGCACAGGAGGAGAATGAGGACGCAAGATGACACGATGATGTAGTTCGCAACGGAGAGTTTACGCGATGCGCTCCGCCATACTAACACTCCGTACGCTGCCACGATGAGCCCTATCACAATTTCGGCACGGAGGAATGCAACGTTTATATTCAAGTGACGGACAGTAAAAATACCTCCCGGCGAGGAGAAGTCGAACCAGATTAGGCCCTGTGAGAAAAACAAAAGGCCGGTTCCGAATATTGTTCTTCCTCGCTCAGCCTGTTGGTACTCTGTTGTCATTTCGCCAGGTCCTCGATTTCTTCCAGAACAAAACGGAAGCCTCATACAGCCATCAGGGGCGTAGAGGCAATTGTGACTCCCGAATTGAAGGATCAGCCATAGCGCGGAAGTACTGCTATAGCGGAAGACACAACTCGTTCCAGGGGCCTCACCCTTTCTTCGAGGTGATACAGCCTCTCGATACCGGTTTAAGCAAATCATTTCGGGACGAGCCTAGGCCCTGCACAGAGGCAAGATACATACCCGCAGGCAGCGACCTGTCCCGTTGCGTGGCTTGGTTTGGGGGCGCTGGAGTGTAGGTCTCCGATTTGAGGCGGACCTCAGCTGCCCTCCGGTTCACCGCGGTGTACCGACAACCGATCAGCACGGCGAAAACTGCCTCAATCGGCTTATAGCCCGCAGCTGTCTCGTCAACCACATCAGCATCGTTGTTACTGCGCGCGCGAATCAGCTTACGCGGCCACTTTCCCCAGAAATAACCTGTACACAATCGAGAAGTACAGCGCCACCAGAATCATGCCGATCGCGCACCACACGAGGGCGACCTTCAGTCCATACGTGCCGGCAGACAATCGCGATGGAATCATTGGATTGTGTGGCGGATCTCGCAAATGTTCCTGATCTATCGTTACCATTTGTATATACCTAACGAACATTTTGACGAAGTGGCTTGTCCTATAAGGTTATCTTGGCGGGCGGTGCGCTTTGTGGTGTTCGCCTGGTTCTCGTGCTTGCGGGATGCGGTGGAGGTGGTAGCGGAAGTGGAAGCGGATCCTCGCCGGGCGAGGAACGCCGCGGAACGGTACGCCGCCGGGTACGACATATACGCTCGTTGTGACCGGAGTCAGTGGTGCGGTCACGGCGACCATAAACGTGGACGGTCATCCTGCCGTAGCAATGCGAACAGACTAGAGGCGGGCGACGATATGGCTCCTTGCCGATTTTCGCCTGAGGGGGTGTGCCTGATGCGAAAATTGAAGAAATTGGCTGTGTGCCTGTGTTTGTTGAGCGCCGGCCTCCCACTCTCCGCCGCGCCTCAGCACGATCAGCGAAACGATTCTATGCCTCTGGTGTTTGAGCCGAACCGAGGACAGGCTCCCGATCGCTATCAGTTTCTGGCCCGGCGGAGCGGCGTGGAAACCCGCTACTCCACGAACGGAATGGACATTGTTGTCCCCTCATTAGATCCAGCGAGTTCTCACGTTCATCTCCGCTGGGCTGGCGCGAATCCTCACGCCGTTATCTCCGGCGAGGAAGCTCTCCCCGGCCATTCCAACTACATACTTGGCTCCGATGAATCGCGTTGGGTTCGAGGTGTGCCTCAGTTTGGGGGAATTCGCTATAAGAGAATCTATCGAGGCATCGACCTTGTCTTTCATGGCAGCGCCGATCAACTCGAGAATGACTTTCTTCTGAACCCAACGCCGATCCGAACCAGATTCGCATGCGTTTCGACCGTCCTGCACGAGTGCTCCCAAATGGCGATCTGGAAATAGACGTGGGAAAATCTCGACTCTACTTGCATTGCCCCCTTGCTTACCAGGAGGACGCGGACAGCAGACGGCAAGTCGCAGCGAGATTCGTCGCGGCAAGTGACGGGCTGGTGAAATTCGCGATCGGAGACTACGATCGCCGGCGGCCATTGGTCATTGATCCTGTTTTCGGGTTCTCGACTTTTCTTGCGGGAACTGGCGACGATCAAATCACAGCGGTCACAACTGACAGCAGTGAGAACGTTTACGTGGCTGGTTACACGAGTTCCACAGATTTTCCTGTGGCAGGCGGTTCCTTCGCAAATTCCCCCCACGGTTACCTTGCGAAGCTCGATCCGACTGGACATACACTTCTGTTCTCAACGTTCTTTGGAGGTTCCGGCTCGGCCAGTCCGTCGGCAATTCGGATCGATTCCAGCGGCAACATCATAATGGCCGGTATCAGTGATGCAAGCTTCCCACACTCTGGAGCTATCAACTCGCCGACCTGCCAAATAAACAACAGCTGCTATTTTTTGATGTCTCTTCAGCCGGATGGGTCCACGTTAAACTATCTAGGTCTGATCGGAGGCGAGATCGGCATCTGGCAATTAGGCCTTTCAGGCCAACTCGCCGTTGACGCCAACGGAAACGCGTATCTCGCAGGAACGACTGACCACTCTAGTTTTCAGCTGACGAACGGGACGCTCGGGACAACTGTGCCGGGATATCCGTATGACGCGACGTTTATTTTGAAGGTCGATCCAGCGGGGAATCTTCTCTACTCGACTTCCATTCCCGGCAACGCCACACCCGTGCCGGGTCAGATGACCAACACGTTCTTCCCCAATGGCATTTCCGTCGACTCCAATGGCCAGGTGACCATCGCAGGCTCAGGGGGACCCGGTCTACCCGGCACGCCCGGCGTGCTAATGGGGACATTCCCAAGTAATCCAAACACCGGAAATACGACGGCTGGCTTCATACTGCAGCTAAATTCCACAGCGACAGCTTTAAATTATGCCACCTACGTGCCCGGCACCGATGAGATCGGTGGACTCGCCATCGATGCTGCGGGCGACTCTTATGTCACCGGAAGGACCAACGAAACGGATCTGCCCGTAACGCCTAATGCCTACCAATCGGCAATGCGATCAGGCCGCTTTTGTACCTGCAACGCGGGCTTTGTAGCTAGGATAAATCCGTCGGGGACATCCGTCCTGGCTGCTAGCTATCTGGAGGGAACGCCAACCTCTGGAAACGGGGGCACATCGTTCACCGCTATTGCTCTCGACAGCAACTCCAATGTGTTTGTAGGTGGGATGACGGCATCTCCCGACTTCCCTCTCCAAAATCCCTACGTACCCCAGATCGAAACCTCGATAACTTCATACGATTTGATTCTCGCGGAGCTTAATTCGAATCTGACGTCCCTGTTGTTCGGAAGCTTCCTAAACGCTACGAGCATTTCGTACGGAGGATCACAGTTCGCAGGTCTCACGCTGGATCCGCAAGGCGACTTGGTCGTTATTGGCGAGACGTTTTCGCCCGGTTTTCCGATGACTGCGGCCAGCTTTGAGCCCGTACTGCCGACGCCCACAAACTCGGGCACGACTTGGCCGCACGGCTTTGTCAGCAAACTCGACATGAATGTTCCGGCACCCTCCGTGTGCTTTGCTAGCTGGTCAATAAGCTTTGGCAGCGTCCTTGCGAACACAACTACTCAAAAGGTGGTCAATCTCACAAATTGTGGAAATGCACCTTTGCAAATAAGTTCCCTTACGTCTTCCAGCCCCTTGGTTGCCGCAACGCAATCTTGTGGTGCGATTGCTCCTGGCGCTATTTGCCCGATACAGCTCACGTTCACGCCGGCCACGAGCTCTGCAATATCAGGGTCGATCACGCTCAGCGGTAACGCGGCCATTTCTCCCCAGATCTCCTTCTCAGGACAAGGAGTGGCTCCGCAATTGACGCCTCAGCCGAGTAACCTTCCGTTTGGATCACTACTCGTCGGGACGACTGGTGCCGGAGTTTCCATGTTTGTTCAAAATACCGGAAACGCCGCACTTTCGATTACAACACTTTCGATTTCGGGCGATTTCAGCATTTTATCGAGCAGTTGCACTTCGGCTACGCTTGCACCTGAGCGTGTTTGCGTTATCGTTTTGGCTTTTGCTCCCACGGCAGCGGGCTCAAGATCCGGCTCTCTGATAATTAGCTCGAATGATCCCCAGAATCCGCAGACGACTATCAGTCTCTCAGGAATTGGTTTAACTTCGTACCCTGTTCCGACCGTCAGCTCGCTCGGTTCACCCGTCGCGCAGGTGGGCAACAGCTCCGTAACAATTCAGGTTTTCGGAAGCAATTTCTTTCCATCCTCAGTGGTGACGGTGAACGGCGCCACTCAGCAAACGACGTTTGCGAACAACACCCAGTTGACGGCGACGGTGAATCCCTCTCTTCTGGGGAGTATCGGCGAGTTGCCAGTGACGGTTTTCAACCCTGCGCCGGCAGGAGGAGAAAGCAATGCGATCCCTCTGACTCTGTATAACTTGCTCCCGATGAATCCCTCATCACTTGTGTATGTTCCGACTACACAGCTGCTTTACACCTCGGAACCTGCCAGTGGAAGTTTGAACCCCAATACAGTCGTCCCCATCAATCCCGCAACGGGCACTCCAGGAACCCCCATTCCGGTCTGCGAGGACCCGAGAATGCTCACGGCCTCCGACGACGGTAGCTATCTCTACGTTTCATGCATCGCTAACAGCACCATTGAGAGAATCAATCTTCAAAGCGCAACTGTAGAGCGCACGTTTTCTTTCCCCGCCAATCAGACGTTCGTCGCGGATATGCACACCGTACCCGGGGTTCCGCAGTCTCTCGTGGCGGCGTTCGATTCCGTCGTCGCGCTCTACAACGACTCCGGGCTTGTCAACTCGGTCCCTACTTCGTACCCGCCGCTCACGCTCTCCAGTTTTGCTTTCGTTGGCGCGAGTAATATTTACGGGCTTCCTCTTGTCGCTGGCCAACCGCTTTTCTTTACCGTGCTTACTTTGAATACTCAGGGCTTGCAATTCACGCGTGTGCCAGCGGGACCGGGAACTGGATCCGGCGCACTGGTCATTTCGGACGGAACGCTGCTTTACACAAATGCCGGTGAAGTGTGGAACCCAAATACGGAGAGGATGACTGGGACGTTCCCTGTCACGACCTACAACAGCACAAGCTATCCAAACATGTTCAACACCGTTGTCGATAACACCTTGAGCCAAATTTATGTGATTGGCGAACAGAGCTACCAGGTGAATTCGAGCGCGGTGGTACTGTCCGCGTACGGCAAGCAATCCTTGGCGCTAACGGGGTCGCTCGCCTTTCCTCAGGTTACTTATCCGGACGTCAAAAGCTTGGTGCGTTGGGGCACCGACGGCTTCGCCTTTATCGCCGCAGGGCCGGGCAAAGTCGATCAAGAACTGTATATTGTTCGCACTTCGATCGCTGCATCCCAAGCCGCAAACCCGGTTCCGGTGCTTCAGTCGGTTTTCCCTGTCACTGTTGCCGCAGGTGGTCCAGCCTTTACCCTGAGCCTTTCAGGCACCGGATTTGCCGCGAACGCCGTGGTCTATTGGAACGGGCTGCCTAGGGAAACAACGACAATCAGCAGTTCGATGATTTCGGCGTCCATCTTTGCTGGCGATATCAGCGCTGCTGGTACTGCGCAGATTACTGTCGTGAATCCCCAGCCGGGTGGCGGAACTTCTGCAGCTGTGAATTTGAACATTGTATCTTCAGGAGCGGCTTCTTTTTCCGCAAATGCGCTTACGTTTCCGGGGCAGATGATCGGCACATCCTCCGCCGCTCAAGTCATCTCAGTGACGAATAGCGGTACAACTGCGTTGAGTTTCTCGTCTATTTCGATTTCCGGTGACTTTTCGCAGACAAACACCTGCAACGCGCCGCTCTCTGCGGGTAGTAGTTGCACAATCTCCGTCGCTTTCGCGCCTGCGCAGCCGGGTGCTCGCACCGGCACTCTGACCGTTAGTGACAGTGGCCCTTCAGGCCAGCAAGTAGTTTCGTTGACTGGTACAGGGAATGACATACAGATTGCTGGAACCGGCAGTTCTGGAACGACCGCCTCCGTAACCTCGGGAAAGGCGGCGAGCTACACATTGATGATCTCGCCTCTAGGCGGATTTAACGGTACGGTAAGCTTCGGTTGCTCGAATCTGCCCGCCGCGGCATCGTGCGCGCCGAATCCTTCCTCCGCGACGCTTTCGTCTACAAGCGTAACCGTTGTCCTTACAGTCTCGACGAGCCAGGCATCTTCCTCAACTAGAGGACAGGGGACAAGGACGTTCCCACGGGTTTCTTGCGTTCTGACGACCGCCTTAGTGTGCCTAGCCATCCTATGTGCAGTCTTCTCCAGGACCCGGATTGCGAAACCCGCGCGATTGGCTGCTATGCTGGTGATCGTCTGCGCGATTGGCTGCAGCAGCGGCGGGGGCGGTGCCGGGAACACCACAACTCCGGCTTCTTTGACCCCTGAGGGTGCTTACACAATAAATTTCACTGTGAGCGGCGGCGGCGTTTCACGCGTGCTTCCCCTAAGGCTGGTCGTGCAATAAGAACCGATATGCTTGCCGAAAACTTCTTGCGCGGCAACTCGGGGGCGAAGTCCGAATACTGACTGCCTAATCCGCAGGCGCTTTTGATCGCCAGGGCAATGATGCCATACGCTCGGGAAGACCGCGCGGGAGCCCGCATTGCATTGTTACGAAAAGTGGACACTCCTGGAGGAGTTCTGGTAGAAATGGCACGGCAAGCCCAACAGAGTTGAGTGAGCGAAAGGAACATCATTTGGGAAATTCGGCACCGCTTCCAACACCAGAACTGGTGCGCATTCTGTCTCCGGCATACCGCTGTCCTGAATTCGATAGAACCTGCAAAGGAGAAATGCGGTGGGACCCCAACGCGGGGCATGTCCCACGTGGTTTTCGTGGCGCTTGCGGTAAAATCTCGGACGTAGAATTAGTTCTCGTCTTTGCCGAGCCCGGCAACCCTCTCGCGGACGAACGGCACACCGGCCTACGGAGCACATATCAGTACGCTACTGATGCTCTACGCTGCGAGAAAACCCAGTTCCACAGAAACATCAGTAAAATCTTGAGCATGTGTTGGCCCGACCTTTCATTTGGAGAGCGGATGAAAAAGGTGTGGCTCACTGAGTCTGTCCTTTGCTCACCTCGTAAGGAGGGTGGTCGTGTTCCGCAGACAATAGAATGCGTCTGTGCAGAAACGTACCTTCGTCCGCAACTCAAGCTTTTTTCCAAAGCGTTAGTTGTTGCGCTCGGACGGAAGGCTCAATACAGGCTCGAACGTATCGGCGTTACAAATTTCTTGACGGCTTCTGCAGTTTCGCCGCCTGGCTGCAACCGACCGGAAGCATGTGTTTCGTGGGAGAAAATACCAGAAGAGTTAAAGCGACGGTATAACGTCATGGCTTAGAGTCTCAGTCGGCAAGCTGTAAATGCGGAACACGGGTCCGCCACGTCCAATTTTCCTTCGAATTGCTGAATGACGAGCGGTCCCCAGCCGGCTCATGGACGTAAACCCTTGACGGCAAATATAACTCGCAGGAGAAGCGGCGGTTGATACTCATCAAAATGACTAAGAAAGCCAAGGAACGATATAAAAAGGACCCCAAAATGCTTTACATCCCCATAACCGTCGAGAAGGGTCGTTGGTTTCCTCGCTTGCGTCGCCTCAACCGAAATAGCGTTTTACTCTAAGCACGCTACTTTAGGCTTTCGAAAATGAAACTAAAAGGCCATCTATCGACCAGAAACACTCCGTTCCGCATTCCCGGCAATCGCATTACCGAAGGCAATATGACGATCACTACACCGCCAGATCATCCGCAGAAAACCAGCGACCAATTTCTGCTTGGCAATCTAATGGTTTACGGACGAATGATTCGCAAACCATTGACGGTGGATTTTCTGAAAGTCCGTGAAGCGCTGCCGAGCGATAATCTGCGCTCCCAAAATCTTCTGCCGATTCTTCAGAGGCTCTACGGCGAACAATTTGAACTGAAAACGCGAGAAGAACTCATCAGGGACGTTGAGGATGAATTTAAGAAACAGAAGGAACAGAAGCCTCGCCTGGATCCTGGGACACGCTCCAAGAGAACATAGCACGAACTGCGCTCTTGATTGTTCGAGTTCAAACTCGGTAGACTCGCGGCGGTTTCCTTGTATTACGGACGCAATCGAATGCGTGTGTTCTTAACGGCTGGCTTTCTTCTTATTTTGAGGTGCCTCAATGGATCAAATTCACATTTCGAATCACCTTCAACTCCTCAGTCAGAGAATCATTGAGGCAGGGACAAAACTAAGCTAAGAGGACATTTATCGGTAATGAGCGTTCCCTTCCGCGTTCCAGCTAATCGCATCATGGAACCCAACATCACTATCACGACGCCTCCTGATCATCCTCAGAAAGCCACGGACCAACGTTTGCTTGGTTGTTTGATGCAGTACGGAAGGTTGATTCGCAAACCATTGACTGTGAGTTTTGTAACACTGCGCGAAGCATTGCCTACCAACGAGCCAATTTACCAAACAGCCTTCAGACTCTCTATGGTAAGCCACCTGAATTGAAAACATTAGAGGAACTCAAAGGAGATACTGAGGAGGAAGAGAAGGCTCGCCGGGACCGTGGGCACACCGTAAGACAAAACTTGGCGCTGATCCGCTTTATTCTTGCTGTTCGTTGAAGAACTTCTTCGCTTCGCGCAAGTCAATCTTCGCACGATATCCATGCTCTCCAAGAAGGTGTAGAAGCTCACTTCCGCTCAAAAGCGTGAGCGGGTTTCCGTTTGCAAACTCATACGCATCCAGTCGATAGTCCGAGGTCGTTACCAAAATCCCTTTGTTCGCTCCCTCATTGTGGACAGTTCCATATAGGTCTCTAACGGCCGAGACGCCTACAGTGTTCGTGTATCGCTTCGCTTGAATGACAATTTTGCCGCCTCTGATCGGATCAGGATCAAATGCGATCGCATCAACGCCACCATCTCGACTAGCCTGAGTAATCTTGACCTCGCCTCCATCTTTGCTAAATACTTTTTCGAAGAGTTCACGGATCAAGTTCTCAAAGTCGAGCCAGTCCATCGCTGCGAGATTAGTTTTCTCTTCAAGGGAATCTGCGACACCGTAGCCGGAAACGAATCGCGGGTCGTCTTTGTTCAGCGTAAGCACCGGGCGCACTGGACTGAGGTCAATAAGCCTACCGCCCGAGGCGCCTTTCAGACTCCTGAAGCAGGCTTTCAAATCAACCTGCATAAGATTCAGAGCCAAAAAATCCTGCTTCTTAATTTGGACAGACATGATGCAGGGATGTGTATCGGCTCCGGTAGCCTTGTCGATGGACTTCACCCAACCATTGAAGATGATCGTATTGATTACATTCAGTTTGTCATCTTGAAATAGTTCGTAAAGAGTGCGGAGGCATATTTGATACAGAACGTTATCGTAAAGACGTTTGAAATCGGATTCCGAAAGCAGAATATCTTGAAACTCCTGCCGATTAGCGATGTAGCGAACCTGCTTCTTACGCGGGAGAGCCGTTTGAGTGGGTAGTTCGTAATCTAGCAGAAGCAACCCATTGCCCTCTTCAAAAGAGACGGAACAATCTTTGGGGAACGAGTCCGGATACTCAGAATGTGAAAGTATTTCACTACAGTAGCGAGTTATTGCTTGAGGTACGCCGTTCAAGGACTGCTTTCGAAACTCAGGTAGGCCCGCATTATATTGTTTCTGCTGTCCCTCAAAAGTTTGCTTTTCTTTTTGATAGGCCGTCAGCGCGACCGTATGCGTTAACTTCGTGAACTCATTCTGACGGTTTATTTCTTGGCAAAGGAGTGACCTGCTCCCCGAAATTTAGTCCAGGCAAAACTGAGCTTCTCCAGGTATAAGACCGCGAGAGGAGAAGCGCCATGAAAGGAAGTCGTTTTAGCGAAGAGCAGATCGTAGGGGTGTTGAAGGAAGCCGAGGCTGGAGTGCCGATCAAGGACCTGTGTCGGCGCGTGGGGATCAGCGACGCTACGTTCTACCACTGGAAGGCAAAGTATGGAGGCTTAGAAGTGAGTGAGACCCGGCGGCTGCGTCAACTGGAAGAAGAGAACGGACGGTTGAAGAAGATTGTGGCGCAGCAGGCGCTGGACCTGGACGCGCTGAAGGTGGTGCTGGCAAAAAAGTGGTAAGCCCGCGGGCGAAGCGAGAAGCGGTGCGTGTCGTGCGGGAAGAAGCGGGGCTTAGCGAGCGACGCGCCTGTGGGCTGATGGGCATGCACCGCGGGAGCTGGCGGTACCGGCGGAAGGAACGCAACGAAGCAGGGTTGCGGGCTCGGCTGCGGGAGTTGGCAGGCGAGCGTCCGCGATTCGGCTACCGGCGTCTGTATATTTTCCTGCGACGGGAGAAGACCGACGATGGAGAGTTGCGGTGGCCGGTCAACCACAAGCGCGTGTATCGGCTGTACCGGGAGGAAGGCCTGACGATGCAGTGTAGGAGGCACAAGCGATTTCGGGCTGCAGCGCGTGTGCCGTTGATGCTTGCGACGCGTGCGAATGAAGTGTGGACGATGGACTACACACATGACCAACTCGCCGGCGGTCGGAAATTCCGAACCCTGAACCTGATGGACGGCTACACGCGGGAAGCTCTGCGGATCGAACCCGACACGTCGCTGCCCGGTCTGCGCGTGGTGCGGGTACTGGAAGGACTGCGAGAACGACGTGGGGCACCAGCAGCAATCCAAGTCGACAATGGAACTGAGTTCACCAGCCGCGTCGTGGATCAGTGGGCCTATCAGAATCAGGTGGCGCTGCACTTCATCGAGCGTGGCAAACCCACGCAAAACGCATTCATCGAAAGCTTTAACGGGAAGTTCCGGGATGAGTGCTTGAACCAGAACTGGTTCGTGGATCTCCGCCACGCACGGGAGGTGATCGAAGCCTGGCGGGTAGATTACAACACGGTACGCCCACACAGCTCGTTGGGGTATCGGACGCCGGAAGAATTTGCGGAGGCCAACGGCTATGGGAAAGACAGTGGCTTCGCCACCTTGGAAAACGCTACGCGTTTCCCACTTTCCCACAGCCACGGCGACGGACCGATTTCCACTGTTGCCGTTGAATCCACAATCCTGGAAGCTAACTTATGACTGGACCAAAAACGGGGGGCAGGTCAGGAGGTCCCATTCTTTATGGGCCTGTGAGAATCGCGCATCGGCATCTTCCCGTAATTGTCTATTGAGCAGAGACGCATATTGCAGCTTCTTCTTTCTGCGTCCTGGAATGACCCAGTCTAACAACCCAATTTTGGGTTTGGAGTTCCACACAAAGAACGATTGATCGCTCCGCAGCGGCTCTACTGGAAGTGGTTTTCGAAACCGGAAAACTAGGCAGGTCTTTGCGAAATGGCGTTCGGTCTTTTAATGGTTCCCAATCAAAACGCTTCCCGGCTACCGCATCCGCAAGGAGGTTATTTAAACCCCCAATCGCTGCTTCCGCTTCCTTCGTAAGCTCCAGTGCGATCGACTTCGAGCGCTTGTCAGCCTCCACTTGGAGTTCCCAGGCATGCTCTTTCGACGCTCGCTTCAAACGAGATTGTTCCAGTTGTTGCCTTCGCTTCCAACGCTCGTTCCATGCGGCCAACTGATGACGAGCCTTGGTCTCAACTTCCTCCTGTGTGGCTCCACGGACCACGCGGAAAGCGTGAAGACCCTATTTACAATGCGTTTTTCCCAAAGCATTTAGACCCAGAATCCTCGATGCGCGGAATTCTAGCTTAAGTAGAGCGGAAACGCTTCTTCGCTTCGTTCCGCCCTTTCCACTCTTCCCTCGCATCCTGAAGCTGTATGACGAAGGGCGCCCCCGGCGGCTGCCCGAGATTCGCAGCCGGACTACACATTACCGAGCAGCTTTGCCAAATTCAATGAGCTTCGCATCGCTCATTTTGCGAAGGCGTGCTCGCAATCTCATTTTCGGCTAAAACCCGCTTAGATTCTTTTGCGATGATGGCTGCCTTACCTTGGCTGGAAGTGACCGTTAACTTTACCCTTCCTTTTTGATGTAGAAAACACAATCAGCAGGGTCGCCCTACACGAAAATGTTGCTTCTCTTGCTATAGTCGAGGGATTTTGTTCGGAGCTTTGGAGGAACGTCTCAATATTAAAACACGATGGTAAAGGGCTTCTTTGGCATCGTGTCTCCCGAGAGTTCCACATTGAGGCTCTCGCGAAGGCCTGGCGGAAATCATATCAAGCATCAACCAACGTCAAATTTCAACAGCGCAACGGAGCGGCGGCACTGTTCCGCCAAGCAGCGCCCCTGCCGCATCCCCACGCTTACGCCGAGTGTGGATTGTCGGACCACTCGATCATGCGATCGAGCACCCACAGGATGCTGTGAATGCCCGCGTTCCAAAGTTTTTATGAACGGGCGCCGCATCGAATGGCACATGATAATTGTTCTCCTTCCGGGTGTTCCCCGACTTGCTAGATTTTGGGCCGGTGTCGCTCTTAACGCTTCGCGTTGCAGTGTGGCTCAATAGAAATCATCTGGCTCGCGCGAGCCTGAAGCATTTCGGCACGTGTCTTGTTATGGTCATAAAAGTTTTCGATCAAAACTTCATCGGTGATTTTTGCAAGGAGCTTAAAGCAGATGGAGCGTCGCAGTTGACGACGCAAGTATTTGGCTAGGTCTGCTTTGAAGAGTCTTTGCTAAATGAAATCAGCCATGGCGAAAGACCACCTTTCGTTGTTCGTAAGGGAGGCTCGACTGCGCGAACAGTCGGACGTCCCGCTTTGAACTCAGGAATAAGAAACATCCCAGACGACGTTGGTCCTAGCCGTGTGCCCTAGGTGTGCCCAACTTGGCTGATTTGGCGGAATCTGCCAGTTCTATTACTTCCTAGAATGAATAACTTACGTATTATCAGAACGTCTACGTAATACGACTCCCTCCTCCGGCACCATCTTTTACCTGATTTGCATGATTGTTTCCCATAGGCGGCCCCATATTCATCACCGAACCGTGAGCGATCCCGATTTCGACGGTGATCCTTCTTTTTTTCCCCAAGTACACTCCAAAGCTCATGTAATCCTGAAACGTAAACTTTTTCGACGGCATGTTTGAACTGCAAGATCGGTATAGAATGTGAGCCGGTCGGGACCTTCGGGTTCGGCAGTTACTAACGCAGCCTCGGACATCGTCGAATCCCCTAAGTGGTCTCGATACTGAAGGAGGTAAACGATGTCTCTAAAACTCTCTTTTGGCGTCAGCCTGTTAGCAGTCGTGTTTTCAGCGGTTCCGGTTTTGGCCCATCATGGTTGGGCTGGAAATGAAGATAAGACTTCCGACATCACCGGCGTGGTTGAATCCGGAGTCAGCCTCTCTGGGCCTCATGCCACGATGAAGATTCGCGTGGGTGAGCAAGTGTGGGACATCACCTTGGCCCCTCCTGCCGCAACCGAGCGGGCGGGCCTCAAGGAAGGGATCATTCCCGTAGGCGCAACGGTCACAGTTCACGGTAATCGCAATCGTGACCCCAAGCGCTTCGAAATGAAGTGCGAACGGGTGACCTGGAACGGCAAGACGTTCGACGTCTATCCCGGTCGCGGATGAGGCGGGCAGGCGCCGTTGTATAGATTTTTCGCTTGGCTGCAGGGGTCGGCCCTGGGTCACGCCATGCGCGAGCACGGAGTATGGACCTATGGAGTTGTAAATCTCGTCCATATCCTGGGAGTGGCCTCGCTATTCGGTTCCGCCGTAGTTCTCGATCTCCGGCTGCTGGGTGTTTGGCCAACTGTTCCCCTGCGCGCCATCAGTCGGGCCACCGTGCGTGTCGCCACCGTCGGATTTTGCGTGGCCGCACTCAGTGGCATTTGTCTGCTCGCCACGAAAGCCACGGAATATGTGGGGAATCCGTTCATCTACATCAAGTTTCCTGCAATCGGGCTGGGTATTCTGAATGTCGCAGTGCTTCACTCCTTAGCTGCGTGGAAGCAACACAGGGTGCGGGAGCTTTCCGCAAGCGAAGAGTTCAATCTGGCGGTTATCGGAGGAGTATCGCTTCTGTGCTGGCTTACCGCGATCAGCGCCGGGCGCATGATTGCCTACTGGTGAAGTCAACAAAATGTCAGAGCGCTGGGAGTGAAGGTTTCCGGCTATCTGGTTTACCAGCGGTCTTCAGCCCACAAGCCACCTTCGTTGCGCATTAACTTCTCATTTCCTCAGAGCCAGTGCGTTCGCCCGCTCGCTGTACTCATACCGCTGCTGATTCCTCAATTTCGACCGCAACATAGCCCTCTGTCGCTTGCGCAATGATGTCCCGCTTCCTCCGCATACAGGCTCGGGGTGGGTGCACTTCATTGTGCGTCAGCTTCGTAACAGGAACGGCCACGTACAGGCAGGCGCTTCATGCTAGCGTAAGATTGGGAGTCACCCCTTCAAACCGGCAGCATTTCAGCAGGGGGGCAAGCCGCTGACCAACGAACTGACCATTGCGAAGAAAATCAGGCAAACTGGAATTTTTCTGATGCTCTTTCTGTCGGCTGCAATCGGTGCGCATGCGCAGCGCGTGCGCGGTGAAATTCACATGGAGGTGCAGGACCAGCAGGGTGCGGCGCTTGCCTCCACCGCTGAGTTGGTTAGCGATGCCAACCAGCTTCACCGCACGTTTCAAATCGGTGATGATGGGCGGTATATCGCGCAAGACCTTCCCTTCGGCATTTACCGACTGACCGTGATGGCCCCGGGCTTTGCTTCCTCTACAAAACTGATTGAAATCCGCTCAGAGGTGCCCGTAGTCGTCTCAGTGACGCTGGGCTTAGCGCCTGTGACGACGCAGGTGGAGGTCAGTGATGCGGCGACCCTCATCGATCCCAATCGCACCGGGTCTGAGTATTCGATAGGCCATCAGGTGCTTGAGGAAAACATCGCTGCACAGCCTGGAAGGGAACTTTCCGACCTGGTTAACGATCTCCCGGGCTGGCTATATGAAGCTAACGGCGTGCTCCATCCCCGCGGTTCGGAATACGACGTTCAATACGTAGTCGATGGACTGCCACTGACGCAGAATCGCTCCCTGGCGTTTGCTCCGCCACTGGACGCGGAAAGTGTCCAGTCGATCCGGGTGCTGACGGGGAATTATCCCGCGGAATATGGAAGAAAACTGGGCGGCATCATTGAGGTCACGACACACAAGGATGTGCCTCCTGGACTGCACGGGCAAGTGGACGCTGGCGGGGGCAGTTTTTCGACGGTGACGGGTTCCGCGGCGCTTTCCTACGCGCGAGCAAAAGACCGCTTCTCAATAACTGGTGACGGATTTCACACGGATCGTTATCTCGATCCGCCTGTGCTCGCGAATTTCACCAATACGGGGAATTCAGGCGGATTTTCAGCTTCATACGAGCGGGATTTCTCTGATCGCAACTCGCTCCGATTCAACATTACTCACCGCGTGGCGCGATTTGAAGTGCCGAATTACCTGATCCAACAAACCGCCGGCCAGCGCCAGTACAACGCGACTGGCGAAACGGGCGGACAAATATCTTTCCAGCATGCGATTTCTCGCAATCTCCTCCTGAGCTTTTCCGGCAGTGTGCGCGACGTCTATGCAACTCTGTCTTCAAATTCGCTGTCCACCCCGGTGATCGTCTCTCAGGATCGTGGCTATCGTGAAGGGTATGCCCGCGCTGATCTGGCCGGACACCACGGCCGGCACGACTGGAAAACGGGAGTCGATGGCATCTTCAATCCCGTTCGGGAAAGTCTGCAATACACGATCACCGATCCGACGCAATTCGATCCCGGCACGCAGCAGCAGTTTCAATTTTCCGACCACCGCTGGGATGTGGAGCAGTCTGGGTACCTGCAGGACCATCTGCACCTTGGCACCTGGAATATCGCCGCCGGGCTGCGGTTCGACCTGTATCGTTTTGTGGTGCGTGATACGGCGTGGAGCCCTAGAGTTGGAGTCTCGCGGTATATCCCTGCACTCAATCTGTTGATTCATGCTTCATACGATCGCGTATTCCAGACTCCGGCGGTCGAAAACCTCCTGCTGGCCAGTTCGGCGCAGCTGGATGCGGTGAATTCGATTGTGGTGCGCTTGCCGGTGCAACCGGCGCTTGCTAACTACTACGAACTGGGATTCACCAAAGTATTTTTCGGAAACGTGCGGCTCGACGCAAATGTATTCCGCCGCGATTTTGATAACTATTCTGACGACGATGTGCTGCTCGACACGGGCGTCAGTTTCCCAATCGCTTTTGCAGAGGCCCGGATTGCCGGTGAGGAAGTGCGGCTGGACGTTCCCGGTTGGCGCCGCTTCTCTGGTTATTTGAGCTACGCCAACCAGTCTGGCATCGCTCACGGGCCGATCACCGGCGGGCTGTTCCTTGGCAGCGACGCGGTAAACGGGCTGACGGACACGAGTAAGTTTGCCGTTTCGCAAGATCAGCGCAATACCGGACGCGCGCAGGTACGCTTCCAGGCGCCGCGTCGTGTGTGGCTCGCCATCAGCGGATTGTACGGCAGCGGATTGCCGGCAGATATTGGGGATACAAACCGCAATATTTTGCTCGCCCAGTATGGCGCAGCGATTCTGTCTCGCGTGAACCTGGACCGTAGCCGCGTGAGTCCAGCCTTTTCGTTGGATACCGCAGCGGGAATGGAGATCTACCGCAAAGAGCAGCGCAGCACCTCGGTGCAAATTCAGGCGGCGAACCTGCTCAATCGTGTAAACCTCATTAACTTTGAAAGCCTCTTTTCTGGAACCGCTGCTGCCCCGCCGCGAAGCGTCTCGGCACGCGTGCGCGTGACGTTTTGACGAGTGGCCGGCGAAACGGACATCATCATTCAATTCGGCTTCACCGAGCCACACTTTCGGGCCGAATCGTTCTTCTGTGATTCGCCGGGTCTGGGCGCTGTTTTGACCGGAGCCTGCTGACCGCCACCCTGGCGAAGTAAGCGAATGGCCAGCAATCTGATTGGCACGCATCGTGCTCGCCCCAGGGTGCTTAGCGCCGGCACGATTCGTGTCTTTGCATACTAGGTAACCGAACAGAGGACGCTCACATGGGCAAGTTTGCTCGCAGTTGGAGAATTGTGGTACAGAGCTTCGCAATCCTGCGTTCAGATAAAGAATTGATGTTTCTGCCTTTTGCCTCCGCCCTATCGTGCATTACGGCTTCTGTCATCATCCTGAGTGCGGGCGCATTGGCTTTCCAGGCAGATGTGAGAGCCTTCCTCGTTGCACCGTCGCACCGGCAGGTGCTCACTCAGGGTACGTTGGCATGTTTTTTCCTGCTGTACTTCGTAAACTACACGATTGTGATTTTCTTCAACGTCGCTCTGGTGAGTATTGCCTCGAACCGCCTGGCCGGCGGAAGGGCAACCATAAATGACGGTCTTCAGGCGGCCTGGCAGCGAAAAACAGCAATTATCGGATGGGCGCTTCTGGCAGCGACGGTTGGAATCGTGTTAAGCACCATCCAGGAACGCATCGGTTGGCTCGGTCGCTTGGTGGTACGGCTAATTGGGGTGGCTTGGGCGCTCGCGACCTTTTTTGTCGTGCCGTTACTGGCTGAAGAAAATCTGGGTCCAGTGCAGGCGCTGTGGGGTTCAGCCGATCTCGTTCGCGAGAACTGGGGTGAAGAGGTAAGCGGTGGCTTCAGTTTCGGTATGATTTTCGGCTTATTGGGGCTGCCGGTCGTCTTTCTATTTTTCGCCGCCCGGACGCTGGAACTTTCCGGCATGGTGGCCGTCAGCATCACGGCGGTTCTTTACTGGGTGTTCCTCTCGATCGTGAGCGCGTCGGTGCAAGGCATCTTTACCGCCGCCCTTTACCGGTATGCAAAGACGAAACAGGTCACCACGGGCTTTACGCCCGATGATTTGTCAAATGCGTGGACACGCAAGTCATAACAGCGGGGTACGTGTAACGCTGCCTTAGGCACGTCAAGGAATGGCTTCGAGCTAAACGAGTCGGGCGCCGCGTTCACCTTCTGCGGTTCTGGTCATCGCCTCAAAAATGGATTGACGCAATCGGTATCAATATCCTGCGTCCTCACCCGTTAGGAATAGACCTGCATCACTGCGAAATTACCATTTCTGAAGTACTGCCTATCGTATACGTGGCACTCGGCAGGAAAGGCAGGCTGAATTGGAAGGGGTATTGTACTTGCACCTGGACCATGCAGCCAGGATTATCCGAACCACTTATTTGGCAGCCGGTATTGGCCGACGGCTGATAGGCTACGTTCACGGCCAGCAAGGTAGGATTGATACCTATACCGGTTGAGCCAGTTTGAAGATAGGTCGTAACGCCAGAGCCGTCCGACGGGCACCCTCCGGGCGATCCATTACACAGCGTGCTGGCTGAACCCCGCACAATTGCATACCGACTACCCTCCCGCGCGGCGCTGGACACCAGGTGATAGGTATACAGGGCTCGGCCAAAATCGATAGTTCCGAACAGGAGGGTGAATAAAACCGTAAGAACCATAGCGTACTCAACTAAGCTACTGCCACGCTCTTTATCGTTCGGGAGTGCTGCGCCCTGCTGATGAGCAATCGCGACCACCTGAGTTGTACAGTAACTGTTCATTGGGCTACCCGCATGACTGCGTGCCCGCTTACCGTAAACGACGAGCCGATTCCTGGATAGTTAAACAACGTCTGTAACGTGCCGGTTGTATTTACCTGAACGTAGACCAGCCGGTGATCGGGCGAGGGGCAATCGGTTGACAAGCATGTTGAACCACCGCCACTGGCACATGCGCAATAGTGCGTTGCGGTAGCAGCTAAACCTGTGATATCCGGGGCATCCTGCTGACCTGCGAGTTGCATGCCCGCGTTGTCATCGGCAGTCACGAGATTTTGGCTGCCATACTGAACCCCGGCCCGGGCCGCGTTGCTGACCTCGATCGCATAATAAGCGAGGCGCCCAAGCTCGATGATACCAATCACCAGCAACAGTAGCAGAGGAGTGAGCACTGCCATTTCAACAAGCGCTTGCCCTGCCTGATAACGCCTGGGCGTGCCCCGGCTGGTAACACGCCCGCGTTGAGCGGCCGGAAGACAAGTATGATGGGTTTTGCGCAATCTGAACATTTACTCTACCAGTCCAGCGTCCTTAATCGGAGAACCGCCGGGAATTGTGGAATAATCAGCATTGAAGTTGTTGCCGCCCACGATAGAAACGCTGCCAGCCACGATAAGCGTATTGGTTGCAGTACTGTTGCTCCCGCTTATCGTAAGAGCCGCCGAAGGAAAATACAGCGTGCCTACCAGTGTGACGTTGCCACTGCCTGCCTCGCTAACATCGGCCGCCGAGGCGTCACTTGGATCCTGATAAAAGAGAATAGCGGCGGGTAAGCTTCCGATGGGTGCGCTCGGTGCACTGAGAGTGATGTTTCCACCCGTAAAATCGATAGCACCGCTGCCCGTATTGTAAAAAGTTACACCTGAACCGGTCACTGTGCTGGAACCCGCGATTTGCAGCCCAGTAGCCCCGGTCAGGACGTAAAGGCCGGAGTTAAAGCTGACGGTTCCTGTATTTGTGAGCGCAATCTGGATCCCTCCACAATAAACGCCTGGCAGAAGGACGGTGGGATTGGGGCTGTTTACTACCTGGGTCGTGGCGTAGGTGCAGGGCGAAGCGGCGGGCGGCGTTAAATAGGACAAAGGATCCGGCCCCTGAATATTCTGCTGCGGGGCGGGGGTGACTGTCGCCGAAATAGAAGCAGTTCCAGAGTAACCGACATACGCGGCAGTTACAGTGCCCGTGCCTGTGATGCTCAGGTTGCCGTTATCGATGATTCCGCATTTCGGCGCATTCAAATTCCCAGCGAAATTTATATTCACTGAGGTGTTGCCCGGTTGCAGGCCGTACATGCATCCTTTGGGATTCCCCAGATAAGCAACGGCCCTCGCACTGACAGGCACACCGGATACACCAAATATCTTCATGAAAAACGTCGGTTGGTTCTGTGCAACGATCACTTCTACGGCATTCGAATTATTCTGATACGGATCACCCGGTGGCAGATTTGTCGGAGGATTTGTGACTGTTACCGTGATGCCATTCGATCCATCCGTGAATGCGTTTGACGCTGCATCGGATAGCGCGGCGGCGCTGTAGTCGCCATATGGCAGTTCGCCGGCTCCGGCCACGGCGGCACTATCCGCGGCCGATTGCATATTCCGCCGCTGATAACGCAAATAACCCATATCAATGCCAATCCCGCCGGCCACGAGTAACGTCGTTAGACTTACGGCCGCCAGCACGAGTACTTGACCTGCTTCAGTGCGCCGTTTCAAGAACGATCCTCCGGGTGCGGTTGCTCGATCTGCCACGCGTTTTATTGCCAAAGCTGTGATGTTCTCAGCCGTTCGTTAATAGACACTGGCGGAGCTCTTCCACGTAAACTTTTGGAGACGCCCGATATTTGCCTCGTCTGCCGCTCCAAACGTCGGACCTGCACCACAGCTGCAAGCTCAACGCCTTGTGCGATTTACGTAGTCGGCCGAGTCGAGAGGACAAATCCGGCGCTACGAATCAGTGCATTACCTGAAAATTCTGTAGCTGCTCGCTTCATTTATGTGCAATTGCTGTTCCCAATGCAGAGTTGCAGAAGAAAATTTAAACCGGATCGCGGCAGACGTGTGTGCCTCAGGATTTAGACCTTCATCGGGACAGATCCTTTACCGGATTGAATGCGGCGCCTCGCTATTTCCAAGGTTTTGTCACGTGATCCTGGCCACATCCGCCCGGTCTGAGCGCAGCAAGGACTGCAGCCACACGGACGCAACCTGCGGATGCGTGTAACTATTCGTTTACGCGTTTCTATGGAAATCGTTCCCGATCAGCGCCTTGCTCCCTGGATCATCGAATGCTCGACATCAAGGTGCCCGCTTTCACCAATCGTTCGCTTGCATCTTTTGTGGTAATGAAGAGCTATCCACAAGTGTCTCAATCAAATACAGACCACCAGCGGCAGGAATCCAAAAACTAAGCTGCCCGAATTCCGGGCATCCGTTCTCCTGGATGGTAGCTCACGTGCAAAATTAAGGGCCGATATCCTGCTTTGCGAACGTAGAGCCATGTCGTATCAAGCTAGCTGCATCCGCTTCGGGATTCGGCCAGAGCCAAAAGAAGGTAGCGTTGACCAAGGTGGCAGAATTAAAGGAACTTAACAGCACCGGCTGGGCGGGTGCGGCTACAGTCACATCATCGCAGCCGTTCATTTGGGCCTTTGTGGCCTACTTGTTGATCTGTCAACTCGGAATTATTGCGGCTGATGCCCCGAGAGTTCTTTCAGGCGAAGGTGACTTTCCTGCATTCTATCGAGCCGGAAAAATGGCTATAGCTGGGCAACTCCATGCCATGTACGAGCCCGCGACACAAGTTCATTTCGATCTACAGGCGTTTCCGACGCGGCAGGGACCTCCGCAATATTTCTATCATCCGCCATTTGAGCTTGTTTTTTTGTTGCCACTCGCGCTCCTGCCCTACAAAGTGGCCTTTTTAACGTGGGCAGCAGCGGGTGTTGGTTTTCTTCTCTTCTCCGCTTGGGCTCTCAATCCCCATCTTGGACAGTTGCGCGCGTGGTCTGGTTTGCCCGTCGCAGTATTGGTGTTGGCTTTTTTCCCCGTGGCAATTGCCATTTCCGAGGGCCAGGATTCGCTTCTCCTGCTGGCCGTTATTGCGCTGGCTTTTCGTCAATTTCAGCAAAAAAAAGACTTTCGGTGCGGCGCGATTCTCTCGCTGGCCCTGTTTAAATTTCAGTATGTCATCCCAATGGTCGCATTGCTCGGCATCAGGCACAGGAAACAACTTGTATTTGGTTTTGGCATGGCGGGAATTGTGTTATTCGGCTTTTCGTGGATTCTCGTGGGAACGTCGGGCCTCCGGGCGTATGGGCACCTGCTCACACATCATTATCCCGAGGAAGCTTGGCGAATGCCGAATTTGCGCGGTTTCGTAGAATCACTCGGTGGCCCTGCAATCTTCACAGTGGGACTGTCGGTTGCGGCGCTCGTTTGGTGCGCTTTGAAGCGGCCCCGCGATGAAACGTCGGAATTCTCTGGCGCGATTGCTTTCTCTGCTCTCGTGAGCTATCACATGCACTTCTATGACTTGACGATATTATTGCTCCCGCTTCTTTTTCTGGCTGACCGATCTGTTGGTGAAAAAAGGTGGTCTCTCGCGCTATTACCCCTGTTGTTCTATTTGACGCCTCTCCAGCCAATCCTGCGCGATTTGAAATTGAATTACCTGCTTGTTGTGCCGCTGCTGTCGCTTTTACTCATCGACACCTTTGGTCAAAAACATGCCGCTTGCATCGCCTGAACTATGCCGATTGTGACATCCATCGCGCCTCACGGATATTTAGAAGACAGCGTGAAAGCAGCGCCGAACTATGCTCGAACAGGTTCCAGTGAACTGTCAACAGCCAAGCGCATCGCTATAAGCGTATTTGTCTGCTTTCACGTAATCGTCATCGCATGTTGGTCAATACCTCTAAACACCCTTATCTTTAAAGCGGTGAACGACAAAACTGCCCCTTATACGGTCTGGGCCGGGCTTTTCCAAACATGGGGCCTTTTTGCGCCGGACCCCCTGAACATCAACCTGCGCATCAATGCCGAGATTACTTACCGCGATGGTCGGACCACGATATGGCAATTTCCTCTTCCGCAGGACTTTGGCTATATTCGCAGATCCTTCGAAAGCCGCATGGAAGCGACCAGTCACGCAGTTCGTGATGATAAGAATTCAGTGCTGTGGCCCGACGCCGCCCGCTATGTGGCACGGCTGAATAATCATGCGGATAACCCGCCCATAACCGTGAAGTTGGTCAGCAACTGGTCACCTCTGTCGCCACCCGGCTCGAATCAGCCTCAGCCATGGAATCAGCACCTCTTCTTTACGTACTCCGTTACGCCTGGAGATTTGCAATGACGCTGCGCTCTGTCGTGAACAATTGGAATGAATTCTTTTTTGAGCCCCAATCACCCACGCCCATCTCGCTGTATCGCATGTTGTACGGCATCTTGATCATTGCTGATCTCCTCTTGCTGCGTCCGGACTGGCTCACATGGTACGGCCGTCACGCATTCATGAGCATGGACACGATGCATCAGGTCGTGTCGGGCCACCGCGTTAATTTCTTTGAACTTATGCCCCAAACGGACTTCGCCATTAACATCTTTTTCTGGATCTTTCTGCTTTTGGCAATCTCTCTTACAGTTGGTTTTATGACGCGGTTTAGCTCGATAGCGGTCTATATGTGTCTTCTCTCAATTCACGAGCGCAATGGTTTCATATTAAACGGCGGAGACACCCTACTGCGCGTTACCGGCTTCTTTCTTATGTTTGCGCCGGCCGGTGCGGCATTTTCGATCGACCGTTTGCTGCGCATCCGGAAGGGATTGGAGGGGCCAATCGTTCCTTTCCAGGCTCCCTGGGCGCAGCGATTGATCCAGATTCAGATCTCTGTTGTATATTTCTCGACCTTTTACTGGAAAACGCTCGGGAATACGTGGATCAATGGCACCGCAGTTTATTATGCGTTGCACCTGCAGGAAATGCATCGGTTCCCGCTGCCGGTGATTGAAAATCTGCTGCTTCTTAAAGTTCTAACTTGGGGAACCTTACTAATCGAGTTCAGCCTCGCCGTTCTGGTTTGGTTTAAAGAACTGCGCTATCCGATTCTTATAACGGGATTGTGTTTCCACCTGGGGATCGAGTACGCGATGAACATCCCATTATTCGAATGGATTATGATGGCTACTTTTGTGACATTCATCTATCCGGATGACCTGTCGCGCCTGGGCAGATGGTTCCGCGGTCGGATCTGGTTTGGCAGAGCAACCAATCGCCCGACTCGGGAGGTAACTACGCGGATCGTAGCGCCCGACGAGATCGTTGGCTGATTCGCCTGCGTCTGAGCTGCGGACTGACATAGCCGAGTTTTTATGACTGAGCTTATAACCGATTCTCTCGAAATCGTGCGACTGAGTACGACAGTTCGTTTCCGAGCTGATCGCCAAACCTTCGGGACAACCAAGCACCTCCTTATCAGTGCGTTCATTGTGTTTCATCTAATTTCAATCATCTGCTGGGCTGTCCCCCTGAATACTGTCCTATTCACCGCGGTAAGGAATAAGGTCGCACCATACATGTTCTGGTCCGGCCTCTATCAGAGCTGGGGTTTATTTGCGCCCAATCCGACGTCTGACAATTCTCGCTTGGAAGCCGAGATTACCTTCACGAATGGCCAGAAACAGCTTTTTAAATTTCCTCTTCCCCAGAATTTTGGTTACATGCAGCGATATGCGAAAGAACGCCATCGTAAATGGGCCAATGATGCATTGCGAATGGATAGCTATGCAGCGCTCTGGCCGGACGCGGCCCGCTATATCGCCCGCTTGAATAAGGACCTTGGCAATCCACCTGTCACCGTCAAGCTGATTCGCAACTGGTCAGATATTCCGGCGCCCGGGTCAGGTCAGGCCGAAACGTGGCATCATTTCATGTTTTTTAACTATTCGGTTACTGCCAATGACCTCGCTGATGACCGTGCAGCCGATTCCCCGTAAAGCCTCACACCGGCAATCTCCACTCCCATTTTAAGTACCCATAGGTGGAACCGATCAAATATCGCGGCAGCGCACCCCTCTGCGGTGCAAAAGCCGTGTGCTCGGGTTTTATGGCATTCTCACTACTTTTACGGCTGAAACGGTTACGCGCAACTTCGCACGCGCCGGAGAATATCCGGCGTCAAAACAAAGTTCTAAAGCTGTGGGCCTAACACAGATATGTGGGAGCCCAAGCTAATAAAGGGTTCGAATTACAGCGATGGGATCAACAGAGTGTCAGCCTGGACTTGGTGCGTCACAAATGTTGCGGTGAATGCGCTGGATGCAACCTAGGCCAGAGTCGCGGGGCAGCCCGTGTCTGTGAAATGAGCCGCACGCGCCGCGGGGCGGACGTCCGTGGCATACAACGCATCAACTAGAGACAGCGTAAAGACGCAGTTCTGCTGTGCAGTCGCTGCGTTGCGGACGTGACCTAGGTGCACTTCTTCAGAGGCGAAATTTCGAGCCTGTCACCTATCTGCGTTCCCGATCGATAAATTGTGTGCGGAGGCAATTCCAAAACACTGGTAGCTTTAAGAGAAACCTTGGAAATCCGGAATGGACGCACGTACTCTTCCAGGTGCACGACCTCCCGATCTTTGCTTAGAAATACCAAATCGATCGGAAACATCATGCCAATGGTGTGGACCCCGCGGGACGGTATAATCCAGAGGCCGGTTCCCAAACGTGCCCAACGCTTTGTCTTTCCGAGTAGCCCAATCAGACGGCGCAAATAACTGTTAGCGATACCCGCTTCGGTCGCGAGAAACGTTTCCCGCGTCGTGTTATACACGTACACGGCGTCATTGGGCCGACCTGATACCGGCTGATCCGGTGCTTGCTGCTTAACCTGAGTGTCTAAATTCATACACGTTTATTCGATGACCTTTCCACGGCGGCGCCAAATAATAATGAACAATATGACGGCTGCTAAAACGCCAGCAGCAATCCTGATCAGTCCTACGCTATCCATGTTCCTGTACCTCCTCAAAGATATTAAATCACTGACTTCTTAGAGCAATTTCCGTACCAGCATGATCAACGTCAGACTCAGAATCGCGGCGAACAGCGCTGGGATGATGCCAATCAATGCAGGAGCCAGTGCATCGATCCTTACGCTGCATGCGACCGCCAAGGCAAAGACGACCGCAGCCAAACGAATCATGGTTACCGTATGCATATACCGCTTTGTCAGCCGCGCTCCATATACTCAGGTTTGCGCAGCAGTGCCATCCATCACCGCATCGTTGGTAACAACTGACGAACCAAAGTAATTACTGCCGGCCCCAGGATCACTACCATCAGCGCGGGGAAAATAAAAAACACCAGAGGCCCAACCATTTTGACGCTCGTTTTGGCACTCATTTCTTCCGCACGCTGACGGCGTTTTGTACGCAGCTCATCCGAAAAAATGCGCAAGGATCTTGCAATGCTGGTGCCAAAACGGTCCGTCTGAATCAGCATGGCTACCAGTGATTTGAGGTCCTCCAGGCCCGTGCGCCGGGCCAGTTCCCGAAGCGCGTCAAGGCGCGTCCTGCCAACGCGCATCTCCAGATTGACCATACGTAGTTCTTCACTCAGTTCAGGATGAACGATCTCCAACTCCTCGGCCACCCGCAGAAGCGACTGATCCAGACCTAGTCCCACTTCCACACAGATCACCAACAAATCCATGGCGTCTGGAAGGCTTTGGCGCAAACGACGTTGGCGGGCACGAATTCGCCAGGTAAGCCAAAAATCTGGGGCCAAATAACCGAGCAGCGGGGCAAAGGTCAAACTGAAAAAAGGGCTTAGCTGATACACTCCCGTCACCACCACAAGTGCAGCCAAACCAATTGCAAATATCACCCGCACACCTTGCATCGCCAAAAAAGCATTCGAGCTGCGAATACCCGCCCGGATCATCATGAGGTTGGCGCGGGATGCCTTTTCGCCCTTCGGTGCAGGAAGGATCTTACCGATGGACGCTAGGACATCGCGCGTACGTTCGGCTTGTTTTTTCGAGAAATTCTCCGTTTGGGCGGCAGCTGGCGTTTCCAGCAGGGCGGAAAGACGATGGGCTAGTTGCAACCCTCCCGGGCTGAACGCATACAGCAGGGCCATTAGAAATCCGACAGCTGTCAGAAAGGTCGCGACCGTAACTAACCAGAGCATCAGGTACGCTCCATCTCACACTTCAATGTGGACAATCCGCCAAATAATAAAAGAGCCAAATAACTGCATGCCGCCTGCGATTCCTAAAATGAGTGGCCCCAAAGGGTCGCTGAATAGCACCTTTTCATAGTCGGGATTTATTGCTTCCAACGCCAGCAGCATCAGGATAGGAAGCGAAATAAGAATACCGGCGCTCAGGCGTCCCATGGCCGTTTTAACCTTTACCTCACGATAAATCCGGAAACGTTCACGGATCACACGGGCCAGCTCATCGAGAATCTCTCCTAAATTGCCACCCGTTTCTTTCTGCACCAGTAAGGCCGTGGCGAAAAAACGAACGTCCACCAGAGGCACGCGTTCGACCATGTTCAGAAGCACGTCTCGTAAGGGAAGGCCAAAATTCTGCTCCTCGTAACTGGCCGAGAACTCCCCGGCCACCGGTTCCGGGCCTTCCTTGGCAACCATTTCCATTCCGGTGGTGAAAGCATGACCGGCGCGCACGGCACGGCCTAGCAAGTCCAGCGCTTCGGGAAACCGCTCTTCGAACTCTTGTAGGCGTTTGCGGCGCTTCCAAGCGACTACAACTATGGGCAGGGTTGTTACGAGAATCCCCGCCACCATCGCCAGAAGAAAACTCGTAAACTCATCAACAATGATATAAGTCGCCGTTCCGATGACGATGCTTAACAAAACAATTTTGGCGGGCTTGGTTTGCAAGCCTGCCTGACTCACAAAATTCTTGAGCCGCCCCATCCAGGGTAGCTGCATCATCAAGCGATGCAATATAGGGACTGCGCTGAACAGTTCATCGCGAACCAGTTGCAAATCCAGAGAAATACCACCGCGATGTTCCGCCTTCTGCAGTGCCTCCATTCGCTGCGTAACTACTTCCTGTTTTGTTTCAGTTTGAAAAGAAAACCAGATTGCGATCACCATGATCGTGGCGATTAAAAACGTGATGATGGAGACCATTAAAGCCATAGCGACCTCCTGGGCCTGGGGTACTCCCATGACCGGCAACCGTTCTCCGCGCTGTCGAATGTCGCAGGCATAGCGGATTCTCAGCGCGCTGCGGTGACGGAGAACATGCCGGCAGGCAGATGTAGGCCTGCGAGAGCGAGTTGCTCCGCAAATTGCGGCCGCACTCCAACCGGGCTGAAATCGCCCAGCACCTCTCCCGTTTCCCGAACGCCCCGCTTTCGAAATACGAAGATTTCTTGCATGGATACGACATCTCCTTCCATACCGGTAATCTCCGCAATGCTGATCACTTTGCGTCGGCCATCGCTAAGACGGCTCACCTGCACGATAACGTCAATTGCTGACGCAATCTGCCGGCGGATCGCACCCTCAGGGATATTCAGACTGGACATCGCCACCATGGTTTCCAATCGGCTGATGGCGTCGCGCGGCGAGTTAGCGTGAATGGTCGTGAGCGAACCGTCATGGCCCGTATTCATCGCCTGTAGCATGTCGAGCGCCTCCTCGCCGCGCACCTCGCCGACGAGAATGCGATCGGGACGCATACGCAAGGAGTTGATTACCAGCTGCCGCTGCAGAATCGAGCCTTTCCCCTCAATGTTGGGTGGGCGCGTCTCCAGGCGCACGACGTGCTCTTGATGCAGTTGTAACTCGGCCGCATCTTCGATGGTCACAATGCGTTCACGATTGGAGATGTACGATGACAGCACGTTGAGGAATGTCGTTTTGCCTGCGCCCGTCCCGCCCGAAATCAGAATATTGAGGCGCGCCTTAACACAGCTCGCAAGCAACTCCAACATAGGTTCCGTCAGCGTCAGGTTGGTAACGAGATCGTCCGCCCTTAAGCGCTCGCGGCCAAATCGCCGAATCGAGAGACAAGGACCGTCGACCGCCAAAGGCGGGATAATCGCGTTCACACGAGAGCCATCGGCGAGTCTTGCGTCGACCATTGGCGAGGATTCATCGACACGGCGCCCGATGGCAGTGACGATCCGGTCGATAATGCTCATCAAGTGCGCGTTATCGCGAAATTGCACACCGGTTGATTCCAGCATTCCTCCGCGCTCGACGTAGATGTGCTTGTATGTGTTGACTAGAATGTCTGAAATCGTCGGATCACTTAACAAGCGTTCTAGCGGCCCCAGCCCAAAAACTTCGTCAAGCACCTCTTGTACTACCCGCTCCCGTTCCTGCAGGTTCATGGGCGTGGACTCGCCCACCACCAGGCTCTCCAGAAGCTGGGCCACTTCGCGACGCACATCCTCGCGCTTGACTTCCGTAAGGCGGTCAAGATTCAGTTTTTGAATCAACTTGCGGTGAATTGCGGATTTCAGCGCATTGAAATCGATCCGCGTGGATGGAATAGCCATGGAAGACATGCGAAATTACCTCTTCGTCGGAAATGAGAAAAAGTTGCCGATACCCGTACGCTTTGCAGCCGGTAAGATCTTGGTTCCGGTCAATCGCGATGCGAGTTGGCGATAATGGTTGTTCAGAACGTTGTCATGATTTTCCATCAGAGGCGTCCCCAGATTCACTGAGTTGCTGGCTTTGCGAAAATCATTGGGGAGGCATTCAAATACGGAACCCTTCAGATGCTTCTCCATGCTTTTCAGCGTTTCTTCGTCGCCCTTGTGCCACCGGTTCAGCACCACGCGAATTCGATTCGCATCAATGCCGAAGCCGGATAGCGCCTGTAAGCGCCGATCGAGAGCCCACAGTGACGGTACGTGCGCTTCGGTGATCACCAGCACCATGCGAGCTGCGCTCAGGACGGGAGCCCAATCAGAGGAAAATTGCGTGCCAATATCCAGTAACACCATTTCGAAGCTCGCCTGCGCCACGTTAATCACGCGCTCCAGAGCGCTCACCGGTATGTTCTGCCATTCTTCAGGATCTAGTGAGCCCGCTAGCAGGTCGAGGTTTGTTTTGTGATGGCTCAGCAGGCCGGCAAAAAAATGATTGTCGAGCCGCTCTAAATTCTCTACCGCGTCCCGAATACCAAAGCGTGGCTGAAAATCCATCAGCAGGTGGGCGTTGCCAAGCGGACGCGCGAAGTCGAGCAGCACGGAACGTTTGCGCGCAAAGTTACAAAGCTGTACGCCAAGATTCACTGCCACCGTGGTCGTCCCGACGCCTCCCTTCGCGCCCATCACCACGATCAGTTTCTCGGCCGATCGTTCCATCGGCTGGCCCTGCTGGAAGCGCTTTAAAATCAGCCGCAGCGCTTCAGGCGTAACGGGCTTAGGAATAAACTCCTGCACTCCGCTGCGCATAGCCTCGAGCAGCAGTTGATGGTTTGGCGGGTAGTTAAGGGAACAGGCGATCAGGCGCACTGCCGGTCGCAGCCGATGCAGGTGGGCTCCGAACGCAAAATATGGTTCCGGATCACGCCCCAAGTCCAAAAGTACGATGTCGGGAATGGCTTCACTTGCATCCGGCGGCTTATCCGTGCCGATGATCCACTGCTTGGCGGACCCAATCAAACCCGTTTGCTGCAAGCTTGCCAGCAGTTGCCCCGAACTTGTGGTATCGCTACTGGCAATCGCTGCGCTTAACATCGACCGATTCCCTCGTATTCCGAGTGTTGAATGCCGTGCTGAAAAATGAACAAAGTAGGGCCTATTTCGACGTATTCGATGGCTTCGTTCCCACTGTAGGTCCCAGGAACGGTTTGGGGAACGTCAGTTCCGGCGCGCCTGCGCCGGCGGCGAGCGGTTGAACGATGCGTGGCGTAACCACAATGAGCAGCTCATCTTTGGACTTGTTTAATGACCGGCTTTGGAACAGCTTTCCGATCACCGGCAGGTCCCCAATGCCCGGAATTTTCTCGAACTGGTCGGTTACACGATTGTCCAGAAGGCCCGCGATCGCGAACGTTTGACCGTCCCGCAAATCCATGTCCGATTCCACCCGGCGTGTCGAGAGTGCCGGAATCGTAAAACCCTGAATCGTCAGCGCGTTTGCGAAATCCAAAGCGCTCACTTCAGGTTTTACATTGAGGTGGATCAATCCATCAGCGGTCAACGTCGGCGTAAAATTTAAGCGCACGCCAAATTCTTTAAACTGGATCGTAATTCCAGCCGTGCCCCCTACGCCGGCTCCCTGGAGAACAGGAAAAGGGAACTCGCCACCCGCCAGAAAACTTGCTTGCTTGCCCGATTCCGTCAAAAGATTCGGCTCAGCGAGAATTTGCAGGACGTTATTGTTCTGCAGCGCTTGAATCGTCGCCGCCAAATTTATGTCTGGCCGGTAAATGAAGATATTGAGCAAATCGCTCAGGCCAATGGCACTCGCTGAGGTAGAGCCTGTTCCACCGACACCCGTACTCACCAGTGACGGAGGTGAAAACTGTTGAGTTGAAATGGTACCGATGTTCTTCATGCCCGGAAGGCCAAGAATATTGATTCCGAGTTGACTGACCGCCGTGCGATCTACCTCGGCAAATTTCACCTCGAGCAGAATTTCCCCCGCTGGCAGAACCGGGACCTGCATCATGCTGGTTACTTTGGGAGTCGAGTTCTTGACCACTTCGAGGATTTTGTCTGCCACCGCAGCCGAGGATATCGCTCCCGACAATATGACCGCGTCTTTCGACGCCTCTACCTGCACCGCTTCAGAGGGAAACACCTGGTGGATCTTGTCAATCAAACCTAAAATGTCGATATCCACCGAAACTTCGAACGTTTGGCTCTGATCCGCCTCATCCCACAACAGCAGAGAGACCCCTCCAGGGGCCTTCGCATTTACCAGAATCTGGTACGGGCTTATGACCACCGCTTCCGCAACCGTGGAATCGGCAAGAGAAACACGCTTGATTCGCGTCGGAGACATAATCACGAGCGAACGGCCTACCAGCAGGTGTAATGTTTGTGACGCTTCGGATTCCGGGGCGCCTTGCTGCACCGCTTGCGGCTGCTGTATCGCCTGGGTTTGCGCCGGCGAAATCGGCTGTTGCGCTGCGCTGCTGATTCCAGCCACGAGCACCAAGCCGGCCGCAATAGCAAACCCGCAAGTCAGATTAAGGAGTCTGCGTTGTTCGGCCACTTGTTGCTCCTGTAGGTTGATCCGGATTTGGAAAGCTCTTATTTTCACGTTTGCTGCCGGTAATAACTTCGACCACGTAATCAGACGCCGGAGGAACAGGCGCACTTACTTTTCGCGCCTCGATATGTTTTTGGGCTACAGGAGGAGGAGCGGTCCCACCGTACAGGGCTGTCTGGAACACGGCTGGTGGTGCAGTTACCTGGCTATCCACGGTGTTCCGCAGAGCAAGTTGAATTTTTCCAGAAGTGCTCGCCATAGCCAGTTTCCCGGCATCTTCGGGCGTGACGAGCAGCGTGATCACCGTCACGGTTTGTGGTTTGCCTTCGCGGTCCTGCTCGATCTTTTGGCCGGCGGCCAGAACTCTCACGTTTTCGAGAATCGTTCGTGTGATGCTGCCCGAGGCGATGGTGCCTGTGACCAGCACATCTACCATCGTTCCGGGGGTAACAAATCCTGCTACGGCTACCACGTCATTCACGGCAACTGAGATCGCTCTCATTCCTTGTGGAATGGTAGCGGGTAATCCAGCCCCCGCTTGCTGCGGGGCGAGCCTGTTTTCAAGGATCGGCTCGTTTTCAGCGACGGACGTGATTAGCGCCCGGTTTACGCAGCTGTCTACCTTGGTGAACATTCCCGGGACTGGTGTATTTGTGGGCCAGGGAATCGTTCGCAGCTTAGACGCGTCCAGGCGCGTGCCCAACGGAAGCGGCGACGCCGCCACCACAATCTGACCCATTTTCACGTTCGATTTGGGAGCGGAGGCTTGTTTGAATTCGCGATAAACGAACATGCTTAGAATGAGCGCAAGCACCATCGCGGAAGCAAGCCCGACAATCAATCGGTTCCGATTCATAAGCGCGATCCTCTTCCATTCGTCTTCACAAGCCCCACCGAGCCGCACAGAAGCACATTAGTGTGCCTGCAGCTGCAGCAACCCCGAATGGAAGCTTAAGCAACGCTGGATTATCCAGTGAAATCTCCGGGTGCTTCCGCAATCCAAAGGAAACAAATCCTCGAAACAATGCGGCGAGATTGCGAAATGTCGCTTTCACCCGTTTAGATTGCACCATCATGGCCGCGGCCATCAGACCTGAAACGAAGATACTGGCGACCAGAACGAATAGAAACATCTTGGGGCCTAAGAGCGCGCCGACAGCGCCCATTAGCTTCCAGTCGCCAGCTCCTAATGCCCGCAGATACACTAAAGGCAGCAGCAATACGAGCGCTAAAAGTGCTCCCTCGAGTGCCCCCGCGGCACCCTGCCAACCTGAGATCCACGAGCGCACCGCGATCCCCACCAGGATGCCCGACACGGTGAGCCAGTTCGGAAGGCGCCGCGTCCGCCAGTCGATCCAACCAGCCCAAAATGTAAGCGTCAGTGTGAATGGCCAAATCATTTGCCCTGCATCCATGCGCTGTTGGTCCTTTTAGCTGAACAGTCTTACTACTCTTGCACACACCCGTACCTGTCCCCGTTTTTTAATGCTCCAACCGGCTTATACCGTCCATTTCTAACTTTTGTTGCTATCCGAAAGGGAAAAAGCCGTTGTTGCCACCGTTGTTGCCACCGTTGTTGCCACCGTTGTTGCCACCGTTGTTGCCACCGTTGTTGCCACCGTTGTTGCCACCGTTGTTGCCACCGTTGTTGCCACCGTTGTTGCCACCGTTGTTGCCGCCGTTGTTGCCACCGTTGTTGCCGCCGTTGTTGCCGCCGTTATTGCCGCCGTTATTGCCGCCGTTGTTGCCGCCGTTGTTGCCGCCGTTATTGCCGCCGTTGTTGCCGCCGTTGTTGCCGCCCGTGGTGCCAGCTGTAACCGAGGTAGCTGCGTTCGAAAAAACGTTTTTAACCGTAGCCCCAACCGTTCTTACGGACGAAACCGCCCCGAGCGCGATTAAGACCAGCAGCAGTGCGTACTCTGTTAAATCCTGAGCTTCTACTTCTTTCCATAACTTCTTAAGTCTCTGCAGAACTTCTCCCATTCGACGCCTCCTTTCACGCCCCTGAGTGCTCAAAGCGAAACATTAATGCTCAGAAAATGCGCACTGCCGGTGACAAACTTCCTTCCGAGCCTGGCCGCTGAAATCTGGCATTCAGCGGCCTGCGGAATTACCAATGGTCAAGTCGTCGTGAGGTTCGATGCTGCATTCACGAATACATCGCTCACCGCCAGTCCCAATGTCTTAACGGTAGCGGCTGCGACCAATGCAATAAGCACCAAGAGAAGTGCGTACTCGGTCAGGTCTTGGCCTTCTTCGCCCTGCCAAAGTTGCTTCACGAATGTCTTCATGGATGATGTTCTCCTAGCGTAAGGTAGGCGGGTTGTGATCCGCCGGTTTGGTTAAAGCATCTCGAACGCCAACATCCCCGCCACACCTGTTAAGCTAAAAGCCGCCTGTTTGCATGAACTTAAGCTCCTCATCGATTCACCCTCGGGCGGATCTGCTCAAAAAACGTTACGCTTTGTGTACATCTCCCATCGCTGTAATTTGTGGTTTGGTGACTCTGTATATGAACTCCACGTGACGGCGCGAATCGAACGCGCCAACTGCATCTGCCGATCATGCCAAGGGGAACGTGCCCTATGGCTTGCATTCGGCTGAAACGTGGTTCCATTTAGATCGCAGGCTGGCTAGAGCGGATAAAGATGGCGCTAAGGTCGTCGAAGTAGACTCGTTTCCAACTTGGGGACGCGGCCAGCAGCGTCGCGATGGGATCGGCACGCTGGACCAGGCACGACTGGATTTTGTACTTTGTAAGGAGGGCTAAGGCATCGCTGTTTACGTTAGCGATATGGATGTAATCTTGAAAGACTCCGCTGTATTCATAGATATCTGCGCGGCCGTCAATAAATACTCTGTGCTCAGCTCCGAGCTGCCATATGAGATAGCCTCCATACCCGTAGGCGTTAAACATCCCGGTTGGCTGCGGATGCTCGCGTAAGTACGCCACGGCGCCCACGGGATAGTCTTTGGCCACGACTTTTCGTAACTCAGCGTTCCCCGGAAGGAATCTGACCAGCAACATCACACCAAAAATGATGATGACCAGGTTCAGTACATATTGATCCTTGGTTCCGTCATACCGGGGCATCCACCGGGCCAGGATGCTGGCCACAACCGGAGCGAACAGCATCACAAATATCAACAGGAATCGAATGTGCACGCACGCGGCGTAGACACCGAACAGCAGCAAAACCATTTCCTGCAGCCGGTGTTGCAGGGGGAGAAAGACATGTGCAAGAAAAACCATCAATAACAGTGCCAGCAAATACTTGCCAATTCCCAGACCAAACGTAAGAGGCTGCCACTCCTGAATATTGGCGATATTTAAGGGCTGTGTCGTCGCCATTTGGAGCGGGTATGCAGCGATTTGCGACCCATATGGGGTGAAGACCAGCGCCACCGTACACGCCAAGAAAGTGAGCAATAATTGAAGTCGCTGCTGCTTGGTCCAAGCTTCGGCAACCAATCCCCCTAAACGGAAGTTCACCAGGCCGCTGGCCCAGTAAAGACCAATCGCCGCCAATCCGAATACAAAGGTCCCGTGCGCATTTACCCATACAGCGAACAGAATGGGCAACGGCAGCAGCGCTTTCGCGTGACCTTTCCGAAAAAGTTCCAGGCAGATCAGTGTGAGCAGCAGAAAAATATATCCCAGGAGCTGTGGCCGCAACGTAAAAATGACTACAGCTACGGGCAAAACGAGGACGGTTGCCAGGCAGGCGGCTTTTGCATTACCGCACCGCAAATACGTGTAGTAATAAAGGAGTGCGGTGATGATAGCCACGAGACCGATAAGCAATGTGGCGAGACCTACCAGGCCTCCGATGCGGGCCGCCATCGCCATCATCACTTCTCCGAGCCACTCGTAGGCAATCCAATGCGTGCTGAGTGCCGTAAAAGAGTAGGAATCCGCGGTTGGCCATGTGTGCGTCGCTAGAATGTGCTCGCCCACGGCAATGTGCCACCACGTGTCGGGATCCGGCAAGCGAAGCCGCACCCCGACAACCGCCACTCCAATGAGCATTACTCCCATGAGCACGGGAAACGACACGGCTTTCCGCAACACGTGCCAAAGGGCCACTGCGGCCGGCGCTTGATCATCGCCGCCTGTAACCGGCACTCCGACATACGGCTCCGGGACGGCTGAGGAACTGCTTTCGTTCGGGACGGCGCCAGTCTCGATCTGTGATCTGTTTATTGTCATGTTTTTCAAATGAAATGTATCTGAGAAGGTGACGGCGTCGTGACCGTCATCGGGAGGCGATTGCGCCGCTCCGGGTTTCAGTGTCATCGAATGTAGACTCTAGGGGTTCGCAGGCGGTTCTCTCGAGAAGTCTTCATTTGGAGACTCCGCACCTCGTGCAAAAGGCCGCAGCATTAACTAGCATTTTGCAGTCCAAATTCGCAGCTCAGGCCTGCACTAAATGCCGGAAGGTGGGGATTACAGCGAAAGGCGTGCGCGTGTCTGCGACGCTTTCGCCGAGTTGCTGGATGTTGCTGGCCTCCATGTGGCCAAGCAAAGTCGCAGCCTGGGCAATATGATTCACCTTTTCAGGTGCGAGTCCCATCACGCGCGCGCACGTTGCATCTACGGCTACAGGGTCGTCTCCAAAAACCAAAACACCACAAAACTTTGAAACGCCTTCAATCGGTCCATTCCCCTCCATGCCGATAATTCCATCCGCTATTGCAAAGTCCGGTAGCACCGCGGCATTAATGTCCAGGATAGCCCGGCCAATTCCGGCCCAGTGCAGCACGTTCTTAGGCCAGCCATAACAACTTCCTGGCACAACTCCGAACATGTTTTTGAGCGAGAGAGTCACGCCTGCCCAATGGTGTGTCTTCAGCTTGGGCAGGGACACCACAAAATCGGCGCCCAGGATCGTCTTTGGCAGGTAAAGTTCCCGTAATCGCGAGGCATGCGTGTTTAAGATCACTCGTTCTACTTCATCAACATTTAAATCTACAAACACGCGCGATAGCAGGCCCGTGTATTCCCGCAGGCGAATCGATTCGACCACCGCCTGCGCATCACGCTCGAGTGCGGGTCCATCTCCAATAAGAACCTCGGCCGCTCCCAACCGCAGAAATGTCTCGCGAACCGCCGCAATCACCGCCGGGTGTGTATTCGTCATCGATAGCGGGTCTGAGCCCACCAGATTCGGCTTCAGGAGCACCGCTTTGCCGCCTACTGGCAGGTCGAACTCCCGAAGTGTTTCATACGCCACCGCAGGAAGATCTTGCTCGTAACTGCCGACCCGCCGGATCGCTACGCGGGATGGCTTCCTTTGAAACGGCGGTAATAATGAAACCGGTTTCCTGGGCATTTTTAGCTATTTTCGTGCGTTGCGTTGAGCCAGGCATGGTTTACGCTGAATGCCAGGGCGCTCCAGGCGACTACCGGTATGGTCCAAAAAATTTCCCGGCAATCGTAAAACGTGCGGAGGGATTTCCCGATAGCGGTGTTCCGGCGGCCGCATGCGCTTAGAGTCATGCAGGCTAACGCCAGCGATCCCGGGCCAACCACGTTGCTCCAGTTAGCCGCAAGCCAATCGAGGCTCATCTGGTTCTCTCGCCGCTCGTTGTTTTCTCTCAATGCGAGCAGCGGCCATACCGTCGCGCTGACGAGGGGCTTGCCCGGCACGCCGTAAACCATCGGATTGCCACAATTCCACCCTCCACCTGGGCACATCCGGTCATACAACATCGACGCGGCAAGCGATTGCCGCCGCTGCGCTTTATGAGGTAGCAGCCGTTGTGGAGTACTCTGCAGGGCGATGAGCGCGTAAGATGTCGGTTCCACCCAGCTCGCTGTTCCAGATGTCCAACTCCATCCGCAATAAGAATCGTTTTGAGACGCAACCGATTGCTTTCTGGTCAGCCGCCGTTTTAGCTGCCACCACATTCCTGCTTCCCGTGGCCACTCGTTAACCAACCAACGGAGGCCCTTTGCCAGGCTGAGTTCCTGCGAAAGAGGTGCCTGTGTGAGCATGGCCCAGCAAGCAAGCGAGGTAACCCAAGACCCGCGACTTTGTCCTGGAGAGGAGGGCCAGGATCCGTCTGGAAGCGCGGCGCCTGCTAGAAACCGCATGCCTCGATCGATTTGTTCATTATCCGGGCCACTATTTTGACCGCTGGCCTGGAATTCCTGCAGCGCGATGAGCGCCCAGGCCGTCGGCTCTACCCGGCTTTGCGCATACGCCTTAAATCCCCAGCCGCCATCTTGATTTTGTGTGCTGCGAATATAAGGCATGCAGATTTGTTCGACGAAGGAAGTCTCCGTGGAATTCTGTGATTCTGGGGAAGTTGGCAAAGGACAATTCCTTGCTCAAATAATATACAGTCCTATACCGGTTTTTGTGCCAGGACCTTCTCTTCGACACGCGCGGCTGGTAGGTCTTCATGCTGACGAATCTCGAGCTGGTTGATAAGCCTGTGCAAATAACCACGCGCCACGCCGAGTGCTCGCGCACTCTCCGCTTTGTGCCAGCCGCAATCCCGGAGCGTTCGGAGGAGCAGTCTGCGCTTGAATTGCCGAACCTCCTCCTCATAAGAGCCATTTCCGGTAGGAGCTACAAAGTTGCCGCGGAGGCTGGGCGGAAGGTGCGACACCTCGAGAGTATGGCTTTCAGACAGGACTACCGCTCGCTGGACAACATTTTCGAGCTCTCGCACATTTCCCGGCCACATGTATTCTTCGAGGATGTGGAGTGCCGATTGCGAAAACCGGTGCACCTTCTTGTGGAACTGCCGGGAGAACATTTCCAAAAAATGCTGTGCCAGCAAAGGTACATCATCGCGTCGTTCTCGCAGGGCCGGCATATGCATTTGCACCACGTTCAGTCGGTAGTAGAGATCGTCTCGGAATGTGCCCTGCTTGACCATCTCCGCTAGATTACGGTTCGTGGCGCAAACCAGCCGAATGTTAATGCTCGCGGCTGTATTGCTCCCCAGTCGTTCGAACTTGCGCTCCTGCAGCACGCGTAACAGTTTCGGCTGCAGCGCCAATCCTAAATCACCGATCTCATCGAGGAATAGGGTGCCTTGGTCCGCCGTCTCCAAACGGCCGCGCCGGGTCATCAGCGCACCCGTAAACGCTCCTTTTTCGTGACCGAACAATTCCGCCTCGATGAGCGCCTCGGGCAAATTGGCACACGAAAACGCGACGAGCGGGCGAGCGGCACGCGCACTCATCTGATGGATCGCTCGCGCCAGCAGCTCTTTACCGGTGCCAGTTTCTCCCGTGATCAGCACGCTTATGTCGCACGGAGCGATCTTGTGCGCCAGCGCAAATACATCCTGCATCATGGGCGCCCCACCCAGCAGGTCGTGCAATTTACCCGTCCGCCGGGCCGCGGCACGCAGGCGTTCCAATTCAATTTCAGCGGCACGCATTTTATACGCGCGCTGCAAAATCATCCGCAATTCCACGATATTCGGCGGATTCGTGATGGTGTCGTAGGCGCCATATTCCATCACTTCGGTCGCGACAACACGCTCATCTTCGTCGCACAGTATAATCACTGGCGGGCGAGTCCCCGTAAGGTGCACTTGGTCCATCAGCCGTTTCCCGGCTGCCGGATCACTCTCCACGCCCACGCTGCGGCGAAGATCCAGCAGTACGACGTCCCACCACTCTCTTAAATCCTGCACGCTGCTCGAAGTCAGGTCGTTACAGTGACGCGTTGCGAAGCCCGCACCAAGCGCACGTGCAATGGCGTCCGCTAACCCCGAATCAGCGCTAAAAAGACACAGATGTATTTGACGGTCGTAGACCATTGTGAGTGTTCCTTATTTTGCGCTCGGGGGCCGATGAGGTTCGACTTCTTGTTCTGTCACTTTGTTCTGTCACTCCTGCAGAACACGGGGAATGTTCGCCAGAGTAACATATCGGACACAGCAAGTTACTTTCCAAACTTGCCGTGGAGTGCAAAAATAGTGACGCTCATCTAAGTCATGCGATATCAGGAAGTGACAGTCCCTGCGGCGGGGAACTCAAGATCGCCTACATATCAAGTCATGCGTCCAAGCCGAGGTTTTGCCCAATTTGAGAGAGGAAGTGCTGTAGAGGCGTTACCCCAAAAGCTGGAAGCTCAGCGTGGAGTGCCTGCGGCAGGTAGTATCCCCACCATTACCGATACCGCGACGGGTTTGCCGCCGCGCATCGCGGGCGCGAACTTCCAGCGCCCAAATGCGGTGCGCGCCGCTTCATCCATTTGGGGCAGAAGTCCCTGGTAGACACTTACGCTTTCAACCACCCCGTCGTCACGAATGGTGCCCTTTAAGACGATCATCTTTCGCACTTTATCGTCGGAGACCGGCAATCGGCGAAAATCAAACTTGGCAAGCGCGTCGGGCGCCACGAGCGCCTGTCCGAGATGCACTACGGTTTCTGGCCCGCTTGGCGGCGGTGTCGCGGCCGGGCTTTCATGCACGCAGTACTGCAGTGTCCAGCTCGTCCCCGGCATGGGCACGAAGATAGTATAAATCTTCCCGCAATCCAGAGCGTGATAGACCGCTAGTCCGCCGCCGCCTATCGGTCCGGCGGAAACCACCACCGAACTTTGCCTGACGTGCAGTGGCGCTATTACCGGCATAATCATTTCTTCTATGCCGGCTGCGGGAGCCGTCAGCCTCTCTAACATCACTCCTGCCACTCCCAAGCCTTTGGCGCTTAACGGGAGCGAGCCGCTGATAGCGTTGCGCCCACCGCCGCCTCCGCTGATTCCAAGCCCCACGCCGACACTTGCGTCTCCTCCCGGGCCGCTGCCACCTGCGGCGCCGCCGCGTCCTCCCGCACCAGTTCCTCCGGGCGAACCCTCTCCAGGTAGGGCTGGCGACATCGAAAACTCACCCAGTCTGCTGCCTGGAGGTAAACCACTCCATCCCGATCCGCCTGGGTCCGTGCTCACAATCAGAACGTTCTCACCCAATCCCTCTTGATCCGCCCCTTCTTTCGTGGTCCCTGAACTTCTGGGACTCCCGATGGAGCCGATCGGAATCGCCAAATGCGCCTGCGCTTGGGCGGGTCCCATCATGGCGAGATCGACGTTCTGCGCAGTTACCGGCAGTTGAGGCGCATCACGATCCGTTACAATTTCTTGCTTCGCCGCGCCCGGCCGCCGCGCCTGAGCCATCTCGGTGACGGGAATTGGAGGCCGAGTAGGGCTTCCCAGCACAATATTGGGTAATCGTAAGTCTTGCGTTATCCGCAGGTCGGGTGGCGACAAAGGAGTGATGATGGTTTGGTGCCTGTTGTCCGGATGTGGCGGATTGGAGACGATTGTCAGCTGTTTACGGAAAACGCTGCTCCGCAAATCGGTGGTTTGATCCGGTTGTGTGCCAGCGCCCGGCGTACCGCCTGGACCGGCTGGTTCAATCCGCACCAACGTTTTAGGGCGGCTTTGCGGAGGCGGCAGGTAATAAATCTTATAATCGTCCGTCTCGGATTTTTCGCGTGTTCCAACCGAAGGTTCCCCCGAAAAAAGGCCTGAAAGAGCCAGCGCCAAAACCGCACTATGAATCGCCACCGAACCCAGCAGCGACTTGGCTGGAAATCGAGACCGTCCGTCATTGCGAATGCGCAAGAGCCCATCGAAATTCTCAGGAGGTCTCGACCTGCACAGCGCGGTCAAAGATTTCCAAAGCCCTGAGTATCGAGGTTCACTCGGGACCAAGAATAAAGGCGTCTTGAGCGGCGGTTGGGCCACGCTTCTACTTTCGAGAAAATACTTTGTGTTATTCAAACCGAACGGTCTTTAGAAACCTGGATCGCTACAGCCAGGTTCTCCCCGGTGCGATGAGTTCACCCGCAAACCTGTCCTCCCGCGGAAACTTACGACTGGGTGAAGCCTATGTGAGCACGTCCGGGTCCAGTGCGGCTTCACGCCGTCCAAAGCCCGCGTCAGGAAAGGTATCTAACGTCTGTTAAGGCTGTCACCGATTGTGCACTCGCTTAGGATTATCGCGAGACATAATGATCACACTTCTGGTCCATTCTGGAACGCGCGCTTCTTCTCCGTAGGCCGGCAAGCCTGTCGTGCCGTAGTTTCGATCATTACCCGTCGTTCTCTATCATTCCCCTGACCGTAAGTGATCAGTGACGCTCGCCTGTTTGCGACCGGTGTGTTGCTGATCCCTCGCGCACATAGTGGCAGCAGGTTTGCTCAAACCACGGGGCCGTCGCCGCAATCGCGCCAGGAGTTACGCTTGTCCGTCATCGTTCCGCTGGTTGCCGCATGCATCGTGATCGTGTTGCTGATTCCTTTTGCTGCGCTGAGAGGAAAACTCCGCAGCTCGATTTATCTCGGGATGGCCTTGGTCGCATTTGCAGCCAGCGTGTGGTTTGGCCGAATTTCACGAAGTCCAGCCAACATGGGCGCAGCCCAGGGGACCGTGCTTTCGGTGTTTTGCTTTCTGCTGCTGGCCACCGCATTAGGATCCCTCTGCGCCAGTATGTTGTACCGCAGAGCCTTGAAGTAGAGGTACAGCGCGCTGCCCAAATAGAGCTAACCGCCTGCTAACAATCCAGGGAAACCTCACAAGTTGTCGGCCTGACACCACGCGCCGGCAAAAGCCCGTCCACATTGGCCGCCATTTGGCAGCTTACGAGAGGTCTTCTTCATTACGGGGAATAGGCGATCGCGCGGAAGAGCGATGATCATTGCCATAGCAGTGCTCTCCGAAACCTGCCCGGCAGAGCGCGATCCTCACCAAAAAGAAGTGTCTATCTCCTGCCCAGGCGCACCACAAAGCCGGCGGAAAACTGCAGATTATCCTGCCTCTGCGCCAAAAATCGGGTCATCAGATAGTCTCCCTGAAGCCGCAATGACGCTCTGTGGTTGATGTTCAAGTCGAGACCCGCGCCTGAAGATAATGCAAATTTGAATGCAGCCTGAGAAATGTTCAAATATCCCTGGCTGCCATGTGCCGCTCCAATTTGCGCGTGTATGAAAGGAGTCACTCTTTCGGAGCGCCGGTATGCTAGAACCGGGCCATAGGTAATAGTTTGCAGGCCGACATTCGATGTGACGGTTTGTCCCGAGCCATTTCTGTTCCTTGCGGTTCCGTAGTGGTCAAAAAACTCGACCCTGCCGCCGAACCAGCTGTTCATGTTCTCCGTTACGGACCCAAACCCTCCATTCAAATGGAATTTGGAGGAATTGATACTGCCGTCGAGATACGAATATCCGCCGCTGAGTTCGACGCGCGGAACGTCTTGCGCCTGAGCGCGTGTGGCACAGGTCACAAAAATCACCGCGCATAGCAACATGACTCGATTCATCTAATCGTCTCCTGATCGTTTCCCGCTTTAGAAGAGAACGGATCAATAAGTGATCCCTCCTCCGAAAACCGCGCAATGCCATGCAGAACGATGTATTGCATAGACGTTTTCAGTTGACCTGTAACGTCAGCGCCGTGGTGTGAGTAATCGAGCCACTCGATGCAGTCACGCTGACCTGATAAGTCCCTACGGGCGTTCCCGCCGGCACACCTGCCTGCCCGCCCCCCTTGCAACCGGTGGAGATGAGCAACAAGAGCACGACAAACCCAAATGCAGCTATCGCGGGACGCCGCCGCAGCAGATTAGTCAAGAATAGCGCCAGCACCATCACCAGTAACGCAAACGATTCGGTGTAAAGTTGCAAGCGATGCGGGCCGTCGCCCATGCGCGTGCCCATGCGGTTGGAAGGAAGGTTGGTTGGCAACATCATGGCGCGCACGGTCGTACCAATGCTGACTTTAACGCTCGCCGGAGTGGTTCCGCTTGGAGTTACAGGGTTCGGCGAGATCGAGCAACTAGCCCCCGCCGGAAGACCGGTGCAACTCAGATTGATTGGCTGTGTGAAGCCCCCAAGTGGAGAAACCATGACGGTATAAGTCGCGGTCTGACCTGCTGAAATCGCCGCGCTGGTTTGCACGGCCGAAACCGTGAAGTTTGGCTGCTGCTGAAACCCGGTTCCGGTGAGCAACACAATTTGTGGGCTCCCCGATCCATTGTCGGTGATCGTCAAGGCTCCGATGCTCGAACCCGCGGTCGACGGCGTATAGACCACATTGATCACGCATTGGGTTGTGGGCTGAAGTACCGCTTTGGTGCAATTATCTGTTTCAGAGAAATCGCCGCTGGCCGTAATGCTCGCGATCGTAAGTGGCGTGCTCCCGCTGTTCGTTAGTGTGACGGATTGGGCACTGCTCGCTCTTCCGGCCTGCTGGTTCGCAAACGAAAGGTTCGAGGACGATAGCGTAACCGTGGAGGTGCTGCCGCTCAGGTTTAAAACCTGGGGACTGCCGGGAGCGGTATCTGTGATGGTCAGAGATGCCTTGCGCAGCCCGTTGGCAGTGGGCATAAAGGTTACAGTAATCGTGCATTTTGCCCCCGCCGATAAAGACGTTCCGCAGGTATTCGTCTGGGTGAAATCACCGGCGTTAGCTCCCGAAATCGCAATACTGTTGATCGTAACTGGATTGTCACCGTTGGTTAATGTGATGGTTTGCGGCTGGCTCGTGGCATTAAGACTTTGCGCGGGGAACACCAGGCCGGCGGGGTTCAAGGCGATTCCTGCCAGTATGCTGACTTTGGACACGTAGGCATCGCAATTGCCGCCCGGCACAGCCTGAAGTGGATTCGACAAGGGAAAATCTTGCGAACACGTCTGCCCCGTCACATATGCGGAGCCGGTTGTATCCACCGCAATACCACTGGAAAGTTCAGTATTCGAGCCTCCCAGATAGCTCGAATAAAGCAATGTCGTTCCTGCAGGATCTAATTTCGCCACAAAACTATCCGCGTTTCCTCCACCGTAAGCCGGCTGGAAAATAGAGGCTGTTGTAGGGAAGTCAGTGGAAACCGTTGTTCCCGTGATGTAGGCATTTCCGCTGGCATCGACCGCAACTCCCGAGGCGGAATCCGCTTTGGTGCCGCCTAGAAATGTAAAGTAGGTGAGCGTCCCGGTAGTGCTGAATTTCGCCGCGAAGGCGTCTCCCTGACCTAGGTTTGTGGTTTGAAAGCCACGAGGAGTGAACACGAAGCTCGACGAGTTGGCGAGTCCAGCGACGTAAATATTCCCGGAGCCATCTACCGCCACTCCGTTTCCTTGATCTAACCCGCCGCCACCGACGTACGTGGAAAAAACGAGCGAAGCCGTGCCGGTGGATTTGGTATCTACCTTGGTCAAAAATGCGTCCCCGGCGCCGCCATTCGTCGTCTGGATTGCGCTGCCACCCGTGGGGAAGTTGGTCGAATAGGTCAGGCCGGTTACAAACGCGTTTCCGCTGCCGTCCACGGCTATCCCGTAACCACTATCCTCGCCGCTGCCGCCTAAAAAGCTCGCATAGGCGAAGGATGATCCCGAGGCGCTGATCTTGGCGATGTAAGCGTCGCTAACACCGGCAAACCCCGTCTGAAAAGCGCCGATCGCCGGAGGAAATGCCGGACCTACAATGGCAGGTTCCGTCTGACCGGTTACATAGGCGTTGCCGTCAGCATCGACGGCGATGGCGTTGCCGCGTACGTCCTCGTCAAATCCCAGAAAGCCCGAGTAGAGAAGCCCGGAACCCGCCGCATTCAACTTCGTCACAAAGCCGTTCGAAACCAGCAGTCCCATATTCAGCTTCGCGCCACATTCCCCATCACTGCCGCATAGGGTGTCAAACGACCCTGCCGTCACTGGAAAATGCGGAGACAGAGTCGTCCCGGTTACATAGGCATTGCCAAACGTATCTACGGCAATACCATTTGCAATGTCCTGATTTTCTCCACCGAGATACGTCGAATACAAAAGCGTCGAACCGTCGGCACTCACCTTGGCAACGAAGGCATCCTGTGGAAAGTCGGGGCCTCCTCCCGAATTAGCCTGGAGAGGATGTGCCGTCGGAAAATCGGTGGAAAATGTTCCTCCCGCAATAAAAACCGTTCCGTCGGTTCCGACGGCAATCGCATTGGAGCCGTCGATATTACTGCCACCGAGATAAGTGGAATAAGACAAAATCGGATCAATAATGAGCGGCTGTTTTTCACTGTACGCGGCGACTTCAAAGGTCACACGCCGGCCTGCGTTCAAAACGTACTTAACGTCGACAGCATGCCTTTCACCGCTTATCTCTTGGTAACCTACCGGCTTGGCCAGACGTACTTCGCCGCCTTTGACGCTCAGGACCAGTTCGCCTTGCGCGTCCGTGCGCACATTGTCCGCGCCTTGAAATGCTAATCGGATGTCACGCGGATCGGCGCCTGGCGCGATGGTGAAATCATATTCGAGTTGCCGTTGGGTGCCGTAATAGATGAGGTCGATTCCCTTGTAAATGCCGCGTTCCGCGACTCTGCGGTAATTTGGAATGTTGGTGCGCCAATTTGCTGGGCGGTCACCAATAAGATAGTTGCTCTTGCCCGGTAACTCTTCCAATGCCGAAAAGGTGAGAGCGTCCGTCGCACCCACCATCTTCATATGTAACGTGGCGGAAGGCCGTGCGGTTTTGCCCAGAGCGAGAATTGCTTCGCTGCGGTCTAACAATAAGCTGTACCCGATGCCGCGAGCCAGGAACTTCGCCTTGCTATTCGATTGTCCTCGATTGGGCTCGAACGCTAGCGGCGATTGAATACGATTTTGATTAATAGTAGACAAAACTGCGCCCGACATGGGGCGCGGCAATAAACCGGAATGTGCGGCTCCGCGAAAAGCGCTCACGCTGCTCGCGCCGGGCCGTGACTGCTTGCTAGGGATGTTCGTCCCTATCGCAAGAAATGTGGCCACACAAAGAAGCCCACATGCTCCGGCGCGGATGAAAGCGTCTTGCTTTGTCATAGAAAGGTCTCTCCGCTTCACAAGAACGGTTACGGTAACTTGCTGCTGGGCGGGGAGGCCTTGCCGGCTTGGACAAGGAGAAGATGCGAGAACCCTGACCCCACAGGCGGGTACAGGTAGCACGTATACTTCCAGTCACTCTTTTTTCAGAATACCTGCGACAGAATAAACAATTGTAATTGTAAGGACTTGCGCTCATCACCGCGTCCCCGTGGCATGTTGAAATCGCCGGCCGGTCACGATGTGTCTCCATAAGTGCATGTTTGCACAATCGTATAGTCATCGGGCGTGTTCGGCTCAATTTATCGGAGGCGCGCAGGAAACGGAGAGAAGATGCGTGCAAGACGCAAGCCAAGCCACAATGCTGGACACAATGCAAAACACGATAAAGATGCCCGGATTAACGCAACACGCAGTCCCGGAAGGGATCTCACATGTCTCGGTTCTATACTTCTTATTACCCGATGCTATATAACGCCGCGATAATCACGCAACGCGCGAACGGCAGCGCGATAACCGCACATACCGTGCACGCCGCCGCCCGGCGGCGTCGACGAAGAACACAGGTAAAGACCTTTCACAGGAGTTTTGTACATCGATCGGGTCGGCCGCAGAAAGATCTGCCGGAGATCGTTCGCCCCGCCCCCAATGTCGCCACCGACGAGATTCGCATTATGGCTTTCCAACAGCGCGGGTGGCCGTACGCTGCGGGCCAGTATCAACTTCTTGAACCCGGGTGCAAATCGCTCCACCTGGTTTTCAATTGCTGCGGTCATATCCAAAGTGGAACCATTGGGAACGTGGCAGTAAGCCCACGCGGTGTGCTTCCCGGCCGGCGCTCTCGAGGGATCAAACAGGCTCGGTTGCGCGAGAAGTACGAAGGGGCGCTCGCTTGCCTCATTTCGCCACGCCGCACGTTCACCGCGCGCAATTTCGGCTAGCGTTCCCCCGAGATGCACGGTGGCCGAGAGCGTGCACTCGAACGCCCTCCACGGGATCGGGCCACTCAGCGCCCAGTCAATCTTATAAGCACCAGGGCCGAACCGATACTTTTCGAGCGCCCTGCGATATCCCGCGGGCAGCCGTTGCCCCGAAATTTTTAGTAGCCCGCGCGGCGTCAGATCGCATAGCACGATTTCCGCGGGCGGCAATTCATCCAGCGATTGCACGCGCCAATCGGTAACGCATTCTCCGCCGAGCGACTGCAAATAACTCGCCAGGGAATCCGCGATACGCTGCGATCCACCCCGAGGAATCGGCCACCCGGCGTTGTGTCCCACAATGGCGAGCACTAATCCGACCGCGGCACTCGCAACATTTTCCAGTGGAAGCATCGAATGAGCGGCCAAGCCGGCAAACAGGGCCCGTGCCTTTTCTGTCCGGAAAAATTTCTTCGAGAGGCTCGCCGCCGAGCGCAGCGCATACCGTCCGAATCGCCCCATCGCCATAAAATGACGCGGAAAACCTAACGGGCCAAGAACATCGTTTTCGATCAGCCGCCAATCGGCCGCAAGCGGCGCCATCAGTTTTTTATAAGCTCCCGCATCTTGCCCCAGGCCCAGGCTCGTCGCCTCCAGCGATTGATCCAAAACCGCGGCTGACCCGTCATCGAGCGGATGTGTAAGCAGGTGCGGCGATTGAATCCACTCGAGCCCATGTTGCTGCAGGGGTAACGTGCGAAAAAAGGGCGAGGCAATTGCCAATGGGTGAACCGCTGAGCAGATATCGTGCACGAAATTGGGCAACGTCAACTCGCCGGAGCGAGCACCTCCGCCAATCGTGCTCTCTGCTTCTACCACCAACACCGACCGCCCCGTCCGTGCCATCGCAATTGCCGCCGAAAGACCGTTAGGGCCCGCGCCAATCACAATCACGTCGTATTTGGATTTCGTGGTCACTTGCTCCGTTTAGGCCGGCGACGTATTAAAGCACGGCGGCGCCCCGTTCTAGCTGTTTTCGACTTTCCAGCGAAGCACGGGCAAGCCCCCAGATTTCCCACCCGCCCTCCTCTCACTCGTGCTGCAAAACGCGGTAGGGCTATCGAAGTCATATCCGGCACCCGCACGAGCAAACTTATACTTATATAGGATCCGTGCAGTTGTAATGCATGCGCTTATGGTAGAATCGCGGCTCATTTTGTAGCATAGCGATGTTCCTGACCTGGCAGCCTCTAACGCGACAATCTGGCATGAACACACGCACCAACCGAATTAACAAAGTTCCCTGGATTCATTCGGCCGCAATTACGGCGCTGATCGTTGCTGCCATGCTCGTTGCGACTGGCGCGGCTTTATGCCATGTTGATGCGCCCGGCTCTGCGGCCACCTGTCCCATCTGCCATTTTGCGCACATTTCCGTTTTGCCGGGCCTGCCGGTTGCAGCCGTCAGCGTGCACATCAATATCTCCTGGCTTCTGCCCGCCCAACCGCGCATTAGCGATGCTGCGCCCATCGCGCCTGCTGCGGCACCGAGAGCACCCCCCGTCTAATCATTCCATCTTTCGGCCAGGTCTGCGCATGTCATTCCTGACCGGGTCCAGCTCATTTTTTTCACGCTTCCAAACATCACGGTTATGCGCTTTGCAGCATCACAGCCTCATGGCTTTGAGGGGTCTCGATGTCGCTTTTGCCTAACAGTCGAGTAAACAAACGCCGCGGTTTATTCCGGTGGGCGCCAGTGGCGATTTTGGGCCTCGCTGTGGCCGCCATTCTTTTTCTGGCCAGCGGCGCGGCGTTTTTACATTACGACGCTCCCGGCTCCGTAGCTACGTGTCCGATTTGCCACTTCGCCCACATGCCGGTGCTGCTTGGGGCGCACGCAACCATCATCGTTGCGCGATCCACGATTGCGTGGATCGTAGCCACAAACCCGCGCCTCGGTCACGCGCCTGCCGACAAATTACATTCGCCCCCTCGTGCTCCGCCCGCTTAAAATATGTTTTCCTCCAGCTGTGGGTTCGCCATGCCATTCCTTGTTCCCAGGCCCCTTTCGCCGCGGCTGCGCAATGTCGCAAGTCGCCGCGCGTTTTGCCTTTGAGGAGGCTTCGATGTCGTATTTGCGTCTTCGTTCTTTGATCTGGTATGCAATGTTAGCTTCGTTATTTGCAGGTGTACCCGGATTTGTTCATGCGCAGTCCAACTCTGGCATCGTGCAAGGCACCGTGGTGGATCCCCAGAAAGCCGTCGTGGCGGGGGCCAAGGTGCGGCTCCAAAACCCGGTAAGCGGGCACGTAAATGAAGTCGAAACCGGCCAAGACGGCATGTTTCATATTACAAATATCCCTTATAATCCGTACCACCTCACCGTCACGGCGCCCGGATTCGATACCTTCACTCAGGACGTGGACGTCCGGTCAACCGTGCCGATTACGCTCGAGATCGGCTTGCAACTCGGCACGGCTTCCACGAACGTTACTGTCACCGAGAATGCCGCGGACGTTCTCGAGGTTACGCCCACTGAACACACCGATGTGGACCGCGGCCTGTTTGATACGTTGCCTCTGGAGAGCGCGTCGTCCTCGGTAAGTTCACTGATTACGTTGTCCTCACCCGGTGTGGTCGCGGACTCCAACGGCAACTTTCACGGCTTCGGTGATCATGCCGAGAATTCATTCTCCGTTGATGGCCAGCCGATTACCGATCAACAAAGCAAAGTGTTCTCCAATCAAATTCCAGCGGACTCGATACAATCGATGGAGGTGATTGAGGGCGCGCCGCCCGCCGAATATGGAGGAAAGACAAGTCTGGTAATTGATGTGAACACGCGCTCGGGTCTGGGCGTCGCACGTACCAGTGGCAGCGTCAATCAGTCTTATGGGAGTTTTGGAACCAGTAATTCGAGCTTCGACGTGGGCTTCGGCAATCAGAAGTGGGGTGATTTCATCGCGGCTAACGGATTGAACTCCGGCCGCTTCCTCGATCCACCGGAACACGCCATCTTCCACGACCGAGGCAATCAGGAAAATATCTTCGACCGCATTGACGTGAAATTATCCCAGGCTGATTCTCTGCAATTGAATTTGCAGTACACGCGGTCACGTTTTCAAACGCCGGATTCATACGATCAACTCAACCCGATCGATCCGATCACCGGTAATCTTTTGCCGGCGGCGGACCAGGGTTCGTACATCCGGACCATCAACATCGCTCCTTCTTGGACGCGTATCATAAGCCCCGCGGCGGTGTTCACGTTTGGCGGGTTTGTGCGCCAAGATCTCTATACTTATTACCCGAGTTCGAATCCGTTCTCGGACGCTTCGCCGGACCTGCAAAGCTTGTCCATCGGGCAGAACCGCAGCCTGACCAACTCCGGCGCGCGGGCGAATCTTTCCTACGTTAAGGGCATTCACAATTTCAAGGCGGGTGCCACCTACGAGCAGACATTTCTCAACGAACGTGACACATTCGGAATCGTCGATCCGGCTATCAATTCGCCCTGTGTGGATCAATTTGGCAATCCTATCGGTGATCCCACGTTGACGGCGACCTCCCAGTGCAACGCGGGATTCGGACAATTTGCTAACGATGTGACGAATCCTAACGCGGGTCCCAGCGGTCCGGTGGGGGCGCCATTCTTTCTGCCCCAGGAGGCCTGTTTTGATTTCACTCGAGTGCCGGTGCCCGCACAAGATGGCTGCTCCTCCAACTCTCCCTTTCATTTTCAGGGCCATACCGATGTAAAAGAGCTCGCTCTTTACGTTCAAGATCAAATTACAAAAGGGAATTGGACATTTAACCTGGGCATTCGGGGAGATTTATACAACGGCCTCAGCGTGAATCGAGAGGCGGAGCCGCGTCTCGGAGTCGCCTACAATATCAAGCGCACGAATACGGTACTGCGTCTCTCCTACGCGCACGCCATGGAGAGCCCCTTCAACGAGAATCTGGTCCTTTCCAGCACTGGTTGTAGCAATCCGGTTCTATTCAACCTGTTGGCCTGCCAGACTCCTGGCGCGTCGATTATCCAGCCTGGCCTGCGGAATGAGTATCACGCCGGGCTCCAACAGGCGTTCGGGAAATACTTCGTTCTCAGCGGCGAGTACATGTGGAAGTACACGCATAATGCTTACGATTTTAGCGTGTTCGGGAACACGCCCATCACCTTTCCGATTGCGTGGACCAGGTCGAAGATTCCTGGATTTGCGGTTCGTGCCAGCGTTCCCAACTACCACGGTTTGACCGCCTTTGTCGTACTGTCCAGTGTTGCGGCGCGGTTCTTCAATCCGCAAATCGGCGGAGCCGGCACACAGCCCGGTCCCGCGGGAGCGGTATTCCGCATCGACCATGACGAAAGATTTGAACAGACGACGCACCTGCAATACCAATTGCCCAGAAAGCGGCTGCCGTGGATCGGCCTCAACTGGCGTTATGACAGTGGGCTGGTGGCTGGCCCGGTGCCTTGCGCCGGCGGCAACTGTAATAATTTGCTGGTGGCCGCCGGCGGGCAGGGAAGTGACACCGTTGTGGATGCGTCTACCCTGACGGCCGATCAGCAATTTCAGGCCGGCCTGTTCTGCGGTTCCATCCATGCCACTCCCACAACGCCCATATCTTCGAGTCTCGGTTCATCCGTTTGTCCGGCCTCGCAGTATGGCTCGACTCTGCTGAAGATACCCGCCCCGGGGACGGAAAATGACGATCACAATCCGCCGCGTGTTCTGCCGCGTCACTTGTTCGACGTAGCCGTCGGCGACGACAACCTTTTCAATAATGATCGCTACCGCTGGAGCTTGCGGTTTACCGTCATCAACCTGACCAACAAAGTGGCCGTATACAACTTTCTGTCAACCTTCAGTGGAACGCACTATGTCACGCCACGAAACGAAACCGTGGAGCTTGGGTTCCACTTCTAAAATATCAGTTCGGTTCCGGCGCGCGGGGAACACAAATCCGCGCGCCGGAGCTGCCGTTTCGTGAATGTCGCTTCACCTGAGAGCACTACGCCGAACTTCGTCACCGCGTATATCCGCCTCCAGAATTGTCACCCCGGCAATTCGTAACGTGCTAACATCTCGCGTGCTCCTCCTGACATTTTGCCTGCGTTGAAAACCTTACTGAACGGATCCGTCTGTAATGCATCGTCCTTCACCAGCTACGTTCGACTCATTCCGGTACCCGTTCCGATGTCCTGTGACCGCCCGCAACTTACGTAAGATCAACAAACGCAGCTCGCAATGCGCAGGCATTCAAATTCCTAAGTCACGCATCATCAGCAGTCGCAAATGCCATTTTCCACAAATCTTTAGAGTTGATCTTGTTGCAAATTGCCGGGTGTCTTCCCTCCCGCCTTCGTGCAAAATTGCGCGCCGATCCCCGCCGCGAGCGGCCGCGTAATGCCGTCTCGAATTGAAGATTACGCCATGATTGGCGACTGCGAGACCGCAGCCCTGGTCGCGCGAGATGGCTCGATTGATTGGCTCTGCTGGCCGCGCTTCGATTCGCCCGCGTGTTTCGCCGCTCTTCTGGGCACCCCCGAGCACGGCCGCTGGCTCATTGCTCCCAACATGCCGGTAAAACAGGTTACCCGCCGTTACCTGCCCGACACTTTAATCCTCGAGACGCAGTTTGAATGTGAAACGGGATCGGTAACGCTTACCGATTTCATGCCACTGCGCGGCAAGTCATCGAATCTGGTGCGCATCGTAAAGGGCGTGCGCGGCGAAGTTCCCATGCGCCTCGAGCTCATCCTGCGCTTCGATTATGGCGAATCGGTTCCCTGGGTAACGCGCCTGGGTGACGGCGGGGTGCGGGCCATCGCCGGTCCGCACATGGTTATCCTGCGGACCACCACGCCTGTCCGTGGCGAAGATTTAAAAACGGTCGCTGAATTTACGGTGAAGGAGGGAGAAACAGTTTCGTCTGTTCTGAGCTACGCGCCGTCGCACACATCCGTTCCCAGGGCTATCCAGCCTTTGAAGGCACTCGACGAAACCGAATCTTTCTGGCGCACGTGGTCGGGCCGTTGCACGTACCACGGGCCCTGGCAGGACGCCGTGAAACGGTCCTTAATTGTTCTGAAGGCGCTCACGTACTGGCCGACCGGTGGAATTGTTGCGGCGCCCACCACATCGTTGCCAGAATGGATCGGCGGCCACAGGAATTGGGACTACCGCATATGCTGGTTGCGCGATGCGAGTTTTACTTTGTGGGTCCTGATGTATGCGGGATATTTTGAGGAAGCTTCGGCTTGGCAAAATTGGCTGCTTCGTGCTGTAGCAGGCAGCCCTGACCAGGTACAGATCATGTACGGCCTGGCGGGCGAGCGGACTCTCCGGGAATGGGAAATTGACAGACTTCCCGGATATGAGGGGTCGAAGCCCGTACGCGTGGGCAATGCGGCTGCCGAACAGCTTCAGCTTGATATATATGGGGAACTGGCCAGCGTGATGCATTACGCCCGGCGCGGAAATCTGTCCAAGCACCGCCCCAGCATCAAGCTCGAGTGGGCGCTTCTGGAGCATCTCGAGAAAATCTGGCGAGATCCGGATGAAGGTATCTGGGAGGTGCGCGGGGCCCGCCGCGATTTCACCCACTCCAAAGTCATGTGCTGGTTTGCGTTTGACAGCGCGATTAAAAGCTGTGAGCGGTTCGGATTAAAGGGGCCGGTGAACCGGTGGCGTGCCGTCCGGCAGACAATCCATGAGGACGTTTGCCGCCGCGGTTTTAATACGGAAATTGGCTCGTTTGTGCAGTGTTATGGATCGAAGGACCTGGATGCGAGCCTGTTGTTAATACCCAAAGTCGGATTCCTGCCCGCCACCGATCCGCGCGTCCAAAGCACCACCCGTGCCATTCAGAAAAACCTGGTTAAGGACGGCTTTGTGATGCGGTATCGCACCGACCAAGGCTCGGATGGTTTGCCTCCGGGCGAAGGCGCATTCCTGCCGTGCAGCTTTTGGTGTGCGGATGCCCTCATTTTGGGTGGCAATTACGACGAAGGGAAACAGTATTTTGAAAAGCTGCTAGGCTTGCAAAACGATGTTGGCCTGCTGTCAGAGGAATATTCCGGCCACGACCGGCGGTTCCTCGGAAACTTCCCACAGGCTTTCACGCACGTAGCCCTCCTCAATACAATTTTTATTTTGAACCGCGCGACCGCGCCCGTCCGCCGCGACATCGAACGGCCCGCCACGAGCGTGGTCCCGGACGAGGGCCAACCGGTGGAAAGTCCGGAAGCAGCAGCGCAGTAGTGAAATTCCGCCTTGAATCAATTGCCGAAGACGTGTTCAAATCTCACCGCTCGAATGGTGATCTTTTGCTGCGCGTGAGGAGGCTCGTCGTGAGGAATTCTTTCGGTGTCTTGGCGTTATTGGCGCTTTTCGTTACCGCAATCGGCGCCAAGCCCCCGCAGCAAACCGAGAAACCTAACGATAAAGCGGCCAACGCGCCATCGTGGGCCTACGGATTTACGACGCCTGCGGGACCACCTCCCACAAGCCGGCCGGCTCCGCCTGCCGCGGCAGCGCCTGCGGCGCCGGACAACTCGGCTAAACATCTTCCGGGCAGCACGTTGACATTTACCCTTGCACAGATTCGCGATGCCTTCGGTCCCGCCGATTGGTATCCAAGCGATCATCCCACGATGCCCGCCGTCGTGGCGCACGGGCGTATGCCCGATGTACGCGCCTGCAGCCTGTGCCATTATCCGAACGGAAAAGGACGGCCGGAAAATGCGGATGTCGCCGGTCTTCCGGTGACCTACTTCATACAAACTATGGCCGACTTCAAAAACGGCGCGCGAAAGAGCACCGATTGGCGGAAAGCCAACACCAACGCGATGATCGGCTTCGCGAAGGCGATGACGGACGATGAAATAAAAGCGGCCGCACAATATTTCGCCGGGCTGAAGCCGGGGCCGTGGATCAAGGTGGTCGAAACCGATACGGTACCCAAGACGCGCATCAATGGAGGAATGTTCCTGACGCTCGAAGGGACCGAGCGAGAGCCCATTGGGCAGCGGGTTATCGAAGTCCCGGAGAATACCGAAGCGACCGAAGTACTGCGTGATTCGCATTCCGGGATTTATCGCCTACGCGCCCATGGCCAGCATAAAAAAAGGCGCCGCGCTCGCAACGAATGGCGGCGGCAAGACCACGGCCTGCGGCGTCTGCCATGGAGCTGATCTGCAAGGTTTGGGTCCGGTTCCGGGAATTGCGGGGCGCTCGCCTAGCTATTTGGCTCGCCAGCTTTACGACATGCAGCAGGGTTCGCGCAATGGGACATGGACGGCCCTCATGAAGCCGGTAGTCGCCAACCTTACAAATGACGATATTGTAGCGATCGTCGCATTCCTGGCATCACAGGGAGCTCCCAGCGCAACGAGCAGTTCCGCCACGCCGGCCAGTAGTTCTGCCATGCCGGCAACTTCCGGTGCGGGCGCTGATTCACTCGTCGCGCAAGGCAAGATTCGCTTCAACAGTTATCAATGTACCGACTGCCATGGCATGAACGGCGAGGGGACTCCCGACGCTCCGGATTTGATCGGCACGCATCTCGACGCCGCCGGGATTGCAAAATTCCTTGAGAAGCCCAGTGCGGACGCGGACGGAAAGGGAATGCCAACCATCCCTGCCGACAGCCCCGATTTGCAGCCGCTCGTCGCTTATGTGATGAGCCTGAAAACCGCCGCCCACTGACCAGCCGCCGACCACGCTGATCTATGACGTGACGTGCAGCGGAACGCCAAAATACGAGGTGTGGCGCACCGGCACACGGAAGCGCGGATGTACGTGGGCTCGACCGCGGTTGCAATGCGGCACGAACATTGGCCGGAACTATCCGTCACGCATTTTTGAGTTGCAGTCGAAATTGAAATTGACCCCGGCGACGGCCCTCGAAATTGCTCTCGCAGTTAGCTCGGCAACTCGCCCGGGACCGGCTGACGCCATTCAGCCACGAAACTGGCACCGGGAACTGGCGAGAAAATCGCCAGTTCCCGGGATTGTCAGACTGACCAGACGTGCCGCTTAAGTTCGCGCAGCCACGGTTGCGTGGCGCGCCTGCATTTCGCGCGTTAGGTGCGGCACGATGCCGATGATGCGTTCAATCAGCATCAACTGTCCGCGATGATGCATTTCATGTTCCTTGACGGAAAGCAGCATCTCGAAACGGCTCTTGGAAGGTGGATTCGCTCCGGCAGGAAACGTGACCCGCTCCTCCAGAAAGTTTTCGGGGAGCCCTTCAAGGAAATTGGCCCATTCGGCGCCAGAGGTTCGCAGCATCTCCAGGATTTGCTCCTTGCTCCGCTGCACCTTTTCTTCCGCCCGCATGCGCTGCATCAGTGCGGGAAAATCGAAGCCCTCGAGCGTCTTTCGCGCGTCCTTTGCATGAATCTGGTGCTGGAATCCGTGTGCCACGGCAATATGAGCGAGCAATTCGCCGACGCAGCGGACTTCCGGAGCCGCCCGGAAACTATATTTCTCCTCGGGAATTTCCTGCGCGATGGTGATCGTGTTTTTGCGGACGGTGCGAAAGCTTTCCGCGAGTTCCTTGCCTCCGTAATATGTCAAGTCGTGTTCTCCTTTGATGAAAATCGCTGTCCGCGATGGGCCCGGGAATTCATTCGCTGCAAATCATTAACTGGAAACATTGGCCGGAAATGATTCGATCGCGTAGCGCCACGGATTCTAACACGCCACTGTCACAGCATGCGTACCAGAGGCGCGCGCGCCGCGAAAATGTAATCCGTCGTGAGTTGTCATTGGCATCGTAGCCCAATGCGGATGCCCCGATGAACCGCAGAACGCGGTCCGACGAGATCGTTCCACGTGACGAGATCGTTACATTGCAGTGATTACACTGCGATGAGTCAGGCCAGCTTGAGGCGCATCAGCCTGCGGGCATTGCCTTCGTATATTTTTTGACGGTCCTGCGCCGAGATCGGCAGCTCATCAATGCAACGGATGGTTTCGCGGATGTAGCCGGGCCCTTTCTCGGGATCGAATGGAGAATCCGAGGAAAACAGAACGTGGTCGGCGCCAAAGAAATCGAGACCGCATTCCATGGCGGCGCGCGAACCGAATGTAGCCGTATCGGCGTAGAACATTTTGAAATATTCCTGAGGACGTTGCTTGAGGCGGCGGCCATATACCGTGAGGTCCTCGTCGGTGGTGCGCGCGCCAAGCTGATCCAGGCCCGGGCCGGTGCGTCCCGAAAAATACGGAATCATCGCGCCCATGTGATGGGTAATAAACTTCAGATTCGGAAACCGGTCGAAATACCCGGCGAATAAAATGCGCGCCATGAAAATGCTGGTTTCGTAAGGCCAGCCGAAGACCCACCACAGTTCGTACTTGGATTTTTTTTCGGTCAAATAATCGGGGAAATCAGGGCCGCGCGTGGGATGCACCCAGATGGGCACGTTGCGTTCCGCCAACTTCTCAAAAATGGGCGAAAACTCAGGCTCATCGAGCGGCCGGCCATTCACGTTGGTATAGATCTGCACACCACTCGCGCCCAGCTTCATGACCGCGCGGTCGATTTCCTTAACGCACGCGTCCACGTTATTCATGGGCAGCGAAGCGACAAAGCCGGGAAACCGGTCGGGATATTTCTGCACGAGCTCGGCGAGACCGTCATTGCCAAGCTCCGCCAGTTCAGGCGATTTCTCACTGTTACCAAACGCCTCGATGGGAGGGGCGGCAAGGCTCAGCACCTGCACGTAACCCGGAAAGCGATCCATGTGACGGAAGCGGACGTCCAGGTTCACGATGGACGGGATGCCGCGAACCCGTTTCTGCATGCTGGCGCTTTGATCGGCCAGCGTGAGCATGCGCTCATAAAAGTTTTGCGGGAAAATATGACAGAAAATATCGATCTTCATTCGTTAACCTGCTTTCATGAATTGGGACAAGTAGTTGAGATAAGTTGATCGGGGACAAGTTTGTTCAGTGACAACTTGATAGCTGACCAAGTGGCCGGCCCATATCTGCGAGTCATTAGCCTGAGCAACGGCTCTGCACTGGCCGTGAGACAGTACCGTAACAACGATCCGTTTGTGAAGAAGTTGTTTCGATGCAGCCGCTGAAAATGCGCATTCTGGCTGCAGCGGTATCTTTGCAACCATCGTCACGAGTCACTGGCCTGGTCATGTGCCGGGCCACGTGCCTGGGGCGCAGAGCGCGGAGAACACAGCAGCGAGTGCAGGATTACGAGCGTCAGTCCTCCGGAAATCACGGGCTGCTGCACCAGGAGCTTGACCGTCAGCGGCATGGCCTGAAGAGCGTCGGGCGAGACGAATAGCCCTCCCAGGCCGACCAGCACCGCGAGACCCGCGACGATCAAGGTGCGGTCGTTCCAGTCCACGCGGCCAAGCATTTGCACGCCGTGCATAAAGACCATGCCGAATAATAACGTTGCGGCCGCTGCAACCACTGGCTGCGGAACCAAAACCAGCAGCATGTCGAATTTGACGAAACTGCCCAGCGCGATCAGCAAAATGCCTGCCGCGAGAGTTGCATAACGCGAACCCACGCGCGTGGCCCGCAACATGCCCATGTTGTCGGGGTAGACGATGGTGCTGAATCCTCCCACGATACCCGCGAACACCGATCCCAGGGCAACGCCAAAAATCCCCTGGGCCATGCGTTCGGCTGGCAACGTTTCATTTCCCCAGTCAGCGACCATCTGATACATCGCCATGGAACCCATGCCGGCCGGGATCAATACCAGCAAGAATACGATCACGACGCTCGGTTCAATCACAAACCCGAAAGGGAACCATTGTGGCGCTACGATCCACGGCGCATTCCAGACCGCTGTAAATGAGATGGGCCGAAACAATGCATAGCACGCCGTGCCCGCGGCGAGTCCGAGCAAGATTGCACCACGCCGCAAACGCGATCCGCCCCATAGCGTGGCACCCACCAGGAAAACGACGCCAACGACGCCGGATAGAACGTTCAGGAAGGGAAAGCCGGGACTTCCGGGGCTGCCTATCCAGTTGGGGAGCGCCACATTCGCAACCTGCATGATGGTCAGCAGGACAATCGTCCCGGAGATAATTGGGGCGCGGAGGAATCGCGCGAAATGCCCCATAAAGCTCCATCTTCGGAAGGGCACGGTCAGCGCGCACCAGATCAGGGACGCCGCGAAGAATGAACCAAAGGCCGTGCCCAAACCGCCTCGTTGCAAGTGGCCCACGGCAAGCAGCGCAGCAAAGTTGCCGGCATACGGCCCCTGGATGATCGGAAGTCGGAGGAGCAGCACCGACTGCAAAATCGTGATAATTCCACAGGTCACAAAACTCATTCCGTATAAGTAGGCAATCCGCTGCGGCGAAAGAGCGAAAGAACGGCCCAGCAGGCTCGGGAAGACAAACATCCCCGTCATTCCAAATACGTTTTGCAATCCCAGCACGAGAAGCTGCCCCATCGGAAGCCGCTCGTTAATCGCGACGTCAAAAATTCTGCTATCTGGGGTACGGTTGGAAACGGGTGGAGGCGCGGCCATGAAATTGGTTGCCGAGTTCGAGGTTGTATCAGTCGCAGTTCATTTCTGACTCGATGGTTTGGAGGGCGAGGAGTTGCTGTCACGCGGGTACTCGGGCGGTGGCTCGACCGAGCGAACCGGAGTTTCCGGTTTCAGTCCGCCATGCCTTCTCGGCCACGTGTTGGCTCCATTTTTCGGCCAATCGCCGGCGACTGCGTTCCGCGCAAACTGCTCCCAATCAGGATGCCAATCTCCCAGCGAATAACCGTGCCACGGTGGACGGATCGCGAGAGCGGGCAGGCCCAGCTCGCCCCAAATTTCCCGTGCGTGTTCCATGAATTCGCGCGCGGGCAGCGCGAGCGGAGGCATGGGATATTTGAGCGTCGCGTCGATGAGCATGGTTGAGTCCATCGTTTGCGGGCCTGATTTTGGCGCATGGCCCGTCGAGCGGTACGGCTCGATATGCACGTCGTCCACGGGATTTGAGCGATAGGCGAGCGACCACACCACCGCATCGGTATTCGTGGGCTCGATATCCTCACTGACAGCGATGACTATTTTTCCGCAGTCGGCGAGGCGCGACGCCGCGCCTTGCAAGCCTCGCCAAATTTCAGTGCGCTGCGTGCCACTTGAGAATTGCAGGAAAATTACCGGGCGCACGTTACTGAGCGGCTCGTGCATTACGACACGACGAATGCCTTTAATCGCCAGGTGGTCGCGTAAATGCGCCAGAAACAGCGGCTCGTACGCAACCCGCTTGATCACGCTCGATTCGCTGGGCGTCACCTGGCTGATTATCGAAACGAAAACCGGCGACTTGCGGTGCGTGATCGCGGTGACCTGCATGGACATGTTGTAGTCCTCGAGCGCGACGTATCCATTGCTCTCGCCAAAGGGCCCTTCCGGTTCGAGCAGATCCGTGTCGATCAGACCTTCAATGACAATTTCAGAATCGGCGGGAACCTCGAGATCGAGGGTGACACACCTCGCCGTGCGAATAGGCTGGCCCGCAGCGCCGCCGGCCACCATCATCTCGTCCGTATTGACAGGCATTTTCTGCGGACCGGTATAAACAACCACCGGCGCGCACCCGATTACGATGGCGCACGGCATCGGCTCGCCGCGGTCGCGATACTTGAGCCAATGTAAATAGCCGCCGGCGCCCCCAATGCGCGAGGACATGCGCACACCGAGGCGATCTGTTTTTTTCAGCGCTGCGCGGTACGTTCCCATGTTGCGCACTCCGGTTTCGGGATCGCGCGTGATGCAAAGCGTCGCCGTAAGGTAAGGAGCGGAATCGAAACCGGGCGTGGAGATCGGAACGGGCAGGCTCGCCAAACCGCCGTCAGGCCGTCGGAGATCATCGCCCGTGATGATGACTTCCTGGCAAGGCGGCGATGTTACGGTGACGGGTGGAATGGGATTCGCGAATGCGTGCGCCCAAGCTGCTCCAATCTGCTCGACGGGACAGCCCATGCCCATCGCATAAATTCTGGCGGAGGCAGCAAAGGCTCCGACGGCCACGGGGATATCGTAGCGGCGTCCGCGCGAATCGACCACGTTCGTAAAGAGAAAGGCGCGACGGTCGTCCTCGGGAATGCCGCCCAGAAATTGCCAGCGCACCAGCGGATGCAGTTCCGTATCCTTATTGATGGGGCGGTCCACGCGAACGAGCAGGCCCGCAGCATCGAGCGCGGCAAGATGTGTTTGCAAATCGAGGCTCGGGCGGGTGCGCGCCTGCGGCTGGCGTCCGGGATGCGGCCGCGATTCCTCCGTGCCAACAATGTCCTGTTTCTGATGCATCTGCTGCGCGCTTCCTCTGCTGTGGCTTACTGTGCGAGACGATTGTACCGAACGGTCTGCCGGAACGCTCTCGCGGATTATTTCCAGAAGAAAACCAGGACGACCGACAGAATCGCGGTTACGAGGAGCTGTAAAAGCTGCCACGGCAGGCAGGTGCGGAAAATTTCGCCGTCGCGGCCCTTCACATTCGCGAGCGCGGCGCTGTACGCAATCTGCGTGGGCTTGAGCGCATTGGGCGGACCCATGGTCACCACGGTGACGATGCCCACAAGCACCATCAAAGGAATGTGCAGCTGCGGTGCGATGGAAACCTGCATGCGTGAAAACAGGAAGTCTCCGGGTAAACCCTGCCCGAACGCCATGCCGCCCAAAAATGCGACGGTAGGATACAGGGATCCGTAGACAAAATTTCCCGCGCTGGAAAGCACTTTACCGAGGAGCGCGATTTGTCCCGTATCCACCATCAGATAGACCGTGGCGCTGCCTACCGCAAGCGTCGCCAAACTCGTGCGGCTGCGCTTGGTGGCCACGATGAAGTCTCTTCCCGGATGCGCTTTTTGGGAGCGGAACGGATAGCAAACGAGTGCGGTCACCAGAATATAAAAACCGGCAGATGTAAAGATGTTAATGCCGATGGGCGGATATCCCCATTCGGCGACGCTGAATCGCAGGTGTTCCATTTTGGCGGCAATGGCGGGCAGGCGCGTAACGACGACGATCAGAACGCCTAAAAGAAGCGGCGCATACGCCCTGAAAAGCATCCAGGCGGGCAGCGGCGCGCGCGGTGGAGTTGCCGGGAGCGCGACGCCCGCCGAGTCAAAATGTTGCGGCACTGCTTTGCGTTTGGCCATGAGGCCGTAAACGTACAATCCCACGAGCGACATCGTGGCGCCCGCGATCAGCATGGCGATGTAATCGGCGGGCCAGATCTGCGTAAATAAAATGATGGCGGCGGTGTTGCCCAGTCCCACGACCCAGAAGAGCACCTGAGATCGCCACGAGAAAAATTGGAACCCGAGAATTTTGACGAACGCGAGCAATGAGACAAAAATCAGAGGGATGCTGAGCAAACCGGCGACGCGAACGATGTCCGCAACGGGCACGTGACTGGCAGCATTCGAGATATTAGGGGCGATGAACAGGCTATTGAAGGGAAGTGTCCACGAAAAATACGCGAGGTAACTCGTCGTGGCGTGCACGCCATCGAATCCCAGTTCGACCAGGCCCGGTATGGTGACCGGATAAGTGGCAAAACCGTTGAACGCTCCAATGAATCCACCAACCACGGCCACAAGTGCGACGGAGCGTCCCTGCTGATCCCACTCCGGAATAATCGATTGCACGGATTCCAGCAGCACCGCCAACAAGCCGGTATTCCGATACGTTTGCCCGAAGATTTGCCCGGTGTAAAGGACGAGGAAGCCGGTCCACATAGCCAGGTTTCCCCACAACGAAGCCTCAATACTTTTTAGGACCGACATGTGGTAATAGGCTAATACAATGACGAGTTCCACGGTCCACGCGGAAAGACTGGCCCGGAGGGCGTCTAACTTGAAAATCAAAAAGGCCGAGAACAATACGGCAAACGGCAGGAGTGTAATAATGAACTTGACGGCGCTATCCAAACATTCCCTCCGTGTTGCAGCCGTGGGTAGCCATGGTGTTCGTTAGCGGCGACCGAGAGTATACCCGGTGCCGCCGGGCCGCTGTATGGAAATCCCGCACATTCAGGATCCGCATTAAGGATAGTAGAAGAAGAAAAACGCCGGTAAAGGCCATCAAGAACGCCGATCAATAATGGACGATCGACGCGAAAATTCCCGCAACGTGGAGAACCCGTGAGAATCGACGTGCACGTGCACTGTTTCCCCGTGGAATATCTCGATCAAATCGATCGGCTTTGCGGAAGTCAGAACACGCTGCATATCCGAAAGAACAAGCTGTCGTCAGAGGGCCCGTCGGGATTGGATGGGCATTTCCGCAACATGGAATTGGGGCACGTCGACATGCAGATTCTTTCGGTTTCGAGCCAGATGCCGTATTCCGAAGACGAAAAAGCGGCCATGAATGTCGCCAGGTTTGCCAATGATACCTATGCGGCGACGGTCCGCAAGTATCCTGGTCGATTTGCGGCATTTGCTTGTACTCCTCTACCGCACATACGCGCGTCGATTGAGGAGATGCGCCGGGCGCTTGATGATCTCGGCATGGCGGGGGTCACGGCGGGAACGGCGGTTCTGGGGAAAAGTATCGCCGATCCAGCATTTGATGATTTCTTTGCGGAGCTAGACCGGCGCGGCGCGGTCCTGTTGCTCCATCCTATGGGAGACAACGCAGGGTCGCGAGTGCTTGAAACGAGCAAGCTCACGTGGCCGATTGGCGCACCACTCGAAGACACGATTTGCCTGCTGCAACTCATGCGTGCGGATATTCCCCGGCGGTTTCCAAACGTGAAGATCATCGTGCCGCATCTCGGTGGGTTCGCGGCATTCCTGACGGTGAGACTGGACCGCCTACGAAATCATTTTCTCGATCCATCAGCCGCGTCGCCCAGCGAACAGGCCAAGGCGTTTTGGTATGACTCGGTGAATGCGAATCCAGCGGCGCTGCGCTGCGTCTGCGACATTACCGGTGCGGATCGTATTCTGCTTGGATCGGACTATCCTTTTTGGCACGACGACGGGTACGTGCAATCCGTCGAATATATCGCGCAAGCTGGGTTGAGCGCGAATGACGCGAAGGGGATCTTGGACGTAAATGCCGCGCGCCTGCTCGGGCTTTAGCGATTCGCACGGCGCGGATGAGGCCGCCTATTGGGGCGGTTGGTTCAATGCTTTGCGAAACGCGCGGCGCAGGAAGACGTGAATCAGGTGCCGTTTGTACTCGACGCTGCCTTCGTGATCGCTCGGTCAAATCGGCAGCATCCGCAATTGTGTCGGCAGCCTGCGGCAGCCGCTGTTCCACTTCCGCGTGCGCACCGGTCAATAGTTGTTCCGCGGCTTGCGCGCGGCTGGGGAAAGCGCAGACACACCCCAGAGCGACACGTGCACGAGTCAAAGTACGTCCATCGTCAGGCGTTTCGAGCCACAGGGCTAATCCCAAGCGCCGGGCGTTCGTGCACCTGGAATTTCACATAGGCGGCACGGTGATTGGCGTGGGCACAGGGGATGACGATTTTCGTCAGAATCTCATGTGGCAGAAGGGTATTCGTGTAGGCCCCCGCGATCAGGTTCTCGATCGGGAATTCACGAGCGCCGCCAGGCCCCTCGGCGTGCACCGTGGCTTCGAGGACTAGCAGCAACGTTGCGGGATCGGAATGCGGCTCGGCAAAGCAGAGATTTCCTCCCAACGTTCCGGTGGCGCGCACGCGAACGTTGGCAACTTGCGATTCGAGTTCGGCGAGCACGGGCTGGTGTTGCCGTACGATCGGAGAATGCTCGATGCTGCGGTGCGTTGCTGTGGCTCCAATTTCGATGTGGCCGTCGCGCAATTCGATGGAATCGAGACCGGGAATAACTTTTACGTCGATCAGGTGGCCATATCGCAAGGCCTCATGCTTCATCGCCAGCAGAAGTTCCGTGCCACCGGCATAAACACCAGCTTCATCGCCGAAGTGCGCGAGCATCTGAGAGGCCTCACCGGCGCTCGCGGGCTGATGGATGTCGAAGCGATGAAGTAAGGTCATGGCGTTTTACTTGGCCGGAAACTTTTCAATATGGCGCGCCGCTCAATCTGCAGTCCCATCTCATGTGCGACGCAATTATGCGCGACCTTTCATGGGCGCCTTTACGTGCTGCAACGCTTTCCAGACACGCTCGGGCGTCAGAGGCAGCGTCCGGATGCGTGCGCCCGTGGCCTGGTAGAGAGCGTTGGCCATGCAGGGAGAAATCGGATTCACCGCGCCTTCACCGCCGCCTTTGGCGCCGTACGGGCCGACGCCGTCCCGGTTCTGCACGATTTTCGTGCGAATGTGGGGAGCGAGATCCGAAAAGCGCGGCACGCGATATTCCAGCATCGTGCCATTGATCAGTTGCTGGCCATCGTAGATCAACTCCTCGAATAATCCGGCGCCTAGGCCCATCGTTGCGGCGCCGAGGTCCTGGCCCTCGGTCATCGCGGGATTAATGGCCAGCCCCACGTCGCCAATCGTCACGAGCGTATCGAGAGAAATTTTTCCTGTTTCACGGTCGAGGGCGATCTCGGCGCCGACTACGCCAATCTCCCAAAACACCGGAACGAGCTCCAGGTCACCCGCTTTCCGCAGATACGAGCGGCCAATGATGCTGCAACCTTCCATCTGGAAGTAGCGCTCGAGAATCTCGAACCAGGTGAGGTGCGTGGTGCCGCAGCGGATGCCGCCGCGTTCTTCGATCAGCAACTCAGGTGAGACGCCCAGGACGTCCGCAGCCATGGTTTTGCATTGCGCGATGGCCTCGCGACAGGCTTCGAGCACCGCGCGGCCCATCAGCGTGGTGGTACGGCTGGCGCCTGTCGAGCGCTCAAACAGCGTGACGGCGGTGTCGCCTCCCACCAGGCGCACCTTTTCAAAAGGGATGCCCATTTCTTCGGCGGCGATTTGCGCGAGCACGGTGTGGCTGCCCTGGCCAATCTCGGTGCTGCCGCTCAGCACGGATACGGAGCCATCGGCGTAGACCTGCACCATCGCAAGCGTCACCGGATGCGCGCCCGCATCACTGCAGGAGCAGCATACCGACCGGCCGTGACCGGGAGCTAACGGACGCTCGGTATGCAGCAGCCGCGCGGCTTCGCGAACGTCACCGGCGAAGATCAGCGTCAATGGGGCGCATCCCCGGATGAATGGATTCGCCGCTCTGCGCCAGGTTATCCAGGCGAAATTGTACGGGATCGCAGCCCAGCTTTTCGGCAAGCTCCTCCATCTGCGATTCACCTGGAAAGGTGACTTGCGCCGCGCCCAATCCCCGGTACGAACTTGCCGGAACCGTGTTGGTGTACACGGCGAAGCAATCAATTTTCACGTTGGGGATGCGATAAGGGCCGATGATGCGGTTGCTCGCTTTGCGGCAAACCATGGGACTGTTTTCCGCATAAGCCCCGGTGTTCATGTGGATGGTCGCCTGACGCGCGACAAGCTTGCCATTAGCATCGACCGCCGTGCGAATGCGCACGCGGGCGTCATCTCCCCGCGTGGTCAGGAAGGCTTCTTCAACGCTCAGCTGCAGTTTTACGGGGCGGCCCGCCTTCCACGAACAGGCGGCGACCAGCGGCTCAATTTTCGTATAGGACTTGCTCCCGTAACCGCCGCCTACGTAAGGCACAACCACGCGCACGCTGTTCAGTGGCAGGCCGAAAACACTGGCTAAATCGTGGCGCACCATGAAGGGATGTTGCGCCGAGGAATATACCGTCAGCCGTCCGCGGGCATCGTAGTCGGCGATCGCTACGTAAGGCTCCATGGCATATGCGTACACCATGGGGAAGTAGAATTCGCCTTCAACGATGTGGGCGGCCGAAGCGATCGCAGCGTCCGCATCCCCCCACGCCACATGGACTGCTTGGCAGATATTTCCGGCTGCGCCAGGGAAATCGTTGAAGCCGCGGAAGGCGCCGCCCGCGTAATCTTTTTCGTGAACCAGCGGCGCGCCTTCGGCCAGAGCGGAGTCCACATCCAGCACCGGAGTGAGTTCGTCATATTCGACGACGATTTTCTCGAGCGCCTCTTGCGCGGACAATTCATCTTCAGCAATTACCGCCGCAACGGGCTCGCCGACAAAGCGCACTTGTCCAATCGCGAGAAGCGGATGATCCTTCACTCCATGCCCGTAATACGGACTGAGTTCCGTGAGCGCGTCACCCGTCAGCACGTTGATGACGCCGCGCTCGCGCTGCGCTTGCGACGCATCGATCGAGGAAATGCGCGCACGCGCAAATGGGCTGCGCAGGACCTTGGCCCAAGCCATATGATCGACCACCATGTCGCTCGCGTACATAGCGCTTCCCGTGACCTTGGCGATGCCATCTCCCCGAGGTATGGAGTGGTTTACTACGCCGAAGTCGCGAGGTTCCGTCACGGCTTCTCCTTAACGGATTGATACTGTGCGATGGCCTGGCGGATGGCCTTTAGAATTGGCAAATATCCGGTGCATCGGCATAAGTTCCCGTTCATGTGTTCGATAATTTCCGCGTCGGTGATTTCCGCATCGTTGATTCCCGGGTCGGCGATGTGGCGTGCTTCGGCAGGTTCATGGTTCGCATTCCCTGGGATAGTGCGCAGTCTCTCGTCAAGAAACGCTTTAGCGGCCAGGATCATGCCGGGCGTACAGAAGCCGCATTGAAACGCAAACTGGTCGAGGAAGGCCTGCTGCAATGGATGAAGCCGTCCCGACTCGTCGGCTAGGCCCTCGATCGTGGTGACGCGTTTGCCGCGAACCTCGTACGCCAAATAGGTGCATGCGCTTACGGGAAGGGCATCGACCAGCACGGTACAACTGCCGCAAACTTGAGCCTCGCATGATACTTTGACGCCGGTTAGCCTGCACCGCCGGCGCAGAACTTCAGCGAGGCTCTCTTGCGGCTCGATTTCGATGCTGGCCGGTTTGTCATTCAGCGTAAAAGCGATGTTCATGGATGCTCGGCAGGAAACTGGCCCTGGATGTTGCGGGCGAACTCAGCGAACAACTGCGTTGCGCGGCGCCGTATGGGCACCGCTCCCAGCGTAGCCAACTTTCCCAGCACTTCGATGGAAGCTTCGAAATGCATTTGCGTGCTGGTCTGCGCGGGACCCTGCGTGCGGGCCTGCGAGCCGCCTTGCGTGTCGCCCGGCGACGCAAAGGACGCGGGGCTGAGCTCTACCTGCATGCTGCCCGTAATGCGATTCATTCCCAGTGAGTCGGAGCCTTTCAGGCTGGCTCGCAACACAGACGGTTCGGCTGTTTCCGTGACATGCACCTCGAGGTTTAAATTAACTTTAAACGGGCCAATTTTGTCGCTCACCCGGGCGGAATACACTTCCGTTCCGTCCTGGGCAGAGGGCGTGACGCTTTCCACTCCCGGCAGCAATCCGGCGAAGCGCGGTGCATCACGGAGTAGCAGCCAGACCTCTTCGCGTGGAGCTGCCAGCGGTAACTCTTCAGCAAGCTTCAACATCATGTGCTGGCACCACCCGGCGCGTAAGTCCCGCAAATCTGCTCCGGCACGATCCTGAGCAGAGCCCAATCCCGTGCGCAACCCAGTTCGCATCTCGATGCGCAACCCTGCGCGCAACGCAGTTCGGCATCAGCGACCGCTTACGGCTGTTAATGGGCACTGGCCACGGCCGTTCGCTGCGTGAGGTCGCCGAGCAGCGCCGCGATTTTGTCGGGGCATTCAATGGGCGTCAGGTGCCGTGCACCTGGAATCACACTGAGCGTCGATCCTGCTATCGCGGCGTGCAGATCCTGCGACATCGCCACGGGTGTGGCGAAATCTTCTTCACCCACAATTACAGACACAGGCACGCGAAGTGCGCCTAACGGGCTCCGGAGGTCCTCGCTACCGAGCAGCGCGCACGACGCCTGATAGCACGCGACATCATTGGCCAGGAAGACTTTCACCAGTTCATTGACGCGGTCCGGATGGGCTGCACGGAACGAGTCGCCGAACCAGCGGCTTAACTGAAACGGCAGCATGGCCTGAAACCCCTCGGTAGCGGCCTTATCGCTGCGGTTGCGCCAATTCTCCACGGCTGCTGGGCCGTACCATGCCGTTGTATCGATCAGGGCTAGCGCGCGGGCGCGCTCCGGATAAGCAGCCGCAAAAGCCTGTGCCACGCAGCCACCCATCGAGCATCCCGCCACGATTGCGGACGGCCAATCGCAGTGATCGAGCAGGGAAGCGAGGTCGCCGGCAAACTGCCGCGCGGTATAGGGGCCGGGCCGCCGGTCGGATTGTCCATGCCCCCGGCAATCGTACGTCAGGATCGCGAAATCCTCTCCGGCCTTCGCGACTACGTCATTCCAAAAGCTCGCATCGAGGGCCAGAGAGTGAATCAATACCAGGCGGGGTTTATTGGGTTGAGGGTACTGTCGATAGAAAATTTCACAGCCATCTTGTGCGCGAGCCTTGCCTGTTATCGGTTGCACCATGCGAGCCATCCCCTATCACTAAAAACTGTTGCACCTACGACCGCCGAGCCGACATCAAGGTTGTCGAGCCGCGTTGTCGAGCCGCGTTGTCGAGCCGCGTTGTCGAGCCGCGTTGTCGAGCCACGTCGTCGAGCCACGTCGTCGAGCCACGTCGTCGAGCCACGGCCCGTCGGGTCGAATAATTTCTAGTGAACTGATTATATTAAATATCTTCTACTGACCGCGTCCTCATCGCCCTTTTCTGCTTCTGCAATCCCTCTGCCGTTAGCTAACGCGATCGTACGCAGGCAGAGTAAGAAATTCGACAAAATGCGGCGCCAGCACCAACTCGCGAAGCAACTGCGCGGCTTGCCCATATTGTCCGGACGCGAACGGCTGCTCGCCCACCAACTTCCGGAACTTTTCTAATTCTTCGTTAATTGTTTTCAGGAACAGTTCCGCGTCAACCAGGCGTCCATCATCCAAGTGACATTTGTGATGCACCCACTGCCACAATTGCGCGCGGCTGATCTCCGCCGTGGCGGCGTCTTCCATGAGGTTGAATAGCGGCACGCAGCCGGTTCCGCGGAACCACGACTCGAGATAGCCGATTCCTACGGCGACGTTTTGTCGCAGGCCAGCTTCGGTGATGGCGTCTTTGGGCGGAACCAGCAAATCAGCGGTCGTCACGTGGACGTCATCCAGTTTACGTGCGATCTGATTCGGCTGAGGCATACGTTCGTCGAACACCTGCTTCGCAAGCGACACCAGGCCCGGGTGCGCGACCCAGGTGCCGTCATGGCCGTCGCCGGCCTCCCGCTCCTTGTCGGCGCGGACCTGGTCCATAGCCATCTGATTGGCCACCGGGTCGGCTTTGTTCGGAATGTAAGCGGCCATGCCGCCCATCGCGTGTACCTCGCGGCGGTGACACGTTTTAATCAGCAGCTTGCTGTAGGACCGCATGAAATGCGTGGTCATCGTGACGCGGGCGCGGTCCGGCAAAACCATCGCGGGATCGTTCGCAAACTTTTTGATGAAACTGAAAATGTAGTCCCACCGGCCGCAATTGAGACCGGCGGAATGTTCCCGCAGTTCGTGCAGTATTTCGTCCATTTCGAAAGTAGCGAGAATGGTCTCGATCAAGACCGTGCCTTTGATGGTCCCGCGTTTGACGCCCAATGTCGCCTGAGCGTAAATAAACACGTCATTCCACAGTCGCGCTTCCAGGTGACTTTCCATTTTCGGCAAATAGAAATAGGGCCCGGTGCCACGCGCGAGCTGCTCTTTGACGTTGTGCCAGAAAAATAGGCCGAAATCGAACAGCGAACCGGACATGGGAGAGCCGTCGACGAGGACATGCTTTTCCGGCAAATGCCAGCCTCGTGGGCGCACCAACAGAACTGCGATTTCTGAGTTGAGAGCGTACGATTTCCCGCTCTTTGAATCCGTATAAGCGATTGTGCGCCGTACCGCGTCACGTAGATTGTGCTGGCCCTCGATCACATTGCTCCAGCTGGGTGTGATGGAGTCCTCGAAATCCGCCATGAAAACGTTGGCGCCTGAGTTCAAGGCGTTGATGATCATCTTGCGATCCACCGGGCCGGTAATTTCGACCCGGCGGTCGAGCAAATCGGCGGGAAGGGGAGCCACGGTCCACGCGCTGTTGCGGATTTCGACCGTTTGCGGAAGGAAATCGGGGCGTTCGCCCGCATCGATTCGCGCCTGACGCTCGAGTCGGGCGGCAAGCAATTCCCTCCGCCGCGGACCAAAACGGCGCTCGAGATCCACCACGAATTGCAATGCGCCGGGAGTCAATATTTCATCCGCGGTGCCGCCGCGCGTACCGAGAATCTCGACACCGGGCAATTGCTCAAGTTTAGTGTTTACGCCAGTATTCATCGGCCCATCCTTTTTTCCGCGAAGGCTTCCTTCATGGTCATTTCACCAGTTGCGGCGTGTTGCTTTGTCGGCAGCGGCATCGCCCGAAGCACAAATCCCAGCAGCGAAGCACAGAGCGCCAGCGCCGCACTTCCGTAAAATGCCGTGCTCCAGGAGCCGGTCTTTTCAAAAAGTAGCGCGGCCAGCCCGCCACCCACAATGGACGCTACACCCTTGGAACTATACAAAAAGCTGTAATTAGAGCTCGAATTTTGCGCGCCGAAAAAGTCGGCGACCGCCGGAGGGAATAACGCGTAAATCTCTCCCCAGGAAAAGAACACCAAAGACAAGCATACGATAAACCAGGTCGCCGAAACGCGTCCGAGCGACAACACGCTCAACAGGCTGAGCGCCTGGATGGCGAAGGCCACGATCATGGTCCACTCACGCCCCGCATGGTCGGAGACCCAGCCCCAGAAAACGCGTCCGATGCCGTTGGCGATTGGATTCATGGTCAGCGCCACCGTGAGGGCCGCGGCACTGATCGTGAGACTGCTCGCCACGGGAGCGACCTGCGCGGTAACCATCAAGCCGCCGATGCCCATCATCAACATCATCAGATAGAGCACGTAAAATTGCACGGTTCGCAGCATCTCTAAGGAATTGAACTGCTCGGTCTGCCGCCGGATGATTTTTTTGGCTGAGATCTGCTGAGGCGGATGAAAATCGGGTCCAGGATTACACAAGAATTGCGAGGCGCATACAATGGCCAGTCCTTGCAAAATACCGGTATACAGAAAGGCAGTCGCGTAATTGTGCACGCGAATGATGTAGGCGATGCCCGGAATAAATAACGCCGCGCCGGCTCCGAACGCGCCGACGATGATTCCGGAAGCCAGGCCGCGCTTGTCGGGGAACCACTTTAATGCCGTGGAAACCGAACCGCAGTAGACGAGCGCTGCCCCCACACCAGCAAGAGCGTAGACCAAATAGAGCTGAGGACGAGTGCGTACCCACCCAAGAGCGGCCCAGCCTGTCCCGCAAAGCAGACCGCCAAAGGTCATGAAGAAGCGCGGCCCGATGCGGTCAATCAGCCAGCCTGAGCAAGGCATGCCCCAGGTTTCCACGGCGATGAAAAACGTGAACCCCCATTGCACCTCGGATAACTTCCAGCCGGTTGCGGCGATAATGGGCTTCACGAAGAGCGTCCACGAATATTGCAGGTTCGCGATCATAATCATCGCGACCACCGCGGCGGTCAGGCGAAGCCACCGACTCATGCGGCATTATCTCCCAAGAGCAGTCTCTACATTCTGCGTCGTTTCCGCTGATTGATCTTTTTGTCGCCTCGAGACTGTTTCCAGTAATTTTGTGCAGGCGTAAACCGCGAGGGTATGTGGCATCGACACGCCGAGATGTTCACCGATTTCGACGACGGCGCCCACAATTGCTTCCAGTTCCAGCGGCCGTCCCGCCTCCAGGTCCTGGAGCATCGATGTTTTGTGTTCGCCGATTTTTTCGGCGCCCGCGATTCGCTGATCAATCGATACCGGCAGTTCGATCCCCAGCTTATTGGCGACCGCCTCGACCTCAGCCATGATGTTCCGCACCAGCGCGGAGACTTCCGGATCGCGCGCCATCTGCACGAGCGTCGCCCCCGTGAGAGCGCTGATGGGGTTGAAAGCGGCGTTGCCGAGGAGTTTCACCCAGATTTCACTGCGCAGCCGCGTTGTCACCGGCGCCCGGAGCCCGCCTCTAATGAGGGCTTCGGCAATCTTTCGCGCGCGGTCGCTGCGTGTGCCATCGGGTTCACCTATCGAGATACGGTTTCCTTCCGTATGTCGAATTACCCCAGGTTCGAGAATGTCGGTTGAAAAATAAACGATGGATCCCAGGACGTGGCGCGGATCGATTGACTTGCCGATCACACCACCGGGGTCCACGCGTTCAAGGCGCATGCCAGTGCGCTCGCCGGCGCCAGCCTGGAAATACCACCAGGGCACGCCATTTTGCGTGCTGACGACCGATTGTATTTTCGCCTATAAGCGGCGCAAGCTGCGGCGCGAACTGCGTCAGGCTGTGCGCCTTCACCCCGAGGACGATGGCATCCGCCGGCTCCGCATCATTGAGGGTTCCTGTCACTCGAGGATGCACGACAAAGTCGCCTTCCGCGCTGATGACCCGCAAACCGTGCTGCTGCATGGCCCGCAGGTGTGGACCGCGCGCGAAGAGCGTCACGTCCTCGCCCGCCCGCGCCAGGCATGCTCCCAGGTAGCCGCCAACCGCGCCCGCGCCCGCGATTAAGACCCTCACCCGGTCCTCACGCTTCGGTCCTCGTTACTGTGCTGACAAAACCGCAGACGCGACCGCGCCCCGCTGAATTTTGCCCGTGGCGGTACGCGGGATCGTCTCCACGATATAAATTTTCTTGGGGCATTTAAAGTCGGCCAGGCGCTCGCGGCAATAGGCGACAATCGCCGCTTCCGTTTGCGGATCGCGAAGCACCACTGCGGCAGCCACTTCCTCTCCCCATGACGGGTGGGGCACTCCGAATGCGACGGCCTCGGCCACCGAAGGATGGCTCAAAAGCACCTCGTCGATTTCGCGGGGCGCAATCTTTTCTCCTCCGCGATTGATCAACTCTTTCAGACGCCCGGTGAGTACCAGGCAGCCGTCTTCGTCCAGGAATCCCTGATCGCCGGTACGGAACCATCCATTCGTGAAAGATCTCGCATTCGCCTCGGGATTATTCTCGTACGCGGTGATCACGCCCGGGCCTTGAATCACAACTTCGCCACGCTGTCCCCTGGGAAGATGCTCGCCCGCCGAATCCATGATGCTCACTTGAACGCCTGTGCCTGCGCCTACTGAGCCCGGTTTGCGTATGCCCGGCGGCAGGAGGTTCGAGCACATTTGATGCGAGGCTTCCGTCATGCCATACGCTTCCAGCACCGGCGCGCCAAATACGCGCTCCATTTTTTGCATCATTTCGGGAGGCAGTGCCGCGCTGCACGAACGTATAAACCTCAGGTTTTCACAGCCTGCGGGCGTTTTTTCTCCCGCGCGAGTCAACAGGATCTGATGAATGGTCGGCACCGCTGAATACCACGTCACCTCACATTCGCCCACGGTTTTCCAAAAAGAGAGCGGGCTGAACTTTGTGGGCACCGTTACTGCGCCGCCGCTCAGGAACGTGGCCAGGGTCGAAGCCACCAAGCCATGAACGTGGAACAAAGGCATCGCGCAGAAAGACACGTCCTCGCTGGATAATCCATAGGTGCTCGCGACGTTCTTCGCGGAGGCCGCAAGATTGCGATGTCGCAGCGGCACTCGTTTCGGGCGGCCGGTGCTTCCACTGGTGTGGAGAACAAGTGCGATGTCGTCCGGCCCGGGTGCGTCAGCCGTATGCCCGGAACTTGACGCGCCCTGCAAGCGAACCACGCCTTTAGCATTCATCTCCACGGTGTAGACGGGGACCCGGCCTTCGGCATCTTGCCGCGCTTCTGCCGCTCCTTCAGCGGGACACAGGACCATGCGTGCAGACGTATCCTCGAGATAAAAGTTAAATTCATCGCGCCGGTACCCGGGGTTCAAAGGCGCGGCCGTTCCCGCAAAAGACGCCGCTAGAAATGTGACAATCGCTGGTAAGCCATTCGGCAGCACACTCGCAACGCGATCGCCTCGCCGGACGCCGAGAGCTGCCAGATCGTCGGCCATGGTCATGACCTGGTCCCGAAGCTCCGCATAGCTAAGCCGGATGCCCATTTCGGGCAAAATTACAGCGGTGCGGTCGTCAGGCGCGACCCGCAGGAGTTCGAGCAAAGTCTCAGGACCGGATGTCATGTGCAATGGTCTCCTCACATGCCGTGAACATTATGGTCATCCTGCGCAAACAATTGGCAGCAAACCTCTAGTCGTTCGAGCCTGCGCCTCGGGCCGCATCGGATGGACGCAATTCAGATTGCTGCGGCTGCGACTCCTGTAAGCCGTCAGCCCCAGCGACTGCCGTGGCATCGGGCGCACCGGCTGCGGTAATCACCCGTTGCACGTCATCGAAATACCCGCTGCCGACAAAACGCTGATTTTTTACGGCGAGATAACCGTGGTCGCGTTCATTCACGAATTCTTTTTCCTGTAAATCGCAATAGGCGGTCAGGCCCCCTTCGCGAAAGCCATGCGCCAAATCGAACATGGAGGCATTCAGCGCGCGAAACCCGCCCAATGTGATGAATTGAAACTTATAGCCCATGGCCGCGAGTTCAACGTGCAGACGCGCGATAGCAGCGTCGTCGAAATCCTTGCGCCAGTTAAACGATGGCGGATAATTATACGCCAGCAGTTTGCGCGGGAACTGCGCGAGAATCGCCTCCGCAAATTCCTTTGCTGCGCTTAAATCCGGTTTCACGGTTTCGCACCAAAGGATGTCAGCGTAAGGCGCGTACGCAAGGGCGCGCGCGATGGCGAGTTTCACACCGCTGCGAACCCGGAAGAATCCCTCGCTCGTGCGTTTCCCGGTAACGAATTCGCGGTCTCGCGGATCAATATCGCTCGATAGCAAATACGAACTGCCCGCATCCGTGCGGGCCATGACGAGAGTTGGCACGTCCAGCACGTCCGCGGCAAGGCGCGCAGCGACGAGTTTTTGAATGGCCTCCTGAACCGGCACCAGGACATTCCCGCCCAACCGGCCGAGTTTCTTGATCGAGGATTGCTGGTCTTCAAAGTGCACGCACGCTGCGCCCGCCTCGATCATCGCCTTCATCAATTCGAAAGCGTTAAGATTTCCCCCAAATCCCGCTTCCGCATCGGCCACCACCGGAGCAAACCAGTGGGTCGCGTCATTGCCCTCGCTGTGATGAATCTGATCGATGCGCGTCAGCGCTTGGTTGATCCGGTGAACAAGATGCGGAACGCTGTCCGCCGGATACAGGCTTTGATCGGGATACACGTGCCCGGCGTCATTCGCATCCGCGGCCACCTGCCATCCGCTTACGTAAATGGCTTGTAGCCCGGCGCTTACTTGCTGAATTGCCTGGTTGCCGGTTAGCGCGCCCAGAGCGAGCACGCAGGACTGCTCGTGAAGCAAATTCCAAAAACGCTCCGCTCCCAGGCGCGCAATCGTATGTTCGATATGAATCGAGCCACGCAGTTTCTGCACATCGCTTGCCTGGTACGGCCGCGTGATGCCCTCCCAGCGAGGGCTCGAACCCCACTCGGTTTCCTTTGGCACTAACTTAGTGTTCTCGGTCACACCAGATTCCTCATCCTCATTCACGGCCGCAATCATACTAACACCCGCTCCTCCAGCAGGCAGCCTTGTTTAGCGGTAATCCGCCAATACAGTCGCTGCATGCAATGCGCCGGGAGCGCATATGTCTTATTGGGCATCGCGGTCCGTGGTTCCCCCTCGAGTATTTTATTTCCAGTGGTAAAACTGAGGGGCTTTCCCCCTTCTAGCAGGAACCTTCACCAAGACATTTCTTGGGATCGCGTCACTACGCGAAACTGTCGGTCCGATGGTTCGTGCGCCGCTTTGTGTACAGGTGCCACCAAGGACGACACATGATCAAGAGTGAATCCGCGAATAAACCGGCCCGGAACTGCCGCAAATCGGGAGGCGGCGCGCGTTGCCGCCAATAAGACACTGGGCGTTGACGCTGGCGCTTATAGCCTGTTGCGCTGTGACGGCGCATTCACAGGCCTCCGACGATCTGAGCAATCGATCCCTCGAGGACCTGATGCAAATCACCGTGACTTCGGTCTCGAAAACCGCGGAGTCACTTTCGCGCACGGCATCGGCCGCTTTTGTCCTGAATGCGGAAGACATCCGCAACGCCGGCGCTACGAATATTCCGGATTTGCTGCGCGCGGTGCCCGGGATGGACGTGGCGCAGATTGACGCGAATACCTGGGCAATCTCGATGCGCGGCCTGAACGATCGCTTTAGTAACGACCTGCTGGTGATGGTGGACGGACGCGCGGTGTACACGCCCACATTCGGCGGCGTATTTTGGGATGCCCTGGATCTGCCGCTTGAGGACATCGCGAGGATTGAAATCATTCGAGGCTCTGGCGAGTCGCTTTGGGGGGCAAACGCCACCAACGGCATCATCAATATCATCACCAAGAAATCTTCTGAAACGCAAAAAACACTCCTCGTCGGTGGCGGGGGAAATCTCAATCAGGGATTTGGAACCCTGCAATACGGCGGTCATCTGGGCGCGAGTGCGACCTACCGCATTTACGGTAAATATCTCAATGAAAGCACCCTTCCGAGCGCTTCCGCTCAAAGCCTCAACGATGCCTGGAATATGGCCCGAGGCGGTTTTCGCCTGGATACCGTCCGTTCAGTAAAAGACACGTTGACGTTTCAAGGAGACCTCTACAGGGGACAGGGCGGCATTGTTGCACCCGAACTTCCATCGATAACATCACCGCGGCTGCTGCTTATACAAGTGCCAGTCGATTTTTCCGGCGGCTTTATCCAATCCATCTGGAACCACGTGAGCTCCCCTCGATCGGATACCAGCCTGCATGTTTCCTTCGATCAGTATTCGCGCGGCACCGTGCCTGGAGACTCGCGCAGTACTCTGAGCGTGGACTTTCAGCATCACTACGTCTGGGCGCAGCGGCAAAGCATTGTGTGGGGATTTGAATACCGCTATTCCGCCGACCGGAGCACTGGAAACCTCTTTCTCTCCTTCCATCCTCCCATTCTTGCTACGCGGCTCTATGGATTGTTCCTGCAAGACGAAATAGCACTGGTGAAGAACCGCGTGTACCTCACCGTGGGGACAAAGCTGGATCACGACTTTTATTCGGGTTCCAATCTGATGCCCAGTGCGCGTGCTGCCTGGACCATCAATAAGCACCATATGCTCTGGGCCGCGCTTTCAAGAGCCGTGCGTACACCGACCGCTCGAGATGATGCGGTGCGCTTGAATTTGGGCGGCTTTACGGCTGCAAACGGGTCGGACGTGCTGGTAAGCCTGGTGGGCAACCCGTCTTTCAAGGCGGAAGGGCTGACGGCCTGGGAACTGGGTTACCGTGCCACGATCGGCCACAGCCTGTCGGTGGATTTCAGCGGCTACGACAACAATTACAGTAACGATCAGACCATTGAGCCGGCCCCGTCATTTTTCGAGATGCTGCCTGCACCGCCTCACCTCGTCTTGCCAATGACCTACGGGAATCTGATGCATGGAGACGCCCGTGGCCTGGAAATATCCGCGCACTGGAAGTTAACACCGCGCTGGGTGCTTAGTCCCGGCTACGCCTTTGAACGTATCCACATGTACCTCGATCCAACTAGCCATGATACGCAGTCGGTCGCTTTGGCGCAGGGAAGCTCTCCAAATCATTCCGCGCAGCTCCGGTCGCACGTAACGCTGCCTCACAGCGTGGGTTGGGATGCTTCCGCTTACTTCGTCGGCCGATTGACCGATCCTCAGGTGCCCACTTACACGCGCCTGGATACGGCCGTTAGCTGGCAATGGAAAGAGGGAATTACGCTCAGCCTCGTCGGGCAAAATCTGCTGCAGCGTGACCACCTGGAATTTAGAGAGGCATACATGCAGTCGTCACTGGTTGAACGCAGTGCCTTTGGCAAGTTTACCTGGCATTTTTAATTGAACGCGGCATGCAATCTAAACTCCTCGGCGAGTCGCTTCGGCCTCACCAGCGCCATCTGCTGGCTGGGGCTATCGTTCATGCCGTGTTAACCGCGGCCCTGCTAACGGGTTTGTTGCTCTCGCCCGGTGTTCTGGCAGATGGCGGTGTACCCACCGAGTATCAGCTCAAAGCAGCCTTTCTGCTGAATTTCGCCAAATTTATTGAATGGCCCCCCGAAGCCTTTTCGGGGGACCGTTCGGCATTTACGATGTGCGTATTCGGCGTCGATCCCTTCGGCGCCCCTCTGGACGAGATGGCGCACGGAAAGTTCATCAATAATCACGAGATCGTCATCCGCCGCTCGAACAAGGTTGCGGACTTCAAAACGTGCCAGCTGGTTTTCATTGGCGAGTCGGACAGTAAAACCGTTTCAGCACTGCTCGAGAGTTTGAAAGGCACCAGCGCGCTGGCCGTCGGAGAAAACGAAGGCTTCGCCCAGCGCGGCGGCGGCATTCAATTCGTGCTGGAAAATGACAAGATCCGCTTCCTGATCAATGTGGATACGGTGCAGCGATCCGGCGTTAAGGTCAGCTCCAAATTGCTGGCGCTTGCCCAAATCGTTCACGATGAAATACGTCCGACGGGAGACTGAGATGGATCTGTATAGCAATTTATCCATACGCAATAAGCTGCAGGGCATCGTGATGATCACCTGCGGCGTGGCGCTGGTGATCTTCGCCGCGGCGCTTACGTTCTACGAGCGGGCAACGTTTGTGCGCGAGAAAAACGAGGATCTCGAGGCCTCTGCCAAGATGGTGGGTACGAACAGCACGGCCGCGCTGACGTTTCGTGATCCCGCTTCCGCCGCCGAGATTCTTGCGGCGCTCGACGCGAAAGAACACGTGACTCACGCTTGCATTTACAAACCGGACGGCACGGTTTTCGCTACCTACGACCGCAACCCCTCGCAAACGCCGTTTTCACCACCTCCTGTACGCGCCGAGGGTAGCGTAATCTCTGGAAAGCAGATCGCGCTTTTCCGGCCCATCGTACTGGACGGCGAGATCATCGGCACCATCTACATACAAGCCGATCAGGGTGATTTGGACGGCCGCATCACGGGTTTTTTGGAGATCGCCGTTCTGGTGCTGATCGCTTCCATGGGAATTGCCTTCTTGCTATCGTCACGGCTACAGAAGCTGATCTCCAGTCCCATTCGCAAGCTCGCCGAAACCGCCTCCTCTGTTTCCGCCCATGAAAATTATTCCATCCGCGCGGCCAAGAGCAGTAACGATGAGATCGGATTCTTGTTTGATCAGTTTAACGGCATGCTTGACCGCATCCAGCAGCGTGATACCGAGTTGCAAAACGCTCATGACGATCTCGAAAAGAGAGTGGCGGAACGCACGTCGTTTCTGAACGCGCTGGTGGAAAACAGCCCGCTGGCCATTATGGTGCTGGATGCGGCCCAGATCGTGCTCTTATGCAATCCCGCATTCAAGAGCCTGTTTCAGTACGACCCGGACGAATTAGTCGGAAAGCGGATCGATCAAATACTTATCGACCCTCCCTTACGCGCGGAAGGGAGCGAGATGCTCAAACGCTGCCGTAGCGGAGAAACCGTTAACGTCGTGACCCGCCGTCTGCGCAAGGATCACACCGCTATAGACGTCGAGATACACGCCGTGGGCCTGAAGGTGCATCACGAGGCGATTGGCTCCCTCTTCATCTATCAGGACATTGCCATTCGCAAACGCGCTGAGCAATCCATGCAGTTGGCCAAGGAAGCCGCCGAAGCGGCCAGCCACGCGAAAAGCGATTTCCTCGCGAATATGAGCCATGAAATCCGCACGCCCATGAACGGCATCCTCGGTATGACCGAGTTGACTCTCGACACTGAATTGACCCAGGAGCAGCGCGAAAATCTGGGTATGGTAAAGAGCTCAGCGGATTCCTTGCTCTCTTTGCTCAATGATATTCTTGATTTCTCCAAAATAGAGGCAGGAAAGCTCGACGTCGAGACCATAGAGTTCAATCTGCGCGACACTCTCGATGATCTATTGAGTGTGCTTTCACTTCCCGCGCACCGCAAAGGCCTCGAGCTGGCGTGCAGCGTCCTTCCGGAGGTGCCCGATTGTCTGATCGGAGACCCCACTCGGCTGCGTCAAGTCTTAATCAATTTGCTCGGCAATGCCGTCAAGTTCACGGCTGACGGCGAGGTGGTTGTCCGTGTTGAAATCGACGAACAAAGCGGAAATGAGAACGGCATACTCCTGCACTTCAGCGTTTCGGATACCGGTCCCGGCGTGGCCCTCGAGAAGCAACAGGCGATCTTCGAGGCGTTCACGCAGGCGGACAGTTCCATGACCCGTAAGTATGGTGGCACCGGCTTGGGCTTGGCGATCTCCTCGCGGCTGGTTCAAATGATGGGCGGCCGCATATGGCTCGAAAGCCAGCTTGGAAAAGGCAGCACGTTCCATTTCAATGCGCGGCTGGGTGTGCAGTCTTCCTATGTTCAGTCTTCCTACGATAAGCAGGGGCGCGCGGCCCATGACGGGCTTCACGGCCTGCCAGTGCTGATTGTGGACGACAATGCCACAAATAGACGCATTCTAGAGAGTCTGCTGCACAGCCTGCAGATGAATCCTACCGCCGTCGAGGATGGCGCGTCGGCACTCGCCGCCATGGAGTCGGCAAAATCCGCCGGCAAGACATTTCCCCTCGTTCTGCTCGACGCGCAAATGCCAGGGGTAGATGGATTCGACTTGGCCGGGAAGATAAAGCACGATCCACAGCTCGCGAATGCCGTCATCATCATGTTGACTTCGGCGAGCCACCGTGGCGACGCCGCACGCTGCCGCGAGTTAGGTATCACCGCCTATTTATCGAAGCCAGTAAGGCGAAGCGAACTTCTTGATGCCGTGAAACTCTTGCTGGCGCCCGGCAGTGGCGGCGTGACTCCAACTCCACTGGCCACCATGCAGCCATTCCGGGAAGGTCGCGGACGAATGAAAATCCTGCTGGCGGAGGATAATCGCGTAAATCAGGTGCTGGCTATGCGCCTGCTTATCAAGCGGGGCCACGAAGTATTCCTGGCGGAAACGGGAAAGCAGGCGGTAGAAATGTCCCAACTGGAGGCTTTTGACGTAATTTTAATGGATGTGCAGATGCCCGAATTGAATGGCCTCGAAGCGACCATGGTGATCAGGCAACGGGAAAAAACGCAAGGCGGTCACACTCCGATCGTCGCTATGACCGCACATGCCATGGTGGGGGACAAACAGCGGTGTCTGGATGCGGGCATGGACGCTTATCTGGCCAAGCCCCTGGATGTGAATGATGTGTTTGCCACGATCGAACACGTCGTGCGCGGCGCCAGTCCAGCCCTAGTCCAACCGGCAGGATGCCCGGACTGATGAGTCGGCTGTTCTACTCTGCATCGGCAGGTCGTATCGCTCCCTGTATGCTCACATATACGCAGACCGCATCAATCGCTAATCCACATCGCTAATACGCATCACTAGCACACATCGCTAATATTGATATGCACGTCCCCGCTGCAGCAGCGGATATTCGAAATATTTCCAGGATGCCCGTGCCAGCCCATACGAAACGGCCACCGCGGCCACGCTGATGGCCAGGCTTGTGCCAGGCCCGGGTTCTCCGAGCGACGCCCGCACAAGAATTTGACCTAGGAGTCTCACCGCCAGGTGAACAAGATAAAAGCAGTAGGAAACGCGGCCCAACTCGCGCAACCACCCCGTTCTCGCCACCTTCGCGACCGGTTCGGAAGTGCCGCCAATCGCCAAAATTAGGAGTAACCCGTAAAAACCCGCGATCCAGGTATATCCAATCGAAATCATGGGTTTCGAATTGTACGCGGGAAACCAGTGCGCCAAAGCGATAACTCCCGCGAGCGATACGCCGAATAGGGCATAAAGCGTTCTCGCGTGGCTTGGCAGCCACGTGCGAAATTTCTCTGTCCGCCAAAGCAATGCGGCCAATATCCCTATAGCAAACGCGTCCGCGCGGCAGGGCATTAGCAGATACGCGAAATCGAGTTGATCGTTGGGCATGGGGAACCGGTGCTGGATCCAAAGCCGGACCAGCGGCGCTGCGCCGATCACCAGAAACAAGAAAACCCACAGCGCCCGGCGTGAAAGCGCGCGAATCACCGAGGGCACGATCAGGTAAAATTGTTCTTCCACGGCCACAGACCAGGTGGGGACAAACCACGTGCCGGCGATCACCGAATGCCCCAGCAGCCCAAAATTCTGCAGGAAGAGCAGCAGTACCATATATTGGTGCCGGCCATCGGGCTCGGACCCGCCCCGCACGTGCGCCCTCAGGAAAGCTCCCGCGACCGCCATCACCGCGATGTAAGCAAGCATCCAGCCGTGATAGATAGGGATAATGCGAAAGAACCGTCGCACGTAGAACGTTCGGAAATATCCGGGAGAGTTGCGCACATCCAGCAAGATGCCGCCGATCAGAAAACCGGACAGCACGAAGAACAGGTCCACGCCCGTCCACCCCATGCTGATCGTGCGCGCCACCGCCACGTAGAAAGTGCCCAGGCGCCTAGCTGCCAGGCCAGTCGCATACGGATCGAATGTGAAATAATGCACGATGACGACCATTAAAACAGCGGCGCCGCGAAGGCCATCGAGTTCCGGGATACGTTTTGCAGTGGTTGAGCCGGGCACAGTGTCAGCGAAAGGTATCAGCCGACCTGACACCGGTCAAGCGCGCACTCGAAGCAAGCGGCGATGAATGCCCCAATATGTTACGGCACGCACAATAATCCACATGAATCCTATATCCCTGTAAACTATTCTATGCACCCGGGTCTCTGGAAGCGGCGCGACAGGGAACTTTCGTAACAGTTTGGAAACAATTTTGGATACAGTTTTGCAAATTAAGTTCACCGAGTTAGGAATAGCTGCCATCACAATGCTGGCCGCCTCCGGGCTTTTGCTCGGGACCGCGTTAGGGTCGCCGGCGGCACTCCCTTCAACACCTGCGGCGCGCGCCGAATGCTTGTCCGTACAAAGTCAAATTCTTAGCCGCTCGATGCCGTATTGCATTCTGTTGCCACCGAGTTATGACGTCGAAAAAAACCGCCGGTATCCCATTCTGTATCTTCTCCATGGCCTGGGCGATAACCAGCAGATGTTACTGCGCTCCGGCGGCATGAGCCTGGTCGAAGATCTTTGGGAGCAGCACAGTATTGGTGAGTTCTTGATCGTGACGCCCGCGGGAGGGTCGACCTTTTACATCGATTCTCAGGACGGCCGCACGCGTTATGAGGATTTCTTCCTGCAGGAATTCATGCCTGCAATGGAGCACCGTTATCGCACCGAGCCACGGCGCAACCAGCGCGGCATCGCCGGCATTTCAATGGGCGGTTATGGCGCGCTGCATATGGCTTTTCGCCATCCCCAGCTTTTTGGTTCCGTCAGCGCCCACAGCGCCGCCCTCATTGATAAGCTGCCCGCCATGCAAACCGCCTCCCCTGGAGGCATGGGCCGCTTCCAGTTGTTCGGCGACGTTTTTGGATCGCCCATGGACCGCGCCTTCTGGGATCGTAACAATCCTCTCGTGTTGGCGCGAACGGCCGATCTAACCGGCCTCAAGATTTACTTTGATTGTGGTTCCGAAGATGGATACGGTTTTTACGTTGGTGCCACCCAGCTCCACAACGAGCTCGCCGCGCGCCACATACCGCACGAATTCCACCTCTATCCTGGCGGCCACACGTGGGAATATTTTTCGGAGCACCTGCCGGCTTCCTTGAACTTTCAGTCGCGCGCCTTTAATCTTTTGCCGCCCGGCAAGTGATCGGTTTCTTCTCCTCCAATGCCGCGGATGCGCGCGCATCGAGGCGCCTGGCCCATTCCGCCATTAAATTTCCGTAACAGTTTCATTTACCCGATAATTGCTGTAACCACGCACCGCATTTGCGGCATCCCATCAGCGTGAGCGTAAGTTTATGTGCTGGATGTGAAGGTCTGAACGCCTGTTTTTGGACGTCCGCCTTTGGTCTGCGCTCACCAGATCATGAATGGAGGCCGATAGAATGAGTGAAAAATCGATTTTCTCGAACGTGCGGCCAAACGCCGCTCCCTCGAACCCTTCGCCGTCAAGCAACACAGCATCGAATGCTTCGCCAACCTCGCCAGCTCCGTCCTCCGCGCCGTCTGAAAGTGCATCCCCAGCCGTCAGGACTGCTTCGCAAGGTACCGCGACATCCAACCCCTCACAAGCCGCGCGCCCAGGCAACACGTCAGCCAGCGGCGCACCGTCGGTTTCGGAGCAATCCAGCACGAACCAGAGCGACCGGAGCACATCGCTCGGAACCATCGAGCCACAAAATCTGTATGAGCGCATGAATCGGATGTACGAGGCCATCGAGCGCCGCGCCTTTCAGCTATTCGAAAATGACGGCTGGCCGGATGGCCGTGCCCGCGAACACTGGCTGAAAGCGGAAGCGGAATTTCTGCACCCCGTCCATGTCCACATCAAGGAATCCGATTTGCAGCTTACCGTGGACGCCGAAGTCCCCGGGTTCACCGCGGGCGAACTGCAATACAGGCTCGAACCGCAGCGCCTCACGATTATCGGCCGCAAAGAAACGGCCTCGGAAAGCACCTCCAGCAGAACCGTTTACAAAGAACAATGTTCGCATGAGGTCCTGCGTGCCATCGATCTTCCGGCTAAAATCGAGCCTTCCCGCGCTTCCATGAGGCTCAGAGACGGCATTCTTGAATTTACATTGCCCAAGGCCGCAATTGCGGGCACTTCCAGTGCGCAGGGGCAGTCCAAGGCCGCGGCGGCAGGGTAGTTCAACTTCGCAGTTCTTTGTCATCGAAAAGTCATTGAAATCGCGGCCGTTCTCAAGTTGCCGGTCGCAAATTGTGTTTTGCGGCCGGCAACGCGGTTTTACCCTGCACTTTTTAATGGTAAAACGGCTTGTGTTCCTGCGCGGCTATTTCCAAACTTTGTTCCTTTACGACGTCGCTGAAGCTTTCGATCAGCGAAGGCTCGGCGCTCTGCTCGGGCCGCGCGCAGCCTCGGTGCCGCAGGTCTTCCCGCGGCGCACCCCGCAATATGTGCGATTCGAGCAGGCTCCCGTCGTCGAGTTTGGCGAGCCGTTTACGCTGAGCACCGGCGAGCGGGCCACCTGCTCGATAAAGTATTACGCGTTCGCCGTCGTAGTGGTACAGGTCGATGTCCCCTTTGATTGCGACTGGAACGCGTTGGTCGCGCAAACGTCGCGCTGGATGGATGATAACGAGCTGGAAACTCGTGCGCGAGAGCTCGCCCATCTTCATCTGGAAAATGTGGCCGCTGCGGTTATTCGTCCTAACGAAAATTGGCTCGAAGAAGAATACCTGGTCATCAATGTAAACGAGGTCCGGGAGCCCGGGCGTAATCCTCCCAGTGCGGCGGAGTTGCTTGCAACCCACGGTCAGCAGATCGCGCAATTAATTCGTGGCGAAATGTTTCCTTTGGCTCCGCGAGTTTGCCAGGAGATTCTGGAAATCAGCATCTCGTATTACCCCACCGATATGGTGGTGGTCGGCGCCGCCGCGGCCTTTGTGTATGACAGCTCTGAAGACGCCGCGGCCGCCGGCCAGGTTTTGGAATACGCCAAAATGCAGCTTCTGGAGGCCCGCTATTACGATGGCCTGATGACGCGGCTGCTTACCGACGTCTACAATGTACTCGAAGAAAAACGAAATTTCCTGCTGCGCCGCTGGACCCTTCCCCGTGATGCCAAGCGCTTCAATACCATCCGTTTGGACGTAATGGAACTCACCGAGCGGATCGACAACGCCATCAAATTTGTGAGTGACGCTTACTACGCCCGTGTCTATCGTCTCGCTGCGGAGCGTATCGGACTTCCCGAATATCGTAACCTGGTGGACGAAAAGTTGCGCACCGTCGGCGAGCTATACGATTTTATGGTGGATGAATTCAATGAAGCGCGCTCGTTTGTCCTCGAAGTAGCCGTCGCCATTCTCGCCTTGCTGGACGTTATTTTCTGGCTGAGGGCCAGGTGATCCGCTGTCACTGCAGGGCGTAAACAGGCATCTCCGACACGAAGCTCTGCATTCCTGTTTTCCGTGTGCTTCGCGCCTCTATCGACTGATCGCTGCCAGTCACTATCGTCGCGCCCGGCTCGCCCGATGATATTCTCGGGTGATGCTGACGATGTATCTTGTGCCTCTGATTTGGCTCGGCTCGTTGATTGCCGGCCTGCTCGGCGCCTTGACGGGACTGGGAGGCGGCGTGGTTATCGTGCCCCTGCTTGTCTTGGCTTTTGGCGTGGATATTCGCTACGCCGCGGGAGCTTCGCTCGTGTCCGTCATCGCCACCTCCTCGGGTGCTGCTGCGGTCTATACAAAAGAAGGCTACTCCAACATCCGCATCGGAATGTTTCTGGAAATGGCCACTACCGCGGGAGCGATCCTTGGTGCATTCCTCGCGCTGCACCTGGCGACGAGTTCCATCGGAATCATATTCGGCGCTGTATTAATCGTATCGGCGGCTTTGTCGGTCGTGCAAAGGCCGGATCTCCCTGGCAACACCCCGGCCGACCCGCTTTCCACGCGTCTTCGCATGGATTCGAGCTATCCCACTTCTCAGGGGCCCCTCAGCTACCGTGTGCACCACATTCCCGCGGGCTTCGGACTGATGGTCGTTGCGGGAGCGATTTCCGGACTGCTGGGAATCGGGTCGGGCGCATTCAAAGTGTTGGCGATGGATCAGGTGATGCGCGTCCCATTCAAAGTGTCCACCACCACCAGCAACTTTATGATTGGGGTCACCGCGGCGGCGAGCGCGGGCGTTTACCTGCGCCGTGGCTTCATCACTCCTGGCCTGGCGATGCCGGTCGTTCTCGGCGTGCTGATGGGCTCAATGGCCGGGACATTTATCCTGGTCCGGGCGAAAACAAAATGGCTGCGTCTGGTTTTTGGTCTCGTGATCCTGGCCTTGGGCGTGGAAATGATTTATGGCGGATTGACAGGGAAGCTTTAGATGAAAACGCCTGCGTGGACCGACCACAGGGTTGAAGCGGTTATCGGTGACTTGTTGCGGGCCGGCGTGATCCTCGCCGGAATGATTATTCTGGCCGGTGGCATTTTGTATGTAGTCCATTACGGCCACACTCCGGTTCATTACGGCGCCTTCGATGCCAATCGGGCGCAGTTGCATAGCATCGTTCCGGTCATCAAGGGCACCCTACATCTCGATGCCCGGGCCGTCATTCAGCTCGGATTGCTGCTGCTGATTGCCACGCCCATCGCGCGCGTCGTGTTTTCGATTGTGGCATTTGCAATGGAGCGGGATTGGACCTACGTGTGGATTACCGTCGTCGTGCTCAGCATTCTCATGTTCAGCTTGTTTGGTCCCATGCCGTAAACTTTGTTACCCCAGAGAAGGGAACACCGACACGGGAATGAAGTGACGAAAAAGGAAGGCTGATTGCCAAAGAAGAAGAGACCAAGGAAATTTACCGCCGCAAACGAGGCGCGACGCAGGGCCCGCGACGTGGCCGGGACGCCCCCAGCGGAGCGTGTAGTCCCCGATAAACGCCAAAAGCCGCCTAAACACAAAAAGCCAGTCATAGAGACTGCCGAGCTTTAGTTGTTTGGCTGGGCTCCGCCGGAGCCCTAGTTTTTGGACCCTCAACCCGGCTTCGCTTCAGGAACGATTTCTCCTGGTAAAAACAGCGGCGATGCCGCCGTGCCGAGAAAACTTGCCAATCGCTCGGCGATGGCCTCGAGCGCTCGTTTGCCGAACCCAACGCTGGCCACTTGGATTTTTCCATCAGGCGCAATCAGAAAATACGTCGGAACATTCGTAAGCCCGTAGCTGTTCGAGACCGGATAGCCGTCTTCATCGAGCAGCGCGGGGAATGTTACGCCGTACTTGCTGCAAAAAGCTTTTGTATCCGCGGCATCATCCTGCGAAATGGCCCAAAAACTCACACGATCCCCGCCGTAGGTTTTGTACAGCCGCTCGAGAAAAGGGAAGGTGAACTGGCAGACCGGACAAGAAATCTTGAAGAAAGCCGCTACAACCGGGCCGCGCACCAGCGCCTCGCTGAGTGAGACGCGGCTGCCCGCCACATTTTGCAGCGTAAATGCAGGAGCCGACTGCCCTACCGATAGCGTTTCCGTGGTGTGCTTTCGTGCCATCTTTGCGCCACAGCTCCAGCTATAAAAATACTATGCCCGAAAACCGCAGCGCAAGGCTGCGCATACACCGTTCTCCGGAATCGCAGCATTATTTCGCCTCTTCCTATTGCTGATGGAGATGCCGATCGTGGGTCGGCTTGCAAACTGGTCCACGACCGAGCTTCTAAAGCGCGCGTCCACTGAAACGCGCAGGAAATCTGCGGGCTACCAGAATCAGCGATTTTGGAATTAGTGAATGTGGCGGGTTTTCTTAGACATGTAATCCATCAGCAGATACTGCCCCAGCGTATAAGGCGTGGTGAAGTACGCTTTCCCCCGGCAGATCTCAGCCACCTTTTGCACAAAGTGAATCAAGCTATAGTCGCTAGCCAGCATAAACGTATTGATCAGGATTCCTGCTTTGCGGCATTTGGCAACTTCTTCCAGTGTTTGCGTTACCACCAGCGGATCGAGCCCGAACGCATTCTTATAGATGCGTCCGTCTTCAAGCGTAAGCGCCGACGGCTTCCCATCAGTAATCATGACGATTTGCCGCATATCTTTCTTCTGCTGCGACAGGATACGCTGCGCCAGGCGCAGACCTTCACGCGTATTCGTGTAGTACGGCCCCACTTGGACGCGCGCGAGCTCGCCCAAAGGCACCTCTTCCGCACTATCGTGAAAGAGCACCAGGTGCAGCGAGTCGCCCGGATACTGCGTGCGAATCAGATGCGAGAGCGCCAGCGCCACGCGCTTCGCGGGCGTGAAGCGGTCCTCCCCATACAGGATCATGCTGTGGCTGCAATCGAGCATCAGCACCGTCGCGCACGAGCTCTGGTATTCACACTGGTGCACCATCAGGTCCTGGTAATCGATTTCGATCGGCACATGCGCGCCTTCGCGCCGCACCGCATTAAACAGGGTCGAGCTGATGTCGAGATTCAGCGTGTCGCCGAATTCATACGCACGCGATGCGCCGCCGGACTCGACTCCGGTGGCGAGTTCCCGCGTATCGTGCCGGCCAAAGCTGCTTTTACCCAGCGAGCCCAGCAAATCCTTCAGCGTGCGAAAGCCCAAAAAATCGATGGTTTTATCGGTGATCTCGAAGCGGGTCTGGTTCTGCTGTTCGCCCTCGCCGCCCACGCTGCCTCGCTGCGTTTTCTCCGGCGGCTGCGTAATCTGCGGCATTTGGCCATTAATGTAGCCCTCCTGCATCAGCCGCTCGATCAATTGATCGACCAGATCGCGAAGTTGCTCTTCGCTCTTCCCGGAGCCCTCTTTGGTGAGCTTTTCGAGCAAGTCCTCCGGGATAAGATCGCCCTCGGCGAGTGCGCGCATGATCGCCTGGCGCAGCATTTCCATGGTCTGCTCGGGATCGAACTCGGTGACGCCGTAGTATTGCGATTCAAATCCGCTTTGCAGAAAAAAATCGCCGAGGCGCTTGATCAGTTCCTGCAGATCCACCTCGTCTGCCGCCTCGCCCGTGTACCGCGAATAGCGAATATATTTCACGCGTCTTTCTCCTGAAAGCGGAGTCCGCTCATGCCAGTCGGCCCCTCGGCACAACAACCGTGCGGTCGCGGAATGATCAGCATCATGCACTCGCAATAGGAAGCCATACCAATGTAGTCACCACGCCTGGGCCCTACGCCTTTTTGTGCGGCGATCATCAGTTTAAGCGGTGATGGGTGTAGCGATCATCCGTTGAGCTTTTGTTCGGCGATAGTCCACTACCGCCGTGGCACAAGGCCCGCGACCCATCAATTGTATTGTCTCCGCGGCGTCCGGTTCGAGGGCTCGCGCGGTTCAGTTGGCTTCGGCCGCTCCGCAAAAAATCCGCGTTCTTCGTTGCGGCTGATGCGTTTATGCGCCCACAAGCCTTCGAGGATGAATTCGCCTGCTGATGCGACCACCGCTGCGTCCGACTTGCCCGTGGCACCCAGCCGCTCGACATGCTCGAGCAGTCCCGGTATCCGTCGCAGCGCGGCGAGTTGCTCGATCGCGGATGCACCTTCGGCGACCTTCAATTCTCCGCCGATCTCAAACCATTGCACGATTGGCTGAACGTCCACGCCCGTCAGGTACTTGGTATAAACCTTGCCGACGGCCGAGCGAATCAGTTCGCGCGCCACCACGTCGGCGCCCTTGAGCTCGCCTTCGTATTCCAGCTCCATTTTCCCGGTCATGGCCGGTATCGAGGCGTACACGTCCGCAATGCGCACGGCGACGTTGGCTTCGTGATTACGCGCGCCGCGTTGCTCGGCGCTGCTGACCATCGCTTCGATGCACGCAATGGGCAGGCGTTGGCTCACGCCCGAGCGGCGATCCACGCGCTTATCCTCGCGCGCGAGAAACGCCACTTGTTCCACCACTTCTCGCAAATATTCCGGCACGCCAAGTTGCCGCCCAAAGTCGCGGTCGGTCCACGCTTCCTGCTTGGTAATGGACATCCCCTCTTCAACCGTCGCCGGATAGTGAGTGCGAATCTCGCTCCCCACCCGGTCTTTGAGGGGAGTGACAATTTTCCCGCGCGCCGTGTAATCTTCCGGGTTGGCGGTGAACACGAGCAGCACGTCGAGTGGCAGGCGAACCGGGTAACCCTTAATCTGCACGTCGCCTTCCTGCATGATATTGAATAGCCCCACCTGCACTTTTCCCGCTAGGTCCGGCAATTCGTTGATCGCGAAAATTCCGCGATTGGCCCGCGGCAGCAAGCCGTAATGCATCGTGAGTTCGTCGGACAGGTCTTTTCCGCCGCGTGCAGCCCTGATCGGGTCCACATCACCAATGATGTCGGCAATGGTCACGTCCGGCGTAGCCAGCTTTTCCACGTACCGCGCCTCGCGCGGCAGCCACGCAATGGGAGTATCGTCGCCGCGTTCCGCAATCAGGTCGCGGCACGCGCGGCAGATCGGACGCAGCGGGTGGTCGTGAATTTCGCACCCGGCGATGTAAGGGACCTCCGCGTCGAGAAATCCCGCCAGCCCGCGCAATATCCGGCTCTTGGCCTGCCCGCGAAGCCCCAGCAAAATAAAATTATGCCGCGCCAGGATGGCGTTCGTGATCTGCGGCAGAACAGTCTCCTCATATCCGTGAACGCCCGGAAAGAGCGGCTCCCGCGCCTCCAGTTTGCGCAGCAGGTTTGCCCGCATCTCATCTTTCACATTTCGTGTTGCCGCCGAGCCATTACCTGCCGAGCGGCGCCATTCTCCCAGCGTCGCGGCCTGATTCACTGATCTTGTTTCTGTTGATCCAGTCGCCATGGGGTCCCCAATCCTCCACTCCAGTCATTCCAGTGCATTCAATTACCGCGCATTCAGTTCGTCGCCAAATACGCGCTCCGAGCAGCATCACGTGTGAATAATCGAGCGCGATAGAAGCACTACCCGCAAGCCGCGTGACCGTCTCTCGCCCGCGGCCACATTAGCCGCATTCGGTAGCCCGCACCTGATGAGCCCATTGTTACGCAAAGCCTCTTCTATTAGATGCGGCCTCGGCACCTTCCATTATAGGCCATCCTTAAATTCTCGCGGTCGCGGTCCCCGCATGGCCGCGCTTATCACGGCGCGCTCCGCCGCGCAAAACGAGAGATCCACCGCGCGCTGCCGTGCCCCGGCGCGGTGTCAGTTGAGCCCGTGCCCATTTCCAGCTGTCTTGTCCCGCATATGTACCATGCGTGCCAGTTGCGGCAGCAATTCCTTCAATTGCTCCACCAGCCGGCTGCGACGCTCGGCCTCGGCCCGCAATTCGAGCAGTTGCTGCAGCGCGTCCGGATGAAGCGGCAGTTCCGCGGCAAGTTGATATGCCAAAGGGCGCTCCGGATCATTTTCCGGCCACGCGCCGGCAGCCTCGTCTCCGTGAGCCAGCACGTAGCATTGTGCAAATAAAGCCTGCAATTCGCTCGTCACCGTCGCGAGTCCCGGTTCGGTATCGTCTGCAAGCAGCTCTACCGTTGCTTCGAAATACGCCAAATCCCGGTGCACTTCCCGAATGCGAAAGGGAGTCTGGCCCACGGTGTGAATATCCATACGGCCGTCCTCGTACGCCTTCACAATCTGTACCACCTTCGCGGTGCAGCCGACGCGAAACACTCCATTCTCCCGCGCCCGTACCACTCCGAATGGCTCCGCTTATTCCATCACCTTGCCGATCATCAGCTTGTAACGCGGCTCGAAAATGTGCAGCGGCAACGCAGCGCCAGGCAAAAGCACCACGTTCAAGGGGAAAAGGGGAATGCGCGGGTGAAGATTCGGCATGGACCGTTCCGTTCAATTGCCGGAACTACAACTGTGCGAGAGCGTCTTCCATTTCAGATTGTGCGTGCTGATCGCCGGTGCGCCGTGCCGCTTCGATCCCTTGCGCCAGACGTTTGCGCGCCTCGTCGGTTCGCGACATTCGCGCCAGCAGTTGCCCGTACTGGAAGTATCCGGTGACGTAATCCGGGTGCGCCGCCAGCAGCTTGTCGAAATGTTCTATTGCGGCGGCATGTTCGCCCTGGTTCCCGCACTCGACGGCGAGACCGTAGCGCGCAAACGCATCGTTGGGATGGGCGGCGACAAACTCCTCCAGGAGTTCGCGCCGCGTTCGCTTCTGTGGTTGGTTCATACGTCGGGTACGGCTATTATACGCGTTCACCACCTGAGTCGCGTGTAAATCCCAAAATCTCCCGGCGAATTTCCGGCCAAGGAGCCGTCTGTGCCTAAAAAACGCCCAGCAGCGAATCCCCGCGAATCCGTTCACGCAGCAAAGGCCCGGCGCGTAAGCGATTCGCGCACGGAAATGGTCGAAGTCGTTCTTCCCGAGGATGCCAACGTGCTCGGCAACGTTCTCGGCGGCCGCGTCATGCACCTGGTTGATATCGCGGGAGCCATCGCCGCGCACCGGCATTGCCGTAGTCACGTCGTCACGGCGTCCGTCGATCACTTGGATTTCCGCAACGCCATTCGTATTGGCGAACTGATCGTCCTGAAGTCCAGCGTCAACCGCGCGTTCCACACTTCACTTGAGGCGGGCGTAAAAGTGTTTTCCGAAAATGTGCTGTCCGGCGAACGAAAGCACACCACGAGCGCTTACCTCACCTACGTCGCAGTCGATGCGGAGGGCCGCCCCATCGCGGTGCCGCCACTGGTCTGTGAGACTGCCGACGAGCGCCGGCGCTTTCGCGATGCACTTGCCCGCCGCAAGATGCGCCTCGCGCATCGTCCCCGGCGCTCGGTCCTCCCGTAATTAGTTACCGTAATTAGCCTGTTCCTCGCATGAAAACCGCGACGCTCTCAGCCGTGCTCCCCGCCTCCTCGACGCAGGCACCGAGCGAGGGCCCGCGCAGGTAATTGCCCGTAAGAAATACCCCCGGCGTCATTGTGCAAAGCTCGCGAAGTTCGGTGACCACCTGCGCATGCCCCAGGTTGTACTGCGGCAACGCCCGCGCCCAGCGCGTCACATGCGTGGCCACAGGAGCGCCGCTTATGCCCATGATGCTCGCAAGCTCCTGCTGCACGATTCCCGCGATTTCGTCATCACTCCGCTGGCAAATCTCGGGATCGGTAGCCCCTCCCAGGAAACTTGTGAAGCTCACGCGGTCAGCCGCGACATCAGCATCGCCTCCGGACACTTGCCCCGGACCCAAAGCCCCGACCGGGGCCCGTGTCGAAGTTGGCACTGAAGCTGGAAGCAAAGAGGGAAACAACGAAGAGTTCCAAACCGTTCCCAATATTCGGCTGCCCTCGGTGCGTGGCACCAGGAAGCCGAAACCTGAGGGCGCGTTTGTTACCGTGGTCGTTGCCTGTCCGGCCTGCCGCATCTTGCTGGAATTGCCTCGGCCTGCATCGCGACTTCCGCTTAGTTGCGTGAGCCGGTATCCCGTGCACACCTGTGCCACACTTGCATACGCAATACGTGCGAGTGCCTCGGCAAATCGCGGTTCGATGGCGCGCAAAATTTGCCCCGCCGCATCGGCAGGTGTGGCGACGACGATAGCCGAAGCCTCTACTGAGGCCGTCACGCCACCAGCGTTGTAGCTGACTTGAAATCCGGCCTCACCGCTCGCCCCGGAGGTTCCCGCTGCAGCGCGGCGGCGCACCGCAGTGACCTCGGCTCCAGCAATCGCGCCTGAGCCCAGCCTGTGCGCGAGCGCACCCGTGAGTGCCGCCATTCCATTTTTGAAATTGCAAAGTGACGGTCTCGGGCCGCCACCCTTGCGCCGTGATTTCATTGCGCCGCGGATCACGCTGCCGAAACGCTCTTCCAGTTGCCGGATGCCGGGAAAAGCGCTGTTCAGGCTCAATTTTTCCGGTTCGCCCGCGTAAACGCCCGACACAAACGGCGCCACCAGGTTCGTGAGCAGATCCTCTCCGAATTTGCGCCGCACAAATGATGCAATCGATTCGTCGCCTTCCGGCGGTCGCGTGTGTCGCAACGGCTCCCGCAGGATTCGCAGCTTCGTTCCCCAGCCGACCAGCGGAGTTGCCAGAAATCCCCCGGGCCCGGTCGGCACGCGCACCAGTTTCCCACCCAGCAAAATGTATCGGGGAGCACGCGGATCGGCCCGCAACACCTCGCCCGCCAGATTTAATTCGTCGATCAGTTCGGTAAGAGGCTCGGTAGCCGAAAAGCTCTGCGGCCCTACGTCGAAGTGAAATCCATCATAGTCGGCGCTGTCGATCACCCCGCCGAATCGCTCGCTGCGCTCGAGAAGTATTACCGGCAGCCCCCGCTTCCTGAGTTGCCAGGCGCACAGCCAGGCCGGAGATGCCGCCGCCGATAACGACAATGTTCACGAAACGTTCGGCAGGCCTCTATGCGGGTGCAGCAAAGCTGCATTCACGTTGTTGGTTTGCGGAATCACGCGTGCATCACGCCCTGTACGACGCCAGTTTGCTTAGAGCGTTTTCGAGAACAAGGGCCGTTCGGCGAGGTGCTGCTTTTCGAGATAAGGATCGAAAAGCATCGCGACGTTGCGAATGAAGATCCGGCCCAGCATCGTCACGCGAATCTCCCCGGGACTGATCTCCACAAGTCCATCTTCCACGAACGCAGCCAGCCGCGCATTTTCCGCTGCGAAGTAGGAGTCGAAATCCACCCCAAACGTCTCTGCAATTTCGTCCTTGCGGATCACGGCGTGGCAAAGCAGCCGGTTGATCACCGTGCGGCGCAGCACGTCGTCGGTGCTCAGGCGATAGCCGCGCATCGTGGCGATTCCGCGCCGCTCGACAGCTTCGGTGTACGCGCCCACTTCGCGATAGTTCTGCGCATAAGCATTCCCGATCCCGCTGATAGCGCTCACGCCCATTCCGTAAAGGTCCGCGCCGCCTTTTGTGGTATAGCCCTGAAAATTGCGGTGCAGCGTGCGATCGCGCTGCGCTATGGCCAGTTCGTCATCCGGCCGCGCGAAGTGGTCCATGCCGATATATTGATACCCGGCCCCCAGAAAGCACTCGAGCCCCGTCCGGAAAATGCGAAATTTCTCCATGCCTTCCGGCAGATGCGTTGCCCAAAGCGCCTTGCTGTTTCCGCAGCCACGGCACGTGCGCGTAGCTGAACATCGCCACGCGGTCCGGCGCGAGCGCCAGCACCTGTTCGACGGTTCGCCCAAACCGCTGCGCCGTCTGGTAGGGCAAGTCCATAAATCAGATCGACATTCACGCTTCCGAATCCCAGCGCCCGCGCCTGCGCGATCAGTTCCGCCGTCATCTCCCGCGGTTGCACGCGATGGATCGCCTGCTGCACCTCGGGATCGAAATCCTGTATACCCAGGCTCAGCCGATTGAACCCCAGCCGCCGCAGCGATTCTAGGTGGCGCAAGCTGGTCACCCGTGGATCCACTTCAATCCCGATTTCCGCATCCGGGGCAAACGTAAACTTCTCGGCCGCAAACCCGAACAAATCCTCCATCTGCTCCGGCGTCAGGTAAGTCGGCGTGCCCCCGCCCCAGTGGAATTGCACCACGCGCCGCGGCCGCGCCACGTATTTGGCCACGTGCTCAATTTCGCGCTTCAAGCGTTCGCGAGGTACGGCGGGGCCGCGCCGTGGTCCTTGGTGATAATCACGTTGCACGCGCAGAACAGGCACAGGCTCTCGCAGAATGGCAGGTGCATGTAAAGTGATACCGGCGTCTCGAATGCCGCCGCTTGCGCGTAAACCTCTTCCAGATCGTCTGGCCCGAAATTGTCCTGCCACACGGGCGCCGTCGGATAACTCGTGTAGCGCGGCCCCGGCCGGTTATATTTCGCCAGAAATTCATCCGAGATGTGGAAACCGCTCGCGATTCAAATCGAGCGTGAGCTCTGCGCCGCCGCCTGCGGGTGACTCCGGCTTCGCCCGCCGCCCCCGCATTTACGCCTGGACCGGCGGGAGTCCCCGAGAGCCGTCTGCCGCATTTGCCAAGCGGTTTGCCATTCGATTTGGCAATCAACTCCGGACCCGCGTTTTCCCCCGCAGCTTGTGTCGCAAGTCACTCATCGCTCGCTCACGTCCACCGACGATTCCGCCCGCGCTCGAAACTGGCTCCGCAAGCGGTCTCGAAGCCGCTGCCGGAATCGCCGCACTTTGTCCCGCGCGCACGAAGGCCAGCGCATTCTCCACCGGAGTATTCGGCAAAATTCCGTGCCCCAAATTCAGTATGTGTCCCACGCCGCCCGTTTGTTCCACCGCGTGCTGTACCGCATGCCCGATCGCATCCCCCGCGTCCGCCGTATCCGCCGTTTGCAGCAGCACGGTAGGATCGACATTCCCCTGCAGCGCGACGCGCGTTCCCAGCACCGTGCGCGCCTCGCGCAGATCCACACGCCAATCCACGCTCAATACGTCCACTCCGGTTTCGGCGAGTTCCTCTAAAAGATGCTGCGTGCCTTTGCTGAACAAAATCACCGGCGTCTCGCCCGCATCGAGTTCCCGCAGCAGAAGCTGCGTCGCCGGCAATTCGTATTCATGGTAATTCCCGGAGCTGAGTTCTCCCGCCCACGTGTCGAACAATTGTACCGCCGTCGCACCGGCCGCAATTTGCGCCTTCAGATATCTGGCGGTGGCACGCGCAATTTTTTCGAGCAATCGACGCAAGACCTCGGGCTCTGCAGCCATCATCGCCTTCGCCGCCGGAAACCCACTCTGCGAGCGACCCTCGATTAAATAGCACGCCAAAGTCCAGGGAGCGGCCGCAAACCCGAGCACCGGCACGCCCGGCCCCAGCGCCCGGCAGAGCATCGCAATCGCGTCCCCCACAAAACGCGTCTCGCGGTCCGGATCGAACTCCGCCAGTTTCGCAACCTGCTCCGCCGTCCGCACCGGCTGCCTGATCACCGGCCCCGCGTCGCCCAACTCGATCGGCGCGCCCATGGCTTCCGCGGCAATCAGAATATCGGAGAATACGATCACCGCGTCGACGCCCAGCCTCCGAAACGGTTGCAGCGAAACCTCGGCCGCCAATTCCGGAGTCTTCGCCACTTCAAGAAAAGCGTGTTTTTCACGAATCGCGCGGTATTCGGGCAAGTAGCGCCCCGCTTGTCGCATCATCCAGACGGGCACGCGCGAAACGGGCTCCTGCCGGCACGCGTGAAGAAACAGTTCCTTCCTGGTCTCCCCATTTGCGTGAGCGCCAGTTGGGCTGTCCTTCGAATTACTCGTTACAATTCGCACGGCAACTCTTTCGCGGATCTTTTCTTCATTTTCGGCAGGCTCACCACAGCGCGCGAATCCGCTGCTTCCGCGTATGTTGATCGACCTAGCATGATAACAAATCCCCACACCCGCTGCAGCGCAACGCCGCCCTTAATGCGAGCATGCCGACACCCGCCCCAGCGCAGATACCGGGTCAGTTTTGAATGGGCGATACTCGGAAAGTACTTTTGGCGATTCTCCGGACTCGCTACTATGATGACCGCGAGCAGAGGCGTTGAAAATAGGCAGCTATGATGCGCATCATCCCAGGCGATCTCAGCGACCCACGCGTAGTAAATCTCCTGCATACCCATTTGGCCACTGCCCGAGCGCAAACCGCTGCCGGCAGTGCGCACGCATTGAATCTCACCGAGTTGCGATCACCTGACATTACTCTTTGGACGATCTGGGATGAGGAAACGCTCATCGGAGTCGGCGCGCTGAAGCAGCTTTCGGCCAATCATGGTGAGGTCAAGTCGATGCATATCGCTCAATCCATGCGGCGCAACGGAGCGGGGCGCGCGATGTTGCGCCACATCATCGCGACGGCGCGCGCACGTAACATGGTGCGCCTAAGTCTTGAGACAGGCTCCTGGGAGTATTTTCGGCCGGCACAGGCATTTTACAGCAGCCATGGGTTCGTCGAGTGTCCGCCCTTCGCTGACTACGTGCTCGACCCAAACAGTGTTTTCATGTCGCTTGACCTGAAAAAATCCTGAGCACAGAAAGCATTCACAGGAAATCAGAATAGTAATTCCATCTGACCCGCGCCCGGCTCGCGTGATTCCCCCCAAATCCGCTATCTCGCTATATAATGATTCGTTATCGCCATCATGGAGAATCACTTCGTCCTTCTCACCGTTCTCTGTTACGCCGCCAGCCTGGGCGCCTACATCGGTTTCCTGGCTACGGCGCGCCGCGGAGTTGGCCTGGCCGCGACGGCATTCCTGATCGCCGGTATCGCCCTGCATTACCTCGCGCTGATGGACCGCTCACGCTGGTCGCACACCGTTCCTTACGATGACCTGTACGGATCGCTGTCGCTCTTCGCCTGGCTGCTGGCCGCCACTTATCTGGGACTCGAGTTCTTCCATCGCCAGCGCTCCGTAGGAGCATTCGTCCTTCCCGTGGTGCTGGCCGTCTTCGCGGTTTCGAGCGCCGGCACGTCCGCCATTGCCAAGCCGCCGCAGGCGGGCGGCCCGTTGCTCGCCTTGCACATCACCATGAACGTGCTTGGCTACGCCGCCTTCGCCCTTTCTTTTGTCTTGAGCCTGATTTATCTCATTCAAAATCGCCTGCTGCGCAACCGCGCGGCCCGGCAACATCATCTGGCGTTTCCCGGCTCTTGAAGTGCTCGAGCGCATGAGCCGCAGCAGCGTTCTAATTGGCCTGGTTTCACTGGTGGTAGGCATCACCTTCGGTTTCTTGTGGATGAATCGGATTTGGGGCCATTACTGGAATGGCGATCCCAAGGAAGTGATTACGCTCGTCATTTTGCCGCCTATGCCGGTTATTTATGGCTGGGGCGCACCACCGCTTGGCGCGGCGCGCGAGCCTCCGCTCTGTGCGTGGTCAATTTCATTTTTGTGTTATTCAGTTACAGCATCGTGAATCTGTATCTTTCGAACTTTCACCGGTATTTTTGACGCGGCGTCACGCCTCCTGATAGGCAGTGTACATGCTGAGCCCGATACTAAATCTCATTCCGAACCCGACGCCAAATCCGGCGCCTAACTCCCTGCAAAACCCTATTCAACGGCTGACGCCGCGCGCCGCGCCTGCCGCGGTCGGCGCCGTGCGCGCGTTCCGCCGCGTGTACGCTGCGGCGAGGGAGAAACTCTAGCTGCCCGTGGATATCGTGCTCATCGGACTGAACCACCGCACCGCGCCCGTCGAACTGCGCGAGCGCGTCGCCTTCACCCCCGACGAAGCTCGCCGCGCCGCCGAGGAATTGCGCTCCCGCGGCGTCCTGTCTGAAACTCTGGTGCTTTCCACCTGTAATCGCAGCGAGCTATACGGCGTGCCGCGCATTTCTACCGACAACTCCGGCGAAGACGGCGCCGTCGCCATCACCGGAGCCATGGAACTGTTTCTCGCCACGTTCCACCGCATTGAGCCCGCCATGCTCGGTGGCAGCCTGTATCGCCACCGCGACCGCGAAGCCGTGCGCCACCTGTTCCGCGTGGCCGCCGGCCTCGATTCGATGTTTCTGGGTGAGGCCGAAATCCTCGGCCAGGTCCGCGAAGCCTATCGCATCGCGCTCGACCTCGGCGCTACCGGGCCCGTGCTCAATCGCATGTTCCAGAGCGCGCTCGAAGTAGGCAAGCGCATCCGCACGGAAACCGATATCGGTACGCGCCCCGTATCGGTCGCCTTTGCAGGAGTAAAGCTCGCCGAGCGCATTTTCGGCAGCTTGAAAGGCCATTCGGCACTGATTCTCGGCGCCGGCGCGATGGGCGAGCAGGTAGTGGGACACATGCGCAATCGCGGCATCGCCTCATTGCGCGTCGCCAATCGTTCTCCCGAGCGTGCCCGCGAGATGGCCGCCCGCGTCGGCGCCGATGTGGCCGACTGGAATTCTCTGGACGCCGCCCTCGAGTGGCCGGACGCCATCGTTTGCTCGGTCGCGAGTCCCGAGCCGGTACTCACCCGCAGAATGCTCGAACGCGCCATGGCCGCGCGCTCGAACCGCTCGCTCCTGGTCATCGATCTTGGCATTCCCCGCAACGTGGACCCCGGCGCGGCCGGCCTGTACAACCTCTATCTGTATGGTGTGGACGATCTTTCCGAAATCGTCGAGCAGAACAAGCGTGCCCGCGAATCCGAAGTCCCTCGCGCGGAAGCCATCGTCGAACAGCAAATCGCGCGCTTTGAAGCCTGGCAGGCCAGTGTGGAAACCGGCGTCGTGGTATCCGAACTGCGCGCCCGCCTTGCGGTCGAGCGCGAAGCCTTTCTTGGCGAACGCCTCGCCGCCATGCCGCATCTGTCCGCCGATGACCGTCGCCAGATCGCTCAGCTCATGGACGAGCTTCTCGACCGCGTGCTGCTCGAGCCCGCCGAGCGTCTGAAAGGCCTGCGCGATCTCCGCCGTAAGCTGCAAAACCTGGAAGCCTTGCGCGACCTGTTCCGGCTGGGCAGGGAAGAGCTCGTGAAACCTTTCCGCATCGGGACCCGCGCCAGTGCGCTCGCGCAATGGCAAGCAGAACATGTGCGTGCCCGACTGGCCGAAAACGGTTTTCCCGCCGAGCTGGTTCTGATCCGCACCACCGGCGACCGCGAGCCGCATACGTCACTCAGCACGCTGGCTGGCAAGGGCATCTTTATCAAGGAGCTCGAAGACGCGCTCCTCGATAATCGTGTGGATCTCGCCGTCCACAGCATGAAGGACGTGCCCACCGAGCTTCCGGTCGGCCTGATGATTTCCGCGATTATGAAGCGCGAAGACGTGCGCGATGTGCTGGTTTCGCGCGGAGGTTTGTCGCTCTCCCAGCTTGCTCACGGCGCGCGCGTCGGCACCAGCAGCTTGCGGAGGCAGGCGCAATTGCGCCATCACCGCCCCGACCTGCGCATGGCCGAAATTCGCGGCAACGTGGATACCCGCCTCGCCAAGCTCGATCGCGGAGATTACGATGCCATCGTGCTCGCTAAAGCCGGCCTCGAGCGTTTAGGAATGGGCGCACGCATTACCGAGACGCTGGGCATCGACATCTGCCTTCCGGCGGCGGGGCAGGGCGCTATCGGCATCGAGTCGCGCCAGGACGATCCCACCGTGCTCGCTGCCATCGCCAAAATCAACCACCTCGCCACGCGCATCGCCGTGGATGCCGAGCGCCTCGTGCTCGCCGGAATAGGCGGTGGTTGCCAGCTTCCCGCCGGCATTTGGGCGCGTATAGAAAGCCGCGAATTCGTTATCGACGCCTGCATTCTCTCCGCCGATGGCAGCGAATCGGTACGTGTCCGGCGCGCGGGCACCGCGCATCAGGCGGAGGAATTGGCGCGCGCTAGCGCCGCCGCCTTGCTCGATCGCGGCGCCGCCCGCCTGCTGGAAGGTGTGGCCGCGCAAAGCTCGGTCGCGGAGCGCAGTTCCGGGCCCGAACATTGACGCCGCCGTGTTACCAATCGGGTTACCGATCGTGTTACACAATAGTGTGGCGCCGAGAAAGGGCCGGTAAGTCGGTAAGATGTAGTGGGCGCGGGTAAACGGCCAGTTGCGCCGCGCTAGGGCAGCCCAACTCACATTCACGACAAAATGAAACGTCCTTGCCCCTGAGCAAATGAGCGCTACCAAAATTCCCGGCAACCCCCGCCCCCTCGAGGGACGCCGTATCGTGATCACCCGCGCGCCCGAGCAGGCCGAAGATCTCGTCCGGCGCTTGTCCGACCTCGGCGCCGAAGTTCTTTCGCTCCCCATGGTGCGTTTTGCCGATCCTGACGACTGCACGCAAATGGACCGCGCCATAACTGACCTGGACCGTTTCGACTGGATTATCTTTACCAGCGCCAACGCCGTGCGATTCTTTCTCAAGCGCTGCCGCACCCTCGGCCTCCCGTTTGAAAACGCGCAGATGGCCACCCGGCCGAGCATCGCCGTGATCGGTGCGGCCACGCGCGATGCCCTCGAGCTGCAGGGATTGCATGCGGCTCTGGTGCCGGTGAAATCAAGTGGCCTCGGATTAATCACGGAACTGGCGGCCCAGGTGGCCGGTAAAATGGTTCTGCTGCCCCGCAGCGATATTGCCACTGCTGATCTTCCTGCCGGACTGCGCGCTGCAGGCGCGGTCGTCACCGAGGTCGCCGCCTACCGCACGCTCGAGCCCGATACGCCGGATTCGGCGTCATCGTTCGACTTTTATGTCGTCACCACGCTGCGCAAAGGCGACGCGGATATAATCACCTTTTTCAGCCCTTCCGCGTTTCACCATTTCGCGCGCGCGATGGGCGATGGATTGCCCGCTATCAGCGCCCGCGTGCCCTTCGCGGCCCTCGGCCCAGTCACTGCCGCCGCTATCCGTGAATCCGGCATCCCGGTAGCCTGTGAAGGGGTCGAGCCCACCACCGCCTCACTGGTGACCGCGCTGGTCCGTCATTTTGCTCCGGACGCCGCCGATTCCCTCGCGCTCGAGCGTTCCGCAAATGAAAATCAGGAGAGGACCTCATGACGTTCCCCGTCGAACGTCCGCGCCGTTTGCGCCGCACCGAGGCGTTGCGCGGCATGGTGCGCGAAACGCGCCTGACCACGCGCGGTTTCGTATATCCCATGTTCGTCTGCCCCGGCACCAACGTTCGCAACGAAGTGAGCTCGATGCCCGGCGTTTACCAGCAATCGGTGGACTATTTCCTCGAGGAATGCCGGGAGGTTGAATCCCTCGGCATCCCCGCCATCATCCTGTTTGGCGTTCCCGAGCAAAAGGACGAGCGCGGCTCGGAGGCCTGGTCGCCCACCGGTGTGGTGCAGCGCGCCATAGAAGCAGTCCGGCGCGCCAAACTCAACCTCGTGGTTATCACCGACGTGTGCTTGTGCGAGTACACCAGCCATGGCCACTGCGGCCTCGTCGAAGATCAGCAGATCATGAACGATCCCACGCTCGCGCTTTTGGCCGACGAGGCTTTATCGCACGCCCGGGCGGGGGCCGATATCATCGCCCCCTCCGACATGATGGATGGCCGCGTCGCCGCAATCCGCACCGCGCTCGATGGCGCGGGTTTTACCGACCTTCCGATCCTGGCCTATGCCGCGAAATATTGCTCCGGCTTCTACGGGCCCTTTCGCGAGGCTGCGGATTCCGAACCGAAGTTCGGCGATCGCCGCAGTTATCAGATGGATCCCGCGAATGCGCGCGAAGCGCTCCGCGAAGTCGCGCTCGATCTCGAGGAAGGCGCGGACATGATCATGGTCAAGCCCGCCCTCGCCTATCTCGATGTCATCCGCCAGGTGCGCGACCGCTTTCAGGTGCCCATCGTGGCCTATAACGTTAGCGGCGAGTACGCGATGGTCAAGGCCGCCGCCCGCAATGGATGGCTTGACGAAAAACGCGTGGCTCTCGAAATCCTGACCGCCATCCAGCGCGCGGGCGCGGAAATTATCCTCACCTACCACGCCAAAGATGCCTCCCGCTGGCTCGCGCCATAACCGAGCGCTTGCTGCCCCCGCCCCCTCGCCTTATAACCGCCGCGTGTCGGCCCCGTTGCCGCAGATTGCACGTTCGCGCTATCGTGGCGCGCCCTGCGTCGCAGCGAACCTTCGCGCCGGGCGAGATGCGCAGCCCCAATCTAATGTCGCCGCGCGATCGGGTTTACCTTAGAATGCAACCTCATAGAGTGCGCGTATTCGGGAGTGCTGTACGTGCTCGGAGTCTGAATGTCTCCTCGCGAAATGGACCCGGGGCGCCCTCATGAACCTGCGGAAGGGGATTTAGCTCAGCTATCCAAAACATTCTCCCGCTTTGCGTCCCTCGAGTGCAGAGATCTCTCGCCTTCCTACGAATGTTGGGCGAACCATATCGCCTCCGACCGTGATCTGCGCGAGATCGCATCCACCGGACGACGACCCATCCCCAATTTAATGCTTGCGGCCGTCCACTTCCTCGTACAGTCCCATCCGCGCGCAGAGTTGGGGCGCTACTTCGGCACTGTTAACCCCACACCGCTCTCTGCGGAAGCAGGATGGCCTCAATTCCGCGAATTTTGTTTGGCGCACCGGCACGAAATTGTAGACATCATGCAATCGCGAATAACCCAGACCAACGAAGTTCGCCGAAGCGCCTATTTGGCTGCCGCATTCCACACTGTATGGCGGCTGAATGGCAAAATTCCTCTGGCTGTCATCGAGATCGGAACGGCCGCCGGGTTGAATTTATGTTTCGATCATTATGCTTTCACGGTGAATGGCCACCTGGTGGGACGAACCGATTCACCGCTTGTTCTGGATATCGACGCCAAAGGCAGCATCGCTCCGCCAATTCCGTCATTTCCACTGCCGGTCGAGCGCCGGATTGGTATCGATCTTCAGCCCATCAGTGCTGATGATGTGCCTGGTTGCGCCTGGTTGGACGCCCTGGTATGGCCGGAAGAGAAGGACCGGCGGGTTGCGCTGCACTCCGCGTTGCATATCGCTGCGAAAGTGCCCCACCAGTTAATCGCCGCTGATGCTGCGGAGATATTAGACGACGTGTTCTCCCAAATCTCCACCGGTGCCACTCTCTGCGTATTCCAGACCCACTGTTTTAACCAGATGACCCTGGCAGCGCGTGAGCAAGTGATGGGGAGCATTCGTAATCAATCACAGCAGCGACCCGTATTTTTTGTGTCGCGGCACGAACGCCTGACACTCGAAGTTTTCGGCCGTGACGATCTGCAATCCAAATTTGTTCTGGCGGATACCGATCCTCATGGCAGATGGATCGAGTGGTTAGCCCTTCTTTAACATCCTCGTTTAGCACGATCCGTTACCTGGGGTATAACAATGCTTCGCATTTCCGTATGTCCACCCAGCCACGCTCCATTTGAATCAAATCTCGTGTGCCGCATCCCCGCCACCAATGCGGCAACATTGCCCCCATACCAAAGGATAGGTAAAATTCCTGCCGTCCTGATGTGGCGCCCATGACCGATACCCCGCAAACGCCTGCCGAGCGCACATGTTCTCAGCAGATCTTCGACCGCGCGCGAGAAGTCCTCGTGGGCGGTGTCAACAGTCCCGTCCGCGCCTTCGGCGCCGTCGGTGGCACTCCGCTCATCGTGGATCATGCCGCGGGCGCGCAACTCTGGGACGCCGACGGAAATGCTTACCTCGATTATGTGTGCTCCTGGGGAGCCCTCATCCTCGGACACGCGCACCCCGATATTTCCGCGGCCCTCGCCGAACAGGCGTCTCGCGGCACCAGTTTCGGCATGACCACCGCCCTCGAAGTCGAGTTGGCCTGCGCGATTCGCGAGGCCATGCCTTCGCTTGAACGTATCCGTTTCGTAAGCTCCGGCACGGAAGCCACCATGAGCGCCATCCGCCTCGCGCGCGCCGCAACCGGACGCGACCTGATTCTAAAATTCGAGGGCGGTTACCACGGCCACAGCGACAGCTTCCTGTCCAAAGCTGGCTCCGGCCTGGCCACGTTCGGTATCGCTGCCTCGCCCGGTGTGCCGCAGGCCATCGCCGCATTATCGCTCGACGCGCCTTATAACGATCTTGCTGCCGTCGAGCGCCAGTTCGAGTCGCATCCGAATGCCATCGCCGCCGTCATCGTCGAGCCGGTGGCCGCGAATATGGGTGTTGTTCCCCCCGCTCCCGGCTTTCTCGCCGGCCTTCGCGATCTAACGCGCCGCGCAGGCGCCCTCCTGATCTTCGACGAAGTGATTACGGGCTTCCGTCTGTGTTTCGGCGGCGCGCAAAATTTGTATGGAGTTGTGCCCGACCTGACGACCCTGGGGAAAATCATCGGCGGAGGTTTGCCGGCGGCCGCGTACGGTGGCAGGCAGGACTTGATGCAGTGCATCGCTCCGGCCGGGCCCGTGTACCAGGCTGGAACGCTTTCGGGCAATCCGCTGGCGATGCGTGCCGGACTCGAGACCTTGCAGCGGCTCGCCAAGCCCGGCTTTTACGAAGCGCTCGACCGCCAGGCTGCCCAACTTGCCGAAGGCATTCAGAAATCGCTCACAGACACCGGAATTGCCGGCCAGGTACGGCGCGTCGGTTCGCTGCTGACGCTGTTTTTCACCGCCGGGCCTGTTACCGACTACGCCACCGCGCGGAGTTCCGATACCCGGCAGTTCGCCCGCTTCTTCCACGAAATGCTCGGCCGCGGCATCTTGCTGGCCCCATCGCAGTTTGAGGCTGCGTTCGTCTCCGCCGCCCACACTAGCGACGACATTGCGCGCACCATCTCCGCATGCCACGAAAGCCTCTCGTCCGTGGCGGCCTTGTCGTGAGCGGTCTGGCCTCGCCATAAATGGGGCATTTACAGGCAGCGCGGGGCAAAGGCCAGTGGCGGCGAGTGCTCATATACACACATTCTGGTACTTCCGTACTAACAGTTACCCTGTCCTTACGGGCTATGCTTATCGAGCCCGCACGAGCCCAGTACCGTTGCCGTTATCGTAGCCAGTGCCGTAGCCAGTGCCGTTGCCAGTGCCGTAGCCAGTGCCGTTGCCAGTGCCGTAGTAAGCATTCTGGAATCCACAGATGAAACGCCCCGCTACCCGAGCACTTGCGCGACTTGATTCCGTTCCCAGCGAAGTCGCCCGTGGTCCACGTCTTTCCGATCCGCGTCCCGAGCACGCCGCGCGCGAGCCTCAGTATCGGGCTCTGATCCAAAACAGCTCCGAAATGATGTTTCTGCTCGATGCCGCAGGCACCGTCCGTTTTGCGGGTCCCTCGTGCATGCCGATTCTGGGCTATACACCCGAAGAACTTGTAGGCCGCAGCTGTTTTGCGCTCATCCATTCGAACGAACTTGCCGCCACCGCCGCAACCCTGGCCGAATTGGTGGAAGCGCCAGGCCAGACGCGCACGACGGAGTTTCGCTTGCTCGCCAAGAATGGCTCCTGGCACTGGTTTGAAGGCGTAGGCACGAACCTGCTTGCCGACCCCGGCGTTCGCGCGGTCGTCGTGAACTCGCGCGACATCACCGAACGAAAACGCGCCGAAATCGAGCGCGAAGTGTTTTTCGAAGTGATCCGCGCTCTCAACGTTACGCCGAACCTGGACGAATTGTTGGTGCAGATCCACTCGTCACTGCAAAAAGTCGTGTACGCCGAGAACTGCTTTGTCGCGCTGTACGATCCCCCCACCGACATGTTTCATTTCCATTTTTTTGTGGACCAGTTTGACGACACCCCGCCTCCGCAACATGCCGGGCGCACCTGCGCTGCGTACGTTTTCCGCACCGGCAAGCCCTTGCTGATGCGGCAAAATACGTTCGCGAAGCTGGTGGCTGAAGGACAGGTCGAGCCGTTCGGTACGCCTGCGCCCGCGTGGCTCGGCGTGCCCTTGCGCACGCCTTCCGCGCCTCTTGGTGTGCTCGTGGTGCAGCACTATACCGACGAAAACGCCTACACCGATCGCGACCTGGACTTGCTGAACTCGATTGGCGGACAGATCGCCCTGGCCATCGAGCGCAAACAGGCGGAAGACACCCTGCGCAAGCAGCAGAAAGAAAACGAGATCATCTTTCATTCCGCGCCCTACATGATCTGGTACAAGGACACGCGCAACCGCATCTTGCGCGCCAATCGCAGCGCCGCGCATTCGCTGCAAATGGATGTCCATCAGGTCGAGGGCCGCTCCGCCTACGATTTGTTCCCCTCGGAAGCGGTTCGCTATCACCAGGACGATCTCGATGTGGTGCGCACCGGAGCGCCCAAGCTCGCAATCCGGCAGCCCTACCGCCTGCCCTCGGGCGAAGTTCGTTTGGTGCGCTCTGATAAGGTGCCCTTTCGAGATGCGGCCGGCGAAATCGTAGGCGTCGTGGTTTTTTCCACCGATATTACCGAGCGGCAGCGTGCCGAAGACGCCATGCGCCGGTCGGAGATCAATTATCGTTCCGTGGTACAGGGCGCACCCTACGGGATCTGCCGTGCCAGCGAGCGCGGGCGCTTGTTTAACGTCAATCCGGCGCTGGTGCAGATGCTCGGGTATGCCTCCGAGGACGAATTACTCGAGCTCGATCTCGACGGCGACATTTTCCTGCAGCCTGGAGAGCGCGCCAATATCGTGGCCGAACGCGGTGAAACCTTCGAGGGTGCGGAGGTGACTTGGAGACGCAAAGACGGCACGCACATTCAAGTGCGGCTGAGCGGCCGGCCCGTGCGCGACTCCGAATGGCCGAGCAGTTGTTATGAGCTGATTGCAGAAAACGTCACCGAGCAGCGCTTCCTCGAAAAACAGTTGCGGCACGCGCAAAAGATGGAGGCGGTGGGCCGCCTTGCGGGCGGCGTCGCGCATGACTTTAACAATCTTTTGATGGTCATTCAGGGCCATACGGAATTGCTCCTCGACCGCACGCGAGAACGCGAGGTCCTGAAAGGCACCGGTTCCGACGACGCGTGGTACATGCGCAAGGCGGAGCAGATTCAGAAAGCGGCCGAACGGGCCGGCGCGCTCACACGTCAGTTGCTGGCGTTCAGTCGCATGCAGGTGTTGCAGTCCAAAGTGATCTCGCTGAACGAGATTGTCACCGAGATGGGCAAGATGCTTCCGCGCCTCATTGGGGAGGATATCGAGCTCGAGATCGTTGTCCATCCGCATACCGGCCACATCAAAGCCGATCCCAGCCAGATCGAACAGGTGGTCTTGAATTTGGCCGTGAATGCGCGCGACGCCATGCCCCGGGGCGGCAAGCTTTTCATTCAGACGGAGAATGTCGAGATTGACGAGTACTTTGCACGCCTCCATCCACCCATGGTAGCTGGTCCTTACATCAGGCTGACGGTCACCGATACCGGCGTGGGCATGGATGCCGAAACCCAGGCCCATATTTTTGAGCCATTTTTCACGACCAAGGAAGTCGGCAAGGGCACTGGCCTGGGCCTCGCCACCGTCTACGGCGTGATCAAGCAGAGCGGCGGCTTTATCTGGGTGAACAGCGAAAAAAATAAGGGAACCACCTTCAATGTCTACCTGCCGCGCGTGCAGCAGGCTCGCCAGCCCGAAAAAACCGTTGCTGTAGTCGAGGCGCCACTTACAGGTTCGGAAACGATCCTCCTCGCCGAAGATGAAAGCGACGTTCGCGGGATTGCCCGGGAATTTCTGAGCTTGGCCGGCTATACCATTCTCGAAGCGCACGACGGCGCTTCCGCCGTCGAAATTGCACAGCAGCACCAGGGGCCCATCCATCTCCTCATCACCGATATGGTCATGCCAAAGGTTAGCGGCAGGGAACTGGCGGAGTTGATGGCCAAGATACGCCCCGAAACGAAAATCATTTATATGTCGGGGTACACGGAAGATCCCGCCATCTCCATAGAAGAAACCGGCCAAAAATTCGTAATGCTCAACAAGCCATTCACCCGCATGGATCTCGCTCGCGCCGTAGACGGAATCCTCAAAACTGAGGCGAGCCCTTCCTAAGCGCATCCCCTCATTTTGTTCCATTGATCACGCCGCGCTGTGCCCCGGCGTCGAAATCCGCCAGCGATGATTCGCAGGCACGCTTGACGCCTGAGCGGGAATCCGCTAAATTGCTTTCAGCATGAAGCCGCGTGCACATCATCACCATTACCATCACGGTGCCGAACCGTGCTCGCGGAGGCTTGAGTAGCCAGTCATAACAGCGCACTCATTCACCCGCTGGCGCGAATATCGCCGGCGGGTTTTTTTTGGTTTCGTTCGTTTTGAGGAGGCGGGATGCAACTTGATTTTGCAAAACTCGACGGGCTGGTGCCCGCGATCGTGCAGGATGCCAACACCGGTGAAGTGCTGATGCTCGGATTTATGAACGAACAGGCTTATGCGGAAACCCGCTCTTCTGGCGCAGTGACATTCTTCAGCCGGACTCGCGGAAAGCTGTGGCGCAAAGGGGAGCAAAGCGGCCACACGCTGCGCGTGCGCGAAATGCGCATCGACTGCGACAACGACACGGTGCTCGTCCGCGTGGATCCCGCGGGTCCCGGCGTTTGCCACGAAGGTTACCGCAGCTGCTTTTTTCGGCGGCTCGAAGCCGATGGTTCCGCTGCGGTCGCGGAGGAACGCACGTTTGATCCTGACGCCGTCTACGATCCAGGAACGCCGCAGCAAGGAACGCCGCGTCAAGGAACGCCGCGATGAAGCCCTTGCGGCTGGGTTTACCGAAAGGCAGCCTGCAGGACGCAACCCTGCAACTTTTTGCGCGCGCCGGTTGGCGCGTCACGGTGAATTCGCGCAGTTATTTTCCAGGTATCGACGATCCGGAAATTACCTGCATGCTGGTGCGCGCGCAGGAAATGGCGCGTTACGTGGAAACTGGCGCGCTCGATGCCGGGATCACGGGCCGCGATTGGGTCGTCGAGACGGGCGCCGACGTTCTCGAAATTGCCGAGCTGCCCTATGCGAAGCAAAGTCTCGCCGACGTGCGCTGGGTGCTGGCCGTTCCCGAAGAGGCGCCGGTGAAATCGGCGCGCGACCTCGAGGGCAAAGTCATCGCCACCGAAGTCGTGAACATCACGCGCAAATATCTCGAGCGGCATGGGGTAAAAGCGCGTGTCGAATTTTCCTGGGGCGCCACGGAGGTCAAGGTTCCGCAACTGGCGGATGCCATCGTCGAAATCACCGAGACCGGTTCATCGCTCCGTGCGAACCGGCTGCGTATCGTGGATACGGTGCTCGAATCCCGCACGGTTTTTATCGCCAACCACCACGCGGCAGCCGACCCATGGACACGTGAGAAAATTTCCAATCTCGTGCTGCTTCTGCAAGGGGCCATTGCCGCGTATAACAAAGTAGGAATCATGCTCAACGTGCGCCGCGAACATCTCGACGCGCTGCTTGGGGGCGCTGCCGGCGCTAAAAAATCCCACTATATCCACGCTGTCCGATCCGGACTGGGTGGCCATCAACACCATCGTCGATGAGGACGTCGTGCGCCATTTGATTCCGCGGCTGAAAGCTGCCAATGCGCAGGGCATCGTGGAATACCCGCTCAACAAGATCGTGCTTTGATGCGCATCGTTAAGCTCACGGACGCTGTTGCGGGCAAAATCCTAAGCGCGCGTCATCGCAGTGATGCGGCAGCCGAGCGCGTGGCCGCCCGGATTATTACCAGCATTCGGCGCGGGGGTGACGCCGCGCTTTTTAGCTGGATTCGCCGGCTGGACCATGCGCGGCTTACGCCCCAGACGCTTTGGGTAAGTGCGCTGGACCGCCGCGATGGCGGTGCGGCAGGTCTCGCGCGAACTGCGCGTCGCGCTGGAACACGCCGCGCGCAACATTCGGCGCGTTGCCGAACAGCAGCGGCCGCGGCCCTGGAGCATTGCGGTCGAGCCCGGCGTGCGCGTCAGCCAGCGCGTCGAGCCGCTTCGAAACGATTGGCTGCTACATTCCGGGCGGCCGTTTTTCGCTCATTTCGACGCTGCTGATGACCGCAATTCCCGCACAGGTGGCGGGTGTGCGCCGCATCGTGGTCGCATGTCCCAAGGCTAATCCGGCGCTGCTGGCTGCCGCCGAACTTCTGGGCATCGACGGAAATTGCGCACATGGGTGGAGCGCAGGCGATTGCCGCATTTGCTTACGGCACGCGCCTCGGTTCCGCGCGTCGACAAGATTTTCGGTCCGGGCAATCGCTACGTCACTGCCGCCAAACGGCTGGTGAGCGTCGACTGTGCCATCGATCTGCTGGCCGGCCCGACGGAAGTTTTGATCGTGGCGACGCGCGGCACAGCGCGTTACATTGCCGCCGATCTGATTGCGCAGGGCGAGCACGACGCGGATGCGGTGGCGCTGCTGGTCACTCCATCGGTGGCTTTGGCGCGTGCGGTGCGCGACAGCGTCGCGGAGCAGTTGAGCGTCCTGCCGCCGTCAAATCCCGCGTGGCGATCGCTCGCCGCGAATGGGGCGATCTTAGTGGCTCTACGCGTGGCGGCCGCAGTGCAGTTTGCGAACCGATACGCCGCCGAACATCTGAGCATTCCCGGCGGGGAGCCGGATCTGGTGCGCAAGCTTTCCGTTGCGGGCAGCGTGTTCCTCGGACCGTGGAGCGCACAGTCGGTGGGTGACTACGCGAGCGGCACAAATCATGTGCTTCCGACCGGCGGCGGCGCGCATTCGCGCGGCGGCCTTTCCGTATCGGATTTCGTGCGCTGCATCGAGCGTGCAGCAACTGTCTCGCGCCGGACTGCGCCGATTAGCGCCCGTGGTCGCCGCACTCGCGGAAGCCGAGGGCCTTACCGCGCACCGGCGTGCCGTTGAGGTTCGTGAATGAATGCAGCGGCCAAAGGGCGCGCCCAGGCGCGGCTCGCAAATATCTCGATCCAAAGCGGATGCGTCGCCTCGAATGTTCCCCTGCGCGTATCCGTGCGAAATCTGGCGCCGTATGCCGCTCCGGAAGAAGGCCGCGAGGGAAAACTGCGGCTCGATTTTAACGAGAACACCATCGGCTGCTCGCCCGCGGTGCTGCGCGCGCTGCGCCGGGTAACCGCGGAACAGTTGGCGATCTATCCTGAGTACGAAGCCTCCATGCGCCGCCTGGCCCGCAGTTTTGGTGTGCGCCCCACGGAGATGCTCCTCACCAATGGCGTGGATGACGCGCTGCGGCTGCTGATGGAGACGTTCGTCGAGCCGGGAAGCGCCGTGCTCGTTCCCGAGCCCACATTTTCGATGTACCGTTTTTTCTCCGAGGCGGCCGGGGCGCGTGTCGAGGTGGTGCGCTACGACGAAGAAATGCGTTTTCCCCTGCAAGCGACGCTGCGCGCGCTGAAGCGCTCGCCACGCATTTTGTTTTTGTCCAATCCGAACAATCCCACGGGGACGCTGCTCGATCTTCCGGCGTTGGAGCAGATTCTCGATGCGGCGCGGCGCACGCTGGTTCTGGTCGACGAAGCATACTTTGAATTTGCGCAAGTGACCGCGCTGCCCTGGATTCGGCGGCGGGCGAATCTGGTCGTTTCGCGCACCTTCTCGAAGGCTCCCGGCCTGGCGGCCGTGCGGCTGGGCGCGCTGTTCGCGAGGGCGGATCTTGCCGGACGCCATGCGCCGCGCGTTCACTCCTTATCCCGGTAAACTCGCTGGCGCTGGTGGCGGCGGAAGCCGCGCTGGGCGACGGGAAATTTCTTCGCGCCTACGTGCGCGAGGTGCTCGAGAGCCGTCGCGAACTCACGCGCGGCCTCGAAAGTCTGGGAGCGCGCGTGTTTCCCAGCGCGGCCAATTTCGTGCTGGCCGATTTGGGGCGTGGTACGAGCGCTCTGGTGCGCCGGCTGGCGCGTCAGGGGATTCTGTTGCGGGATCGCGCCTCCGAGTTTGGCCGCGACGGATTCGTGCGCATCACGGCAGGCACCCGCGCACAGACGCGCAGGTTGTTGCAAGCCATCGAGGAGGAGCGGTGAAATCCGCAGCAAAGCCTGCAGCAAAGCCTGCAGCAAAGCCCGTAGTAAAGAAAGTGTCGAAATCGCGAACCAAGCGCCGGCCGAGCCACCCAGCCCGGCAAAAACCCGGACCGGCTGCGGCATCGCGGAACAGTTCCGCATCGCGCGCCACCGGCGACACGACGGGCAAGGCAACGGGCAACACGATGCCCCGGTTGATCATTTTCGATGTGGATGGCGTGCTGGTGGACGTGCGCGGATCGTTCCATCGCTCGATCATCGATACCGTGCGGCATTTCACGGGCAAGCGCGTGACGTATGCCGATATTCAGCAGTGGAAGCGCCGTACCGGCTACAACGACGATTGGCGCCTCACCACCGACTGGGTGGCATCTCTGGGCGTGAACGCGAAATACGCGCACGTGAAGCGTGAATTTCAGAAGATTTATTGGGGCGTCGATGGAAAACGCGGCAACGTGTGGCGCGAACGATGGCTGGTGCCGCGAAGCCGGCTCGAGCGCTGGGCCCGGCACGCGGACCTGGCGCTTTTCACGGGCCGCACGCGGCGCGAATTGCGGCACACGCTCGAGCGTTTCGGCGTGAGCGATTTATTCAAGCACATCGTGACGATGGATGACGTCGAAAACCTCAAGCCCCATCCCGAGGGGTTGCTGCGGTTGCTGCGGCGGCGCCGATCCGAGCACCGCTATTTACCTGGGTGACGTGCTGGATGACGCGCTGGCGGCGCGCAGCGCGGGCATCCCTTTTTACGGCGTGCTGAAGAGCGGCAGCGAAGCGCATCGCGTGCGTGCGGCGCAATTGAGCGAGCATGGATCGCTGGCCATCCTGCACAGCACGAACGAACTGGAGAAATATTGGCGATGAGACGCGCCCGTTTGCATCGCGTCACCACGGAGACAGATATCCGGCTCGCCGTCAATCTGGATGGACGCGGCCGCGCCGACGTTTCGACCGGGATCCGGTTCCTCGATCACATGCTTGAGCTGGTGGCGCGGCATGGCGCTCTCGACTTGGCCATTACGGCCAAGGGCGATCTGGATGTCGATCAGCACCACACCGTGGAAGATCTGGGTATCGCGCTGGGGGAAGCGGTGCGGCAAGCGCTTGGATCGAAACGCGGCATTCTGCGCGCCGGATATTTCCTGATGCCCATGGATGAAACGCTGGCGTCGGCCGCCATTGATTTCAGCGGGCGCGCGCACTGCGTCTGCCAGTGGCGCTTCGCGGCGCGTCATGTGGGCGATCTGCAAACCGAACTGGTCGAGGATTTTTTTCGCGGCTTCGCGCAGGCCGCCGCCGCAAACGTGCACTTGAAGCTGGTCTACGGACGCTCCTCGCATCATCAGGTCGAGGCGCTGTTCAAAGCCTTCGCGCGGGCGCTGCGCTTTGCCGCCACTCGCGACCGGCAATTGCAGCGCGTTTTGCCAAGCACCAAGGGTTTGCTGTGAACGTTTGAGTATGAAAACTTATGAGACGCGGCATGGGCGTGCCTTCAGGAACGCTCTTAGCGCGCGCGGCGCGCCCGCCGCGCCCAAGGTGCCTGACACAATCGACGCGAGCGCTGCGGTAAAAGTGTACTGATGAAAATTTCGCTCGTCGAATATGACGCCGGCAATTTGCCCTCCGTGGAACGTGCGCTCGCGCGCCAGGGCGTGGCTTGCGAACGTGTGGCGACCCCCGAAGGGGTACGCGGCGCGGATGCCGTGATCCTGCCCGGCGTGGGACATTTCGGGCAATTGATGCGCACCCTGGGAGCGCGAAATCTGCTCACGCCGCTGGCCGAAGTGATTGCGCGCGGCACACCGCTGCTGGGCATCTGCCTGGGACTGCAGGCGCTGTTTGCGGGAAGCGCGGAGGCGCCCGGCGATCCCGGGCTGAGCTTGTTTGCCGGCCAGGTCGCCGCGCTGCCGGCCACCGCCAAGCTTCCGCACATGGGCTGGAACCAACTTGCGCGCAGGCGCGATTCTGTTTTGCTCGAGGGAGTGCCGGCAGCCGAATATTTTTATTTCGCGCACACCTACGCGGCGCTCGACAACGGAGATGCAGGCGATGCGGCGGTGGCCACGTGCGATCACGGTGCGCCGTTTGTAGCCGTTCTCGAGCGCGCGAACGTTCTGGCCGTGCAGTTCCATCCTGAAAAATCGGCGCAGGCGGGTGCGCGCGTGCTGCATAATTTCGTGTCGTACGCGGCGTCTGCGTCCCGCGCGCGAACTCCGGGTAAGAGCTTCGCATGACGCTGGCGCGCCGGATCATTCCGTGTCTCGACACCGATGGGGAGCGGGTCGTCAAGGGCGTCCAGTTCGTCAACCTGCGGGATGCCGGCGATCCCGCCGCGCTGGCGGCGCGCTACAACCGTGAAGGCGCCGACGAACTGGTGGTGCTCGATATCGCGGCATCACGCGATCATCGGCCCACCTTCCTCGAAACTATTCGCCGCGTCGCGGCGGAGCTGGCCATTCCTCTTACTGCGGGCGGCGGCGTCGCCACCGTCGATGAAGGACGCGCGATTTTGCGTGCCGGCGCGGATAAGCTCACCGTCAACACGGCGGCATTGCGCCGCCCGGCACTATTGACCGAACTGGCCGCCGAGTTCGGCTCGCAGGCCGTCGTGCTGGCGATTGACGCCAAGCGCGTGGGTAATCGCTGGGAAGCGTTCGTGCGCGGTGGCCGCGATTCCGCGGATTGCGACGCGGTTGCGTGGGCGCGCGAAGGCGCCTCGCGCGGGGCCGGTGAAATTCTGCTCACCTCGATGGATCGCGACGGCACGCGCAGCGGCTTTGACATCGCGCTTACCGCCGCAATTTCGGAATCGGTGGGCGTTCCTGTGATTGCCTCCGGCGGGGCCGACAAACCCGCGGATTTCCTGGATGTTTTCGTCGAAGGCAGCGCCGACGCGGCGCTCGCCGCCTCCATTTTTCACGACGCCATACAGGGCCTGGGCGAGTTGAAGCGTTACCTGGGCGAGCACGGCGTGCCCGTGCGCCTTGTGGCAAGCAGCGAGGCTTGAAGCGCGCGGCCCAAAATGCGTTCGCGCCTATTTCGGCCGTAAGAAAATTCGCATGATTATTCCCTGCATCGATCTCCAGGCCGGACGCGCGGTGCAACTGGTGCACGGCCGCAAGCGCCGTCTCGCCGTCGACGACGTTTTCGGACTGCTCGAGCGCTTTCGCAAATATCCGCTTTTGCACGTGATCGATCTCGATGCCGCGATGGGGAGGGGAAGCAATGCGCGCCTGGTGCGCGAGCTTTGCCGCAGAGCGCCCATGCGCGTGCGTGTCGGCGGTGGAATACGCACCAGCGCCCGTGCGCACCGCATCCTGTCATCGGGAGCGGAGAAAATTATTGTCGGCAGCGCGGCCTTCCGGCGCGGCCGGGTAAACCGCTCGTTTCTGTCACGGCTCGCGACGGCGGTCGGGAAGGAACGAGTCATCGTGGCCGTAGACACCGAAGGCGGCCAGGTCCTCGTTCGCGGCTGGCAAGAAAAGTTGCGCTTGCGCCCGGAGGAAGTTTTCTCCGAATTGGCCCCGTACGCGTCGGAGTTTCTGTGCACTTACGTTGACGCGGAGGGCACGATGCGCGGCACGAGCCTGCCCTGGTTCCGCACTCTGCGACGCGCGACGAAGCTGCCCATCACCGCCGCTGGCGGCATTCGCAGCCACCGTGAGGTGCGCGCTCTCGAACGTCTGGGGATGAACGCGGCGGTTGGAATGGCGCTGTATCTCAATCGCCTAAGCTGATCGAGCCATATGTTCCTGCACTGGCTCGCGCCAGTTCTGCCTCAACGTGATGCTGACGTGCGCTATGCAGTCCCCTGATTTGGTGGGACATGCACCCGCCGTTATCCACTGATACGTGCAACCGTGCTCGGATTTAACGAATTCGTCATATTCATCTGCTAGAATCTCACGCTGTAGTTGTGCGCTAGGGAGGTTTGCCTCAGCCGGCAAAGGACTGCATGAAACGGTACGGAGAACACCGCATTCCCGGCCGGTTATTCGTCGTGGAAGGTATCGACGGGTCCGGGAAATCCACGCAGTTAATGCTCCTGCACCAATGGCTCAAGGCCGAAGGTTACGGGGTGGTTTTCAGCGAGTGGAATTCCTCGCCGCTGGTGAAGGACACCACCAAGCGCGGCAAGAAAAAGCAGCTTCTCACCCCGGCAACGTTCAGCCTGATTCATGCCACCGATTTCGCCGATCGCACCGAGCGCAATATTATTCCACTGCTCAAAGCAGGTGCCGTCGTCTTGTGCGACCGGTACATTTACACGGCCTTCGCGCGCGATGCCAGCCGTGGCATGGACCCCGAATGGCTCCGCGAGCTCTATGCTTTTGCGGTAAAGCCTACCATCGCCTATTATTTTCGCGTGCCGCTCGAGGTTGCCATGAAGCGGATCAATGACGGAAGGGCCGGGTTCAAATTTTATGAAGCAGGCCTGGATCTGGGATTAAGCGCGGACCCGGACGAGAGTTTCAGGCTCTTTCAAGGGCGCATTCTGGATGAATACGAAAAGATGGTACCGGAGTTTGGATTGACGGTGATCGATGCGACGTTACCGATCGAAACGCAGCAACAACAAATGCGGCAACTGGTGGTTGCGAAACTGACGCAGGCCCGGCAGTTGCGGGTGACCCCATGAAAGAAACCTACGGCGCGGTGCTGCCGCATGAGTCGCTGGACGATCTGGTCGGTAAACTGATCGTCATCGAGGGCACCGACGGGGTAGGACGCTCCACGCAGATTCGCCTGCTGAAAGAGTGGCTCGAGCAGCAAGGGCATGCGGTGCTCGATACCGGGCTCTCGCGCTCCGGTCTGGTGGGCAAAAGCATCAAGCGCGCCAAAGAAGGCCACACGCTCGGCCGCATCACCCTCAGTCTTTTTTACACCACTGATTTCGCCGATCGGCTCGAAAACGAGATTATTCCCGCCTTGCGCGCGGGTTTTGTGGTGCTTACCGATCGCTACATCTACTCCCTGATCGCGCGCGCCATGGTGCGGGGACTCGATCCCGCGTGGGTCCGCAACATCCATCGGTTTGCGCTCAAGCCCGATGCTGTCTTTTATTTGCGCATCAGTCTGGACGAACTCATTCCGCGCGCGGTGTTCTCCCGAGGCTTTGATTATTGGGAATCCGGCATGGACTTTTATTCGACGGAAGATATGTACGACAGTTTTCGCCGGTATCAGACTGCGCTGCTCGAGCGTTTCGACCGGCTGGCCGAGGAATTTCAGTTTCAGGTGATCGATGCACGGCCCGAACCCAAGGTGATTTTCGAGCAATTGCGAGATGGCATCCTGCGCGTGCTGACTACGCACCCGAGTTCCGATGGCGTCAAGCCCGCCGCTGTTACCCCAGTTCCCGTTGCTCCAGCTGCCGCGTCGAACGCTGCGGTCGAGGCTGCCACCAGTTCGGCTGCGCCGGAGCCGGTTTCCGATGAAAAAGCGGAGCCCGTGACCGTGCCGGATTCGGGCGAAACAGCCGCCGAGCATCGCAAGCAGCACCCGGGTCACGGCAAACACGAAGCGCGGCAACGATAAGATCAAAGATTAAGATCATCGATGCGATTAAGATAATGTGTGGCAGGGCCTGCGCTGCAGTCGGCCGCCGCAACAGGGCCAATAGCGCGCGAGCCCGCCGCTCAGATTAAATCGCTCTTTCATATGTAAAATCGCTCTTTGGTGAAGACAAATGACCGCCAATTTGTTCCGGCAGTCTCCGCAATTTCTCGACTTCCTCCGCACGCACAAGTCCCTTTCCGATCCCGGCGGTACGCCGCCGTCCAGCGCGCTCGAGGAGACGCTGCGCCGCATTCTCCGGAAACAAAAGAAAGCCTGTAAGAATCTCGAGGACGAGAAAGCCGTACACGACCTCCGCGTGGCACTTCGGCGCTGCCGCTCGCTGGCTGAAGATTTTTCCGCGCTCGACGTGCACCCCATATGGCGCCGCCTCGCCAAGGCCTGCAAACAACAGCAACGCGAGCTTAACGATCTGCGTGACGCCCAGGTCATGGCTGAATGGGCGCACCGGCTGAAGCTCGATGGCAACTCCGCGAACGGGCTGGTCACTGAGGCGCTCAAAAAAGACGAGCGCCGCGCGCGACGCAAAGCGGCCAAATCCTTGCAGGATTTTCCGCGAAAGCGCTGGAAGCGCTGGCTGCACAGCCTGCCGGCCCGTGCCGAGTTGATCCCGGTGGGAGAAACTCGCCTGGTGGTGCTGGCGATCGATCACTTAGCCAAAGGCCACGAGCTCGAACGGCACTGGCGAAAAACGCACGACCAGGTCGCGTGGCACAGGCTGCGGGTGGCGATGAAACGTTTTCGGTATACCGTGGAAAGCTGCCTGCCGCAGCAACATGCCGTGCCGAAGAACGCCCTCGAACGCTTGCAGGATATTCTGGGCGATGGACACGATCTGGATGTTTTGCGCGACCGTATTGTGGAGTTGGCGGAAAAAGAGAATATGCCGCGGACCATGCTTCATCAACTGCTCGAGCGGATTGACCGTGCGCGCCGCGAATGTGTCGATAACTACGAACGCGCGGTCTTTCCGGGTCAGACGGGCGCCCACAATGGTCGCGCGGCCAGGCCAGGTAATCCGCCGCCGCGCGTGTGGGAGCGCTGGCGCGTGAACCTCGCGCGGCTCGCCAACATCAATCCTTCAGACGGCGCAGAGCCCGCGCGGTCATCAGCCAGGCCAGCATCGCGCGCGCCGGCGAAAAGTCATCCACCTCAAGGCACGCAACACCGGCCTTCTTGAGCGCGGTAATTGGCGCGGACGCCCGCACCGCGAGCGCTATGAAATCGTCCATATGCGGCGCATGTCCGAAGCACATCACGTCCTCATCGGAAAATTGCGCGAGCTCTTCCATCAGGCGCGCCGGCTTGGCATCGCTTTTCAGCGCTTCGGTGGCGCGCATCTGTTTGGGGTCAAGGTCGAGAACCTCGCACACGATCTCACCCGTCTGCACCGCGCGCACGAAGGGGCTGGTGAGCAGGTGGGTAGGTTTCACCCGCAACGCGGATAGTCCTTTGGCGGCGGCGCGGGTCCGCGCGATGCCCTTCGGCGTCAGGTAGCGTTCTTCCTCGGCGGGACAATCCGGATCTTCACGGTCAATCGCAATGCCGTGGCGCATGAGGTATAGAAGCATACGGGAACTTTCTTCCTCCAGCCTGATTGGGGATTTGCTTCCAACGCCTTAGCATCGCAGGTTTGCGGTAAGCGCTCAAGCCTGCCGCTCTAGTTTGGGGAACACGACCGGCGGGTTAGCCGCACTCTGCCGTACCATGCAGCTCTAGGCCGCACTACGCCCCACTAGGCCGCTGACCGCCGGGGCAGAACTGCCGGAGACCGGCCGATGCCCGCCACGTGTCCGGCTCGCGATCCGCGCTCGTTGGGTGGCGTTTGGGACCGCCGTGCACGCCCTATGCGCACATTCACGCCAAACACTTTTTCGAGAAACTCTGCCGTTTCCCGCAATGCCGCGAAATCAAAGCGGGTATCGGGCGCAGCCACCACCCGGATCGAGAGGGTATTTTTCACTAAGCGAGTCTCGACGCGCCGCACTGCTTGCGTGCCGCCCGCGTCCAGCGCCACTGCTAGGCGTAGCAGCGCCGCCAATTGCCGCACCCGTTTGCGCTCCACCAGCGCCAGGGAATGGTAGAGCCGGTGACGAACCTTGGGTGTGGCTTCGCCCTGATATCGCACCAGGCACGCGATCAACGCCTGCTGATGGCGGCCCAGTCCGGGAATGTCCGCATGACGCACCAGGTATTCGCCATGTTTGTGATAATCGCGCAGGTTCACTGCGAGCCCCACTTCGTGCAGCAGCGCAGCCATCTCGAGCGGCACGCGCTGGCTGGGCGGCAGCGCGTGTACCGGTGCAAGCTGGTCGAATAATTGCGCGGCAAGGCGCCGCACGTGCTCGCAATGGCCCGCGTCCGAGTGCATGCGCGCCGCAAATCGCCGGGCTTGCTGCCGCAGCGCCTCGGCCTGCTCGTCATGAGCGGTGGCCGGGCCGAAGTGCGCCGCCGCCAGGTTGTGTAGCAGGCCTTCGCGCACGCCTACGCCAGGAACCACCATCTGCCGCGCACCCAGCCACTCCCCCAGCGTCGTGAACACCACCGCCGCCACGCCGATCACTTCGGCGCGATCGCGCCGGATTCCGAGCGCCTCCATGCGTTCTTCCACGCCCAGACCTAAAATCCGCCATAGGCGATCCGCCAGGTGGCTCAGGCTGAGGGTGTTGAACCCTGACACGCGCGGGCCCGGCGCGATTCTGGCCAGCGCTTCTGCATTGCCGCCGCAGGCCACCACCAGGGCACGTTCCATCCGGGCAACCGAGCGGCCGTGTGATCGAAGCATCGAAAGGATGTGCCGACGCAAACGCGCGAACGATTCCGGCGTGAACGAACCCGCCTGATCGAACATTTCCATCAAGCGGACGGTGCCCAGCGGCAGGGCCAGCGCGCGCTCCACCTTCCGCCCGCGCAGGAAGCTGACCTCCAGGCTGCCGCCACCCAGGTCAATAATCGCGCGCGGCGAAAATCTTCCTCCGGCGGTTGCAAAAACCGCCTCGCGCACCAGTCGTGCCTCCTCCGCCGCGTTAATCGCCCGGAGTTCGACGCCCGCCTCGCGCAGAATGCGCGAAATCAGGGCATCGCGATTTGTCGCTTCACGCACCGCACTCGTGGCCACCGCGGAATATTCCGCGACGCCATAACGGTCGAGCATGTTGCGGAACTTGACGAACGTTTCCACCGCGCGGGACATCGTGCGGGAATCCATGCGATGCCTGGTGAATACACCATGACCCAGCCGCACCGCCCAGCGTGCATTCGCCAGTTCGCGAATCTCTGTGGCCGAGGATGCGCGCGCGACCACGGCGCGAATCGCGTTCGATCCGGCATCAAGCGCGGCGATCAACAGTGGCGCGGAGTTCACGGGCATGGCGGGACACCTGCAAGGGAATCAAGGATTACGAAGTTTCTGTCGAGGGGAACGTTAATTCGTCCGGACCGGCTCAGTGGTGCCTCCTGGCCAAGGTTCGATGCCCGGCCTGAGGGCGGCAAGCGCTTTGCAGCATCCAACGGCACTCAGAATACCACCGCGAGGAAAAACTCTAATTAAATTTTTGTAATAGAGTCGGAATAATGTGCGAATAATCCGCCGAAGTAAGAGGCCAGCTAACACCTCCTGGCGAATTCCTGGCAAATGAACACGTGCGACAGTGCCCGGCTGCCGGTGGCATCCCGATCAGGCCTCGAGCTGCGGCGTCCGCCAGAATTCAGGCGCGAGTCCCGCGAATTGCACGGCGACATTTAAACTTTGCGGGTCGCGCGTGCTGACGTATGCGACCCGGCATTCCTGTTGCAGTTGCGTCATCTTGTTGGTCAGCAGCAGTATTTCACCCGGATCCACGGAGGCCTTCATAATCAGTAGCGCCCCGATTTCACTGACGCTTGCCGAGTATGCTTCTTCGTCGAACGGTTCCTGCGCCGAGTTCTGCCCGCGCACGAGCACCGGCACATGCGCATTGCGCCGCGGACAGCGCCGCCGTTCAGCCTCGGGAGGCACGGCTGTCCGGTCGCGATTTGCGGCAGTTTTTTGCTGAGCGCCCTTCAGTGCATCGAAAATCTTACTCACCTGCACCTCCCGCGGGATCACTTTCGAGGCGAATGTAGTTTAGGCGCGGAAGCAGTTCCGAGTGAAGAAGAGTTAGCGTGGTAACCCAATCAGTAAAGCCAATAAGTCAAAAACGTCAGTAAATTGGGCTGGCCCCGCCTCATTTCTTATCGGCCGGAACGAAGCGCAGCGACGCAGAATTGATGCAGTAGCGCATTCCCGTCGGCGCCGGGCCATCGGGAAACAGGTGTCCCAGATGCGCCTGGCACTTGCGGCACGTCACTTCCGTCCGAGCCATGCCGTAGCTTCGGTCGGTTTCCGTCTCCACTTTCGATTCGTCCGTTGGTGCGGTGAAGCTCGGCCAGCCGGTCCCTGAATCGAACTTCGTTCCCGATTCAAACAGCGGTTCGCCGCAGCAAACGCACTGGTACACTCCAGGCGTTTTGGTTTTCCAGAATTCACCTGAAAACGCCGGTTCGGTCCCTTTGCCACGAGCCACGTGATACTGCTCCGGTGTCAATTGCGCGCGCCATTCGGCATCGGACTTTGAAACTTTATCGCTCACGGTAGCCTCCGCAACTCGCACTTTATTGCCTGCGATTTATTTTACTCCCGAACAGCCTGGCGTGGCACAGCGGCGCCCACGTCGCGCAATCATTGTCGCGGCCCATTGTCGTGGGCTCAATTAAAGTAAGGCCATGTCATTGCCGGTTGTGCCGCGTCCTGCAGGCAGTACAACTACTACAGCCCCGGGCTGGATTCACCTTACGGATGACCATTCGCCGGGCCCGGCGCACTGACTGCCGGCGTGGCGGGCGGCTTTGCGTTCAAGTCGTCAAAGACTTGCTTGTCCAGTTTATACACTGCGGGTCCGGCAGCGGTCCGCGCGTAAACGTTGTCCCCCGAAACCGCCGACAGCTCGATTTCCATCTTTTTGCCGTCCATATTAGTGAGTGTCACGTGTATCGGCGGTTGGGCCAGCTTGCTCGCAATTGCCGCTGGCGGAGTATCGTAAATTTCCTGCGCGCGTGCGGCTTCGAGAGAAGAAGTAAACGGGCACGGTTGGGCCGTGCTCTTACCGTCAGCACCCGCGAGCATCAGCTGGCCGGTGGCGTCCTTCACGCATTGCACGGTGCCATTTTGGTTTCGCACCTCGAGCTGTTTGATATCTCCTTCGGAAAAGTGCACGAGCTGCTTGTCGCGAAGGTCACTGAATTTTTCGTCCAGCGCCTTGTACAGCACGTCATTGACGCGAAAAATCATCGGCCGGGAAGGGTCGCGCGCGAAATATTCGCTGCCCTCCTTCTTGCCGATTTGCAGTTCCGCCGATGGCCCGTTCTGCTGCGTCGCGCGAAAGCGTATCGCCGGAGTGGCCAGGCCGTATTTCGCGAGATTCGCCGCCTGCTCGCCCGCCTTGTCTCCGGCCTTGTCGGAGACGAAGTTCGTGATCTGCGCGGCATTCACAGCCTGCAACAGCGACGTGACCGCATTCGTATCGGCGGCAGTCGCTCGCGGCTTTTCGAGTTCCCAATCCTCGCCTTTTTTCATCCCCGCGATTTCGCCGCTCGGATTGGTCAGATCGAATGAATTCGCATCGAACACCGGAATCTCGAGTACGGACCGGTCCCGCAAATCATCGAGGGATTTATCGCTGGTGGTGAGCAGCGTATCGGGAATTAAAGAGACGTTTTTCGTATCATCGTCCACGAGCACGTATACCGATGATCCCGAGAAATCTTTCCCGCCCAGCCGCAGCTTGTGCTTGCTCCCGTTTTTCATCGTGAAGGAAAGCGTTACGCCAGGATGATCCAACCCGAACGAAGCAATCTGATCGGGCGTCGCTGGGAAAGTTCTCGTGGTCTGCAGCGAGGCAATCTGGCTCGTGATACCGGTGAGCCGCGATTGGTCGGCGCGTGTCGCAATGGGCTGCGTGATGTACCAATCATCCTTGCGGCGCTCGAACGCAACGCTGGTGCCTGCGCGGTCCAGAGTTAGCTGGGTAATGTCGTCGGCATTGATGGAGAAGGCCGGCTTCGAGGTTTGCCCTCCCGCGGTATCACTGGGAGGCGTGTGTTTCAGATCGTAAAAATAGACGAATGCGGCGAGCGCCACCGCGAGCAGAAAAATAACTCCCGTGCTCTTTTTCATGGCTGCTTAACGCCGCCTGAGCCAGAGAAACGCGCCGGATAACACCACGATGCCCGGCAGAAAAATCAGGCTGAGCCAGAAAAGCTCTCGCTGCTGCGTTTCGGTCAGCAGCACGCGGCGATTGGTCGGGCTCTTGGGACGAATGGAGATCAGGTCCTCATCCTGCGCCAGCCAGTTAACCGTGTTCAGGAACAGGTCGCCGTTGCGCTGCAAACCGGCCCACTGGTTCGCCGCGAAGCTCGAATTACCGATCACCACCAGCCGCGCATCGGCCGCCTGTCCGGGAGTGCCGCCCGCAACGTCGGCTTTGCGTTCCGCCGAGGTGCCGAGCGAAAGCGGTCCGGCATTATCCGTCGCCGGATTGTAGGTGACCTGCTTGGTTTTCAGGTTGGGAATGGTGAAGCTGCGTTCGGAGGTTTTAAGAATCTCGGTCTCGTCGAGTTGCGCGGCCTTGTTCTTGTCGGCAATCGAAACGGTGCGCGCCAGCGGAAAAAAAGTCATCGTGCCATTGAAATTACGCGTGATCGGGCTCGCCCCATAATCCACGACCAGCGGAACGGCGGGCCCGGTGCCAAACATCCGGCCCACTCCGCTCGCATCGATCACCACGTTATTTCCAAGATTGATGTTCCACTGTTGCAGCACCTCGGAAACTTTCGGATCGGTTTCCGGATCGAACAGCATCAGCGCTTTGCCGTTGCCGTCCAGATATTTCCCAATCATCTGCGTTTCTTGCGGAAAGAGGGATTGTTTCGGTCCCGCCACCACTAACACATTGCAATCGGCGGGCACCGACCCGGCGGACACCAGGTTGACGGTCTTCGTCTGGTAGCCCTCATTCTTGAGCGTCCCCGCAACTCCTCCGTACCCATCCTGTTCGGTGGAGGCGATGGACCTTTCTCCGTGCCCCTCGACAAAGCACACCGTTTTAACCGTGTCACGCGTGACCTTGAGGATGCTGTTGGTGATGTCCTGCTCGGTGGTTCCGGTAAGCGTGTCGTTATGGGTGCCGGACGAGACCACCACGTCATCCATCTTCGTCACATTGTATTGCCGCGCCACTTCAGGCTTTTCCTGCGGATCGATTACCTGGTAGTGAATGTGGGGATTGAGATTGGAATATTCCGTCACCAGGTCTTTGAAATCCGCATCCGGTGTTTTGGAAAACCGGATGATCGTCACATCTTTTTTCAGCCCGGTGGCAATCCGCCGCGATTGATCCGAAAGGGTGTAGAGCTTTTCAGTGGTCGCGTCAATTCGCTTGTGGTGCCGGTATCCCAGAAAATTTACAAATCCCAGGACCACCACCACCAGGATCGTCAGCGTAAGGGTATTCGTGCCCAGCTTCGACGACCGATGCCCAAAAAATACCGCCAGATCCCGATAGCTCAGCACCACCGCGGCGAGAAATAAAATCCCGCCGGCGATCAGCAAGCCCTCGCTCAGGCGTGTCAGTTCGTTTTGGGTCGTGTAGCGCACGAAGCCGGCGGCAGCTGCGGCCACGCCCAGCGTCGCCAGCCAGCGGCGCTCACTCTTCCAGTCGAATGCCATTTCTGAAATTCCTCCTCGTCCACTACTCAGGGCGAAACTGTGTCCGCCGCGCCTACGCGCGACGCCAACGCATCGAATCCACGCTGCGAACCGTCAGGAATACGCCCAGAAAAATAAAGCTGAGATAGAACACCAGATTCGAGGTGTCCATCACGCCGCGCGAAAAATCATCGTAATGCCGGAAAACCGAGAGGTACTGCAACCCCGCCGCTGTCGCCGTAGTTCCCGTGCCGAAGTCGATCACCCACAGCAGCAAAATCGCGCCAAACGTCAGGATGGCCGCGATCAATTGGCTTTCCGTGAGCGATGAGAAGAATGACCCCAGCGCCAGCAGCGCGCTCCCCAGCAGCACCGCGCCCAGGTACGCAGTGAAAAGGACGCGCCATGCCGCGGAGGGATCGCTGTGCAGGAACATATACGCGAAGTACAAGAACGTCGGCAGCAGCATGATCAGCAGCAGCGTCAGCGACGCAAAAAACTTGCCGAGGACGATCTCGGTGTCAGTAACCGGAGAGGTCATCAGCAGCTCCATCGTGCCGCGCTTGCGTTCTTCGGCGTAGATGCCCATCGTCAGCATCGGTGTGAGGAACAGCAGCAGCGTGGACAGAATGCTGAAAAAATTTCGCACCACGATCCCCGGTACGTCAATTGCCGACGGGCCCCCGAGCTCCATAGCCTGCTGTCCCGCCTCGAGCGACTCCTGGATGACGACAATCAGCAGCCGGTTGAAGAAGTACGCACTCAAAATCAGAAAAACGCCGACGATCACGTAGGCCACGGGCGACACGAAATAATGATTCATTTCCTTGCGATATACGGCGTAAAAACCCTTCATTTCTGCGCGCTCCTCAATTCGCCGTGCAATTTACCTGTTCGATTCGGCCTCATCAACGCTCAATTCGCCTGCTCCTTGACGTGCGCCGTATCCTCGGTGGTCAGTTCCAGGAAGATATCCTCGAGGCTGAGGTTGACGCCGCGAAGCTCGAACAATGGCCAGCCTCTTCCCACGATTTTAGCCGCAATTTCGCTGCGCACATCCTCGCCGGGGCCTGACTCGACGCTCACCGCTACTCGTCCGGTGGTTCCCGCAGGCTCGACCTCTATCCTGCGGACTCCTTTTATTTCCTGAATAGCCGCGCGCAACAATGCTTCGTCGGCCTGCGATTCCAGATGCACGCGCTGGCCACCCTTCACCTGGGTCGTAAGGTTTTCGGGCGTATCGATCGCGGCTATTTTGCCCTTGTTGATGATCACCACGCGATCGCACGTCATGCTTACTTCGGGCAGGATATGCGTGGACAAAATAATGGTGTGGCTTCCCGCCAGCCCTTTGATCAGGTGGCGGACCTCAATAATTTGCTTGGGGTCCAGCCCGATCGTGGGCTCGTCCAGAATGATCACTTCGGGGTCGTGCACCAGCGCTTGCGCCAGGCCGACGCGCTGCTTGTACCCGCGCGAAAGCTTGTGAATCAGCTCGTGCCGCTTGTCGCTGATGTTCGTTTTTCCCATCGCGTCCGCGATGCGCGATGCGCGCTTTTCCGCGGGCACGTTCTTGATCCGCGCGACAAAATCCAGAAAACTTTCGACCGTCATGTCGGGATAAAGTGGAGGGATCTCCGGAAGGTAGCCGATGCGCCGCCGCACTTCGAGCGAATCGTTGAAAACATCGTAGCCGGCCGACGCTGGCCGTGCCGCTGGTCGCCGGCAAAAAACTGGTCAGCATGCGCATCGTGGTCGTTTTCCCCGCGCCGTTCGGACCCAGAAATCCCAAAATTTCTCCCCGATTCACGGTAAAAGTCACGTGGTCAACGACCGTTTTTTCAGTGAACGTCTTGGTGAGGTTTTTTACCTCGATCAATGCCGCCTCCGCGCGTTTAGCGCGTTTTAGAAATTCCTAGCCTTGCGTCGCATCACTGCTTCGCATCAAGTGTCGCATGAAGTGTCGCATCAATCTGTCGCGTCACCCGCGGTCAGCAGCAGTCATTACAGCGGCACATTCAGGCATGATTTAAGCCTGCCGCTGCACGTTCAGCTGCCCGCGCGCTCAGCAAATAAGATGCATTTCCCGGCAAATCCGTTTCTATGGGAGAAATGTACCCGCCGCATGTTGCCTGAACGCCTGTGCGTGAAACATCGGCATCACACACGTGATTTGCGCCGCCCGTGGCGCGGCCACTGTATCATGAGTTCATGAAGATTTTTATCGAGTGCTCCCGGAAAGGGTGGGAAGCCACCGCCCCGCGACTGCACTACCCGCCGCTGAAATCGCACGCGCTCTTCGTGCTCGCCCGCATGTGTTTTCACAATTTGCTTCTCCCGGGCGGCCGGAACCCAAGCGTGCACCCGCTGATGCATCACGCCGTTGCATCACGCCGTAAGTCAGCGTGTGCGTCGGCCCGCGCATCGGCTCACGTGTCAGCCCGCGTGTCAGCCCGCGTGTCAGCCCGCGTATTAGGGGTGCAACGCAGCAGTAACTCTCTGGCAGCATCGCTCATTCGGCGACTACCACGGCTCCGGCCCGAGTGCTAGCGTGAAGCATCTTCTCTAGGAGCGACAACCATGTCTGAGTCACGAACCAGCAAAGACAGCGCCGCCATCGCGGCGGCGCATGCGCGCCGTAGCACGCGAATCTTCCAGGCGGTGCCGCTGAGCATCTCCGGGCAAAACCGCATTGGGAATTTGTTTTTGGAATCGACATCCGCAGTGTCGGTAAATTGCCACGGCTGCCTCTATCCGTCGCGGCATGAATACCGGCACGGCTCCTGGGTCACCATCGAAGTGCCTAATCAGCAGGTCAACAGCTTGCCGCGTCCGGTGCGCGCGCAGGTAAAATTTGTCCGGCTCCCAAGCAATCCCCAGGAGCTATACCTCGTGGGCGTCGAACTGGAGAATCCCGCGAACGTTTGGGGCATCAAGGCCGCGCCCGAAGATTGGCTGCGCTTCCCAACTTCAGGGGCTGCCGCGGCAACTCCGTTGACCGCATCGGCAGCCATAGTCACAACCGCGCCGGCGCCTGAGGCGCCCGCGCTCGCGGTCCCGGGCGAGCCGGACATCCAACTTCTTGCTGACTTCAACGGCATTCCCTCCGCGGAACGCGACTCTTCCACAAACGCCGAACGTGCCCCGGAGACACCGCCGGCGGGCCCGGCCGTAAATACGGCAGCGGCAACTGCGCCCTTAGCCGCGCCGGTCACACCAGAACAATTGTTGCGCCTCATGGAAGGCAAGCTGCAACAGGTGGCCGAGAAAGCTGTCGCGGCCGCCTTGAATTCGCGGTTGAACACGGCCGTCAATCAGGCGGTAAAAGCCATCGAAAACTTCAGCCAAGCCAGTCTGCGGCAGGTGGAGGCCCACTGCTCGCAATATCGCGAGACCCTGGTGGCCGCAGCGAGAGAAGACCTGCTCGGCCGCATGAAGGCCGACCTTGCCGAAGCGGGCGAACAGTTGCGCACCGAAGTCGAGGCGTTTTCTTCGCAGACCTTGTTAACCGTGCATCAACTCGAAAAAAGCGCGGAGCAAGTCCGGCCGATTCTGGACGCGGCCCAGGGGTCTCTGCAAACCACGGCGCGCGAACTGCAAGAGCAGTTCTCCACCCGCGTACGCGAGATCGAAGATCGCGCCACGTCGGCATTTAACGAAGAAACCGCGCGGCTGTCACAGCGCCAGCTTGCGCGTCTCGCTGAAAAAGCGCACGCGGCGGGCGGGGAAGCGTCACGTGCAATTGATGCACGCTCGAGTGAAGCGCGCTTGCAGTTGGAGACGGCCGCGGGCGCCGCGCTCGGGGAATTTCACGAAAGAGCGGGCATCGAGATCGATCTGGCAGTCAGCGAATCCCGCAAAAACATCGAGGCGTCCTTGCAATCGCTCGCTGCTGCGTCGGTATCGGCGGCGGAAGCCCGTCAGCGCACGGCGGAGGAACAACTCGCGCGCGCGACCAACCAGAATGTGGAGCAGTTCCGCCAGCGCCTGACGAACCTCGTGCATTCCTCGCTGCACACCGCGATGTCCGCGGTGAACGAGCACTCCAGCAGGTTGCTGCAGGCTTTCGCTGCGGAAGCCACCCAAGAGGTGCAAAAATTCGATGCAGCCTCTCATAGTAATGCGCAAGTGGCCGCCGACTAACTGAAACCGGCCCAAAGGCTGATCGAAAGCGGGCGTTCTTAACCGGATTTTATACAATTTTTAGCCGACGCCTAATCTCGCAACACGATATTTGTCGGAATACCGTTGCGCTGCGCGAGGTCCGCGAGGTCCTCAATTTTAGCTTCTATTTCGTGCACTCGCGACTCCAGCTTTTCGCGCCCCGCTTCCGGCGTGATGCCCCAGTCACCGATCTCAAAGTTCAGCCCCAACTGGCCCGGCTGTGTTGTTTGCAGGCTTCGCGCGGCATCAATGGCCGCAACATACTGGCGAAGTTCTCGCTTACGAAGTTCCAGCTCCCAATGTAATCGCGCCGCCCGCAAGGCATACCAGGCGGCATCTTTCTCTTTCGAGTAGTACCACGGCGCCGGGTGGTAAGGGGACCCCGCCGGTTCGGGACCTACGAGCGAGATATTGTCCTGCGTAGCGAGCTTCGCGATATCCGCATTCGTCCAAACATGAGAGGCGTCCGGCGCTGCGGCCGGGCTAACTTGGTTGTAAGCGATGGCACGGGTGGCGTGCGCTGGCACCGCGAACAACACCGGCGCGAGCGATGTAGCCACGAGCAATTTTATCCGAGCCGGTCGTACGGTAAGGAATCTGCGCCGGCCGAAACTCTTTGCACGGCAGCGTTGTGCCGGGTCAGAAATGAAGTCGCGCATGGGTTTCTCCTCCGCCAAAGCGTTGCGCGCGCGCCACGGGAAGGGAATCCACAAAACTGCGCACGGCGGTGCGCGAAAACTGGTACATCGCCCGCCGCCTGGTCTGCGCAGATCCGCGGTGATCAGCCCGGCTTACTTATGACCGGGGTCCTACAAGGATTGCCTACATGCTCTTGCGGCTGGCCGGGGGCACGATCCCGTTCAAACGCAGATATACCGCCATTTGTCCGTAGATGTCACTCGAATGCGAGAGCAGGAACCAGAAGACGCGCGCCCGCGTTGAAGGGCCCATGAAGCGCGGTCCCTGCACGGTTTGCGCGATGGTCATTTCCGTCTGCTCGTTGAGAAGCGCAGTGCCGTAATCGTAAGAGTCGTTCAACGCCTTAAGAATTTCCGCTTTGGACTTCGCCTCTTGCGCGGCAGGCGCGGCGGCTTTTCCGCCAATCACTTTTAGCAGTACGCCGTTCACTTGCACCACGTGCATGATCTGCTCGCCGAAACTGCGCTGCGCCGGGGTGGACTTGTAGCCGAACTTGTCCTCGGGCATCGCGTTGCCAATGTCCATCATCGTTTTCTTTTGCGCCTGCCAGTCCTTCAAAAGGTCGCTCAGAATCGCGGCCTGGCCGGTCGAGGGCTGGCTCATCTGTGGTTCGCGTGCCGGTTCAGTTGCCGGTTCACGTGCGGGCCCAGCTGCGACGTTGCGTGCGAAGCTAGCAGCGGAGTCGCGCGCTGGCTTACTCGCGGCTTCCGCCGCGGCATTACCGCTGGCCCGCAAAGCAGGACTGAAACTGATTGCGAGGGCGAGCATGCAAGTCACTGCTAAAAATGTGTTTTTCATTTGAGCCTCCGTTTTATTAGGACATCCTGTTTAGTAAGGACGATCTGCAACTTCGTGGGGCTACCTATCGGCATATTGTGCAGGGAGAGGTTAGCGATAATTTCCTGCTCGGCGCGTGAGATCGCGTGCCTGCAGCTCATCGGCGATTTTGCAGCTTAGCACAGGAGCAGCATTCCTGCGGAGCAGGTTAGACGCCCGAATCACCGGTCACCAAATCACCGGTAGCCAAATTACCAGTAGACCGTAATTGCAATATGGGCACCCTGTAGCCAGACTATGCGTCAGTGTGCAGGCCAATCGACGATCGTAATTTATGCTGGACGGGCGCCCAATCTGGCGTCATACCGATCTTCGCTTTGCGCGAACGTGTCGATGCTCAGCAGCGTACAGCGCGCTGCCAAATGGAATACCCCGTATTCCCCGTAGCTAGAATCCAAAGCTTAAGGTAAATTCCCTGCAGATTCCCCGTAGAAGATGGGGTGCCGTCGTGGGCCCCCGCCTCACCGGCTACCCAGCCCGTACGGTGAGCCGGGAAAAGGAGAACGCATGATCGCTGTCGTGGGTGTCTTCGGGTCCATGGTTGATGCGGAGAAAAGCGCTAGGGAACTGGCATCGCTGGGAGTGGCCAGAAAGTACGTCACCATTTTAACTCCGCAGGCTGGAGAGCGGGAGCTTGAGAAAGAAATGGGCTCAGTACCGCAGACCCAGGGCGAGCAACCGGGCATGGTCAAGGCACTCGGGGCAGTAGCGGGCGGAGCCATCGGGATGGGGCTGGGGGAAGCGGTTGCTAGTCTGCTGGTTCCGGGTGTGGGACCTGTCTTGGCGATTGGCCTCGCGGGCGGCGCATTGCTCGGTGCGATCAGCGGCGGGGCTGCCGGTGGAGCGATGGAGAACACGGTGTTCTCGGGGCTGCCGGAGGAAGAACTGTTCGTGTATGAGGATGCACTGCGCCGTGGTCGCACGGTAGTGGTGGCGATGGCGGAAGACGAGCAGCAGGCGCAGAGCGTTCGCGACGTCTTCGAGCGTGATGGCGCGGAGAGCATCGATCGCGCTCGGGAGATGTGGTGGATTGGCTTACGAGATGCCGAAAAAGAGCATTACGAATCCAAGGGGCGTGATTTTCAGTCGGACGAGCCCGCGTTTCGCGACGGTTTTCAGGCCGGGTTGCGTTCCCGCCAGGAAAGCAACTCGCCAGACGCCCTTGAAGCGGAGCTTGGGAACCGCAATCGAACGCCAGAGGAACGCGAGGCGTTTCGGCACGGCTACGAGCGCGGCCGCGCATACCTGCAGTCCGCAAAGAACCGGGCGAAATCAGCGTAAGAACTTTTATCACTAGAGCATAGGCTCGCAACAATTCAGCAACTGGCGACTTGCCGAAGCCAGTCTGTTTGTGTACCCTCCCTTGCGTCAATAGATCCGCTACCGATTGACGAAAGGGAGTGCCGTGCAACCCGCTGAGAACCTACAACTCACGCTGGACCAGTTTGCCCACGTGATGCTTTTTAAATGCCCGGAGTGCAGCCGCCCGCTGGCCTCGGCTTGTGCCAGCACCAAGCAGAATCTGGAAGGTGCGGATGCGCACTGGTTTAACCCTCACTGCCATTGCGGCTGGACGGGGTCGGTGCTCGGCCTCACAGCCGTGAAACACTGGGTGCAGTCCTGGGAACCCAAGGCGCCCATCGGAAGGGACGTTCCCGGCTCATGCGATGGCCCGCCATTAACCAGCTAGCAGCTAAGAGCACCGAGAGTGCGGCCCGCGCCAGTTCCGTGCGGCAGCGGCGGGCTGCCAGGGCGGTTGCACAAATACCCACGTCGGAAAATCGGTGACGCTTCTGCGAGTGGTCATCGCGGATGACCACGAGGTCATGCGCCGAGGGGTGCGCTCGCTTTTCGAGCACGATCCACATTGGATCGTGTGCGGGGAAGCAGGCGACGGGCTGGAAGCAGTGGCGCTGGTAACCAGTTTGCAGCCAGACCTAGTGGTGCTGGATTTGAGCATGCCGCTGATGAACGGCTTGCAATCGGCGACGAAGATCCGCCAGGTATCGCCGCGTACAAAAATTGTGATTGTTTCCATGCACGAATCCGGGCACATCGTCGAGGAAGCGTTGAATGCCGGCGCCGACGCCTTCCTATCGAAATCCTCGGCGGGTGCGCAGCTACTGCAAACGGTGAGCAAGCTGTTCCGTAACGGATCGAAACGCTGAGCCCATCCTTAGTTCCTTACGTTCGCTAGCTTTTTCCCAACCCGTTACACCTGCTTGTTGCCGATCAGTCCATCCACCGAGTAATCATTCCATTCGCGGAAAGCCAGCAGCAGGAAATAAAGGAGTACGTATACCAGTTGTATTTCTACGATGGCCCATTGCTGCAGGATATTCATTCCGAACAGCAGTACCAGCATGAACAATCCACCCACAAATAAGGCGTAACGCGTGGCGGCTCCGATCAGAACCAGGAATCCAATGGCGGATTCGATGAAAGGCAATGTGTAGGCCAGCAGGTGTACCGATGCAGGCGGCAGAAAGGTCGGAGCAAACTGCTTGGTGGTTTCGTTAATGAACTGAGTGTAGATGCTCAGGCGCACCATACCGTGCAGCATGACTGAGAGCCCCAGGGCCAGGCGCAGCACCAGATAGGCCAGCGCGCGGTCCATCCGAGCGTCCTTATAATAATAGCTTTCCCCAAATGACGAGCGTGGGGTTGGAGACGCGCTCGGTTGACTCCCCGAGGGAGTGCTGGTCTGGCTGCCCGCGTAACTTGGTGGGCGATTCGGTGTTTGATTCATCGAAACTCCTCAGTGGCTTTGGCCGGTTTTGCCAATCGGGATTACGACGGTTCGTCTGCTTTAAAGATACCTGGCAGCTCCTAGTTATTTATCGGCTTATTTGTCGGGCAGCTGCGAAGACAATGCGAATGACGGGACATCCGCGATCGCGGTGTGAAAGCTGATAAACATCAGATACCGGCCATTCGCGTTGGTCCAAAGGCGCGTGGCCCAGTATGGTTTTCCGCCGTAGGGCTGGTGCATGGAGATCATCATTACGGTGTCCCCGAAATCAAACATGCGCGCTTGCAGCAACGGGACGGCTTCGTTGGTCCTGACGCCGGCCTGCTTCTGCTGCAACGTTTTGGCGATGCGCTCGGCCTTGGTGAGGGGCTCGCTGCCGGCCGAATCAACGATCAGGCAATCGTCGGCGACCTGCGCTCCCCAAACATCCATGTCGCGCACCGATGATCCCGTTTCCATTGACTGCCACGCCGAGAAAGCGGCCTGGTCGGCAGGTGTGGGAGGAGTGTAAGGCACCGATTTGCAGGGATTGATGCACGGCGTCACCACGCCGGCCTCACTGGGAACCGCCGCATCGCCAGCAGGCGCCTGCGCGATTTGAGTGATCTCGTTAATGTGCAACAGGCGCCAGCCCGTCGAGCGCTTCACCCACACACGCACGATGTGCGTTTTTCCGCGTGCGATCAGAATTACCGCGGCGCTGCCGGGCGCTCCATGGCCGTAAACGTGCGCCGTTACTTTCGCGTCGCTCCAGATGCCAGCGGCGGGCTTGGGCCCTTTTATCGGGGCTGCTTTGGAGGCGGATTCCGCACCGGTCCCGGCTGCATTTTTTGGAGCTGTGGACGCGCCCGTCGTATTGTGCGATGTGGTGTTCTGCGGCCCGCTGTTCTGCAATGTGGTGTCATGCGGTATGCCGAGAAGAACTTCTTCCTTGGTGCGGATGATTCCCGCGGAATCGATCCAGGTAAAATCAGGATCGAGCAGGTGATCGATGGTGACGGCATCGTCTCTTTCAAAGGCGCGCACGAGCATGCCGTTGGCTTGCAGCACCGGCTGCTCCTCCGTGGCCGCGGCCGGGGTGGCGGGGGCAGGGCTGGCGGCGAGGGCAACTTGCCAGGGGGCGTGCAGGGCCAAGACGACTCCGAGGACACACCAGAGTCCGGCGGCGAGCGCGTTGGCGACACAGGTTTTCACGGACCGTCCTTCTTTCTTTCGTGCGCAGGTCTATAAGAGCGCGGAAACTTTCAAGGGCCGGATTCTATTCCGGCAGAGCGCTTTCGGCAAGACGGTAGGCTGCCGCTCCGGAGATTGCCGCGATCGACAGCGAACCTACCCGGCTTCGCCCAACTGTGGCCAACTCTGGCCAACCTCGGCCAACTGCGGCGCGGTGCGACTTCTCACCGCGGCGCTCCCTCCCCCTTCCCGTTTTCCTGTAAGTGTTCATTTCACATGGACTTTAAGTCTCGTGATTTCGTAAGTGTTCTATTCAGGCAATTTAGAAGTCGATTTTGCGCAAGTGTTCAAACTGCGTGCTTTACCGGCAGCCAAAAAACCTGATTTCCGAACTGTTTGGGTCGGAATTCGCACAGCTATTTTAACATCTGCGTAAAGACCGCGATTGACGCATAGAGCTTTCGAGACTTTATCGAGTGCCGCCACCAGTCAGCCGGGTGCCTATCAGAGTCACGGGATGCGTGGGACCTCACGCCGCCTATCTGAGGACATGTGCTCTCAGGGAAGATTGCTCTCAGGGAGCGTGTAATCTCGCAAACCTGATCTCAGCAAGCGTATTGATGGCCGGACGTTACTTGGGATTGCGCTAGGGCTGAGCGGGCGCCACATCGCGGGTCGGCTTACTTAGTCGTAACCTAAGCTTATCAGAAGCCATCCAACACACTGAGACATATGGGACGCTCGGCGGTACCCCCGCGACCGTCCGTAGCCCTGCACAGCACGCACGTGGAGGGACGGCAATGACCCGATCCAACCTTTTGAAATTTTACCTGGCAAGCATCGCTATGGCTGCGCTGGTTTTTGTGCCGAGCTCCGTGTGGGCCCAGCATGGCGGCGGCCACGGCGGTGGTGGCGGCTTTCATGGTGGTGGCGGCGGCGGTTTTCACGGCGGCGGCGGATTTCGCGGAAGTGGCGGCTTTGCGGGAGGCGCGGGCATGGCGGGCGGGGGCTCCTATCGCGGCGGCGGGGCTGCGCCGCGAGCTCCCGGTGCGGGAGGACAATATCGGCCGGGCAACAGCTTTGCGCGGCCATCTGGAGGCACCCGCGCTTATGCGGGTAACGGAGCCGGGCTAAGCCGCGGCATGAGCGCGGCAAATCGCAGCACGGCTGGCCCGATGGGTGCCAATCGCGGGATTGCTGACGGACAATGGCATTCTTTCGCGGCACGCAACTCCTCTGCGGGAGCCGCGAATTCCACAACGGGAGCGTTGCGTGCGCAGCCGACGGCGGAGTCGCGTGGGCAGTGGCAGGCGTTTTCGGCCAATTCGGGAGCGCGTGAAGGGGCGATAAGCGGCACTCGTACCGGAGCCGCGGGATCGCCGGGTATGGTGCGAAGCTGGTCGGGTGAGGGCCACAATATCGTCGAAAACGCACCGAGGCCGGCAACGCGGGGGGCCTCGGGAATCGGGGCCGTGGTCGCATCCAATCGAGGTTTTGGCGGGGCACCGAACCATGCATTTAGCGGTGCATTTAGTGGCGGGGGCGCATTTGTTGCGGCGCGCGCGACCGGCGCGCGGGGCCTTGGCCAAACACCAGGATTCGGGCCGGGGCGCTTCGGTGGAGCAGGATTCACCGGCGCAAACAATGCTAGCGGGTTTCGCGGGACAGGTTTTGCGGGCAATAGTTTTGGACGGTTGGGTGGTGGATTCGGATACCCGCAGCGGTTTGGCGGCAATTTCGGCGTGGGCCTCGGTGGGCGCAGGCCGTTTGCGCCATTCGGGTTTGGGTATGGCGGATTTGGTGGATTCGGGTTTCGTGGGCTTGGTTTTGGTTATGGTTTTGGTCCGGCATGGGGTTTTGGCTGGGGCTGGCCGGGGTGGGGCTGGGGCTGGCCTGGATTCGGATATTACGATCCATTTGCGTTCGGCGGATTCTGGGCTTGGCCCTCGTACGGCTACGCTGTGAGTCCGGGATACGGATATGCACCTGGATATGCGCCTGGATATGACGGCGGATATTCGAATGCTCCTTATGATTCCGGGGCTAACTCCGGGGGCAATTACGGGGACAATTCAGGGAACAACAGCTCGGGGAACAGCTCGGGGAGCAACTCGGGCGCGCCGCCTGTGAACCCGGACAATTCGTCTGCTGGCAATGGGTCTTCTAATTATCCGTCGAATTATCCGCCGTCTCGGTCCAGCCGCCAGATTCCGAGGCAGGAGAACGACCGGGCGATCACTCTGTATTTCAAGGATGGGACGCAGGTGGATGTACAGGACTACTGGTTCGCGGACGACAAGCTGCATTACGTGGGGAATGATGGCGTGGAGATGACCGCGGATTTCGAGCAGCTCGATCTGCAAAAGACCGCGGATGCTGCGAGACACGGGTTCACGATTTGGCCGGGTCCGGCGACGAATGGTCCCGCAGCGGCCGAACCCGGCAGCGACAGACCGCAGAATGATGCGGCGCCGAACAGTACGGGCTCGAACAAGGCGGAGCCAAACGGCGTCGCGCCAAGCGGGGCGCCGGATGATGCGCGGCCGCGGGCCGCGCCGCCGCCGTCACCCAGCTCGCCCTCATCAAAAGAAGAATTATGAATTGTGGGCGAAGCGACGTTTGGTGACGCGCACTATGAATCGAAATGGTTTCATGCGGTAGCGGATGTTTGTTACGGATATCGATTGGCAAGTATCTTCCCTTCAGCATCAGGTGGCATGCGCATCAGGTTTGAATGAGCCAGGTTCACGGACGAACTTCGCCGGTAGATGCACGAGCATGAGACCGATAATAGGTGCGGGATTCGCCCGGGTCACGCGCCCGGCGCATCCCAACTCAGGCGAACGAGGTCACAGGGCCGATGCAGCCGGGACAAAATAGCGGCGGGTAGCCGGCAGCGGGCGGCGACCTGATTTTTCGGCGGGGGAGAAGCGCGATGGGTTTAAAGCTCTCCAATATCGTCAAACATGCTGGCTCGGCAGCGGCATTGATTTTTGCGGCCGCGCTGGCGCCCGCATTATTTTTGAATAATGCGTGGTCGCAAGTGGCCGGGCCGGGGGCTGACAATCCGCGAAATTTGCCTGGTCAACCCATAAATCCCGCCGACATTCCGCGGACTTCGCCGATTGCTCCTTCTACGACGCGCACGCCGGAGGCAGCTCCCGCACCTGCTGACCCGCAGGTGAAAGCGGTTTTGGACAAAATGGCCGCGGCGGGCGTGCTGCATCCGACGACGCTCGATCAGGCGCGCAAATCGTATCTGTTTTACGCGAAGTTTGCGGGGCCACCCGAGAATGTGGCTCGGGTGCAGAACCGGAATATTCCAGGACCAGCGGGCGATATTCCGATACGGCTGTATGCAGCCAAAACGGGCGGCGAATTACCTGTGCTGGTTTTTTATCATGGCGGCGGGTTCATCACGGGAAGCCTGGATACGCACGACCCACCGCTGCGCGCGATTGCGAATCGTTGCGATTGCCTGATCGTGTCAGTCGGCTATCGCCTGGCGCCGGAGCATCATTATCCTGCGGCCAGCGACGACGCGTATGCGGCCGTGAAATGGGTGGCGGAGCATGCCGCGGAAATCGGCGGCGACCCGCGAAAAATTGCGGTGGGAGGCGATGGAGCCGGCGGAAATCTGGCGGCAGTGGTCACGCTGATGGCGCGCGACCGCGGCACGCCGCAAATAGCGTTTCAGGTGCTGATTTATCCGATACTCGATTCGTTGATGACCACGCATTCGTGGGTTTCCTCGAATGATCCGGTGCTCACGAATGACGCGATGCTGGTGCAGTGGGCGGCCTATGTGCCCGTCAACACTGATCCGCAGAGGCCCGATATTTCGCCGGCGAATGGTGATTTGCACAAATTGCCTCCGGCGCTCATCGTTACCGATGCCAACGATCCGCTACGCGACGAAGACAATCAATACGCTGTGGACCTTCGGAAGGCCGGAGTGGCGGCGGACCTGGTGGTTTATCCCAACGTGATTCATGGATTTTTTCTGATGGGTGGACAGGTGGACGCCGCCAAGCAGTGCATTGATAAAATAGCCGCCGCTTTGAAGAAGGAATTCGAGTCGCGCGCGTAGGCGGCTGGTCGCATTTCGTGATCTACGTTCGTGATCCGCATTGCGTGACGGCATTACGCAAGTGTGTTTCCCAGCCAGGCGCACGTCAGAAGTGACGAGCTACTTCGCACGATGATTATTTTTGGCTGTTCCGCGCCGCGACCTTCCTAACAGTGCTGTAACAGTGCATTCTCGTCGCTGTCCGCGTGACGGTTTTCTCATACAGCTCTTTCACTGCTTCGATACACCACTTCTAGCATCGCGCGGGTAGACCCCGGCTCCTATATTGGCGTAGTGTGCCGCAACTCGGCGAACGCGAGCAGCGAGATTCCACGCGACATTCGGAGAGGAGCTACCAATGAAAGCAGTTGTATTCCACGGAATTGGCGATATTCGCCTGGACAACGTGAAGGAGCCGTCCATCAAAGAAAATGGGGACGCCATCGTCAGGCTCACCGCCAGCGCGATTTGCGGTACTGACCTGCACATGGTGCGGGGGACGCTCGGTGAAATGGAGTCGGGAACCATTCTGGGACATGAAGGCGTGGGCGTCGTGGAAGAAGTAGGGAAGGGCGTGCGGAACGTTAAAAAAGGCGACCGGGTGTTGATCCCGTCCACGATTGCGTGCGGGTCGTGCTCGTATTGCCGGGCAGGATATTTCGCGCAGTGCGATGAGGCCAATCCCAACGGCAAAGATGCGGGTACGGCGTTCTTCGGCGGTCCCAAGACTTCCGGTCCTTTTCAGGGACTGCAGGCGGAATACGCGCGCGTGCCCTTCGCCAATATTGGCCTGGTGAGATTGCCGGAGGAAGTGACCGATGACCAAGCGATCCTGATCTCGGACATTTTCCCCACGGGTTATTTCGGCGCGGATATCGCGAATATTCACGAAGGCGCAACGGTAGCCGTGTTTGGCTGCGGGCCCGTAGGGCAGTTTGCGATCGCCAGCGCAAAATTATTGGGAGCGGGACGCGTGCTGGCGGTGGACCGGGTGGAGTCGCGCCTCGCGATGGCCAAGGATCAGGGCGCCGAGGTAATTAACTTTGAAGAGGAAGATCCCGAAGAGGTGCTCAAGGAGCTTACGTCCGGCATTGGCGTCGACCGCGCAATCGATGCGGTAGGCGTGGACGCGGAACATCCGGAGCACGGTCCCGCGCATGACCGGTCGAAAGATAAGGAGTTCAAGGAGCAGGTGGAAAAGATCGCTCCCAAGCAGAAGCCGGACGGCGAGAACTGGCAGCCGGGCAGCGGTCCGTCGCAGGTGCTCGAGTGGGCGATCAGCGCGCTGGCCAAAGCGGGGACGCTGAGCGTGATCGGGGTCTATCCGGAAACGATGAAGACGTTTCCCATTGGCCAGGCGATGAATAAAAATCTGACCGTGCGCATGGGGAATTGCAATCACCGGAAGTACGCGCCGAAGCTGGTGGACATGGTCCGCTCGGGATTCACCGACCCTTCGGCGATTTTAACGAAAGTGGAACCGCTGATGTCGGCGCTGGACGCGTACAAGGCGTTTGACCTGCGGCAGGCCGGCTGGCTCAAAGTGGAACTTCTGCCGGGAAGCACGGCGGCAAAAGCGCAGTCGGCGTGAGGGGCTTGGGAGGCGGTGAGTGACGGTGACGGCTGGCGAACGGCGGCGCCGGGCGGACTCCCACAAAAACGGCGATAAAACTGCGAGCGGTCCCGTTTCGCGTGCATGCAGCGCGCTAAACGGGACCGGTCGATCGTGCTCAGTTAGTGCTCGGTTATGTTTTGGCTTCGCGTTTAACGCGGGCTACTTCGTCCAAAAACGCGCGGGCTGAGGCTGGCGGGCGAACCTTGCCGGTCAGCAACTCGGTGTTGCCATAATCTTTGCCGTAGAACGCGGCGGTCGCGTCTTTGTCGCGTTCAATCACCGATCCGCCAAGATCGACTCCCGCAAATATCCCTTTAGACCGCGAATAAGTGAGCATTTGCGTTTCGAGTTTCCAATCGGTTCCTGCCTCGGCGTGCCGGCCAACCGGTCCTGCAGCAGCCGATGCTTCGCCACCGACCTGGAACTTGTCATTCAAGAGGTTGCGCATGCCCTTGTCGTTCATGATCATCATGACGAGGTGCACGTCTTCGATACCGATTTGCGCGCCCCAACTTCCTCCGGTGATGGTGAAAAACGCGGGAGCGCTCCAGCCGCCACTGTCAAGTCTGCAGGTTGCAACTCCGCGGCCCCGTCTGCCGCCGACGATGAAGCCGGCCTTGGTCAGATTCGGGACAATCGCGATGCATTTGGCACCCTTGAAGACTTCATCGGGAATTCCTTTATCCGGGGCCGCGGTCAGGGCCTTGAGTGTATCCGCGGCGCGTTGCAGCCGCCCCTCCGCGTCGGCCTTGCTTTCGGCCGCCCACAATGCTGCGCTGGTACACAGCAGAAGGCCCAGCAACGGTCCTAATACCTTAAATTGTCTCATGTACGCCTCCAAACAGTTTTCACTCCGCCCTCGTAGCGTCAAATCTGAAGCGCCTTTATTTAGCCATTGAGTCAGGTATCGGCTCCATTAGGTATATCCTGTACAATGGCCGACGCATGCTTGTAGCTGGATTGCATAAAAATGCTGTAAATCGAGCTGCGGGCACTGTGCCTACACGATATATTTTGCGGGATCGAATGTTACCATTCGGTTAACGTTGCGAAGTGTCGGTGCCACACATTCATGCCGAACATTCATGCCGAACGTTCATGCCGAATGTCTATCCTGAATACCAATGCTTGACGGGCGGACGGGTTCGACCTACCTTAGTAATCGTATGAGTGCGGTTACTCTCAACGTAAACGGGCATACGCACACCGTGGATGTCGATCCCGCGACTCCGCTGCTTTACGTACTGAGCGACGATCTCGAACTTCGCGGGCCAAAATTTGGCTGCGGCCTGGGCCAGTGCGGCGCGTGCACCGTGATCGTCAAGGGTCAGGCCATACGTTCGTGCATCACTCCGGTCCAATCGGTAGCAGGAGCGGAAATCACCACGCTCGAAGGCATTGGCACGATCGAGAAACCTCACCCGCTGCAGCGCGCATTCGTTGAGGCGCAGGCAGCGCAATGCGGATTTTGCGTGAACGGCGTCATCATGACGGCCAAAGCATTCCTGGATAAAAATCCCCAGGCCAGCCAGGAAGAGATGCGTGGCGCGATGTCCGGCATTCTCTGCCGGTGTTTCACGCACACGCGGATGTGGGAAGCAATTTATCAGGCGCAGCAGGAAATGCGTAAGGCCAGCGGTTAGCGACGAGCGAAACTCGCGATGAGCAAGACTTTCAAACCAGCGGACGATCAGGGGGCAGCGCCAACGCTCGCGCCCAGCGCTTTAGCTGCGCTGCAGCGCGCGGGATTTTCGCGGCGGCATTTTCTGCAGGGCGCGGGCGCGCTGATCGTGAGCTTCAGCGGCGGGGCTCTGCTGCAAACGGCGCGTGCACAAGGCCGCGAAGGCGGTGAGTTAGGCGGCGGCGCGGAGACGGGCGCTCCATCACCCAAGCTGCTCGATTCATGGATCGCCATCGGCACTGACGGCAAAGTGACGGCGTACACAGGCAAGGAAGAGCTGGGGCAGGGAATTTCGACGGCACAGATACAGCTGGTGGCCGAAGAACTGTGCGTGCCGTTCTCGAGCGTCAACCTGATCTATTGCGATACGGCCATGACGCCTGACCAGGGCGTTACCTCGGGCAGCCAGTCGCACCCGACTAATTTTAATCACAGCAATCTCGCGCAGGCGGCGGCTACGGCGCGCGAGGCGCTGCTCGCGTTGGCAGCGAAGCGCCTGGCGCTGCCGGTCGAGCAGTTGAGCGCGGCGGGTGGCGTCATCAGTGCCACGTCGGATCCCGGCAAAAAAGTAAGCTATGGCGAACTGCTCGGCGGAAAGAAATTCGAAATCGCTGTCGACGGTAACGCCAAACGAAAATCGCCTCGTGACTGGACGGTGCTCGGGAAGCCGGCGCAGCGGCCCGATCTACCCGCGATTGCTGCCGGACAATTCGAGTTCGTGCATAACGTGAAGCTGCCGGGCATGCTGCATGGCCGGGTGGTGAGGCCGCCAGCGGTGGGCGCCACCGTGGCGAGCGTGGACGAAAGCTCGGTTGCCGCTCTGCCGGGCGTGGTGAAGGTGGTCGTCAAGAAAAACTTCGTGGGCGTGGTGGCCCAGAAGCCGTGGCAGGCGATTCAGGCGGCCAACAAGCTGAAAGTGAATTGGACGCCCGGAACAACACTGCCGGCACATGCGAGTTTTTACGATTATCTGCGGAATCAGAAGTCCACGCGGGACACTTTGCTGGTGGACTCAAAAGATGTGGATCAGAAGCTAGCCAGCGCCGGCGCCGTAATCAAAGCCACGTATCATTACCCGTACCAGATGCACGGCTCGATGGGTAGCTCGTGCGCCGTGGCCGACGTGCAAGGCGATCACGCGACGCTCTATTCGCCGACGCAGGCGGTGTGGCATCAAAAAGGATCGGCGGCGATTCTCCTGGGATTAAAACCGGAAAACGTTCGGGTGATTTTCCGGCGGGGCGCCGGATGCTATGGGTTGAATGGCGCCGACACCGTCACGTTCGATGCCGCGCTGCTTTCGCAGGCGGTGGGCAAGCCTGTGCGCGTGCAGCTTACCCGCAAAGAGGAGATGGCCTGGGGCGAAAATTACGGATTCGCCTTTGTCATCGATGAACGCGCCGCGCTCGATTCACAGGGCAACATTGCTGCGTGGGACCACGAATCGTGGTCGGCGGTGCTGGGAAACCGTCCAGGCACGAGCACGCCTGGAAATGTGATTACCGGAATGCTGGCGGGCTTTGCGCCCGAGCCCTTTGCCGCGCGTTCACCCGCGCCCGCGCCGCGCGCCTACAACAACAACAGCAATGGCGTGGCTTCTTACATGGCGGGGAATGTGGGCGGCTCGGCCAAGGGTACCGGCACGATCCAGTCGGAGCGGTCGCTGACCCACAATATCGCGTCGCCATTTTTTACGGGACCGCTGCGTTCGCCAGCGCGGCTCCAGAATACGTTCGCTCACGAGTGCTTCATGGACGAACTGGCTTCCGCGGCGAAGGCCGATCCGGTGGCCTTCCGGTTGCGCCACCTCAGTGATGAGCGGCTGAGTAATGTGGTAAAGGCCGCCGCCAAAGCTGCCAACTGGGATGCGCGCCCCTCGCCCAGCTCGCGGAGTTCGGCAGCCGGCATGACGTCTGGCATGACGTCGGGCATGGCGGAAGGCCGGGGCATGTCCTGCGTCGCGTATGAAGGTGACAACGGCTTCGCCGCGATGATCGCGGAAGTCGAGGTCAATCGCAGTACCGGCGCGGTCGCCGTAAAGCGAATCTTCATCAGTAACGATAGCGGGCCGATCTCGAATCCTGACGGGCTAAGAAACCAGATTGAAGGCGGCGCGCTCCAGGGAATGAGCCGCGCATTGTTGGAAGAGGTCACCTGGGACGAACAGAAAGTGACCTCGGTCGATTGGCGGACCTATCGCACTTTGCCGCTCGGGTTTGCGATACCGAAAATTGAGGTTGTGCTGCTCGATCGTCCCGACCGGGATGCGACCGGGGCGGGGGAGACCTCGATTACCATCGTGGCCGCGGCCATCGGAAACGCAATCTTTGACGCCACCGGGGCGCGCCTCCGGCAGGTGCCGTTTACGCCGGAACGCGTGAAGGCCGCACTGGCGCAGGCGAGCTAGCGACTTTCGCTTCTGTTTTTTCTTCCGCTTTGTTGGCGAGCCAGCCGCCGCGAAATCCGGCTCGCCGCAATCCAGTCACAATGTGGGGGCAGCGCTCCATCAATCTCCACAGCATCCCGGTGCGGTAGTTCTCGATCATCAGCACAATCGGACCCTCGTTAATTCCGAAATGCCAGCGTGATACCCACCCGTGGCGCGGGTTTCCTTTGACGGGAAACGTCGGATTGAACGCGGCTTTGAAACCGTAGGGATGCTTCTCTCGGAGGCGCAGCCGGTTCAAATGGTGAATTGCCGGAATCACGACCTCCGGGGCAAAGGGCAACGAGGCCACTACCGCCCACGGCGCGAGCGTACCGTCGTCAGGACCTTGCGGTACTCCGCGCGCCATATAATCGTAAAATTGCAGCGTGGCGCCGGCAACGCGCCTCTGCACACTTCCGGGACCATCGCTCGCTGAGATTCCCCAGCAATTCGCGGCATATTCGGCAAATTTTTTGGGATTTTGCACGGCGTACTGCTGCTGGATCAGCGTCGCCCGGCGGCTGTTCTCGAAGTAGTCGATGCCTTTGCCGCGCATGTATTGGTCCTGCATGCCGCGCAGGTCCAGCCACACCTGCGACAGCTGATGAATGAAAAGCGGACCGGCGTAAAGAAATTCGCGATCGTAGGCGCGCCTCCAGTCGAAAGTCGAAGTCCACTCCTGATAACTTTTCTCCGGCAGCGGATACGTGGGCGACCCGAGGCCCAGGACGTAGAGCAGCTGTGACTCGTCATATCCTTTCCAGCGATATTTGATGAAGCCATCTTCCGGCCTCCAGCCATAGCTCACCGCCACGCCGCCGTTTTGCGCCCAGGTCCACTCGGTGCGGCGGTAGAGCGCATCGGCGCGCTCGCGGATCTCGCGTTCTTCTGGCGCGCTGCCGTCGAAATAAGCGGCCGCTGCCAGAACGCCGCCGAGCAGCAGCGCCGAATCCATAGTGGAGAGTTCGCATTTCCAAACGCGGCGACCGGTCTTCATGCCGATAAAATGATAATAGAACCCGTGATAGCCGGTGGCGCGGGGGCTGCCGTTTTGCGGGCTGTTACAGAAAAATCGTAAGGCGGCGAGCACTCGCTTGATGGCTTGAGCGCGGCTGATAAAGCCCCGCTCGACGCCCACAGCCTGGGCGGCCAGGCCGAGGCCGGTCGCGGCGATGCTACATGGCGATCCTTTTCTGGTTTTGTCCAGGACGAGGCCATTCAGGGGATTGGTCTCGCGCAGAAAATAGCCGAAGGTTTCGCGCTGCAGCTTGTGCAGCATCTTCCCGTCCAGGTGATCATCCCCGTGCGGGTCGGCGTGGCCCTCGGCGTGGTCCTCCGCGTGATTAGGCGCGCGTTGGTGGACGCGGGCGCGCGTGCGGGCGTGATCGTGATCGTGGGAAGAGCCGCTCAATTCACCAGGGCCTCATAAAGGGTGCTGCAAGGAAGAATAACAGCAGTAAGGTTTCGGGGAACGGGCGCAATAAACTGCGGCAGGAGGAGTCCATCCGACGCATCGCTCGGACTGTGAAGGATCAAGCTGATGAAGGATGGAACTGGTAAACGATTGAGTGGGTGGAGGATCAGGGTGGTGAAAGCGTGGTGAAAGCGTGGTGAAAGCAGGCCTTGCTCCCCGTTGAGGACATGCTAGGCGATATCAATAAGGGTGGGGTGCTGCTCCGCAGCGCGATCAATCTTGCGCGGGACTGGTTTGCGCGGGGCTGGTCTGCGCGCTGGTCTGGGTGCTGGGTTGCGCGGCGGTAGATGGGGCGCGGCTAGGCACCACCGCTCTTACGACGGTGCCTTTTTTATCGGATTCGATCTTGAGCAGGCCTCCGAGCTGCGAAAGGCGTTCTTTCATTCCCAGGATGCCGACTCCGAGAACCTGTTTGACGTCACTGCGAAAATTTGGCGGCAGTCCTTTGCCATTGTCGCGGACCTCGAGGGTTATTTGCTCCGGGGTCTGCGCGATCTCGACTTTGGCTCGCTTAGCGCCCGAATGCCTGTGAATGTTGGTGAGCGATTCCTGGATGACGCGGAACAGCGCGAGCTCGACCGGCTGGGGAAGCCGGCCAAAACCTTCCGGCACCTGAAATTCCACGTGTATTTTGGCGCGTTGCGAAAAGCTGTCGACCATCGAGCGGGTCGCCGACACCAGCCCGGCCTCATCGAGCAGGGGTGGATGAAGGACTTGTGAAAGCGTGCGGATATCCTGAAAGGCGCCCTCGATCAGTTCGACGGTTTCCAGAACGCGCTTATCGATGGATTTGGGGTTGGTGGTTTTGGTCACGGACTCGAGGAACATGCGCGCGGCCGCCAGCTTCTGGCCGGTGGAATCGTGCAGTTCCCGCGCGATCCGGCGGCGCTCCTCGTCCTGGACGCGCATCAGGTGACCTGATACCTGGCGGAGGTTCTCTTCATATTCCTTCTGCACGCTGACGTCGCTATTGATCTGCAGAATCACCATCGGCTCGCTCGCTTGCTCCATGAGGGCCCACCAACTGCGGACAAAGAGCGTGTTCCCCTCATGCGTGACCTGGCGAAGCTCGCCTTCCCAGCCTCCGGTGCGCCGGACTTCCTCCACAATTTCTTCGATGGGCCGGGGCAACACGGTCTGCAGGAGTTCTTCCGATTCCCGGCCTAAAGCCTCTTCTTTCTTCCAGCCATACATTCGTTCCGCACCGTGATTCCAGTATTGAATCTTGCCGTCGAGGTCGCGGACGATCACCGCGTCGCGAGCCAGATCGAGCAGCGCCGCCTGGCGCTCGAGCGCATCACTTCTTTTTCTTTCCTCGGTGATGTCTTCGATCGACAAGAAAATCAAGCTGCTCCCTTCGTGCGGCCCCACCAGCCGTGCGTTCAAGAGCATTACCCTGTCGCCCAGTTGCTCGAAACGATGGCGCATCTCGAAATTGTCGATGCGCCCGTTCTCCTTGATGATGGCCTCGAGCAAGTGCCGAAGCTCGGGAATATCCCACTGCCGGTTACCCAGCTCGTACACCGGGCGGTTCTCGGTCTCGCCGGGCGAAACCCTGAAGTGGCCGTAGAATGCCTGGTTCGCGAGCATCACGCGCAAGTCGGCGTCCAAAACCAAAATCGCCTCGCGCGCGTTCTCGATGACCGCATCGGCGTAGGCCTTGGTTTCGTCCAGCCGGCGTTTAAAGGCGTCGATATCCTGGAAACTGATCACCGCGCCATCGGTTTTGCCGTCCCTGGTTTTGTAGGGCCGCGCGCGCATCATGTACCAGGTGTTTTCGTTGTCGCACACCTGCTGCTCGTGGAGTTCGTGGCCCTCGAGAGCCCGGTGCGCAATCTCTTCGAGATTATCGACGTTCACATTCGGCCGGATTTCTCCCAACCGCCTGCCAATATCGCTGGGGATCAGATTCAGCAGTTTTTGCGATACCGGAGTGAACCGCCGGATGCGCAAGTCCTCGCCCACCATTACCACCGCTACATTCACATTGCCGAGCAGGTTGAGCAGGTCGTTATTGGTGACGCTCAATTCCGTGTTGCGGTTTTGCATCTCCTCGTTGACGGTGGTCAGCTCTTCGTTGCTCGACTGCAATTCCTCCTTCGCGGTTTCGAGTTCCTCGTTGGTGCTTTGCAGCTCTTCATTGGCGGAGAGCACTTCCTCGTTAGCGGTCTTGAATTCCTCGGAGGTCGTTTCCTGGTCGTCGATCACCGACCGCAGCTGCTCGCGGAGTTGCCGCACCTGGCGGGTGAGCCGTTCATTCTCCTGCGCGAGCGCGTCCCGCCGGCCCCGCGCGTGCGCCCGCCGCGCTTTCGACTGCTCCTGGCGGGTGGTTTGCTGCGGGCCATCCTCAAAGGCCACTACATACAATCGTTCCCTGGCATTTGGACCCTCGATCGGGATCACTTCCAGATTCACATTACGCATGCCCGTATCGGAGGACAGCGCTATCCCCTCCTTGCGGACGGTGATATTTTTTTTCTTGGCTTCCTGCAGAGCCGCGCGCAGATCCAGCAGGAGCCCCTCGCGCACCATTTTTGACAGGCTGAATGCCGGATTGCCCGTCGCGGGTTCCAGATACGCGCCGGTCTTACCCCTGAAATGTACGATTTCCCAGTCCGAGTTCACGACGATACTGGCGGGCGCAAAGCGGCTTAGCAGCACGCGATCCGCTTCTTTTTCAATTCCTGAAAAACCGGGCATGGCCGTGATCGCGGGTTTGGCGCGCTCCGGCTTCCGCGGCACGTAATCTCCGCCGGTCGCGTAGGTGATCAGGCGTGTCGCCGTCTGTTTCTTCTGATAGATTTTGAATTTTTTATCGATCGGGATGAAGCAGTCGGTGAATATGCCGAGGCCCTCGGCACCGCCCACTACCAGGTAGCCATTCGGTTTCAGTCCGTAGTGCAGCGCGGGGATGACGCGCCGTTGCAGATCGGGTTCCAGGTAGATCAGGAGGTTCTGGCAGCTCACCAGGTCCAGCTTCGAGAAAGGCGGGTCCTTGATGACGTTGTGCCTGGCAAAGACGCAGACTTCCCGGATGGATTTATTTACCTGGTATCCGCCGCTATGCTTCTGAAAGAACCGCTTCAGCCGTGCGGGCGATACATTGGCCATCGCTGGCTCGCCATAAATTCCCCCGCGCGCGTGATCGAGCACTTCCTCGCTTACATCGGTGGCGAAAATCTGAATGCCCGTGGAAGCCGGCGGGCCACCCGGGCGGTCGAACCAGACGTATTCCATCAGCGCCATGGCCAGCGAATAGGCTTCTTCACCGGTCGAGCATCCTGGCACCCACACGCGGACCGGATCGCTTCCCGTTTTACGGTCTTCGAAAAGTTTGGGAAAGACTTCCTTGCGCAGCGCCTCGAAAGCGCCTTGCTCGCGAAAAAATCCGGTGACGTGGATCAAAACGTCGCGATAAAGGCTCTCCACTTCGGCCGGGTTGTCGCCGGCGAAGCGCACGTATTCGTCAAACTTTTCGATGCCATTGACGATCATGCGCCGTTTGATCCGCCGGTGCAGGGTGGTTTTTTTGTAATGCGTAAAGTCCACGCCCTTGGCGTCGAAAATCAATTTGAACAACTGCTGCAGTTCATCTTCCGGTACGGTTCCGCCCGATTCGACAAGCGGACTCGAAGGGCGCGCAATGTAGGGATGTTTCCCGATCCTGACGAGCTCTTCCGCGATGGCGGCGGGCGCCATTACGAAATCGATGCAGCCCGCGGCGATGGCGCTCTGCGGCATGCTGTCGTACTTCGCGGTCGACGGATCTTGTGCGAAGGTGATTCCGCCGGTGCCCTTGATGTACTGGCATCCCCCCGCGCCATCCGAGGCGGTTCCAGACAGGATCACGCCAATGGCGCGGTCGCCCCGCGCGCTCGCGAGCGACTGGAAAAAGGCATCGATGGGTTTGTGCATGCCCCGCGCCGCAGTGCGGCGGGCCAGCTGGAGCGCTCCGTCAGTGATGACCATGTCGGCATTGGCCGGGATCACGTAGACGTGATCGCGCTCGACACGCAATCCGTCGGTCACCTCGCGCACCGGAATGCGGGTGGTGCGGGAGAGGATTTCTTCAAGCGCGCTGGTATGGGTGGGATCGAGGTGTTGCACGAGGACGAAAGCCATGCCGGTTTTAGGCGGCAACTGCGAGAGCAGTTGGGAAAAAGCCTCGAGGCCGCCAGCGGATGCGCCTACGCCGACTACGGGAAAATCCTCGGTTGCTGTGGCTTGCGGCTCACGCGCTGGGGCATGTGCTCTGGCGGGCGCTGGCCGAGGGGTGGTGGCAGCGTCTGACGCGCGGCCGCTCCTGCTGCCGTTGGTGCGGGAGGAGGGCGCGTCTTTGTGTGCGTCTTTGGGCCCGTCACTGCGCGCGTCAGGGCGCGCGTCTTGCGCTACGGTCTGCGTTGGCTTGCGCTTTTTGTTCAAGCGCTTTTTCACGGGGAAGCTCCACGGGCAAGGCCCGATTGTGAATCAACTGAGCTTGTGAAGCCCGATACTGCGAAGACCAGAACCGTTAACGCCACTAATCGAGGAGTTGCGGGGCGACTGTACACTTGGCCCCGAGCGCCGTCAATGGCGTCAAGGCTCTCTAGGGCGCCGCCGAAATCCACCACAAAACTTTGGCGATGATGTGCCATCCGGACCGGCTGCCCAGCACGACGGCGCGGTATTCGCGGTTTTCCGATTCCAGAATGTCGAACTTCGAATAATGCCGGAAGCGCGACACGCATAGACCTTTCTCGGAATTGGAGGCGATGACCACCTTGCCGTCCAATTTCGAGAGATCGGTCTCGGAGGAATCAACCGCGGCAATGTCGCCATTGTGAATCAACGGCTCCATCGAACGTCCGCTGATCCGCAGCAGGCTGGTATATCCGGGGTTGGGGCACCAGTCGAGCGGAGCTCCCATTACCTGCCGCGCGGGAATCCGGTTCAAGTTGTCTCTCTTGTCGCCCTGGCCGCCGTGCGTTCCCGCCGTGGCCTGCAAAACCGGGATGTGCGCCAATTTCGGCTGCTGCAATTCGATGAGCTTGTTCCCGCTGCCGGCTTCCGCTGAATCCATGCGCATGACGCTGGTTTCCGGAAGATGCTTGCCCTGGGCTTCGGGCAGCGCCCGCACCACGTCACTGCTCTGCAGTCCGGCTCGTTCCCAATAAAACCAGCAGTCCGGTTTGCCTGCCAGTTTGCCCAGCTCGATGTAGTAGTGAGCGGTAGGCGCAACCCGTCCCTTTTCCCACCGCGATACGGTCATTGCCGAGCAGTCCAGCAGCCTGGCCAATTCGCCCTGGGACATCCCCAGGCGGGTTCGCAGGTTCCGCGTCTGATGCGCCCACTCGGCAAGGGCATGTTGATGCGGGGGTTTCCTCAAAGGTGCGTTTCTCTTGTGGTCCAACTGCTGCCGCCCGAACTTCGGTGCTGCCATGGGTCCCTCCATCTCGCGCAAACCCCTCACCCCCCGCTCGCGCCCGTGGCGCAAGTGAATATCGCCTTGTGCTTTACTACATCCTAACACTCCCTTTGCTAATGATTAAACATTATCGAGCGTCGGGAAATCGAGTAGGGGAGGTAGCAGGGCGCCTGCGTGGGAGGCGGCTGGAAGCGTTCAGAGACTACATCTCGCAAAGTTCGGCAGGTGTTCAGCAGGAGTTCGGCGGGGGGGGCGTCAAGCGCCGCGAAGCTCGTGAGGAATGTTAGCGGGGAATTTCTCGGGAAAGTCCCAGCAGGAGCTGGGCCTGGGTAATCAGCGAACCCACGCCGTCGGACTTGGAAACCACCGCCTGGATTCCGGCCGCGCGCGCATCGGATTCCGGTACGGCATCCCGGTGCATCGTGAACAGCAGAATTGTGGCGCCGGGCTGCATGGCTCTCAGGACGCGCGCCGACTCGAGTCCATTCATTCCGCCGGGCATGGAGAAATCGAGCACGATCACGTCAGGCTTCAGCGCCCGGGTTTTCTCGATCGCGTCCGGTCCGTCGACCGCCTCGCCGCACACCGCAAATTCCGGTTCCGACTCGAACAGGCACCGCAGGCCTCTCCTGACCATCAGGTTATCGTCGACAATCAGAACGTTCGGCACGTTGGGAACTCCTAGTCAGAGATTCGCCCTCTACTATGCGCCCAATACGGTTGTTAATGTAGAATTTTCTTGCGCATGTTTTAACGTGCATGTGCGATTAACGGAAGGGCGCGCTAAGCCTGCGGGACCACGACCGTGAAATTTAGTCGTAACCTGATCAAGCGGAAGAATGCTGAAAGAAGTTGTACCGCGAGACTTTGCTGACGCAACTTTCCTGGCCTAAGTTTTCTGCCGTAACTTTCCTGCGCTAGCTCTCGCGCCTGCTCGGTGACATTGCGCCGAGCGCATGTTCCGCACCGCACAGCATTATCGTGTCGTCTTTGTGTACATGTGTATGCGTGCCGAAACCGCATCGGTTTGCACTCCTTGCGAACCTTCGCGCGCTTACCTGCATCTGTATGGAGGCTGGTTTGCGTATTCCGAGCACGCGCGCAAAGCACTGAAGCGAGTGTCCTGCGTCTAGTCCAGCGCTTTAATTCAGCTCAAGAGGACCGTAGCCGAGTGGCAGGACCATTGTAATGTTGCGCTTTCGCAGGGACTTGCTCGCGTCGCTTGCCGGCGTTCTGGCGATTTGTCTTTTTGCACCGGGCCTGCCGCAAACCCGGGCCCGTGCCGCTGACCATTACCGTGCTCAGAACGCAGAGCAAAATAAAAGCGAGCAGGCGCCTGAGCCTATTCGCGTGGATGTGAACCTGGTCCTTCTCGACGCGACGGTGAAGAACAAGGCCGGCCAGATCATGGCCGATCTGAAAAAAGACGATTTCCAGATCCGTGAGGATGGCGCGCAGCAAAAAATCGAATTCTTCGGGCGCGACGAGTTGCCTCTTAATGTGGCTCTCGTGCTCGATCTGAGCGATTCCATTGGGCCGTTTCTTGGTCCGTTGCGCGATGCGGCGCAAATCACGCTCGCCGCGCTCAAGCCGCAAGACCAGGTGGCGCTATTTACTTTTTCCACCGAAGCACAGCTCAGCGTGCCCTTCACCACCGACAAAACCGCGATCTCCGCGAAGTTCAACACGTTCAAAGCGGGTGGCGCCACGAACATAAACGATGGCATTTTCGCCGCGGCCCAGTATCTGCTTGCGACCGCGCCCAACGGCCGCCGGGTGATCATTCTGATCAGCGACGACGTGGGCACCGACGCCGGCGGGCAGGGCACGCGCGATATCGTCACCGAAGCCACGGCGGCCGATGCTGCTCTCTATAATCTGAAGATACCCGGCTACAATCCGGCCTCGACGCTTTTTGCCGCGAGCCAGATTCCGGGCCTGGTGAACATACGCAAGGTGATGGACCAGACGGGCGGGGAAATTTTCGACGTGCAGAACGTGGCCTCGCTCGATAGCGTTTTCCGCGCGCTAATCGAGCGGATCAAAACGCGCTACACGATGGGGTACTACACTTCGGCGAATGGGGCCGAAGGCAAACCACACAAGCTTGACGTGCGCCTGGCGCCGTCGTTTGGAACGAAAGGGAAGAACTACGTCATCCTGACGAAAAACAGCTATTACTTCGTTCCCTGAAGGCTGGGGATTGGCCATAACGCATCCGAGAAGCGACACAGAATACTTGAAAAGATCTGCGGAAACTCGGCGCCAGGTGGGTCGAGTGCGAAAAGAAAAAGCCCCGCGCGTTCAACCATGAAGGCTGACGCGCGGGGCTTTGGCGTCCGAGCTACGCGGCTCGGGCTAACTTCTTCGCCTTCGCCGGACTAGTGGTGATCGTCCCCTTCCGAATGGCGCCATTTCCAGTAGTCTTCCTGGTCCTTCGCGTTCATTCTGGAAAAGTCTTCGTATTTGCGATGCTTCGACTCTAGATATTGCCGGTACTGGGCGTCCTCGTTGGCATCCCAATTGTGGTAGTCCTTGTGCTCCTTATCGTAGACCCGCTTGTCTTTTTTCTCTTTATTATCGCGTCTCTCATCCTGGCGTTTCTCGTCCTGGCGTTTCTCATCCTGGGCTCGCGCATTGGCCCGGGCTGTAAAGGAACCTGCTACAGGGACTGCCAGTACGGCACTTAACACAAGCGTGCTCAGGTAACGGTTCTTTGAACCCATTTCGTGCCTCCTCGAAGATTTACTGGCTGGGTGCCGTGCTGAAGTCGTTGCGGATCAAGATAGCGCGCGGGTAGCGACCATCTTTGCAACGATACCGTTTTAACGCCTTTTAACGTCACGATACCAAGTGCGCTCCCTGTATGGCCCCGATAAGCGCACGACGGCCATCAGCGAATTCCTTTACATTTGCACGAATAAATACTTATCCAAGTCCTGGAATGAGACCACGACCCTTGTCCGACTGCGTCTGTCGCCTGCCAGCGCAAGACCTGCTATTTCTGTCCCCCCTCAGCCACCAGCGCCTTACCGCGACCAAACACCAGATCCCTTCGACGACCCCAAACGGCCAGGCGCCCTGAAGGAAGCCGTAAACGGAACCAAGCGCGCACGATCCGGCAAATGCGAGGACGAACCACCGGTTCCGCTCTTCAAAAGCATACGTGACGAGCATCGCTGTCACGGCGATTAATCCGAACGCAGTCAGGGGGTTCATGTGTACAGGCAGCAGACTTCTCCAAACGTCGATTTTCAAAAACTCCGAACGTCGATTTTAAAAAATTCCGATTAGCCGGGAAGCGTCCCAGGGGCGGTGTCGCGTTGCTTGGCGCACTGGCGCGGTCTATAATCTCGAAGGTTCTCTCCGGTTGCGCCGGTCCCAATTTGCACCGATTCCGACTGGTACCGATCCCCACTGTGCACCGAATGGCAACTGGGGCCCAGCTTGCAAACAGCCGCAGAGTAAGACTTGCAAGTCACAAGTGGCAAACCGCGAGAGACAAATCCAAGGCTTTCGCAGGGCAAATCAACATGAGTATAGACAGGAGCAGCACGCTATGCACGTCAAGAGCATTTTGAAGGGAACACTGGCTGCCGGGGCTGGCGCGCTTGTCGCGTTGCTCGTTGTGGCCACCTGGGTGGGAGCGCGCGGTGACAAAGGAAAGATTTCCGGCGCCATGCCCAATGAATCGATTCCGACGTTTTCCACTGAAGACCTGGCGCGCACCGGGTTCTTTTACGTCGGCGGCCATTACGTCGGCGATCCCGGCAAAGAAGTGATGGACGGGGCCGAATACGTCGAAGTGTGGGTGCCGAAACAGGTCCGTCATGCCTATCCTCTCGTCTATTTCCATGGAGCGGGGCAAACCGGCACCGATTGGCTGCAGACGCCCGATGGCCGTCCTGGCTGGGCTTACTATTTCGCGAAGCAAGGTTACGTGCAGTACATGGTCGACTATCCCGCGCGCGGGCGTTCCGCCTACGTTCCCGGAGTCGATGGCGCGCTGACCATCCGCACCGCGCCGCAGCTCGAGCAAATCTGGACTTCGCTCAACGATATGGGCAACTGGCCGCAAGCCAAGAAATACACGCAATGGCCAAGCGATGCGCCGAACAAAGGTAAAATGGGCGATCCGATCTTCGATAATTTCGCCAGGACGCAGGTGGAGTTTCTGGGCGGCGGACCGAACAATGCCGGCCCGCTCAACCTGGATGCGAACGTCGCCCTCCTCAACAAAATTGGCACGCCGGTTATTTTAATGGCCCACTCGATGGGCGGAGGCGTCGCGTTTCAGGTTGCCGACGCGGTGCCGACTCACGTAAAGGCCATGATCCTGATGGAACCCGGGGGACCGCAGATTGGCGTGGTCGATACATCGAAGCAGGAGTACACCAGCCAGCGCGGAGCCGTCTGGGGCCTCACCGATATGCCTTTGCACTACGATCCGCCCATCAAAGACCCGTCAGAATTGCAGACCTATCTCGAATCCAAAGCTGAAGAACCGGGTACCGTGCCGTGCTACCTGCAGAAAGATCCCGTGCACAAGCTGACGAGCTTCGAGGGGATGCCCATCCTCGATGTTTCCGCCCAAGCCAGTTACCACCGCGTGTTCGACTCCTGCTTCCCCAAGTGGATCAATCAGGCGGGTGGCAAGGCCGAATACGTCAAGCTTGAGGATGTCGGCCTGCCCGGCAATGCCCACGAGATGATGCTCGAAAAAAATAGCGATGGCATCGCCAGGTACTTCGAGAGCTGGCTCGAGAAAAACGTCCACTGAGGCCCGTGAGCGCGGCATCGCGAAGCTCAAGGCAGGGATCAGGCCGACGTTCAGGAAATGGTTCAGGAGGGGGTTCGGGACAAAGCTCCGCACCCACTTCCGCCCCGATCGTCAATGCGCAGGGGCTGGCAAAACGCTACGGTAGCCAGCCTCTGTTCGAGGATATCTCCTTCACAATTTCAGAAGGTGACCGCATCGGCCTTATCGGGCCGAACGGCTCGGGCAAATCCACTTTGCTCGAAATCCTGTATGGGCGCGTATCTCCCGATCGCGGTGAAGTTGCCACCCGGAAGCGCACTCGTCTGAGCTGCGTCACGCAGATTTCGGAATTCGCACCCGGCGCGACCGTGCAATCGGTGATCGTCGAGTCGCTTGAACGCGCCGAGGTGCCCGAGGTCGAACGGCCTTCGCGCATCGCGGAAACGCTCGGACGTGCCGGATTTACGGATCTTTTCATTGCTGCCGCCTCGCTCTCCGGCGGCTGGCGCAAACGCCTGGCGATTGCCGAAGCGCTCGTGCAGCAGCCGGACGTGCTGCTTCTCGACGAACCCACGAATCACCTTGACCTCGCCGGAATTGCGTGGCTTGAGGCGGTGCTGCGCAACGCGCCGTTCGCGTGCGTGGTTGTCAGCCACGACCGCTACTTTCTCGAGAACGTCGCCACCGCGGTGGTCGAGCTCAACCGTGCCTACTCCGATGGCCTGTTGCGTGTCGCCGGAGACTACAGCAGTTTCCTCGAAGCCAAGGAAGCCTATCTGCACGCCCAGCGCAAGCACCAGGATGCGCTGGAGAACCGCGTGCACACCGAGCTCGAATGGCTGCGCCGCGGCCCCAAGGCGCGGACGACCAAATCGAAAGCACGCATCGACAAGGCGCACGAGCTCATCGGCGAGCTGGCCGACCTGAACGCCAGAAGCCGCAGTGCCAGCGCGCAGATCGATTTTTCCGCGACGAACCGCCAAACGAAGCAGTTGATGGGCCTCGAGGACGTTTCCTACGCCATCGGGGAACGCGTTCTTTTCTCCGGCTTGCGATTCAGCATTACTTCCGGAATGCGCGCCGGCCTGGTGGGCCCGAATGGCAGCGGGAAAACGACCTTGCTGCGCCTGCTTCGCGGCGAACTGCAACCCAATGCGGGCACCATCCGCAAAGCCGATTCGCTGCGCATTGTGTACTTTGACCAGAATCGCCAGCTCGATCCCGAGGTAACGCTGCGCCGCGCACTCGCGCCCGACAGCGACTCGGTGATTTACCAGGACCAGGTGATTCACGTGGCCTCCTGGGCCGCGCGCTTTCTTTTTTCGGGCGAGGATTTGAATCAGCGAGTCGGCCGCCTTTCCGGCGGGGAGCGCGCCCGTGTCTTGATCGCGCAGTTGATGCTTCAGCCTGCGGACCTCCTGTTGCTGGACGAGCCGACGAATGATCTCGACATCCCTACGCTTGAAATTCTCGAGGAGAGCCTGCTCGAATTTCGCGGAGCTCTCGTGCTGGTCACGCACGACCGCTTCATGCTGGACCGCGTATCGACTGTGGTCCTGGGGCTCGACGGGTTTGGCAGCGCCGAGCGTTTCGCCAGCTACTCGCAATGGGATGCCTGGCAGCGCGCGCAAATCCGCGAGCAGGAAAGCCACGACGATTTTAGCCGTGGCCAGAAACGGCGGCAGGGAAGTGCGGAGTCGCGCCCGTCAGGCGCCTCTGCCGCGCCGCGCGTCTCCGGCGCAAGTTCTCCCGAGCGGCCCGGCACGCCGGTCACCGCGACCTCAGCTTCCGGGACGCCGGTTTCGGGAACGCCCGCCTCGGCAACGCCAGCGCCGGCAAAGAAGAAGCTTTCCTACGGGGAATCCCGCGAATTAGCAGCGATCGAAACCACCATCGCCGAGGCAGAAGCGCTGCTGGAAGCGAAGCGCCTGGCGCTCGAAGATCCCGCCATCTGCAGCGACGCGCGACGCTTGCATGAGGCCTCCGCTGCGATGGCCCAGGCGCAGGAAAACGTCGAGGCGCTATATGCGCGCTGGGCGGAACTGGAAGAGAAAAAGTGACGGGTGCCGCAATCGGGAGCCTGGCCCGCGTCGAATAGAAGCAGGATTAATCGTCGTCAGGCAGGGAATAATTGTCTGCTACAATTTGTGGGCACGCGACCGTCGGGGAAGAAAATTGAAAAAGGGGGAGCGTAATGAAAAATATCGTAAAGGGAATCCTCATCGTCGGGCTTTCGGTGATGCCAGCTGTTCTGCCGGCTGCCAGCTTTGCACAGGATCGCGACAATCGGGATAACGACAGCGTGAAGCAGGACGTCAAGGATGCGGGCCACGACACCAAGAAAGCAGCCAAGAAAACCGGTCACGTAGTGAAGAAGGATACGAAGAAAGGCGTCCACAAAGGAGCGGAAAAGACGGGCGACGCCGCCGACAAGGTTCAGGACAAGACCAAGACCTACGACTAATTTACGAGCTGGATGAAAGGCTGGACGGCGAATCGATCGGATTCGCTTCAGCGCACTGCCGCTCCGGCGCGGGCTGTCGGGCCTACGAGCGCTTTCTTTTCCGCGTAGACCAGATAGTCCGCGTACGGACCCTTGAAGTCCTCAATGTGCCCGCCTTGGATGTGCCAGATCCGCGTCGCGACTTCATCGATCACGTCGTAGTCATGCGTCACCAGCAGCACGGTGCCGTCGTACTTCTGCAGGGAAACGTTCAACGCGTTAATCGATTCCAGGTCCAAGTGGTTCGTGGGCTCGTCCAGCACCAGAAAATTGGGTTTCTGCAGCATCAAGCGGCAGAAAATCAGCCGCGCCGATTCGCCGCCCGAAAGCGCCTGCGTAGGCTTCAACGCATCTTCGCCGCTGAACAGCATGCGTCCCAGCAATCCGCGCAATTCCTCCTGCGAGGCCTGCTGATCGAATTGCTGCAACCATTCGATGGCGGTCATGCCCTTGGTGATCGAGTCGGTGTGGTCTTGCGCGAAATAGCCGACGGCCACCTCGTGACCCCAGATTACCGTGCCGCCATCCACGGGGAAGGCGCGCTCGCTGTCCTCGATGTATCCAGTCGCGTTGCGCAGCAGCGATTTCAGCAGCGTGGTCTTGCCCGATCCGTTGCGCCCGGTCAGCGCGATTTTTTCTCCGCGCGTCACGCTCGCCGTGAAAGGCGCGAACACCTTCACGCCGTCGTAGGATTTCACAATGCTCTTAATCTCGAGCGGGTGCCGCCCCGATGCGCGCTTCATGTCCCAGCGAATGTACGGCCGCTGGATGTTCGACCGCGCCAGTTCCGCGGTTTGCATGCGCTCGACTTCTTTTTTGCGCGACATCACCTGCGAGGAGCGCGTGCCGGCCGAGAACCGCGCGATAAATTCGTTGAGTTGCGCAATTTTCTTGTCCCGCTGTGCGTTTTCCGATTCAATGCGCGACCGGATCTGCGTCTTGGCGATCACCATGTCGTCATACCCGCCGGTATACATGATGATCGTCTGATAATCGATATCCGCCGTGTGCGTGCAAATGCTGTTCAGAAAATGGCGGTCGTGCGAAACCACGATCAGCACGCCCTCATAGGCGCGCAAGTATTCCTGCAGCCAATAGACCGAGTCGAGGTCCAAGTGGTTCGTGGGTTCGTCCAGCAGCAGGGCTGGCGGATTGCCAAACAAGGCCTGGGCCAGCAGCACGCGAACCTTCTGCCCGCCCTGCAGTTCGCCCATTTTGCGCTCGTGCAGTTCGTCTTCGACGCCCAACCCGGACAGCAGGATCGCCGCGTCCGCCTCCGCGGTATAGCCACCCTCTTCACCGACGATGCCCTCGAGCTCGCCGAGGCGCATGCCGTCTTTGTCGGTAAGCTCGTCGTGAGGCTTGGCATAGAGCGCGTCGCGCTCTTCAAGCGCGGCCCACAGCGGGGCATTGCCCATAATTACCGTGTCGATGACGCGGAATTTGTCGAAAGCAAACTGGTCCTGGCGCAGCACGCCGACTTTTTTCGGCCGCGTGATCGAGCCCTTCGTGGGCTCGATTTCACGGGTCAAAATCTTCATAAACGTGGACTTACCCGCGCCATTGGGCCCGGTCACCGCGTAGCGGCGGCCGGCCATAAAGGTACACGTGACGTCCTCGAACAGGCGTCTCCCGCCGAACCGCATCGAAATGTTATTCACAGCAATCATTGGATGATTGATTATACCGCGAAAATGCTCGATTCGCCTAAAACTCGCGGCGTGCGTTGATGCTCGCGTTGATGCTGGGGTAAATGCGCCACTCGTTTCCCGGCCCGCGCATATCGCGGGAATGCTGGGGGAATGCGGGCGTAAGCTCGCGTAGATTTGCGGGTACAGCGACGCGTACAGCCAGGCGTACAGCGACGCACAGATCGGACCCTACATATGACGCGCTCGTAAGGTATAAATATGCGTCTAAAAGCGAGAACGGCCGGCAGCCCGACGCTGCCGGCCGTTCTCTTTGTTGCGTGCGCAGCAGAGGATTACCTGTGTCCGCCTCCGCCGTGCCCACCTCCACTGCGGCCACCGCCGCCGTGGAAGCCCCCACCACCGTTTCCGCCACGGAAGCCGCCTCCGCCCATGCCGCCGTGGAAGCCTCCGCCAGCGTTGCCACCGCGGAAGCCGCCCGCGTCATGACCGCCTCTGAAATTATTTCCCCCACGGAAGCCGAAGGCGCCATGGTCGTCACCACGGAAGCCGCCGCGTCCTGCGTAGCCACGGTCGAAGTCACGGCCGTAGCCCCGGTCGTAGCCCCGGTCGAAATCGCGGCCGTAGTAGCCACGGTCGTAGTAACCCCGGCCGTAGTATCCGCGGCCTCCGTAGAATCCGCCGTACCACGGGCCGGCGCCGATAAACACGCCGTTCGAGAACCATTCCGGACCGTAGTAGCCGTAGGGAGCACAGGCGTACGGGTAATAATCATAGTAGCCGTAAGGACATACGGGGGGTGGACCCACGTACTCCGGGGCAACATATGCGGGCCCAATTCCCACACCTACGGAAAATCTTTGGGCGTGCGCATATGACGCTGAAATCAGGCAAATACCGAGCAAACCAAGCATTCGTAGGTATTTCATATGGACCCCTCGTGGACCGTCAAGGTCCACCAACTCACTTTCACTTTCACTTCCAAAATCGCATCCTCGAACACATCCTGCTTAGGGCAAGACGATTGCCAAACGGCCGAATGTAGGCGTGCCAGTAAGTCCTTACGTTTAAACAGGATGCGGCACCTGTGAATGGTGGCGTGCGACCGCCGTCTGGTGCTTTTTAAGCGAAGTGCACGTTTTCAGCCACCGGCACGGCGGGAGAGCGGTGAGCGCTTTCTGCTCCACAAGGGCACAGGAAGAGAACAGATTGAATAGATTGACTAGATTGAACAGATTGACAGGACGCAGCCAGAGGACCGTCTGATGTCATGCAGCTGCGGGGCCGTGGTTTCGGAACGGTGCAACTTACTCGCTTTCGGGGCCGCTTTCAGGCTCGCTTTCTGCCGCTCGAATCAGCTGCCTGAACGCACTCAGTTTTGCTGCTCCCACTTATACGGCAAGGACCTTATTGTGACCCTGCGTTGATGCGCGCACACTGCCGACAATACGAATGGCCTGTTTCCCCGCCTCCAGGCCATAAGTCGGAAACGTCGGGTCCGAGCAAGTGGTACGCCAGCGGTGCGCCATGTTGCGTGCCGCTCTGTGGGCGCGTCCGCTTAGCAAACCCGACCGAGGAAGCACTCTCATGAGATTGATGCACACAGGGATTTTGCTACTGGTCATCGGAATGGCTGTGCCTGCAGTGGCCAGGCCCCAGGATGATAAGCAGAAACAACAAGAACAGAAGAAACAGCAGCAAGATCGCGGAGCTGCGCAGCAACAGCATGAACAACAGCAACAGCGTCAACCAGAGCAACAGCAACGACAAAATCAGCGCGGCCAGGAACCGGCACGCGGTCAGCAGCAGGACCGGCCTCAGCAACAGCAGCCACAAAGCCAGCCACGGGCCCAGCAAGAGCAGCAGAATCGACAGCAACAACAGCGTGTCCAGCAACCACCGCAACAAAATCAGCAGCAGAACCAGCGGGCGGTCCAGCAGCAGGAGCAGAATCGATCAAGGGTGCCGACCCAGCAGCAGGGGCAAGAGCAACAAAACCAGCAACGAGTTCCGATTCAGCGACAGGCGCCCAATCAACAGCAATACCAGCAGCAAAACCAGCAGCAGCAGCGCGCACCGCAGCAGCAGCCCGAATATCAACGCGGCCAGCAACAAGCGCCGCAAGACCAGGGCAGGCAACAGCGCGGCGAGGTACCACAACGGCAGGACCAGCAGCGCTACCAGCAGCAGGACCAAAACCGGCAGCAGCGTGGTGAGCAACCCCGTGGCGAGCAATCCCGTGGTGAGCAGCAGTTCAGCCGAGCCCCAGACCGTGGCGGCCAGCAGCGTGTGCAGCAAAGCCAGGAACGCGGTGTGTGGGACCAGCATCGCGCCAGCAACTGGCAATCGCAGCATCGCACCTGGCAGCAGCGCGGCGGATACAGCGGCTATCGGGTGCCTGACGATCGCTTCCGCGTCTATTTTGGCCGCAATCACGGGTTCCGAATTTTCGGTCTTCCGTTGGTAATTTATGGCGGAAACCCGCGCTTCGAGTATAACGGGTATTGGGTCACGCTTCTTGATCCGATACCGCAATACTGGTCAGACGACTGGTATCAGAATGATGACGTTTATATCGACTACGCCGGCGACGGGTATTACCTGTATAACCGCCGCTATCCCGAGGACCGCGTCGCAGTTGAACTCGATCCCAGCTGAGGCCGTTTCTACCTGCGAGTGCCGTTGGCCGCCGAATGGCGAACGGCACTCGCATTTGCATCGCGCTTTGGCCAGAATCGGCCGCCTGGTAATGGGCTCATCGCACATCCAAAATGTTTGCCTCGTCGCTAAGAAAAAGGGTCTCATCATCCAAGATATTTCTGCTGATGGAAAACCCTGGTCACATCGTGGAAGAGCCTGGTCACATCGTATACCCCTGGCGGGGTTGAAATGTTTGAGTCCGAAGCGACGCAGGGAGATGGAGTTGCTGTTGAAGCGGATGGCGGGCTGCGTGGAGACGAAAACAGCATCGGACTTCTTGATGGCATACTGATCAAAGCGAGCACGCCCTACGAGATCGCAACTGCCGACCGCGATTCGCTTCGGCCAACCGAATCTAGCGCTAGATCGCACCCAGTCAGAATGGATGACATGGCTCCCGGAGTTGGGGAGACGCCGACCCGACTGCATAACTGCGGCCAGCTTGGGCTAGGCTGTTGACCCCACCTCCGACATTTCCGCTCGCGAAGTTTTGTCCAGCTTGAATGAGACTTGAGAAGGGATTTCCTAAGAACGTGCTCGGGAGCCAACTATTCCCTAGCCGGGGGCTAACGCTTTTGCAGCATGCCGCTGTAAGCTGAAGTCGTTACCACCTTTTTCATGCATTGTGCATAGAATTGTTGGTGCCCCGGTGTTTGCGGCGACGCTGCCGTATGGGACGCATCTGACCCGCTCATTTAGCTTTGGCCCACCATATCCCAACATCCAAATTGACCAATAGCCGAACTTCATTTTTCTCGATCTCAATGGGGTAGCCCGCGTGATCTAGGAAAACATTGGGGGGATTGCCAGGCACGATCCTCCAAACACCCTTCTTGTCTGATACGGCTTTAGTTGTTCCCCCTTCAACGAGATCATATTCGCCATCTGATTGCAAAACCAACTGGTCCAGATTGTGATCTGTCATCCGGTTTGCAGGGTCTTTTGAGACGTAAGTGTAGCTCCCCACAAGGACATCTTGCGTGACTGGTGGCTGCGCTGTATGACATCCGGCCAGAGCACAGGCCACCATTGGCATTACGAATTTTAGCTTCATAATTAGTGACATGTCGTGCATCCTGATGCGCGAAGTACGTGGTGCCGTTATACCCCCCGAAATAATCGACCAGCAAGTTCCCGTTCAGATCTACGTCGCCATTCGCAAAAGTGCTGGCTTGCATCTCGGCCGTCCTCATCAGCATACAGGTCGCCCACCCAGGTTGCCCTACTCGTCTCGTTTGGCGACCTATCCAGCCTAGAGATTGCCGCGCCCCGAACGGCGCGCTTGAATCGTAAATCGGCGTTCAAGGACGCTGCGGGCATATTAAATGCCTTTCTTCCGGCGCAAGGTTTGCTGGAAGCGCAAGCGTTGCTCGCTAAAATTGGATGGCAAAAAAACGTATACTTCTCTCGGGCAGGTTTGATTTTGCAGCGAAATTTGCGATGCGACGGGGGAAAAATGCCAATGCATAGAGGGCTGCCAATCGTGCTGATCATTTTGGCATACGGTGCTGGGGCGGCACCGTGCTTATGGAGTCAGCAGCCTGCGCGGCAGGTCGCCGGTCAAAGTGCTCAGCGCGGTGCTCAGCAAGGTGCTCAGCAAAGTGCTCAGAGCGGCGGCCAGCAAGGCGCTCGGCAAGGTGCGCAGCAAGGCCTCCCACAGGCGCCGGCAACGCCGGGCCCTGCTCCGGCCGAAGGCGATTTCATTACGCACAATTTCAAATTCTCGGATGGGGCATCATTGCCCGAAGTTCGCCTGCATTACACCACCATCGGCGCACCGCACCGCGATGCCAGCGGCCGCGTCGATAACGCCGTGCTGGTCCTGCACGGAACCAATCGCAAGGGCAGCGTCTTTTTGATTCCCTCGTTCGCCGGCGTGCTTTTCGGTCCTGGACAGTTGCTCGACACCGCAAAATATTACGTCATCCTGCCCGACCAGCTTGGCGCCGGGGCCGGGAAGTCTTCTAAGCCGAGTGACGGGCTGCGCGCGCGCTTTCCCCATTACGATTATTCAGACATGGTGCGCGCGTCCCAGTTGCTGCTCGCCGAAGGTCTGCATGTTAATCATGTGCGCTTGCTAATTGGCGCCTCGATGGGCTGCATGGAAGGCTGGATGTGGACGGAATCGAACCCCGGCGATATTGACGCGATGCTCGGGCTCTCGTGCCTGCCCGGCCCCATCGCGGGACGCAATCGCATGGTACGCAAGATGATGATTGATGATATCCGGCTCGATCCTGGGTGGAATGGCGGCAACTACACGCAGCAGCCGTACGGGTTGCGCGCCGCGTTGGGACACCTGCTGGTGGTTGGCAGCGCGCCGCGCTTGTGGCAGAGCGAGTATCCCACTGCGGCGTTGGCGGACAAGTACGTCGAGCAGTACCTTGACGACAACATGAAGACCACCGACGCCAACGACTTCATGTACCAGTATGACGCTTCGCGCAATTACGATCCGTCGCACGACCTGGATAAAATCCGCGCGCGCGTAATGCTCGTCAACGTGCAGGATGACTTCTGGAACCCTGGGGAGTTGGGCGTCGCGGAAACCGAAATCAGGAAAGTGAAGAACGGGAAATTCGTGCTCCTGCCGATCACACCGGAAACGCGCGGGCACTACACATTTTTTCAGGCGCCGGTGTGGCAAAAATATCTGGCGGAACTTCTGGAGGAGTCGAAGCACTGACGGTCGAAGATTGTGTCGTGTTGACGCGGCGTAGCTCGCCGGTGGTATGAGCCGCAGCCCGAGCCATGCGTGGTGGTGTGGTGACAAAGGGGCGGCGTAGGACCAAGACTAACGGACCGTATACGGATTTCTCGCCAGCGCCGCTCCCCTCCCGTAGTGATGCGTCATTACGCCAGCGTTGCTCGTAATTCTGCGCAATCACTTGTGGATGCAAATTGTGAATGGCCAAACGGCTTTTACTCAAACTGCTTCCGGAAATCGACCACTTGCTGTTTGAGGCTGCTAATTTCTTCCCGCAGCGCGGCAACTTCCTCCTCCAGCCTGGCGAGGCGCTCGCTTTCGGCGCCATTTTCTCCGCTCTCTGCGGAAGTGTTGCCCGTGCGCGCGCTGCGAACGCCCGGCGCCACGCGAGCATTCGTGCTCGCGGCTGAGGGTTCGGGCGCGGTTACCTCGGGTGCCGCCGCCTCCTGCGACAGCAGTTGTGCGTAGCGGGCTTCTTTTGTGCCCGGCTGGCGCGGCAGAATTTTCACCAGTGGCGGCTCGCGGTGCATTAACGCGTGCAGCGTGGACTGCACCGCATCCAGATCGTCGAATAACGCGCGATCCGCCGCCCCCGGTGGATGCATGCGCGAGGCGCGCGACCGCAGCTCTCCGGGTGTCTGCGGGCCCCGTAACAGCAACTCGCACATTACCGCCGCTTCGCGCCGGCCGAAATTGAACGCTTCTCCCAGCCGGTGCTCGTATTTAGTGACCCGGCTGTCCATCGTGTCCGCGGCGCCCGCGAACTCATGCTTCTCCAGCATCCCCATCGCCTGTTTTACGGCGTTTTCGTCGAGGGTCATTACCGGGTCGCGATTTGATTTCTGATTGCACGCCGCGACGAGCGCATGCAGTGAAAGCGGATAGTAATCAGGTGTAGTGAGTTCTTTTTCCCACAGCGCGCCCAGCACCCGGGCTTCGACGGGACTCAATAAAGGTTCCACGGTTCAAAATCATACACGAGATCACCGCCCGCACCTCGCGTCGCCCACCTGTCAGCGCACTGGTTGGCACAGCCGTACCAGCTTTCCGGCTGGCCAACAATCTTGCGACGCGAGACTAGTACCAGAACGTACTTAGTTACCGCAGGACAACAAAAATGTTACTTTGCGATGTGATAAGCACACAGGTTTACTTTCGCTTTGACGGAATATTCGCGCTCTGTACCGTCCACGATACCGCCGCTGCTGATTCGTGCCACACCGAACAGTCCGCCGGCGGAGAGCTGGCGCGCCGCCGAGTCCGCAAAACGCTGCCTCGCCGCAATTTGTGACATAGTATGCCGGAGAGCCACATGCCGCAGCGTCGTGCTCAGGATCGGCGGCCGGCGGTAGGAGCATAGAAAAAAGAGCATAAGAACATGACGGCGGGTTTCCAATGTGCCGGATGCGGAGAGTGGAATGAAACGTCGGTTGATACCGCCGCGGGTCCCAAACAAACTTACGTGGAAGATTGCCAGGTCTGCTGCAAGCCCAACGTTTTGCACGCAATCTTGGATCGCGAATCAGGTGAGTACGAGATTCATGCGGAACTGGAATAAGACGCAGCGCCCTGTGTCCGCAGGGCGTAATTTCAGGCGAAGGGAGATGCCGGTGAACCTTACCATGAATTCTGCCGTGGGCTTGTTTGTGGGTGTGGTCACGAAATGGACTGCGGGCCACCTCGTCAGTTTGGCAAGGATCGCATTCATCGCCGGCCTAGGCCTGATGATTCCGGCGGGAATTTCTCTCGCCGCCGCTGCGCAGGACCGCATGCCTCCCATACCCGCTGACAAAATGACCGAAGCGCAGAAAAAAGCCGCCGCGGAACTCGCGGCGGGTCCGCGGGGCGGACTCAACGGCCCGTTCGTGCCACTGCTGCGCAGTCCGGAGTTCATGAGCCGCCTGCAGAAAATGGGCGAATACCTGCGCTACAACAGCAGCATCGGCACGAAACTCAATGAATTCGTGATCCTGATTACCGCGCGGGAGTGGACGCAGCAATTTGAATACAGCATTCACGCGCCCCTCGCGATCAAGGCGGGCCTGAAGCCGGAAATCGTCGCCGCGGTTACGGCCGGTCGCCGTCCTGCCGGCATGGCCCCGGACGAGGAGATCGTCTACGATTTCTGCACAGAGCTGCATCATCATCGGAGCGTAAGCGATGCCACCTACGCGCGGGCCGTCGGAAAATTTGGCGAGCAGGGCGTAATCGATATGACGGGAACCGCGGGCTACTACTCGATGCTGGCGATGATTATGAGTGTGGCGCGCACACCCATTGAGCCGGGAACGGAGCCACCGCTGCCTCTCTTCACGCATTAGGCAGCGAGCCTGCATGGTCGCTTCCGACATATTCGTCACTCTCGTGATCCTCGCGCCCGGAGGGGTGCAAAGCCGGTTCATGGCTTGGGTGTTTCGCCTGGGTGGTTTGGGTTTTATCCCGCTGGGACTTCTCGACAATTCCGTGGTGCCGCTGCCCGGCAGCATGGACGCTCTCGCAATCGTGCTATCGGCGCAGCAGCGCCAGTTGTGGTGGTATTACGCCGCGATGGCCACGGTGGGCTCGGTGATTGGCGGCTACGTCACGTACACCATAGGCCGCAAGCAAGGCCAGGAGGCCGTCGCAAAGCGAATTTCCAAGGCGCGCATGGAGCGCGTGCACAAGCAATTCGACCGCTGGGGTTACGGCGCGGTGGCGATCCCCGCGATGCTTCCTCCGCCCATGCCGCTGGTGCCGTTTCTGCTCGCGGCGGGAGCCACGGGCTACCCGCGTACCAAATTCCTGGTGGCGCTTACCGCGGGGCGAATTGTCCGCTACACGCTGCTGGCATTTCTCGGTGCTTTCTACGGGCGTCGCATCCTCCAACTGCTTTCGGGCTTCGGGCATCCCGTGGTGCTTACCTGCGTTGCTGTGGCCGTGGTGATCAGCGTGTTCGTTTTCATTTTTTTCGGAAAGCGCAAGGCTGCCCGCCGAACGGCGTGACAGGCGCGAGGAGAAGAGAATTGCCCTACAGCGATCATCTCAGGCGCTTAAAGGGTTGTTCCGATGCCTGCCGTTCCGGCGTGGTGGCAGTCTGCTCGTGCCGACACGATGGTGACGGTAGTACGACCGGAATGACAGGAGGGCAATGATGGCGGACACGAACCTTAACGGACTACGAGTCGCAATTCTGGTGACGAACGGTTTCGAGGAGGCGGAACTCGTAAAGCCTCGAAAGGCGCTCGATGATGCGGGCGCGCAAACGACGGTGATTGCCCCCAAATCGGGGCAGGTGCAGGGAATGCAGCACGATGAGAAATCCATCAAGGTGGATGTGGACCTCACGCTCGATAAGGCCAACCCCAGCGATTTTGACGCCGTGCTGCTGCCCGGCGGCGCGCTCAATGCCGACACGTTGCGCATGGAGGCCAAGGCGCAGGAATTTGTCGAGGCCATCGACGATTCTGGCAAGCCCATCGCGGTGATTTGCCATGGTCCGTGGCTGCTGATTTCCGCTGGATTGATGCGCGATCGCAGCATTGCCAGTTACTATACGATCCAAGATGATATCCGCAATGCGGGAGGGAACTGGCACGACGAGGAAGTGGTGCGCGACACGAATTGGGTTTCCAGCCGGCAACCTTCCGACATTCCGGCGTTCAACAAGGAAATGATCGCTCTGTTTTCCGAGCGCAAGGCACGCAGCACCAGCGCCTGACGAAATGCCGCTTGGCACGCCCGTATCCGACTGAGGATTCTCGGCCAGATACATGATGGCTGGCGGGCAGCTAGCTGGTAAATTGTAATTAGTGACTGGCAAACAAAAAATAGTGGCCGTCGTGCAGCAGATATTGATCGCCACCGTCCTGGTAGTCGCGGCGATCTATGTCGGCGATTATCTGTGGGTGCGTTACCGCGCGGCGCACCAAAAGCCCGGCGATCCTTTCGATAGCGTGCCCGTGCAGTCCCTGCTGTCCGTTCCGCTGAAGGGCGGAAAGATTGAATACGATGTGAACCAGGCGCAGACGGGCGCCACGCAGGCCTGCGTGCATTCGCTATTTTCGCATTACGGCTATTCCCCGTGCTGGTACGTGGTCCGCGCAAATCGTAGTCCGATCCCGATGGTCGTGCTCCGATAATGCGGCGCAGCGTGCAGATTTCCGCGTGCAATTTCCGCGTGACCGCTCGTGCACGCGAGCTCCGGCCTTTCTCTTGCGGGTGTAATTAGAACGGTTGCAATGGTAGCTGCAACGACAGATTTAGAACGAAAAGCGCGCGCCGATTTGCAATTGTCGCGCCCCGTACAGCGTCGTTGACGTTACCGTCGGCGTCTGGAAAGTGGACAAGGGCACCAGGCAGGCATTTGCATGGCTGGCGCAAACGCCGGTTCCCGCGTTTACGAGGCTATAGGCGCTAGTATTCACCTGGCCAACGATCGTGCTGTTGAACAAGTTGAAGGCCTCGCCGCGAATTTCAAAGCTGTACCGCTCGTGGAACACGAAGGCCCGCGCGATGCGGAAATCGACGTTCGTAAAGCTGGGCATGTTAAAGGCGTTGCGCGGCAAGAAAGAGACGCGGCCTCCAATCGCGCTGGCATTGGTGCCGATCACCGCGCCCGTCTCGCCCCCGTTAATTCCACCAGGCTGCGGACTGAAGGTGCTGATGATCGCGCTGTAAGGCTGCCCCGATGCCGCGGTCACAATGCCGGAAAAGCTCCACCCATAGAGGATCTCGCGTTCACCGCGGTTGCTGAAGGCTTTGCCGAAGGTGGGCGTCCACACCACGCTGCCGACGAAACGGTTGCGTTGATCGAGATCGGAATGACCGTACTCGCCTTTGATATTGTAGGGATCGAGTATGCCGTCATTGCCGAAAAACGTGCCGCTATTGCCTTGGGTGTTTGTGCCGCCGCTGATCTGTCCATCGTCCATGGCCCTGCTGAGCGTGTAATTTGCAAGAAACTCGACGCCGTGATTGCTGGGCGTGCGCAGCGTCAACACCATGGCGTTGTACCAGGAATTCACCACGCTATATTGCGTTTCGATAATGCCGGTCGTCGTGTTGCCGGGTTGTCGCGCCGTATAAAACGGCACCGTGGTTGTTTGCTTTGTCGGCGCACCAGCGCTATTGGCCGCGAGCACGTCGTAACTGCGTGTCGTGGTGCTAGGAGCCACATTGGAATCCACGTCGGCGGGCAAGTGCAGGCCGCGCGTAAGCAGGTAGCTCGCGGAAAAAGCCAGGTTGCCGGGCAATTGGCGCTCGAAGGTCACTTCACCTTCATGCGCCCGGGGATTCACAAAATCGGGCGCCATCCCGTGGGCCGCAGCGGAGGAGGAGGGGAGTCCGCCTGGCGGAAGAACGGCAACAGGCGCCAGCGCGCCAGCGAAGGGAGGCGCGAGCGGAAGACCCGGAGGCGTGAAAAAAACATTGGGGAACAGTGGCGCGCAGGCTTTCAGGACGGGGTTGGTGCTGCCCGGGGCGCATCCGGAATACGTCTGCTGGATGACGCCATTTTCCACGCGCATGGCGTAATAGGTGCTGTTAGAAGTCTTGCCATAAAATATACCGTAGCCCACGCGCAGCACGGTATTTTTTGCCGGCTGCCAGGCAACGCCAATGCGCGGCGCGATGTCTCCTTTGTCGATGTTGATTTTAGACGTATAGAGCGCCAGCAGAGGCGTCGCCGTGTTGGGCCTGGGCGGCTGTGGAATATCCTGGATGTCGTAACGCAATCCGAGGTTGACGGTCAGGTTGTTGCGGAGCTTCCAGGTATCCTCAAAGTAAGCCGCGTAGTCCTTGTCGTAGAAATCATCGAGGCCGGGTTTCGTGGGATTCAATACGTCGGTGGCCTGAGAGAACGTGCCGTAATGCTGGCGCGTCAGTCCATCGCCTAAATTCACATTGTAGTTATCCACCAGCCAATCGCAGAAGATGGTATTGGCAGTTTGCGCGGACGGTACCGGACTGACGCAGCCAGCCGCGGGAATATTCACCGGCGAGGTGTAATTGTAATTGCCGTCACCCTGGAACAGATTGACCAGGTATTCGTGAATAAAGTTCAAATCCACGCCGGTTTTAAATGCGTGGCGTCCCTTGATGAACGAAAAATTGTCCGACACCTGATAACGATGCTCGTCGGGAAAAGCAGGCCGCGGCAGGGCACTGGTGACGCCGTAGCCGAACAGGTTCGTGAGGGCGACCAGCGGGCCCGAGGCGTTCGATCCATCAAATTCAAAGTCGCGGCCCCATTGAAAGCGCGCTTCGTTCACCTTGTCGCTGCCGATGGTGGTATTCCAACTGGCGATAAAGAAACGCTCGTGCGTTCCGCCTGAACCGTTCTCCGTCGAACCCTGATTGGCAATCGTCGGCGATGTGTTATAGCCGAAGGGCTCGCCCCAATTCTGCAGATTGTAGAGTGCGTCGAGATGATTGGCCTGGTTCAGCTGGTAATCGAGCTTGCCAAAACCGATGTCCTGTTTGAGGTCTCGGGGAAAAGCGCCGAGCAAATCGTTGGTGATGAAAGTTTTGGCGGAGGCACATTGCGCACCGGTGATTTGGACTGGGCAGGTGAGGCTGGTAATCGGCGGAGTTACCTGGCTGGTGGTGTAGTCAATCGGATTGACTTTGCGGAATCCGTCATAGGTGAGGAAATAAAACAGTTTGTCCTTGAGAATCGGACCGCCCAGGCTTCCGCCGAATTGATTCTGCTGGTGCACGGTTTGCGTCGCGCTTCCAATTCCGCCTGGTGAAGATGCCGCACTTACTTTCGAGACGGGATCGAGCGCATTCAGGGTCGGGTAGCGCAGGTTATAAAAAAGATCGCCATGAAGCTGGTTCGTTCCGGAGCGCGTAACCGCGTTCACAACCCCGCCCGCAGCCTGGCCGAACTCCGCGCTGTAATTGCTCGCGGCCACTTCGAATTCCTTGATGGAATCCGCACTGTAAACGTACGAAACAATAATCGTGCGACCGCGCGCTTCGGAAAAAAACGCCTGCGTATTGTTGGCCCCGTCGACGGAGTTGCCGTTGTACAGGCCAGAGATTCCGCGGAAGCTCGAAAGGCCACTGGTCCCGTCCGTGGTAACGGCGGGAGTGAGCAGTACAAAATTTTCCCAGCGCCGGCCGTTGATGGGCAGCCCTTCCACGAGATTTTCACTGACGTCCTGCGATTGCTCGGTTTTCTCGGTTTCGACGACGGGTGTTTCACCCGTGACGGTGATCTCGCCCGTCTGCGTAGCCACGGGCATCTGCATATCAATCGTCAGGATCTGATCGACCGCCAGATTCACGCCTTTATGCGTAACGGAGGCGAATCCTGGATTACTGGCCGTGATGTCGTAATGGCCGGGCTGCAGCTGTTGCGCAACGTATATACCCGATTCATTCGTCTGAAACGTGCGATCGACACCGGTATCGGCGTTATGCACGACGACGTTCACGCTCGCCATTGCCAAGCCCTTCGGGTCGATGACCGTACCCGTGATTGTGCCGGTGGCGGTTTGGGCGGCGGCGGGTGGCGGCCAGGCGGCGCCAAGACCCAGGATTAATGCTACGGCCAGAACGCCAGGGACTTTTAATCGCCATGCAATACGGGAGCCGCATGCTGCGTGCCGGGGATGTCCAGGGCGAGGTTCAGGGTGGTGTCTACCGATCGTAATGGCCTGCATCGAGAACAGTAATGATTGAAATAGTTTCAATTTGAAATGTCTCCCCGCAAAAATTATTGAGAGTTGCGCCGGACGGGTGCCTTTTATGCACAATGAGTTTCGGATAAACGTCGACAGTGGCACTCCATGACCTCTCCCCGAATGCGTGAAAGTGTAAAAGCGCGATATAGATGTGTCAACCTTCCCGGATGGATGTACATATCGAATTAATTGATTACGAATATTTGAATAATTCATGCGAGCCGTCCAGCAAGGACGGTTACGTTGAGAGCACGTTGAAGATCGTTGAACGATTTCGGGCCAGCCGCTTTCCCGAGCTCATGTGGAGCGGAACGGTTGAGCTTTTCGCGCGGGTGCTATACAGTACGCGCCTTTCCTGAAGGCCGGCGGGTGCATGCGCAAACATGGGCAAGAGCAGTTGCGAATTCTGATACGCGACAGCGCCATCCAGCGCCGCACGCGGGCAATCGGGCGGCAAATTTCCCGCGACTTTCGCGGGCAGCGGGTACACCTCATCGGCGTTCTCAAGGGGGCGTCGATTTTTCTCTCGGACCTGATTCGCAACATTAACCTGGAGGCTTCGCTTGATTTCATGGCCGTATCGAGCTACGGGAAGGCCAAGCAAAGCTCCGGCCAGGTGCGGCTCACAAAGGATCTGGACATCAGCATCGAGGGGTTGAATGTCATATTGGTGGAAGACATTCTGGATACGGGGATAACGCTGACCTATCTCCAGCGCGTGTTAATGCAGCGCAAACCGCGCGTTCTGCGCATTGCCGCGCTGCTCGATAAAGCCGAGCGGCGAATTAAAGATGTCCAAACGGATTACGTGGGCTTCAAAATCCCCAATGAATTCGTGGTCGGCTATGGACTCGATTACGCGGAGCGCTACCGTAATTTGAAAGATATTTGCGTCCTTTCACTCCCAGGTGGGTTGGAGACGGATGGCAAACAAGTGAACGCGAGAACATTGCGCGGGGGAAAGCAGGCGTAAGAAGCCGGTGGTCCAAGGTCCGGCCAGCAACAGTGCGGGAGCAACCAGGATGAGCGATTCGCCCGAGGTACAAAAACCACGCACAGAAATCTTGGGCACGCCAATCCTGGGCACATCAATCTTGAGCACGTCCATCCTCGCACGTAAAGCGCCGGCGCGCGACCAGGTGGCGCCTCGCAATATCACGATGGCGATCATTCCGGTGAATCTCCGCTGCCGAAATCGACAACCCACCACATGAGCGAGGCCTTTGAAGGGCGCGCGCCCACAGGATTTCCCTTAAGTGAGGCCGCTGCGCGTATTGCCGCCGTGATCGACCACACACTGCTAAAACCCGAGGCTTCGCGTGCCGAGATAGAAAAATTGTGCGCCGAAGCGGTGCGCTACGGATTTGCGTCGGTGTGTATCAATCCATGCTACGTGGCGATGGCCGCCGAAATGCTGCGGGGTTCGACGGTAAAAGTCTGCACGGTCGTCGGATTTCCCCTGGGCGCAACGTTTACGCGCGCGAAGATGTATGAAGCGGACGAAGCCATCAAGCTGGGCGCGCGGGAGATCGACATGGTGCAAAACGTGGGTGCCCTGAAATCGGGGCAGGACCAGCAGGTGGAAGCCGACATGCGCGGGGTGATTGAAGCCAGCCATCAGGGCGGGGCTATTTGCAAGGTGATCCTCGAGACGGCGCTGTTTACGGAGAGCGAAAAAATTCGCGCGGCGCGCGTCGCGCAGCGCGCGGGAGCGGATTTCGTCAAAACTTCGACGGGCTTTGCGGCGGCAGGCGCGACGGTGGAAGACGTCACGCTGCTACGGGCGACGGTGGGCCGCGAAATGGGGATCAAAGCCGCCGGAGGCATCCGCACGCTTGAAGATTTGCGGAGCATGCTCGCGGCGGGTGCCACCCGTATCGGCGCGAGCGCCGGGGTAAGAATTGTGGAGCAGGCTTGCTCCGCAGATCTCGCGGCAAGCCCCTCCGGGCAAACGTCTACTCGCAGTGATCCGAACTCATCGTAAATGAGTTGTAAATGAGGCGATAAACGACCGTCCGAGGGGCCCGGCGCTCTTTCCTGGCTTCGCTTTTTTTTCGTACCAGACGACACTGCCCTTGATGCTGTGGTAATGTTTCTCAAGTCGCGCTTGGTGAATCGCTTCGCACCGAGCGAGAAACCAGCGCGACAGTGCAGCATATGGACCCCGTCGAAACCAAGGCAACGTACCTCACCGAGCAGACTCTGGCCACCCTGGCCGAGATTGGCGAGGAGATCAATGCCTCCCTGGATCTGCAGAAGGTGCTGGGCAGAACGGCCGCACTCATCAAGCCGCTGGTTGATTACGAGATTTTTTGTGTGATGCTGCTCGACCCTGAAACCCAGACCCTCTCGTGTCGTTATTCGGCGGGATTCAACCAGGAGGTCATGGCCAACTGGCACATCCCTATAGGGCAGGGCGTTACCGGCACAGCTGCGGCGACGCGCGAGCCGGTGCGTGTAAGTGACGTCCGGGCCGACCAGCGCTACATCCAGACCAGCGACTCGGTGCGCTCGGAACTGGCCGTGCCGCTGGTTTTTAAGAACGAAGTGATCGGTGTCCTGGACGTGCAGAGCGCCGAGCCCGATTACTTCACCTTGGAGCAGCAGGAAATCCTGGTGTTACTCGCCAGCCGGCTATCGGTGGCCATGGAGAACGCGCGCCTGTTTGAACGCGCGCGCAGCCAGGCGGACATGCTGCTCGTGCTGAATGAAGTGGGCCGCGAGGCCAGCTCGATCCTGGATTTGGAAGCGCTGTTGCGCCGCGCCGCCGAACTCGTGAAGCGCGTGATCGATTATCAGATCATGGGCATCCTCCTCTACGACGGCCCGACAAACCTTTTCCTGCAACGGCTGGTGGTGAAATACGGGCAGAGCATGCAAGGGAAACTGCGCGTGGCTCCCACGGAGGGATTAATTGGTGCGGCCGCATCGACGGGGCTGCCCGTGCGCGTTCCCGACGTGTCGAAAGATGCTCGCTACGTCATGGCCAATCCCGAGACGCGTTCCGAGCTGTCGATTCCCATGATTCACAAGGGGAAGGTGATTGGCGTTCTCGACCTGGAAAGCCCGCAGCTCAATTATTTCACCGACGATCACGTGCAGGCGCTTTCGATTCTGGGCGCGCAACTCGCCGTTTCGCTGGAAAATGCACGGCTGTACGAGCATCTCGCCCGCGACGAAGCGCGCATGGAGCGCGAATTACATGCGGCGCAGCGCATGCAGGGCGCGTTGCTGCGTCCGGTCCCCTCCGATGATTACGGCGTGGAGATAGCCGCGCGTATTCTTTCCGCGCGCGAAGTCTGCGGCGACCTGTACGATTTTCTGCGATACGGTCCCACGCGCCTGGGTTTCGGGCTCGGCGACGTCAGCGGCAAAGGTTCAGCGGCGGCGCTTTACGGCGCGGTGGCGATTGGGATCCTGCGCAGCCTTGCACCGCAAAAGCTGCTTCCGGCGGAGCTGTTGCGTCAGCTCAACCAACTGCTGTGCGAGCGGCGCATCGACGGCCGGTTCATGACGTTCTGCTTTGCCACCTGGCGCAAGCCTACGCGCAAGCTGCGCATTGCGAATGCCGGCCAGACGCAGCCATTCCTCATGAGAAACGGCGGCCGCTGCGAGCAACTGAAGCTCGTGGGTTTCCCGCTGGGGCTCTACGATGATGTCACCTATGAGGAATGGACACTAAACCTTGATCCCGGCGACATCCTCGTTTTTCACTCGGATGGTTTATCGGAGGCGCCCGACCCGGAAGGAGCGCTATTCGGAATCGGGCGACTGGGAGCGCTCATCGAAACCCACGCCGCGTTGTCCGCCGGAGATCTCGCCGACCAACTGCTCGCGTCGGTGCAGGAGTTCACCGCGAACGGACCCATCACCGATGACCGCACGCTGGTGGTGATGAAGGTCACGTGAACTCACCTCCCCCGAGCGGCAGCTCGGATTCCCAATTGCTCGATGCAAAGCTCGGCGGCAAGTCGCCGCGCACGCGCGTGCCAGGGCTTGTGCCAAAGCTCGCGCCAAAGACGCGCCTGTCACCGCTCTTGGCGCAGCCTCATTCATCGCGCGCCGCTGCGTCGCGCGCGGCCGAACTCGATCCCGCCATGTACACGCCCGGCTTTTCGCGGAGAGATGGCGTAGTCTACTGTGAAAAGGTCGCGCTCGAGCACATTGCCGCCGAAACGGCGACGCCCGCATACGTTTACAGCACCTCGGCCATCAGCGGCGCATACCGCGAACTCGACCGCGCGATCGGCAGGTTGCCGCACACGCTGTGCTACGCGGTGAAGGCCAACTCCAACCTTTCCATTCTGCGATTGCTGGCGCGCCTGGGCAGCGGATTCGACATTGTTTCAGGAGGCGAGCTGTACCGCGTCGCACGGGCCGGCATTTCCGGGAGCCGCGTGGTTTTTTCGGGCGCGGGCAAATCGCGCGAGGAAATTCGCGAGGCGTTGCGCGCACGCATTCGCCTGTTTAATGTCGAGTCGGAATCGGAGCTGGAGCTTTTGGCTATAGAGACGTCGCGCCTGCGGCGGCGCGCGCCCGCCGCAATTCGCGTCAATCCCGATATTGTGGCGGGCGGACACCGGCATATCTCCACGGGCCGCCATCAGCACAAATTCGGCGTGGATTGGGCCACGGCGCGGCGCCTGTATTTAGCGCACCGCGATTCCCGCTGGATCGAGTGGCAGGGCATCAGCGCGCATATCGGCTCGCAGATCATGAGCATCGCACCCTTCGAGCGCGCCTTGCGGCGTCTCGCCGCCTATGTCACCGAACTCGAGCGCGCGGGCATTCGGTTGCGCTATCTCGATTTCGGGGGCGGCCTGGGCGTGCGCTACGCGCAGGAGCAGCCGCCCAGCATGCGCGCTTATGCGCGCGCCGTCACCGCGCTCGTTCGGCCGCTCGGGTGTCACCTGCTGCTCGAGCCGGGACGCGCGATCATTGCCGCAGCCGGCGTGCTGCTCACGCGTGTGCTTCACATCAAGCGCAATCGCGATAAAACGTTTGTCGTTGTCGATGCCGCCATGAATGATTTCATGCGGCCGGTGCTCTATGATGCGGTCCATCCGATGACGCGGGTTAGCCCGTCGCACGGGGCTCCTAATGCTGACGCTAACGCTGATGCTGACGCGCTCGCGCACGCAGCCTCACCGAACGGGCGCGCCCCTATGAATCGTGTGGATGTGGTCGGCCCGGTGTGCGAAACGGGCGACTGTTTCCTGCACGACTGGCCGCTTGGCGAAGTTTCCCGCGGTGACGTGCTGGTGCTTTGGGGTGCCGGCGCTTACGGATTTGCCGAGGCTTCCAACTATAATTCCCGGCCGCGTCCCGCCGAGGTTTTGGTAAACGGCACGCGTGCCCGCGTGATTCGGCGGCGCGAATCGCGCGCCGACTTGATTCGCGGCGAATTGGTATCCGGCTGAAAATCGCCTCGTGCGAGCCCTCACATGGCCCATCCTATGTGTTGCCGCTCTGTTGTCGCGCGGCGGCGTCCTAATCTGTGGAACGAATTTTTGCTGAAACGCTGGTCGCCGGCTATCAAACTCCCTTCGCGTTTATCTCTAAATTGATCGTTCTCTCCGAACGCGCTTTTCCAAACGATTGATTTACGCCTATTCAGAGGTACAATGCGCGGCTTAGGGACTTATCACAGTTGACAGAACGCATTTACCGGAACGTTATGGCCGGAGCGCGATGGCCGAACGCACTTTTCAGAACGCAGAGCAAGCCATTGCCCGTGGAAATGGGAGGGGAACGAACATGCGAGCGAAACGGACCATGCTGTTTGCAGCGCCGGTATTCCTGCTGGCGGCCGGTTTGGGGGTCGCGCAACCAGCACGACAAGTGCAAGGGGCACAAGGCGCACAAGGGGCGCAACAGGGGCCGCAGGCTGGCGCAGGCGCGCCAGGCGCACCTCAGCAACAGAGGCCCGCGCCTGCCGGAGCACCGCCCGCACCCGGAGGCCAGCAGCGCCCCGGCGCCGCTCCTCCACCGCCCATGCGCTTGATGAGTCCGGACGTTACCGACGGAAGCCAGTTGCCCGCGAAGTTTACGTGCGCCGCTGGACCCGACGCCGTTTCACCCGCGCTGCGCTGGGTACAGGCGCCACGCGGCACCGCAAGCTTTGCACTGATCCTGCACGATATGGAGCCGCGGCCGCGCAAGGGCAATGACGACATTTTGCACTGGATGGTGTGGAACATTCCGGCAACGGCCACGCAGTTCCCTCAGGCGGTTCCCTCGAACACCCCGGTGTTGCCGGATGGCAGCTACCAGACCAATGGCAATCCCGGACAAGGCGGCATCACCGGCTACCGGCCACCGTGTCCGCCACAGAACGTTCCGGTGGCGCACCACTACGCTTTTGAGTTATACGCGCTGGATACCAAGGTGGACTTGCCGGAGACGGCCACTCGCGCCGACCTGATGAAGGAGATGGAGGGTCACATCATGGCCCACGCCTCCATCGTCGCTCCGTTTAACCGGTAGTTGCTTGGCTGACGCTTACCGAAAAACGGGCCAGGTGCAAAGGGCATGGCCAGCGTGCGCCCTGGCTGTCCAGCATTGTTCCGTTCTTCATCGCGATTTCGCGAAATGCTTCAGGCATGCTCGAGCAGTTCGGTCCGATACTTGAAGGCTAGTGCCGCGGCTTATTTCCTGAACTCTGCTTGCGCCGCTTCATCGAGCTTTGGTGGCGGGGTGGTGCGCGTGGCCACGGGCACTCCGAACTGTGCGAAGAATTCCTCGTGGCCCGCCGGTGAACAGATACAAAGCATTCGCGCGGGTTGCGTCAGGCAATTGCGAAACTGATGCGGGGCGTTGGCCGGCACATGGATGGTCTCTCCGGGCCGGGCCACCCGCTTATTGCCGCGGAAGGTGACCACCAGTTCACCTTCGAGGATTGTGAACGTTTCTTCGAAGTCGTGACGATGAGGCGGCGGTCCTCCGCCCGCGGGAACGTACATGTCAATGAGGCAGAACCTGCCAGCAGTATCCTTGCCACTGACCAGAACCGTGTAGGTGTCTCCCGCCAGTCCCAGGTGAGGAACATCGGTATCGATCTCAGGCCGGGCCACGACCAGATTACGGTTCGGGTCGTCGGGCGGTATTGCCGAGGCGGATTGCGTTCCTGCAGGCTGGCTGGACATTCTGCGCTCCTAAATAGAACTTTGCATGACGGCGGGGCCCATAGTGCTTGCAGCGGAACAGCCGAGAAAAACCGGCTCTTCGCCGGGTAAGGGCCTGATTGGCGCACGCGCTTCGCGGCCGGTTGGGCGCGTGATTGATCGCGTGAATGACCACTGATTGGCGAACTGACTACCGCCCTAACCAGGGCCCTGACTGGCGCACAGATTGATCGAATGATCGCGTCGCTCTTCCTTGCGGCGCGCTATCTTTCTCCCCACTTCAATTTGTCGCGCAAAACACTGAAGTAGCTTTTCTTCTGCGGGCGAACCAGCCGCAAGCGCTCTGGTGCCGCGGCGATTTTAATCAGGTCTCCCGGAATCAGTTCCACGCCCACCTGGCCATCGAGGGTCAGGAAAATGCACTCGCCCGCCGCGTCAAATCCGACTTCAATCTGCGCGCTATCGGGTACCACCAGCGGCCGGTTCGTCAGCGTGTGCGGACAAATGGGGGTGATCACGAAGGCGGAAACCAGCGGATAAACAATGGGCCCGCCGGCAGCCAGCGAATAGGCCGTCGATCCGGTAGGCGTCGACACGATCAGGCCATCCGCCTTGTAGTTGCACACAAATTCATCATTGATGCGCAATTGCAAGTCGATGATGCGGGCGAGCGCGGCCTTGTTGAGCACCGCATCGTTGAGAGCGCGCGCGCGGTGAAACACGGCGCCCTTGCGGATCACCTGGGACTCGAGCAGCACGCGCTCGCTGTAGCGCGCTTGCCCGTTGATGGCCTGCTCGAGCACCGGATACATATCGTCCAGTGTGACGCTGGTGAGGAATCCGAGCGCGCCCAGGTTCACCGGCAGGATCGGCACGTTATGCTCGTTCATCAGGCGCGCTGCGGCCAGCAGCGTTCCGTCGCCGCCCAATACGATCAGCAGATCGGCATGGGAAGGCAGGGTCTCGCGCGGGTGCGCGACCGCGCCCCCGGCTACGCTCCCCGCCGTTTCCTGATCGCACAACACGGTGATGCCCCGCGCGCCCAGCCATTCGATCAGTGGCGGTGCGACGGCGGCAATATCCGCGCGACGGGGGCGCGATATGATCGCTGCCGAGCGGATCAAGCAACGCCCCGGTGCGCGCAAAACTCGAAAGTGAAAATTGGCCGCTTCAGCATTCGTGGCACATTGTGGGAAGCCCGGTCGTGACCATTCTCGTTACGAATTTTGTGACTGATGCCGCGACCGTTGTCGCGCGAAGCGTCGCTCACGATGTCGCGCTCATCATTGGCAACTCGTCGCTGCGGCTAATCGAGCGCCTTCACCCTGAATGTCGCCATTGCGCAGACGTCCGTCGCTCCAAGACCGCATAAATTTCGTGCGAAGCCCAATCGAGCGCATTCTACCGCAGGGACTTTCTGGGCAGCGCGGAATTTGGCGCGTCCTGCCGCCGTGCGTACACAAAAAATTCCTGGTTTCCTTCGGCTCCGGTAATCTGACTCGGGCGCACGCCGGCAATCGCCAATGCAGCGGAAGTTGCGGCCGCGCGCACCCGCGCGATCGCGCGTTCGTGCAGCGCCGGATCGCGCACGATTCCGCCCTTGCCCACGTCCCCGCGATCCAGTTCGAATTGCGGCTTCACCAGGATTAGAAAACTCGCCCCCGGTGCGGCCGCCTCGGCCAGGCGCGACAAGACCTTCGCCACGGAAATGAAAGACAGGTCCGCCGTCACCAGCGAAGGACGCTCGGCCAGCAAACTCGGCTCCAGATAACGCACGTTCATTTGGATGGGCACCACGCGGAGATCGCTTTGCAGTTTCCAGGCGAGCTGGTTGGTCGTGACGTCCACCGCGTAAACGCGCGCGGCCCCATTTTGCAGCAGGCAATCGGTGAATCCGCCGGTGGAACATCCGGCATCGAGGCAGATTTTTCCGCGCGGATTTATGCTGAATTCTTCCAGCGCGCCCGCCAGTTTCAGGCCGCCACGGCTCGCATAACGCAGGGTCTCGCCCGCGAGCACGATGGTGGCGTCACTCGCGACCAGCATGCCCGCTTTGTCCGCGCGCTGGCCGCCCACGCGCACGTGCCCGGCCAGTATCACGGCCTGAGCCTTCTGGCGCGACTCGGCAAGTCCGCGCTCCACCAGCGCCACATCAAGCCGCGTTTTCGTCACATTGGAATGCATATGGACGCCTTTACGGAGCTACGATCCTAGCCCTGATCCCCGCCTCGAACTCCGTGGCGGCGTGCGCTCGGCAGCGCCTCGCGGTCAGGCCCTGCGCAGAACCAGAAATTCTCCCATGTCACGCAACTGCTGCGCCCGTGCGCCGTATGGCTGCAGTTCCGCGATCGCTTTCGTGGCCAGTTCCCGCGCAAACTCGTGTGATTTTGCCAGGCCAAACAGTGCAGGATACGTCGCTTTCCGCTGCGCCGTATCTTTCCCCGCAGTCTTGCCCAGCGTCGCGGAGGACTCTTCAACGTCCAGGATGTCGTCGGTCACCTGAAACGCCCAGCCAATCAGTTCGCCAAAGCTGCGAATCCGCGCAACGTCGTCCTCGGACGCGCCCCCGGCAATCGCCCCTGACACAGTCGCGGCGCGGATCAGCGCCGCCGTTTTTGAGCGATGAATGTATTCGAGCGCCTCGGCCGTGATCGCCCGGCCCTCGTATTCGAGATCGGCCACTTGTCCGCCCACCATCCCGTCGCGGGTACCCGCCGCCATGGCGATCTCGGCGATAAGCGCGACCCTGCGGCTGTACGCAACGGGGGCCTTCGCAAGCGTCTCAAAAGCCAGCGTCAGCAAAGCATCGCCCGCCAGTATCGCGTTAGCTTCACCAAATTGCTTGTGGCAGGTGGGCTGGCCGCGGCGCAGGTCATCATTGTCGAGGGCGGGCAAATCATCATGAATCAGCGAATACGTGTGGATGAATTCGAGCGCGCACGCCACGGGCATTACCGGCGACCCATCCGTCTCCGAGGCCGATTCGGACGCGGTAAATCGCCCGATATCCGATCCATCAGCGCCCGATCCATCAGCATCGGATCCATCAGGGCCTGATTTCCCAGCCGCCGATTCGTGAGCCTCTGATACAGCAGCATCTGAACTGCCGGCCGCGCCCGCACCGCGGGAGTTCCTTGCATCGCGCCGTGCCGCCCCTCTGCCTGCTGCGTCCGGTGTGTTAGCGGCTGAGAATATCCGCGCGGACTCGAGGCATAGAATCGGGCGCACCCGCTTGCCGCCGGCGAAAACACTGTAGCGCAGCGCACGGTGAATTGTGGCGGGACGCGCTTCCGCAGGCGGCAAGAGGCGGTCTAGCGCCACATCGACGGCTTGGCGGTCCTCTTCGAAAAAGGAGGGGAGGTTCATTCGGGCGCGCGGCGCGGTCAGGGCTCCTCGTCGCCTTCCGGCTCGAACGGTTCTGCCGCCAGCTCGCCACCGCCCTTTTTCAATAAAATTTCCACGCGGGCTTCGGCCTGTTCGAGTTGCTGCTGGCAATCACGCGAAAGCTCCATGCCTTCCTCGAAAAGTTTCATCGCTTCGTCGAGTGGCAGGTTGGCGCTTTCGAGCTTGCGCACGATTTCTTCCAGCCGCGCGAGCGAGTGCTCGAACTCCGGCTTATCCGGCTTCTTGGCCGGTTCGATTTTTTTTCCGGGCATTGAACCGTTCACACGATCACTCCTGCGCGCCGACTGTGCATTCTAATGCAGCCCGCCAGAGAGGCACAATAATTTCGCGCCTGCCGCTTGCCGACTCATCATTTCCGCCCACATAACTGCCCCCAATGCGGCGGACGCTGTGTGCCATGCTGTTCCACCTGCTTTGCAGACACGGATTATCTATATCATCCAGGCGGTAACACGTACCGTAAGCGCTCGTTTGGCCGCGCTTACCCGGCAATACGCATGTTACGTGCACAATTGCCTGTGAAGCCCCTGGCGCTGATAGAATCGGCAGCATGATTGGCCTGCAGCTACTGGCGGTCATGGCGCTGGTGGCCGTCAACGGTTTCTTTGCCGCGGCGGAGTTTTCGCTTGTGGCCGTGCGCGCCTCGCGGGTGCAGCAACTGATCGAGCAGGGTGACGCGCGCGCCCGCATCGTGCAGGAGTTGCTCGGCCAACTTGATCGCGTCGTCTCGGGTGTCCAGGTGGGCGTAACCCTGGCCAGTTTGGGCCTGGGCGCACTCGGAGAATCGACCCTCGCACGAATTTTTCGGCCGATGCTCGCATGGCTGCCCGGCAACCGTGCGGCTGTTTTGGCGCATGGCGCCGCACTGGCCCTCGCATTCGCGCTGCTGACCGTGATGCACGTGGTTTTCGGCGAACTCGTGCCGAAAACGATTTCGCTCGAGCGCGCCGGACGCGCCTCGCTGTTGATTGCGCGGCCATTTTACTGGTATCTGAACGCCTTCCGCCCGGCCATCGGTTTGCTCGAGCGGCTGAGCCGCCGCATGGTTCGCGCCCTGGGTGTCTCGCCGTCCGCGGGCCATTCCGTTCCGCATTCGCTGGACGAGCTGCAAATCCAGATCCAGCAGGCCCGCGAACGTGGCGTCCTGGCCGCTAGTGAGGAGCGTTTCATGCTCGGTGCCATGGAGCTCGGGCAGTTGCGTGTACGCGAAATCATGGTTCCGCGCCCCGATGTGCACGCTCTGCCGGTCGAGGCGCAACTTGCGGAGACGCTCGCGCTCTTTGCCAATACGCAGAGGTCGCGCCTGCCGGTCTACGAAGGCACGCTCGATCACATTCTGGGCTTCGTGCATATCAAGGACATGCTTTGGGTGCTGCTCGACAGCCAGCGGCACATCGCGAATGAGCCGGTGCGCTCCCCCGCGTCCACGGAACCGGCGCAGGCGGGCGTGCAGCCGCGCGTCGCGTCTCCTGTCCAGTCTCGCGTCGAGTCCTCTGTCGAGTCTTCCCTAGAAGCGGGCGCCTCCTCGCCCGCCTCCTCGCCGACAGCATCGCGCTTGCCATTCGATCTCCGCCGATTCCTCCGCGAGGTGCTGATCGTGCCGGAGAGCAAGCTCGCCAGCGATTTGCTTATCGAGATGCGCACGCGCCGCGCGAATCTCGCCATGATCGTCGATGAATTCGGCAGTATTCTGGGTCTGGTCACGCTCGAGGACTTGCTCGAACAGGTCGTCGGTGAAATTCATGATGAGTACGACGTCATCGAAGGGCCGCTGATTCTCGGTTCCGGCGCGGGCGCGGCCATGATTTTTGACGGGGCGTTCAGCCTGCGCGACCTCGAGACGCAATATCACATTCAATTGCCCGACGATCCCGCTTACGCCACGCTCGGCGGATTTGTGCTCGCGCATCTGGGTTTCATTCCGCATGGTGGCGAAAGTTTCGATTACGGTGTTTTCCACTTCACGGTGCTCGAAATGGATCGCCGCCGCGTGGCTCGCGTAAAAATTCAGCGCCGCGCGCTTGCCGAACCGCTTCGTGTGGAAGCCGCCGCGCCAAACGCGCCTCCGCTGGCGAGTGCCGATAGCAAAGCCGCCGGCGCGCTTGATTCCACCCGCGAGCTCCACGCCAAAGGCGCTGCTCCTGACAGGAGCCGCCAGTGAAGCGCAATCTTCTCATTCGCTTCCTGCCGATCCTTCCGTCCATCTGGCTCACCCTCACCATGATCTTTCTGCTGATCCACATTGTTCCCGGCGATCCGGTGGAACAAATGCTCGGTCCAGACGCGCAGGCGGCCGACGTGCTTCGCTTCCGCCACGATCTGGGACTCGACTTGCCGATTGGCGTGCAATACGGGCGCTATCTCGCCGGGCTGGTCCGCGGCAACTGGGGCCAGTCCTATCATTTCCGCGACTCCGTTTTCAGGCTCATTTTCGAACGCTATCCCGCGACCCTCGAGTTGGCGCTCGCCGCGCTGGCGGTCTGTTTGGCGATAGCGATCCCGGCGGGCATCTTCAGCGCCAGCCGCAGGGGCAGCGTGCGCGACCGGACGACCTCAGTCCTCACGCTGCTGGGCCTCTCGGTGCCCAACTTCGCCCTGGGCCCTCTGCTGATTTTATTTTTCTCGGTGAAGCTGGGGTGGCTCCCGGTTTCCGGACGCGGCGGTTTGTCGCATCTCGTGCTGCCCGCCGTGACGCTCGGCGCGGCACTCGCCGCCATCCTCACGCGTATGGTGCGCGGTTCCATGCTTGAGGAGCTTTCGAGCGACTACGTGCGCACCGCGCGTGCCAAGGGACTTCGCGAGCGCGCGGTACTTTTTCGTCACGCCTTTCCGAACGCGCTCATCCCCATCATCACTATCGTCGGATTACAATTCGGGACGCTGCTGGCCGGCACCATCGTCACGGAAACTATTTTTTCCTGGCCGGGGATTGGGAGGTTGGCCGTCCAGGCTATCCAGTGGCGTGATTACCCGCTGCTGCAGGGCTGCATCCTGGTGATCGCCTTATCCTACGTCGCTGTGAATTTACTTACCGATGTGCTCTACGCGCTCGCCGACCCCCGGGTGCGTGTCTCGTGACGCTGCGAAAGTCCAAGTCCGCGAACGACGCCGCATCACCAGCTGCCGCACCACACGCCACCGCATCAGAAGCCAGGGCAGCAGAAGCCACAATGTCGCGCGACGAAACCAGCAGCGCCGCAGCCTCACATCCCACGACATCGCACGCTACACCGCGCGACGTCGAAAAATTGCCCGCCACCAAGACCGGCAGCGCAGCCGCCGCGCCTCCCCCACCATCCTCTGCGCTCGGCGACTTCCTCCGCCGCAATCCGCTGGGACGCTGGGGGCTCGCCATGACATTGCTGCTGGTCGCAGCCGCGGTTTTCGCGCCCTGGATCGCGCCGCATGGTCCCAACGCGCAAGACCTGCCTGCGCGTTTGCTCGCCCCCACCTGGCATCATCCGTTCGGAACGGACGAACTCGGCCGCGACATTTTGGCGCGCACTCTCTACGGCGCGCGCATTTCACTTGCGGTCGGCTTCTCGGTCGTGCTGGGAGCGGGACTCACGGGCTTGGCCATCGGCTCTTTGGCCGGCTATTTTGGCGGATGGTTTGACCGCGTGGTGAATGATCTGCTCATCAACGCGTTTCTATCTTTTCCCGGCATTTTGCTGGCGATTGCGTTTGCGGCATTTCTCGGAGCGGGCATCGGCAAAGTCATTCTCGCGCTGGTGATCACGGGGTGGGCGGGCTACGCTCGCCTGGCGCGAGCGCAGGCGCTGAAAATCAAGGAAATGGAATTTGTTCTCGCAGCCTATTCGCTAGGAGCCTCTCACACACGCATCCTCTTGCGTCATCTTCTTCCCAACACGCTGCCACCAGTGTTAATCCAGGCCACTATTGGACTCGCCAGTGCGATTCTCGCCGAATCCACGCTGAGCTTTCTCGGCCTTGGCGTGCTCGCGCCCGCGCCCAGTTGGGGCGCGATGCTCAACGACGCGCGCAGTCATCTTTTCGACGCGCCGCATATGGTGGTGTTTCCCGCGCTGGGGATTATCGTGGCCGTGCTCGCGTTCAACCTGCTCGGTGACGCGTTGCGCGACTGGCTCGATCCGCGCACGCGCGCCCATCTGCTTGCCCAGGACCTGTCCCGTTAGCCAGTCGTGCGCGTCCGGCGCGGCCGACTGCCTTCGCGGCGTCCGCGTTTCGACGGTGCCACGCGCCCGGCGCTGTCGCATTCAGGCGTCGTTAGAGCGCCATTTGCACCGTGCCGCGTGACCGCACTTACGCTGCTCACAAACGTTGCCGCGCCCGTGCCACACGATTTGACGCAGTGCTGCCGCGCCACGCGCCGATCGTCTTTACCCAGCCTCGTCACCCAGCCTCGTCACCAACTTCGATCGTGACTTCGGCTCCCCGGTTGGCCCCGAGCATCCGCGCCGCGTTCCCGCGATTCACCACCACCTCCAGAAAACCGCTCGAGCCCACCAGCGCCGCCGGAATTCCGGGCGCGCCTTCCGCGAAGTGCAGCGCGAACTGTTCGACGCGTTTGCCGCCAATGTGCAGCGTGATCCTTCGCGACCCGATCGCCGCCGGCGGCACATCATCCGCTTTCAGGTTCGTCATCAGGTTTCCGAATGAGTCCACCCGCAAAACAACGCCTTTGATGGTCGAGCCGGCCGTCTTCGGCCGCGGCAGTGCGAAGCGCATGAAGTCGGTGATCTCCTCGCCAAACGCTTCGGTTTGCCCGGTTTTGGCCAGCCACGCCGCCACCGGCGCAAAAACATCACGCCCGTGGAACGTGCTGCTCACCGGATTCAAAAAATAATGTTCCGCGGTGATGTGCCGCACAATCGCACCTGGGTCGCGGTCGTACACCGTCGAAAGCACGCCGTTGTCGGGAGCGACGAAATATTGCTGCTCCGCAGTTACCAGAATCGGGCGCCGTTTCGTGCCGACACCCGGATCGACCACCACGACGTGTACGGTGCGCGCCGGAAAATAAGGGTAGGCCGATCCAATGGTCAGCGCTCCGTCCAGGACATCGAACGGCACGACGTGATGATTGATGTCCACCACCGTGGCGGTGGGCAGAATGCGCAAAATCACGCCCTTTAAGACGCCAACCAAATGATCGCTGGTGCCGTAATCGGTCGTGAGGGTAATGATGGGGTTGGACAAGGCCTCTCCGTTCGCCATGGGGTGATTGCCGCGCCCGGTTCGCAGGCGCGATGCGCAGGCTGATTTGCAACTGCTCGATTCGCAAGTGCCCGGCTCACAACTGCCCGACTCACAATTGCGTGATTCGCGGACCGACTCGCAACCTAGCGGACGCCTCCGGCAATGTCAAGACGCGCGGCTCGCGGCGTATGCTGTGCGCTCCGAGCGTCAGCCGCATCTCATGCCCGAGCCCCGGCGAGTCGGCCCGCGAACACCGGATCCGGGATCACCTGACCCGCGAACCTCAGTCCTGCGCCAAAATCAGACCCACCACGGAAAGGGCGGCCACCGAAAGACCCACTGCAAGCGATGAAAAAACTGCCGGCGTCACAAGCGTGATCGATTGCACGGCGGCCCAGAAATCGGGCCATCCTTCCGCAATCATCCACGCCGACAGATTAGCCATCACGCTGCGGTCGAGCACGATCCAACCCGCGAGCGCCGCGCAAATCGCGGCGGCGGCAATCTCAAACCACGCGAGCGCGGTTTGCGCGCGTTCCGCCGCACGCTGCTTCTCCGCAAGCTGCGCGCGCCACCACACCACCCCCGCGTCGGGCAGGGGTACGGTTCCTTCCGGCAGCGCGGCCAGTGATTGCATCCACTGGGACGCGCTGACGATATCGCCGCAAATAGCGCATTCAGCCGCATGCGTTCGCAGCGAATCGCTCCAGTCGCCGCTGCGAACAGCATGGCCCACCGCCGTTTCTTGCGGGCAATCGGCCTGCGGGTCCGCGGCGCCTTGCCTATGTGCTTCTTGCCCAGCGTGAGTCATGACAAATCTCCCAACCCGATTTTTTGCTTCCGCAGCAAGCCGGCAAGTTTCTTACGGGCGCGAAACAGCAGCACGCGGACACTTTTCTCCGCCAGTTGCAGTGCCGACGCCATTTCGCGGTGGTCGAACCCCTCGACGTACGCCAGCCATAACAAGTCCTGCTCCTGCGGTTTCATCCGCGCAAACAGCCGCATCGCATCCGAGGTTCCGCCCGTGTCACCCGCAAAACCCGTCCGCGTCTGTTCCGCACGATCCCGGCGGAAAAATGATTCGAGACTCCAGCGCCGCTCCCGTTGCAATCGCCGCCAATGGTCCGCCAGCAGCGAACTCGCGGTGCGATAGAGATATCCTTTCATCTCGTGTTTCTCGAGTGGCGGCAAATCGGAGCGCAGGAACCGATAGAAGCTTTCCTGCAAAATATCGTCGGCGAGTGCCGCGTTGCCGCAGCCCCGCCGTATGTAGGCTCGCAGTTTCGGCGCCGCTTCCTCATAAAACGCCCGAAATGCGGCCTCATCCATGCGCTGCGGCGGCAGGGAACTGACCGGCACCGCTGGCAGCGCCCCCGTCTCCGCAAGTGTGATTGCTGCTACAGGCCGCATCGTAAGCCTCTACGGATTCACTGGAAATCCAAACAAGTGTTGCATCCCGGCTGAGAGTCACGCATATCGTCCGAAACATCGTCTCGAAATAGGGTCTCGAAATATCACCGGTGCGTGCGCGCGAGCGAGTCCAATCATGCGCTGCAACACCGGGTTGCTCTACTTCAATCCTGCCGCGCAGAAACTCCAGGGCTCAGACGGCAGTGGCGGAGGGGCACGCAGCATCTTTGGCTTGCAACCGCGTTCGTGCGCCTAGCTCTTCGACAGCGAAGCGTGTTCCGCCCCACCATCGCCGCTGTTTCCGAATTTCGAGAACCGGTGCGCGATCATTGCTGACAGCAGAAATCCAATCCCCAGCGCCAGAACCAGCACGCCCGGTATCAGCAGCCCGTGCCTCACATGAGACAGCGCCAGAAAGGCCACTCCGAGCACCGTGAGTACCGTGCCGTTTTGCAGGCCTCGCAATGCGCGGTTTGATTGCCATCCCCGGGACCACAGCTCCTCAAGGAACCGCTGGCTCCCTTTGCTTTCCAGAAATTCCGAAAACTCCCGCCCGGACCCGAACTTGTCGAGCAGTCGCTTGTGAAACTCGGCGCGCGCCTGGATTTCCGCCTGTCGCCGCCGGGTGCCCAGCCACACAATCATCAATATCATCGCGAAGAGCGCGATGGGTACCAGTATTCCGACCGCCGAGTCTGACCTGCGCGTATTGCGTACCGCTTCGAGCGCGATTTGCTGCCTGAATTGTTCCGCGGTCATGGGGCCGGGGCCTGTCGGCGCCGTCTGCAGCAACAGCGGAAATTTCTCAATAACCATCGCCAGCATCATAAATCCTCCGAGAGTCCCGTCACTTGCGAGGTGTAGCCGCTCGTCCCAACGTCGTATGCGTCCGACCTCACTGCTATAACGTTCAATGCGCCCCAGAAGTTAACAAGAGAATTTACGTTTACCGTCTTATCCGGCGGCCCTCGTCTTCCGCGACCTGCCAGATGCATATTCGAACTGTGTGTTTCAGAGTTACCTGACGCGGCCTGTTGTCGGTTGACCCCAACTCGGCCCCCCTATATTCTGTCGACTGCGCCTGCGGCAACCCGTTCGACCAGCTCCTATCACGGCAAAAATATGCAGCGCATCTACTTAGACCACAACGCCACCACGCCCGTCGAGCCGGAAGTGCTCGCGGCCATGCTGCCGTATTTTTCCGAGGAGTACGGAAATCCCAGCTCAATTCATGCCTTTGGGCAACGTGCGCGCGGCGCCGTGGAACGCGCCCGTGCGGCGGTTGCGGCGCTTCTGGGAGCGCGCCCCAGCGAAATTGTTTTCACGAGCGGCGGCACCGAATCGGATAATGCGGCGATCCTCGGCTCCTTCTCCTTATGCCTCGCGGCCCGAATACCGCAAGGCGCGACCGTGGGCACGGGGGCTTCACCCGGCAAAATTCCCGGCCACATCATCACCACGACGATCGAGCATCACGCCGTGCTGCATACCTGCCAGGCACTCGAGCGCAGCGGCGTGCGTGTCACCTATGTGCCTGTAGGACGCGAAGGTGTCGTTGATCCCGGCGATATCCGCCGCGCCTTATGCGCGGACACCGTGCTGATCAGCGTGATGCATGCGAACAACGAACTCGGCACCATCCAGCCCATTGCGGAAATTGGACGTATCGCCGCCGAAGCGGGCGTGCGGTTGCACACCGATGCCGTGCAGTCTGCGGGCAAAATCCGCATCAATGTGAGGGAGCTGGGCGTTCACCTCTTGTCTATTTCCGGACACAAGTTTGGCGCACCCAAGGGTGTTGGCGCATTTTTTGTGCGTACTGGAACACATCTCGATCCTATTTTGCATGGCGGCTACAACGACCGCGACCGTCGCGCGGGGACCGAAAACGTCCCCGCCATCGTGGCGCTCGGTAAGGCCGCGGAACTCGCCAGCACACGCCTCGCCGACGACGTCGCCGCGACGCGGATGTGCGCGTTGCGTGATCGCTTGGAACAGGGGCTGCTCGATCGTATTCCTCACGCCTCGGTGAACGGCGGCACTGTGGCCCGCACCCCAAATACGGCGAACGTGCTATTCCCGATGATTGACAGCGAAGCTCTGGTCATTGCGCTCGACCTGGCGGGGCTGGCTTGCTCTTCCGGCGCGGCCTGCTCGACGGGCGCGGTCACCCCGTCCCACGTGCTTACGGCGATCGGCCTTACGCCTGCCGAAGCAGGTTCGTGCATTCGCCTGAGCCTCGGTCACGCCACCACCGAGCTCGACATTTCGCGCGCCATCGACCTGATTTCTGCGGCGGTTGCACGCCAGCGCGAAGTCTCCGCGGAACGGATTGCGCTGCGACATCAGAGCGTCTCGTTTGAGGCTGCACCCCCCGTGGAACGATCTTCGGGCGGGTCACACAATTCACCATCGCACTCAGCACTCGACGTACCGTCCAGGTCGTCATCGGAACTCGAAGCACCCGAATCGTCCTCGCGCGCTGTAAACGGGCTCTCTCACCGCCATACGGGCGAACTCGCAGACCAACTTCGCCGGGTGGATTCGCGGTGAGCGCAGAGAGACATTCCGCGCCGCCGCTTTTTGCCGACCTGACCGCAGTAGCCATGAGTGGAGGGGTCGACAGTTCTGCCGTGGCCGCGATCCTGCGCGAATCCGGCGCGCCCGTTGTTGGTCTGACGATGCAGCTCTGGGATCAGGGCCGCCTGCCTGAGATGTCGGCCGGCGAAACGCACAAATCGGGAGGCCAGCGCTGCTGTTCGCTCGACGATGTTTGCGATGCACGCCGCGTTGCCGAGCACCTGGGCATTCCCCATTACGTCATCAATTTCGAGCGGCATTTTGAGGAGACCGTCGTGCGTCCCTTCGTCGAGGATTATCTTGCGGGGCGCACGCCGATTCCGTGCACGCATTGCAACAACCACGTAAAATTCGATCAGCTGCTCGTAACCGCCAGGCAGATTGGCGCCGAGCGCATTGCCACCGGCCACTACGCGCGCATTCGCCGGAATCCCGAGTCGGGGCGCTACGAATTGCTCCGCGCCGCGGACCTGACCAAGGACCAATCGTATTTCCTGTTTGGATTGACGCAGGAGCAGATGGCGCGCTCGGTGTTTCCGCTTGGCGAGCTCACCAAGCAAACGGTGCGGGAGATTGCACGGCGCGCGAGCTTGCCCGTGGCCGAAAAGCCCGAAAGCCAGGAAATCTGTTTTGTACCGTCAGGGAGCTACGCACAGTTCATTGAAGCGTATCTCGCGGGGCAAGCGCGCCAACAAAATGCGCTGGAAGATATCCGAGCCGAGGAGATTGCCGATCGCGGAGATATTGCTCGCGGATTTGGCAGGGAACCTGGTCACGAGACTGGTGCGCAGGCCGACGGCGCTAACGCTCCCGCCGCCGAAACCGATGCACACCAGGGTCGCGCCATAACCGAGCCCTCGGACGGGGAATTGGTCTCCACATCGGGCGAAGTGCTGGGCCATCACTCCGGCATACACCATTTCACCATTGGACAGCGCAAGGGCTTGGGGCTTGCCGCTGGCCGGCCCCTGTACGTCATACAGATCGAGCCCGCAACGCAACGAGTAGTCGTGGGGGACCAAGCCGACCTGTTGCGCGACTCGTGTTTCGTTCGCGACGTGAATTGGATTGCTTGGGAGCGCCTCGAAAAACCAATCGAGGCCATGATCAAGATTCGTTATCGGCATGAACCCGCCGCGGGAATCATCGAGCCCGCAGCAGCGTCGGACTCTGTTCCGTGCGCTCGGATACGCTTTCGCGAGCCGCAGCGCGCCATCACGCCTGGACAAGCTGCCGTCTTTTATTCAGGTGACCGTGTTTTAGGCGGCGGCTGGATTTCCAGTGAGCAGTGAAGGAAGAATGAATAATGAAAAAAAGAGGGTGGAATCAAATCGATTCCACCCTGGAAGGGAAGTCGAAACGGTTCGGAATCAGATGAACAAATCCTCATCCGGCGATTCGCCGGCGCCATCCGCGCGCCGTCGATTGCCGCGGTAGAATTCAAAGCCGGTTTGGATGCCGCGCATCACCGCGGTCACCGAGCGCACGGGAGCCCAAACCGTCTGCTTGACCTTGTTGCCGGTGTCCTGAACGCTTTGCAGCGTACCGGTCACCAGTTCATCAATGTGCAGCAGTTGCACGCGCAAGCGTTCGAGGTTTTCCGCCAGCATCCGATCGATGCGTTGCGCCTGCGAGCGCGCCATGTGCGTCATCTCCGCCGCATCGGCCATCACGCTGGCGATGCGCGGCTGGGACTCTTCCACAATGGCGTGAATGCGGGAAATAATGGGATTGATCCGGCCATGAATGTCGTCGGCGATTTGCTTCATCTGCTTGCCGAGCTTCAACAGGACCGCGAAGATAACAATCAGAATGATCGTTTGCGTGAGCACTGCGAGCGCAATGATACCCACGAAAATCGGCAACCACGTTTCCATGACGTTTACCTCTTAGATGGCTTTGGACTTTTCGCGCTGATAAGCATCCATGCCCGCATCAACAGCGGCGGAAACAGATTCCTTGCCTTGTTGAGCGGCCTGTCTGCCACGGTCGACGAGGTCATTGGCGCGGTCGCGCAACTCATTGGCTTTGCGCTGCGCGAAATCGCGGCCTTCCTCGGCGCGTTGCGTCAAATAGTCGCGAGTGTCCTCACCGGACTGGGGTGCAAAGAGCAACCCCAAAGCGGTTCCAATTCCCAAACCGATAAACAAATACGTGAGATTCGACCCGCCGTTGTCTGACATAAGGGAAGCCTCCGATAGTCGTGCTTGGAATGTGGCTTGCCACTCAACCTAGCACACACAATAATTCGATGCAAGGAACGCACCTTTGGGGGCACACTTTCGGCGGCCAGGCCGAATTTTAATTCTCGGCCGCCCCGCGCTGTAAACGCTCGGCAATTCGGGCGGCCAGCGGCCGCGCGACCACGCGCGCCAACTCTTCGACGCTGGCGCGGCGCAACTGCGCCACGCTGCCAAAACGGCGCAGCAATTTCTGTGCGGTTCGCGCTCCCACGCCCGGAATTTCGTCGATTTCACTCGCCAGCGTTCGCCGCGCCCGTCGCTGCCGGTGAAAACCGACCGCAAAGCGGTGCGTTTCGTCGCGAATCTGCTGGATCAGGTGCAGCAGCGGTGAGTGCTTTTCGAGGCGAATGGGCTCATCCTCCTGCCCCAGCACGAAAAGAATTTCTTCCTGCTTGGCGATGGCCGCCACCGGCTGATTGATGATCTCCAGCTTCTCCAAAGCTTGCGCCGCCGCATGCAGCTGACCCAGGCCGCCGTCGATCAACACCAGGCTGGGCATGTTTTTATTTTCGTCGCGCAAGCGCCGGTAGCGGCGATCGACGGCTTCTCCCATGCTCGCAAAATCGTCGTTGCCCCAATCGCCGCGAATAATGAATTTGCGATAATCCGACTTTTTCATGCGCCCGTCTTCCCAGACCACCATCGAGGCGACGACATCGGTGCCCTGAATGTGCGAAATATCAAAGCTTTCGATGCGTTTTGGTGGCGCGGGAAGATTCAGCGTGGATTCGAGCGCTTCCGCGACGGCCTTCCCCGTGGGCTTGAGCACGCGAAAGCGCTGCTCGAAGGAGTGCCGCGCATTCTTCTCGACCAGGTCGAGGAACGCATGCTTCGGACCGCGCTGCGGCGCGGTGATGTCCACGCGCCGGTAGGCCAGACCGAGCCCCGCGGTGCGCTCGCTCAGGGTTTCCTCGAGCAGCGCGCGATCCTCGAAATCGCTGGGCACGTGGATAATGCGCGGCAGGAATGCAGCGTCGAGGTAGAGTTGTTTCAGTAGCGACGGCAGAAACTCGGCCGGATTAAATTCCTCCTGATCCTCCCAGTAAAAATCGCGCCGGTCCACCACGCGCCCTCCGCGTAAGTGAAACAGATTTACGGCCACTTGCGGAGGCTCCGCATACCATGCGAGCACATCGGTATCATCACCCGCCGCTGCGGCGATTTTTTGCCGCTCTTCGATGTCCTCGATGGTCGAGAGCAGGTCGCGGTAGCCGGCGGCCTGTTCGTAGCGTTGCGCTTCGGACGACTGCGCCATGCGCTCGCGCAGGCTTTTCATCAGATCGTGGCGGCGGCCTTCGAGGAACGTTCGCGTATCGCGGGCAGCTTCGATGTAAACCTCATCGGTGGTCAGTCCCGCGACGCAAGGGCCTACGCAGCGCTGAATGTAGTACTGCAGGCAGGGACGCGGATGGGTTCGTGTGAGGTCCACAGTACAGGAAGGCACGCGAAAATTCTTGTGAATGAAATGCACGATACGATACGCGAGACTGGCGGGAAAAAACGGCCCGAAATAAATGGAGCCATCCTTGCGAAGCCGGCGCGTGACGTAGACGCGCGGATATTTCTCAAACGCCGTGAAGCGGATATACGGGTAGGTCTTATCATCACGCAGCAGCACGTTGAACTTAGGCTGATACTGCTTGATCAGGTTGTTTTCAAGCGCCAGGGCTTCCCGCTCGTTGTCCACGACGATGTAATCAAAGTCGGCAATTTCACGCACGAGCGAGCCCGTTTTCGCGTTGCTCCAGTTGGATTCCAGGAAATACGACCGCACGCGGGAGCGCAGCGAGCCGGCTTTTCCGACGTAGAGGATCTTCCCAAGCGCGTCCTTGAACAGATACACGCCCGCCTCGGTGGGGAGTGTGGCGACTTTTTCGGTAAGTTCCATTTTGCCGCTAGTTTCCGGGCGGAGGTACAATGGATGCGCGGGACGGGCTCGACGATGCAAAGCCGGTTCGCATCCGGGTAACATCCATGATAACAAATCGTGTCAAACGTAAGTCTAGCGCGGGTTTTAGCGGGCGTAATCTCAGCGCGCGGAATTCGAGCGCGGTGGTGAAGGCCGTCGCGCACAGGGAGAACGCGTGAGACGCGTGTTCCATGGGAGGGTCGGCTCGAACAGGTTGCTGCCTGCACTGTTGTTACTGGCCGCGCCCGCGCTCTGGCTCGCCTTAGGCGCACTCCCGGCCTCTGGACAAGCCGCCAAGCTCGCCGATGGTCCGCCACCGCCGGCGGACGCGAATTCATCCAGCAGCGCGCCAAATACAACGCCTGACGGAACGCCTGGCGGAGCACCCGACGCGGCGGCACCGCCTGATTACGGAACGCCGCCGGGGCCGAACGGTTCGGCTCCAGCGAACGGATTACCTGGCAAACCGTCTGGTGATTCCGCACCAGCGGCGGCCACAGATCCGAAGACAGATCCAAAGACCCCTCCCGCGCCTGCGTGGGACCCGCTGCACGCCAACAAGAGCGTCGAAGTGGGCACGTTTTACATGAGGAAGGGGAACTACGACGCGGCCATCGACCGGTTCGAGGAAGCCGCGCGCTTGCAACCCGGACTTGCCAAGCCGTACCTGCTTTTGGGCGAAGTGTACGAGAAGAAGAATGATTTTGACAGCGCTGTGACCGCCTACCGCACCTACCTGAAACTCTATCGCACGGCGCCGGACCGCGACAAAATCCTCGAACGCATCGAGCGGCTGCAAAGCAAGGCCAAGCACGATGCGACCCCACCCGGCTCAGGGTAGCCGGTCGAGAAATTTCCGCGCGCGCTCGTAATGCTCGTAACGTTTTTCTTCATCGCGAAATTGGCGTGAATGCGCTTCGATGCCGCAGGCCGCTGCGCGCAGCGGATGCTTCACGTGCAGCATCTCGTGAAACAATACATACTCGACGGCAAAGACCGGCACGATGGGGCGATCGAGCCACCGGTTCATGACGATCTGATCGAGAGCCGGATCGAAGCAGCCAAATTGCGTGCGCCACGTACGCGCGCTCCAACCCAGGCGCGGCCGGTGCAATCGTCCTCCGAAGTACGCGCCGGTTCAGCTTCGTAAACATGGGAGCAAGATCGTAGACGGCTCCTCTGGGGCTGGACTGCACTCGCCGCCCGCGCGCGCCGCGCAGGGTGGCGATGCGCCGCCGAGTGCGCGGCGCCACCGTGAAATGCCGGTAAGCCGCGAGGAGTTCCACGGGGGCGCGCCGACGATAGATGCGCGACAGCAGAATGGCTGCCGCCGCCTCGAAAATTACCAGCGGCGCGCCACGCAGCACGTCGGACAGGCGCACGTGTGCGTACTCCTCCTTAACGCGAATGGTGTGCATCAGGTTGGCGTAGGGGTAAAACTCCACCGCAAACTGCGGAGGCCGCCCGTGGCACCCAATCCGGGTGTAGACGCGCTGAAAAATCTGCGCGCCGCTGGGAACGGTCAAATTGCTGGTTTCAGCTCTCTTCATTATTCCGGGTCATTGCGCGTCATTGTACGTCATTGAGGGTCATCGTCAGCCGGCGCGACCCGCTTCGCGAATGGGTCATTGCGCTCGGCGGCGTACCGGAGGCGGCGCGTTTTCTTTGAGCGCCTCGCCCGCGTCATTGATGGCGTCGGTGGTGGCATCCACGGCATCGTCAAGATTATCTTTATAAGCATCATTTCGGGACGCTTTCGCGACGAGTTCCTTTAAAGAAGCAAGAAATTCCGGCGCGCGAGCCTGCATCGCCTTGATCCCCTCGCGAACGTCCTGCTGTTTTTCCACCGCGAGATCGATCCATTCGCGCAGCATCGTCCACGCAGCCGGTATATCCATTGATCAGGGCGTTCAGCCGGTCGGCGCGATGCAGGCTATCGCCGGGATGCGCCACTTCATATTCAGCTTCTTGATGCGATCGGAGGCGAAGGAAAGCAGGAGTTTGACACGATCGGAGGGAGTGTCGGCGTCGCGAATCTTGTCAGCCTCCATTTGGGTCAGATAGTCCTTTTTCTGCGCACGCGCGGAAATCGATCCGGAGGTGAGCCCAACCGCGAGCAGGCCCGCGACCATCATCATCGTGACGATGCTCATGCTAAGAGGCGTGGCACGTGTCGTTGGTGCGCTGGCCGGTGCAATGCGCATGGCGGACCTCCTCTCAAGATTTCGCTCGCGGCTTCTCGCGTGGTCCCTCTCGGGCTCGCGAAACTGCTTCCCGGAACGTTCATTGCAAGGACTTGTTCCGCTTCAATCCCTTACCGTTTCCCATGGGGAACAAAGCGTCAAAAAGCAAGTTCTGGGTGGAGGAAAGATCGGAGCGCACGGCCTGAAACCATTGCCGCTTGTCCACGTCAATGGAAAGAATCGCATCATCGAGTTGCCGGATGAATTCACGCAGGCTGATCTGCAACTCCTTGAAACCCGCAGGGCGGCGCTGCGCATCGGCGCCTGTCGCAGTGAGCGCCTCCGCCGTTTTGCGGACCTCATCGTTGTAGCTCTCGAGCACGGTGAGCGCCTGCTCCTCATTATCCGCGCGAAGATTTGCGCGCGCTTCGCTCATTTCGAGCGGTCCAATTTTGGCCAGTATCTTCGCCTTACGAACCGGGTTTCCTTCGGCTTCATATTGTGCCTGGTACTTAGCGAGAGCGCCCTGGTTGCGCACTGCGCCGCCGAGTGTGGCCGACGTTGCTAGCAGGACGAGCGTGGAAATCGCGACGAAAGCGCTGCGCCCCGGAGCTGCGGCGGGACGGAAAGCGGCGCGATGAACTGCCGGATTATTCGCGCCAACGCTAACCACGATTCTACCTCTTCAGTTCGCGCTGCAAAATCTTGATGCGCTGCCTGGCCTGAAACTCCTGGTCAGGATGGCTTCCATGATCCAAGTCCAGGAATTTCTGGTAGGAAGCGGCCGCTTCCTTAAGCTCTCTAAGTTTATCGCAGCAGATCGCGCGGAAAAACCAATTGATGGCCGTAAGTTCCTGGCGTGTGGCCAGCAAATCAAGAGTTTGCAAGGCCTGAGAGTAGTTACCGGAAAGATAGTAGGCGTTCACGAGGTCGCCCAGAACATCGGCAGGTTGGGGATTGAGGCTGAGCGAGCGTTGGAGTTCGTTTTCGGCGGCGGCGTAGTTGTGCAATTCCACCTGGGTATGGCCCTGCCAGGCGTGGAGTTCCGCGTCGTCGGGCGACGCTGCAAGAGCTTTTTGCAGGGCGGCGCCCGCGGCCGCCCAGTTTTTCTGCTGCATGTAGATGCTGGCGCGAAGCTTCAGAGAGTCGGCGGGCGCGCCCTTCGGCTCCGCCTGTCCGTCAGCCCGCCCGGTGACTTGCCCAGTGGCTGGACCGGCGGCTTGACCAGCGGCTTGACCGCCAGCTTGTGCCGCAGGTTGTGCGGCGACCTGGTCGGCCCGGTCCAGTTCCGCGAGCGCTTCATCCAGGCGCCCGGCATTCTGAAGCGCGACACTCCGCTCGAAGTGGGCCGTGCTGTTGCGCGGTGCGGCAACGAGATATGCGGCGAACGCGTCAGCGGCTTCGGCATTCTTATTTTCCCGCAGGAGTGTTTCGGCGAGACCCAGCTTGGCGGGCGTGGTGAAATTGCCCGGAGCACTGGGAGCGGGCGGCGGCTGCCCGTTGCCCGCATCGCCGGCTGCACTGTTTTCGGCGCTGGCGCTATCCACGGTAAGACTCGGATCGAGGGCGATGGCTCCGCGAAACTGGGATTCCGCTTCGGCGGCGCGCCCGGCGGCGAGCAATGTTTTTCCCAGCGCGAACTTGAGAGGCTGGTCGCGCGGCGCGATGGCCAGCCCGGCCATATATTCGGCGATCGCTTCGGGCAGCTTGTTCGTGCGTTCAAGAGCCTGCCCTGCAAGAAAATGGGGGCGCGCGTCATGGGGCGCCAGCGCAGCCGCGCGATGAAACGATTCAAGTGCGGCTGCCGGGTCCGAAGGCAGCAGCGTGACGCCCAGGTTAAGGTGCGCGGCCACCATGGTTGGATCAAGCGCGAGAGCGCGGCGGTATTCGGCGACGGCCTCGCCGTTTCGCTTCAGCTCGGAATACGCGTAGCCGAGCTCGAAGTGCGGCAGCGGTTCGGTGGGCCTTTCAGTAATAATTTTCTGGAGCAGCGCGATGGCCGCGTCGTAATCGTTGCGGTCCAGTGCGTCCTGAGCCTGCAGGAAAAGCGGCGAAATGATGTCGGTGGACGGAGTGGGAGGCTGGGTTCTGCCCGGCGGCGTATTCGCAGGCGGCGCCCCCTGCTGCGGGGCAGGCGAGGTGGGTCGCCCGGTAGTCGCCTGCGCAGATGAGACGGCGTCTGCGATGGATTCTAATGACGAAACTAAGAGTGTGCTTCGCGAACCGGCCGATCGCACGCTCACAACCGGCGACGGTATCGTCGCGCATAAACCAGGCAAACACGCGGCGCATACTTCGGCGCCCAGTAAAGCGGCAGCCGCTAGTGCCGCGAACGAGAGCCTATCGCTCATTTTGGGCGTGTGGTTCATCGGCTCGTGGGATGGCTTTCCGCGCCGCGCGAGTTGCCACCGGCCGCCGCCGCATCAACTGCGGGTTTCGGAACTCTGTCATGCAGATCGGCGTGTGCGGCGCTCTCTTTTAATGCGCGCGCCAGATATTTCGCCGTGTGCGAGTGTGGATTACGGGCCACCTGCTCGGGTGTCCCGGTGGCCACGATTTTTCCTCCGGCCGCTCCGCCCTCGGGACCCAGATCGATGACCCAGTCCGCCGACTTGATCACGTCAAGGTTATGCTCGATCACCAGGAGCGAAGCGCCACCGTCGAGAAGTTTGCGAAAAGCCGTCAAGAGCTTCTGAATATCGTCAAAGTGCAGGCCGGTGGTGGGCTCGTCGAAGATGTACAAGGCGCCCGGATTTGCGGTGCGGGTGAGGTGCGCCGCAAGCTTCAGGCGCTGAGCCTCGCCGCCGGAAAGCGTGGTGGCGGACTGGCCGAGGCGCAGGTAGCCGAGTCCAACTTCATCGAGGATTTTCAGTTTCGAGAGCACCTTGGGCACGCCGGCAAAAAAGTGCAGCGCCTCGCGCACCGTGAGGGCCAGCACTTCGTGAATGTTTTTGTCGCGGAAATGCACCTCGAGCACGCTGCTCTTGAAGCGCGTTCCGCGGCACTCCTCGCAGACCAGTTCGACGTCGGCCAGGAATTGCATCTCCACGGTTACCGTGCCGTCTCCCTGGCAGGCTTCGCAGCGGCCTCCCGGGATATTGAAGGAAAAATGTCCGGCGGTGAAGCCCCGCTTTTTCGCCTCCGGCGTGGCGGCAAACACTTCGCGGATGGCGTCGAAAGCCTTCATGTAGGTGGAAGGATTCGACCGCGGTGTGCGGCCGATGGGCGACTGGTCGACGAGTACAACTTCGTTGATGTAGGAGTCGCCTTCGATGCGCCCGCAGAGATGCTGGAAGTTGCCGCCCGCGCGTTTGGTCTCGAGCGCTTTGTAAATGACATCGTGCACCAGGGTGGATTTGCCGGAGCCGGAAACTCCGGTGATCGCGACCATGGTGCCCAGCGGGATCATGACGTCGAGGTTCTGCAAGTTGTGCGCGCAGGCGCCAAAGATTCGCAGAAAGCGCCGGCTAGGCCTGCGCCGCTGCGGCGGAACGGGTATGTGCAACTCGCCGGTGAGATAACGCCCGGTCAGCGACTGCGTCGAATCTAGCAAGTTTCGCGTAAGGTCCCGCGAAGAGCAGTTTTCCGCCCAGCTCACCCGCGCCGGGGCCGAGGTCCAGGATGTAGTCGGCGCTCGCAATGGTGTCCGGATCATGCTCGACCAGCAGAATGGTGTTGCCCAGATCGCGCAGGCTTTTCAGGATTTGCGATCAGGCGATGCGTATCGCGCGGATGCAGGCCGATGGAAGGCTCGTCAAGCACGTAGAGCGCGCCGACCAGGTGCGATCCCAGCGAAGTTGCCAGCTGAATGCGCTGGGCCTCGCCGCCGGAAAGCGTGGAGGTGAGGCGGTCGAGCGTCAGGTATTCCAGTCCCACCTCGTCAAGAAACCGCAGGCGCTGCTGGATCTCTTCGAGAATTTTGTCGGCGATTTTGGCCTGTTCGGCGCCGAGTTCGAGGCTGGTAAAAAATTTCAGCGCTTGCGCCACGGTCATCGCGCAGGCCTCGGTGATGGATTTGCCGGCGATGCGCACGGCGCGCGCTTCCGGGCGCAGCCGCGTGCCAGCGCATTCGGGACAGGTGGCGTAACCGCGATAGCGGCTGAGAAAAACGCGCACGTGCAGCTTGTATTTCTTGCGCTCGAGCCAGGCGAAAAATCCGTTCACTCCGGGAAAGCCGGCGCTGGGATCGCCTTCGATGATGGCGTTGCGCTGCTCGGCGGTGAGCTGGCGAAAAGGCACATCGAGCGGAATGCTGCGCGAACGCGCAAAACGCTTGAGGTCCTGCCAAACTGTACGGTAGCGCGGCTTGGTCCAGGGCTCGATCGACGCCTCCGTTAATGGATTTGCCGTGGTCGGGAATCACCAGGTCGATGCCGAAATCGATGGTGTTGCCGAACCCCTGGCAGCGCGCGCAGGCGCCGTAGGGATTGTTGAACGAAAACAGGCGCGGCTCTGGTTCCTGGTAGACCAGGCCGCACGTTTTGCATTCAAAGCGTTCGCTGAAAATGAGCTCGAGGCGGCAGAGCGGTAGCGACATTCGGCGGCTGGTGGCGAGCCGGGCGCTGAGGCTGACGCTAACAAGGCGCTGAGACTGTGCCTGACGCTGGCCTGACGCTGTGGTTGGCGCTGTGCGGCGCGTGGCGGACGCGAGCGGAGGGAATTCCAGAATGGCTTCGCCGTTGCCTTCGCGGTAGCAGATTTCGATCGAGTCCGCCAGACGCGAGCGAATGTCGGGCGAAATCGCCAGCCGGTCCACGAGCACGAAAACCGGTTGCGCGAAATCAATTTCCAGCAAAGTCTCCGGAGAAGAAAATCGTGCACCCGGCCGTTCTGGTACAAGCCGATTAAAGCCGCGCTTCTGCAGACTGATCAGCGCGTGCTTTACGGCCTCACCCGCGGGCCGAGTCGGCCTTGCGGCCAGCGGTTTTCTTCGTCGGCTCGGGAAGCGCCAGGCGGAAACAACACGTAAAATCGTCGGCCCGGCTTCGAGAGTAATGACGCGCGCGGCGATTTCGTCCAGCGTGTCGCGCCGGACTTCATCGCCGCAGCGAGTGCAGAAGGTGCGCCCCGCGCGTGCGTACAGCAGGCGCAGGTAATCGTAAATTTCCGTGGCGGTGGCCACCGTCGAGCGCGGATTGCGCGTCGAATTTTTCTGCCTGATGGCGATGGCCGGCGCGATGCCGGAGATTTCGTCCACGTCCGGCTTCTCGATGCGCTCGAGAAACTGCCGCGCATAAGCCGAAAGTGATTCGACATAGCGGCGCTGGCCTTCGGCATAAATCGTGTCAAATGCCAGGCTCGATTTTCCCGAGCCGGAAACTCCGGTCACCACGGTGATGGCATTGTGCGGGATCTCGAAACTGATGTTCTTCAGGTTGTGGACGCGCGCCCCGGTGACCACAATTGCGGAATTCTCTACACCATTGCCTGCAGCCGCTTCGCCGCTGACGTCGAGCGCAGCTCCGCTAGCGTGGGCTTGCAGCTTTGCGTCGGCGATCGTGCTTTTCATATGGAAACGATGCGCGGAGAGCTTCCGAGTGCTTCGCTAAACTCTCGATTATAGTCCACCCGGCGCGGCTCGCAAACAGGCGGATCGGCTGGGCTCGGCGCACATGCGATACTGCTAGCCTGATGTGAACGACAGGGCATTGGCTGCCGCGTGCTGGCGCGTGGCGCGGACCGGAACCGAGGTGCGGAGTGGCGCATTTTTCGAGGATTATCTGGATCGTGCTGGATAGCGTGGGCATCGGCGAACTTCCGGATGCCGCCGAATATGGCGACGCAGGCCGCAACACCCTGGGGCACGTCGCGCGTCTGCGGCCTTTGGCTCTGCCGAACCTGGTGCGACTAGGCCTCGCAAATATTGCTCCGCTTGCTCACTTGGAGCCGGTGTCAGCACCCGCGGCAGCTTTCGGCAAGGGCGCCACGCACTCACCTGGCAAAGATACGACCACGGGGCACTGGGAAATGGCCGGTATCTGGCTCGATCAGGCATTTCCGGTCTACAAGCAGGGATTTCCCAAACAGCTGATGGAGCGATTCGAGACCGCGATCGGCCGCAAAACTCTCGGCAATAAACCGGCGAGCGGCACCGAAATCCTGAAAGAGCTGGGCCCCGAACATATGCGCACCGGCTTCCCCATCGTATACACGTCGGGCGACAGTGTTTTTCAGATTGCCGCGCACGAGCAAATCGTTCCCGTCACCGAGCTTTACCGCATGTGCGAAATTGCGCGGCGGCTGCTCGATGGACCTGACCGAGTGGGGCGCGTAATCGCCCGGCCATTTGTGGGGACACCGGGACACTTCGAGCGCACCGAACGCCGCCACGATTACGCGGTCGAGCCTCCCAAGCCAATGCTGCTCGATGTACTCGCGAATCTGCGCGTGCCGGTCTTTGCGATCGGTAAGATTCACGACATTTACAACGGGCGTGGTGTGGAAAATTACGTCACCACCAGAAGCAACGCCGATGGCATGGAAAAGCTATGGAGGGCCATCGAGCAATATTCGGCGGGGCTGATTTTCGCGAACCTGGTGGATTTCGACATGCTTTACGGTCACCGCAAGGACGTGGAAGGCTTCGCGCGTTCGCTCGAAGAATTTGATGCGTGGCTGGGAGCTTTCCTTGCGCGCTTAACCGCGGGCGATCTGCTGCTGATTACCGCCGACCACGGTTGCGATCCCGATCCGGCATGGCCCAGCACGGACCATTCTCGCGAGTACGTTCCCATACTCGCCTACACTCCCGCGGCCCGCATCGAAGAGTCGCGTACGCCTCGAACGCTACCCCCGCCAAATCTAGGTGTGCGCGCGACGCTCGCTGATATGGGCCAGACTGTGGCGCAAAATTTCGGCGGCACAATTCCGCATGGGCAAAGCTTCTTGGGTGAGGTAATCGCGGCCCGTCAAATTCCACTAACCCATTGACGAAGCGGTTGACCAATCATTGACACGGAATGCCTGCAGTCACTTCGCGGCGGCCCGGGTCGTTGCCGAGCCGGCATAGTATCCGGCGCGGGTCCGCACGGACAGCTTGCCTCCATGCGGTTGAACGATTTGTACCTGTACCGCGCGGAAAGTCCCATCACGGGCAGTGTTGGTCGGATAGTACGCCAGCGTGTACTGGTTGCGAATATCGCGAGCGATCTGCGTGCAGATCGATTCCGTATCGTTAACGCTCTCCGGGAAGAAGGCCAGACCGCCCGTGGCGTTCGCCATCTCGGTCAGCGCGCGGCGCGCTTTCTTCATTTCGCTGCGATTATGTTTCAGGTCTTCGTCGCTGAATAGGCCGATGGCGTAGATCAGGGCGTCGGATCGCTGCGCTTCCTGAATGGCGTTTTCAAGAGTGCGCCGGCTTGCGTTATCCACGCCGTCGGTCACCACGAGCAGCACCTTTTTGTCTTTCGCACCCTTCTTCAGATGATCGAGCGAACCGATCACCGCATCATAAAGGGCCGTGCTCCCGCGGGCATCGATGCGCTCGAGAGCGTCCTTCATTTCGGTGATGTCATTCGTGAAGTCGTGCACCGTGTCCAGGTAATAGTCGTCGTTGAAATTGACGACAAACGCCTCGTCCTGCGGATTGCTGGTCTTGACGAACGTCAGCGCGGCGGCATTCACCTGCGGGCGCTTCTCGCGCATGCTTCCGCTGTTATCAATGACCAGCCCCACGCTTACGGGCACATCTTCCTGGCGGAACACGGAGATTTTCTGCTCCGCTTTGTCCTCGAAAACGCGAAATGCATCTTCTTTCAACCCGGGGACAAACTGCCCTCGATCGTTCACCACCGAGGCGTGCAGCACGACCAGGTTCACATCTCTTTGTATGGCGTAATTTCCACCTTGGCCGGGAGCCGGGGGGGAGTTTTGCTGCTGCGGAGCTGCAGGCGATGCGGCGCCGGGAGCGCCGGGGGGCGGGGCCGGCTGTGAGGGCTCCTGTGCCCAGCCACTGCACACCACGGCCGCGGCGAACAGCAGCGCTGTGGCGAGCGAAAGCGCGGTCGCATGAAGCGCGCTCGAATATTTATTGGTTGGGAGCGTAGTATCCCGTTTTCGCGTAGACGTTGAGCGGGGGCAGTCCTTTGGGTGGCGCGAGCTTGACCTTGATTTTGCGCCACGCGCCATTATGGCTAGCGTCACTCGGTTTGTAGCCCAGGACATATTGATTTCGCAACTCCATGCCAATTTTCGTGGCAATGTCCGGCAGATCGTTCAGGCTTGCCACGGGGAAGACGCGCCCGCCGCTAAGCTCGGCAAGCTCCGACAATAAAGTCGGGCCGTAGCGCTCTTCGACCGTGCGTTCCATGTCGTTCGAGTCAAAGACGCCAATCGAGTAAAGCTGGCAATCGGCTTCCTTTACGAAGTTCCGAATGTCGGCCTCACTGTAACGGCTATGATTATCCCCCCCATCCGATATGATGAGCAAGGCGCGCTTGCCGTTGCGTGCACCCCGCATCTGGCTCAGCCCCAGGTAAATCGCGTCGAGCAGTGCCGTCCGGCCTTTCGCGGCGGTATACATCATGCGGTTCTGCAGTTCCTCGATACTGGAAGTGAAGCGGCTGGTTAATTCCGCCTGGTCGTTAAAGCTAACCAAAAAGAATTCGTCGCGCGGGTTCGCGGTCTTCAGGAACTGCACCGCAGCCTGGCGCGCTTTGTCCACCTTATCCGACATACTGCCGCTCATATCGAAAACCACGCCAATCGATACGGGCACGTCTTCACTCGAAAAACTCACGATCTCCTGGGGAACGCCGTCCTCGATCACGTGGAAGTTTTGCTTTTCCAGGCCGGTGACGAGCCGGTTATAAGGATCGGTTACCGTCACGTTGACGAGGGCCAGCGCCACATCCATCTTTATGCCCTTATTTCCGGATGCCGCAATTTCAGGCGGGTGCGCGGGTGCCTCGGGACCTGTCACTTGTCCGAAAACTGGTGAGCCGAAGGCGGTACACACGATCAGTATTAACAATGCCAGGCACTGCGGATTTACGAGGTGGCGTGTCGCCCTCAAGGGTTCCTCCTGCACTGGAATCGCTCGCCGGCAGGCTGCTACGGGGCAGACCTCAGCTTCGCGCATTCTAATCGCCTCGACCGTCACGCGCAAGCAGGCTAAACCCTACAAAATATGCACCAATTGCTGTACGCGGCGCAATGCGTGGTGCCGGGAAGGATATTCCGCTGCTGCTCCGCGATTATTGAGCTGTGGTAGCATCGCGTTCGCAGTTCGAACCAAGGGGTTCAGAGATGCAGACCGTAACAATCGCGTTAAAGTACCAACGCATGTGTCACTGCCGTACCTTTTCTGCAATCGAACTTACATCGAATGAAGTCCGTGAAAAATGACGCCATCGGAACGGCTATGATCAGAATGACGGCAACCAAGGATCGCGGTACGAAGAGTAATTGTGAAGAACCGCGGCCGGTGAGCCCGGAAGCTCGGAGCGCTGATCAGTGTCGCGCGCCAAGTGGGATGAAGCTAAGTGCGATAAAGCTAAGTGGGACAAATGTGACTCTGCCTCAAATGAAAGCGACCTTGCGATGAACGTCCTCGTAGTCATTCCGGCGCGCTACGCCTCCACACGCTTCCCCGGCAAACCCCTGGTGCCGCTCGGCGGAAAGTCGATGATCCAAAGGGTTTGGGAGAGGGTGCGGCGTGCCAAATCGATTTCCGATGTAATTGTGGCGACCGATGATGAGCGCATTCAAAGCGCGGTACGCGGCTTTGGCGGCGACGTGGCGATGACCCGCTCCGACCATCGTTCCGGCACCGAGCGCGTTGCGGAGGCGGCGCTGGCGCGCGGCGACGCTGAAATCATCGTTAACGTACAAGGCGACGAGCCCTTGATCGAACCGGCCGCCATCGACAGCCTTGTGGACGCCCTCCGCGAAGATCTCGAGGTTAGCGTCGCCACTTTGGCCGTGCCTATCGTCAAGCCAGCCGACATCATGGACCCCAACATTGTAAAAGCGGTCCTGGATTTCGATGGCAACGCCTTATACTTTTCGCGTGCGCCGATCCCGTGGGTGCGCGACCGTGGCGGCCCGGTACACGCCAAACACCTGAAGCATCTCGGCCTGTATGTCTATCGCCGCGCCGCGCTTCTGGAATTTCCCACCTTTCCGCAGGGCGACCTCGAGCGCATCGAGCAACTCGAGCAACTCCGCTGGCTCGAAAATGGCTATCGCATTCGTGTCGCGGAAACCGAGTACGACTCAGTCAGCGTGGACGTTCCGGAAGATGTTCCCCGTATCGAGCAGTTGCTCGCGACCGAAGGCTGAGGCGATCGCTTCGCGGCATCACGCGTCAGAGCTGCCATGGCCTGTGAGTCGCCGCTATTCGAATGTCTAACGTCGCGCTCTCTCACCACTGTCCTTTCTAACCTCTCGTCTCCCCCGGTTTTTTGCTCGTATACAGCTCGGCCTGTTCCGAATCTCGATTTTCTTCAACCCCTGGCCATTTGGGCGATGTGCACGATTTGCAGAACCGCTAGCCTGAGTTCTGCCCGCCAGCAACGGGGCGGCCTGTAACCGGAAACGTAAATAGGGAGGAATCATGCATCAGGAATCAGGATCTAATTTGGCCGGCGCCTGGCAGGCGCTGTCTGCCGAGTCAGCCAGCATCGTCGAGAAAGCGGGACGAAGCGTGGTCGTCGTGCACGCGCGGCGGCGCATCCCGGCAAGCGGAGTTCAGTGGCGACCCGGAATTGTGGTGACTACAAATCATTCCACGGAGCGGGACGAGGAGATTGCCATCACGCTGCCTGGCGGCCGCACCGTTTCTGCAACCTTGGCGGGCCGCGATCCGAGCACCGACCTGGCCATCCTTAGACTGGAAAAGCTGGAAAATGACGCGCCAGAAAACAGCAAGCCAGAAAACAGCAAGCCAGAAAACAGCAAGCCAGAAAACAGAACCACTTCATTCCTCGTTGCCGAACCGGGAGACACAAATGCCCTGAAACCGGGCCACTGGATTTGGACCGTGGGACGCACGGCCGAAGGTGGCACCCGCGCCGGGGTATCTGTAGCCAGCGTGGTTGCTCCCGCGTGGCGCACCTGGCGAGGCGGCCAGCTCGATATGACGATTCGGCTCGACCGCACGCTTCACCCCAATTTTTCGGGCGGTCCAGCCATCGATGATCGCGGGAAGCTGCTCGGCATTCTCACCTCGGGTTTGTCGAGGCATGCCACGGTCGTGATACCCGCATCAACGGTTGAACGCGTCGCGTCGGAACTCCAGAACAAGGGACATATCGGGCGCGGATACCTCGGTGTGGGGATGCAGGCGGTAAAGTTGCCGAGCGCCCTGCGCGATTCATTAAAGCTCGTAAACCAAACCGGCATCATGGTCGTCGCAGTAGAGCCTGAAGGTCCGGCGGAGAAAGCAGGAATTTTCCTGGGCGATGTAATCGTGGCCCTTGATTCCACCCCGCTGCGCGATATCAGCGATGTGCAGGTGTACTTGTCTGGCGGGCACATCGGAAAAGCGTCCAAGGCTACGATTATCCGTGGCGGCAAGTTGGTGGAAACGACGCTTACGGTCGGTGAACATCCCGGGCGCGATTCGCGTTAGTTTCGATTAGCGGCACGTTCGAGCTTGCCGGCCAGCGGACTCGGGAATAAACGCCGGCAGCTTGCGCCCGTTCGTTCGAGCTCGCATGCCGAAACGAATTTTGGCGGAAAACACAGTTTGGCGGACGCTGTTCGAGCCCGCCGCCTCGCCGACCGTTTCGCCTACCGGTGTCGGCGACACCGATTCGCCAATACTTGTTCGGCGCATTTTTCGGCAAAGCCGCTCGGCTCGTTTCGTTTGACCGCGCAATGGCGCAGCAGGGAACTCGCCCGCGAACCTAGGGATCACCCGTGATTAGAGTATTCGTTTGCGCACGGTCGGTCATCGAACTCGAGCGCCTTGCGGCGTTCGTACGGTCCGCGCCTTCGCTGGATCTTGTCGGAACCGCTCTCGGGCCTGCCGCCTTGGCCGATCAACTGGCCAATGTACGCGCCGACATTTTGGTCGAGCACTACGGCTCGGGCACATCCGAGGAATATGAATTCGCGACGCTACCTGGCCCCGAACCCCACACAGAACTCGACACAAAAGGCGACACAAGAACGGACGCAACATCGGCCACAACGGCGGAGGCAAGATTTGAACGCGACCGCCGCCTCACTCCCGCGCTCCTACTCGTTCCCGAGCCGGCCTACGCGGCGGCCCTGGCGGCGCTTCAGTTTCCCGTCTATGCCGACGAGCCATTGTTCCAGGACGCCTTTCGGCAACCATCTTCCGTAGTGCTTCGGGGTGTTCTGCCGCTCTGGGCCAGCAAACCCGAAATTTGCGCAGCGATCGACGCACTCCACGAGGGATTGCTCGTGCTGCATCCCGATGTAATCGAGGCTGCGGGGTCCACGCCACCCACCGCAATATCTTCTGCAATGCTGGGCCCCGCCGCCGATTCGACCGAGGCGCCGCTCTCTCCTCGTGAAGGCGAAATTCTGAACCTGCTCGCTGCGGGGCTGGGCAATAAGGAAATTGCCTGGCAGCTAAAAATTTCCGAACATACCGTAAAGTTTCATGTCACGTCCATCTTCAACAAATTGGCGGTCTCCACGCGCGCGGAAGCCGTGGCCGTGGGCATGCGCCGCGGCTTGATCATTCTCTAACCCGCAAAGAAACGTGTTCCAGAAACAAACAGTCACCGCCGGCGCTTGACGAGCGTCGAACAAATGAGCGCTGCATTCGCTCAGGTGCTACGCTCGGTATGTAAGGCGTTCACTGGCCGTACCACGAGGTGCCCCGTGCATCAAGACAGCACATTGCCAGGTGCGGTGAAGCCCCGCCGCCGATGGTCCCGCAATTTTCTCGGCATGTTTTTGGGATTCGCAGGCTTCGCCGCCGCCACGATCATCGCGTACGGCGTCTACCTGTATTCGCGTCCGCCGGGAAGAACGGTAAAGGCGGTTACGACCATTTCCATTCCCGCTCCTTTCCGCATTGGGCGGCCCTTCATCGACTACATGACCATCAGCGGCGGAAAGCTGTATGCGGGATATGCCAGCGCGGGCCTCGCCGGAATCATCGATTTAGCCACGAATCAGGTCACGGGCACGGTTGACGGGTTGCCGCGCGTACACGGCATTGCCGTCGTTGCGGACCGCAACCTCGGATTTGGAAGCTGCAGCGGAGACAACACCATCGATGTATTCGATTTGAATACTCGTCAGGTCCTGCAAAAAATCCCCGCGGGCGTGGATCCCGACGCCATCATCTACGACGAGAAAGCGCGCCTGGTTTACGTCGGCAATCATGACGGCAAAACGGGAATGCTCATCGATCCCGCTACGCAGAAAGTAACCGCCACGGTGCAGTTGGGAGGCGAACCGGAATACCCCCGGGCCGACCCGGACAGCGGGCTGATCTACCAGAACCTCGAAGACACCAGCGAAGTAGTGGTAATCGATCCGCAGAGTGCGACGGTCATCAAGCGCTACAGCCTCGGCGGCGCGCGGGGACCTACGGGCCTCGCGCTCGACGCTGCCAACCATCGCCTGTTTTCCGCCACGCGGGATCAAAAGCTCGTCGTGCTGAATGCGGATACCGGCGACATCCTCGCCACCTTATCTATTGGCGCTGGTGTGGACGGTGCGGCTTACGATCCGGGTCTGCGTCGCGTCTACACCGCGAACGGGATTGGCACCGTGACCGTAATTCAGCAGGATTCTCCCGATCGCTACCGCGTTTTGGAAAATGCGCCTACCCACTTCGGCGGACATTCCGTGGTCGTGGACCCCGCGACACACCGCATCTACATTGATTATTTTGGATCTGTCGCCGTCTACGATGCCGTGCCACAAACGTGACGGCAGCGTACCGCAAGCATTGCAGCTACAAGCGTTGCAGCTAAAGGGCGGCCGTGCACCCCGTGACAGCGCGTTGCCACGGAAAGCCGACGTGTGTACGTTGCTCAAATCGGGCATTCTCATGTGCAGCGACACTTCCATCGCTTAATTCCATCACCTCCATCGCTTCAATTGACACGCATCCGCCTTCTCCGTAGAATGCTTTCTACGATTTCCCCGGAGGAAAAAAAATAGTCTCGCATCCGTGGAAGTGTTTGCGGCGCGTGACTTATTGAGGATGGGCCCCAAGTATATTTTTGTGACCGGCGGCGTTGTTTCCTCCCTGGGCAAAGGAGTCGCTGCCGCATCGATCGGCTGTTTGCTTGAAAGTCGTGGTCTCCGCGTCACCCTCCAGAAGTGCGATCCTTACCTGAACGTCGATCCCGGCACCATGAGCCCCTATCAGCACGGCGAAGTGTACGTCACCGACGACGGCGCTGAAACCGATCTCGACCTCGGCCATTACGAGCGCTTCACCTCGGCCAAATTAACCCGCGATCACAACTGGACCACCGGCCGCATTTACGAATCGATTATCTCGAAGGAGCGGCGCGGCGATTATCTCGGCAAAACCGTGCAGGTCATTCCGCATGTGACGGACGAGATCAAGGCCGCCATCCGCAAAGTTGCCGATAACGTGGACGTGGTCATCGTCGAAATCGGCGGCACGGTTGGCGACATCGAATCGCTGCCGTTCCTTGAAGCCATTCGCCAGATTCGCCTCGAAGTCGGCCCGGAAAATGCCATTTTCGTGCATCTGACGCTAGTGCCTTACATTCCCACGGCCGGCGAACTCAAAACCAAGCCCACGCAGCACAGCGTCAAGGAAATGCTTACCATCGGCATCCAGCCGGACATGCTTCTCTGCCGCAGCGACCGCCCGCTTGCCGCATGAGATGAAGGCCAAAATCGCGCTGTTCTGCAATGTCGCCGAGCGCTCCGTGATTACCGCGCAAGACGTGGACACGATTTATGCCGTGCCCGTCGCTCTGGCCGCCGAAGGATTGGACGAGCAGATTTTACGTCTGCTGAAAATCGAAGCTCCGCCTCGCGATATGTCGCGCTGGCTAGGCTTGCTCGAAAACATGCGCCATCCCGCCGCCGAAGTGCGCATCGGCGTGGTGGGGAAGTACGTGGCGCTGGAAGACGCCTACAAAAGTTTGCGCGAAGCCTTGATGCACGGCGGCCTCGCGCATGAACTCTCCACCGTCATCGAGTGGGTGGAGGCGGAAGAACTCGATTCTCCCGGCGCGGCAGCGCACCGTTTAGCTCACGTGGATGGCATCCTGATGCCCGGCGGATTCGGCAAGCGCGGAATTCAGGGCATGATTAACGCCATCCAGTACGCACGCGAGCGTAAGGTGCCCTTTTTTGGCATTTGCCTCGGAATGCAGTGCGCCACCATCGAATACGCGCGCAATGTCGCGGGCCTCACCGATGCGAATAGCACCGAGTTCGATCCGCAAACGCCGCACCGCGTGATTTACAAGTTGCGCGAGTTGCTGGGCGTGGATGAGATGGGCGGCACCATGCGCCTGGGCGCGTGGCCCTGCCGCATCGAATGCGGCTCCTTCGCGCAGCGGGCCTATGGCACCCTCGAAATCAGCGAACGCCACCGCCATCGCTACGAATTTAATTGCGATTACGAGCAAACACTGCTCGCTGCTGGTCTGCGCATCACCGGCCGCACTCCCGATCGCACGTACGTCGAAATTGTCGAAGTGCACGACCATCCCTGGTTTCTTGGCTGCCAGTTTCATCCCGAGTTCAAATCCAAGCCTCTGTCGCCTCACCCGTTATTTGCTTCATTTATTGGTGCCGCGTATCAGCATCGCTCGGCGGACCGCCTCGCCTCCCACGCAGCCGGCTACAGTCGGGTGGATGCGCAAGCTGCCCGCCACGATTAGTGGCGCTGCTTTGAACGCGTTCCTCAACATGATCGATCGCATTCTCCGCCCTCGCCACGCCTCATCGCCATGCGCCCTGGATCCCTCGCAACAGCAACGTAGCCAGCGTTGCAATCAAGCGTCGTCCCGCATACGCTACACTCCACGATGAGTTCGCCCCAGAGGAGCCCGGCCACGGCGCGCTCGGATTCACGCGCGCACGCGCAAAAAATCCGCGCCGTTCCCATCGGCCGTTTCAGCATCGGCGCGGGCCAGCCGCTGGTGCTCATCGCGGGTCCCTGCGTCATCGAAAGTGAAGCCCACGCCCTGCGCATGGCGGAGAGCCTGGTAAAAATCACCGCGCAGGCGCGCGTGCCGCTCGTCTTCAAGGCCTCCTACGACAAGGCCAACCGCTCGTCGCTCTATTCCTATCGCGGACCGGGAATTTCAGCGGGCCTCGCTGTCCTGCGTAAAATCAAAGACCGCTTCGCCGTCCCCATTCTCACCGACATTCACGAACCCGCCCAGGCCGCCGCCGCCGCCGAAGTTTGCGACGTGCTGCAGATCCCCGCGTTCCTCTCGCGCCAAACTGATCTCCTGATCGCTGCGGGCCGCACGGGCCGCGTTGTGAATCTGAAAAAAGGCCAGTTCCTTGCGCCCTGGGAAATGGCAGAATGCCGTCGAAAAAGTCGCGAGCACCGGCAATCACGAAATCGTTCTCACCGAGCGTGGAGCGTCGTTCGGATACAACAACCTGGTCGTGGATATGCGCTCGTTCCCGATTCTGGCGAAAACGGGCTGCCCGGTGATTTTTGACGTGACGCACGCCGTGCAGTTGCCGGGTGCCCAGGGCGCATCCAGCGGAGGGCAGCCGGAATTTATCGAGCCCTTGGCCCGCGCCGGATGTGCCGTTGGGGTGGACGGCATTTTCATGGAAGTGCACGACCGGCCCGCGCGCGCGTTATCCGACGGCTCAAATGCGCTGCCGCTCGACCGCCTGCCCGCATTACTGGCTCGGCTATCGAAGTTGGCGAAGCTTGCGCGTTCCTGGAGCCGCCCGTGAGCCTCGAAACCGCGCGCCGCGTCCTGCGCATCGAAGCCGAGGCCATCGAGGATTTACGCGAGCGCCTTGACGGCACGTTCGAGCGCGCCGTCGAAATCCTGCTCGCCTGCAAAGCCCGCGTCGTCGTCACTGGGATGGGCAAGTCGGGATTGATCGGCCGCAAAATCGCCGCGACATTTTCCTCCACCGGTACTCCGTCTTTGTTTCTGCATCCGGCTGAGGCGCTGCACGGCGATCTGGGCATGCTGATGGCCGGTGACGCGGTGGTGGCCGTCTCCTATGGAGGAGAAACGGAAGAAATCGTCGCGCTCCTCGCGCCGATTAAGCGTCTGGCGCTGCCCCTCATTACTTTGACGGGCAGCCTGCATTCGACGCTTGCCTCCGCAAGTGACGTCGCGATGGATACCAGCGTGCGCGAGGAAGCTTGCTCTCTCAACCTCGCTCCTACCGCCTCCACCACCGTAGCGATGGCCCTGGGCGATGCGCTTGCCGTTGCCTTGCTCGAGCGCCGCGGCTTCAGTCACGACGATTTCGCCGCCCTGCATCCCGGCGGTCGCCTGGGGAAGAAGCTTCTCCGGGTCCGCGACCTGATGCATACCGGCGAAGCCATGCCCCGCGTTTCCGCCGAAGCGAAAATACCCGACGTAATCTACGAAATCAGCAGCAAAGGTCTGGGGATGACCATCGTCCTCGACGCGGTCGGCGCCTTGCCGGCATTATTACCGATGGCGATCTGCGCCGCCTGATGCAGCGGCGCGGTGGTGAAACCTTCGATCTCGAGGCTGGCGAGTGCCTGACGCGTAATCCCGCTACCATTGGCCCCGCGGAATTTGCGAGTGGTGCCTTGCATCTAATGGAACAGCGCAAAATCACTTCGGTCGTTGTCGTGGAAGCCGATCGCCGTCCCCTCGGAGTATTGCACTTGCACGATCTGTGGACACTGGAACTGTTTTAATTAACCGAAATCCCGGCTCCGTCCAGGGCGTGCCAGCCCGGTGAGCCAGTCAGGAACAATACGTGCCACCAACCAAACGAGCCGACCGCCAGCCGGGCGCCGCACAAGATGGGCACGGCGGACATGGCCGCCCTGGCAAGCAGCCCACTAAACCGTCGGCTACATTGCCTGCCGCAGTGGCCGCGCGGGCGCGCAACATTCGTGTGCTGTTAATGGATGTGGATGGCGTGCTCACCGAGGGCCACGTGTTTTTGCAATCTTTTCCCGACGGTTCGGTGCACGAGGCCAAGATTTTTCATTCACAGGATGGAGCAGGCTTGAAACTCGCCCACGACGCCGGCTTGCGCACCGGAGTCATTACCGGACGAAAATCGTCGGCAGTCGTGCGCCGCGCCAAAGAGGTCGAGATGGAGTTTGTGTATCAAGGCTACTCCGAAAAAATTCTGGCCTATGAGGAGATCGTGCGCCGCGCGGGTGTTTCTGAGGAAGAAATCGCTTATGTCGGCGACGACTTGCCCGACTTGCCGGTAATGGAGCGAGTCGGACTGGCCATCGCCGTCGCCAACGCCGTATTCGAGGTGCGCCGCGCCGCTCACTTCGTAACACAGCGCAGCGGCGGAAATGGCGGCGTCCGCGAAGTCATTGAGCAGATCCTGAAAGCGCAGGGCAAATGGGCGGTGCTGTGGAGAAAAGCTCGCGCTTGAGAGCCGTTCCTCAATCCAAGTCAGTTCAAGATAAATTCAATTCGACCTACGCGGCCCTGAATATCCGACAGTCAGGGTCGTTCTCAAACGCTTCCAAATGGCTGTGATGAGCCGCTGTACGGCTCGGCCATCCGCCCCACCCTTTATTTTGCCGGCTTGCTCGGCGGCGCGCTCACAGGCTTGATGATGCCTTGCTCGAAGTTCTTCTCGCTCGATATCGTGCAGATTTCCTCGCCGATATCCCACGGCTTTAGCTTGTATTGGTAGGTCACACCCCACGTTTTTGTATAAGCCTTGGGGTCGTCGATCGTCAGTTCCAGTTGCAAAGTATCGTGATTCAGGCGCCGGTAGCGCTCCACGATGTGCAGCGCGTCGCTGTGCGGCAAGCCCTGGTAATCGAGCCACGTTTTATCGTTGAATCCCACTGAATCCACGACCAGCGTATCTCCATCCCATTTGCCAATCGAGTTTCCCCACCACGATGGATCAAGGTCTTGCGGATGCGTGCGCCCATCCATATAGACCTCCCGAAAGTCGTGGCTGCGCTCGTAAAGAATAATCACCTCACCCGCCGCCTGCACGATCTTGAAGGGATGGTTCGCCAGCAGCACGCGCGGAACGCCCAGCGGATCGCAATACTTGATGAATGGGTCGGTGTTCGATGCAAAATCCAGAACCACATTGGGGCCGTGCGCGTTTTTTTCCGTGTTGAATTTCGCCCGTGCCCCAGGTTGCAGAGGAGCCGAATCGAGCGGCAGGTCAAACACGTTACCGCCCCCAGCGCGCAGCCACACTCCCGAAAGGTCCGGCGTGGAACTGCCGGCCGCGGTGTTAGCCGAACTGTTTGCCGCATTCGGCCGCGACTCGGTCTGGGCCAACATCAGCGACGAGAAAACCAACAGCGCTGCGAGCGTCAGTCCTACCCGTGCCGCGCCGGGTAACACCGCTGAATCAGTAACCGTGCGCCTGAAACGATTTCGCATGTCCAACTCCTCCCCAGCAACGTCCTTCGCCGTCCACAACGGTTATTTTTCAGTCGGCGTCAGTTCGCGGCCATCCGGAAACACCACCTTTGACAGCAGCCCTACGGGCGAACCATTTTTGGCCGGGCTCACAACGATGGTCACCTGGTCCCCCGGTTTCAGCGAATTCCTCGTCCAGCCCGCGTGCATCAGGATGCTGGGCGGCTGGTTTTCGAGATTCCAGTGCACGACGTTCCCATTTTCGTCGGTCACATCCAAATGCACCTGCGAATGCGGATTGGTCCACTCGAAATTCGTAATCGTCCCTTTCAAAGTGATCTTTCCGCCTGGGTTGTACGCCGCGCCACCATGGTGCGCAAATGCGGGAACCGCGACCAGCAGAAGTCCGGCAAGAACGCTTACCAACGCCTGCAAAACACTTGTTCGTATCGCTTTCACCTTACACCTCCAAAAAAATGAACCGTCACCCTTAATCTCATTCGCTCGCCGGTGCGATTTCCCGCGTCAACTTTCACCCGCCAGCGGCATTCACGCCAGCATTCACGTTGTCACGCACATCCGCATGCACATCCGCTTTCATATCGGCATTCACGTTAGCATGCACATCCGCTTGCACATTCGCATTCACATAAACGATCAGCTGATCTTAGTGGTATCCCGCCGCGGCGGCATCTCGAGGAACGCGCGCATCACATACCAGAACTGGTGCCGGTTTATGCCCATCGTTACCGAGTGCGCCATCCCCGGCAGCACCACCAACTGCCGGTCGCGGTTGGGGAGCTTCTGGAAAAAGCTCACCAAGTCTTCCTCAGTGGCGATGCCATCGTATTCGCCGCGTACGATCAGAGCGGGAGCATGCACCTTCAGCGGATCCACAACCGGCAAGTTGGCCGTCATGTCCAGATACGTTCCGGTCGGCACCGAGTCGCCGAACGGCAACTCCGCGTCCGCCAGAACATCGCCCACCCCCGGTTCGGAGGTCCCCGGCTTATCTCGTGTGAAAATGCTGAGAATCATTTGCCGGTCCCGCGGCCGTGTATTGTGCGTGCGATAGAACTCCACCTGTTTTCCCCGGTCCGCCAGTGTCGGCGATCCCTGGCCGGTATACGTGAAGGCCGCCAGCACCAGCCGGTTCACCCGATCCGGCATCTCCATCGCGAACGCCCCCGCACGCAGGCCTCCCGATGACTCTCCGAAGAAATGGCACCGTTCCTGGCCCGTTTCACGCTTGACCACTTCCACCGCCGCTTTTAAATCTGCCACCCCGTCAGCAATGTTGGAATTTCCGGCGGACTTGGACGACCGGCCATAGCCCTCGAAATCCATCGTCCATACATCGAAGCCATATTCGGCAAACTGATTCATCAACGAATATTCGCCGCGACCCGGAACGCTCAAATCAAACGAGGGCCGCGAAGAGATCGACGAGCCGTGCACCAGAAACAACGCGGGCAGCGCAGCCTCTCCCGGTTTCGGCGCGTTCCGCCGCTTTCTGAACATATAAAGTTTGATGTCGCCTCGGTTCGCCCAATATTCCTGGCTCCAGACTTTCCCGCGCTCCGCGCCTGCCCCATCTTTCCCGTGACGGTCTCCTGGGGCTACAGCACCCTCGAGCGCAATAGAAGCAAAGCTCGAAAGCGCCGGAACCGCCGGAACCGCCGCGCCCAGCAGGCCCATACGGCCCAGAAATGAACGGCGGGAACGAACCTCGTGGAGACGAAACATGATTTACCTCCGGCGATCCTGCCTCGAGCGGCGGACTGCGAGTTGCAGCGTGGCAGCGCTTCATTGCCCGGAACTGCCTGGCCAGAACCGCCGCCTGGCGTTTCCAAACTGGGTCGTATCATGCCAAATCGCCGTCCGTAATACAACGCGCCGAAGGCGCTCTCCCAAGTCCTTAGTTTGCACCGCATGCGGGCACTTTGGCCGCTTCCAGTGCTCAGCGACGTATGCAAAAAAGGAGCATCTAACCCTATAGAGACGATGAATGGACGATGCATGGACGTGAATCCCAGGGTGGGACGAGCATGCACAAACGGCCATTCATGAATGACCAAAGGACAATGATCATGAGAATTTTCAGATGGGCATCTATCGGCAGTTTTTTTCTGGCAACGGTTCTCTGTGCTCCGGCTTGGAGCCAGAATCAGAACCAAACCCAGCACATCGCGCGTCCCGGCACTTTGAATTACGTGGAAGGCCAGGCCCAAATCGGTGACCAGCAGCTCAGCGCCAACGCAATCGGCTCCGCCGAATTGGCCAACGGCCAGACACTTACCACGCAAACTGGTAAGGCGGAGATTCTGTTGACGCCCGGGGTAGTTCTGCGGGTCGCCGACAACAGCGCCGTTAAAATGATTTCGGCCGACTTGGCCAATACGCAAGTTGAGATCGATCGCGGCCGTGCGATGGTTGAAGTATCCGACATCCACAAGCAAAACAACATTCGCATCGATGAAAATGGAGTAAGTACGAAGCTGCTGAACAAAGGCTTGTATGACTTTGACGCGGATCACAACGAGGTCCGTGTTTTTCAGGGCAAAGCGCAAGTCTTTACCGATCGCAAGCTGACCCTTACCTCCGGACACCAGGTCACGCTCAATTCGACCGGCAAGCTTTCAGCGAAATCGTTCGACTCCAGGCAATATGAAGATGACTTCTACCGCTGGTCCGGATTACGTTCCGGCTATCTGTCGGAAGCGAATACCGACGCCGCGCGTGCTTACATCAGCGGCGGTCCTGGATGGGTAGGACCCGGCTGGTATTGGGATGCGGGATTCGGTGCGTACACGTTCATACCCGGTGATGGAATCTTCTATAGCCCGTTTGGGTGGGGATTCTATTCGCCATTTGCCCTGTACGGCTCGCCTTACTTTTACGGAGGCGGCTTTTACGGGCCACATCGCTTCGGTGAATTCCACGGCCCGTATGGACACGGAGTAGTGCCAGAGCGTGGCTTCCGTGGCGGCGGGTTCCGAGGGGGCGGTGGTTTCCGCGGAGGCGGTGGTTTCCGCGGAGGCGGTGCTGCCCGAGGAGGAGGCGGCGGCCGGCGGTAACACTTGGTTGTCGTTTCCTAGGAGTTGCCGAAGTTAACTGATTGCATGCTTCCAGGTCTCCAGGCGCGATGGCGGGACGTACTCACGATTCCACCACCGCTCCTGGAGATACTGCGTTCTGTGCCATGTGGTACTTGCAATCTATGTTTTGTCTTCCGTCTGGTTGTATTCGTAAATCCCCGAACGATAATCCCGTTTGTACCCGAACCAAACCTCAGCCGCGCTTAAGCCATCGCTACTCACTGCGACATTCGCAGCCTGGCACTATGGCGGACAGAAGAGCGTTACTTGGCAGATAAACACCCACGAAATCGCGTCAATACGCGGCCCCATTTAGTTCCGCAAACAAAACAAGCCTTCCCACAAGCTAGTGCTCGAAATTCTCAAACAGCGTGTTATCCATGCAGACGTCTTCCATGATGTCCCACGTGGGATGTAACCGGAAGCGCATCTGCGCATTCCACGGCTTGGGATACGCCTTCGGATCATCAAACGTGAAATCCACCTGCAAATTCTTATCGTCCACCCGCCGGAATCGTTGTGTGATGTGCATCTGATCGCTTTCCGGATGGCCTAACCTGTCCAGCCAAATCTTCCCGTTAAGCCCCACCGTATCCACCACCAGTGTGTCACCCTCCCAGCGGCCGATCGAGTGCCCCATGTACGTCGGTGTCAAATCGTCCGGATGTTTGCGCCCATCGACATAAATATGTTGTACGCTATGGTCGTATTCAAAAAGCACGATCACTTCCTTCGGCGTTTGCACGATCTGCAACGGAAATACCTGCAAGTAGATGTACGGCATGCCTGGCGGGAAGCACTGATAGACTCTGTCGTTGGTTTCCTTCAGCGTGACCCCGTGCGGCCCCTGCGACGGTTTCGCGGCCTGAAATTGCTCTTTCCCCCAAGCCGTCATCGGCGGATCGCCTTTGGAAAAAGAAGAAAAGTCATAACCCCCCGGCAGTGCGTTCCACACCCCTGTCAAATCTCTGTTCGAAGCTCCGCCCGCCGCCTTATCCGCCGTTTGGTTGTTTCCCTGCGCCAACACGACGCTCGAGAACGCCAGCGCCATCAGAGCGGGCAGAAGTATCACATCTCGTTTCCGCATTTGTTCCCCTTTCCGTTGCCACGCGATCAGCGCCAGATATTATCAAACTGCGCGCAAAAATCCGCATTTCGCGTATCCATTCCCATTTACGCGCATCCACACCATTTGTGATTATGCCCCAAACTCGTGCATACACGCGCTGTTAGGCCATACACGCGGTGTTAGTCCTGCACTACTCTTCGTCACTCGGGTCCGGTGCTGTTTCGAGCTTGGACGAACGAAGCAGCGAAGTTCCGCCGAAATGCCCGACGCAAGCCAGATGCAAAGCCGGATGCAAAGCAAGATGCGACGCGAATCTCCGCCCCAAACCTTCGTGTTGCGCCACGCACGAATACGGCCCCTCATCCTGTGCGCGGAACACACTACGCAAATCGCGCACACCGCGTCCCGTGTCAATCTTTAAAATATTTTTTCAACTCGCGCGTGCACCTGTCGCCGACCTTCTCCGAACGCATACGGGAATTTCCCGATTGCACTGCCACCCACGCACCGTTACAAAGAGATTAGCTCTGGAGCACTGGAGGGAGAATGACTCCACCCGAGTTAGAGCAGTTTCCGCATTAACAGCACCGCTGCTGCGGTGCTAACCGGCACAGATTTTGCCGGTAAGCGAAATATCGACAACGGGGAGCCTTCGGGCTCCCCGTTGTCTTGCACCCGCCTTCTACCCCCAATAAGCCGAGGCTCGTAACCGACATCAACATCACGATCCCTGCGTGCGCGTGGGCCGCGGTAGGACTGGCATAGTCCGCGCGTGCCCTAGGTCGTTCCCGCGCACGCTGCAGCCGGCGCATCCAGCAGTTCTCGCTCACACGCATCACGCGTGGGCGCTGCCGCACGCTCGAATTCCGCCCGAGCCTTCTCCATCCGCCCCAGCTTGTGAACCAGATCCGTCGCACAGCGCGCAACACGCGCCGTGCGTGTCAGCAGTCGCAGGCTACGATCAAACCCTGCCGCGCCTCATTCCTTGCGTTGCCCCACTTGCGCCTGCACGTCCGCAAAATCTGCCGCCGCCTTCTGTACGTCAGGAGGGAAATCGGCAAGCTCGTGCACTTGCCGCACCTCGATCACGTCGTTCTCTGAAGCAGGGCAGCGCGTCGCCCACTCGATGGCTTCTTCCTTCGATTTCGTCTGAATCATCCAGTATCCGCCGATCACTTCCTTGGACTCGCTGAACGGTCCCTCCGTCACCTTCGGCTTCCCGCCGGTAAACGAGACACGCGCACCCATCGATGGCGGCTGTAGCCCATCGAGCGCCAGCAGCGCGCCCGCTTTCTGCAGCGATTCGTTGTACTTCATCATCGCGGAAACGGCCTTGGCATCCGGCATCGTGCCCGGTGCAGCCTTGTCGTAGCCTTTCGGAATCATCAGCATCATGAATCGCATGTTGTCTCTCCTTTGTCTTGAGTTTGCATGCTTGAGTTGCATACTCGAATTCCATGATCGAGGTTGCATGCTCGAGTTGCAGCAACGAGGCGACCGGCCTCGTCACGCGCCGATCTTACTCTCTACTCACACGCCGAGCGAGGATCGGCCAAATTCACAAGCCGCATGCACATTTTTTCGGAATTATTTTCGCGTCTTACGAAGGCTTCGCCGCGCAACCTAAATCCATTGGCCGACTACCCGCACGGTCCTGCATTTGCGGCCATTCCGCCGCCAAGCCCGTCCAATTTTGCGAAGAACAAACAGCCGCGCCAGTCCGGCGCAGCCTGAAAGGGAAGCTCGAAGCCGAGAAGCGCGAAAAAGTTCCATCGCGCACACTCAGCAGCGAGTCAAACCGCCCCATCAACGATCGAGGCGCGAGCGACCGAGAGCGATCAAGACCGATCAAGAGCGATATTGTGCTAGGGCGCGCTCCGGTCGGCACCAGTTGCTCCGCCGTTACCACCACACGCGTGCACGCCCCAACGAGTGCACACCTCACTCGTGCGCCCTATTGCCCGCGCAGCTTTTCCTCAGCAGCAAGCAAAACGCACGCCGCCACGCCCTCGGCCGCCAGCGCCACGTCCGCCAATTCGGGAAATGTAGGAGCAATCCGAATCGTCCGGTCCGCGGGATCATTCCCCAGCGGATACGCCGCCCCCGCGGGCGTCAACTCGACGCCCGCCTGTTTCGCCAGTGCGATCACCCGTTGCGCGCACCCTGCGGGAACATCCAGGCTGATGAAGTACCCGCCTTTCGGCCGGGTCCACGTGACATCCCGCACGCCCGTCAGCTTTTCGTCAAAAATATCGAGCACCTTCTGAAACTTGGGCGCAATCAGCGCCCGGTGCTTATCCATCAGTTGCAGGATGCCCGCCTCACTTTTCAAAAATCGCACGTGACGCAATTGGTTGATCTTGTCCGGACCAATCGTCCGCGCCGTAAGCCTTGCGAGCAGCCACTTCACATTGTCTTTGGACGCCGCAAACATCGCCAGCCCCGCGCCGGGCAGCGTGATCTTGGACGTGGAAGCGAACACAAATGCCCGGTTCGGCTGGCCATGCCGCGCGCACATTTCCAGGATGTTGGCGATCTCGATTCGTTCGCTGGTCAGGTGATGCACGCAGTACGCGTTGTCCCAGTACAGCCGGAAGTCCGGCGCCGCCGTCTTCATCGCCGCCAGCCGCTCCACCACCGCATCCGAATAAACGGTGCCCGTGGGATTGCTGTATTTCGGAATGCACCACATGCCCTTGATCGACGCATCCTGCGCCACCAGCCGCTCCACTTCGGCCACGTCCGGCCCGTCCGCTGTAAATCCCACCGGAATCATGCGTATGCCGAAGTCTTTGCAGATCGTGAAGTGCCGGTCGTAACCGGGCACCGGACACAAAAACGAAATTTCGCCTTGCTGCGCCCAGGGCTTGGAGCTGTCGCACGTGCCTTTCAGCAGCGCGTAAGCAATGGTGTCGTGCATCAATGCCAGGCTCGAGTTATTCGAAACCACGATCTGTTCCGGCGGCGCTCCCAGTATCCCGGAGAATAATTTGCGCGTCTCGGCAAGCCCTTGCAGCCCCCCATAATTGCGGCAATCCACGCCGCCTTCCGCCATGTAGTCCGCCGCACCCGGCAGCGACAGCAACTCCGCGCTCAAAGCGAGCTGCGCGGCGGAAGGCTTGCCACGCGTCAAATCAAGCTTCGCCCCTTTAGCCTTGAACGCCTCATACGCCTTCTGCAATTTCTCCCGCGCTCCCGCCACTTCTGCCGTCCCATGCTGACTAGTCCCCGTCATCGAAGCATCGCCCCCATCAAAAATAATTGCCGTCCCACATAAAAATAAATCCCGTAAAGAATACAACGAGAACCGCGCCTCTGCCCGATTATCGCAACAGTGGGTCATCGCGAGACTGGACTATCGCGAGACGGCATCATCCCGACACGGGATTATCCCGAGACTGGATTATCGCGGACTGGATCACCCGAGACTGGATTGTCCCGAGCCTAGATCATCCAGAGACTGAATCATCGGGAGACTGGATCATCGCGACACTGGATCGTCGCGCGACGCCGCGCACCGGCTCAGCCCTGCCTACAGGAGTGCGCGCAACGACAGCTTTTCAAAATTAGAAGGGAATCACTCCGCCAAAAATCTCGGCGACCCCGATAAGTGCAGCCATCTGGGATAACGTCCGCAAGCACCTGTAAACTGGCGCGCCTTTTTAATCCTTTTCGAGCATCACCTCAGTCGATTTAATAACCGCCGAAACCGTGTCGCCGACCTTAAGCTTCATCTCTTCCGCGCTGCGCTTCGTGATGACGCTCTCAATCACATTCTCGCCCACTCGCACCACCACATGCGCAATCACATCTCCCATCTCAATCTCCGTCACTTTCCCTTTCAACCGATTCCGCGCAGATAAAGTCATATGCAGGCCTCCGTTTAGCACACAAGCCGCAACCGTTTTTCATTGTAACTGATGACAACAATATCGCTGCTCGATTAGACTGCCCGCACCGCGAGCCTTTAGTGGCGCGCTAGATCGGCGGAGAAAATGGCTACCTCGTTACTCGTAGATCTGGTTCATTCCGGCAACCTCGACGGTTGGACAAATAGAAACAAAGAGGCGTTCACTTCGTTGTTTGGGGTTCCGAATGGACGTTATCCGAAGTCGGCTATCAACGAATTATCATTAAGAGCGCCGGAGATGAACAATGACTCCGGGGTTCCATTTGCTTCCTACATTCACCCTTCAAATCCAAATTCAGGACCTTTCAGCGGACTGTCATTCACAATGTTCCCAGTTCCTGATCACCCCTGCATGTTTGGCATGGTAGTTGGCACGCAGGGACTCTCTCCAGACGAAGCGATTTTGGGCCGCCCCGGGCATGCCCGGAAAGTGCAGGCCATTTCAGCATGGCTAAATAAACAGTATGGCCGTGGTCAGCGAATATCTTGGGCAAAGCAGGACCCGACTCGAACTGACATTCAGATCCCTGACGAAATAAAGAAAGAGTGGATTCCTTATAAGAGCGCTTTAGATCGATATGGAAAAGAGGTGTACGCTTTATTTTGTCCCTCCGATGATCGCGCTGTGACTGAAATCGCTATAAACGCCTTCCTTGATCTTTTAAGCGAAGAACGGGGCTACCTGCCGCTTGCCAACTACCAGGCGAGCTACGATTCTATCCGCTCCATGTGGTTTGAATATTTAATGCCTAGCATCGAGCGCGCTCAAGTTGGCGATCTCCTTGCCAGCAGAAAATACGTCATTCTGCAAGGCCCACCGGGAACCGGCAAGACCATGATGGCCACTGACTTACTCTATGAAGATTATGGAGGGTTCGGCCGCAGCATCCAGTTTCACTCCGGAACGACATACGAGAATTTTGTTGGCGGACTTGGGCCGATACACTCGAGCGAACAACTCGGTTTGCGTTTTAGTCCGGTACCTGGATTCTTAATAGAAGCATCTGCAGCGGCGCTGCGGGACCCCTCCCGCAAGTATCTTTTGCATATCGATGAAATTAATCGCGCTGACCTTGCGAAGATTCTTGGCGAAGCAATTTTTCTTTTAGAGAATGGTGCGGCTCGCGACCGCCAGGTGGACTTGGCTTATGATTTTGGGGAGCCATTCCATCGGACTTTTTTCCTCCCGAAAAATTTGCACATTTTAGGGACGATGAATACTGCCGACCGCAGTATTGGAACACTTGATATCGCGATTCGACGACGCTTTGCCTTTGTGCCGCTTTGGCCAAACATAAAGGTGGTTGCAAGTCATGGATGTCCCCTGATGCAAAAGGGCTTTAGAGATCTCTTGTCAATTTTTATCGAGCACGCGACCGACGATGCCTTTTCTCTGGTGCCCGGTCATTCGTACTTTTTGGAGTCAGATGACAAAAAAGCGGCGGGAAATCTTCAAGTGAACTTAGCTCCTCTTCTTGAAGAATACCTTGCCCAAGGTTACATCTCGGGATTTTCAGAACCGATTCGAAGTTATCTACAATGGCTCCGCAGCCTTTGAGCCGTAGAGCTTCGCGGCACGCCGCGTCACGCCTCCAGGCGGTCAATGGCCCGACGCGATTGGAATCTGTGTGCCTCGAGCTGCAAGACCACTCCGTTGTCCACCGTTCCGCAGTCGAGTTCTTTCGACTCCTGCGGAACCAGCGCGATCCGCAAGCACAGGCCGCGCGCATGGCTAAACAGTTCATTACTCAGAATCGCGAATTGATGTCGAAACTCTGCGTTCAGACGCAACAAGAATACGATGGCAATGACGTCGTATTAACGGTTCAATCTGAAAGCGCTATAGGTGCTATTCCTCTGTTTTCACCTACAACGGGCCGACTGGACTATGGCCTTGTGGTGCAACCAAGATTCCCTTGGCCCGGCATTGGTGCCATGCTCAGTCAGATGGGCTGGCGTATAACCCCGTCGCCCCTCCCGCTACCGCTTTTGCGCCGTTCCGAACGTCGAGTTCCCGTATGGGTTCTCTCTTCCATGATTCTCATGCGGCTCCAGTCAATGCTGAAGTCCCTAGACCGTAAGTTTGAGATCACAACCGAAATACGTAGTGCGCCGAAAGGGCAAGTCGAGTGGACGCGGTATGCAGTTCAAAGCGTATCTAGAGGTAATTTGTTGTCAATTCCTTGCAGTTTTGCTGATTTGCGCGATGACCGATTATTGAAGGGTGCCATCAGGTATACGTTGGAGCGACAGGTGCATGCACTTGAGACCCAGAGAGAGCATGGGATATTTATCCTTAAGCTCATTGAATTTGCACAGGGATTACTGCGCACGCTCCAGTCCGTTCCCGCTTATGTTCCTCCTGTATCTGTAATGGGCACTTGGATGCAACAGGTTATGCACCGCTCGCAATTCACCGAGGGATTACAGGCAATTGAATGGACGATTGAAGAGCGTGGTTTGGCCGGTTTGAGTGATCTTGCAGGAATTCCTTGGACGATGCCAATGAACCAATTCTTCGAAGCGTGGGTTGAAACCGTGTTCAGAATTGTCGCGCTTCAAACCGGAGGCCAGGTCCAGGTGGGCCGAAAACGTGAAACCACGCATCCCATTTCCTGGGACCCGCCTTACCTCGGCTCCCAAAAATCGCTCATACCTGACATTTGGCTCGAATGGGATTCCACCACGTTAATAATTGACGCTAAGTACAAGCGCCATTGGGAGGAGTTGCAGCGCTACCAGTGGTCCGAAATCGCCGAGAAAGTTCGCAGCGAGCATCGCGAAGACTTATTGCAAGTGCTGGCTTATGCCAACCTCGCTCGCACCGAGCGAGTAATCGCTTGCCTGGTCTATCCGTGCTCATCAGAGAACTGGCTTTCTTTGAACCAGAGAGGACGAGTTCTCCACAAGGCGGAGATCTCCGTCGGTTCACGACTGTTGCATCTTTGGTTGACGGCCATGCCGATGGCAAGTCTTGCGGAACGCGTGGCATCGCCGCTGAGCGGTGAACTCCGGTCTGTTTTGAGTATGTGTTAATTCAGTTGACGATTCGAATAGTGGAGAGAGACATCGTGATTGCCACAGAACATACGAAGCTCACATTGGCCGACCTTTTGAATGCCGCCAATAAATATTATGACGATTCCTACTTATCGACCTATTTTGATCCGGTGAGTGGGGACTCTAGAAGCGGTTCTGGCGATCTGCTTGCCAAACTGATTGCAAGCGAACTACGTGACACATTCGACGATCAATCTTCTCGGGACCTGCAGATTGCGGCAGCCATTCGCGTGCTTCAGAATCTCAGGGAAGATATTCAGAACGCGATTGATGGCTTGCACGACTTGTAATCGGGCCTGTTGCACTAACTAGCCGAAAAACCGCTCTTATCGGTTTGACGCCCCTGTTAAAATAGAACCAGAAGGCGAAAGCAATCAGTCACATGCACCACAGCCCCGCTCCAAAATATAAACCCCTGCCTACGAACCCGATTCTGCACCCAAATCGTGCAGCTCGTAAGAATATTAAAGCAAGCGACTTTAACCCGCGTGTACTGCGCACATACAAAGCGCGCCTGAATAACAGCCCTATTTTGAACACTTGCAAAAATATGCGGGGTGGGGGGATCGCCACTTTACGGCGCTGAGGATGATTTCAAAATGGAAGAACTAAAGATATTCGAGAAAACCGAGACCCTGCACGAAGGACGCTGGTGGGAACCCGAGCCCAACGGCCGCGTGCACTGCTATCTTTGTCCCCGCCACTGCCATATCGGCGAAGGCCAGAGCGGCTTCTGCTTCATTCGCGTCAACCGCGGAGGCCGTCTCTACAGCTTGGGCTATGGATCGCCCGCGGCCTTGCAGATCGATCCCATCGAGAAAAAGCCACTCAACCATTTCCTTCCGGGCAGCACGGTTTTCTCGCTCGGCACCGCGGGCTGCAACATGGGCTGTTTCTTCTGCCAGAACTGGGACATCTCGAAATCCAAGCACGATCAGGTGCACTCCACCACCATGCCGCCCGAAGACGTGCCGCTGATGGCGCTCAAATACGGTTGCTCGTCCATCGCCTTCACCTACAACGAGCCGACCATCTGGGGCGAATACGTCGTGGATATTTGCCGCGAGGCCCGGCGGCACGGCGTGAAAACGGTAATGGTCTCGAATGGCTACATCACGCGCGAGGCGTTTCACGATATTTACGATCACGTGGATGCCGCCAATATCGACCTGAAGGCTTTCACCGAAGGTTTTTACGGCAAAATCACGCTCACGCACCTCGCGCCCGTACTTGAAATGCTCGTCTGGCTCAAACGCGAAACGAATGTCTGGTTCGAGCTTACCAACCTGATGATCCCCACGCTCAACGACGATCCCGCCGAAACACGCAAGCTCGCCGACTGGGTCCTCGAAAATCTCGGCCCGGACGTTCCGCTTCATTTCACTGCGTTCCATCCCGATTTCAAGCTCCGCGACAAGGCCGCCACGCCGCCCGAAACCCTGCATCGCGCCCGCGCCATCGCTCGCGAAGCCGGACTGCACTACGTCTACGAAGGCAACATTTTTTCCGACGCCGCGAACACGAATTGTCCGCAGTGTGGCGCGCTGCTGGTCCAACGCTCCTGGCACAATGTCATCGAGAATCGTCTGCACCACGGCGCGTGCCCAAACTGCGGCCAGGTAATCCCCGGCCGTTGGGAAAATTCGCACGACGATACTGCGGGTGATCGCGCGGATGATCGCGCGGATGATCGCGCCAACCCTGACGCGAATGCTGACAAAAGTCGCCGCAATACGGGAATGCCGTTCTCCAGGCATTTGCTGAAAAAATATGGCGCGCTAAATCTCTAGGGACGCGAGTAGTGCGGCAATTTCGGAGGGACCAGGCGGGGCTATGCTGAAAAACGGCGCAAGATCGCAATCGGGGAAGCCCAGCCGTGTGATGCGCACGCTCAACTCCGCGCGCGTGTCCGCACCGGTGCGCTCGGGATCGGCCAGCGGCATTTTCGCCAGTGCGTGAAAGATCACCTCGTGCTCAGGATCGGCAAACGTATATCCCGCGAGCCTGCGCAAAACGTCCACCCGTGCCGGGCGACCGAGCGCGTCCTGGCAAAGACTCGCAAGCAAGCGTTGTTCCGCCACCACTCGATCAACATTAGTCACGCGTATGCCATTCGCCGTACTGCGATTGCGAGTTCATCGTGACATGTCATCACGGCTATCCGTGATAGCCCTTCGTGCAACTTCGTTGTGGGACTGCAACGGTGCAAACGCGCGAGGGGATTTTACCCGAGGGCCCGCAGCCAATCGCGAGCTTCGTGTCACTGTATCCCGCGTCCGCGACATCGTCACCATGGGCCGTTTACTCGCCTGCACCGCGCATCTCCGCCGGCGTGCCTCGTGCAAGTTCCAGTTTCACGTCAGCGCGCGGCCTTTGCCGCCAAACGTTGTATCGCCGCGAGTGCCATCCGATTCGCTGGATCGGTTTGCAGCCCGGCGCGATATTCGCGTATCGCCTCCGCATACCGTTTTTCCTGCTCGTCCAAGGCCGCTAGTGCGAACCGCGCATGATTGTCGTACGGATCGAGCGCGAGCGCGGCGGAGAACGCAGCACGCGCGTGTGACGAATCGCCTTTGGCCGCGAAAATGTCGCCCAGGTTTTCATCGGCATCGGCATTCGGATCGGCTGCGGCGGAAAGACGGAATTGCTCCTGTGCTTCGTCGGTACGTTTCTGGTCGAGCAGGAAATGGCCGTACGCGTTGCGCGCGTCGCTGCTAAGCGGCGCCAGCATCACGGCTTTGCGGAACTCGCGATCCGCGTCGGCCGATCGCTGCATCTCGGCATAAGCGAGCGCCAGGTTCTTGTGCGGGTCCATGAAGTTCGGCCGCAGCGCTATGGCTTGCTGAAAAAAGCTGATCGCTTCGGGATAGCGTTTCTGGTGGCTGCGCAGCAAGCCCAGATTGTTGAGTGTGGAAGCGTAGGCATGGCCGGGACCTAGCGCCGCCAGCCACTCGCGCTCGGCGCCAGCTTCATCGTGCCGCTCCCAGTAAATCACGCCGAGATTTGTGCGGATGAGTTGCGCGTCGGGCTGCTCGTCCAGCGTTTTGCGAAACAGGACTTCTTCGGTTCGCCAGTCGCGATTGCGCCGGATGGTGCGGACGCCGTAGAGCAAAGCGATCAGCGCGATAACGGCGGGAACGGCGCGCCGCAAAAAGGGAATTCGCGGCCGCGTACGTGACGGAGGCGGTATCTTCATGCCGGGAGCCGATGACGGAGTTCCCGCAGGCCCCGGTGATCGGGAAAGGGATTGCGCAGCACGCGACCCCGCGGCGTGCGACCCGGCAGCGCGCGAGCCTGCGGCACCAGGTGCCGCAACCGGAGGCTCCGCAACCGGAGGTGCCGCAACGGGGGACGCGGCATCCGGGTGCACGCGATCAGTCGATGCGGGAACACGAGACCCGGGAACACGAGACGCCGAATTAGAGATTGGTGGAGAAGGGAATTCAGTCGGCGACGCGCGCCATGCGGCGACTGCAGCCCAGCCAAGCAGCCAGCAAAAACCGACTGACGGCAAATACAAATAGCGCTCCGCGAAAACACCCGCGGGCATCCAGCGCGCATTTAAAACGGGCCCCAGCGTGACGCCCATCCACAAAAATGCGAACGAAGTCGGATGCGCGCGGCTCCACAGCCAGACGAACACATTCAGGCAAGCGAGCAGCGCCAGCAGTCCGAGAAGCACACCCGTATCGCTGATGCGAGTGCTCTCGTGAAATACGTAGAACGCGGACAGGTGCACGGGCCAGATCAGCTTCCAGAGGTAGGAGCCAATTAATGAAATCGCAGTAAGCAGAACCCTGGACCACGAGAGCGTGGGACGCGCGACGGAGGGTGCGAAGCCGCCGAGGACGAAAACCCGGAAAGCGACGTAAGCTGCGGCGATCATCCACAATCCCGCATAGCGTGCGAGCTTGGTGCGCAGCGAGGTCACGGCACGATCGGCGCGATATAGATGTTCATAGATCACTACGATCGCGGGCAGCACGAGCGCCTGCTCCTTCGACAGGAGCGCGAGGATGTACGCGGCGAGCATCGCCGCCTGCGCGCCCCACGCACGATGCGGTTCCAAACGAATCTCTGCGTGCGGCTCCGCATGTGGCGCGGCACGCGGCTGTGCCTGCAGCTCTTGTTGCGGCGCGGCATGCGGCAGCTGTACTTGCGCAGCGTGGCTTAGCGAATTTTGCGGATCGCGCAAATTGGGGCCGGACGGCGCCAGCCGCAGATACAACAAAAAAGCGAGCAGAAAAAAAACGCCTAGCTCCAGATCAGGCAGGGCCGCGATCCAGGCGACCGATTCGGTGTGGACCGGATGGAGAGCAAACAATCCGGCGGCGACCAGCGACATCAACCGGTTGCCGAACAGCCGCTCCGTCACGGCGAAAACCAGGATGACCACGGCAGCGTGCAGAACAATGTTGAGAAGGTGAAACCCGAAGGGAATAGGGCCAAAGAGCTTGAAGCAGATCAGGTACGCGAAGGTCATCAAAGGCCGGTAATAATTCGTGACGCCTTGCGCGCCTTCAAACGTCCAGACGGTGCTGCCGAATATTTTCCCGAGGTAACGAAAGCTATGCACGTAAGGATTGCCGACAATCTGTAGGCGGTCGTCATACACGAAACTGCCAGCCAGCGAATTCAGGTAGGGCACTACGGCGAGCAATAGGAGTGCCAGCACGGCGAATGCGTCAGTAGTTGCCGCCGATTGTGGTCGTGCGTGTTCGTGCTCGCGCATGGCTCCATCCTACTGGAGCGCGGTCCGGGAAATCCACGGTGACCCGCGAGCGCGTGACCGAGCCTCCAACGGGTGCACTTTCGACATCTTGCGGCCGAAACATTGGGCGGCCGTGCAGCGGCAACGGCGGCGAGTTTTGGCGGGTTTTATGCTGATCTCTGCGCGCGCGAGCGGTACTCGCAATGGCCAGTGAGTCGCAACAGCCAGTGAGTCGCAGCGGTCAGTCGGTCGCAGCAGCGATCTCAGCAGGAAGTCCCACAGTGAGTTTCAGCACTGCTCGCACCCGCCCTTGGGGCAGGCGCTTTGATACTGGAGGCTCACAACGTATTTTGATACCCTCGACGCTGGTGGGCACATGACACTTCGTGCACGCATTTTGCTGATCATTCTTTTCGTGGGCATGAGTGGCACCCTGCTGGCGCTGCAGAGGGGGTTCGGAAGATACCGCTCCGAAGAAGGCCCCGGCGACAGCGATGAAAAGGCCGAATGGACGTTTGCGCGCCTGCGATACTCGACCAGGGGCGGCGCTTATGGCGAGTTTGGCGGCTTTGGTGGGTTCGGCGGATTTCGCGGCGGCGGCTGGTCGGAAGATTATCCGAAAGCCGACCGGCAGTTTGTGGAGGGATTGCGCCGCCTGACCCGGCTTGATGCGCGCCCCACCCAGCAAGTGCTCGAACCTGACAGCGACGACCTTTTCAATTGGCCCTGGCTTTACGCCGTAAATGTGGGCACATGGGATTTTACGCCGCAGCAGGCAGCGCGCATGCGGGAATACCTGCTTCGTGGCGGCTTCCTAATGGTTGATAGCTTTCACGGGGTGGCGGACTGGGAGAGCTTCTTGATTGGGATGCGCAAGATTTTTCCCGACCGGCCCATTGAGGAACTTGAGAACAAGGACGAAATTTTCCACGTTTTATACGATCTGGACGAGCGCATTCAGGTGCCGGGCTACCAATATATTATGACGGGCAGGACATTCGAGCGTGACGGGATTGATCCCAAGTGGCGGGCGATACGGGATGATAAAGGCCGGATCATGGTCGCGATCTGCCACAACATGCACATCGGTGACGCCTGGGAACATGCGGATGATCCCCGGTACCCGGAGAAATTCTCTTCATTGGCCTACCGGCTGGGGATCAACTACATTATTTACGCGATGACGCACTAAGAATTGCCGCTAAGTGGCTACAGGTGAATGGTCTACTCGGAGCACCGGTCAAAGATTCAGGCAAGCGGATCAACCGTTGGCTTGTCGGGTGTTGGCTTGTCGGGTGTTGCCTTGTTGCCGGCCGGGCGCGGCTCGCGGGGACGGCTGGTAGATGAAAATCGCGCTTATGCAGTGGTCGGGCAATCGCCACTGAGTTTGCGGGACCGTAACTCCGATAAACGCCGGCGTAGCCGACCCATATCCATTCCCGCAGATTGGCATACGAGAGCGAGGTCACTGTCCTCACGAAACAGATACTCTTCCGCCTCGCGCTTAATCCGGAGCGGCCCAGAAATCCAGTCCTGTACCGTGTTCAAAATTACCGCTTGCCAGAGGCGCGCCTCTGCCACAGGTTGGTGATCGCGGGACACCGTCGCCTTCGTTCTGGACATGGCCACCTCGTAAAACTTGCTAGCAATCAGCTGCAGGGTCATAGCAAGTGCAATGAGCGGGCCATACTCAGGTTTAAGATGTGATTTTTTGCAATTACTGTGCATTTTTGCCATACCAGAACAACCTTAAAACAGTAGAGTTAATCTGGTAGAGGAGCGCGCGTTTTTAAAACCGTCTCTGATGCCCGCATCGCGCAGGAATTCTCATGAACGCGCAACGAGTAATTTGTTCAAAATCGTGACGCATTTGCACGGCAGTGACATAGCGCGTGTCGAAGTCGAACATCATTTTTGCGGCAACGAATCGTTGCGAGCGTGAGGTCCGAGGAACGGTTTGCGTTAGAATTGCTGGCTCGTAAGAAAAACCAGGCGAGTCAACGGTCACCGCTTTGGTACACCCCGGCAGCGACCCGGGGCAGCAGCCGGAGGATCAATGAAACGACGAGATTTTGTGAGACTGGGATGCGCCGTTCTGGCGCAGGCGCCATTGCAGACGCATGCGAGCAAGCTGCTGCCCGGGCAAACACAGATGCAAATGCCGGCAACGCCAGCCGCCGCGCAAAATGCGCAAGCTGCTGACGCTTCGAAAGCAGACTTCACTCTACAGATTGAGCCCGTCGTGCTGGAACTTGCGCCAAGCCGCGCCATCAGCACCATCGGCTATAACGGAACGTCGCCCGGACCGTTGCTGCGAGTACGTGAAGGAGCGAATGTAACCGTCGACGTAGTGAACCAGACGGATGTGCCGGAGACGGTACATTGGCACGGCCTGTTTGTGCCCTCCGAGGTTGACGGCTCCGAGGAAGAGGGCACCCCGGTGGTTCCTCCGCATGGCAAGCGGCGGTACCAGTTTGAGGCGCGGCCCGCTGGAACCCGCTGGTATCACACCCATACGATGGCGATGGCGGATCTGCACCGGGGATCGTACACCGGGCAATATGGGTTCCTCTATATCGAGCCAAAAGATGAACCGGGCCGGTACGATCAGGAAGTTTTCCTCGCGCTGCGCGATTGGGAACCATTTTTCGCGGACGAAGTGGAAGATCCGGATGAAATACTGGACGCCGGGCCACAGCCTGAAAAGCCCCCGACACCGGATATGCGTTTGAACGGGCTGGAGGTCGGTTCGCGCATTTCGTCGATTAACGACAAAATGCTGGGAGGGGGCGACCCCATCCGGGTGAAGCAGGGACAGCGCGTGTTCTTTCACCTGTTAAACGCCAGTGCAATAGAGAACCGGCGTATCGCGATGTCGGGCCACCGTTTTCAGGTGGTGGCGCTGGACGGTAATCCCGTACCTACGCCGCAGTCGGTCGAGGTTCTTCTAATTGGTCCCGGCGAGCGCGTGGACGCGTACGTGGAGATGAACCGCCCCGGTGTCTGGACGCTCGGCGCGACCATGGACGAGGACCGTAACGCCGGAATGGGCGTGGTGATCGAATACGAGAATCAGAAAGGAGAGCCGCAATGGATTGCCCCGGCGAAAACCGGATGGGATTACACGATTTTCGGGAAAACCGTGCCGCGGCCGATGCCCGATCATACGTTTGAAATGACCTTTGAGAAGAACCCGCGCGCGGAAGGTAAGTTCAACCAGTGGGTGGTGAACGGGAAGCCTTACCCGCACGAGCAGGAGTTCGTGCTCCAGAAGGGGGCACGCTACCGCTTGAACTTGCGGAACAAGAGCGATGATGCACACCCCGTGCATATTCACAGGCATCTCTTCGAGATCGTCGACATTAACGGCAAGCCGACCGGCGGAATCATGAAGGATACCGTGGTGATGCCGGTTTACGGGCGGGTGAACGTGGACCTGGTAGCCGATCAGCCTGGCCTGACGTTATTCCACTGCCACATCCAGCAACATATGGACTACGGGTTCAAAGCGCTGTTTCGTTACAGCTGAGCTGCAGCGATTCTGGGATTGGCAGCAAGCCCAGTGGAGCGTACGGGCAGTTGCGGGTGTGTGCCGCAATGGCGCAGCTGCGATGACGTATGTGCAATGAGGCCACTGCGATAATCATCTATTCGTAAAGTAATGATAATCATCGCCGTATATCAATGATCTGTCGGGGCGATTGCGGTGATGATGTATCAATGCGGCACGCCACGCCGCGCCGCGGGTTGCTATCGTTCGTGGCTAAGGTGAAACTGACATACAGGTCCAGCATACCGGCTGGAATCGAGTTGTCTGGAATGTGCGAAACAGTGAAATCCGGCCCTCAGATCACAGCGGGCCTCCGCAGCGAGCGGCGCAGCCAGTTGCGCTATAGCTTTAGTGCGCCGGCCACGCTAGTGGAAGAGGTGTCTGGCAAACGTATTGAAGGCTGCGTCAACGATATAAGCCGAGAGGGATGTTATGTAGACACAAAGACCTGCTTTCCAATGGGCACGATGGCGAAGATACGCATCACGCAGGAAGCGCAGCGGTTTGAAGCGCAGGGAAAAGTTGTTTTTAACCAGGATGGAAAGGGCCTGGGCCTCGCATTCTCGGCAATCTCATCCACGCAGCTCCCAATTCTGGAGGGCTGGCTGGCCACCTCGCGCGAGACATCCTGGGCTGCGGCAAACCGCAGGAGGAGCCAGCGCATTCTGATAAGAATTCCTGTGCGCATCGCGGCGCCACAAGGCACCGATCCAGTGTTCAAGGAAGAGAGCAGCACATTAGCCATCAGCGCCCACGGAGCTTTGATCCTGATGACCGAGCGTACAAAAAAGGGGCAGCGATTGATCCTCTCGAACGTACACACGGGCTCGTCAGCGGAGTGCGTCGTTGCGCATATTGGCGACATTCACGAATCGCGCACGCAAATCGGGGTAGCGTTCGTGCTGCCCAGTGCGACGTTCTGGCACGTGCATTTCCCTCCCACGGACTGGACTTCACGTCACCAGGATGCCAGACAGATAAAGGGACGCCCCGCCAGGGGTTGACGGGCTCGGCCGGTTTATTTTCCGCAGCGATGGTTTCCGAGGTGCGGTAAGGCCGGTTTTCTGATCAATTCCAACAAGCACATGATGAATTTTGCGCCGTTTTCGATTACCGTTTGTGGACGGCTTAAGGGCGCATGACGAAAAGGGACGATTACGTGATGAGTTGCTCGGGGGAGCTGGATCATTACATTGGAGGGGCGTGGACCCGGTCCAGCGGGGCGGAGTACTTGCAAGTGGTCAATCCCGCCACCATGGAATTGCTCGGGAGAGTGCCGGCGGGCACCAAAGAAGACACTGACGCGGCCGTGCGCGCGGCAGACGCGGCGTATCCCGGCTGGCGACGAACGCCACCCGAAGACCGCATTCAATATCTTTTCAAGCTGAAGCAGTTGCTGGAAAAAGAAATTGAGGAGCTCGCGCGGATTTGCACCACGGAAAACGGCAAGACGCTGGCGGAGTCACGTGCCGAGCTGCGCCGGGCCATTGAAAACGTGGAGGTGGCGTGCGGGATTCCCACGCTGATGCAGGGCTACAACCTCGAGGACGTGGCCACGGGCATTGATGAAATCATGATCCGGCAGCCGCTGGGAGTAACTGCGGCGGTTACGCCATTCAATTTTCCCGCGATGATTCCGTTCTGGTTTTTGCCGTACGCCATCGCGTGCGGAAACACATTCATTCTGAAGCCGTCGGAGAGGGTCCCGCTCAACGGCGCAGCGCATATTCCAGATTATCGAAGAACTTAAGCTGCCGGCAGGGGTGGTCAATCTGTTGCATGGCGGCAAAACGACTGTTGAAGCGTTGCTGCAGCATCCGCGAGGTTCGGGCGATCAGCTTTGTGGGGTCTACACCCGTTGCGAAACAGATTTACGCACAGGCGGCACTCTACGGGAAGCGCGTGCAATGCCAGGGAGGAGCGAAAAATCACGTTCTGGTGCTGCCGGATGCGGACATGCAGAGCCGCGACGCGCATCATCGGCGACAGCGCGTTTGGTTGCGCGGGCCAGCGCTGCCTCGCGGTATCGGTAGCGGTGACCGTGGGAGAGGCGCGAGAAAAGTTCACCAAGGAAATCACGGCGATTGCGGCGCGCAATCCGCACCGGGAGCGGGCTCGATGAAGCGGTGCAGATGGGTCCGGTGATCACGCCGGAGAGCAAAGACAGGATCGAGAGGCTGATCGGGCAGGGTGAAAAAGAAGGCGGCACGGTGGTGCTCGATGGACGGAAAGGGAGCGAGACTTCGGGCGGAAATGGAAGCTCGCGTGGTAATTTCCTGCGGCCGACCGTACTCGATAACATTCCGGAGCAAAGCCCACTTTTCACCACGGAGATTTTCGGGCCGGTGCTGAGCCTCGTTCATGTGTCCGAGTGTGGAGGAAGGGATTGCGATGCTGGCTCGCAGCCCCTACGGAAATATGGCCTCGATTTTCACGACCAGCGGCGCCGCGGCACGAAAATTTCGTTATGAAGTGCCGGCGGGGAACATTGGCGTCAATATCGGCGTGGCCGCGCCTATGGCGTACTTCCCGTTCAGCGGATGGCGCGACAGCTTCTTTGGCGTGCTGCACGGGCAGGGACGCGATGCCATCGAGTTCTATACGGATAAGAAGGTCGTGGTGGAACGCTGGCCGCGGAATGGTCGCGCAAGTTCTAGAGATTCTAAAATGCAGGTACAAATGAACGCATTTGGCGGGCACGGAGTGAAGCAATGCCTTGGGTAACGTCCGCAGAGACCAGCATTCACTACAAAGTGAGCGGCGCCGGGGAGCGCAGGCTGATCCTGGTGCATGAGCTCGGGGGGAGTCTCGATAGCTGGGACGCGGTTTTGCCGCGGATCGAGCTTGAATTCCGGGTTTTGCGCATGGATCAGCGCGGCGCGGGGCTGTCGGAAAAGATTCGCGAGCCATTCACGATCTACGATCACGTGCGCGATCTCGAGAACGTGATTGCGGCAGCGGAGTTCGCTCCGCCCTATTACATCGCGGGAATTGCAGCGGGAGCGGCGGTGGTGATCGCGTTTATCGACCGCAGACCCAGCGAGGTGAAAGCGGCCATTCTGTGCGCCGCGGCGACGGATGTGAGTCAAGACCGGCGCCAATTTTTAATTGACCGTTCTGAACTGGCGCGCCGGCAGGGAATGCGCGCCGTCGCCGATGCGACGCTCGCGCGGTCGTTTCCCGTGGCAGTGCGTCACAACATGGCGACGTACGAGAATTATCGCGGGCGGCTGCTGGCAAATGATCCAGTTTGCTACGCCTTCGCAAATCGCGTACTGCTCGAAGCCGACCTCAACGACGCCATCGCCGCGCTACGTTGCCCGTGTTTGGTGCTTGCGGGTGCTCACGATCTGCTCCGGCCGCCCGGGGACGTGAAGGCGCTGGCCGACCGCGTGCACGGAGCGGAATTTGCGGTGCTGGATACCGCGCACGTGATGCCGGTGCAAGCGCCGGAAGCGTTCTCGGAAAAGTTACTGCAGTTCTTCGCGCGCTGATTTTTCTCTGCCTGCTCAACAATGTGAACATTTTCGTTAACTTTCATTGACACTTGATCGCAGCACAGGTATAAGCCGAGGTGGCGATTGTTTTTGCGTTGCAGCCGAGAAGGTCGCATGCGAAACAATCTTGCCGCCGCCCCTGGTTCAACATCGTTCAACCATCGATGCGGGGAATCCCAAACTGTGGCGTGAGCGATAACCGGCTCACATCCAGGAAGGAGAGCGCAGATGCCGACCAAGAAGAAGGGAACAAAGAAGACCAAGAAAGGCAAATAGCTGTTCGATCGATTTGGGAAAGGCGCCCCGCGCGGGGAATGCATGATGCTGCCGCGCGGGGCGCTTTGTTTTTGGGCTGCTCAGCGGCTGCAATCGGCTGCGAGCGCCTGCGTTGGCGGATAATGCGTCAAGAATGCGATTTAATTTTGCGGGATCGTCGCAGCCGGTGAAGGACACGCGCACCGGATGAAATCACTGGTCCGTATTTGCGTTTGGGCGCAGGAGTAAAGTGGCCAATCCTTTGTGGCTACGACTGACACGACTGGATCGTCGACGGAGTAAAAATCGAGAAAACGTGTACGGACCTCCGGCCGGGAGCGAATGGCTGCCGCCACGCCATCGACTGTCGCAGGGCTGATGCGAGACACGTGATAGGCCTGGCCGAAAGCGTACTCTTTGGACCAGGCTGGCGGCTCGGTTTTGTCGGCATTCGTATAATTTTTCAGGTAGACCACAGTGTAATCCGCAAGAGCGCCGCTCGGCTTGTCGTACAGTCCGATCTCGAACGCAGGATTATTCAGGTAAATGGGACTGATGGAAGGTGCGATGTGCATCTGGAGAAAAGGGGTGCCGTCGTCAGACAGAATGCGGAAATCGTCGCGGTGGAGGTGTCCGGCGTAGGTGTCGCGGAGAATTGGGCGGTAGCGCTTCATGAGGGCGAGAAATGCGTCGAGGTATTCCGATTTCCAAAAGGAAGATGGGCTGGCGCAATCACCGCGGGTGGCGGAGCTGAACGCATCGATGCCGGGAGGGATGTGCATGATGAGAACGGCGGTTTTCCCGGCGTGCTGCGTTTGGTCAAGCTGTTTCCGCAGCCAGTCCATCTGCTCCGTGCCTGCGTCGGTTGAAGGGCCCGAGTGCTGGGCCGCGGGCAGGCATCGTGGATGGAAACGGGGCGACCACAAGGTGCTATTCAGAACGATCAATTCCTGCCCCGCGATCGTGGGATGTGGAATCGCGTAGAAGCCTCCTTTCGAGAAGTCTTTTGTCGCTTCGGAGTGCGTGGCAACGGCGGTCCATTCGGATGCGAGCGCAGACAGGAGAGCGCTGCGCGGGGGCTCGGCATAATCATCACAGGACGAGTCGTTATTCCCTAGCACCCCGATAATGGAAAGCTTTGGAAATGACGACTGAACCATGCGGCTTACGAAGACCATGGTGTTGATGGCAAAACTCTGAAAATTCTTTTCGGGCAAGTTGTGCGCGTCGTATTTCGCGCGAAAATCGTGCGCGAGGTAGTCGCCGGTGACCAGAACGTAATCGTACGGGACGCCGGAAGATCGGGCGGAGTCGAGCGCCGAGGCGATGAGCCAGTAACTCGAATCCCGCGACTCCCTGGAAAGGGAATGGTTTGCCGAGGATTGAAAAATCGACAACCAGGCTGATAGGGGTTCGGCTGCGAGCCTGGAGACCAGGGCAGGGTCAGCGAACGGATCAAAATGGATATCGGACAATATAAGGAAGGTTCCCTGGTTACGGCCAATGGGGACGAGCATACCGGCCGCGGATTTTCCCGTATGCGCTTGCGGGGCGAACGTCTCCGCGCCTGCGGAGGTGAAAGAAGACGGCGGCGCCGGAAAGGCCAGTAGTGATACTGCGATCGCAAGCAGCGGGATGCGCACGATTTGTCCTGTGTTCATATGTATTTCCGTTACCGCCGGCGGCTACAACTCGCTTACGTAAGACTGGCGCTTAGAAGGTAGATTCAAACTCTCGAACGCGACGTTCGAGTTCCCACTGCTGGCGGGCCTTTTCACTGGACTCGAGAAAGCGCGCGCATGCGGGCGACGGATGCTTCATGCCGGGAACATCCTGAGCTTGCGAGCAGGATTCCACTGGGTGGCCAAAGGCGTCCGGCTGACGCCAGAAACTCGCGCCGGGCAGGAAGCTATGTTCGAGGCTGGAACGGGCTAACTGTTTGACGTCACCGTAATGAAGTCCGTAGGTTTGAGTGGCGCGTACGAACTCGTGCGTGAGGTCTATGCGCGACACGCCTTCATCGTCAGTGGAAAGGGCGACCGGAACACTGAGCTTGCGATAGATCGGAAAAGGGTGCTCTTTGCCGCTGATACCAAGGATCACATCGTTGCTGGTGAGGTTGATTTCCACCAGGACATGCCTGCCAGCCATTTCCTTCAGGAGTTCGTAAGGATGCTCCTCGTACATCACGTCCACTCCATGCCCGATACGTTCGGCATGTGCCTGTTCTACCGCCAATCGGATATGGCAGCAAAGACCTTCCGGCGAAACCAAGCCAGGAGCAAGCTCGCCGGCGTGCAGGCTAATGTGCACCTGGGGATAGAGATTGTGCAGGAAAGCCAGCATGCGCATGTGCAAATCGTAATCGGTCATTGAGACATAGCTATCTTCAGGTTGAACGAAATTTATGCCGATGACGCGGGGATCAGCACTGGCCACCTCAAAACCAAGCACGGTTTGCGCGAAAACAATTTCCCTGGGAGCAGCGCGGAGCACTTGATACAGGTAGCGGATCTCAACCTGACAGGCGGAAGCCTCGGCGGATTGCCCACAATGCTCCCGGGTACGGCGCAAAACCTCGGCTTGGTCCAACTCGGCGCGCGCTACCGTGACATCGTCACGCAGGCCGCGCGCCAGCAAAGTGGTGCGCAGATTGGGGAGATCAGCGGTCCAGCCGATCTCCTTCGCAATTGAGACGGTATGGCTAAATGCGGGCGTTACCATCAATTCGAGATACTGCTCGTTCTGTGATGCGGCACGGGCGGCTACTTCGTCGAGCCACTCGCCTGTGTGGCTAGTGCTGGTGCCGTCAAATTTGGCGAAGGCAGCGAAGAAATGATCATGAGCGCTTTCGCTCGGGGAAGGCACGAAGTCGCGCATCGAAAAGGCGTCGATCAGGGCATCGTAAAGATGTTGATCCGCGTAGGCCCGTAAGGCGGGAACGTTTAAACCGGCACAGGATAGATTCGGCAGGGAGGCGCCGTTCATCTGCGGCGGATCAGGTTCTTTTTGACCTTGTGCCGTGCTGGGTACTGGCGCATTTGCCGGGCGAAGCGACCTGGTGTCCAAGTCCACGCAAAGACCGTCCTCGGCAGCGGCGCGAATCCACGATTCGGCATACACCGCACCGAGCAAATGATTGTGGAGATCACCGCCTTTCGGCATGCGCGCGAGAAAGGCGCGAAGATCGAGCGGGTTCTGGCGCGCGGCGTCAAACGCCTGAGCCGTGCGGTGTTCAGAGGTTGTTTGCATTCGGAGACGGCCAGCGGTTTGCGCAAGACAAATGAGCGGAAGAAGTGAAAAGAGTGCGGGCACGGTGCGCCGCAAGCCCCGAAGTGTGGATTGCAGACTAAACATCCGTAGGCGATCCAGGGCGCAGTCTTCGGGCGTGCAGATTCATGCGTGCAGACTTTATCACATGGCAAGAGGGAGGACCGCAGCCTGAAGCTATATATAAGCGTTGTCGTTAGCGCCCATCGGCCGGAAACTTTCTCGGCTCTACGGAATGGCCGCGGAGTGGCTCAGTTCTACTGTACGTGACAGGTTAGCCCTTGGTTCGAGGCGGCACCTGAGGGAGAACCTTGGGAGCAATCACGGTGATCTCGCCGTCCGGAACGTCGGTAAAAGTCACGGACTTTTCGTTTTCGCGAGTACGCAATTTCGGGACCGGCTTGCGCCGGATCGACGGTTTTTTATGGCGTTGCTTGGAGGTCATGTGTTTTGTGTTTTAGGCCTTTTTTACGGGTGCGAGATGCGGCACATTGCATGTCTGCGCAAACCGTTACGCGCAGACATCGGCAACTTGCCATTAAAAACGGCCACTGACCCGGCACACGGCAGGATCGAGTTCATGGGATGAAGCGGTTGCGGTCTGTAAAAATGGGTGGCGGGCGCACAAGTGCTGCGCAAAAGCGCGTTGCACGAGTCTGAAAACGCCTGGGTCCAAAGTTCCGGGCACGTCCTTAGTACTGGGATTGGGGTGAGACCAGGCACAGCAGGTGCAGGCAAACCGGCTTGGCGCTCCGGCGGTAACCCAGGTGAGCGATCGTTCCATGATGATGGTCCTCCTTTGCGGTGAAGTTTGATTTCAATTGCCGCTAGTAAGAAATTAACCGCAAGAGTCGAGTGTGTCTAACTCGTAGTTCAGATGAGAACAATCGATATTATTGAGGTTTGGGAGTCGCGAAGTTGAAGCAAGCGGATGGTCAGATCAAGCGCGCGAATCAGGCATGCGAATCAAGCATGCTCAAACTTAAGACAGGCGGCAGAAGAGAAGACGACGATGTACGTACGATTGCGAACTGCGATTGCGGACTGCGTTTGCGCGGCGCGTCCCGATCACCAGCAACGCGCGGATGAAGGCGTCTGAGATTTGAATACTAAAAGTGGCGTAAGATACCGGGGCATCGAAGCAGTTGCTGTTCGGCAGGTGTTAGACATTGCGAGAAGCGCGGCACACGACGCGCCGAGGGATTGCGCACCTGCGAGATGGATTAGAACTGCTTAGATTGCGAAGCACAGGCAAGAAACGGTTTTAAACCCAGCGATTCTGTCGCGTTTGATTGACATCGAGAAATCGATGTGATAATTCCGCTGGTTGCGGATACCAGACTGAGGAGAACAAAATGAGCCGTGGGGACGCGAAATTTTCGGATGATAGCGCCAAGAGCGCCGCACAGAAACCGAAAGGGCTTAGCCGGCGTGCGCTTCTGAAGGGCGCGGGTGGAGCGGCTCTTGCCGCTGCGGGCGCAAGTCTGGCGGGCGCGATGAGCGCGCGAGCACAGGTGGGAGGATTAGAGGCGGGACCTGTCGTGCCCACTTTCCGGCTTCCCTCGGGATCGCTCACGTATCTTGACCGTAAGCAGTACATGCACAACATGGAGATCGTTTCGCACATATCGGGGTCGACGATCAGCGGTGGCGAGCCGCTGATGGCGCTGTGGGCCCGAGGCAAGCAGCGACTGCTGCCTGCGGCCGGAGGTTTTGTCGATATTACCGACCCCAGGAAACCCGTGGTTATGAATAAGGGAGTGATACGCGGCAATGGCACCGTGACGTACAACACGAAGCTAAAAAAATGGATCATGATGTGCACCGCGGCGGCGCCTCTGACCTCAGCCACTCCCGAATATCCGAATGGAGCCTACGACAAGCCGCTCCGCGACAAATCGACGGGCTACAAAGGCCTGAGAGGCATACGAAATTACGATATTACCGATCCCGCCAAACCGAACATGCTCCAGGAATTCAATACGGGAGAAAAAGGGAACGGTACGCACCACAATTTTTATGATGGTGGAAAGTACGCATATCTTGACTGCGGCTGGGACGACCAGTTGCGGCTGGAGAATCACCAGCGCCCTTTCAGCAACGCGCTGATGATTGTGGATATGTCCGACCCCGCAAACGTGCAGGAAGTATCGCGGTGGTGGGTTCCGGGCCAGCGTCTTGGTGAAGAAGAGGAATACAAGAAGTATATCTTCGCCAACGATCACTCTTCCTGGACCGGAAATCACGGCGCGATTACCGTCCCCAAACGGGTGGAGGACGGAGGGACGCTGGGGTATGGCGGGTTTGGCGCGTTCGGTATGTACGTTATGGATTTGTCCGACATTAAACATCCGAAGCCCGCAGCTCACGTTCAGTATGAGTTCAACGCCATCGGTGCCATCCCATTTCACACCTGTTATCCCCTGAACGCGGATGCCGCGCACCCGCGGCTGCAAAATATGGTGGTGGCCGTGCACGAGGCGCTGGAAGCCGATTGCCGCGAGGTTTACCACACGCCGTATATGGTTGATGTGAAGGACCCGCACAATCCGAAGATCGCCGCCTTATTTCCACGGCCGAAGGCGCCGGAGGGCGCTCCTTACAGCGATTTCTGCTTTGCGCGAGGGCGGTTTGGGTCGCACAACACGCAATGCTGGCTTGCGCCGGGAACCGAGCGGCCGGAAATTATGTCCATCGCGTGGTTTGACGCCGGGTTGCGCGTGTTCGATCTGTCGAATCCGCTGGCACCGAAAGAGGTGGCGTACTTTGTACCGCCGCGGGACGGAGAAATCGACAATTATGAGAGTTGGTGGCGCGGAACATCCGAAAATTGTTTTGTGGAGTGGGATCGAAACCTGATCTGGCTCGGGTGCCACGAGGGAAGCTACTGCCTGTCATGTCCGGCGCTGGGAAAGCCCGTGCTCGAACCTCGCAAAGTGGAAAAGTGGACAGTCGCCCACTGCAACGCAGGCTGGGACGATCAAACACCGCGCAGCGTATATTTCGGCAGATCGATTAGCCAGATGGGGTAGCCTTTCGCTCTGGCCCATTCAATTGCAAATTTAGACGGCACCGTTTGAGGAGACGTGTGTCTCGCCCAGTGTGTCTAGGCCAGAGGACGTGCGTCTACGATAAAGACTCTTCTCGCAGATTCAATTTAAGAATTTTCACCCGGTTCAGTGCCGACTGAATTAGCGGGGTGGCAGTAAAGGCCAGAGCGGGGTGGTGTCCGACGCCGCGATTTTCTGGGTACGGAGCCTCTCACTCACACGCCGGATGTAATCGTGGGTCTCCTGAAAGGGCGGAATGCCCCGAAACTGGGTTACGCGTGCGGGACCGGCATTATATGCGGCGAGGGCGAGTGGAAGGTTCTGTCCATAGCGGTCGAGAAGTTCCTTCAGATAGCGTGTTCCTGCGTCGATGTTCTGCTGTGGATCGAACAGATTGCGTACCGAAAAATTTGCCGCGGTTTTCGGCCGCAACTGCATCAGGCCGAACGCCGATTTAGACGAAATGGCCCGCGAGTTGAAGTTCGACTCGACGGAAATGATGCTGGCAACCAGCATCGGGTCGATGCCGTTTTTAGACGCCGCATTCTGGATTTGTTCTCCATAGGGCACGCGGAGCGCAGGCGCCTGCTGCGGAGACACGGGGACAAAAACTTCCTCAGGCTCGACGGAAAGCAGTTCGCTGGCGGGGAGCGTGATGCTGCCGCCCTCGAGGTCGAGTCGCACGGTGTCGTTCACCTGTTGCCAACCGGTTATATGCAGGCGTTGTCCGCTGCGCAGAACGGCATAATCGGCCTTGGCGACGGGAACACCACAGCACAGAACGAGTACGACAAAAAGTAGGGCTTCCCATAGGCGAGCCGTAGAATTGCGCAACGTGATTTGGCGCAGAAGGCCCGCATAATCGTCAAGAAGACCGTTGCGGATTTTATCGGGCGCCGTTCGCGCTGCCCGCATACGCTGCGTCTTCATAGGATTTCGACCGGGCTCCCCAAAGCGTATTCCTCGATGGCGGCGGCGACTCCGGCGGCATCGTTCGAAAGCGTTTCCCGCCAGCCCAGCAGTTTTAACTCGGCCACGCCATTACCCATTACGATGGGCAGCCCGGCGAATTCTAGCATTTCGCGATCGTTATGGTTATCTCCAATTGCCATTACCTCTTCGCGGTTGAACCCGCGTAATGCCGTCCACTGGGCCAGGGTTGAACCTTTCGAGCAGCCGGGGCGAATCACGTCCACCATGCCGAAATCGCGGTGCTCGTAGCAGGTGACCGCGAGAGAAAAGGAATCCGATTGCACCTGGCGCAGAGTGGCTTCCGCGCGCCTCATATTTTCAATCGAGCCGCTATACATCACCTGGATGGGGTCCTCGGTCAAGCAGTCTTCGAGGGGAGAAATCTGGCCGATAAACTCGCGGTTGCGGAGGAAGTAAGCGCTGTGTCGCGCATCATTCCAATTGATGATTTCGTAGATGACCTGGTTGGCGCGCGGCCGGTCGAAGACCACGGCTGCGCCCTCGCGAAACGCGGAGAGTTGCGCGAGTACCTGGCGGGCAGTCGCGCGGTCGAGCAGATGGCGCAGGTGCGTGATGCCGTCTTTGGACTTCACCAGCGCCCCGTTATTGACGATCATCGTGAGCGGGCAGGCAATCTGCAGCGCGATCGGCAACGCAAAATCGAAACGTCTGCCGGTGACGAGCGCCACTTCAATGCCGCGCTCAAACGCTGTTTCTATGGCGCGGCGATTCGCTTCCGGGAGAGCGGAAGTGCTATCAAGCAGGGTTCCATCGATGTCGAGAGCAATAAGGCGAACGGCCATCGGGTGATTGTACCGCGAGCATGATCGAAAACGGCACGGTGAAATGGGCCTTATGCGTTGAAATGCACACGCGCGGTGGGGAGTGCAGGATTTGATTGTAATTCGATGCGAAGAATCGATCGTTGCGGAGTCATCCCACGCGCGTGCTGCTATCGAGCGCAGCAAGCCCTACTGAGCACCACCCGATCGCTGCACCGGCTGCCGATGTACACAGCTGTGAATGTCCACTGGACGCCGTCGTACTCCGGCGTGGCATGCTGGCGATAATAGGCGCGCGGCAATTCATTCGCTCGATCTGTTCGGCGCGCTATTTTTTGTGTGGGGAGGAACAATCCGGAAGATTGGTGGACGGCGGGGGATTCGAACCCCCGACCTCCTCGTTGCGAACGAGGCGTTCTGCCAACTGAACTAGCCGCCCATTTACGGAACTTCAGAGGTTCACGACGGTTAGATTACAAGGAGTCAGGAGCCACCGCAACTGAGCGGCGTAGATTAAGATTAGCAGCGAAGCAGAATAGACGACAGAACTATCCAGAGCCGCGAAGCGCTGCCCGCGTAACACCGGTTGATGTGCGCGAGACCTTAAGGGTGGCTCGGGAATTGCACCAGAGGTTGGGTCGCTTGCGCACTAGCGCGCTGCGCCGTGATCTTGCGGACGTTTTCATAAAGAGCGCGCGCTTGTGGCAGGCTTTCGATGGCCTTGACTACCTGCGGATCGCTTTGCAGTTCGACTTCATACCCGGCCGGCAGCCCGAATGCGGAGATAAAAACTTCCTTTTTGATCTGCCGCTTGATCCAGTCAAGGTTATCTGTAATGTCCGCATCCGTGAACTTAATCTTTTCTTTTTCGAGGTGCCGGCGGAATTGCGCGAGCACCGCATCGCTTACGGTGAAATCCTTGGTGATTTGAGGCTTCGTCCCGAGGAAGGAGGTAGTGAAGCTGCCTACGCCACCCTGATACGGGAAAAAAACATCGCGCCGCAGCAGCAGCTCCTGAAATGCATTCGGCTTGGGCTCGCTCACAACCACGTCGGGAGTGATGCCGCCGCCGCCAAACACCTGGCGTCCGCCGTCGGTCAACTTCACCTCGGTGGGTTGCGGGTTCTTGTGGTTGTAGAGGTAGTCGTAGAGCGAAACGTCCTTGTAATCGCGCTGAATGAGCCGTCCGCTGGGGGTGTAATAGCGCGCGGTAGTCAACGCCAGTCCGGTGTTCTCACTGAGAGGTGAAACCGTCTGCACCAGGCCCTTGCCAAACGTCTGTTCGCCAACGACCAGGCCGCGGTCGTGATCCTGAATGGCACCCGTTACAATTTCTGAGGCTGACGCAGAACCACCATTCACAAGCACAACGATGGGCACTTGCACGCCACGATTTCCGCGCACCGCATAATATCGGCGTTCCTGGGACGCACGGCCGTGATGCGAAACGATCAGCTGGTTTTTGTCGAGGAACATGTCCGAGATCGATACGGCCTCATTTAGCAGGCCACCCGGATTGCCGCGCAGGTCAAACACCAGGCCATCGAGGTTCGCGACATCCAACTGCTTGAGCGCCGCGGCCAATTCCACGTCGCTTTCTTCGTTAAATTGCGAAAGGCGCACATAACCAATACCTGGCCGTACCTGGAAAGCCACATCCACGGAGTGCTTTGGAATTTCATCGCGCGTGATGTTAAAGGCGAGCGGATCCGCGTAGCCCTCGCGCAACACGGCAACGTGCACAACCGTGCCCTTGGGACCCTTCAGGAGGTCGGCAACTTCGGAAACCATCAAGCCGTCGGTGGGTTTGCCCTCGACACTCTGAATAATGTCACCAGGACGAATTCCAGCTTTGGAAGCGGGTGAGCCAGGCATCGGAGCGAGAACGACGGTGTGATTTTCCTGGGGGCCAACGGTCATGCCTACGCCATAATATTTGCCGCGCTGATCTTCACGAAGCAGGGCATACTGGCGCGGATCGAAAAAGGTGGAGTGCGGATCGAGCACGCGGAGCATACCCGGGATCGCCCCGTCATAGAGAGCGTGGTCGGTGTCCACCGGAACGGCATAATCCTGCTGGACAATGGAAAGAACGCGGGTAAAATTCTTTATCGATTCCTGAACATCGGACGTTCCGGCGGCAGTTACGCGTACTGAAGGCCCATAAAGTCCCCCGAGAATGGCAGAAAGAATCAGTACCCCAAAAATCAGCACTGCGCCACGTCGCTCGGGTTTCATCGCGTCCTCGCTTTCAGTCGGCGCACGGAGTATAGCACGCTTTGGCAGGTGATTTGACACCCCTCTGGCCCTCCTCTATGATGCAGTTGATACGTAATTTGTCGCATAAACTGCGCTTCGATCCTGTATAGACTGGACTACGGACGTAGCCGCGCGACGACAGAGTACAGAACAGTCCGAACCGGGTATCGCGGTCCCATCAGCCAATGCTGAGCATCCCTCATCTGGTCATAATCTTTTTGGTCGCGCTGGTCGTTTTGGGGCCGGAGAAGTTGCCGCAGGTGGCCCGCATGATGGGCAAAGCCATGGCCGATTTCCGGCGGATCACGACCGACTTCCGAGTGCAAATTGAAGACGAAATGCAGGAAATGGAACGTCAGGCCCGAATAAAGAAAGAAGCGGCTGCTGCTGAAGCTACTGTGGCGACCGCGATCACTCCGGCGGCCGGCGACTCGCAACCGCCCGGCACAATACCTCGGGAATTTAGCGAATACACCCCGGACGAACACGCTCCCGTGGAACCGCCTGCTCCCGTCGAGCACGCCGCGGTTGAACCTACTTCCGAACACGATCGAACAGAACTGGCTCACCCCGAATCGGACCACGTCGAAAAACCAGCCGATGGCGACTTCCATCCCGCCTGATCCCATAACAACGTTGGTCGAGTCCGACGAGGGCGGCAAAATGTCGTTCTTCGACCATTTAAGCGAGTTGCGGACGCGCATCATTCATGCGGCGGCGGCCATTGTACTCGGCGCGTTTGTGGGGTTTACCATCGCGAAACCCGTGTTGGCGTTTGTCGCGCGCCCGATGGTGATCGCGCTGCGGGCGGCGCACCTGGAAGATAAGCTAATCTTCACGCATCCCGCCGGTTACCTTAACCTGGTAATCACACTGGGCCTTTACCTGGGCGTGGTTATTGCCTCGCCGTACGTGCTGTATCAGGTCTGGCTCTTTGTTGCGCCCGGACTTTACAAGCATGAGCGAAAAGCGCTGGCGGCGTTCATCGTGCCGACGATGGCGCTGTTCTTTATCGGTATCGCATTCGCTTATTACGTTATTCTGCCGTACCTGCTGCGGTTCCTCACCAGTTTCCAGGGGAACGGTCCTTTCACACCCCTGATCAGTATCGAGGAATACTTCAACCTGGTACTGATTGTTTTGCTCGGTGTGGGGGCGGTTTTTGAGCTGCCCATGCTGATTTTTGTTTTGGCGCTTTTTGGCATCGTGACGCCCCAGTTTTTATGGAAGAATTTCCGCTATGCCATCCTGATCATCTCCGTGGTGGCGGCCGTTATCACGCCCACTCCCGATGCCATGACCATGCTTATATTCATGGCGCCCATGATTCTGCTGTATCTTGTAGGAATTGGCGTGGCCGCCATGGTGGTCCGCAGGAAACGGCGCACGAAGGAAGCGCTTGCGCGTGAAAAGTCGCAGTAATAGCACTGGAATGGATCAAAATAGCGCCCAAAAACGCAGGTTTGGAGCCATTTCCCGGACGAGACTGCGCGCGTTTGGCCTGCTGGTTGCGTTCGCGCTGTTGTTGATCGCCTGCGGAGGGAAGCAGGGCGCCGCCAGCCAAGCTGCATCAACCGATGCTAGCGACGCGCGCCAGCCGAACCCTCCACCCGCACCTCCCGCGGAAGCGACGGGCGGCTTCGATGGCCAGCAAGCCTACCAATTCGTTGCCGATCAGGTAGCCATTGGTCCGCGAAGCGCTGGCACAGCGGGTGGCCTCCGCGAGCAGCAATACATCGTCAGCAAGCTGCAGAGCTTCGGATGCCCCGTGGACCAGGAGGACTTTCACACGGCTTCGCCGATCGGAACCGTCGCGATGAAAAATATTCTCGCCAAAGTTCCTGGAGCCAGCAACGATATCCTGCTTTTCACGACGCATTACGACACCAAGCGCATGGCAAATTTCGTGGGCGCCGATGATGGCGGTTCCTCGACCGGCGTCATGTTGGAAATGGCTCGCCTGATTTGCGCGCGAAAGAATGCGCTCTCGGTCTGGATCGCCTTTTTTGATGGTGAAGAGGCGTTCAACCCGGAATGGGCCGATCCGGACAATACCTATGGCAGCCGGGAACTCGCGGCGCGCATGGCTCTTTCAGGCGATCTGATGCGGGTCAAGGCCATGCTGCTGGCCGACCTGGTGGGCGGGCGTAACCTGCACGTGAAGCGCGAAGCGAATTCCGCACCGTGGCTAACCGACATGGTTTGGTCGACGGCCGCACGGCTGGGGTACAAAGATGTGTTTCTCTCTGCGAGCACACCGATTGAGGACGATCATTTGTCATTTTTGCGCCGCAATGTAGCGTCAGTGGACATCATCGATTTGGATACCGAGCACGACGTTCCTTACTGGCACACGCCGCAGGACACACTCGATAAAATCAGTCCGCGAAGCCTGGCTATTGTGGGGCATGTTTTGATCGCGGCTCTTCCGCAACTCGAGGAGAAATTTCGTCCGGGCGCGCATCCGTAGAATTCCTCTCTACCGTCTGCATTTTTTTCTTCAGGTCCGAACCCATCTGTCATCCGGAATGCTGTAGTGTGACTGCGACTTCCAGCGGCTTCGGCACATTGGTGCGGTATGGTAAAGTTCGTAGCTCCGCATGCCCACTGCCACCATCGTTGCTGCACAGCAAACAGCTGGAAACAAAACGGCTGGCGGCAAAAAACACCTGGATGTTCGGATTAACGTTCGTTCCGACATGGGCGCTTATGATGTTTTGTATGGCGCCGGTATTACCGCCAGATTGTCTGCTCTGATTGCCAGCGCGAGCACAGGTTCCCGAGCGCTTTCCGCGAACACAGGTGTGTTTCTGCTCTCGTCTCCGCGCGTTGCCCGGCATTGGCAGAGCCAGATTATACGCGGGCTTGGCGCGCGAAATTTGCGCGGCGTGATTTTGTTCGACGATCGCGAAATCATGAAAAACGTCGCGACCGTCGAGCGCATCTGTCGGCAACTGGTGCGCCTGGGCGCGGACCGGCGAGCGTTGCTGGTGGCCGTCGGGGGAGGAGTTGTCGGCGACGTGTCGGGGTTCGCCGCCGCGAGTTATTTGCGGGGCGTGCGTCTCGTGCATGTGCCCACGACTCTCGTGGCACAGGTTGATAGCGCAATCGGCGGGAAAACCGGCGTCAATCTGCCGGAAGGGAAGAACCTTGTAGGGGCATTTTATTCGCCGCAACTCGTGCTCGCGGACCCCAACACGTTGTCAACGCTTCCGGACCGCGAATTCCGGTCGGGCTTGTATGAAGTGATCAAATATGGCGCGATCTGCGATCCGCAGCTATTTGTCTATCTGGACAGGAACATCGACCGGCTTGTGGAACGCGAGCGCGAGGCGCTTGATTACGTAATCCCCCGCTGCATTCGCGCCAAGGCTCGGGTTGTGGGGCGCGACGAACACGAAGCAGGCCTTCGAGAGATTTTGAATTTCGGCCATACGTTTGCCCATGCCTTCGAGACCGCGACGGCGTATCGCCGTTACCTGCATGGAGAAGCAGTCGGGTGGGGAATGATCGCCGCCGCGCGTCTCGCGGTCTCTACGGGCATGCTCGGTGTCGAGGACGCCGGGCGGATCGCGGAACTGGTGCACCGTGTAGGGCCGCTGCCTGCCTTGCCGCGCGCCGCCGCCAGTCGCCTGATCGAAATCATGAGCGCGGACAAAAAGACGCGCGCCGGCAAATTGCGTTTCGTTCTTCCACGAAAAATCGGTGAGGTTGAGACGGTCTCCGACATTCCGGCTCGGCAAGTGCGGCGTGTTTTAGAAACTTTGCACGAGGTTGACGCTGCCGGTTTCGGCAAGCAGGTCCATGGCGCCTGAAGGTCATGCCCGTACACGGTTGCCGGGGACACGTCCGGCCGGCGCGCTGGACGATGCAAGTGCCGCGCGTCAGGTACGGGAGATGTTCAGCCGGATCGCGCCGCATTACGATCTGCTGAACCACCTGCTTTCCTTACGATTCGATATTGCGTGGCGCAATCGCGTGGCGAGGCGGTTCGAGAGCGTGCTGCGACAGCCCGGCGCGCAAGCGCTCGACCTCTGCTGCGGGACCGGAGACTTGCTCCTGGCGCTCGAAGCAAAATCGCAGGGCCGCGCGTCAGGGGTGCCCGCAAACAAAACGCAGCAGGGGTTAGCGTCAGCAGATTCCCCCGCACAAAGGACGCGCTTCTTAGGCGCCGATTTCGCGCATCCGATGCTGCTGCGCGCGTGCCAGAAGGCCGCTACGCGAGCCGGTGGCCTCGCGATTGAATTCCTCGAAGCCGACGCGCTGCGGCTGCCGTTTGCGGCACAAAGCTTCGATCTGGTAACCACCGCGTTTGGTTTTCGCAACCTGGCCAATTACGCCGATGGCTTGGCGGAAATACATCGCATCCTGCGGCCCGGAGGCTCGCTCGCGATTCTGGAATTTGCGGAGCCGGAGGGCGCGCTCTTTGGTGCCGCGTTTCGCTTCTACTTTCGGCGCGTGCTGCCGAAGATAGGCGGAATCATATCGAGGAATTCGCAAGCGTATGGCTATCTGCCAAGCTCAGTGGCGCGCTTTCCGCCGCCACCTGAACTGGCGGCGCTAATGAGGGGAGCGGGGTTCAGGGAAGTGGCTTTCGAGCGCTGGACAGGTGGGATCGTCGCGCTGCACAGCGGTGTGCGCTAGTTCACGATACGCGAGCAGACCGCATCTTTAAACAATCCTAAACAGACGATGTGGAAGCTATTCCGCAAGCGTTCATTCTTCCAGACCTAAAGCGCGCACCTTGTGGAGCAACGTCTTGTAGGAAACGCCCAACAGTTCCGCCGCTCTGGTCTTGTTCCATTTGGATGAGCGCAGGGCGGCCTCAATCTTAAAGCGCTCGATGTGCTCGATGGCCCGCGCGGTTACTTCCTGCATTGTGCCGTCCCAGCTAAACCCTTCGTCGAGCATCCCAGTGGGTATCTGTCCATCGGACGGACGTGGAGCGGGAAGCTGCAGCGCGTTCGCGTCGATGGCGTCTCCGTCGGACAAGATGGCGGATCGCTCGATCGTATTCTGCAATTCGCGCACGTTGCCGGGCCAGCTATAGGTACGAAGTGCGGCGCGCGCTCCAGGTGTTAACGTCAATCCTGGTTTATGGAATTCACGGCGGAACCGCTCGAGAAAGGTGTCAGTCAGCAACTGCACGTCTTCGCCGCGCTCACGGAGCGGCGGGATGGTAATCGGTACGCCGGCGATGCGGAAGTACAGGTCCTCGCGGAAAGTTTTGGCGACGATGGCGCCGCGCAGGTCCTTGTTGGTGGCCGCCACGATGCGCACGTCCACGTCAATCGCTTGCGTGCCACCTACACGGTCGAACCGCCGCTCCTCGAGAACCCGCAACAGTTTCGATTGGATGGCCAGCGGCAGTTCGCCGATTTCATCAAGGAAAATCGTGCCGCGATGCGCCATCTCCATTTTGCCGATCTTGCGTGAACCGGCGCCCGTATAGGCGCCTCGCTCGTGTCCGAAGAGCTCGTTTTCCACGAGCCCTTCCGGAATGGCCGCACAGTTCAGGGCGACGAACGGCTGATCGTGCCGGCGCGAGAGATAATGCGTCGCCCGTGCAAAAAGCTCCTTGCCCGTGCCGCTTTCGCCTAGCAGCAATACGGTGGAGTCGGTGCCGGCGACGCGCTGCACTTGCAGAGTAGTGGCCTGCATGGTGGGGTGTTCACCCACGATACGGGGAAAACCGAAGCGCGCCGTATACTCTTCCCGCAGAAGCAGATTTTCGCGCAACAATTGCTGCTCGCGGGCCGCACGCGCCACCAATAAATTCAAGTGATCGAGATCGACGGGTTTTTGGACGAAGTCGAATGCGCCCTCTTTCATGGCCGTGACGGCTTCTTCCACCGAGCCAAACGCGGTAATGAGGATCACTGCGATACTCTGATCCGCGAGCTTCGATTCGCGAAGGACGTCCAGCCCAGAGCAGCCGGGAAGCTTCAAATCCGTCAGGACGAGCAAGTATCGCCGTGAGCGGACCTTTGCGACCGCCGCCGTGCCGTCCGCCGCTTCGTCCACCTCGTAGCCGCTACGCTCGAGGGCTTTACGCAGCATGGCGCGCAGTTCGGTCTTATCCTCAACCAGCAGCAAGGGTTCCATTATTGAGTGTTTATCACGAATCGGCGAAGCGGCACGGTTATACACGCTGTCGCGTATGGAGGTAGGCACGGGCAGTTTTAGCACACAGCGCGGAGAATTAAATGGGAGCCCAAACTATAGCTTCGCCGGATTCGGCGAACCTGTATTTGAGCCATCGGTATTTGAATTTGAGCTGCCTGTGTTCGGACCACCGTTCGAGCCAGTATTGTCGTTGGCCCAGCCGGGATCGCCACCGGCCTTGCGCAGGGCATCCTGCAGATCCGAAATAGCCTGGCGGTCCTTCTCTACGTCAGCTTTTTTTGCGTCAATCTGCGCCTGCGTGTCGTCGAGATCCTTGCGGCTATACTGCTCGCGGAGTGCCACGTTGGGGTCGCTGTAGAATTGTTGCTGCTTGAGATTGAATTCACGCTGCAGAATGTCCAGTTCCCTGGAGTCATCAGCAAGCGTCCTGCGCGCCGCGGCAAATTTGCTGCGCCATGACGCTTCGGCATTGGCAGTTTCTTCGGGAGTGCCTGAGCTTTTAGCGGCGGTCGCAGCCTTGTCGGCGGGGGTCGCTTCGGGTGCGGGCCCGACTACCGAAACATCACCTTTTAGCTGCGAAATGTCTTCATTTGTGTAGATTTTGGCCGGCTTTTGGTCCTTCTTCTGTTGTTCGCGCGCTTTGCGGGCCGCTTCGACAATGGAATCCTGTTGGGAGGTCTGGGCATGCGCGGGCCGCGGCCCAGCACAAAAGGTAATTGCGAGTGTCATGCCGACGATGGGAAGGGCGATAGGGAAGGCGAATTTGTTGATCGTCATGGTCACAGCCGCCTTTCAAAGTGGCAGGGTCGAGCGCTTACAGTTTAGGCGCTGCTCACCACGGAATCAACCTTGCCGGAGCCCTGTCTGCTGAGCGGTAGCCAAACGATAAACTCTGCGCCTCCCTCCGGGCGATTGCGTGCCTCGACCCTGCCGCCGTGCTGCACGATGATCTTTTGGACGATGGCCAGGCCCAGCCCGGTACCATTTGCCTTCGTGGTGTAGAACGGTACGAAAATTCTAGATAAGTCTGCGGGAGGTATTCCCGGCCCGTCGTCCAATACGGAAATGCGTTGTGCGGACTGACCGCCGGATTGCTCGACCAAGCCTCGCACCGTGACCTGGCCGCCATTGTTGCGCCTGGTGGCACCCGGCGCCGAAGTGCTGACCGCCTCAGCGGCATTGCGCGTGAGATTGAGCAGGGCCTGGCGCAGCAAGGCTTCATCGCCCGAAATGTTTGTAAATTCACCGGCTCGGGAAAGTTGCACGTCTGCCGCCATGTCGCAGACTTCCGCGATGACGCGGTCAATCAGTGGGCAGACCTCGATCTCTTCATCCATCAGAGCCATGGGCCGCGCGAATTTCAGGAACTCGGTTACAACGTGCGCGAGCGCGCGAGTCTGTTCGAGAATGCGCTGGGAGTTTTCGGCAATGTCGCCGTCGGACTCGCCGCGAATCAACTGCGCGTAGCCGGAAATGGTCGCAAGCGCATTCTTGAATTCGTGCGCGATACCGGCAGAAAGTTCGCCAAGCGCGGCGAGGCTTTCCTTCATCAGTACCTGACGCTGCAGGGCGGCCAGTTCGGTGAGGTCTGACAGCAGGCACAGCGCGCCAGTCACCTGGCTGGGCGCGGCCTGTCTGGTGGCCACGTGTCCACCGTTTTTCAGGATAGGAGAAATCGTGACACCGAGATGGCGGAGTTCTCCGGCAGGTGTCGTGTATTCGACCTCCTCGCGCCGGAAGGTACGGCCTTGGCGCAAGCAAACATCGAGCAGCTTCGCAAGCGGCGTCTGCGCGCCCAGGACCTCGGCATAGCGGCGGTAGCCCAGGGCACGCACACCGAGTGCCACCTCTGCCGCCGGATTCGCGCTCGTGATCAGGCCGGCGGCACTCACCAGCAGCAGCCCGGCAGGCATGTTGCGTGTGACTGCCTCGCTTAATCGCTCCGTCTGCTGGGCGCGTTCGCGATCGAGGCGGTGAAGCGCGGCGAGCTCTTTTTCCTGATCTCGGAGTTTTTGGATTACGGCCTGCATCGAGGCGGTCATGAATGCAGTGGGATTGTCGGTCGACGGGTTCGGGGAAAACAGGTCTTCTGGCTGCGATGGTCGGCCGCCAAGCATGCGGCGCAGCGCGAAAGAGAACACGTAAACGCCAGCGAGGATAACGAGGATAAGGAGTGCCGCCCCAAACAGCCACATCACGCCCTGTTGCGGTGTTTTAGCTTCGCCAGCCAGAGCGGCGATTGATACAAGGCGCGCAATTGATATGTTCGAGGCGATCAGCATCTTCAGTTTGTGAGAGGCCTCTTACGGCAGCAGCATTTTCGTTTCAGGGCACGTTCAGGAATGAACGGTACCACGCCAGCGTCGCCGATCCGAAGAAAACCACGAGCATCGCGCCAGCGCCCAGAAACGTGCCGAAAGGGAGTTCGAAGTCGCGGCCCTTTTTCCCGATGGCGATCACCGCCATTCCAATCAGGCTCCCCAGCAGCGAACCAAGCAAGATGGTGAGCAAAGCGCGCTGCAATCCCAGGAAAGCGCCGGCCATGGCCATCATTTTCACATCTCCCAAGCCCATGCCTTCCCGGCCGCGCGCGCGGAAATAACCCTCCGCCACCAGCCACAGAAGACCGCTTGCTCCGATCGCGCCGAGAAGAGCGTCCGCAAAAGAAATCACCTGAGCAGGCGGAGGGTAGGCGAACAGCTGATGGGCTAGCCAATTGGCAGTGCCGTCCACTGGCTTGGTAAAGAGACTCAGGACGAGTCCTAATCCAAGGCCGACGAAATTCACCTTATCAGGAAGAATGCGCTCGCGAAAATCCGTGACGGTCAGTATTACCATCAGGGCGGCGAATGTGGCCCACTTTGCGCCCTCAGCGGTGAGTCCAAAAACGAGATAGCAGGCGACGAATAGCAGGCCGGTGACCAGTTCCACCGTTGGATAAAGCGCCGATATGCGGGTTTTGCATTTTCGGCAGTGCCCGCCGAGCATCAACCAGCTCAACACCGGAATATTGTCGTAGGGTTTGATTTCCGTATTACAGACGGGGCAGTGAGATGCCGGCAGCACCACCGATTCCGCCCGGGGAATTCGGAGAATGCAAACGTTCAGAAAGCTGCCAATCAGCAGGCCCAACAGGAATATGCCGGCGATGATCACGAGATGACTCTGCCACAAGCCGCCACCGGGTCTCAATCATGATGCGCTGAAAGGTGCCTGATCCCTAACATTGGCAACCGGCAGCAGAGACGCAAATTCTTGGTTACCTGAATCCGAGTTTCGGCACCCGCGGGGCGCGGGGCTTCGGGGGGTGATCGGCTGTGCGATAATTTTAAGTGATGGCTTGGCTCGAAGAAGCGATCCGCCGGTATGAACACCGCCGCTGGACCGAGGACGACAACCGGCGCGTGCTGCCATTTGCATGGGGCCTCGAACACATTGGCGGTCCGGCCGATGCCGATAATCCGCGAGAATTTCTAAATTCCTGGGTCGCGCGCACGCTTGCGCACAGCGATCAGTGGTATGCGGCCACCCCTGCTTCCGACGATTATCTTCATGCGGAAGAAAGCCCGGGCCAGGGGCAAGTGCTCACCTTCACCAGCCAATTGCGTTCTCCGTGGCCCGAAAACAACCTGGTACATGCGCGTCTATTTGCCGTACGCGATAGCGGTCCGGCGGTCATTGTGCTTCCGCAGTGGAACGCCAAATGGGATTCGCAGGTAAATATCTGTTTGTGGCTCAACCGCATGGGCATTACCGCGCTGAAGCTTTCGATGCCGTACCACGACCGGCGCATGATTCCTGGACACGAACGCGCCGATTATCTGGTAGGCCCCAATATTGGGCTGACCCTGCAGGCGAACCGGCAAGCGGTGCTTGATGCGCGTCGCTGCGTGCTGTGGCTGACCAAAAGGGGATACGGCAAGGTTGGCATCGTAGGGACCAGTATTGGCTCGGCTGTAGGATCGGTCACGATGGCACACGATCCGCAGGTGCGGGCGGGAGCATTCCTGCACGTTTCGACTTATTTTGCCGACGTGGTGCGAACGGGCATGAACACTTCGCACGTATGGGAGGCGCTCCGCACGCACGTGACCGGTGAAGAACTGCGGCGTTATTGGTCGCCGATCAGTCCATTTCCGTATCTTCGGCGCATGCATGGCGGCACGCAAAAAATGTTTATGGTCAGCGCCACGTACGATCAGACATTTTGGCCGGAGTTTTCGAGCGAAATCATTCGCGAAATCGGAGCACAAGGGATCGAAAATGAAGTGATGCTACTGCCGTGCGGCCATTATTCGCTCGAGCGGGCGCCCTTCAGTTATGCGGCGGCGCTGCGCATGGGACTGTTTCTGTTCCGCCATCTGGCCTGAGCGCGTAGTCTCGGTTCTCTTTCCGGCGTTCATTTTCTGAAAGTGGAAACAGGCCCCGATATTTTTCCGGCAGCGCCTTGGGACGACCCTGCCGATTGCAAATCACATGCAACGTTTCGCCGGTCGCCAGCAATTCGCGGCTTGAATCGTTCCATATCTCATACGCAAAGCGAATGGTGCGCCGGCGCGACTCGACGATGCGGGTGCGGATCCGCAGCAGATCGTCATAGCGGGCGGGCCGAAGGTGCCGGCAATTGGATTCGGCCACGACGATGTAAGTGTCGTCGTGCTCTTCCATTTCCTTGTAAGCGACGCCCCGAGCGCGCATCAGCTCGACACGGCCTATCTCGAAGTACATGTAGTAGTGGCCGTGGTACACCATGCCCATCTGGTCGGTTTCAGCGTACCGGACACGCGCGGTGATTTCGGCGCAGTCGTTGGTGACGTTCGTGACCCCGGCTGCGGTGTTGCTTGCCGATGCGGCCATTTAGCGTCCCGTCCAATGCTGCTGGCGCTTCTCGAGAAATGCGGATAAACCCTCGTGGAAATCAGCTGTCGCACGGATGGCCACGCTTTCGGCAATGGCCAGGTTGATCCGGCGGTCGACGTCTTCTTCATTGGGACGGACGAGCAGGCGCTTGGTCGCGGAAATGCTGCCCGGACTATTGGCGATGAGCGTAGACGCGAGCTCGCGTGCGGCAGTAAGCAACTGCTCGGCAGGCACAACGCGCGTCACCAGTCCGAGGGTGCGCGCCTCATCCGCATCCACGATCCGGCCGGTAAGAAGCAAATCACGGGCAACTTTTTCTCCGACTTGCCGTTCGAGGTACAACGTCACAAGCGCGGGAATAAAACCGACACGCACTTCGGTATAGCCGAATTTCGATTGTTGCGACGCGAGGGTAAAATCGCAGAGCGTTGCGATCCCGCATCCACCCGCGAGCGCCGGTCCGTTGACGGCAGCGATCAGCGGTTTGGGGTAACTCCACAAGCGACGAAAAAGAGCAGAGGTGCGGCGTGCGTCCGCCAGATTCTCGTCTTCAGATTGCCCAATCAACGCCCTAAGAGCATCCAGGTCCATTCCCGAGCAGAATGCCCGACCCGCGCCAGTAATCATCACCACGCGCACGGGTCCGGTCTCGAGAGCACCCAGGGCGGCGAGCAACTCTTCAATCATTTCTTTGGAGATGGCGTTGCGCTTTTCCGGGCGATTCAGCGTTATGGTAGCGAGATCGCCGCCAAGGGCGGCATCGTAGTCGAGCGTAATCGTCGTGTAAGGCATGAATGCAGTCACATTTTAATCCGGAGCCGAATATTTCTCGCGAATCTCATGCATTTTGACCATTGCGGGTGCCAGTTGGGCCAAATTAAATCCGGTGGCGACGCCGTTCTCGGAGAGTACGCGAACGACGGTTTCGGTGGCAATGTTGCCTACGAGATCGTCGCCCGCAAATGGGCAACCGCCCAATCCGGTGAGCGCCGAATCGAATCTCCGACAGCCTGCATTATAAGCGGCCATGATCTTTTCGGCCGCGCCCTCAGGGCGGCTGTGCAGGTGTACACCGAGCTCTACACCCGCCGCCGAGTCCTTTACGGCACTGTAGAGTTTCCCCACCTCGTCGGGAGTAGCGGTGCCGACCGTATCCGCCAATGAAACGGCGCGCACTCCCATTTCTTTCAGCCACAGGAGCGTTTCTTCGACGATTTCTGGTCCCCACGGCTCGTCATAAGGATTCCCAAAAGCCATGGAGATGTAAACGACCAAGTCCCGTCGGGCTGCCTCGCTGGCCGTACGTAACTGCTGGACGAGAGTGCGCGATTCGGAGCGCGACATATTGGCATTGGCGCGGCGAAAATAAGCGGAAATGGAGTAGGGATAACCCAGCGTCGTAACACCGCGTGCAGCGAGCGCGCGTTCCGCTCCCTTCTCATTCAGGACGATGCCGATGATCTCCGGCGAAGCCGCATCAGCGGGAAGGGAAGCAAAGAAAGCCTCGAGCACCGCTTCGCTATCCGCCATTTGTTTCACGTGTTTGGGGGAGACAAAACTAACGGCGTCGATGTGGCGAAAGCCAGTCTCAACGAGCAGCCCTAAATACGCAGCCTTCATCGAGCTCGGTATTTGTTGCGGCAAACCTTGCCATGCATCGCGCGGGCATTCGACGATCTTTACGTCGGTATTGGACGTGTCCATATAGAGATGAAGGAATGGTCTCCAGATTCATTTACGTTACGTTCTTGGGTCACGCACTGAGGTCGCGCACTTAGGTTTGTAACACGCCCGTTTTGAATTCGCGAATTTCGGGATTAAGTGCGGCGGCATCAAGCGCGCAAATCAGTGCTTCACGTGTTTGTGCCGGGTCGATAATCGCATCCACCCACAGCCGGGCGGCCGCGTAACGCGGGTCGGCCTGTTGCTGATAGGTATCCACGACCGATTTGCGAAGCGCCTCGAGTTCTTTTGCGGAAAGCTTTTTGCCCTCTCGCTGAAGCTGCTTCACCTTAATCTCGACCAAGGTGCTTGCAGCCGAGTCCCCACTCATCACCGCAAAACGGGCTGTGGGCCATGCAAAAATAAACCGAGGATCGTACGCCTTGCCGCACATGGCGTAATTGCCCGCTCCAAAGCTGCCGCCCAGGATAACCGAGATTTTCGGCACCACGCTATTCGCAACGGCATTAACCATCTTCGCTCCGGCGCGGATGATGCCACTCCATTCGGCTTCCTTGCCCACCATGAATCCGTTTACGTCGTGCAGGAAAATCAGGGGTACCAGGTGCTGGTTACAGTCGAGAATAAAGCGTGCCGCTTTGGCCGCAGACTCCGTGTAAATCACGCCGCCAAACTCCACTCGCCGCTCGCCTGACGCGGGGTCGATGGTTGGAACCTGCATCTTTTGATTTGCCACGATGCCGGTGGCCCATCCGCCGACGCGCGCGTATCCACACAGGACAGTCTGGCCATATTCCGCGCGATATTCGTCGAACTTGCTGCCGTCCACAATGCGCGCGATCACTTCGCGCATATCGTACTGCTTGCCGGGATCGGACGAGAAAACGCCGTACAGTTCATCGGCCGTGTAGGCCGGGGCCACCGATTCGACACGGTCGAACCGGGGCGGCGCCGGATGCCCCGTCATCTTTACCAGGGTACGCAGTCGTGCCAGGCACGACTCATCATCTGCCTCGCGGAAGTCTACCGTACCGCTGACCTGCGCGTGCATCCGCGCGCCGCCTAGTTCTTCCGCCGACACGCGCTGGCCAATGGCCGCCTGCACCAGGGCGGGTCCCGCGAGGAACAGGCCCGAGCCCTCGGTCATGAGGATGTGATCGCACATCACGGGCAAATAAGCGCCCCCTGCCACGCACATCCCCATGATGGCTGTGATTTGCGGGATGCCCATCGCGCTCATGACGGCATTGTTTCTGAAAACCCGGCCAAAATCATCGGTATCCGGGAACACGTCTTCCTGCAGGGGCAAAAATATGCCGGCGGAATCGACCAGGTAAATTGTGGGAATGTGATTTTCAATGGCGATATTCTGCGCGCGGATCACTTTTTTGGCCGTCATCGGAAAGAATGCACCGGCTTTGACGGTGGCATCGTTAGCGATAATTATTACCTGTCGCCCGGCGATATGTCCCAGGCCGGTGATGACCCCAGCCGCCGGAGCGCCGCCCCATTCCTGGTACATCTGGTATGCGGCGTAAACGCCGAGCTCAAAAAACCCCGTCTTGGGATCGAGCAGCCGGGCGATGCGCTCGCGGGCGGTCAGACGTCCTTTATTGTGCTGGGATTCAATTGCTGCCGCGCCGCCTCCCTCATGCAGCTTGGTTTCTTCATTCTTGATTTCGCCAAGCAGGTCCCCCATACGGCGAGTGTTCGTTGCAAAATCGCGAGAGGCATGGTTGATGCGACTTTCCAGCACCGAACTCGACAAAACAGACCCCCTGAATTGGCTAATGGCCGCGCGATGGCCCGGCCGCAAATAGTTTACCTTGCCCCAAGTCAGCAGCCCAAATATGACCGTTCAGTCTCTAAGGCGCTAGGAGTCAAGCCGCGGAACATTGGAATCACGCATGCAGGCGAGCGCGTGGGGCCGGCCCGTCGCGAAGTCGCGAACCTATTCACGGGGACGCACATGCGCGCGCACGAAATCCACGATTTCTTGCGTGGCCGTGCCGGGAAGGAAGATACCCGCGATTCCGGCCGCTTTTAAGCCGGGTATGTCGGCGTCAGGGATGATGCCACCCACCAGCACCGCCACGTCAGTCATACCCTTGGCGCGCAGCAAAGACATCAATTCCGGGCAGATCGTATTATGTGCGCCGGACAATATGGAGAGCCCGATGACGTCCACGTCCTCCTGCTCGGCAGCAGAAGCAATCATTTCGGGGGTTTGGCGCAATCCGGTATAGATCACTTCCATTCCGGCATCGCGTAATGCGCGCGCGATGATTTTGGCGCCGCGGTCGTGGCCGTCGAGGCCAGGTTTCGCAATTAAAACGCGGATTTTCTTATCGGCCATGGAGAGATGGAAGTCTGTGAATTGTCGCGCATGCGGACTGCCGCTGTATTAAAGAATCTGTTTCGACGGCTTCGCCTCTCTCGTGTGTCTTGAGAATGTACGGTGAGTTTTGTGGCATAAAATCTCGGAGACACTTTATCTCAAAACAAAGGGGCATTTGGGTCATGTGACGGCCACTTCTTCATACGTGCCGAAAACGTCCCGTAGCGTGTCGCAGATTTCGCCTAGCGTCGCATATGCTTTGACCGCATCGTACAGAAAGGGCATCAGGTTGTCATTTCCTGCGGCGGCATGCGCCAGCGCAGCAAGCCGCCTGCGGACTTCGTCGCTCGAACGATCGGCGCGCAATCGGCGCAAATTCTCCTCCTGATGACGCGCGACGTTTTCGTCGATCTGGAGGACCTCGACTCGTTCCTCATCGCCGGTATACGCGTTCACACCCACGATGATTTTCTCACGACGGTCGACCGCAAGCTGATATTGATAGGCCGCCTCCGCGATCTCCCGTTGCGGATATGATTGTTCGATTGCGCGGACCATTCCGCCGAGCGCATCGATCCTGGCGATGTATTCGCAAGCGCCGCGCTCGATTTCATTGCTCAGCGTTTCGAGGAAATAAGAGCCGCCAAACGGATCGGCTGTATTGGTGACGCCGGTTTCATAGGCAATGATCTGCTGCGTGCGCAGCGCCAATGTCGCCGCATGTTCGGTGGGAAGCGCCCACGCCTCATCGAGAGAATTCGTGTGCAGGGACTGCGTTCCGCCCATCACGGCGGCGAGGGCCTGGATCGCGGTGCGTACCACGTTGTTGTAGGGTTGCTGCGCGGTGAGCGAACAGCCGGCGGTCTGCGCGTGAAAGCGCAATGCCCAGGAACGTGCGTTCCGCGCGCCAAAACGGTCGCGCATTATGGTGTGCCAGACGCGACGAGCCGCGCGATATTTCGCTATTTCCTCGAAAAAATCGTTGTGCGCGTTGAAGAAGAATGACAGGCGTGGCGCGAATTCGTCCACGGCCAACCCACGGCTTATCGCACGCTCCACGTACTCGACACCATTTCGCAAAGTGAACGCAAGTTCCTGGATGGCGGTCGAGCCGGCTTCGCGAATGTGATATCCGCTGATCGAGATGGGATTGAACTTCGGTGTGTGCCGCACGCCAAATTCAATGGTATCGGTGACCAGCCGGAGCGAAGGTTCCGGCGGATAGATGTACTCCTTCTGCGCGATGTACTCTTTCAAAATGTCATTCTGGAGAGTGCCGGAGAGTGTCTTGAGGCTGGCTCCCTGCTTTTCCCCGACGGCCAGATACATGGCCCACACGATGGCGGCGGGAGAATTAATGGTCATCGATGTGGTCACGCCGGCAATTGGTATTTGGTCGAACAGCACCTCCATGTCAGCGAGCGAACTGATGGCCACGCCGCATTTCCCCACTTCGCCGCGCGCGAGTGCATGATCGGAGTCGTAGCCCATGAGCGTGGGCAGGTCGAACGCGACTGATAAACCGGACTGGCCTTGTGACAGCAAATAGCGGAAACGCGCATTGGTGTCCGCAGCCGCGCCAAAACCCGCGAATTGGCGCATGGTCCAAAGGCGTTCGCGGTACATCGCCGGATGGATGCCGCGCGTGAAGGGTGGTTCTCCGGGACGCGAAAGGGTTCGCTCCGGGTCCCACCCGGCAAGATCGCCAGGGGTATAGAGCCTGCGAATAGGGTGTCCAGAAACGGTTGTAAAAGGTTGCGGAGGTTTCGAATTCAACGGTTCGGCGGGTAACGGTGTGGACGGCGAATGGAGGGGATCTGGGGAGGGGTTCCGTGATGTTTCAGTCGGGCGTTTATCGTGCTGGCTCATGCGCCTAATCTGGGCTGATGCCGGGTGCCTGCCGAGCCTGCTAAATCGGCTACTCCGAAACAGCAGCGAGTGAACTCTGTTGCTGCGACAACAAAGCGCCCAGGTCTGCGAGCACTTCTTCGGGCTTCCAATCATTGCCGTGATAGGAGCGATAAATTGTACCGTCCGGTGAAATAATGGCCGTACACATCGAATGAGTGATCTGCCCGTCCTGCTCGCTGAGAAAAATATTAAAGTATTTCGTCACGTCTTTCGTTTCCGCAGCGGGAAGTGTGGCGAATTCCCAATGGTCGAACGTCCGGTTGCCCTTGTCAGGAACGTACTCTCGCGCATAGCTGCGCAGCCTTTGCGGCGTATCGTATTTCGGATCGAAGCTGATGCTGAGCAGATGAGTATCGGCGTAGAGTTGCGGATTTTTTGCCAGCGCCTTATCAATTTCGGCGAAATTATGAGTCATCAAAGGGCAATAGTCCGGTAGCGGGCAGCGCGTGTAAATAAAGGTAAGCAGTACCGCGCGGCCATGATACTGCTGGAGACCGATGTGTTTGCCGTCCTGATTCACTAACATGAAATCCGGTACGGGTTCGGTGCTTTCGGGCGACTGCAATTGGCTCGTGGGCTTGCCGGTGCCCTTCTTTACGACCACGACCTTTTCCAGTCGCACTCCCTTGTCGCTCGCCACCACATCGGCGGTGATCTGGTCACCGGGGCCAACCTGGTCAAGCACGTGCGGGTCGGCCACCGGATAGGGCATCGTCATGGCGCTCATGAATCCGGGAATATCTTTGTGATCGATCACCAGATGTTGCTGGGCCTTGTCCACGCTCACGACAGTGCCCTCGAGCGGGTAATGGTGTTCCGCCGCCTGACCTGCTTGCTCCTGCTGCGTTGCAGGACCCTGGGTTTGTGTTTTCGATCCACAACCGGGCAGCCAGACGATCGCCAGCAATAGGGCCATCGGCCAAGTAACCGGCATCCGTCTCATTGCAACCACCTCTACTTTGGAGAATTCGGAAGCAGCTGTACCGATTCCTTCTCGCGCAAAATCGCGCCATTTGCCGCGGTACCAGGTATCAGCGTATCACGAGCCGGCGCCCCTGTTTTCGCGTTTGCGATGGTGATCTGGTTGGCATCGAGCGTGCGTCCCATGGCGCGTTCAAAATTCACGCGTGCCTCCACGAGATTTACCTGCGCCCGTACTTCGGCCGCGGCGGCGACGCTAAGGGCCTGCTGATCGGTGACAACGACGAAAATCGTCGAGGCGCCAAGCTGTAGCTTTTTTTGGTCGGCATCCAATGTCTCTTCCTGAAGCGCTCGGGTCTTTTGAGCCGCAACCACTGCCGTGCGATCTTCCTGGAGCGTAATTTGCGCGGTTTGCACGTCGACGGCCACACCATTGATGACTTGTTGCAGGCGTGCCTGGTCCTGCCGCTGCGACAGGAGGGCTCGCGCATTATCAGCCTGGGCTACACGGTTGCGGATGGGCAGGTTCAAAGAGAGCTGCGCCTCAAATTCAGGCGCCTTGCCGGTAAATAGCGAACTGAAGGCGGGTCCGACACCTCCCGGGGTAATTCCGATCACTTGACGAGAGGTTGTGGGTTCGTAGATAGGTCCCAGCACTCCATTTTGATTTAACACCATCAGCGGTACGCCATTCGCGCCGACGATCTCTGTCGAGGCATTGGTCACCGGTGTGGGCGAAGAAAAAACCGAGGAATTGCCGCCGAGCCCGGTAGACGCAACGAACCCCGAAAGGTTGAGCGCAGGCAGCAAGCCGTTTCGTGACGCACGCACGTTAATATCGTCCGCCTCGATATTCGTTTTGGATTCAAGCACGTCCGGCCGCTTACCGACGGCTTCGCTGACGGCATCGGCGAGCGGTAGATTTTCAATCTGGGGCGGCGTTTGTACCGGGTCGGTAGGAATAATCTCGACGTTGATGAGATCGGGGGTCACGGGATTTCTGGAAATCACGCTCATAAGCAGACTCTGCTGCTGTCTTTGTGCGGTTTGCGCCGTGATCAGACTTTGCTGCGCGGTCGCGAGCTGCGCTTCCGCGCGAACGATTTCAATGGGCGCGAGCGTGCCGACTTCTACTTGCCTCTTGTTGTCATCGTAAAGCCGCTGAGCCAGGTCGACGGCGCGCACCTGCACGTCCACGTTCCCGCGCGCAAATACGAGTTCCCAGTAATCATTCTGGACCGCGGTGATATCCGTGATGAGCGACTGCTCAAAAGCATAGTCGACGACCTTTTTTGTGATAAGCGCAACATTGATATAGCGGTTGTTAACGGCACGCCCGAAGCCATTTAACAAAGGCTGCGTGACAGCGAATTCACCGATACTCTGCACGGAAGGGTTGAACAGTACCGCCGCGGATGTCGTCGAGGTGCGCGTATTATCCAAAAACATCGAAATACTAGTGCCCGTGTGGAAGTTCTGACTGTAGCCAACGTTTACAATTGCCGTATGCGTGGAAAGGTATCCCGAGCTGCTGCTGACGCTGCTGCCGACGCCCGAAGTAAGCGGGTTATTTACCGGAAGCCTGCGATTATCGATGCTGGCAGCGGAGGTGAGCAGCGGATCAAAGCTGAGAGTCGGCACGTCCGCGAAGGCCAGGGGCGTTTGTACGACGTTAACGCCTCGCTGCGTTCCTCCGCCCTTGGTGCGCAGTATGTCGGTCTCGGCGATCCAGGAGTAGTAGCGATTTACGGTAATGTCGGGATTATTCTCCAGTGCCAGTTCGATGGCGTTGTGCAAACTCAACGTAAGCTTCCCGTCACGAATCAGCGTATCAATCTGCGGCGCATTCGTGTATTGCTGCTCTCCCAAAGTTATGCCGGTGTAGGGCAGCCAGATGCGCGGGAAAAACGACTTGGGTCGCGAGAAGTCCGGGCCGCGTGAAATGGTAAAGGGCGTTATCGGCGGCGCTTGCTCTGGCGTGGCAGGCAAGTCTCGAGGTGGAGGGGGTACTTGGCCTTGATTCGGCGTAGCGCTGGGAACTTGCGCCGGTGGGGCTGGAGTGGGCGCGGGCGACTGTCCTTGATTCTGAGTTTGACCCACAACTGTGGTCACCGGCACCAGAGACACCAGTCCGGCAAGCACGCCGGCAACAATCGAACGGCAGAACTTTCCACTCATTCGTGTTCCTTTCGCATAATCATTCGCAAGAGTCAGGCAAAGCTGCAAGTGCGGATGCGTCAGGTTCTTAGATCGTGCGGCGGGCCTGAATTGTTTCAACTATATCCGCAGCCTTTGCCTCATTCGTCATCAGAAGTGGTCCTGGGTGCGTACGCTCATCCTGGCTGATCCGGGGCTCGGCCGGGCGGAAAAAGGCCAGAGCAGTCTACCAGCGCATTCGCCGACTGACAACGGCGCATGACAACTGCGCATGACAACTGCACATGACAACCTGGAGTGACAACGACGATGGTTCACAGATCGGTAGGCTTCGAAGGAGCAGCCGTGCCGCGCCAAACGGTTCTGATGGGGCACCTACTTGCCCGGGCGTATCTCCGCTTCCGTGAGCTTTGGTGAGCTTTGACGAGCGCGTCACTTTCCACCCACTTTCAGGGCGCAAACCAGAGACGGCACATCAACCGTGACATAATTCCGGCCGTAGTGACGAGGCGGGGGCGGTGATCTTCCGTTGAGAAAGCCCCTTGAGAAAACCGGTTGAGAAAATATGACGCGTAATATCAAACTGACGATCGCCTACGATGGCGGTGACTTTCACGGGTGGCAGGTTCAGCCCGGCCGACAGACCGTGCAAGGTGCGCTGATGGAGCTGGTGTCGCAGATTACGGGCGAAATGCCCACCGTGTGTGGCGCTGGCCGCACGGATGCAGGCGTGCACGCGTGGGGGCAGGTCGCTCATTTCCAGACAGAATCGGTGATTCGCCCCGAAAAGCTGGCTCGTGCTTTGAATGCGCTGGCGCCGCCGTCCATTCGGATACGCGACGCCAGCGAAGTGCCGCTGGATTTTCACGCGCGCCGGCTCGCTTGCGCGAAGACCTACCGCTATCGCATCTATCGTGACCCGGTTGTGCCGCCGTTTTGCTGGCGTTACGTGCTGCACGATCCGCGCCCGCTGGACTTCGCTGCGATGGCGGACGCTGCAGGTTATTTCGAGGGTACACACGATTTCAGCTCTTTTGCTGTTTCCACCGGGTCCGAGCAGGAAGACCGCGACCGAACCGTGACTCGCACCATTGTTTCGTCGGAAATGGTCCGGTGGGAGTCGTCTTCACTTGCTTCTTTTGCCGGGCATGCTGCCAATGGCGAAGAGTGGGTCTACTTGGTTCGTGGGCGTTCGTTCCTCCGAAGTATGGTTCGAAAGATGGTGGGCACCTTGCTTGAGATCGGACGCGGCCGCATGGCTCCGCAGGATATTGCCAGGATATTACAGATGCGTGATGGCACCCGCTCGGGACCTGTCGTGGCGCCGCAGGGCTTGTGCCTTCTTTCGGTCGAGTACCCCAGTTCGTGCTCCAGCGCAACGCAAGACGCTGCTCACGAAAGCAGCGAGAGCAGCCGTCAGGAAGCGGACGACACCGATTAAAACGTGCCGGAGTTTGCCTTAGGGCTCGTCCAGGGAGTGATCGCATTTCAAGTAGAATGGCGGCCATGGAAGCTACCGCGCGCACGGATGAAAACAAAGCCTTCGTTGAGTCTCGCAACCCGGCGACCGGGGAGATACGCGCGCGGGTGCAGGCCACCATGCCACGTGATTTGCCCGAGATTGTCCGCCGGGCGCGCACCGCTCAGGTCAGCTGGGAAAGGCAGTCGGTGCCGGCACGTTGCGCTCGTCTGCGGAGCCTTCGCAGGGTCCTTTATGCCCGCCGCGAGGAATTGGCCAAGCAGGTCACGGACGAGACCGGCAAGCCCCATGTGGAGGCGCTTTTCGGGGACGTGCTGATCGCGCTGGACCAGGTGGAATATCATGCGCGTGAAGGCGCTCGATTCTTGCGTCCCCGCCGCGTGCCGCATCACAATCTGGCCGTCAAGGGGAAGTCGGGAACACTGCACTACGAACCTTACGGGTTGATTGGAATTATCGCGCCGTGGAATTATCCTTTGGCCATTCCAATTGGCCAGATTGTGCCGGCATTGCTGGCTGGCAACGCCGTAATCCTCAAGTGTTCCGAGCTCACCCCACGCTGCGGCGAAATGATTGCAGAGTGTTTCGCGCAGGCGGAGTTTCCCCGCGATCTGCTACAGGTGGTCCAGGGCGGCGCATCGGTTGGCGAGGCGCTGATAAAAGCACGACCCGATAAAATCATTTTTACCGGTAGCGAGTCAGCGGGGAAACGTGTCGCCGAAACGTGCGGCAACCTGCTCATCCCTTGTGTGCTGGAACTCGGCGGCAAAGACGCCATGATTGTGCTCGCGGATGCCGACCTCGATGCCGCTTCTAACGCGGCGGTCTGGGGCAGCTTCACCAACTGCGGACAGGCGTGCCTTTCGATCGAGCGCATTTACGCCCAACGTGATATCGCGGAGCGCTTCACCGAACTTTGTGTCGCGAAAACGGGCCAGCCTGAGGCTCGGCTTGGGAAGCGATCCAGAAAATGAAATAGGGCCCATGCTTCACGCCGAGGCCATCGATCGGATCGAGGAGCAAATCAGTGAAGCCGTGTCGCACGGCGCACGCGTTCTGTGTGGAGGCCGGCGGCGCCTCGATCTGGGTGCGAGCTATTTTGAGCCCACCGTTATCGCGAACATCGATCCTGCGCTGCACGCAAATTTGGGTCTTCTCCAGCAGGAAACATTTGGACCGATTCTGACCATCGTTGTGGTCGACAATGCTGAGCAAGCCATCGCGTTGGCGAACGATTCGGCGTTTGGGCTGTCGGCGAGCGTGTGGACCCGCAATATTCGGCAAGGCCGCGCGATCGCGGGACGGCTGCATGCGGGCGCGGTTATGATCAACGACGTCGGCAGCTACTTCGGCATTTCCGAGGCACCCCATGGCGGACGGGGGTCGAGCGGCTGGGGCCGTACGCATTCGCAGATTGGCCTAATGGAAATGGTTCAAGTAAAATACGTGGATGTAGACCGCTGGTCGCGCTGGCGTAAGCCGTGGTGGTTCGCATACAGCAGCGATCTGGGTGAATGTGCCGCGGGCTTCACGGATTTCCTGTACGCGCCCAAATTGCTGGATCGGTGGCGGGGAGCCGTGAGTGCTGTGCGGCATCTCGTTCGCGCCAGAGTGGCTGATTCCAGAGCGCGCGGGTCTCGCTGACAGCTAGATATTCTTTCCGACGTTTTTCGCGATTTCGCAATTGCGAGTTTCGAACATCGCGCTGAAAATGATAGAACTACCGATCACTTGAAGGAGAGATTGACCTCATGGCTGATCCCGCAACCGCGGCAGAAGCAGTAGCCAACGTCACGGCCGCTAACGCGGACGCTGCTGCGGCTGCGGCCGCCAGCGTGCCGGTCGAACCTGCGCACCCGAAGATCAAAGTCCGTAAGCATAAGCAGCGCTCGTGCAACGAAAAAGATGCCAAGGGCAAGCTGTGTGCCGGGCATCTGAAGCGCTGGTACGATTACCCCAAGGAAATTGCGGAAATGGTCGGTCCCGAGGAAGAAATTTACCGGTGCGAGTTCTGCAAGACACTGTATCGGCCCGACCCGGAGCAGTTGTCGAATAGCTTCACGCTGCGCTACTGACAGGGTAACTCTATAGCGTGTGGCCTCTGCCCGGATGAAACACGAATGAAACCGCACATAAAATACGGATGAAACAATGTTCTGGATGTTCCGCCTCCAAAGGAAAGCCGCCGGGCATGTGGCTCGGGCGGGGCTAAATTGAACCGCGCTCGAGCGGTTAGGCGCTCAACCGTCCTCTGCGCTATTCTTGCATGCATGACCTCTCTGTCGGCTCGCACTCCACTCCGTTTGCCTCGCGCGTTTCCGGATATCACGGCCGACGCTCGCGTGCAGCAGGCGCTCGCCCGCATTACCGCCGATGCCTCTGCCACAACGGATGAGCAGGTGCGTATTACCGAGATTCCAGCTCCCCCTTTCCACGAAGCGGCTCGCGGGGAGTACGTGAGCAAACTGCTGGCTGCGGCGGGTCTGCAGGTACATACCGATGGAGTGGGCAACGTCATTGGCGAGCGTGCCGGGAAGTCGAAAACCGACATCGTAGTTATCGCCGCGCACCTTGATACGGTGTTCCCGCCCAACACAAACGTGCGGGTAAAGCGAGATGGCGGACGTTTGTATGCCCCCGGCATCTCGGACAACGGCACGGGCCTGGCCGCTCTTGTGGCGCTTGCGCGGGCCATGCGCGACGCCAAAATTGAAACACGCTCCACGATTTTGTTCGTCGCGGATGTGGGAGAAGAGGGCGAAGGGAATCTTCGCGGCATGCGCAAACTGGTCGAGACCTATCGCAAGGAGATTCGGTACGTCATCGCGCTCGATGGGTCGGCTATCGATTACGTGACAACGGCCGCGCTCGCGTCGCGGCGCATCGAAATCACTGTCGCGGGACCGGGCGGCCATAGCTGGTCAGATTTTGGCGTGCCTAATCCGATCCACGCCCTGGCGCGTGGAGTGGCACGTTTTGTAAAGACACCGGTGCCTGACGATCCGCGTACGACGTTCAACGTGGGAGAAATCGAGGGAGGCACGTCGGTGAACTCCATCCCGGCGAAGGCGGCCATCAAGGTGGACCTGCGCTCAGAATCGGAGCCGGAACTGAGCCGGATCGAGATTAAATTTCGTGAATCCATTCAAGCGGGCATCGATGAAGAAATGGCGGCCGCGCGAGATCGTGGAATGGCCGGCAAGGGATTGACGTCGACGGTGCAGGTGCTCGGCATCCGTCCGGGTGGGGAACTTGCTACCGGTTCTCCGTTGCTTGCTGCCGTGCAAGCGGCTGACAGCTTTGTGGGGAATCGCTCGAGGATCGAGCGTTCTTCGACCGACGCAAATATTCCCCTATCGCTCGGCATTCCTGCCATTTCCATGGGCGCGGGCGGACATTCTACGGGCGCACACTCGTTTGACGAGTCTTACGATCCGGCGGGCAGGGAAGTCGGCCTGCGGCGGGTGCTCATCACGCTTCTCGGTGTCGCTGGTTTGGCTCCCGCGCAGCCGTGAGGCAACGTCATAGCACATTTCCGCGGCAAGATCACCGACCGATTTGCCGGTGAAGAGCGGCATCACCAAAGCACCGCATTCCCTCAAATTTGTCGCAAAATATAAAAGCCGATCTGCTGCTCGCCGGTTGCACCATCGTCTGGGGCGCAACCTTCGTCATCGTGAAGGATGCGCTAGCGGACGCTTCCGTATTCGTGTTCCTCGCGCTGCGCTTTAGCGTTGCTGCTGCCGTTCTGCTGGTCATTTATCACCGCGAAATCCCGCGCCTGCATGGGGCTGGAATTCGGGCCGGCGCACTGTTTGGAGGCGCAGTGATGGGCTGTCTGCTTTTCTCCGGCTTCGCGTTGCAGACGGCCGGCATCCGGCTCACCTCGCCCTCCAAGGCCGCGTTCATCACCGGATTTTCAGTAGTATTGGTGCCGGTATTGATTGCGATCCGGGGGAATACTCGCGTCCATGCGTGGGTTTGGGTAGGAGCTTTTACCGCGCTGGGAGGGTTGTATTATCTCGCGGTTCCTTCGGCTCGCGAATTTTCACGGCTAAATCGCGGCGATCTGCTGGTCTTGTGCGCTGCGGTATTTTTCGCTTTACACATCATCGCAGTGGGAGTGTACACATCCCGCTATTCGCCCGGAGCTCTCAGCCTGGCGCAGGTGGTAACGGTCGCCGTGCTGACGACCCTCGCGGTTCCGCTGTTTTCGGTGACGCGGTGGCAGACAGCTCGAGTGCGCTGGACGGGGGAGTTAGCTGCCGCAGTGCTGGTTACCGGCATCCTGGCAACCGCGCTGGCATTTTCGGCGCAAGTTTGGGCACAGCAGCACGCCAGTTCCTCTCACACGGCCATTCTGTTTAGTCTCGAACCGGTTTTCGCTGCGATAACATCCTTCATTTTTCTGCGCGAACGTTTGGGCGGCCGGGCGCTGGCCGGGGCGGCGCTGATTTTGGCTGGTATCCTGATCGTTGAATTACGCGGACCGGGCGAGCCTGCAGCTCCTGAATCTCTTGCGGAGCGTGGGCTCCCGGGATAATCCGGTCGGTTACCGTCGTGTAAGAACGGTACTAAGAACCCTACGAAGGATGATCGCTGGGCACAAATGATCTCGCGTCCACGGGTTCATACATGGTTGCTACAGGGTGGTGGCTGCGTTCGTAGGCGCTTATTTCTGGTTCGTGCTTGAGCGTCACCCCAATGTCATCGAGGCCCTCAAGCAGCACCTGCTTGCTGTACTCGTCGATGTCGAAGTGAATTTTTAGCCCACCTTCGCCGGGGCCGGCTTCCGATATGGTCTGGCTCAGCAAATCAACCGTCAGTTTGTATCCCGGAGTGGCCGCGGCGCGGCTGAATAGATCATCGATCTGGGATTCCGGTAATTTGATCAGCAGAATGCCATTCTTCAGCGAGTTGTTGAAGAAAATGTCCGCAAAGCTCGGCGCGATGATGACGTGGAACCCATAATCCAGCACAGCCCACGGGGCATGTTCGCGGCTCGATCCGCACCCGAAATTCGCGCGCGCAAGCAGGATCGAGGCGCCCTGATATCGCGGTAAATTCAGTACGAAGCTGGGATTGGGAATTTCACCGGGCAGATAACGCCAGTCATAGAACAAGACGCGCCCGAATCCTTTGCGCGTCAAAGCCTTCAGAAATTGTTTTGGAACCATTTGGTCGGTGTCGACGTTGACCCGATCGAGTGGCGCCACCAGTCCTGTATGTGTTGTGATTGGTTTCACTGGATTATTCTCGTGTCCCTCGAAACTGGAACAGCAGCACAGGCCTGGCTAATCAGTCAGGCAGTTCCACATCAAGCTCGCGAACGTCCACAAAATGGCCCGCGATTGCGGCGGCGGCCGCCATCACCGGACTGACCAGGTGCGTGCGTCCGCCTTTACCCTGCCGCCCTTCGAAATTGCGGTTCGAGGTGCTGGCGCTGCGTTCGCCTGGAGGCAGCACGTCATCGTTCATTCCAAGGCACATGCTGCAGCCTGCGTCGCGCCATTCAAATCCCGCATCGCGTGAAGATGCGGTCCAGTCCTTCTTGCTCTGCTTTGGCCTTCACTACACGGGAGCCGGGAACCACCAGAGCGGCCTTAAGCGTCCGTGCGACGTGTTTTCCGCGAACGACTCCGGCTGCGGCGCGCAGGTCTTCGAGGCGCGCATTGGTGCAGGAGCCAATGAACACGCGATCCACCGGGATATCCACCATAGCGGTGCCCGCACGCAGGGCCATGTATTCGAGCGCACGCACAGCCGCCTTTTGTTCGTCAGCGTCGGCTGAAGGAACCCGGGATCCGGGACCCGGCCGGTAACGCTCGATTACCATGCCGGGATTGGTTCCCCAGGTGACCTGTGGAGAAATCTTCGTGGCGTCAAGCTCCACGGTAAGATCAAAGCTTGCACCGGGATCGCTGGCCAGCATTTTCCAGCGGTCAACGGCCTCATCGAAATCTTTGCCGCTCGGCACAAAGGGACGCCCTTCAAGGTAAGCAAAGGTCGTTTCGTCGGGCGCTACCATGCCAGCGCGGGCGCCTCCTTCGATGGTCATGTTGCAGACGGTCATGCGGCCTTCCATAGAAAGCGCGCGAATCGCTTCGCCACCGTATTCGATGACGTGATCGGTTCCGCCTGAAATGCCAATTTTGCCGATCAGCGCGAGAATCATGTCTTTCGACGAGACGCCCTTCGGGCGCGTGCCGCGAAAAATCGCGTGCATCGTCTTGGAGTGGGCCTGCTGCAGGCATTGGGTGGCCAGAACGTGTTCCACTTCACTGGTTCCGATGCCAAAGGCGAGAGCCCCAAACGCACCATGCGTCGAGGTGTGGCTGTCGCCGCAAACAATTACCTGGCCAGGCTGCGTAATTCCCAGTTCGGGGCCGATGATGTGCACGATCCCTTGATTGCGGCTGGCCATGTCGAACAGCATAATGCCGTGACGTTTGCAGTTTCTCTCCAAAGCCTCGAATTGCAGCCGCGCGTCCTGGTCTACTACGGGCAGGTCACGGTTTTTGGTGGGCACCGAATGATCCATGACCGCAAAGGTCAGGTCCGGCCGCCGTACCTTCCTGCCGCTGGCTTCCAGGCCCGCAAACGCCTGCGCCGACGTAACTTCGTGAATCAGATGCCGGTCCACGTAGATCAGCGGGCGTTCTCCGGGCGCGTCCCGCACCACGTGCGCCTGCCAGATTTTGTCGTACATCGTCTGAGCGGAAGTGTTCGCCATATCGCCGTCATATTAGCATAGGTGACAAACGCTTCTTTCGCGATAGCGCCTGTCGCCATCGTGGCTTTCAGGAACGCGATTCGACCGTTCCGGTCACAACCCAAACCCGCTGGGTGGTATACTTACGTACATTTCGGCGCCGCGCTCAGGCGCTCGGGAGACAGCATGGGTGTTGCGCTTCGCGATATTGCCAGCTGGGCCTGGAACCGCAAGTTCATGGCGACGGTACTTGTCGTCGTGACGCTAGCAATCGGGATCCTGATCGGCACGGTGATTTCCGGCCATGTAGGTGCCACTCACGTGGGTGTAGCGACGGGCGCCACTCCGCTCGAATTGCCCAATCCTATTTCCCTGTCCAATTCATTCGCGGCAATCGTCACGCGCGATGAACCGGCTGTGGTCAACATCTCCACTACGCAAGTCATCGAACGCAAAGACCTGCAACAGACCCCCCGAGGTCGCGGACAAGACCCATTTCAAGACTTTTTTAACCGGTTCTTCGATTCTCCTAATCAGGCTCCCGAGGCCGAGCGCAGCCTGGGTTCTGGCATGATCGTCGACAAAAAGGGCTTCATCCTCACCAACAATCACGTGATCGAGCAAGCCACTAAAATCCAGGTGCAATTAAACGGCGACCCCACCCTATACACCGCCAAGCTGATCGGCGCGGATCAAGAAACCGATTTAGCGGTTATCAAAATTGATCTGAATCGCGAGTTGCCCATCATCAAACTTGGCAATTCCGATGGCGTGCAGGTAGGCGACTGGGTCCTGGCGATAGGGAGTCCCTTTGGCCTGCAGGCTACGGTCACAGCCGGCATCGTGAGTGCCAGGGATCGCGGCAATGTTGGCCGTCAGTTCCAGCATTTCCTGCAGACTGACGCGGCCATCAATCCCGGCAATTCGGGCGGTCCACTGGTGGATATGGCGGGACAAGTAGTCGGTATCAACACGGCGATCATGACAGGCGGGCGAGGGTACGAAGGCGTCGGGTTTGCAATGCCCTCCGCAATGGCTATAAGCGTTTACAACCAGATCGTCGAGCACGGCAAGGTCACTCGCGGATCCATCGGTGTCAGCTTCACCGAGGAGCAGAGCAGCAATCCCATTGTCTTGCGGGATCTCGGAGCACCCTTTGGAATTGTGATCCAATCGGTCGAACCCGGCAGTCCGGCGGATAAGGCCGGCATCCGCGCGGGCGATGTGGTCACCATGCTCAACGACCGGCCCGTCAAAACGGGCAGCGAGCTGGTGGACCCCATCTTGCAAACGCCCATCGGCAACAAGGTTCACATCACTTATTTACGGGAACGACAGCAGAGGGAAGCGTCTGTAACGGTGGAAGACCGCACCAAGATCTTTCCCGAGCGCGCCGGAGCACAAAGCGATCAGCCGGAATCGGCGCCGGGAGGAGCACTCGAGGCCGCGCCTGAGTTCGGCCTGCAAATCGAAGAGCTCACCCCCGAGCGGGCGCGCCGCGCGGATTACCAGAACTATCACGGAGTCATCGTCACCGAGGTTGCTCCGGTGAGCTTCGCCGAGGATATCGGCTTCCAAAGAGGCGATCTAATTGAGGAGATCAACCATATTGCGGTAAATTCTACCAGCGATTATCGCAAGTCCTTGGCGGCCCTCAGGCCGGGAGAAGAAGTGGTGTTCAAGGTCGTGCGGCACAGTCAAGCCGAGGGCGAGCGGCTTCTCACGGTTTTTCTTGCGGGTGTGATCCCGCCCGCAAACCGGTAATGCGGATTTGAAACCGTGCGAAAGGAGCTTGTTAGCTCCCTGAGGCAACGATCAACAAACAGGCGGAGCGAACCCAGCCATGCGCGTCCGACACGAAAAAACCGTTTACGGTAAATACCCAACGATGGGGCTAGTGTGCATGCCAGCCTTGTTATGTTGCCTGTTTTCCGCGGTTCTTATGGGGTACTCCGCCACACGGCCGCACCAGGAATCAACTCCGGCCACCCGGAATGTCAGCACCAGCTCCATATCCTGGGACTCTTCGACACGGTATTCGCACGCGTCCGCTTCCAAAACCGGCTCGCGGACTGGCTCCCGAACTGCTTCTGAATCAGGCGGCACGTCATCCAAAGCAAATACCAGCGCAAACCGAGCGGCGGGTTCCACCGAAAACACCAGCACAAAGCGAACTGCCGCAACCCGCAAAGCCGTTGTCCGCAAGACTGTGCGCCCGCGCGCACAGATGGCCCCTACATCCCAGCGCATTTCCGAAATTCAGTTGGCGCTGGCTAATCAAGGTTCCTACCAAGGTGAGCCCACAGGCAAATGGGATGAAGCAACAATTGCGGCCATGAAGCAATTCCAGGCGAGTCACCGGCTCAATCCATCCGGTAAGCTGGATGCCTTATCATTGCAGAAACTCGGGCTCGGCTCTGAAACCGCCGGCCGAGGTGCCCCGTACCTATCTGCGCCACCGCAAGTTACGGCCCTTCCTTCGCCTGTTTCTTCCAGTGATGGCTCCGACCTCGATGCAGAGCGCCCCTGAGCTTTAAACTTTAAGTCTATTTGCCGCCAGGTATTGTTTCCGCGTGGTGTCCACGTGGTGCTCAAAAGCCTCTGTTCTTTTACTGTTTATTCAGCACGGGAGCCTAAATTGGTGAGGTGGATAATCTTGCCTCGTGAGGCTTGCGTATCGCTCGACGCCGGACCGCTTTTGCATCTTTGGAGTACGCTCGGGCATCTCCTTTAGTAGGGCTGGCAGGACCCAAAACATGGTTAATATCCGTTTTTCACCAGCAGTATTTGCTTTTATCATTGCGCTAGGCACGAGTTCCGTTTTCGCCCAAAAGTCATCGACCTCTCCGGACGTTTCGGTGAACACTACGGTTACCGTAATGGGTCCGAAGTTCACGGCACCCCCCGTTAATCAACAAGATGTTTCCGTCTACGAAGGAAAGATGCGCCTGAACGTCACGAATTGGATTCCGACGCGCCAGTCTCGAGCGCCGCTGCAACTCGCGATTCTAATTGATAATTCTGCGAGCGAGATCGGTGTCGGGTCGCAGTTGAGGGACATTGGCGCGTTCATTACGGCACAGCCGAGAAATACCCAGGTGGGCGTCTTTTATGCCATGAATGGGACGGTGGATGTGGCCTCGCCTTTCAGCGCCGATCACGCTGCCGTAGCCAAGACTTTGCGGCTTCCGCTAGGCTTGAGAGCCGGCGACTCCCCCAGTGTTTATATCTCGTTGAGTGATTTGGTCAAGAATCATTGGAAGCCGTCCGGCGGTCCCCGTGAAGTGCTCCTTATTTCCAATGGAGTCGATCGGCTCGACCGCGGCCCGGAAAGCCTATACGTACAGAATGCGATTGAAGACGTGCAAAAAGCCGGGGTGATCGTGCACACGATTTTTACCGGTAGCAGCGTCGGCTTCGCGGAATCGCTTCACGGTCAATATGCCCAATCAAACTTGGAGGAGCTGACGGCGGGAACTGGCGGCTATGAATTTTATGAAGGCATTACGCCACCTGTGTCCTTTCACCCGTATCTCGAACAGCTGAACCAAGTGCTCCAGCACCAATACGTGCTGACCTTCGACATCCCTGCGAGCGAAAAGAAAAGCGGTGATCTCCGCGGAATCGACGTTCGCATCGAACAGCGCAATCTCGACGTTAAGTACCCGAAGCAAGTGTTTGTTCCCGGTACCGCAAAATAATTTTCTAGGGGGAGAGTAGTTCATCCCCCTTTCCCGGGTCCTCTGACATACTCCACTAGCCATTCCCCAAGCATCGGTATCGTGAGGTTTTTCTCGCGTGGCTGTCGCGCTTGCAGCATCCGCCACGCATCGTCACCGAATCAACTGTAACGATCGGCAAGCCTGCGTCTCGACTTTGCCGCGGTTCCCGTTGGAATCTCTGCCACCATCTGTTGTACCATCGGCGCCGCTTGGTGGTGGAGTTTCACGCGGCATCCGATGCCTCTCTACGATACCCGAGCACAAAACGCGAGACAGAATACAAAGGAGCGACGCAGATGAAACGAGTGTTGATTCTCACTGCATGCCTGCTGAGCCTCGGTGTTGCAGCATGGGCACAGGTAGACGCTGAATACCAGACCTGGATGAAGAACAACGCCGCAGCCGTTGCCAGCCTGCGCAAGAACCTGGACGCAAAGTCGGGCGATGCCGCCGCTGCAGATGCCAAGACGTTGCAAGACGATTTCGGTCACGTTTACGAATACTGGAAAAAGAAGAACGTTAGCGACGCCATGAAATTCGCCATGGATGGCCAGGATGATTTCAAGCAAGTAGCCGAACTTGCCGCAGCAGGTAAATTCGATGAAGCGTCTGCAGAGTTGAAAACCGCCCAGGCCACGTGCGGGGGGTGTCACATGGCGCACCGCGAAAAGGCTGCGGACGGCTCCTGGACGATGAAATAAGGGACGAACTACCAGACCAGCGGAAAAAGCCGGAAGCGGGTACGCAGGCAATATGCCGAGTAGCCGGGCAGTTGCTGACGAAGCAGGCGTTCTTCGCTTAACAGGCGCAGCACGACCAGTGGAATCACCAGCACGAAACCAGGGACAGCCCAATAGGAGCCGAGCGCCAGAGGCGTAAACAACAGCACGATGATTGCGCCGAAATACATCGGATGCCGGACGAAGCGGTATGGCCCGGTGGAAATCACACGCTGGTCCGCTGTGATCTCGACAATACGCGATGCGAAGCTATTGCTGGCCATCACCCACAACGTGAGCAACACTCCCGAAAAAACGAGCGCTTGGGAAACGGTCGTGATCCACAACGGCAACTGCGACCAGCCAAAGCGATAGTCGAATCCGGGAACCAGAAACGCGCTAAAGAAAATAAGATGGGCTGCCCTCATCAGCACCCGCTGCTCGCTCAGGGGTTCGGTGGTTTGTAGCCTGCGCGCAACCATCCTTGGATCGCGCCTGTAGAAATAAACGGATCCGAGTGCCAGAGGAATGAATATGATCGCCAGATATGCCCATCCTTGCCGGTAAGCCAGTGAACCTGCGGGAAGGAAAAGCATCGCAGACACAACCGCAAAGGCCATCAAAAAGCGCAATACCAGCTTGGATTTGAGGTTTGCTGATTTTGTCGTCGTGTACGGCACTTGTGAATCTCGCTTTATCGCGCTCGAAGAGATTGCAATTACACTCGATCAGGCCGCCCGTTGCAAAGCGCAGCGATGCGGTGGTACATTCCCGGCTACCTGGATTCCTAAACCGGTAACTCCAGCTGAAATATGATGCACTTCAAGAGCCCAGTCACACCATCGTCATCAAGACGAGTGAGAATAAAAAGAAAGAGGAAACTATGATGAAACGAGAGCGGTTGTTCCGTGGGGCGCTGGTTATTTTGTTCATAGCGGCGGGGGTCATGTTTGGCAATGTGAATGCCCGGGCGCAGGGTTCGACACCTGCCCCATTTAATAAGGTAACGGTGTCGCCAGAGGTGGCCAAGCGCACCTTGATGAAGGCAGTGGTCAATGCCGATACGGCCCGCGCAATTGTTGATTCATGCGTGGAATGGCAAAAGGCGCAGCCTGGAAATGTGTCCATCGCCATTTTCGTACTTTCGCCGACTGGCCAGATTATTGACTCGCACCAGATGGACGGAGTGCTTCCCATTGGCGCGGAAACTGGTTTGATGAAGGCCAAGACGGCGCTATATGCGCGGTCGACCTCGGGCGCCGTGGCGAGCCGCTTCAAGGACGTGGACGGCCGGTTGATTCGATTGGATCTCGGCAAGGAGATGGGTCTCTCGTATTACTTTGTTGCGGGTGGGATACCCATCGTGGTGGATGATCAGCTCATCGGCAGCGTTGGCGTGGGCGGCGGCAATGCGGACGAACAGTGTGCTTATCAAGCCCTCGTGAAGGTGCTTGGTCCTCAGCCTGCGATTGCGCAGCCGCAACCGCCAGCAGCGGGACGCGGTGCGGGAGGCGGGGCTGGCGCCGGAGCTGGAGCCGGAGGCCGAGGTCCGCAGTAGTCACAGTCATCATCGCAGCACCGTTTTAAGGCCGCAATGCAATCGTAAATCCGGGCGTGCCCTCGCCGTCCTCACTACGGCGACGGGGAGGGCACACCTTGTGTTTCGAGTGCCGCTTTTCTTCGTCAGATTTGCCGTATCCTGCCAGGTTTGCTAAACTAAATCCTACAGTTTGCATCGCGTAGCGCGCCTTCAAGTGTAACGCCGCGCCCCAGGCGCAGCCCCGCAGGTGGTCTATGGTAACTGCTGTTACCCCCAAGGTTTTCAAAAACTATATCAACGGTGAGTGGGTGGAATCTGCCGGTGGGCGGCAGTTTGAAAACCGCAATCCCGCCAATAACGAAGAATTGATTGGTGTTTTCCCTGATTCTACGGACGCCGACGTCTCTGCCGCGGTGGAAGGCGCTCGCCGCGCTTTTGAGTCCTGGCGGCTGGTGCCCGCGCCAAAACGCGCCGAAATTTTGTTTCGCGCCGCGGAGATCATCCTCAAGCGCAAAGAAGATCTGGCGCGTGAGATGACCCGCGAGATGGGCAAGGTGCTGGACGAGGCCCGTGGTGACGTCCAGGAAGCGCTGGACATGACCTATTACATGGCTGGCGAGGGGCGTCGCTTGTGGGGCCAAACGACACCTTCCGAGCTGCGCAACAAATTCGCGATGTCCGTGCGGCAGCCATTGGGTGTTTGCGCGCTGATTACGCCCTGGAATTTTCCGATGGCGATTCCGTCATGGAAGATCATGCCCGCGCTCGTCTGTGGCAACACGGTAGTTATCAAGCCGGCGGAGGATACGCCGCTTTCCACCTACAACTTGGTGCAAATTCTTGCCGAAGCCGGATTGCCGCCAGGAGTTGTGAACATTGTGAACGGTGCAGGTCCCAGCGCCGGGGCGCCTCTGGTGAATCATCCCGCGATTTCCGCGATCAGCTTCACAGGATCGACCGAAGTCGGCCGGCTCGTGGCGGAATCCTCGGCGCCGACGTTTAAACCCTGCCACCTGGAAATGGGCGGAAAAAATATTCTGATTATTCTTGAGGATGCGAACCTGGACCTCGCAGTCGAGGGCGCGGTGTGGGGCGGGTTTGGCACCACCGGCCAGCGTTGTACGGCAGCAAGCCGGGTGGTGGTGCACAAGAGTGTGTATAAAGAGTTTCTCAGAAAATTCATCCCGCGTGTGACCGCACTCAAGGTGGGCAACGGTCTGGATCCCGGCACCCAAATGGGGCCGCTGATCAACGAGACACAATTGCAGACGGTGATCAAGTATGTCTCCATAGGCCAGCAGGAGGGCGCGCGGCTTGCCGCGGGTGGACATCGTCTTACGAGTGGCTCTTTTTCGCGCGGCTGGTTCCACGAACCTACGATATTCGCGGATTGCGATCCGAAAATGCGCATTGCGCAGGAAGAGATCTTCGGGCCTGTAGTCGCCGTGATGCCCACAGATGGTTTCGAGCAGGCTATCCGTATTGCCAATGAAGTCTCCTACGGTCTTTCAGCGTCGATCTATACGCGGGACGTCAACAAGGGATTCGCTGCCATGCGCGACCTGCACACCGGGATCGTTTACCTGAATGCACCTACGATTGGAGCGGAGATCCACTTGCCTTTCGGCGGCACCAAGAACACCGGCAACGGCCATCGCGAGGCAGGGACGGCGGCGCTGGACTTCTATTCGGAGTGGAAGACACTATACGTGGATTATTCCGACCGCTTGCAGCGCGCGCAAATTGATAGCTAGAATGGCAAAGCACTATCGGTTCGGTGCCTGGAACATTGACACTGCGGCGCAATGACATGGTGGATTCGGTCCTTAACTCGAAGCGTAACCAGCAAGTGTTGGCAAGTATCGTGCGCACCTACGTGGCCACGGGTGAGCCGGTATCCAGCCTGGCGGTGTCGCGCTTGCACTTCGAGGGCCTTAGCCCTGCGACCATTCGGAATGTTATGGCGGAACTCGAGGACGCGGGCTACCTCTATCAGCCGCATACGTCCGCAGGGCGGGTGCCCACGGCTTCGGCCTATCGCTTTTTTGCGCAACAGATCGCGCCGCACGCTACGATCAGTGAAGAGGATCGCAAATGGATTCGCACGGAACTCGATGAAGCCACCACACCAGAGGAAGTAACCGAGCGTGCGGGGCATGTGCTCGCGGCCGTTTCTCACGGGCTCGGCATCATCGTCATGCCGCCAGTCGCTCGTAGTTTGCTCGAGCATATCCGGTTCCTGAGTTTGCCGGACGGGCGGGTGGTCGTCGTGCTGATTTCGGCGGGTGGCGCGGCACGCGACAAGGTTCTGCGGCCCGAGCACGAATTTACGCAGGCAGAACTCGACCGGACGGCGGACTATCTCAATCGGCACTACGGCGGCTGGACGCTCAGCGCCATACGGGCCGACCTGCTGGCAAAACTCGCTTCCGAACGCGAACGTTTACGGGCAGTTGCTGGCCACAGCGCTCGAATTGTGCGACCCAGCCGTGCTGGACAGCAACCAGGGCCGCCAGGTTTATGTCGAGGGGGCGGCGCAATTCGCGTCGACGCCGGAACTCGCGGGAGCGGAGCCATTACGCGAACTGCTGGCAGCCATCGAGGAAAAGACCAAGCTGGTGACGTTGCTTAACGGCTGCATTGATGCCCCGGAGCCTGTCCATATACAGATCGGCGTAAAGGAAATCAATACGGCGGGGGAGCATCTCTCGCTGATTACGGCTCCTTACTTGGTGCGGGAACACGGCCAAGGATCGCTCGGCGTCCTGGGTCCTATGCGCATGGAATATGAGCGCGCGATTACTGCAGTTGCTTACGTAGCGCGGGCGTTCAGTGAAATGCTGAGCCGCACCTGAGAGGGCGGGAATTGGAAAACTCCTATGACGGATAACGAATTGAACGACAATACGAACGATGAAATGGATAGCGATTTGAAATCAAAAGACAAGAAAAGAGTCATCGAATTCGGACGCACGGGTAAGCCGGCTCAGGGGGCGCCCGAGTTTGGCCCCGGTCCCGCCGAAAACGATACTTCCGAAACTACGCAAGCGCCCGACCAGGAGGGCGAGCAGACGGGTATGTTGTCAGCGCAGATCACTCGTCTCCAGGCGGAGAAGGCGGAACTGACGCAGACGCTCGTGCGCCGTCAAGCCGACTTCGAGAATTATCGTAAGCGTATCGAGCGCGATCGCGACGAGGAGCATCGTCGCGGCGTGTCCCGGCTCATTTCCGATCTCATTCCGGTTCTCGACGCCTTCGAGCGCGCGCTGAAGGCCCATGACAATCCGGCTTACGAAGAATATCGCAAGGGACTCGAGTTAATTTACAGGCAGATGTCGGACGTGCTCGCAAAGCATGGACTCGAACGCATTCCGGCTGCTGGGGGCACGTTCGATCCTCACTTCCACCAGGCGATCGAGCGTGTTGATACCAGTGACCATCCCGATGGCGCAATTCTCGAAGTGTTTCAGGATGGCTACATGTTTCATGGGCGCGTGCTGCGGCCGAGTATCGTACGCGTGGCGGTGCACACGGATAGCTCCGATGAGGCTGGAAATAAAGGCGAGCCTTCGGTGTTCCGGCAGCGCACGAACTGAACCCGCTTCGGGTTCTGCAATCCGTAACGCCGTGTCAAATCTGATCGAGGAAAATTAATTTCTTATGGCATCTCCAACGAAGGCCGATTATTACGAGATTCTGGGCATCGCGCGGACGTCAACGTCCGACGAAATTAAGTCCGCTTACCGTAAGGCGGCCTTGAAATGGCATCCCGACCGCAACCCAGACAAAAAAGAAACGGCTGAAGGCAAGTTTCGCGACGCGACAGAAGCTTATAGCGTGCTTTCGGACGCGCAGAAACGCGCCGCTTATGACCGTTTCGGACATGCCGGCCTCTCGGGCATGGGCAGCGATTTCAATCGCACTATTTTTGACGAATTTCAGGACGTCTTCGGCGACTTTTTTGGGTTTGAAGACGTGTTTGGCCGCGGCGCAGGCGGGCGCGGTGGACGGTCACGAGTGCAGCGCGGCGCGGACCTGCGATATGACATGCGCTTCAGTTTCGAAGAAGCCGCCGCCGGGGTCACTACCAAGTTGCGTATTCCCCGGCAGGAATTGTGCGGCTCCTGCAAGGGCACCGGAGCGAAAGCGGGTACTGGCGCCGCCACCTGCGAGACCTGCAGTGGTCGCGGCCAGCTTCACTATCAGCAGGGATTTTTTTCGATTAGCCGCACGTGTCCCGCTTGCCAGGGCTCCGGACAAGTAATCCGGGCAAAGTGTGCCGAGTGCCACGGATCGGGACGCGTCGAACGCACGCGCTCGATTGATGTTCGCATCCCCCCGGGCGTCGATTCGCAGACGCGTATTCGCGTGCCCGGAGAGGGCGAACAGGGTGCCAACGGCGGCCCTGCCGGCGATCTGTACATCGTGCTCGAGGTCAGCGATCACCCGTTTTTTGAGCGGCGCGGCGCCGATCTTTATTGCACGATTCCCATCAGCATTACCCAGGCGGCACTCGGCGCGGAAATCACCGTGCCCGGGCTCTCCGGTGAGGAGAAAGTCTCGATTCAAGAAGGCACTCAGACCGGCTCGACGATTCGCCTCAAAGGGAAGGGTCTTCCCGATCCGCACGGTGGCGGCAAGGGCGATCTCTACGTCAACGTGCGAGTCGTTACGCCCACCAAGCTCACGCGGGACCAGCGGCGCGCTTTGCAGGAATTGGGCGAAATGCTCGAGGTTGAGAACCGCCCCGCCGAGCGGAACTCTTCGCTCTTTGAAAAAGTAAAAGATATTTTTGGCTAGTGGGTTTTTTTTGCTTTGCGGATTGGCATCGAGCACAACCCTGTGTCGCGCGATTGCAATCGTATGTTCAGCGCCGCGCGTCATCTGCATGGACGTGGGGTTATCGTCGCTGCGGCTCAGCATCAGGAACGCTGATCTTCGCGCAATCAGTAAGGTGCTGTAGAACGCCTCCGGATTCGCATTCACTGCACGCAGGCGTTCGGCGGCCCGGCCGAATTTCCCGGGTGTGTTCTGGTTCCTCACCATTTTGTGGTATCCCACCGTAAAACGAGGCGTTTTCAGAATTTCCGGTTTGAACATTTTGCCCGCAGCAGCGGGGTCCAAGGGAAAAAAATCCATGGACGAGCTATTGCTGCCGAATCGCGGGCCAGCATCGCGCAAATTCACGGGCACACTGACAGCGCCGCCCAAGTGCAATGCCAGGCCCGGACACGGAGTGCCTCTCGCACAGACTAACGTGGCACGATTTTGTCGGCCCGATAAAATTATTACCAAGGTGGCTGGGATCGGTATAGGCGGCGGGTCCGCCGTAAGGGGCACTGGCGGCGTTCTGTTGCGAGATCGTTCTTTAACAAGATCGTTGCGTGACAAGGTCGTATAAGATCGCATGCGTCCGAGATCTGCATATCGAGCTGCGCGGTTGGGAGACATTAGTGCGAAGGCGTTTCTTCGTTGAAAACTTTTCGAATGGCCCGGCACGCTTGGCGGGCGAAGCGGCCCATCACCTGGGCCGTGTTCTGCGCGCGGAAGCGGGGCAGGTCTATGAACTGAGTGACGGGCTCGCCGTTCATTTGGCGGAGATTGCTCGGGTGGATCGCGATTCCGTGGAATTCAAGGTACTCGCGCCGGTCGCGGTGCGGGAGCAACGGTTGCACGCCACTTTGCTGCTGGCTATCGTAAAATTTGACCGGTTCGAGTGGGCGCTCGAAAAGTCGGTGGAGCTTGGCGCTCAAGTCATCATGCCCGTCGCGGCCGACCGTTCTGAAAAGGGCTTGATCGCGGCGGCGCCAAAACGTGCAGAGCGGTGGCGCAAAATCATTCTCGAATCTGCACAGCAGGCGAGATGCGTGCACGTCCCCACCTTACAGCCGCTGACGGGTTCATACGATGCCTTTGCGTCCAAACCGAATATTGAAAACAGAGCGCTGGCCATACTGCTTTCCGAACGCAGCGGAGTTCCTTCTTTACGGCGTGTACTCTCGGAACCGGCAAATAGCCATGTACCGGAGTCAATCGACGGTTCGGCAACATCCCGCGTGGACATCTCACTGGCCGTGGGACCCGAGGGTGGCTGGACCGACCGCGAGTTTGCCGCCGCTGCAGCGAGCGGATTCCGCGAGGCCGCAATTGGCAATAATATTTTACGGAGTGAAACCGCGGTGGCTGCGGGGCTTGCCGCCGTTCACCTGTACTTTGACGAATAGCACGGCGCCAAACTCATATGCCGCTGGATCGATGAACCATATCCTCCCGGAATTGTGCTGCTAGGCGGCTTCCATCCGGTATTTCGAACCCCTGTGATCCCACCCTGTGATCCCATTCGATCCGCTTGATTCGCAAGTAGCTACGTAAAACGAATCGCCCGAGTGTGCGTCCAATGTAGTGGTAGGGAATGGCAGGGCAGCCGGGTCAACCGGGCCCTGTCGTCCGCTGCCAAACTCACCAGCTATGGCGCACCCGCGCTTTAGCGTGGTATAAATGAGCGATCCAAAAATTGTCATGGAGCAGATCGCCACCTCCAGTCCAGAACACATCGAGCGGCAGTCTCCCTCCGGTTTACACCGCGAGTTGAAGGCTTGGGCGCGCGACTTAGTCATTGCGCTTGGTTTGGCAATGGTCATCATCGTGTTTTTCTATCAGCCCGTGAAGGTGGAGGGCACCAGCATGGCGCCCCTGCTTTCCGACCAGGAACGGATTTTCATCAACAAGTTTGTTTATCACTTCGAGCCGATCGAACGCGGGGATGTAATCGTTTTCTGGTACCCACTGGATCGCAGCAAATCATTCATCAAGCGCGTCGTCGGCCTGCCTGGCGATCAAGTGGAAGTGCGTAACGGGCGCGTATATATCAACGGGAAGCCTTTTAATGAATCTTACGTTCCGCCGCAATTTGTGGATATGTCGGCTTACGGACCCTTCCGTGTGCCGGTGGACGAGTACTTTGTAATGGGTGATCACCGCATCAGCTCCAATGATTCACGGATTTTTGGTCCGGTGCCGGCCGGTTTCATCTATGGCAAAGCTGTTTTCGCTTATTGGCCGTGGGACCGCTTCGGCACCCTGTCGGAATCGGCCGATCCGCCGGCTGCAATGGTGAAGTGAAGTTTGACTTTGAATATAGCGCAGTGGGTAAGATCGCGAAAAGACGATCGGCAGGATCGCAAATTTTCTCGCACAACATCGCAAACTTTCTGTCGTAGAATCACAAATAGAGTTCGCAAAAACAACGTTGCCAAAAAATAGTTGTGGCCCTTGGTTCCCACGGAGGACCCGCTGAACGACACACCCGCACGCTCCGCCACTCTCGCTCTCGAGGATGGCCGGGTTTTTAACGGGCGCGCGGCGGGAGCATACACGCGGCGCGGTGGGGAAGTCGTTTTCAACACCAGCTTGACTGGCTACCAGGAGGTTTTCACCGATCCAAGTTACGCCGCCCAGATCGTCTGCCTCACGTATCCGCATATCGGAAACGTCGGAACTAATCTCGACGATCAGGAATCAAGCCGCCCGTACATCGAATCGCTGGTGGTCCGCGAATTTTCCGATCTAGCATCCAACTGGCGTTCGACCGAGACCGCCCAGCTTTATCTGAACCGCTACAACATTCCTGTCATTTGGGATTTGGACACCCGGGCGCTGGTGCGGCACATCCGCCGCGTCGGCGCATTGCGCGGTATGGTTGCAACCGACGGCACGCCTGCTGAACAGCTGGTTGCGGAGGCACGCAGCCTGCCGGCGATGGCCGGTCTTGAACTGGCGAGCACGGTTACCTGCAGTCGATCCTATCAATGGACGCAGGGTTCGATCGAACTAGCCGCTGCGCCGTCACCCGAAACTGCTAATGTGGGAGCTGCTGTAAAGCGTGGCGAGGGTGTCGAGGGTATCGGCGTGGGGCCCAATTCGGCAACCGGCAGGCCCATCCTGCGCCGTGCGGCCCAAGACGAACCACGCCGGTACAAAGTGGTGGCCTACGACTTCGGCATTAAACAAAACATTCTGCGGCTGCTTGTTGATGCACGCTGCGACGTTACCATCGTCCCGGCGCAGACCTTGCCTGAAGACGTGCTGGCGCTTGATCCTGACGGCGTCTTTTTATCCAACGGACCGGGCGATCCTGAGCCGATCACGTATGCCGTCGAATCCATTCGTAAGTTGCTCGGGCGCGTGCCCATTTTTGGCATCTGCCTCGGGCACCAACTCGCGGGCCTCGCACTAGGCGGGAAGACCTATAAACTGAAATTTGGCCATCATGGGTCAAACCACCCGGTGAAGAACCTGCGGACCGAGCACATCGAGATTACCGCCCAGAATCACGGGTTCGTCGTCGATCCGGACTCGCTGCGCTCGAGTGAAGTGGAGATCACGCACCTCAATTTGAATGATGGCACCAACGAGGGCCTGCGGCATCGCTCGCTGCCGTTCTTCAGTGTGCAGTATCACCCCGAAGCTTCGCCAGGACCCCACGATTCGCATTACCTGTTCAAGGATTTTATCGACATGATGGACCAGCAACGGCCCACGAAGCCGCAGCGGCGCGCCGAAACGCGCACACGCAAGCCCGCGGAGCAGGCAGGCTAACGCGCAATGCCCAAACGCACGGACATCCACAAAATTTTGATTATCGGCTCCGGTCCGATTGTGATCGGGCAAGGGTGCGAGTTCGATTATTCGGGAACGCAAGCCTGCAAAGCCCTGCGCGCCGATGGGTACTACGTCGTGCTGGTGAATTCCAATCCAGCGACGATCATGACGGATCCGGAAGTGGCTGACCGCACCTACATCGAGCCACTCACGCTCGAAACGATTGAACAGATCATCGCTGCGGAAAAACCGCAAGCTCTTCTTCCGACCGTAGGGGGACAGACTGCGCTGAACCTGGCGGTGGAGTTGTCTGAGGCCGGCGTTCTCGAACGGCACGGCGTCGAGTTGATCGGCGCATCACTGCGGGCCATTCAGGTGGCTGAAGACCGGCTGCGTTTCAAGGATGCCTGTCGCAAAATCGGGCTCGATGTGCCGGCTTCTGCAGTGGTCAGCAATCCGCAAGATGCGTTGCGGCTAGCCGATCAGCTTGGATATCCCGTAGTGATTCGGCCATCGTTCACACTCGGAGGGACGGGCGGTTCGATTGCCTATAACCGCGAGGAGTTTTCTGAGGCTATTGCCGTGGCGCTCGACGCGAGTCCCGTACACGAAGCACTGATCGAGGAATCACTCATCGGCTGGAAGGAATTCGAGCTCGAGGTGATGCGCGATTTTCGCGACAATTTCGTCGTGATTTGCACGATCGAAAACCTCGACCCGATGGGGGTGCACACAGGCGATTCCATCACGGTGGCACCGGCGCAAACACTCACCGATAAGGAATACCAGCGGATGCGCGATGCCGCGGCGGCGATTATCCGCGAGGTTGGCGTGGAAACCGGCGGGTCGAATATTCAGTTCGCCGTCGACCCCGCCACCGGCCGTATGGTGGTAATTGAAATGAATCCCCGCGTTTCTCGCAGTTCGGCACTCGCTTCCAAGGCTACTGGATTCCCGATTGCCAAGATCGCGGCGCGGCTTGCCGTGGGCATGACGCTTGACGAAATTCCGAACGACATCACGCGTAAAACGCCGGCTTGTTTCGAGCCGACGATTGATTATGTTGTAGTGAAAATCCCCAAATGGCAGTTCGAGAAATTCGCCGGTGCGGACACGGCACTCGGCACCCAGATGAAATCGGTGGGCGAAGTAATGGCGATTGGCCGCACATTTAAAGAGGCGCTGCAGAAGGGCATCCGCTCGCTCGAGCCGCACACCCCCTGGATTGCACCTGCGGACACGCCACAGTCGCTGCTCCGCGAGAAGCTCGCGACTCCGCGCCCGGACCGCATTCACTGGCTCATGCTCGCGATTGAACGCAAGCTCGGGCTCGGTGAGGTGGAATCGCTGACGAAAATCGATCCGTGGTTCCTGCGCCAGATCGCTGAAATCGCTGAGGTCAACCGCCGCCTGGCTGCTGTCACGGCCGAAACAGTGGCTCCAGAGCTTCTGCGCGAGGCCAAACGCTGCGGAACCAGTGACGAACAACTAGCACGCATGTGGAAGTCCGCGCCGGGCGCAGTGCGCGATCTCCGCGCGTTAGTGGGCACCACTCCGGTGTTCAAACGCGTCGACACCTGCGCCGCGGAATTCGAGTCTTTTACGCCCTACCTGTACTCCACCTACGAGGATGAAGACGAATCCGATATCTCGGAGCGGCCCAAAATTGCCATTCTCGGAAGCGGGCCAAATCGCATCGGGCAGGGCATCGAGTTTGACTATTGCTGCTGTCACGCCGCCTTCGCGCTGCGCGAGGACGGATACGAGACCATCATGGTGAACTGCAATCCGGAGACGGTCTCGACCGATTACGATACTTCCGACCGGCTATATTTTGAGCCACTCACGCTCGAGGACGTGCTCTCCGTCGTCGACCGCGAACGGCCGCAAGGCGTGATCGTACAGTTCGGCGGCCAAACACCGCTCAACTTAGCCCTCGATCTGAAGCGCAACGGCGTCCCCATCATTGGCACGGCACCCGAATCCATTGACCTGGCGGAGGATCGCCGCCGGTTCGGGAGGTTGCTCGAGGAGCTAGGCATTCCGCAGCCGCGCGCGGGAACTGCGCTGGTTCCGGAAGAGGCGGTAAAGGTCGCTAAGGAGGTTGGGTTGCCCGTGCTTGTGCGACCCAGCTACGTTCTCGGCGGACGCGCGATGGTCATTGCTTACGACCTGCAGACGGTCCAGGAATATGTTTCCCGCGCGGCGCTCATGGGACCTTCGCGACCGGTGCTGATCGACCAGTTCCTGGAAGAGGCCACCGAGGTCGATGTTGATGCGTTAGCCGACGGCGAATCGGTGGTGATTGGCGGCATCATGGAACATATCGAGGAGGCTGGCGTGCACTCGGGCGACTCTTCCTGCGTGTTGCCATCCGTGTCCCTTTCGCCGCGGGTGATGGCGAGCATTCGCGATTACACCAAGCGGCTGGCGATCGCGCTAAATGTCGTCGGCCTTATGAACGTTCAATATGCGATCCAGCGGGAGACGGTATACGTGCTCGAGGTGAATCCGCGCGCCTCCCGCACGGTGCCCTACGTGAGCAAAGCCACCGGCGTGCCGCTCGCAAAGGTAGCTGCGCGATTGATGACCGGGCAGAAACTTTCCGCCATGTCTCTGCCGCTTGTCGATCACAACGGGGTCGCCGAGCTTGCGCTGCGCGATTACTATGCCGTGAAATCGCCGGTATTTCCGTTTAACAAATTTCGTGGTGTGGACACGATTTTAGGGCCGGAAATGCGTTCGACCGGCGAAGTAATGGGCATCGCGCGTTCTTTTGGCGAAGCTTTCGCCAAGGCGCAATTGGCTGCTGGGCAGCGCTTGCCGCGCAAGGGCACGATTTTCCTGAGCGTTAACGACCACGATAAGCGGCTCGTTGTGCCGTTGGCGCGCGAACTGACCGATCTCGGGTTCAAGCTGATTGCCACGCGGGGAACTGCGGCCGCACTCGCAGTGGCGGGTGTCGAGGTTGAGCCGGTGTTCAAGAACAACGAAGGACGGCCCAACATCGTTGATCTGATAAAAACGGCCCGCGTGGATTTAATCGTTAACACCCCGCTTGGCCGCGAGTCGTTTTACGATGAGAAATCCATCCGGCGCGCCGCCGTGCGTTACAAAGTGCCCTGCATCACTACCTTATCGGCTGCGCAGGCGGCCGCTCGTGGCATCCGTGCTCTGGTGGAACATTCGTTTGAGGTGAATGCGGTGCAGGACCTGCACGCCCCAAAAACGGCGGCGCAGAGTCAACCTTCCTGAGGTCCTCCTGAGCCCCGCCTGAGCGCCTTGATCCGCCCTTGCGTCCGCTCGCGAGCCAGTGAGATCTCGCCGCATCCTGTGCTGCCCGTGCTCCGGATACTGCGCTCTCTCCGAGTGCCAAGCGAACCCGTTAACTCGCTTTTTTCTTGGGAACTTTAGCGCCTTTCTTGCGCGCTTCGGAAAGCCCAATCGCGATGGCTTGCTTCCGACTCTTCACCGTGCCGCCCTTTCCGCCTTTACCCGATTTAAGCGTCCCGCGCTTTTCCTTGTGCATGGCCCGTTCGACGCTCTTGCCTGCGGCCTTGCCATACTTCCGACCTCCGGACTTGCTTTTCTTTGGCGGCATGGTTTTCCTCCTTTTGGTTTAGAGGCAGAATTTCGCGCGAACGTTACAGTTGCGGTGACTTTGAGAGGCGTCTGCAAGACGCCGCGTATAAATAATGCCGATAATAAAGCGCATCGAGCCGGCGCGCTGCGCCATCTTTGTCGGTCATTGCCGGAGACGGTATGGGCATGTATGATGACAACTCCGATGGAGTGTCACTGTATCCCTGCGGCTGAAGTCCCCCACGCGACCCAGCTCTATTCAACCTACATTCAGAATTTTGGCGCAGTGTCGCAGTTTTACGCGCACCCGCCTACCCTCGAGGCCGTACGCGAGCTCGCTGCGGAAGCTCCTGACGCCACTTCAAACGCGACGGCTGCCGCAGGAATGCGGCGGACGATCGCCGAAATTTTGCGGGAGCAGAACCGCCGCTTTGGTGCGGACGCCTCGGTTGAAGCCAGTCTCGATCTTTTTGCCGCTGGAGCCGCCGCCATTGTTTCCGGGCAGCAAGTGGGACTTTTCTCCGGCCCGAGCTACACGCTCTACAAGGCGCTAAGCGCGCTGCGTCTCGCTGGTGAATTAACCGCGGCCGGAACGCCTGCTGTGGCCATTTTTTGGCTTGCCACGGAAGACCACGATCTCGCTGAGGTGAATCACGTCTATTGGCCCGGCCGCGAAGGTCCGGTGCGTTTTGAATTGCCGGCAGAAGGCCCGGTGGGCCGCCGTGTCGGTGAAGTCCCTCTCGGTGAAGGTGCGGCTGCCCTCGTGGAACGCGCAATCGGAATGCTGGAAGGCCCGGCTGCCACCGATATTGGCAAGGCCCTCGCCGAATCCTACAAGCCGGGCGAGACGTACGGTTCGGCATTCGGTAAATTGCTCGCGCGAATCTTCGCCCGCCGCGGTCTCATTCTGCTCGATCCGCTTTCACCCGAATTGCAGCGTCTGGCTGCGCCCGTGTACCGGACCGCGATCGAGCAGCACTCCACGCTTACCCACGAGCTCGTCGAAAGGGGCAAAGCGCTTGAGCGGGCTCGCTTTCACACGCAGGTGAAAGTCACCGACGGCAGTACGCTGCTGTTCGTCAACATCGACGGCGAACGGCTCCCGGTACGCAGGCGCAATGACGAGTTTTTGGTCGGTCGCCGCGTGTTTTCAGCACAGAAACTCCTGCAATTGCTCGAGTCTTCGCCCGAGGCGTTCAGCGCGAATGTGCTGCTGCGTCCGGTCGTGCAAGATACGCTGTTAAAGACGGCAAGCTATGTGGCCGGACCGTCGGAGATCGCATATTTCGCGCAAGCTTCGGTGGTGTACCAGCAATTGCAGGCCCGCATGCCCGTCGTTATGCCGCGTGCAAGTTTTACTCTGCTGGATGCGCACGCCGTCCGCTTGTTGCGCAAATATGGCCTGGAGTTTTCCGACTTGCTGAAAGGCGCTCAGTGGCTGCGCTGTAAAATGGAGCAGGATCTTTTGCCGCGAGCGCTGGCCCGGCAATTTGCAGCAGGTGAGAAGAAGCTCCGTAAATTGCTTGAAGATTTGCGTGAACCCGTCGCCAGGCTGGACCCCACTCTCCGGGGCTCACTCGACACCGCTGAAGCGAAGATGCTGTACCAGTTCACCAATCTTCGAGGTAAGGCAGGCCATGCGCTCTCGTTCCGGTCCTCGGTGCTGGACGCCCATCAGAAAGAATTAATGAGTCAGTTGTATCCGAACGGAGGCTTGCAGGAACGTTCGCTGTGTCTGCTCCCGATACTGGCGGCGTACGGTTACCAGTTGCTCGACGAGTTGACCAGCCGCATCACTCCGGGCGGAACGCAGCACCAGGTTCTTTACCTGTGAGATCGCCTCGTATTGTTATTTTGAAAAGCTCATCAAGTTTCGCCGCGCGCATCCGGCTCAGGCAATTCGTTGGCCTGGATGTTACTTGTTATTATGAGTGCGGTATTTGTGGCGCACAATTTTGAGCGGCCGGAGGAGCGAATGAAAATCAGCCCGGGAAAGCAGAAGGGCTTGCAGGCAGTTTCGAACGAGCGCGGAGTTATCGCCGCGGCAGCCATGGATCAGCGGGGCTCGTTGCTCAGCGCCATAGCCAAGGATAAGGGCGTGGACAAGAAAGCCGTCACGCCGCAAATGATGAGCGAATTCAAGGAGGCCGTCAGCCGCATCCTGACGCCGCATGCCAGCGCAATTCTGCTTGATCCCGAATACGGGTTGTCCGCTGCTAAGTTGCGGGCGAAAAATGCCGGCCTGCTATTAGCGTACGAACGCAGCGGGTACGACAACACGCAGCCGGGACGCCTTCCCGATCTGCTGGACGATTATTCCGTCCGGCGCATCGTGGCTGCGGGAGCCGATTGCGTCAAAATCCTGCTGTATTATTCGCCCTCGGACTCGCCGCGCATCAATGAGATCAAGCACGCCTGGGTCGAGCGCATCGGGGGCGAGTGCATCGCTGCGGACGTGCCTTTTTTCCTCGAATTCGTCGGCTACGAGGAAGGTGGAGACGAAAAAGGCCTCGAGTTTGCCCGGAAAAAGCCTGAAATCGTTACGCACAGCATGGAGGAATTCTCAAAGCCGCAATACGCTGTGGACGTTTTGAAGGTGGAAGTGCCGGTGAACATGGCTTTCGTGAAGGGTGCACGCGATTGCAAGGGCGACGGCGCCTATACGCGCGAAGAAGCCAAGGAACATTTCCGGCGCGCCGCGGCTGCCGCGAAGAAGCCGTTCATTTATTTGTCTGCGGGCGTGAGCAATGAGACGTTCAATGAAACGCTCGAACTCGCGGCCGAGGCGAACACCAATTTCTCCGGTGTCCTGTGTGGCCGCGCAACCTGGAAAGAAGGAATCCCGGTGTACGCCAAGCAGGGTCTCAAGGCCCTGGAAGACTGGCTCTCCAATCAGGGCGTTGCCAACATCAAAAACGTGAACGCCCGGCTCGGCGCCGCGAAGCCGTGGTTCGCATTCTACGGCGCGGCGTCAGCTGCGGCACTAAGCTAAGCGACGGAACAGAACAAAAGAAAATACCTTCGGGCGTTGCGGTGCGTCGCGGGTCATGGCCGAAATTTCCATCAAGACGGAACGAAGGACGCAACTGCTCGATGTTACCGCGCGGGTTGCCAAGGTGGTGAAGGAATCCGCCGTGAGCAGCGGCATTTGCTATCTGTATGTGTCGCACACCACGGCCGGAGTGATTATCAACGAGCACGACGATCCAGACGTGGCCCGCGATATCGAGATGGCTTTCGACCGCTTGGTTCCGCAAGATGCCGGTTATCGCCACGCGGAGGGCAATTCTGACTCGCACATTAAAACCGCGCTTGCTGGCAGCTCGGCCACGATCTTTATCTCCGATGGGAAACTGGAACTCGGTCGCTGGCAGGGGATCTTCTACTGCGAATTTGATGGACCCCGTGACCGGCGCTTGCACGTCAAAATTGTCGGCGATTAACAGGGGCTGCCATATTGCGGCCAGAATTGACTGCTTCGATTAGCGCCTGAACCGAATAACCGATGAACCGGTGCGTGCCGAACATGCCTGCCACAAACATATCGGATGGCTGCACATCCCCTGCAACCGTAAAGCCGCCCAGCGGCGTTATGCCTCGTCCCGAAACCCTCGGCATCTATATCCAGGTACCGTTTTGCCAGACGAAATGCACGTACTGTAATTTTCATACTGGCGTGGCGGCGCGCAGCTTATACACGCCTTATGCGCATGCGGTGGAGCGAGAAATCAGCGACCGCGCCTTGTATGCGGCTTCGGGCTGGCGCCCATCGACGCTTGCCAGCAGCACCGTGGATACGATCTATCTCGGTGGAGGAACGCCCAGCCTTCTGGACCCCGGCGACCTCGCACGGATCATCAACGCTGTGCGTGGTCACTTTGCTTGTGCCTTACGCGAAGTGACCCTCGAGGCCGATCCCGAGACCATTCGGCCCGAAAACGCTGCGGCCTGGCTCGCCTCTGGCGTTAATCGCATCAGCCTCGGTGCACAGTCGTTTCAGGACAACGAACTCATCGCTGCTGGCCGGTTGCATCGCCAGCACGACATCGGTAGCGCAATTTCCATACTGCGGACGGCGGGATTCTCGAACGTGAGCGTGGACCTGATCGCGGGATTGCCCCACCAAACCGCACAGAGTTGGACCAACTCACTCGAACAACTGCTATCGCTGCGGCCGGAACACGTTTCGATTTATCTGTTGGAAGTGGATGAAGGCAGCCGCCTGGGCAGTGAAGTGCTTGCAGGTGGCCGCCGCTACGGCGCCGCCGCCATTCCACCCGATGATGTAATGGCTGATTGCTACGAGCAGGCCTGCGCGGACCTCGGCGCGGCTGGCTACGATCACTACGAAATCTCGAACTGGGGATTACCGGGGTTTGCCTCCCGGCACAATTTAAAATATTGGCGGCGCGAACCGTATCTGGGGTTTGGCGCCGGGGCGCACTCGTTCGATGGCCAGCGCCGCTGGGCCAACGCTCATGACGCCTCCGCATACGCCACGGCAATTGAAGCGGGTCATCTGGCCATCGAGCAGTGCAGGGAAGTGACCCGCGCCGAGGCGCTCGAGGAAGAAATGTTTTTAGGGCTGAGGCAGCTTGCCGGAATCGACCTCGCGCGCATCGAGCGGCAGTACGGCGTGGACCTTCGAGATCGCATCTCCAACCTTCGCGCGCAGGGCCTGCTGGAATGCGAAGGCAACCTGGTAAGGCTCGCGCCCGCGCGCCTTACGGTATCGAACGAGGTATTTGTTGCGCTGCTCGATTGAGTCCGGCGCCTGACTCGACGCCCCTCGTGACGAGCGGCACGCATGATGATTCACAATTTGGCACCCAAATGGGCCGGACGCAGCGCGATATCGGCCAACTTGATATAAAATTTGACCAGGATGTGGAGGCTGTCAATCTCCACCTCGAGGCGTGTGTGGATTTTTCGCTGACCGATGAACAGCAGCAGCTTCGCCGCACGATCCGGGCGTTCGCGGAAACGGAAATTGCTCCCCATGTTATGGAGTGGGATGAAGCGTCGCATTTTCCTTCCGAGTTGATCCCCAAACTCGCCGAACTGGGCCTTATGGGCATCGTATTGCCCGAAGAGTATGGGGGCGCGGGCCTCGGCTACATTGATTATGTAATTGTCATCGAGGAGTTGTCGCGGATCGATGGCTCTGTCGGCTTGATTCTTGCGGCCCACAATTCGCTCTGCACGAACCACATCTACAAGTTTGGCAGCGAGGCGCAGCGCCAGAAATACGCGGTGCCGCTGGCACGTGGCGAAAAGCTTGGTTGCTGGTCGCTTACCGAGCCGCAATCAGGCTCCGACGCCGCAGGCATGCGCACGACGGCGCGGAACGATGGCGATGCCTGGGTACTTAACGGCGCGAAGACGTTTACCACCAACGGACACTACGCGGACGTTTGCGTGACCGTGGCGATCACCGATCCAGGCAAAGGCCCGCATGGTATTTCCGCCTTTATCGTGGAAAAGGACACGCCCGGTTTCCGGCCAGGCAAGAAGGAAAACAAGCTCGGCATGCGCGCGAGCGACACCTCCGAGTTGGTCTTCAGTGATTGCCGTATTCCGGAAGGCAACCTGCTCGGAGAGCAGGGCGAAGGGTTCATCAATACCCTGCAGGTGCTCGACGGCGGACGCATTTCGATTGCGGCGCTCGCCTTGGGAATGGCCCAGGGCGCTTTCGACGCCTCGATTAAGTACGCCAAGCAGCGCAAGCAATTTGGGCACGCCATCGGCGAGTTTCAGGGCATCCAGTTCAAGCTGGCGGATATGGCCACGGAAATTGCGGCGGCGCGTTGGCTCGTCTATCACGCGGCCTCGCTTGCGGATGATGCCCGCAGGCAGGAACATGCGCCGGGGGGAGCGAAACGCTTTACCCTGGAATCGAGCATGGCCAAACTTTATGCCGGCGAAGTTGCGGTGCGGGCGGCGAGTGAGGCCGTGCAGATTTTTGGCGGCTACGGCTTTATCAAGGACTATCCTGCCGAGAAATATTACCGTGACGTGAAGCTCTGCACCATCGGCGAAGGCACCAGCGAGATTCAGCGCCTGGTCATCGCCCGCGAAATTTTGGGCAAGCTGTCAAAGGCCGACTGAGCGTCGCACCGACTAGAGATATATTCGAGGATTCGCGTACAGGGGTGAAATGCCGCAGTCGGTGGATGAATGGTCCGCACGAATTCGCGCGGGTGACATTCGTGCCTTGTCTCGCGCCATCACCGCCGTTGAGAATCACGATCCTGCGGCCCAGGATTTACTGGACCGGCTGTTTCCGGCCACCGGCCATGCGTATGTCATAGGAGTCACGGGCGCGCCGGGCACCGGCAAGAGCACGCTGGTTGATAGATTGGCAGCCTGCTATCGCGCGGCAGGTCGAACGGTCGGGATCGTCGCGGTTGATCCCACGAGTCCTTATACGGGAGGCGCGATTTTAGGCGATCGAGTGCGCATGCAGGCCCATGCCACCGACAACGGAATCTTCATACGTTCCATGGCCACACGCGGATTTCTGGGAGGTTTGGCGCGCGCCACCGCGGATGTTGCGCTGGTGCTCGATGCTGCGGGCAAGGAAATCGTGCTGATCGAAACCGTCGGTGTGGGACAGGACGAAATCGACATAGTGCGTCTGGCGGATTGCACCGTCGTGCTGCTGGTCCCCGGTTTGGGAGATGACGTGCAAAGCATGAAAGCCGGCTTGATGGAAGTTGCCGACATTTTTATCATCAACAAAGCCGAACGCGAGGGCGCCGACCGGCTCGAGCAGCAAGTGGCCGCCATGCTGCAACTGGCGCCTGAATCCAAAACAGCGCTGAGCGGGAATCCTCCCATAATTAGGACTACCGCGACCGAAAGCCGTGGTGTCGCGGAACTGTTCGATTCGCTCGAAGCATTCCGGAATCGCGTGAACGCCAGCGGTGAGCGCCGCGTCCGGGCTCTGGAACACTGGAAAGAGCGGCTGATCGAGTCACTGGAAGAACAAGTCGTCGAACGCACCGTCGCGGGCAGCGGAAAACAGTTGCTTGAGACGCTGGCCGCCGAGGTGGCTGACCGGAAGAAAGGTCCCTACGCCGCGGTACGCGAGATGATGGCCCAAGCGGGACTGTGAGGGCATTTGCCGCAGCGTTGCGTAAAATCTAGCGTCGCCAACACGCTGCGGATAACGGACGGCACAAATTAGACGCAATTGAGGAAATAGAAACGAGGACGCATGCGGTTTGGTGACCTGGAGTTTTTCATTTTAAATGACGGCACGTTTCGCCTCGATGGGGGCGCCATGTTTGGCGTCATTCCACGGCCGATGTGGGAGCGTGTGGCTCCTCCTGACGCGCGCAACCGCATTACTCTCGCGATGAATTCTCTGCTGATCCGCGCGGCAGGGAAGTGGATTCTGGTGGAAACGGGTGCGGGCGACAAGTGGGATGCAAAACGGCGTGACATTTACGCATTCGCGGGACAACGCCTGCCGGATCACCTCGCCGACCGGGGTCTCCGGCCTGAACAGGTCGACATTGTGGTGAATACCCATCTGCACTTCGACCACTGCGGATGGAACACGCGCATAACGGAGGGAAAATTGGTGCCAACGTTTCCCAATGCACGCTATATCGTGCAGCGCGGGGAATTCGAGCATGCGCAGCACCCCAGCGAGCGCGACCGCGCCAGTTACTTTCCCGAGAACTTCGAGCCCATGAGCGCCACCGGCCAATGGGACCTTCTCGATGACGACCGCGAGATTGCTCCCGGCGTGGAACTGATTCGCGCGCCGGGCCATACCAAGGAGATGATGATCGTTCGGCTTTCAGGTGGGGGCCAGACTGCTGTCTTCCTCGCCGACCTCGTCCCCACGACCGCACACCTGCCGTATCCCTGGGTGATGGGCTTCGATCTCTTTCCTCTGACAACCGTCGAGAACAAGAAAAAATGGCTGCCTGAGATTGCGCGGCAAGGCTGGCTCGCGCTTTTCGGTCACGATCAAAAGATTCCGTCCGCGCGGCTGGTGCAACAGGAAAGTGAGCGGGGCGGGAAAATCACTGCTGAGCCGGTGCCGTTTAAATAGCCACCTAAGACCTGCCAAATGGCGTGGTTCATGGCTTCCCCGTTAAATAAGTGGAACGAATGTGCGCAAAAAAAGTGTTGTTTAGCGATGCGGCCGGGGTGCAATCAGTATAATCACCAGTCACGTTGATAGTTGATAGGAGTCCCTGAGCGATGGCAAGAGTCGCAAAGAAGGCGAAGCCGAAGCTGGTGACAGCATCAGGCGCGAAATCCAAAGTGCGCAATGCCAAAGTCCAAGCTGAAATTGGAATTATCGGCGGCAGCGGTCTGTACGCCATGCCCGGCTTGGAAGCTGCTCGGGAAGTGCGCTTAAAAACTCCGTTTGGCGACCCGTCCGACGCCTTCGTGGTGGGACGTATTGAAAACCGGAGCGTCGCTTTCCTTGCGCGTCACGGCCGGGGCCATCGGCTCACGCCTTCGGAAATCAACTACCGCGCTAACGTTTACGGAATGAAGCTTCTCGGCGTGGAACGTGTGATTTCGGTGAGCGCCGTGGGGTCGCTGCAGGAGGATCTGCGTCCTCTCGAATTTCTGATTCCAGATCAGTTTTACGATCGCACGCGCGGTCGTATCTCCACGTTTTTCGGTGATGGAGTCGTGGCGCATGTCGGTTTTGGCCAGCCGGTATGCCCGCAATTGGGCGGTGTGCTAGGTGACGCTTGCGATGCCGTGACCGTGCCTGTGCATCGTGGTGGAACGTACGTATGCATGGAGGGCCCGCAGTTTTCCACCTTAGCCGAGGCCCATGTGCACCGGCAATTGCGCTTCGAGATCATCGGAATGACCAATGTCACTGAAGCGAAGCTGGCTCGCGAGGCGGAACTCTGCTACGCGACGGTGGCCATGATCACCGACTACGACTGCTGGCATCCGCAACACAGCTCGGTTACCGTGGGCGAAATTATCACTAACCTGAACCGCAACGCAGAGAATGCGCTAAACGTGCTGCGCGCTGCCATTCGCGCCATGCCCACGGAGCGCAGTTGCCGCTGCGGCAAATCTCTGGCGCATGCCATTGTCACGGATCCAGCGTATATTCCTGCGGCGGCACGGCGCCGTCTGGCTGCTATCGTCGGCAAATATCTCACTTAGAGGTTCATTTCACTTAGAGGTTCATTAATGTCTCTTCTAGTTGTCGGTTCCGTGGCCTTCGATGCGCTCGAAACACCGTACGGGAAAGTCGACCGCACGCTCGGCGGAGCCGCGACCTATTTTTCCATCGCCGCCAGCAGCTTTACGGATGTAAACCTCGTGGGCGTGGTTGGCGACGACTTCACCGCTAAAGACCGCGCCGTTTTCAAGGGGCGCCCTATCGATATCTCGGGTCTCGAACGGGCCGAGGGCAAAACATTTTTCTGGTCTGGCCGATACGGGCAGGATCCTAACGACCGTGTCACGCTCGTCACGGACTTAAATGTTTTCGCGAACTTTCGTCCCAAATTACCCGAATCGTTTCGCAACTCGCGGCACGTTTTTCTGGCGAACATCGATCCCACGCTGCAACGCTCCGTCCTCGAGCAGATCAAGGTGCGGCCCAAAATGGTGGCGTTGGACACCATGAACTATTGGATCGAGGGCACGCCGGAAGAACTGCGCGCTATCCTGAAAAGCACTGACGTCCTGATGATCAACGACGCCGAAACGCGCATGCTTTCGAGCGAGCACAACCTGTTGCGTGCCGCCAAGTACATCTTCTCGATGGGCCCGCGCACGCTGATTATCAAGCGCGGAGAGCATGGCGCGCTGATGGTTGACAATCGTGGCGTCTTCGCCGTGCCCGCGTTTCCGCTCGAACAGGTATTCGATCCCACGGGGGCAGGCGACAGTTTTGCCGGCGGCTTCATGGGCTATCTCGCCAGTTCGAAGAGCATGTCGGACGCTGTGCTCAGGCGCGCCATGGTGTACGGCTCGGTCATGGGGAGTTTCGCGGTCGAGCGCTTTGGGCTCGAGCGCCTGCGGAAGGTCACGCGACGCGAGATCAACGCACGCGCGCGCCACTTTGCGAAGCTCACTCAGTTCCGGCTGTAAGCGCGCCGCGCCTCTGGATCGCCTCGCGCAAGCCCGGAACTATCGATCCGCTAATGAAAGGACAGCGGCGAGTTTTACATCCCATGGCTTTTAATGTGAGAAACAAAAAACCGATTCGTGCGCGAAAAGCGCCTCCCAGCAACCGTTCTGTTCCTGATGCAATGCGGCAGCCCGTGAACCGCGTCGTGCGGCCACCTGCGCTGGCACCCGGCAGCAGCATTCGGGTCTTTTCTCCTGCGAGCGCGAGCGATCCGGTCGCGTTCCGTCGCGGCGTAACCGAACTGGAGCGGCTGGGTTATCACGTTCAATCGGATTCATCGCCGCTGCCGCCAGAAGGCTATTTTGCTGCACCCCTTGAGGCGCGGCTGGCGGACCTCGCGTCCGCCCTCCGCGATCCCGAAGTAAACGCCCTCATCGCGGAGCGTGGCGGATACGGCAGCGCGGCCCTGCTCGACCATTTAGAATCGCCTGGTATCACGGCACCTGCGTTACGACGACGTTCGCTTCTTCGGCGCTCTCCAAAATCTGTTGCAAAGTTGGTTCCCAAACTATTAATTGGCTACAGCGACATCACCGCTTTACAGACGTATTTGTGGCAGCGCTGGCGCTGGGCAACAATATACGGGCCCATGGTCGCGGCGGGATTCGGCGGTGGTGCGGACCAGCCGGGAGGTTACGATCTCGCCTCGTTTCTGAATGCGGTGGGAGCTGGCCCCAGGGATCAGGGTCGCGTAGCTCGCAGCGGCGCCCACGGATCTCGGCAGAATTGGACGGTTCTTTTGGGCGGCGAAACCCTCGTTCCCGGCAGCGCGTCAGGAGTCTTACTGGGCGGTTGCCTCGCGCTGCTGCAAACCACGCTCGGCACGCCCTGGGAAATCGACACCACGGGCGCGATCCTGTTGCTGGAGGATTGTGGTGTGAAGCCGTATCAAGTCGACCGGATGCTGGTGCACCTCGCGCAAGCCGGAAAATTTCGTGCGGTTCGTGGCATCGTGCTTGGTGAATTTCCTGGCTGCGAACCCCCACCGGGCAGCAATGTAACGGTGCGCGACGTTTGCCAGCGCCTGCTAAGCGGGTTGCGCGTTCCGATCACGTTCGGCGCCGCTGTCGGGCACACGCCTCGCCCGATGCTCACTTTACCCCTGGGAGTTCGCGCCACATTAACGGCTGTCGGGGAAGGGAAGCTCGACGTTTTGGAGCCGGCGGTCTCTTCGCAAAAATGAATATGTGTGCCGAACGCCCCGAACGCCTCGAACGCCCCAAACACTCGATTTACCTGATCGGCATCGGCGGCGCCGCGATGGCGCCGCTCGCAGGGATGTTCGCCGAGCGCGGCTATCGTGTAAGCGGTTCGGACACGGGTGTGTATCCACCGGCGTCCGCGTTGCTCGCCAGCCTCGGCGTCTCCTGGCATGAGGGCTTTCGCGAAGAAAACCTGTGTCCCGCGCCCGATCTGGTGGTCATTGGCAACGCCGTGTCTCGCGGCAATCCGGAAGTTGAATGTGTCCTCGACCGCAAAATCCCCTATTGCTCTTTGCCCGAAGCGCTCCAGCAATTTTTTCTCCCGGGCCATGACACCATTGCAGTAACCGGCACGCACGGAAAAACCACCACGACCTCGATGCTCGCCTGGATTTTCCAGGCAGCGGGCCGCTCCCCGGATTTCCTGATTGGCGGCATGGCCGAAAATTTCGGAAAGAGTTATGGCCTGGGTGGCGGCCGCGAATTCATCATCGAAGGCGACGAGTACGACTCGGCCTTCTTTGACAAAGCCCCGAAGTTTCTCCACTACCGCCCGGACGAACTGATCATCACCTCGCTTGAATTCGATCATGCCGATATTTATGGCGACCTGGCGGCGATCGAGCTCCAATTCCGCAGGCTGGTTAATTTGATTCCGCGTCGCGGGCGCATCGTTTGCTGGGGAGAGAGTGCGGCGGTGCGCGGCGTTGTCGCGCAAGCCTTGTGCCCAGTCGAAACGTATGGATTCGCCGCCGACAATGACTGGGTCGCGGAAAACGTGGCGGTGTTTGACAATGAAACGCATTTCCAGGTGATGTGGCGCGGCGAAGAGCGCGCCCGCGTTCGCATGGGCATGCCGGGCCGCCACAATGTCCTGAACGCGCTCGCCGCTATTGCCATCACCTCCGGGCGCGGAATCTCGCGCGAAGCTATTGAGCGAGCACTGGCTACTTTCCGCGGCGTGGCGCGGCGCATGCAGGTGCGTGGGGAATCGGCCGGCGTGACCATCGTGGATGACTTCGCGCATCACCCCACTGCGATCCGCGCCACCATCGAGGCGGCGCGCAGTCGCTGGCCTGGCCGCCGCCTGTGGGTAGCGTTTGAGCCACGATCGAACACCATGCGCCGCCGTATTTTCGAAGCTGATCTGGCCGACGCTCTCGCCGGCGCCGATGGCGTCGTCCTTGGCCCTGTGAACCGACCGCACCTTCTATCGGACGCGGAACGTCTTTCCCCCGAGCGCGTGGTAGTGGCATTGCGCGCCACGAAACGCATCGCCGCGGCGTTTCCTTCCGCCGGGGAAATCGTTGATTTCCTGGCGGAAGAATTGCGTGAAGGCGATGTCATCCTCGTCCTGTCAAACGGCAGTTTCGATGGCTTGTGCGACAAATTGCTGTCTCGTCTGTCGGAGAGAACCTCGGCCTTGCGAGGCACCCGATGAAGCCTCGGCAGTCCCACGCCCCGATTGACGCGGTAAGAGCCGTCACAGGAGTGCGTTGTAGCCGCAGTTTTACATCGTCTCGTGCGCGGTGTTGTCCATCGCGTCCTGCGTGGCCCTGTACGTGGCCTGTAGGCGCCGCTACCGCCTCTTTCTGCGTGGCCTTATTATTGCTTGCCGCCACGCCTGCGCGAGCGACTATTCAGTATGAAATTTCCGTGGCCCGCCCTTCCGCGCACCGATTTCACGTTACGATGATGATCCCGGATGTTCACGGCAGCGTCCTCGTCCAGATGCCCGCATGGAACGCCTTGTATCAGATTCGCGATTTTGGATATCACGTAATCGATCTTCGCGTCGCGAGCGGCGCAGGCAATGCCGATGTGGCCAAAGTCGTGCCGCCAAACGGTGCTGGAAGTAAAGACGAGAACGCATCCACGTCACAATCACGCGCAACCCCGGTCACGCGCCCTGATGTCGCCCGCGTGACGCGTCTTGACAAGCAGGCGTGGCGCGTTTCGGGTGAAGGCGTCGTGCGTATCGAATATGGCGATTACTGGGACGAACCCGGTCCTTTCGCCACCCAGCTCAACTCCGATCACGCGTTCATCAATCTCGCCATGGTGCTCTGCTACATTCCCGACCGGCGTGGCGAAAACGTGCAAGTGAAATTCGCAGATTTGCCGGCGTCGTGGCGTGTCGCGATCGAGCTGCCCAATGCCAGCGTCTCGCGGGATTCCGCCGACTCCGCCGCCGCAAACACGTTTGCGGCCGAGAATTACGATGCGCTGGTCGACGCACCCGCGGAACTGGGAGGCTTCGATGAGTTCGCCTTTCGCGCCGCGGGCCGGCCGATCCGCGTAGCGATCCACGGCGAGCTGCAGGACCACGCCCGCGTCATCCAGCAGCTTACGCAGATCGTCGAGTATGAGACGCGCCTGATGGACGACGCCCCGTTCAAGGAGTATCTGTTCCTTTACCACATTGGGCGCGATTACGGCGGCGGCGGGATGGAGCACGCCAACTGTACTGCGATTGCCATCCCCTCATCCAATGCCATTCTAAGCGTCACCGCGCACGAGTTTTTTCACCTGTGGAATGTGAAGCGCATTCGCCCGCAATCGCTCGAGCCGGTCGATTACACCCGCGAAATGTGGACGCCATCCCTCTGGTTTGCCGAAGGTTTCACGAATACATACGCCTCCTACACCTTAGTGCGCACTGGATTGTGGAGCAAAGCGCAGTTCCTCGTCGACTTGGGCGATCAGGTGACCGAACTCGAGACCCGGCCCGCGCATCGCTGGCAAAGCGCGGAAGAATCGAGCCGCGATGCGTGGCTTGAAAAATACCCGCTATACGACGAGCCGGATTTCAGTGTTTCTTACTACAACAAAGGCCAGTTGCTCGGCGTGGTGCTCGATATCATTCTGCGGGACGCGACTGATAACCGTGCCAGCCTGGACGATCTGCTGCGCAAACTGAACGAGCAATATGCGCAACATGGCCGCTCGTATCCGGACACTGCCGGCATCCGAGCCGCCGCCGCGGAGGTGCTCGACACCGCGCATGCTGCCGCGAACCCGGCTCTGTCCGATTTCTTTACTGATTACGTGGCGGGCACCTCGGAAATTCCTTTTGCCTCCTGGTTTGCTCGCGCGGGCCTGGTGCTCAAAGAACGTGGGCAGAGGCGTGCCGCTTTGGGTTTCAACGTGTCGCGCAACGCGGCGGGAGCGGCGATCGTCTCCGATCTCGATTCCGAGAGCGATGCCGCGAAGGCGGGCCTTCACGAGGGTGATGTGCTCGATACCCTGGACGGTACGGATGTGCCCCGCAACATGATCCGCTGGTTGCGCGGTCACCAGCCGGGGGACTCCATCTCCGCGCGCACGCGGCGCGCCGACGTGGAAAATAACGTATCCTTTGCTTTAGGCGAAGAAGCGGCCCACGTCTATACCGTAGAGGAAATGCCGCAACCCACAGATAAGCAGTTGCGCATCCGCAATGGATTGTTCCAGGGCGTAACGTCTCCACAGACGCCATCCGGTCCTGCGGCCAAAGGTGCGGATAGTGCCCGCTAAGCGAAGTCCTGCGCGCGACCCTCGTGCAGCGGATGCACTTGCGAAAAATGCCGCGCGGTGCATCTCAAAATGGCTGGCGCCCCAACGTCCACGGCCACCCCTACGTTCATCGGTTGTGAAGCGATTCCATATCTGCGCATGATCCGCACGGCCGTATTCACTCTTTATCTCGCCCTGTTGATCCTTCTCGGCGGTCCGCTCCTGGTGCTTTATGGCCTAATTTTCGGTGCTGACGATAACTACTACCGCGTCGGTGTCGATGCCGTGCTCCTGATCGTGCGTGCGGTCGGAATCCGGACGCGCATCGAAGGAATCGAAAATATTCCTCCGGGTACCTGCCTGTTCGCAGCGAACCATGCGAGCAACATCGATCCGCCGGTTCTGGTGGGAGCGATCCCGCGCCGCATTGCCATCCTGGCGAAAAAATCGCTCTTCGCGATCCCCATCATGGGCAAGGCATTTCGCATGGCGCACTTTATCCCTGTGGATCGCGCCAGTGCGGAAAGTGCCTTGGCCAGCCTCGATCTTGCCGCCAGCTACATGAAAGCAGGCACGTCTTACCTGATTTATCCCGAGGGCACCCGCAGCCCGGACGGCCGCTTGCTGCCGTTCAAACGCGGCGCGTTCATGCTCGCAATTAAGGCGGGGGTGCCCGTGGTTCCCATCGCGTGCGCGGGTGCGCAGCGCATCCTGCCGAAAAAATCAGCTCGAATCAGGCCCGGAGAAGTGGTGGTGCGCTTCTGCCCGCCAGTTGATACCACAGGATACACACCCGCACGCCGGGGAGAACTTGCGGCTCAGGTGTACGCGGCCATCGCGGCGGCTTTGCCGTCAGAACAGCAGCCCGCGGAAGCGTGTGCGCAACCACCCTCGCAGTCAGCTTCACAATCGCCCGCGCGGTCGCGCACAATGAGCTGACTCACAACCCACTGAGCCGCCGCGCCAAAATTCCGGCGCGCAGCCGACCAACTGATTCACTGCGGGATCCGGGCGACGCGCTCCTTCAGTACCGCAATTTCGGCCTCGAGTTTCCGAACGGTCTGCAGAACTTCCGGCATGCGGCTGGCGGCCGCCGTATTCTTCAGCCATTGCCGATTTTCAACGGCAGGATATCCCGAGTAGCACTTTCCCGCGGGCACATCGGTTGGAACGCCGCTTTGCGCCGTGACAATCGCACGATCACCGATCTTCAGGTGCCCCGCAATGCCAGCTTGGCCGGCGAGAGTGCAAGCCTTGCCAATCACAGTCGTGCCTGCTAACCCCACCTGGCCGCATAGCACGCTGTCTTCTCCGACCGTGCTGCCATGCCCCACCAGCGCCAAGTCGTCAATCTTTACCCCTCGTTGGATGAGCGTCTCACCCAGTGTTGCGCGGTCGACGCAGGCGTTCGATTGGACTTCGACATCGTCCTCAAGCACCGTAATTCCCGCCTGCAGAATCTTGTGCCAGTGCCCGTCGGCTCGTCTTGCGAAGCCGAACCCGTCCCCTCCAATAATCACCCCGTTCTGCAGAATCACGCGGTTCCCGATGTGGCAGGCCTCGCGGACCACCGCATGCGCGTGAGCAAAAAAGCTGTTGCCGATGCGTGCATCTCGATAAATCGTGACAAAGCTGTGCAGCACGGCATCTTTGCCGATTTGCACCCCCTCGTCGATGAAACAGTAAGGACCAATATGTGCACCGCTGCCAATTCGCGCCGTCGACGCGATTACAACGGTTGGGTGAATGTCCGGAGTGTACAGCGGCGGCTTGTAAAAGAGTTCGATAGCCCGCGCGAAATCCAAATAGGGATTGCCCGAACGCAGGGCAGCAATGCGTGGCTGCCCGGGCTCGCGTTCAATGCGAATATCACCTGCGACCAAAACCGCAGAGGCACTGGTGGTGCGCAGCGCGTGCCGATAGCGCGGATTCGAGATGAACGTCAGCTGTCCCGCCTGCGCTTGCTCGATCCCGGAAACCCCGCTGATCTCTGTGCCCGCATCTCCTTCCAGTTCGCAGGAAAGGCTGCTCGCAATCTCACCCAGTTTCATGCCCGAATCCCTCCGCACCGTGTTCCGATGAAACTCGCCACATCACCAATTTAAAAATCCAACTCACTTTACAGCCCGCCTGCTGCGCCGGCAGGCTCCCCCGTCCTGATGAGATAGAGGAATTTTCAGAGCGCAGCGGCCAAACACCAGCGGATCGAAGGTGCCGGCAAGACGTCCGCCTCTTAGAAACGGCAACTGCAGCCGACAGCATTTTCCCCAACCCTGCCGCTCGATGAAATCAATCGGAGAAAAGCTTTTGCTGCGATACCACCGTGCCCGCAGGTTTACGGCGCGAGATACCCACGACCCCGAGCACCGTCAATTCGCTCAGAGCATTACGTGGCACGAAGATGCGCACGGCCGTGCCGTTCAGGTCGGGGGGAGTGAGCTGTACGCCCGAATCAAGCAGCGTCAGCAGGTCGTTCGTCACCACGCCCTCGAGCGTCTCGTTATCGAGAAATTTCAAGCGCACCCACAAGCCATCGAGCTTCGGACGGCTCAGAAATGCCTTTCGCTCGGGTTCGTAATCGCCATTAAATTCCCGAACGAAATAGATGGCGCGAATGTCTTTGAGCTGCACCGGCCGGTGCTCGCCTTCGGTGGTCAGCAAATCGATCATCTCTGACGACGCGAGCCTGGACGGATTCAAATACCCGTTTAAGGCCGTGCGGTCTGACAAAACGACGACCACCTTTTTATGCGTGGAGGACGCAACTCTATTTTTCACGGGATCTTTCACGACCGGAGGCGGGTGGCTGTAATATTGCAAATGGCCCGTTTCTATGCTATGTTTTGTGCGCCCAATGTGTCAAGTGGTTATTTTTCAGAGGCTTAGGTCGGGGGACGCCGCCTCTTGAGTCAAAAGAAGCAGATCCTCAAGTCGGCCTCTGTCATTTCCGTTATCACCATAGTTAGCCGTACTTTAGGTTACCTCCGGGATCAGCGCATAACCCTCCTCCTGGGCACCACCCCCACGGCGGATGCCTTCGTGATCGCCTATCGCATCCCGAGCCTGCTCCGCCGCTTGGTCGGGGAAGGCTCGATGACCGCGTCATTTATCCCGGTTTTTACCAATTACCTCGCGAACGAGCCTCGCACGGATGTCTGGCAATTTGCCAATCGCCTTTTTTGGACGCTCGCGGCGGCTCTCGCCGCAATTACGGTCGTCGGCATGGTTTTCTCGTCCGAGGTCATTCGGCTCTTTACTTTTTTCTCCTCCAGCCAGTCGCAATGGGACCAGGCCATTCACCTGAATCGCATCATGTTCCCGTATATTTTCTTTATTGGCCTCGCGGCGCTCGCAATGGCCATTCTGAACTGCTTTCATATTTTCGGAACGCCGGCTGCCACCCCCATTTTCCTGAACCTGGCCATCGTCGCCTCTTCGGTCGGGGCGGTCTGGCGGCATTTTTCAAGCCCCGCCGTCTCGCTGGCCGTAGGAGTCCTGATCGGCGGCACGTTGCAATTTCTGATGCAGGTACCGCAACTGGTTCGCAAAGGGATGCATTTCGATTTCGGGTTTGCTTTCCATCATGAGAGCGTGCGCTCGGTCGCCGGCCTTATCGCGCCCGGATTTTTCGGCATTGGAGTTTCGCAAATCAATTTTTTTGTGGATACCATGTTCGCCACCTCGAGCCGTATGCCCGCGGGGAGCGCCACTGCCCTTTACGTGGCGGAGCGCGTGATGGAGCTGGTCTTGGGTGGATATGCGATCGCCGTCGCCACCGCCATCCTTCCGATGATGGCCCATCAGGCCGCCGCGGGGGACTACGACGGCATGAAAACCACGCTCGCTTTTGCGCTGCGAATCGTCTTTTTCATCACCATTCCGGCAGCCGTGGGCTTGATCATCTTGCGTGAGCCCATCATCCGCGTGCTCTTCGAGCACGGCCAGTTCGTTGCCGAATCCACCGGCCTCACCAGCAGAGTGCTTTTCTATTACGCCTTCGGGCTCCCGGCCTTCGCGGCGATCAAACTGATCGTGCCCGCGTTCTATTCGACGCATGACACCCATCTGCCCGTGCGCGTCGCCGGTTTCACGTTTGCATTGAACATTGTCTTAAACCTGATGTGTCTCCGCTGGTTCTTCCCCATTTTTCGCAATGCCGGACCGGCCATCTCGACCGTGGCAGCCGCGTATTTCAACTTCCTGGCGCTGTTCGTTATTTTCCGGGTGCGCTTCGGGCGCCTCGGGACGCTGCAAATCCTGGCTTCGATCGGCCGCATTGCCTCATGCGCCGCTATCATGGGTGCGGCGTGCTGGATCGCATTGCGCGTCTCGCATTTCGACCAGTACGCGAATTTCCTTCCGCGCCTGGGAGTTTTCATCCTGTTGCTCGGCGGCGCGACTTTGCTTTATCTCGCACTGGCCTGGGCCTTGCGTTGCCAGGAAATGTCGGAGGTCTACGGGATCGCCGTGCACGGTGAGCATGAACCCGTTGGCGCGGCGGCCTTGGTCCCGTAGGAGCTAGTATGACGCTCGAAGCCGCCATCGCCGCTTTTCTCAACTACATCAAGGTCGAACGGTGCCTCGCCGAAAACTCGATCGCGGCATACCAGCGGGACCTGCGGAAATTCGCCGCGTTCGCCCAGAAGCAGCATTTACAGCTCGATACCGTGACCCGCAACGACATCGTCGAATTCTTGAGCAGCCTCTATCGCGCAAAGCTCGACAGCCGCTCTGTCTCCCGCAATCTGGTGGCCGTGCGCAATCTGTATCGCTTCGCGCTTGTCGAGGAGGCTGTTTCGAGCGATCCCACCTTGAATCTGGAATCGCCCAAAGTCCGCAAGTTGCTCCCCTCTTACCTGCGCATGGAGGAAGTGGATCGCTTGATGGCGCAACCCGACCTGGCTACGCCCTACGGCGTCCGCGACAAAGCCATCATTGAGCTCTTGTATTCCACGGGCATGCGCGTTTCCGAATTAGTGAGTCTTCGCGTCTCGGACATCGATATGCGCATGGGATGCTTGCGCTGCATCGGGAAGGGTGATAAGGAGCGCATGGTGCCCGTCGGCCGCAAGGCTCTCGCCGCCGTCCAGCAGTATGTGGAGGCGGCGCGTCCGGAGTTGCTGGGCGCCAATCGCAGTGGCGCCACTCCGCCCCAGAATTTGTTTATCAATCGGAGCGGTAACCGTATCAGCCGTATCGGAGTCTGGCGTATCTTAACGCAGCACGGTCGCAAGGCGGGCATTCGCGCCAATCTTTCGCCGCATAAGCTGCGACATAGTTTCGCCACGCATCTGCTCGAACGGGGCGCCGATCTGCGCTCCGTGCAGTTGATGCTCGGACACGCCGACATTTCGACGACGCAAATTTACACGCACGTTATCGAGGAGCGCTTGAAACAGATCTACAAGGCGCACCATCCGCGCGCGTGAAGGCCCGGCAGTTGTCTGCAATAGGCCCGGTATTGCCCGGCATTTGAGCGTTAAGTGCAGTTAAGGCCGTAACTGTTTCAGCGGAGGCCCGGCGACCTCGTGAGCCGCTGGCCCGCTTCCGCACCTTTTTTGAAACGGATGACAGAATGCCTGATTACATGTACATGCTGGAAAGCCGCCTTTCCCCCGAGCAACGTGCCGCGCTGTCGCGCGTTCAGGAGCTTGCTGCCGAGGTGGGCTCGAACGTATATCTCAGCGGCGGAGCCGTGCGCGACCTCATTTCCGGGATGCCCATCCGCGATCTCGATTTCACGGTCGAGGGAAACGCCCTGCGCATCGCCAAGGAACTGGAAAAAGGCGGCGCGCGCATCGTTTCAGAAGATGACAAGCTCCGCCACGTCGAGCTGCTCTTCGCCGGTGAAGTGGAGGGCAGCGTAGCCGCCGCGCGCGACGATGTCTACGCGCGCCCCGGCACGCGCCCGGAAATCCGCTGGGCGGCCATCATGGAAGATCTCCACCGGCGCGATTTCTCGCTGAACGCCATCGCCATTTCCCTGAATCCCGCTTCGCGCGGCCTGTTGCTCGATCCCACCAACGGCCTTGCCGATCTCAGCAATCGCGAGGTGCGGGGCCTCTCCATTCATACCTTCAGCAATCAGCCCGTGCGCCTGCTGCGCGCCGCGCGTTACTGCGCGCGAATGGATTTCAAAATGGAATCCCGTACGGCGGATTGGTTTGCGCTGGCTATCGAACGCCAATTGCTCGATTCCATCCCACCCGCCGATATCGGCAAGGAATTTCGCCACGCCGCTTTGGAGGAGAAACCTGCCGCTGTCCTGAAGGCTTGGGAAACCCAAGGCTTGATTGGGACCGTGCACCCGCAACTGGCGCGCCGTCATCCCGATTACGAGAAGCTGGCGCGTATTCTGCGCGCTAGGGACGAACTCGCCGCTGCTGGCCTCCACGCCTCCCTGTTTGCGCCCGTCACCTACGCCGCCCTGCACAAGCTCACTCCGAGGGAACGTGCGACCACGCTCGAGCGCCTCGAGTATTCCACCGCCGAAATAAACGCTGTCATGCAGCTCGAAGAGGAAACCCAGAAAGCCGCGAAGATTTTGGCGGGCCCGAAAACGGCTGCGCCGGGCGATGCCTTTGCGTTCCTTGCCAAAATGCCCGGCGATATTCTCGTTTTTCTCCTGGCCGAGGCCGCCGATTCCAAGGCCGTCAACAAAATTCGCAACTACCTTAACAAATGGCGTCCTCTGCACCAGGCGCTTCCTGCCGCCGCTATGGAACTCGAAGCGATCGGGCTTCCGCGTGGCCCGAAGTTCGACAAGGTCATCAGCGACTTTTTTGGAATGCAGCTTCTGGGCCGTGTACGTATGCCCGAAGATCGCGTGAAAGTGCTGCGCAAGCTCTCCGGTATCAAGGAAGTCGTGAAGAAACCTGAAGAAAAGAAAAAGCCCGACGAGAAGCTCAAGAAGCAGTTAATGGGCAAAAAGGGTCGAGCGGAAGAGCCCGCTGCTGCACCTTCCGCCAATGTGAAGCCAGGCGCTGCGAAAGCGGGCAAGCGGCGGGTGGCATCCTCCGCGGCTGCGCAAACTCCGGCGGCAGGCGCGCCTCAACCGGTAGACGAAAAAAGCGATAAGGCTGCTACCTCCAGTGAGCAGCGCCCACGGGAACAACCTAAAAGCAAGACGGCCAGCCGCGATGAAAACAAAAGTCAGAAGGCGGACGCGGGCGCGCAGGCGCCGGCTGCCGGCGAAAAAGCACATGGCGGCTCGCGGCCTGCTCCCAAAGCGCACGTGAAATCTGGAGCCAAAACACACGCAAAATCACGCGGCTAGCACGCAGACCGCGTGCACTTTCTGGTTAGTGTAATTTTCCACAACTGCCGGTAGACCAAGTGGAAGTTCTGCAGCTACAGAAGGCGCTGCAGCGCTGGCATCGAATGCGAAAACGCTCCCGCCGCTCGCTCGCGCTGCGGTTCCGTGCTTCGTTTTCCACTGCTCGCAGTGGAAAACGCGCGAAATGTGTCCCCGGCGATCTGGAAAATTCTTCTCTCACCGACTACAATGAACGGGCATGGGAACATCGCGTTTCGTTCATCTCCACCTGCATACCGACTACAGTCTTCTCGACGGGGCTTGTGATATTAAGGAACTGGTGAGCGAAGCGGCTCGCCGGGGCATGCCCGCCGTGGCCGTTACCGATCACGGCAATCTGTTTGCCGCCGAGCACTTCTATCACGAAGCCGTCACGCGTGGCGTCAAACCCGTCATCGGCTGCGAAGTGTATGTTGCGCGTGGCAGCCGACACGACCGCGGCGCGGAGACTCCGGTCCGCGATACGTCCACCGGCAACGGTGGCGGCAACGGCACTGGACGAAATTCGTCTCCCGAGCCTGGGCGTGGTGTAAACCACCTGGTGCTGTTGTGCGAAAATGCGGAAGGCTATCGCAATCTGGTGCGACTGGTTTCCGCCGGTTTCCTCGAAGGCTTCTATTACAAGCCGCGCATTGATTACGACTTGCTTGCGCAGCACAGTCGCGGACTGATCGCCCTTTCGGCCTGCTTGAGCGGCGCTGTAGCCGAGCCGCTCCTTAATCAGCGCTACGATGACGCGCGCAATGCCGCACACCGCTTACAGGACATTTTTGGTAAGGGCAACTTCTTCCTCGAAGTGCAGGATCAGGGACTTGACGTCGATGGCCCGGTGAATCGCGAGATCGTACGGCTTTCACGCGAGAGTGGCATTCCCCTGGTGGCTACGAACGATTGCCATTACCTGACGCAGGCCGATTCCCGCGCGCAGGAAGTTCTGATGTGCATTCAAACCGGGAAAACGATGTCCGATCCCCAGCGAATGCGCTTCGCCACCGACCAGTTCTACTTCAAAACCGCGGAGGAGATGGCCCGAGTTTTTGCCGAACTGCCGGAAGCGCTCGAGCGTACCGGCGCCATTGCCGACCGCTGCAATTTGCGTATCGAACCCGTGCGCAATTCGTTTCCCGATTTCAAAATGCCCGAGGGCCACACCCTCGATAGCTATTTCGAGCGCGTCGTCCGCGAAGGTTTTGCCGAACGCGTCCCTTTCCTCGAGGCTCTTTTGAAGCAGGGCCGCCTCCGCCACGCTCTTGCGGAATACGAGCAGCGCCTCACTTCTGAGATCAAGATGATCTCGCAGATGCGCTATCAGGGCTATTTCCTCATCGTGTGGGATTTCATCCGCTACGCCCGCACGCAAGGCATCCCCGTGGGTCCCGGGCGCGGCTCGGCCGCGGGCAGCCTGGTCAGCTATGCGTTGCGCATCACCGATGTGGATCCGCTCGAATACGACCTTCTCTTCGAGCGTTTCCTCAATCCCGAGCGTGTTTCGATGCCCGACATCGATATCGATTTCTGCATGCGCCGCCGCGGCGAGGTGATCGATTACGTCACCGGAAAATATGGACGCTCGAACGTCGCGCAGATCATTACCTTCGGCACCATGGCCGCGAAGGCCGCCATCAAGGACGTCGGCCGCGCCATGGATTTGCCCTACGGGGATGTCGATAAACTCGCCAAGCTGGTGCCCAACCAGCTCAATATTAAACTCGAGGACGCTCTGAAACAGTCGGCGCAACTCCGCTCGGCTCTCGAATCCGATCAGCGCTTCCGCGATCTGATGGAGGTCGCCATGCGTCTCGAGGGCATGGCCCGGCACGCGTCCACGCATGCCGCGGGTGTCGTGATCTCTCCAGTGCCTCTTACTGATCTGCTGCCGGTTTACAAAACCAATCGCGACGAAATCACCACGCAGTACGACATGAAAGGCCTCGAACGCCTCGGCTTGCTGAAAATGGATTTCCTCGGCCTCACCACCCTCACCGTGCTCACCGACACCGTCAAGCTGGTCGCCGCCAATCGTGGCGCCGAACTGCACCTCGATACGCTGCCTCTCGATGATGCCGCCAGTTATCAGCTTTTTGTGCGCGGCGACACCACGGCCATCTTTCAGTTTGAATCGCACGGCATGCGCGACATCCTGCGCCGTTACCAGCCTTCGCGCCTCGAGGATCTCACGGCTCTGAATGCCCTGTACCGTCCCGGCCCCATCCAGGGCGGCATGGTCGATGATTTCATCAATCGCAAGCACGGCAAAAAGAAGGTCACTTACGATCTACCGGAACTCCGCGCCATTCTGGAAGAAACTTACGGCGTCATTCTTTACCAGGAACAGGTCATGCAGATTGCCAACCGCGTGGCCGGTTTTTCCCTTGGTGAGGCCGATATCCTGCGGCGCGCGATGGGCAAGAAGAACCGTGAGGAAATGGCCGCTCAGCGCGAGAAATTCCTCAACGGGTGCGCTGCCCACAAAGTCGCGGCGAAAAAAGCCGAAAGGCTGTTCGATCTGATCACCGAGTTTGCCGGCTACGGCTTCAATAAATCGCACTCTTGCGCGTACGCGCTGCTGGCCTACCAGACGGCTTGGCTCAAGACCCACTATCCCGTGGAATTCATGGCTGCGCTGCTTACCTCGGAAACCGGTAACACGGAGAAAGTAGTCAAATATATCCGCGAAGCGCGCGACATGAACATCACCGTCTTGCCGCCCGATGTGAATTCAAGCGACTTGTTTTTTACGCCCGTCGGTGAAGCCATTCGCTTCGGGCTCGCCGCCATCAAAAACGTTGGCGAGAACACCGTTCGCGGCATCCTCGAAGCGCGCGAACGGCTTGGCGGCTTCCACTCGTTCTTCGAGTTTTGCGACGCCATTGATACGCGCCTGCTCAACCGTCGCGTCCTCGAAAGTCTGATCAAATCTGGCGCGATGGATTCGCTTGGCGCGCGCCGGGCCCAACTGTTTGCCGTGATCGACCGGGCGCTCGACCGCGCCCAGAAATTCCAGCGCGAGCGCTCTACCGCGCAGCATGGCCTCTTTATTGGAGGCAACGCGGTTATCGCCGCCCCTGAGCCCGCGCTGCCCGACACCGACGAATGGCCGGAGCACGAACTGCTCGCCGCGGAGTTTTCCACTCTCGGCTTCTACATTTCGGGCCATCCGTTGGCGAAACATGCCGCGCGCCTCAAGGAGTTCAAAGCCGTGGACCTGGCGAGCGTCGAGGGCCGCCACAATGGCGAAGACATCACCATTGCCGGCATCGTGGTCGCGCTCCGGGCTATGCGTTCGCGCAAGGGTGACCGCTGGGCCATCCTCACGCTGCAGGATATGACCGGCGTGCTGGAAGTGCTCGCATTTCCCGAGGCGTTTGCGCGCCTCGAGACCCTGCTGAAGTCCGATGCTCCCTTACTCGTTAGGGGCCGCGTCAATGTCGAGGAAGCCGGTACTCGCGTCAGCATTCAGGATGCGCGCCTCCTCGACAAAATCCCCGAGAAAAAAACTGACGCAACGGGCGATCAAATCGCGGAAAATTCCGCATGGATGCGCGTCCGCCTCGATCTCGGCGCCATTAACGAGGGCACGCTCGACCGGTTGCAGGAGCTTTTCGCGCAGTGTCCTGGCCCGTGCGCCATTGCGTTCGATCTGCTCGATCCGGACGGTTCCGTCGCCACCCTGCGTTCCAATCAGCGCGTGCGCCTTGATGACCAACTGATGGACAAGGTGCGGGAGATGTGCGGCACACAAGCGGTCGAGGTGATGCGTTGAGCGCGCAAGGTCATCGCGAACGGTTGCATGCCGGTGCGGCACCAAACGATGGCGGGGGCGTAAACGGTCCGGCGGAACGCGAAGTCTCCGCAGCAAGGCACGATGGTGACGAACGTCGCAGCCTCGAAACTTCGCAGCATTCCGAGATCGAGCGCGTCCGCTTGGAGGCCACCGAACTCCGGCGAGATTTTTACAACCACCTCGGCGCGTGGCAGCGCACCTTGCTCGCGCGCCATCCGCAGCGCCCCTACACGCTCGATTTCGTGCGTTTGCTCTTCACCGATTTTTCCGAACTGCATGGCGATCGCGCGTTTGGCGACGACCCCGCCATCGTTGCGGGCTTCGCCCGTTTTCACGGCCGCGCCGTGTTAATAATTGGGCACCAGAAGGGCCGTGACACCAAGCAGCGCCTCGCGCGCAATTTTGGCCAGGCCAAACCCGAGGGCTATCGCAAGGCTCTCCGCCTGATGCGGCTCGCGGCCAAATTTGGCCGGCCGGTTTTCACGCTGATCGATACGCCGGGCGCCTATCCAGGAATTGACGCCGAGGAGCGCGGCCAGGCCGAAGCCATTGCCTGCAATCTCCGCGAAATGGTCCGGCTGCCCGTGCCGATTATCGTCACGATTACTGGGGAAGGAGGGTCAGGTGGTGCGCTGGCGATTGCGGTGGGCGATAAGATCAATATGCTTGAAAATGCCGTCTATTCCGTGATCTCGCCCGAGGGATGCGCCTCTATTTTATGGCGGGACCCCGCCAGGGCCGAGCAGGCTGCGGCCGCCCTGCGCATCACGGCCACTGATTTAACCGAGATGGGCATCGTGGATACGGTTGTCGCTGAACCCGACGGCGGCGCCCACCTGAATCATGAGGCCGCCGCACAGTTGCTCGATTCCGTTCTGTTGCGCGAACTGGATGAACTCGTCTCCATGCCTGTCCCCGAAATGCTCGAGCGCCGTTACGAGAAATTCCGCCGTATGGGTCAGGCTTTTGTTACCGCCTGAGCGCTGGCAGTCTCCGATCTGGCGGTTACCCGTCTGCCACTCTCCGATCTGAAGCTCTCGCACAGCACTCTCAATTTCTTCGCAATTTTCAGGGTGAGCTGCAATCCGCAATGCAAGTCAATTTCTCATTACATTGGTAATACGTTCTTGATCGCACTTTCGAGTAGCACCGGGTCACTCGCGTATTGTCCCGGTAAATACGGGAAAATGCGGTATTTCTTGAAGTGAAAATGACCTCGTCCGCCACGTAGCCGATTAGCCACGCGGCCTCGCGCTTCTCATTGTCCCGTTTGTTATTTCGCGATAGCCTCGGCATGTGGAACTGGTGCCTGCCCGCGAGGACGTGTCTACTCAAATGCCCGAACCCTTTCGCCCCTACGAGCACCTCGTCAAAATCAAGGTGCTTGGGAAGACCGTGGAAGTCCCCGAACGAAATTCCGTCCTGCGATGTTTTCAGTTTCTTAGTCCGGAAACGGTCCCTTACGGGCGCTTTTGCTGGAATCAGGATTGCCAGTATTGCCGCGTCCGCGCCAAGCTCCCCGATGATGACGAAGCCCGCGAAATGCTGAGCTGCAAGTTTATTGTCATGGCGGGCATGGAAATCAGCGAACTCAGCCCCGAATTGAAATCCTGCCTGAATCCTGTCCTGCGCAAATAATCCGCGTCCCTTCAAGGCCGTGAAATCCCATTTGCTTGCCGCGCGGTTCGTCGCTGTCCGTCATCGCGATCACCGCCCGGACGTGTGATTTCAACATTTTACGAACCTTTTTGCCACAAACCTATCGCTGAGACTGTTGCAAATTGCCGATTGCGGTCCCTGGCATTTACGAAACGTGACGGCGAACGTTCGCTGCGCAATTCCAGCCTGCCGGCGGATTTTCGGGCAGGGAACCCGCATCCAACTGCAAGCATTCACCAAGCATTGAGCAAAGTGGGGCAACTGCGTTCCAGCCGTTCGGGATATCAGTTCAACTTTCGCGGGCGCCCGGAACGCCCCGGCAGATTCGAAGATGTAAGTTTCTAACTCTTTCCATTGTGATAAGATCGGGTTTTCATGGTATCACTTCGCCTGGGGGACTAATCGCGGTGAAGCCTACAGTTAAGTTCGGTATCGGCATCGGCATCATTGTGATCTCGCTTTCCGCGCTCGGCTGGATGGGCGCAAAAGAGAGCCAGACCTACTATCACACCATTTCCGAGCTTCCCACCCTTAATGCGGCTGCGCGTCACCAGCGCATCCGCGTCGGTGGTGACGTCGCCGCGGGCTCCATCCGTCACCTTGACGGCCGCGTGGATTTCGCTTTGAGTGCGGAAGGCAAGAGCTTGCCCGTGAGTTATGTGGGTGCCGATCCGCTGCCGGATACCTTTAAGGACGGCGCGCAGTGCCTGGTCGAGGGCCACACCATGCCGGACGGGCGCTTCGTAGCCGAAACAGTGCAGGCGAAATGCGCATCCAAGTACGAGGCCGCACCGGGTGGGGATACCGCCGGCACGCCACCGCCTGCTCCGGGCGCGGATCATAAGAGCTAGCTGGATCGGGGGTAGTTCGTTGGACCTGTTTGGATCGTTTGTCCTTCTGTTGGCTTTCCTGTGTGGCTTGTATGCCTTTGGGGCGGGCATTGCAGCCATTGCCACGCGGAAACCTCTGCTGATCAAGAGCGCGCGCAATGCCGGCATGGCCGTTTGCGTGCTCGTCTGGCTTGGATTCGGCAGCCTCGCTTATCTTTTTTTCACCGATAACTTCTCGATGGCGTATGTCGTCGAGCATAGCAACCGCACGCTTCCCGCTTTCTTTAAGTTTGCCGCCATCTGGTCGGGGCAGCAGGGTTCCTTGCTCTTCTGGAGTTTTCTGCTTTCCATCTACGTTTTTTCGGCGCTGTTTGCGTATCGCGGGAAGCATCCCGAGTTGATGCCCTATGTGGGCGTGGTATGCGCCGGGGTGCAGCTCTTCTTCCTCACACTGAACAACTTCATTGCGAGTCCTTTTCAGGTGCTCGGCGCAGCGGGCCCCACCGGCGCGCTGCAATGGATCGCGCGTGCCGATGGAAATGGCCTGAATCCGCTGCTGCAATACACCGAAATGGTGATTCACCCGCCGATTTTGTACTCGGGCTACACCGGATTTACGATCCCGTTCGCTTTTGCGCTCGGCGCGCTGCTCGGCCGTTATCCGGGCGAAAAGTGGATTCACTTGACCCGCCGGTGGACGATGATCGCCTGGGGTTTTCAGGGCGTCGGCATCTTGCTGGGAGCGCACTGGGCCTATGCCGTACTCGGGTGGGGCGGTTACTGGATGTGGGACCCGGTGGAGAACGCTTCGCTGATGCCGTGGTTGACGGGCACGGCGTTCCTGCATTCCGTGATGATGCAGGAAAAGCGCGGCATGATGCGGGTGTGGAACGTGTGGCTGGTGTTCATAACGTTTCTGCTGACCATTTTCGGAACCTTCTTAACACGCAGCGGCGTGGTGAACTCGGTGCACGCATTCGCGCAATCGACCATAGGTCCGTGGTTCCTCGGGTTCATCGGCCTTACGCTGGTGGTTTGTATCGCCGCTTACTGGCGCAACCGCGATTATTTGCGGAGCGACAACAATCTGGATTCGCTGGTTTCGCGCGAATCGAGCTTTTTGTTCAATAACCTGATTCTTCTGGTCGCCTGTATAGCCGTGATCTCCGGCACGCTCTTTCCAGTGCTGTCGGAATGGATACGCGGTACCAAGATCAGTGTCGGCGCCCCGTTCTTCAATAAAGTTAACTTGCCGATCGGCCTCTTCCTGCTTTTCCTGACGGGGATAGGCCCGCTGCTCGCCTGGCGCAAAACCTCGATGAGCAGCTTACGGCGTAATTTTGGCGGCCCACTGCTCGCCGGCGGGATTGCCGGCGTTATCGGAATTATCCTGGGGTTGCGGAACTTCTACGTCACGGTTTGCCTGATTCTCTCGGTGTTTGTGACTCTGACGATTCTGCTCGAGTTCTACCGCGGCGCGCGGGTGATTGCCACACGCACGGGCTCGAACCTGCTCTCCTCCGTCGCGCAACTGACGATGCGCAACACCCGGCGCTACGGCGGATATATTGTGCATTTTGGTATCGTCCTCATTTTTCTGGGCATCTCCGGAACCGCCTTCAATCAGGACAAGCAGATGGAAATGCCCGCCGGCGCGCAGATGCAGATCGGGCCTTACCACCTGACCAATCAGAACTTCGATTCGACCCAGGAGCCCAACTATCTAACCGAGCGGGCCACCATCGCCGTCGATCGCGGCGGCCGCCAGGCGATCATGCTCTATCCCGAGCGGCGTTTTTATCCCGCGAATGCTGAGTCGGGCACCATGGTCGCGATTTATTCCACCCTGAAAGAAGACCTGTACGTCGTCTATGCTGGGCGCAGTCCGGAAACGCAAAAGCCCGTCATTCACGCCTATTTGAATCCGCTGGTGAAATGGATTTGGCTAGGCGGCGCCATCGTGGCGCTCGGCACGCTGCTGGCACTGGTGCCGAGCAGACAGCCGGTCCTCGCCATACGTGCAGCGGAGACTGCTCCCGAAGGCGTGGTGGCGGTGCCTGCGCGCATCCACACCGGCAAAGAAGATAAGTATGGGGGTCATGACTAGACGTTCCATCGTGGGTTCGAGTGCCCGTTCGATAACCGATTCGATGACCGGTTCGATCACTCGTTCGATCACCCGTTGGATCGGGCCGTTGATCACTTCTTCGGTGGACTCTGCGATCCGGGCTTCGCAATCGACGAAATGGCGAACCGGCTTGCGGCGACTGGTTCCCGTAATCGCGCTGGCTGTGGCGGTCGTATTCTCCACTGGCATCGTGCAAGGTCAAAGCTCCGACCGCGCGAAAACTCTCGGCGCGAAGCTGATCTGCATGTGCGGTTGCAACCAGATCCTGACGCAATGCAATCACGTGGGCTGCAAAGTTTCCGGTGCGATGCTGCAGGAAATGGATCAGCGCGTCTCCGCGAACGATTCCGACGACCTGATCCTGCAATCATTCGTGCAGGAATATGGCGCGCAGGTGCTGGCGGAGCCGCCTACACATGGATTTAACAGTCTGGCCTGGGCTATCCCGGGAATCGCATTCGCGCTGGGTCTGGCGCTGGTCGTGATGGTGATCCGCCAGTGGCGGCACCGCGTGGTTGTAGCCTCCGCTGCACCTGGAGCTACGGTTTCGCCCGAGATGCTGGCAAGAGCGCGCCGGGAGATCGACCGCCAAACCGACGACTAAACCGGTAGCGTTAATTAAGCCGCTGACTAAAACCATGATTAACAAGTGAGCAGCGGGCCGACAGCTAACGGCAGCATAAATATCGCCTGCAACTTGGCCGGGCTCACAAGAAATGCACTGAGGGCGGCGCGCATCAACTGGCGAGAGTGGTCGCAAGAACAGCCACGAGAAAAGCAGTTGCGAGACCAAAACGACATCGACAGCACATGGTATTTTTAGCCAATGTTCCGCGCAACATCGATACTCTGGGCCTGATTGCCTGTGTGGCCCTCACAGCGGCCACGCTGATTTTTATTTTTTTTATTCAGCCTGATGCTGCTGATTCGGCCCCGCACCGTTCGCACCTCGATCAATTGCTCGAGCGGCGTGACACCATTTACGACAACCTGCGGGACCTTAAGTTTGAATACCGCACCGGTAAATTTGCCGAGCAGGATTACGAGCAGATGAGGCAGACGCTGGAATCGGAAGTGGCGCTGGTACTCGAGGAAATCGAGACGGTAACCGGCAATGAGGCTCGCCTGCCGCGCCGTGATCCAAACGTGCGCGGACCTGCGAGAACTGCTCCGCAGGTCACCTCGGGCGTGGCGGCTCCGTCTAAACCGCGTGGATAGCGCTGGTGCGTAGCTGTTCCGTAGTTGCGCAGTAGTGATGGCAGGCAATCAGGGATGACGACAGGAAGTCGACGACCGGCAACGGGAGAGCGAGAAAAGGATACGTTCTTGGTTGAGATTCTTCACGCACGCATTTTCACGAAATACCGCGTCGCGAACTGCCGCTCGCGGCGGATCTGGCGTTGGGGCGCAGCAGTTTGGCCACAAATAGCTGCGGCATGCTTCTTTGTGCTCTGCGCCGCGACGGCGGCATCGGCGGGAACAGTCACGGGCGTGGTGCACAACGGCACCAACGGAAAGCCGGCTGCCGGTGTCGACGTGATCCTCATTCAGCTTCAGGGTGGGATGCAGCCCGTCGCCAACACCAAGACGGACGCACAAGGGAATTACAAAATCGATAATCCTGCGATTGGCCAAGGTCCGATGCTGATTCGCGCCGTATACCACGGCGTCATGTTTCACCAGCCGCTGACTCCGGGCCAGAATACCGCCGACGTTACCGTGTACGAGCCATCCTCGGACGAGAAAACGGTTCAGGTGGGATCGCGTTTGATCGTGTTCCAGCCGGATAACGGCACCCTGCTTGTGGGCGAGGAATACGCACTGCAGAATCAGTCCAAGCCGCCGGTGGCGTACTTCAATCAAAAGGGCGATTTTAATTTTGATATCCCCCCGGGCGCGGAACTGGCCCAGGTTTCCTCGTGGGGCCCCTCGGGAATGCCGGTGGTGCAGGGAACTATTGACCGCGGCAAACAACAATACGCGATCGCGTATGCGTTCCAGCCTGGAGATAACGGCGTGCGCCTGTCGTACAAAGTGCCGTACACATCCAACCATGCCACGCTGCAATTCACATCGCCTTATTCGGTACAACGCGTGATGCTGGTCGCGCCCCCTTCCGTACAGGTCACCAGTGACGGCTTTTCAGCCGCAGGCACCGAGCAGGGGTTCAACCTTTATACCCGTGACGGGATTCCGTCGGGATCGACCTTCTCCGTTTCTGTGTCCGGGACCGCTCCTCCGCCTTCGGCCACAGCGAGCCAGCAAGGTCAAGATGCCAATGGAACGCAGGGCGCTGCCGGACAAATGCCGCCACAGGGCGCCGATCAGGTGAATGGCCGGGACTCCGGCGTTGCCATTCAGGCTTTGCCCAATCGGCTGGACAGCCTGAAGTGGATACTAGTCGCCGGATTTGCGTCTCTTTTCGCTTTGGGCGTACTGATGATCTGGCGCAGACCGGTTCCCGCATTCGAGACGGGATCCGCAGAAGCGATGCCAACGGTGACAGCATCAAAGGCCGCTGCTTCCAGGCCACCTGCGACAAATGGACCCCGTGCGTCTCGCAAGCAGACCGCCGCAGTCACCGTACCGGCCTCGGTACCCGTCTCAGTACCGGCGTCATCTGCCGTCGCGACGGCTCCCGCTCCCCTGACTACGCCGATTTCCACGAATGCTCCCGCTGTTGCGGAAATCGAGCGCGAGGTGGAACAGAGCCTCGATGGCTTGAAAGACCGCCTGTTTCGCCTGGAACTGCGCCGCCAGGCGGGCACCATCTCCGAAGAGGACTATGCCCGGGAGCGCGCCCGCACCGAGCAAATCTTGCGCGATCTCGTCCGCGGCTGAGCTGGCGAAGTGGAGACGTCCCCCGCAGAGAGTTGCCCGCGCGGTCTGGCCGTCGGGTTTCAGAATATTGACAAGCGCTATGGGCCCCGGTTCGCATTACGCGGCATCTCGCTTGAGATCGGCGCGGGAGAATGCGTGGCTTTGCTCGGAGCCAACGGCTCGGGCAAATCAACGTTGCTGAGGATCGCCGCATTGCTTGTGCGGCCGAGCGCCGGCCGCGTGACCTTTCCCAGTGCTGATTCGCGTTGCGATGCAAGCTCCGCTTTGACCGACAAAGCAGCGGCCGGTCTCGCTTCTGAAGTCGCGCATTCCGCCGCCGCTCGCTCCACCAGTACGGCAACGACAGAACGTGCCGAGGAGCGCGACACGCTTGCCATCAAGCGGCGCATTGGACTGCTGGCCCACCACATACTTCTGTACGATGATCTGAGCGCGCAGGAAAACTTGGCGCTGTTCGCGCGGCTTTATGGTCTGGATAGGCCGGAGGAACGTGCCGCGGCAGCGCTCGAGCCTGCAGGCCTCGCGCGGCGCGGCCCGGACCTGGTGCGTACTTTCTCCCGTGGTATGCGGCAGAGATTAGCCATCGCACGCACGATACTGGCGGACCCGGGACTCGTTTTGCTCGATGAGCCTGCGGCGGGCCTCGATCCAGCGGGACAGCAGTGGCTGGGCAAAACACTGGCGCGTTTGCGCGGCGAGGGCTGCACGATCGTAATGAGTACGCACGGGCGCAGCGAAGCGCACGAACTGGTCACGCGCGCGATACAGCTTGTGGCGGGGCGAGTCACCGCGGATTCCGGACTCGCGGGAGATCCGCGGCCTATTCTTGAGGCCGCGATGGCTGCCCGGCAGGAGGCGTAAGTGCCGCCCCTGCCCCCAGCAACCGGCCATCCCTCCAGTCGTGCGTCAATGCGGCCCTCGGCGCACGACAGCGCGCTGGATACGACGTACTCCGGAACGGCTGCGGAATCGGTAGTAGCTGCGACGCCAGGATCCCAAGCGCGGCACCACCCCCCGATATCAGCTCCGACTTCGACGCTGCTTCATCCGGCCGCCGTGCTGCTCGCAAAGGAACTGCGCACCGAATTTCGCACGCGTGAACTGCTCGCCACAACCTTGGTTTTTGTGCTGATGGTGCTGGTGCTTTTCAGCTTTACCTTCGATCCCACGGCCGCGGAAACGCGCCGATTCGCACCGGGATTGCTGTGGCTGGCGCTGCTTTTTGCGGGCTCGCTGATGCTGCATCCCTCGTTTACGAGGGAGCAAACTAACGACACTCTGGCGGCGCTGCGGCTGGCGCCCATCGAGCCGTTCGCGATCCTCGTATCGAAGATTGCCGCGAATTTGTGCTTCTTGCTCTTTGCGGAGCTGCTGCTGCTGCCAATTTTCGCGGCGCTTTACAACCTGCCCGTACTACCGGTGATCGGCCGCCTGGGGCTGGTGTTATTTCTGGGCACATTCGGACTAGCCACCATTGGCACGGTATTTTCGGCGATTTCCTCGCAAGCACGAATGCGCGAACTGCTGCTGCCGCTGTTGTTGCTGCCGCTGATGGCACCGGCATTGATCGCGAGTGCCGAAGCCACTGTGGGCCTGTTTGAAACTCCGGCGGGGCTGTCACCCGTTTGGACCACGTTCCTCGTGGCCTTCGACATCATGTTTCTGACGGTCACGTGGCTTTTCGGCGAATATTTGTTGGAGGAGTAGAATGGCGCACAGCATGGCCACAACTTCGATTTCAGCTACCGGCGCGAAGCACGCGGGCGGAGACGGGCTCGCTACGCTGGGTGTTGCGGCGCTGCTCGGGGTAGCAGGGTACTGCGCGCTATTCGTCGCGCCCACCGAACGGACCATGGGGCTAATCCAGCGCATTTTTTACTTTCACGTACCCAGCGCGTGGACCGGGTTCGTGGCATTTTTCATTTCATTTATCGCAAGCATCGCGTACCTGCGCGGGCGCGCGCCGAAGTGGGATTGGCTGGCCGTATCCGCAGCGGAACTTGGCGTGGCTTTTTTTACCGTGGTGCTGGTGACCGGACCCATGTGGGCCAAGCCGGTATGGGGCATCTGGTGGACGTGGGATGCGCGGCTGACCTCCACGTTTGTGCTGTGGGCGCTGTACGTCTGCTACTTGCTGCTGCGCACATTGATTGATGATCCGGAGCGCCGCGCCGTGGTTTCGGCCGTATTCGGGATCTTTGCGGCCTTCGACATTCCACTTGTATATTTTTCGATCTGGTTCTTTCGCACCCAGCATCCGCAGCCGGTGATTGGTGACGGCGGATCGCTCGATCCGCGCATGCTGCGCGTCTTGCTGCTGTGCTGGGCGGCATTGCTCGGCGTGCTGGCACTGTTGATGCGCCAGCGCTACCGGGTGGAGGCGATGCGCCACGAAGTGGAAGAGATGCGGATCGCGGCCGCGCGTGAGGAAGACTTGGATTAGCAGGCTGCCCACCCGAGCGCAATGTTCGGCGCTGTGGGAATTAAGCAGGGAATCGGCAGGAATTGGAGGTTGTGTGAAAAACTTGAACAGCCTGATGGCGGCTTACCTTTCCGTTTGGGCTATTTTTTTTGTGTACCATTTTACGGTTTCGCGCCGACTGGCGCGGCTTCAGGACGAAGTGGCGCGCTTGAGGGAGAATCTAAAGCATCGGAAAATCTGAAGCGCAGCCAGAGCCAAGCAGCGCCTCGATTGACATGCACTTGCCGTGAACAAGCTCACATGAAAAATGGTCATAACGCGTCCGCATGAACGAAACCCTGTTGACGAAGTCCGGGAGCGAACCCTCCGGACCGGCGAAGAAAACGCTCGGAGTGGTTTTGTTTCAACTCGGTGGTCCTGATTCTCCCGAGGCCGTCGAGCCGTTTCTCTACAACCTGTTTTGCGATCCGGATATTATCAATTTTCCGCTGGCCTGGATCGCACGGCGTCCGCTGGCTCGGTATATCGCGCGGCGCCGCGCCAGTGTGGTCCGCGAGCATTACGAAGCGATTGGCGGACAGTCGCCCATCCGGCGGCTGACGGAGCGGCAGGCAAGGAAGCTGGAAGCTGCGCTGTCGCCTGAGTTTCACGTGCGGTGCTGGGTAGCGATGCGCTACTGGCACCCGCTCACTGAAGAAACCGTCGCCGCGGTGCGTGCCGCTTCCCTCGACAAGTTGGTGTTGCTCCCGCTGTATCCGCAATATTCGTTCGCGACCACGGCGAGCAGTCTGAAGGAGTGGAACCGCTTGTATCGCGAGGGGTCCCCAAGGTTATCCGGCCAGCTGGTGGAGGAATTTCACACCCATCCCCTATATATCGCGGCGCTGGTGGAGCGCATCACCACGAGCCTCACGCATTTTGACGAGCCGGGCAAAGTCCATTTCGTGTTCAGCGCGCATGGACTGCCGCTGAGCCTGATCGAGAAGGGTGATCCATACCAGCGGCAGGTCACCGAGACGATGCGGGCGGTGCTCGCGCAGGGAGGCTGGTCCAACGGGCATTCCTTGTGCTACCAGAGCCGGGTAGGCCGGCAGAAGTGGCTCGAGCCGGCGCTCGGTCCGACAATCGAGCGGCTGGCAGCGGCGGGTGAAAAGCACCTTCTGCTGATTCCCATATCGTTCGTCACCGAGCATATCGAAACACTGCACGAGATTAATATCGAGGCGCGCGCCGAAGCTCTGCGCGCGGGCGTGGAGCAGTTTGAGATGATGCCGGCAGTGGGAGATTCGCCACAATTTATCGAGGCGCTCGCGGAGTTGGTGCGCGCGGCGGCGCACACACGGGAAGCGGATCAGGCGCGCGGATGACAGCGCCGCATCCACGTTCGCGTAAACCGGGCGCGCTTGACGCGCCCACTTTGCGAAGTTAGGCTTGCGTAGATTCGTATTCTGCCTCAGGAGCTGCGTCCAAAAGCATGGCAACCGATCCGAAACTGATCGAAACGGCGCCTCCCGCGATCGAGCCCGCTGGGCCGTCATTTCTTAGCCAATCGATCCAGCAGCAATTGCGTACCGTTCAGGACTACTCGTTGCTTGCAGGACAAGCGGTCATGCGCGTGTTTACGCCTCCGCATTATGTGGCCGACCTGCTCGAGCAAATGGACATCATCGGTGTGGGTTCTCTGCCGATTGTTCTGCTCACGGGGTTCTTTATGGGTGCCGTCATGGTGTTGCAAACGGCCGCGCAATTCGTGCGTTTTGGGGAGACATCGCTTACCGGCGACGTTGTTTCGCTGGCATTGGTACGCGAACTGGGTCCAACGATCACCGGCTTGCTGGTGGCCGGGCGCAACGCATCCGGCATGGCCTCGGAGTTGGGGTCTATGCAAGTAACCGAGCAGGTGGATGCCATGCGCGCCATGGGCACCGATCCTATCCGCAAGCTGGTAACTCCGCGGGTGCTTGCGACCATGCTGGTGCTGCCGCTGCTTACAGCGATGGGCGATTTTGTCGGTCTCATCGGCGGCTACATGGTTTCGCATTTCACCCTGCGTATTGGGGCCGTCGAGTTTTGGACCCGTGCGGTGAACGCGCTCGAATTCGCCGATCTGATGCAAGGCATGACCAAACCCGTGGTGTTCGCATTCATTCTCGCCACGGTAGGGTGCTATCAGGGACTATCGGTACGCGGTGGGACGCAAGGCGTCGGCCGTGCGACAACGCAAGCCGTCGTGGTTTCTTCCGTGATCATTCTCACGTCTAATTTTTTCCTCACTAAGTTGGCGCTATTCCTGGGGGGCCGCGTTTTCTGAGACAACGCGCCGAGCGGTAGCCGACGCATCTCGCAGCGGCGGTCCGGTAATAATTCACAATCACCGAGAGATCGCCCCATCTATAATCAATATAATGAATCTCACGCGCCGCCGGACGCCACTTGCGCTCCGCCGCCGAATCCCCGGATGAATACAACCGAGCCCGTCATTTCTTTCGAAGGGGTCCACATCAGTTTTGACGAAGGGGACGTCCTCCACGGCATGGACTGCCGGGTGGCCCCGCGTGAGACCAAAGTCTTGATCGGCGAGACCGGTGCTGGAAAAACGCTGGTTCTGAAAATGGCGGCGGGATTGTTGAAGGCCACGCAGGGTCAGGTGCGCGTGCTGGGGCAGGATCTTGGCGCGATGAGCGAAACGGACCTGCTCGCGTTCCGCCGGCAAATAGGATTTGTCTTTCAGGAGGGCGCGCTTTTCGATTCGCTTACGGTAGCGGAAAACGTGGCTTACCGCTTGCAGGAGGAGGGCGTCGGGGCTGAGGAAACCGAGCAACGGGTCCGCGAATCGCTGCGCTTTGTCGAGTTGGAGCAGACCATGGACAAATTGCCCGATGAGCTCTCCGGCGGCATGCGGCGGCGCGTTTCCATTGCGCGGGCCATTGCTAGCCGCCCCCCGATTGTGCTTTACGATTCGCCAACGGCAGGACTGGATCCGGTGACGTCGCAAACCATTATCACGCTGATCCTCCGGTTGCGGGATAATCTGGGCGTGACGTCACTTCTGGCCACCCACCGGCTGCAGGATGCATTTGGCTTGGCGAATTACCGATTCGACGCGGACGAAAATCGCGTCGTTAAACTGGAGTCTGCTGCCGCGGACGCCTCGCGTTCGGTGAATGGGCAGCCGGTAACAAATATCATGGTATTGCGCGAGGGACGAGTCTATTTCGAGGGTGATCAGCAGCACATATTGGATTCGCGGGATGAATACCTGAAACGTTTCCTGGTCTAAACGGGTATCGAGCGGCGCAAACGAATCTCCGTAGGAGCGTGCCATGGCGCAGAGAAAACAGCTTTCGTGGAACGAATTGCGAGTGGGCATTTTCGTACTCGTCGGCATTGTGGTGGTGGGGCTAGGCATTTTCTATGTGACAGGCACGGGAGCCTGGGGCGCCAAATACCGCCTGGTAACGTATTTGCCCGAAGTGGACGGCTTGACCATCGGCGCACCGGTGACTTTGGATGGTGTGGAAGTCGGGAACGTGGATACGATCCGCGTTGCGCCGCTCAGACCGGGGCAACCGGCTGACAAAAACCGCAGTGTGGAAGTGGTAATGCGGCTCAACCGGGCCTTTCAGCCGGATATTCGGAGCGACTCGACGACCAGCCTGTTTACCGAGGGATTCCTCGGGAATCGTGTTGTCAGCGTGCAGCGCGGCTATACGGGCGCCGTGCTCCAGAATGGACAAGAAATTCCAGGGGTCGAAGAGAAGGCTATGAAGGAAGTCGTCGAACGCGGCGCGGACCTGATGCAAAACTTGGGAGCGCTGTCAACACAACTGAGCAGCATTGTGGCCCATATTCAGAGGGGAGAGGGCACGATTGGCAAATTGGTGTCCGACCAGACGGCCTACAATCATTTGAACGCCATATTGGAGCACGTTGATCAGGTTGCCCAATCCATTCAGCAAGGGAAGGGAACGATGGGCAAGCTGGTGGCTTCCGACGAACTATATGGAAAAGTGAACTCGGTAACCGGGCGAGTGGACGACGTGCTGGCCGCGGTACAGGAGCAGAAGGGCTCACTCGGAAAGTTCGTGTACGACCCCACCCTGCATGATAGTGCCACCCAATTTATTGCCAACACGAACGGGCTGCTGACCGACGTACGCGCTGGCCACGGCACGCTGGGCAAACTGGCTACCGACGATTCCTTGTTCTTGACGCTGCGTGAGGCTGCTCAGGATGTAAAGGACGCGACCGCCAAACTCAATTCCAATGAAGGAACCGCCGGTAAAATTTTTACCGATCCTCAGTTCTACGACAACATGACGGGACTCGCGGGAGACCTTAGGCTACTGGCGGGGGACTTCCGTACTGACCCCAAGCGATTCCTGCATGTGAAGTTTTCGCTCTTCTAGTGAGGCACGGCGGAAACGGCATGCGAATCGCCTTCCGCAGCCCCTGACGAGGCGAATTCGGCAAACGCACAACGCAACTCGTCGGGACGCAAGGCAGGCGTCAGCGGCGATCCAAAACGAACGGTGACCGTGCACGGGAGACGGGCTGGCTTCTCCCAAAATACGCGGCCTTCTTGTCCGCAAAGTAGACCGCCGTCGGCATCAGCGAGTGAAACCAGCACAATGGGTGCATTTGCGTCCTCCATGGCATCTGCGAGGCGCTTGCGTGCGGGGTTATCGTCCGCGAGCAGAGCGATAGATTCTTCACCCGCAAGACATACGACCTCGCCGGCTGCAAATGATGCATCGGCCAGGGCACGCAACTGTTCCAGGCATTTTGCGGAGGCGTCTTTAAGCCCGTTTGTGGATTGGCCCATGGTAGGACCGGGGGGACCTTCGTTCATACCTCGCACTGATCCCTGCAACGTAAACCTGGTGATGCGTAATACCCGCTCGGCGAAAGCGGGCCCGCGAATGCGTGATCCCTTTTCAATAAGGAAGCGGATGCGGCGGTCGGTCGAGGCGCTGAGGAGGACGGCATCGAGCAGCGTCAGAGGGCCGGTGACGAATAACGCGCCGCCGCGCTCGGGAATATTGTCGCGACCCTTCACCCGTATGCGATAAAGCGTGTGGGTAAGTGTCCAGAGTGCGAACCGCAGCAGTGAATCCGGCAGGAGCACGATGGCGTAAAAGGTAGCCGCCAGGGTCATGCAGGCGCCCGCAAAAAAGACCTTATCGGCGCGCAGGTGCATGGTTTCGGCCAGCAGGAAGTACACGCCAGCGGCGAGAAACACTCCGAGGAACGAAACCAGATTTGCCGCGGCGATAACCCCGCCCTTGCGAGTTGGATCGGGCCTGTGCTGGATCAACGCCTGCAGCGGGACCGCATAAAATCCGCCGAAGAAACCTACCAACCCCAGATAAATACCGACCCGCTCGAGCGAAAGACCTTCACCCGCCGACAGGAAGCCGAACACGGTCATGCCCACGGCCCCCAGCGGAATCAGGCCATATTCGATTTTTTCACTCGATAGATAACCAGTGACCAATGCTCCGGTGCCAATGCCGATAGCGACCGCTGCCTGCAGATAGCTGATATGCCGCTCGTCAATGCGCAAGACATCGTGGCCGTATACGACAATCGTAAATTGCAGCAGGGCGGCCAGGAACCACAAATACATATTGCCGATAAAGGCCCAGCGCAGCAGGCGGTCAGCGCGAATCACGCCAAACTGCTCGAAGAGATCGCCCAGAGGATTAGGATTGAACTTGCGTGTGGGATTGGCGGCCGGCACACGCGAAATTCCCAAGCTGGCAGCTAATCCTGCAATCGTGCATCCCAGAAGCAAAACACCCGACCACTCCTGTTTTCCGCGGAAATAGAAAGCCAGGAACCCGCTCGCTACGGTAGCCGTAATGGCGGCGAGAAATGTGCCAAGCTCGATAATTCCATTTCCCCATGAGAGGTCTTTTTCCGGCAGTATTTCAGGAAGAAGCCCGTACTTCGAGGGGCCGAAAAGCGCGGCCTGCGAGCTGATAATGAAAACTCCTACCGTTTCCAATAAGAAGCTACCGCGAGCCAGCGCCACCAGTGCAAAGGTCATAGCCGCGACCTCCAGCACCTTGGTGCCGATCGTCACGGAGCGCTTGCTGTATCGGTCGGCAAGAAAGCCCCCGGTCATGGAAAAAAGAATGAAAGGAATTGCGAACAGTGCGCCGACCACCAGAACAAGCCAATCGCGCTCACGCCGGGGCAGCCCCAGATCGACTATCAGGTAGATAACGAGGAACTTCAGGGCATTATCATTGAAGGCGCCCTGGAATTGGGTGACGATCAGGCTCCAAAAACCTAAACTCCCGCGCCCGGAACGGCAATCAGACTGAGCTTCGGACGCCGGGTTATGGTCGAGGGTCGTTTCGTGCGTCCGGGTCGCGTCCCGCATGGTTTGCTGGAAGGAAGCTCCGACTAATTTGAACTGCCGCTAAATCCCTTGAACAAGTCTACTGAGGCCTGCGCGGTGTGGCAAGCAAGGAGAGGAAAAAACCTGTACGCGCACGGATCTGAATTGGTTGCGAACAGGTTGCCGCGCAGTTGAATGAGACCCGCTGCGGCGCGCTCGTATGGAATGCGTTTCGAATACGCGCGGATGGAAAACTACTGGCGAGGGAAGGGCCGCTGTCCAATGCAATTGCAGCGCACCGTAGAGAGTGTCTCAATCGTTTGTCTCACTCGAGGAAACAAATCTCAGCCTCTTCAGTAAACAAGTAAGACCACTCGGCACTTGCCTGACATTTTCCAGACCTAGGAGAACGTCACGTCGCTCGCGTCACTCGATATAAATCCTGTCGAACTCCTCCTTTATCCTCAAAGTGCCGCTCAAACGACAAACCAACTTTCTCCAGCACCCTTCGTGACGGCAAATTGGCCGGAACCGTGTAGCTTACAAGACTCGAAAACATAAGCACCGAGAGGCCAATATGCACACTCGCCCGGGCTAATTCGGTCGCTAAGCCTTGTCCCCAAAACTCCGGCATCAACATATACCCGATCACTACCTCAGGAATGTCCTCAATATTGGCGCGAAATAACCCACCCATTCCGACGAAACGACTCGATATGACCTCGCGCATAATCCACGGGCCAAAACCGTGTTGCACCCAGCCCTTGGTGATATTGGCGATCTCAGACTCAGTAAACTCGGAGGGCCGGACTCCGCCTAACATCGCCATTACCTCTGGATGACTGTGCAGAGCTCGTAAATGCTCGAAGTCCAGACTCTTTATCCGGTCGAGTAGCAGGCGTTCTGTACGAACATTGTCAATCTGCTGCGCGTCCATGCTGACGCCTTCACCTTAATCGGCATCGATAGCTGCCCAAGGGGCCAACGAGCCCCAAAACGATTGCGAGAGCTTATCCACGTTGTCACACCGGGCGGTCAAGCCAGTGCCGTGGCAATCACAGATCATGCAATGTCCTAGATAGCAGGCCATTCGTGGGGATGAATATTAGGGCGTAGACTCGAAGGCAGGTACTAGGTGTCCGTGGTGTCGGGTTACGGCAGGAGACAAAACCGTCTGAAACAATGCGCCAATCTGTTACTGATAGGTAGAGGATGTGAAGTAGGAGAAAGCGGTCACGGCGAACCCGCCCGTGAGATTACGTTGGCAACTAAACGCGATGCGGGTGGAATATTACTGCGACAAAGCGCTGCAGCGAACTTGAACGCTGGACCCGCGCCCTACACGGAGAGCGGATGCAGCGTCAAATCGCGGATTTGACGCTGCGACAGGCGGCCTAATGCGATCTAAATTGGACGCGCGTCTTACAAGGACACGCGTCCAAAGTGCGCTGCGGAGCTTAGCGGGAATTGGCTACTTTGCGGGTTCCTGGACCGAGGTTTTCAGGGCTACGCGGTCTGATGGCGTTTTTGTCTGTGGGTCGGATTCGGCGGTGATGAAGACATCGAAGGTATTGTAGGGCGTACTGGTTTTCAGCTCGCCTTTCAAATCGTCATTGACGCGCAATTCTCCCTGGCTTTCCGGCCTGGAGTCACCCTGTTGGAACCAGACGATATACGTGCTGGCGGGTGGTGTCAGCACGGACGGTTTCGCCAGATGCTCGACCTTGAGATCAACCTGGATATTACCGTTTTTATCTCGATGAACGTCAACGTCTCCGCTGGCTGCGGGCGTCATTGGCGTGGACGTCAGATGGTAGGTCTTGGCCCAGCCTAAAGCAGCGATGAGCAATACCGAAGCGCACAACATTCCCACACGAACGAACGTCTTCCTGCCCATATCGAGGACTCCTTGAAATATTCAAATCGGGTGTAACTGTGGACTTACACAGCCCCGTGAAGATTGGATGCAAAAAGGTTGTCGCGCGATTCCAACAGCAGGACATGTAGTGCGGCTCGATTTACCGTAGATGGGACGCGAGGTTTCCTTATTGGTAGTGATATCTATCGGGTATTGCTTTGTGATTTTGCAATCCGCCGCTGCGCGTGCGCACCGAGTGATGCGGCCTGTTATGGATGGCGTAATTGCGTGCGGCGTAGTCGCTGGAATCGAGCCAACCGATCCCAGAATGATGCAGGCGGGTATGCATGGCCTCATTGCACGGGCGCTTCGGCTTCGGCCTTGGTCGTCGCAATCCGGTGTGCGGCGATTCTGGCCGAGGGTTTGGGCACGCGCGGCTCTCATCCGCAGCCATCCCTTTATCGGACACTGCGCGGCCGCAGGGTCACCGTTCTGCGGCTTCGGTGCTGGGCTCTTTAAGGCGGGCGTTCTTCGGCGTACAGGCTCGACTACAAACGCGCAGGGTTGCGTGTCTGCATGGCATTCACTGACTCGCACCGCGGCAGAGAGACTTTTGCGTGGCTGCCGTGATCTCAGAATGCTAAATGCGGCTTCGTGAGGCGCTGTCCCAGCGCCATGCGACGCACGGACGGTGTTTCGTAAATGTGACTAACTGAGGCTGCTCGCGTATAGGTCGAGTAGCGCCGCGCGCGCAGCGCCCTTATTTCCAGGCGGCGTAGACTGGCTTGCCCACCAGGAAATTGGGGTTGGCGCCCGGGCGCGGCTGGAATTTCTGAGCGCGGCCATTTGCGACTTCGGCTACGTAGAGATTGCCTTGCTGGTCCACGCTGGCGCCGTGGATGTTGAAGAGGCCTCCCGGATAATCGCCTAGGCCGCCCCAGGCATACAGCAGGTGGCCTTGCAGATCGTACTCCACAATTTTGGCGGTGGTGTCGTCGAACGCCCAGAGGTGGCGGTCGGCGGGAATCATCAGGAAGTTCACCGATGAGGGGCTGGCGAACGGCCACTGGTCGAGAAACTTGCCGTTTTCGTCGAAGACCTGCATGCGGCGATTTCCGCGATCACTTACGTACACGTGGTGCGTAACCGGGTCGGCAGCGATGCCGTGCACGACATTGAAATAGCCGGGGCGCGTATCGTTAGGCGGCGTGCCTTTCTGTCCCCAAGCGAGCAGGAACTTGCCATTCTTGTCGAATTTAACGACGCGCGTGCCGTTGTAACCGTCAGCGACGAACATGGTGCTATCGGGAAGCCAGGTGAGAAATGTGGGCCGGTTGAAGTGCTTGTCGTCGGCGCCGGCTTCGCCCTTGGTCCCGATGGTTTTCACCAACGTTTTACCGTCGTGCGTTAATTCGAAGACCGCCATGTTGTGATCGTCGACGATCCAAAGATGTTTTTCGGGATCGTACGGATTGATGTAGACGGCGTGGGGACGCTTGAAAAAGCTGTCCCATTGGGGCCACTGCTCGACAATGGTGCCGTTGGCGTCCACCGCAACCATAAGGTGCTCCCAGCGCGCGTCGACGCCCATGCGCCCCTTCCAGGCTTGCGCGGGGTCGTTGGGGTTGGCGCCGGGGCCGCCCGCTCCCGGGGGGCTCGACACGATGCCTTGGGAGGCGTTGCGGAAGGGCACTTCACCGACGGGGAACGAAAGGCTTGGGCCGATCTGCGGGAGCGCGACGCCCTGCGGGCGCTTCAGCAAAGGCAATTCACCGCGCTGGAGGATGATGACGCGATTGGGGCTTTCGGCGAAGATGCCTTCGACTGAACCCCACGTCCAACCGTCATGGCCGGGTAATTGCGTCAGGGGCTTGGGCCAGTCCTTCACGACATCGTACGGGCCCGTCAGATCCCATCCGCCCTTTTCACCGGGGATGGCGGCAAAGCCGGTGCCCGGCTTCGCCTGGCCTTCCACGATAGCTTGCCGGATAGCAAACTGATAGCCAATCACGATACCGATGGCGACCGCAACAACCGCGATCACGGTTCTGCGCATACACTTCCTCCTGGCAATGACGATTGCAGATGGGATGACTAGCAATGCTGAAAGCCGATGCCTGAGCGGAATAATGGCGCTCGCGAGTGAGGAGATGAACTCGGCTGGCAAAATGATTCGCCGGGAGCGGCGGTCTCGAGTTTAATTTACGGACCAATCCCGAAGCTGATCCGGAGGGTGATTCGGATCGCGACGCGGGTGGTGATGGCAATCTCATAAAGCGCATGAGCGGCGCGGCTGGCATCCGTGATCCGGCCGACATGAGTGATGCGGGTGACACGGGCGGGAGCATACACCGGATTTTGCCTTCGGCTCAACCGTCGACTCACCTTTTACTCGACTTTTACTCAATTTTTTGTCAATGCGGGTCGCATGTATCAGGGTTTGCGCCGCCTTTGCACGGCAAACCGGCGTAGCAGTTGCGGAATGCGGGGGACTTATGGAGGAGGATTTGACGCGGGAAGACGCCCGCGATCCGAGTGGCGGCTGATGGTCGCTATTGCGCCGGCGATCTCAAATGCAGCGCCAAATGTTCTTTGCGCAGATGGAGTGCATCCGTTAGAATAGAGACTCCACCGGCGGAAGTCGACCGCTCCCAAACTGCATGGACGAACCTTTAAACACAACCGCACTGGTCTACGACAGCGCTGACGAATATCGCCCGGAACCGGAGCCGGAACCAGCACCCCTTGCGTGGTGCGATGGCGGAGTCCGCATTGGCATCCATACCTCAATTGCCGGCGATATAGCGGAGTCGCTGGAATCGGCGCAAAAACTCGGTTGCAACGCGCTGCAGATTTTTTCGGCGAGTCCCCGGACCTGGCCGCGAGGAGGATCGCGTATCGGGGAGGCCGATGCGGCGCGGTTCCGCGCGCGACGAGCGGAGCTGGCTCTGGGCCCGCTGGTGATTCACGCGAATTACCTGATCAATTTGGCGTCGCCCGACCGCGTGATGCGCACGCGCTCGATTCAGGCGTTGCACGATGAGCTGGTGCGCGCGACGACGCTGGGCGCCGATTTTCTGGTGGTGCACCCCGGAGCGAGCCTCGGGAAAGACACCGCCACAGCCATTTCGGAGGCGGCGCACGCGCTCCGCCAGGCAGCTCGCGGTATTCGCTTCGGCCCGGCGCCATTCCGCGAGATGCATCGCGGCGGATTGCGCGTGCTGATCGAGAACACTTCGGGGATGGGTACCGCGATTGGTTCGCGCTTCGAAGAATTGCGCGCGATACTCGACGGCGTTCCCGACTTACCTGTCGGCGTGTGCATCGATACGGCGCATGCTTATGCGGCGGGGTACGACATTCGCTCGGAGGTGGGGTTGCGGCAGACCATTGCCGCCCTCGATCGCATCGTGGGACTCGAGCGCGTGGCGCTGATTCACCTGAATGATTCGAAGACGCCGTTTGGCTCGCGAGTGGACCGGCACGCGCACATTGGTCGCGGGACGATCGGACTCGAAGCGTTTCGGCGAATTCTGACGCATCCACGACTTTCCGCGGGGGTGGCGGACGGGCTTCCGGGACGCGCGTTTATCCTGGAGATTCCCATCGACGCGGCGGGGGACGATCGGCGGAACGTGCGCGCGGTTTGGGAATTGGCAGGCGTCCCGAGGAAATTGGCTCCTGCGGCAAAAAAGGGCTTCAGCATGGTGCGCGAGGCACGCGGCGGTACGCGTGGGGCCACGCAGGTCTCGAACGCAGGCGCAGCCGAGGCGCGCGCTAAAGCAGGAGCCAACCTGGACGCCAGGCCGGATGCGCCCGCGGCCGCAAAAGGCAGTGCGGGCTCCACCAATGCATCGGACGGAGCGGACGAGCCGCGGGACGGGGCGCGGACCGGGGCTCCGGTCAAGCGCCGAACGAATGGCCGGGCCAGGTGATTTTCAGGGTGATTTCCGGGTTGATTTCCAAAGTGCCGGCGAAGGCTGCGGACAAGGCGCCCGCTAAGGTAGCAGCAGGGGTGCCCTCGAGACTGGCACGCCAGGCGGTGCCACATTCCGGATCGGCTGCGCGCAAAACGCGGCCGGTGGCGAGAGGCTAGGAATCCGTGGCCGAGTACGACCCGCAAGTTCTCGAACAAAAATGGCAAAAGTGGTGGGAAGAAACAGGCGTTTTTAACGCCGATGCCGATCCCGCACGTCCGAAGTACTACCTGCTCGAAATGCTCCCATACCCTTCCGGCACGCTGCACATGGGACACATGCGCAACTACACGATCGGAGACGCGGTCGCGCGTTTCCGGCGCATGCGCGGATTCAACGTGCTGCACCCGATCGGGTGGGATGCGTTCGGCCTGCCCGCGGAAAATGCGGCCATCAAGCGCGGCACGGCGCCGCGTGAGTGGACCAATGCCAACATCGCGCAGATGAAGGGCGTGTGCCGGCGATTCGGGTTCAGCTACGACTGGCGGCGGGAAATATCGACGTGCGAACCGGAATACTATCGCTGGAACCAATGGTTTTTTCTGCGGATGCTGGAGCGGGGGCTGGCGTACCGGAAACGCAGCCTGGTGAACTGGTGTCCGAAGTGCCAGACGGTGCTGGCCAACGAGCAAGTGGTGGATGGGTGCTGCTGGCAACACGACGAAACACCCGTGGAGTCGAAGGAAATCGAGCAATGGTTTCTGCGCATCACGCAGTACGCCGACGCACTGCTCGACGACATGGCCGAACTGACAGGCTGGCCCGAGCGCGTGCTGATCATGCAGCGCAATTGGATTGGGAAATCACGCGGCGCGCGGTTGCGCTTCGCGATTGAAGACGGAGATGCGTCGCTGGAGATTTTTACGACGCGTGTGGACACGATCTATGGTGCCTGCGCCGTGATTCTGTCGCCTGCGCATCCGCTGCTGCCGGGTCTGTTCGCGGGGCGGCCCGGCCAGGAAAGAATGGAAGAAGCATGCAACCGCCTGCGGCAGCGGATTCTGCGCGGGGCGGAATTGGCATCAGCGGAAAAAGAAGGATTTTTCACGGGCCGCTTTGCGGTGAATCCCTTTTCGGGTGAAAGCATGCCCATCTGGGTGGCGAACTTCGTCCTGGCGGAATATGGCACCGGAGCGGTGATGGCAGTGCCGGCGCATGACCAGCGAGACTTCGAGTTCGCGCAGAAATACCAGATCCCGTTTCGGGTCGTAGTGCAGCCCATCGAAGGAGCGCCACTTCGCGCCGAGCGCATGGACGAGGCGTACACCGCGTATGGCCGGCTGGTCGAATCGGGTCCGTACACCGGGCTACGGAGCGAGCAGGCGCTTGAAAAAATCACGGCGGACGCAAAAGCCAAAGGCCTGGGTGAAGCGGAAATAACGTTCCGGCTGAAGGACTGGGGCATTTCGCGCCAGCGATACTGGGGCACTCCGATTCCCGTGATTTATTGTGAGGCGTGTGGCATCGTGGCAGTGCCGGATGCCGACTTGCCGGTGCGGCTACCCGAGCATGTAACACTGACCGGGCAGGGACAGTCACCACTGGCTGGCGTCCCCGATTTCGTCCGCGTGAAATGCCCGAAATGCGGCGGAGAGGCGCGGCGCGAAACGGACACGATGGACACGTTCATCGATTCGTCATGGTATTTTTTCCGCTACACCGACCCGCATAACGATCGCGCGCCATTCGATCCCGCGCTGGCGCGCTACTGGTTTCCCATCGACCAGTACATTGGGGGAATCGAGCACGCCATCCTGCATCTGATTTACTCGCGATTTTTCTGCAAGGTGATGCGGGACCTGGGACTCGTCGAGATCCGCGAGCCGGTGCAGCGCCTGTTTTCACAGGGCATGGTGTTAAAAGACGGCGCTAAGATGTCGAAGTCGAAAGGCAACCTGGTGGGCGCCATCGACATGGCCGAGAAATACGGCTGCGATACGGCGCGGATGTATACGCTCTTTGCCGCGCCGCCAGAAAAAGATCTGGAATGGAGCGAGCAGGGCATCGAAGGCTGCGCGCGATTTTTGCACCGCGTATTTCGCCTGGTGGACCGGCATGCGGCAGCGCTGCGCGGAATTTCGACCGATTACCTGCGACCCGCACTTCTCGACGCACCGACGGAGAAAGAGAAAACGATCCGGCGCAAAGCACACCAGACGTTGCGGCGGGTGACGCAGGATTTTGAAAACCGCTGGCACTTTAACTCGTCCGTCGCGCTCATCATGGAACTCGTGAATACCCTGCAAGCCGCCGAACCTCTGGACCAGGATGCGCATCCAGAGGTGCTGAAGGAAACGCTGGAACTGCTAACACTGATGCTCGCTCCAATGGTTCCGCACCTCGCCGAAGAACTGTGGGAAATGCTAGGGCATGCCGCGCGCCTCGACCATGCAACGTGGCCCGTGTACATCCCGCAGCTGGCCGAAGAGGAACAGGTAGATATCGTGATCCAGATCAACGGGCGGATTCGCGGGAAAATTCGCGTGGATGGCGGGCTCCCGGAGGAGGATCTGGCCGAGCGTGCTTTCGGCGATCCGCGAATCGCGCAATTGCTGCACGGTGCGCGGATCGTGAAACGAGTGGTGGTGCCCAACAAGCTTGTGAACATCGTCGTAGCGTAGATCATGATCGAAAGCGGCGGCATCGTAGTCTTGGATTTTGGCGGCCAGTATACGCAGCTCATTGCCAGGCGGATTCGCGAGCAGCGCGTGTTTTCCGCCATCCTGCCCTGCACCGCATCCCTGTCACAAATACGCGCATACGAGCCAGCCGGCGTGGTGCTGTCGGGAGGCCCGTGCTCGGTCTACGACGCCGACGCGCCTCCCTGCGATCCCGGCGTGCTTGCGCTGGGCATACCGGTTTTGGGTATTTGCTATGGATTGCAGTGGATTGCGCGGACGCTCGGCGGAAGAGTGGAGCGCGCGCAGAGACGGGAATACGGCCCCGCCGAAATCGCACTGCGCGACGGTTCGCCGCTGTTTGCCGGGCTGCCGTCGCGGCTGAAAATCTGGATGAGTCATGGGGACCACGTGCTCGAATTGCCGCCGGGCTTCCATGTGACGGGTGCGACGGGCCAGGCGATGGAGCTGGCCGTGGCCGCCACGGAGGGACGCGCCACGGGAGTTGCGCAAGCGTTTTCTGCGGCCGAGGACCCCGCGCGGCGCATTTTCGCGGTGCAGTTTCATCCGGAAGTGCGGCACACCCAGAATGGCACGGAAATCCTGCGCAATTTTATATTCGGCATTTGCCGCGCCGAGCCGAACTGGAATGGCGCGTCCTTCATTGCCGATACAGTCGAGGCCATACGAAGAAAAGTCGGCGACGAGCGAGCGATTTGCGCGCTGAGCGGAGGCGTAGACTCGGCAGTCGCAGCAGCGCTCGTCCATCGCGCCATTGGCGACCGGCTGACGAACGTGTTTGTGGATACGGGGCTGCTTCGCGGCAACGAATATGACGAGACCATCGCACTGCTCGAGGAACGCGTGGGACTCAAAGTAGTTGGCGTGGATGCGAGCGCGCGGTTTCTATCGGAGCTTGCCCATATCGTGGATCCGGAAATCAAGCGCAAACGAATTGGCGCTGAGTTCATCCGCGTGTTCGCCGATCAGGCGCGACGGCTCTCCGGCGAGGGGCAACCCATCCGGTTCCTGGTGCAGGGAACGCTGTACCCGGACGTAATCGAATCTGTGCCGGTGCGCGGCCCATCGGCAACCATCAAGACGCATCATAATGTGGGCGGGCTGCCCAAGGATCTGCCGTTTCAGCTCATCGAGCCGTTACGCGAGCTTTTCAAGGATGAAGTGCGCTCGATTGGCAGGGAACTGGGTCTGCCCGAGGAAATGCTGCAAAAGCATCCGTTCCCAGGGCCGGGGCTGGCCGTCCGGATTGTCGGAGAGGTCACACCGGAGCGGTTGGCAACCCTGCGACAAGCCGATGCCATCGTGGTGGAGGAAATCCGGCGCGCGGGTTTGTACGAAAAGACCTGGCAATCGTTTGCGGTTCTGCTGCCGGTACAGAGCGTTGGGGTAATGGGAGATGAGCGCAGCTACGGGGATACGGTGGCCGTACGCGTGGTGGATTCAGAGGACGCAATGACTGCCGACTGGACGCGAATGCCGTGGGAAGTTCTGGGGAAAATTTCGGCGCGCATTGTGAATGAAGTGAGCGGGGTAAACCGGGTGGTATATGACATCAGCTCGAAGCCTCCGAGCACGATCGAATGGGAATAGCAGGCGACGCTGCGGATGCTGCTGATGATGGGACCGAATACGATGGCCGGCGCGGAAAGGGTGCTGCAGATCAGATAACCGGAGCGGCTGTGAAAAACAGTTCGCGGCTAACAGCGGGGCGCGAACACAAATGTTAAATGACACCCCACGCGTCGGCTGATCGCGGAACCTCGCGTCGCCAAGAATTCATAGAAGGGAAGGCTACAGAGCCGGGGGAATCGGCCCTACCGGTTGGCCATTTTCTGAGCCATGTACAGGAGCAAGCGCCGGTCACCTTCATCGATGCGGCCGAGCAGCCTGCGGAACATGGTCAGGAATCGCGCTTCTTTCCCGGAGCTGCCCCAGGCTATTTCATCCGCTGTTTTGCGCTTGGGCAGATTGGGAAGATCCGGAGGCTCTTCACCGTCATAGAACAGCTGATATACAGGCACTTCCAGCGCCCTGGCCATTTTTTCAAGCGTCTCGATGGCTGGGACGGTGTGGCCATTTTCGACGCGGGAGATATAGCAGCGGAGCAAGCCTGTACGCTTTTCGATATCACCTTGCGAAAGATTTTTCTCTTCGCGCAAGGCACGAAGACGATCGCCAATAATCATTTTGGTATTATTCCATAGGGTTATGACTTACGCAAGTATTATGTCAAGCTGGGGCGCAAGGAATCCGTTGTAACCAGATCAGCATGAGGAACGTCCCAAAACTGAAGGCCGAGCCTCCTCGGGTATCGCGCAGCGAGCCTGGCAGCAAGGCCGCGAATGCCGAGGCGGAACGGCAACTCGTGCGGCGCGCCCAAGCGGGAGACGAGTCGGCCTACGAGCAACTCGTGCGCATTCATCAGCAGCGGGTGCTGGCCGTGGTGGGCGGCATCCTGCGGCGCAACGAGGATGTGGAGGACGTGGCGCAGCAGGCGCTGGTGAAAGCGTATTTTTCGCTGAAGCGGTTCGATTTGCGGTCGGCATTTGGAACGTGGCTGTACAAAATTGCGGTGAACGAGTGCTGGGATTATTTTCGAAAGAAGAAGGTCCGGCCGCTGGTTTACGAATCTAACCTGAGCGAAGACCAGTTGCGGCAAATGGAGTCGACACCGGATACCAGAGATGGCGCAGCCAGAGGCGGAGGCGCTGCGCGGGTGATCGAGCACCGTGACTTGCTGGAAAGGCTGCTTGGCGAACTGGACGAGAAAGACCGCACGATGCTGGTGATGAAAGAAGTGGGGGGCTTTACGGTGGATGAGATCGGCGACGTCCTCGATCTGAACGTCAACACCGTAAAAGTGCGCCTATTCCGGGCTCGTGGCAAACTCGTGGAAGTGTACCGGCGCCGGTTGCAAAATCCCAGGACATTGCATTCCCCCAAACCATAGGGGGAGAGAGGCGGGCTGCGGTGTTCCATTGGACCAGAGAGGCCACTGCAAATAAACGCGGGGGCTGCGCTGCATACGCTGCCAGGCTGGAAGATCGTGTCGAAAGGTCCGCTGAGGGAGTGCCGGCCGGCACGGCAGTGCCGAACGACATGGAACGGGTGGAAACGGCGGAACTCGATGCGCACCTGCTGCAGTGCGCTGCGTGCCGCGTGGCGCTCGAAGATGCGGAATTCGCCACACAATTGATGTGTGACAGGATGAGGAGCGAGGGGAGCGATGCGGCGATAGCGGCCGGGACGGAGCACCAACTGGATTTTTTCCCGACGCGGGTCATGGCACGGATCCGCGAGGAATCCTCACGTCGTGCGGGAATCTGGCGGCCACTCGAGTTGCTCGCTTCGCGCTTCGCTTTGGCTGCGGCCGTGGCTCTGCTGGCGCTTTCGGTCTATCTGGCGGAGTTTGCTCAACCTTTGCGCGTACCCACCATGACATCATCTCAGGAAATTGGGACGGGTATGCCGGAACCTCCGGCCCAGCCAGCAAGCCAGGACGAAGTATTAACTTCACTGGCGGAGAGAACGAATGACTTTTAACCCTGCCAGCCGGAAGGCCGTGGCACTGCTCGTGCTGGTGTTCATACTGGGTGTGGCGATCGGGGCGCTGGGGCTTACGCTGATGAATCGGAGCGTTTATGGTGCGCGCACGCCCGTGCGGACGGTATCGAGCCGGACTCAAGGGCCAGACCCGCCGCGCGCCGTAAATCGCCTGACACGGGATTTGAACCTTACTCCGGATCAGCAGAAGCAGTTGAGCAAGATTCTAACCGATACGCAGGCGCGCTATAATGCGATCCGCAACCAGATGAATCCGCAATTTGATCAGGTTCGTGCCGAGGGGCGCGATCAGATTCGGCAGATCCTGAAACCGGAGCAGCAGAGTAAGTTTGAAGAATTTTTGCGCCAGGTGGACGAAGAACGGAGCAAGAGACCGGACCGTTAGGAGCGGAACCTGTTTGCCAGGCTGTTGGTGTGAATCCCGATACTGCGGCCCGTTACACGCCTCGTCACAGTACCCAGACTAATCCGCGAGCATCGCAGCTAAAAGGGAATATCTTCGTCGGAAACCTCGGGCATATGTGAGTCGTCCGATACACGCGAGGTAACCCCTTCCGTATCCGAGACTGCACCGGCGCCTCCACCAGCGTTGTCTCCACGCCCGCCCAGCATACGGAAATTTGTGGCCACGATTTCAGTGGTATTGCGCTTCTGGCCTTCTTTGTCGTCCCACTGCCGCGTCTGAATGCGACCCTCGACGTACACGAGTGAGCCCTTGTGCAGGTATTGCTGGGCGATCTCCGCTTGTTTAGCCCACACTACGATGCGGTGCCACTCGGTGCGTTTCTGCCGCTCGCCGGAACGATCCTTGAAGGATTCATCGGTAGCCAGCGTGAAGTTGCAAACGGCCTGCCCGCCCGAGGTGTAACGCGTTTCGGGGTCTTTGCCGAGACGGCCAACAAGAATTGCTTTATTTACGGACATCGAGAACTCCCACGCGGGAAGATAGCATGCCCGTACCTCGGGCGCAAATCAGGCCTGCTGTTCGCTGGAGCAATTCACGGTTGCGAAACTTTCGAACGAACTTCCGGCCAAAACAGGGAAGCAGGCTGGCCGCGCAGGCGTTGCGGAGGCGTCAGGCCGTCAGTCCCATCTCGTGCAGTTTCGTGCGCGCGCGGCGTTCCTCGTCAGTACCGGGATAATTGTGAATGACCAGGCGCAGCTCGCGTATACCTGCCGCCTTTTGTCCAGAAGCGATCAACGCCAGGCCCTTGATCAGGTGTGCCGGGGCAAGTTTGAAGCTTTTAGGATAGTTATCGATGACCTTCGAGAAAGCGTCGATCGCGGGCTGGTACTGCTCTTGGGCATAGGCGATTTGGCCGAGGTAAAACTCCGCGTTCGAGGCGAGCTCAGTAGTCGAATAATATTTCAGATAGTCCTGGAATTCCTGACTCGCCAGGTCATATTTTCGTCCGCTGTAATCGCGCAAACCATTCGAGTAGAGCAAATCGGCGGAAGGCAACGATGCAGGAGCGGGTGACGCTGCTGAAGGGACATACGGCGACGCGCCAGCACCGCCGACGGGAGGCGCTCCGCCCGACGAGTTGGCCGAGCCGGAATACGGGGCGGCGTTCGGCGCGCCGTTAGGCATACCGGAAGGCATGGATGCGGCAGGTGTAGGCGCTGCGGCTCCCGTGGACAGCTTGGAATCAATTCCCTGGATGGAATTCTGGATGTCGGTGAGTTGCTGATTGAGCTTGCCCATGCGTGCAAGTGATTCCTGCAGGTTGTCGGAGACGCCCTGCACCTGCGTGGACATCGAGTCGAGGCGCGCGCCAGAATTGGCCTGGAGGTCCTGAACCGATTTCTGCAAGGAATTCATGGTGCCGCTCAGCTTATTGACCGAATCGAGAGATTGCTCGATGAGCGTCTTTTCGACGGCCTCGCTTTGCGTCATTTGCGTCTGTATGGCCTGCTGTCCCTGAATCAACTGGTTCACGCTCTGCTGCAATTCGACGATTTCGCGGGCCACAGCTCCTACTGGTGCCGGACCGAGGAGCACGCTCCCCACCGCACCCGCCAGCATGGCGGCTCCAATATTGATCACCCATTGCTTACGCATAACGGTCCCTCCTTCCGCAGAAGCTTGCCCGGCTGCCCAAAAACGCTCGGGTGTATGGCCCTATATATAGCCCTAGTATGCCTCAAAACGAGCGCAGCGAGGCAAAGTGTCCGCGACATTCGTGCGCACAAGGCAGTGTGAACACCGCCCAAGCGCCAAGGTTGCACGGAAGGCGAGTTCACGCTCCGGATGCTGCTTTGGCGGTACGTTTGTGAGCGGGTATTCGCCCACTCTTTATTTCGCGTCACCTTATTTCGCTAACACAAAATGAGCGCGGCGGTTTTGCTGCCAGCACGCATCCGTGTGCTCGGTGCAGAAAGGCTTCTCTTTGCCGTAGCTCACGGTTTGCATACGGTCTGCAGGCACCCCGAGCGATACGAGGAAATCCTTGGCGGCTTGCGCGCGCCGGTCGCCCAATGCCAGGTTGTACTCGGTGGAACCACGCTCGTCGCAATGACCCTCGACGGCGACTTTGATTTGCGGATAGGAGCGCAGGAATTGTGCGGTCTTCATCAGGGCTTCCTTGGCATCGCCGCGAATATCCGCGCGATCCAAATCGAAATAAGCGTCCTGCACCTCGCGATTGAATAATTCTTCCAAGGTAGCCGAAACGCCCCCACCGGATTCCGCGGCAGCCGTGGCTCCGGTGACGGTGATGTGCGTACTCGCGTCAGCGGTACCGGCTGGGCCCGTGGCCGTTATTGTGTAAGTGATGGAATCCGTCGGCGAAACGGTAGTCATCCCCTCCGGCGCGACCGTTCCAATTCCCGGCGCCAGCATCAGTGATGTGGCGTTCGTGGAAGTCCAGCGCAAAGTGGATGATTGGCCTCTCTGCACGACGGCCGGGGTGGCTTCGAGCGTTACCGTGGGCTGGGCGGGCGGAGCTTCGGCCGCTGGAGCGGCGGGCCGCACGGGTGCGGGATGTTTGCAACCCACAACGGCAACGACCAGCACCAGCATGGCGAAACGGATAACGCTTGCAACGGAACGAGTCCGCATTTCAGAATCCTCCTTGAGCATCTGCCTTAAGAATGTTCCTTAAGTATCTTTGCTGAGTGTCTTTGCTGAGTATCTTCGCTAAGCATTTGGTCGGCACGAAGCCGACCGATATAAATCTGATTCAAATATCCGCATTGCCGGATTGGGCTCGTAGCCGGACGACCCGCCTCAGAGAGGCACGCAATTTTCGGTGCTGCCATTATTTCGGCGACCAGTTGGGAGACTCGTTGTCCCCCTGCGTGGTTAACTGGTGCACATTCGTGCCGTCGGCAAGCATGGACCAGATCTGGCGTGTCCCAGTGCGCGTGGACTCGAAGACGAGGTGGCGTCCATCGGGTGCCCAGCTGGGACGCTCGTTACGCGCGGCATCGCGCGTCAATTCCAGCAGTTGATGCGTGGCGATGTCCATGGCGTAGATATCGTAATTCCCGCTCGGCCGGCGCCAACTGAAGGCCAGCAACTGGCCGTTCGGAGACCAGGCGGGATCGATGACATACCCCATGTCCGGCAGGGGGACTTTCTGAACTTCGCCGCCATCGGCATCCATCGTGTAAAGCTGCGGGGTGCCTCCGCGATCACTTACGAAGGCCACTTGCTGGCCGGTTTTCGGGTTCCAGGCGGCGGAGGTGCTGGCCCCGACCGCATACGTAATGCGTTTGACATGGCCACCGTCGGCGTCGGCAATAAATAGTTCGGGATTGCCGTACATGCTGGACATGAACATCACTTTGCTGCCGTCGGGGGACCATGCGGGTGCGCTGTTGGTGCCGTGGAAGCGCGGCCAGGCCAGCAATTTATTGGTGAGCATCGAGTACATGCAGATTTGCGCGCTGATCACGCCAGTGGTCGGATAACACGTGAATGCAATGCGGCTGGCGTCCGGCGACCACCGCGGTGTAAGGGAGATCGAATGCAGGCTGGTGAGCGCGTGCTGGTTTGCGCCGTCATAGTCCATTAGCCCAGATTTCCTTGCTGCCTCCGCGGGCGCTTACAAAGGCGATCTGCGTAGAAGCAATGCCGGGAACGCCGCCCGACAGCGCGGCAATGATCTCGTCAGCGAACTGGTGGGCGAATTTGCGAGCGTCCGCGTCGGTCGCCGCACCGTGATACACACGGCCAACGACCGGGGGCGCCGCCGCGTTGCGCACATCGTTGAACCAGGCCGCCACTGTCAGATCGTTTCCGGCAACGGTGAAATTGCCGAAGGCCAAAAACTGCGCGGAAATGGGGGCCGCACTCCAGACGGCTCCGTTCAACTCGCCTGGAACGCTAGGCACCTGAGTCGGGTAAAAACTTTTGCTGGCCAGGTCGATCACGCCACTGTAGTCCAGGTCGTTCCGCAGCACATCGGAGAACAACGTCGTAAGTGGCTGTCCCTGGGGGCTGCGGGGCACGAAATCCGCCACGGCTACGCGGGGCTTGGAAACTCCCAAGCCAGTGCCGGTGCGGAACCAGTCTTGCGCATTGGCTGGCTGCGCCGACCCAGCCAGAACGGTAATGATTAAGACTGCAAAGAACAAAGATGCGCCGAAGGTGCCGCGCACGGCAGTCAACCACGTTTTCGCGAGAGGGCGTGCGCAGGGGCGCGAGGCCGGGAGCCGCTTAGCGGACAGAGAGGATCGTTCGCTGTGCATTGTGTTTTCCGTCGCCTGCCGAGCTTGTACGCGCTTTCCGGTTGCAGGCATTCTTGTGGGCGTTCTGCGTGCTGTGGTCACCGCCGTCATTGTTTCATTCGTTGTGGTTGCATTCATGTTGTACCGATGTCGCTGGTTCCAGATGTGAAACTCGAAGGCTAACGCTTAAAATCAAACCAGAATTCGACCGATACTTTTGGGCCCGTGTATCCGGCTGGCAGTGGGTTTACCGGATTTGAACCTACGATGGCGCGCACGGCCGACGTATCCACCGAAGCATTGCCGCTCGACTGCAAAACCTGCACGTTCGTGATGGTTCCATTGCGCAAAATGTCAAACGTGACGACGGCGCGTGGCGCAAAGCGCACTGACGGATCCACGGTGCTTTGCAGCCAGTTGCTGCTCACGCGATTGCGGACGGCGTCTACGTACCAGGCAAAGCGGCCGCCAAAATCGCCGCCACCGGTGCCGGTAAAACCCATGCCAGCATTGGTGCCGCCGCCATTACCCATCGTGAACTGCGTGTAGGGAACCGCAGGGGAGCCGCCTTGTCCATATGGCACCGCGTTTGGCGGGGGCGGCGGCGAATTATCTTCAAGGGTCTTGGAAGGACGCGTGATGTAGTGCGGCTGCTTCTCCTTCGTGAACTGGGGGATTTGTTTGGCATCCGTAGGCGGTTCTTTGACCTTCGGCACCGGCTCTGCCTTGTAGAGTCCCTTGGTTTCATCTACGACGCGATTTTCGGTGACAACCTGGGGAGTTGGCAGCGGTACGCCCTGCAGGCCCCCGACAAGCTTGACGGAAATCGCGCCGCCGCCTCCGGGGCCACCCCATAGATCGCCACGATGGGCAAATTGAGTGGACACGGCAAGCGAGCCAAAGAGCACGGAGTGAAACATGATGGACCACACCAGAGGTGCCTTGAGGCTCTGCTCGTGCGTTTGAATGATATCCGCTGTCATCTTTCGCGTTTCGATGTGTTTTGCGTGGTTCGCTTCACGAGGATTGCCGCTTACGGCGTGGCCGGCCGGGAGCTCAATGGCTCCGTGACAATGCTGATATTGGTGATGCCCGACTGCCGCAGCGTATCGATTACCGTGGCAAAAGTGCCGAAGGGCACCGTCTCATCGCAGCGCAAAAAGACGGAATCGGATTGCGGATTGTGCATCTGCGCGCGAACTTTGTTCCCCAGGTCGTGGATGTTGACGGCGTCGTTCCCTAAATAGACGAGCTGGCCACGGTCAATTGTGACTACCAGTTTATCTTCGGCAATTTCTTTTACGGTTTGCGTCTTTGGCAGATCGACTTCAATTCCCGACTGCAAAATAGGGGCCGTAATCATGAAAATTATCAGCAGCACGAGCATCACATCCACAAAAGGAACGATGTTGATGTCAGCGAGTGAGCTGCCGGTCTGGCGTGTTAGCTGGGGCATTCGTGCATCCAATCACCCGTGTCCCACAGTTGCGCAGCTTGGGGATGGCGCGGAAACATCACAGAAACTGCTTCTCAATCATGGCCGCGACTTCCATCGCGAAATTATCCATGCGAGCGCCCAGTTCCTTGATGTTGTGCAAAAAATGATTGTAAGCGATAACCGCGGGAATCGCCGTGAATAGGCCCGCTGCCGTGGTGATGAGCGCCTCGGCAATGCCGGGAGCAACCGCGCGGAGGCTGGCCGCACCCGCCGTTCCCAGGCCGGAAAATGCGTCCATAACGCCCCATACCGTGCCAAATAAACCGATAAATGGGGTCACCGATCCGGTGGTAGCGAGCCACGGCATGTAACGTTCGAGCTTCCGGATTTCTTCCGCGGCGGCCATCTGCATGTCCGCGGTGACGGCATTAAGGCTCTTTACGCGGCCGGGAGGATTGCCGGCCACGAGCTGGCTCGATAGCTCGCGGTATCCCGCAGCGTACACGGCCTCCAGAGGCGAGCCCATCGCTCCCACGGCCTTGGGATCGGGCAATCCTTTTCCGGACCGAAATACCCGCAGGAAAAGAGCGGTCCGTCGCCGCAGGCGTCCGAACATTGCCAGTTTTTGGAAAATCAGCGCCCAGGAGAAAAGGGAAAAACAGAGAAGCATGAGCAGGACGGCCCGCGCTACCCATCCCGTTTGTTCCAGCAGTGTGCTTAATTGGCCTGCGTATAAGGAAAACGCTAGTAGCGGAATCGTTATTCTCCCCCTGCAAATTCAAGCGCAAAAACAAGGAAACAAACGCCACCGTAGCACACGACCACTAGCGGGTCAAACACATCAGATAAGAATCAAGCCTTATTTTAGCTACTCTTGAGGCACATCGGGATACGATATTTATAGATTTGCGGCCGGGGGCTTTTCACCGTCAGCCGAGATGGAGCGCGGAGTGGCCGATCATAGCGGGGCGCGACACGGATTAGCGTGATCGATTTCACGAGCTGCATGGGAGAAACCGTGAACGACGCCGCAAACTCACAAAATAAAAACGTGGTAAAGTTATCTTTCCCGATTATGACTGAGCCGATTCACGTTCGCCTGGAAGCGCTGAGCGGAACGCCTGGCGCGCCATCTCGCTTGCCTCCTGCATCAAGTTTGCCGGCTGCTTCAAACCTCTCGGCGGCTTCGGCAGCTTTGGGTGCGGAAGGGAAGGGAACCTTTTACATTGAGACGTTCGGCTGCCAGATGAACGATCACGATTCTGAAAAGGTGGCGGGCGTACTGGCGCGGCGAGGCTATCGGCAAGTCAATTCACCCGAGTCAGCCCGGCTGGTTTTTTATAATACGTGCAGCATTCGTGAAAAAGCTACGCAGAAGGTGTTCTCGCGGCTGGGTCTTTTCAATCCCAAGAACGAACTTTTCGATCCCACGGAAAAAATCATCGGGGTGCTGGGTTGTGTCGCCCAACAGGAAGGGGAGCGGATCTTTGAGCGCGCTCCGTGGGTGAGCCTGGTCTGCGGTTCGGCAAGTTACCGACAGTTACCGCTGCTACTCGCCCGGCTTGAGGAAGGCCAGCGACGTGTGACCGGACTGGAAACCGACACCGACGAGACGTTCGAGACGGAGTTAACGCGACGCGATCATCCTTTTCGCGCTTACCTGACGATCATCGAAGGCTGCGACAAAGCGTGCACGTATTGCGTCGTCCCTTTCACCCGCGGTCCGGAGCGCAGCCGCGCTAGCGCGGCCATATTGCGCGAGGTGCACGAACTCGCGAACGTCGGGTACACGGAAGTGCAACTGCTTGGGCAAACGGTGAACTCGTACCGTGACCCGTCGGCGGCGCGCCTGAGCTTTGCTGAATTGCTGATTGCGGTGGCCGGAGTGGCGGGAATTCGGCGCGTGCGCTTCATGACTTCCCATCCTCGTGACCTGACGGCCGACATTGTTGAGGCCATCGAGACGCATCCAGCTATTTGCAATCACATTCACCTGCCGGTGCAGTCCGGCTCGACGCGCATTCTGCAAGCCATGCAGCGCACGTACACGCGCGAGGAATATCTGGAAAAGCTGCATATGATCTACGGCGCGAAGCGAGCGATCAGTGTGACCTCCGATGTGATTGTGGGATTCCCAGGAGAGACCGATTCCGATTTTGCGGACACGCTGAGCCTGCTGGATCTCGCACAATTCGATGGGACTTTCTCATTTCAGTATTCTCCGCGACCCAATACTGCGTCTTTGAGCATGGGCGGCACGGTCCCCGAACACGAACAGTCCCGGCGCCTGCAGCTACTGCAGAAGCGGCAGACTGCGATTCAGACGGCGCGCCACGAAGCGCTGATTGGCGGCACGGTCGAGGTGCTGGTGGAAGCGGCCTCAAGGCGCGAAACGCAATGGTCCGGGCGCACCTCTCAAAATCAGGTGCTAAATTTCACCTCGCCACGCGCGGGTCTTTTGGGGGAATATGTTGATGTGCGCATTACGGGAGCGGGCACGAACAGTTTCACCGGCGAGCACGTAATCTAAAACGGTCGGGGGGGCAGCGATGGAAGTGGAGATGAAAATCCGCGGCCTGATGATGGACCCGGTCACCAATATGCCGATCGTCGTGCTGAAGGACGCCAATGGCAGCGCAGTCCTCCCGATCTGGGTGGGCGTGTACGAAGCGAATGCCATCGCGCTGGAAATTGAAAAAGTACAAACGCCGCGGCCCATGACCCACGATCTGCTGAAGAACGTGCTCTCCGGTTTAAACGTCGAGGTGCAGAAGGTGGTGGTGAACGATCTGCGCGAGGATACCTTCTACGCCCTGATCTGGGTGGTGCGCAACGGGGAACACATGTCCATCGATTCACGTCCAAGCGATGCATTAGCGCTGGCGTTGCGTGTGGATTGCCCGATCTATGTCGATGAAACCGTTCTGAAAAGCTCGAAGATATCGAGCGCCATCAGCGAAAAATCCACGAGTGAAGAACTGCGCAAGTGGCTCGAGAATCTCTCGGACGACGACCTGGGCCGCTACAAAATGTAGTTGCTGTTTTAAGTCTTAGCACTTACCTGGCCCCAAGTGCCTGCAGTAGTTTAAGACTGACGTATACGCATTCTGATTTGGCACGTTTTCCACCCACGCCTGCCGCGAGCAGCTAAATCTGGCATTTTTTACTTGCGCTCGCGCCTCTCAGGCGGTTAGATTTGGCGCACTGTAGGGTTTGGCGTGCGACCTGCTTCTGTAAACGGTTGCCGGCCGAGGGAGGCGCGGGTTCCGCCGCTGGTCGGCGGGAGTTCTATGACGGCCATCCTGACAATAGCCAATCAGAAAGGCGGCGTGGGGAAAACTACCACGGCCATCAACCTCGCCGCTGCCATCGCTCAACGCAAGAAAAAAACCCTGCTCATCGACCTGGACCCGCAGGCGAATACCACCATCGCCTTTTTCAACACGGCCGACATTCAAACTTCAATGTTCGATGTGCTCGGTGATCATCGTACGGAGATGGCCGGGGTTATCCGGCCCAGCAAGGATCCGATGCTGTTTGTCGCGCCGGCACGGCTCGCCTTAGCAAAGATCGAGCAGCAGCTTTCGGGCCAATTTGATGCTCCCTTCAAATTGAAAGACGCGCTGGCGCCCGTGCAGAAGGATTACGATTACGTCGTCATCGATACGCCGCCAGCCCTGGGCATCCTCACCGTCAACGCTATGGTGGCTTCGACGCACCTGTTGGTGCCCATTCAAGCCGCCTATTTCGCCATTGAAGGCACAGATGACCTGCTCGAAACCTATGAGCGGATCCGAGCGCGGCCCAATCCCGCGCTGAAAGTGCTTGGCGTGGTGATTACGCTTTTCGATAAGCGCACAAATATTTCGCGCGATACGCACGAGCAGATCCGCTCGGTCTTCGGTACCGTGCTCTTCAAGACCCGCATCGGAAAGAACGTTCGCCTCGAAGAAAGCCCTGCCTATAAGGAGACGATCCTTACATTTGCGCCCAAATCGCCGGGCGCGCAGGAATACCGCAAGCTCGCCCTGGAGGTTATCCAACGTGTCGAAGAGGATCGGGTTGCCAGTCACACTGAAGATGCGGCATGACGCTCACTACGTCGAGCAATTGACCAGTTTCAGCGGCGCCGCCGTGGGCCGCATGATCCCGATCGATAAGATTCGGCCGAATCCCGAGCAGCCTCGGAAAGCTCTGGGTGATTTGCGTGAACTGTCTGATTCGATTCGCGAGAAAGGGGTGCTCGAGCCGCTGCTCGTGCGCTTCGTGCCGCGCGAAGATACCTATTACATCATTTCCGGCGAACGCCGCTACCATGCGTCGCGTGAAGCCGGCCTGCAAGAGTTGCCGTGCATCGAAAAAATCGCGGATGATGCCGAAACACTCGAACTCGCGCTGATCGAAAATCTGCAGCGCAAGGATCTCACGCCGTTTGAGGAAGCCGATGGCCTGTACCGGCTGGCCGAGCACTTTGCGTATACCCACGAGGATATTGCGCGGAAAATTGCCAAGGCGCGCTCGTCGGTAACCGAAATTCTGTCCCTGCGGAATATTCCGGAACAGATTCGCCGTGATTGCATCGAGCGCGGCATTGTCTCGAAATCGCTGCTGCTGCAGGTGGCGCGCCAACCGAACGAGCACAAAATGGAAGAAGCGATACAGCGCATCGTGCAGGGCGGCCTTACGCGTGATGAAGCGCGCCAGGAACGGCGCGAAGAGAAAACGTCGGGACCCCGTCCGCAGCCATTTATCTTCAACTTTCAACCCGAAAATGAATCATTTCGTTTGCGCATGCAGTTCAGGAAAAGCAATGTCACCCGCGATGAGTTAATATCCACATTGCGCGCGATTCTGAATTCTCTCGAGCAGGACGAAACGCTCGAGGCTACAGACGCACACCACGCCAGCGATCCCGCGGTCGCCTAGAACTACCTTATCCGCGGATCGGCATGCGCGAGCTTACCGCCACTCAAATCACCACGCTTGAGCGCATCATGGCGCACGGTTTTGTTCCCATGATGATCCGGCTCTATCCGAACCTCGTTGGTATTCGGAGGGGCAATTATGGTCTGCTTCTCGAACCGAACGAGGATTGTGGGTGGCGGGTTTTCGGTGAGGCATGCTATCTGTTCGACGACAACCTCGGCGTGCTGCTGCATCGCCAAGACGGCGATTGGTTTGTCTGGAAGCACAAACAAGTGAAAGCATCTTCGCAGACGATTGCGGAACTCAAACGTTTTGGTGAGGAGTTACGGCGGCTGTTGGATGCTCCTGGGGAGCCGGGATGACGGTGTGCGCGAACGCATCTGCGGGGATGCGGCGTCGCCTTCGGCGCCATTTGAACGCCGTATGGTAATAAGATGACCTTCACGAGCGATGAGATGATTTTGGCGTTAATGAGCCTTGTCCGCATCACGCACCCCTCGATGCTGCGTCAGGATGCGGACGGTTTTACCGTGGATTTTGGCGCGATTGACGGGAAGCCGGAGAGGAATGACAGTGAACGCCTGCTGCTAAAATTGCGTCCCGTGATCGAGTCCGCGGGCGACGACGCTCCGCTGGTTGTTAGCTTCAACAGCATGGAAAGCCAACTGCTGTGCGATGCGCTCGAACGCCTGGAAGCCACCAAGACATGGCCAAACGATGTGGTCGCCCTGAGCCACTCGTTGCGCACGCGCCTGATGGCCGAAGGCCACGAATGATTTCGGATCACGTAACCTGCTCACGCGAATCCTGAAAAATTTGGGTTGCTCGCTTTTGTGCGGTTGCAATGCGCTCGGTTGATGGGCAAAATAATCCTATGAACACGATGACCACTGCGAGCGCAGTATACGATCTTCTTTGTATCGGCGCGGGCCCCACGGGGTTGGCTTCCGCGATTGAGGGCAAACGGGCCGGTATGCGTGTGCTCGTCGTCGATAAAGGATGCCTCTGCAATTCTCTCTATCATTATCCCGTCAATATGGTGTTTTTTACGACGCCGGAGCTGCTGGAAATCGGCGATCTGCCGCTCGTCTGCGCTGCTGAAAAACCCACGCGCGCGGAAGGTTTAAAGTATTACCGCAAAGTTGTAGAACACTATGATTTGGAATTGCGTCTGGGCGAAAATGTGGAACGTCTGGATGGGAGTGACAACAGCTTCCGCGTTCATACTCGTGCCGCTGACGGCGAGCAGTTTGCTTACTCGGCGCGGAAAATCGTTGTTGCTACGGGCTATTACGATCTGCCCAACAAGCTAGGCGTGCCCGGCGAAGACCTTCCCAATGTCTCGCATTATTACACCGAGCCGCATCCGTTCTGGCGCCAGAACGTCGTCGTCGTGGGTGGTAAGAATTCGGCTGCCGAAGCCGCGCTCGACCTCTATCGGAATGGCGCCCACGTCACTCTCGTGCACCGGGATGCGACGTTGGGCTCAACCATCAAGTATTGGGTGCGGCCGGATATTGAAAACCGCATCAAGGCGCGAGAAATTCGGGCGCTGTTTAATACGCGCGTGGTGCGCTTCGAGACTGAGGCGGTGGTCGTCCACGGGCCCGACGGCGAACAGACTCTCGATGCCGTGCAAACCTTTGCTTTGACTGGCTACCATCCCGATTTTGGATTTCTTCGCAAGCTGGGAGTCGAACTCGACCCGAACACGAACAAACCTCGTCTTGATCCGCAGACACTGGAGAGCAACGTGCCAGGGTTGTATCTTGCAGGCGTGGTGATCGGCGGTAATTATACGAGCGAGATCTTTATTGAGAATGGCCGGTTTCACGGCAAGCAAATCGTAGCGGCGCTGAGCGGGTCTCCGCTGCCTGTTGGTCAGCCATAAGCCTAATTTATTCGCATCGAACGACCGAGTTTGCTCGGTTTCGGTCGCGCTGCTAGACTACACAAAATGGCTTCCATACTCGCGGAAATCGGAGAGACCTTCGTCACTCTGGCTAAAGGCTTCAGCGTAACGTTCCGCAATATTTGGCGGAAATCCACCACCGAGAATTATCCCGACGAACCTGTTCATTTTCAGGCGCGCTATCGCGGCATTCACGTCCTGCAGCGCGATGAAAACGGACTCGAAAAATGCGTAGCCTGCTTCCTCTGCGCAGCCGCATGCCCGGCCCAATGTATTTACATTGAGGCCGCCGAAAATGAAGCAGAACGGCCGATTTCCGCCGGGGACCGGTACGCCACCGTCTACAACATCGATTACTCACGCTGTATTTTCTGCGGCTATTGTGTCGAGGCGTGCCCCACCGATGCCATAACTCATGGTCACGGTTTCGAGCTCGCCACGTATGACATCAATTCCCTAATTTACCGCAAAGAAAAGCTTCTGAATCAAGGCACCTCGGTCGAAAGCCGCCCCGATCGCAGCCGCGCCTCCTAATCGTAGTGTTATCTTAACCACGCCAAAGCTCTCTACCGAACACCGCAAAACATCCTATAAACAGGCATAAACGTCAGCTCCAAGCAGCGACTTCGCTGTTGTTTCCGTGTGTCGACCGCTCGCTCCTCCCCCGTCGCAACTCGCTCCTCCGTCTACTCCGACCCTCGGCATACATAATGTATATAAGGCGACACGAACATACTTTTTTGTTGGTTCGAGGAGCGTTTGCGATGGGATTCGGCACGCAGCTTGGGCGTCGGTCAGGCGTGATTATTCAGGAGTTTTTTGCGGGTGGCGGGGAACTGGCATCGCGGCTACCCATGGGTGGGTAGGGGAGTTTGCTGATGAGATTGCACAGCTTTTTATTTCAGGTGCGTGGCGGTTCTTTCGAAGCGCGAATTATTAACTCGCTCTACTCTGGGCGATGTACTTATGGGTATACATGCGAGAGCGCGCTATGGGGGGGCGGTGATGGTGGGGCGCCTGACGAAGCGACACCAGGGTGGGCGGGCTACCAAGCTCGCGAGCGCCGCGCGTTACGGCGCGCGAGTTTTAGGGGACGCACGACACGGCGCGGTGATTCACCGACTGCGGGCAGCTCGTCGAACGGCAGCGAGGACTGATGGTCATCTATACATTCCGCTTGAAGCGGCGGCAGTTGGCGATCTTCCCGCAGCCAGCGCGCCAGCAAGGCTTGGGTATTGTCTTCGATCCACTGGTCCAGCAGCGCGGCAATTTCACGGCGGAGGTTTGCAGCATGGTTCAGGCGTGAAAGCTCATAGCTTTCCAGCGACGGCACGGAAGCTTCATGCAAGTAATTCCAAGGTGGTTGGACGCGTCGTGTTGACATGATCTGGGCCCCCTAGGGTTAAAACCAGATGGTATATATCATATTGTATACGTAACCGCTTCGTTATTATAAGGCGCCTGTGGAAAAGTGTTTCACGGAATTGGTAAACCGGCGGCGGGTCTTTAGTCGGGTGGCACAGAAAGAAAGGAAAAACACATGTGCAGCGAATGTTCGGGGGATTACCAGGAGCACGAGGATGGCGACGAAAACGATGTGGAGGAGAGTTCGTCCAGCGATTTTGCGGCCGCGAGCAACCGGTCCTGCTCGGAGCGTAACAGAAATCAGGAAAACCTGAACGGGCCCGCCGCGATGAAGAGAACCGGTGCGCAGGCGGCCGGCAGCGGCTACGAGGAAAATTATGACGTGCTCGTGGGCGCTGACCAAATCATTGAAGTGCGCGTGATTCGTGCTCGTTGTTCTTACGGTGGCCATTCAGGAATGGTCGGTCAGGCCAGCCGCGGAAACGTGCACGACGGCGTCGGCAGGCAACCTGACAAATATGATCAGACGCGCCGCTGCGGTGCTTTGCGCCGCAATTGCGCTCGACGGTTATGCCTTATCGGCATCATTCTGCTGGGTTTAACGGCATTGTACGGCGTGCGCGTCAGATTCGGTAGCTTAAAGACTCGGAATCAGCAATGAAGCCCGCGCAGTCGAAAATTAAATGCACGCGTAGTCGCGATGTATGAAACGGACCGCAAATAAGGAGCGCAAAAATGCAGATCGAAACCGCGAACGGCAACGCAGAGTGCAGCGATACGCAATTGGCGGCGATTCGCGACCTCATGCTGGCGGCGTCCACGCGTGGCGAGTGGTTGACGCTGGCCGAAATCGCGGAGCCGACCGAGTTCGGCGAAGCGTCAATCTCGGCGCAATTGCGGCACCTCCGCAAGCCGCGGCACGGCCGGTACTGCGTCGAAAAGCGGCGGCGGCGCTCGGCCCGGGATCAAGCGGCACTCAGCGGCGCGACTGGAGCCCGATCGAGCGGAGGAAACGGCGCGCTCTGGGAATACCGTGTGTTCACCTTTAAGTAATAGCTGACACAGCAGAACGAATCAGCGAATACAAATTGTGAGCGGCGCGAAATGGAGGCAAATGCCCAAGCGTGTGATTGATTTCGATGCGATGTGGGCCAGCGACAAGATCGCCGGGTGCGCCGATTGGGCGCAAGCCGAATATGCCTGGCTGTACGGCCTCGCAGACGCCTCCGGATGCTTCGAGCTGACAAATCTTCGAGTGATCTGGGGACGCGTCGCGGCGATTCGGAAAAATCTCACGCTCGAACGGTTGGCGGAGGTCATCGACGAGTTCATCGCCCGCGGCTTGCTCTTTACCTGGGAAGAAAACGGCAAGCACTACGGTCACTGGACGGGAAGCGACGTCCCCGGCCGGCTGCCTGCTCCATCGTGGCGCGCGCGACTGGAGCGGCTGGCGCCACCCGTGCCGCACGCGGAGCTTGCCGCATATTCCGCGCAATATGCCTCGAGACGCGCTGTTGCCGGTTGCGCACGCGCGTGTCCTGCAGCTGAGGCGCCAGTGGCAAAGGCCAGGCGCGCGAGCGAAACAAACACTCACTTGTCAGCTTCTAATGACTCCCGCTCTGATGATTCCCGCCCTAATGCTTCCGCTTCTGATGCTTTCGGCGCCAATGGTTCCGGCACAAATGGTTCCGAAGGTCAGGGTTCCGCTGCGTACCAGGCGGCATTAAACGGGCAGCTCAACCTTACCCTTGAGCCGCCTCAAGCACAGGATGGGAATTGGGATCTGGATCTGAATAGGAATGAGAATGAGAAACAGCAGCAAATGCCATCGCGTGCGTCCGCTCAAATAAATACTTCCACCGAAAAAGAACCCGAAAGTAAAAACAGCTCGCCCGAGCAACTGCTCGAGATCTACAACGTGGAGCGTGGATCGTTGCCTTATGTGGAGTGCCTGACCAGGGAACGCCGCCGAAATTGCGTGCTGCGGCTTGCGGCTGGTCTGTCGGCCGATGAATTCGCGCTTGCGGTGCGGCGCGCGGCGGAGACCCCGTTCCTTGCGGGGAGCGGAGGCCGTGGGTGGCGAGCAAATTTCGATTGGTTCATCGCGAACGACACAAATGTGCGCCGGGTCCTCGAGGGCTGTTACGAGCCGCACACATCGGCTGGCGATTTCTCACGTGGAGCGTCGCGTGGGCCTGCTGCGCTCTATGCCGGAGCAGCGCCTGCCGCGGTGGTCCGCGGTGCGCGCGTGAAGCCCGCGACGCTCGAGCGAATACGCGCGCGCGAAGCCGCGGCAAGAGCAGCGCGCACTCAGCAAGGAGCACAAGAGGCACGAGGCATACAAGGCACACCAGACGCACGAAGCGCGAGCCAGCACACAGTGCCTGACGCTGAATACGACTTGGCCCCTATCACTGGGGCGCGCGCGAATGCGCGCGCGAACTGCGCCACGATGCCCCCGTCGTACTCCGTCACTGTCTCGGAGCGCGGATCAGCAGGAAATGCCGGAGTTGCCGGAGTTGCCGGTATAGAGATGCGCGAGCCATGGCCGGCGGCAGGCTGCGAAACCGCGCGAGGGGAGAAAGCATCGTGACGCGACCCATCCGCGGATTGGTAACACGCAGTTCCGGCGAGAGTCTTTCGACGCCACGCGTGCCGGTGGTCGCGGCGCGAAGTAAGACCGCAACAGAAAAACGCACGCGTTGTTGCTCGCGCCAGGGCACGCCCTGCGAGCCAGCGCGAAAATGCGTAATGCAATGCTGCGGCATGGCGAGGCCATCGCTTGCATCCCGAGTGTGCACGCGCAGAGCCGGGGCTCTTGACCCACAGGTTAAGCGGCCCGTCAAAGGGGGTGTCAGGCAACAGGTCAATCGACGGCTCGATCGACGAGTCAAGCAGCAGGGCCTGCAACACGTTGCGCTGCACGTAAAGCCGCACGAGGCAGCGGGCGGTGGACGCCTACAAGCGCAGGCATCCACGTTTTTCAATGCACCTGCGGTAGCACCTGCGGTAACACGTGCGGCGGCATCGGCCGCGATGTCGGCCGCGACGGCGTCCAAACCGGCAGGAACGGAAACCCACGTGGCGCTTGGCGCCACACGTGTTGGCCCATTGCTTTCGCGGCTGCAAATGCATCTCCGCACCGCACGTTTTCTTGCGCACGTTCGCCAAGACGTGGAATGGGAGGCGTCTTGCGACGATGCCGAAATGGCGATCGCGCGGCTTGAGTCGGAAATGTCGCGCGACAGCTTGAATGCGCCGCTGCACGCCGTAATCCCTAGCCGGAAGCGTAAAGACCTGCGGCCTGCGGTGGGGAATTGCCGGCGAGATTCGTCACATGCTGCACCCTCACATGCTGCACCCTCACATGCTGCATCGTCCCACGCCGTTCCGTCCCACGCCGCACGGTCCCATGCCGTTCCGTCCCATGCTGCACCATGCCGTCGCATGCTGTGCCGTCGCATCCTGCAACGCCGCCAGGCGTTGCGCGTTCGCTGGCCGCAAACACGGCCGCCACCATCGCCAACCCGCAAACTGCTGCCCGCCGTTGTAAAACGGCCGCTGTCGCGCCGCGTGGCGGCAGCGCGCTGGCCATGCGCCCGCGCGGGACCAAGCCGGTCCGATGCGTTTTCCCACCTCGCCTACCGCGACATCTGTGAAATTACACGCCGTTCGGCGTGCGCAGTAATCACCACCAGACCAGAACAGCACAGACCAGCACAGCGCCTGCGACGCGTTTCACCGGGACGCTAACCGCGTCCACGAAAGGTCCACGATGAAATCGACCGTCGCTTTTGACGTTTGCCAGGAGATTTACGCCGCTGCCCGGGAACTGGTGGATGCGCGTCTGCCCACCATGCAACTTGATTCGGTGTCGAAATATCTATGGCGGCCGGACCGGCGTCCGCGGCTCGTCGAATACGTGGCGGACTTTGCGCTCGCGGGCGAGCGTGAGCTTACCGAGACGCTCGGGCGCACAGGCGCTGTGCAATCGAATACCGGGGGCTGCGTGGCGCCGCGGTTGTCTCCGTGCGCGGATTGCTGCGCCGGCGCAGCCGCGCGGGCGGGCGGCTATGCGTCGCGGGTGCGGGTGCGCGGGCAAGATGCCAAGTCTGCCGCGTGCCGCTCCTGTGGAATGAGCTGCGCCGCTGCGGGCACTTTGCTCGCCAGCCGGCTGGTCCTGTTTCGCATGTACTATCTGGGAAGCGCCGAGTACGAAGCGACCCGGCGTATGCTGGGAATCAGCGAATTAACGTGGTGCGCGTGGACGGATGAAATCCGCGGGCGCGTGGGCGGCGAATTGTTGCGTTCGGGCCTGTTCCCGCCGGCGCGCTATTTCCGCCAGCCCACAAGAAAATAGACGCGAAGTTCTGCTGTGAATCGAGATCGCAGGCGCGGCAGACGAACTTACCCATGCTCGCCAGGTAAGGTAGAATTTTGCGAAGCCGCGCGCGTGCCAAGATGTAGCCGGGAACGAATTTTCAGTTGGGAGAGAATTTTGCAGCCAGTCGGAAATAACACGATGTGCAGCGCACGTTGTGGTATGCAGGCTAACCATCGCATCGTTTATGTGTGAGCAGCGCGCGTGAGCAGCGTGTCAGCAACGACTGTCAGCAGCGCGTCAGCAATGTGTCCCAGCAGCGTGTATGAGCAGGCAGATCAAGCAATGTGTGCCACGGTGACGGTATGAGAGCAGCGGGGAAGCGGTGAAAGTTGCGCCTGCGACGTCCATATTAATATTTGCGGCGCTATCATCTGTCGCGCTCTTGTTTCTGCCGCCGCCGGTACGCGCGCAATCGGCGGCGACAGACGATGCCGGTCCCGTGAAGGGCAGCAACGAGTTCGAAGTTTGGTCGGGCGCAGGCGGCGCGGTGCCGATCAACGGAAGCATCGCGCCCATCACCGAGTGGAACCTGGGCGCACGATACGGCCGCGTGCTGACGGACGCCCATGGCCCCAGCCTGGTGAACGGCCGCTTCGAGTATTCTTTCGATGTGGTGCCCGCGTTTTTGGTGTTTCAGCATAGCGGCGGGCGCAACGAAACGGTGTACGGCGGGGGATTCGATCCGTTCGCGGTGAAGTGGGACTTCCAAACGCGCCGGCACGTGATGCCTTTTTTCGAGATCAGCGGCGGCGGATTGTTCACCACCGACCCAGTCCCTCCGCAGGCGACATCATTCAATTTCACCGCGAGTGTGGCGTTGGGCGCGCATGTGATGCGCGGACGGCATGCCTTCAGCATTGATGTGCGCTGGTTCCACATCTCGAACGCGCACATCATCGCATACGATCCGGGCATCAACGCGGTTCAGGTGCGCGTCGGGTTCGGCCTGTTCACCCGTCCAAAATCGTAAGAAACACCTCGGCAGCCTCCCGCCGGGTGAATACCTGCACTTAGTCCCTTCTGACGGCGAGCTTCGCCTGCCGGGCTGCAGCCATTGCCGATTTCCCTTACAACGTGCGTTTTAACGTGGCGTTTAAAATGTCGTCCCAAAACACCTGGGGCAGCCAATTGCATCTGATGAGGCAGAAGCAATTCGCGGCCGTTACTTGCCTCGAGCGGAAACTGGGAGCGGATGATGGGAACCCGGACAGGAGTTCTGCGGGCAAGTATTTCGGTGGCCTCTCTTTGCTTGCTTTGGATGTCCACCGCCCATTCGCAAGCCGCCAGCCCGATTCCGTCTGTGCCCGATCGTACGGCTATTACTGGCGCGATGAGCGGGCCGGCGGATACTCCCTCCGGTAGCGGCAGCGGCATTCAGTCGAATGCGCCCGCGGAGCAGCAGATCGCCGCCGAGGGCCCGGTAAAGGGCAGCAATGAATTCGCGATCTGGTCTGGCGGCGGGCCATCCATAAATGGCGGCGAGCACGGGATCGGTAGCTGGAACGCCGGCCTGCGCTACGGCAGGGTGCTCACCGGCTTGCATGGACCATCCGTGTTGCGCGGGCGTTTTGCGTACACATTCGATATCATCCCCGTTTTCTGGGTGTTTCAACCGGGCGGCACGGCTTATGGCGGGGGCTTCGATCCGCTGGGGCTAAAATGGGAGTTCTCGCCACGCCGCCGGATCCAGCCATACGCGAATCTGACGGGTGGAGTTATATTCACCAACCGCCAGACACCGCCGGGAATCTCGCGCGTCAATTTCATTCCCTCGGCGGCTTTGGGAATGAGCTTCCTGCACGGCCGGAACACCTGGAGTGGGGAAGTCCGCTTCCTGCATATCTCGGACGCGGGTCTCACTAGCGTGAATCCGGGAATTAACACGCTGCAGGTTCGCTTGAGCCTGGGCATCTTTACGCAGCCACGCCAAACGCAGCCACGTTGACCGCGCTTTCATTGCTGCGGCCTTCGCCTCTTTTGCCCGCATCAGCAAATAAATTCGTGCAGTCCAGTCCCGATTCAGTTAACATTCCAGTTACGACGTAAATGCTGCCCGGCGGCTAATTTGCCTGACGTTTTGCCTGAATTCGTCCGAAGCACGATCCAAAGCAGGGCATTGACGCAATCCGAACGCCCCCTGGTGGTGGGACTGCCCTGAAAAACACCCAGGCAGTATAATGCGGGCCGTTCGCCACTTTCAGCCGGCCACGAACTTAAATCGGCGAGGAAAAATTTGACCACCCGAGTGAAATCCGAGCCGTCGCGCGTCATGCCCGTTGAAAAAGCGCCCACCGGAATCAAGGGGCTGGACGACATCAGCGGCGGTGGATTCCCCAGAGGACGCACCACGATTGTGTGTGGCGGCCCAGGCTGCGGCAAAACCGTGCTCGGTTTGGAATTCCTGGTGCGCGGCGTCCTGCAATTCGATGAACCCGGCGTTCTGATGGCCTTCGAAGAAACTCCTCAGGACATGGCGCAGAACGTCGCTTCCCTGGGTTTCGACCTGGAAGATCTCGCGAGACAAAAAAAGCTTGCCCTCGACTACGTTTATCTGGAGCCGAGCGAAATCCAGGAAACCGGCGACTACGATCTCGAAGGCCTGTTCATACGTTTGGAACATGCCGTGAGCACGGTGGGCGCCAAGCGCGTGATGCTCGATACGCTCGAAGCGCTCTTTTCCGGGTTCGCCAATCCGGGCATACTGCGCGCGGAAATACGGCGCCTTTTCCGCTGGCTCAAGGATCGCCAGCTCACGACGGTGATTACCGCGGAGAAGGGTGAGGGCACGCTGACGCGCTATGGCCTGGAAGAATATGTCTCCGACTGCGTGATCCTTCTCGACCACCGCATCGAGGAGCAAATTTCCACGCGTCGCATGCGCATTGTCAAGTATCGCGGCACCTCGCACCGCGCGGACGAGTATCCGTTCCTGATTGACGAAAGCGGCCTGTCGGTGTTGCCCGTTACTTCGTTGGAATTGCGGCACAACGCTCCAACCGAGCGGGTTTCCACCGGTATTGCCGACCTCGATGTCATGCTTGAGGGCAAGGGGTTTTACCGCGGGTCGAGCACGCTCGTAAGCGGCACCTCCGGAAGCGGTAAGACCACGCTGTCGATCAGTTTCGCCGAGGCGAGTTGCCGGCGCGGCGAGCGCAGCTTGTACGTGGGGTTCGAGGAATCGGCCGACCAGGTGGTGCGCAATGCGAAGTCTGTTGGCATTGATCTGGAGCCATCGCTGCGCAGCGGCAATTTTTCGTATCATGCCTGGCGCCCGACGCAATATGGCATGGAGATGCACCTGCTCCGCATCCACAAGTTAGTAGAAGAGGTGAATCCCCAAATCGTCGTGATCGATCCCATTACCAACCTCATTGCCAGCGGGGGAAGAAAAGAAGTTCACTCGATGCTGATGCGCCTGCTGGATATGTTAAAGGAGCGCCAGATTACGGCCCTGTTCACCAGCCTGACCCAGCCGGACGGGAACCTTGAGAAAACGGAAGTCGGCATTTCCTCGTTGATGGATACCTGGATACTCCTGCGCGACGTGGAACTGAATGGCGAGCGAAACCGCTGCATGTACGTGCTGAAATCCCGCGGAATGGCCCATTCCAATCAAGTGCGCGAGTTCCTGCTGACGAGCCACGGCATCAAGTTGCTGCCCGCCTACGTTGGCGATGGCGGCGTGCTGACGGGCTCCTCCCGCGTAGCACAAGAGGCCCGCGACCAGGCCGAAACCATGAACCGCGACTTCGCGGTACAGCGGCGCCGCCAGGAACTCGATCACAAGCGCAGCGTGATTGAAGCGCAAATCAAAGCCTTGCAAGCCGAACTGGCGGTGGAAGAAAATCAGATCCAGCAGCAGTTGCGCGAGGAAAGCGAGCGCCAGCAACGCCAGCGCAACTTCCACGAGGCACTGTCCCGCATGCGCCGCGCGGATGACTCGGAAAACCGGGAAGCTCAGAAGAACACGAATGGAGGCAATGGATGAGCCCCTCCAAGCCCAAGGGGAAGCGCACCAATAAACGTTCCGGCACCGGAAAGCCGGCGACAAAGTCGGCGACAAAGCCGGCGACCAGACAAGCGGCGCCGGCGGCAACAAACCCGGCAACAAATCTTGCAATAAACTCAGCCATCGAGAATGACGAGAGTAAGCCCGGTGTCGCCGGGGCGGGCGGCGCGGACGGCGCCGACACTGGGGCCGACAATACCCCCGTGCGGCTACGCTTGTACGTGGCCGGGCAGACGCCGAAGTCACTCGCCGCGCTCGCCAATCTGAAACGCATTTGCAGCACGCACCTGAACGGGCAATATCTGCTCGAGGTGATCGACCTGATCAAGGACCCTGGCCTCGCCCAGGGCGACCAGATTCTCGCGATACCTACGTTGGTGCGCAGCCTTCCCCAGCCGATCCGCAAGATCATTGGCGATCTGTCCGACACCGACCGCGTGGTCGTCGGGCTGGATCTGCGCAACGTCAAGGGCGGGGCGCAGAATAAAACGGAGTCCAGGAGATGAAACGCAGCAAGCCCCAGACCAAGAGCAAGAGCAAGACCACGAGCAAGAGCAAGCCCGCACGGCAGGAAGCGGCGGGGAAATCCGAGGTCCCGCGCGAGGAGCAGCAGTCCTTCCTTATGTATTCGCTGCGCCTGTATATCACCGGCCAGACGCCGCGGTCCGCCGGATCGGTGCAGAATCTGAAGAAAGTTTGCGACCAGTACCTTGCGGGCCATTTCGAACTCGAAGTCATCGACATCTACCAGCAGCCGGAATTGGCGCAAAAAGCGCAAATCATCGCGGCGCCCACGCTGGTCAAGAGCCTGCCACTGCCGTTGCGACGGCTGGTGGGGGATCTGTCCAACCAGCAGCGCGTCTTGATGGGTCTGGATCTTCAGGAACTTGATACCCGCGAGGGAAGCGAGCCCGGCGCTGAAAACGCAGAGCAAACGCCTCGGTCAGGGAAGCACCACGATGCGTAAAGGGAAGGAGCAACCGGATTCGCAGACCCAGGCGCTCCGCGAGCGCGTGGCGGAGCTCGAGGACACGCTCCTGGCGATTCGCGAGGGGCGGGTCGACGCGCTGGTGATTCAAGGTGATCGCGGCGAGCAGGTTTTTACCCTGCAAGGCGCCGAACATCCTTACCGCGTCCTGGTCGAGAGCATCAGCGAAGGAGCCGCTACGCTTGACGCTGGCGGTACGGTTCTGTTTGCGAATGTCCCGTGCGCCGAAATTTTGGGCGTACCTCTCGAAAAATTTATCGGCACGCCGCTCGCAAGCCACCTGCCGCCGCCCGGCCGCAAAAAGCTCGAGGCCCTGATGCGGGAAGGCATGCAAAGCAATGCCAAGCTCGAAATTAAGCTGCAAACCGACACTGGCCGCGACCGGATGGTGCGTTTTTCGCTTAGTCTGGTGAAGGATTCCAATCCGCAAACACGATGCGTCGTGGTCACGGACTTGAGCGAAGTAGAGGAAGCCAACCAGGCCTTGAAATCGAGTGAAGACGCCTTGCGCCAGTTGTCCGCGCGTTTGCTCCAGTTACAGGACGACGAACGGCGGCGCATCGCGCGCGACTTGCACGATATCACCGGCCAAAAAATTGCGTTCCAGTCGATCGTGCTATCGCAACTGCTGGATGGCAAGCCCACCCAGCTCGATGCGCAGTCCAAATCCGCGCTCTCGGAATGCCTGACGGTCACCCAGCAAATCAGCGAAGAGATTCGCACGCTTTCTTACCTGCTGCACCCGCCGCTGCTGGACGAACTGGGCCTGGGCTCCGCAGTGCCCTGGTACACGCAGGGGTATGAGAAGCGTACCGGCATCCATGTGGACGTGGACATCCCCAGGGATCTTTTGCGGCTGCCACCCGATGTCGAGGTTACGCTCTTCCGCGTCATTCAGGAGAGCCTGACGAACGTGCATCGCTACTCAGGGAGTGCCACGGCTTCGATTCGCATCCGCTCGGATGGGGGCCAGGTCGCGCTGCAGATCGCCGATTCCGGGCGTGGAATTCAGACCGGAAAGCTGAAGACGTCGGCCGACATGGTCTCCGGCTTAGGCGTGGGTATACAGGGCATGCGGGAACGCATGCGACAGCTCGGCGGGCGATTGGAAATTGAGTCGAAACCGGAAGAGGGTACCGTGGTCACCGCCATTCTGCCCTTGCCGGAGACGGAGCAGATCGCGCCCGGCGAGTCCGCTCAGCCCAGCGCCTCCGCGGCCCCGAAGACCGCGCGGAAGCGCATTCTCATCGCCGATGATCACGAAGCGATTCGCCACGGCGTGCGGCTCCTGCTCCAGGGCGAATCGAATTGGGAAGTTTGCGGCGAAGCCTCCGATGGGCAAGAGGCTGTGGACAAGGCGCTCGAGCTCAATCCCGACCTGATGATCGTCGATCTCAATATGCCCGCGATCAATGGACTCGACGCCGTGCGCCGGATTACGCGCGAGCGCCCGGACATTAAACTTCTGGTGTTCACGGTGCACGATTCGGATCTCGCGATGCGCCAGATCATGGCGGCAGGCGCCCAGGGGTATTTGTCGAAATCTCAAAGCGGGCAGGAGATGGTCGAAGTCATCAAAAACCTGCTCGACGGCAAGACGTCGTATCCCGCCATCCACGTACAGGCCCAGGCCTGACCGGGGCGCCAACAGCACACCCGCGAACAGCAGACCCGCGCACGATAAGGAGATCCGGCAGCTGCGCCTCGCCGGGCGCATCCCGCCCCGCGCGATGCGGCTTTCGCGGGATCTGGCTTTCGGCGGATCGGCCTTACGATGTGCTGAACAGTGCGGTAAATTCTCGCTGAACCTGGCCCAAATGGTTGGCTAAACCGCTTGGCCAAGAGGTCTGGCAAACGCCCCGCCAAGAAGGTTGGCCAAAAAACCTCGTCAAAAAAGCTTGCCCAAGAAGCTTCGTCAAAAGCTCCGTCAAAAAGCTTCGTCGAAAGCGACGTCGCGTTTACCGCAATGCGTACGGCATGCCGGCACAATGCTGAAGATCAGGTAGTGTGCAGATAGGCGATCAGCGCGTCGATTTGCGCGTCGCTCAGCTTGCCCTTATATGCCGGCATGATGTCGCCACCACGCAGAATTTTCTCGCGCACATTTTCATCCGTGGCGTCCGCACCGCTCGGCAGTGCCTTGTCTTTGAAAAGGCCGTCCAAATTGGGCGCATCGCCATAAACGTGGCAGCGCGCGCAGTTGCCGTCAAAAACTTTCTGTCCTTCGTCGGCTTTCGAAGTTTTGCCTTTGGCGCCGTCTCTGTTTGCACCGTCCTCCTGGGAAGCTGATGCCACAGCCATGACGCCGCTGCCGCCGTCGCTATAGCCAGCGGAGTAGCCAGTGGGGTACCCATTGGCATAGCTGTTGTGCAACTGTTCGGAAACACTGCGGCGCGCTTGCGAATGAAGCGCCGCGTGGCTTCCCGCGGCGCATAACATCGCTAATAACAGCCCGCAGAAGGTGAATGCGCGTGCCGCATGACTGCGCCCTTTCACGCTCAGCGAGGCCGTTTCCCGCACGCCGCTCTCCGCACGATCCGAAGTCTGAACCGGGTTTTCCCCGCAGATCTGGCTTGCAATCCTCATCGTGAGGCCCTCGTTTGTGTCAGGAATTTATTTCGCGGGAGCGGGCGGCGGCGCCGGAATCGCCGCAGCCGAGGCCGGCGCATCGGATTTCAGGACTCCCTCGACGATGCTGCGCAGCGTGTAGTAGTCCATGGCGCCCGATAACATCCGCCCGTTAAAAAAGAAGCTTGGCGTGCCCCGCACCCCGAGCTGCCGCCCCTGCGCCAGATCTTTCTTGATGGCCGCCGCTTCTTTGCCCGAATCAAGGCAGGTGTCGAAGTTGGCCTCGTTAAGCTTCAGGTCGCGGGCGTACTGCTTGAGTTGCGGAACTTCCAGCCGGTCGCTGTTATGGAACAAAACATCGTGAAAATCCCAGAATTTGCCCTGCTCCCCCGCGCAACGCGCCGCTTCGGCGGCTTTTTCGGCGTTTTCGTGCATGGCGAGCGGGAAGTCCTTGTACGCCAGCGCTACTTTTCCGGCGAGTTCTTCCTGCAGCACCTTCAGCTCGGGATGCATGGTCTGGCAATACGGGCATTGATAATCGGCGAATTCCACGATGATGACCGCCGCATTGCGCGAGCCGCGCACGGGAGCGTCGCCGAGGGCGACATCCTGCCGGGGACCGAGCGGGACCGCCTTATCATTCTTATCATTTGACCTGGCGTCATTGTTCTGGTTCTGCTGCGGCCCGTTCTGCTGCACGCCGTTTTCCTGCGTGCCATTTTGCTGCGTGCCGTTTTGCTGGACACCGGATCCCTTGCTGCCGCTCTCTTGTGCCGCGTCGTTGTTTTGGGCCGTCCGGCTGCCCGCGCGCGCACGCACCACCAGCGGCAAAAACACGAACACAATTCCGACTACCGCGAGGGCCAATATGGCCAGCACTACGCCGAAAAACCGCCCGCCCGGCATCTTGCCGCGTGAAAAATCGTGCGACCAACGATGGTTGCGTGAGGCATCGCCTCCGCCGCCGGCATGGTCGTGCCCGGCATTGTTGTGCCCGGCTTCATTGTGCGCGGCATTATTGTGCCCGGGATCGTTGTGACCGCCATTGTTGTCAGCGCCATCGCTGTGACTGGCCTCGTTGGGCCGAGCCTCGTGTTCCCGGGCCTCCTCTTGCGCGGCGTCGTGTTGCGCGGCCTCGGGTTGAGCGTGGGCCTCGTGAGACCGAGCGTCGTCGCTAAAATTGTCGTTAAGATCGTTTGGCGTCGGCATGTTCGTGAAATTTACCTAGGCAGCGCCCTGGCATGATCCTCGCAGCGCAAATGTTTCCAGTCACGCCTGCAGCCCCTAAGCCGCAAGCGGGATCCAAGTCGCAGCAATTCTAACTGACGATAGGTCACCCTCCCAGCACTGTCAAGCCGCTTCCGCGCACGCGTCAGGGCAACAGACGCAAGCCGGGTAGCATTCGAGCGCACGCTGGCGGCTCGATTCTGCGGTAGAATCATCCTACGATGCCGGTACGTGGAGCAGAGCGCAGAATTTGCGAGACCGTCTGCCAGTGGTTTGTGCCGGGCGGCACTCCGCCTCCCGCCGCGCGCGACACAGAAGCCGCCAGCAGCGGCGAAGCGACCCAGCACGTGACCGCTGCGCCGCACCGTTATGGCGGCACCGAATTCCGCCTCGGGCGGCGCGAAATCGGCCACATTCATCGCGATTCCCTGGTCGATATCCCGTTCCCGAAAGCTGTGCGTAACACGCTGATCGCCAATCGCGAGGCTGAGCCTCACCACATATTGCCAAACTCGGGCTGGGTCAGCATTTTCTTGCGATCGGGCGAAGACGTCGAGCGGGCGATTCGCCTGCTGCGCTGTTCGTTCGACTTAGCCGCGGATGTGGGGCTGCAGCGTCGCGCCACCGCAAAGTCTAGCGCGCGTACTTGAGTCCTCCCAGTTAACCATCCCGCGTGTATGGCTGTACCCGCAATCACCGCACCCCAGGCGTCGGGGCCACGCAAGTCTCGGCACGGCGTGAACCGAATGCGCCCAACGCTACCGAAGATTATTGAAGGTTAGTTGAACAGAATTGTCGGAGTTTTTTCCACCCCAGCCGATGGTGCCATGTTCGACCGCAGCATTCGACCGTAATTATCCGACGCAGTTATCCGACCGCAGTTATCCGACAGCTCACCCACGCCTGCGCGCACCTGGTCGGGCTCGATCCCGACTACGCCAGCCTGGCGCCCGAGGACCCCTGATAAGCCTCCGAGCTTTGGTTGATGAGCGCCTTGCCCATGCCGTAACGTCGGCTGTAACAGCCGATCCGTTGCGCTCGACCGTCGCGTTTAGATCGCGCCGTGCGCAATGTGCCGGCCTGCCGCCACGAAACCGCAGCAATGCCTCTCTTGAAATCTTCCCGAAGACAATGATCGTGGGTGGGCCGAAGAGAACTAGCGCAGGTGGAAGGTGACGGTCACGACGGTCTGTGCCTCAACCGCCTTGCCATTCAACAGCGCAGGCTTGTACCGCCATCGAGGAATAACCTGCAGGGCGGCATCGACCAGCAGAGGATGGCCGCTGACGACCTGCACGATTCTGGGAACGCCGTCTTTACCAATGGTGACGCGCACCAAGACGTCTCCCTGGGCGCGTTGCTGCATCGCGGCCGGTGGGTAAGGAGGAGCGACATGGGCAATGAGCAGCGGTGGTTGAAAGTTCCCTAGTTCGTTGCGCGCCGGAGCGTCCGCTGCGGCACCGGATGCCGGCGCGAACGTGCCCGTGGCGATGGATGCAGAAGCGGACGTGCTCGCAGAGTTGCCCCCGGCGCTCGCCGTGGAGTTGCCCGCGGAGCTCCCCGCAGGCGTCGCGGGTGCCGAAGCCGCCGCAGCGGCTGGCGCAACAGGCTCGGGTGGTTTGGGAGCTCCGGCCTCAATGGGGGCCAGCGCAACCGGGGCCCCGCCGTTCACCGCCGGTGCCGCGATTTCGGACGAAGTGCGCGCAGCCGCGAGTGGCCGCGGCGGATGTATGGGCAGCTGCTGAAATGTGGTGGCCAGATTCTGGCGGTCCACGTCGGGGCCACCGTCGATCTCTGCCGCCGCGCGATCTGCTGTGCGTGGCGCAACTGGCGGTGCTGCTGATGCTTCTGCCGGTGCAGCGGCTGCGGTTGGCGGGGCTCCAGGTGCTGGGGCGGCAGATGGTGGAACAGCCTTGGCGCTGGTTGGTACATTCGCGCCGGTCAGGTTCCAATGCTTGTTATTCGCGTCGACCACTCCCACGTGGAACGGCTCACCACCTGCGGCAACGTGTTGCAGCGAAGCAGCGCTCACATCCGGCCCACTCCCGGCCGTGTAGCCCGGAGCAAAAATCCGCATCCCCATCACCGCGAGCAGTACCGCAGCCCCGGCCGATGCCGTGATGATCGCGGCGCTGGCGAGCACCGAGTAGCGGCCGTCTTCCAGGGGAGCGGAGCCCGCACTTAAAACTCCCGCCGTGCCGGGCCGCGCATCCCACCGAGCGGCGGACAAGGAGTTCCCGAGTTCGATGTGTTGGTGCGCCGAGGCCGACGAAGACGCCCGCGAAATGATCTCCGCAGCGGCTGGCGAAAGGGAACTGACCGGTGCTAAAGCGGCAGGCTCTGAAACTGCGGCAGCGGAAGGCGTGGGCACCGAAACCGAGGGCGGCGCCGCCGGCTTGGGCGAAGCCGGGGTTTGCGAAACCGGGCCTTGCGAAGGCAAGCTTCCCGCACGCAACATTTGCGAACGCAACATTTCCTCAAGCGATGTTTTCGAACCCGGGGTTTCCAATGCCGGAGTTTCCGACTCCTGGGTTTGCGGCCCCGAGGATGCCAAAGCAGCCGCACTCGGGGCCGCAGACTGCGTCGCCGCTGCTGGAGGCGGTACAGTTTCCGGTGCGGCGGGAACGATAGCGACATTCCGCTCGCTCGATTGCGGCTCAATGGGCGCCGCTGACGGCTGAGCGGGCAAATTCTGCGTTGCGGCATTCGCTGCGGCATTCGATTGTTCAGCCGCCGCGGCGGCCCTTGCGGATGCGGCCAGCGCCGAGGTAAAAGGCGTTACCCGCTTCGTCGTGGGCGATGGCGAAGCCGGGGCGGCCGCAACCGGCGGAGGCAATGGCGTGATGGCCTCGCGATTTTCCGCACGCGCATCTCGATCATCGGTCGCAGGCTGTGGCGCGGCTGCGCGGCTCGATAGGTCCGTCGCCGGGCGCGCGCCTGTATCCACGTTCGTTTCGGCGGCTGCCGGAGCTATCTCAATCGACTGTGGCGCGGGTGTTTTCTCATGCGAAGCGGCCACGGGGTTCTGGCCGGCATCGCTGCCCTGATTGGGCGCTGCAGCGGTGTCGGTAGCGCGCTCGGTATCGGGCGCTGCACCCGCGTGTCGATCGTGCTCTGCGCTGGGCTGCGCGTTGAGCCGGGCAGAGTGCTGCGTGCCACGCTGCGTGTCTGGTCCTGCATCGGTCCGTGCGTCGGGCCGTGTGTCCGGTCGTGCGTCTGGCCGCACGTCGGACCGTGCGTCAAGCCGTGTGTCTGGCTGTGCGTCCCGCCCCGTGTCAACCGATGTATCGGGTGCCGTCCCCATCGCTGAACCGAACTGCGCGGCGGACGGACTATCGCTCCAAACTTCGGGCGTATCGGTCCACGTTCCCGGCGTATCGTCCCAGTTATCCGAGAGGTCGCCCCAAGTTTCCGCCGCCTGATCCCGCGTATCCGCGGCATCAAGCGGGGGATGTGTATCGGCTTTGGCGGCGGCACGGGCCCCAGATCCACTGCCAGATCCGCTGGCGTCGGGCGCCTCGCCTGGCGTAGCGGCAGGCGGCTTTCGCGCATCAATACGGGCGGCCACATCCGCGGCGGGGCGCTTGTCAGGCTCGCGAGGTTTGATCTCGCTGCCCATCGTCGTGGCAGCGTCAGTGGCAGCGCCGGGAGCAGCGCCGATAGCAAAATCTGTGGCACGGGCACCGCCCAGCCCAGACGCGAAGCTTTCACCCGCGTCCCGGCCGCCGTTCTCATTGTTCGTTTTTGTTTTTTCGCTTTGCACGCGGCGCTTCGCAACGAATTTTTCCTGCCACGTGCGCTCGCTCGGGAAGGCGCGAGCAGCGTCCATCACGCCCGCTGCACCCAAAATATTTGACCGGATCGAAGTGTCGGTCTCCGATTCACCGGTGGTAATCCACTCCTGCAGACGCGTTCTGGCCTCGTCGCTGATTTCGAGGAACTGCAAACCGCCGCCCTTGCCGGTGCTGTTCGACCACACCATTTCACCGGTGGCTTCGATCGGTTTGCCCGTCAGGCCCGGCAAGCTGAAGCGCAAACGGAGAGGCTGGTGCTTCCCGACGGCGCCCACGCCCTGGAAGCTCAATCCGCCTGCGCTGATGTCGATCAGCATTCCGCCATTGTCCGGGCCGAAATCGATATAGGACAGGCGATCGAGCCGCCGCCGCGGATAGACCCGCTGCTTATCGGCTCCTTGCGACATCGCATCGTTCGTGTGCGTGGAGGCCATGATGATCGGGCGAATTACTGTGCGGCGGCTGACGCCAGCTGTAATTGCTGCCAGCCCCGGGGAAATTCGATCTGGATGTGGTCGGCCTGGTCAAAAAGCACGAATTCGTCCACGGGAACCAGCCGCTGGTTTACGAAATCTCGCAGTTTATCCTGCGTCTGGGGATCGTTGTCGGCCGGCCATGCGAAGGGATGGCGCACCTCGAGAGCGATGCGCGCTTTCTGCCGCGCCGGCAAAAAGGTGGGATAGCTGAGCCGTACGTCGTCCTGCGAACTCAGGCTGCCATCGGATGCCAGTTTGCTCATCACCGGGAAACCCGGCGTATTACTCAGGTGATAATCGAAATCTGTATTGTTCTGGAGTTCGTAGTACAAGAAGAGGGAAGCAGTCGAGTTGCTCACCTCGTGCAACTCCGTACCGACGTAAGTTGCGGAAAGTCCGCTTGATTTCCACGGCTGCGGGCCCCGCGGCCCTACCGCGTACAGCACGTAACCAAACCCCGCGATCAGCGCGACGAGCACCGAGATGATTACCAGTGTTTTGGGCCGCACAAGCTCACCACAAACCAAATCGAGTTGCAGGATGGCATAAAATACCGCCCTGAGGTCTGGGTCCCCAACGTAGTTCCCCCAACATAGTTATAAACCGAAGTATAGGCTCGCTTTTTACCCGCGACAATCGAAATATCCTCTGCCGATTTGCGGAGTAAGCACGAAGTTGCGCAATCATGCACGGTTTGCGCGACCTGGCGGCGGGAACGATAGCGATCGACGCTTAGCATGCCGGAATCATCGCTGAGGTTGACGGCACAACGAGTTCATCAGGGGGGGCGCTTCGCGCCTTCTCTTCACGCGTGCAGCTCACGTGGCTCTGCACACCGTCTCGTGCGAACGCGCGCTGCGCACGGAGCGCGGCTCGCCACTTCGCCGCCCGGCGGGCGGTCTCGACGCGAGCACGTTGCCGGCGGTTCACAACGGCGGGTTCACAACTCGGATAGCGTTCGCCACTTGTAATCGAACACGAGGAAAGATCGCTTGATTGATTTGCCGTTCTTTTCAGGTATTTCCAAGGAGAGTATGTTGCCGTCGAGGATGCCATGGTATTCGGCCCCAGGATTGAGTGGAAGGTCGCCTTTGATGCACCAATCGCCACCGTTCTTCGCGACGGCCTGAGCGTCATCGGAAAGCACGGTAACGTTCAAGTAATAGATCACGCCAAACGTGGAATCATTACCGAGCGTGGAACCGAGGTCGCCGCTCGGGCGGCGTTTGCCATAAAAAGTGCTGATCTTAACGCGGATGTTGGCTTTGGGTTTGGCGCCAAGCGGAGCGGTCGCTAACACGAGCAGTGTGAACAGTACGGTTAGTCTGCGCATGGGTCCCCTTCTTTAATGCAGGATTCGAGGGGACCATCGTGGGCACAGCTTAGCCCGCCAAACACATCCTGGCAAGCGGGCTTTCGCGGACGCATGGGTATGCGCTAACTGCGCGTGGGACCGGGCAGTACAGCCGCGCAAGCACTGTTCACGCTCTGGCCGAGCGTACAGTTACGTCGAAAGACGCACAAACGTATTCTGCGCGCATGAGAGTTCAAATGGATCGAGCTTCACGGAACGAGCGGGTATTTGGTCCCGCCACTTCACGCATACTGAAGTCAGGAGCTGGAGGCGTTCCCGTGAGCGGCCGCCTGCGCTTTACGCTCTCAACCCGCTGTCGCGCTTACCTGGCTGACGTTCGCGAATACATGGAGGAATTTCTGGGCACGCGCAAACCACGGCTGCCACTGCGCGTTCACCCGCGGTAAGCGACGCTCAGGCCTTTTCCCACCGGCACCACCGTGTGCTGAAATTCCGGCAGGCTTTCCAGCAAAGCAAGGTAATCGGCGATTTCCTGCGGATGCGATAACGCATTGTCATGCAACACCAACGCGTTCGCGGCCAGCTTCGGCAGCAGCAACCGGAAGTGCTCGGGTGCGTTCACGCGGTCTGCATCGAAAAACACGAAATCGAATGGACCCGGCAACTCGCGTATGACGGCGGTTGCGTCTCCCAAGCGCAAATTCACGCGATGAGCCAGACCGGCCCGGCGCAAATTTTCCCGCGCCAGCACCTGCTTGGCGGGATTGCGCTCGATGGTAACCAGTTGGGCGTCCGCCGACGCGGTCTGATCGAGCGCCCAAGCGAGCCAGATGGTGCTGTAGCCATTGGACGTGCCCAGTTCCAGTACGCGCGACGCACGGCTGCTTCGCAAGAGGATGGTCATCAACTGCGCCGTGGCGGGCTCGAGGTTCAGCATCTTGCGCGCCCGGTCGGTCTCCCGCACATCATTCTCGCGGCCAAGTGCTTCGAGTTCTCTCAGGAGTTGCTGGACGGCTTCCTGCATGTCTGTACTCACCCTTTTAGTCACCCCTTCTGGTCACCCGTTTTAATTACTGTTTTGATCACCCGTTTAATGAGCCATTTTCATGACCCTTTCAGGGCGCGCCCTGGTTCATCTTATCCAGCTGGATGCGCGTGTTGCCCCGGCCGGCAATCTCCGACTAGCAAACGATGATTGCAGCGCGCTTTTAGCGTGGCGGGAGCACCGGTGCAAGCACGTCCTGGAACGCAGTCACGCAACGCCAGGTGGTATTTCCCAGAAACAAGGCCGCTCCCGCGCCATCTGGACTTCACACCCTTGCGGCGGCCCGGGTTTCGCCGCCTGCGAAGCGTTCGCCGATTTTCCGCGATAACGCGAAGACGCTCGATACCGGGAGCAAGCCGGCCAGCTTGAATTTTCCGATCGACGCGAGCCCCGCCGAGGCGATGCATCCGCATTCCGTGCACACAGGCTCGCCACCGAACTGGCACGGAACGATGCGCGTGCTCAGGTCCGCCGAAATGTTCGTGGTCGTCTGCGCGAAAATGCACTCCCTGGGCGACGCCGGAGGATGCAGATAGCCGTCGAGAATGATATCCGACATTTGCATCTTCGGAAATGAAGCGCGCATGCCCGCGATTTCCGATACCACGCGGGTGCGGTCCTCTGGCGTAAGCCGTTCTTCGCTGTCGTGGCCCTGCTGCGGAGTGAACAGGCTGAACCAGATTTTGCGGCACTCGGGGCGCTCGGACCAGAATCTCGCGAATTCGCGCAGGTATCCGGAGCGGCGCGTCTGCTGCCGCGTTACGGTGCAGTGCACGATCACCTGCTGCCCGGCAATGTTCTTGAGGATCCGCTCGTAGGTGGCGGGCGCCCGCCGCTGGTCGTGCTCGGGCGCCAGGCCGTCGATCGATACCACCAGGTGGACGTAGGACAAGTCCTTCCACGCAGGGGGGATTTGGCGCACGGCACTGGTCACGAGCTGCACCTCGATACCCATCTCGCCAAGTTTCGGCAGCAAGATTTCGAGCTCGCGGTAGCGCACCAGGGGCTCGCCCCCCACAATCGAGATGTGCATGGGACGTAAGCGGCGAACCAGGGCCAGCACACCGGTTACCAGTTTGTCGCCCTGCAAATCGGATAGCTGCCGCAGCGGGCCCGCCGTCCCGAGGTGCTCCGGCTCATAGGCGTAGCAACCGGGGCAGCGCAGCGGGCATTCCCTGGTGATTTCGAGTGACAGCAGCGGACGTTCGCCCTTGAGAATGCGGCCCCATGCCGGAAGGATCTGGCGGTGCTTCATGGCTGCCCCCACCTCGGCCCTGCGGAGCCGAAGTTGATGGCTAGACGTTGATAGCTAGAAGTTGTTGGCTATCGGCCTAAGACTCCTCCTCCCGAGGGATGGTTGCCAACGCGGACCAGAGGGGTGGCCTGCGGTTGCGATTTACTGCGGGGGAAGCCAGAAAATTCCACTCGATTTTCGAAGAGCTATGCTAAGATTGATCTGTATTTGTTGCGCTTATCAACCATCGCGGGTTTGTAAGGGCTGCCAGTCCTCGCTGCAGCCCGTTTTTATGTGCAGGTTCAGGAGCGGTGCGGGCTTCGCTCTTCCGTCAGGCAAGGCACGGACCGGCTACCCTCACCATCCTGTAACGATAAGCGTAACCAATACTAAGCGCTTGCCTATGGAAAGTGCTGGCGCCGCCGATTCCTTAGTCAGTTACGCTGTCGGGCAGCGTAGCAAAGCCAATGCCGCCGGATTGAAGGGGAGAAGCACATATGAAGAACCTGTTTGTGGGCAACATGAGTTTTCAGACTGCAGAGGCCGACTTGCGCGCGCTGTTCGCGCCATTCGGTGAGATCACGCGCGTTCACGTGGCTAAGGACCGCGAAACGGGCCGGGCCCGCGGCTTCGGTTTCGTGGAAATGGCGAATGACGAAGAGGCGGCCAAGGCCATCGCGGCGTTGGACGGCAAGGAATTTGGCGGCCGGAATCTGAAGGTCAACGAAGCAACTCCCAAAGGTGATCGTCCCGGACCACGCGGCGGCAGCGGCGGCGGCGGGAATCGCGGTGGCGGTGGCGGGAACAGCGGCGGCGGCAATCGTAACCGGTTCTCGAACGAGGATTACCGCGAATCGGCACGGCAGCCACGCGAGCCTCGCTGGTAAGTTCTACCGGATCAGAGTTCGGGTGCAGCCCGATGGCGGCGCAGCCCAGGGGGCGCTGTCACATTTAGAGAGCACAGCCGAGTTCATGCTTGGCGTGCGCCTGCGTGAGAAGCACGCGACATTTTAATTTTGTAATTTGCAGTCGCAGTTATCGGCAGCGACTACTGTCCCGGGCGTGAGGTCTGCGCCCTATCTCATCGTTTGGAGGGCCCCATGTCGACAACTACATTCCAAAAACGCCAAAAGGAAATGAAGCGGCTGGAAAAACAGAAGATGAAGGCCGAGCGCCGCGCCAATCGGAAAACCAAGGGTGAAGGCGAGCCACAAGAGGAAGAAGAATTGACGGTAATGACCGGTCCGAAGCCTTTGGACTTCGATATCAAGCAATTCGACAAGCAATTTGAGGCCGAGGTCGAGCCCTAGCGCGGAATCAGTGCGGCTCCGGCGGTTATCGCCGGAATCGCTCTTGCGATTGATTGACCGGATTGATTGAGTGGATTGACTGACTGGATTGATTGACTGGATTAACTTGATGGACTGGTTTGAAGTGGATTGATCTGAATTCGTATACGCCGCTAAAATCCCGTTAAATATCTGGAGTGCAGCACCTTCCCCGGCAGCCCTTATGGCCTGCCGGGGAAGTTCTTTTTAGGTGTTCAATTTGGATGTCTTATGAGTTTCATCCCGATCCAGCACGCCGACCAGCCTAGGGCGAAGTACAAAACCATGTTCAGTCCAGCAGCTAACCAAATCGGCCATGCATGAGCATTGCCGCTCGTTGCCGATGCCCCGATAATACCTGGAAGTAGAAGCGCGAACATTCCTCGTTGAAGTCTTCCAAGAACCGGATTTTGGGATATCGTTGTAAGTTTTGGTAGAGTGAATGTCAGACTTCCCAGAAGGCATCCTAATGCCCCTCCACACAGTACCTTTGCATATAGCGAATTTGTTCCGCTTTCAGCCATCACGCCAACGTCCTCCGGTTCTTCGTCACACCAGTTCAACGCCGCTTATTGGCAACCTGAGTAGGATTTATTGCGTAAGCCGTCGTCCACGCTCGTCTGAGCGCAGGTGCCTTCTGAAGCATCCCGTCGAACTCGTCTCCGAAGGTTCGCTGGAAGAGTTGACGAGCAGCGTTTTGTGCCGCTCTCATCTGAGTCGTCGCACCTCCACAGTTACCTAGCGTACCTCCATCCACTTGTATTAGCCGGTTCTCCGCGTCGCAATAGTGGATGTGCGAGCCGTCAGCGGTGAAATTTCCCGCTGCATCATAGCGGTACCCGGAAATTTGGTTCGCACCGGTGTAGACGGCCGCTAGCGACTACGGAGGGGGTGCGGAAGGCGCTCAGATTCTAACTCCGGCAGGAGCAGCAGCAGGAGCGGCGGTGGGTACTGCGATTGGAAGTGTTGTATGTTCCCAAGGTAGTAGCGGGAGGCGGTGGCTCGCGTGGAGGCGGTAGCAGTTCAAAAGCTAGAGAGCAAGAGAGCGTCAGAACTGCTGCGAGGGAAGCAGGAATCGACAGACGGCAGTTCGGGGACTTTGTAGAAAAAGTGAAGAGATTAGAGGGGCGACGCCCGAGCGACAATTTCACTTTCGATGAGCTAAGAGCATTGGCTCAAGAATTCGCAGCTGGTAACCGCTAGGAGCGACTAAAAATGGTGACCGCATCTTTTCACAAAGAAGAATTTAGTTTCCGCTTTACCCATCTTTCCCCGGGTACAGCCTCACATCTTCGTAGCAGCATTTCGAAGATTGAGCTTCAGTCTCGCAAACCCGATGTGATTTCATTGGTGCTGAGCGAAGCTACAAATTTAGAACCACTTTACAAATTCTTAGAGTCCGAGGCTCTCGATCCCAAGACCTATAGCATTTGGGTTTCAGTCGCAAGTTCTAGCGACCATGATGGCACGAGCCTTCCGCAGTACATTCTCGATATCATCAGGCGAACACGATGTGGCGTTGATTTCTCATTTGTCGCCTCGCTAGGATCAGATGAGGAAGATGCCACGCTTGATGCGTGGATCTCGCGTGGGTCGTGATAGTGCGCTCAACAAGTCTTCTATCTGCCGAATCTAAATAAATTCCCTGGCAAAGAGCGCGACAGCGAAACCGCCAACGACAACTACTGTACGAGTCGACTTTTTCAGCTATTCAACTGAGGCGCGAGAGGGAAGATGCGGCTGGGGCAGCGGAAGACTAGACCATCAACATCGAGGATTCAACGTGAGGCGGTCGCTGAGTACGTACGGGTGGGCTTTTGAGGAGAATAGACGGCGTGCCGGATCGCGAGCGCCAACGGGCGTGCAAATACGGCCAGGATTGCCGTGCAGGCTGCCGCCCCGCCGACCACAGGCACCAGAAACTTGATAAACTCAGCCATTGAGGTAGCCCCCATGCGTGTACGCCCAGACGAGCACGCCAGCCGTTAAACCCAGCGTCAGAAATCCTACGAACAACACCATCATACCACCTACAAACGAGAAAGGCTTGCCTTCTTTGATCGCTGCGGCCCGCGCGAATACAATGATGGCGGAGAAGATAAGATTCACCGCGATCACCCGAATCGCCACGAGAGCAGAATTCTGACCGAAGGCTTGCCCTACCCTCGTGTTGTCAAATATCGCTCCGGTGGCACCCAAGCTCAGGATGGCCAAATCCTGGGCCGTCTCCACCAATATGTCCCATCCCGCTATTTTCGGTGAAACGGCGGCGCTGAAAATCACAAATGCGCTGCCAAACGCCAGCGGTAAGCCGATATGTGCCAGTAAGAACCAGCCCACGATGGCGAAAGTCTAACATAGCTGCATCGTGCCTAGCGCCTTCTCGAAACTTGCGCCGGAAGGCCAAGCTCTGATGTGCGCTTTTCAACGCACGATTGCGGGCGTGCACATCGAGCCGCGATTCCCATGCGGTGCGGCGGCTTGACGCGGCGATGCGTCTGTCGTATCGTGCTGCTGCTCTGCTGCAATTATGTTTCCATGATGATCCGCGATCCGTTTTGCATCCATGGTGGCAGTTTTCGTTTATGTCTTCAGGAGGAATACATACATGAGTAAGTTTGCATTGCGCATTTCCGCATTCGTGGTCGTACTAGGATTGGGCGGCGCGCTGGGTTTCCTGTTCGCCAGCAGGATGCTCACCGTGCAAGGCCAGGAAAAACCCGGAATGGGTTTTGCCGCGATACCTGGGCAGGTGGGCGGCCAGGACACTTTTGGGGCCTATGAAGTGGTGCCGAACTGGCCCAAGAATATCAGCACGCTGCCGGGCAATGACAAGTGGACCTGGGGCGCGGGCCAAGGCATTTACGCGGAGAGTCCGAACCGCATCTTCCTTTTGTTTCGCGGCGAATTGCCCAATATTCAGCGGCCGATGACGCGCAAGCTGGCCGACATCGCGCCCAGCCTTTCGTTCCCGATCGGACGTTTGCCCTGGCGTGACGCCACGGCTGCGGCACTTCCCGGAGCCGGCGGCTCGGGACAGGACCCTGAGGATGGGCCGCGGCTGTGGAGGGGAGCAAACCCTCCCTATAACGAAGTCGGCGTGGACGCCAATTGGGAGCACTGCCTTACGGTAGTGGACGGCACCGGCAACATCATCGAGACCTACCCGCAGTACGACAAGATGTTCAAGCGCCCGCACTACGTCGCCATCAATCCGTACGATCCGGAGAAGCACATCTGGATCGTCGACGACCACATGCATGCCATTTACAAATTCACACACGACATGAAGACGCTGGTGCAGACGCTCGGAACTCCTACGGTGAAGGGCGCGGACGGCACGCATTTTAATCGCCCGACGTACCTGGCCTGGCTGCCGGACAGCACGCTGTTCGTCGCCGACGGTTACAACGGCACGCGTGTGGCGAAGTTCGATAAAGACGGCAAGTTCCTGATGGATTGGGGACAAAAAGGCGTGAACAACAACGAAACGCGCCCAGGGTATTTCAATAACGTGCACGGCGTCGCGGTCGATCCCGTCACGCGAAACGTTTTCGTGAACGACCGGGGCAATCACCGCATCCAGGTGTTCGATGAAAATGGGAAGTTCCAGTATGCTTTCAGCATGGGCCCGCTTCCGTCGGACGTCCACTTGATCTACATGGGAGCGGACCGCAACCTGTGGGCCTTCGATCGCGGAACGTCCAAGATGCTGAAGTACGATCCTCAAGGACACCTGCTGTACACCTGGGGCACGTGGGGCGATTTCCCCGGCGGGTTCTGGGGCGTGCACGGATTCAGCGTCGATCAGGACGGCAACTTCTACACCGCCGAGGTTGACAACGGGCGGGCGCAGAAATTTACGCCGCGTCCGGGAGCGGATCCGGCGATGCTGGTCAGCAAGCCGGTGTACTCGGCGTGGAAATAAGCGGGCTGCGGGTGAAGCGAAGGCGAGTTAAACGCACCCGTTGAACGACGCATTAAACGAACGTTGAACGCAGAGGATAGTTGCTGTTGATTTAGTGGCTGTGAATCGTTTGCTGTGAATTAGTTGCTGTGAATGACTTGCAGTTGAATCCCACGCCGCCACGGTCTTTTAGCCGTGGCGGCTTTTTTTTGCCGCTCCAGGTTTGAAGCGACGCGAGATGCGTTTCGTCCGTCTGCGGCTGAGCGCATTGCCAGACCCGACCTACTTCGCCGAGGATTGGCAAGCATCAGTCACGTTGACGGTGATGGGGGAGGTTCTATCGCCTCGCTGAGGCTTCGCTTTGTCGCTTGAAAAAATGCAGCGTGGCTTGCGATTTGGTGCGGTATCCCGGCGCGACGGGGGCCGTGAGCGCAGCGCAGCGCGCGGAACCGGTGTTAACCTTTGTTGACATTGACGGGTGTCGTACGTATAGTCCGCGTACTCTCTGGCACTTCTGCTACCTCGAAGGAGAACTATCGTGATGACAGCCAACGAGGCCCCTCTATCATCGGTGTCCCCTGGAATATCTTTGTCGGAAGAAGCAGCGGGTTTTGCCAAGTCACAGGTCAATGCGTCGGAAGTTTTGATAGCGGAGCACGCGGTCGAGGCCGCTCCTCGGCGCGCGACGGATGCTGAAATCGAAGGCCTTTTTACGCGCGCGACCGAGCATTTTCGGAACCTCGAGCCTCTGGCGTGAATCCGCCGGCCGCATCGGCAGCAGTTTCCGGCTCCGACCTAGCGGAACGGCGGCGCAGTCGGCGCTTGCTTCTGGACGTTCCGCTGGTGATTCGCGGCGAATCTCCGGAGAACAAACCGTTTCGCGAAGAGACATTCACCATTTCGGTGAGTGCGACAGGAGCGCTCGTGGTACTTGCGGCCGCGGTGGTGCTCGGGCAGAGGTTGGTCCTGGTGAATCTTGAGACGCGCGCTGAAAGGGAAGGGCGCGTCGCGCGATTGGGATCGCCTTATGGCGGCTTGGCGCAGGTGGCCGTGGAATTCGTCGATCCGGCACCGGAATTCTGGGCTGTGGCGCTTCCGCCTGAATAGCTCGTCAGCTGTCACCCGCCTTCGCGTTTCCACCCGTCACGTCAGCCCGCCACGCGCCTTCGCGACTCCAGCCCGTCAGTGCGGTCGTCACGTCAGTTCGTCGGGGGCGGTTGCGCACCCGCATCACGGAATCAGATCGGCCGTTGTAATTCACTCGAAATATAAACTCGCAAATCGAAATGCAACCTAGGAAATTTTGTCGGTCCGTGGCACGTTAAGCCATGGAAGTCCGCGATGCGAACTGGGCAGACCTGCCGGCGATTGTCGAAATTTACAATGCGAGCATTCCATCGCGCATGGTTACCGCGGATACTGAACCTGTTTCCGTGGAAAGCCGCAACGCCTGGTTTGAACAGCATTCACCGACGCGAAGGCCTCTGTGGGTGGTTGCCGAGACGGGGCGGGTGATTGGCTGGCTCAGTTACACGTCATTTTACGGGCGGCCCGCATACGATCGCACGTGCGAACTGGGCGTGTATCTGGCTCGGAAACATCAGCGGCGCGGGTTGGGAAGCGAGTTGCTCCGGCGGGCCATTGAGCATGCGCCCGAAATTGGACTGCGCACGCTGGTCGGCTTTATCTTTGCCCATAGCGAGCCGAGCCTGAAGCTGGTGGAAAAGCATGGCTTTGCACGGTGGGGTTTTCTTCCGCGCGTCGCGGAGCTGGACGGCGTGGAGCGCGATGTGGTGATCGTCGGAAGGCGCGTGGAAAGCAGAACCTGATGGTGTGATTGCGCGATGTGGTTTGCGTGCTGTTGATTGCGTGCTGTCGATGCTTGTTGTCGATGCTTGTTGTCGATGCTTGTTGTTCTTCCATTACTGCAATACCGACCTTCCAAAATTCCGCAGGCACGTTATTCGCCAGATTCTGTGACGTTCCCCGCTCTCGTGTGACATTTACGGAAGGCTAAGTAATAACCCCCACTAGGAAAGCGCCTGCCCGGGGATTGTCTCTCGGCGTGCACGAACCGGCGCGCCCAATTACGGTATACAGCCGATGGGCTCTAAGGATTGGGGCGCGCAGCATACTCGCAGGTCGCCGAACACAAGCGGCGATCGGAGACGGTGATGTGCGCCGCTCCTTGCGAATAGCAGTAAAACAAACGAGGTGAACTCATGGCTAGCACACCATCAGGAACACATAAGTGCTCGAGATGCGGGCGTCCATTTGGCTCCGAGGCCGAGGTACGCGAGCACGAGAAGACGTGCAGGTCCGCGAAGCAGTAGAAATCGCGCATTTTACCGCGCCTCACATGGGCGCTTACCGGCGGCGCGTGATTGGGGACACGCGCCGCATTTATTCGCACGGCGGGTCGTGGAGTAGCACTTCAACTTATCGATTTATCGCAATCGTTGTCGCAAACGGCGGACGCATACGGTTTCGGGGTAGAAACAAATAAGCTAACAAATAGGCTAAAAGATCGGGGAATTCCTTGCGCTGAATCGGTTTTCTAAGCTGAACGATTTTGATCAAATTTCCAGGATGGGAGAAATACAGTGAAAACGGCCGCACTTTTATCGATATTCAGTTTGCTATTGGTGGGTGGATGTTCGAGACAGTCGAATCCGGCGCCGACGAGTGTAACCGGATCGGGGAACGGATCGAACAACGGGTCGAGCAACGGGCTGGGTAACGGGCAAGCCGGAAGCCAGCCGGGCATCGGGACGGCCGGGCAGTCGGGATCAGGCATGTCCACCAGTTCAGGGTCGGGATATGGAAGTGCGGGGCAGTCGGGCAACAATGGGCCGACACAGCCGGGAGGAGCGGGCAGCACGAGTGGCACCGACAGGCAATCCGGCTCTCCGGGCACTCCGCAGCCGAGCAGGTAGAGCAACGGCGAGAGAGTACAGAGTTAAAAGCGATGCGTAGCTGGGTCGCGTCGCCCACTCGGCTCACTCGCCTCGGTCGCTGCCCGCGGTTATCGCGTTTCGCGGATTTCGCTGCGTTGAGGTGAGGTTCGCGAGACTGGTTCTCGTCAACTGGCTCGCGAGAACCGCGCGGGCGCGATGTTGGCCCACGAACAGGTTCAACCGCAATTTGCGCAGACGATTTGCGCAAGGAACGATGTTTCGCGAGCGCCGCGCTTTACGTCGCGGAGCTCGCGAGGCACTCGTGAACGCGATATTGGCCCGCGAGCAATTTGAGCGGCAATTTGCGTAGATGATTTCCGCGCACGATGTTTCGTGAGCGCGTCTATGTTGGCCAGCGAGCAAGGCTGACGGCAATACTTGCAGCAGATATGCGCAGATGATTTGCCGGCGACGACGATCTGCCGCAAGTTTGTCGCGTAGTGGGTCAGTTTGATTTTCACTGCATTTAGCGGAATCCGCGAAACAAAACCAAGTAGTCAATGCCAAGTGCCCAGAGCCAGATGAAAATCCCAGCGGCGCGAATATACGTCGGATACCAGGGCTTCATGACCGTACCAGAACCGGATAGGCCTTTAACAAACTTGCGTTTCGCGTAGTATTTCTCTCTTCCCCCATCCGACCAGGGTGTTTGTCTCAAAGATGCAAAGTCCACCACAGACGTAGAATAAGAGACTGATAACGACAATCGCGATAGTCGCTGAGGTTGTCATGCTCTGGTTTTTCTCCAAGCCGCTTTTACATAAGCCGTATGGAATTCAAACTGACCCACTACTTGCGTACGCGCATATGTGTGCAAATCGGCTGGCTCGCTAGCCGCGAAATGCGGGGGTGCCGCCGGGGAGGTTGCTGACGCCGCCGTCGACGACAATTTCAGCGCCTTGCATATAAGAGGCCTCGTCGGAGGCCAGGAACACGGCGACGCGAGCAACTTCTTCCGCCTCCGACCAACGGCCTAGCGGGACGATCTGTGGGATGCGGCTGGACGTGGCGGCGATCTGCTCGGGGGTGCGCGTGCGATCCCATAGAGGCGTGCGGGTGTAACCAGGCGTCACCACGTTCACGCGGATGTTGCGCGGGCTTAGCTCGGCGGCAAGAACGCGCGCAATCGCGCGTACGGCGGCTTTGCTTCCGGCATAGGCGGCGTTGCCTCCGATACCCACGACGCTGGTGATCGATCCGGTGAGCACAACCGAGGCACCGTCGCGCAAGAGCGGGAGCGCGTCCTGCACGGTGAAAAAGACACTGGTGAAATTCAGCTTCACGAGCCTCTCGAAGTTCTCCTCCTTGGTGGAGCCCAGCGGCGTGGGCCCGGACATTCCCGCATTAGCGAAGAGAATGTCGAGCGCGCCAAAACGTTCTTTGATGGTGGCGAAAAGGCGTGCGCGATCCTGCGCATCGGTGATATCGCCGGGAATGGCTAGAGCGGATTTCCCGAGAACCTCTGCAGCCGCTGCGAGTGTGACCGGGTTGCGGCCCGCGATTGCAACCTGAGCGCCGGCACTGGCCAGGAGTTTTGCGGTCTCGAGACCGATGCCACTGTTACCGCCGGTGACCAGTGCGAATTTTCCCGCGAAATTGGGCATATTTAATTTCCTTGGCTAAATTTCCTTCACGCGCATTTGTATTTGCCCAATGTACGCGGGCTGTGGCAGGGTTGGCGAAAGTAAGCAACTGCGTACGCCGGCAGCGTTGACCGAATCGTGTCGATGGCTTGTTGAATGGCCCGGCAACTTTTGCGGCGAGCCGACGCAGCCAATCCGCAGCCAGGCTGAACCGCCCCAGCCAGAGCACGCGCTGCTCACTAAAGCGCGGCAGCCATCAGGGCAATCATCGGTGCGACCATCCGCGCAGCCATCCGCCGAACCAGCGCGCGCAACCCAGACGCGCAAGAATCAATTTTACGGATACTCCAGAACGCAGCCACCCAGAATGCAGCCGCCGCAAAACGCGCCGCCAGCCAAGATGCGGCCGCTCAGGATGTGGCACTCGGAATGCGGCCACTCAGATGCAGTACGATGAAGCGCGATTTTTCGTGCCGCGCCGTATTGTAACAAAGCAAACGCGGCGATCATCGAAAAGGTGCCGCATAGATGGTGTCCGCGGGCGAAAGAATGTGTGTGGGAACACCTGGCACAGCGGCGATCGCGGCCGATTCAGCGACCGTGAAGATTACGACTGAGGCGGTACCACTTAGGATGTGACGAAGGTCACAAGAGGAGAGACATGAAAGCGATTCGCGTCGAGAAAACGGGCGGTCCGGAAGTGCTGGAGTTGCAGGATGTGGCGCCGATTGAGGAGCCGGCACCGGGCGAGGCGATTGTGCGCGTGGTCGCGGCCGGCGTCAATTTTATGGACGTGCAGCAGAGAACGGGCCGCTATCCGACGCAATTGCCGTTCACGCCCGGCATGGAAGGCGCGGGCGTAGTGGAATCGGTGGGCGAGGGAGTCACTGGCGTCAAGCCAGGCGACCGCGTGGCCTATAGCGGGCAACCGGGCGCATACGCGGAAGCGAGCGCGGTGCGCGCGGACCGGCTGATTCCACTGCCGGACGAATTTTCATTCGAGGAGGGCGCGGCGTTTCCTCTGCAAGGTATTACGGCGCACTATTTGATTCACGATTTCCGGCTGCCGGTGAAGGGCTCGACCGTGCTGGTGCATGCCGCGGCGGGCGGCGTGGGGCTGCTGCTCGTGCAGTGGGCGCGGCACCTGGGCGCGACGGTGATTGGGACCGTGTCCACCGACGAGAAGGCGCGGAACGCAAGGGAAGCGGGCGCACACCACGTGATTCTTTATACGAAGCAGGATTTCGTGGAAGAAACCAAGCGCATGACGAATGGGCACGGGGCCGACGTGATTTTTGATGCGGTGGGGAAAACGACGTTCACGGGAGATTTACAGGCAGCGGCGACGCGTGGGCACATCGTGGTTTACGGCGCGGCGAGCGGGCCCGCCGATCCGCTGGTACCCAACATGCTGATGCCGCGCGCACTGACGGTGTCCGGTGGCAGCCTGGTGAATTTCATGCGGACGCGCGAGGAGACCATGCGACGCGCGCACGATGTGTTGCGCGCGATACGCGAGGGTTGGCTCAAGCTGCGCATCGATCACGTGCTGCCGCTGGCGCAGGCGGCCGAGGCGCACCGGCTGCTCGAAAACCGGCAGACGTCGGGGAAGTTGGTGCTGTCGAGCGGGACACAAACGAATGCGTAGCGGCGCTGCAAATTGAAGATGCAAAAAAGGGAGGCCCGCAGCACGCGCGCAGCGCTCGACGCGTGAATGCGGGTCTCCCTGATTCGACCGGCCGCGATTTTGATGAGGCCGATTGGCATCAACCGGATCGGATCAATTCGGACGCGATCTCCGCGCGGGCGCGGCTGAAAGCTACACGCAACGCAGCCGTGAATTTGTTGCGGTTATTGATGCGGTTACGCGCGAATGCGGGCCTGCTGATTCGACCGGATGCGAATTTGATGAAGCTGATCGGCATGAAGTTCATCGGATCAATTCGGATGCGATCTTGGCGCGGGTGCGGCTGAAGCTACACGCAATCCTGGCGTGAAGTTGTTGCGGTTATTCATGCGGTTACGCTCGCGATTGCTTTCGCGTTTACGCGATTGCGGCTGTTTTTGCGATTACGCTTGCGGCGATTCTTGCGATTATTCTTCTGCGGCGTCTTCGGCGGTTCGTTCTTCGAGGTCTTCCGATGTGTCGTCCGAGATCTCTGGCGATACGTCTAACGGTGCGTCCTCGACCTCATCTTCTTCGACTTCATCTTCGTCGGGACCCTCGGTAAAGGCCTCGGCGAAGACTTCCTTGGCGGCTTGGATGCCGTTCAATGCGGCAGGAAAGCCGGCATACACAGTCATCTGAATCATGACCTCGATGATCTCCTGCCGGGAGCAGCCCACGTTGAGCGCGGCTCCTATGTGCGCGCGCAACTGCGGTGCCGCGTTGCCCATCGCGGTTAACGCCGCGACCGTGGCAATCTCGCGCGACCTCAAATCCAAGCCAGGGCGGGAGAGCACGTCGCCAAAGACGTATTCGGCGAGATAGCGGCCCAGGCCGGGCGCGCTGCCCTCGAGGGACTCGACAGTTTTTGCGCCGAAATCGCCAAACATCTCGGTCATTTTTTCCATGCCGCGCTCGTAGCGCGCTCCGCGATTATTCTTGCCGGTGGTTTTGTCGCTCATGATTGCGCCTCTTTTGGTCGCGCATGCTGCGTCGGATGCAGTCGGCGCGAAAGGTTTTTTATGATGATTTCCTGGAATGTTTGCGATGATGGCTGCCTGCGAGCAATATGCAGCCAAAACACAGTGTACCCGTGGAGCCGCGCCATTGTCACCTACGTTGAAAAGGCCAATAGAAATGCGGGTTTGCGCTCGTGCGAGGAGCGCAGTACGGTCGGGATTTGACCGGGGTGATATACTGATCTGGTAGAAAGCTACGTTCAAGCCTGGGAGAAAAAACCTTCCGGGCTTTTTGTTTTTCAGGCGGCTGATGATCGCCGAGCGCGCTGTTGCGGGGCGGTGTTGCTGGCCGCGTTGCGGAAGGCAGTTTGACTCCCGTGGTATACTGATCTGGTAGAAAGTTACGTCCGATTTTAAAAACGGTGTGGGATTCGATGCTCGGGAGATTCTTCCCGGGCTTTTTGTTTTTGCGGCGCTTTTTCGATACGAGTTCGATACGGGGCGCCGCGACTGCCCTGTGGTCCTCTGATATTTTTTCTCGCGATTTTCTCTCAGGCACTTTCATCAGCGCCGTTGCGCGCTTAAACGTTGAGGCACGCCTGTGCGTGCAAGGAGCCAGCGACATGCCAAGTTATTCCAATGTGCAGCCGCCGTATGCACTTTCTCCCGGAGATGTAGGGAGCTCGTTCAGCAATGAAGCTGTACCCGCTTCGGCGACAGCCGGCATGCAATTCGCGCTGCCGCATCCGGCGGGAATTCCGGACCAGTCGCGCGCGGTGCGCTGGCAAACACTTTTTGGCGCGGCACCCACGGCGATCAATGTGAGCCTGCAGGGCGCCATGGCGGACGTGGATGCCGAATACAAAGACATCGATGCGAGTACCGCGGCCGCGGGCGAGGCGCGCACGGTGACGGGACTGCAAGCGAATTTCGTGCGCATCAAAGTGAATAGCTCGACCGTGGGATCGGGCTCGGGGTTCACGGCCAAGCTGCTGGTTTAAAGATGGGTACAGCGCGGCCGAGAACCGGCCGCCTTTTGAACTTTTGGGGGCAGGCGCGAAACATTTCCGGCGTGTTTGCATCTGCAGGGATTTGCGATCAGTGGTGAAGAATGCGAGAAGAGGCCGCCGTAAACGGTAGGGGAATGACTTTACACAAGGGAGACCAGCACATGAAACGATTGCGAATATCCGCATTTTTGTTGGGCATCGCGCTGATCGCAGGGCTCACGACCGGAGTTTCTGGCGCAGCTGCGGGGCATAGCGTCACGCTGACCTGGATGGCGAGCACCGACATGGTCACTGGATATAACGTTTACCGCACCACGAATTGCGGGACGTACGCCGGCCCGCCGCTGAACGGCACGACACCGGTAACCGCCGTGACGTTCACGGACTCGACAGTAACGCAGGGAACGTATTGCTATGTTGTGAGGTCGGTGATCGTGGCGGGGACGACGCAAACTGAAAGCGTCAACTCCAACGAAGTGAAAGCGGTGATACTTCCAGCGGCGCCCACGGCGCTCCAGGACAGCTCGACGAATTAAGCGAGACGCGGGTGATTGAGAAAATGCCCGCGTCGTTTTTTTTGCTGTGAAAGCGATTGGAAATGATCCGGAACATCGCGAAAACGCTGCAGCGTTGGATGGCAGCCGTACGAGACCTTGTGATGACCACGAAAACATCGTCGGCGAAAATAGCGGCCGCGCCGACCACGGAAAAAGCGGCGGTTGCGGCGGGCGGTGCGCGGAAGCGCGGCGTCACGGCTGCCGGGAGCGGTGGCCGCGCTGCGGTGAGGGCTGGTCAGGCAAGTGGGGTAAATGCGGTGCTGCGAGGCGAGGTGCTGCAAGGCGCAGCGGGTGGCGCAACGGGTCGCGTGGCGGATGGCTCGGCGAACGCTGTTTCAGGAGTGGCAGCCGGGCTTTCGGCGGCGGACGCGGCGCTCGTGAACGTCAAGGCGGCCGCGAAGCGGTCGAAACGCACGGCGAAACGCAAATCCGCGTGGGCCGCACCTGCGCAGCGTGATGGCAACGCTAAGACGAAGTATCGGCCGCGAAACCACCGGCGGCTGGCACGAGCGATTTTCAAGGAACGCAACATGGTCACGGTGGGCAAGGAACTGCTCGAATCGAAAAGCGCCGCGGTAAAGGCTCGGGTGTGGGAAACGCTTGTGAATTACGAACTGGGGGAATTCGCCGCTCCGGCGGGCGCCGCTCCCGTTCGGCAGATCATCTGGGACATGCCAGGGCCACCGCGCGTGCCACGCTGAGGAAACCGCGTCAGCGCGCCGCTGACAGCGCGCTGCCGAGGATCCGCGCGGCTTTCTGCGAGGCACGTGCGCAGCGACGTTTGGTGCACGATTCGGTACACGGTTTGATGCAAGCGCGGCGCGGCTTCAGTACGAGGATTGGCGCGGCTTTACGCACCGCAGGATTTAGCAATACCGGCTTTGCAGCCGGCGACTACGAAGCAATCTTCTCGATCAGATTTATACCCCTCGTTTTTAACCGGCGTTTAGCAGTTTTTAGATCGTATGCGATCGCGTGAGAGATTCGTCGCTTCGCTCGAATGAGAACGTTAAGGGAGGAATTATGACTTTGGCCGCACCGTCGGTAAAGACCGCGCAAATTGTGGAGCTGGCAGGAGTGGGAGCATTTGTCACGGGGACAATTTTGAGCATACATCACCTCGCGATCGGCGCGTTTTTTGTGGCGGGAATCGCGGCGTTCGCGGTGGGTTACAAGCTGCGCCAATACTAAGGCGTGAGACTTCTCGATGGTTCAGCGGCGCAGCAGGTCACCGCCTGAACACCGTGTGTTTGGCGAATAGCGCAAGACGGCGTATTAGCCGCGAGATCGGTGTCGTCAAACGCGAGACCTTAGGAGACCAAGATTGCAGCCGCCGCACTATTGGCGGGCTCTGAGGGGTCGAGGTTTGAGCGGGCTGGCTGTCAGTGAATGGGCTCTCAGTGAACCAGGCTGTCAGCGGTCAGGCTTGCAGCGATCAAGCATGAATTTCTTGGCAGGTAGTGATCGGATGCTCAGCGGTGAAGCGCCCGGCGGTAAAGGCAAGCCGACAACGATGGCCCGCAAGCGCAAAAATTTGCCGCAGGTAAATGCCGATGCAGGATCGCTGACGGCGATGCGCATCTCCGACTTTTACACGCCGTTTCCCCGGCAGAAGGAATTTCACGAATCGCCGGCTAAATACCGGCTGTTCGGCGGGGCGGCGGGTCCAGGAAAAACGAAAGCGCTGCTGTGGGAAGCGATGCGGCAGGCAAATACGCATGCCCGCGTGGACACGCTGCTGCTGAGGCGAACGTTTCCCGAACTGGAAACCTCGCTGCTCAGCTATTTTCGCAGGGACGTGCCGCGCGAGCTGTACACCAGCTACAACGACAGCAAGCACGTGGTCACGTGGCCCAACGGCTCGACCACGCGGTTTGGCTACTCGGCGAGCGAGTCGGACATTTTTCAATATCAGGGCGGAGAATTTCTGTTCATCGGCATCGATGAGCTGACGCTGTTCACGCTGGGACAGTGGCAGTTTCTCACGAGCCGCAACCGGTGCCCGCAGGCAGACGCACAGCCCAACATGGCGGGCGCCACCAATCCCGGCAACGTGGGGCACGGATGGGTGAAGGCGTTGTGGGTGGACCGGCGTCCGGCTCCGGGGATGGACCGGCCGGGACAATACGATCCCGGCGATTACGCCTTCATACGCGCGACGCTGGCGGACAATCCGCTTTACAAAGATGACGCGGACTACCGGAAAACGCTCGAGGCTTTGCCGCGGCATTTACGGCAGGCATTTTTAGAGGGCGACTGGGACGTATTTGCGGGGCAGTACTTCGATTTGTTCGACGTGCGGCGGCACACGGCGCGCGCCGAGCAGCTGGGTATCGAGCCGTGGTGGCCACGGTGGATCTCGGTGGACTGGGGATTCGAGCATCCCAGCGCGGTGTACTGGCACGCGGCGCGGCCGGATGGCTGCGTGGTGACGTATCGCGAATTCGTCGCGAATCACTTGTCACCGCGCATGCTGGCGCAGGCCATTGCGGAGCGCTCGATTGACGGCGAGAACCACTTCGAGCGTGTCGCTGAGATTTACCTTTCGCCGGATGCGTTTGCGCGGCGGACTTCGGAATCGACGATTGCGGAACAACTGGGCGACGTGCTGGCGCAAAACAATCTGCCGCGTCCCGTGGCGGCGGACAACGATCGCGTGGGCGGCTGGATGCTGCTCTACCAGATGCTCGAACAGGATGAATGGGTGATTGCGGATCAATGCGCAAGGCTGATTGATTGCTTGCCGACGCTGACGCGCGATCCCGCGAACGTCGAGGACGTGCTGAAAACGGCGGGGGACGATCCGGCGGATAGCGCACGATACGGGCTGAAGACGCGGCTGGCTCCTGGACGCGCGCCGGTGGAACGGCGCGTGACCGAGCGCATTACGGCGGTGGACGCGACTTCGCGCGCGATCTGGATGCAGAAATTCACGAGCGATGAACGGCGAGCCTCAGGCGCGGTGCGCATGCCGCACCGCTGGTAACGAGCGACCATGAACATGAGACTGAGCATAATGGCGCACGAGACGGCGCAATGGTGTGTGCGTGCGCGGGAAGGGCTGCGCGGGCGCTACGTGCGGGCACTCGAAGACGAGATGACGCGGATGCGAGCCGAAATTGCGCGGCTGCGCGAGGAAAATCGCGCGCTGCTGAATTCGGTGCTGGGGACGGCAGGCGTGGCTCCTATAGAAACGCCGGCGCAGCATCCGGCGAATGTTCCCGCGGTACGCAGGCGATCGTGGTCGCAAATTGCGACGACGCGGGAAATCGAGGCGGTTCGCGAGGCGCGGGCCAAAGCGCGCGGCGCGAGCCCTCCGGGGACGCGGGGGCGGTAAGGGCTGGGGGCGGGCGCGTCCGAGCAGGGGATGCGGGGGAATGTGGGGCGACCCATTTCGGCGACGTGTACGCGCGACGCGTTCGGGCGACGTGTTCGAGCAAGCGCGCAAATAAGAATCCGAGCGGTGCTGCGGGGTGACCGTGATGAGCGGAGCAGAGGATTTACGCGGTTAGCAAGGGCTTAGCCGCCTGGCTATGTCTCCGATTTTGGGCAGGAAGAATTTCGAGCAGGTCGCGAGTGACGAACACGCGAGAACCTAAGGATCTAAGTACGGAACCTAAGTATTGAACGTAAGTATCGAACCTAAGTATCGAACGTAAGGATCGTGCGCACACACATGGCAAATTCAATGCCTGAAAACGCAAGCATGTCCGAAGACATGGCGCTGATGAATGCGGACAGTACGGGTAGCACGCGCGCCGCGGACGGCAGCAGGATGCTCCAGGATGCCGAACGCGGCTCGACCGTAGAAGCTGACGGAAATGCGGCCGCTGCGCCGGCGCAATCGGCCAGCGGGATGCCACTGCCGCAGGACCTGGGGCCCAATAACGAGCGGCTTGCAGAATTGGCGCCACGACTGGTGAACGCGCTGCGCGAGCTGGTAGTGGAGTACCGCACCGAAGGTCTGGTGGCGCGGCGGCACGAAATCCGGCGCATACGCCAGGCGCGCCTGTTCTGGCAGGGATTGCAGTATGCCTGGTGGAATCCGCAGGACATGAACTGGCACCTGCCGACGGAATCGAAAATGTACGATGCGTCGGCATTAGGGGACATGCCGCGTTACCAGTTCGTGACGAACTTGTATCAGGCATTTGGGTTGTCGTTTATTTCCGTGATCAGCCAGGATGTGCCGGCGACGCGGTTTTATCCGCAATCCACGCTGTCGGAAGCGGACATCACCACGGCGAAGGCGGGATCGGAAGTAGCCAAGCTGATCGAACAAAATAATCATGCGGAGCAATTGCTGACCGGCCTGGGATTTTATTTGTGGACCGACGGAAAGATCGGCGGCTACGTACGTTACGTGGCGGATGGCCAGCGGTTTGGATGGCGCGACGAGCTGGTGCTCGAGGAGCGCTGGGTGCGGCTGGGGCGCGATGCCTATGTGTGTGCGCAATGCGGGACAGAAAGCGAAGTGCAGGGTAGCGCAGGGAATGCAAGCGACACAAGCGATACGCGCGACACAAGCGCCACGGGCGACACGGGCGACACGGGCGCGAGCGATGGCTTGCGCGAGGGTTTGGGCGAGAGCTTGATTGGCGGGCCTCATGCGAATGAGGGCGATGCGCATGGGGTTGCAGCCGGTGATTATGCCGCGACCGACGCTAGCGCGAACGACGCCGACGGAAATGCCATGGGGAGCGTGCCTTCAGTTGCGCCGGATGCTGCCGCACACAGGGGCGCGGCGGGTGCGAGCGCGACGAGAGGACGAGGCGCTGATTTTCTGGCGGGTACGATTTGCCCTGGCTGCGGCAGGCCACACAGCGAGGCAGATTTCAGTCCGGCTCCGCTGGTGCCGGTGCCGCTGAGTATTGGTACGCGACGCGTTCCGAATGGGCAGGAAGTGATTTCGATTATTGGCGGGCTGGAATTGAACACGCCGGTATGGGCCAACGAGCAGCACGAATTTCCGTACCTGCAGTGGCAACTCGAGGTGCACCGCGCCAAGCTCAAGGCCGCCTACCCTCATGCGGCGGACAAGATTCAAATGGGCGGTCCAGTAACGGCCGACGATGTTTACGCGCGGGCGACGCGCGTGGCGGTGGCGCAAGGCATGCCGGGGACGAATCCCGGCGACGCGCTTTTTAACCTGGTGACATTTGCGCGCACGTGGATCCGGCCTTGGGCATTTTATGCGATTGAAGACACAGCGGTGCGCGACGCGCTGCTGGGACTTTTTCCGGACGGGTGCTACGTGGGATTCGCCGGAGAGACGTATTGCGAATCACGCAATGAATCCATGGACGATTGCTGGCGCGTGATGCACGCGCTTCCTGGAGATGGGCAAAACCGCCCGAGCGTCGGCGAATCGCTGATCGAAGTACAGGAGCGCTATAACACGCTGTCGAACATCCAGGCGGAGACCTACGAATACGGTATTCCGCCGATCTACGCAGATCCGCAGGTGCTCGATTTCGACGCGCTGCAAAGCCAGACGGCGGAACCCGCGGCGCATTATCCGGCGCGCGCGCGGCCGGGCATGTCGCTTGCGGATGGATTTTTTCAGCCGGCACCCGCGCAGGTACCGCCCGACATGCTGCGGCACCAGCAAGACCTGATTGGTCCCATCGCGCAGTTTCTGACGGGACTGTTTCCCGCGGTGTTTGGCGGCGAAATGGAAAACGTGAAGACGGCCAGCGGCTACGCGATGGCGCGCGATCAGGCGCTTGGCAGGCTGGGGCTGGTATGGCGGCGGCTGAAGCATTTTTATGGCGACGTGATGCTGCTGTCGGTCGATTGCTTCCGAAAAAACCGGCCCAATGACGTGGAGATTCCGTTTCTCGGCGCAGGCGGGCAGTTCGAGGCGAAATTTATTCGGCTCGCAGATTTGAAAGGAAATATCCAGGCGCATCCGGAATCGGACGAAACGTTTCCGCGGCTGAAATCGCAGCAGCGTGCGGTGCTGCAACAGTTGATGACGAATACCGATCCGACGATTCAAGCGGCATTGCGGGAGCCGGCGAACCTGGGGTTTATCAAGTCGCTCATCGGATTGAGCGAGCTCGTGGTGTCGGGCGAAGACGCGCGCAACAAGCAACTGCGCGAGGTGCAGCAACTGCTGGCGTCGGGACCGATGGTGGTGCCGGTGAGCAAGAGTGGCTCTGCAAGCGGCGGGGCCTCAGTCATGGGCGGGCGGAATGAGGGCGCGGCCGACAGCTCGGGCAACGAGTGGAACAATCAACTGAACAATCAAGCGAACAATCAGCCGAACAATCAACTGAACCAGCTCAATGATGCGGCGGGGAACAGCGCTTCCGGCGACGATGCGTTCGTGCAAGGCGGAGAAGTTCATTTGATCTCGACGGTGCCGGTGGACGAACTGCTCGACGATCATGCGACCGAGTTCGAGGAGTGCCGGCGATGGGCCAGCTCGGATGCGGGGCAGATTGCGCGGGCGCAGAATCCGGCGGGATTTGCCAACGTGCGTGCGCATGCGGCGGAACATGCCATGGCGCTGGCGCGGCGACAGGTGGCGGCCACGATGATGTCGCGACCGGCAGGGACTCCGAACACGAGCGAGGGTGCGGTGGATGCGGTGAAAAAAACGCAGTGATAACCGGCGCGGAATGGCGATTCGTTTCGACCGATTCTGGCAGGTTCGGGAAGGCGCGGGCGCATGCAGAGCAATGCGCCGCACCGTTACTCTCTCGCCGCCAGCCAAGTCACGCAACGTAAGTGCGACTACTGGCTGACACTACTCGATGACACTGCTCGATTTCGGAATTTTGCGAGGCTTCGCCATGCGCGAAGCCTTTTTGTTTGTGGATTGTTGTTTGTGATGCGATTTGTGAAGCACTTATTGGCGGGCCGTTTGTGAAGTGGGGAGGAAGCACTTATGCGGCAGGGAAATGGCGGGACGGACACGCTAACGGACGAGCAGATACTCGAGATGGAACCGGGCGAAACTGTGGGAAAAGCCGCGGCTGGCGATGGCTCCGTACGCAACTCGCGGCGAGATGATGACGCCGACATACTTGGGAGGACTGCTGAGACCCAGGATGACAGGCAGGAATTAGCGGCGAGGCGAGCCGAAGTGGTTCGCGAACGTGGCGATGTAAGCGGCGAGACGCTCGAGCAAGCAGCGGAAGAAGGTGTCGAGAAGCAAGCTGTGCAGAACGACGACGGCGAGGCGGGCGAGCCGGCCTGGGTGGCGACGCTTGAAGCGCAGCCTGCGGCTGCAGCCGAGGCGCGCCAGTGGCACGCGGCCGCGAAGGACGTAGCGGCGCTCGATGCCGCTTATTTCAGCGCCGATGCGGATGCGCGATCGGGGCTCGCGGCACGGCTTTATGAGAGCGATCCCACGGCTTTCCGCGAAATGCTCGCGGCCAGCGCGCGCACGCTGGCGGCACGCGATCCGCAAGGCTTGGCGGAGCTGGCGCGCGAACTGGGAGTGCCGGTTGCACCGGACGCGCAGGTTGGGCCCAAGAGCGTGTCGCAAGCCGTAAGGCCGGCGACGGCAGGTGACTCGAGCCGTTCAGCGCGTGACGGTCGCGTGCAAACAAATGTGCAAGCGGGTGCACAAGCGGGTTTAAAGGACGCCGCGAACGCGGATGCAAGCAACGCTCACGATGCGACAAGCAACGCGACCAGGACATTTCCGGCAGAGACGTACCGTGCATTTGAAGCCACGACCAACGATGACGTCGCGCGCAAAATGCACGAGGCCATCGATCGCTCGCTGACGTCGGCATTGCCCGAAGGGGTGGTTCCGGGAGCGCGCCGGCGGATCGGGGACGATATTTTTCGGGAAGTGCATGCCGCACTTTCCGGAGATCGCGAGCTAGCGCGGCAAGTGGGGGAAACGCTGCGCGATTGGCGTTTCGACGCGAATGCCCGGCAGCAAGTGGTGGCACTGGTGTCCGGCCGTGCGCGCGCGGTGCTTCCGGCGGTCGCAAAGCGCGTGGTAGCCGAATGGACTTCGTCGGTGCTGGCCTCCGATCGCGCGAAAACTGCGCGCATCGATGCAGCGGCAACACGACGTGATATCACCGGCGGCCGATTACCCGAGCCGGTGGCGGGGAGCGCGCGACGTTCGCGCGATGTGGATTACCGGCGCATGAGCGACGAGCAGATCCTCGACATTTAGCAGAGGTTCACAGGCGAAACTGCGGTAATCACGTAAAACTCAGCGGTAGGGAGAGATTTCGTGCCGCGCTGCTGCGCTGCACTTTATGGCGCGGACTGGAATGAGCCAAGCAATCGTCCGCGGAAGACGCCGGCGTTACCGACAATTTTTAGTCGTTTCGAGAGGCCACTCTGGTGGCCTTTTTTTTGCCGATCGCGTCGCGTGCGGGTGGGCTGTCACACAGGTTCAGATACAGGTTGATGCACAGGTTGATGCACAGGTTGATGCACAGGTTGATGCAGAGCTTGCGACACAGCTTGGGATACCGCTAGCAGAGGTTTACGGGCGAAATTGAGGCAATACACGTAAAACGCAGCGATAGGCGGAGATTGCGGGCCGCGCTGCCGCTGGCCTTTATGGCGCGGGCTGGAATGAGCTAAGCAATCGCCCCCGGAAGACGCCGCGTAACCAACAATTTTTATTTGCTGGCGACAGGCCACTCTGGTGGCCTTTTTTTGTGTGCCGGTCGCGTCGGGCGGGGATGGGCTGTCACACAGCTGATACACAGCTTGGGACACGAGTTCGGACATAACTTAGGACGCAACTTGCGACACAGCTTGCGACACAAGTTTTGAGGTAACGAATTTCCACGGCCGCGGGGGCGGCCACAGTCTTGCAACAAGATTGGCAATGCCGCGCGGGCGGCCAAAGGGGAGGGGGAAAACAATGGCTCAAATGCAAAATGCGCAAACGATCGCGCTGCAACTGGAAAAAGTTCGTGACAAGGTGCCACTGCTGTACGAGCGCGACGACGTGCTGCTGACGATGATTCAACAGCGAGGCGACATCGAAAAGGTGAGCTCGCGCAATATGCGGCTACCGCTGCAACTGGTACCGGGAGGGAAGGCCGGCTCGTACAACGCCGACGGAGGAGACCTGGGGCGCGGTTCGGGCACCACGTATGACGTGGCACAGGTGTCGCCGATTTTCTTTCGCTTCGCCGTGGAAATTTCCAAGCTTATCGAATACGCGAGCAACTCACGTGAAAAGGCGGTTGAGAACGCCGTCAAGCGTGAAGTGGCGAATGGGATGAAGCAGTTCCGCGCGTTTCTAGACAAGCTCATCCAGACCGGCGGCAACGGGGTACTCGGGACAATCGCCACGGGCGGCGTGAGTGGGAACGTTCTGACGATGACAGTTCCAAGCGGCGCGGCGCTGGTTTATGTGGGGCAGACGATCCAGGTGTATGACACCACGCTCACCACGAACCGGGGCTCGTGCAACGTGGTGGCGGCCGATCCGATCGCCGCGCAAACGATTACGGTTGATTCGCTGCCAACGGGTACCGTGGCCGGCGATGTGATCGTGCATGACGGGCTTTCGGGAGCGCAGCCTGTTTCGCTTTACGGAGTAAAGTACCATCAGAATAACGCGTCCACCGGAACGTGGCTGAATCTGAACCGCGCCACGTATCCGCAACAGCTTGCGACGCCGCGCGTCAATGCGGCAAACTCGGCGCTGGTGCCGGGATACGTGCGGCTGGCAATCAACAAAGTTCGCAAAGCACTGGGCATCGGCCAACTCGGCGAGCTCGTGGCCTACACCTCGGTGGAGCAGGAGCACGCCTGGGAAAATCTGGGCATCACGATCAGCCAGGTGGTGAAGGAAGGCGCGGGCGGGCGCGCGAACGATCTCGACCTGCTGTTTTCCGGGCGCAAGACGATGTCCGGCGTGCCGATCAAGTCGTCGATCAATGCCGACCAGACGCGCGTCGATTTCCTCGACCTCTCGCACTGGGGCCGGGCGGTAATGAAGGACATTGACTTCTTCGAGATTGGCGGGCAGACCGTGTTCCCGATCTATGGAAGCTCGGGCGGTGTGGCCGCCGCGTTCATCTTTTACTTTGACACCGGATTCCAGGTGTGGAACGACTCGCCACGCAGCGGGGCGTATGTGGATGCGTTGGCACGTCCGTCGGGCTACTAAACCATAAACGTAAATCGAAGTGTGATCCTCGTCTTTGCGGGAGTGCATGCCTGCGGGTGGCATCGTGCTCCCGCGAAGCGCGACGTGACACGCGCGGCAGACCAAGGGACGGCTGTCGAATATTAGCCGAGCGCGTGTAGTGGCGCACGCGTAAGCGACGGAACGATACGTAAATGCGGCGATGCGTCAATGCGTCGATGCGGTGATGACTGAATAATGGTTGCGGGAGCGTTCGAGGTGCAAATTGTGGCGGGTCAAATCAGCAGGGATGCGCGAGGACGTAAATGATCCGTGTGGTGCGAGAGACGCATCGGGCGCCGGCGTCGGTATCACGGCGGCTTGAAATTGCCGGAGGAGCAAATCGCTTCGGGCGTCCGAATTACCGGGCGGTTTGGGGATGGTCGCGGCTCGGCTGGATTGGCGGCAAATGGGAAGACCGGGATGCTGAGGGAAAATTAGTGCGCGAAACGGTGACTTTGCGGCGCGTACCGAAATATACGCCGCACGACCGCTGGCACATCGAACGGTGGGTGGCTCCAGAGGCGTATGGCTCACCGCGCGAATGGTACGCGCGAACGGTGGAAAGAGAAAAAGGGGTAAGCGTACCGGCGCTGGGGCCGTATCCCGAACGAGGCGAGTACGAGCATTGCTTCACGCTGGCGGGTGCGCGCGGGGAGTTCGTGCAGTTGACCCCGACGGTGGCCGAATACGTGGCGCTCGCCATCGAACGAGGAAGGCACGCGAGCGCGGGCGAGCGGCGCGCATGCCTTGACGATCGCGAGCGGCGAGAAGGTCGGGCCTACGACGCCTGGGCCTGGGACGCGCTGGACAGCGGGAGCGCGGCATTTTCCGGATGCCCGTTCGTGCCCGTGGCGTAGTACGGCGCGATGCTTGGCGATGTTTGGCGCGGTCTTTGTCGCGAAGTTCGGCCGCGAAGTTCGGCCGCGAAGTTTGGCGGGGAATGCGTGCCGAGTTGCGTGGGGATGGTCGCGAGCGAAGACGAGCGAAGATCGTTTGCAGGCAGGCCAGGTAGCACGCGACAAAGAATCATTGGCGAATGATTGAGGAATAATGGGATTGGGAACTGGGCCGAACTCCGCAAATCGAAACGAGGCGAACGCAACATGAAGGAAGCAAACGCGGCTATCGTGAACCTCACCGGGCAGGATTGGACGCTACACCGAAGCTACGGCACGTTCACAGTGCGCGGGTGTGCTGCGGCGGAAACCAATCGCGGCAGACACGGCGAGCCGTATACGACCACCCGGGTCACAGCACGCACGGCAATAATGGATTTGGGAGATAAGCGCACGCTCGAGGTGCCCATTACGGCGCATGAAGTGGCGGAAGATCTGTGCCGCGAAATCAACGCGGATGGCGGCGACGACAGCTACTTTGGCGTGTTTGTGGCGGCGGCTGAAACGCCCACTCCTGAAGAACTTGCGCAAGCTCGGATGCGGCTGACGGTGTTCTATAAGCGCCTGGTGGCGGCGGCCGATCGCGAATGGGAACGCTCGCACTCGTATTTGTTTATTAATGATGTGGAGCGGCGCGCGGCGCTGTATCTGGGCGTGGAGAAAGAGTGGTTTTATCAGCCGCGGGAGACGGTCGAGTGTCCCGGGTGCGGGGAAAAGGTGAGGCCGGGATTTGCGGTGTGCAAGACTTGCGGCGCGATTCTCGATCACACGAAGGCTACTACGCTGGGACTGGTGCCGCGGGGCGGCGCAGCATCTAACGGGATGCCGGGCAGCATGCCGGGATTTGCGCCGAACTCGGTTGCCCCGAGCTCTGGGAGCGCAAGTGGGCCGAATGCGGCGCATGCGGAAGCGGGCAAGCCGGCCGCCGGAATTTCACCGGTGCGGCGATAGGAAAGTAGTCCCGCTGACACCCCGCAAACCCGCAGTTGAGTTGGCCACACAGATGGCCATACAGCAGTGATGAAAAAGCAGTTTGTGCCATGCGGAGGTAACGTGCAGGTGGTCGTAGATCGGGGGACGAACGCGATGATGAATATCGTGCGAAAAAGCAGAAATATTCTGACGGCGAGCCTCGAGCCCGGAAGCGAAGGCGATCTTCGGAGGACGCCACGCAAGGCGAGCGCCTTTCTGCGTCGGAGGCTGTGCTGCACGTTGCGCCTCACGTTGTGCTGCAGCTTATGCTGCACGTTGTGCTGCATGGCAGCCATCGCCGGGCTGCTGGGCATGGCGTCGGCGGCACGGGCGCAGGGTTCGCGCAAAGACGATATCGTTTTCAATGCGCAGGGGCGACCGATGGCGGGCGCCAACGTACGGATTTGCGCTGCTTCCGCGACCGGGCAACCGTGTACGCCGCTGGCCAACATTTATTCCGACTCGGCGCTGACGCAGGCGCTCGCCAATCCCACGAGTACCGATGGACTCGGCAACTATTCGTTTTACGCCGCGCCCGGGCGCTACATGATCGAGATCAACGGCCCTGGAATTACGACGAAGCAGGTGCCGAATGTTATTCTGCCGAACGATCCGAGCGCACCCACATTCGCGTCCCTCACGACGACAAGCGGCATCAGCGCGTTTTCACTTTCGCTTAGCGGTAATCTCACAGTGACGGGGAGCACCGCGGTAACCGGCGCACTGACGGTAGGTGGCGCGGCGGTGCCGTCAACCGGACAGGCAAACACGTGGTCCGCTGCGCAGACGTTCAGCCAGGACGTGATTTCGGGATCCGGAACGCCATGGACGGACGTGCGCGCGAACGGGGCACGGTGCGACAGTTTCACCGACGCCACGACGGGTGTTATCAATACCGTCAGCAACCTGACGGCATCGGGCGGTACAGCTTTTCTCCCGCACGGCTGCAAAATCACACCCCCGACTACATTGCCGGCGAATAGCTTTTACACGCGGATCGGGCTGGGTGGGCAGCTGAATACCACTTCCACGCTGCACCTCTCTCCAGGCTATTCGCTCGAATGCCTCAACCCGTCCGTGAGCGCCAATTACGGCGGTGCGGGCGACACGGCTTACCAGACTCCAAACTGCAACGTTTTAGAATCACCGCAATACAGTTTTACCGGTCCAACGATTTCGATTGATGAAGCGGGGGCATACCTCAAGAACATCACGACGACGTATTTTTGCGGCATGGGCATCGTCGCGCCCACCAATGGGAACAACATTCGGCTCGACAACGTGGTGTCCTCTGGCGTGAATTGCATCACCGGGCATCCGAGCACAGGCGCGGGCGGCTACGAACAAAATAACGGGTTCAGCACGTTGATTCAGAACGGCGAGTTCGATTCTAGTCCGGGCGGCGGATCGAGCGCGCTGCCGTCGATCTGGTGGCATTCAACCAGCGCGCAGGACGCGCCCGGATCGATTACCACGATCGAGCACTCCGCCATGCAACAGCACGGGATGCTTTTTGACACGAGCGGCGGCGGGTGCGCCAGTTCTAACGTGTCGAGCAATTTCCGGTCAATCCAGCAGCTCTACGAGAGCGCGAATTCGCAGGGTCACGTTCCGTCCGACCCCTACACCGCGTTTGCCACCTATGACGTGGCCCACTGCACCTACATTCGGCAACTCTACGACAGCACCGAAGTCGCCGATGCCACCGGGGGCGCGCCACTCATCAGCGTAATTAACTCCGCACAGAACAACGCTTCCACAGGACTGTATGGCGCGGTGGTCATCAATCCTGGCGGCTATAGCGACATGTTTGACGATGTGCCGTACGCAACCAAGAGCGGGTACAACGGCAGCATTTTCGATTCGTTCATCGTTAACCCGGCGAACGACAACCCGCTCGGCCTGGTGGGAAACGATTGCAGCTACTTCGCCTTCATTGCCGGCTCACAGGTCAACTGCAACAGTCAAACAAATTTGCCCACGGCGGATGTGGGCGGGCACGTGATTGCGATGGTTGGTCCAGCGCAAATGAGTTGCAGCGCGAGTCCTACGGGTGGATCGATCACGGCGGCGACTTATTGGATTTTGCCGGTGCCGATGGGCATTAATGCCGCTGGAAACCCGGCACAGGGAACGCCCGGTTCAGAGATGGTTGTGACCACCACGGGCTCAACCAGCACGATTACTTGCACCGACAGCAATCCCGTCAACATGTACCCGCCGGGTGCAACCGGCATGCGGTTCTATATCGGCCCCAACGGATCACTACAAGAAAATTTGTATTATTCGGCGCCGAACGGGTCGAGCTTCACAATGACTGGCCCTGGTTATACCGTCGGCGCTCCCGATCAAATCGGAAGCGCTCCCACGGCAACCAGTCTCGCCGTCACCGATTTTTTGAATGCCACCGGGAATGAGTTTGTGGCCGGTTCCGGCGGAAATTTTGGCATCGGCATCCGTACTCCCACGCACAAGCTGCACGTTGCTGGCGATGCCGCGATCAATATCGGCGGCTTCGATGGCATCTTCACGCATGCGAATACGGCCAATCGCACGTACACGCTGCCGGATCAAGCGGGAACCGTGGCGCTGAATCTGTCGGCAGGCGCAACGCTCACGTATACCGCGATCGCGGCACAAACCTGCCAGGAACAGACGGTTCACGTGACCGGCGCGACCACGTCGCAGGTGGCGGCCGCTTCGCCCAGTGCGAGTTTGGGAAATGTAAACCTCTCATGGTCGGCCTGGGTGAGTGCCACCAATACGGTTAGCGTGCGCGTGTGCAATCCGAGCTCCGGCAGCATCACGCCGAGTGCGGTGATGTGGCAGGCGCGCGTGCTTCAGTGAATTCGGTAGATTTTCGCGCGCCAAAAAACCGGGAATTATTGCGAAATTGTTCTTTGGGCGGCGTGTGGTTTTTCCACGGCGCCGCGACATCTTCGGGAAGACTGCAAAACAATTTAGAACCAGGCTCCGCAGGCATACGCAGCGCCGGCGCGGCAATGTGGGCACTAAGATGTGCCTGGAAGGTGCGAGTGCGTAAACGCGCACGATGCGCCACGGGTTCGTGGCGAGAGGATTCCATGGTCAAATCGGAAATATGGCTGCGAGGGATGCTTGCGGCCGTGATTTCTGGCGGCGCAAACGGCGTCAGTACAGGCTTTGCGGCAATCGGCATCGATCCCACGCATTTCAACCTCGCGGCGGGGTTCATACACACGCTTTCGCTCGCCGGAGTAAGCGCGGTGATGAGCGGCATCATCGGCGTCGCAGCGTATCTGAAACAGTCACCGCTGCCCGGCAACTGCCGAGACGAAGAATACGAGCGCTATGCCGAAGAGTTAGAGCGGCGGGGCGAAAGGTACGATCGTGACGCGGACAATCGGCGCCAGGTATTTCCTGGGACGCGGGCGGAGGAGCACCCCGAGCGAAACGTTGTTGAGCGAAACATCATTGAGCCAAAGTTCGGTGAGCCAAACATCGCCGAGCGACACGTCATCGAGGGCGCAGCGGAACATGCGTCCGTCGAGCACGCCGCTGAGCGCGGCGTCGTCGAGCACACGCCTGGTGAACACGAATTCGGCGACCACGGAATCGCTGGACAAGTGAACGGACGATGTGCGGTGGAACAAGCGGCTGAGCATTTTACGGAGCATCCGGTTACGGCGCCTCCAGCTATCGAGCATCCGGTTATGGAGCGTGCGGCTGTGGAGCGTGCCGCGATCAAACGTGCCGGCGACGAGCCGGGCAATATTTCGGGCGCGCGGTCAGATGAACGCTCCGCCGAAGGCTGTGACCGGCACCAGGACGGGCGCCAGGGGCACGGGAGGACATAATGCCGGTTGTCGGAACATCCGCATACAACACCGCGGGACAGATCACGTCGATCATTCGTTCGCTGCTGAATGATGCGGCCGGCAACCTGTTCACCGACGGTGTGCTCATGCCGTACGCCAATTCGGCCTACCGCAAGGTGCAACGGGCGCTCGGCAACGTTCAGTCAGGATCCTTTCTCAGCGACGACGTATTGCTGGTGGTATCCGCGATTACTGCGGTGGATCCGTCACTGCAGGTGTCTATCACCGACGCCACCGCGCCGCCCAATCAATTGCCTGCCGACCTGCTGGTGCCGCTGAAATTATGGGAACGCGCGAACGGCTCGTCCGATGATTTCACCGAAATGGTCGATCTCACCGAGCACGGCGGTTTACCTTCGCTGCCACAGGACGCGAACCTCGTCTACTGGGAATGGCGTGCGGACGGGCTGTATTTCATTGGTGCGACGCAGGACACGCAAATCCGGCTGCGCTATGAGAAGGCCTACCCGGACCTTGTGGATGCTACGAGTCCCGTGCTGGTGCGCAACTCGCAGGAAGCCATCGCGTTTTTCGCCGCGGCGATGGCTTCGGCTGCGCGGGGAGCTCCCCAGGCGGAGCGCTGGGATGAAGCGGGAGCGGACGCGCTCGAGGACTTGCTCGTGCGCGCCACCCAGCGCGAGCAGCAAACGGCGCGGCGGCGCAGGCCATACAACTGGCGACAGTTCTAGCCGGCACTTCTAGCCCATCGGGCAACGGCGGTGAGGCTGCTCGTGCTGCGCGTGCAGCCGCCCTTGGATTCCTGAGCGTCGTCATCAATCAAAGCAACTGCACACAAACATTGTGAGGCCGGGATTTTGCGCGCCCGGTACGGACGGTCCGCGGATCACCGCTTCCATTAAAAAAGGCAGCGGATACTTCAAAACTCTAAATTCAAAATTTCAAAGCTGGAGGCCTGCATGGCACTCGCACTAACAATCGTTTCGGTCGACGCGGCGGCAGACAATCTTTACGTATTCGGGACGGTCGTAGCATCGGGGAGTTACGCGACGGGCGGAGACACACTGGATTTCACGACCGTGGCCAACCGGCTGGGAGCGAGCCAGGCGCCGCTGCAGGTCCGGATGGGCGGCTTGACGGGAGATGCGTACTCGTTTGTTCGCGCTACGCCGGCAACGCTGGCCAACGGCAAAATCAAGATCAACACCGCGTCGAACACGGAGCTCACCGCCGGCGCGTATCCTGCGCGGATCACGGGGGACGCGAATATCCAGTTCGAGGCCACCTTTGCCAAACTGATCTAGCGGAGCGCGATGTCGATTAGCGGGGGAACCCCGTAGCACCGGATACGCACAACAGGGAGCAGAGGCAGGAGAAATGACGGTTCTCGGAACAACGGATGCACCGCTCGATCTTTTTGGCGGGTTGGTGACGGATATGGCGCCTGCGGATTTGCCGGCAGGCGTCTCGCCCGATTGTGCGGACGTCGCCTTTATTGCAGGCGCGGTGAAAACGCGGCCGGGGCTGGTGTCGATGTATGCTCCGCTGGCGGGAAATCCGACCGTCAATTATCTGAAAACATACATCCAGCCAAATCTCACACAGACGCTGCTGGCACTCGATTCCGCGGGCACGCTCTGGGGCGAGCTCGCGCCGGGAGTTTTATCGCAAGTCGCGAGCGGTCTGGTGGCGAATGCGCGCGCGAAATCGGCGACGCTGTTCGGCCGCGAATACATGGCCTTCTCCGATGGAAAATTCGGAGTGGATATTCCCCGGCAGTACGACGGGACCAATTTCGATCGCGTCAGCCAGGTGGGACCAGGAGCGGGGCCCGACCTCGGTGGCCGATGCCGCCGCCGAACCGGCACTCACGATTGCGGCGTCGCCCACGGGCGCCGTACGTACCAACGCGGTCTCGACGATCACGACGACCACCCCGCACGGCTATGCCGCGGGCCAAACAATCACGATTGCAGAGGTGACGGACGCGTCGTTCGACGGTGTGTTCTTAGTTGCCTCGACTCCCTCGCCGTCCACATTCACGTATTTGCAGGCGGGGTTGGCGAGCGCTTCTGGAACAGGCACGGCGACGCTCACGCCACAGATTTCGGCTGGCGTGCACCAGGTTGCTGTGTTCTTCCAGACGCGGCAAGGCTATCTGACGCAGCCATCGCCTGTGGCATCGTGGACAGCTGCGGGCGGACGCCGGGTGGTGATTGGCGGGATTCCACTGGCCTTGGGCGATCAGAATATCGTCGCGCGAATGTGGCGTTCACGGCGGCCGGCGGCGATTCTTTTTTCTATACCACGGGCCTGTCAGGCACGCCGACTATGGTGATCGCTGACAACACCACCACGAGCATCACACTCGATTTCTCCGATACGGTCCTGCTGGCGGGATCGTCCGCCGATTCGTTGTTCCGCCTGGTGGAACTTGGGGAATCCGCGGGCGTGATCGGATATTCTTCGCGCCTGTTCTGGTGGGGCGAGCGCAATAAGCTTGAGAATTTCACCAACCTCAGCTTCGACGGCGGCTGGAGCGGTAACACACCTCTGGGTTGGATCACCGACCCGGCAAACGGACTGGGTGGCCTGCGGGACTCGAGCCCGATCTGGGGAGCTGCGTACGACATCATTGGTGACGGAACGACGGCGATCCGCGGGATGATTACGCAACCCGCGGCGTTGGATGACGACGGTGTTCCACGTATCGAGCCTGGCGTGGGTTACTCCGTGCGAGCGCGAGTAAGCGCTTATGCGCCCGTTACGCAGGGCACGTTGCATTTCGAGTTGTATAGCTTGTCGGCGGGCCTGCAGACGGCCGGACTGCAGGTGACCGCCGCACAGGTAAACAGTCAAAGTGGTTTCAGTGAGTTCGCGGGTGTGCTGAGTGCTCCTTTAGCGACGGTCCCTGCGGATTTGCTGCTGCGAGTTTACGCCGACGGCACGCCAACGAGCGGCGGCGGCTTCGTAGTGGACAATATCGAAATCTTCCCGACCGCGATCCCTTTCAATTCAAGCCTGGTGCGCGCGAGCCTGGCCGAGAATCCCGAGAGCTACGATGGCGTCAGCGGTCTGCTCTCTGTCGCGGAAAATAATGGCCAGGCCGTTCGCGCCGCGTTCGTGCTTCGTGGCCAGCTTTACCTGGTCAAAGAGCATTCGATCTATTCGACGCAGGATGACGGTGTCAACGAGCCCACTCATTGGACCTTGAGCGAAGTCTCGCGAACGGTGGGAACGTTTTCCGTAAACGGCGCCGAAGTGGGCGAGGATTGGGCGGTGATTGCGGACCGTTCGGGACTGTACATTTTCGACGGTGGCGAGCCGGTGAAAATCTCGCAGGAAATTCAGCCGCTGTGGGATCAGATTAATTGGTCCGCAGGACACACGCTGTGGGTGCGCGTGGATACGCGGACCAAGCGGATTGTCGCGGGTGTGCCGATTGCGCCTGCCACGCAGCCCAACCGCATCCTGGTCCTCGACTACCGCGGACTGAGCAGCGCGAGCGACATCGCGTCGCTGGGGTCCATCCACGCGAGTGCTTATACCGGAAGGTTCATCTCCGCGGGCCGGTGCCGCAAGTGGGCGCCCTGGAACATCGTCGCCAATTCGGCGACCCTCGCCGAACGCGCTGACGGGACCGCACAGTTATTCCTTGGAAATGGCAGCTCGAGCGGTTCCGGAAACGGCAAGATTTACGAGCAGAGTGACGCCCAGCTATCAGATGACGGCGCCGCTATTGCGAGCTATTACACCACTTATTTTGTTCCTTCAGTGGATGAGGAGCAGCAATTTCAATTGCGATCGCACCGTAAACTCTTCGCTTACCTGACGTGTTACGTGGAAGGGGCAGGGAATCTGAACCTCAGCACGCTCCCTGTAAATGAGGCTTTCGCCACCGCGCTTTCACCACTGCCGCTAAGTTCTCCTGCGGCCAAAGATCTTGAATTGCCGATCAATATTCTGGCGGAGCGGGTGGCTTTTCAAATGGGCACCAACCAGCCCGGGGCATGGTTCAGGCTGGCGCGTCTGGTGCCGGCACTTAAGGCCGATCCCTGGGCGCCGGTGCGCGGCGGAAATTAGGTTTAACGCACCGGTTGCCGACGCCGCGCATGCCGCGCTTGCTCGCATGCCATCCCGCAGATTTCGTCTTTCGGCCAACGGCCAACCCTGGAAGTTAATGTAAACCTACCGAGCGAAGAGGGGAAGGAAGAGGGGAAAAAAGATCCATGCTGACCGTACCGCAACTCGCGCAAATCAAGGGCCGGGATCCGTACCTCTACGAATCTCTGACGCAGGTCGTGGGTGCGGTCAACGCGCTGGGCCGCGCAACTGGCGTAGATCCCTCCGGCTCAATTGCTGCGCCGGCCGCAATTGGCGGCCTTTCCGTTACCGCAGCCGACGGCATCTTTGATATCGCGCTAACCGACAACTCGCCGGTGCGCCGGGGCATTTTCTATTTCGTTGAAGCCGATACCACGAGCGCATTCGCCGCGCCACACGTTTATTTTCTGGGCAGCTCGCGAAACCTGCGCGTCTCGATTGGAGACCAAACGCTCTACTGGCGGGCATACAGCCAGTACATCGGCTCCGTTCCTTCGCCGCCCGTCGCATTCGGCACGCCCCCGAGCGCCGTCCGAGGCGGAGGTTTGGCGGGCCCGCCGTTGCAGCCATCCTCGGGTAGCGGCACGGCCACAGGACAGCAAGGCGGCAGCGGTTTCGGCATCGAGCAAACGCTCGCGATTAACAACACAACGTTCTGAACAATGTTGTGAACAACATTTTGAATAACGTTCTGAGTGCCATCTGCACCCATGCCGCGCAGTGCGATTCAAGTTGTGGATTGCCATCAACCCATGAACGTTCGCGAATTCACCGATTCCGATCTCGAAGCTTTGCGCGCCATGCATGCCGCGCAAAATTTCGCGTATACGTTTCCCGACATTGGCGATCCGCTGTTTTTGGTTCGGCAGGTGGTTGAACATGAGGGACGGCCGCGCATGGCGGCGCTCCTGCGGCTTACCGCCGAGACCTACCTGCTCGCCGATCCCGGTGACGGTGTTCCTCAGGAGCGATGGCAATGGCTTACGGCGCTGCATGAGGCCACCCACCGCAGCGCGGCAGAGCGCGGGCTATCCGACGTACAGGCGTTCGTGCCGCCGCGCATCGCGCGTGCGTTTGGTCGCCGACTCGAAACACTCGGATGGCGGCGCGATCCGTGGACTTGCTACACGCGCCTCCTATAGCACGGTTCTCGAAGTCCGACCGATCTGAACGATCTGATCCGCGGAAATTCGTAAGTGCGGCAGGGAAGTGCCGCAGGGAAGTGAAGCTTGGCCGCTCACACCTGGTGCGGTCTCGAGTAGCGCAGCAGCGCGATGTGGTGTGGCAAATGAGCAGAATTTCTGTGCCGCGCACGGCGAGAGTAGCCGGCCAAAGAAATCGAAAGCACTGCAACAGGAGGCAAACCAATGGGACGCGGAGCTCAGCAACAAACGCTGCAATTGACCAATCAGCAACTCGCTTCACAGAATGCGATGAACCAGCAACTCTACGGGCAAAATCAATCGCTGCAAAACACCGCTGCGGCTGGGTATCAGAATCTGCTCGCCAATCCCGGCTACACGCAACCGCAGCAAGCCGCGATTACGAATCAATCGATGGGCGCGCTCGCCAGCACGTTCGCCGCACTGGCCTCGAGTGCAGCCAATCGACTGGCGCGCACCAATAACTCTGCCGGGTATGGAGACATGCTGGATGCGCTCGCGCGGCAGCAAGGGCAGCAAACTTCAAATCTCGCGCAGCAGAACCAACTCGCTTTCGCCAATCAATCGAAACAGGATCAGCTCACCGCCATGCAGGGATTGTCCGGCCTCTATGGAGTGAATAGCGCGCTGCTGGGCCGCACGCTCGGCATCCCGTCGGAATTGCTCAATGTCAGCGCGAATGTGGCGAAGACGCCAACTTTTGGCTCTTCGTTCCTGAATTCACTCGGCGGCAGTTTAGGCAAATTGCTGTAATCAGTGCGATTCGCCTCCGCGTTAGCCGGTAAATTATCCCGCCGGCGATTAGCCGAAATTACCAGACCCGCTCGCCTGCGGTCTCGAACGATGTGCCGCGTTGCTTCTCCCGCACCGAAGGGCATTCATGATTCACGCGAGGCATATGAACCCATACTGGCTGATCGTCGCGTTCACCATGGTGACGCAGTTCTTTATTTTTTTACGATGGCTGCATCGTCGCATGCGCAATTCAGAGATCGAGCGGGCATTTGTGCGCGATATGGCGCGCGTGCATCTTCCGCATCTTTATCAGGCGTTGCAGCTGATCGCCGCACGGCTCGGAATCAAACTGGAGGATCAGCCTGCGGTGCGCTTCCTCGATCTCGACGACCCTGATCTGCAGCGTCAGGATGACGAGGCTTGGCGTCTGCACTAGCAATTCCGAATACCAGAGCGCTGGTTTCGGGGTAATCGCGCTTTCAGAACGATAAACGCACCTTCCATCTCAGCCCGAAAGTTTTCGTTGAGATGAATATCTCAATGAGTTCTTTTAGGTCGAGACGTACCCTTCCAATGGTCCGCATCAACCCACCTGCGCAACTCGTTCTGCTCGCCCATGACGCCGCCCGTGCGCACTCTCTTTGGCCCGAGCTTGTTTGCGCCGTTGTCGAACAGGAATCGTCCTGGGATCCCTGGGCGCTGCGCTACGAGCCGGCATTTTATTCCAAGTACGTGCAGACGCAACTTGCCTGCGGAGTCATAACTCACGAAACCGAGGCCCGCTCCCGCGCATTTTCCTGGGGCTTGATGCAGGTGATGGGACAGGTGGCACGGGAGCACGGATTTAGCGGATCCTCCCTCGCATCCCTGTGTGATGCAGCGACAGCTCTCGAAATCGGCTGCCGCGTTCTTGCTTCCAAACTGGCCGCGGCGGAAGGGAATGTTGCGCGCGCGCTTGAGCTCTGGAACGGCGGCACGAATCCCGATTATGCGGCTGCGGTGCTTGCCCGCGTTACACATTACAGTGTTCCCACATGACGCCGTCCAGCTGAACGGCATTAACAGCAGGGGCTGTATTTCGCGGCTGCGCGCCGTTGTGAAAACACGTTTGTGGAAACACGTCGATTTTCTAGATCAACCCTGTAACACGAAGCAAACGCGCAAACAGAATCTTCACGCGCTGCTTGCGGTGCATGGACCTGCTGCGTTCGTGAGGTCTCCACTTCACGTTCAGCGAGTGTCACGATACCGGATTGTTGCAGTACCTCACTATCGCTTGTCCATACCGGATTAAAAACAAATACATTGTGCCGTTCACGAGCAACTGCACTCCTCAATTTTCAGCTACAGGCTCTTTACTCATAACGACGGCGGCATGGGACAGGTCGCTGAGTTTCTCGACTTTCTTCGCTATTTTGCGGGGTGACTCCTCATGGACAAATATGACCAGAAATAGTTACATCCAGCCGCCGCCATGTTTTTTTGTTGTGCTTTGCCTCCAACGCGCGGCCATGGAAAAAGCTGGGCGCTCGGTGTGCATCCTCTGCGCCACGCATTTGCGAGGCGTCGAGTATCCGCTACGCGGACCATCATTGGAACCACTGTACCTGACCGGCCGCACGGCCGCCGAAGCCCTCGACATGCTCGATGCCGCCCATGACACACGCGAAAAACCCCTACGTACAAACCTGGAGTGAAAAGGGAATTGCCCGCTTGCGAAATCCGCAGCCATTCGTCGGACGCAGTTTTCGCATTGGGGGCAGCAAACATATGAAACCTGCAAGCACGGTGAGTCGGTCCCGAAGACAAGAGTGAATCTGTGGGTATCGGTAATTCCATTCGCCGGGAACTCTAGGCGAAGTACTCACGAGGAACCACCTCCACCATATCTACTACTCGTGCGTTCTAATTTAGAAACAGGGACGGGCGGCAACACTTTGCGCTCTGTGCCACACGTGGCCGGTCGGCGTATGCCTTCAATGCGCTTGGCTGATAATGTTTAGACACGCGAGTTATGTACCACACGGGTGGCGACGTTCTTTATGCATCAAGCAAGGCTTGGCCGCACCCATTCGCGTCCAGCTTTTGCATCACTTGTAAGGGAATTGCCGTTGCAGCGGCACTTTTTACGTTTTACAGGTCAGATGGTTGGTTTCGGTAGCATCTCCCAATCAGCAGGCCCTGAAAACCCGGATGCCGCACACGGTGACACTTATGAATCAGTGCCGCGATGTTCTCCGAACATGAAGCCGAACTGTTGGTCACTCCGTTCGCCGCGCCGGAGGATGTGCTGTAAATGGGCAATTCACCATTCCGCCCGAAACGTGTGGATCACTTACTGCGAGGTTTCTGCCGCAGCGTTTGCGGCTAGACCGTTGATTCACAACACGACCTCGCCGGCAGCCACGGCCACAAAGCTTCCGACAGCATTCAGTACCACTGGGATTCACCAAAGTGTTTTTCGCAAACGTGCGGCTCGACGGAAACGTGTTCCGCCGCGACTTTAATACTATTCTGGCGACGATGTACTGCTCGACACCGGCCCAGTTTCCCAGTCGCTTTCGCAGAGGCCCGGATTGCAGGTGAAGAAGTACGGCTGGACTTTTCAAGACGGCGAGACACAATCGCGACACCTGGTGCGGAATGCGGCGGGCCATCGGCGCACCGCGGCACGGTCCCCGCGGCGCTCGTGGTCGTGCGAAATTTCCGAGGACAGAGAACCGCCGCTTTGGTGCGGACGCATCGGTCGAAGCCAGTCTCGACCTTTTTGCCCCGTGGCGAGAAATGCGGCGTGTTTTGGGAGCATTTCTCTTACAACGTCAGCTTCGCCGGCCCAGTCCGCATTTGGATTCGGAACACGTGGGCTTATCCGCACGCCTATGGTGCTACCGATATCAAGCCCGGCAGACCTCTGCAGTACGCCTTGATTCAAGCAGGCAGCCGGCAGCCGCCGACCGCATCAACACGGCGCATTGCTGCCCAAAGGAACCCGTGATGTTCTCAATTGATGCAATCCTACGCCGGTGGCCCACGGTCTTATTGGTCGCTGTCACTCTCCTTTTAGCGGCGCTCGCCGCGTTCGGAGTGCGATCGTGGCTCGTGTCCCGCGACGCACTTACGCGTCTAACCGCAACTCTCGAGGCCCAAAAGCAAGTTTTCGCTCGCGCAGCAGAAGACGAACAACAGCGCAACGCCGCGCTCGCCAAGACGCTGCTCGGTATCTCCAATGCCAAGCGCCAGGTAAAAACGCCAGCGGACGTAATCGCGGAGCTTCCAAACCTTCTACCGTCCCTGCCTGAGCCGATTTCGCTTACACCCGCCCCAATGGCATCTCAGCAGCCGACGCTCGACGTTGGCATGAATGTCCCACAGGCGGACCTCAAGCCGCTCTACGATTACGCACAAGATTGTCGCGCGTGCGACGCAAAACTCGCCGCCGCGCAAGGCGACCTCGTCGATGAGCGATCCAAAGTGGCAGCACTAACCAAGGAACGCGACGCCGCAACCAAAGCCGTAAAAGGCACCTTCTTGCTCCGTGTCAAACGCGCGGCGAAATGGCTCGCCATAGGCGCAGCCCTAGGCGCCATAGCTGCAGAATCCGCCCATCGCTAAACATCGCCAATTTTGCTTGACACATCGCGCATAATCGCCAATAATGTATATTATGTTACCTAATTGGCGAGAACGCTACGGGGTGGTTAGGTCAAACTTGATGAATTGCTCGATTAGGGTCGGGTCGGGGCCTACTGTGCGGCGGCCGTTTACGAAGGTGGTAGGGGTTGCGGTGATTTGGAGCGAGTGGGCTTCGTCGACGCTCTTGTGGATGGCGTCGGCGGTTTTCGGGTCGGCCATGCACGCCTTCAGCGCTTCGGTTTTGGCTCCGGCGGCTACAGCCAAATCGGTTAGTTTGTTGTAGGCATTTTCGGGTGATACCACATCCTGGTTGTCGTATACGGCGTCGTGAAACTTCCAGAAGGCGGCAGAATTTTGTTGCAGGACGCAGCGACCGGCAACGGCTGCGGTCATGGCCCAGGGATGAAGCTGTTCTATCGGAAAATCCTTAAACACCAGGCGCACCTGGGGGTACTTCGGGAGCAATTGGCGGAGGTGCTGATCTAGCTCACGGCATACGGGGCACTCAAAATCCGCGAACTCGACCAGCACGACTTTTGCATCCGCTGGTCCCTCGGATGGGTATCCTTCCAGGTGCAGTTGCTGGCGCGTCCCGGCCAGAGGGTCAGAGTTCATGTCCTGTATTTCGCCACGGAACATGTAGCGACCATTTTTGGTGACGTAGACAACGGCGGTGTCGGATTGTCCATCAGCCGTAACAGTAACAGGAACCTCATCAAGCCCACTGTCAGAAGGTTTTACAGGACCAACCTTGACCTGGAAGTCAGAGCCCCAGGCGTACACATGCCGCAGGAACTCCTCGACACGCTTTTCTATGGCAGCATCGCTGCTGGAGCTCGATCCTCTTTCAGAGGTCGTAGGGGGTTGTTCGCGAGGAGCCGCATTTTGTCCATACGTGACCACAGTGACGCCGATCAAAAGGATGGCGGCCAAGAAAGCTTCCAATTTCATGTCCTTCTCCTTAGTGGCAATTTCTCCAGCATTCTGAGGCGGTTAACTAAATTGTGCAGCCGCCAGCGGAATGCGTTCCGGTCGCGTATAAACTGCAATCGCAGTTCTGTGTAAATTCCTCGATTGCAGCATAAGGGCAGCCGCGGAAGTTTGCAAAAGCTTTGCCGCGAAATAAACCCGAAGCCCCTTTCAAAACACGGATTACAGCTCAAACGAGGGGCGCGGGCTCTCAACTGCGTAATTTCGCCAGCACTCTGTACACTATCCGCCCAAGTCCTACAGGCGCGGCAGCGGCAGTTCTACGTGTTCGTCGACGGGCAGCATGGGGCGGCAGTGGAAGTCGCAAAAAGGGTTTGGGTGAAGTGAGGTTCCGGGAGGCGGATTCCCTGCTCAAGACCCAAAGACGCGGGCTCCCCATAGTTTGTCGAGAGCCCACGCAGGTCAATTGAACCGCTTTCCCTAGTCAGGTGCTAAACGCTGAAGGAGCTGCCGCAACCGCAGGTGCTCTTTACATTAGGATTGTTGAATTTGAAGCCAGCACCTTCAAGAGTCTCGATGTAGTCAATTTGGACGCCGTCCAGATACATTTCGCTCATCTGATCGACCAGCACCTTGATTCCGTCAAATTCATAGACGTTGTCCGCGGGATTCTCCTGGTTGTCAAATGCCATGTGGTAACTGAACCCGGAGCATCCGCCGCCCACGACGGCAACTCGCAGCGCCGATGGAGCGGGATTTTGTTGGGTCATAATTTCCTTGACCTTATGTGTCGCAGTATCAGTCAGTTGCAGCATATTCACATTTCTCCCGAATGTCGAGTCAGTCCCGGCGGCGAAGCGCGGGGAACTTCGCTTGTTATTGTATCAGAAATATACGCAACTGCCGATGCGATCCGTGTACTTGTGTTGCACCACGTTAGATGCCCGCCTGGCGCCTGCGTTGCAAATAGAGCGAATCAGAGTGGCAGTTCGAAGCTTGTGTTGCACCACATTAGATGCCCGCCCAGCGTCCGCGTTGCAAATAGAGCGGATCGGAGTGGCGGTTGTCGAAGAATGTTGATGAGCATATAATGGCTGCGAACCGATGCAGCAAATCATCTCGCGCGATTTGGTGGTTCAGCCCTGTTGCGCGATTGACTTCTTTGCGTGTGTCGGCGAAAATGGTCGTTCGACAGATCTTCACCAAGGGCGCAGAGTGGCATACACAAGTCCTACCATTGAGGAGTACGTTGCTGGCGAGGTAGTGAAGTACGAGCCGACGTCGGACGGCACGTCCAACAAGCGCAAGCGCAAGCCCCATATTCTTGCTGTAATTAACGAAAATTGTACCGGATGCTCGGGATCGCCAGCCTGCGTCGAATACTGCCCGGTGGAAGACTGTATGTATTGGAGTCCCGATCCGGACCATGCGCCTTTCGGGCGGATTATCGTGGACCCCTTGCTGTGCATCGGATGCAAGCTTTGCACGAGTAAGGGCCCCGACGGCGCCTTCCTCGAAGGCTGCCCGTGGGATGCAATTGATATGCGGCCTACGGCGGAATGGGAATCCGAAAACGGCACGCTTCCCTACTAGTACGGGCTGTTCCGCACTTCGCTGCCCTCTAAGTCACGCATACCCCCAAGAACCGTTTGTTCCTAAGTTGAAAGTCGATGTCACTGGCCACTTGCGTTGTGCCAAGCCGAAGCTCTGTTCGGACCCTAAAGCTTTCGACTCATACAGCCGGTCCACAGCTCCAGCGAACGCGAGTTCAGCCTACCGGGCTTCGATGGCGCGAGCGGTGATTGCGGCCTGCTGACGGATGTCAGTCGGCATGCCGCCTTCAGGTTGGGCGAATCGCTTGACCAGAAGCAGATCCTGCTTATCGCCGATGAGATAAAGAGCGCGTAGCGCCTCCCAAACCTCAGACGTGCTCGGGTTGACACTCAATACCGGCTGCTGGGGCACAACCGTGGCAGCATCGGGCACGAGCCAGCGGTCGATGATTCCAGGTACTTGCGAGCGCAGCTCAAATCGTTGGCGGTCCGAATCAATGCGCCCGAGTAGGGTACCGGGATTAATAGTATCTCCGGGCTTCAATCTTTCCACTAATTTGCCGCCGCGTGGTGCCGTCATCGCATAGGGCAGCAAGATCTTGCGAATCTCATCGCGTCCAGAGAGATCGCCAAAGCGGACCAGCGAAAGGGCCGCGTTACGCCGAACCATCGGATTTGGATCGGCTAACAATTGCAGTAACTCCATGTGAAATTCGGGCACCGAGTTGTCCTGCCCCATGACCCATGCCGCAGTTAACCGGATTTCATCGCCGCCTGTCTGGGCGAGGCGCGCGACCGCGGGGTAAAAGGGCCGCGCAGAATCGCGCGTGGCCTGATTGGGAGAAAGTATACGATCGGCAATTTGCGAAAGCGCGTGCTGTATTTGCCGTGGCTGCTCGCGATTTGCCAGAGCTTGCTGCAGTTGTGCGTCGTTCAGCGGGCGACCGAACCAGGTAGCTTCCCAGAACAGAAAGGGCATCAGGACAAACAAAAAGGTGAGCGCCAGGATAATCACGAGCCAGCGTTGCTTCATGCCTGGCTTTGCGGGCTGCGCTGCCGAATTTTCTGGCGAAGGGGTTCGCGAGTTCATGCGGACGCGGCGTTCATCCCATGCCTGGAGGAGCATAGAGATGATACAGCAGCAGGTAAACAATGACGCCGGTTACCGACACATAAATCCAGATGGGCAGCGTCCAGCGCGCGATACGGCGGTGCCGGTCAAATCTGCGCGCCAGCGCACGTGAGAGCGTAATGATCGCCAGAGGCAAAATCGCGATCGCGAGTATCGTGTGGCTGGTGAGGAGAACAAAATAAACCGGCCGGATCCACCCCTGACCCTGGAAATGAATCACCCCGACATGCAGGTGATACCAAACATAGGATGCCAAAAAAATAGACGAGCAGGCGAAGGCCAGCAGCATGCACGTTTTATGGGCTGTGATCCGCCCGCGACGCACCATAGTGTATCCTCCGCCTAGAAACACGGCACTCGATCCATTCAATAGGGCGTTTAGAGTGGGAGAAGAAATCAAACGAGATAAAGCGGGAGGCCGCCTACTTCCCTTCTCCAGCTTTGATGGCGGACTTGGCGGCCGCAGGTTGCGGACGCGCAGGCGCTTGGGCCACGGGATGAGTCGCCTGATTGGGCTGCATCGGCTGATCGGCGGGACGGGGCGAGCTGTTAACGGGCGCCAAAGTTCGTCGCTTCCCGAGCCAACCAGCTTCTTTGGCCAAAACGAACAGCATCAGCGAGAAAATGCCTCCCGTCAGCAGGCAAATCATCAACAGCAGCAGCCCATCCACGCTGGACAGAAGGCGCGTCGCGAAATCCGATGCCAGACCGGCAATCGCCAGCGCAATCACTGTAATGCAGACAATCACCGTGCCAATAATGCGATTTTGAGTCGACATTGCTCGGTTCGCTGCCCTCCAGATCTCTGTTTATCGTCTATCTCGTAAATTTGTCAAAGATCATTAATCCCAGCAAAAGCGGCAGATGCAAAACCGTGGCATGCATCAGCCACTTCGCGCGCACATTCGTTTTAGACGCCGACGCCCACACGCAAACCTCGAGCAGGAGCAGGCCGACCACCAAAGCTGAAAAATAAAATCGGACGCCAGCCAATCCGGTGACCGATGCCAGCAGACTTACCGGAATGAGCGCCGCAGCGCAGAATAAGATTTGCGCAAAAGTCGAGTGGCCGTCGCGATCCACCACAGGCAGCATGCGTATGCCGGCGCGGCCGTAATCCTCACGGTACATCCACGCAATGGCATGGAAGTGCGGAACTTGCCAAAGAAACAAGATCGCGAAAAGGACCCATCCCCCGGCGCCGAGCGATCCGCGAGCGGCCGCCCAGCCGATCAATGGTGGCATCGCGCCCGGGAATGCTCCAAGCAGGGTGGCCCACGTGGTGCGCATCTTAAGCGGCGTATACATGCCGAGGTACAAGAGCGACGTGGTTATTGCCAGCAGCGCGGCAAACGCATTGGTGGCGAGCAGCAGATCAATAATACCGACGGTGACCAGGGCCACGCCGAACCAGACGGCTTCCGCCGGGGCCAGCACGCCGCTAGGCAGTGGCCGTGCTGCCGTGCGGCGCATACGCGCATCGGAATCGCGCTCAAGATAATGATTCAGGGCGGAAGTGCCGGCTGCGACGAACGTTGTTCCGAGTACCGTGTGCGCCATGCGCTGCCAGTCGAGAGGTCCGACAGTGCCGAGGGCGTAACCGGCAAGCGTAGTCATGACCACGAGAAAAGAGACGTCGGGCTTGGTAAGCGCCACGTATGCCATCGGGCGCGTCAGGGAGTTGCTGGTTGTCGCGGCGCGAGTGCTGCTCATTGATGTACTCCCGAATGACGAACCCACAACCGCCCAATCGAAAAGCGATGAATTCGCGAGGCTTTCAAGGATCGTCGCGTTCTCGCCTTCACAGGGCCGCCTGTTGCGGCTGCGATGATTCCGTTAGCGCGTTGGAGCGCACCGCGAGTGCTCCAGGTGACGCTACCAGGCGATAGCACACCAGCGTCACGAGCACAGTTGTGGCCAGCACCAGCGCACCGGAAACGGTATGTAAGACAGTGAATGTAACCATCACGGGAATGGGCTGAGGAAATTGCGCGGCATATATCCGCGACCACCACGCCGCGCCACCCAGTAGCAATTGCACGCCGATGAGCGCGTGCAACGCGCGCGCGGAATTTCGCAGCACGGGAATACTGCCAAACCGCCGGCGCAACAGGCCCGCAAGCCAAAAAATCATCCCGGTCACGACCACTGCCCCGACGAGATGCGGGATAATGCCAAAACCTTTATGGCGGAAGGCGGCCCCCAAGATCAATTGCACCATGATCGCAGCCGCGGTTGCAGCCGCGACGGTATGGATGCGAGGTTCTCCCCGGTCGACATCCACGGGACGCTGCCGTTCCCACCAGGCGCTGGTAAACAGAGCAATGCTGGCAACGGTGCAAAAGAACAACTGCGCAAGAGTGGCATGCGCCGCCGAAATCGGTGCCGGCAAAAAGAACAGAACGGTGATGCCGCCCAGAATCCCTTGAGCGACCACGGCCCCGAGCGCCGCGACACCCAGCCAGCGCACCCAACTGCGTGCTTCCACGCGCCAGAGCCAAACCGCCAGCACGATACTAAGCGTCCCCACGAAGGCAGCAATCACCCTGTGACCATGCTCGTAAAAGATGCCGCCAACCATGGGAGGCGCGAGCGAGCCGTAAGAGAGGGGCCAGTCAGGCACCGACAGACCGGCGTCATTGGAAGTGACGAGCGCTCCGGCAATCAGCAGCAAAAACGTGCAGCATGCCGTGAACACCGCAAAGCGATGCACGCTACTGTTGGGACGCAATGTTGTCGGAGGTGTATTCATAAGGCGACCCGGGACGGTAGGGCTGCAGCCGTCAGGCGGCAGCCCACCATCCTTTGATGACTATACAGGCAAGTTCGGACAGGTTTGTGCAGAAAAAAGCTAGTCCGCCGGGGCATTCGCCTTGAAAGTGAAGGTAACCGCTTTTGATTCCTTCGGTCCCACAGTCACGCTCTGGTCGTTCGAACCATAGAGTTCGTGCCAGGCGCTTACCATATAGGTGCCCGGTGGCACGTTCTTGATTTCAAACGAGCCGTCTTTTCCGGTCACCTGGAAATATGGTGTGCCGAGAACCCCAATGTAGGCTTTCATCCACGGATGGACGTTGCACTTCACGGGAATGGCAACCTCCTCGCGAGCGAAACTCTGATTAATAGGGGCGGCTCCGGGCGGCTGCGATTCGTTCCATTCCCTGTTGTTCTTGGGAACCGGGTGGATGTTGTGCGTCGTCGGATCGGAATTGATGACCTGCAGGGGCGCGCTGGTCATCAGGGCCAGAACGTGAGGATGATACTGGCAGCCCTTCTGATCGATGGTGGTCGGTGTCGTGGCCGGCGGGAACGAATATTGGCTGAAATCACCCTTCAAATATACGATCACATTCTCGAGTGACCCGCCGTCCCCGGTCTCGACGTCTTCCGTCATCGCCGGTTCGGTGTGTTGTTTGGCACAAGATGGCTCGGCCGCCATATTAATTACCTTCATTTTCGGAGGTGCACCATCGAGCTTGATGGTTCCGGTGATCGTGCCGGCGGTTGCTGCGTCAACCGTCTTTCCGCCTCCCGTGGCCGCGGGGGCATTGGCTGCCGGCGTTTCATTGTTCTCTTCTTTCTTTCCACAGCTGATCATCGCAATCGCCAGAACGAGAGCGGCGGCGACGAATAGTACGGATTTACCTTTCATGAGCTGATACGTCCTCCTGTCGAATGAACAATCGATTTCCTGGTATGAGAACCGAACGCGCCCGCAAGGGACAAACTGCGCACGTCGTCCAGACCGGCAAGGCCATGCGAAAAATCGCATGGGCCTGCAAATTGGCTGGGCCGGCGCACGGGTTACTTCGCTCCCGTGTTCGATGTTCCGGCGGTCGAGGGCGGCGCGTGAGCAAGCAAATTGCGCTGCTCCTCCGGACTTAATTGCAACATATAGCGCACCAGCAGATCGGCATGGTCCCCGGTATAGCCCTGGAAGCTCGCCGGCAATGGTCCGGAGAAGACCCAGCGATCATCTTCGCGGTGGAACAACCCGGAAGGCATCGCGGTTCCCGGATCGATTAACTGCGGATTAGTGATCCAGCGCTCCGTCCATGCCGGCCGCAGGCGCTGCCCTGCGAGCAGGAAATTGGGAGCAATAGCCGTCTTGTCATGCGCCGGATCCCCCGTGGCATGGCACTTAAGGCATGGCGCCGCGGTACTGGTAAACAGATTTCGCGCCATCACGGTCTCGGCCGCGGTAAGCGGCTCGAGCTTCTGGGGTATGAAAGGCTCGGCCTGGTGCGACATGGCCCCAAAGAAAAGCACCAGCGACCGAATCTCATCGTCAGAGAAATAGAATGTCGGCATACGCACCTGCAGATAAGCTCCGCACGCCATCGCGGTCCGTATCCGTCGTGCTAAGCGCGGGATTGGCGAGAAAACGCTTCAGCCAATCGGGATCGACCCGCGCACCCTCCTGCGTCAGGCGCGGAGGCAGGTTCGATTTATCCTGCCCTTGGTACATCGGTAGCCCCATCAGCACCGAGCGCTGGCCGATGTCGATTTGGTGGCAACCCATGCAGTTGTATTTCGTGACGATCCACCAGCCCCTTTGAACCGAGGCACGCTGATCGTTCGGCTTGTACATGTAATCGGGTGGCAGCGAAGGATCCGTGCTGCCAAGCAGCATCGTGACCAGCCCATTGATCTCTTGGGTATTGATATTGGGCTTCGGCATGCGCAAGCCGGTCGAGCGGGTCGGGTTTGTACTTGCCATTATCGAAAACGGCCGGGTTGGTAAGCTTATTTTCGAAGAACCCTTTCAGGTCGTACCACGATCCACGCGGCGATTTCTGACCGCTGGGCAGAACTCCGCGCTTGGCGTCCTCGGTATAGAGCGCAAAATCAAGACGCTCGATGGGCTTGCTGCCCTCATTCGTAAGTTCGGTACCGATGCGCCCCTCATCCTCGAGGGTGGCAATCTCATGGCAACCTGCGCAGCCGTAGAACTGCACGAGCTTCTTCCCTTGCGCGACGAGTTTCGGATCGTCCATGTAATCGGCGGGAGCGTATTGCGCGTCAGGATGCTTCAGTGTGATCAGATAACTGGCGACGTCCCGGGCATCCTGAATGCTCAGACGCAGATTCGGCATGACTGTGGGCTGCTGCACGATGAGTTCGTGCCCGTCGTTGGGAGAGCGGGAGTGATCGAGGTCGAACACAAAAGGCAAATTATGCTTGGCGTAATCCTCAGGCCCTAAGTCGCGCTTCTCGAATGGACTGTAAGGACGGGTTCGCTCGCGAGGGTTGTGCACCCAGCGCACGAGGTAATCGTAATTATCCTTCTCACCAACCCGGCTAAGATTTGCCGCGAAGGTTCCTCCCAGCATGTTGGGACCCTCGCCCACCGAATGGCAGGCCAGGCAGCCCCGCGATTCCAATAGGACCTTGCCGTGACCCGCATCGCCCATCGGCTGTTTTTCAAGCGGCGGCCCAGGCAGAGCGGATTGCCAGATAAATGCGGCGATGGCCTGCACTTCATTCGGCTGCAAGCGGAATTGCGGCATCTTGGTCGTCGGACGGAATTCGTGCGTATGCTGCAGCCAGTATGGGATCCACTCCTTGTGGATCTTCATGCGAACTTCTTTGAGATCCGGGCCGACTTTCTTAATCTCCTGCAACAGGCTGTGGCTGCGCTGATCGAGTTGTTCGATTTGCGCGTCCATGCTGCTGACGGTAACGGTGAGGTTGTTGGCTTGCTGATAAAAGCCGTTGGCCACGTCGTTGTTAGGGGCCTGGTCACCCTGTTTGTTCAGGCGCGGAATATCGAGCTGATCCGCCTTGCGGTCACTCTCCATTTGCAGGATCTGTTGCCGGTCGGAAACCAGCAACTCATCTTGATTGTCGAATCCCTGAAATTTGTGGCAACCGATGCAGCCCTTCTCGCGGTACGTCTGCTTCGCATCGTTGAGCACCGGGGCGTGCTCGGTAATCATGTCGGACGCGTGGCACTGCTGGCAGCCAGCGTCGGCATTCTCCGGATAGTACAGAGGCCACAGCCAGTGCTCGTAGCGCCCGTGTGCCGTCTGGACAGAATCAAGGGCGCGCCCATTGCCGCCATGGCACGGCGAACAGCCGAACTTCTCAATGGGATGGAACTTAAGCAGATCGGGATCGGGATGGCTCGTGAACGGCGCGTCTGAACTCTTGGCAACGCCAAGGTCCGCCTTGGTCAGCGTCATCACTACCGGCACAACCAAAGGGTCCGTACCGACGTGGCAGGATTGGCAGCGATCCACCAACCCCACGCCGCCCACGTAGTTGATCTGCGTGCCCGGAGGGTTCACGTTGATCTGGCGCAGTTTTGCGTCCATGTCGGTTACAGCATTTTGCAATCCGGCAAGATCGGCGGAGCCGAGGCCCGGGAGGTTTTCTTTAACGTATTCGTCAAGAGCCGATTGCGCATCCTTGGCCGGCTTGTCCACCACCCCACGCTGCGCCACCAGCGCCGCTTTCTGCGCCATCAATGAGGTGAAGGTGGAGTTAAGCAGATCGTAATTGAAAGTTTTCGGCGCCACGGTGCCGTCAGGATTGGGCCAATCCACCTTATAGGTGACCGCTTTGGCCTCATTAAGCTCTTTGAGCTTTGATGCCCTGCCGTTCTTGTCGCTCTCGGGGATTTGTTCCAACTGGTAAGTAAGCGCGCCAACCTGGCCGCGCGCAATCTGAAACGTGCCCGTCATGGCGGCGCGCTGGCGGTCCAGTAAATCGATTTGCGCCTGGATTTGATGGTCCATCGGGAGCGCCGCCGCCGCCGCGGCATCTACCGTGGCCTTCAGCTTTTTATAGTCAGGCGTCGCGTAGAAGGCCTGCTCCTGGTTTTTGCGCTGGTTAATCTGCTTGCGCAGGTAGGTCGAATAAAGATCGCGGAAACGGGATTGATACTCCCGCCAGGGACGTAATCCAAAAAATTCCGCGTATAAAGACCACGACACGGTCAGCAGCAACAGAAAAACCGAGATCAAGATCAGCACGCTCATCGGCCTGCTGACTACCGGATCGTCTTGCGGCGGGATCTCAGGCACCCCGGTCCTCCTTAAGCGTGAATAGCGCCTTCCAACGTTGCCTCATGGGATTCTCAAACCTCAAATGCTGAACCAAGGCGTTACCCAGATATATTTCACACGAAAAACCAGGCGCAGCAGGATTTTGACGGGCAAAGCCAGCATCAGCACCAGGAAAAGATCGGTGGTGATAATCTGCAGCAGCGTCATCCTGCGGAAAATCCTGCGCGCAAACTCGGTGGCATTCATGGCCCGGTAAGCGGCATATGCGGCCACGATAAAGTAGAGTGCGATTGGAAAAATGCCGAAAATCGTGCGGGCCAGAATCGGTGCGTAATCCTGGTTCGCCGCCGGCATCATATGGCGCAGCCACGCGCCATTGATGCCAAAAATCTGGTCGACGTTTCTGTTGACCGCGAACTCCACGCGTTCGGCGTCCCACGTGGCCGTGGGCCAGAACCACATCCACCCAGGGCCTCTTATGAATGTGCCAATCACAATCATGGCCACCCACAAACCTAGGAAACCCGCACAAAACGTCCAAATGGCAAACTTGCGCTGCCGGTAAGTGTAATACCCGTTACCTAGAGGATTGGCGTCGATGTAGGGAACCGCCATCAATCCCACGATGATCAGCGTGGGCATCACCACACCCGCCATCCACGGATCAAAATAGACGAGCATTTCCTGCAGGCCCAGGAAATACCAGGGCGCCTTCGCCGGATTCATGGTGACGTTCGGATTCGACGGCTCTTCCAGCGGAGCGTTCAGCGTCAGGGACCAGACCATCAGCAGCACCGTAACCAGAATGGCCGCGACAAACTCGACGCGCATCAGGTAAGGCCACGTGTGAACTTCGCGTTCCCACTTGGGGTTCCACGGCTGCGTCTTGCGGTACGCGGTCTTGGCCGCGGCCGGATCGGCCTCGAGCTTCTCGATCAACCGGTCGTTCGCCAGTGCCTGGCGGAACGAATACCAGATGTAAAACGGAATCAGGAACAACAAGCCGACGATCGGCACGTTATCCGGCGATGATGCGATTTCCCAGAGTTGATGCCAGTTCCCTAGCATAAGATTCCGCCTCGCTTTGCGGACTTGGGTTTTGCTTTCCTCGTCCTCATGCCATGCCGCTCGGTCTCATAATTACCGGCCGCGGGCCCTTTTCTTCTTTAATATCCGATTCCAGCATGACGGGCGCTGGTCCCGAAATGCCGCCGTCTTTGCGTACGCGCCAGAAATGCACGCCCATGAAAACCGAAGCGATCAATGGAATGGCAATGCAGTGCCAGATGTAGGCTCGCAAAAGCGCGTTAGCGTCCACGATGGAGCCGCCCAACAGTGCAAAACGCACGTCGTTGTACGGCGTCATGCCTAGTAGCGAACCGAACGGACCCTCATTGCCAAGTCCGGGCGTCGCGCGCGCCATGTTCGTTCCCACCGTCACCGCCCAGAAACCCAGTTGGTCATCGGGAAGCAGGTACCCTGTAAACGACAGCAGCATCGTCAAGACCATCAGCAGCACGCCGACGCACCAGTTGAATTCGCGCGGGCGTTTGTAGGAGCCCGTCAGGAAAACGCGGAACATATGCAGCCACACCGCAATGATCATCAAGTGCGCGGCCCAGCGGTGCATATTGCGCAGAAGCTTGCCGAACGGCACGTCATTTTCAAGATACAGAATGTCGCGGAACGCCTGCACTTTCGTGGGGTGGTAATAAAACATCAACAGGACGCCCGTAAACGTGAGCACGATGAACAAATAAAAGGTGATGCCACCCATGCCCCACGTGTAATTGTATTTCACGGCGTCCCGGTTGACCTTGGCGGGATGCAAATGCAGGAAGACATTGCTCAGGACGCCCAGCGAGCGGCTGCGCGGCGTCTCATCATGCTTTACGCGGAAAATGGAGCGGTAAAGCTGGGTCTTCTCGGGCTCCTTCAGAGAATCGATCTCTTCCTTGCCCTTTTCCCTGACGAGTTTCTTGATGTCTTCGGCATCTTCACGGACGCGGTCGACCAGTCCCGTGCGTTTACCGTTGCCCCCGTTTTCTTCGGCCATGCTCTTCCCCCTGAGACTTCCCGCTGAAGGTGTATTGCGCGGGTACCGCGGCGATCGCCTCGCGCCGTCAGACGCTCAAAAAGGCGTTCGGGTCATTGAAATGATTCACGCCGGCCTGTGGATCGTCCACGTAAAGACGGCTCGTATCGACAATAATCTTGCCCGTGGCGTCGAGCGCGATGTGCGCGCGATCCATGGGGCGGGGCGCAGGCCCCTCGAAATTCACCCCCTCGGCGTCGTAACCGCTGCCATGACAGGGGCACTTGAACTTATTTTCGCTGGGCTTCCACTCCGGCGTGCAGCCGAGATGCGTGCAACGCGCGAAGATGACGAAGATGCGGTCCGGCTCGCGAACGACCCAGACGCGATTGGTCATCAAAAATCTCTGGTCGATGCCCAAACCGAAATCAGCTGGAAACCCAATCGAAAAGACGGTGTTCGGCTCGTAAAGCGCTCTCGGAAAGAAAAAACGCAGGAACATCAGCAGATTGATGCCCAGGTAGCCGAAAACTCCCGCCCAAATCACCTGGCGCCGCATGCGGTCTGGCGTGGGAACGTTCGCCTTGTCCGCTGCAGTCTTAGCTGCGGGTTTCGCGGGAGGTGGCGCGGGCGGCTTGGCCGGAGGAGTCGCTGCTCCTGCGGGCTTAACCGGTGACGCAATGGGTGGCTTGGCCGGCGGCGCTGCCGCGCCGACGGGTTTCACAGGTACTGCAACACTCTCCCCGGGTTTCGGTTCTTCGTTATCCGCCATTTTGATATGACTGCGTGACCTCGGAAAAATTGAAATGAAATAAATACACCAAGCCATCTTTTATAATCTGGCGCCGTACAGGTGTCAAGGCGATTTGAGCGAATTCCTGGTCGCGGCGCACTCGGCAATGCTCGCGGTGTGCCGGCACGGACAACCGTGGAGCTAATTTGCAACGCCTGGAGCTGGGGTTGGCCTTGCTCGCTTCGCTTTTAATATTTTTTCCAGGCGGCTTTGCTGGGGTGATGGAAATTGATTGGCCAATTGACGCGCGGAAGGATGATTAACCTTCGATAATCTTCCCTCCTTCACCATGCGGCGGTGCGATTCTTCCCACGAGGGAAGTTCCGGAGTTTCCTGATTCCAGTGCACGACAGACGCCTCATCGCAGAAGCTTAGCAGTTTGGGCATCGCCGTACGATGCGCGGCCGTCGTTCGGAAATCGTTCATCGTGGCTTCTCCATCCCAGGCGGTCAACGTCCAATAAACACTCTTTGGATTGATCAGCAGCCTGCCGCCGAGAAAACCTCGCGCGCGTTCCGCCTGACGTGCGGATTTGATGCTATGCCACAGAAATTGCGGCAAGTAGGCGAAAGACCGGACTCGCAAACGCGTTACCGATATAAACATGGTGCGGACCCTTCCGTTTCGATTCCAGATTCACGGATTCCATCTCAGGAGATAGAGGATGGTACAAAGGCACGCGGGAAACAACTGAAAGAATCGGGAATGTCTTTCAGGCTGGAGCTTGCAGCTTGCAGATTGACAGGCCCAGTTGTTTTCTGAGCGCATCTGCGCTCTCCACGGGTTCACCTCCTCATATACGGCCTTTGGTAAGTGAGCCGGCGTCATAGTAGCTTCGCTTCCTGCAGTGGATCGTAATGGTTGCGTTTGGCTGTCGGTGGACGCACTGAGAGGAAGGCAACTTATGGATCACGCGATTCGCATTCACGCCTACGGCGGCCCCGAAGTCATGCAACTGGAAGAGGTGCCTACGCCTGTCCCGGGCATCGGCGAGGTGCGGGTGCGCGTACAGATCGCCAGCGTCAATTTTCAGGACATACAGAAGCGGCGGGGACAACTTGTGGGGCATCGGTTTTATCAGCGAAATAGACCTGGTGAACCCGACCTGCCCGCGATCTTAGGAAGCCAGGGCGTGGGCACCGTGGAAGCGTTGGGTCCGGAGGTTACCGGCGTCCAGATCGGAGAGCGTGTCAGCTTCTGGGGACCTTCGTATACGACGCGTTTAGTGCTGCCTGCGGCGCGGCTAATGTCTATACCGAACGGCATTAGCTTCGACATTGCTGCGGCGGGATTGAATCAGGGATTTCTAGCCTACGTGTTCACTCATTTCACCTATCCGGTAAAGGCCGGCGATTGTTGCCTGGTGCAAGCGGCAGCAGGTGGAATCGGATTGTTGCTGTGCCAGATGGTGAAGCTCCGAGGGGGACGCGTGATCGGCGTCACGTCATCGGAAGAAAAGGCCCAATATGCCCGTGAGGCCGGGGCCGACGAAACCATAATTTCCACGCGCGCCGATATTTCTCAGGAAGCTCGGCGCCTGACGGACGGAAAAGGTGTCGCCGTCGTTTATGACGCCGTGGGAAAAGACACTTTCGAAGCGAGCCTCGATAGTCTCGCGCCGGCCGGATATCTGGTGATCTACGGCCAATCGAGCGGATACGTGCCGCCGTTTGACTTGATGATCCTGCAGGACAAGGGTTCGTTGTTCTTGACTCGCGTCAACGCTCTTCCGTGGATCAAAGAATATCCGCGGTACCGGGAGCAATTTGTAGATTGGGTTGGCCGGGGCAAGCTGTCGATTCGAATCGCTGGCACGTATCCACTTGCGGAGGCGGCACGGGCGCATTCTGCACTCGAGCAGAGACACGTAAGTGGGAGGCTGTTGCTACGGGTGCCAGAAATTTGACTGATCTCTAGGCGGGCCGTTCTCCGCTTATTGAAGCGGTGCGCCAGGGATGTTACCTTTCCGCCTGGCGGTGACTGGCGATCGCTTTTGGGGTGGGCACTGCAAATGGCTGTGATCTGGAGAGCGAATATGAGGATCAGTTTGAAACGTATAGCGTGCAACTCGGGATTGCTTCTCTTGCTGAGTCTTATCCCCGGATTGGTGGCCGCTCAGCAGCCGAAAATGAATATGGTGAAGATTGCCGATGACGTCTACACAATGGTGGAGGCGGGAGGATCGAGCAATTCGACGTTCATCATCACGCCGGACGGAGTCGTGGTCTTCGACCATTTCATGACCGAGTCCGATCAAACGCTGGCGGCCATCCGCAAGCTTACGGACAAGAAGGTGAAGTATTTGTTCTCGTCGCATGCGGCTCTCGATCACTCTACGGGGGCGTGGTGGTTTCGAGAGGACAAACCGGTTTACATCGCCAGTAAAAATCAGTTGAGAGATATGCTCGGCGAGCGCGGCACGATTTACAAGCAGCTCGAGGACTCGAATGATCCCCGAAATGCTGTGTACAAAGGTAAGGACCTGATTCTTCCCGATGTTGTTTTTGAAAAGAGCATGACATTGCGATTGGGCGGTCTCACGTTCGAAGCGACGATGGAAGGACCCGCTCACAGTACGGGAGACGTTACACTGTACATTCCGCAGAAACGCGTGTTTCTGATGGGCGACCTGCTGAACACAGATATGCACGCAGGAGGCGGATCACTGGTTCCCGGTGAAGGATCTGATCCCGAAATGTGGATCAAGGTTCTCGGCAATATTATGGATCGGCGGCTGCCGGTCGATACTTATGTGCCCGGCCACGGACCTGTCCACCTCGGCCGCGGCGCGAAGGACCTGCAAGAAGCCCAACAGTATTTTCTCGCCATGCGAGATGCTGTCGCTACGATGATGAGCCAGGGAAAGAGTCTGGATCAGATCATTAAGGAGTTCAAAGTGCCTGCCGAGTTTGCGCACTATGCGCATCCCGAGCGTCTGCAGACCACTCTGCCCTTATATTATTGGGAACTGATGGGCATCGAACGATGAGAGGCCCAAATGACGGCGTTCGACGGGAGCGCTGACAAGCCGTCTCTCCGGCGCGCAACGCGATCGCTGAAGAGACTCCGCTTCAAAGCCATGTGCGGATTGCCACCCAACTGGCCAACCGCCGCTTCAGGCGAGACTCAGTCTGCAGACTTATTCTCAGGAACCAGGCCCGCCGAGCTCGGCGATGGCTGATCGCCGCCATATTCCGGGATGTTCCTTTGGAAAACGCGGTAAACGTGATCATATCCAACGACATGTTCTTGCCCGTCAGTGCCCTTCTGCAAAGTTTCTGGGTTTCTGCCTAAAAACGCGATAGCTCGCGCGCGATCAGCGACCAGGACTATGGTCGCTTCATACAATTTGTCACCGATCTTTATACGTACGCGGGGGTCGCGCGCAACGTTGGACGTCCACGACTTGTCATTTGGGAACTGCACGTCCATTCGATCCTGGTGCGAACGTATGTAAAGTTCGCCATTTCGGACGGTCGGTATGGTACGCACCGAGTGCGGTATGAAATAGGGTGTGCGCGTCTCCACCAGTACAGTATTAAGGCTGCGTCCCGGGTCTTCCACCTTTTCAACGAACGACCAATCGGTGACAGGTGTAGTGACCACTTCACCTCTCAGCCACAAGCCGGGGCGGGCGATCATGTGATGGGCGCGTAGCTGGTTTAAGTCAAGATATTCGGGTTCGAGCCCCGTTATGCGCAGCGTGACCAGCGTGCCAACCAGGATAACCACAATGAGCACGAGGCTAACTTTGAGTGCTTTCATGTTTCTGCTCCCCGCTTAGCCAAGATCGGAAAAAATGATGCCATACCGGTGACCGTCAGCGCTGCGAAAAATTATTTGTCGGATCCCAATTACAAATTTGCCGTGATATGAGCCTATGCTCGGAGTTATAGAAAACAAACAGTTAACCAGATTTCCAGCAAATAGTCCTGTTTAGGTTCACCTGGAGGTAAATATGACGGTAACAGAAACTGTGCTAGTGAGTGCGCACGTAAGTGACTGACGACCGGATGATTGGCGGAAGCGTGTGGGAGTCGAATTGAAAGGCGAATCCATAAACCTCGTGTGCTAGCGACGTTGCAGCCCACACTTCACCGACAACCGGCACAAACGGAACAAAAGGTTGCTGAGAATAGCGGCAAATTGGCATTCAGCTGGCAGAGTGGAGGAGCAAACTCGCCGTTGGGGCGGTGTATTGGCGTGCTCGGCGAGCGGTTTATACCCGAGCTGTCGCACGGCCCTCCGAGCCGTACATTCATTCAGAAGATTGAAATCGTGTACATTCAAGCACTCGCACATCCCCGAACGCCACAAGTTCCGCAGTAATTTCGATTGGGTGGATTAGCGTGTGGCTACGAACCCTCTGAGCGAAAAACTAAACTGTTTTGGTGGCGTCGCTTACGGGCAACATCTGAGTTTCGTTTCGACCGTAAATGTACCGAAAACCGTTCCCGGGGAGTCGCGGCGTAAGTTGCGGCATTCTGGAGGAAAGAAGGGTCGGGGTGAGAGGATTTAAACCTCACACCCCTGATCCCGAAGCAGTGCGAATCAAAACTTAGGCCGTCCCGCCGTCGTTTGCGCAGGGTGGACCGTCACCGGCTTTTCTCATTGTGGGCGGTTAGGTGCAGGCAGTTTACCTTTCTCATAGTCTTCCCGCACTTTGGGGTCTATTCCCTGATACGCGTCTGAATCCTCGTTAGCTGTACAGAGGTATTCTGTCCAGTTGTCATTGGGATCTTGTGCCAGAGACCAACGCAGAGGCGCCGAAACGAAGGGCTTGACCAGAACTACAGGATCTTCCACGGTGACCTGGTAAATGAGGAAGTTCTTCGAGGGTCGGCTGAAGCGCTCGATGACATGCTCTTTCTCGCTATGAGTCCATGCGTTAGCGTCTCCCGGTAATCCTACCGAGATATTCCTCATCCTCGTATCAATCGCGACAGTATCAACAACCAGAGTATCTCCCTCCCAGCGCCCAACCGATTCGCCGGCGAATGAGACATCCGGGTCTTTGGAATGGGGACGCCCATCAGTCGGTATCCACCTAATGGACTGGGGAAATTCAGCCATAATCCACAAAACTCCGGGGCGTTGCACCAACTCAATGGGGCCATGCTCAGTGGTTTGCGTGGTTATCGAGGTGGGAGTACCACCGGGCGCACAAGTCCCGTACGGGGTCGGAAACTGGTACTTGTCTTTCGTCTCAGGTCTGAAGACAGGGTTCTCCTGCGGGGGATTCCCTTTAATGAACAGTCCCGACGCATCTGGGTCAACCCCGGCCGGAGTATACGAACCCACCATTCTTCCAACACCATTCGGATAATAACGCCCAGAGAGGTCCGGATGCCCGTCAGCCGTGCGCGGCGTCGCGCCGCCGGGCGGCAATAGATGCCTGTTCAGCCCGGGGTCAAAAAAGCCGGGAGGGATGGGTTTTGCTGGTCCTTCTTGTCGCGCCCCTCGTCCTGGCTGCGCCTGTTCAGGTTGCTGTTCACCTTGCCCTCGTGCGGACGAACCGAAGCCAAAAATCAGGAACAAGAACGCTCCTAGCACTACTCCACCACTCCCCAGCAAGTAACGGGAGTTTCGCGTTACGGCGGTCATTGCGATTTCTCCTTTTCAGATTGGCTTGGTGAACTCGCTCCCGCCGTGGTTAGAAGTGTTTGTCCTCGTCCCGCCGATGTTCAACAGACTGGCCAACAAGACGGATTTGGCCATCCGCTAATGCGAGGTATGACGCCGCCCCCCGGTGCTCCTTACCGCCCTTCGCAAGACAGACCCTCGCGGCAACCGGCTTTCCGATATTGTCGAGGAAAACTTCTTTCGTGCTGCCGCTCCTTTTCAGAGCATTGGGGGTCACCATTTCCATGTGCCACGACTGCATTTTGCCGTCGGCATCGTTCGCTTCCATGTCGAAATAAGCGTGTGGGTTCTCCCAAGTGATACCTGTGAGGGTACCCTTCAGATCCATGCAGTTATTGATGTCAAATTCCACGCCGAAACCGTGATGTGCAAACACCGGAACGGCCGCGCCAATAAAAAAAACAGCCAACAACACACCTGGAAGCTTTACTCTCACCATTATCTCCTTTGCCGCGCAGATTTTAACGAAATGGTGCCACTTACATCGCAGATTTACCATTTTCCTGCTTCAAATGTACTGAAATTGTATCGAAAATCACCTGAGCGCACCATCCTGAAATTTCTGCGATCCAAGCCTGTTTGGTGTCGCTTGCAAGCTATTTTACTCCGGGCGCAGTCACTTCAATGAGACTCCAATGAGACCTAAATAGCTCGCCGGTACTCACCTACCGGTCACCGTGCTGACAGATCGCATACAGCAACCATTCTCAATTATCCTCAGCCTGCGATATGATCCAATTGGCAGGACCGCCGCACTTCATGCCATTTCGGCCTTTTGTCAGGTTCGGCGGGTGAGTGCTGTAATGGGTTTTGAGAAATTCTCCTCCAAGTGTATATTGTCCGTTCGGGGCAGTGACACTTGCCGTACGAAGCGATAAGTCGTGTCCCTGTGGGGTATGACAGGGCAGACCACTAAGCCAGTGGTGTCGCTTACGGCCCAGAGTTGCCATTCTTTCCCGTTTCAAGATCACCTTGTACTATCCTCGGTTACTCCAAGCGCATCGAAGCGGGGATCGATGCACGCACCGTCGACAATAGCCCCAGAACGCGGTCTGCGATGTGGTCGCTTTTTTCTTTGAAAACGCTGTCCGATTCACTCTAGCCGCCATGGCGACCGCTCCGGCCAGTGCCGCAGCGCATCCGTAGCCCACGCGGTGGTCTTATCTGTGTGGCATGAGGTGCAGGCATTTGGAATTTTATATTTGTCCGTCATCGCGGGCGTTATAAACGCGAACGTGTGCGCGCGTGCTTTTACGTTCAGCAATGTTGTTTCAATTTTCGGCATATGGCACGAGACGCACTGGCTGCCCGGCGTCCCATCCTTGTGATGCGTATGCTCCTCCAGCGTCGTGGTCCGCGGACCGTTCGGCAAACCCGGCCCGTGGCACGTGAGGCAGAGCTGGTTTCGATCGATGGGCGCGCGTAATTGCGCGTTGTTGCCTGTCCCGTGAACGTCATGGCAACTGAAGCACGTTACGCCGCGCCGGTACATCACGCTTTGAACGAAGTCGTTCCCCTGCATGCGATTCTTGTGCGCTGTTCCGTCCGCAAAATGCGTGAACGTCGTCTCGCCGAACGAGTGTTCTTCGAGTGTCCAGAAATCCTGCAAATTTAGTCCCGCACTGAACCCCACTGGCCAATCGTAATATTTCCCTCCGATCGGATTCTTCGGCGGGCGTCCCTGCGAGTGGCACTGGATACAGGTGTCGTTAGCATGCACGTAATCCATACGCGCCGGATTCAGAATGTTGTCCCGCGTGGGACGCGCCACGTGCTCGCTGCCGGCTCCGTGGCAGCGCTCACAGCCTACATTCCATTCCGTGACGCTCTTGGTCTGAATGTTGTAATTCACGGAATGGCATCCGTCGCACGTCGGGCCCGTCGGCCGCTTCATGTTGTCGGGAGGATAGAGCGTCGCCCACCAGTCGGTGCCATTGGCCACGAAATAGGGACGCCAAACGTGATCGGTGATGTCCCACTGCGCCGGCTCCGGAAAATAGTCGTCGCCGATTTTCGTGAAATAGCGCTGCTTCCAGATGCTTCCATAGACCAGCGCGATATCGTTCTTGTTGAACTTCACGAGCGGGTCGGGTTTGGTCAGGTCCGGCAGAATCGCGTCCGGATGTTCCCGGGGATCCCGCACCACGTTGGCCATGGGCGTCTTTTTCCAACGCTCGAAAATCTGCGCGTGGCAGTTCTGGCATGATGCCGAACCCATGTAGCGCCGAGTCGCCGCTGGCGACGTCTGCGCAGGCGCTCGGTCCTGCACCAAGTTCTGGGCAAAGCAGCACGCGGAGAAGAACCCTAGAAGCAGCGCCAGTCCGAAAAGTTGTGTACTCAATTTACTTCTACTGTTCATGGCCGGACCTTCAACATTCTTATTCCTGCGCAGTATAAATCCTGATTTCGGCGGGCTCGTTGCCATGCACCGGAACAGCGAGGTAAAAGCGATCGAAGCCCTTGCCGGGTATTCTCGTCGGTCCCCTAGGTTCCAACGCATTGAAATGCCCCGCCGTTTTCGCGCCAATCACGGTGGAAATCTTGGCGAGCGGCGTGTAGTGATCGGGGTCGGTCATCTGAAACACGTAAATAAAGCCTTCTCCGCCAGGCATATAAATTCGCTTGTAGGCGGCGTCGTAATAGAGGTCGTCCGTATCTTGGACACTCGGCAGCGCGGCGACCATGCGGCCTGAAGTCGTATCGAATACAGCCATGCGGGGTGGTTGGTGCGTCCCCACGAACAACCGGTGATCGGCCTCATCGAGCGCCATCGGGAAGTTGCCCTCGATCGTCAACGGCCATTTCTTGATCGCTTTGGTGGTGCGATTGATCACTGCAATTTCCTTCGAGTCCGGCAGGTTAACGTAAATGTTTGGTCCATCTTTTTCCAGTTGGAACGACTCCGGCTCGCCCCCGAGTTTGTACTCCTCGTCGAGCTTCTGGTTGGTCATCGCGTCGATCATCGCGATTGCGCCGGTCTTTTCGTTGTTGCCGCATCCCACGTAGACGCGCTTGGTGGCCGCATCATATCGCAGGTTGTCGGCGCCTCCGGGAAAATCCACCGTGGTGATCAGGTCATAGGTTTTCCCGTCGAAGACGTAAACCTTGCCCTGTCCGCTGGCCGAAAATATCTTATCGGCCTCTGGCGAGTACGCCTCACCTTGGGGATCGGGGACGTTTGTGATCATGTGTTCGAGGGTTCGGCCGCCCGTGTTGATCACCGCCACAGAGTTGTTCCCCAGCGCGGAAATAAACAGTCGGCCTCCGCCAGACGCAAAATGATCGAACCGCCCCTTCACACCTTCGAGGGGTATGGTTTCGGTCAAAACGAGCGGTCTGGAGCGTTCGCTCGATTTCGGCGGCGTCGATGATTGTTGAGCACCTGTCCGAACGGCCGACCAAGCAACAAGGATCAGCCCCGCGCAAACACAGTAGATTCGCTTCATGCGCCCCTCCAATCCGAATCGACTCACTACCTCTGAACCCAGCCAAACCAAGCTACCTGAATAATATCTAAAAGAAACAATATCGGCGCAAACGTAGGAAGTACAGAGGTAGCCTCCCTCAAACCCGCTTTCAACGGTCGTACTTCAGAGAATTTTCAGAGTCTGGAGTAGCCATGAAAACTAACTGGTTCCCCGAGCCTCATTTAAAGCTTTTTACATAAAGCAAGATTACGTGACAAAGCTTAGATAATCTGTATCTCGCTAAGCGGACGCCGAATGGGCACAAACCGAATTGTTTGGATTCTGGCTTTAATGGGTCTATTTCCCCTTGTTATCGCAGCGTGCTTCTGCTCAAGTATCCGTGTTCCTACAAGACCACCCCTCATCGCGCTTCGCATTTAAATCTCTCCGTGTAATTGAATAAAACAAGCGGCCGTCGCCATGACGGGTGTTTCCGGTCGCACGTTGGTGAGGTAAGCGAAGCCAGGAAAGCTGGTTTCCTGCGAGTAGCGGGATGCTTACCGAGGGAGATGCGAAATGATTGGGAAAAGCAATGTACGAATCGCTGCGATAGCTTTATTCGTGCTTAGCGCGGCTCTGTGCCATGCGGCTGCCGTAAGCGCGCAGACGTCGAAAGTGGGAGCGACTCTTGATGGGGCCGCCAGCGACACCTCTGGCGGTGCAATTGCCGGCGTTATGGTGATCCTTCGCAACACGGCCACGGGGCAAACGCGCACAGTCGTCACAGATGCGCGAGGTTCGTTCCATGCGGCTGAGCTGGCGGTCGGAACGTACGAAGTTACAGTGGAGCAAAGCGGTTTCGCGCCTTACCGGCACGCGAGCGTCGACCTGACGCTGGGAGAAAGCGTTCGCCTGAATATCGTGCTGGCTCCCGCGTCATCTTCGACAGAGGTGACGGTGACTGCCCCGCCAGAAGGAATTGATGCGTCCCAGACTTCGGTGGTTTCCAGCGTGGACGGCGAGAGAATCGAGGAGTTGCCGGTGCGCAGCCGCAATTACCTGGATTTCGTTTTGCTGGCGCCCGGCGTTCTGAGTGCGCCCGCGGCGGCGCCTATCGGCGGAGGGAGCCTGCTGGTCGGGAGCGGCTTCACTTTCGGCGGCCTGCGTTCGAGAAGCAACAATATCTCAATCGATGGCCTGGACAACAACGACGACTATATAGGCTCCAGCCGCATCGAGCTATCTCCCGAAATCGTGCAAGAGTTTCAGGTGGTGAACAACGGGCTCTCGGCAGAGTCGGGCGGAGCCTCCGGCGGCTCTATCAATGTGATTACGCGGTCGGGCGCGAATGCGATCCACGGGGACGCGTTCATTTTTGTGCAAGACGGCGCACTGAATGCGCGGGATCCCTTCGAGACTGAACCCGCCAAACCGGCATTCCGGCGGTACCGGATGGGAGCAGCACTTGGCGGGCCGATTGTGAAGGATCGCACCTTTTACTATGTGGCCGTCGAACAGGAGAGTAATCGCGGTCAAGCCGGATCAGATATCAATCCCGGCGCCGCGTCCGCGATCAATACGCTACTGGCCACCGGGGCAGATCCGCGGCTCGCGACTCGGCAGCTCGCCACCGGATTCTTTCCAATTGCGCGTGCTGAGACAGAGATCGCCGGCAAGCTCAACCACCAACTTGCAAAAAACACATCTTTGATGTTGCGCTACGCTTTCACAAACAACAAGGAAGCTGGAGATGCGTTCAATACGAGTGGATTGATGGACTCCAGCGCCCGCGGGAGCAGCTTCACAAGCGACACTGCCATCTTCGGGGCGCTCACAACGGTGTTTGGCTCGCAGGCTGTGGGAGATCTGCGACTCCAGACGGCGACATCCCGCACTACGCTACGCACGAATGATACTGCCGGCCCGGAAATTGAGATTGCGGGGGTCGCGGATTTTGGCCGGCCATATGGCGGCGTGAGCGAACGCCACGAACATCACACTCAGGTTAGCTATGCCTACACGCGCACGCGGAGCAAGCACGTCTGGAAGACCGGGGTTACAGTGAATCGTGTCTCGTTGAACGCGACGGTTCCGGATGGATTCGGAGGCGTCTATCTCTTTGCGACGCTGGCCGATTTTGTGGCGGGGCGCCCAAATCAGTTCCGGCAAGCGTTTGGGGGACCGAACGTCAATTTTCCAGTGACCAGCTTCGGCGGCTTCGCACAGGATCACTGGTCGGTGACGCCGAAGGTGACGATTGATGTGGGCGTGCGATATGATTTTGAGCATCTTCCGTCCGGGTTCGACCAGGCTACGCACGATTTCAGCCCGCGGATTGGTCTCGCGTGGACTCCGGCGGCAAAATGGGTGGTGCGGGCGGGCTACGGAATTTTCTTCGATCGATACGTACTGGCGGATCTCGCTCGCGCTATCGAAAAAAATGGCGTGCAAGCCTACGAGCAGGTGGCCAATGGGAGCATTGCGGCAGATCTTTTTTCCGCGGCTGGCGGGGGGCCGCTGACGGGCCCAGTCGCGGGGCTTGCACCATCAATCTTTCGTGCGGATGCTCGGTTGGCGACTCCCTACAGCCAACAGGCCAGTGCAGGCGCTGAATATGAGTTGGCACGCAACGTGGCGATCCGCGCGAATTATCTTTTTGTGCGCGGCGTTCACTTGTCCCGCACGGTCAATGTCAATCTGTTGCCGCCTGTGGTTTTGACGAGCGCCAATGCCGCCAGTCTCGGCGTGCTCACCCCCACTCCACAACAGATCCGCAGAGAGGTTTTTTCTCCCAGCCGCAGCAACGCGCAGTTTAATGACATTTACCAGACCGAAGACTCCGCCAGTTCTTCGTATCACGGGTTTTCGCTTACGCTCGAACGGCGGATGTCAGAGGACCTGACGCTTTCGGCGAGTTACACTTTATCAAGGACCTTCGACGATGCTTCGGATTTCGACGAGCAACCCCAGAATCCGTTTGACATTGCCGCCGAGCACGCGCTTTCCCGCCAGGATCAGCGTCATCTGCTGGTGTTCAGCGCACTCTGGGAACTGCCCATCGGGGAAGACGACGATAGCCCGAAGCAAACCGCCGCGACTCCGAACTGGCCGACGCGCGTCTTCAGCCATATCGAGCTTGCTCCAATCGTGACGGCAGGCAGCGGTCGCGCCGTGAACCCGTTGACAGGGGTGGACTCAAATCTCAGCGATGCATTCCCACTTTCCTCAAGACCGCTAGGTTTCAATAGAGATTCGCTGCGAGCGCCGGGGCTTACTAACGTTGATTTCCGAGTGCTGAAGTATTTTCCATTCGGGAAGACCGCGCATCTCGATGTGGTCGCGGAGTTCTTCAATCTTTTCAACCACCCCAATGTTATACAGATCAATCCGATCTTCGGATCGAATCTCGCCCCGGCCGCGAGCTTCGGACAGCCAATCGAAGGAGCGGGCGCTCGCCGAATCCAGTTTTCTCTGGATTATGAGTTTTAGTCGAGAGAGCCGAACTTTTGACCTTCCGATTCGTAGGAGAGGGAGCCAAAAACCAACTAGCCTGTTTGGTCTCGCTTACAAGCTATTTTACTCCGGGCGCGGTCACTTCAATGAGACTCCAATGAGACGTAAAAAACTGCTGAATTTATACGTTTCTCTCTGTCGCTTACGACCCAGATTTACCGTTCTTTCCTCTTTCAAATGTACCGAGCTTGTACCGAGCTTGACCTCAAAGCGCTTTGCATACTCCGCGCGACTCGTGTCCCAACTCAGAGATTCAACAGGGTTGAAAGTGCCTCAGGCCTTAGTAGAGTAGGGAGAGCGCCAATCCCGCCTTACAAGTCGGCTACCGCGCCCCGGCGGCTGCGCCAGGCGCGATGCCCAGTTGGGCCATCATTCCTGCCACATCAATGTAGTGAGACGACCGTGTGATCGCGTTGCCGTTGGTTTCAATGACCAGGACGGCGCGAATGTTGACCGATTTGCCCGTCGGTGGCTGTCCCATCAATGATCCGCTATTCCTTCCACGCCACACGATCTCTGCGACGCCGTTCTTGCCGTCGATCATCTTGTGCGTGATCGTGCCTTGCGCGTCGGGGAAAGCCTGCTTCCAGGCGCGAGCGTTTGCAATCCCTTCCTTCGGTGTGAAGCGGCGGCCCGTGCCGATCTCCTCGCTATACCCCTCGGGCGCGAAGTCTTGCTCGGCTTCCTCGAATCGACTGGCGTTGAACAACTGAACAAAGTCATCCAGTAACTCATTCACACTTGCCATGACGCCTCCTTAGCGGTCTTCGCCGCACCTGCTCTAGAATTGGACTCCTACCTCGCGCATCCTAATGCTCCTTCGGCCGCCGACGCAAGAAATTCGAGACCAGAGCAACTCCAGCGAGACTGCATTGAACCTTGCATCTTCGGGTTTGTCTGGCGCTGCCCTCGGCACCCATCTTTCATCTATTTCTCTCTAGTTCAATTGCGAACGCGAAATATTGGCAATTGGTAGCCGAGATGGGTGCTGAGTATCTATCACAGCGCACATTCAAGACAGGCAAAATCGCCGGGACTGGCGACGGGCTAGCATCGCAGGGTTACGTCACAATTACGTCACCATTTGTGTTTCGTGCGCGGTTCATCTTCTCTATCCCACACGAATCGCAGCCATTCCGTAGTCACGGATAATTTGAACCATTGGCCGAGATGGTCCGACATCTCCTAATAAATTGTCCCCGCAACGCCCGTTGTTTGCGAACCGGGCGAGGGGGCCCTTCTCTCCGACGAATCTCGATTGGGCGTAGCTGTTGGTGGCGGATTGCTGCTTGTATCACTGAGGGGCAGACGCTCGAAACCCCGGCGGGACAACGGGGATCACCTTCCCAGCCTGAGCAAAGCTCGGAGCAGTTCTGAGCATAACCGTGGAACAGAGTTACAGAAGAGCAAGGCGCTGGAGACGTTTGATTCGATGAACGGAGCTTTAATTGGGGTTGCTGCGGATACATTTCAGGACTTCTTAGGGCAAATTATCCCCGGATTTCGAGCACACTGTGACAAAGTAGCGCAAGAGAAGCAATCGAAGGCATCCGACTGCACTGAGCTGACGCCGTATTCGGAGCGGAGAGCAACCCGATGATGGAGAGGGGGACACACGCACGGCCGGTAAAGTCACAGCGAGTGCTGGGTATACAGCAACCAGACCAGCCAAGCGAGCCACAGAAAGAACGACACCCCGCACAAACAACTCACGCAGGAGACTAGAAGTTGTTGTCCTCCAGAGCGACTGCCCCGGTGTTGGCTCATTCCCAATTCATGCTCGATAATTTTGCAAAGCTCGTACTTTTGGTTTCGGAATTTTGCGAAGCTCTTTACAAAAAAGTTCAACAGACAACTGAGCACGACTCCAATACCCGGGAAGATTAATCGTGTCTTGCTTGCTCTGTGTACTGCTGGGTGACTAGCGGCGAAGAAGAGCACGCTAGCCATTCCGGTGGCAATCAAACCTACTGCTGACCATAAAAGTTTATCGTGGTGCTCGGCCGAATCCTGAGCCTTCTGATACTCAATCAATAAAATTCGGTCCCTCCGAAGTCGTTCATCATCCACCGTCGTCATTGGGCCTCCATCCGACTGTCACTGGAAAAATCAGATCGGATAAAAACGCAGTTTTGCATCTCCAGCGGCCCGCAAACCGACTCACGTTATCAATTGTTTTATCACGAAATTAGTAACAAGATTATTTACCGTATACTGCTGCAGGTGGCTTACGTGAGCACGAGTCGACGGCGACGTTCGTGCCCATAATTAGACAAGAGGCGTGAATGCGATCCTTATCTAGGTCTTGTTTATATGTCTTTAGGTCTGCTGCGGCATCTGTGCCCCCAAACGCAACGAATTTCCGAGTGGCGACGTATAGCTCTTCGTCCTGACTGTAAACCTCTATAGCGTCAGCAATATATTTCTGGCCCCGTGTCTTTACTGCCCGCCGCAGCTTCTGGATTGAAATCCTGTTATCCATCTGTGCCCGCTCGAAGTTAGTGCGGGTAAAGTCCTCAGCGGCGATCAAATTATCTACGGAATCGATCGCTTCTCCGGCGAGACTTACGAACTCTTTTGTAAGATCGTGAGACGTGAGAGTTTTAGGAGGTTCCGGTGCTGCATCGTGAGTTTTACTTGCAGCGGCTACATCACGCTTCGTATCGTCCGTTTTCTGTGCTCTGATCATTGGCGAGATCGCCAGCACAGTGAGCGCGATTAATATGATCTTCATTTCGTTTCCCCCGGCGATGATACACCCGTTGCACATGCAGCAGATTAAACCTCACCGGCATGCGCCTATGAGAGGCAAACCTATGCGACCGCGTGGCGGATCACGCTTCAGTTTGGCTTAAGCGCTGCGTCACCAGATCGGTGGCCGTAGCGCACCATCCAGCTCTTGAACCATCGATTATGGTCGCAAGATAAGATGAAAAGAGTGTGCGGTTCCACCGGGCATAAAACCTTGGACCTTGTGTACGGGACGGTATGACGATCTTCTTGATCTCGCCAAAAACGCGCGAAGCACTGCACTCGGCTCGTACAATTCCGTTGAATGATTCCACATGCGCGTTGTCGGTAGGCTTGACTGCACGCGAGAGGTCGATCTTCATCATGCGTTCCACCACTCGCATGCATTCATAACAAACCCTTCGCACGCTGGCGCTCCCGACCGACCATCCCAAGCCCAATCCTTCAGGCGCGGCGCAACCAGAATCGCCATGAGGATTGCGAGCACCCGCTTTCGCCCTTCGTCCATTCGCGGTTTTTAGCATATTCGTATTGTATTCGCCTAAGCCTCGCTTGCGCCCGGCCAAATCTGCAACAGTTCCCCGCATCTAACAGCTTGGTTCCCTGAATTATCCAGATGAAAACGCTTCCCCGAATTAGTCCAATGGTCCTCGCGCCGCGTGGGCAGCCGTTCGAGCATGCGGATTGGCTATTTGAGTTGAATCATGATGGTTTCCGTGCGCTCGCTTACATCGAGAATGGCAAGTGGGTTGGTTTCCCGCCGCAGAAACGCTTAGAGGAGCTTTGGGCCACTTCGTGAAGAGCTGGGCGAATTGCTGCGGTGGAGGATGCGACCCTCGACGGCGAATTATCTCTCTCGACGGCGGCGGCCACAGCGTTTTCAAGGAACTGCTATACCGGCAAGGCCAGGCCGTCTATTACGGCTTCGATCCGGCTGAATGGGCGTGACCTGCGGGACCTGCCGCTGCTCGAAAGAAAACGATAGCTTGGAGCAGTTTTAGCTGCGGCGCGCAAGGATTTTGGCCACCAAACGGGCACCTGTGGTGGTTAGTGTTGCGGAAGAGCGGCAAGTATGGCGCCGGGTGGAGCAGTCTGATAGAGCGTCCGCTCATAACGCCGCGTCCACATATTTAGACCCGCTGAATTAGCACGCGCGCGGCACATGCTAGAATCCGGGGCATGAAGTGCAAGGTCTTGGAAGGTCTCGAACGACAGTACCAACGATTCTTAGAAGCCAAAGTGCGCAAATTCATCGATACCAAAGTGCTTCGGGGGCTTTCATGAGACAAGGCGACCGAGACTAATGAGAACTGCACACACTGTTAAGCTGACCGCCGCCTGTCTCGTCATCTCTGCAGCGTTCGCATGCGGTATGCGGGCAGCAAACATTTACCACATCGTTAAGCGCATTGCTATTCCGGGCGATTCGGGATGGGATTACATTACAGCGGACAGCGAAGCCCGCCGATTGTACGTCCCACATGGCACCGAAGTGGTAGTGATCGATCTGGATTCGGTCGCAACTGTCGGGAAAATTGCTGGGCAGAAAGACGTACACGGCGTCGCAATTGCCCGTGAGTTCGGGCACGGCTTCATCAGCGCCACTGATCCCGGCTCAGTGACGATGTTCGATCTCAAGACGCTCACTGTACGCGGTAAAGAGCGGGTGGGAGACGACCCGAACGGAATTATTTACGACGCGAAGACCAAGCGCGTTTTCAGTGCCGATCGTGGCAACAAACGCATCACGGCGATTGACGCGAGCACCGGCAAGATCGTCGGAACGATCGAGGGCCTGGCAGGCCGAACGGAGCATCTCGCTTCAGACGAGGCGGGACATGTTTTTTTAAACATGCAGGACGTCGGCAAGATGCACAAGCTCGATGCCCAAGGATTGAAGGTGCTGGAAACCTGGAATCTCGCGCCGCCCTGCGGACAACCCAGCAGCATGGATATGGATCGCGCGCACAATCGAATTTTCGTGGGTTGCAGGAGTGGCTTGTTGGCCGTGGTGGACGCGGCGAACGGGAAGATCGTGGCCACACAGCCGATTGGCATGGGCGTGGATGCGTTGGAATTTGATCCTAAATCGCGGTTGATCTACGTCTCGACCGGAGGCGGCGAGGGCGCGCTCTCCATCTTTCACGAAGACAGCGCCGACAAATATTCGCTCGTCGAAAACGTAAAAACACTGCCGAGTGCCAGAACAATGGCTCTCGATCACAAGACCGGGAGAGTGTATTTGCCCGTGGCGGATGTTGGTCCCGCACCTGCGCCTACTCCTGAGAATCCGCGGCCAAGAGCGCGTGCGGTGCCGGGGACATTTTCTGTCCTGGTAATGGGACAATAAAGCAACTGTTCTCGGGAAGCCTCTCTGGCCCAATGTCGTTGAACGCACTCAAACAGATCATTGGCAGCCGAATGGCTCTCCTTGATTACTCGCCTCATCGGTACTGGAGCTATCCTTGCCCATCCTTTCCGTTCGAGATAGACTTTAGCTCGGCGATCGGAGTTCGCTAGTAAGGCGCCCGACGGGCTGATAACTCCTACCAATCGTGGAGAACTCCGTCGTGGCTTACTTGTGGATAGCCCTAGGGGCGGCGGTCGGGGCCAGCGCCCGTTATTTTCTTAGCGGCTACGTCGCGCGCATCATTCCCTCCAGCCTTCCCTTCGGCACGCTTTTGATCAATCTGACGGGCAGCTTTGTGTTGGGATTTTTTCTGGTCTGGACCAGCGAGCGCGTTTTGGCCGACCCGCGCTGGCGTTTGCTCATCGCCGTGGGCTTCTGCGGCTCCTACACTACTTTTTCGAGCTATGCATTCGAGACGTATGCTCTCGCGGAGCAGGGCCAGTTGTTGATGGCGAGTTTGAACATCCTCTTCAGCAACCTGTTTTGTCTGGGCGCGGTCCTGGCAGGTGCGGCGTTCAGTCGATGGCTATAGAATGGCGGGCACGATGGCTGTGCAAGTGACGATGTACCTGACCGCGGGCGATTCGTGGCACCATCAGCCGCTGCACATTGAAATACTGCGGTATCTCCGTGAGGAGAACGTGGCCGGGGCCGTGGTGCTTCATTCCGTTGCCGGTTTTTTGGGACGCAGCAACGTGAGCACTGCACATCTTGTGGAGGCCGGTGGCAGCCTTCCCGTGGTGGTCACTTTCGTGGACACCGACGAGCACGTCAGCCGCGTGCTGCCGAAGTTGCGCGAGATGGCGGCGCACCGTCTGATCGTGCGCGAAAACGTAGTGATCGAACAGGGGAGTCTCGATTGATTGCCAGCAGCTCTTTATGGCATCCCGACATAAAATTGAAAACGTGCAGTAATGCGGTGGCGCGAGCGGGATGATCCTTCCCGCGTGGCGGAGGAAACCCCAATCCGATCAGGAAACAAAGAACCCGGTTGACGGGGACCCCGTTTGTGCCAGTTGACGCCGGCGTTTTTCGCAAAACCACCTCGATGCGGTCCTAATCAGGAAAAACGGCCTTACAAACCATTGATTCTGCAGCACATGTGTGCCGCCAAAAACCGCTATGCGTACGGGGGTAGCCTGATCTTTGCCGCGTGGCTTAAAACGCCTCTTAATCGAATATGCGCTCTCCACGCTCCTCACCTCGGCCTATGGGATGCACATTAAACCGGCTCAGGAAGGCGCTAAAAGAGGCGACGGGCATGGGAGAAGAACGGGTCGAGGAGGAAGCCATTTTAGCTGCTCACTGACACGGGGGATGGCGGCCGAAACGCCCCGTATCTCAGAACGAAGCCTTGCAGACACTTTTCCTGCATCTCCTCACAAATTGTCCTCGGCAAAGGTGCCCGCTTTTCATTGAGGAAAAATACGGTGTTAAAATGCGCCTACTTTCGGATTGCGCGAAACGGAAAGAGGTCCTAAACATCTCAATCTCGTACCGCGACCGATTAACGCGCGTTTTACGTCCCAGACTCCTACCGCATGGGCCGGGAAGCTAAAGCGACTAAATTGGTAGGCGAACCAGAGGGACAAATCTCTCGACGTCTGTGTTATAACATAACAGTTATGAACCGCGAATATGACCTCTTTGAGAAAATGCCCGACGGCTCTCACAGATGGAGAGAGTTTGTTCAAGGGCTGGAAAATGCGCGAGCCATGCTTGCCTATTGGTCCGAACTTTCACCTAACGAGTTTTACGCAATTCACACTCCTACTAAAGAAATCGTAGCTCGCGTGAATACACAAAACACCTCGGATGGTTAGCTAAAGATTATTCGGTGCGGGTGGCCGATTAACAATGCTGCTCCGACGTAGCTGGTGTGTCCTCCACGCCAGGTCATTAGAGCCAAGTAGCTGATCGGCCCTTGGCCTCGTTATCCCGCTCCGGCGGTGAAAACAGCGCGGCAATTGTGTTCAGCGCGGTGATTCTCTAGAGCTAACCGCGCCACCTGACATTTCGTTTTTAATTGATCTGTGCGCCGCTTCGCATCCGAGAAGTCCTGGTGCGCCCCGACAAGATCAGACAGAATATCGACAGCCCCGAAATATTGCGTTGCAAGGTTAGAATAGTCCTCGAACAGGCTCTGTGCTATCGGGCATTCCATGAAGGTTAGAGCAAAAGACAGGAAAAAAGTTACAGAAGGCATCGACACAAACGTTACGCAATGAACTTTGATTTCAGGCCACAGCGATGGAAAAACGTCTTCTGATCTGGCGGATTATGCCGCGCTACAAGGGCTTCGGATGCACTGGATGTGACTGGAGTCCTTCGTGTCCTGAAGATCGGCAGATAGCCGAACTAGAATTTGACGGACACATCTGCGCCAAATATCCGCGAAAACTTGGCAAGTCTATTTGAAGCGTATTGCATTCCCGCGAGCAGAGCGAGTTTTGACAAGAGGGTCACTATCTGCGAGGCACTTTCCTGTCTACCCTCAAGATTGTCCGGCGGTCGAACGCAATTGCGAACGGGATAACGCAGAAAGAAACCATGGAGCCGATTAACGGTAGGCCGATCCAATTGTGTTGTTCCCCGCTCAATCGGTTCTGTTGACCAAATACCTGCTTCGACGTATGTACCCCTCCTCGGCAATAGCCTAGCTTTACAATCATGGCTGCTGCATCCGGTGCGGTGAGCGCGTCAGATGTTGAACGACGAGTGCGCGTCCTCATCGCAGACGACCACTCGGCTATAAGAAACATAGTCCGGTCCACGATTGAAGAGCATCCGAGATTTGAGGTCTGCGGGGAGGCGGATAACGGCGCTAAGGCGATTGACGAAGCCGAGAGACTGAAACCTGATGTGGTCGTTTTGAACATTAGTATGCCGCTCTTGAACGGATTCCAGGCGGCCCGCAAAATAAAGGCGAGTGTGCCTCAATCTGCGATTGTAATCTTATCTTCCCATGCGGATCAGCAATTCGTCGAGGAAGCTAGAAGGATTGGGGTCCAAGCATACGTTGCGAAAACGAAAGCTGGGGAAGCGCTAGTCAACGCCATAGAAAGGGCGCTGCTGGGCAACGATTTTGTCGCACTTGGGTGAGAAAGGGAGAGAATTTATTTCTGTGCGCGATATGATCTGAAAACTTCGCAACTCTCAGATACCAAGTCCGTCTATTCGTTTCTGAAATTTCGTCTTACCAGCTTCGTAGCAAGCTGCTGCGCGTTCACTTCTGAAGCCCGTAATTATCTCGTAAGCAAACTCCTCGAATTAATCTTCGGCAGATTTGTAGCCCGTTTGCGGCCCTATGCCTGAAGGGCTACGAAGCTCACCGGAGATATGCATCGCCGCTCCGTTTACGAAAATCCTGTTTCTTAGTCTGCATGATATTCTAGCGACGGCACGAGATGTTGGCGCGGATGCCATCCTGCACGAAATGCGGTGACCCCAGGAATTAATGCTGTGATTGAGCGTCAGGTGCGGAAGCAGCAATCCGCAGGTACTCGGGAGAACACTGTTCCTGCATCTCCTTACAAATCGTCCTCGGGAAGGAGGGTCGCTTATGGCTCATCGTGGTCAGCCCCTAGTCATGAGCGGGTGCGGTCTGATCCCAGGATTGCTTTTACGTCCGCGAGCTTCGAGAGGCGCGCCATCTCTCGCAGAAGAAGCTCCCCCAATCGGCTGATCTACAGGATACGCCAACTATTATTGGGCTGTAGCTGCCTTCGCCTGTGCGATTGGAAGCATGGCAGCAACGAGCGTTCCATTTCCATTTGAGCGAATTTCAAAACTACCGCCCAACTGCCTTAGTCGCTCGCGCATTCCGCTCAGACCGACGCCGCTTGTGCCGGAAGCAACTGCAAGCTGCTTTTCCGCAGGTATTCCCTTTCCTTCATCTCTAATTTCGAGGTGTACCAAGCGGTCTTGCCGGACAATGCGAATCTTAGCCGTTTGACTGCCAGAATGGCGGTGAATGTTTGTAAGGCATTCCTGAACGGTGCGAAAAATAGCGATCTCCTGATCAGCTGATAGCCGATCGAAGTCTGCCGGAATGTCTAGATCAACGTGAATCTTACTTCGTTTAACAAAACCCTCGATGTACCATTTAATGGCGGAGCCAAGCCCGATTTCATCCAACAAAGGCGGATGTAGAAGGTGAGAGATTGTACGAATTTCTTGCCCGATTTGGTTCGTAAGATCTAGATTTTCATCCACGCATTTTTTCGCCTCTGGAGTGAGGTTTTCTTTCTCCGAGTCAATCTTCGCAGTGTTCATGCTGATAGCAACAAGTAGCTGCCCCACGCTGTCGTGCAACTCGCGGGCTATCCTGCGTCGCTCCTCGTCCTGTAACTGCAGAAGCTGCCCTGTCAAAGTCCTAAGATGTTCTTCGGCCCGTCTCGTTTCTCGGATTTGATCTCGAAGTTCGCGCGTGCGATCCAGCACTCGCTCCTCTAGTCTGTGGTTCGCGTTTTGAAGATCGTCCGACGAGGCGACTGCCCGATAGGCTGCGGACGCAAATCGGCTCAAGCTGACGAGTTGCCGCCTATCTTCCGCGTCGAATTTTCGGCGCTTGTCGTGGGCAATCGCCCAAACTGTGCCGACCGCTTTCCCTCCGACGTAAAAAGGCACCAGCAAGCCTTCCTCTACCGTGGGCGTAACTGGCTGAAAATATGTATAAAGCCGCTCAAAGTGCGTGAATAATAGCGGTGAGTTGCGATCGAGCACATCACCGCAGGGTCCGAAGTCGCGCGGCGTCCCGCCTCCGATGTGCGGTTTCCACCGGCCCGCGATCGCGGGCCAATAGAACCTCTTGCCTCCATCGTGTGTAGTCAGCAGGCTGATACCGGACGATTGGCATTGAAGCATCTCCAGGATCGTGTCCACCAGCCTTTGGAGAATTGTTTGCGGCGACTCGGCGAGGGCCTGAATGAGGGCCGCTAGGGCCTGTGTTTCCTTCTCGTAATCTGGGCGACGTGACGGGCGACGGTTCAGTTCTTCCGTGCAGAGAATCGATTCGCGCCTTACGTCGACAGGCGGCTTGGTGACTTCCACATCCTGCTGCGAATTATGCATAGCATCCTCCGGCAGACACAAACCCGATCCATGGTCTGAGATCACTGCAAACTACCGCTGCCGATAACTTAGAGTTAATACATAGGCAGTAATAGCGGCTATTGGGTGTCTTTGAGGAGCGTTTCCTTTGCACCGGCTTCAACGGTGACTTCCACGTGCGCGCCCAACTTGAGCTTCACTTTTTTGCCACTATCGTCTTTCAATGTGTTCTCGATGCGAATCTCTCGATACAACATATCAGCGCCTTCAACAGCGATCTGCACTTTCTCGGATTCCTCCGGGAATGAAGAGCTGATAATTTTTTGGACTGTTCCGGGTTTGATAACTTTGGGCATGTGTTTCATACGCTCCCGGTAGGAAGGAGGGCAGATGGACGAATTGACTCTAACACCTATTGATTGTGCGTGCGGATGCTATTTAAGCCTTTGCCGATCGCCCCTGAGGAAATCGCGGTTGCCCGTCAAAAAGAGCATGAGCCGTAGCAATGAGCTGGGTTGCGGCTTTATCTTTGTGAACTATGGCGTGAATGCCAGCTTCACGAGCGCGGGCTTCCATTTCTTCCGCAAAGAGCGTGAACAGAATTATCAGTACCGTCGGCAGCTTTTCAAAAATGTGAGACGCCGCGTCCAAGCCGTTCATTCGCGGCATTGCGAAGTCCAATATAATTAAATGTGGCTTCAGCTCTTCAGCTTTTTCAATAGCGTCGGAACCGTCCTCTGCTTCGCCGCAGATTATAAATTCAGCTTCTGCTTCAAATAGAGAACGTAGCTCTTTTCGCACCAGAGCATTGTCGTCCACGAGCAAGACTGCCCGGAGCATGAGTGTCACACTATAGATTTGTTCTGTCTAATGCATCCGCTAAAATACCTAAGCAGGAGAGGAAATCAGCTTATTACGTTTTGGAACGATAAGTATTTTTTGTGCATAGCCAAAATCAGCAGTTCCCCTATGAATCGAGAATATGACTTGTTCGAGAAATTTCCAGATGGCTCTACCATCTGGCGAGATTTCGTTGTCGGATTGGAAGTGGCACGTCAGAGGTTGCAACATCTCGCCCAGGAATCAACCAACGAGTTTTTTGCAATTCATACGCCAACGAAGGAAATTGTGGCGCGCGAGAATGTCTTTGATTTGCGTGAATAGTCGCAGTGTGGATTTTCCATTCCTCGAATCGACATTATTGAGGCTGTGACGCACGCCGCACCCTTACCTTTATCGAAACGCCGCATGTCCACCATTGGGACTCGATGATGCTGGGGGAGGAGAAAACGCGCAGGTTGCTTCCTGCCGACCTGTTTATTCAGGCGGCTGGCCAGCCGCCTGTAGTGCGAGAGGACCTGAGTCAAGCGATGTGCGAGATGTATCGTGCCGTGGGCATCTTTGCTCACGAGATGCCCTAGAGCGTTGCAGCCGCAGTGCGATCCATGCCATGCACGGCGGAACTGTAACAGCCGAGGTATTCCCGCGCTATACGGCCGCGTTGCCCCAGGAGCCATTCGGGTATTGCGGAAACCTGATGGGCCGTGCCATTGATAAAGAAACGGCATTATTCTGAACTGGCCAGACGCATTGCGGCGGCGCCGGCTGTGTCCGAATAGTCTCAAAACGTCTGCGAAAAACGTTTTCGCGGCGGCTTCGCTGGGTTGGTTTTGGGCGGCCCGTCACAGGACACGGCGCTCAAGAATTGATTGCTACGAAAGCGGCTTTTCAATACAGTACATCGGGAATGGAAACCGGCATTCAAATGGAAGTGGTCTGGAGCGAGGAGGACGTTACCCAAATCTTGGTTTCTGCTTGGAACGGAACATTTGGCGGAGTTGCGCGTATTTACCTCGGTACTGGAAAATTGAGAGAAGCTGCCGAACAACTCCGTGGATTCCCTGCAAGCGCTACTGATGTCCGCGAGCTTACTTTTGGGGGATTTGACCTTCAGCCTAGTCACGTCGGCAACCGTGATGTGTACAGATTTGCTAGCGGCATCAGCATGCAGTTCCACTGTCTAAACGGCGCTGGCCATGCATACGTTGATGTGAGGTTGCAGTCGGACACTCGCCCAAGCACTAGCCTGATCACGGGCGAGCTACGAAGTCGGATGGTCCAATCCGTTAGTTTAGCTATGCGAATCGAGGCAAGTGGTGTTGACAATGTCGTGAAAGAGCTTCTGCGCCTGGAAACAGACCGCACCGGCAGAGCACATTTGAAAGCAATCGAGGCCGACCAGCAGCGGACGTTCGGGGCGACAGACCTCCCCAACTCTTGACAAACGCGCATTGCAACCAACTGCCTTATTCTCTCTGAATACTGTCCGGCATTCCTGCTCTCCGCACTTAGCGCGTTCTTCTGACATCAATTTAGGCACGAAGCCTTTTGCACGCACAGCAAGTAGCTCGATGACTGCACCTCTTACAGTGGCGGCCGAAAAAACAAAAGATCATTGTGATCATGTGATCCCTCGCTCTATCGTGTGAGCCGACGCTGCATCCCACCACACCTGAGAGTGAATCGGGAGGAAGGTTCCTGGTGTGATCGCGCCCACGGCGGTCAGTTAGACGCAGGCATGTCAGGCACCAAAAGGATGGCAGTTGTAAACCACTGATTTTCTGGTACTTTTTAACTCGATTCGTTGTATGGTGCCGGCCAGCTAAGGCTTTTCGTAAAAAGCTTTGCTCATTTACTGAAATCGGCTGGTATTTATCCGGAGCTTAGATGCAACGAAGAGCGTCTGGGAGCTTCCCGTCAAAAAACCTGCGAGAACGCTTGCGAGGCGGCCTCGCTGGCCTGCTTATCGCTGGGATTCACATATACGAGCGTGCTGCTGATGCTCTTATGCCCGAGTTGCTGGCGAATGAGGAAGGCGTTCACATTTTGCTCCACGAGTCGCATCGCCAAGCTGTGTTTGCAAGCGTGCGGATGCCATAAACTCTTGTCCTCGATCTGCGCGGCTTCGCAGATCGCGCGGAATAGCCTGAAAATTGTGGCGCGATTCAGTCGTGTAGACTTCTGCGAATTGAAAATAAAATTGTCCGCGTCGAGTCGCCGTTCAGCGAGCCAGACCCGAAACGCCTTCTCCTCGTCAAAGAGCGGATTGCCCTTCACCTTTAGGAGAGTCTGCGTTGAATCGAGCGAGCCTTTCAGCCGTGCAATATGCACCGTGCCTTGCTTGAGGTTCAGGTCCGTCAGCCGCAGGTTGGCGATTTCGGATGCTCTCGCTCCATGCGCAGAGGCGAACAGGAACATCGCGTGCTCGCGTGGGCCGTGGTCTCTAGCGGCTGTAAGCACTCGCTGTAATTCGTCGGCAGAGAAATACGCGAGTTTCGTTTTGGGCTTCTGTTCGCGTTTCTTAGGCATTCGCACAACATTTGCTGCTAGGGCTGCGAGCATTCAATCCTCCAGTCGAACTGAAAAACAACTCGGCCTAACTCAGTAACAATTCCGCTTCCAAACGCATGAGGCTCTCCCGCACGTTCCCGCAGGCCAATTTTCGGAAGTTCGGAGCGTCTGCCGTGCCTCCCTCTGCTTGCCAGACCCGTGCAAGCAGTTCTGCTATCGCGTCACCCGCGCCGTACGAATTGAAATCGGGCAGCTTGATGCAGCGAGACAAAAACCGTTCCTCCAGGCGCTCTACGGCATTGCAGGTAAACATCCAAATCGTGTTCGGGACAGACTCGCTCGCGTCCAGCTTGCTCAAGAGATACTTCTGCGCCGCATCGCTCATAACGTCGGCCTCATCCACGATGATGACGTGATACCCGCCGGAGAGAGGCACGTACTGGCAGACGCGGACGAGTTCCTGGAGCCGCTCGACTTTGCATTCGTGCGAGCCGATATGGTGGACCTCCGCCCGAATCTCAGCCGCAAATGCGTAAGCTATCGAGGTTTTCCCGGTGCCCGGAGCACCTTGGAGGAGTAGCGCACATGGGCGGGGATTCGCAGCCAATTTCGTGAGGAGTTTCCTCTGTTTCTCCAGGCCGACAAAGTCGGCGAGCGTTTGAGGCCGATACTTTTCGGCCAGAGAGGCGGGAAACACGAGTGTAGCGGCCATTATTCCGCTCCTTCGGTGCTGGAATCCGCGTGACTCGATTCAGCCTTGCCTAGAATGTAGTCCGCGGCCTTTTGTGCTTGGGAAGCTGCCGAAATAATCAGCTTGGAATCGGCTTTTAATCTTTTGACCCACGTAGCGATGTAGGCAGCCGAGTTTTCCAAGGTGAGTTTTTCAATTCCAGTCATGCCGCACAACATCGCAGCCGCGCATTCGGCAACCAATTCCTCTTTCGAGTAGGACTCAGAGCCGAATGCGTTCAACGTCTCGATACCTTCACGGCCTACACGCGACCCATGGCCCGTCGAATGCGCGAGTTCGTGAAACAAGGTAGCGTAATAACCCTCAGAAGTGTGGAACGTGCTGATTGGTGGAATGCCTACGGTGTCCGATGCGGGCCTGTACCATGCCGAATTTGACGCAGTGACCTTAGGCGCGTTTGGCATTGCAGAGACTACGGATTCGCAGTCCGCAATCGGACTCACACTGCGGCCTGTGCCGAAATCCGGCAGGTTCTCGCACTGCATGACGTTGAAGACCGAATAGTGGCGCAGGAGGATTGATTTGCTCGGTTTGTCCGAGAGTTCGCCATTCTCAGCATTCTGGCGCCGATATTCGCCGATTTTCCAGAACGCGATTTTCGTACCGTGCTCGCCTCTTTTGACGTTTCCGCCGATAGAGGCCGCTTGCTTGTAAGTGAGCCAATAGGGGCTTGCGTAGCCTTGGGACGCGAGCAAGAACACATTGATTCCGCGATATTCCTTCTGCGATTTGAGATTCATAGGCAAGCGTGAGGTCCAGGGCTTACGCCATGGAACCACGCCAGATTCCAATTGCGCGATGATCTGCGCGGTGATCGCTTCGTAGGCGGATGGCATGGCTATTTGACCTCCCGCTCGTACTGCGTCTCAAGCAAGGGTTCAAACTCCTGCCGGGTCATACCAAGCCGTGAAGCGTGGCGAATCAGGATTGAAATTGCGGGGAGATCAAAGTTTGTCGCTAGTTCTAACTGGCATTCCGAGATGATTTCGCGGGTGCGGTTGTTCATTCCGGGTCTCCTCTCATGCAGCAAAATGTTTCTGCTGTTGCATGGAGATTTATTCGACGACCCGAATGCGGAGGAGCGGACAGGGAGACCTCACAGGAGCGTCAAACGCGCGTTATGGATGGCGAATTGCCCCTCTTTCGGGCGAATTTCCGTTTGAGATTTTAGAAAGCCGCTAAGTCATTGATAACGGGCGGATGAGACGTATGGTGCATGTGCAGTTGATTTCGGGCATCGGAGCAACGCATCAGTATGCTCAAAAGGTTGCATTTCTGAAGCTAAGTGCTTTGTTTGCTGCGCCTGAAACACCCTCGGCCGGACTCGATTCGATTTGTAATGGTGCATTTACCGGCGGAGTTCGTTATCCGTAAGTTGTTGAAAGTCATCCGCCAGAGCCAAATGCCTGGAGTCACTTGCTGAGAATATTGGGTTTCGGGAAAGAGTACGGGCTTCAGGAAAGCCGAAAGCGAAACCTCCAGCCGTTTACCTCGGGGCGATTGATCAAATCAGAAATCTCTGATAATGCGCCACTTAGCTGACGCGGGGACAATTTACAGGAGATGTAAATAGGGCCAAACCCGCAATTTCGAGCTGCTGATTCTAAAGGGCTTTGATGGCCTATTTGGGGTATCGTTGCCTGGCGCGTTTCACTGATTCTAATAGACTTAGCTCCCGTAGCCATCGACGCTATGGGTTTGTCTTTGTCTTCAATGAGTTACGCGCATACGAGATTCTCGGGGAGGGGGGTGTCACCATAATTACTAGGTTGTCTTTACAGGCAACTGTTTTGCCGTTACCACTGCTCATATAAATGACGATGCCTCTCTACTTGGTTAGCTACGATCTGTTAAATAAGGCCACGTTCGGCGATTACAAGAACCTAATAACGGCCCTCCGTAATCTTGGCGCGGAGCGGGTACTGGTGTCTGAGTGGGTAGTGCGGAACGCCGGTACCAGCGAACAAATTAGAGGCATTTAACTCCGCACATGCACATCGATGACAGAATCTTGGTCTGCGAACTGACCAACAATTGGGCCAGTCGTGGGACTGTGGTCAATATCAACGACGTGTAAAGAATCCGCTACTTTCACCAGTGCGGCCTCTTCTTCGGGGTTTTCCGGCTCCAAATGCAAACCAGCTTGCCACCACCGCAATCGTGTTACTAGCAATTCCATCTCCCGCTGGCAACAAAACTAGCCATCAAAATTCAAACTAACCCAGTACCGGAAAGCCCCGTTTTCATTGCCGTGTGCAGTAACAACCAGGCAGCCAGGGTTACGGATAGGCCCGCGTTGGATCGCAGGCAACACAGCTTAGAAGGCGTTCTGTAGGAAAGGTAAGCAGGCAAACGAGTGCAGTTCTATGCGGCTATTCGTTGTTCGCTGACGACAGGTAGCACGCACACGTTCGGATGCCGCTCTTCCATGTGTCGGTCGAGCAAACTCTCGAACGAGACAAACGCCAAACCAGTGTGCCGCCCGCCGTTGATCGTTTGCATCTGATAGCCGCAGAGTTCACAGACGGCCCGCTCATTGGTGCGAATGGCATGTAAGTCGTGGTCTTGTCGCATACCCATTGGATGAACTGGCGAGGGCAAAGGCTTCAGGGACTTAACGCCCACGGCAGGCGAAGCGTGGAGTCCATGGCTACAAGGGTGGCTTCAGGACCGGCGAATCGCCCATCCGGTCGGGAGCTACTCGGAGCGATTAGCAAAATCGGAAAGAAGTGACGGGGATTCGAGAGCTTGCGGGGGTTCCGTGGACGAATTTAAAGGAGAAGAAAGGCGTTGCGGTGCTTTATGTCCTTTTTTTCAATGAGGATTCCTGACGGCTGGCAGGTAGTGGGTGAGGAGACTCGCGCAAACGGCACAGAAAATAGCTTTCCCGGTTTTTCAATGACTTGCAATACCTTTGTGCAAAGAGATTAAGCTGTTACCTCCCTTGTCACCCCATAGTACTTACATTTGTGAGCCGTAAGTCCTTTAGAAGCATCTTTTTTCAATTATTTTGCGGGTGCCTGCGTCAAAAAGTCGTTTTCGTCCGATATGTATATGAGGGGCAATAAAGAGACCCGCTCGCAACGTGCATTGATCGGGTATGGCGAGTCGGCTGAGCTTCGCATGTTCGGCAGAATTTCTGGATGGCGGAGAGACTCGGTCCGCCCGAGCATGAGTTTGAACTTAGCTTGGATATTTTTCAGGAAAGTTCATCCAAACCCGTTTTTCGCCGGATATGTATTTAGGAGCGAAGACACTGCCTCGGCATGGGTCAATTGCCAAGGCAACCGGAACCGCTTGCAAGTCCTTTAGAACCGTTAATCTCAAGTTTTTTTGCAAAAAGTGGGATGCCGCGGCGCGGCTACCGATATGTCTATGGAGGCAGAAAAAATGGATTCACTTTGTGCGGCTTTGCATCGGCGGTATGCGTGAGTCGCAACCGCCGGTCAGATCGACTCGTGCAAGGTTCTGAATTATTTTGAGGGTAGGTTCGTCCAAAAGCCGTTTTCGCCGGATATGTATGTAGGCACGCACGGGCCAAAGCCAGTTGCAAACAGGCCCGCATATACGACAGCTTTTTAGGACGGTTTATTTTGCAATTTTTCACAGAAAAGTGGTCCGGGCAAAAAAATTAGCGATATGTCTATGAGGGCGAAAAGATAGCGTCCCTTCCAATCGGCGGGAATCGTCAGCGCCTGCCAGGGCGAGTTGGTGTAAGTCCTTTAGAAGCGTAAATTTTGAACTATTTTCGCCGAAAGTGCGCAAAAGGCCGTTTTCGGCGGATATGTAAGTAGGGGACTTGCAGGGCGCACCACTACTGTGCGAGTGGCGCAAAAGCTCCCGCGTGACTCTGTTGTGTGCTCCGTAGTCTCCTGCCTCCTTTGGAACGCCGCCAAACACTTTTCGATATGTCAGCGGGGAAATAAAGCCCGCCGAAACGATTCCCGTAACTGGGAAGTACCTACTCTAACGAAGGAGCAACAAAAATGAAAGTTCACGTAACAACAATCCAAACTTCAACAAAGCGTCGAGCCGTCGCAGAGGTGACCATTGTGTTGACTGATGGGCCGGACGCGGCTGTCACAATCTCTGGCATCCGCGTTCTGCAAGACCGCTTTGATCATGCTTACGTAGCAATGCCGAGAGTATCTGTGAGTGACGGCGGCGGCTCGCATTATTACGTTCCGGTAATGGAATGCAACTTCGATTTGGAGCTAGAAATCAAGCACTGCGTACTTGAGGCATATGGGCAATGGAGCCGGGGATGCTCCGATGCGGAGGTGGGGGCATGAGCAGCGCCACAAATGCGTTTGAAACGAATGCGCCGAAATTCCTGCGCGCTACAGATGCAAGAATTGACCAGATGGTATGTGCAGAACCCGTGCACGTTCAAGCCGGTGACATACCAGAATTTCTGGGGGCTGGATTCTGGACCACGACCGCTGAATCGCCCGACCACTCGATTGCGCGCCTGATTAGGTCAGCAGAGCAGGATCGCCATATTTGGCTGGTGGAGGATTTGTGGCAGCCGAACACAATTATGGTTGTCCATTCGTTGGAGGGTGGCTTTAAGTCAGTCTTTGCCTATCAAATTGGCGAGGCCCTTGCTACAAGAGAATCGTTGCTTCGCAAATGGGCCGTACCCACAGCCATGCGCGTCGGAATCCTTCAAACGGAGATGCCGGACATTATGGTAGGCCAGCGTCTCAAGCAAACGTACCCAAGTGGCGTCATCCCGGCCAACCTCATCGTGTCAAACGACGCGCTAGTAGATGAAATGCGGCGGAAGTTCGACCCATCGGACAAATTCCAGATTCTCCACAACTGGATCACTTCCGAAAGAATCGACGTTGTAATCTGGGACACTATCAACAACATGCTTTCTGCTTGCGGCAATCCCAATAGCGAGGAAGCGACCGCGAAATTCTATGATTATTTAGAGGCTCTGCCCCATAAAGGCGCGCTGGTCGTCCGTCATGATGGGAAACCCTCAAAAGACTCGGAACTGCGTGCAAGCAATCAAAAGGTGCGCGGCAGCAACGCACACGCAGAGATCGCTAGCGTTGTTATTCACCTGGGTCGTCCTGATAAACGCTCCAACCGCGTGGTGATGGAAATAGGAAAACTACGGCACGGCTCTGCACCCGACCCTATGGATTGTTGGTTCGATATTGAGACGATGCGCCTCACCCTCATACCGCCAGTGATAACTGTTCTTGAGAGGGGCACAATGTCACGGGAAGCTCTTTACCCGGAATTGCTCCGGCGATTTTCGCTAAAAACACGGAACGCCGACGCAGCAGTGAATGAATTGCAAACCCAGGGATTCTTACTGCCCTCAACACGGGGTCACGAGCGGCTATGGTCCCTAAATGCAGCGGCAGAACCCGAAGCTGAGACGAGAGACGCAGAATGGTGGAGATTGGTTAAGAAAACCAATATTGCAGAGCCTTCTACACACCCCCATGAGATTTGCAATGTTGCAGCAGCGGTGCCTGAGGCAGCATCATCAGCTCCATTAACTTTGCAAAAGTCTGGGGGTGCATCAGAACCGTCTGCAACCTTAGGAATGCCATAGCGAGTACGCTTTTTCTGCTCTGAGCGTTTTCTCTCTGCACTCCGCCCAAAACCCGTAACCAGAGCAGACAGCAGCTTTGAAATAGGCTGCCGTCGCACGAACTGCTTAATTCCGGATAGTCCCCTTCCGCTTCGTCAATAGAGATACTCCCTTATTTCTTGCCGTGTGGAGAAGATTATGTAAATACGTGTCCGCATCCGTCCGCAAACCCGTGAGAGCGGCACCCTTATGCCCCCTCACCCGACGCCTAACCCACTGATTTAGCGGCTCCCGCGTCGTTCCCACCTCCTGGCGTTCTCCTACGCCGAAGTACCCAGAATCATTGTCGAGAAAATGAGGAACGTGTGTCTGAAGCCAATTCAGTCGAGTGTGGTAATGTGTCGCCTGCAACGTCGCTAGTCACGGAGAAGAGAGGACCCGTGGCGAAGCGCAGATTCCAGCAGGGGTGTTTTGAAATGCAGGAAAGCGGTGCAATGTACTCGCTGTACTATGATGATTTTCAGCAACCGGACGGGTGTCTGAAATCGAGGCGAGTACGTCAATCAATTGGCAATCTCAGCAGCATGTCCGAACGTGCAGCTCGCCGCGAGCACGACAGGATCATGCAGGAGGTGAACAGAAAACGCGGAAGTGTTGCTCCAGCCGTAAAAGGGCATACGTTTGGGGACGCAGTTACGGCCTGGCGTACCGCCGTCGGCCCACATTTGTCGCCTGCAACGGTCAGGCAACGGGAGAGCTATCTAAGGCGACACGTGCTCCCACGTTTCAAAGATGCAGCCTCACATACGCTCGACGTACAAACATTACAGCAATTCGCAACGGAGTTACGGAAATCGCTCTCTAGGAAGACCGTCATTAACATTCTGGGGACGATTTTTGTCGTTCTCGCCTACGCCAAACGCTGTGGTAGGCTTGTCTCAACCGCCTCGTTTGCTGATATAGAGCTTGGCATAAACACAAATCAGCCAATAGCAGCGTTTTTCACCCGTGAACAAGCGTCCCGGATCATCGGGGCATCGAAAGAGCCCTACAAAACCATATTTGCGGTCGCGTGGTTAACCGGATTACGTGCTGGCGAATTACTGGCATTGAGCGTGGCTGACCTCGACTTCGAGCGCCGAACCATTCGTGTGTGCAAATCAGCAGACGATAACACGCGAGAGATACGTCAACCCAAAACCCCACATTCCACAGCGACGCTACCGATGCCGTCCGTGTTGGAAGCTATCTTGCGGAATTATTTAGCTCATCACTGGAAGCCGAATGCACCGGGATTGCTTTTCCCAAATCGCCGGGGGACTAAACCGCGTTGGCGTGACAACGTGGTGAAGTATGGTCTAAAACGCGTCTTGAAAACGCTCGGCATTCCTACTGCCAATACGGGCCTTCATGCGTTCAGGCACGGCTTGGCGACCGAACTTGCGGAGAACGCAGTCCCCATACCTGTGTTGCAGCAGCAAATGCGTCACGCGGATGTGCGAACGACGCTTGCGATCTATTCACACGCGATCCCCGCGACACAACGGGACGCTATGGAGCGGCTCGCATACGTTTCAATTGGAACAGTTGAACCAATTGGCACAGATACCAAAACACAAAACGTTTGTTCTTAGCTGATTGGCGGAAGCGTGTGGGAGTCGAACCCACCATCCCTCCCGCGAAGGGAAGGATCGCCGAGTTTGAAGTTCGGGAGGATCACCGGACCCCTTGCGCCTCCGTGGGAATTATGGAACGAGGCGGCCGGCGCCGCAATCTTTTCACGATTAATGCTTATCGGGAGCGGCTAACAGGAGGGCCTGGACGAGCGCGAAAAGTTTAGGTTCGGTGCAGACTTCATAATACGGACGCTGGCCGGCCGTGCCGATGGTTCCATCAGCGAGCATCTGGCGCACTAAGCCACGCCGCAACAGGATGGGTTCCAAGCCGTCGCCGATGGGAGCTTCACCCACGAAGAATGTGGCAGGCTCGCGGCCCCAGGGCATCTCACATTCGACTTCGATGCAGTGCAGCGATATTTCCTCTTTCAGCTTGAGAAATCCTTCTTCGTTCAGCTCGATACCGTTGAGATTGAAACGGATCAGGAATTCGTCGGCCTCTTCCTCCTCAGGACCGGTGGTGCCGGGCTGAAACACGAACAGATGAAACAGTGACGGTTTGCCTCCCAGGATACGGCGGGCGGCACGTGAGCAGCTTGATAGACGATCTGACAAATTGAGTGCGCGGGAAATCATGATGCGCGAATCGCTATCCACCCAGTACGTCGGCGCGGAACCCTGAAAAGCAACGCCCACACCAAGCTCGAGACGCGGCAAACCAGTTGCGTCCGGCCGCTCATTGTAGGCACCGGAAATAGCCAGTATCTGGCGCGCGAGGGCGCAAGCCTTCGATACGGCGCGCTGGTGACTGCGATTAGACTCGGTCTCAAAAATGGCCAGCACCATGGCATCGCCTTCGATGAACACCTTGGCCGCGCCATATTGTCCTAAAATGCGCTTTACCGGCTCGTAAAAGTTCAGGCTGAAGAGTGTGGCGGGGTTCAAACCGCGCGCAAGCAGATCTTGCGTAATGCGAGACGATCCGCGAACGTCGGCTTTGATCACGGCATGATTAACCACATTATCCTGGGCGGGCCGAGCCTCTGAGGGAAGCAGAAATTCGTAAAGGCTGTTGTTCATGAGCGAAAGCTCGCGAGTGCGTTCGCTGCGCACGAGTTGGATGCGCTCCATCGCAGCACTGAGACGCTCGTAATTCCGGCGGTCGCGTCTCAGCCGCATGAAATCCTCGGCGAAACGTAACCCCACTGCACGGGCCTCCTCACGCGGATAACGGCGAAGTTTCTTTACCAGGCCCTCGATGCGATCGAGCGAATATTGGCGCGCCGGATACTGTTTAAGAATGTTCGTAACACGCTCGAACTCCTCGCGCGAGACCAACGCCTTCTTGAGCTGCTGTAAGTGAATGGGCGGACAATAAGCGTGATAGATGTTTCGCAACTCGTAACTGGCGAGCACATGAGACAGCAACCCTTGCTGCTCTAATTTCGCCATCCACTGATCCAGCAAACCACGGCGCATGCGAACCGAGTCAGCGCTCACCTCACGACCGTCATCCTCAGGCCAGGTCACATCGAAGAGGCGCCGTGCGTTTTCTGGTTCGTTCAGGTACCCGTCCAGACGATTGCGCTCCTGCTCTGCCAAAAATTCGGTTTCTGCTTTGGACCGCTCTACCCGCGGGCTGATCGTCTCAAGTTCTCGCTCGAGATGTTGCACGCGCACCTCGGCTTCTGAAAGCGAAGCACGCAATTCGCGGGTACCAGCACCAATGCCCACACGAGAGAAAATGTTTCGGACGCCGTGCATGCGCCCCGCGAGAGCTACGCACTCCTCCCGGCGCAGAGCGAGTTCCGCACGGGTTTTCTGTGCCGCGAGCGCATCGTTCGTGCTCCCGGAATGACCTGTCTCTTCGTCATCGCCGAAGGCCTGTACTGCTTCGCCGACGAAGTCGACAAACAGCGCGTCGACAATTTCGAAGCGATCCTGGTCGCGCGAATAATTTCCGAGGAGGACGTATTGTTCGAGGAAAAGCAGGTCGTCGCGGCCAGCCTCGACAAAAGCGGTGCTGTTGGCGAGCATCTCGTATGCGGCGCTTTGCTGCTCTGCAAGCAGGGCGCGCCGGGCACGGCCCAGGTGGTTCTCCTCAAGCTCCATGAGGACCTGATGAATATGTTGCCCCACCTGTCGAAAGATGTTCCGTCGATCAGCTTGCAACTCGGCGAGGCGGGCCTTCATAACATGGGCCTGCTCGGAATGCTCGAAGTACTCGCCCCGATTTCGAATCCACTCCTTGGCTTCAAGAAGCAAGGTTGAAAACTGCGCGCTGATTTCCTGCGTCAGGAACTTAATGAGCGCAACCCGAAGGAGCAGGTCCAACGCAATCTGTTTTTCGTATTTGGCGCGGGTCAGGGACGTTTGAAGTAGCTCCAACAACTGGCGCTTCCATGCGGCGGTTTCTGGACCCTTCGGAGCACGTGGACCTTTTCTTTCGACGCTGTAGGTGAGTTTGGCGGTCTGGCGAATCAACTCGAGCAGATAGGTACGAGTTTGCTCCGAAAATTTAGGGCTCAGGTAGACGTCGTGGTGAATGTTATCCACGCCGACGACCAGCGAACCGAGAGGCAACTCGGCAGCATAAGCCTTCAGTTTCACAAGGGCCGGACGTCCGGTCCCAGAGATGTTATTGCGGTCGGCCATGGCTCCGTGTGGTGCCGATCATCGAGGTTAACAAGCAGGCAGCGTGCAAACAAGGTTGAGGAGCCAACCGGTTAATAGCGCTTGGAGTCGGGCTCGAGGGCCGACATGGATGGCGTGAAACCCGCTTCAGGCAGCACCAGGTCGGAAATGGTAATACGCCTCGCATCGCCCTCCAAATGTTCCAGGGTCACACTGATGCGAGGCCAATCACTGCGCAGGGAAAACCGTTCCGACCATTCAATGATGACAATGGCGGGTTCAGAAAGTGCGTCCTCCAGAGCCAGAGTGGCGAGATCGCTCGATCCCGTGATGCGGTAAAGATCGACGTGGTAAACCTTGACGGAATCGTTTTTATTACCAGGTAAAGCGGGCGGGTCAGCTTTGCCCGTTTTGGCGCGCTTCTGAAATACGTGCACCAATGTGAAGGTCGGGCTGGTGACGTCTTCTTCTTCCGCAGCTCCCAGGGCGCTGATGATCCCCTTTGTAAAAGTGGTTTTGCCTGTGCCGAGATCGCCGGATAACAGGAGCAACAGGGGAGCAGTCAACCCACGCCCAAGTTCTCTGCCCTTGTCCACCGTGTCTTCCGGTGAGCGAGAGATGAACGACTCGCCCGCCGTGCTCATGGTGCGAGTTTCCATGCTTCGATGAATTTGGCAAACGCCTCGGGAAGTGCCTCAATAAGATCGGAAGCGATGAGCGATGCTTCACCCACCCGCTCCGCGGCAAAATCGCCTGCGAGGCCATGCAAATAAATTCCCAAGCCCAGGACACATTCCCAGTTCTCAGTACCAAATTCCGCCGTGAGGCCGGCCAGCATTCCCGTCAAAGCGTCGCCAGTACCTCCGGTAGCCATCCCGGGGTTACCCGTGGTGTTGAAGAAGACGTGGCCATCGGGAGTGGCAAGAATCGTGTGAAATCCCTTCAACACCACGTAAGCGTTCCACGCCTTCGCGGCATCGAGGGCGACTGGAAGCCGCCGCGCCTGAACATCTTTCACCGTGGTTCCCAGCAAACGGGCCATTTCTCCGGGATGAGGGGTCACCGCGAGCAGTGACGTTTTGCGCGAGGCCAATTCGCCGGCGCGCCCGGCAAACGCATTCAGACCGTCGGCATCGAGGATCACAGGAATTTCAGATGCACCCACCACGCCTCGGATAAATTCCTGAGTCTCTGGGATCATCGACAAGCCCGGTCCGATGGCAAGAACCGATTTTCCCCGAGCGAGTTCCGAGAAGCGTCCGTAATCGAGATTGCGTAGGCTGGCAGTCCCTATATCGGTGGCTTCGAGCGGGGCAGACATCAACTCGGGCATGCCGCCTGCAACGATAGGAAGGACGGGAGATGGCGTCGCAACAGTAACCAAGCCCGCGCCCACACGCATCGCTGCGCGCCCAGCCAGTAAAGCGGCACCCGACTTCCCTACCGAGCCTGCCACAACCAGTGCATGGCCGAAGGTGCCTTTATTCGCATCCCGGCGCCGCACCATAGGCAATGTACGGAATTCACCAGGTTCGAGCCAATGCGGCGTCGGGCTGGAATCATCTTTGACCGGCTGGTTTCTGAGCACTTCGTCAAGCAGCACAGGCGGTGTCCCAATCTGGCAAAGGATCAGCTTTCCTACACGATCAGCCAACGGCGAAATCATCTGCCCCAGCTTCGGCGCCGTAAATGTGACCGTAGTATCGGCCGCGATCACCGGCCACGAAATTTCCGCCCCGCCCTGAATTTCTCCTTTGGGCATATCGGACGGAAGCCCTGAAGGTATATCTACTGAAATCACCTGCCGCCGGTGCGCTGATCCGCGGGAGCGCAGACCCGCAGAAGCATTGACGTCGCCGATCACGGTGGCAAGCAAACCCTGCACAGGCCCGGTGAGGCCCGTCCCCAGCAGAGCATCGACAATCACGTCAGCTTCGTTGACGAGTTCGCGAGTGTCAGCCCATTGGGCTTCGCTCGTGATCACGTGCACCTGGCCGCTTCCGGACTGCCACGCCCTCAGGTTTGCGGCTGCGTCGCCGTGCAATGCGGAGGGGTCTGCGACAAGAATGACCTTCGGCGAGACGCCAGCCTCGCGAAGACGCCGCGCAACAACGAATCCGTCGCCACCATTGTTGCCTTTGCCGCAAAGGACAACCACTTCACTCGAAGCGAGGTTGCGAAAGTGGTTTAACAGGTAATCGGAGACGGCTGATCCTGCATTTTCCATGAGCTGCAGACTGGGGATGCCGTACCGCTCGGTGGTGAGGCGATCCGCTTCACGCATTTGTGCAGCAGTGAGAACTTTCATTGCGGGGCTGCGGACCAGTTCAACATGCGATCAACATACGATGCGGGCGCGCCTCATCATTAGAATTATCCCCTGCGGTGCCGCGCGTGGGATTCTCCTCATCGGGTTCACCGCATCATCATGATTCACGGGGATGCGGCGAGGCAATGGCATTTCCGTCTGGCGTGGGACCATAGATCTAGCGCGCTCGCGGTGTGACGGGCACGGTCGCTCTTATGGATTCGGTTTCTCTCTCGACTCGTCGTGCCAGCACGCTGTGCTTTCGGCCGTAAGAAAAATAAATCACCAGGCCCACAGCTAGCCAAACGAACAGCCGCAGCCAATTCTCGGCCGGAAGAGAGAACATCAGTAACAAGCAACACAAAATGCCCATGATGGGCACAACAGGGCCTAACGGCGCGCGAAATGGCCGGTGAACCTCGGGGTGGGTTCTCCGCATAATCAGCACGGCGGTGCACACGATGACGAATGCGAGTAATGTGCCGATATTCACCAGTTCTGCCAAGATGCGCAGCGGCAAAAACGCTCCCATCGCGGCCACGCAGAAGCCCGTCAGAATAGTGGCTTTCCATGGCGTCCGGAATCGATCGTGCACTGCCGCGAAAAAATTCGGTGGCAGCAAACCATCTCGAGCCATGGCCAGGAATATTCTGGGCTGGCTGAGCATCATCACCAGCAGGACCGATGTAATGCCGGCCACCGCACCAACCGAAACAAGCAACTGCGCCCACGGCAACCCGACCTGCTTGAACGCATCCGACACGGGCGCGTCAATGTTGATGTGATCGTAGCGAACCATGCCGGTGAGGATCGCGGCCACAGCGATGTACAGCACCGTGCAGAGCACGAGCGAGGTCATAATTCCGATAGGCACGTCGCGTGAGGGGTTACGAGCTTCCTCGGCATGCGTGGACACGGAATCGAACCCGATATACGCAAAGAAAACAATCGCGGCTCCAGCCAGCATTCCCAGCGGTTCCCCCGCTGCTCCCGTTTGGCCCATGATGGTATGGCCCAGAATGCCAAAGCCCGTAAGCCCGAACGGTGCGAAGGGGTGCCAATTGGCGGGATTCACATAGCGAGCACCGGCAAAAATGACGAAGAACACGATGGCGACTTTCAACATCACAATGCCCGCGTTAAAACTTGCGCTTTCCTTAATTCCCTTGACCAGAATGACGGTAATCAACGCCACGATGACAATGGCGGGAAGATCGAACCAGGTACCGGTAAGCGCCAGGCGGCCGGTAGCGGGCAGATAGTCGAAAGGCGCATTCGTGAAGATGAGCGGCAGCTTGACATTAAAGAAGGCAAGAAAATCCTGAAAGTAATGCGACCAGCCGTGGGCTACCGTCGATGAGGCCACGGCATATTCAAGAATAAGGTCCCAGCCGATGATCCACGCAAATAACTCGCCCAGTGTGGCGTAGGCGTAGGTGTAAGCGGATCCCGCAACAGGCACCATGGAGGCAAATTCGGCATAGCACAACGCGGCGAAAACACACGTGATCCCTGCAACCACAAACGAGAGCATTAATGCGGGGCCGGTACGGTCATGTGCGGCGATTCCAGTCAGGACAAATATGCCGGTACCGATAATAGCTCCCACGCCCAGGCTCGATAGATGGACCGGACCCAAGACGCGGCGCAGTCGTTGCTCCGATTGAAGCTCTTCGAGCAAGATGCTATGCGGCTTGACCATGAACAATTGCTTTCTTCCCATCCATGTCCTCCGTTGCCTACCGCCGCGACCAGAACACGTACACCGGGACGCCCAACAATACGATGACCAAGCCAGGCCACGTGGTTTGTGTCTTGTACAGAATAAGAACGAGCATGATGCCTACCGCTGTCAGAATATACAGCACCGGCACAATCGGATAACCAAAGGCTCGGTACGGCCGTTCCGCGTCCGGCCGTTTACGGCGCAATACAAAGATGCCGGTTATTGTAAGCACGTAGAAAATAAGCACCGCGAACACGACATAATCGAGCAAATCACTATACAAATTGCCGTAACTTACGACGCCGGTGGCTGGATTTATCAGGCGCGTGCGCGCCAGGACCAGCAGTGCCGCCCAAATCCCCTGGAGCACCAGGCCTTTCGATGGAACTCGCTGCGCGTTCAATCTTCCAATCGAGCGGAAGAACAGGCCATCGCGGGCCATCGCGTAATATACGCGGGCACCAGCTAATATCAGTCCATTGGCGCAGCCGAACGTCGAGACCATAATCGCAATCGCCATCATCGCGGCCCCGCCGCTTCCAAAAATCGCACTAAGTGTGGCCGTAGCCACGCGATCGTCTGGCGCGGACTGAATTTGCGCAAGCGTGAGGGTGGACAGGTACGCGACGTTCGCCAGGAAATACAGAGTGATGACGATAGCTGTGCCAAGTGCGAGCGATAAAGGCACATCACGGCGGGGGTTTTTCACTTCCCCAGCTGTGAAAGTGATGTTATTCCAGGCATCCGCCGAGAAAATCGATCCGACCTGCGCCACGCCGTAGGCGATAAAAAGGCCGAATGCTCCGGCGGCCGCTGTTACGGTCGGTACCCACGAGCGCAAGAAATCCGCCCCGGGACGAACCGCTTGTGGCGCCTGCATGCCCCAGAGATTCGAGAAGTTGGCATGGATTGCTTCCGCATTACGCCCCACAAAAATACCCAGCGCAATCAGCGCGATCAGCGCAATCGTTTTTGCAGAGGTGAAAACATTCTGGATCCATTTGCCCAACCGAAGTCCTCGCGTGTTGGCGGCTGTCAGGACCAAAATCAGTACGATCGCGATGAGTTGCTGCCAGGAAAGGCTGACGGCATATTTTGCCGATATACGGATCGGCGCAACTATCCACGCCGACGGAGAAACGGCGGGAACGAGAACACCCAGGAAGCGGGCGAACGCAACAGCCACAGCCGCAATCGTCCCCGTCTGAATCACGAGAAAGAGCGTCCATCCGTACAGGAATCCCCAGAGAGGCGAATAGGATTCGCGGAGATACACGTATTGGCCTCCGGCGCGAGGCATCATCGCCGCGAGTTCCCCGTAAGACAGCGCCGCCGCAATCGTGAGCAGTCCAGTGATCAACCAGGCTGCGAGCAACCCTCCCGCGGAGCCCGTCTGGCGCGCAATATCTGCGGAAACGATAAAGATGCCGGAGCCGATCATCGAGCCCACGACAATCATGCTGGAATCGAACAGGCTAAGTCCGCGCACGAAGCCTGCCTCGACGGCGGGTACGGCCGGTTCTGCGGCTCGGGATATACGGGTGGCTTCAGTCATTGATGTCAAAAATCCAAATTCCGCGCTGGATCTTCAATCTTTAAGACGCAGGTAACAGTGGGACCTTAGTTCAAGTTTCCCGGATTTCGGAGTCCAAGCGTTCACGCGTGCCCGACTTTGCGGCGGCCGCAGCCACGTCCAGGAACGCCCGAACTCGCGTCGCTGGATCGGAACCCACAGTTAAATCGCGCGCCACAGCCAGCGAATCCGCTCCAGCACGATATACCTCGTCAGCGCGTTCCAGCGTGATACCGCCAATGGCGACCAGGGGCTTTTTCGTGCGCTTCCGTGCTTCCGCTAAGCGTGCCAGACCGACGACAGGATCCGGACGCTCCTTTGTAACCGTGGGAAACACCGGGCCGAAGGCGATGTAGTCGGCCGAAGTCTGATCGGCCGCCTCAAGCTGAGCGAGTGTGTGCGTGGATACCCCCACCCAGCGTCCCGCATCTGCGCACGCGCCTTGCCGCATTATTGCGCGAGCTTCTTCAACTCCCAGATCGGTCTGACCAACGTGCACGCCGCCAGCATTCACGAGTACGGCGATATCGGGCCGATCGTTTACGATGAAACGCACACGACTGGGAGACGATTTGGCGAATTGCGAGAACCGGAGGGCGAGGCTGCGACTGCCATCGAACAGTTGACGGGAAGTCGCGTTCTTGTTGCGGTATTGCAGAAGCTCGACTCCAGATTCCAGCAGGATTTCGGCAAAGCGAAGCTCCGGCAACGTGAGTAAACTGGCGTCGATTATGGCATACAGTGGTGGGAAGACACCGCTCATTCAAGCCGCCTGGTTACTTCGCGGGCACCGGCAACAGTTTCTCAAGAAAGTGCGTATCCAGGTTGCCCGCTATGAAGTCAGGATCAGCGAAGATGCGCTGGTGCAGGGGGAGTGAAGTCTTGATGCCTTCGATAACAAACATTTCCAGGGCTCGGCGCATGCGCGCAATCGCCTCAGTGCGGTCGCGCCCATGGACGATGAGCTTGGCGATGAGCGAATCATAGTAGGGCGAGATCACGGCGTCGGTATACGTTGCGGTATCCACCCTTACACCCGTCCCGCCCGGCATCTGGAAGGTGGTAATGCGCCCCGCCGAAGGCACAAATGTCTCGGGATCTTCAGCATTGATACGGCATTCGATACTATGCCCGCGGAATTCCACCGGGCCCGCTGCCGCCTCGAGCTTTTCTCCGGCAGCGATACGAATCTGAGCCTTGATCAGGTCTACTCCAGTGACAATTTCAGTTACCGGATGTTCGACCTGAATACGGGCGTTCATCTCGATAAAATAAAACGAACCGTCCTGATCCATCAGGAACTCAACCGTTCCCGCATTGGTATAGCCAATCTTTTTAAGCGCGCTTACTACGCGGCGACTCAGCTCGGTGCGTCGCTTGGGATTGAGAGCCGCCGAAGGTGATTCCTCGACAAGTTTCTGATGCCGCCGCTGGATGCTGCACTCGCGCTCGCCGAGAGTAAGCAAATTCCCGTGATGGTCGCCCAAAACCTGGAATTCGATATGACGGGGACGCTCGATGAACTTCTCCATGTAAACATCGGGTACACCGAAGGCTTGTTGCGCTTCATTTCTAGCCACTTCCCAGGCCGCCGCCAGTTCGTCTCGGCTGCGGACCACGCGCATGCCCCGGCCCCCGCCGCCGGCGGAAGCTTTTACGATAAGCGGATAGCCGATGCGTTCGCCCTCGGCAGCCGCCGAATCAACATCTGAAACGAGCCCATTGCTTCCAGGCACGATGGGCACACCCGCGGCGGCCATTTCACGGCGAGCGCGCTCCTTCTCACCCGTCAGCCGCAGCATGTGCGGCGTGGGACCAATAAAGGTTATATGCGAGGCTTCGCACACCTCGGCAAAATTCGCATTCTCCGATAGAAAGCCATAGCCGGGGTGGATCGCATCGACATCGGTGATTTCAGCGGCGCTGATGACGTGAGGAATATTCAAATAGCTGTCCGCACTGCGCGCCGGTCCGATGCAGACCGCCTCGTCTGCGAAGCGCACGTGGAGCGAGTGGCGGTCAGCCTCCGAATACACCGCAACCGTGGGAATGCCCAACTCCTTGCAGGCGCAAATCACCCGCAAAGCGATCTCCCCGCGATTGGCGATAAGAATTTTACGAAACATGATCGGCACAGAAAACGGGATTACTTCTTCTTGCTCGTGGAGGGACGAACCGCAAACAGTGGCTGCCCGTATTCGACCGGTTGGCCATTTTCGACGAGGATGCGCACGACTTCCCCGCTCACGTCTGCCTCAATTTCGTTCATCAGCTTCATGGCTTCGACGATGCACACGACCTTGCCCTCTTGAATGGCATCACCGACGCTAATGAATGGCGGAGCGTCTGGGCTCCCGGCGGAGTAAAACGTTCCCACAATAGGCGACTTGATAACGTGCAACTCCTCACTTCGCGGAACCGCTCCACCGGCGGCGCTCGCTGCGCCAGACTCAGTGTGTTCGGTCGATTCCGCAGGCGAGGCGACGGCTCCGGCCAATTGCGCTGCGGGTTGCGCGTCAGATCTTTGTGCCGCCCCGGACCCGGTCGCGGCCTTTCGCAGACGAATGTGCAAGCCTGCATGTTCGTACTCGAATTCCTCGAGCCCATGCGAGGACATGAAGTCGAGCAGGCGTTCGAGTTGCTCGACGTCGATGCCAGGCATCGGAAATTCGGCGGCCGGCGTCTTCTTCCTGGATTTGTTTACGGATTCCTTCATCAAAGGGTCAGAGTTCGAGAAGTCCTCGCGGTGCGTTCGTCAAGACTTCGGTGCCATCGGCATGGACTGCAACCTCGTCCTCCAGACGAATGCCGCCTATTCCTTCGAGGTAAATGCCAGGCTCGAGGGTCACTACGCAACCCGCGCGAATCTCCTGCTGTTGCTTCCGGCCAAGCCGAGGAGTCTCGTGAATCTCAATCCCTAAGCCGTGACCCGTGCTGTGCGTGAAGTAAGGACCCATTCGGTACCGCTCGAGCACCCGGCGCGCTGCCCGATCCACAGAACCGGCCGTCGTCCCGGCGCCCAAAACCCCAAGCGCCGCCTGCTGAGCCTGCTCGACCGCGCGATACCAACGCCGAATCTTTGCGGGCGCACGCCCCAAATAAACCGTGCGCGTCAAATCGCTACAGTAGTGGCGGAGTATAGCACCCAGGTCGAGGAGCACCAACTCGTTTTTCTGCAACGGCTTTACCGTCGGGCGTGCGTGCGGTAGCGCCGTGCGCGGACCTGACGCCACGATGGTTTCAAACGAAGGTCCGGTGCCACCCTTGCGCCGAATGCGATAATCTACCTCCGCCGCCAATTCGAGTTCCGTGACGCCAGGACGTATTAATTTTATGACTTCGGTCATTACTTCAGATCCTAGCTTCGCCGAACTGCGCATGGTCTCCAGCTCCGCAGGGGTCTTGATCTCCCGCATCCCCTCGAGCAGTCCTGGCGCAGCCTTCCACCGGATGCGAGAGCCAGAAGCCGTTTTGAGTTGGGTCCACTCGGTCACACTCAAGTGCGCAGGTTCAAAAGCTGCGCGGAGGTGGCCTCGCTGACGGCGAGAACGCAGGAATCCTCCGCAAGCTTCCGTCAGAGCACCTCGAATAACGTGAATGCGAGCGCCGGGCGCCTCCTGCCGCGCTTGTACGGTATAGCGACTGTCCGTAAACAGGTGCGTGGAATCGGGAAAGATCACCAGAACTGCATTGCTGCCGGTAAAACCGCAAAGATACAGCACGTTGGGCAAATGTGTGACGATGAACACATCAATACGACGGCCTTCGAGTTCAGTACGAAGCTGAACAACCCGCTGCGCCCACGCGTTGACCTCGGATGCGCTATTTACGTTCATCTGGTTTGTCGCCCGCCGCGCAATGATCGTATCAATGATTCGGATAATCACATAAAGAGCCGTGCGAGAAAAAAAGGGGGAGGAGATTTTCGTCTCCTCCCCAAAGTTCGCAATCCGCTGCGTAGTTGGTTAATCGGGCATGATCCGTGGCGTGATGAAGAACAGCAACTCCTGCGATTGCACGCTGACTGAAGTCTCCTTAAACAGATGGCCGATCAGCGGTATGCTGCCGAGCAGCGGCACTTGATTGATGCTCGTGTTTTGCTGGGTGAACATGACACCGCCCACGACCACAGTCCCACCATCACCGATCAATACCTTGGTTTGAGCGGACTGGGTGGAGAGTGCTGGGATGCCGTTCACCAGCGGGATGCCATTGTCGACTTGCGTGTTTTCTACGAGCACATCCATGAACACGGTGCCATCCGCGGTAATTTGCGGCGTGACCTGAAGCTTCAGCACCGCGTCAATGTATTGCACCGAGATGGTGTTATTGATTGTGGTCTGAATCGGAATCTGCGTTCCCTGCTTCACAACCGCCATGGCATTATTCTGGGTAACCAGTCGCGGACTCGAGAGCAACTTACCCATACCTTTGTTTTCGGCCGCGGTGATAAGCAAATCAAGTGCCAGATTTTTGCCGCTGAAAGCGACTGACATGCCGCTCGTCGGCGCATTCGCGGGGAAGTTCGAAACCAGAGGAATCGATGTCGTTCCGCTTTGCACCAATGGGGGTGCGGGCGATGTGGGGTGCTGGATGGGGCTGGTAAACAGGGATGTCGGAACGCCTCCAAGAACGGTCTGAGCATCGGCGTTTACGGCAAAGCCGAATTGGGTGCCGATGTCGCGAGCGAACGAGCGTGAGGCCTGCACGACGCGCGCTTCGATTTCAACCTGTTGTGTCTTGCGGTCGAGTTGACGAATCAGATCGTCAACTTTAGGCATCACGGACGGGATATCGCGAATGATCAACATATTGTTACGGTCCTGCGCCAGAATATCGCCGCGGGGCGACAGGAACCGGCGAAGCGGAAGGACGAGTTCGCTCGCCTTGGCATAGCTCAAAACGCGCGTGGAGGTGACTGGCTCGACCGCTGCCGCCTGCGCCTTCTCGAGCGCGCTCTGGTCGTCAACTTCTTTCCTCAAAGTATCTTGCGTCACGATGCGCAACACATTGCCATCGATTTCTTTGGCAAGACCGTTATTGCGCAGAACGATGTCGAGTGCCTGGTCCCAGGGAACTTCATCGAGTACAAGCGTTACGGTGCCGTGGACTGACGGATCGAGCACCACATTCAGCCCGCTGATCTCATGAATCAGGCGGAAGAAATCCTTCAGATCAACGTCCTTCAAATTCACAGAAATGGGTTCACCGGTAAATTTTTGAGCGGGCGCCTGGCCTGCTACGGCTCCCTGGGCGGGTTCTGGAATGCCGGCACTTGCAATGGCGGGATTACTAGCGAGACCCTGATTTGTCTGGGCGGCGCTCGCCGCAGATACTGCTGGAGCAGCGGTCGTCTGCGCACGTGGACTTGCGAGAACGGCGGTCCTGTTGGTCAGCGAAGCTGGCAGGGGAAAGGTACGCGCAGTGGACGCCGGTGTGGAAACTTTGACAAATTGCGTTGAACCTGTTGTCGCAGATACCGCGCCTGTGTTCGACGGAATTTTTTGTACCGGCGGAACAGGGATTTGATTTGCAGCCGCCGCGGAATCGGCAAAAGACATAACCAGAGCTCCGCCAGTGTTATCCAGGAGGAAAGTCGAAGGCCGACTGAGATCGATCACCATCCGCACCTGGTCGGAGGTGGACTGGCCCAGGCGGATTCCGCGCACAGGCTCAAATTCGCTCGGGATCACATGGCGAAGCACCGCCAGGCTCGCATTGTCGAAATCGACGACCACGCGAGGCGGGTCGGACTGCTTCCAAACGTGATAGCTGAGCTTGCCATTACCCGCGATGCGGACCAGCGTTCGCTGCCCAGCATGATCGATGGCAACGTCAGAAACTGAACTTGCTGGTAGCGAGATCGAGACGGCGGGCTTCACCGTTTGGGCGCCGGCCCACATGGGCACGAGCGCTGCGCTCATCACGAATAAGCGGCTGAGCCCACGGGCCCGCCAATAGGTCTTCATTGCTGTTCTCCTGGGGTTGGGTAGAGCCGCTTATCAATCTGGCGCTCCACCGGCTTGCCAAATGGATCTTTCCCGGTTTGGTGAAACGATATGCCGTCCATTCGGATCTTTTCTACTTCGCCGTCGAACAGACGGTCGCCGTCGCGCAGAAAATAAACGCGCTGCTGTGGATTCGAGACTATGGCAATCATGCCGTTCGGGCCGCGTATAATGCCGTCCACTCGTAATGTGGCGATCACCAGCCCAGCTTTTCCGGGGGGCAGGTGCTCGGGAACGCCGCCCGGCTTGTCCTTGCCAACAAGTGACGAGAATGGATCGCGCCGGGCCGTTGTGGAACGTACAGAAACGAGCTTGGCTTGCGCGCTCGGTAAACTCGTGCCTGCCGGCTGCTGTGGCTCCGACGATTTCGCGGGAGCAGAAGAGCTCACCTGCTGCCGGACACCGTTAAGAGCCTGGGGCATACTCTGTGCCATAAGCGGGAGACCGGCAGTTGCAATCATCAAAACGAGGGATCCTACTCTGCCCCGCCCGCTCATTCTGTGACCTTTCCAATTTCGCAGTTGCATGGTCGGCTCAATCCTTACCTTGTAATGCGTGCCTGACACTTGCCTCGATCTTGCTCACGGTCTGGCCTGTGCGGGTGCTCCGGGTCGGGCGGCTGTCTTTGCTGCCGCGGGAACAACCTGCGCCGCCGAAGTGCTGAAGAACGTCGTCACGACACAGCTGCCTGTTACCGTCGTGCTGGGACGAACGGGATAACCCGCCGCATGTCCTCCGCTCAGCCCCGCGAAGGTCAAATCGCCAACGTTGATGATTCGGGACAAGCGGCTGAGTCGTGAAAAGAAGTCGACGATACTGTAATACGGGCCGTCGACTTGAATGTCGAAGGGCATGTCATAGTGATAATCAGCGCGTGACCACAGGCTGCGGCGGTGAGTTTGCGAATTTCCACGCCAGAGGCCGCTGCGGCGCCCTGCATCTGCCGCATGAACTCGTCGGTTTCTTTTTCTTCCGGAACGATCGCTTTCAGCGTATCAAGCTGCTTGTTCAGTGCCGTCATCTCGACCTGAAATTCGGAGTAGCGCCGCTCGTATACCTGCAGAGCGCTCACTTCCTGGTTGAGTTTGGTGTCCTGCTCGCGCAGCGATTGCAGATCCTGCCGGGCCTTGGCCACCGGCAGCCCGGGCACATACTCGCCCGCAGCCAAGAGCAGAATGGCCAGTGCCACGAAAATTAGCGCCTGGATATACCAAGGAGATTCTTTGAAAGAAATGGCCATTGCTTCCTCTAACTCTTGCCCGTGCTGCGCCACGGTCTTCAATTGCGGCAGGCGCGAACTGAGCCGTTAAAGTAAAATTGAACGTCTGCACATCCGCACTCTTCGAGTCCTGCTGGCGATTCCTTGATCTCGACTTCATCGAAGTAGCCGGAGTGCTTGAGTTGGGTGATGAAATTGGCCACGGCGTTGATCGATCCCGCGGCGCCCTGGATCGTCAGAGCGTTCCCTTGCGATCGAGCGAAGTGAGCCACAGGGTGTCGGTGCGCGTAACGGTGTTTGCCAGCGCATCGAGCAGTTCCTGATCGCCAGTCCGATTTCGCTGCAGCTCTTCAATCACGTTGATGCGCTGCTGCAGCACGACCTTTTGCCGTTCGAAATCATCCACTTGCGTCTTCAATTGCTCGAGGTGGGCCTTTTCACCCATTTGCTTCTGGATGTGCACACGAAGTTCCGCCGCTTCCACATTCATCGAATGAGCAGTGGTAGGAGAGGACGCCGAAGGCCAGCAACAAGGCCGCGAATAAGAATACGATCTGCAGCGTGGCCTCTAGCGGCACCGCCTGGCGTGCTGCTTTGGGACGAGCCCGGCCGAGCAGGTTGATGCGAATCATGGTGTGTCGAAGCTCCTCAGTGCCAGGCCGACAGCGATAGCTAGGCGCGGGCGCCAACTCACGCACCTGCTCCTCGCTGTGCCGCCCTGGATTGATTACGATTTTACGGAACGGGTACAACTCCTCCACCGGCAGAGCGAATTCCTCCCGCAATAAGTCCATCAATCCGGGAACGCGTGCCGTGCCCCCAGCGAGATAAATGTGCTGGATGTTTTCACCCGTGGCCGTTGCGCGGAAGAAGTCAAAAGTTTTTTGAATTTCGAGAATCAGGATGTCGGAAACCGATCGCAAGATGGTGGCGCGATTTTCTTCGTTGACTCCGGCGATGGCCTCACCCTTTTTCAGCCGTTCGGCGTCTTCATAGCTGAGATCGAGTTCCTTCTGCAGGGCGTCTGTGTATTGATTGCCGCCCAACGGAAACGTCGCTGGTAAACAGCGGGATTCCGCCGCGTACGATATTGATATTCATGACGCTGGCGCCCACGTTCAGCAGGGCCACCGTTTCTGCCGGAGCCGGGTCGTAATTGACCTCATAGCAGTTCTGCAATGCGAAGGCGTCAATATCAACCACCACGGGTGTTTTTCCAGACTGCGCCAGCACGTTGGTGTGGTTCAGAATCTTGTCTTTTTTGACCGCCACCAGCAGGACATCCATCTGCGAATCCGTCGGCTGCGAGTCCGCCGGCTCGAGCAGCTGGTAGTCGAGGTTCACGTCGGAAATATCGAAGGGAATATGCTGGCTGGCTTCGGATTGAATCCGGTCGAAAAGCTCTTCTTCGGTCATCAGCGGTAAGGTCACTCGTTTGACGATCACAGCGTGGCCGGATACGGAGGTGGCCACGTTGCGTGTTTTCACCTGTTGGTGATCAAAAATCGTGCCGATCCCAGCGGCCACTAGCGGCGCGTCCATAATGGCGCCATCGACCACCGTGTCTTGGGCAAGAGGCTCCAGGCCGAAGCTAACGAGCTCGTAGCCCCGCCTTGGTGTTCTTTCAGTTCGACGGCTTTGATGGAGCTCGATCCGATATCGAGCCCCACAAGCGGTTTTTGACTTTGCGCTGCCAAACATCGGGTTAGCCTTTCTATGCCGTTCGCACTCGGTCGGGCGTCTTGCCTAGTTTCAGCTGGCATTTCGCCGGCGAGCGGCGCATTGTACCCAGCCAGTGATCCAGCACGGACTTGCGGAACTTCCACCGGCTCGCAACCTTAAGCGGAACTACCGTCCAAATTCTCTTGAGTGCTGCCTCGGAAGAGGGACTCGATCTGTCTGCGCGCAAATTTATCATCGCGTACTAGGCACATGTCAAGCAAGCCGACCACGGAAGCGAGTTGTCCTAAGCAATCTCGGGGGCCAGCTCAACCAGTAAGGTGCGGCAGTACTGGGGCAGAGTAAACTCGCTCAATGGACTTCAATGAGCGGCGAGCTTGTCTAAGAATAGGTCAGGAAAGGCATAGGCGGAACTAGCTGGTAACTCAACAGGGTTCATTTTCGACGCTACATTAGCCGGTCCCTTGTATCCTCACTACATGCGTCACTCAGAACTTTCAGGCCCGTTCGCTTCCAGAGGGCGTCCACGCGGTCTTTTGTGGCTTGATCCATCACAATTTCCTCCGGCCAGGGCCGCTCGAAGCCTTCCGTCGGCCACTTCCGGGTGGCATCAATACCCATCTTTGATCCAAAATCCTGCCTGCGCGCAGCATGATCGAGTGAATCGACGGGGCCGAGTACGAATTGCACGTCACGCTCGGGATCGATGGCGCACAGCGCTTTCCACGTAACTTCCTTAAAATCATGTACATTGACGTCCTGGTCTACCACGATGATTACTTTCGTGAACATCGCCTGCCCTAGCGACCAAATGGCGTTCATGATTTTTCGGGCGTGACCCGGGATACGACTTGCGAATGGCAATAATCATCAGATTGTGAAAAATGCCTTCAGCGGGCATAGCCACATCCACGATTTCGGGATACTGCATTTTCATGACCGGCAGGAAGATACGCTCAACCGCATGCCCCATGTAGAAGTCCTCCTGCGGCGGCGGCCCTACAATCGTGGTGAGATATACCGGATTGCGCCGGTGCGTGATGCAGGTGACGTGGAATACGGGATATTCACCCTCAAGCGAATAGAAGCCCGTGTGATCGCCAAACGGCCCTTCTGTACGCATTTCCGATAAATCAACATATCCTTCCAGGACAATCTCCGCCTGTGCGGGCACCTGAATTTGCGAGGTTTCGCACGTCACCATTTCCACGGGTTCACGCCGCAGGAAACCTGCAAACATCATCTCGTCAAGGTCCGGCGGGATAGGCAGGATACCCGATAAGCAGGTGACGGGATCCGCGCCAATGGCCACAGCGACTTCAATTCTGCCGGATGCGCCGGCAGCGCGAGCACGCCGAAAATGTTCGGCGCCATGTTTCTGCGTTTGCCAGTGCATGCCCGTGGTGCGTTCGTCGAACACTTGCATCCGGTAGACGCCGACATTGCGCTTGCCTGTTTCCGGATTGCGAGTAAATACCAGCGGCCACGTTATGAATCGCCCCGCATCTTTTGGCCAGCACTGCAGGATAGGAAAGTCGAGAAGCGAAAATTTCTTTGTGTGTACCACTTCCTTGCATGGACCTGTTTTCACGGTTTTCGGAAAAAACGAGCCGATTTCCGCCAGTTTCGGCAGCATTCGGAGCTTGTCCAATAACCCTTGAGGCGGTTGTACATCCATCAGCGAGCGGATGCGGTCTGAGACCTCCTCGAGTGCATCAACTTCCAGTGCCATGCAGATTCGGCGCTCGCTTCCCAGCATGTTGATGAGCAAGGGATTACGCGAACCTGTAGGCTTTTCAAACAGGAGTGCCGGACCCGCTGCGCGCGTGACGCGATCGGTGATTTCCGTGATTTCGAGCACGGGATTTACCGGCGCGCTGATGCGCTTGAGTTCGCCTTCTTTTTCCAGGCGTTTAATGAACTCTCGCAAGTCCTTGTAAGCCACACGTCCTCCTGATCGCGCTGCAGATGGTACCAGCGGTTACGCTCGCGCAAATCGTTGCACAGGTTAGCATGGAACTTCACGGCGTTTTCCGGATCGGCACGCGTGAGAGCAAGCTTGAAGGAGGGCTTGCAGGAATAGTAGGCGTCTGATAGCGTCTACGACACGCACGAGGCGGGCGTGGTTCAGTGGTAGAATAGCGGCTTCCCAAGCCGCGGATACGGGTTCGATTCCCGTCGCCCGCTCCAAACGTATTGCCAGTCACTGCAAAGCCCTTTTCCCTGCAAGCTTTTGCTGCGATATGAGCGATAGCTTACAATTCACAGATTCTGCGATTATTCGGGAGCATCCCAATTTAAAAATATTCCGAAACAGTCAAAAATTAGCTGTGCTAGCGTTTTGGAAAAACGAGGATGGACGGAAGCGCCAACCCTTGCTGTTCTGACGGAATTTTATCCGGTACGCTCCCTCTATTCGTACCTGATTCGCTTTCACCGCTGGGGCTTGCTCTGCCGAAACCGAAGCGCACGTGGGCATATCACGTACCGCCTCTCAGAAGGTGGCCATGCCCGTCTGAACTGGCTGCGTCGAGGGTAAATCACTTAACCCCGGCATTGAGTTCAAGAACGAACATATAGCTACGGTCGCCAGGAATGTTATTCCAATGACAGGGTTGCTCTGAGAGCAGAAGATTGCGCCGACCGATATGCTAATGAGTCCGGCCAGAACGGCTATTACAAAAGCAAAAGCGATTCGCAGAAGGCCGATACACCAGTGATCCATGGTGCAATCCTAACTTGCCCCGTATCCGTCGGAACACTCCTGCTGGTTGCCGGGTGCGCAGCAAATTCAAACCAGCGTTATCATGGTCCGAATTCAAACCATGGAAGTGGAAGTAGCCAGATGTATCGCGGATATTTTATAGGATGCTTGATTGGGACGGGCGGGGCACTGGCCGTTTTCTTTCAGCTCAAGGCCAAACGCAGAGCGTGCATCCCACCTCTTGTCTGGTGGCTTTGCCTGATCCTGGGCGCCGTCACCTGCATGTATGGCTTGTCCCACTCAACCACTCCGTCATTCGCGACCCGGATTACGGCGGTCGGCAGGACGTATGACTACACGGAGCGGCAACAGGGGAGAGATACTTTTTATGGCTTTCGTTTCGTGCCTGACGGCGGCCAACCCGTTAACATCGAAACGGAAATTATTATTCCCGGTTGGCGCGATCCCGCCATTTTCAATGAACGCACGTTCCGTATCGTGTATCTCAACGACAACAACAGAACCATGAAAAACGAAGCAATTGACATCGAAATTTTGTCAGGTAAGCACGCGGGTTACCATGACTCCTTGGACGCACGTCCAGCCGGCAAATGGTTAGGAATTCCGCTTGGGGCTGCATTGGCTGCTTTTGGATTTTTTGGTCTCAAATACAGGAAGGATGATGCCACTCGCGCAGCATCGGATGATGATACCCCTACAGCGATCTGAAAGAATCGCCGCTGGGAGAGTGACCATCACCGGCACTAAGGTCCAGCCCGTCGGACGCCGTTGCGCCAATGGTCGAGTACAGTGACGCAAGAAAACAAACTCTGGAAGGTGCTTGCGTTCGTTCTATTGGCCAGCTCGATTATGATGATGATCGGATGGGGCGGACTTTCTACGGGTTACCTGGATATGCTTCCCCGCTCTCCAAATGCCGCCGCAGGAAGAATTTACCCATTCAATTACCACGGACTTGTCTTTTATCAAACGCACGCCGAGAAGGTTCGCCTGGACGCGCTGCTTTACGCCGCGATCGCTCTTGCCATCGGCGGGTTATCAATCGCAACATTCAAACTCAAAATGATAAAACTGCGCGATTTTACTTTTGGCAGTAGACGCGTTTAGACAACCTGTAATAGATGGCGCAAGGTTAGCGAGATATCGGCTGATCCAAGCAACGCTTTTACGAGTGCTCTGAGCGATCCGCAGCCGGTCCGGTTCGCAGTTCTGATTCGGCGATACCGGTCAGTTCTAGTGTCATTTTCTTTTCATTCTGATGCAGTCTGGCGCAGAGCCTCGCAAATCAATAATTCTGTAATTCAATGAGAATAGGCCACCTTCCAGTAACCTGCGGTTCCGTGCATCCTCGTGCTTCGTCGAGGCAAAAAACAGTTTGTGTATCGCTCGCTCTTGTTTTTTCCTCTGCTTTAGCTGATGACTCAAAAAGTTTCGGATCGCAACGCCGAACGGCTAAAGCGTTGGGCCCTCAAAGGCCCCGTACGAACGAATTTAGCAATCGGCCAAACGTAACGGGAGCAATCGTTCGGGTCATGGCCCAGGCGCGTTTGCCAATGCGCAAGGGGAGTGAAGGAGCATTGAGCGACACCATGAACGCCTCGGGATAGGTGGCGTAAACGTTGAGTGGTGCGGATGAACCTCCCCAAAAGACCAATTCCCTGCAACCGCTATTGATTAATGTCTCGATTAAGTAGGACCGCAATACGATCGAAACCGATTCGCGTTCACAACCACGGTCGTTTAATTGCATTACGAGGAAAGCGCGCTGCCCCACAGACCACCCGCCAGCGAGACTGATCCATTCGCCATTCGGCCGGCGTAGTCCTGCCAGAATCGGCAAAGGCATCGCCTCAATCATCGCCCGGTAGCGTGCCTGCATCTCTTTTGAGGCCGCCGTCGCGTACGCCGCATTCGGTAAAAGACGCTCGGCTGCGCTGAAGAAATCAGGACGGGCAAGCACCGGTACAAATTCGTTGCCCGCCTGCTCGCTCTTGCGGCGGTAATAACGGAAGTTGCGCCGGGTTCTGGGGCCCAGCCGAAGTAGGAAGTGCTCGAAATTTGCGGGTAATTCTAAATGTGCGTGGTGCTGCGCGCGATAGAAGCTGAAATCCGCACAGGTCGGAATACTCTTCAGCACCGGCAGGTAGGCTGGGGGAACAACAAAACGGAGTGCAACCATGCGCCGGAGCAAGGCTGTCGCGCCACAGACCATCACTGCCTGTCTATCTTCCGGACGAGCCACAATCATGGTGCCGAGGTCATCGTTCGCAAATGCCATGCGTATTCCGATGCCGGCCACCACGCGCTCTTTACAGTAGAGCAATCCTGCAACGCGTGGTCCTTCCCGAACGACGATTAATAAGGGGCGCCACCCAAAGGACGACACTGTTGCAAGGAAAAATCGGGGTGAAAGCATTCCAGGTTCAGATGCCAGGCCGCGCACGAACTTTTCATATTGAGCAATTTCACGCGCGGAGGTAACAAAACTGGCGATCAGCGGCGCGGCGGAATCCGGCACCGCCAGTTCCGTGGGCTGCACAGCCAAGACGTTCAGGTGCAATTGCTGGGCGATGTCGCTCGTAGAAATACAAAGTTGCCCGCTGTTTTGCGCGGTTACGGGCTTCTTACCTGCATCAAACAACGTTCGGAGGCGCAGCATAGTCGTCGTACTCTGTACAAATCGATTATAAGTTCAAATGGGAGTTCCGAACATATAAGTTCAACCGACATTTCCGAACACTGTCCGCCGCACGCAATTAAAGCACCGCATCATCGCACCGATTCAATCCCGAAAGCGCTATAAAAATGAGGTAAAAGCCTGTATGCCAGCGGGGGAAACGCTTCAACCGCGGAGCGAGCAGTCAACGCAGCTTTGCCGATCGAACGCGCAGGACACACGGATCAATCTACAGGAGCTACCGGGGATTTTGTTCGCTGTGCAGCCCCGAAAAGGACACGGCGCTGCCGCATTTCGCGAAGATATTTGCGCAATACGCGGTTCCACCACATGAGCGCGCCGGTAACGAATAGAATGGCAGGGACCAGCCCCATGACCGTCCAGACCGCCTCGGCAAACCATCCCATGCGTCCAAAATGTAATCGCGCCAGCCAAAACAGAGTGCGGTTGTCAAGCCATCCGAACACGGCGGGAAACGAAAAATAGATTCCCGAGATCGCCCACATCAGAACAAATAGGAAACACCAGAAACCAACGGCGCTATGCAGGTCCCAATTCAATCGCGCAAAGCGTGCATTCCACTTAATCGTGAGGCTGCGCCGCCAATTTTTTATTCCGGGCCACCAAATAACCGCTCCGGCCAGGGAGAGCATGGTAACCAGAATTGCGGCAATACCATTCACCAGGCGCCCGGTATTCCCCAACAGCAGGTTGTCATGCAGGTCGACAAGCCACTCCATTACATGCTGCTGTTTCGACAGAGGATCGCCAAGGTCGTGCCCTGTGTAGGGATCAAAAAGCCTAACCATGCGTTTTTGACCGCGCACGAACACAATTTCGACCGGACGGTTCCGTCTGGTTGATTCGAAAACCTCACCGACTCGGTACGGCGGGTACAATTTCAGCGCGTGCTGCTCAAGCTCGGGACGGCTCATCTGCGGCCCTGAAGCAGCGAGAATGATGTCCTTACGGGCAAATTTCTTCGACAATTGGGGCGATACACGATCATTGCCCCGGAAACGCTGATCAGCAGGACATACAGTCCCGTTCCAATCCCGATCCAGAGGTGAATCTGAAAAAAGGCCCTGCGCACCCATAATCGCTGCGGAAGATGAACCCACTGCTGCCAACCCGTCATTCCGCCCTCCCTCACGACTAACGCATAGCGCGCGAGACGGAGATTAAAACTGTCTCTAAACTATAGAACGATCCGGCGGTACTCACTCGTCCAGCGTATGAATTCCTGAAGCCGGCGCCGCTCGCGCCATAGCAGTCGAAACAAAATCCAAGGGGTTAAGGGGTCAGCCTCTGGTCCGAAAAACGTTTCCATGCGCCAGCGTATGTAGGGGCTCCGCCACGGCCGCAGGCGATAACCTTTAGAGACCGTCCAGAAATAGCGCAGAGTTTGAAGCATGTATTACCGCCGTTCGTGTTGCGGGCCGCCGATAATTGGGTATCGAAAATCACTCCCCGTATCGCGTGCCATTCGGCCAGTAATGCGCACCCGGGGGAGCGGCCCTGTGGGAATCTGGGCGGGCATTGAAGTCATCCCGAAATTTCCCGCCCCCAGATACGGCTGGTAGCGGGTTTGCCTAAATATACCTTCCGGCCCGACACCGAGACGGTCGTCGTCTCGTCATATTCACGGCGGAGCACGCGCACGCGCGCCCCGGGTCGCAGTTGCCGGCCATCGAGGAATTGCAAAAATTTTGGATCTTTCTCATACACACACAGAATTTCGATGGTCTGACCGGCGGGAACCTCTGCCAGAGGGACCGCACCGCGCACCCGCCGCAGCCGAGCAAGCCCTCCACGCAATGGCAAACCGTGCGGGCAAGAACTGTCCGCACCAAAGCGACTGAGAAGTAAGGCTTCCACTTCGGGCGAAATGCCGTGTTCGAGCCGCTCGGCGGCGTCGTGAGCGCGCGTCCAATGAAGGCCGATCAGGTCAGTGAGCAATTTCTCGGCGAGTTGGTGGCGCAACTCGAGATGTGCAGCTGCAGCCCGCCCCTTTCGCGTCAACCGAATCTGGCCATCGCGCTGTACGCGCAGCAGGCCATCGCGAGCCATCCGCTTGAGGGCCGCAGTCACAGCCGGCGGCGTAACGCCCAATTCTTCCGCCAGACGCGCGCTGATCGGCACCTGGCCATCCTGCACGAACTCCCAAATCGCTTTGAGGTAATCCTCTCGCGACACGCTCGTGGTTTCGCGGGGCAATTCATCTCCTTTGGCGTATTCGCGTCGTCCAGCGATTTGCTACGTCGTGCTCCGATGCAGTGCGCCCAGTTTGAAAGCTAACGGACCTACGAACTCAGCCATCAGCCGGAGTCGTGGCGCGCAATGTCCTGAGGCTATGGATGCGTACCGCTTGCATCTGCGGAATTTCGCAGGCGCGCGGCCAACTCCGTCACTCGCCGCTCGATTTCGTTGCGAATCCCGCGGTATACGGCGAGGTCCAACCCAAACGGATCGCCAACGTCCCAATCTTCCACCGGCAGCGTCTGATCCGCAAAGAGGTTTCTGCCCGGTTCGCCAGTCATATTGATAATCAGATCCGCAGTGTGAAGATCGGCTTCGCGCAGAGGCTTCGAGGTTTGCCCTTCGCAGGAAATACCGCCTTCACGGAGCACGTCGACGGTAGGCACGGCGATATATCCCAGCGGGTAGAGGCCGGCACTGCGCGCCTCGATTACGTCGGGTGCGAGGTGTTGCGCAATCGCCTCCGCCATAGGGCTGCGACAGGCATTGCCGATGCAGATGAACAGCACGCGTTTTCGCGTCAAACGAGACATCTCCGGAACCAACGTGGGCACACTGTAAACTCAGGAGCATTGTCACATAGGGCTGTTTGTATCGTGACAACGATCCTTCGAAAGCGATCCCCGGAGCTTGCACCGGTTTTCGCGCCGTTCAAAGCACCGCGCAAGTTGTTCGTGTGGCAAATGTGCTGTTTGCTGCGGGTTTGTTCGTACTAGCAGGAGGACGAAAGCTTCTCAGAGATTGGCGGTACCCAGGCATGCGAGGGCACCATTGGAGACGCCGGCTGGTCGGCCAGTTTCAAGAAATATTCGTGCACCGTGGTGTCGTCTGTGAGTTCGGGATGAAATGTGGCGATCAGCAATTTTCCTTGCCGCACCAGGACGGGGCGGTCGCGATCCGTGGCAAGCACTTCGACGTCCGGGCCCACTGCCTCAATGAGCGGAGACCGTATGAAAACCATTTCGAGCGGTTGGGGCCTGAGTTTTGACGGGCCGGAGCGCACTTCGCTCGATAGCTGGCGTCCAAATGCGTTGCGTGTGAGGACTAAATCGGCGAATCCCAGTGAGGGCTGCGCCGGGCCGCGCACCTCACGCGCCAGCAGTATCGCACCGGCACACGTAGCCAGAAACGCCCCCCCGCGCGATTCCAGAGCCCTCAGCGGCGCCGCAAGTCCCTCTTCCTCCAAAAACTTGAGCATGGTGGTGCTTTCGCCGCCGGGAAGAATAATGGCATCGAGCTGCGCCACCTCCGCAGCCGTCCGCACAAATTCATATTGCACACCTAGGCGGTCCAGCACGCGGCCGTGAGCTGCAAAGTCACCTTGTACGGCGAGGATACCGATGCGCATCGATTGTGGAATGAAACGAGTCTGAAGCCCGGTCAATCTGGCCGCGTGCTGTTACCAGCCGCGTGTCTGCATCAGTTCCTTGGGATCGAGTTGCCGCACGTCCAAACCCTTCATGGCTTCGCCCAGTTCCTCTGAGGCTTCGAGAACAGCCTTTGCGTCTTCAAAGTGCGTCGCAGCTTTCACGATGGCCCGGGCGCGTTTGTCTGGATCGCTCGACTTGAAAATACCGGAACCGACGAAGACCGCTTCCGCACCGAGATGGCGCACGAGCGCGGCATCGGCGGGTGTTGCGATACCCCCGGCGGAGAAATTCGGCACCGGCAATTTCCCGGTGCGCGCGACCTCGCGCACCAGATCGAGAGGCGCGGCCAGATCTTTTGCGGCGCGGCCGAATTCATCCTCACGCAGCGTGGTTAACCGGCGCATCTCGGCCATGATCGTGCGCATGTGGCGCACGGCTTCGACGATATTGCCCGACCCAGCCTCGCCCTTGGTGCGAATCATCGCGGCGCCTTCAGCAATCCGGCGCAGTGCTTCACCAAGGTTGCGCGCGCCACAAACGAACGGGACTTCAAAATCGTGTTTCCAGATATGGTTTTCCTCGTCGGCAGGCGTTAGTACTTCACTTTCGTCGATGAAGTCCACTTCCAGAGCCTGCAGCACCTGAGCTTCGGCAAAGTGGCCGATGCGCGCCTTAGCCATGACGGGGATGCTGACCGTGTTCATGATTTCCCGGATGATGCGCGGCGAAGCCATGCGCGCGACGCCTCCATCCTTGCGAATGTCCGAAGGGACCCGCTCGAGCGCCATGACGGCGCATGCACCTGCCTGCTCGGCAATACGCGCCTGGTCAGCCGTAGTCACGTCCATGATGACGCCGCCTTTGAGCATCTCGGCCAGACCCACTTTCACGCGCCATTGATTTTTTGCTGCGTTCCCATTACTGGCATCCATCGTTCATCTCCTGACCGCCGCTTCCGCAGACAATCCGTTCTATTCTCGCGTGCGCACGTCTCGATTACGCAACGCCCGCACTTTCCCGGTACCGATCCAAATCTACCACTACGAAGCGCCCGCGGCCACGAGCCAGAAGCACGCCGCTGGCGTTACGGATTTCTCCTTCATGATACAACTGCCGGCCCTCGCGGCGGGTTGAGAAACCTTCGACGACGATTTCCTGGTCAATGAGGATGGGCCTGAGATACTCGACAGTAAGATTGGCGGTCACCGCACGTACGCCGCTGAATCCCGAAGCTTTGCTCATGGCCTCATCAAGAATGGTGGCAATGATACCGCCGTGCAAAAATCCGGTTCCGCCCTGGAATGCAGCGCCTACGCGAAACCGTCCGACGACGCGTTGGCGTGACTCGTCGCGCTCGAAGGTAAGATGCATGCCCGTCGGATTTGCCCCGCCGCAGCCGAAACATGGGTTGGTATCGCTGGCATCAGTCATTAGTACTCACGATACAGTGGGCGCGGAGCTTGTCGCCCGTCGTTTGCTTAGTGGCCAGCCTCATTGAACACTACACCTCCGCACGGACGGACGCCTCACTTCCCAGTTTCATCGTCAGGTAGCTTCAATTATGCGCGGCGGATAAGGGAATTGTCCATGCGGCGAGCGCAAGCGCGCAAGCGGCTGAATTGCAGATGGATTGCGAGAGATTATTTCGACGCGGCAGTCTCGCCGAGCTTACGAAGCCGTTCCTGCAATTTACGACGAAGTGCCGACGGCGTATTGGGATTGAAAGCCACCAGATACCACAACGGTTGACTGCGATCGCGGGAAAGCCATGCGAGCGTTGTGGGGTCCGCATTGGGATGGCGCGCAACGTTCTCGCGGATCGCGCCATAGGCATGCTTCGCCAGGCGGCCGAGCGTCTTCGAGGAGACCTTGGGATGCTCGCTGATCAGCCGGAGCAAATAGAAATCCGACTTGGGGGCCTGCTTCGCGAGTTTTTCAAGCTGTTCCGCGCTGGCCTCGGCGCTCAGCACCATGCCCACTTTTTCGTCCCACGAGGCATTCACCTCGTTGAGCTCCTTGGTACGCGCGTGAATAAGCTCCTCGAGGACGCGCCGCTCGTGATTGCGACGAGCAGGAGGTAAATGCGAGCCTTCGAGCGAATCGAGGACCCGCAACAAATGTTGGCGCTCTCCAAACACGATTTGCGTGGTTCGCGCAGCCGCGGTCTGTTCATCATTTTGGACCAGATCAGAGCGTCTCATGTGCCCTCAAGCCGAGAATGCCGAGCGAGGCAGCGAGTTCCGCCAGCTGGGCATCGCGGACAAATAAATTTTGCGAATCGAGTGTCAGACCAGCTTCGAGTTGCCGCTTCAGCATCAGCCCGGCAATGTCGATCTTCTCTTCGCGGCTCAGGCAGCGACGCCCGCGTTCGAAATTCTTCAGTGCGCTGCCGGAGAGGCCGACGGCGATTTGATCATTTTCCCCAGCCACGCGAAAGAAATATAGCTCGGGCCAATCCCCTGCCGATAGCGTGCCTGCCCGGAGAAACTCCACGGCGCGCTGCTCTCCTGCACATACAGCATCGAACCGCTCGAAGCTAGGCTCGTAATTCATCGGGAATTATGCCGCGAGCGCAAAGGCAGAGTAAAGCGTTCTGCGCTGTAATGATTCCAAGGTGCCACTGCCTAGTGCCGGGTGGAAAATGCCTCTGCGCACCGGCTTGCTGACCGGGCTGCCACAGGTTACTCTCGACTGGGAGGCATCTATGGCCGCGTTCGATGAGCATAAGGAAGAACTTGAGCACTACGAACAGATGATGGGCACTTGGCGCGGGCGACTCGCGGTGACCCTTGACCGCCTTACCGACGCAATGGTTCTGGTGGGTCAGCATGGGGTTTATTGTCACTCCGGCCGAGATCCTGAAAAGCCAACGCTTGATATCCAGACCATCACGCGAGAATTGCGCAAAGCGAAAGAATTAATTCAAAGCGTGATGGAAGGACTACGCGCCGAACGGGGCGACCGTGATTTGCCTTTGCAGTGACACGCCGACCCACGGCAGATGACGCGAAGGTACCTGTCTCCACATCCTCTTACTCCTTACCGATCAGTGTAGACCCCATCCACTGCCAATTCTTGAACTCACCACCGTTTAACGCAGGAAGGGGTTATCAGTGCGCTCGTCGCCAATGGTGGTCGCTATCCCGTGCCCTGGAAATACTACGGTATCTTCGGGCAGCGCCAAAAGTTTCTGATGTATCGACCTGAGAATATCTTCACGCGAGCCGCCCCAGAGATCGGTGCGGCCAATGCTCCCGGCAAATAGAGTATCTCCCGCGAAGAGTACGGAGGCAGGTGTACTGCCACTTAACCGCGCGGAAAGGTCCGGAGCGCTGCTTGCCGGCTGCGACTCCCGATTGCCAGGCGCTCCTTCCAATTTGTCCCGTAAATCCGGGAGGTATAACGAGATGCTGCCTGGAGTATGACCGGGAGTGTGCAACACCTCAGCCGTGAAACTTCCCCAGTGTACCGTGTCGGTTTCCACGAGCACACGATCGACTTTCGCCAAGTCTGGAGTGGCCACACCCAGCCATGCCGCTTGCAGATCGAGATGCCGATACAAATCGAGATCATCACCGTGCATCATCACCGGAGCGCCCGTCGCTTGCTGCAACTTGCGAAGGCCGCCCACGTGGTCAATATGCGCATGCGTACTGACGATCGCTTGCACCGCAAGTGAGTGCCGCGCGAGGAGTTCAAGAATGCGCTCCACATCGTCCCCAGGATCCAGCACGATGGCTTCGCGCGTCAGCGGATCGCCGAGAATCGAACAATTGCATTTCAGCCAGCCGACCGGGATGATTTCGTGGATCATGCCTGGATGAATCACGCGTGGAATGCGTGGGGCGACCATGGTTCAACTATAGCCCAATTACTCGTGGACGTAGACTCAAGCGCGGCAGTGTGGCGTCACATCGGGTGTTCGACTTTATTGGACACAGGCCAAGAGTGCGATGTTCTGATACGCTGTCTACGCTGTAGAGACACTGATGGCATTTACCAGAGAGCCAGTTTTTGGGCCGAGTTGCCAAGCAACACGATCTACCGGTTGCTCCCCGGCGCTAGATAACGAGATTTGCAACGCCGCGTTTACGATGCTCGCTATATGAACGACATTCAGATGGAGTCGCCTCTGATCGAATTTCACCGCGCGGCCGGCGCCGAGTTGGCGCGCTACTTCGGCGTCTTGCTGCCAGCGCAGTTTGACGATGTGCTTGCCGAATATCGCACGGCATCTCAGGCCGTAGCGTTGTTGGACACAAATTTTCGCACGGTGTTCTCGCTTACAGGTCCGGACCGGGCTCGTTATCTGAATGCGGTCCTGACGAGCAATGTGCGGGACTTGCAACCGGGACAGGGCACGGTGGGCCTGTTGCTCAACGCGCAAGGACACATTCTTGCCGAGCTTCAGACGCTGGCATGTGAAGACAAGATCCTGATCATCGGCCACGCACTCGTGCGCGACAAGACGGCGGAAATTCTCGAGAAATTCATCATCATGGATGACGCGACGCTCACCGATGAGACGGCGCACACAGGGACGATCGCCATCGAAGGTCCCCTTGCCAGCGCAATCGTGCATGACCTGACGGGCATTGATCTCACGGCCATGCCGCCGCGAGGGCACGCAGTGGTCAACCTCAGATCGGGCTCGGGCGCGGAAATCTCCTGCCGCCTGCTGCGGAGCTCCGTATTTGGGTTTACTGGCGCTGAGTTTCTGGTTCCGCGCGACACATTGAGCGCCTCCTGGGGAGTGCTGGCTGCGGCAGTCGCAAATAAGGGCACGGCAATTGGCTATCGTGCGTTGAATGCGCTGCGCCTCGAAGCGGGCATCCCGTGGTTCAGCGTTGACTTCGGCGAGCAACAGATCCCACACGAAGCCGCTCTCGAAAACACACATATCAGCTTCACAAAGGGGTGCTACACGGGGCAAGAGATCGTCGAGCGCGTTCGCTCGCGCGGCCATGTCAATCGGCGTCTTACAGGCGTGCAATTCGACGGATCGGAAACTCCTCCGTCAGGCGCCGCACTCGCCGTGAATGGAGCTGACGCAGGTCACATCACCAGCGCGGCGTTTTCCCCGCGCGCTGGCAGGGCCATTGGCATGGCTTATCTTCGCCGCGAATTTGCTAAACCAGGCACGCCAATTCAGTGCGGCAACAGTAACGTGGAGCTGATTGACTTGCCACTCCGCTCCAGCCCAGCCGCCGGATAGACCGGGCGTAAACAGGTTGTGGATTTGATTGGCGCGGCTGCTACTGTTTCTCTGAGGATTTGTGCGGGCTATTCGAGATTCATCGCTCTGCGGAAACTGCCCTGCTCGCGTTGTATTTTCCTCTGTAATTGCATGATGCTGTACAGCAAAGCTTCTGGACGGGGCGGACATCCAGGGACGTATACGTCCACAGGAATGATTTGGTTGACGCCTTGCACTACAGCGTAGTTGTTGAACACCCCTCCAGAAGTGGCACACACGCCCATGGAAATCACCCACTTCGGTTCGGGCATTTGCTCGTAAAGCTGGCGGATCACCGGCGCCATTTTCTGGCAGACCCGTCCAGCCACAATCATCAGGTCCGCCTGCCGCGGCGAAGGTCGAAAAACCTCAGCGCCGAATCGCGCGACGTCATAGCGGTCCGCCGCCATGGACATCATCTCAATTGCACAGCAAGCCAGCCCGAAGCCCAGCGGCCAGATGGAACTTTTGCGGGCCCAATTGACGGCTTTGTCGAGCTGCGCAAAAATAACGCCCTCGTGAGCGAGGACATTCGTGAGGTCACCCGGCCTCTCAAGAGTCACCCCTGGAGCCAGCGTCTTCGCGTCAGACGTAAGGCCGCGTTCGCCATTGTTGCTCATGGACACAGATTCTTCGAGTAACCTTCGCGCTTCATACAGCATGTCTATTTTCTCACATCCTCGGCGGCCGTGCCAAAGTGCGACGATAAAGCTACTGCGCTCGTGGAGTAATGTCTCGATTCAGATTTCCTCCGTCGCGATTGACACGTGCGGGTGCCAGCCGTACCCTAGATTTTAGCAATTTCAACGTTTTAGGGAGCTTCCATGGATCTTTTCGAGGAAGTGATTCGCCTGCGCCGTGAGGGTAAGCGTGCCGTTATGGCCACCATCGTACACACCAACGGCTCAATCCCGAGCTTTGAGAGCTCGCGCATGCTCGTCCGGGAAGATGGCTCGATTATCGGAACGATTGGCGGGGGCTGCGTGGAAGCGGAAGTGTGGGCTGCGGCCAAAGATGTTCTCAAGGCGGAAGCACCACGCAAAATGGTTTTTAACCTTAATAATGAGGCAAGCTACGACAACGGCTTGATCTGTGGCGGAACGCTTGAGGTTTTCGTCGAACCCATCCTCCCGCGGCCCACATTGTATATTTTTGGCGGCGGCCATGTTTCGATGGCGTTGGCACAAGCGTCGCACAAGGTGGGCTTTGAAATTGGGGTGATCGATGATCGCGACCAGTTTGCCAACCGCGAGCGGTTCCCCATGGCGAACGAGGTTTACACAACATACGAAGATGCTTTTGAGAAGCTCAAGCCCAACGCCTCGAGTTACCTGGTGATCGTTACGCGCGGGCACCGCGACGATATGCGCGTTTTGGGCTGGGCCGTAAATACAGAGGCACGCTACATCGGTATGATCGGCAGCAAGCGCAAGGTGATCTCCGTCTACCAGGCGCTGGAGCGCGAGGGCATTCCCGCGGAGCGGTTCGAGCACGTGCATGCGCCGGTCGGCCTGGAAATTGGCGCTCTCACGCCTGAAGAAATCGCCATCAGCATAACTGCGGAGTTGATCGCGATACGCCGGGGCGCAACTGGCGTCACGCATAAGGCCGTCGAGCAACACGCCAAGGCCGTTCCTTCCGCGGCTTGCTGAGCCGCGCGTGCTCGCTGCTGTAATACTCTCGGCCGGTGAATCTTCTCGCATGGGCTCGCCCAAGGCACTTGTTCCCTTTCGCGGGCGGACATTTCTCCAGCGCCTCCTGGACGTCGTACACCAGTCTGCAACCGAAATCGCCACCCGCTATCGCGGCCCCAATAGCGACAAACCCGCAGCATCGCCGCGCATCGGCATCGGACACACCCGCGTGGTCCTGGGTGCAAAGGCCGACCACATCCGCGAGGAGCTCGGCCTTGATCCAGGGATGATCATCGTCAACCCGCACTGGCAAAATGGGCAGCTTTCGTCCATCCAGGCTGCTATTTCAGGTATTTCGCAGGAGCAAACTGACGGAGTTCTGTTATTTCTGGTGGATCATCCCTTGGTCGGTCCCGAAATGGTTAGTAAGTTAGTCGAGCAATTCTACGATTCAGGGCGGCCGATCGTCTTGCCAAAGTTTCGTGGGAAGCGAGGACATCCGGCAATTTTCGCGCAACGGCTATATGGGGAATTGCTTGCCGCGCCCGCCGACCAGGGAGCTCGCGCTGTCGTGTGGAACCATTCCGCCGAGGTCCTCGAGGTCGCCACGGACGACGAAGGTGTGGTGCTCAACCTCAATGACCCGGAGTCATTAAGGCGCGCACTGAGCGATTCATCCCTGGGCACCGTCCGTTAACTCCCCAACAACTTCAGATCGGCTGTTTGCACAGGTGCGTGCCCTCAAATCTCGCTTATTGTGAATCAACGTATATGCATAGAATTAGACTTATAATCACTCATGACCTGCGAGCTTAATTGCCGGCTGCCGAGTTCGGCGGCATTGGCGACGTCAGTTCTTTTTGGAATTCGTGTAAGCTGCCGACTCACCTCGATGCAAACTTCGCTACGACGAGAAAGGAGCCGCACATGACGCCAAACACCAGGATGAAACGACTGCTTCCCTGCTTCTTTACGGTGGCGATGGCTTTGACAATCACCGCCGCGCCCGCGCTCGCTGTGCGCGTGGGCCAGCCCGCCCCTGAATTCACCGGGACCGCCAGCAACGGCCAGACCTACAAGCTTTCCGATCTTCGCGGCAAATTCGTCGTTCTCGAATGGCACAACCAGGGCTGCCCCTACACGATGAAGCACTATCAGAGTGGCAACATGGAGCGCCTCCAGAAGGAGTGGACTGCTAAAGGCGTCGTATGGCTCACGGTCATCTCCTCAGCGCCCGGCGAGCAGGGATACGTCAACGCAGCGCAGGAAAATGATTATCTCAAGCGCATGAACGCCGGGCCTACCGCTGCCTTGCTCGACCCGACCGGACAGATTGGCCGCCTTTACAACGCGAAGACCACCCCGCAGATGATTGTGATCAGCCCCACCGGCACCTTGATTTACGATGGCGCCATCGACAACCGGCCCACGACCTCGCTCGCGGACATCGCTAACGCGAAAAATTATGTTTCGCAAGCGCTGACCGAGGCTACCGAAGGAAAGCCGGTAAGCACTCCCACTTCCCGCCCGTACGGCTGCTCGGTGAAATACCGCTAGCGGCTCCGGCGCGGCATGAATCGACAAACGCAGCGAATGCTACTCAAAATCCCACCGCCGCATGCCCTATTCCATGTCCCGCGACGCTATGGCGCGCAAGCTTAACTTTCGCATTCTCTTTCTTGCCGCGATCCTTACGGCGCTGGCGGTTGCCGAAATCGCCGGCGAATATCGTCCCTCGTTTTTGCGCCCCGGCCTGCACCTGTACGCCTACGTCGCCAACGGTTCTGACGGCACGCTTTCGGTAGTGGATTTGGTGGGCCTTTCCACCATCGCCACCATACCGGTGGGCCCAGCGCCCGCTGGCCTCGACGCGCAGTCTCCACTAAAGCAAATCTGGGGTGTTTCAACCGACGGCGGCTACGTGTGGGTGCTGGACGCCGCGACCGGAAAAGTCACCGCGCGCATTCCCGCCGGCACTGCTCCCGTGGGTGTCGAGTTTTCGCCGGATGGGCGCCGCGCATACGTAACGGCGTCGGGTGCAAACACGCTCATCGCCATCGACACAGCGACGAAGCAGATCGTCGCACGCGCGCGCACGGGACGCCGGCCCGAGCGTCCGCGTACAACGCCGGACGGGCGAACTGTGCTGGTGCCCGCCAGCGACGATTCGACCGTGGAATTTTTCGACGCTGCGACACTGGCTCCGCTGGCCAAAGCGCTCGTTGCTTCGCATCCCGAACAGATTGTCGTGATGCCGGATAACTCAGTTGCATTTGTATCCAGTTCGGACGCGAACAAAATCTCGGCCGTGGATCTGCGCCGGCGCACGCTGCTGGTAAATCTGGAACTTGCGGGCACACCTGGGCGCATGTTTTTAAAACCCGATGGCGGAGAACTTTTTGTGACGGTCCCGGATTCGCACGAAATCGAGATCGTCAATACCTGGACGACCGAAATCGTGCAATCCATGCCCGTGGGATTGGCGCCACTTGACGGCGTGCTGGGCTCTGGCGCGGAGGAGCTTTACATTTCCGATTCGTCAGCCGGCCGCCTTTTGTCGATCGCCACAGGGACGCGTCACCTAGACCGTCCTATCACGGTAGGCCGCCGGCCCGGCATTTGCCGTCTCGATCCTAGCGGCGATCTGCTGCTGGTCGCCAACGAAGATTCAAACGACTTGGCCATCATCCGGCTGCGCGGCCCGGCTCCGGGGCCGTCCGCAGCGCCGGGAATGACCGCCGGAACGTCCAGTTTGCTCACGATGGTTCCGGTGGGCTCGCATCCAAGTGACGTGGCCATTCTGCTTTTTTGATTCGATATTTTTCAGAAGCGCGACCGACAGCAAGGATCGAGCAGTGTGAATGGCGTGTGAAGTCAGTTTTGTAGCGGCCAACTTGATTTTGAGAATGCGGCGCTGAGAATGACTATTTCGCGGCTGTGGCCGGCCATGCGAAATACTCGGTTCCCAGCTGCACTTGTAGCCAGCCCTCGGTCGGCAGCAGGTCCACCGGGAGGCCGCCCTCCCACAGCGCAACACTTAGCGAAAACGAAGTGCGCTCGGCGAGCGGCAAAAGCTCACGCGCGATGGCGACTTCAAGAATGCGGTCAAATGCCGCCGAGACCAGCGCGTCCGGCCCCAGGAGACAATAGTCTTTCGTGTCCACTTGGAAGCCGTCGAGCTTGCCTTGGGACAGGCGCACCACAATGCGCAGCTCTTCCGCCGCGCGAACCGTAATGCGAAATTCGGCATCGCCCCGCCGCGTAAGCACGTCTTCAAACACGTCCACGCGCAGATACAAATGCTCGGCGCTAAAACCGTAACGCAGTTGCTCGAGCAGGCGCACCCGTCCGTGCATGGAGCCGTCGCGCGCTTCCGGCGAATACAATCCCGCGCCGAGCCACTCGAAGTAATTGGATTCGCGGCCATCAACGCGAACGTCCAGAAAGCCTCCGGGAGGCAAAATTTCCGCCGCTTCGGTGTGCCGCTTAATGGGTTCTGCGAGTTCGTCGGGCGCGACGGCATTCAGAGAGCGGTACACTTCACTCAAGAGCTTGCGGAAAAACGCGTCGAATTCTGCATCGTTTGCGGAAGAGTGCTCGGGTCCGAACCACCAGCACCAGTCACTGCCCTCGGCCGCGAGCAAGGCCTCATACGCATCCGCGAGTTGCATCGCGGAGGGCGCCGCAGCCACGCCCTGAGTATGCTCGGTGAGTGCGGCCGCATAAAAATTGCGCGCCTCGGCCAGCAGATTCCAGGCGGCCACGTCTTCGCGATGTCCGATCCATACGTCAAAATTCGCATTGATCCACGAACCGGGAGCAATGCTGGTCACCGTGCTTACTTCGCCGGCCGCATCGAGCGCCTCGCTGACGGTGAGGGCTCGAATATCAGGATCGGATTCGATGCGGCGATAAAACTGCCGCAGAAATTCGCGGCCATTTTCGTGGAAATACTCCCACGCGTTTTCGCCATCCAGAATGAGCGAAACCGTTAAGGGGCGACCTGTACTAATGCTATTGCTGATGTGGCGCAACCGGCCGTGGAGATCGGCCGCGGCAGCACCGGCATCCATGCGGCTGTAAACAAAACCGATCAGATCGGAGAGATAGTGATCGCGAAAGAAGCCGGTGATTTCCCGGTTGAGTAAACGCACCCGCAGCGGCGCGTAGAGGCGGTGAGCATTCCAGGGCAGGCCCTCATCGTTTCGTCCAAAATCCACGTTGAGCGTGCGTCCGAGCACACCCTCATCGGTGGCGAACCACCGAAATCCAAGTTCCGCGGCAAGCGAAAGCGCCTGATCAGAAACCGAACCCTCCGACGGCCACAGGCCGGCGGGCGTGCGGCCAAACACGCGTTCGTGATATCGGCGCGCCCGCGTCAATTGCTCGAGTGCGTCCTCGGGATGACGAAACGGCGGCTGCGGCACAAGGCTTGTGGGATTGGCCACGCGCGCAATGTCGGTATCGCACACCAGCGGCAGGATGGGATGGTAAAAGGGCGTGGTGGAAATCTCGATTTGGCCGGATTCCTGTGCGCGGCGATATTCGGGCAACACGCGCGCGAGGAGTTCCAGCTGCTTTTCGCGCAAGAGATCTTTGTCAGCCTCCGTGTAACCCGACCCTTTTTGCGATAGCTGGGACACGACGGGATCACTGTTCAGATATTCCTCATCCATCCAGGCGAGCTGTGAAAGCAGTTGCAGATCGCGCCAGTCGCGCAGGCCGAACATGGCGGGCCCGGCTCGATTTGCCCAATCGCAAAGTTCCGCATAACGTGGCCAGCGTCGCAGCATGTGGTCGCGATTCACCTGAAAACCACGCAGCAGAATCTCGGCTTTATCCTCGACCGTAAGCTTGTCGGCTGGTGAGAACGCGAGAGTGAACCAGGGCTCGTCGAAATGGCCGCTGGCGTATTCCTCAAGCTGCGCTCCCAGTGAGGGCACTACGTTGAAGGTGGCGTGAACGCCTGGAAATTCCTCGAGGACGCGTACCATGCCCCAGTAGTCCTTGAGCGCGTGCAGGCGGGTCCAGGGCAGTACGTAACGTCCTGTTGAGGGATCGCGGTACTGCGGTTGATGCATATGCCAAAGGATAACCAGATGAATTCGGTTCATGAATGTTGTGTCCCGAAGCATTGCACAAGCAGCGTGTTAGAATAAGCATTCTCGATGCGCATCATCGACCGTTATATCTACCTCGAAATTCTTTCCGCCGCATTCCTGGGTTTAGTGATCTGCACGTTCGTATTCTTTGTGCCTCAACTGGTGCAAATGATGAGCCTGGTGGTGCGCCAAACCGGCGAGCCCTGGGCCGTGGTGCGATTGTTCGCCAGCGCGTTTCCTGGAGTCTTATCCTTTTCGCTGCCGATCGCCGTGCTGATCGGCGTGCTCATCGGCCTCGGCAGAATGTCAGCCGACAGCGAATTGATCGCCATGAACGCACTTGGCATGGGATGGCGCCGGCTGCTAGTGCCCATCAGCGTATTCGCCATTATGGCGTGCGGTGCAACGCTGGCGATGACTCAGTGGCTCGGGCCCGCTTCGATTCGCACCATGCGGGGCATCGAGAGCCATCTGAGAGCCACCCAAGTATCCTCCGAGGTTCAGCCGCGTGTGTTCGATGAGCGGTTTCCCAACCTGGTGCTTTACGTGCAAGACGTTTCCGCCGCAGCCACCCAATGGCGCGGCGTTTTTCTGGCGGAAGTCGGCGCCGAGGACGTTTCCCGTCTGACACTGGCGGACGAAGCCATTGTAATTGCCGACCGCGAACAGGGCAAGTTGGAGTTGCACCTGCGCAACGGAACCGTCCACGATTATTCCTTGCGCGATCCCGACCATTATGGACTTTCCGCTTTCGCCGAACGCGATCTCTCCGTGGCACTGAACAACGGGCAGCAAGGGGACGTGCACGAACTCACGAACGCGGAGCGCTCGTGGCGATCGCTCCGCCAGCAACACGGGGCGAACCAGCGCGAAGCCCAAGTTGAGTTTCAGCGGCGGCTGGCGTTTCCGGCAGCTTGCCTTGTATTCGCTTTCATCGCGTTGCCGGTGGGTTCGCAGCCACGCCGCGGAGGACGCTCGTCCGGGTTCTTGACCGCGGTGGCGATCGTATGTGGCTATTACCTCGTGTTCACTGTAGGAGCGGGATTCGCGCGCGAGGGGAAAATACCGGCATGGTTGGGAATCTGGGCCGCGAATATCATTGTAGCCGCCATCGGACTGGCGCTGCTGCCGGGGATCGAACGCATGCATGATGAAGGGCGCTTGGGTCATGCGTTCAACCGGCTGACCGATTGGAGCCATTGGAAGATCATTCGCCGGTCCCGAGTGGGTGCGGGCTCCCTTGAAAACAAATTGGAAGCGCCGCAGGCTGTTCCCGTGAGCAGCAATGATTACTCGACTGCGCGTAAAGCGCGGAGGGGCGGCGGATTTCCGCAGTTCCTCGACTTTTACCTGCTGCGGAATTTCCTGTTTTATTTCGTGCTGCTACTGGTGGGCTTCGTTTTGTTGTTCGAGGTGTTCACGTTTTTCGACCTGCTGAACGACATCGCGCGCCATCGTACGGGACTGCTGGAGGTCGTGAATTATTTCCGTTTCCTGTGCTGCTATCTATTTTATGAGTTGGCACCGTTGGCTTGCCTGGTCGCGATCCTGGTTACGCTCGGCGTAATGGCCAAGAACAACGAACTCGTGGCCTTCAAAGCCGCCGGAGTGAGCCTTTATCGCATCGCGCTGCCGCTGGTGATCATCGGCACGATCTTTGCCCTCACGCTGGTAGTTCTCGATGACACCTACCTGCCGTATGCTAACCAGCGTCAAAACGAACTGCGCAATATGATTCGTGGCCGGCCGGCGCAGACGTATTTCCGTCCAGGTCGCCAGTGGATTTTTGGCGACACGGGAAACCATCTCCCGGGTACTGATGTTGCCAACGACCCAAGCAGGACGGCGAAAATTTATAACTACCGGCTGTTCGATCCCGATCACCAGCTGTTCGGAGATTTGAGTGTGTTCGAGCTCGATCCGGCGACTTTTACTCTCAAACGCCGCGTTTACGCGTCACGAGCGCATTGGGAGCCGCAGCAAAAGGCCTGGGTGCTCGAATCAGGATGGATCCGGGACTTTCAGGATGGGCACCTGACACGTTACTTGTCTTTTCCTGTTTACGAGCTTGCTGAGCTTGATGAACCGCCTGCTTACTTCAATCGTGAGGTGCGGCAAGCCTTTCAGATGAATTGGTGGCAGTTGCGCAACTACATCGGCACGCTGCGGCAAGCGGGTTTTGACGTGGCGGGGCTCTCCGTGCAATTGCAGAAAAAATTATCATTTCCGCTGATCGCGCCGATCATTATCGTGCTGGCGATTCCCTTTTCGATTCTCGTCGGAACCCGAGGCGCGCTGGGAGGCGTAGTGGTCGGCGTGGGTCTGGGAGTTTTGTACTGGGCGATTTCCGCTTTGTTTGAAGCTATGGGTGCCGTGGGGCAGCTCCCCGCGCTCATGGCGGCATGGTCGCCCGATGTGATCTTCCTCTTTATGGGTCTTTATTTCTTTCTGAAGATGCCCACCTGATTTCGCAGTGAACTTGTCGATTTACATTCTTGGGTAAACAATTCTGACGCACTCACAGTTTAAGTGGTCATATCGAATAGGCATCAAGTACAACTTAACATCATCGCTGCGTCCAGCGGAGATGTGCAGTGTGATCCAATACCTCACGTTACGCCGCAATATACATCTAAAGTTTCCCTTTAGTTGATACATTGATTCAGACCAGGAAGCCTTGGTGTTTTTGGTCACGCTGGGCGGCCAACTGTGCCTTGTATCAAAGTAATACATTCACATATTACATTCTGGGTCAGTAACCCTGGCAGCGACGGCGCGAGCTTCAACTTCAGAGTGATCTCTACGCCAGGGGATTTCCCTCTTTCATCCATGACACACACCACGTCAGCCGAGCGGAGGGAGCGGCGAAACATGTCAGTGCGAAATCCAGAAGCAGAGTTCCGACGATCAGCGGCCTACCGGTTACGTTTGGTAGGAGTTCATGAGCGAAGGCTCTAGGGCACGCCCGTTTGGGGTAGCAACGACCGAATCTTCTGGATCACAAGATCGATTCCCACGTCGTTGTATCCGCCCTCGGGAATAATCACGTCCGCGTAGCGCTTTGAAGGCTCGATGAATTGCAAGTGCATGGGCCGGACCGAAGCGAGGTACTGTTCCACCACAGATTCAACCGTGCGGCCTCGTTCACGAATATCGCGCGACAGACGGCGGATAAACCGCAAATCCGGTTCGGTATCCACGAAGATTTTAATGTCCAGCAGATCGCGGAGAGGTTTGCTTTCAAAAATGAGGATGCCTTCGACGATGAGCGCGGGCCGCGGATCAAGATGCTTGGTGGACGGCTCGCGCCGGTGCCGAGTGAAATCATAAATAGGCCGCTCGATCGGCTTCCCCAGGCGCAAGGCCCGCACATGTTCGATTAAAAGCGGGGAGTCAATGGAATCCGGATGATCGAAATTCCGTTTCGTCCGCTCGTCCAGGGGCAGATCGGGAAAGTCCTTATAGTAATGATCCTGCTGAAGAAGAACGCTGGTTTCGGGTAGAGCCTGGATCAGGCGCCCAGTAATCGTGGTCTTGCCGGAGCCCGTCCCGCCACAAATCCCGATGACCAGCCCCGGCAAAGGATCACTTCCCTCGCAGTGCCGCGGCAGGCGCCTGTTTCGCACGCTTGACGCCAATCGGCTTCTTGACGCTGGGGACGGGAGGTTCTGATTTTGCAGAGCGTTCGGCCTCAATAACGGCTTGCGCCGCGGCTAATCGAGCGATGGGAACCCTGTAGGGAGACGCGCTCACATAGTTCATTCCCAGTTGATGGCAGAACTTCACGCTGTTGGCGTCGCCGCCGTGCTCGCCGCAAATTCCCACTTTCAGGGTCGGCCGCGTTGTGCGGCCGCGCGTGATCGCCCAGCCAATTAGCATTCCCACACCGGCGCGATCGAGCGTCTGGAAAGGGTCGGTGGTAAAGATGGCGGCTTTTGATTCGTCGAGATATTCAGGCAGGAACCGGCCCGCGTCATCGCGGGAGAGCCCCATCACCGTTTGCGTCAGATCGTTCGTTCCAAAGCTGAAGAATTCAGCCTGATCGGCGAGTTGATCCGCCAGAAGAGCGGCACGCGGCAATTCAATCATGGTGCCGACGAGGTATTCAATTTTCCTGCCCGCATTGCGAAGGATTGTATCGGCGGCCCGGTGAGTCGCGTCGACGAGAATCTTCAGCTCCTTTCTGTCTAGCGTGAGGGGGTGCATAATCTCAGGAATAACCTTACATCCCTCCTGCTCACATTCAAGTGCTGCCTCAATAATCGCACCAACCTGCATTTCAAGAATTTCTGGATAAGTGATGGAAAGTCGGCAGCCGCGATGGCCGAGCATTGGATTCGACTCACTAAGCTGTTCCACGCGGCGAGCCACGATTTCGGGCGACACGCCGATTTTGCGGGCTAACTCTCGCTGATTTTCGAGATCGTGAGGAACAAACTCGTGCAACGGCGGATCGATTAAACGAATGGTGACCGGAAAACCATCCATGGCACGGAATATTCCCGCGAAGTCGCGCCGCTGAAACGGCCGCAACTTATCGAGAGCACGGCGGCGCGCGTGCTCGTTATCCGCAATAATCATCTCCTGAATCGCGAGTTGCCGGTCGGCGCTGCGCTCGGGGTGCTCGAAGTCCTTGAAAAACATATGTTCGGTCCGGCAAAGGCCGACGCCTTCAGCACCCATGTCGCGAGCCTTGCGGGCATCCTGTGCAGTGTCCGCATTTGCCCTGACACGTAAACGACGCACGTCATCGGCCCATTGCAATATGGTGTGGAAGTCGGCGGGCATTTGCGGCGTGACGAGCGGAATTTCACCTTCATAAACCGCGCCTTCGTTTCCGTCAAGCGTGATCCATTCACCTTGCTTCACGATGTGGCCGTCAGCCGACATGTGTTTGGCCGCATAATCGATTCGCAGCGTTTCGCAACCTACGATGCAGCACTTTCCCCAACCGCGCGCCACTACCGCAGCATGGCTGGTCTTGCCACCGGTGGCGGTGAGCACACCCTGTGCGACGGCCATGCCTCCCACATCTTCCGGGCTCGTCTCGCGCCGCACCAGAATCACTTTTTCTCCGTTGCTAGCCCACTCTTCGGCTTCCCGCGCGGTGAACACCACCTTACCGACTGCGGCGCCGGGCACGGCATTGATGCCGACGCAAACTTTGCGCCGGACCAGTTGGTCGCTGGTTGCCACGGGAGCCATCACGGGATAAAACAGGCGCTCGATGTCTCCTGGATTAATGCGCTCAATAGCATCCTCGCGCGAGATCAGCCCCTCTTTCACCATGTCGACGGCAATTTTGAATGTAGCCGCGGCTGTGCGCTTCCCGGCGCGCGTTTGTAGCATGTACAGCTTGCCTTCCTCGACCGTGAACTCCATGTCCTGCATGTCGCGGTAATGCCGTTCGAGCAGTTCGCGACCATCTTGAAGCTGTTTATAGACTGCCGGCATGCAACGTTCCAGTTCTTCCAGGTGCATAGGAGTACGGATTCCCGCTACGACGTCTTCACCTTGGGCATTCAACAGAAAGTCGCCGTAGAAACTCTTTTCTCCGGAGGAAGGATCACGGGTAAAGCAGACGCCGGTCCCGGAGTTATCGCCGGTGTTGCCAAAAACCATCTGCACGACATTAACAGCAGTCCCCAGCAGACCGCTGATATGTTCCACGCGCCGATAGGTGACGGCCTTTTCGGCGAGCCAGGATTCAAACACGGCACCGATCGCGCCCCAGAGCTGTTCGGAAGGGTCTTCCGGGAAGTCGTGTCCCGGTGGAATCTCGAAAGTAAACCTTGTACTCTCCGACAAGTTCCTTCCAATTCTCAGCGGTTACCTGGGTATCGTCCGAGATATTCATGCGGCTTTTCAGGATACGGAGCTTACTCTCGAGATCTTCCTTAGGAAGGCCAATCACCACGGTCGAATACATCTGCACGAACCGGCGATAGGCATCCCAGGCGAAGCGCGGATTTTTTGTACGCTCCGCGAGTCCTAACACCGAGCGATCGTTAAGCCCAAGATTTAAAATTGTCTCCATCATGCCGGGCATGGAGCGGGCAGAGCCGGAACGCACGCTGACCAGCAGGGGGTCACGCGCGTCTCCCAGCTTCTTGCCTGTAATTTTCTCCAAACGAGCGAGATTTGCCGCGACTTGGCTACGGAGTTCTTCGGGATAGTTGCGATCATGCTTCAAATAGTGATCGCAGCACTCCGTCGTGATTGTGAAACCAGCGGGGACCGGCAGTCCGATGCGCGTCATCTCGGCCAAACCGGCGCCCTTACCTCCGAGTGCATCTTTCATGCTGCCATTTCCTTCTGCTTTGCCCGCGCCGAAGAAGTAAACGTACTTCACGTCGTAGCCTCCCGCGCCTTAGTTGCTGTCGGCGTGCCGACAAGAGATAATGTGAAACATGAACTCAAAAGATATCGCAGTGCAGAAGCTGTGCGCCGTCGTGGCGCCTCATCTTCTCTCAGCATATCAACTATCTATCTTCTGGCCTTCCTCTTCACTTTAACTTTGACTCAGGCTTCCACTTCTACTTCTTGGTTTTACTTTTCAGCGGAAGCGAGTTCGGAGAAATCCGCGATCGTCGAAAATTCTCCGAGCAGTTCAGCCAGCAGCGTAAGCCGGTTTCGCCGCACATCATTTTGCTCCGACATGACCAAGACTTGGTCAAAAAAATCGTCCACTGCTGGTCGTAGTGCGGCAATGCCCTGCAACGCTTCTTTGTAACGCCCGGCACGTTTATGTACTTCGGCTTCCCGAGCGACACGTTGCGCCGCTGCATGAAGCTGGCGTTCTGCCTCTTCCTCGAACAGTTCCGAGCGGATCGCTGGAAGACTCCAGGTGTCTCGCGGTCCCGCCTTTTCTAAAATTTTCCGAATGCGCTTGAAGGAAACAGCCAGCGGATCGAAATTTCGTGTTTTGCGAATGGCGCGCAGTGCGGTAATCCTGTCGACAGTGTCCACTAGGTCGTCAGCGCCAGCGGCGAACGCAGCGTTTACCTCATCGGGCGCGAACCCGTCACGTTCAATAAGAATGTGCCGTGCGCGATCGCCCAAAAACTGTAACGCCAGGCGCTCCGTTTCCGCGCTCACCTCAATGTTGGGTGAATATTGGTGAATGCCACGCGCTGCCGAGGCTACCGCCTCTGCTAACGACAGCGGTAGCTTGCGTTCAAGTATAATCTTAACTATGCCAAGCGCAGCACGCCGCAACGCAAATGGGTCACTGGATCCGGTCGGCATCAGTCCCACCGCAAAACAGCCGACAAGCGTGTCGAGTTTGTCAGCAATGGCCACGGTACATCCAATCAGGTTTCGTGGAATGGGATCGTCCATGCCGACCGGCCGATAGTGATCGTAAACCGCCGCGGAGATTTGGTCAGGTTCTCCTTGAGCTTTGGCATAGAGACCGCCGACGATTCCTTGCAGTTCCGTAAATTCGCGAACCATGTCCGTCACCAGGTCGCACTTCGCCAGTTCCGCGGCACGGTCCGCGTCGGCCACGCTCGACTCATGAATGCCGCGAGCAAACCACTGCTCCGCCAGCCACCGTGCTAATGCGCGAACTCGCTCCACTTTGTCGGAGTAACTTCCGAGCTTTACTTGGAAAGTGACGTGAGCAAGTTTTCGTAGATTGTCGGCTAGCCGACATTTCTGATCGGTCTCCCAAAAAAATCTCGCATCGGCGAACCTCGCGCGCAGCACGCGTTCGTGTCCGGCACGCACTAGACCCTTGGCATCACGATTCAAATTAATAACCGCGAGAAAATGCGGCGCTAGCTGGTGATCCTTCCGGCGCAGCGCAAAATACTTTTGATGGTCGCGCATCACCGTGATCAGGATCTCTTCCGGCAGCGCAAGGTAAGACTTGTCGAAATCGCCGAGGATTACTGTCGGATATTCATTGAGATAAACGACCATTTCTGCGAGCGGCGCGTCCGTATTGACCCGCAGGCCCTTTTGCGCGGCGAGTTTTGTCAGTTCGGCGTCCACTTTCTTGCGGCGCTCCTCAGGCCGCGCCAGGACGAAGTTGGCGCGCAGCTTAGCAAAGTAATCCTGCGGCCCGCTGACCAGAATGCGCGCTCGGCCGAGGAATCTGTGTCCTGAAGTGAAGGCGCCCGCAGGCACTCCGCCCACGTCAAACTGCAATTTGGTACCGCCCAGCAACGCCACCATCCAGCGCACGGGCCGGATGAATCGCAGACCCGACGCGCTGCTCCAGTACATCGTGCGTGGCCACGGGATTTCTGTGACCGCGCGCGGGATGATATCGTTCAGGCGCTCTGTAGCCGGACGGCCGGGAATGTTTTGCGTTGCGCAGACATATTCGCCACGTGGAGTGTTCACAATAGCTAAGGTTGATACTTCAACTCCCTGCTTTGCCGCAAAACTTTCCGCAGCTCGAGTTGGACGGCCTTCAGAATCGTAAGCAATGGCTTTGGGCGGACCCGTCACTTCGCGCCGGACATCTTCTTGCCGCAGCCGCACGCGGCGGCAGATCGCTCCCAGTCGTCGGGGAGCGCCAAAAGTCTCAATTTGGGCATCGCCCAGGAGATTCTCGGAATTGAGATATTTCTCAAGTACAACCTTCAATTCTCTTGCAGCGCCAGGAATCATCCCCGCAGGTATCTCTTCACATCCAATTTCAAGCAGTAGCTCGGCGTAGTCTGGCTTCATGCCGGCCCCGGCGTCGTCAGAAATGTGTGGGCAGATGTCTCCGCTGCGACCGCAAACTCTTGCTGGTTCAGATAAGCCGCTGCCACCCCGCACGCCAGCCGTCGAATTCTGGCAATCAGTGCGGCCCGCTCCGTCACCGAAATCGCGCCTCGCGCGTCGAGAACGTTAAACAGGTTCGAGCACTTTAGACAGTGATCGTAGGCTGCTAATACGGGAAACCGCATTTTCAAACCGAAATCCTCCGTGCCGCTCTCGCAAATCTCAAGCAAGTGCTTAGCTTCCTGTTCATGCAGGTCAAAAAGCTTTCGAGTCCGCGAGGTATCGGCAAATTCAAAACTGTACGCGGAGAATTGCCGTTCTTCAGCCAGGCGCACCTCGCGATAAACGCGGTCACGCGACCATTGCACGTCAAATACATTGTCCACGTTTTGCAGATAGGCACTAATCCGATCGAGACCATACGTTAACTCGACGGACACGGGATCCAGGTCCAGCCCTCCGCACTGCTGGAAATAAGTAAACTGCGTGATCTCCAGACCGTCCAGCAAGACCTGCCATCCCATACCCCAGGCTCCCAGTGTGGGAGCTTCCCAATTGTCCTCTTCAAACCGGATGTCGTGTTCGGAAAGCTTTATCCCCATCGTGCGGATACTTTCAAGGTACAAATCCTGAATGTCTGCAGGGGCGGGCTTCAAAATTACTTGAAGTTGATGGTGTTTATACAGGCGGTTTGGATTTTCGCCGTATCGACCGTCAGCTGGCCGCCTGCTCGGTTGGACGTAGACCACGCGATATGGAGCAGCGCCTAAAACCCTCAAAAATGTCTCAGGGTGCATCGTTCCGGCCCCAACCTCCACATCATACGGCTGTTGAAGTATGCAATCGCGGTCGGTCCAAAATTTCTCAAGCTTAAAGACAAGATCCTGAAAAGTTAACCCTCGCCTGAAATCCCGTGACGCTTTAGATATCACTTAAGTGGCCCTGTGCTTTCGTCGAGCAATCTTCGCGTTCTTAGACGCTTCTCAATTTTTTCTTCGATCAGGTCAAGCATTACGTTACGTATTTCTATTGCACCCGCTGCTGAAGTTGTACCCGCATTCTGCTGACGTACGGTCAATTGATCGAGACTGCTCGTGAGCATGTGTCGCGCATTATCTAAAGCTTCACTGGATACACCTATTTGACCGATCATCCGGCAGTTCACACACGCGAGTCCGTGTCCTGCGGTTAAGAAAGCACCACGATCCAGCATCGCTTGGCAGCGCACACAGTGATCCAGTTGCGGTAACCAGCCGCCGAGCCGTACCGTCCACAGGGCAAAGTATCCTAACGCAACATCAAGGTTGGCTCCAGCTTTTATCGCGCGGCCTGTCACCAGCAGTAAGCGAAAATTGGCATCGGCAACTTCGCGCTCGCCGAGCACAGCCTCGGTGATCTCGCTGACGAGAGACAAAGCCAGTTCAGCCGCATAGTCACGCTGCGCGGTAAAAAACGATTCGATCAATTCGCACTGATTGATGCGTACCAGGTCGCGCGTTTCCCGTTCGTAAAACCAAATGCGCACGTAGGAAAATAGCTCAAGCGTCGAGCCAAACCGACTTTTTGGTTTTCGCGCACCACTGGCAACACCCCTCATGCGCCCGCTGGCGCGGCTTAAAAAACTGATCAGTCGATCGCCCTCCCCCAAAGGAAAGGACCGCAGAATAATTGCCTCAGATTCACGAACCGGCATTGGAATGTCGGCGCGCCGACGCCTCCGGACGACGGATCGCACAGACGAAAAACAGAAACGCCGATTGCATGTAATTATCATAGCCTTGCCGCGCACGCAACGCTATCTGATGCGTATCTCATGCGTGTTGGTTTAAACCATTTCATTCGCCCCTGATCGCTTCGTCAGCGCTGAACCGAAATATTTTGTGCAATTTGTTGGCCGCAGTCAATACGCTGAAGCTTGCAAAATTAATCCATTCGCTTAGAGTGCTCGCATGTCCAACCCACTTCCGCCCGAGCAACCCGCGACAGACACGGTACCGCGATTGCGTGGTATCCCGTCTCCCGTCGATCTCGTTGGCGTGGGAATTAATTCCCTGGACACGATGCTTCACATCCCACATTTTCCCGAATTCAATTCGAAGCTACAGGTCCGCTCCTCCCAGATTTGTCCAGGGGGACAAGTCGCGACTGCGGCAGTAGCCTGCCAGAGATGGGGCCTGCGTACCCGCTACGTAGGAAAGATCGGCGACGATCCCGCGGGACAGATGCAGCGCGACGAATTCGCTCGCGAAGGGGTCGAGGCACACCTCATCGACGTCCCTCAATGCGCAAGCCAGCAGGCATTTATTCTGGTGGACCGCTCGACCGGCGAACGGACCATTCTTTGGCAACGCGATCCACGGCTTGATCTTCAACCGGAAGAGATATTCAAGGATTGGATCACCACCGCACGCCTGCTCCACGTCGACGGACACCCAGCCGCCCCAGCAGCACAGGCCGCCATGTGGGCGCGTGAAGCCGGAATCATGGTCGCGGCGGACCTCGACAATCTCTACACAGGAGTTGAAGTGTTACTAGAGTACGTCGATTACGTAATCGGCTCCCGCGAATTCCCGGAGCGCCTGACCGGAATCGCCGATGTTCCGGACGCGCTCCGCGAAATCCAGCGCCGTTTCGGATGTCGGGTGGCAGGTGCTACGCTCGGCTGCGATGGTGCATTGCTGTGGGAGGGCACGAACTTCCACTACAGTCCCGCATTTCAGGTGGACGCGGTCGATACGACGGGCGCGGGTGACATTTTCCACGCGGGGTTCAACTATGGTCTGCTTCGTGGCTGGTCGATCGATGAAAGCTTAGAATTCGGCTGTGCCGCGGCCGCACTCAACTGCACGGCCAGCGGCGCGCGCGGAGGCATAAAGACCATTGAAGAAATCCAAAATTTGATCCGCAGTGGAAGCCGCTATCCAACTGCGTTCCGGAACGGTCGCATCGACAAATCATCAGCTACAAACCTACCGGCCACATCGAAGCGATAGTCACCAGGCGCCGAGAGAAACCTCAAGCAAAGCGTAAACTGCTCACGGGCACCTGTTGTCTAGCTTGGCCGCGACCCAGAGTTCTTCAAGTTCCTCAGAAGAAAGACTGGCTAACGGCCTGCCGGTCGCAGCAGCCGCTCTTTCCATTTGATGAAAGCGTTTAATGAACTTGCGATTTGATTTCTTAAGGGATAGTTCAGCATCGAGACCTACAAATCGCGCCAAGTTGACGCATGTAAAAAACAGGTCGCCGATTTCTTCCTCGATGTTCTGCCGCTCATTTCTATCAAGTTCTACATTAACCTCAGCTATTTCCTCCTGTATCTTGCTAAGTATGTCTTTGGCATTCTTCCAATCGAATCCGACCTTGGCCGCCTTGCTAGTCAATTGCTGAGCTTCCAGTAGAGCTGGAAGTGTCCGTGGTACTCCGTCGAGAATGCTATCTGGCGATACTTTAGATGTATTCACCTTCAGCCCTCGTTCCTCGGCTTTGATCTGCTCCCAATTGGTCAGCACCTCGGTGGACGTGCTCGCCTTGCTCGTACCAAATACGTGAGGATGGCGCCGAACCATCTTTGCGTGAACGTGTTCGATCACGTCACCGATGTTGAAGCGGCCGGATTCGCGCGCAAGTTCCGCATGGAAGACGATTTGAAGCAGGAGATCGCCAAGTTCCTCCGCCAGATTGACCGTGTCGCCCGAATCGATTGCGTCCAGAACTTCGTGTGTTTCTTCGAGCAGGTATCTGCGAAGCGAGTCGTGCGTCTGCTCGCGATCCCAGGGGCATCCGCCCGGTGCTCGCAGCCTGGCCTGCAGCGCAACCAGAGCCTCAAAAAGTTCGCCCACCTCTGCCTGTCTCATCTTAGCGGCTGGATTCTTTTCTCTTATCCCGCTTTCTTTCATTCCACGATTGGGGCGCTGCGGCCCTCTGCCGTCAGTTCGGGCAGCCCTGCGCTTCGTGCTGCCTTGTTCAAGAATGTGTTTAGTAGTTGGGGTTTTTCTGGTTGCGGCGCGCGGTGTCGTTTTCGCACGTTTTGGCTTCGGTGATTTCCCACGGTGCACGGTGGCGCAAACCCTCCTTAATTAAAACGAACCTATCGTACGGGCACAAATTAACACAGCAGCTCCGATCATGAATACACGTCCCAATCGGCGGTAGCCCATCTTGTCGCGGTGCCGGAGCGAATGTTAGACTGTGCGCAGTTAAAGTTTACAAAACAGACTGTACAAAGGCTCGCTCGACGCCGTTCATACGGAGATATATTTTGCCAGACCCCAAGCCCGACCCGAAGCATCACGAGAAGCAGGATGATTCCTTTAAGGTAATCGACCGTCGATTATTCAGCGCCGACGGCCAGATTCGCGACGAAGCCGTGCGTGACGAGCGCCACAGGCAGGACGCCGAGCCAGCAAAAGCATCACCCGTCTCTGTGATGGGGCCGACTGGGTCGGCCGCGCAAAAAGCAGAAGCTCCCGAATCCACGGTGATCACATCGCCGTCAGGCGCGAGCACGGCGCGGGAACCAGTTGAGTCCTCATCGTCAGCTTCGCCCGAAGCGCCAAAGCCTTCGCGTGGGCTCGAAATGCTGATCAATTTTGTCGCGCAAAATGCCGCCATGCTTCTCGGCGCCTATCCCGACCCGCGCACCGGCGAAGCGATGCTCGACATGGAAGGTGCGCGCGAACTCGTGGATATGCTCGACGCGTTGCGCGAAGCAACCCGCGGAAATCTGGCTGCAGAGGACGACCGGCTGCTTATCGATGTTTTGGGAAGTCTGAAGCTCTCCTACATGGAAATGACGAAAGCGGCGGCGAAGGCCATGAAGGAAAAGGCTAAGGCTCATCCTTAGAAGTTCCCGATTGCGTGCCCGTCTTTCGCGCAATTCCGCGCTCCCGGATCGCATGACAGTGAAACCTTGCAGTCCCGCCAATTTGAGCTCCCCGGTTTGCGTGTCCTGACGTGTCCTCTTCCCTTCCCGTGCAGCGCGCGACCCTGCAGCTTACGGTGCTCGGCTCGGGAACATCGATGGGCGTTCCCAGCCTAGGCTGCCACTGCCGCGTCTGCAGTTCGTCCGATCCGCACGACAACCGGACGCGTCCTTCCGTGCTGTTGTCGCGCGAAGGTCATCACGCCGTGATCGACACGACGCCCGATTTTCGTTTTCAGGGATTGCGTGTCAAACTCGACCGCCTTGATGCCGTTGTTTACACGCACTCTCACGCGGATCACATCCTCGGGTTCGACGATATACGCCCGTTCAATCTGCGACAGGGGGCGGCCATGCCGGTTTACGCCTCCGCCGACACGCTCGCGATGCTACGCCGCACTTTTGCGTACGTATTTGACGGCAAGCCCGCGCTCAGCTCGATTCCTTTGGTTAGCACGCACGTGATTGACGGACCATTCGAATTGCTCGGCGTGCGGTGGACGCCTGTTCCTGCGCAACACGGCGACATGGCGGTGCTTGGTTACCGCGTGGGCGGGATGGCCTATTTGACTGATTTCAGCAGCGTGCCTCCGGAATCGAAGGCGCTGCTGCGCAACGTGGATGACCTGGTGCTCGGCGCGCTTCGCGACATACCGCATCCGATGCACCAAACCGTGGCACAGGCGCTCGCGCTTGTGACGGAGCTGCAACCGCGCCGCGCCTGGTTCACGCATATAGCGCATGATTTGCCCCATCAGGAAACCAACGAGCGCCTGGTTCGAGAGGGCTTTCCGCACGTACAGTTGGCATATGACGGTTTGACGTTCGAGGTGCGCGTGTGAGCGCTTTCGCGGTATTGCGGAGCGTCGAAGACTGGGCAGCAAAGTTCGGTGCGCCGAGAAAATCGCCATTCGGGCACCGGCACTCGCCGCAACAGGCCGTGTTGTCGGTCGGCAATTTCGATGGCATGCACCTGGGCCATCAGAAAATTCTCAGGGGCGTCGTGGAACGCGCTCGCAAATCCGCATCGATAGCCGCAGTGGTGACGTTTGAACCCCATCCTCTAAAAGTACTGCGGCCCGGGCAAGCACCTCCTTTGTTGGAAACGTTGCAGCAAAAACTCACGAATTTCGAGTCTGTCGGGCTCGATGCCGCGCTCGTGCTGCCCTTCGATCTGGCTCTCGCGCAGCTTTCTCCGGAGGAATTTGCCGGTAACATTCTGTCGAGTCAACTGCACGCGAGCGCGATATTCGTCGGACAAAACTTTCGGTTCGGCTACCGGCAGAGTGGCGACGTGACGTTGCTTCGGGAAATCGGCGGCCGGCTGGGCTTTGTAGTTGAAGTCATCCTTCCGGTGATCGTAGACGGTAAAATTGTGTCGAGCAGCGCGGTCAGGCGCGCGGTGGCTGAGGGCGATGTCGCTGAAGCCGCCCGCTTACTGGGCCGGCCCTTCGCTCTAACCGGAAAAATTGAACGCGGCTCCGGGCGTGGGAGCGCGATCGTGGTTCCTACGCTCAATCTCAAGGCGGAGCAGGAGCTTTTGCCGAAGACTGGTGTTTACGCCACTGAGTCCCAGGTGAACTCGAAGTTGTACCGGGGAGTAACGAACGTCGGCTTCCGGCCGACATTTGACGGTACGCACTTGACCATTGAAACTCATCTCGCCCATTTCAACGACCAAGTGACTGCAGGAGATCTTGAAGTTCGGTTCTGGGAACGCTTACGTGAAGAACGTAAGTTCGCCAGTTCCGAGGAATTGCTTCGACAGATTGCCGCGGATATCGAGCATGCCCGCGAATTTTTTGCCCGGCTCGACTCCACACCCGCTAATGCCGGCTCGGCATGATGCCAGCGTGTGGTCCGTTTGCGCGTGAGTGTAACGGACTGCCAGTGAAGTGTTGCTAGAAATCGCGGTAGTAGGTGCGGAAAAAAGCTTATCGAGGGCGGCAGGTTTCGCAGTACCCGCCGATTTCTGTTCGCGTGACCGTGATGTGTATTCCCGTGTCTCGTTCGATCTGCCGTTTCAACTGCTCGAATAAATCACTTTCGACTTCGCGCACTTTGCCGCAGCGTAGGCACGCCACGTGGATGTGATCGCGCGGTCCGTGGCTTTCGTAAAAATGCCGGTGCCCGTGAATGTGCAGCAGATCGAGCTCATCGAGTAAGCCGTGACGCTTGAGCATTTCGAGGGTGCGGTAAACGGTAACGCGGTGCACGCGAGGATCGATTTTCTGTGCGCGTTCCAAAATCGAGTCGGCCGAGAGATGTTGCTCCGCCTGGTCCATCACCTCGAGCAGTATGCGGCGCTGCCTGGTAAGCCGCACGCCTTTGCCTTCCAAGGCCAAGCGCAGCCGCCCCGGCTCGCTGTGTGCGTTTAGGCGTTCACCCAGCGAAACCCGGGGTTGTTGAGCCGTGGCGCGCGTCATCAAATCAGCAGCCCTACAATACAGACTAGCGGTGACAGACTAATGGTGGCTGGGCAAAAGCCGCAAGACGTCATTGTACATGACGATCAAAAATACCAGCAGCAGGAAGACCATGCCGACCGTGACCACCCGTTCCTTGATCTTCAGGCTGATATCGTGGCGCATTAGCCCTTCGATTCCCAGCATCATAATGTGGCCGCCGTCCAGGATCGGAATCGGCAGCAAATTCAGGATGCCCAGATTCAGGCTTACGAGCGCCATCAAGCTGACCAAATCGCCAAAGCCGCGCTTGGCCGCCGCGCTCGACGCCTGCACGATTCCCAATGGCCCCTGCACCTGCTTCAGCGAAACCCTGCCTGAAAACAATTGTCCAACTACATAAATCAACTTGGTGGCCAGAATCACGTGAAACTCGCCTGCTTTGACAAATGCCCGCGGAGGGGAATACCGCTTCGATGAAGTGGCAAAGCGATACGTGATGCCGATCTCCCACCGCGGCATCCCGTCCCCCGGGTCGCCCCAAATGGGCGTGATCTCCGTTTTCTGAATGCTGCCCGCTCGAAGAAGTTCCAAGGTTAGCGGGTGACCTCCGCTGCGCTGAATTAGCTCGGAAAGTTGGTAGGGGCTTTCGAGTTTTTGACCGTCGACGCTTACAATCGTGTCGCCTGCAGTCAGGCCAGCTTTCCCGGCGGGCATTCCAGCATTGACCATACCGATCACTACCGGCTCGGGTGGATACCCCAAAACTGCAAACGGCTGCGGATCGCTTGGCACGCTGAGCGAGATCAGTTGACCCTTGCGCTCGACGACGACCGGTTCCGTGTGGCCCGGAGGCGACAGCGCCAGCTCCAGCGCGATTCGATCCCACGTTGGATTCTTCGCACCGGCAAACGAGACAATCCGGTCGCCCGGCTGAATGCCCGCTTTTTGCGCTGCCGAATCCTTCATTACACCGGCAATCGTCACCTGTTTATCGGCATACGAGGGCTGCTCGCCGCCAACCATAAAGAGCGCCGCCGTCAGGACCACCGCCATCAGGAAATTCGTGGTGGGCCCCGCGAGGGCAATGAGCACGCGCTGCCAGCGTGGCTTGGAGAGAAATTCGTCCGGGTCCCCGCGCCGCTCTTCCGCGGGATTATCACCCGCCATGCGCACGTACCCGCCCAGCGGCAAAATGCTTAGCCGGTAATCGGTTGGACCGCGGCGCACGCCCCAGATGCGTGGGCCAAAGCCGATGGAGAATACTTCGACGCGCACGCCAAACAGGCGCGCAACCACGAAATGTCCCCACTCGTGAACCAGGACCATGACCCCCAGGCCAATGGCTACAGCAACGACTCCGGTCAACACGTCAATGTCCGTCTCGAAATGTGAGTTTTTCTCACGGGTTGCTTCTTCACGCGCCCTCGCTGTTATGGCTGGCCTTGGAGGCTTTTCCCCTGGTGACCTGTTCTGTCGATATCTATTTACGATGTACTGACGATTTGCTTCGCGCTTTCGATTCGCGGCCCGGAGCGCCGCTCGTTGGCCCGCGTGACTTCCTCCTCCGCCAGGCGACGCGCTTCTCGATCCGCATCGAGGACGTCATCGATGCTGCCCAGGCTGGCGCGCGGCATGCGATCCAGTACACGTTCGATCACTTCCGCGATTCCCGCAAACGGCAGTTTGCGATCAAGGAACGCCGCTACGGCTATTTCATCCGCAGCATTCAGGGCGCACGGCTCCGCGCCGCCTTGCCGCAGTGCTTCTCGAGCCAGTCGCATGCATGGAAATCTTCGCGTCGATACCTGTTCGAAATCCAGACGGCGCAAGCCGCCCCAATCGAGCCTTACCTCTTTCGATGCCAGGCGCTCGGGATAGGTTAGCGCATATTGTATGGGCATGCGCATATCCGCGGGGCCTAATTGTGCGAGGATTGAACCATCCACATACTCGACCAGCGAATGTATCGTAGACTGCGGATGGATCACCACATCGATCTGATCCGGCCGCATCTCGAACAGCCACGCGGCCTCGATAACTTCAAAGCCCTTGTTCATCAACGTGGCTGAATCAATCGTGATCCTGCGGCCCATGTGCCAGTTCGGATGCGCGAGAGCCTGTTCCGGCGTGGCCACCGCGACCTGCGCCAGCGGCGTTTTGCGAAACGGTCCTCCTGACGCCGTCAAGATTAGCCGCCGAACTTCCGGATGTGTTCCGGCGCGCAGGCATTGGTGAATTGCGTTGTGTTCACTATCCACCGGGAGCAATGCGACGCCACTAGCCTTGGCCGCAGCCATCACCAGTTCACCGGCCGCGACCAGCACTTCTTTATTGGAAAGCGCCACCTGCTTGCCGCTCTTCACGGCCGCGTATGTAGCCTCAAGGCCCACTACGCCAACCGCGGCGGAGATCACGATATCGGCCTGCGGATGCGTCGCCACGCTCAGCATTCCCGCCGGGCCCCACTGAATTTCCGGAAATCCTTGCCGGCTCACCGGCGGTTGGCTGCTTTGCGCTTGCACCAAGCGATTGCGAAGCTCCGCACAAAGTGCAGCATCCGCAACAGAGACAATCTCCGGCTGGTGTCGCGCAATTTGGCCGACGAGCTCTTCCAGATTTCGGCCTGCCGCCAGCGCCAGCACGCGAAAACGCTCCGGCAACGACTCCACCACATCTAAGGTCTGGCGGCCAATCGACCCGGTGGAACCGATAATGGCGATATTTTTCATCGCAAGAGGCAACGGCTTGCCCTAACAACCAACGCGCTCACAAATTATGACTCGACAACTTCCTGCGGGGCGATGCTTTCAGGTGCGCGCCGCCAGCACCAGCTCGAAATAATACCAGACCACCGGCGCTGCCAGAATCAAAGCGTCCACCCGGTCCAGCATCCCACCGTGCCCGGGCAATAGCGTTCCCGAGTCCTTCACGCTAGCGCTCCGTTTATATGCTGACTCAAGCAGATCTCCGCACTGGCCCGCGATGTTCGCCAACCCTGCCATGAGCACCACGTCACGCGCATCCAGTCGCAGCCAGTGCGCGAAGAAAACGCCTGCCGCCAGTGACGCAAGGAGGTTGGCCGCCGCGCCCTCCCAGGTCTTGTTCGGACTGATCTGCGGCGCCATACGCGCTCGCCCAAACCAGCGACCCACGAAATACGCGAGCATGTCGCCCACCCAGACAAGCACCAATGTGAACAGCAGGAGTCGGGGCCCCAGCACCGGGATGCCATGCAGTCTTACCACGGCACTGAACGGAAGCGCGATGAAGAGAAGTCCGGCGGCGCTGACGCTCACGTCCCCAATCGTCTGGGTCAATGGAGCGTTTGAAAGTAAAGCGATGGCGGCCGCGCCCAGAACAAAAATGAAGAGAACCAGCTCGAGTGGCAATTCCGCGTGTGCGGGCGCCACGGTGAGCCGCGCGTTCCCCGCCAAATTCCGCGACTGCACTTCCGTAGCCGACCATTGCTGAAAAGTTACCGCCAGTGCGCAAATGCTGGTCCAGATACGATACCCATGCAGCCCGACCTGCTCCCCCAGTGCGAAAAATTCCAGAAGGGCCAGCAGCATCACCAAGCCCGTAAACCCGGCGATCAGGCCGGTCGATCCCCACCACGCCGCGGCCACAACAATGGGTATCAGGGCGACAGCCGTGGCCACCCGGATCGCGGTTGCCGACAACGTTCCTGGATGCGTCATGGGCGATTCAAGGCGCGATTCCGCCCCGCCCGCGTGCTCGTGTGCCCATGAATGTGGAGAAAGACGAGTTCACGATCATAAACACAACGCGCGATCTGGCGATCGGCGTGCCCCGACAAAAACGCAAACGCAGCTTCCCTTCGCGCACGGGGGCGTCCATGCAGCACCGCACCTGGCCGAATGTTTCGCGCTCGCGCAAGATGGTTCAGAGTATCAGGATTATGGCGCGCAGCGGGTGGAAGCTCGCCGCATCGTGAGGAAAACTGCTCCGCGTCACGGCGACGATTGTACTCGCTTTTCGGCCGCCGCCAGCCCACCGTACCGCCGCTCGCGCTTTTGATATTCCACCAGCGCGGCGTAAAGCTCGGCCCGTGTGAAGTCCGGCCAGAGCGTCTCGGTTACGTAAATCTCCGCGTAAGCGATTTGCCACAGCAGAAAATTGCTCACCCGCATTTCGCCGCTGGTTCGGATCAACAGATCAGGATCGGGCAAACCCGCCGTATAGAGGTGCTCCTCGATCATCCGTTCATCGACGCGAAACGTGGCTAAGTGACCGTTGCTGCTTTCGCGAATCCGGTCGAAAATCGCGTTAAACGCATCCACCAGCTCCGCGCGTCCTCCGTAATTGAGCGCCACCGCCAGCGACATCCCGGTGTTCGCAGCGGTTAGCGCCATGCCCTTTTCCACGTCTGCCTGCACGCCATCGGGAAGCTGGTCGGGCCGGCCGATGATTTGCAGCCGGATGTTGTTGCGATGCATTACGGGCAATTCGTTGCGGAGATACTGCCGCAGCAGGCGCATCAAGAAATCGATTTCAGCTTTTGGCCGCCGCCAGTTTTCAAGCGAAAAAGCATACAGCGTCAGCGCCGGAATGTGCAGGCGCGCGCATGTTTCAATGACGGTGCGCGCTGATTTCACGCCGGCGCGGTGCCCGGCGATCCGCGGCAGATGCCGCTTCTTAGCCCAGCGCCCATTGCCATCCATAATAATCGCGATGTGTTGCGGCAGGCGGTCTGCCTCCAGTTCATCGAGCAGGCGCGCTTCTTCGCGACTTTCCGGTTCAAGCAGATCGGGCGGCTTCACGTATGAAATCTCGAAAAACGTTTGCAGAGAACTCCGCAGAACTCCAAACGAATTGTCGCAACAGCCTCGCTCATCGCCATGCCTAATCGTCCTTTACACCGCAAAGCTAACACAGCACTTCCGGGCGCGCAACGGGGCGCACTCCAGCAAGTCCCCAAGGGCGAACAGCGCATTGCCCGGCTACAACCCTGCTCCTGTAGCTGCCGACGGATGGAACAATCCGAAATAGATCAACACGAGCGTGAGCGCGATCATCGTGATACTTGTGACCCAGGCGATGATGTTGAACGTGCGCCCATTCACCTGATCGCCCATCAGATCGCGCCGGTTAATCAGCAAAATCATAAAGATCAGCACGATGGGCAGCCACACGCCATTGGCTACCTGCGACAACACCAGAATGCGCCACAGCGGCGCGTGGGGAATCAGAATCAGCCCGCCCCCCACGACGATCAGAATCGTATACAGCCAGTAAAAGATTCGCGCTTCGCTGAACTTGCGGTCAATGCCTGCCTCAAAGCCGAGCCCTTCGCAAATCACGTGCGCGGTCGAAAGTGGCAGGATGGATGCGGCGAATAACGACGCGTTCAGAAGTCCGAACGCGAATAGCATGGCCGCCCACTTCCCTGCCAGCGGTTGCAGCGCTCGTGCCGCATCGGCCGCATCGGCAATCGTGCGATGCCCCGAGGTATACAGCGTCGCCGCCGTGCATACGATAATGAAAAACACGATCACCATGCACGTGATACTCCCCGCCAGCACGTCGGCACGGGCCTGAGGATATTGGCGCGGCCCCACGCGTTTCTCCACAAAGCCGGCCTGCAGGTAAAAAAATTGCCACGGCGCGATCGTCGTGCCTACTAGCGCCGTCACCATCAATAAATAGTTCGCGTTGAATTGTACCGTCGGAATCAGCGTATGGCGGGCTGCCGCGAACCAATCGGGCTTCGCCAGAATCGCCGAAAACAGGTACGTGAGATAGAACGTGCAGAGTGCGAGGAACACCTTCTCCACCTGCCGGTAGGTACCCCTGAGCACCAGTACCCATACCAGGAACCCCGCCACGGGCACCGCGATGTAGCGCGTCACGCCAAAAATCTGCATGGCGGAGGCCACTCCCGCGAACTCGGCAACCACGTTTCCGAGATCGACTAGGAACCCCGTGACCATTACAAAAAACGTCGGCCGGAATCCAAATTCCTCCCGAATCAGATCGGAAAGCCCTTTTCCGGTTACCACCGCCATGCGCGCGCACATCTCTTCGGTCACGTAGAGCGCAATGGTCATCGGAATCAACGACCACAACAGCAAATAGCCGAATTGCGCGCCGGCCAGCGAGTACGTCGAAATGCCGCCTGCATCATTGTCTACGTTCGACGTGATCAGTCCCGGACCGAGGACCGCCAGCAGCAGCGCCACGCGCCGCCACGTTCGCCTGCCGTTCCGCCGAACGTGCACGCTGCGTACGCGCCACCGTTCGACGTAGTCGTTAATCGATATCAAGTTCATTGATCACGCAATTTCATGCAGTTTCGATCCTGAACGCGATGGTGAAAAACGGGTCGGCGCTCGCAGGGCTAACACCCTCAGGCTGCTTGCCTGGCAAGCATCTCGCATGTCCGGCATTTCTCCTCGCAGGCGACCATTACTGATGTGCGCGAAGCCGCGTCACCACGTCGTCCGCGGTAATCGCTCCCATCGGGTGCCCTTCCGCATCCACCACACTCAAGCCGCGCAGATTGTATTTGTCGAACAGTTCGAATACTTCTTTCTCATCGGCATCCGCCGTGATGGAGACCAGCGGCTCCGATTTCAGTCCGCCCATCTCCTGCTCTTCGGAAGCCACCAGCAAGCGTCCGACGGCCACCGTGCCTGATAACTTCGCAAGCTGGTCGATCAAAAAAATCGTATCGAGCTGATCGAGCTTCACATCCTGCTGCCGAATCCATTCCACTACTTCGGCGCGCGTCGCCGTTTCACCCACGTAGATGAAGTCAGTAGTCATCATGCCGCCGGCGGAGTTCTCGTCAAATTTCAGCAGCGCCTGAACTTCCCGCGCTTCATCTCCGGGCATCTCGCCCAAAACGTCCTGGGACACCTCCGGCGATAGTTCGGCCAATACGTCCGCGGCTTTGTCCGGCTCCATCTCCTCGATGATGTCGGCGGCCTTGCCGGGTTCGAGCTTTTCCACGATTTGCGAGGTCAGGCGCGAATCGAGCTCGGCCAGGGCTTCGGCGGCCGTTTGCTCGTCGAGGGAAGCAATAATGGCTTGCCGCTCCGTCGGCGAGAGGTCCTCCATAATGTCCGCCAGGTCGGCGGGATGCATGCTCTCGAGCTTGTCGTGGGTGATGCGCAGCTTCACCCGGCGCAACGGATCAGGTTCGATTAAATTCACAAATTCCCAGCGAATGATGCGCGTGGGAAGTTTTTCTTGAATCCGCCGTATCAGAGATGGCGAAGCCACGCCTTGCAGCAATCGCCTCGTGGCCCCGGTAAGCCCTACGTCAACATCGCTGATTCGCAGTTCCACCGTGCCGTCGGAGCGCTGCTCTGCCAGATCGACATCATTTACCCGCACCACCTTGCGGCCACTCGTATCGATGATTTGCTGGTCAAGCAAATCTTTGCGCACACCCAGCCATGCTTCGTTGGGATGGAAGTGCTCGAGATCTTTTTCTTCCACCTTCAGCTTGATAACGCCCGGGGCTACAAACGAAACCTGGTTATACCGCGCCAGAAGAGGCAGGTACTTGCCTCGCCCAAGCAGATACCGCGCCACCCGGTTCGGCTGGTCGGCAGGCTCGATGAAAAGCTCCGTGACCCGGCCCACGAAATTACCTTTAATGTCGTAAGCCTCGCCTCCAAGCACCTCGGTTGCGTGTAGCATGGCAGTTCCTCCTTGCTGCCCCGGCAGGCGTAAGTCGCGCGCTTACGGCCGCCGGACGGCAAAAAAAAACCGTGGTCGGGTGCGAGGCCCGATCACGGGTTAGCAAAAACAAACGTGCTTCCCTAGTCGGCCTCTACACTCCGCACAAACGGCTGACGGCCTGGCGCCCCGATCATCGAAAATCCGCCGGAATGTTTCCGCATAATTTCTTTGCGCAGGCTCTTCCCAAAAGCGAGCGGGCGGCTTCGCACCCGTCTATCCACCGCCAAATAACCATCACGATCAAAATATCCCGATTGAACTAGTTAAAGGTTGCTGCAAACTTTGTCAAGGAAAGACTGGATGAAAACGATGAAAATCTCGTAAATGTTGTCGTCCAAGCGAAATCTTACGCGGCCGAACTATTGCCTCGCTTGTCGTCCCGCCGTTTCTCGCCGTTTCTCGCCTTTTTTCGAGTTTTTCCCCGGTTCCCTTTCGAGACCTTCGCGAGCCTCCTCGCGGAAAGAGCATATCGGGTAAACGTGGAACTGCCGGGGGGCCATTTTGGGAATTCGTATGCCCATTCGCGGGGAATTGCTGCGCGTACAGCGCTGCATAGCTCTCCACAATGTAGTCGAGGGGACTGAATCCCAGCCGACGCGCCGCGCGATCGATAGCGGTCCGGCTGCCTTCCAGTTCGAGGAAATCACCGATCGGCGTCTCGTCAAAATCGATCTCGAGTTCACCAGAATCCGGCAGCCGGTACGTCGTGCGATACTTCTCATAACGGAAGCCGGGAACCAGCCCAAACGCAGCGAGAATCTGCGCGCTTGCTTCTGCATTGGCCACCTGTACTTCTCGCTCATCGCGGATCTTGTATTGACGCTGAGGTGGACGCTCATGCTTTTGCGCGCCCGCACGCTGTTTTTGAGTTGAAAATTGCCGGTCCTTAACCCCTTCCTCTTGCCTTTCCATGGAACTGGCGGACGCTCCTCGTGCCCATGGCATCGCTGACCCGCTCTCCAATGGTCCTTTATACGTGATCGTAACCACTTCTTTGCCTCTCCGTAGCGCACCGTTTGGGCTCGGTCGGCGGCCCGCAAGTCGCCGCTCTACACGAATGCGCAACATCTGGCCGCGACTTGCCAGGGTTCCTTCAGGTGTGTCGAAAAGGGTGTTCATTTCATGCACGCGTGGGTGCATCACATATGCCTGCAGGTTGGCCATTCGCCGCAGGAGAGCTTTGCGGTCGCTGATGCGCAGCTTTACTTCCACCTCTTTTTTCTTCGGCGTCATTTTGCAGCTTCGATGGTAACTTCGGCGGACGCTAATCACTTGGCATCCGCATTTCTCCGCAAGCGCATCGCTCTCGATGGCAGCGCGCTAGTATAATGCCGCGAGCCCTGCATGATGGAAGCTACCACACCGCTGATGCGGCAATATCAGGCGATCAAAACGCAATATCCGCATGCGCTGGTCCTGTTCCGTCTAGGTGACTTCTACGAATTGTTCTACGAGGACGCCATCGTTGCCTCGCGCGAACTTCAAATCACCCTCACCTCCCGTAACCGCGAGCGTGGCGAGCCGATCCCCATGTGCGGCGTGCCGTTTCACGCCGCGGAAGCCTACATCGCGCGTCTGTTGCGCGCCGGATACAAGATCGCTGTCTGCGATCAGATGGAGCAGCCTGGTCCCGGGAAAAAGCTCGTCCGCCGGGAAGTGGTTCGCGTCATCACTCCCGGCACCGCGACTGACCTCCACGTCCTCGACCCTCGCGAGAATAATTTCCTGGCGGCTGTAGCGCGCGGCTCCAGCGGCCAGCCTGTCGGCTTCGCCTACGTGGATGTCTCCACGGGCGAGTTTTGTGCCACTGAGTTCGCCGGTGATGCGGCGGAAGACCGTCTCCGTGACGAACTGCAGCTCTTGCGTCCCCGCGAAATTTTGTTACCGCGCCAGAATGGTTTGTTCTCGCGAGCCGCTTCACCGCGCAACGACAGCGCCACTCCCAACGTCCGCGAAGGCGTCGAGACTCATATCGAGGAATGGGTGTTTCGCAGCGATTATGGCGAGCGCATCCTTACCCAGCACTTCGGCGTCAAAGGGCTCGAAGGATTCGGCCTCGCTGGCCGCCTGCAGGCGATCTGCGCCGCGGGTGCGCTGCTGCACTACCTGCGGGAAACGTCGGCGAAAGGTGAGGACGGAACCGCCTCCGCTCTCCTGCACCTCGATGCCATCCATTACTACGAGCAGCAGGATGCGCTGGTGCTGGACCCGGTCACGGTGCGCAATCTCGAACTGGTCGCCCCGCTCTATGCCGATGAGGTTGCCCGTGGCAGCGCGAGCCAGCCCTCGCCTATTTCGCTTCTCGGGGCTATCGATCAGACCATCACCTCGATGGGTGCACGGCTATTGCGTGCCTGGGTCCTCCGCCCGGAGATTGACGCCACGGAAATTACCGCGCGCCTCGATAGCGTAGCGGAGCTGAAATCACACACAATGTTGCGTGAGGAGATTCGCCAGAATTTGCGTGGCATACAGGATCTCGAGCGCCTGGCAAGCCGTGCCACTCTGGGCGTGGCCACCCCTCGCGACCTTGCCGCCTTGCGCCTTTCGCTCGCGCGTATCCCGCTATTACGCCGCTTTCTCGCGAATTGTACGGCGCCGCGGCTCGCGGCTCTGCGCGAGGAGATGGACGAACTACCGGACATCCACCAGCGCATCGAGGAAACTATCGCCGAAGACCCGCCCGCCCTCGCTTCCGATGCCGGCATCATCCGTCGCGGCTGCAATGCCGAACTCGATCAGTTGCGCGACCTCGGCCAGCACAGCCGCCAGATCATCGCGGCCATGGAAGAACGCGAGCGCAAGCGCAGCGGCATCGCCTCGCTTAAGATTCGCTATAACCAGGTTTTTGGCTTTTATCTTGAGGTGTCGAAAAGCAACCTGCATCTGGTCCCCGCCGATTTCGAGCGCAAGCAAACCCTGGTCAATGCCGAGCGATTTACTATCCCGGAGCTGAAGGAGTACGAAAGCAAAGTTCTCGCCGCCGACGAACGCATTGCCGAAATCGAGCGCCGCTTGTTTATCGAATTGCGCTCCTGGATTGCGCAGCAGTCGCCCCGCCTGCGCCGGACCGCCGCGGCCCTGGCGCAAATCGACGTACTCGCCAATCTGGCGGGTCTGGCGGCACGCCGCAATTACGCGCGGCCGGAGTTTACGGCTAACGGTGAACTTTTCATTATCGGCGGCCGCCATCCGGTGATCGAACAACTCCTCGAACTGCAGGCCGAGCGCTTCGTGCCCAACGCTCTCTACCTTAACGATACGACGCACCAGATTCTGCTGATCACCGGTCCCAACATGGGCGGCAAATCCACCTATCTCCGTCAGGCCGCCTTGATCGTGCTCCTCGCGCAGATCGGCTCGTTCGTGCCCGCCGAACAAGCGCGCCTGCCGCTCACCGACCGCATTTTCACGCGCATCGGCGCCACCGACAATCTTGCGCGCGGCCGCTCCACCTTCCTGGTGGAGATGAGTGAAGTGGCTGCGATCCTGCACCTGGCCACGCCGCAAAGTCTCGTTCTGCTCGATGAAGTCGGTCGCGGCACGTCCACCTTTGATGGCCTGTCGATCGCCTGGGCCGTCGTCGAGCACCTGCAAAGTTGCACGCGAGCCCGGACTCTTTTCGCCACCCATTATCACGAGCTTACCGAGCTTGCGGATCTGCTTCCCGGCGTCAAAAACATTCATGTCTCCGTCGAGGAAACGCTCAGCGAGATTGTGTTCCTCCGCCGCATCGAGGAAGGGAGCGCCGATAAGAGCTACGGAATTGAAGTCGCGCGCCTCGCGGGCCTCCCGCGTTCCGTCATTGAGCGGGCCCGTGAAGTTCTGCTGCGGCACGAGCAAAGCGAGCACCAGTTGGGCGAGAAGCTCACCCCCGGCGCCACACTCCCGGACCACCCCGCGGATCATGCCCCCGGCCGTGTCCCTAATCGCGCTATGGACCAGCCTCTGCTTTTCGCAGAGCTTGCGCCCTTTCCCGCCGTTCCGTTCACCTCTATCGAGCGCGACGTCATTTCATGCTTGCGCGCCGCCGACCTCGATCAGTTGCGCCCGGTCGAAGCGCTCAACCTGCTCGCCAAGCTGAAACAGCAAATCTCATGATCGCGCGGTCTCATCTACCATCCCAGCCGCCCTCGCGCAAATCCTTACAGCAACGCCACGGGCGGCATTCTCGTCCGGGCGGCACACAACGTGATTCCAGCTCGCGTCTCATTCTCGGCCTGATGTCCGGCACGTCGGCCGATGGCATCGATGTCGCCCTCGTGCGGGTGGATGACTTGGAACACGCCAGGCATTCGGCCGACACCGAGCGACGTACCCAAACCAGCCTTGTGCGCGCTCATTCTCACGACGCGAAACTCGACGTTTCGCAATCCGACGTTGCGCAACTCGATCACGCACAGCCGGAGCATGCGCAACAGGAAAACGCGCTACTCGGGAACATGCAATCAGACGACCCCGATGCCGAGAACGCGCATCTCCAGCACGCGTATCTCGAGAATTTCACCACGCTTCCCTTCGCCCCGGCCGTCCGCGCTGCCATACTCCGCATCGCCGAAGGCACCCCGGTGCCCGCTGCCGAGCTGAGCCAGCTTAATTTCCGTCTGGGCCAGGTATTCGCCGCCGCCGTGCTGCAGGCCTGCAAAAACTTTCGCCTGAGTCCGCGTCAGATCAGCTTAGTGGGATCGCACGGCCAAACGGTATATCACCAGGGCGCCGCAACTCGATTCGCGGGAGCCCGCGTAGGTTCCACATTACAGATCGGCGAACCCGCCGTGATCGCCGCACTCACCGGAATCACCACTGTCGGCGACTTTCGCCCCGCCGACATGGCCTGCGGCGGCCAGGGTGCACCCTTAGTTCCTTTTGTCGATTACCTTCTGTACCGCGACCCGCGACACGCGCGCGCCGCCCTGAACATCGGAGGCATTTCCAACCTGACGGTGATTCCCTCTGGCGGGCGGCCGCGGGATGTCTTCGCCTTCGATACGGGTCCCGGTAACATGATCATTGATGCCCTGGTGCAACATTTTACCCGCCAGCGGCAGCACCTTGATCGTGACGCGCGCCTCGCCGCGCGCGGCCAGGCACTCCCGTCCCTTCTCAATCATCTGCTCGCCGACGGCTACTACCGGCAGCGGCCTCCGAAAACTTCGGGCCGCGAACAATTCGGCCACGCTTTGGCGCAGCGAATCATCGCAGAGGGCCGCCGCCATCGCGCTCGTCCCGCCGATCTGGTGCGCACCGCCACTCTGCTCACCGCACTCTCGATCGTGGACGCCATGCACCGCTGGGTGCTGCCGCGCACGCGTGTGACGCAACTGATTCTCTCCGGCGGAGGCGCGCGCAATCCGTTGATTGTTGCACAGCTACGCGCCGCCCTTTTCGGTATCGAAATCCTCTTCTCCGACGCGCTCGGCATCCCCGGTGACGCGAAGGAAGCCTTCGCTTTTGCGCTGCTCGCCAATGAAACGTGGCATGGCCGTCCGTCCAATCTTCCCAGCGCCACGGGAGCCATCGGGCCCGCCATCCTTGGCAAAATATGTTATGCGCCGCCACGCTAAAGTAATCACCGAAATAGCGGCCCCTCCGCGCACGGCCACGTTCTGCAATCCGCCGCGCGCCGCTGCGCGCCACCTCGCGGCCCGGTGCCCCTCGGTCGTCCCAGCTTGTCCTCCCAGCCACCGCCCGCGGCGTCCTTCCGGCGCCTTGCTTTTAGCCGCCTCTATGTGCCTTGCGGCCTTCCTTGCGGCGTGTGCGCGTCCATCGCCGCCCCCGCCTGGCACGATCACGTTTCTTCTCGAGTCCATGCCCGCGAGTCTCGATCCCCGCATTGGAACCGATGCCCAATCCGAGCGCCTCGACAGCCTCTTGTTCAGCGGCCTGGTCGAACGCGACGCGCAAATGAACATTCGCGGCGATCTCGCCGAAACCTGGGAAACACCCGATCCGCTTACGTATATTTTCCACTTGCGTCGTGGCGTCTACTTTCACGATGGACGCCCGCTCACCTCCGCGGACGTGAAATACACTTTTGATTCGATCCTCTCGAACGCCATCTCCACCCCCAAGCGTTCTTCCTTTCGCATCGTGCGAGAGATTGAGGCGCCCGATCCCGCCACGGTAATTTTCCGGCTGAGTGAGCCGTACGCAGCTTTCCTCTGGAACGTGGCACGCCCGGCAATCGGCATCGTGCCGGCTAATGCCGCCGCAGATTTCGCGGCGCATCCCATCGGTTCCGGCCCTTTTCGCTTCGTCAGCGCCCGGCAGGATGAAGACGTGGTGCTCGCGCGCAGCCCCAATTATTTCCGCACACCACCCGCCATCGATGAAGTGCGCTTTCGCGTGGTGCCCGACGCCATCGTGCGCGCGCTTGAGCTGCGCAAAGGCTCGGCCGACATCGAAATGAACTCGCTCACCGCGGATATGGTCGCCGCCCTGCGCCAGGATCACGACCTCGGCGTTTCCGAGCAGCCCGGCACCAATTACTCCTATATCGCATTTAATTTCGGAGACCCCGCACTCTCGCGCCGCGAAGTTCGCCAGGCCCTCGCCTGCGCCACGGACCGCGATTCCATCGTCAAATACCTGCTGCGCGGACAGGCTCGGGTCGCTGATGATGTGCTCCCGCCGAATAGCTGGGCGTACGACCCGGCCATCGCGCACTTTGCCTACGATCCCGCACACGCCGCCCAACTTCTGGACGCCGCCGGCTATCCGCGCCGGCCGGAGCTTGGCGGCATGCGCCTGCACCTCGTGCTGAAAACCAGCACCGACGAGTCCTCGCGCTTGCTGGGCGCCGTGCTCCAGGATCAGTGGCGCCGCGTCGGCATCGACCTCGAACTGCGCTCACTCGAGATCGCTACCCTATTTTCCGACATGACACGCGGAAGTTTTCAGCTTTATTATTCGCGCTGGGTTGGAGGTAATGACGATCCCGACATGTTCGAATTCATCTTCAGCTCGAAACGCATTCCGCCCAACGGCGCCAATCGCGGCCATTACCGCAATGCGCGTCTCGATGCCCTGCTCGAGCAGGCCCGCATCGAGCCCAGCATGGATCGCCGCCGCCAGCTTTACGGAGAAGTGCAGCAGATCGTGGCCGAGGATCTTCCCTACCTGAGCCTTTGGTACAGCGACAACATCAGCGTGCATCGCCGGCGCATTGGAGATATCGCGCTCACACCGACCGGCGATTACGATTTCCTCGCCGGCATCACGCTACACTCGAATGCCCAGTTCGCATCCGGAAATTAGAATCGTCCAGCAAGCCGCGCGGTTTACGTAATACTTCCATGCTTCCTTGAAGTGTGTGCAACAACTAGGTATGAGCAGGTATCGGCAGGTGATAGCAGCAACGACAGCAGACTGGCAGCATTTCAAAATTCGTCGGTGAGCTCTCCTCGCAGAAGCAACGCAGGGCGGCACAAATTCCGAAGTTAACGCAAATGCGCCATTCTCTTTTTCAAGCTCTCGCCAAATTCAATTTCTCACCAAAAGAGCCTTTGGCGCGTGACCCCTTATTTCTCAACTGTGAGTGACGCCGTGCGCGCCAACTCTACCCCAGGGCCAACTGTACTTCTTCCTCAGTGACAATCCCGCGGCGCAGCACCCGCCATTCCTCGCCCCGTAAATCCACAATGGTCGACGACTGCGTCGCGCCGGTTTCGCCCGCATCGAGAATCAGCGGAAGGCGCTCCCCAAGTTGTTTCGCCAACTGGCTCGCATTCGAGCAGGAAGGAAACCCCGAAATATTGGCGCTGGTCCCAGTGACCGGTGCTCCCACCTGCTCGATGACCGCGCACGCTACCGATGATTTCGGCCAGCGGAGCGCCACGCGCCCCTTGTTCGCCGTGACCTTGAGCGGAATCCGGTGCGACGCATCGACGACGAGCGTCAGCGAGCCGGGCCAGAACTTCTGCGCCAACTTTAAGAAATTATCCGGCAAGTCCGCGGTCAGCGGCAGGCACTGCTCAATCGAGTTCACCAATATGGGCAGAGCACGGTTTTCCGGCCGTCCCTTGACCCGGTAGATTTCCTCTACCGCCGCCAGATTAAAAGGATCGGCCGCCAAGCCGTAAAATGTGTCCGTAGGCAGCCCTACCACGCTGCCACGCATAATCATCTCCGCCGCGTATCGAACGGTGCTGCTGTCGGGAGATACTGCTGAAACTTTCAACAGCTCAGCCGGCAAAGTATTTGCACCTCGCGCGTTCGCTCAATTCCACAAACGCATTCTTCTGAATTTTGTTCGCTTCCACAAAATTATTTATGGTCGCAACCTACCATATCGGCCCGCCCGTCGCAAGACGCGGCGCGCATTCGTACGCTCCAAAACCTGCTGATCTATCGAGGATTCGGGCACCGGGGCGTCCACACTCGGTACCAGCCCTTGCTTACATCGCGATTCGCTGGCGCGCGCCCAGCCGCAACTTCCGCTTCCCGGTTATTTCTTCTGATTCCCCGCGTTCGCATCCGCATGCGCGAAAACCGCCACGCATCCCGTGCCTTTAAATCCAAACTGCGTGCAGATCGTGTGATCACTCGAGGGATCTTTCGCGATCGCATTTGAAACCTGCACAGGAGTGAATACATGGTTGTTCGCCGCCAGCGCCACCGCTTGCCGACCACCTGGATCGGGAACATTTTCTACCCACGCACCCGTTTGCCCGTCCACCACCCCAAGGGAGCCTACCGGCGGCGTGGCTTTATCGTTCGATGTGAAATAAAACCGGCCATCTCCCGGGTTATACCAATCCTCATCGCCTCCGCCGATCTGCGTGATCGTAGAAATCACCTTGCCATCCATGGCATTCAGTACCATCGGTCCGCCGCACGTCACCAGCACGTGCCCGGACGGCCCTAATGCTTCGCCGCTTGCATGGCAGTTGGGTGGTTTTAGAGTTTTCTCCACCTTCATCGTCTTGGGGTCGAGCACGGCGATCTCCGCAAATCCACCGTTGCTTCCGCCGTTATTTCGATATCCCGGCACCGTGATGAAAAACCGGTGCAGTTCCGGCACCCATAGCGGTTGCTCCAATCCCGTCGCTCCCTCGAACGATACATGCCCCAGCACCTTGTAGCTGTCGGCCGAAATAAAGGTGGCATAAGGATTCCCACGCGTCGGTGGCGTAGTCGGCGTCGCGCTGAGCGGTTGATTATTCGCGATGAGAATCACGCGGTCCGCCGGATCGTACCCGATTTCGTCCGCGCGATCGCAATGCGCGCCGCACTCGGGAATCGCCGTGCTGATCGACTGAATCACCTTCAGATAATCGGGTGACGTCGCGTCCGCCTCACCCACGCGCACGGTGCTGTCGCCATCGCCCGCCCATACTTTTTTGTTCGGCGTCACCAGCACGCCATTCGGCCCTTGCCCATTTGGCGGAGGCGTCGCGCCATTGTTGGGACCCGCAAAGCCCGTGATCCGTCCTACAAACAGATTCGTCTCGGCGTCGATGATATCGATACCCAAATTCGACCGGTCCGACAGGTAAAACCGTTTCGTGCCTTCATCCACCCAGGCGATGTCCGAACTCACCAGCGGATTTCCCGGCACCGCAATCACACCCATCAGTTTCATGGGCGCTTTGTCATTGTGCTTTGCCCCGCGATCGCGTGCCGGAGGTGTCGGCCCCGCCTTCAGGCTCGCTCCGTATACCGTCGCCAGCGCCACCACCGCCAACAACAGCATCGCCAACACGAGCCGACCGCCACTCGCCCATTTTCGTTTCATCGCGAACTCCGCGCCCATATCGTTCCGCGCCGCAATTCTACGCGTAGTTTCGGGCTGGGGAATCCTACTCTTCTCCTGCTGCCCACACAATCACATCCACGCCAAATTTCTTGTCTCATTTGCGAATCGGATTTACCAAACCGGAGTCTTGCGAGTCGAAGTACTTCCGTAGGGCTTGTGAATGTCCGTGGAATACGCGTCGACATCACTCAGCAGCAACCGTTCTTCACTCCGCGCCGTCATTCCCAGCGACCCACCCGCCAGAGCCCCTTGTACCCATCCCGGCTGGCACCGTAAACTTTGCCTGCGTCGCTCGCATAGCCTGTAAATTACCTGTAATTACACCGACGGCCACGATTCCAGTTTCACCGGGAGAAGCCGAATTGTCCGCTTGGCAGGAATGGCTGCATCACCCCGAGAAATTGTGGCTCCGCAGGTGTCTCTTTTACATTCATCTCTGCGTGGGTACCGAGGGCAGCGTGTACATCGTGCTCATGAGCCTTTCCGGCAGCATGATTGTTTACCGCAACGAACTCGAGAGTTCGGTCCCTTCCTCGCTCAATTCCATTGAATGGCTGGTCAACTTTCACGCCAACCTGCTCTCCGGAACCAGGGGCCGTTTCGTCAACGGTATTGGCGCGATTTGCGTGCTGTCGCTGTGCTTCACCGGCATCGTGATCTGGTGGCCTGGCGTCGGCCATTGGCGCCGCAGCCTGACGGTGAATTGGAAAACGACGCTGGCGCGCTTCAACTGGGACGTGCACAGCGCTCTCGGATTTTGGTCCTTCTTATTCATCCTCATGTGGGGTCTCTCAGCCTTTTATTTTGCTTTTCCAAAAGTTGTTAACGCTCTGTTTAGCGTTCTGGGCCTCAGTGACAGGACCACGCAAAATATTGGGGGGCCGCTTAGCTTGGCGCATTTTGGTAGGTACGGCTTGGTTTCCGAACGTCTGTGGACTTTGCTAGGCTTGGTACCTGCCATCCTGTCCGTGACCGGCATCTTTCTCTGCTGCCGTCGTATGATTCACGGCACAATCGCGAATGCCGCCCCGCCCACGAATCGGCCATGACCGCGCGCCCTGAATGCCCTCGTTAAAAACTCCGTGGACAGATACCCGCGTTTTCATCCCACGTTTATTGCTCTTCTGAAACCCCGTCTCCTGCTACACCCCTGGTTTGATATCCTTGAAAATTGCCGGGGACCTCGGCCTCGGTTATTCCGGATTGCGAGTGCTGTCGATGACATACAAATCCACACGCGAAGGAATCAGCTCGCAAACGCAGGATTCTGACGTAACCTCACGGCATATGGTGGCCTCCACCAACTCCGCCGCCGCGCTACCCGCCCGTGTCGCCGAGCACGTCACCAGCCGCGATAACCGCTGGCTTAAACAATTCCGCGCCGCCCTTGCCGGTGAATCGCCCCGTGCTTCCCGTACTCTCACAAATAAGCGCGCAACTCACCCCAGCAGCGAGAGCTTGTCCGCCCCGGTGCGCGAACCGCAAAGTGAAATCATCGCGGTCGAAGGTGCGCGTTTCGTGCACGCAGCACTGCAAACAGCGATGCAATCCGGCTTAGAAATCATTGCCATCCTTACCAGCGAGTCTGGCGCGCGCCATTTGCCGCCACTCGCCGCGATCATTCCTCCCGCTGCGCGCATCATCTCCACTACAGACAGGCTGTTCGCGCACATCTCCGGCACCGAAACGCCACAGGGCATCGCGGCACTGCTCCGCCCTTACGCGGCCACCTTTGACGACCTCGTACGAGGCACTCCGCTGATCGTCGTGCTGCTGGGCGTGCAGGACCCGGGAAATGTGGGCGCCCTCGTGCGCACGGCCGAGGTTTTCGGAGCCACCGGGATTGCGGCCTGTCCCCTCGCAGGTACGGGCACCGCCAATCCTTTCCGACCTAAGGCGCTTCGCGCGTCCGCCGGTTCCGCGCTGCGCTTGCCGATTCTGCGCGGTGTCGCCGCACCGGTTCTTCTGACGCAGCTTCGCATCGCAGGCGTAGCGGTCTACGCCACGTCTCCTGCCATTGTGGCCCGCGAGATCAATGATGACGTGGACGCCAGTATCGGTACCGCCGACTCGGGCGATTCCGCTCTTCACGTTGCGGAAGGAGGATCAGCACACCGCGAATTCGCGCCCTGGGATGTGGACTGGCGAGCGCCTGCCGCGATCCTGATGGGCAACGAAGGTGCCGGCCTTCCTGCGTATATCGTGCGTTCCGCCAACGCTACGGTGCGCATCCCGCACGCGCTGTGCAACGGTCCCGACCCGTCAAGTCGGGCGAATCCGATGAATCCGATAAATCGATCCGCGGATGCGCCACCAGATTCATTCGTTGCTTCTCCCGTTACTTTACCCCTGGATTCCGCCGCGGATTCACCCGTTGATTCGCTGAATGTCGCCGTTGCTGGAGCAATTTTGCTGTACGAGGCGGCGCGGCAGCGCGGTCTGGGCTGAAAACAAGAACAGGCAGCCGCTACCCCGCCGCGCATCTAACCCAAGCACTGAAACAGCGGTTAACAACAACGAGGCCGGATATCACCTAAAGAAAAATTGAACCAGAAGCTAAAACAAGAAGCGGAACGCGAAGACGAACAAAAAGCTGAATCAAAAATTTGAACCGAAAATCATGAGCCTGTTCGCCAAACTCGAACCCGAAGATGCCGCTGCCGCATCGCGTCCGCTCGCTGAACGCATGCGCCCCCGCACCCTCGACGAGTTCGCAGGACAGCAGGAACTTCTCGGCCCCGGCAAGCCCCTGCGTCTGGCCATCGAGCACGATGATCTCGGCTCGATGATTCTGTGGGGTCCGCCGGGCTGCGGAAAAACGACTCTTGCCCGGTTGATCGCGCGCCGCACGCAGTCCGAATTCGTCGCGTTCAGCGCTGTTTTAAGCGGCATTCGCGAAATCAAGGACGTGATGGCTGCGGCAGAACACGCTCATCGCGCCGGCCGCCGCACCATCGTTTTTGTGGATGAGGTTCACCGGTTCAACAAAGCGCAGCAGGACGCGTTTCTGCCGCACGTCGAGGCCGGCATCATAACCCTGATCGGAGCCACTACCGAAAATCCTTCCTTCGAGGTCATCGCTCCTCTGCTTTCCCGCACCCGCGTCTACACCCTGCAGGCGCTTACCACGGCCGAGATCACCGGATTGCTGCGCCGCGTGCTCGCCGACGAAGATCGCGGACTCGGCCGCGAAAAAATCGCGGTCGCCGATGGCGTCCTCGAACGCATCGCCATCTTTGCCAATGGTGACGCGCGCGCCGGATACAATACGCTTGAGGCGCTGGTGCGCGCCGCTCCTACCGCCGATGACGGGCGCCTCCTGTTGACCGAAGACTTGCTCTCCAGCGCGCTGCAACGCAAGTTCCTGCAGTACGACAAGGCCGGCGAGGAACACTACAACCTCATTTCCGCGCTGCACAAGTCCGTGCGCAATTCCGATGCGGACGCCGCACTTTATTGGCTGGCGCGCATGCTTGAATCCGGTGAAGCGCCTCTGTACGTAGCCCGGCGCCTCGTCCGCATGGCGAGCGAGGACATTGGCCTCGCCGATCCCGCTGCGCTGGGTGTCGCGGTCGCGGCGATGCAGGCCGCCGACTTCATTGGTGTGCCGGAGGGCCATCTGGCGCTCGCGCAAGCCGCCGTCTATCTCGCTCTCGCTCCCAAATCGAACGCGCTCTACGCCGGCTACAACGAAGTGCAGAGCGATTTGCAAACCAAAAACGCCGAGCCCGTTCCGCTGCATTTGCGCAATGCCGTCACTCCTTTGATGAAGCACCAGGGCTATGGCCGCGGATATCAGTACGCCCACAATGTTCCCGATAAAGTGGCGGACATGACGTGCCTGCCCGATAATCTCGCCGATCGTCATTATTACCGGCCCACCGACCAGGGATTCGAGAAACGCCTGCGCGAGCGCATGGCGGAAATCGTGCGCATCCGCGCGGGGGTGAATGACGAAGAACCAAATCATCAAATCGGGGGGCAAGAAGAAAAAGGAAACGCCTCTGATGATCAGCGTTAGGCGCAGCGCAACGACGATTACGAATGCGGATGCATAAAAGTCGCATTCCGAGTATTGACAACCCGGCCAGCAAAGCGGAAAGCAGGAAGAGATAGGATACGAACCCAACGAAGCGTCTTAACGCTAAGAAGTAAGGGATTGCACCAACGCGACACCGACAACTCGGCGCCCCAGAGTGCGACTGCCTAGCTCCGCAATAAGCGCCGGTGCTCCTTCAAAGTACAGCGGTCCATTACGACGAACAGCCCAGCGGAGCGCGCCTTCGCCGCCGCTTCGTCGTGCACGACGCCTTCTTGCAGCCACACGGCGCGGGCACCGATGTGGATGGCCGCATTCACAATTTCGGGGACGAATTCTGAGCGGCGAAAAACGTCCACTAAATCTATTTTTTCGGGAACCTCCTCGAGCCTCGCGTAGGCCTTTTCGCCGAGCACTTCGGTCTCGTTGGGATTCACGGGAATGATGCGGTAACCGGCGGATTGCAGATACCGCGCCACGCCATAGCTGGCACGAACGCAGCTCGAAGAAAGTCCCACGACCGCGATGGTATGCGCGGTGCGAAACAGTTCGGCCATACGCTCATCGAGCGACCCTGACTGTGATTCGGGTGGGGCCTCGTTCATTGCGCTCATCGGCTCCCTCGATCTCGTGGTCTATCGTCCGACGGTCGCCGCGACGGGGGCCGTGATGCTGATCCGCCTGGCGTTTTACGGCCGGCTGCACCGCCCGGCTTTCCCCGCCAAGGGCCGGGCGAGGCTCGGCGCTCCGTTGGCGGACGGTTCGTTGGTGCGCGGCCGGGTCCCGATGGCGGGCGATTCGACGGCGGCCGATTCGCTGGCCGATTGTTCGTCGGCGCTTGGCCGGATGACGACGCTCCGCGCCACGGTGGCCGGCCTGATGACCCGTAACCCGGGCCTGAGGACGTGCGGTCGGACGACGGCCGCTGGCCGTTTGGCGGACGATTGGTTGGTGCCCGGTCCGACGACGATGCTCCGCGCCACGGCGGGCGGCCCGATGACCCGTAACCCGGGCCTGAGGAGGTGCGGTCCGACGGCCGCTGACCTTTTGGCGGACGATTGGTCGGTGCTCGGTCCGATGACGATGCTCCACGCCACGGCGGACGGCCTGATGACCCGTAACCCCGGCCTGAGGAGGTGCGGTCAGACGACTGCCAGCCGGAGAACGGACGTTCCGTTGATGTGCGGCCCGGTCCCGGAGGGGTCCCGCGCCACTCCCGTCCTTGTTGTACAGGCTGTACAGGCGGGACGCGCCCCGGCTTACGAAACTCATTGGTGAAATCGTTGTTGGCCTTGTTATTGAACTTGTTGTTGAACTTGGCACCGGATGCAGGTCCACGCTGTTGCGTAGGAGTGGGCGCGTGCTGCTGTGACCAATTTACCCAGGGTTTCATCCACGGCGTCGCAGGCCGATTCGGCGGCTGAGTCGATGAATGCGCCGATGATTGCGTTGATGAACTCGTGGACGCCGCCGTCGATACTCCCGTCGATAGCGACTCGTGCGTTTGAGCCGTCGAACCGGGGGCAGACGTGATCGACGCGGGTGCGAACGGCGGCGCCGGCTCGCGCGGGCTCCATTTATTTCGCGTCGACTCATGTGGCGTCGGGCCATACGGCATATTTTCCGGTGGTGCGGCAGCCTCGTTCGGAGAATGAAAACCGTGCCCGGGTCGGAACCGTTTTTTATGTTTTGTGGCCGGAACGCGTGGAGCTTTTTCGGCTCGGCCGATGGCCTGCCGGAGCTGTTCGATTTCCTCCGGCGCGAGACTGCGGTAGCGCGCTTCGTCAAGATCACCCAGATCGAGTGGGCCGAATTTCACGCGCTTCATTTTCTCCACGGGGTGATCGAGGGCGAACAGCGCGGTCCGCAGCAGGTCGCGACGCGCTTCGCCCATTTCGACTTCGTACCAGGGATTGCTGGCGTCCGGTCCGGCGGATCCGGGCGCTCGCAAGAGCCGCAGCCGCGCATGTGCCTGCGCGCGAACTTGCCGCTGCGTTTCGTCGCTCAGTTTCCCTTTCACCTTCATCCAGTACACTTGCGGCATGCGCGCGGAATTTTTGAAGATGCGATCGGCAAGGGCCCCATCGCTCGTAAGCAACACCAACCCCGATGCGTCGTAGTCGAGGCGGCCCACGGGGAACACTCCCGGAAGGCCCTTGAGCAGGTGGCGCAACGTGGCCCGGCCTTCGGGGTCGGCCATCGTGGAGACGACGTGGGCCGGTTTGTTCAGCACGTAGTAGCCCGGCTCCGTCGGCAATTCGGCCACCTGTCCCGCGGCTTCCACGCGGTCGCGTTCAGGATCCGCTTTCGCGCCGAGCTCGCTCACGACGACGCCATTGACGCGCACCTGACCGCTGCGAATCAACTCCTCGGCGTGGCGGCGCGATGCAATTCCGGCGCGCGAAATGATTTTCTGTAAACGTTCAAGCATAGGATCGGGCATCGGCCGCATGAAGCGGCCAAACCTCCGTAAGAAATTTTAGCCCGTTTCGCCTGTGAGTGCGTTTTTCGGGGCCTGTGGCGATGAATCTGGCGACGTATCTTCGAGTGTATCGGATGATGTATTTGGCGATCTGTCTCGCAACGTATTGGGCGACGTATTTGGTGATGTATGTTGCGACATATCGCCCGCTTTGCCGGGAGCACCATTCGAAATATTATCGTTTTCTTCTGGCGAACTTTCCGCGGATTCCGCAGCCGCAGAGGAGTTTTGCGATGGTGTCTCCCCGGCGAAATATTTATGAGGCTGTGAGGACGTGTCTTGATTGAGACTTCGGTTGCGATCCTCGTCACGAACTTGGTCGCGAGTTTCGTCAGCAAGTTCGCCCCGGACTTCACTGCGATTGTCACCCAAATCTTCCCTGCCATCGGGATCGGCGGCGGCGTTGGCGTCCGCAGCTTCGGGGCTTTCGGTTTCATTCGACTCGTCACTGGGCTCCACGGCTGAATCCGCTGCTGACTCCTCGGGCAGAGTGTCGGCCACTCCGTCTTCGGAGCCCAGTGCTTCCCGCGCGAGCGCCTCAAATTCCTTGAGGCTGGGCAATTCGTCAACATCGCTCAAGCCGAAGCGCATCAGAAATTCCTTCGAGGTGCGGTAGAGGATCGGGCGGCCGATGACGTGTTTGCGTCCCGCGGTGGTGATGAGCCGCTTCTCGAGCAATGTCTGAATGACTCCGGCGCAACTAACGCCCCGAATCTCCTGAATTTCAGGCTGCGTCGCGGGTTGCTTGTAAGCAATCACCGCGAGGGTTTCAAGGGCGGGCATCGTCAGCCGTAAAGGAGGGCGCAAACTTTTGATGAAGCGGCGTACGACCTCGTGATGCTGGGGCTTGGTATACACGCGATAGCCACCGCCGACCGCGCGGATTTCGATGCCGCGCTCGTCGCTGCCATAACTTCCTACGAGCTCGTCGAGCGCGGTGCGCACGACGTGCTTCTCTTCTCCAAGGGCAGTGGCGAGTTGCTCGACCGTCGCGGGTTCATCGGCCGCATAGATGATCGCTTCCAGAGCGCTTTTTAATTCGACGGATGTCAGGCTCATGGAACTCGCTCGCTGGTATCTTCGGCCGGTTCCGCAACCCGTTCCGCAAGCGGCTCAGCAAGTGGTTCAACAAGTGGTTCAACAGGCGGTTCCACAAGCGATTCAACCAACGCGTTGCCGCCCGAGAAGAGCGCGTCGAACATTTTGTGCTTCCGAAGGAGGATAGAGCCGAAGAGTTCGCTTTGTACGAGTACCACGGCCTGCAAACGCACGAGCTCGAGCACCGCGAGCAACGCGCAGATCATGGCCGAACGCGCTGGACAGGAGTCGAAAAACGCCATGAGTTCGAGGCCTTCGTCAGAGGCCAGAAGCTGGGTCCGCAAAATCTCTATCATTTTCCCGACAGTGAATTCGTCATGCTTCAACTCGATGCGCACGATTTCCTTGCGCCGGTCGAGGACCTGCTGGAAAACGCGCACCAGATCTACGAGTGATACAACGAGCTCTCCCTGGACATCTTCACCCTCGTATAAGGAGAGGTCCGGCTTCGACCAGACGTGCGCTTCGAGCTGCTGCCGCTCAAATAGAAGCTGCGCGGCATTCTTGAACTTTTCGTGTTCCACCAGGCGAGAGACTAATTCCGCCCGCGGATCGCCCTGCTCTTCGGGGCCTGCGGCGGGATCGGGCGGCAGCAGCATTTTGGATTTGATCAGAATGAGAGTCGCAGCCATGTAAATAAAATCAGCGGAAACGTCAATGTCGAGCTGCTCGAGTTTGTGCAGGTATTCGAGATACTGGCCAGTGATGGTGGCGATGGGAATGTTGTGGATGTCCATCTCCTGCTTGCGAATTAAATCGAGCAGCAGGTCGAGAGGTCCATCATAGGCGGCGAGATGAACATTGTAAGGAGGCGACACCATTTCAGTTCCGCACCTCGACATCAGTGGTCGCATTTGTTGGCGCGATATCCGGGGCCGATGACGCCTGCGGAGATACCCCGGCAGTTAGCCCTTCTGGCGCGAGGTTCGCTCGAGTCTGCTGCCATCCGAACACGGCCTCACGCACGCGAGCCATGGTATTTCGCGCCACGCCGCGCGCTTTCTCCGATCCTGAGTCCAAAAGCTTGAGCACTTTGCCGGGATCCGCCGCGTAACCGTCGCGCCGCGCGCGCACCGGTTCGATCCACCGGATCAGCGCATCCGCCATCAGCCCCTTACACTCGACGCAGCCAATTGCGGCGGTGCGGCATTCCAGGCTGATGCGGTCGATGCGCGCGCGCTTCTCGGGCGTTTGCGATTCGGGAAAAAGTTTGTGCCAATCGAAAACGGGACATACATCAGGATTGCCGGGATCCTGCCGCCGCTTGCGGGCAGGATCGGTGATCATCGCGCGGACCTTGGTGCGAATCGCATCGTCGGTCTCGCTTAGGGAAATAAAGTTATTGTAACTCTTCGACATCTTACGGCCATCAGTGCCCGGAACGCGGGGCGTCTCGGTGAGCATCGCCGCGGGTTCACGCAACGGCTCCGAGCAACTAAAGTACTTGCCAAGCTCACCTACGCCAGAGATGAAATTTTCAAGGCCGGATTCATTCGCAAGTTTGTGGAACCACCCGTCGATAATGGCTGCGGCGCCCGCCAGGCTATCGCCCGTTTTGTCAGGTTTAGCAGGTTTATTTGCAGGGCCAAGGCCGGGAGGCCAGCCGACGCGATCGAGCAGGGCTCGTAAACTTTCGGCATTCTCCGGCGAGAGTAATTCCTGTTTTACCGCGAATCCGTAGAGCAGATTGAATCGCCGCACGATTTCGCGTCCGAGTTCGACGTGCGATTCCTGATCTTCGCCCACCGGAACCAGTAGATCGGCCCCGCGCTCTCCGTACATCACGATGTCCGCCGCCTGCAAAACGGGATAACCGAGGAATCCATACGTGTGCAGATCTTTGTCCGTGACGTTTTCGAGCAATTCCTTATACGTTGGAACACGCTCGAGCCAGCCCAGCGAGGTGATCATCGAGAGCAGCAGATGGAGTTCCGCGTGTTCCGGAACGGCCGACTGCAGGAACAATGTCGACTTCGCGGGATCAAGACCAGCAGCCAGCCAATCAACGGCAATCTCGATGCTGTTCCGCGCGACGCTGGACGTATTCGCATAATCGGTGGTCAACGCGTGCCAGTCGGCAATGAAAAAGAAACACTGGAACTGCGGATCGCTCTGAAACTTGATCCAGTTTTGCAAAGCGCCGAAGTAATGGCCGATGTGCAGCCGTCCGGTGGGGCGCATGCCGCTCAAAACTCTTTTGTGCTGCTCCAAACTAGCGGCTCCCTTCACCGGCGGCAGGCGAAGCGGCCCCGGGGGTATTCAGATCAGCGGTTCCGTTAGCAAACAAATCGCGCGCGATGATCAGGCGCTGGATTTCGCTGGTGCCCTCGTAAATCGAAATCACGCGCGCATCGCGATACATGCGCTCGACATCGGTTTCGCGCGAGTAGCCCATGCTCCCATGAATCTGCACCGCTTTGTAAACCACGTGATTCACCATCTCCGCCGCATACAATTTAGCGCGAGAAGCAGCGGGTCCGATGCGGGCCGAATCCAGATCGCGCAGCCACGCGGCCTGCCAGACGAGCGCTCGTGCTGCTTCAATTTCGGTTTGCATGTCAGCAAGCATCCCTGCAATCGCCTGGAACTCGCCTATGGCTTTGCCAAAGGCCCGGCGCTGCCGCGCATAGCTTACCGAAGCTTCGAGTGCGCCTTGCGCAATTCCCAGCGCCTGCGCCGCAATGCCTACGCGCCCGCCATCGAGCGCCTCGAGTGCAATCTTCAGTCCCTGGCCTTCGTCACCCAGGCGATTCTCCAGCGGAACCTGGCAATCGCTGAACGTGATCTCCGCGGTCCGTGAAGTGCGCAGGCCCATTTTATCCTCGTACCTGCTCACAGCAAAACCGCGGAAGCCAGGTTCGACCAAAAAAGCGGTGACCCCGCGCGCGCCAGCGGCGGAATCGGTCTTAGCGAAAACGAGATACAGCCCACTTTCTCCCCCATTGGTGACCCAGCTTTTGGTGCCATTCAAAACGTACGAGTCACCGCTTCGAACCGCCCGGGTGCTAATTGCCGCGGAATCCGATCCCGCGCCGGGTTCAGTGAGGCAAAAGGCGCCCAGCATCTCGCCATGCGCGAGCCGCGCCAGATAACGCCCCCGTTGGTCATCGCTGCCGTGCCGGTACAACGGCCACGCGACCACGGAATTCGTAACGCTGAGCGCCACGGCCATGGCTGCGTCCACGCGTGCTACCTCCTCGAGCATCAGGACGTACGAGAGCGTGTCGAGGGCCGCGCCGCCCCATTCCTCGGGAATCAACATGCCGCAGCAACCGATATGGCCCAACTGGCGCAATTCTGCGCCGGCAAATTTCTCTTCGCGGTCACGCTGACGAACGGAGGGGCGCACTTCCGCTTCCATGAATTGCCGCACGGTGTCTCGAATCAGGCGCTGGTCGTCTGTCAGTGAAAAATCCATGCGGGTGTCAATGATAGGTAGACAGCAGGTCATTCTGCATCGTGGGCGACAAAGAATAAATCCGGTCAGCGAATGCTAGCACACCCACAGGCGCCAGCAGCGTTCCGCGCGCCGTAAGCTTTTACGACCGCTACATCTTCAGAAGCTCGCGGAGGTGCTTGGTCTGTGCCCGGCTCACGGGAATCTCCGACTGACGCCGGTCGGCCATTTTCAGGATATAGCTGGACTTAAACCAGGGCATGACTTCCTTAATGTGATTGATGTTGACTAGGTGTGAGCGGTGCGGACGCCAGAACCGGTCGGAATTGAGCGATTCCACGAGATCTTCAATGGTCCGGTAATTGGAAGTGCCCTCGAAATCACGCGTGGAAATCGTGATAGTGCCCTCTTCAATGGAAGCACAAACCATTTCGGCCGCGTCGATCAGAAACAGGCGTCCCTGCGACTTGACCAGCAGCTTTATGGGCTGATTTGTGCGGCTGCCGAGCTGGCTGACCAGCGTTTCGAGGCGCTCCGCGGGCGACGCCTCCGCAGTCTGAATTTTGCGGGCACGCTCGATGGCGCGCGATACCCGTTGCTTGTCGAATGGCTTGAGGATGTAGTCGACCGCGTTCACCTCGAAAGCCTGTACGGCGTACTGATCGTAGGCGGTGGCGAACACGATATGCGGCAGCCGGACCTTGCGTTCCATCAGCTTGCGAATGACCGCAAACCCATCGAGGCCGGGCATTTTTACGTCGAGAAACACCAGGTCGGGATTGCGATCGCGGATTAGGGCAATCGCTTCCAGTCCGTTCCTGCCTTGGCCCACGACGCTAACCTCAGGAAAGCTTCTCAGCAAAAATGCCAATTCATCGCGGGCGGGTTTCTCGTCGTCCACGATGATCGTGCTGATGCCTGGGGCGGTCGGGGTCATTTGGCGAACACTATAACGGGAGACCAAGCTTTGGGCAACAGAATGGGGTTGGACCCGCCCTTTCTGGGGATTGAAACGCGATTCGTTGAACGACGCAGCGAGGTGGCGACTCGCGAGGGGGAGATTGTGCTGGGTCGATATGTGCAGTTGGCAGTGTTCTGTTACGTACTTGGCCGATTAGACCTGAAGCCTTAACAGCCGCCACCGAAGGTCAAAAACAGCGCCAAATTGGACATACGCGAGGAATTGCGCTGACAAATTTCCGCGACCTCTTCGAGCGGTGGTGAGTCGAGACAAGCGGCGCCACTTCAACAACCGAAGGAAAAACCTGCTTGTGGGTCTCGCGAGGCAAACCCGTTTGTTGATGAGCGTTGGGTTTGGCAATATAGATGAGTTCCGCAGCGGGAGAAGCCGTACGGAACGGAGGACACGTGCCCACCACTAAGCCGAGCTCGGGAAAAGCCGGAGGACGCAAGGCGGCAAAACATCGCGCGTCTGCACGCAAAGTAAAGGTTCTGAGCAGCCACGTGATGTTTGAAAGGAAGGCTTTTGGCGTGCGCTGCGATCAGGTGTGTGAACCGGGCGGCGTGGTCTGCACGCGGGACATTGTGACGCACCACGGCTCCGTGGTGTTGCTGCCCGTTTTTCCCGACGGCAGCGTTCTGCTGGTGCGGCAGTATCGTCACGCAGTGGGGCGCTATCTTTGGGAACTGAGCGCCGGCCATATTGAGCCGGGGGAACGTCCGACTGCCACGGCGCACCGCGAGCTTGCGGAAGAGACCGGATATACGGCGAGGCGCATGGAGCGGCTGGTCGATTTCTTCCCTTCCCCCGGACTTTTGAGTGAACGCATGTGGGTTTTTCTGGCGACTGGACTGACGGAGGGTGTCGCTCGTCCCGAAGAAGACGAAAGTCTGTCGTTGCGCCGGTTTTCGATGCGCGATCTCGAACGCATGATGCGCAGCGGAGCGTTGCCGGACGGCAAATCGCTGGCTGCCATTCTTTTTTATGCCCGATTCAAGCAGGCGCGGGGGCGCTGACTTTCGCGCTGCATTTTGCGCTGAATTTTATCTGGCGCGATTGATCGCTCTCCGCTTGCAACGCATCGACGGGTAGTCTAGGATTCCAGAACGAAAATGAATCCGATGAGCAAAACGGAAACCGAACACGCCGTGATGAGCGTGCAGCAGTTTATCAAACACCATTACCGTCATTTCAACGCAGCAGTGGTGGTAGACGCATCCGAGGCGTACCGCGCGCACATCGCCCAGGGCGGAAAGATGCTGCTGGCAATGGCCGGCGCAATGAGCACGGCGGAGCTGGGACTCTCGCTGGCGGAAATGATCCGGCAGGACAAAGTACACGCCATTTGCACGACGGGTGCGAACCTCGAGGAGGATATTTTTAATCTCGTCGCGCACAATCATTACAAGCGCGTGCCGGGATATCGCAATCTTTCCGACGACGAAGAACTGGCGCTGCGCGAGCGGGGGCTAAACCGGGTCACCGACACGTGCATTCCGGAAGAAGAGGCCATGCGCCGCATCGAGCGGCAGGTACTGAAATTCTGGCAGAAAGCGGACCGCGAAGGCGAGCGCTACTTCCCCTACGAATTCATGTACCAGCTCATCCGCAGCCACTCGATCGCCGAGTATTACGAAATCGATCCGAAAGACTCCTGGATCGTCGCCGCTTGTGAGAAGAATCTTCCTGTTTTCACGCCGGGGTGGGAGGATTCCACGCTCGGAAATATTTTTGTGGCGAATAAAGTGCGCGGGGAAATATCGAGCTTCCACGTCGTGAAATCGGGGCTCGAGCAGATGGCGGCGCTGATCGACTGGTACAAGGCGAATACCAAAACGCAATCCATCGGATTTTTTCAGATTGGCGGTGGTATTGCCGGTGATTTTCCCATCTGCGTCGTGCCTCTGATCGTGCAGGACCTGCGCGAAGAGTGCCGGTTGTGGGGCTATTTCTGCCAGATTTCCGACAGCACGACATCGTACGGCTCGTACAGCGGCGCGGTGCCCAACGAGAAGATTACCTGGGGCAAGCTCGACCGCAAGACGCCGCGTTTTGTGATCGAATCGGACGCGTCCATCGTGGCACCCCTCATATTTGCTTCGGTCCTTGAACCCTAACCGGCCCGCGTGCGATGGATAACCGCGATGTCGCACGTATCCTTCGTGAGACGGCGAAGCTCCTGGAAATTGATGGCGCGCTCATCGGCCGCTATCGCAGTTACGACCGCGCAGCGGATCTGATCTCCACCCTCAACGATTCCATCGAAGTGCTTGCCCGCGATCTAAAAAAGCTCACCGCTTTGCCTGGGATTGGCGATCGCATGGCCGAGCACATCTGCGAAATCCTTGAAACGGGCGATTACAAGCTGCGCAAGAAGCTGCTGGAAAAGTATCCGGCGGAGATTCTCGGTTTGCTTCAGCTGCAGTCGCTCGGCCCAAAAAAGGCGTGTCTGCTGTGGGAAGCATTTCAGGCCAGCACCATTGAGCAGGTCGAGCAGCTCGCGCGCGCAGGAAAATTACGCGATTTGCCGGGGTTCGGAAAAAAGACTGAGGAAAATATTCTCAGGTCCATCGAGGTTTCAAAGAAAACGCAGGGCCGATTTCTGTTGAACTTTGTGGAACGCGAAGCCGCGAAGCTCACCGATTACATTGCCATGTTCGGCACGGCGGGCGACGTGGCCGAACCCATTCAAAACCCAATTCAATCGATAACGGCTGCGGGATCGTTGCGACGGGGCAAGGAGACTGTTGGCGATCTCGATCTGCTGCTGACCTTGTCTGCCGGACAGGGGGGACCGGAAAACATTGCCGCCGTAACGGATCGCATTACAGCTCATATTGCGTCGTACGGGCTCATCGAGCAGCTGCTCGCGCGGGGCGAGAACAAGGTGAGCTTTCGCCTGGTGAATGGGTTGCAAGTAGACGTGCGGGTGCTTCAACCGGAGAGCTATGGCGCAGCGCTGATCTATTTCACAGGATCGAAAGAGCACAATGTGGCGCTGCGGGGCCGCGCCCTGAAACTGGGCTACACGCTCAACGAGTACGCGCTGACATCACTGCGGGACCAGAAACGGGTGGGCGGAGCAAGCGAGGAAGAAGTGTACGGTAAGCTGGGGCTGGCGTTTATCCCGCCCGAATTGCGCGAGAATTCTGGTGAAATTGAACGAGCCGAACAAAACAATCTGCCCCAGCTGATCGAACTGGTGGATTTACGTGGCGACTTGCAAATGCACACGACCGCAAGCGACGGGCGGCACTCGGTCGAGGCCATGGCCGCGGCTGCGCGAGCAATGGGATACGAGTACATTGCGATCACCGATCACAGCAAGGCCGTGAGTATTGCGAATGGCATGGACGAGGCGCGCACCCGCGAGCAGACGGCCAAAATTCGCGCCGCGAATGAGCGGAATCCGGGCATTCGCATCCTGGCCGGCATAGAGGTAGACATTTTAAAGGACGGAAAGCTAGATCTGAGCGACGAAATACTGAGCGAACTCGACATCGTGGTGGCTTCCATTCATTCGTTTATGAGGATGGAGCGGAGCGAGATGACCGAACGGATGCTCGCCGCTATTGAGAATCCGCACACGCAAATCATCGGGCATCCGACGGGGCGCCTGCTGCTTCGCCGCGATGCCTTTGCATATGATATGGAGCGGATTCTCGACGCGGCGCGCCAGCATGGCGTGGCGATGGAATGCAATGCCGCACCGGACCGGCTGGATTTGAGGGACGCCCATCTACGCATGGCTAAAGAGCGCGGCGTGCGCGTGGTAATTTCCACTGACGCGCACTCAACGCGCACACTGCAACTGATGCGTTACGGCGTGACTACTGCGCGGCGGGGATGGATCGAGAAGGCCGACGTGCTGAACACTCTCCCGCTCGACAAATTACTGGCGGCGCTGCGCCACAGGCCGGGCACAACGCAGATGCCGGCGGGTATTTTCGGGCGTGACGAGCCGTAGATTTGCATTGCACGTTGCAATTTTCTGCTGCTTTCCGCATCATACTTCGTCTCGATTATCAGAACATTTCCTAGGAGGAATAAATGCGCCGGCCGACGAAGATTGCACCGCCCGAAGGTAAATTGGGCATTCTCACCGTGGGAATGGGGGCGGTCGCGACGACCTTCATGGCTGGGGTAGACCTGATTTGCAATAGTGGAGCGCAGCCGGTGGGCTCAACCACGCAACTCGGAACTATCCGGCTGGGGAAACGTACGGCAGGGCGCACGCCGCTGATCAAGGACTTTGTGCCCATCGAGCGGATGGGCAACCTGGTTTTCGGAGGCTGGGACCTCTTCCCTGATAGCGCCTATGAAGCCGCGGTGCACGCCGCCGTGCTTTCGCCCGAACATCTCGCCAAATCCAAGACATTTCTTTCCAGCATCCGGCCCATGACGGCGGCATTCGATCGCAACTATGTAAAGCGGCTCGATGGGCCTAACGTCAAGAAGGCCAAAACGAAGTACGATCTGGCGCTCGAGATCAAGGAGGACATCGCGCAATTTCGCAAGACGTCCAATGCCTCGCGCGTGGTGGTGATCTGGTGCGGCTCGACGGAAATTTTCCTGACAGCGCAGGAGGTGCATTCGACTGCAGCCAAATTCGAAGAGGGGATGAAAAAGAACGATCCGGGCATCGCGCCTTCGATGCTGTATGCGTGGGCGGCGATCACTTCGGGCGTTCCTTTTGCGAATGGCGCGCCGAATCTCACGCTGGATTTTCCGGCAATGGTGGAACTGGCAGCCAAACACGGAGTTCCTGTTTGCGGCAAGGATTTCAAGACGGGCCAGACGCTGATCAAAACCATTCTCGCGCCGGGCTTCAAGGCGCGCATGATCGGTCTCAGCGGGTGGTTTTCGACCAATATTTTGGGCAATCGTGACGGCGAGGTTCTCGACGATCCCGAATCATTCAAGACGAAAGAGGAGTCAAAACTCGGCGCGCTCGAATACATCCTGCAGCCAAAATTGTATCCGCATCTTTACGGTAATCTCTTTCACAAAGTTCGCATCAACTATTATCCGCCGCGGGGCGATAACAAAGAGGGGTGGGATAATATCGATATATTCGGGTGGCTGGATTACCCGATGCAGATCAAAGTGGATTTTCTATGCCGCGATTCCATACTGGCCGCACCCATCGCGCTGGACCTGGTGCTGTTTCTGGACCTGGCGCAGCGCGCGGGCCTGCACGGGATTCAGGAATGGCTTAGCTTCTTTTTCAAGTCGCCAATGTGCGCTCCGGAACTGTATCCCGAGCACGATCTGTTCATCCAGTCCATGAAAATGAAAAACACGCTACGGTGGATCATGGGCGAAGAGCTGATCACGCATTTAGGCTCGGAATATTATGACTGAGTGGGATGAGCGTGCCACTCGGTGTTGACCTTTGGCCGCCGAGGAAGCACGGCGCAAGCTGCACCAAATCCGTTTTGCGCGTCTCGTGAGCCCGATGCACGGACCTGTCATTTGAAACCGTGATCGGTCTTATCGAAAACTTTTGTTTTACTCCAGCGCATGAGGTCGCTACTGTACTTCTGCGCCGTGCGGAGGCGTGCTCAGTCTTAAAGCCGGAGTTTGCTCCGGAGGAGGACGTTGCGCCTTTGGGTTTCGGGGCGAGCGTTGCGGATTGACGGATTATTGATGTTCACGTTATCTTCCCGGATTCTTAAGCGGGAACTCCACATTTCTCGGCCCTATCATGCTGTCAAAAAGGAGAGCGGATGGATCCAAAATCAGTCATAGAACTTGCTGCAAAAAACGGCGCAAAAATACTTGATCTTCGCTTTACCGATCTGCCCGGCTTGTGGCAACACGTAAGCTATCCCATTCATGAACTGAAAGAGGATTCATTCAAAGATGGATATGGCTTTGACGGCAGCTCGATCCGCGGATGGCAATCCATTCACGAATCGGACATGTTGCTGATGCCCGATCCGAATACGGCGTTCATGGACCCATTCCGCGAGGCGCCCACGCTCATCATGCTCGCAGACGTGGTAGATCCGCTCAGCCGGAAGCCGTACATTCGCGATCCTCGTTTCATTGCGAGAAACGCGGAGGCATATCTGGCGAAGTCAGGCATAGCCGACCAGGCATTCTTTGGGGCGGAAGCCGAATTTTTCATTTTCGACAGCATCCGCTTCGACCAGACCGCGCAGCATGGTTTTTACTACATCGATTCCGATGAAGGCCGCTGGAACAGCGGACGCGAGGAACACAACCTGGGATATCGTCCGCGATTCAAGGAAGGGTACTTCCCCGCTCCGCCCACCGACCATTTCCAGGATCTGCGGACCGACATGGTAACGCAGATGATCGCCTGCGGCCTGAACGTGGAGTGCCATCACCATGAAGTGGCCACTGCAGGACAATGCGAGATCGACTTGCGATTCGATACGCTGCTGCAATCGGCCGACAACATGATGAAGTACAAATACATCGTCAAGAGCGTGGCGCACCAATACGGCAAAACGGTGACGTTCATGCCTAAGCCGATCTTTGGCGATAATGGCTCCGGTATGCACACCCACCAATCACTCTGGCAAAAAGGTAATCCGCTGTTTGCCGGTGATAAGTATGCGGGACTGTCGCAAGCGGCGCTGTGGTACGCGGGCGGGCTGCTGAAGCACGCTCGCAGTATTTCCGCGTTCTCCGCGCCGACCACGAACTCCTACAAGCGCCTGGTGCCGGGCTACGAAGCTCCCGTCAACCTGGCGTACTCGAGCCGCAACCGCTCCGCGGCGGTGCGCATACCGATGTACTCGGCTAGCCCGAAGGCGAAGCGCCTAGAGTTCCGTCCTCCGGACCCATCGTGCAACTCGTATCTGGCATTTTCCGCGATGCTGATGGCCGGACTCGACGGCATCGAGAACAAGATCGATCCTGGCCAGCCGCTGGACAAGGACATCTTCGAACTATCCCAGGAGGAATCGAAGAAAGTGCCGTCAATGCCTGGTTCGCTCGATGAGGCGTTAAAGGCGCTTAAGGACGACCACCAGTACTTGCTGAAGGGCGGAGTATTCACGCAGGACTTGATTGACTTGTGGATCGAATACAAAACCAAGACTGAGGCAGACGCCGTGAGGATGCGCCCGCATCCCTACGAGTTCCACCTCTACTACGATATTTAGGGCTAACTTGCTGGTTTTACGGCAGAGTATCGTACTACTTGGCGGAAAATCGGCGGAAATGGTAGGCTGCGGGTTGTGGGGGAAATACCACGACCCCAGCCCTACCGACCGCGAGAAAGTGACGTCGAAGTAATCGTCCGCCATCGCCCGGATTGCTCCCACAAAAACAACGGCCTTACAAAGTGCGTGTGCGTACCAAGCTGGCCAGCCGAATCAGCGAATCAGCGCCAAGACAACGGCGTGGAGTGCGGCGGAAAGATTCGCCCCACGGAGGCCCCAGCCCATGTGGAAAAGCGTTTACTTGCGCTCGTCTCGGTGGCATCGATTTTCATTTCAAGTGCGCCATTATCAGCAGCCGATTTGGACGGCTAAATCAAAGCGGGCATGCTGATTTCCTTTTGTTGCGCCCGGGCTTACAGGGGGCCGCGTGCTGGCTTTTTGCACCACATTTGTACCATCGGTGTGAGTCAGTGTGAATTGCGGAATGGCAACTCCTTCGTCAGGGGCCTGGGACCGCCAATTGGTCGTGGCCCAACCGGTTCATAACCTCGGTGGAAGTAGAACTCCTCAGCGTTCCAACTCGAATCCGCTCGTATGATTTTGACGCCATTTTCTTGCATCAATTGTTCAGCCAACACAAGCAATTCTGTGCCGACGCCTCGCCTAACAAACTGCGGGTCAGTGTAAAGCCCATCAAGATAGTCTCCATGAAACGCAACCCATCCGACTATGATGTGATTGGCCTCTGCAAGCCACATTTCTGTTTCCTGAATCTTTTTTCTCATGCCGTCAATCGTCATCTTTGACGCCCATCGTTCAGCCTGAGCGACAGCCATTGCTCGTGGTGCGAGCTTGACTATTGATTGGTGCCGCAAGTCCAACAGCCGACACGCGTCCGCTGGCATAGCTTTCCTTATTGTGCGGAGACGCTTTGGCATGACAAGAATATAACGTACGTAGTTCCAAACGATGAGGCCAGACCTCAATGACGCGCTATGGCTGCCGGGGGCGCGCGGCGGGCGCTCGAATGGGCCGGCAGTACGACAATCCAGCTTATATGGTGGGTTCAGGAACGGTTTCTTTTGCTTCGGCTTCCACGGTTATTTCCACATGCGCGCCTGGCTTGAGCTTGACTTTCTTACCCTTATTGTCCTCCAAGACGTTCTCAATGCGAATCTCTCGATACAGATCATCGGCTCCTTCGACGGCGATCTGTGCCTTCTCCGACTCCTGCGGGAATTGAGACTTGATAATCTTTTGGACAGTTCCGGGTTTGGTGATCTTCGATGTTTTCGTCATAGGCAGGCCTTTCAGGCGAGGGACCAGAATGGAGATACGACTCTAGCACAAATAGTTTCATCAGGTGACTTCCGCTATACCGCTGCCAATGCTGATCATACCACTGACAACCACTGACAAATGGTTGTGTAGGCATCGTGGGCACGTAACAAACCGTCTGCGATCGGCCACTCGGTCTTTTCTACTTTTGATTCTGATTGCGGCATTTTCTGCGTTGAGACTTCCCCATCATCTTGCCGATCATCTTGCGCGGAATTGAGTTTCACGCACTTTTTGCCCGCAACCTTTCCAAAGTCTCGCCAATAAATCGAGAAGCCGGAAGCGGTGCGAGGGGGGGCGAGAGTGTGTTATTGTTTTGGCGCGCTGCGTGATTCCGAATTGCTGCGATCCATCGTTCAGCTTCGCCAGACGGCGGCCAACGCGCACAGCGCGTCCAAATAAAATTTCGAGGTATTGTCCATGAAGCCGGCCTACAACTCTCAGCGGGTTCCTTCCGATGGCGAAGGCATTGAATATTCAGGCGGAGCCTTTCACATTCCCGACCGGCCCATCATCCCCTACATTGAAGGTGATGGCACCGGACGCGACATCTGGAAGGCTGCGCGCCGCGTGTTTGATGCCGCGGTGGAGCAGGCGTACGGCGGCAAGCGCCGCGTCGCCTGGTTCGAGGTGTTCGCGGGAGAAAAGGCGTTCAACCAATTTCGCGAATGGCTGCCACAGGAAACTGTCGATGCCATTCGTGATTTCCGTATCGCGATCAAAGGACCGCTGACGACGCCCGTGGGCGGGGGTATCCGGTCGCTGAACGTCGCGCTCCGCCAAATTTTGGATCTCTACGCGTGCGTGCGCCCGGTGCGCTATTTTCCCGGTGTGCCTACGCCCGTGCGGCATCCCGAGCGCATGAACATCATGATCTATCGGGAAAACACGGAGGACGTGTACGCCGGGATCGAGTGGAAATCAGGAACGCCGGAAGTAAAAAAATTGCTCGAGTTTCTAAACAACGACATGCTGGGGGGCGGACCGAAACAAATTCGGTGGGATTCAGGCGTAGGTATCAAGCCGATCTCGCCAACCGGAACCAAGCGCTTGGTGCGCGCGGCCATCGTTTACGCGATCAAGACCGAGCGTCGGGTGGTGACGCTAATGCACAAGGGCAACATACAGAAATTTACGGAAGGAGCCTTCCGCGACTGGGGATACGAGGTGGCCAAGGAAGAATTCCGTTCGCAGGTGATCACCGAGCGGGAGAGCTGGATCCTCGATAATAAAGACAAAAACGCAAGCCTGACTGTGGAACAGAATGCCGCCATGATCGAACCGGGCCTCGATCAAGGTACCGAGAAACTGCGCGCGGAGATGTACGCGGAAGTCAAAAACGTCCTGGACACGATTTATGCGAGCCACGGGAACGGCCAGTGGAAGCAAAAAATCATGATCAATGACCGCATCGCCGATTCCATCTTTCAGCAAATTCTGACGCGCGCGGACGAGTACCAAGTGCTGGCCGCGCCGAATCTGAACGGCGACTACATTTCAGACGCCGCCGCCGCGCAAGTAGGCGGACTGGGCATGGCGCCGGGAGCAAATATCGGTGATGGATATGGCGTTTTCGAGGCCACGCACGGCACGGCCCCGAAATATGCGGATAAAGATGTGATCAACCCGAGCTCGGTGATGCTGTCAGGTGCGATGATGTTCGAGTTCATGGGCTGGACCGAAGCGGGACGGCTGATCGAAGACGGGATCGCACGAACCATTGGGCAGAAACGCGTGACGTACGATCTCGAGCGGCTGATGGAAGGCGCAAAGAAGCTAAAGACATCGGAATTCGCCGGCGCCATCATCGAGAATATGCACAGCGGAGTGGCTGCTGACTAGCGCGAGTCCAAGGGCGCAGCGTACAAAGATCGCCCACGGAACTGTAACTGGACGACGCAAGAAATCAAGATTTCGCAAGCGCGGCAATTCGCGCCGGCAGTCCGACCCGCGGCATCGCATTCTAGAAGTTAGGACAGCGCTTTGGACGTAAGTATTGTCACCGTTTACGCGCAATTTTCTACAAATCCTCGATCAAAAGGAGTCTCTGGATGCGGAGTAAAGTCACTGTAGTAGGCGGCGGTTTTGTGGGATCGACTACCGCGCAGCGTATTGTCGATAGTGGTCTGGCGGATGTGGTGCTCACGGATATTCTGGAAGGTTCGCCGGCGGGCAAGGCTTTGGACATGCTGGAGTCCACAGCGGTGACGCGTTCCGATACGCGCGTACAGGGTATTTCCACGGCCTCGGGCGATTATAAAGAGACGGCCAACAGCGATCTCGTAGTAATCACCGCGGGGTTCCCGCGCAAGCCAGGAATGAGCCGCGATGACTTATTGAAAGCCAATTATGATGTGATCAAAGGAGTCGTCGAAGCCGTCGTCAAGCTGTCTCCCAACGCCATTTTAATTGTGGTTACGAATCCTCTCGACGCGATGGCGCAGGCGGCGTACAAGATCAGCGGATTTTCGAAGAATCGCGTGATTGGTATGGCGGGTGTCCTGGATTCGGCCAGAATGAGCACATTCGTCGCGATGGAACTTGGCGTATCGGTGGAGAACGTGCACTCCTTCGTCCTCGGCGGCCATGGCGATGATATGACGCCGCTGCCCCGCTATTCCACAGTGGCGGGGATACCACTTCCCGATCTGCTGCCAAAAGAGCGCATCGATGCAATTGTTGAGCGGACCCGCAAGGGCGGAATTGAGATCGTGAACTTGCTCAAAACCGGATCGGCATATTACGCGCCCTCGGCGGCGGTGTTCGAAATGGTGGAAGCGATTCTGAAGGACAAGAAAAAGATCCTGCCCTGCGCGGTGTATCTTGAAGGCGAATACGGTATCAACGGCCTGTTCGTTGGCGTGCCGGTGAAACTGGGCGCGCGTGGCGCAGAGCAGATCATCCAAATCAAGCTTAGTCCGGAAGAAAACAAGGAACTGCAGAAATCGGCCGCATCTGTGCGGGAACTTGTGGGCGTGCTCGGGATTCAATAGCAGGCGCTTAAACGCAAATAGGACGCAAATAGAATAAGTACTGCGAGGGCCCCGAAAGGGGCCCTTTTTTATTTCCTGAGGGTCATTTCTGGGCAGTCGTGGGCGTTCTGGAAGCATTCGCAGCCGCTGGTTCCTTCCGCGCCGCGCCGCCTGGCATACTCTCGGGGGCATTGGCTGGAGCAGGACCGACACGCTGCACGGTCACATGCACAATGTGCACCGGAGTAACCGGTCTGTCATTGCTGTCGCGCTTGACGCGTGCGATGGCCTTCACGACGTCTGGGTTTTCGCACTGGCCCCAAATCGTATATCCGCCATTGAGCGACGGGTTAGCCACTTCGGTGATGAAGAACTGACTGGCATTGGTGTTCGGTCCGGCGTTGGCCATCGCCATGCGTCCGGGTACGTCAAACTTTAGCGCGGGCGAGTTTTCGTTTTTGTAAGGGAAGCCTGGACCTTCGGGGCCGCCGGTGCCATTGCCGAGTGGATCGCCACCCTGAATCATAAAATTGGGGATCACGCGATGGAATGTGAGGCCGTCGAAAAACTTCTTGCGCACGGTCTTCTTCGTGGCCGGGTCCACATAAGAGATCTTCCCAATCGCCAGGCCCACCATCTTGCTGACTGTAATGGGCGACTCCTTCTCGAAAAGCTTGCAGGAGATGGTGCCCATGTCGGTTTGCATGATCCAGTACAAACCGGGTTCGCGCTCGGAACCTTCCGGCGTCGAACCGGCCGCCCCCGAAGTCCCCGGCGATGACTGTCCTGCTCGGGCCATGAAGCCAGTCCCCGCCACACTGACCAGTAATGCGAGTGCGGCGGTAATCCATATCGTATTGCGTTCGGTCATCTTCTCTCCCCCTGCTTACGATTGAAGAATCAGGCTGCCAGGAATTACCGGTGAACTGCAACCCGGAACTCGACCCCGCAGCAATCGAGCAGCAATCGAACAGCAATCGAGCAGCAACATTATATTTTAACTCAGCAGCCGTCGGGCACTCGGTTTGACTAGCGGAAAGCATTGGCAGCCCAGCCTAGACTGGACGCGGGAAACTGCACCGGATCGGCACTCGGTGTGTTGCCACAATTGGACATGGGATATCATATTCGGCATCGGCCCCAGTGCCATTCGTTATAATCACTAATGCTGTGAAATCACAGCGTGAGGGAGCAAGAATGCTTACGCGAACCGCCACCGACCTGGAGCGGCTGATCGATCGCCTGGAAAAACAAGCAGCGCCGCTCGATGGTGAGTCTCTCGAAGGCGTCGCGCTCGAAATCAGCAAATTGTTTAAGGTGAGATCGGACGAAGTGGCCGTATTGCAACTCGCCCCAGGCGGTAAGGCCCTGAAGTTCATTCTTCCTGAAAAACTCCAAGCCGTCGGCTCCATTCCTCTGACCAGCACCACTGCATTGGCAGCGCGAACCGCACGCGAACGGCGGACCGACATCATCAATAATTTCGGCTCCTCGCGACACGCGAGCGTATTTGAGGGCGTTTCGCTCGGCCGCGGCACCGGAGAATCCATCCAGAAGATTATGAGCGTGCCCATTCTGCGCGGGGACCGGGTCATCGGTGTGGCGCAGGTTTCGCGCAAGGCCGAGACAGCTGGCGCAGCCGGAGCCGACTTTACCTCCAAAGATTTGAGCGAACTCCAGGGATTGAATGCGGCGCTTGCGAGGTTCATCGCTCTTGCGGCGATCGTTTAGCACATCGCTTAGCACAAAGAAGAATACCGCGCGATTGCTTCCGAATGCATTCGTGGCGCTGACATTTCTGGCTACCTTCGTGCTCTCGTTTGCTCTGGCCGCGGCGCCGGCACGTTCCCGAACTACAAACCCAAAAACAGGTTTGAGTGGCAGTGCACGCGCATCGACCGTACCGGACACTGGGCCTAAACAGCGCCAATCGGCTGTACTGGGCACGCGCGTGCACCTTGTGCTGCTGGGAACCACTGACTTGCATGGCCGCATCGAGCCGCTCGACTACTGGACGAACAAGCCGGCCAATGTCGGGCTGGCAAAAATCGCGACATTGATCCGGCAGGTGCGAGCGGAGCAGCCTAACGTGCTTCTTTTCGACTCCGGAGACGCCATTCAGGGAACGCCGCTGGCGTACTACTTCGCACGAAAAGATTTAGCGCGGCCCAATCCCATGATGGTGGCGATGAACGCGCTTGGTTATGACGCGATGGCGGTGGGCAACCATGAATTCGACTTCGGGCTGAGCGTGCTGCTGAAAGTAAGGAAGGAAGCCCATTTCCCCATTCTCGGAGCCAATGTTCTCGAGACAAATGGAAGTGCCCAGTGCACTGGTTGTCCCCTTCCCTTCCAGCGGTATGTCGTGAAGGATATCGCCGGAGTGCGCGTGGGAGTGGCAGGATTTGTTACGCCCAGCATTCCCGCATTTGAAGTACCCGATAACTATAAAGGCTATCGGTTTGCGCCCATCGTCGAAACGGCTCGAGGGGTGATTCCAGAATTGCGCAAGCAGGCGGACCTAGTGGTGGTTCTTTCGCATTCAGGGCTGGGCCCTGATCCCATCGCGGGCACCGGCGGCGATCCGCGCTATCTTGACCTTCCGGGAGAACAGACCACGATTGCGCTGGCCGAAGAAGTGCCCGGAATTGACGTCATTCTTTTTGGGCACACGCACCAGGAGTTGCCCGGGAAGACAATTAATGGCGCATTGCTGGTGCAGGCAAAGAACTGGGGCGGATCGCTCGCGCGGGTGGATATTGACATGGAGAGAGCGCCGGGCGGGCACTGGCGCATCGCGCAAAAGCGCTCGACACTCCTGCCAGCAACCGCTGAAACCGCTCCCGATGCGCAAATCGTGCAGCTTGCGGAACCTTACGAGCGCGCGACGCAGGCCTACCTGGACGCACCTATCGCGACCGCAGCTAAAACTCTGACCGGCGAAAAAGAGCGGTACGAGGATGGGCCGCTGGTGGACCTGATCCACAGCGTGCAGCTCTCTTACGGTCATGCAGATGTGTCGCTGGCCACGATGTTCGTTCCAAGCATGCGGATCGAGGCTGGGCGCGTGACCGTGCGACAAGCTTCTGCATTGTATCCCTATGACAACACACTCTACGTCCTCCAAATGACGGGCGCGCAACTGCGAGCGGCGCTCGAACACGCTGCCAGCTTTTACTCGCGCTGGCCGCTCGGTCAAGGTGAGGTCGCGCACCTGCCGGGCTACTATGCTGACACGGCCGCAGGAACTGGGCTTAGCTACACCGTTGATCTCACCCGACCGGTTGGAGATCGCATCGTGGGCTTGCGTTACCACAATGCGCCACTCGATCCGGCAGCCAAACTGCGCGTCGCGATTAACAGTTACCGTTACACAGGCGGCGGAGGCTACGACTTCAGGAGACTGCCGGTGGTTTATCGATCGACCCGTGAGATTCGCGATCTGCTGATCGAATATGTCAGTCGTACCGGCACGATACCAACCGATTCCGATCATCACTGGCACATCGTGCCGGAGTCGGCGGTAACGGAGATGCTACGCGTGGCACGATCCGAAAATCCGGAGAGCTACCTCCCCAAATCAGATGCGGGATTACTCGCCAGCCTTTGGCATGCGCAGCCGCAGCGAACCGGACGTGAAAATCGCGTTTCCTCGTCGTTTCCTGGTGGTTTCCTGGTGAGTGATGAACAATTTTTAACGCATGACGACGCCTATTTGCCGGAAAGTCATTGACAGCACCCCGGCTTCTTGCTACTTTCGGCGCGTTTGAAAATTTGCGCTCGCGCCTTTGTACGATTGTTTAACACTTGTGTAACGTTTTTGTAACGTAGGGGGCACCGCAGTTCGGCATCATCCATGGCGTTCGTAGCTAAGCAGATTTTCCTCACCAAAGGCGTCGGTAAGCATCGCGAGCGGCTCTCCAGCTTTGAGTTGGCCTTGCGGAATGCGGGCATTGCAGCCTGCAACATTGTACGTGTGTCTTCCATTTTCCCGCCAAATTGTCATTTGATCTCCCGCAGTGAAGGGCTGAAGCACATCCGGCCAGGCCAGGTCGCTTTTACGGTGATCAGCGAAAATTCCACCCGCGAAGCGCACCGGTTGATTGCCGCCAGCATTGGGCTGGCCCTCCCCGCCGACAAGCCTATGTACGGCTATCTTTCCGAGCACCATTCGTTCGGTGAAACCGAGGAAGTTGCCGGCGAGTACGCGGAAGAACTGGCCGCAGAGATGCTCGCAACCACGTTGAACGTGGAGTTTGACCCCGATCTCTCCTGGGACGAAAAAAAAGAGGTCTATCGCATTTCCAACAAGATTGTTCGTACGATGAATATCACGCAATCGGCGGTTGGTGACAAACGCGGACTATGGACGACGGTACTCGGCGCTGCCATTTTGTTGGGTGGGGACGATTAATCTGCGCTGTAACGTGGACCGCGAATAGCGTTCGGGCATCAAACCTCGACTCCTCCCGCTTTATTCCCCAGCATCCGTAATCAATTATCATACCCAAGCCTCGGATAGTGACATTTTCGGCAACGGAAATTGTTCCTGGCGGTGTCCGCAGCGCGTTCTCCCGTTAACATAGGGCGTGCTCGAAGGTGCGAAAAATCGCCGCTACCCACGTATCGGTTTGCCACGCGGCATGGTGATTTCCTGGCAAGCGATGGGAATTCACTCGGTCTCGCGCGTAGGCACCCTGGGGCTCGGAGGGTTGTTCATCGATATTCCTAACCCGCCGCCGATCGGTGAAATCATCCAGCTATTTTTTGAGGTTCCCGATGGAGAGGTGCGGGCGCGAGCGATTGTTCGAGATTCGCATCCCGGAAAAGGCATGGGAGTAGAGTTTACGTTCATGGCCGCGGAAGGTCGCGCACGCCTTCATCGCCTGCTTTCTAAACTGCTGGGTACGCTGGATTCGCAGAGCGATGTAGCAGCGAGATGACGACATCGTTGTTGCGCTTCGTGCGCGTCGCGAGAAGGCGCTTCCGGGTCTTCAGCAGGTTCGACTTCAAATCTGATTCAATCGGCGATCTTGCCGATCGGCAGGTCGGGGCCACTGCACAGATTCTAATCAGGCGTGGCATTCGACGATTCTCGTGCCGATTCTCAATCAATGGGCGGAGCTATAGATGCAGGGCGGGCAGCACGAGGCAGTTCCTCTTGCCGCTGAGGAGATTGCAGGGCGCTACTGAGGCAGAGAAGCCATTCGAGTTCCGCGTCCTGCGGATAAGATGCTGGGGCCGGGTACGACCATTGTGGAAATGAGACGGATTTATCTGACACTTCGTATTCTCCTGAATGTCTCCTTCACTTCAACCCGCAGCTTGAGCAAAAGTTGCGGTGAATAAATTGATAAATGCCGTATTATCGTGCGGCGGCTTTCGTCTGTTTTGGGCAGATCTGTACTCGCACGTTCACAGAACGTTCATACAAAGTCACAGAATGGACAAAAGCATGCAGCGGACAACGGGGCGGCCCAGGGTGCATAGGAGCGTTGCATGATCCATTTTTACGGGATTTCCATCAGCCAGTCATTGCTTGCCTGGATCATCATTGGGCTGCTGGCCGGCTGGATTGCTGGTGAAGTGAGTCGCGGCTCCGGATTTGGATGTATTGGAAATATCCTGATCGGCTTGATCGGATCGGTGCTTGGCGGATGGATTTTTTCAAAGTTGGGCATTTTTGGAGGCGGATTTCTCTACAGTTTGGCGGCCGCCACGGTCGGCGCTGTGGTTCTGGTTGCCATCGCTCGTCTGCTCTCCGGCGGTCGAGCTCGGCCTTAGCCCGTCAAATAATTTCACTGTCATTGCGTTTTTTTGGCCCGAGCGCAGACCAGGTACACTTACTTAGGCATGGAAGGCCTGCCGAGCGCTCGTCAGAAGGCAAATGATCACCGTGTGATACGATGAACCGAACCGAAAGGAGCTGTAAAATTTTGAATCAGCCTTCGCTGTGGGCAATTCCGCTTGGCGGACTGGGCGAATTCGGCATGAATATGATGGCCCTCCGCTCGGGCGACGACATCCTGGTAATCGATGCCGGGATGATGTTTCCTGAAGACGAATTGCTGGGCGTTGATATTGTCATCCCGGATATAACCTATCTCAAACAAAATCGCGCCATGGTGCGCGCTATCGTACTGACTCACGGGCACGAAGATCATATCGGCGCATTGCCATACATTCTGCGCGATCTGAACGTGCCTATCTACGGAACAAGTTTCACACTGGCGTTGGTCCGGAAACGTCTTGCGGAACATGGCCTGCTGGATAACGCCGATTTGCGGGAAGTCACGCCTGGAGCCCACTCGACCATCGGCCCGTTCCAGGTGGAGTACATCTATGTCACGCACAGCACCATTGATTGTGTCGCTTTGGCGATTCGCACGCCGCTCGGTGTCGTGATCCATACCGGGGATTTCAAGATGGATCCCACGCCCATTGACGGGCTGCCATTCGGACTGCATGCCTTGGCGCGGTACGGGCAAGAAGGGGTGCTGGCGCTTTTTAGCGATAGCACGAACGTTGAGCGGCCCGGCTATACGCCCTCCGAACGGCAGGTGTGGGGGCGTATCGAGGAACTGTGCCGGGCGGCGCCGCGCAAGGTGTTGGTTTCGTGCTTTGCGAGCTCCATTCCCAGGATTCAGCAAATCGTTAATATTGCGGCGTCGTGCGGCCGCAAAATCGGATTCGTCGGCCGCAGCATGGTCGATAACGTTGAGATCGCCCACACCCTGGGCCGCCTGCATATCCCTGATGGCATGGTAATTCGCCCGCAGGACTTGCGGTCATTCGATCCACAAAAAACGGTGGTATTGGTGAGCGGCAGCCAGGCCGAGCCGCTGTCATCGCTTTCTCGCGTGGCTGTGAATAACCATCGCCTGTTGAGCGTAGACGCCAAAGACACGGTCATTCTGTCCGCCCGAATCATTCCCGGCAACGAGAAGGCAATTTTCCGGATGCTCGACCACATGTATCGCCGCGAAGCGCTGGTGTATTACGACAACAGCGGAGGCCTGCTGCACGTTTCCGGGCATGCGAGCCAGGAAGAGCAAAAGCTGATGCTGAACTTGGTGCGCCCCCGCTATTTCATCCCCATTCACGGAGAATACCGGCAATTGTTCCGTCATGCGGCGCTGGCCCACCAGGTGGGCACCGTTTCGGGAGAGATTCTGTTGCTCGAAGACGGCCATCCCGTTGAGTTCACCTCTGAAGCAGCGTACCGGCGCGAACCAGTCCCGGTTGGGCGCGTATGCGTAGACTCCGGTTCACTCGAGGAAATCGAAGAGGTGGTGATCCGCGACCGGCAACACCTTGCGGAAGACGGCATCGTGGTTCCCATCATCGCTATCGACAAACACTCCGGTCGCATGGAATCCCGGCCTGAAATCGTGACCCGCGGATTCATGCCCCAGGACAATGGCACGGAGTTGCTGGATTCGGCTCGCGCAGTGATCGTGCGAACCATTGAACAGTCGAATTCAGAAGAGAAAACGGACTGGAGTGTAATCAAAGAAAAGATCCGCATTGATTTAAAGCGGTTCCTTAACAAACAGACCTCGAAACGGCCTCTGATCCTGCCGGTAATTTTGGAGGTCTGACAGTTCCCTCTTGCACGATTCCCGTGTAATGGTCGTTCTCCAACTAGCCATTCAGCGGCACGCCGACGCTGCCAGCGCTAAAGGTTTGCGGCGCACTCTTGCGCATCCTGTGTTTTCAGGAACTCCATGCCCTCATTTATCCTGCGCGGCTATGAGCCCGCGGATTTCGAAGCCTTATACGCCATCGATCATGCCTGCTATCCGCGAGGCATCTCGTATTCACGCCGTACGTTGCGTAGCTATCTTTCCCCCGCGAGCGCGGACTGCTTGATAGCCGAGTCCACGGCGCAAGCCGCGCGCGAGATTATTGGTTTTATTATTGCCGTAGCCGAGGGATCTCAGGCGCACATCATCACCATCGATGTGGCGGAAGCGCACCGGCGCAGCGGCGTGGGGACCGCCCTTCTGAGCGCGACCGAAGAGCGGCTCGCAAAACGCGGAACACGCAGAATAGCCCTCGAAACCGCAACAACAAACGAAGCGGGCGTTGCCTTCTGGCAGCGGCACGGCTATCGTCTTGAGGGCGTGCTTCGCGGATATTATCTCGGTCGCGTCGATGCATACTGGATGATTAAGACTATCGGAGAAGAAGCCAATTGAATGACTACCTGCTTTCCGTCGTGCTGGGGATTGTCGAAGGCCTCACCGAATTTTTGCCCGTCAGCTCCACTGCGCATCTGCGCATCTCCGAAGCCTTGCTGCACGTCAGCCTGACAAGTGGTTACTGGAAGATGTACACCATTGTGATTCAATTGGGCGCCATACTTTGCCTTCCCATCTATTTTCGCGAGCGCATCGTGAAATTTCTGTCCACTTTCCCGCATGGAGAGCGGGGAGACCGCACGGCATTGACGCATCCTCTGGGCTTGGTGGCCGTGGCTTTTGTGGTTACCGCGATTCCCGCATTCCTGCTCACGAAGATCATCGGCCAGCATCTGGAAAGCCTGACGATTATGGGTGCCGCCTTGGTCATCGGAGGCATTGTCATGTGGATCGTCGATGCGCGCAATGCCAAGTGGGAATCTGCCGGCCCGGGCGCTCCGGGTACCCTTCTGCACACCTGGCGCATGGAAGGAATGAACCTGGGCCAAGCCATTTGGATCGGCGCGTGCCAGATCCTCTCGGCCGTGTTCCCTGGAACATCGCGTTCCATGTCCACCATCGCCGCCGGCCAGTTGGCTGGCATGTCCCGGGCGTCGGCGCTCGAGTTTTCCTTCTTTCTCTCGATTCCGACGATGGTGGTGGCTACCGGATACGACCTGCTGAAATCATTGCGCGGCAAAGGTGAGAATCCGCTGGGCGTTTCACAGATCGATGCGCACGGGTGGATCGTGCTGGCAATCGGATTCGTTATCTCTTTCATTGTGGCTTACGGCTCAGTCGCCTGGTTCATGGCGTGGGTACGGCGGCGGGGATTTGCACCCTTCGCCGTGTACCGAATCATTGTGGGGGCCGCCGTCCTGGCGGCGCTGCGCAGGTAGAATCTCTCATCAGGGTGCCGTGAGCCGAGCAGCCATTGTTCTTTTCGTGCCGGTTTTTCTACCTTAATGATGGATTTTCCATCTGCGTTGGGCATAAGAGACAGCACCTCAAGATGCTTGTTGTGTATGCCTTCCCCTTTGATATAGTCGTTGTGGATTTTTGCTCCTGCACGGGGGACCCGCGCGACAGCGCCCGCGCGTCCTGTGCTTGCTCCTAATTAGGCCTTCCCCTTAGAATGTGGGAGATTAGTGTGCGCTTATTAACCCCGACAAAGAACCGCCGGTTCAATGAACTGGTTGGTTTCCTCGCGATTACGTTCGCCGTTCTAATCGCGCTTGCCCTGCTCTCTTACAGCCCGCACGATGCTTCACTGAATGTCTCCGCGCAGCCGCCCGATTCGCATCCGGCACGTAATTGGATCGGACCGGCGGGTGCCTATACGGCGGATTTGATCTTCCAGTGTTTCGGGTATCCGGCATTTCTGCTGCCGATGGGGATCTTCGCACTGGGCCTGCGCTGGTTTCGCAGCCACACATTGGATTCGGCTGGGGTGAAGCTCGCCGGAGGCGCTTTGCTGGTCGTGTCTCTGCCCGCATTGCTGGCGCTGTGGCACATCCCGGAGGTACGGGGCGCAATTCCCCCTGGAGGCTTAGTAGGTACGCTGGCTTCACGCACGCTGCGCGCGACGTTCAATGCAATCGGGGCGCATGTCGTGGCGCTGGCCGTATTTCTCACGGCTGTATTTATGACCACCCCATTCTCGTTTGCTGGCACGCATAAGCTCGTCAGCAAACCCGTAAATAAGCTCGATCTGCTGGCACGCCTCAAGGCTCGAATTGCGTCCTGGCGCGAGGCTCGCGAACAAGAACGTTTGCGGCAGCGTCTCGCAAGTATCAAAACGAGCGGACGGCAGCCGGTATCTCAGCCAAACGCCGCAGCCAAGGATAAGGATTCAAAGGAAGCACGTGCGGCGGCCCGCGAGGAAGAATCCGCTGCTGCGCCGGATGCGGGAACTCGCGAGGAACCGGGGATTGTGCTCGTGCTCCCCGACTCGAGCTCAGTTGCGCAGGGCAAGAAAAGCGCGTCAGAGCCCAAGGTAAGTCGCAGCGCCACCGGGTTCCGGCTGCCATCCGCTGGATTGTTGCGCATGGCGGAGCGCAGCGAACGGATCGAGGAAGCAGAGTTAAAGGAATGTGCCCGCGCCATCGAACAAAAATGCCGCGAATTCGATGTCGGGGGACACATCACGCAGATTAATCCCGGCCCGGTGGTCACCACATTCGAGTTCAAACCAGAGGCCGGCATTAAATACAGCCGCATCACCGGGCTAGCCGACGATCTGTGTCTGGCGCTCCGTGCGGAGTCCATCCTGATCGAACGCGTGGCGGGCAAATCGACGGTGGGAATCGAAGTGCCGAATCAGCACCGCCAGACGATCACGCTGCGTGAGACGATTGAGTCTCCGGAATTCGTCAACTCTCCCTCTAAATTGACGCTTTCGCTCGGCAAGGATCTGATCGGCCGCATCCGCGTTTCCGATTTGGCGCAGATGCCTCACCTTTTAATTGCCGGATCAACGGGCACCGGCAAAAGCGTGTTCCTGAATTCGCTGATCGTATCCATGCTGTATAAAGCCACTCCCGATGAGCTTAAATTTTTAATGGTTGATCCCAAGCGGCTGGAGCTGGGGCTTTACGAGGATATTCCCCATCTGCTCGCGCCGGTGGTGACCGATCCCAAAGTCGCTTCGAACGTTCTGCGCAATGCCACACGAGAAATGGAGCGGCGCCTGAAGCTGCTGGCGCAGCGCGGCGTGCGCAACATCGATCAGTACAACCGCACGTTCGACAAAGCCCAATCGCTATCGCTCTTCGAGGGCAAGGACGAGGAAGAACATCGCCCGCTGCCTTACATCGTCATTGTGATTGACGAGCTGGCCGATTTGATGATGGTGGACACCAGCAATGTCGAGGAGTCCATCACGCGTCTCGCGCAGATGGCGCGCGCTGTCGGTATTCACCTGATCCTGGCGACACAAAGGCCCTCCGTGGACGTGATCACGGGGCTCATCAAGGCTAACTTTCCAGCGCGTATTTCGTTCCGAGTGGCGAGCAAGGTGGATTCCCGCACGATTCTCGACGCGAATGGCGCCGAGTCGCTTCTGGGTCGTGGCGACATGCTTTATCTGCCTGCGGGTTCTTCGCGCCTGCACCGGATTCACGGCCCGCTGGTCAGTGAGGAGGAAATCGCAGCACTTTGTGATTTCTGGCGATCGCAGGCCAAAGCTGTCTACAACGAGCGCCTGCTCGAACCTCCCAAAGAAGACTCCACAGGAGGGACGGGCGGCGACGCCGGTGAAGAGGATGTCGACGACGAGCTTTACCAGGAGGCGGTGCGCGTGGTGTGTGAAATGGGCCGGGCCTCAACTTCGACACTGCAGCGGCGCTTGCGTATCGGCTACGGCCGGGCAGCGCGGTTGATCGATATTATGGAGAAAGACGGCATCGTGGGACCTGCCGAAGGCACCAAGCCTCGCGAAGTGCTCAAGAAAAAAGATTGGATGCGGGAATTTGATGCGTCACTGAAATAACTGCGCGTAAATCTTAATTTTGATGCGCGCGGTCTCGACATCACCGCGCTTCCCCGCTACAATTTGAAACTCCTTCGGTGCCGGGGTAGCTCACCGGTAGAGCGCGGCCCTGAAAAGGCCGGCGTAGGCAGTTCAACTCTGCCCCCCGGCACCATATTCAATCGCTTGCGTCGGCCCTCCAACCCTGTTCCTGTTCCATTTCGTTCCAAAAATTCGCGGACGCGCTGGTGCTTGCCTCAATCTCACAAGTCCAACACTTCGTCTTGATTTGCAATCTGCCATTCTTAGCCTCTTGTCAGCGCCTACCCGACCCCGGGGCGAGCGGGGCATCTACCGATAATCGGACTGTTGAAGACCTGGCACCTGGAATTGTCGTAGACTCCCGCCACTGTGGCCACAAGGTTCATGGCTGGTGACCGCGTCTACATTTCGTCCGATTTCTTCTGGGCGAAGGGTGCGGTAGGAACAGTGTCCAAACCGCCGGAGCAAGTGATAAAACTCAGCGGCCCTTGGGATAACGGTGGCTTAACCTATCAACAGCACAGCGCTTTGGGAGAAAACACAGTTTATTGGGTGTGGTTCGACGAACCGCAACTTGACCCAGACGGCGATGGTCCCTTTCGCGGGGGCTGCATTTGGGAAAGTGCGCTCACTTTGGTCCCTCGAATCTCACATTGATCCCTGCCAAGGACAATTCGCTACGCCCGGTTAGGGTCCAAACCGCGATTCTTGCGGAGCCACTCGCGCTTGTTCCAGTCTGCGAATACGCAAGCGAGCTTGTCGAACCGAATCTCAGGGTCATTTGATTGCACTGACGTGAGGAGCCTTCTGCCAGTCAGTAAGAAATATCTCGTTGCTCGGGCCAGAATATCGAGGAGAACTTCCGCCTCCGTTCGCCCTGAGGGTATTACCGTGGCACCCTGCGCTTTAGCATAGACATCGAACCGATCTAGTCCTGATAATGCTGCATGCGTAGCCAATCAACGTCGGCATCAAGGTACTCGTGGCGCAAATAGAGATTTATCCCACCGTCCCGGAGAATCTCCCAATCCAAACGCTTCCGGAATTCCTCTTGCTGGTCAAATGCAGCCATGTTGGCAAAACCTTATCATGCTGTAATCGGCCAAGTCCCGAAAAACGAGATAATCGCTGAGTAGACCCCTACCTGACTAGGACGGTTTGGCTACTTCAGTCGGTTGTCGGTTTTCTTAGACTGCGTAGGATCGATCTCGCGCCTTCGGGCGCGTTCGTGGTAGCTTGATCCTCCCCGTCGGCCCGACCATCCGGCGTCATGCACACATGGTGAAGTTCCGTCAGCGTGGACGGCATTCATCCGGGTAGCGTATTACCAGCTGGGATTCTCTTCGTTCGCAGTTGTTCAGCTGGAGCTTTCAGAAAGTTGGCTTCGGCCTATAGATTTGGTCCTCGTTGACGGGTATCTTCTCGAACTCTGCCCCTTGATAATAAGTGCTGCCGGAACACACGAGAGAACGGCTGAGACTGAGACGGCATCGATAAACTGGAGAACTGTCGCCTCCGAACCCAACGGAAAGTGTGAGACTTCCCTTGTGATCAGGCTTCAGCGACGTCATTTCCGGCTCATCTCCAATCGAGTCAAACTCAATTGAATATCCGTTGGCGACCATTACCCATTCGAGCTTCTTTCCTCGGTTCACACCATTGCAATTGAGATCGGGTTGTGAATTTTTATAAAGCCATAGGCCCACTAGAATCCACGTGCCGCTGACTTCCCTGGGCGAAGGCACCCGTCCCTTATCAAAGGACGCCATCAAGCCCTTGAATGATCTGGCTTGGTTTCCGCACGGGAGCCTCTGGTGAATGGAGTCGCGTGGCACTTCCTCTGAGCCTTGGCGGGCGGCAGCAATACTCGGCGTGGTCGGCAGACTTTTGTTTCGGGGTTGCTGAGCAGCGGCGGACAGAAAGATCGCCATCATTAGCAGCACGATCAGCACCTTTCCGCCCATAATGCCCTATGTTGCCATAGTTCAGTGCCTAAGGAACTACAGACACCCACTTCAAGATCGGAGAGTCATGAGACCGCGCATCATCTGCCACATGCTGGCATTTATTGATGGACGAATCGATGGGGCGGCACTGCGAACAATAGTGAAGGGCACAGAGTACGAGGAGACGGGCGCGCAACTCGGCGGCCTTGCATGGGTCTGCGGCAGAGTCACCATGCAACAACACTTTGCCGAAGAAGGACGCTTCGAATCCAAAACTGGCCGCCCAGCTGGGCCGCACCCCGTGCATGTGGCTCGACGCGCCGAGAGCTATGCTATCGCAGTTGACACCCACGGTTCGCTGCTGTGGAACGACGGGGACCTTGACGGCGATCACCTGATTTCGGTTGTGTCGGAGCAAGCGCCAGAGGACTATCTGGTGTTCCTGCGCGATAGAGGAATATCGTACATCGTTGCCGGGCAGACCGCTGTGGATCTGCAAAAAGCGGCAAGTGCGCTCCATGAACATTTCGGCATCGGAACACTCTTGTTGGAAGGCGGGGGAAATATCAACGGTGCTTTCCTCGATGCCCAACTGGTGGACGAAATCAGTCTCCTCCTGGCTCCTGGCATTGACGGCCGGCAGGGCGTGCCGTCTGTTTTCGATGGTCTTAAAGGCGCCCAGCGCGTTGCCGTTCCTCTGACGCTGAAGTCCGTTCAAGAGCTGGACAATGGGGTGCTCTGGATTCGCTACGACGTATCGCCAATTGCCGAAGCGCGAGGAAAAGCGAAAACAATATGACTCCCCGAAATGCTGAACGGATCGCGCTCGTTACGGGTTCTAACCGGGGTATTGGACGGGAAATCGCGCGGCAACTCGCGCAGAGAAGTTTTCATGTCTTCATTACTTCCCGCGACAAAGCGAAAGGACAGACGGCCGCTAAGAGCATCCAGCAGAATGGCGGCAAGGCGACGTTTCTGCCCCTGGATGTGAGCAGTTCGGAGAGCATTCGCATCGCTGTCCGTCAGTTCGAGACGATCGCTGACCGGCTGGACGTTCTGATCAATAACGCGGGCGTTTACCCGGACGCGGGATTAACCGTTTTGACCATCCCGCGCGACCGGCTGGCTGCGACGTTCCAGACGAACACCTTCGGTCCGCTGGAAGTGACCCAGGCATTTTTACCTCACCTGCGGAAATCCCACAGCGCGCAGGTCATTAACGTCTCCAGCGGCGACGGCCAGCTGCAAGAGTTGTCGGCGAGCGAGCCAAGCTACTCCCTGTCAAAGCTGGCGCTTAATGGCTTGACCATCATGCTCGCCGGCGCGCTGCGAGGGGACAAGATCGCTGTCAACTCCATGTGTCCGGGGTGGGTACGCACAGACATGGGCGGCCCGAACGCCACGCTTTCCTTGGAAGAGGGCGCCGACACGGCCGTCTGGCTCGCCGACGAGGCCTCACACGAACTGACGGGAAAGTTCTTCCGCAATCGCCGGGAAATCTCCTGGTAGCGCATGAAAACGGCGACCTGAGAGCAGCGCAACGAAAGGGATATATCGATGAAAGCGATCTGTATTCACCGTCGTCACGAGTCGTACACTCCGATTCTGCTAAACGAGTTAGCTTCTTCTCGAACGCAAGGCTCAACATGAGCGATCAACAAATTAACCAGCAGTATTCTCCAGTGCGAGATCAACAGATTCGTGCGGCACTGGATCAGCATTGGGCGGCGTCCGACGCCAACGATTTTGAAACAGAGCACCGCATCTATCACGAGGACGCGGTGCTCGAATACCCGCAATCAGGCGAGCGCACCCGCGGTCGAAGCAACATACAGAACCAACGCGCTAGTCAGCCGAGCAAAAAGCGGTTCTCTGTTCGACGAATCATTGGCGGCGGTGATCTTTGGATCACCGAATTCATCCTGACGTATGACCGCAAGCCCTCCTACACCGTGAGCATCATGGAGTTCAGGGGCGACAAGGTTGCGCGGGAAACACAGTACTTTGCGGATCCATTCGTGGCCCCCGCCTGGCGCGCTCAATGGGTCAAACGGATGGACACCTAATCTTGAGGCGCGAGGAGTCCCTAACGACACCGCGATTTGCGGTTTGCATCATAATTGTCGGTAACAGAGACTAATGCCAGAGACCCGCGCACTCCTGATTAAGACCGCTACCGAAGAAGTCGCTGTGACCTAGGCTATCGTTACAGCGCTTCCTCCGATGGAGGCACAACACGTGGATTGGAAACGGTTGGTCCAGTTTGGGCTGCTGGGTAGCAGCGATTTGGAACAATATGCCATCCTGCTGGTACGCGTTTTGCTCGGACTCTTCTTCGCCATCTCCGGGGCAAACAAATTGTTTGTCGCGGGCAGGACTTACGCCATGTACGAAACGCTTGTTCAGGCCAAAGTCCCGTTTCCACACGTGATGACTTATTTTGTGTCCGGTGTCGAGTTCGTCGCCGGATCCTTGCTGACCGTGGGCCTTCTTTCGACACTGGCCTGCGTGGCTTTATTGGCCGACATGCTTGTCGCCATCCTGAGCACCAAACTTTTTGCCATGCCTAAAGGACTTTCGCCTTTTAACTGGCTCGACGATTTCCTATACCTTCCGGAGGTCCTGTACGTGCTCTTTTTTATCTGGTTGATCTGCTCTGGTCCGGGAAAGTTCAGTGTTGATTACTGGCTCGCCGGCAAGTTACGGAGTTGATCGCTCGACCAAGCAGCTTTTTGCGAGACTCCTATGACTACCGGCAGCGCATTCCCGCACCTGGTGACTTCATCTTCGGCCAGTTCGACAAATCTCACTGTTGCGGGAGCCCCTGGTAGCGCGCTCTGCCTTGGCGATTCGCTACCACATTGGTCTCGCAATATTTACCGGTAACTCGCAGCTTTGTAGCCGGACTTGGCTCAAGCGCATTGGCGCAGCTGAGACGGCACGGAGAAGAAATAAACAAAAAGATGAGCCAGCTCCCGGCAGTTCACACGCGATCGCGGAAGTTAGATTACCTGGACACGGGCCGGGATGATGTATACGCGGCGATCGCAATCATGTCATCGCTGGTCAGCCGCTCGACCACCGGCTTCATCAGTTCAGTCCACTGCCCGTGCCGATTCCCCGCCTGCATGTCGTAGAGCTGTCGCACGAGATAACTCGGCGACCTGCCCGCAATTCCCGGCACCGGCCCGAGCCCCATCAGGTCCGCGCCGTGGCAGGCCGCGCACGCGGTCGTCTTTCCTCCGCCGCCGCCCGTCACTAACGCTTCGCCCTTCTTTATGCTCCCCACGGGCACGTAGGCGATAAATCCCGAATGTGGATCACGCAGCAGTTCCGTGCGCTCGCCGTCCTCGGGAGATTCGACGATGCGTTCTCCCAGCGGCTCGGTCTCATTGCCTTCCAGCTTTAGGAACATGCCGAACTGCACGCGCGTCTTCGGCACGGCGCTGGTCTCCACCACGCGGATCCATGGCGTCCATTTCATCGAAGAAAAATAAATCGCCGCCGCCTTCACTTCGTCGTCCGTCATGTTCGTGGCGAAGCGGATCATGTTATTCGTGTTCGCCTTGCGCGGGTCGGAACTTTTCCTTAGCCCATTTTTGAAATCCTCCATCGTCTGCACGAAGTAGCCGTAAGGAAGCCCCGCAATGCTTGCGTTCTCCTGTCGACCCTTTCCGTTGGGATAGTGGCACAGCCCGCACGCCTGAACCATCGCCTCCATGCGGCCATGCGCCACGATTGCCGGCATGGGTGGATGATCGCCGGGGAACCAGTCCGCCGGCCCGTAAAAGTTGCGGATCTGCGTCAGCGTGAACGATAGCGTCGCACCGGGAATATGCCGCTGCGAGCCATCGTCTTGCACCGCAGGTTGTGCTGCCGGAGCCTTCGGCTGCTCCGTCACCGGCAGCACGAATCCGTATGCCCACGCCGGCGGCGGCCCCGCTGCGGGCGCAGCAGTTGACGCAGGCCTTGCTGCCATCGCCGCAAACGCAATGCCCGCTGTTACGACGCCAGCCATCGCCAGCACCAGAGTTCCGCGCGGATTTCGCATTTGCCACCTCCGCCAAATTCGTTTAGGCCTGGTTAAACAGGGAACAGAAAAGCTATCGAATAACGTAGCGGCCGCGATCAGTTGATCGCAAAACAGTAAAAGAGGCCGGCACCGCCAGTGCTCTCGAGCGCCGCCTGACTGCATCCGCTCGTGGCGTGCGAGGAATTCCATGAATGATTGTCGTTGCCGATGCGATCGGAATGGCCGACCTGCGCCGAACCCGTGCCGCTGCTGGTCCAATTATTGCACGTGTGATCGGCGGTGTCGGTGAAGGCGCGGCCGTCGGGCTGCGAGCCGGTGAGGATGTCGTGCTCGATGGGCGGCAAGTCGCCCATCGCCGCGGATGACCTGTCCATGCTCGTTGCGCGCGGACTGCTTGAACAGATTGCTGCCTCGCTGCGCCTGCACGAGAGTATCTCCGTGAAGCTCGGCAAGATCCAGCGAAATAATCGCGTTTTGCGGCTGGCCCAATTGAGCGAACGACCAGTTGAACCACGGGCCGGTGCCGATACGGTCGCGCGCGTTGATCGCAGGCTGGCCAGGGCGAGCCTGCGTGCTGAGATAGGCATGCCAGGTGTGACCGCCCGCGCCTACTTTCTTCGCGAGCGCCAGGCAGTGCGCGTCGGCGCCCGCCAGTCCGCCGAGATCTCCACCTTTGCCCAAGCCTATGCTGGTCACGAAGAAAGTCATCCGGCTGGGAAGCGGCTGCGGGCTGCCGGGGGGCGGCGCGATGCCCTGCGTATTACGGCGCATTCTGTTGAGCCAGCATCAGGCAAGACGCCAGCATTGATACACACAAGATTGATACGCACAAGACAACAACGTAAGCATGTCGCCTGGTCATGGGTTCCCCGCCATCCTAGTTAATCGCGAAACAGTAGAACAGTCCGATGCCGTGCGTTTTCGGCAAGTCCACCTGGGCACAGCCGCGCGTTCCGTGAGCCGAGTTCCAGGATCCACTGCCGCCGCCATTGCGGTCGGGAAAACCGATCTGGGCGTTGGGCCTGCCATCGGCGGCGTTCAGATCCCCGCTCGACGCGCCTGGAGCTGGGCTCTTGTTGCTCGTCCAGTTGTCGCAGGTGTGATCCTGACTGTCGGTGAACGCCGTGCCGTCGGTCTGCGTCCCGGTGAGCATCTCATGGCGGGTGGAGTGCGGAGTCGTCTTCGCGTAATCCCAATCGTTATCCCGTCGGATCAGAGTAGTCATACAGCCCAGGAACGATGTCACCTTTTTCAGTAAGGCCGGTGAGCTTATTCAGATTGTTTCCCAGATGCGCCAGCTCCAGCGTATCGCCGTGCAGATGCGCCAGGTCGGGAGCGATCATTTCGCCTTTGAAGTTGTACCAGGGACCTTTGCCGATGCGGTCACGCGCATTCACCGCCGGCTGCCCCGGACGAGCTTGCGTGCTCAGGTAGGCGTGCCACGTGCGGCGTCCCGCGCCCACGGCCGTGGCCAACGCCTGACAGTGAGCGTCGGCGCCCGCCAGGCCGCCAAGATTCCCTCCATCACCGATGGGAACGCTGGTCACAAAGAAATTCATGGAAGGGCTTGGCGCCGGACTCTGTTGCGCCAACGCGATGTAGGAGCCCAGCAACATCACACTCGCTAACGGGGCCAGCAGAGATTTCTGCACGGCATCCTCCTGTCGTTTGCAGTGCTGTAAAGTATCACAATTCACACACCAGACGTGGAGCGCCTGGGCCGCAATTTGCCTTTATCTCCTTCCATGAGAAAGCCCGTGGGCGTCAAAATAGATTTGTTTGTACTTGCGCGCGTTCTCCAAATCCACGTTCCGACAAGCCCGTTTCTCCCGAGTAACCATGCTCGGTCGCATCGGTTAGGTCGGTACAGTTTGGCCTTAGCTGCTATTGGAATCGTCGTCCTATTGCAGTTGTGCTTCCGGTCTTTTCAAAATAGCGCTCTCAGCTCGCATGACCGGGCGCCATACCCCTTTTTTGGGAAGAAGCAGTACGAGGGTCGCTGACAGGAATAAGGCAACGCCGGCGAAGGCAAGGCCTCCGTAAATCCCCCTGCTGCCGTGAGCGAGGCCTCCGATGACCGATGGTCCAACAAACCCACCCAAACTCCCGACAGAGTTGATCAAGGCGATGCCCGAGGCCGCGGAAAACCCTGCCAGGAAATTGCTGGGGATCGAAAAGAATGGTCCGAAGAAGCTGTAGATGCCCATCGCCACAAACGACCAAAGCACGATGGAGAGCAGAGGCGACCGCGTCGCTCCCAATGACACCAACGCCACGCCTCCAATAACGAGGGGAATCGCCGCATGGTATCGCCGCTCGCGTCTCTGGTCGGAACTTCGTGAAACCAGTATCATCGCAACTAATCCCGCAAGGTGAGGAACCATCACCAGGATGCCCACTGCCGTATTGGAGTAACCGCTGGAAAGCGATTTTACCGATTGAGGCATGTAAAAACTCATTGCGTACAACCCAATATCGAATGCGAAAAGGGCGGCCGCCAAATGCCACACCCTGGGGTGAGCCAATGTGCGCAACGCCGATATTGAATGCTCGCCGACCTTTTCCTCCTCCTCATGAGCGAGTTCCGCAGTGATCCAACTCCGCTCGTCCTGTGTTAGAAACCTCGAGTCTGCCGGGCGGCTCGGCAGCAGCAGATAACTGAGGGCGCCGCACACGAGAGCTGGGACACCTTCTAAGATCAGAAGCCACCGCCAACTGCTGATTGCAGCCCAATGTGCGTGATCGAGTATAAAGCCTGAAAGTGGAGCACCTAGCACGCTCGCCACCGGTAAGGCCGTCACAAACAGTGAAATTACGCGCGCTTGCTCACGCTGCCGGAACCAATACGTCAGATATAGAACGATACCCGGGAAGAAGCCCGCCTCCGCGACGCCAAGCAGGAAGCGCGCAACATACAACTGCTGCACGCTATGCACCGCGCCGGTGAGCATGGCCATCATTCCCCACGTGATCAGGATGCGAGCGATCCAAATGCGCGCGCCGATCTTGTGAAGCAGAAGATTGCTGGGTATTTCGAAGATGAAATAGCCAAGGAAGAATATCCCCACGACCAACCCGAATTGCGCGCTGGTTATGCCTAACGAGGCATTCATTGTGAGCGACGCAAAGCCAACGTTGATGCGGTCGAGGTAAGCAACAACGTAAAGCAGAAAGACAAGTGGAATAAGCCGACGGCGCAGTTTACTCCTCGTCGCCGACTCAACGTCGCCCGCAGCGATCACATTTTCGGTAGCCACGATGACCGTCACCCACAAAGCCTGGGTTGGCCCTGAGACGCGTCAGTATGCTCTCAACCAGACGCCGTGCCAAGTCCCGATAGGTCAGATGATCGGCGACGCCTAGAACAGTTCTTTGTGGGCATGCAAACTTAGACTGTTCGGCAAGATTGGCCGGAAGAATCCGCAACAAAAATGACACGCGAGCATCCGGATTGCGCACCGGTTGCGCCCGCGCCTATAGCGTTACGTTTTGTTACTTCGCTTCACATCCGCAACATCCATCAGAACTTTGCATCGTAAAACTGGCGTGGAATCAGAAGCTTACATCAGGGGATCAATGGTCCCAAGACTGCTCTAATAGCCTGAACATGGTTATTAAAAATCGCTTCCGACGGCAAAATAGCAACTCCGCCGATCCAGGAAAAAAAAATCGCCTCAACGAACAGGATGGCTTCTCGATAGTGGAGCTACTAGTCGTGGCCATTATCCTCCTGATCCTCTCCGCTATGGCGATCCCGGCCATTCTCAGTTCCATGCGCATGGCCCGCCTTCGCGGCGCAGCGAGTGACTACTCGGGTGTGTTGTCACTAGCGCGGATCTATGCCATTCGCGACAATCGTTACTATTCGACATACATCCTTGCAGCGTCGGGAAGCACGCCAATCGGGCAAGTCTATATAGACATGCTGCCAAAAAGCGCCACCGGAGCCTCAGGAAATGGAGGGACTTCGATAGCGGCAGGGGATCCACAGATTACGATGTCTTCAGAGATTGTTCAGAAGGCTTCAACAAGCGCGCCGAATACAAACAATCTCAAGTCCCAATTGCTGCCCGCAACCACCCCGGTCGCTCCAACCGACACCAGCACGACTGCGGCCACGTTTGGCCCTCGCGGACTTCCATGTACACCCATTAATTTGACTGGCGGGTCAGTTTGCGACAGTTCGGGAGGTCCCACTGCTTTCTGGACTTTTCTGGAGAACACCAACTCGACCACTTGGCAGGCAGTGACCATAACCCCTGCCGGGCGAATTCAAAAGTGGTATTACAGCGGCTCTGTTTGGATCAAATTGTGAGGCGAGACAGAAATGGAAATTAAACAAGCGAGCGAGGCCCACATGTGGCGCAAATCCCAACGTGGGATGACCCTGGTCGAGTTGATGATTGCCATGGCAATCCTGGCGATCGGTCTGGGAGGACTCACCAACGTGTTGATCATCGCCATGGCTTCTGACAACAAGAACAGCAAAGACACTTCCTCGACTTTGCTCGCGCAGATGGTTGTCGAGCAAATCAGCGCCCAACACCCCAATTCCAACGCAACGATTTCGGTAACCGATTGCGCAGGAAATACCTGGACGATTGCAACAACCGGTGGAGCGTCCCCGAACGGAGCTGGCGCAACCCTGGTGACGAGTACCTCTTCTTCGGCGTATGGAAGCATCGATCAAACACAAGCGTACTCCAGCATTACGGCCTCCTATGCGATGAAATACGTGGACTGCGGTGGAGTTGGCAATACGGGCATCCCGACGACTTATAACGTTCGTTGGAACGTGATGACAGTTGATACCAACTACACGCGGATGGTGACTGCTTCCGCGCGGCCGACCACCGCAACCACGCTCGGTGGGATCAATTTTGCTATGCCAGTCAGCCTCCGGGCCGTCGTTGGGCCATAGTCTTTACGTATCAGATTCCACTCTTTTGTTGAGCGCGCCGGCGAGGCTGAATCTCTGAGTAAGAGGACAAAGTATGGGACTTATTCATAGCAAGAAGTGTCGAGGGATGGCGCAACGCGGATTTAGCCTCCTGGAATTGGTCGTGTCAGTAGCAATCCTGACGACAGTCATCGGCGTGGTAACGTCCGGCATTGTGGACATCGAGAAGAAAAGCGCGAGTGACGTGAACAAAGTGGGCGTGGCCCAGGAATCGCGGCAATTTATGGATCAAATTTTGCGAGATCTACGCCAAACCGGTTTCCCGAGTATTGTAATGTTCGATCCCACAACCCTGACCTCGTCCACAAACTGCACTTTGGATAACAACGTAGCATGCGGACTTATCAGCTTTTCGTCGTCCGCGATCCAGTTTGAGGGAGATATCGACGGAAGCGGCGTAAGCGAAGTTTACATTCAGATCGTAGTGCCCGCAGGCGGAAGTTGCCCCTGTGTCGTGCAGCGAGGGACAGTTTTAAAGTCGGTAGGAGGAACGCCAGCCTACTACACGGAGCTTGACAACGTCATGAGTCAGAACATTTTCTCAGCATATAAGTACGATGGGTCGGCATATAACTCCTCGACGGACGCATTATCCAGCATCAAAAATATTGGCATCACGCTGTACGCTCAAAGCCCGACGCCCGATGTGAACCAATCCGCAGTCGTCTACCCAACCACTACCATGGTATCGGAAGCCAGAATCAATAATTAGCGCCATCCGCGCGACCGCCAGACACTTTGCGCTCAAGGAACTCGCTATGACAAGGCAATCTAACATGACGAATCAATCCAGATATAGTGAACGCGGCATCGCTCTAATCTTTTGTTTGTTCGCACTGCTGATCCTGACGGCGGTCACCGCTGCCTTGATCACATTGTCCGGGACGGAGACCAGCGTCAATTACAACTACCGAACGGAAGAAACTGCCTTTTTTGCGGCCAAGTCGGGCATCTATGAGGCCCTGGACCGCATGCAGCAGTCCAATGCGAGCACCATAGCGGCTAATATTCCCACGACCCTCCCATCGGCAACAGGTGGTGTCCTTTATATAATTAATGCAGGCGGCTCGCTTAGCGTCCAACCCTGGAACACAGCCAATGCGTACTTTGACGACGAGTTCTGCCACGAGGGCTACACAATTGCCGGCATGTCCAGCGCCCCACCGGGCGTCCCGTGCACCACGGCGCCCACGGGCAGCACCTGGTACACAACAGTAACCAGCAACTATCCGTACAGCGGGACGGCCGCTGCCATGCCCTATGAATGGGTACGCATAAATTGGAAGCAGAACTCGTCGGAGGGCTATCTGAACGGTTCGACAACAGCCGCTTACTCGGTTAACTCCACGGGGTCATCAACCACACCCGTCTGCTGGAATGGTGGGTCGGAGATCCTGTTGAGCACACCGACGGGCGTTACGCCCGCCTACACGAGTTGCGAGCAGTATCAAACGTGCGGAACTGTCTCGCCCAGCTTGTCCACTCCGGTCCTGATGATCACCGCGATGGCCATTACCTCCAACGGTTCAAGACAAATGGTTCAGACAGAAGCTGCCTTAAACCCTCCAAGTATTACCGTGCCCTCTTGTGGTACGAGTGATGCCTACGGGTTTTTCGCGTACGGCGGCACGTGCACCAGTCCCGGCTTAAATATCGCGGGAAACGCTTCCGTTGACGGATATAACAGTGCCCACGGAACATACGCAACCACGCATCTGGCGAGCCTGGGAGATGTCGGCACGAACGGTGGTGCCGTAGCGCAGGGGACTTCCACGAGTATAGGAGGAAACGTTTACGTTCCCAATATTGGATCTGCGACTCCTCCGGGTCCAGGAAGCTGCCCGGGAGACGATTTTTCGGTATCCGGCAACCCGCACTACGGAGCCTTGGTGCAATCTAACATTGTACCCATTCCAACTTTAACGATTCCGGCGGACTCGTCGAGTACAGATGTAACCTCCGGCACAATTGTTCCAGGCACCTACCGCAATCTCACCTTAGGCTCACACGGGGCGGTTACGCTGACTGCGCCTGGGACGTACACGTTCGACTGCATCAGTATGGGCAGTTTTGGAACATTATCCAGCAGTCCTGCTACGGGCCAGATCACGATCAATTTGACAGGCACCGGATGCTCGAGTTCACCACTCACGATGAACTCTCACGCTGTCTTTAATAACACATCCCAGGTCGCGTCTAATTTTCAAGTTAATTACGCGGGATCGGGAACCATTACCATGGAGGGTGGTCCTCAAATGTTTGCCGTCATGAACACGCCACATGCCGCAGTGGTACTTCACGGTGGCGCCGATTATTACGGCACTATCCTGGCATACACAATTGACGACTCCGGCGGAACCAATCTTCATTTTGACGCAGCGGACACAACCATCTCCGGCCAGGCTGCGAGCACGGCCACCGCGACCGCGACTGGTTCCTACAATACTCTGGCTTTTAAATCACTACCTTACTAGCTGTTTGCCAACCGTAAAAAAATGAAATCATAAAAAGAGCAGTTGACGCGGCATTCTCGGTTCGGCGTATTCAACGTAATCTTTGTCCCCAATTCCTCAGACTCTGTCGTAAGCCAATCAGGCCAATAGCCCCACGCGTAGGCATTTCCCGTATTTCAGCCAAAATACATGTAAATACCGGCGACCGGTACAGGATTCCATTAGCCCCATCACGCAAAAAGCATGCAACGCCACCCCTCGACAACTAGTCAAAATTCAGGGCGAACTTTGACCACCGCAGGATCGTTCGAGGCATAGGGAGCCGAGACACAGAGCGAGAACAACGTACCCGTGGCGAGCGTTTCCTCCCGCCCCGCTTAGACGGCTTACTCGTGTCTCACATCGCCGGCGTTGTGCCGCTTGGGCAGCATCATAAATGTTCCAGCACTCATAGCGGCAACCGAAAGGGCTAAATGGACGAATCGAAGCCAAGCGCTTCAACCGTATCGAATGAGACTTCGACTGTTCCAGATAAAACTTCGAGCGTCCAGACGGAGACTGCGAGCGCCCCAAAAGGAATAGCGGCCCCTCCAAACGAAAATGCAACGGAACCGGCACAAAGGCCACGCGGCGGCCGCTGGTGGAAATGGCTGGTGCTCGGTGCGATTCTAGCGGCATGCGTCGTTGTGTACCTCATCCGGCAAAATGCAAATCAAGCCTCAAAGGCCAAAGCTGCTCCCCCCCCGGCGCCTCTTTCGATCGGTACGGTTGCGGCGAGAAAGGGAGATATCGGGGTTTACATCAATGCTTTCGGCACCGTCACGCCGGTATATACCGTTTCCGTCACCGCTCGCGTGACCGGCGCCATTGACAGCGTCAATTATCGCGAGGGACAGGTCGTGCACAAAGGCGATGTTCTGCTGGAGATTGATCCGCGTCCCTATCAGGCTCAACTGACGCAATACGAAGGGCAGTTGGCGCACGATCAGGCTTTGCTGAGCGAGGCGCGAATTGACCTTGAACCGCTACCAGGCAGCGTTCAACCGGAACGCGATCGCCAAACAGCAACTCGACGATCAGCAACAGATTGTTTACCAGGACGAAGGAACGGTAAAAAACGACCAGGGATTAGTCGATAACGCGAAGACTCAACCTGGAGTACACCCGCATCACCTCGCCGATTGACGGGAGCGTAGGGCTTCGCCTGGTGGACCCGGGAAACATCATTCAGGCCAATGGGGCTAATCCGCTGCTGGTCATCACGCAAACGCGGCCGATCACTGTGATCTTCAGCGTCGCGGAGGATTCCTTCCGCAAATCGAAACGCAGTTGCGGCAGGGACATCGCCTGCAAGTGACGGCTTTGGATCGAGCCCAACAGAACAACCTGGCCGCGGGCTCCGTCGAGTCACTCGACAATCAGATCGATCCTACGACCGGAACGCTGAAGATCAGGGCGCTATTCGCGAATCAGAATGATTCGCTGTTTCCCAATCAATTTGTAAATGCTCGTCTGCTGGTCAATACGCTGCATGGGGTAACCCTGATTCCAAATTCCACGATTCAGCGGAATGGCGCAGGGCGCATTTGTCTATGTCGTGCAGCCGGACGATATGATCGCCACACGAACAATCACAGCCGGGATGACGGACGGCAACGACACAGCGGTACAAGGGATCCAACCCGGTGAAACGATCGCCGACAGACAATTTCGACAGGCTGCAAGCAGGAGTTAAAGTTGCCGCGCGGTCCCGCAAGCCCGGAAAGTAGCGGCAACGGCCGCGGCCCGTTCCGAGGGGAGCAATCGACACCATCCGGCGAATTCGCCAATTCGGCGGCGCCGCGAGCTCCGCGAAAAGGCGCACCCGGCAGTGCTGGATCGGTTGCTACAAGCGGGGAAAACGGCGGCGCGAGTAACGGGGGCAGCGCTAAGGCAGGGAGCCAAGTGAGTCCGTCCACGCCCTTTCATCTTGCGGCCGGTGGCCACATCGCTTTTGATGGCTGCGATTCTGCTTGCGGGACTGGTGGGGTTTCAGCAATTGCCTGTCTCGGCTCTTCCGGAGGTCGACTATCCGACCATCCAGGTCCAGACGTTTTATCCGGGAGCAAGTCCCGGAAGTGATGGCATCGTCAGTGACGGCTCCGCTCGAAAGACAGTTCGGACAAGTGCCGGGATTGAGCCAGATGACCTCAACCAGTTCCGATGGAAGTCGGTCATCGTTCTGCAGTTTGCGCTCAGCTTGAATATCGATGTGGCCGAACAGGAAGTTCAGGCGGCAATCAATGCGGCACAAACGTTTCTGCCGGCCGATCTTCCCACGCCGCCGATTTACAGCAAGACCAACCCGGCCGATACGCCGATTCTTACCCTGGCGCTGACTTCCAATTCTATGCCGCTTTCGAAGGTTGAAGATCTTGCAGATACGCGGCTGGCGCAGAAGATTTCGCAGCTTCCCGGCGTGGGTACTGGTGAGCATCAGCGGTGGCCAGCGCCCCGCGGTGCGAATTCAAGCGAATCCGACTGCGCTTTGTCGGCGCTGCAGATCAACCTGGAAGACCTGCGCACCGCGATCCAGCAAACCAGCATAGATCTGGCGAAAGGCAGCTTCGATGGCGCGCGGCAGTCCTATCAAATCGACGCCAACGATCAGTTATTTGCCAGCAACGATTATGCTTCGGTTGTGGTTGCCTATCGAAATGGGGCCCGGTATTGCTTTCGAACGTCGCCAAAGTCTTCGACGGCACCGAAAATGTGCGGCAAGCCGCCTGGATGAATACGACTCCCGCGGTCATCGTGAATATTCAGACGGCAGCCCGGAGCCAACATCATTCAGGTCGTCGACCGGATTATGGCGCTTCTGCCGCAACTGAAGACCACGTTGCCGTGCGCCGTCCAGGTATCGGTGCTCACGGATCGCACCATCACCATTCGCGCCTCCGTAAAGGACGTGGAGTTCGAGCTGATGCTGACGGTGGTGCTGGTCGTTATGGTGATTTTTCTGTTTCTGCGGAATTTAGCCGCGACAGCCATTCCGAGCGTCGCTGTGCCGCTTTGTCGATCGTGGGCACCTTCGGCGTGATGTATCTGCTGGGCTACAGCCTGAACAATTTGACTTTGATGGCTCTTGACGATCTCTACGGGCTTCGTGGTCGATGATGCCATCGTGATGATCGAGAACATCGTGCGCTATATCGAAGAGGGAGAAAAGCCGCTGGATGCCGCTCTGAAGGGAGCCGAGCAGATCGGTTTCACCATCCTGTCGCTGACGATTTCGTTGATCGCGGTGCTGATCCCATTGCTTTTCATGGGCGATATCGTCGGCCGCCTGTTCCGGGAATTCGCCATCACATTAAGCGTCACGATTTTGGTATCCGCGGTGGTGTCGCTGACGCTGACGCCGATGATGTGCGCGAAACTGCTGCGGCATAATCCCAAAGCGCAGCAAGGGCGCTTTTACCGGCTTCTGAGCGCGCATTCGAGCGGGTGATCGACATTTTATGGCCGGACCTGAAATGGGTGCTGCAGCGCGAACTGGCTACGCTTTGCTGGTGGCCGCCGCAACGCTGGTGTTGACGAGTTTTCCTGTACATCGTCATCCCTAAAGGATTTTTCCCCGTGCAGGATACCGGATTGATTCAGGGAATCTCCGAAGCTCCCCAGGACATTTCTATTCCCGCTATGAGCCAGACGACAGGAGGCATTGGCGCAGGTGATTCTCGGCGATCCCGCAGTGCAAAGCATCTCTTCCTTCATTGGAGTCGACGGAACGAACACACCATGAACAGCGGCAACATTCTGATGAACCTGAAGCCGCTCGCCGTCCGGAAAATAAATGCGCACACAAGTCATGGCGCGCTTGCAGCCGAAGATTGCACAAAGTCCAGGGGATCACGTTTTTCATGCAGCCGGTGCAGGATCTGACGGTGAATGATCGCGTGAGCCGCACGCAGTTTCAGTACACGCTCGAAGATCCCGACCAGAACGAGTTGAACGTCTGGACGGCGAAGTTGATGGACAAGCTGAAGGGCCTTGCCGGAACTGCAGGACTTGGCCACGGACCAGCAGACACGAGGACTTGCGCACCTACCTGGTGATCGACCGTCAGACCGCGTCAAGGCTGGGCATCACGCCCGCCATGATTGACGACACACTCTACGACGCATTCGGACAGCGGCAAATCTCGACTTTATTCACTCAGCTCAATCAATACCACGTGGTGCTCGAAACCGAGCCGGAGTTCCAGACCAATCCGGCCAAGCTTGACGACATTTACGTCCGCGCACGATCGCCCCGAATACCTCCTCGTACCCGCATCACGGCCGTCTAGCTTTAACCCAGGCTTCAAACGCGGCAACCAACAATTCCACTTCCAACTCAGCGCCGGTGCCAGATCCGCTCATCGCCAAATTCCCCGCCGGCATCGGCGGTCCGTCGGGGCCATCGGCGACCTCAGCTACGGCCAGTTCCTCGCCCACGACATTCCCACCGGAGGCGAAGATGCCGCTGAGCGCTATTCGCGCATATTGAATCGGGCACAGGGCCGCTTTCGGTCAATCGGCAGGGACAATTTCCGGTGGTCACAGTATCGTTCAATCTTGCACCAGGCGCCTCGCTTGGGGATGCGACCAAGGCGATTCACCAGGCGCAGAGTGAGATTGGCTTGCCGGCCGAGCATCATGGCGTCATTCCAAGGGACGGCCCAGGCCTTCCAGGCGTCACTTGCGAAACGAGCCGCTTCTGATTCTGGCGGCTGTAGTGACCGTTTATATCGTGCTGGGTGTTCTGTACGAGAGTTACGTCCACCCGATCACGATCCTATCCACGTTCCCGTCTGCAGGCGTGGGCGCGATTTTCGCCCTCATGCTGTTCCACACGCGAATTGAGCGTGGTCGCGCTGATCGGAATCATCCTGCTGATCGGAATCGTTAAGAAGAACGCGATCATGATGATCGACTTCGCACTCGAGGCCGAGCGTAAGGAAGGTAAGGACACCGTCGAGGCCATCTATCAGGCCAGCTTGTTGCGTTTCCGACCCATCATGATGACCACTATGGCGGCGCTCTCTGGGCGGCCTGCCACTGGCGTTGGGCTCTGGCACAGGTTCTGAACTACGGCGGCCACTAGGGCATCGCCATCGTCGGCGGATTGCTGGTGAGCCAGCTGTTGACGCTTTATACCACGACCGGTGATTTACATTTTCTTCGACCGCCTGGCTCAGAGAGTTCACGGAGCCGTCACGCCGGGCGCGGCGCGGTCGAAACAGCGCCGGGAATGGGGATGAATCTTTCCGCACCATTTATCGATCGTCCTGTCGCGACCACTTTGCTGACCTGGCCGTGGCCTTGCGGGAGCGGTGGCGTTCACACTGCTGCCGGTTGCGCGGCTTCCAGAGATCGATTTCCCGACGATTGCCGTGGCCGCGGCGCTTCCCGGGGCCAGCCCGGAAATTATGGCTTCTTCGGTAGCGACGCCCCTGGAGCGGCAGTTCGGACGAATTGCCGGCAGTGACCCAGATGACCTCCACCAGCTACCTGGGCACGACGGCCATCATGTTGCAGTTCGATCTGAACCGCAATATTGACGCGGCGGCGCGAGACGTGCAGGCGGCTATTAACGCGGCTCGCGGCTATCTGCCGACGAATTTGCCGTCCAATCCAACGTACCGAAAAGTGAATCCCGCCGATGCGCCGGTCCTGATCGTCTCGCTCACGTCCAGATGTTTACGACCAAGGCCAGCTGTATGATTCGGCCTCGACGATCATGTCGCAGAAGCTTTCGCAAATTCAGGGCGTCGGACAGGTAATCGTCGGAGGAAGTTCCCTTCCCGCGGTCCGTGTGGACCTAAATCCTACACAACTGAATGCCTATGGACTCAGCCTGGAGGACGTCCGCGGCATTTTGACCGTCCAGAATTCGAATCGGCCCAAAGGGCAGCTTTCGAACGGAACGACGGCCTCGGACCTGATGACCAACGATCAACTTCTCAAAGCGGAGTATACGGGCCATTGGTCATCGGATATCACAACGGCGGCCGCCGTGCAGTCTTGCCGACGTCGCCAGGTGAGCGATTCGGTGCAGGATCTGCGCGCGGCCGGTGTCATGAACGGCAAACCGGCGGTGCTGGTGGTTATCTTTCGGCAGCCTGGGGCAAACATCATCGATACGGTCGATCGCATTGCAGGCGGCGATGCCGTCGTTGAAAGCTTCGCTGCCCTCTGCAATTGAGATCACGACCGTTCTCGATCAAACCGTCACGATTCGCGCTTCCGTGACCGAGGTGGAACGCACCCTGGCGATTGCCATCGCGCTCGTGGTTCTCGTGGTCTTTGTGTTTCTGCGAACGTCCGCTCGACGTTGATTCCGAGCGTCGCCGTGCCCGTCTCTCTGATCGGAACATTTGGCGTGATGTACTTGGCTGGCTTCACGCTGGATAACTTATCACTCATGGCTCTCACCATCTCGACAGGATTCGTGGTGGATGACGCAATCGTCGTGATCGAAAACATAACCCGGTCATCTGGAACAGGGCATGGCGCCCTTGAGGCCGCGTTCAAAGGCGCGCAGGAAATCGGATTTACCGTATTAACGATCAGTATTTCCCTGATTGCGGTATTCATTCCGCTGTTATTGATGGGCGGGATCGTCGGGCGGCTGTTTCGTGAATTTGCGGTGACCTTTCGGTCGCCATTCTGGTGTCGCTGGCCGTTTCTTTGACGACCACTCCGATGATGTGTTCCGGCTGCTTCGGGAGGCAGCGCACGGAGCAGCACGGCAGAATTTATCCAGGCGAGCGAGCGGTTCTTTTCCGGCATGCTGAATACGTACGAATGGCATTTGAAATGGGTTTTGAACCATCGCGGCCATCACGCTGACGATTCTGTTGCTCACCATCGCGCTGAACGTTTATCTGCTGGTCATCGTGCCAAAAGGATTTTTTCCCGAGGAGGATACCGGCCGACTTGCAGGAGGCATTCAAGGCCGAAGAAGACACTTCCTTTCAGGCCATGAAGTCGCGGCTCGTAGAGCTTTGTCGAAATCATCAAGGCCGATCCGGCGGTGAATACGGTGATGGCGTTTACGGGCAGCGGCGCGGGAACCACCGTGAATACGGGCCGGGTATTTCATCGCTCTGAAACCGCTCGAGGAGCGCCAGGCTACAGCAGCCGAGATCATCGACGCGGTTGCGCCCGAAGTTGGCGGAAGTTCCCGGCGCCACTCTTTATCTGCAGGCTGTTCAGGACCTCACGATCGGCGGCCGGGCGAGCGCAACGCGGAGTTCCAGTACACGATCCAAAGCGACAACCTGGATGACCTGAACCAAATGGGGACCACGGTCTTAAGCGAGATGAAGAAGCTTACGGGCTCACCGATGTGAATACCGATCAGCAAAACGGCGGGCTGCAGGCGTCGCTCGTCTACGACCGTCATACCGCCGCACGTATGGGGATTACGCCTCAAACGATCGACGCCACGCTTTATGACGCGTTCGGCCAGCGCGAAGTATCCACTATGTACACCGCTCTGAATCAGTATTTTGTGGTCATGGAAGGTCGCGCCGTATTTCTGGCAAAGCCCGGAAGGATTAACGGACATTTATGTAAACTCCAGCACCGGGGGCCAGGTTCCACTGAGTGCGTTCACACATTACGCGCCCAATACGGCGCCACTTGGCGGTCAATCACCAGGGCCAGTTCCCCTCGGTGACCATTTCGTTCAATCTCGAGCCGGGAGTGGCCTTGAGCGATGCGGTGCGCACCGTGAACGGATATGGAACTGCGGATCGGAATGCCCAGCTCGATCCAAGGAAATTTTTCGGGAACTCTGCAGGCTTTTCAGTCGTCGCTCGCCACCGAGCCGCTCTTGATCGTCACCGCTCTTATGGCGGTCTACATCGTTCTTGGGCATTCTCTACGAAAGCTACATACACCCGATTACAATTCTCTCTACCCTGCCTTCCGCGGGAGCTGGCGCCGTACTGGCGCTGCTGATCACGCATACAGATCTGACGGTGATCGCTCTGATCGGCATGATTCTGCTGATCGGTATCGTAAAAAAGAATGCAATTTTGATGATCGACTTCGCGCTCGATGCGGAACGAAAGGAAGGCAAGAGTTCTCGGGACGCCATCTACCAGGCCTGCTTGTTGCGCTTCCGGCCCATCCTGATGACGACCATGGCCGCACTTTTCGGCGCCCTGCCCTTGGCTTTAGGTACGGGAACGGGCGCGGAACTCCGGCGGCCGCTGGGAATCACCATCGTTGGTGGTCTGATCGTCAGTCAAATGCTCACTTTATTCACGACTCCGGTCATCTACCTTTATCTCGATCGCTTGCGCCTGTGGGCCAGCCGCCGAGCGTAAACCGCTCACCGCCGATGAAAACCCCGTGCAGGGACGTTTACCGTCTGGAGCATGAAGCCAAACGAGAATGGCGAACGAGAATGGCCAACGAAACGAAATAACATGCAGCATTTAGACTCACATGGCGTTGCAAAATCGCTCGGCCGTAGCGTGCTGGCCCTGCTCTTGTTTTTGGGCGGTTGCAGCGTCGGTCCGAAGTACCAGCGCGCCAGCGCCCCCACGCCTCCCGCTTACAAGGAGCTCACTCCGGAAGCCGCCAAGGACCTGCAAGGTTGGCAGCCAGCGCAGCCAAACGATGCGGCAATTCGCGGCAAGTGGTGGGAAATATTCAACGATCCACAACTGAATACGCTCGAAGAGCAAGCAAACACAGCCAATCAAAGTATTGCCGCAGCAGCCGCAAACTTCCTTGCGGCTCGCGCCATCGTGAGTGAAGCTCGCTCGCAGCTTTTCCCCACGATTACTGCCGGTCCGGCGATCAACGCTGGCGGCCAGCCAGCTGTTGCCGGAGTTGTGGGCTCGACAACGGGCACTGGCATCGGCGTCACGACAACCACTCCCGGCACCACCACCGCAGGCACAACGACGAGGGCCATACGCAATTATTCCCAGTTCTCGCTGCCTTTCGACGCTTCTTGGCAACCGGATTTATGGGGCCGAGTGCGCAAAACAATTGCGTCGAATGTCGCCTCTGCACAGGCCAGCGCCGCGGATCTTGCCAACGTTCGTCTCACGGTTCAGGCGGAGCTCGCCGTGGACTACTTTCAACTTCGCACTGAAGATGCGCTAAAGCAGCTTCTCGACTCGACCGTGCAAGCCTATCAACAATCGGTGGATTTGACCGTCGCACTTTACGAAACGGGAATCGACTCGGACGAAGTCGGTGGCGCAGGCGCAAACACAATTAGCAGACGACTCAGGCGCAAGACACCGCTGTCGGCATCTTGCGGGCGCAGTACGAGCATGCTGTCGCAACCCTCACCGGACAGCCGGCGCCGGCATTCTCTCTTCCGTTCGCAGCCTTGAATCCCAATCCTCAGCCGGTTCCCTTCGGGATACCGTCTCAATTGCTCGAGCGCCGCCCGGACATTTCTGCCGCCGAACGCGCGATGGCGCAAGCGAATGCCCAGATTGGCATTGCCACCGCTGCTTACTACCCGACCATCACTCTCACGGGAGGCGCGGGTTTAGAGAACACTTCAATCACGACCTTGTTCACGTGGCCCAGTCGCTTTTGGTCCGTCGGCGCATCGCTGGCGCAGACGCTTTTTGACGCTGGGTTGCGCAGGGCAACCGTTCGCCAATATCGCGCCACCTATGATGAAACGGTTGCGAACTATCGCGAAACAGTGTTGACCGCCTTTCAGCAGGTGGAGGACAATCTTGCCTCCCTGAGGATTCTGTCGACAGAAATTGAGCAGCAGGATACCGCCGTGCAATCGGCACAGCGAAATCTGACTCTGGCGTTGGACCGGTATCGTTTGGGAATCGATCCCTATTTAAACGTCATCACCGCGCAAACGACCCTGCTCACCAGCCAGCAAATTGCGGTGAATCTTCGGTTGCAGCAAATGACCGCGCACGTGCAACTGATCGAAGCTTTAGGAGGCGGTTGGGATACCACGCAGTTACCATCGGCTAGTAGTGTTGCTCTCCACTAATTCAGACCTTCGCCAATCGCGAAGCGAATCGCGCGAAGTTAATCACACGAAACTAATCACATGGCCAGCGACCCATTCGTTTCCAAACGGGTCGCTCGCATTTCATATGGGATATCGCCGAGGAATTTACAAATTTGCCGAAAGTGGCAGTGCCTTAAGAGCTGCTTCCAGGCGCCGCTCTTCCACCTGATCGCGCTGTAATTCAGCTCGCTGCGCCAGTTGCTCGAAGTTCATGCCCTGCAGCCGGACATCGTTAGCTGCGGCTGCGCCCAATGCGCGCCACATCGCCCACTTCCCCTGAATCCCCAGCATCAGGAATTCCAGAGCTTCGAACGTCTCTAAAGCATCTGCGGAACCGCCACCAATTTTCAGACGCGTAACTTTTTCCGCCAGCCATGCGGTTGCTTCCTTAATACCACTCGACGGAGCACCCGCGCGGTCGGCAAGCCTTTGCAGCACCTGCCGGTCCGTCTCTATTTCAGAAAGCAGCGCGGCGGCAAATTCACCCAGGGGCTCGGTAATGTGCTGGTCCCGGATGGTTTCCACCAGGTCAATCGCATGCGTAGCCCCGGCCAAATGGTCGTGCAAATAGATCGTCAGTCCATCGCTCATGTCTCAATCGTCTCCACGATGTGCATTACAGTCACACCTTAGGCTCAGAAAAAAGTCTTAATGCCGCGGCCCAACCGGAATTTTTTGGTATAGAGTCTTCAGAATTTCATCGGGAGGCTGCCCACCTTTACAACTGGGATGGCCAAATCCGCTTGCACTGACGCCGTTTTGTACATCGAGGATCAGGTTATCGCTCGGCCCGGGAGCGACGCCCACGGGTACCGCGTCAAATTTCAGAGCGTGCCGCACTTTCCAGGCCATAATGTGGTCCGCACAAGCCGTGTCACCGCTCAGCCCCAGACCGCCCACCAGTTCACCTTTTGTGTCGTAGAGCGGCAACCCGCCGCCGAATACAATCACGCCGCCTATCACATTGCCGACCAGAGGATCGTCAGCCTGGCCGAATTTTTGAGGGTCGCCTGCGTATGCGGTCGCTGGGTTCGGCGGTCCATTGACGCCATAAAGCGACCCGCCGGGCTGCGCTCCCGCCCAAAGGTTCGCGGTGGAAATGGCGAAATTTGAGGTACTGAATGCGTTTGCGGTATTCGCTTTCTCCGCCGCGATAAGCCGGCTACCCGGCCATTGCGCTGCGCGGTTGGGTCCGCTGAAAACCACCGCGCACACAATTCCATCACGATTGACCACCGCGCCCCACTCCTGATTGCCCATTCCGCTGTTCGCTCCCGAGCCTTCCTTCACCACTTGGATGACGGCCCTCTTGAGCTTGGCGTAATCGGGAACCTTGGAGCAATCCGTCGGATTTTGGGCCCTGGCAACACCGGTCATGATCATGACTGCCGCCAGCAGCAGCATGCTCGGGCATATGGATTTAAGCGTCATAACAATTGTCATCCTCCCGACGCCAATTCGTTTCTACCTCAAGGTGTACAGATAAGCCGCAATGTCGCGGCTGTCGTCCTCGGTCACATTCATTTCCGGCATAATCGTGCGCGGCTCAACTCCGTGCGGATGCTGGATCCAGTACATCAAGTTCGTCGGCGTGTTCGGCAGTTCTCCGGCTATATAGGAGCGCGCGGCAACTCCGTCCAATGGCGGCCCCACCAGTCCCCGCGCGCCGGGAACGCCTTCAATCGTATGGCACGTATTGCAACCATATTTGCGAATAAGGTCCGGCCCCGCCGCTGCGTTTCCTCCGCCGGTTAACCGTGATGCCTCGCGAAGCTCGCGGCCACGGAACCGCGAACAGCCGGCCGCAGCAACGGACAGCACGCTTGCGCAAATCACGTAAAACAGCTTAATGCGCATACGGCGGAGCTCCTGCGGACTCGCGAAACGCGGAAGCTGTGCGCGAAAATCGCCAGCTTGAATCGGAAGCCGCCATCCATTTTGCAAAAAGCACCACCGTAATCAGCAGCAGGATCGTTCCCGCCGGAATCCACATGATCAAACCGCCGAGTTGTTGATCCTCGAGGGGCGTCAAATTCCACAGTGGTGCGGTCAACGCGTACGGCTTATACCAGGTGCGCAGCGAAAATGTGAGCAGTGCTCCAAGAACGCTTGAGTGGAGTGCGGTCGTAAACACATAAAAAATAGATCCGCCGTAACTGAGCGCGCCACCACGCTCGTGGATCAGGGCCCACCAGAACAGCAGCGCGGTGCCCAGGAAACTTGCGTGCTGGGCGGCGTGCACAGCGTCGCTGCGCAGTGCCGCGTCAAACAGTGCCGGAACGTGCCACAACCATAGTGCGGCTGCATGCAAGGACCACGCGGAGGCCGGGCGCAACATTTTCCGCGATATCGTGCTGACGTATTGCGTCCTGAAGACTGCCGCCATGCCTCGCCGCCAACTTGCCGGCACTGCCCAAACCAATGGAGCGGACGGCCGCCCCAGAATTATCAACGGAGCCGACACCAGCATCAGAATCTCGTGCTGCGTCATGTGCACCCAAAACAGTTGTTCGCTCACTTCATGGAGCGGCGAATCGAGTGCCAGCACTAAACTCATCCAGCCACCGGCGAAACAAGCGAACGACCATAAAAACGTACGGGCGTGCCCCGCTTTGCGCCACATTCTGACAGCACCCACGACATACAACGCCGCCATCACAACCAGCGGAACGATAATGTAGGCGGGCCACGTCCAATCCGTGCTCCTCTCCCCTCCACCTCTAAGGCTCGGTTCTTCGCACCAGGACGTGCTCGCAAGCAGAAGAAAACCGCATAAGAGAAAAGTGATTTGTGGGCGGATTCTCATGGGATCAATTCAGAAACGCTAAAAGCACGGCTGGAGCAACCAGCGCGGCACGGCCTCCGCCAGAATAACCACCGCAAACGACAGGCTGAATCCCATGCCGAGCAAAGCCTGGAAGTGCGCGCGGTCGTACGGCTTCCCTCCCTCTTCCGATTTGTCGGCTGGAAGGCTGCGATAGAAAATCCATCCAAACGCGACTCCGCTTAACGCCGCTGCGAAACATACGACAGTAACCACATGCAATGAGAATAGCCCGCCCACTGAACAAGCATGCCGCTGCAACGCATAGCTCACCCCGTGATCGGCGCCCCATGCGGCGAAACCAGCGACCAAACTCCAGGAAAGCGCCAGCGGCGTTTCACCCTTTTGCACTTTCGTTTCGGATTGTTCCATCATCCTTCCACCATCGTTCCACGGTCGAATCTATATCCAGCGTGTCGCGCCATAAATAAGCAGATCCACGACCATCGCAGCCACCACCACGAAGTACCAGTAATCTGAATTGATGTCCGCGTCAGCAAACTGTGAAGCTTGCATTTTGTCTGTAAACGAGATCGCGGTAATCACCGCCGTTTCGATCCACTCTGTAACCAGATGTCCCGTATGTATCCCCAGCAGAACCCAGATAATCGATGCGTAGGCGTTATCCGTCCAGCGGCATTGCAGCGTCCCGAATTCGAAAGCCCGCAGCGCGATGCTCGCCGTCGCACAGAGCGCCAGCACGATAAGTCCCAGTTGTACGGCTGTCCGCTCTCCATTTGCGGCGCGCCGTTGAATGTACCGGGCTGGCACTAAACTCAAAAGCAGTAACACGGCGTTCGCTAAACCGTATCGCAGGCTTGGAGGCGCATGGCCGCCCGGAGGCCACTCCATGGAACGAGTGCGCAAGTAAAAGTAGCTGGCAATCAAAAGCGCGAACATCGTGCCTTCGATCGTCATGTAAAACACATTTCCGAGCCAGTTGATGTTCCGGTGCCCGAACATGGTGGTCGGAAGTTCGGAAACGTCAAGTGACGGCCGGTCGTTGTACCCTTCGGGCATCAGGCCAACTCCACCGGTTCGCGAACCTGATCGGACACCGCGGTTTTTCTCGGCCAGAACCAGCCAATCAGGCTGATTGTTACTGGAACGGCGCCTATGGGCACCGCCCACGGCGTGAAAACGGAACCCACAAAAGCAGCCGACGTCGCTATGGCCGCGATAAAAGGCCAGATGCTGGCCTCTTCCGACTCCTGCTTGTATTCGGGATCGGCATCAAGACTATTCGTTACCAGCACTTCTCTCTTATCGTCGCGAAGACCGGCAACGATAGGCTGCACGGGCAGCGCACTCCACAAAGCTTCTCTCCCGTTAACCGTGGGAGGAAATTCAAAGTTGTATACGGGCGGCGGTGACGGCACGCTCCATTCGAGGCTGCCTGCCTGCCACGGGTTCTCCCCCGCTCGCTCACCATGAGCGTTGCTCTCGAAAACATTCCACAGAAAAACCAGCAGGCCTGCCGTCATGAAAACCACTCCCGATGAGGCCAACAGGTTCAAACCATTCCAGTGCATGTCCGGCGAATACGTGTAAACACGGCGAGGCATCCCCCGCAGCCCCAGGAAATGCAGTGTGAAAAATGTCATGTTAAAACCGATGAAGAACAGCCAGAAATGCCACTTGCCCAGACGTTCGTCCATCATCCGGCCCGTAATCTTCGGCATCCAGTAATACAGGCCGGCGAACATCGGGAAAAGCGCGCCTCCAATCAGGACGTAGTGAAAGTGCGCGACCACAAAATAAGTGTCGTGCACCTGCGTATCAACCGGAACCGACGCCAGCATTACGCCGGAAAGTCCCCCGATCAAAAAAACAAAAAAGAACCCAAACACCCAGAGCATTGGAGATTTCACTTGCAGGTGTCCGTGCCATACGGTCGCAATCCAGCAAAAGAACTGCACGCCCGTCGGAACCACAATCATCAGCGTCGCCGCAGTGAAGAAGCTTTCGCTGATTTGCGGCAGGCCGGTGGCAAACATGTGGTGGACCCACACGCCGAACGCGATGAAACCGGTAGAAACCACCGATAGGACAATGGGTGTGTACCCAAAAATGTGACGCCGGGTGAAGGCCGGGATCACCGTCGAGATGATCGCCGCTCCCGGCAGAAAAATGATGTAAACCTCGGGATGGCCAAAAAACCAGAAAAGGTGCTGGTACAGCAAAACATCGCCGCCTTCAGCGGGGTTAAAGAAATGCGTGCCGATCAGCCGGTCGAGAAGCAACATGCTGCTGACGACCATCACCGACGGCATCGCGAACATCACCATAAAAGACAAAACAAGTTTTTCCCAAAGTATTATGGGCATGCGATTGAGCGTCATACCCGGCGCGCGAAGTCGCAAAATCGTCGTCGCAATGCAAATGGCCACACCCAGTGCGGATACTTCTGTGAAGGTGATCATCTGCGCCCACAGGTCCGCGCGTTTTCCCGGCGAGAATTCCGGCCCTGAGAGCGGCACGTAGGCAAACCACCCCACGTCCGCGCCCGTGTTGAGGAGAAGTCCGATCCACAGGAGCAGTCCGCCGCCAAGATAAATGTAGTAACTGAATGCGTTTAATCGGGCAAAGGCGATGTTCCGAGCTCCGCATATCAGGGGCACGAGGTAAACACCAAATCCCTGAAACAACATCGGCACCGCGAATAGGAAAATCATCGTGCTGCCATGCACGGTAAAAATCTGGTTGTACAAATCCGGACCCATCAGCCCGTTACGAGGAACCGCCAGTTGGGTGCGCATCATCCCGGCCAGAATCCCGCCCAGCAGGAAAAACGCAAACGCAGTCACCATGTACCGGATTCCTATCGCGGTATGGTGGACCTCGGTAAACCATCCCCAGAAGCCTTTTCCGCGCTGCCACGTGTGCGCCAGCCGCTGCCTTCTTTCCGCGGGGGTCGTCGCAGGTTTTTCGAGGACGGGCATCTGCTCCGGCTCCTAACGCAAACTCTCGAGATACGTCGTCAAAACTTGCAGGTCCTCAGGCGCCAGCGAATTGGGAGCCATATGGTTTCCCGGTTTGACCTGCTGCGGATCAATAATCCAGCCGGACAGATTTCCAACGGTGTTTGGCAGCGTTTCTGCCGCGATCATGTTGCGACTCGCAAAGTGCGTTAGGTCGGGACCCATTCGCGAGCCCGCTGGCGTTCCGCGAATCGTGTGGCACATGATGCACGCATGGGTGAGAAATACTTCGCGTCCCTGGGTTTCTTCGGGAGTGGCGGGCTCGTGCGCCGGCTGCAGTTGCTGCTGTTGCCAATTTGCAAAGTCGGTGGCGGATTCCGCGGTCACCGAGAACCCCATATTGGCGTGCTGCAGCCCGCAGAATTCCGCGCACTGCCCACGGTAAACACCCGGACTGTCAATCTCGAAAGAGAATGCCGAAGAATGGCCCGGCAGCAGGTCTCGTTTGCCCGTAACGCTGGGCAGCCAGAAACTGTGGATCACGTCCGACGAAGTGGTGATGATGTCCACGGTTTCTCCGACCGGGACGTGGATTTCGTTCGCGGTAATGAGCGTCAGGTACGCTTCGGGATTTTGATACGTAACTTCCCACCACCACTGGTGCCCATTGATCTGAATGGTGAGCGCATTCTTGGCGTGAACCGCCTCGACCCTGTTTCCGGTGAGCACGCTTAAAAACAAAACCACGAATAGCACAATCACCGTGATACCAACCGCCGTCCCGACCACCCAGGCGGCGCGCTTGTCCCCTTCTTCATCTGCGGAGATAGGGAGAGGACTCCGCTGTGGCGTATACGTCCGGGCGCTGCCCCGCGTGAGCGCGGCCAGGACCAACACGAAGACCACCAAACAAACCCAGAAAATAAACCAGTACAACCACTCGGTGCTGTGCCCTTGCGGAGAAGCCGGAGCGAGCGGCGAATGTGCGCCTGGATCGAAGTCGACGGCCACCAGCGGCCACGCCCCCATGCGCACCCCCATGCGCACGAACGTCAGGACGGCATTTATCCCGTAGACACTCATGGACGTTTCTCAGGCGCCCCCGTTATTCCCACCGGCGTTTGGCGAGGAGTTGAGGATTCCGAAGGCTTCACGTCCATTTCATCGGTCCGCGACGGCGCCACGTCTTTTGGTAGCAAGCCGCTTAGTGAGCGCACATACGCCGCAATTTCCCACGCCTGGTATTCAGGAATACGATTGCGGAATGAGGGCATGCCGTTGGGCCGCCCCTGCATGATCGTCGCAAAGATGTTGCCGGGCTCGCTTCCGTAAATCCAATAATTGTCCATGAGCGCCGGACCCATCCCGCCGCCGCCGTGCGCATGGCAACCAACGCAATTGTATTGTTCGAACAGGCGCTGGCCTTCCGAGACGGCGTATGCACTTTCCTGGTAAAGATTCGGAGGTGGGGGCGCGGGAATCGGATTCGCGCCAGGATTGAGTCCGCTCACTTGTACGGTGTTGAGCGTTGCGGTGCCGGACGGTAGCTCGCGCAGCATACGCGTTTCACGCTGGCACCCCAACAGGGACAGAAATGAGGTACCCAGAAGAACGATCGTGCACCGGCGCAGCATCTAGTCGCTCGCATTCCGCGCCAAAGTTATGTCCAGCTGCGGTACGCCATAACTGCTGAGAATGCGGCCGATCTGCGCTTGTCTGCGGGCTAACACCTCGTTAAGCGCGTCGCGTAATGACGTGTTTCCTTTGCGCACTCCCATTCCAATCATGAATGTAAATAAAAGCCCCGGAGGATCGGTTTCGGGAGACAACGGGGTCAGCTGCAATACGTCACGGTACGGCCGCGCGAAATACCCGGCGAGCGGTCCCCATACAATTGCGGCGCCCACTTGGCGGTCCACCACCGCTCGTACGATTTCGCCCGGATCGGGACCAATCGAGTGGAACCCGACGATATCTGTTTGCAATCCGCGGCGGGCCAGAGCTTCGGCGGGCGGCGTATACTCCTCGTCCAGCGCTTGCACCCCGATTTTGAGTCCGCGTAAACGTTCATCGTTCAGTGAATCAGGTTTTAGCGTGGCGTCCCGCCGCACCACAAACACGTAACTCGACCGATAGTAGGGATTGGTGGCCAGCACCTCGCGAAAGTTGACGGGCACGCCGATTAACAGATCGCACTGCGCGGTATCCAGATACTCGCGCACAAATCCGCGCCCCATTCGTTGCCATACGTATGTCAGGTGCTCGTGCAGGTCGCGCGCCACGAGCCTCGCAATTTGATTTTCGAATCCCTTTTCCTGTGCATTGGAAAACGGCAGATTATCGGGATCGGCGCAAACACGCAGATCCTTTGACCACGCCGCGGCCGGCATAACGGCGATCAGGACCACCGCCGCCCAGAGCCGCTTACGGGAGGGAAAAAACATAGAGCATCCCCCCTGCAGACGTATACTTCGGCAGATCCTTTACCGCTCCTGCAAACCCCAGCGCCGCTGAGGTATCGCGGGCATCGAGCCCGCCGGCAACAATCGCTCCCGCCCATCCCCCCACTCCGGAGAGCACCGCCACATATTGCTTTCCGTCCGGTCCTTTATAAGTAATCGGCTGGCCGATAATTCCGGATCCCGTCTTGAACCGCCACAATTCGGTTCCGGCCTTCGCGTCCACCGCGTGAAACCAGCCGTCGAGCGTGCCGTAAAAAACCACGTCTCCGGCCGTCACTACGGTTCCACTCCATACCGGAAACTTGTCCGTAATGCTCCACACAACTTTTCCCGCCACGGGATCCCAAGCCGTGAAAGCACCTTCGTAGCCGCCCGGCGCGGGATACATGCGCACATTCGCTCCCACGTAGGGTGTTCCCGCGATGTAATTCACCTGCAGTTCTTCCATGTCCATGCACAGATTGTTCTGAGGGATATACAGCAGGCCCGTGCGTGGAGAAAACGAAGACGGCTGCCAGTCTTTCGCCCCAGGTGCAGTCGGGCAAAGATTGCGGACTACCTTTCCGGTCATCGGCTGCTTGTCGTTTACATATTCGAGCTCGCCGGTGCCCAGGTTCACTCCCCGGCTCGTCGTGATCGGGGCAAATACGCTCGCCGACAGCACCTGCCCGCTCGCCCTGTCGATGATGTAGACATATCCGTTCCGGTCCGGATGCACGATCACTTTGCGGGAAGCACCGGAAACCGGCAGGTCCAGCAAAATGTTCTCGTTCACACCGTCGTAGTCGTATACGTCGTGCGGACTCAGCTGGTAGAACCACACCGCCTCGCCATTATCGGGATGGCGGGCAAAAATGCCTGATGTCCATTTATTGTCGCCGGGACGCGCATCGGCATCCCAGGGACCTGGATTTGCTGTGCCGTAATAAATCAGGTCCAGTTGTGGATCGTACGACAGGAACCCCCACGAACCGCCGCCGCCGATCTTCCAGGCGTCGGGCGGCCACGTTTTTACGCCCAAATCCTGTCCACGGTCCTTTGCATAATAGGGTTTGAATCCCGGTCCAATCAGGACATCTTTATCGGGACCCGTGGCATAGGCGCGCCATACCGTCTTGCCCGTTTTCGCATCGAGTGCGGTCAGCCAGCCGCGTACGCCCATTTCGCCGCCGCTATTCCCCACCAGCACTTTCCCTTTCACGACGATGGGCGCCATCGTGATGGTTTCGCCCTGGTTGATATCCCCAAGCCGGACCTTCCACACCTCTTTCCCGGTCGCAGCATCAACGGCAACCGTCTGATCGTCCAGGGTGTTGTAATAAATTTTGCCGTCGAAGTAAGAAGCTCCCCTGTTAACCACGTCACAGCACGCCACGCCCTGCGATGCAGGACTCGGTTGCGGCTGATAAATCCACTTCAAGGGAGCCCCTGGCTGCGTCAAATCAAGCGCGAACAATTTATTCGGCCATGGCGTCACGATATACATCGTGTTATTGACCACCAGGGGCGCCGCTTCATGGCCGCGCGTAATACCCGTCGAGAACGTAAACGCCACTTTGAGGTTTTTGACGTTGCTGGTATTGATCTGGTCCAAGGTGCTGTATCGGGTGTTCGCGTAATCCTTGGCGGGGCGCAGCCATTGGCCGTCATCGGCCTCGAGCTGCCCTTGATACGGGCGGGGCTGGAAATTACTTTCCGTAGCGGGGTGCTGCATGCTTTCTTGCGCCCACGCCGCCGGACCGGCCGCCAATATAGCGATAAAGCTCAGCGCCATAGCAGCAGACGAGTGAGGCCGCCGTTTCAGCTTACAGACTGGCGCGGATTGAAATGTGAAGGCGAACATCGTTTTCCGCCCGGAGTCAGGCGGGTTACCGCGTAACGCACATCCATACTGGCACCCCCGCCAATTTTCCGAATCAGGTCATTGCCGCATAACGTTGCGGAACTTCTCTGTATTCGCGCCCCATTTTCCAGTCCCCCGCTTCGCCATATTGCAATCGTCAGCCTTGCTTGACACCAAACAGTGGCAGCTATATCGTAACGTCCATCAATCGCGAGGACCGTCGACTCCCGCTCGAGAGGTGCTGAATGAAGGTTAAGCTTCTGGGTAGGACCGCTCAAACCCATGATGAGCGAAGTGCCGCCCATGACGGCTCTGGGGCAGGCGCGATTCAAACAGAATAAGCCGGAGCGGGAATACACGCTGGCCGCCGATTGGCGATCCCAAGATTTACACGAAACCGTTCCAGTGGGTGAAAGCGTCCTACTACTGGAAGGTGAAACAGGATTTCGACGAGACGTTCTGCGTGCCGTCGGAGAGCAGCGAGTACATGAACACGCTCGCCAAACCGGCCGGGTACGGGCAAAGACAAATAACTCCAGCAATTTGTCCCACAGCGTGACGTGACGACGGGCTATCACAGGGTTATCACCGGGTTATCAACGCCGCCGCTGCAATAGAGTTGACGCACGTTAGCCGCAAGTTTGAGGAGAGCTAGAAATGCAAAGTCGCTTTGCGAGTGTAACGACCGGTCTGGCCGCAATCTTGATCTTCTCTTTGGCGGCCAAAAGCCAGACGGCTCAGCCTCAACCCAAGCAAACATCCCCGCAAACGTCGGCGCAAACGTCGGCGCAAGCGCCTGCGCAAACAGCTGCGCAAACAGGTACGCAGACAGCTACGCAAACAAAGACCGGGCGCTCTCCCTGGAAGTTTTACCCCACCGATAGGGCCGTTGGCGACGGCGGCCCCGCGCCGAAGCACGACCTGACCGGAACCTGGGCCGGCCCCGGCTCTGGCTCAGCCGTGCCGAAAGGTCAGCCGATCGAGAAGGCTTCTCTCACGCCCTTGGGGCAACAATTGATGAGTCAAAACAAGCCCCTCGCGAAGTTCAGCCCCGCCGGCACCAACGACCCGCATGTAAGATATTGCGATCCCTTCGGCATGCCGCAGAACGCGATTGCTGAAATTCGCGGTCTTTCGTTCTCAACGATGCCGAACCGCATCGTAATGCAGCTTATGTATCAGGATCTCTGGCGCGAAATCTGGATGGATGGCCGTGCGCTGCCCACCAACGTCGGCGGCACCGGCGAAAATGCCCTCGATCCGCGCTACAACGGCTATTCGGTAGGCCACTGGGAGGATGACCACACTCTCGTCGTCGATACCACTGGAATCGATGACAGAACCTGGGTTACTCCCGCCGGATATCCCCACACGATCAATGCCCACGTGCAGGAACGCTACACGCGCGTTGACCATAACGACTTGAAACTCAGCGTCACCATTGATGATCCGACGATTTACACCAAGCCGCTCTCGCTTGGGACGTACAATTTCAAGTGGATTCCGAATCAGGAAATCGACGAATGGCTGTGCGTACCTTCCGAGGTGATGGAGTACTTACAGGAGATGGGTGATCCGGCTGGCAGCGACCCCAACGCCGCGCCACAACGCAGGTAGGTCCCAAGGGACACAGTCCCACAGGATAATCCCAAGGAGCGACTCGCTATTACCGCTTCCTTCGGACGCAGTCAAACGATTTTGGCCTCGGAGGTTTATCATGAAACTGACTAGCAAATCGCAGCTTTTCAAATCGAATCCCCTCAAATCGCAGTTGCTACTATTCGTTGCATTAATCGCAGGAGTCCTAACGGCCTGCAGTCCGGCCTTCGCGCACCACGGGGCCGCGGCATATGACATGAGCAAGCCCGTCGTGCTGAAGGATGCCGTGGTGACGAAGTTCAGCTGGATTAATCCCCACCCGCTCATCATGGTCGACTATAAAGACGATAAGGGCATGGTCCAGCACTGGATCACGGAAATGGGCAGCACGCCAGCGTCCAGCTTGATTGGCTGGAGCAGAACTACGTTAAAGCCCGGCGACGTGATTACGATTTACCTGTGGCAAACCAAGTCAGGCCTGACGGTGGGACGCCTTAATAAGGTCATTCTGGCCGACGGCAAAATGCTGCGCGACACCCAGACCGGCGCCGATAATGGCGGCCGTGCGGACACAGACGTAGGCAGGTAAGCGCCCGATCAACATCAATAAGTAGCGCTTAAACGCCAGCCAGATAAAGAAAGCAGCGATCGGTGATTTACGTCTCTTCTGGTGGTCCGTAGAACCGCGGTGCGGTGCACATAACCGACCGCGGTTCTTTATTGCAGCAGGTGGCTTAAACAGCGCCCAAGGGGAACAAATCTGTGGCCTAATCTAAGTATCAGTCTGGGTATGACCGCCGTACTTCGGCGGTTGTCGTCGCAGAAATCGCAGGAATCGCCGGGAGCACCTCGCAGCACCTGATCGTGATGCTGCTTCCAAAGCCGATCCCCTGCCCGTTCGCCGCTACTCTTGTTTCAAATACTGCGTACCTAGCGTCTGCCCATTCGGCAATACGATTTGTAGAATGCGCCCCACAGGCTTCCCGTTCTTCACGGGCTCGACCGTTACGGTAACTTCATCACCAACTTTAATCGAATTCTTGCTCCAGCCTCGTTCGACCATGTCAGCAGGATTATTGGCTTCCGCCGACCAGTGCACTACGTTGCCGCTGTCATCCTTCACGTCAAACCTGAGCACGGAGTGCGGATTTTGCCACAACCAGTCTGTGACAACGCCCTTGAGCATCAGTTTCTTCCCTGTGTCCATGGCCGCGTTGCCATGATGTGCAAACAGCGGAGCCGAAACAAGTGCCATAACAGCGATCACGAGAATTGACGTAACCTTAGCTTTCACATGACCCCCTATTTGGTCGCGACCACCGAATCATCTTACCACGTAGCACGTGAGACGAACTCTAAGACAGCTTTCCCGGCACGTCAAGCTGCTGATATCAACGTACGCCGCGCACCGTCACGTCACAAGCGGCTCCGCATTATTACTGTCACTTGCTCTTATTTCGCGTCGACCCCACTCGCCGCATCTCCCACTGACTCATTGTAGTTCTTCACATCGGTCGGTGAGCAGATCATCTCCACCTGATACTTGCCCCAAATATCGAAATTCGGCGGTTGCAGCTTCATGGGAAACTTATTCATGGCTAGCCACGGCTTCGTGTACATCTTGGGATCGTCGATCGTAACGGTCCACTCCAGATGATCGTGGTCCACGCGATGAAACCTCTCCTCAATGTGTGCATCATCGCTGATCGGACGCCCCGTTTCATCGAGCCACGCCTTGGGCTCCCCAAACACACCAATCGTTTGTACTACCAGCGTGGTGTCGTCTGCCCATTTCCCCACCGAATACCCATACCACCGCGACTCGGGAATCTCTTTCGGCAGTTCCTGGTCCATCCAGATGGAGCGCCACCTCTTTTCATATTCGTATAACAGCGCAATTTCGCGGTCGTTCTGAATGAACTGCTCGTAACGAATCTGGTAGAAGTCCGACCGCGGGAAGCCTAGCGGGTCGCACACCGATCTCGGATCGTTGCTGAGGGACGAGAGAACCGCTCTTTTGCCGAACAGCGGCTTGTGGGCCTCCAGAGTTTTTAGACCTAGCGCGCTGTAAGGCGGGGTGTGTTCTGGCTTCCCATCATCGGGCATCGACCAGACGCCGTTCGCTTGTATGCCATCGCCGGGACTTCTGGCCGGTCCCCAAATTCCGGAAATGTCGTGGCGGGGAGCCGGAGCTGACGGCGTGTTCTGCGCCGCCGCGCCACTTGACTGCTGCGAGCGCCCAGCCTGGGTCAGTCCCAAACACGCGAGCCCCAGAATTCCTACGAACACGAAAGTTTTCGGACTGTGAAAGATAAATCTGTACCATCCTGTCTTAGCGTTCCGCTCCATAAGTGGATCTCCTGGAAATCCTGGCCTGCCTCAAAACATCAGGCGCAAGCCTAACTGAATTTGACGCGGTGCTCCAGCAGCGATTGCAATACCGCCCAGGTTGATGGTCGCCTGGGAAACGCCACACGTGGACGGGCTGGCCTTGTAAAGGTTATACAGTCCCCCGTTTACTGCTTCGGCGGGCGCACGTGTTGGCAGACCTGTAGCGGAAACCGTCGATGGCACGTTGGGATTCGTAGGTTCGTTTTGCGCCGCGGTCAGGCATTGCGAAGGCAGCGCGGTGGCGCAACCCTAACTTGCAAACGTCCTCCGATCGAAACCCTGTGCGACTCATTGTATTCCATGGGGCACTACAGGTTTTAACGCGGGCAAACCTATACTTTTTTTGGCGTTTAACTGTCAAGCAAAATCGTCCTGCTGGAGCAGCGGAGGCGACTCTCACTGCCCATGCGCCGGAGTGATTACTGTGTCTCGGAAACTTCCAACCGAGCCTAAAACGATCGCTCTGACTTTTCTCAGGGAGCGCAAAGCGGTTGCTGCCGCAGGCCTACGTCCAGCTGCATCTCGTCGTCCGGCCCGGGGATCTTTCCTTCCTGACGCAGTGCTTGCGCCAGCAAAGCGCGATAATGCCAGGTCTGCGGACAAATCTGCAGCGCCTCACGCACGTGTTGCGCGGCTTGCCCGGATTGCGAATGCTTTACTTCGAGGTCAGCCATCTCGTACAGAATAAAGGCGCGGAAAGCAGTCGGATCCGGGCTCCAGCGCAGCGCCTGAGTATACTGGCTGATCGCTTCTTCTTCCCGGCCGCTCTCGTCCAGCTCTTGCGCATAGACTTCATGCATCTGCGCGGACTTGGGCCAGCGCTCGTTGGCGTCAAGAAACTCCCGAAGCGCCGCCTCGTGATGGCCAAAAGCCCACAGCGCCAATCCATAATTGTTGTGCAGGAGCACGTTGTCAGGGGCCACCTGCAGCGCGCTGCCATAGATGGTCAAGTTATCTTTAAATCTGGGGACTTCTGCGGCCGTCTCGAGCAACAAGATCAGCAGCACCGCCGCGGCCGCTACTGCGGAGCCTTTGACCGGCCATCGCCAATCCCGCAACAAAACGGCGACGAGCAGGCAAAATGGAACAGAGACCAAATACATGTGCCGGTCGTGCAGCCAATCTTCTTTAACAAATGTGAATACGCCCAGACCCGCCGGGATGGCTAAAATCCCGATCCATAGGAGCAATAACTGCGGCGCGCTCCAGTCTCGATACGAATTCCAAAGCAGCGCAACGGACACCACAACCAGCACGATTGCGGCGACTTTGAAGACGGTCCACTGGGTTCCCCATTCGGCCGGATAAAAAAAGCTCAATCGAAACGGCCATACCAGAGTGCGCAGATACGCAATCAGCACCAGGGGTATGTCGACCAATGCAGCCGCGCGGGTTCCGCCCGGTCCCGGCCCCACGTTAGGACCGAACAGAAACGTGCGCACTGCGAGGTACGCGCCCACAATCCCGAAAAACGGAACGGTCCAGGCGAATTGTTTCCAGTCGCGTTCTTTCCAACATTGTGTCCAACGTTGTGTCCAGCGTTGTTTGCATACCGGCCGCTCGCCCGGCGCCCTCTCGCGAAAGCATTCGTAGCCCACCAGCACCCACGGGAGCATCACGGCTGTCTCCTTGGACAGCATCGCCAGCGCCGCGGCAAACAAAGAAAGCAACAGGTAAGGAATCGAAGACTCTCGCTCACGAAATCTCGCGTAACTCAGAAACGCGATCAGCATAAAAAACGCGACCAGCAGGTCCGTGGACGCGGTCACGTAACTTACCGACTCGACATGCACCGGATGAAACGCGAACAGCAACGCTGCAAGCGCCGCGGTCCAGCGATCCTTCAACAACTCGACTCCCAGTTGATAGACCAGGAATGTCACGCCGATGTGCAGCAGCAGTGAGCTAAGGTGCCACCACGGCAGCACGAGGCCAAACAACTGCTGATTGAGCATCAGCCAAAATACGTAGACCGGCCGGTAATGCATCGCGGCGGTCGCGACCGGCACTCCCGAATTGGGGCCAAAGAAAATATCTTTTGTGAAAACGGTTTTCCAGTTGTGCCATGACGTAATCGTTTGGTTCATCAAAATAAGCGGCACGTCATCGAGTATGAAGTCGTACCGCAGGTCGCGGCAGTAAACGGCTGCCGCCATCAATAGGCCCCCCAGCACGGCCCGATCGGGCGTGAGCCAAAATCTGGGAGATATGCGTGCCGCGCGTGCCATGTTGGGTGGAGTCATTTGCTCAATGGGTGATGCCGCTGTACGCTGTTGCTTGTGTAGCTCTGCAATCCGCATGCGCTGCGTAAACGACCGGCCCAAGCCCGCAGGTCCGGCCAATTGACACGCAGAAAATAACTAAGACTCGACGATCATCTAAAGCGTGACTATCTGAGACTCACCGGTGGTCGAAAGCGCGACGATGCCCTGAGACCGACGATGATCTAAGACCGACGGTGATCTAAGACCGGCGACGATCTAAGGCGCAACTTGGGCTCGATCAGCGCCCCGAAAAATAGCCCGTCCTGGTGCGGACGGAAAGTTTTCCGCTGCCCGGCGGAGGAATAACTTCCACGCGCAGCGTGCGGAACGTGCCGTCCTTGGGTTTTGTAGGGTAATAGCCCAGCGTATACTGGTGGCGGATATCGCGGGCGATCTGCGCGCAAATCATCTCCACCTCTTGCAGACCTTCCGGAAAATAGGCGGCGCCGCCAGTGGCCTGCGTCAGCTGTGAAAGAACCTGCCGGGCGCGCTCCGCGGAATCCTTTTTTTCCTCGCTTAGCAGGCCGACCGCGTAAATCAAATCGTTCGATCTCTGCGCCTGCTCGAGAGTGTATTGGAACGTCGCGTGGCTGGAATTATCTTCACCATCGCTCACGATCAGCAGCACTTTTTTGTCGTTGTAGCCCCGCTTTAAACGGTCCAGTGATTTTACGATGGCATCGAAAAGCGCCGTCGCGCCACTCGATTCGATGTGCTCGAGCGCTTTCTCCATCTCGCCAAGGTCCTGCGTAAAATCCCTGTTCAGATCGAAATAGTAATTTTCGTTAAAGTGCGCGACGAACACTTCGTCGGCGGGATTGCTGCTCTTCACAAAGGTCAGGGCCGCCGCGTTCACTTTGGCTCTTTTATCTTCCATGCTTCCGCTGTTGTCGATCAGCAAGCCAATACTTACCGGCGCGTCTTCCTGCCGCAGGACGTCAATCTTCTGCTGGACGTTATCCTCGAAGATGCGGAAATTGCTCGCCGCCAGGCCCGGAACGAACTGGCCTTTTTCATCGGCGACCGAAACGTGCAGTTCCACCAGATTCACATCGCGGGTGATGGCGTACCCAGGGGGCGTACGCGCGGGCGCCGCCGGAGGTGGCGGCGGAGGCGGCGGTGGCTGCGCTGGTTGCTGCGCGCGGCCGGAAGCGGCACCGAGCAGGCAGAGCAGCAGGATCGCGCCAATCGTCCCGGTGCGCCACGAGAAGGCGTGCCAAGCGAGACTGCGCCACGACGGGTCCTGCCAACCGGGGCTGCGCCGACCAAGGCTGCACCACACGGCGCTGCGCGACACGAGGCTGCGCGACACGAGGCTGCGCCACGAGGAGGCGCGCCACACGGGGACGTGCCACAACCGGGTATTACGATTCACAGGCCCAATGAGACTCATGAGCCGATCATAACCCAGGCCAGATTGCGTTCCGATGCCCAATCTAGCGCGGCATGCAAAAACGATAAACCCCCGCACGCTACAGCCTAGTCGGAAGCGGATTGGGAAGGCAAAGCAGCCGAAGGAGCCTCGACAGTGTCGACGGGGCGGATACGTTCCTCTCCGGTGAGCCAGGCGCGGAACCGGTCGAGATATAAGTACACGACGGGCGTGGTATAGAGCGTCAACATCTGGCTGAAGAGCAAACCCCCGACAATGGCGATCCCGAGGGGGCGGCGAAGTTCAGCTCCGTTGCCATTGCTCAGGGCGATGGGGATGCCACCGAACATGGCGGCCATGGTGGTCATCATGATGGGCCGGAAGCGCAGCAGGCAGGCCTGGTAAATCGAGGCATCGGGACTGTTCCCTTCCTCGCGCTCCGCCTGCAAGGCAAAATCAATCATCAAAATGGCATTCTTTTTGACGATACCAATCAGCAGGATGATGCCAATCAAGGCGATGATGCTCAACTCGGTGTGGAAGAGCAACAATGCGAGCAGCGCGCCGACACCCGCCGAGGGCAGCGTGGACAGAATCGTAATGGGATGAATGAAGTTCTCATAAAGAATGCCCAGCACGATGTACACCGTCACCAAAGCCGCCAAAATTAAGTAGGGCTCGCTCGCCAGGGAAGCCTGGAAGGCCTGCGCCGTGCCCTGAAAGCCCGGATGAATTGTGGACGGCAGGTTCAGGGTGCGCTCGACATTCTGGATGGCTTCGACCGCATCGCCGAGAGGGACGTCCGGAGCCAAATTGAACGTAATGGTGGCCGCCGGGAACTGGCCCTGATGACTGACGGCCAGCGATGTATTTGAGGCCGAGTAGTGCGTGAAGGCGCTTAATGGGATCGCCTGCCCGGTGGAGGACTGGACGTAGATATTGTGCAAGGCATCCGGGCTTTGCTGGAATTTCGGATCGATCTCCATCACGACGTGATACTGGTTGATGTTCTCATACATCGTGGAGACCTGGCGCTGGCCGAACGCGTCATACAACGCGTTATCAATGGTCGCGGCCGTGATTCCCAGGCGGCTCGCCGTATCCCGATCGACAACCAGTCCGGCTTGCAGCCCCTTATCCTGGAGATCGGTATTCACGTCCCGAACCTGTGGAAGCCCGCGTAGTTTCTGTTCGAGAAGCGGGGCGTAGTGCAGAATATCCGGGACATTGTCGCCTTGGAGCGTGTACTGATACTGGGCGTTGCCCTGCCTTCCGCCAATCGTCACATCCTGCACCGCCTGCAGGAACAGCGTGGCTCCGGGGACGCGCGCCATTTTCGGGCGGAGGCGGTTAATCACCCGGTCCGCACTGATTTTTCTTTCGTCGAGTGGCTTGAGCGTGATGTTGAGGTTCGCAGTGTTCACCCGGTTGCCGACAAACCCGGTAACCACGGCCACCGCGGGATCGCTCTTAACAATGTCCACGTATTCGATCAGCTTCTGCCGCATGGATTGAAAGGAAATATCCTCGGCGGCCCGCGCGGTGCCATTCAAGCGTCCCGTGTCTTGCTGCGGGAAAAAGCCCTTGGGCACGATGACGTAGAGATAGACGGCCAGGCAGATCGTGCCGACCGTAACCCCCAATACAAATAGTTGGTGTCGCAACACCCAGCGCAGGCTGCTCGCATAGCGTTCGTACAGCCACTCGAATCCGCGCTCGCTCGCCCGGTAAAACGCATTGTGCTTTCGTTCCTTCTCGGACCTGAGGAGCTTGGCGCACATCATGGGCGTCGCGGTCAGCGAAACGATCATCGAAATGGTCACCGCTACGCTCAAGGTGACGGCAAACTCACGAAAAATGCGGCCGACAATTCCGCCCATCAGCAAAATGGGGATGAACACAGCCACCAGCGAGGTGCTCATCGAAAGCACCGTAAATCCGATCTCCTTCGATCCGCGCAGGGCCGCCTCGAGCGGATGCAGCCCCATTTCGAGATAGCGGGTGATATTTTCGATCACCACGATGGCGTCATCCACCACGAAGCCGGTGGAAATAGTCAGCGCCATGAGGGAAAGGTTGTCGATCGTGTAGCCGATGAGGTACATCGCACCAAACGTGCCCACCAGCGAGAGCGGCACCGCGACACTGGGAATGGCGGTAGCCCAGATGCTGCGAAGAAATACGAAGACCACCAGGATTACCAGCACCACGGAGATGACCAGCGTCAACTCGACGTCCTTCACCGAAGCACGAATCGTGGTCGTGCGGTCCTGGGAGATGTTGATCCGAATTGCGGGCGGGATCGACGCTTGCAAAAGCGGCAGAAGGGCGATCACGCGATCAACCGTCTCAATGATGTTTGCGGACGGCTGGCGGTATAGCTGAAGCAGAACGGATGGCTTTCCGTTGACCGATCCTGCGTTGTAGCTGTTGGCCTGGCCATCCCAGACCGTGGCCACGTCGGACAAACGCACAGGCGCGTGATTACGATAGGCGATGATCAGGGGAGCGTATTCGCTGGCATGAAACAACTGATCATTTGTCTGGATGATGCGGATATGGGTGCCGTCGGAGAGCGCCCCTTTCGGCGCATTGGCATTCGCTGCGCCCAAAGCGATACGCACCTGGTCGAGGCTTATACCCAGCTTGCTTAGCAACATCGGATTGATCTCGGCGCGCACCGCCGGTTGGGAGCTTCCGCCGACCGAGACGAGTCCGATGCCTGCAATCTGGGAAATCTTCTGGGCCAGGATGGAATCCGCCTCGTCATACATCTGCTGCTGCGTGGCGGTATCCGAGGTAAGAGCTAAAACCATGACGGGCGACTCGGCGGGATTGGTTTTGCGCCAGTTCGGATTATTCGGAAGATTTGTGGGCAACTGGCCGCGCGCGGCGTTAATGGCGGCCTGTACGTCACGCCCTGCCGCATCGATGTTGCGATCGAGATCGAACTGAATCACGATGTTGGTCGAGCCAAGACCACTGGTGGACGTCATTTGCGTGATATTGGCGATGCGGCCGAACATGCGTTCAAGCGGCGTGGCCACAGCGGAAGCCATGGTCTCCGGACTCGCGCCAGGCAGGTTGGCGGACACCTGTATGACCGGGTACTCGACCTCCGGGAGCGGTGCGACCGGGAGCATGCGATAAGCCAGCGCGCCGGAAAGCAAGAGCGCAATCGTGAGAAGCGCGGTCGCCACCGGACGGCGGATGAATGGCGCGGAAATGTTCATTCAAGTCCTCCGCTGAGACTTCCGCGGATGTGAGCCCCTGCGCTGGGTCGCGCCAAACTTCCGTTCAGTCAAGCGTACACTCAAGCGTCCAGTCATGCGTTCAGTCAACCGTGCACTCAAGCGCCCAGTCAACGTCCACTCATGCGTCCAGTCAGCCGTGCACTCAGACAATCAACTTCAGATAAAATCTGCCGCATCAGTGCGCGACATGCGCAGCAGGCCGCCGCGTCGCGCATTGGCACGCTGGCGCGGTTTGCGAGCGCCCAGCCCGCAAGGGTATGGCCTCCGGGGTATAGAGTGAGAACGTACACCGTTCCCCTTTGGTTTCATAGAAAAACAAGGACGCGGCTCTTATCCATAAGCAGCAGCGGTTGCCGGTGGAACCGCGCGTCAGCGTGTGATATACGGTAAAGCGCAACATATCGGCGGAAGCGGGCATATCACGGGAGGACATATGAGATTGCGTACGTGGCCGAAGGCCAGATTCACATTGCTGATTCGGTGCTGCGCTGTCTCGGGCATGACCGTCGCGGTGGCCGCGGCGCTGTGCGGAGCAACCAACGCGCAGCAGCACAAAGCGGAAAAAAGCAATATGGAGCTGGTGGGACACGATGCCCTGCAGGCACGGAGCGCCTATCAGCCCACGATCAAGAGGCAAGGCGACAGGTGGATTGCGTACGTCGGGCACCATGCCGGCATGGTGCTGAACCCGCTTACCGGCCAGATGGAAGAAAATGGCACCTCGATTCTGGACGTTACCGACCCAAAGAGCCCGAAATATCTGGCGCACATTCCGGGTGAGGTGGCCAAAGGAGGCGGCGGTGACGCGGGCGGAGCGCAGATGGTGCGGGTTTGCTCCGGGAGCGAACTGCCCCATGCGGATAAGAGCAAGTTCTATATGCTGCGAAGCTTTGGCAATAGCTCGCACGAAATGTGGGACGTCAGCGACCCCGCGAAGCCCACCCGCCTGAATGTGGTCGTCAACGGCCTTCGCGATACGCACAAGAGTTTTTGGGAATGCGATACCGGCATCGCCTATCTGGTGGGAGGGGCGCCGGGATGGCGCGCTCGCCGGATGACGATGATCTACGATCTGAGCGACCCGGCGAAGCCGGTGTTTATCCGCACGTTTGGACTGCCCGGCCAGCAGCCCGGATCGAGCGGCCCGATGCCGAGCGACCTGCATGGCGCCATATCGACGGGACCGAAGGGCAACCGGGTGTATTTCGCTTACGGCCCTGGTGGCAATGGCGTTGTGCAGATTGTGGACCGCGACAAGCTTTTGCATGGCCCCGCGGAACCGACCGAAGCCAATCTTACATACCCGCAAATCGCCCGGGTGGATATGCCTCCGGATGCTGGCGCACATACGGCGCTGCCGCTTCTGAACATGGATATCACCGAGTTCGACCGTCAAAAGCGCCCCGCGACCGCGACGAGTCCCGCAATCGACCAGGCGCGGCGAGACTTCCTCGTGGTCCCTGGGGAAACCACGGCGAATGAGTGCCAGGATAACCGGCAAATGGTGCGAATCTTCGATATCACGGCCGAGGCCATACCCGTAGGCATCTCCACCTGGACAGTACCCGAGGCGAGCGGCAATTTCTGCAGCCGCGGCGGACGTTTCGGAACGCATTCGACCAACGAGAACCTGACGCCGATTTACTACAACCGCATCGTGTTCGTGTCGCACTTCAATGCCGGGGTGCGGGCGCTTGACATTCGCGATCCGTTTCATCCGAAGGAAATCGGGTACTACATCCCTCCCGTGAACGAGAATACCGACAAGCGCTGCATCGGCACGGGCGCCGAGCAGAAGTGCAAAGTGGCGATCCAAACCAACAACGTGGAAGTCGACGACCGCGGGTATATCTACGCGGCGGACCGGGCCAATACCGGGCTTGATATTTTGCAGCTGAGCGGGCCAGCGCGCGCGATTGCGAACTTGCCGAAGTAAGGCTTGGGAATAACGGCTGCGAGGTAGCGCTGTTTTTCAGCTGGGTGGGCGCGTGGTGATGGACACGCGCTCTCCTGGCTGGCAGCGCTCACTTGGCTGGCCGCGCGCCCACCTTTCAGCCGCCATCCTCTTGCCGGCATTCTTTGCGAGATACTTTTTGCCCGCATTCTTTTTGTTTGGCGCCATCCTTTTCACCCCACCCCTCCCCTTTTCACGTAAGTGTTGATTGCAAGCATCTTTAAGTTGAATGAATTTGTAAGTGTTCATTCGGGGAGAGTTGGCGACGAATTTTTCATATGTGTGCATTCTAAAGGGCTTGCCTGCTTTTGCTTACCGGAACTTCAAAGACGAGAGCGTCACAGGGTAACACTTGGTGTCTTGATTGTATATATTATTAGATGGTTATCATTCGAATGGCGGCAAAGTGCGTGGCGAATGAGTGCCGATGCTCGACCCGAACGCGAGAGGAATGGATGAGAGCGGCGGATCGGTTGCGAGCGACCAGTTTTATTCGAATGGCAGCGGCCGAGGCGATGAGCATGAGCGAAACGCGTAGCGATCAAAGTTGGTAGGCAAGGTTGGCAGGTGGGATTGGCAGGCGGGGTTGGAAGAAATGCTGGCCGTCAGCGCTGGACGGAACGCTGGCGGCCGACGGAGATCATGACGGAGATTATGGAACGGGCGTTGCCGCAGGGTTCGGTGAGGACGGCGTCTGCGGAGTGACAGATGTTGTGCCAGGTGTTGTGCCGGGTGTTGTCGCGGGAGCACCGGGAATGCCTAAGGGGTTCGGCGCGGCTCCGTTGGCCGGGGCGGCTCCATTGGCGGGGACGGTGGTAATGGCGCCGCCGCCCGATCCGGCGGCCGCCGCCAGCAGCGGGTTATAGATAAACTCCCAATCGAAATAGGTTTTACCTCCCTCGTACACGAGGAGGGAGGGCCGCTTTACTTTGCTCGCCACGCCAATGGCAAAACCGCCGAGCACGGGGCTATCGACTGCTTCCAGGGGAGCGAGGGGTGCAAGCTGCAAGACGCCGAAACCGCTCTGCCCCGCAACTTGATTGGGGCCGGGCGCAGCTGGCGAAGTGCTTTGCGCGCCAGGGGCGGATTGCGGAGTGGGTTGAAACCCATTTTGTGGACTCTGCGCCTGCGCGGATTGGGCGGCGGCCGGTGATGCAGACTGCGAACCTGATTGGCCCGTTTGCGAAGACGCGGCGGCGGCAGCGGGCGTGCCGGGCATCTGGAATCCCGGCATGCGGGCGGCGGCCATCTCTTGCAAGGTGTGATAATGAACGCTGCCGACAAGCTGGCCGGAAGGGGTGACGTAGATCACGCGCCAGCTTCCATCGGCAGGATTTGCGGGATCGGTGTAGGCCTTGCGCAAGTAGTGGTTGCCCACAGCATCCGGTTTGGTGAGATCGTCCAGTGTCTGCGGGTAGCGGCCATTCTTGCGGTAATAAAGGCGGATGGCACGAACATATTGATTGCCGCGCCAGATGGCTTCCTGTCCTTTTTCGCGCCGGCCCTCGGTGAGGATGCTCGGAGTGGCGGCGGCGGCAAAAAGAATGATTGTCGCGACCATGAAAAGCACCATCAGGAGGGCGTAACCGGATTCACGGCGGCTGGGCGCGGGCAAGGAGGTGGACGACATTGCAAAATTGCTTGCACAGTTTGCGACGGAGTTTGCGGCGGCCTTTGCAACGGGCGCCGCTGCGGGCGTGACGATAAATGGCGAGAGCGAGGTTGCGCGCACGCGGGCTGAATCAGAAGGCGAGTGGGATGGGTGACGGGAGGCGATCTGGTCGGTCGTTTTCCGGGTGAGGCGCCCGGTTCTGACGCGCCCGATCATGACGCGCCCGGTTATGAGGTGCAGCATCACGAAGTGCCCGGCTCCTGCAGGTTGACGGTCGTGCGGCGGCCCGAGGCGGTCTCCTCGAGTTCAGCGGTGTTGTTGCCGATCTGGAGCAGACGGAAACGGCCGAGCAGAACGTCGCCGACGGCGACGACGTAGACGTTATCTCCCTCGCTGAAGAAGGCGCGCTTGGTACCGGTGGCAGCGTCGGTGACGTAGCCAAAAAATGTTGCGGGCACGACCAAGGGCGGAGTGGGAGCCGGTCCAGGCGGCGGAGCGGGACGGGCCACCACCGCAACGTGCGGCGCCGGAGCAGCGGGAAGCGAGGCCGTAAAGATATTGCGCTTCGGGCCTTGATATTGAACGGTCTTCAGGTGCTCGAGGAGATCGAGGCGGAGCGCAGGGTTTTCCACCTGCATGGGCTGATACTTCAAATCAACACTGGCCGGGAGGCCGGACGCCTGCGGCGTGCGGACATTCCAATAGACCACGATGGCGAATACCGCCAGGAGCGAGGCCAGCAACACGTATGAAGTTCGGCGCGTCATGCTCAGGTCCGGAAATACGTGCGCAATTGCAGATTCAATTTCAACTGTCCTCCCGTGCTGGCGGCGAGTGCCAGGCCGTCGAGCACGTAAAAGCTGTTGGAATGCTCGAGTCCGTTAATGAAGCGCACCACGCTGGGGTAGTCGCCATTCACGACGGTGGCGATTTCGACTTCCACAACGCCGCGGCGATCCGCAGTGCGCTGCCGGAAGGTAATGCTTTCGGTGCTGAGGCCCGCGTCGTGCGCGACGGCGCCGAGGTCAGAGACCAGAGAGGAATAGGCGCTGCCGACCGGGCGCAAATTCTGGGCAAAAAAAGTATCGCACTGCTCGTCGGTGGCGGGCATGTTCCTGCGAATCTGCTCGCCGCGGGCTACATCGGCGGCCATCAGGGCGTGCTGGCGGCGAAGCACGGCCAATTCGGCTCGCGGGGTTTGCGGTTGCGCAGCGAGGCGGAAACTTACCACCAGCAGGACGAGATCGATTACGAGAACCGCGCCCATCACCGCCTGCAGCAACGTTTTCTTTCTGGTCAGCACTGCTTCATTCTCCCTGAATCCCGCTCGGCGGCGGCTCTTTATCTGCGGGCCGCACGGCGCTGGCAACGTTCATGTTGCACGTACTAACTTGCAAGTTTGTTTTGCAATTTCGTTTTTGCAAATTCGATCTTCCAACTTCGCTTTGCAACTCCGTTTTGCAACTGGGTCTGGCAACTTCTGTCTGGCACTTCGCGAGCACGGCAGCCATGAAGCGCGGCGGTCGCCGCGCAGCCGGGGCGCATACTAAATCGCCGAATAACGGGCCTGCAGGGCAAGCAGGACGCGGTCGGTATCACCCGGGCGCGCGGAACGCGACTCGTTCAGCACCTCGATTTGGGAAAATGCCGAGGACTCTTCCAGCGCTTTCAGGAACTTAAGTTTGCCGTCATCGCTGGCAGCTCCAATCGAAAGCCGCAATTCCAAATGGTCGGCAGAAAGCTTGGGCTCGATGGTGATGACGCGAACGCCTTCGGGCAAGCTGCGCTCGAGGTCCATAAAGATTTGCGTCCACGGGAAAGCACGTTCGGCGATGAGGCTATTCAGGAACGCGGCGCGGTCGCGGCGCTGCACGTTATCAGGACGATTGAAAAATTCCTCGAGCTGGGCGCGCTGCGTACGCAGGCGCGCCATGTCCGCTTGCAACTGGGCCTCTTCCGCACGCGAAACGCGGTTGGCGCGTACGACGCTGTAGACGTGCCAGGACAGCAGGACCATGGCGATGAGGCCCAAGCTTCCTACCGTCGCCGCAGCCACGGTGATGCGGCGATTACTCTCGAGCGATGATGTGGCTAAGTTGAGGCGAACCTTCATGGCTTAATTCAGCTCCGCACGAGTGTCCAATGTTCCATCTCGTCTTGAATCTCGTAAAAGCAGTTCCGTAAAAGCATTCCGTCCGACATTATGCGCCCCGGTTGAGCGACCAGCCCACCAAAGCGTCCAAATCGTGTTGCGCCAGGGGCTGCAGTTCGTGGTTAAAGCGTCCCTCGGTCTGCGCTGCGGCCAACAAGCCACCCACCGGACAGTGCAGCTCACGCTCCAGCGGTTCGCGAAATTCGTCGAGGCGGCTGGTAAGGCCGGCCAGCTTAACCGCGGCGATGCCTTCACTCCAGGAATCCTGATAATAGGCGGCGAGCGGGTAAATTTCATCGAGCAACATCTGCGGAGTAACCGCCTGCTTCTGCGCAGGAAGATCGAGGCAGCGGTAGCCGCAGAGCACGCCCTCGCGCACGATGGCGGTGGTAAGGGTCTTGCCCGAGACGCGGGCGAGCAAGGCCGGACGATGATCGTCAAGCAATGGCAACGCGGCAAGAGTGGAACTCATGACCACGCCCGGAGACATGCCCACCTCTTCAAGCAACTGTTCGTATTCGCGCACGATGCGCAAACGCGCGAGCCCGGTGACGATATCCACGCCATCTTCGCGGGGCGCCTGGCGCATGAAGGAGATCAGGGTTTCCTCGGTCTCGAAGGGCACGCTTTTTTTTAAGCGCCAGCGCAGTAAAGGTAGAGCCTCAGCGGGCGAGCGGGGAAAGACGTCGAAATGCAGGACAAAAACCCGGATTACGGCGTCAGGGACGAGCAACGCCGCGTATTGTTTCTTCGCCTGGAGGCGACCGAATACTTTGGCAACCGCGGCGCGCACGGCGGGGGCGTCGAGCAGATTGGTTTCGATAGCGGTGGCCCCAATCGCGCCGGGGGGAAGAGGCTCGACGGCGTAGGATTCCACGGACGCGCCGGACCTGCTCCAGCGGGCGGCGGCAACGTATTCCGGAGCAATCTCACAAACGATGGGCGGGTGCGGCACAGCGTCGAGCCATTGCGCCATGCGGCGAACGATGGCGTTGCCGTAGATACCCTGCCGGATGCCTTCCGCAGCAGAAGTCATCGCTTACGATATCCCTCCGCGGACTGGCGAGCATTCCGTGCCGCGAGAATTTTTTGAAAGTTTTTGCATGGCGACTTTTGAGTCACGGAGCATGGGAAATTTGCATTGCGAAATGCGTCAGGCTGCCCCGTTCCCTGCTGGCTTTTATTTACCAATGCATGCTAACCAAATCATTTAGCCAATTCATGCTACTCGATGAACGTCACTTTATTGATTTCTTTGAGCGTGGTGATGCCCTGCCGCACTTTGGCTAAGCCGGAGTCGCGCAGAAACGTCATACCAGTTTCGCGGGCGACGCGCTTGATTTCAGACGTGGGGCGGCGATTGACAATCATTTCGCGGATCTGATCGGAAAGATCGAGCAGCTCCGTAATGGCCGAGCGGCCATGGAATCCGGTGCCTGAACATTCCAGGCACCCGGCCCCTTCGGTAAAGGAAACGCTACCCCAGATGTCAGGATCGAGGCCGGAAGCCTGCAAGATATCGGCGGGGTAACGTACGAGTCGTTTACAGTGGTCGCAAACCACGCGCACCAGGCGCTGGGCCACGATGCAATTCAAGGCCGAAACGAAGTTGTACGGCTCGACACCCATATTAATAAAGCGGCCAATGACGTCGGTCACGTTGTTGGCGTGAACCGTGGTGAAAACCAGGTGGCCGGTGAGCGCGGACTGGATCGCAATCTGCGCGGTTTCCTCGTCGCGGATTTCGCCGACCATGATCTTGTCCGGATCGTGACGAAGGATGGAACGCAGGCCGCGCGCGAAGGTGAGTCCTTTTTTCTCGTTGACGGGAATCTGCGTGATACCGCGCACCTGATACTCGACCGGATCTTCAATCGTGATGATTTTATCTTCCTCGGACTTGATTTCGTTGATGGCGGCATACAGGGTGGTGGTTTTTCCGGAACCGGTGGGACCGGTGACCAGCACCAAGCCGTAGGGCTCGCGGATGTACCGGCGGATTTTGCGCAATTCCTCCTCGGAAAATCCAACCACCTCGAGGCTGAGGTTATGAAATTTCTCGGAAAGCGTTTCCTTGTCGAGGACGCGGAGGACGGCGTCTTCGCCGTGAATGGAAGGCATGATGGAGACGCGGAAATCGACGAAGCGGCCCTTGTAGCGCACGCGGAAGCGGCCGTCCTGGGGCACGCGGCGCTCGGCAATGTCGAGCTCGCTCATGACCTTGATGCGGGAGAGGATGGTCGAGTGCCACTCCTTCGAAATGGGCGACATGGCGTGCACGAGAACGCCGTCAATGCGGTACTTCACCACGACGTCGGAGTCGCGGGCCTCGATGTGGACGTCACTCGCGCGGCGCTCGAGCGCGGTAAAAATAATGGTGTCCACCAGGCGCACCACCGGGCTGACGGCGGCATCGCGCGTGAGGCGCTCGGCGAAAAGGCTATCTTCACGGTCGTCCTCATCCTGCACAACTTGCAGGGTGAAGGCCTCGGTGGCCTGTTCGAGGACGCGCTGCGATTGTTCGGTGCGCTTGAGCAGATCGCTGATCTGCGCGGGAGTGGCGACTTTAAGAACGAGCTTTTTGCCGAGAAGCAGCGGCAATTCATCGCTCAGCAGCACCTGACTAGGATCGGCAACGGCGACCATGAGCTGATTGTCGCGCGCCTCGAGTGGCACGAAATTGAAGCGGAACATCAACTCGGCGGGGATGGTGCGAAAGAGCTCCGGATCGATGCGGGTCTCGTTCAGATCGACAAAAGGACAGCGGTAGCGTTGCGCGATGACGCGGCTGCGCTCGCGCTCCTGCTGAGCGTCATTCAGGATGGCGGAAGCCGGGTTGTAGTCGGTGGTAGCCATAGGTAAAGGATCTCTCGAAAGACTAGCCGGGCTGGCCAACGGAGAAAGAGAAGATCGGCAAGTACAGCGAAATCAAAATGAAGCCTATCACAATGGCCATAAACACCAAAATCGCGGGTTCCACCACAGCAATCATCGTCGCCAAACGCTGGTTGGTTTCTTCTTCGTAAAATTCCGCGACGCTTCCGAGCATGGGAGAAAGCGCGCCGCTGGCCTCACCCACTTCAATCATTTCAGAACCGAGCTCGGGCATGATGCCGGTGGTCTGCAAGGCCGCGTGCAGCGACTGGCCTTCGCGCACGAGTTCGGAAGCGCGCGCGATACCGGAGGAGACTAGGCGGCTCTTCACCGAATCGGCAGCCGTGGCGAGAGCGGTCACGAGCGGCGTTCCGCCACCCAGCAGTGTGGAGAGCGTACGGCAAAACTGGGCCATCTGAAACTTGATCCAGGTGTCACCAAGCACGGGAATCTTGAGTTTGAGACGATCCACCGCGAGGCCACCCGACTCCGAACGCGACCAGAAGAAAACAGCGATCACCGCCAGCACTAACAAGGCGACCGCGGCAGCAAAATAGAAGCGGTAACTGACGGTGAGTGTTAATAGAAGGCGCGTGACGAGCGGCAACTGCACGCTCATGTCCGCGTAGAGCTTGGCGAATTGCGGGACGACATACGTGACCAGGTAGGTGACGATGGCGGTGGCCACGGTGACGAGTATTACCGGATAGATCAAGGTGGCGATCAGCTTTTTCCGGACGCCGGTCGAGATACGCTGGTAACTGATGTAATAGTCGAGCACGCCCGTGAGGTTGCCGCTCTTCTCCCCGGCCAGGATGGCGGTCACATATACCTTGGGGAAGCTGCCCTGTTGTTCGAGAGCTTCGGAGAGAGACGCACCTTCGCGGACGCGGCTGCGCACATCTTCGAGCAAGGGACGCAACTTGGGGGATGCGGCGCGCTCGGCGAGCAGATCGAGAGCTTTCAAAATGGGGAGGCCGGCTTTGACGAGCGTGTTGAATTGCTGATTAAAGATAAGGAAGTCGGCGTCCTTGACCACGCGCTCGCGGGGACGCGCAACGGTATTGGCGAGCAAGCCGCCGCGGGCTTGCACGGAGTAGACGTACAATCCGCGGTCAGATAGCTTCTGCCGCGCCTCGACAATGGACTGCGCCGCCTCGACGTGCGAAAAGACGCGTCCGGTGGGGTCGGCTACCTTACAGACAAATTCGGCCATGCGGCACCTATTTTACTCCAAGCTGCGGGCCCCGGAAACGGGGCGGTTACAAGGCATGTTCTCAGATGAGTATCATGCGCCAGCAGTTGTTCCCATTACGGCAACGTTAAAAATGTGCAGGTCACGTTTCAATAGGAGCCTGCCCTCGCCGTGGGATGAGCGGCGCTGGGATCAGCGGGAGTTGAACGGGCCGGCGTTGAATGGGCCGACCTTGAACGGGCCGGAGTTGATGCGGCCGCAGTTGAACCAGCTGCGGCCCCGCTAGCGGGATCTGGACTGGCGAGAGAAAGATTAGCCGCTGTCGGACTCACAGCTGGATGACGCGTGGCCGCCAAAGCGGAAGCACCGGCCCGATCACCAGGTGGGGCGCTGTGGATGGCAGGAGTCTGCATTACAGGCGCTGCCTCGCTTGCGGCGCTGCCGCACTTCGCGATTTGCTCTCGGGCGCGGGTAAATCCAGGTTGCAGCAAGAGCGCTTGGGAGAACTGCGCCCGCGCGGCAACGCAGTCAGATTTGCTGGCGAGTACGACGCCCAGGGCAAACCGAAAAGCTGCGTTTATTGGCTGTAAATCGAGCGCATGCCGCAGTTTTGCCTCGGCTTGATCTGCGTGGCCGGTTCGCAGGTCAATCATGGCAAGTTGCACGTAGATATCAGCCATTGCGGGACGCAGGATCTCCGCCTGCTCAAAATACATTTTGGACTGCGCAAACATACCGAGCTCATAGAAGAGCCGGCCAGAATTGTAATTGGCGAGCCAGCTATCGGGATGGTCGATCAACAGCTGCTTCAGAATGGGCAGGGCATGCTCATAATCGCCGCGATGAGCCAGTGCGATGGCGTAATTATTGCGCACGGTGGTATTCGCCGGCGCGATGCGGTACGCGTGCTCAAATAAGACGTAATCACTGGTCCAAAATTTTGCGGCGTACGCGCTTCCGTAGCAGAGCGGAACAAGCAGCGTAAGCGAGGCGAGAAGCCAGACACGGGGGAGGCGAAACACGACCGGACCGTGCGCTAACTTCCCCATCGCCAGCGCGACAATGAGCGCGGCTCCGAAGCCAGGCAGATAGAAATAGCGGTCGTGTACCAATTGGCCCGGGGGGAAAACGCCGAAATCGAACGCGGGGAGCAGGGTGAGGAGCGTCCATATTGCCGCGAATTCCACTTCGCGGCGGCCGAGCGTGCGGCGAATAAACCAGAGGCCCACGCCGAGTGCCAGGATGGCCAGGGCCGGAAGCAGCACGTGGACCTTGTCGACGCTGGCCGCCAGCGGCAAATCGTAGAATTCTGAGACGTGCACCGGCAAGAACCACTGCCGCACATAGAAAAATATAATCGAGGGAAGCGTCAGCGCCCAGGTTCGAGCGTTAATTTGCACCATAGGGTGCGAAAACCCGTGCAGAACCCTGACGCGAATCAGGACATACATCGCGGCAAAAGGAACGTAGGCGAGCGCAAGCAGCGCCGCCTGCAAGCGAAGTTGCCAGACGGAGCGCGGCTCGTCTGCTTCTGGTGAACCTTCTGGTGAACTGCGGCCATGTGCATCGGCATAGATCCACGCATGCGCGAAGACGACCACCGGCAGCACCATCGCGGTCTCCTTGGACAGCAATGCCGCCGTATAGCAAAGGCAGGAGATCCCCATCCAGACGATGCGGTGGTTTTCCCGCGAGCGCAGGTAAGCAAGGAATGCGCAGAAAAACAGCACCGACCACAATGACTCGGTGGTTCCCGACACCCAGGCGACCACTTCGTGTCGCATGGGATGGACGCCAAAAACCAGCGCGGCCAATACGGCGACGAGCGGCCGGCCTGTCAACCGGCGCGCCACTCGATATGCGAGGAACGTTGCTAAGAGGTGCAACAGGACTGCGGCGAGGTGCCACCCGGACGGATGCAGACCGAATACCGCGTGATTGATGCGGAACCACAGGACATTCAGCGGGCGGTAATAGTTTGCAGGCGCATCGGGAAAAAGATACTCCCAAACTTGTCCGCGGAAATATTGCGGCACGAATTTCCACGAGCGTATCAGCGCGTTTTGGACAATCTGGCCGTCATCATCGTATACGAATTGAAACCGCACTGTGGCCGCGTAAACGAGCGCCGTGACGAACAACATGCTGGCGACCAGAACATGTTCATTCAAGGGCGGGGGAATCGCCACCTGATTGCGTTGGTCAGCAGTTTTGTGCATAGGAATACGGCTGCTTCGGTCGATTTCAGTGAGTTTCAACAACAGCCAGGACTTCGTGCCGGATGCGAAGACTTTAGCATCGGCATCCTGGGCGCATGGAGCCGAGTTGCACCATTTGCGCTTATCCGGCAACCCCTGATGGAGGATTTGTTGGGATATCAGGGCGATGCGGCGAGCGACTTTGATCCGTCGACGATGGCTACGCCGGGCGGAGGCTGGAAGTGAAACAGCGAGTCCTGAAGAGGCAGGTTTTCGATCCAGTTACCAAATCTATAATCGAGCTCAATTCCGCCAGGCTGGAGAACGCGCACATCATCCAATTCTCCCGTCGAGGGATTAATTTCGAGAAGCACCTGGTCAAAAGGCTGGCCGGGATCGGCGAGGGCTGCATCGCCATCATTTTGCTGCGAGGTGACCCGCGAGGGAAGTTTCTCTCCGCGGGGGAGACAGCGCAGAACGACGTCTCCCACGGTGCCTGGCGCCGAATTGGTGAGGTCGATGCGGCCGCAGAGTTCAGAGAGCTTCGCTTTTCCAGTGAGCAGCGCGAGCGGCGTGCGCCAGTCGGCGCTTTCCTTCATCGGGGCGCGCGTCACGGTGCGATCGGCCGGCACAAAGAACCACACGGTTTTGCCGTCGGAGATAAATAGTTTTGCGGCGGGTGATTCATATTCCCAGCGCATGCGGCCAGGACGGCTGAAATATACGGTGCCCGACTCGACTTGCACGCCCTGGCGGCCGTCGCTGTAACGCTGCAGGAAAAGTGCTTTCAGGGTTTTTGCGTTGTGATAGCGGGCTTCAAGCGCGCGTACGACCGGAACGGCCTGCGGCTGGGTGGTGGCCAAAGCCGGGAGGCCAAGACCCACCAGAATAAGCGCTAGAATTGCCGATCTACAGTACACATCCAACAGTTTAACAAGAGTCTAACAACAGTTTAACAAGGTTTAACAAGAATGCTACGGCGGTTCACGCCGTGCTAGCGGTCGTGCTAGCGATGATGTGTGTTCCAGATTTGCTGGGTACGGCTTTCAGGGCGGCAGCCGCCAGAGCAAAATGTTCGCTATGCGGTGATTTGTATTGGTCTGTTAGATAGACGGATCGGTGGCAGAGGCTGGGCCAGTGCCGTTGGCGCGTATGACGCACGTCTGGTCAGTGTAGAAATGGCGGTCGCCCGTTGTGCCGGGAACTGTGGGATCAGCCGTAAGAGAATAGGCAACCACGTGGCCGCTGGGGTCACTGGTGATCACGGTATATATAAACTGGTATCCGGATTTAATTCCTGTTGCGGAGCCGAGTACGCTATCAATTAAACCGGCCTGGGTAGCATCGGGAATGACCGGATTTCCTGCGAGTGCCACCAGCGTGGGAGAGTACCCGATGCCATAGGTGGTGCTGTAAACAACCTCCGCCGTGGAAATGGTGCGAAGGTTTGCGGCCGCGCCGGTTTCGTTTGCGCGCATCTTTGAACGTATAAAGTTCGGGATCGCTATAGAGGCGATAATCAGGATGACGGCGACTACGACCAGCAGTTCTATAAGCGAAAATCCGCCGGCGGTACTCTTTCGTTTCTTTTTGGTTTGGTTCGGCTTGGCGATCTCGATTTGGTTCCGCATTTTAACCTCGCAGCGTGTGCTCGAATTGGTTTGGCCGCTGTAGCGGCAGTAGGAAGCGGGAGGAAGCCTGTGCTCCCTCCCGCTATATTCCCGCTCGGAACAAGCTTGGCAGCTCCGTACTTAGCTGATCGGGGTGCTGGTAACCGAAGCCGTGCCAGCAGCATCGGCGCGGATCACGCCGGTCTGGTCGGTGAAGAAACCGCGCTGGCCGGTCGTCCCCGGAGATACGGGAGCGGCAACGAGGGTGTAGGCCTGGTTGGTGTTCGTCGCTGCGTAGGTAAAGGTGTATCCGCTCTTCGAGCCGGCGGACAGAACGGAGTCAATCAAGTCCGCAGAAGTGGAGGTGGCTGGCGTCGCCGGGCCGAGGTTCGTCAGGCCGGCAGGAAACGAGCCGTACGTGGTCGAGTAAGCAACGCACGCGGTGTTTATGGTGCGCATCGAACCCACGGCGGAAGCCTCATTGGCCGCCATCTTGGACCGCAATAAGTTCGGGATTGCAATGGCCGCGATGATGAGGATGATCGCGACAACGATCAAAAGTTCGATAAGTGAAAAGCCCTTCTGCTTGTTCCGCATTTAAATCTCCTTGTTTGTTTTGAACTACGCGGCATGTAAGTGCAACGTGCGGGCCACTCTGTTGGGAGCAGGGTAATCATGACGACACAAAACCTGCTACCCACAGAAATAGAGAGGCTTAGGACGCGAGTGCGCGCCGAAGGAGCATGCCGTTTTGTGGCAGCCCACGGATTGCGCACTGCCTGAGAGCCAAAATTTGTCATTGTGGCTGGCGTAAATTGTCAGAAGCTCAGGGGGTCGTTAATTTCTGGACTTCAGTTGCGCACTTCCATTGCTCACTTCGCGCTGATTCCGATGGAGGATGGCGCGTTTAACTGAATGAACACCGAAGATTAGAAGAATTACAGGGAAGAATTGCCAGCCGACGACGGATGTTTCTAGACTGTAGCTCGAGGCCAGCAATGGTTGCGTGCGTGGCGAGAGGCCCATTCATTTGCGAGAAAACTTGAAGCGCGTGTTGTCTTCTACGGGGTTCGCCGTCGTGGTTGCGTTCCTGGTGCGCATGGTGAGTCTGCATCACATGTTCCGCACAGTTTTGGAAGTGACGGTGAAGGATCCCCCGTTTGGAGCCGAAACCGGCGCCATCGCAGCCTCGATTGCGCGGGGAAGCGGCTTCAGTTCGCCGCTGAATAATTTTCACACGGGCCCGACCGCGTGGTTAACTCCCATCTATCCCTATCTGCTCGCGGGTATTTTCAAGCTTTACGGGGTATTCAGCTATAAATCCGACATATTGATCCGGACGATCGATTGCGCCTTCTCGGCATTCACCTGCTGGCCCATTTACGCGATAGGCAAGCGCGCCTTCGGCCGGGAAACCGGGGTCGCCGCTACCTGGCTGTGGGTCGTGCTGCCTTCGGCCATATTCTTCCCTACCGTGTGGGTGTGGGATACGTCTTTGACGGCGTTGTGGATGGCGCTTCTGATTGCCATGACCCTCAAGCTGCGCGGTTCCGAGCGACCCAGGTTTTGGGTGGCGTACGGAGCCATGTGGGCCATAGGCGCAGAGATTAATCCGTCGCTGCTTTCGGTGATGCCGTTTTTGAGCTTGTGGGCGCTATGGCCGCTGCGGGCACATTTTGTGCGAGCCGCGAAACTCGCGCTGCCTGCGGCCGCGATATTTATCGCCGGGATTGCGCCCTGGGCGATTCGCAATTACGTGGAACTGCACAGCTTTGTGCCGCTGCGGTCGAATTTTGGACTTGAGCTATGGCTGGGCAATAATCCTGCCAGCCCCGACGGGTGGTCACCCACGCAGCATCCTGATGGCGATTTAGCTGAGGGTACCGAGTACGCGAAAATAACCGAGATTCCCTATATGAAGGAGAAACAGCAGCAAGCGTGGGACTTCGTGCGATTACATCCTGGCGCTTTCGTTCTGTTTACATTTCGGCGGTTTGAAAATAACTGGACCGGGTTTTGGGATCCCGCCTTCGACGTTTGGGAGCATGCGGCTGCTCGTGTCCGGGCGACGCTCATTAGTAATTGCCTGTTCTCGCTGTTAGCGCTTTTGGGAGTGCTATTCGCGTATCGCGCGCAAAACGAAGCCGCAGTGCCGTTTGGAATGGTGTTGGTGGTATTTCCAATGATTTACTATTTCACGCACACAGATCTGCGCTACCGCTTTCCCATGGATACGTTAATGGACGTTCTGGCCGTGTATGCGATCGCCTATCCATTGTCGAAGTTGGCAGAGCGCAGGTACGCAGGTTCACTGACGCAGACACCGGAGAACGTCGGGCCGGTAACGGAAGCCATGGCTCGCAAGATCGGCGCCTGAAGCGCACGCCATTCAGGACTACAGTCAGAGCGCGCGCGCGAATCTGGCCAGAGGGGCTGGTACGATCTCCGCGCACCGGCGAACGTCGTCCTTTTTAATCTTTATGCGATGTTGTATTTTTTGGCGTAATGGCGGAAGGAGCGGTAGTTCATCTTCAGCAGTTCTGCTGCCCGCGTGCCCACACCGTTTGAAGCTTCGAGCGCCGCCAGAATGTACGCGCGCTCGGAATCCTGGATGTGCTGTTCGAGATCGATACCACCATCTGCGATGACGGGCTTTCCGTTCTTTGCAGCAGCCGGGGCGTTTGCCGAGGTGGTGCCATAGCGGATTTTCTCAGGCAGCACGGCACAGGAGATTAGCGGACCCGTTTCGAGGGCGACCGAACGCTCGATGGTGTTCTCGAGTTCGCGCACATTGCCCGGCCAGTCGTAGCTTTCAAGGCGCGCCATGGCTTCGGGTTCGATGCCCTCGATGGGCTTGTTCATGCTTTGACGAAAGCGATCGAGAAACGCGCGGGCGAGCAGGGGAATATCTTCGCGGCGCTCGCGCAAGGGCGGCAGGTGAATGGGAATTACACTGAGGCGATAGAAAAGATCTTCGCGGAATTCGTTCGCTGCAATAGCTTTTTCGAGGTCGCGATTGGTCGCGGTGATGATGCGCACATCGACCGCGGATTCCTCGGTGCTGCCGAGCGGGCGAATCTTGCCTTCCTGCAAAACGCGGTAAAGCTTCACCTGCATGGCCGGGCTCATATTGCCGATTTCGTCGAGGAAAAGCGTGCCTCCATGCGCCGCCTGAAAGAGCCCTTGACGATTTTCGCTGGCGCCGGTGAATGAGCCTTTCAGGTAGCCGAAAAGCTCGGATTCGAGCAGCGATTCGGGAAAAGCGCCGCAGTTGACGGTAACGAAGGGCGCCTGCGCGCGCGCGCTATTTTCGTGAATGCAGCGGGCGATCAGCTCTTTTCCCGTGCCGCTTTCGCCGGTGATCAGCACGCGGCTGGATTGCGGAGCGACCATCGAGCACCAGGTCGAAAATGGCGCGCATTTGGGCGCTGCGTCCGATGATGTTGTCCTGGCCGGTGAGGCGGCGCAATTCCCGTCGCAGATAACCCGCTTCGTTTTTGAGGCGCAGCGTTTCGTCCACCTGCTGAACGGCGCGGCGCAACTGATCGAGCAGGTCGTGATCCTTGATGACGTAGCGGTCGGCGCCGGCATTCACCGCGGCGATGGCGGTATCCACGGTGGGAACGCCGGTGATCAGAATGAAAATCGTGGAGGGCGAGATTTCCTTGCCGAAAGCCAGCAGCTCGACGCCACTCATGTCCGGCATGCGGATATCGGAAATCACGATGTCGAAGATTTTCGATTCGATGCGGCGGCGGGCGGCTTCGCCGCAGTTGGCAACTTCCACGCGAGTGCCCGTCCTTGCGAAAGGTGATCTCCAGCAGTTCGCAAATAGAGCGCTCGTCGTCGGCAATGAGGATATTAGCCATTGGTCGATATCCGTAGCGCCGGGCCGGCGCTTAGCCGCCCTTGGGAATTTCCACGGTGAATTCCGCGCCGCGGTCTTTTTCCGAGGTCACGGAAATGCGGCCGCTGTGCGCCTGAACGATCTGGTAGACGATGGCGAGACCCAGGCCCGTGCCGCCGGCGAAACTCGATTGCAGCGGCTCAAAAATTTTCAGGCGCTGCGCGGGATCGATGCCCGTGCCGGTGTCGCGGAAGCGGATGCGCACCCAGAAAGGCGAGCCGATCCGACCGACACCGTGAGCGTGCCGCCATCGGGCATCGCGCGCAGGGCGTTGTCGCAAAGGTTCCAGAACACCTGCTTGATGCGGTTGGAATCCACGCGAACGCGTCGCCGGCCGTCGCGGTGAAAACGCGCTCGATTTTGTATTTCCCGCCGCTCTGCAATTGCGGGATGCTGCTCCAGAAGCGTGAGCGTTTCTCCAGCAGCTCGGCGACGTCGGCTTCGGCGAACTCGTAGCTTTTTTCCCGCGAATAGTTCAGGAAATCGGTGATGATGCGGTTGAGCCGCTCCGATTCGCGGCTGACAATGCCCACGAGATGCTTTTCGTCTTCCTCCAGGGGCACCATGCGGCCCAGCTCCTTCACGGCGCCGGCCATAGCGGTCAGCGGCTGGCGGATTTCGTGCGCGATGGCGGCAGAGAGGCGGCCCATCGCAGCCATGCGTTCCTTAGTGGCCACTTCCTGTTCGAGCCGCTTCAGCTCAGTGAGGTCCTGAAAATTGATGACGATAGCCGCTGGTGCGGCGCTCGCCCGTGCGCAAAGGCGAAACAGAGAGACCCAGATAACGCTGCTGGCCGTCGGCCGTGGACATTTCGACTTCCTTGCGTTGCGCGAAGCAAGCCTTCGGTACCCGTCCTGCGTGGTCTGCCAGATCGCCGGAATCAGATCGCCCAGCAATTTTCCGCGGCACGTCTTCGAAGCGATAGCCGGTGATTTCTTCCGCAGTGCGATTGAGCAGCATGAGGCCGCCATCAAGATCGGTGGTCATCAGGCCGCCACGCATGGAATGAATGATGTCTTCGGTTGAAGGCCTGCAGGTCCTGCAGCTGGCCGCGTTTCACCTCCAGCTCGGCGGTTTGACTGCGGAGGCTCTGCGTCAGCAGGCTGGACAGGTAAGCGACGCCAGAAACGCAAACAGATTGCTCAGGATCCAGGTCTGCAGCGGTTTTGGCATCTCCGGCATGGTCACCGTGGTGCGGGGAGGACGTTGTAATACATCAACTCGACCATGCCGCCCAGCAGGACGAAGCTGAGTCCCGCCACCAGGAACGTAGCGCGGCGCGAAAACAGGATGCTGGCGACAATGATCGCCAGCAGATAGAGCGAAATGAAGTAGCTCTCCTGGCCGCCCGTGACGTAAACCAGGCCGGTGACCATCACCAAGTCGCATACTATCTCCAGCGGAGCGTGCCAGCGCGCGAGCGGCACCCAGCGCAGCAGAATCGACATAAAAAATAGCCAGCGTGTACCACAGCACGATCAGCGGCACGAAATAGCGGGTGGGGACGTCCAAGCTGCGTGAATTGCTGCAGCACCACCACGATGCGCCAGCAGGATGGTGATCAGCAGAAAGCGCACACGGGTGAGCCAGGCCAGCCACTCCGCTCAGGTTGTGCGTTGATTCGGGGCGGCGCCGGCGCGAGGCGTCGTGTGCTGCGTAACGTTCTTTGTAATGTTCCGCGCCATTCCGCGTCAGGTTCTGCATGATGCGCTGCGTGATGCGCGCCGTGACCGCGCGGCTCCGCGACAGAGCTGCGGGGCTCGGCGGAGTGGCGCTGCGACAGCCGTCCCGAGCCTGACGAGGTCGAAATCGAACGTGCGCTAATGCTGAGCTCAACTTGCCGATCAGCGTAAATAGCGGCAGATACATGGAAATGACGATTCCGCCGACGACCACGCCGAGAAAAACGATCATGGCGGGCTCCAGAGCGGAAAGCAGATCCTTGACGGCTGCGTCCACTTCTTCTTCGTAGAAGTCGGCGATTTTCTGCAGCATGGCGTCCATGGCGCCGGTTTGTTCGCCAACGCCAATCATCTGCGTGACCATGCCCGGGAAGACGTCGGTTTCCTTCAAGCGGGTCGGCGAGGTTCTTGCCGGCCTCGAGGGATTTGCGTACGTGCAGGAGAGCTTTTTCAATGACGGCATTGCCCGCGGTCTGCGCGGTAATATCCAGTCCTTCGAGAATGGGAACGCCGGAGGAGATCAGCGTGCCAAGCGTGCGCGTGAAACGGGCCACGGCAATTTTGCGCAGCAGGATTCCAATCAATGGCAGCTTCAGCAAGACGGCATCAATGCGTGTACCGGCCGTCTCCGTGCCGTACCAGACCTTCAATGCCAATGCAGCCTGCCGACCAAGAACACAAGGATCAGCAATCCAAAAATGCTGCCGACAAAATTGCTCATGCCGATGACAATGCGTGTGGGCAGCGGAAGGTCCACGCCCAAGCCCGGTGAACAACGTCGCAAAAATCGGCACCACTTTCCACAGCAGCAGCGATGATCACGCCCGCGGCCACCAGCAAAACCGCCACCGGATACACGAGCGCGGATTTCACGGCGCGCTTGAGCTTGACGTTCTTTTCAATGTAGCTGGCCAGCCGCTGCAGAATGGTGTCGAGAATACCGCCCGTTTCGCCGGCTTCCACGAGGTTGACGTAGAGCGGATCGAAAACTTTTTCATGGTAGCTGCATGGCGGCGGAAAGCGTGGCGCCACCCTCGACCGAGCCGCGCGTGGCCGTAAGAACCTTTTGAAAGATCTTGTTTTCCTGCTGCCCGGCCAGAATCTCGAGACACTGCACCAGCGGGCAGACCAGCATCGATCATTACGGAAAATTGGCGGGTAAAGATGGCCAGGTCCTTGGCGTTGACGCCGCCGCCAAAGGTGGGCAGGTTGAATTCCTTGCCCTTCTCCGACATTTTCTTGACCTTGATCTGCTGGCGCTTAAGTGCTTCATCGAGCTTCCGTCTTTGCTTGTGGCGGTCTGTTCGCCGCTGACGGCGCCTCCGGCGCGATTGGTGCCGCTGATAGACATAGACCGGCATACTCTTTCCTCCTGGCTTATGCAGCTCGATGCAGGCTTTGAGGCCGCTCTCGGTATCGCCCAATTACGAAGCGACGTGCTCTAACGGCGCACACGTGCCGGTGCGGGACGCGCGCGACGGAGGGGCTGGTAACGCCTCGGTTGATCATATCCTGCAACTCTTCGGCATTCGACGATCGTGCAAGCGCTGTTTCCAGAGTAATCAACTTGCTGAAATAGGCGTTGGCGAGGCTCTGGTTAAACGTCTGCATGCCGCTAGCGCCGGTGCCGGTCTGCATGGCGGAGTAGATCTGGTGAATCTTGTCTTCGCGGATCAGGTTGCGGATGGCGGCGTTGGGAATCAGGATTTCCATGATCATGACGCGGCCCTTGCCGTCGACGCGCGGCAGCAGCGACTGGCAAAGAATGCCTTCGAGCACCATGGAGAGCTGCGCGCGGATCTGCGGCTGCTGGTGCGCGGGAAAAACGTCAACGATACGGGTAATGGTGGAAACGGCGGAATTGGTGTGCAGGGTGGCGAAACGTCAAGATGCCCGGTTTCGGCGATGCGCAGCGCGGATTCGATGGTTTCAAGGTCGCGCATTTCGCCGATGAGCACCACGTCGGGATCTTCGCGCAAAGCGGCGCGCAGCGAGTTGGCGAACGAGTGCGTGTCCGAATGGACCTCGCGCTGATTCACCAGGCATTTTTTGTGGTTGTGGAGAAATTCGATGGGATCTTCGATCGTGATCATGTGCTCTTCACGCTCGTTGTTGATCTTGTCGAGCATGGCGGCGAGCGTGGTGGACTTTCCCGATCCGGTCGGACCGGTGACGAGCACCAGGCCGCGCGGCTTGTCGCACAAGCCTCTTCACGACCGCGGGCAGACCCAGCGCGTCGAATCCTTTGATATCCCAGGGAATGGTGCGGAAACACGGCGCCCACGGCGCCGCGCTGATTGAAGAGGTTGCCGCGAAATCGCGCGAGGTTCTTCAAGCCAAAGGAAAAGTCGAGCTCGAGATTTTCTTCAAACCGATGCTTCTGCGCGTCGGTCAAAACGCTATACGCCAGACGACTTGGTGTCGGCCGCCGTAAGCGGAGGCATGTCCAGAGGACGGAGCTTGCCGTGAACGCGAACGCGCGGCGGGCTATTGGTCGCGATGTGCAGATCGCTGCCGCCGATTTCAATCATTTTCTTCAGCAGTTCGCTCAGAGTCATTCCGGCCATGTCCGTTATTCTCCTCGGTGTTTAAAGTACGGTTTCGCGCAAGACTTCCTCGAGGGTGGTCGCACCCGAGCGCGGATTTGACTAAGCCACTGCGCCGCAACGTGATCATTCCGCCCTCGAGCGCCTTTTTCTTCAGTTCCAGGGCTGACGCCCCCACGAGGACGAGTTCGCGCAGTTCATCGGTAATCTCCATCACTTCGTACAGACCCACGCGTCCCTTGTAGCCGTTTTTATTGCAGACACCGCAGCCCTTGCCGTGGTAGACGGTGGTGCGTTTCGCCTCCTCGGGCTTGTATCCGGCATCGAGTAGCGCCTGCTCGGGAATTTCCAGCGGCTCCTTGCAGGCGAGCAAATGCGCCGCACGAGGCGTTGCGCGCAGATCAGGTTTACCGAGGTGGCCACAAGAAAAGGCTCGATGCCCATGTTCATCAAGCGGCTGATGGTGGAGGGAGCGTCGTTGGTGTGCAGAGTGGAAAGCACCAAGTGGCCGGTGAGCGCCGCCTTGACGGCAATTTCGGCCGTTTCAAAGTCGCGGATTTCGCCGACCAGAATGATGTTGGGGTCCTGCCGCAGGAACGCGCGAAGGGCGGATGCGAAGTTGAGCCCGATCTGATCTTTCATCTGGACCTGGTTAATTCCAGCGAGTTGGAATTCGACCGGATCCTCGGCAGTCATAATGTTGGTGTCGGCAGTGTTTAACCGGGCAACCGAAGAATAGAGCGTGTTGGTTTTTCCGGAGCCGGTGGGGCCGGTAACCAGCACCATGCCGTAGGGACGAAGAATGGCACGTTCGAATTTGGCCAGCGATTCCGGCTCAAATCCGAGCTTCGTCATATCGAGACGCAGGTTTTCCTTATCAAGCAAGCCGCATGACGATCTTTTCGCCAAACAGCGTGGGAACGGTCGAAACGCGGAAATCGAGCTCCTTGATCCTGCCGTCTTTGCGGTACTTGATCATGATGCGGCCGTCTTGCGGCAGCCGCTTCTCGCTGATGTCGAGCTTGGCCATGATCTTGATGCGGCTGGTGATGGCGTCTTTCAGCTTCAGGGGCGGCGTCATTACGGCCTGTAAAATGCCGTCTACGCGAAAGCGCACGCGCAATTCGCGTTCGTAGGGCTCAATGTGAATGTCGCTGGCGCCGCGCTTCACTGCGTCGGTCAGCACGAGATTGACGAGCTTGATGATGGGCGCTTCTTCGGCCGCGCGCTCGAGCGTGGCGAGGTCGGTCTCCTGCTCTTCGGAGGCTAATTCCAGATCGGCGGCTTCCTCGGCGCCGAGATCCTTCATGACCTTGGTGAGTTCTTCTACGCTCTCGACTTCCCCGTAGAATTTGGCGATGGCCTCGTTGATGGAGGTTTCCGACGCGACCACGGGCTCCACGTTGAAGCCGGTCATGAACTTGATATCGTCCATGGCGAAGACGTTGGTGGGGTCGGTCATCGCGATGGTCAGCGTGGAGCCAACGCGGGAGAGCGGCACGATCTGATAACGCACCGCGGTATCCTGGGGAATCAGCTTGATGACTGTGGGATCGACGTCGTAATACTTCAAATTGATCGAGGGGACGCCATACTGGCGGGAAAGAACTTCGGTGATTTCATCATCGGTGATGAAGCCCAGCTTCATCAGGCTGGTACCCAGCCGGCCACCGTGTTGGACCTGGTACGCCAACGCGTGACTTAAGCTGATCGGCAGTGATCAGGCTCTCTTTAATCAGAATTTCGCCTAAGCGCACAGACATATAGGGGTTTGGGGGCACGGCGCCCCGAACGAAAAACGTTAGCAGAACGATGAGGCGAGCGTGAAAGCGCTTTTGGAAATCGTAGTGAAAGCGCTAATAGCCGAAGGTTCCGCGGCTTGTGGCAAATTTGCCACAGTGAACCTTGACGGCTGGTCCGGAAGCTGGGTATCGTCAAGTTTGGCAATCGCCTGATGGGCTTCCGTGGTGAGCTTCCTTGGTGATTTCGTAGATAAAATGAATTGTCAAAACCGATGAACGCCACCGCCCAAATTGTGGAAGCCCAGATTGTGGAAGCCCGGCTCGTGGTGGCAACGGGAGCTCCACGGTCGCGCCGGGAACAGTTAAGCAGCAATCCGCGCAGCGATGCACATTCCGAACTCCTCGCCTACTTCGAGACACTGTCGGGCGCACTTGGACCTATGCACTGGTGGCCGGCGCGTACGCGGTTCGAAGTGATTGTCGGGGCGATACTGACGCAAAACACAGCGTGGTCGAATGTGGAGCGGGCGCTGATCAATTTGCGCCGGGAACGTTTGCTCACACCACTGGCGATGGAGCGCGTGTCGAGTACACGGTTGGCGCAACTGGTGCGCCCCTCCGGCTGTTATCGGCAGAAGACACGGAAACTCAAAGAGTTCGTAAAATTTCTGAGGCGAGAGTACGGGGGTTCGCTCCGGCGCATGTTCCGTACCCCGACCCTCACGTTGCGGGAGCAACTGCTCGCGGTACATGGCATCGGTCCAGAAACGGCTGATTCGATTCTGCTGTACGCGGGCGGCCATGCCATCTTTGTGGTGGATGCTTACACGCACCGCATTCTCGAGCGCCACGGCCTGCACGCCGGGAAACCGGATTACCGCCGGATACAAGCGTTGGTCGAGTTCAGTCTTCCGCGCGAACCTCGCGCTTACAATGAATTCCACGCACTGTTAGTGAAGGTCGGGAAGCGTTGGTGCCGAACAAAAAATCCACGATGCGAGGAGTGTCCACTGCGGGCGCACCTGCCGGTGGATTCCCCGGCCGGACGCGAGCTTCTCGCGCGCAACGGTTATTGCGATGACCACCGCGATGATCACCGCAACGATCATGATGCGAGTTCCCCACTTCTTACTTTCGCTGCGGAACGGCCGGCGTGACGGAACGATCGAACAAATCGCGCGTCTGGCTCGGCATTGGCGGGCTATTGCTGGTGCTGCTGCTGGCTGCCGTGTTCACGCTGGGGTCTTTGAATATTCCCATCGAGCCCCGAGCGTGGGATGAAGTCGTCGTCCTTTACGCGCTTTCCACATTCATCGTAGCCGCGCTTTTGGTCTTCGGACTGATCCTGGGCCGAACGCTGGTGCATTTGTGGGCCGAGAGGCGCGCAAAGCAGCTTGGTTCGAGATTCAAAACCAAGATGGTGCTCGGCGCCATGGCGGTGTCTTTGTTGCCGCTGGTCTTTCTGTTTTTCATCAGCTACGCACTTATGAATCGTACGCTCAATCGCTGGTTTCCGCATTCGCTCGAGACCGCCAGCGCGGAAATGCAGGCCATGCTGCGTGAAGGCAACCGGCTGGAGTATCTGCGGCTATCGAACATGGCGAAACGCGTGGCAGCGGAGGCGGGCAACGTATCGAGTGTCCAGCCGGATGCCCAGGCGGGTGCCCAGCCAGGTGCCCAGCCGGATGCGATGATTGAAACCGCAGCGCGGCTGGCGGCGCAGCAGGGTGCTGAAGGCGTATGGGTCATCGATGCTACCGGCGCCATTGTCCCGGCGGGGGATCCCCTGGGGTCGCCACTGAAAGTAGACCCCTCGCTGAAGATGGCGCGCGAACTTCCGAGCGGGGCGGAGCTTTGGGAATCGCAGTCGACGTACTTTCTGGCCGCCCGCGCGCCATTCGGCAATGGATACCTGGTGCTTGCGCACCGGCTGCCGGCGGATTTTCTAAAACGGTACAGCAACATTCAGGCGCAGACCACCGCCTACGGGATCGAGCAGCAGGAGATTCGTACATTCAAACGGCAGATCCTCTTAACGCTGTCGCTGTTCACGGTGCTGCTGCTTTTCGCCGCAACCTGGTTTGCGCTATTCCTGGCGAAACAAGTTACCGTACCGATCCAGGCGCTGGCGGAGGCCACGCGCGAAATTGGTGCGGGACACCTTGACACGCAGGTACAGGTGCAAGCCCATGATGAGCTGGGCTCGCTGGTGCGCTCCTTCAATGCGATGACGGCGCAACTGGCCGACAGCCGGCAGCAGATTAACGACTTCACGCGGAACCTGCAGCATGCCGTGCAGGAACTGGACCGGCGGCGGACGCTGATCGAGACGGTGCTCGAGAATGTACCCACGGGAGTGCTTTCACTGGATTCCCAAGGGATGATTTTGCGGATGAACACGGCGGCGAAACAGATCTTTGGCGACACCGCACCCGAGGCGGTAACGCTGACGGGCCTTTTGGGGAATGGCGCGGCGCGCGATGTACAACACTTAATCCGGCGCTCACTGCGCATGGGAGCGACATCCAAAGGACTGGAGTTCCACCTGGCGGGCAGGGTGATGCACGCGGCGGTAACGGTAAGCCCGCTGGGTCCCAGACGCGCCAGCGGAGGGTACGTTGTGGTGATCGACGATCTGACGGAACTGCTGCACGCGCAAAAAGCCGCGGCTTGGCAAGAAGTGGCGCAGCGGATCGCGCACGAAATCAAGAATCCGCTTACGCCGATCCAGTTATCGGCGGAACGGTTGTCGCGGTATATCGCCCGCCATCGAGACGAGCAGGAGGCGCCGGAACTCCGGCGGCTGGTGAGTGAATGTGCCGCGTTGATCAGCCAGGAGGTGGGGACGCTCGAAAGCCTGGTAAATGAGTTTTCGCAATTTGCCAGATTTCCCATCGCGCACCTGCTAGCGGCGGATCCCAACGAAATCGTTCGCGAGGCGCTGGAGGTTTTTCACGGGCGGCTTGAGGGCATAACCATCCACACGGATTTAGCCGCCGATCTGCCCGCCATCAGGGCGGATGCGGACTTACTGCGCCGCGTGATTGTGAATTTGATCGACAATGCTGCCGAAGCGATGGAAGATTCCGCGGTGAAACAGCTGCAACTGACGACGCGATTGCTGGCCAACGACGCGGTGGAAATTGCGGTGGCGGATAGCGGATACGGAATTTCACCGGAGGATAAAGAGAAACTTTTCCTGCCACATTTCTCGACGAAGGATCGGGGCACTGGTCTGGGGCTCGCTATCGCGAGCCGCATCATTGAAGAGCACCACGGCTTGATTCGCGTGGACGACAACATGCCCGTGGGCGCGCGGTTTGTAATCCAGCTCCCCGCGGCGGAAGCAACGGTGGGCGTGGCTCCGCAGGCTGAGTAAACCGCCCGGTGCTATCAGCATGAACATGCCAAGATGACTCATTCCATTCTGATCGTGGACGATGAAGCCGGGATCCGGCACTCGCTGTCTTCCATTCTTACGGAAGAAGGATACGAAGTGGAGTCGGTAGCGTCGGGCGAGGAGTGCCTGGCGCGACTGAGCCGCGGGGCCATGGATTTGGTGCTGCTCGACATCTGGTTGCCTAAAATGGATGGCCTCCAGACGCTCGAACGCATGCGGAAAGAAGGCCATATTCCGATGGTGGTGATGATTTCGGGACACGGCAACATCGAAACGGCGGTGCGCGCCACGAAACTGGGTGCATTCGATTTCGTGGAAAAGCCGCTGTCGATTGAAAAGACGATGAGGTCGGTGAAGAAGGCGCTCGGCTTCCTGCGGCTCGAGGAGGAGAACAAACGGCTGCGCGAACAGCTCGGACACCGCTATAACGTCATTGGGGAAAGCGTCCCGATGAAGGCCTTGCGCCAGCAGATCGCGCTGGCGGCTCCCACGAACGGCCGCGTATTGATTTACGGCGAAAGCGGGACAGGAAAAGAACTCGTGGCGCGGGCCTTGCACGCGGCGAGCCTGAGAAGCGACGAACTCTTCGTGGAACTAAACTGTGCCGCAATTCCGGAGGAACTGATCGAGTCCGAACTGTTCGGCCACGTGAAGGGCAGCTTCACCGGCGCAAGTGAAGACAAGGTTGGGAAGTTTCAGAAAGCCGATAACGGCACCCTGTTTCTGGATGAAGTGGGCGATATGAGCCTGCGCACCCAGGCCAAGGTATTGCGGGTGCTGGAAGAGCAAAGATTAGAGCGGGTAGGGTCAAACCAGCCGTCCGCGGTTAACGTGCGCGTGATCGCCGCTACAAACAAAAAGCTGGAGGATCAGATTACGCGAGGGCATTTTCCGCGAAGACCTGTTTTACCGTCTTAACGTTATTCCTTTTACGGTTCCGGCGCTGCGGGAACGGGCCGAAGACATACCCATTTTGGCCCGGCATTTTCTGGCGGAATTCAGCGCGGCTTACGGGCGAAAGCCCAAGGAGCTAAGCGATGCGGCGCTGGCTGTCCTGATGCGTTATCACTGGCCCGGAAATGTGCGCGAGCTTCGCAACCTTATCGAGCGTCTGATTATCATTTGCCCATCCGAACGGATCGATCCGCTGCATCTGCCTCCGGAGTTTTTTCGTGGCGCTGCCGGGATGCCTTCGCGTCCCTATGCCTCGCTGCACGAGGCTCGCAGCGCATACGAACGGGAATTTATCCTGCGGAAGCTCGAGGAGAACCAGTGGAACATGACGCGCACAGCCACGGCGCTGGGACTTGAGCGCAGTCATCTGTACCGCAAGATGAAATCGCTGGGAATTTCGGCAGAGCCGTAGAGTGTCTTGTTTATGCAGAATAATGCAGAATAATGCAGAATATTGCGGAATGTTGCGGAATGTTGCGGAATATTGCCGGATATTGCCGGATATTGCGGATTATTCCTCGCTTAATCGCTCCATCTGGCGGCGCCAGTCCAACTGCTGCACACGCCGGGGGTCTTCGCGCCAGTCCGGCTGGACCTTGACGCGCAAATCGAGGAACACTTTCACGCCGAGAATTTCTTCGAGTTCCTTGCGCGCCGCGGTGCCGATTTCCTTGAGCATTTCGCCGCGTCGTCCGATCAGAATGCCCTTCTGACCTTCGCGTTCAATGTTGATGGTGGCGTGAATGCGCGTGAGCGCGGTCGCTCTCCTCAAATGATTCGATCAGCACGGCCACGGCGTGCGGCACTTCGTTGCGCGTGGCCTCCATGGCTTTTTCCCGAACGATTTCCGCGGCAAGAAAACGCTCGGGCTGATCGGTGACCTGATCCGGGGGAAAGTGGGGCTCGCCATCGGGAAGATAGGCGATGAACCTGTCGAGCGCGATCTCGACGCCATCACCGGTGAGCGAGGAAATAGGAATCATCTCCGCGAACTCGCCTTCGCGCGCGCATGCCTCGATCAGGGGCAGCAGCGAAGGCTTGGAGATACGGTCGATTTTGTTCAGCAGCAATAAGCGCGGTCCCGGAAAAAGCTGCTGCGCGCTGAAAGGCCATCCGGTCGCCCGCTTTAATTCCTTCACTGGCATCGATCATCACCGCCAGCACGTCAATTCCGTCAAGCGCCTGCTTCACTTCATCCATCATTTGGCGTCCCAGGGCGGAATCGGCGCGATGGACTCCCGGCGTGTCGACCAGCACCACTTGCGCGTCGGGGACGGTTCACAATGCCGAGAACGCGGCTGCGCGTGGTCTGCGGCGCGAGAGTAACGATGGCCACTTTTTGGCCGACAAGCCGATTAACAAACGTCGATTTGCCGGTGTTCGCCCGTCCCAGAACCGCCACAAAACCGGAATGAAATGGGGCTGTCCATGTGCTGAATCGCGCGCGTGTCTATATTACATCGCAACCCGCTACATCACCGCATTACGATCGCGGCCGGCGTGCTACACTTTTCGCCCGTGAAAAATTTCGCGCACCTACTAGCGTCCGAGGAGCACCGGATGCCGAGCACGCCTCATGTCGAGTCGCATTTTACTGCCTCGGCGACGGTCCGGGACATCGTGATCGGCATGGCCGACGGTCTTGACGGTGCCGTTTGCGCTCGCCGCGGGAATTTCCGGCGCTGTGGCGGCGACCGCGGAGGCCACGCGGCTCGTCGTCACGGCGGGACTGGCGGAGATCGCCGCAGGTTCGATTGCCATGGGACTGGGCGGGTACCTCGCCGCGAAGACAGACTCCGAACACTACGAATCCGAACGCGAACGCGAAATGCGCGAAACGGTGGAACTCCCGCAGGTGGAAACCGAGGAAGTGGCGAAGGTTTTTCGCGAGTACGGCCTGAGCGAGGCGCAGATGGCGCCGGTGGTTACCGCCATCTGCTCGGACCAAAAAAGCTGGGTCGATTTCATGATGCGATTTGAGCTGGGCCTCGAGGCGCCCGATCCCCGGCGCGCCAATCGCAGCGCGATCACGATTGCCGCATCGTACGTTGATTGGCGGATTGATTCCACTGGCGCCGTACATGATCCTGGGCAATGTGACCAAGGGGCTTATGGTATTCGGTGGTCATCACGATTATAGCGCTGGCGGTTTTTGGATTTGGGAAGAGCCCGATTTACGGGAATATCGCCATGGCGGGGCGCGATGCAAACCGTGCTTACCGGCGGTCATGGCGGCGGCCGCGGCATTCACTTTGGCGCGGCTTATCAGCTGAGCGCCCTTCAGGACGCAGCCGCCGGCATCGGCATGCGGATAGCACGCGCAGGCGCAGAACCTTACGCTGATTCGCTTCCACCACCTCGAAACGAAGGCCCTCGTAATCTACGCGCTCGCCAGGTTTGGGAACGTGGCCAGCAACACTATTTAGTAGTCCGGCGACGGTCGTGGCGGCTTCGCTGGAGGCCTGCGAGAATTCAATTCCGAACAGCTCCTGCAGTTTTCCTACGGAAACGCTGCCGCGTCAACGTCAGGGTGCCATCGGTTTCACGTACGATGTCGGGCGTCAGATGGCCGGCGTCTTTGCCCATCTCTCCGACGATCTCCTCGACCAGATCCTCAACGGTTACCACGCCCGCCACCAGTCCATGCTCGTCTACCGCAACGGCCATCGGTTGGTTGCGGCGCTGCATTTCCCGCAGGAGTTCCGAGCCAAGCTTGGTTTCCGGAACAAACATCGCGGGCCGTGCAATCTCGCGGACCGAGCGTTTTTGGGCGTCACTGTCGGGAATCTGAAGCAGATCGCGCGCCTGCGCAATGCCGACGACATCATCGAGCGTGTCCTGGTAGACGACGACGCGCGAGAACTTCGTCTCGACGAGCAAGCGGCGCATCTGTTCGATGGAAGCACTTGCGGGTATGGCGACGATATCGGGCCGCGGTGTCATTAATTCGAGCACGCGCTTATCGCTGAATTCGACCACTTGACCGATGAGTTGCGCCTGTTCGCCGGCGAGAATGCCCTCTTCCTGCGCAGCTTCCATCAGAGCTTCCAGACCTTGCTGCTGCGACTCGGGTCCGGCGGGGGTTTCTTCGTCGGAAATATGCGCCACGGAGATGGCGAGTTCGAGGACGGCGCGCAACGGCCAGGTAATCAGAAGTGCTGCGCGCAGCACTGGCGCCAAGGTCCCGAGCCATTGACTGGTGGTCCGGGCCAGAAGCAACTCCGGGATGAATTGCACGCAAAATAAGACTTCGACAAGCAAGTAAACGAGCAATTGCACGGCTGCTTCGGTCGCGGACGGGACGGATGCGAGTACGGCGCGCGCGGTCTCCACGGCCACGGCCACGAGCAGAAGGTGCGTGAGAATTGCAAATCCAAGCGCGGCCCGGCGCCTGTCGGTTTTGAGCCGAGGTTCGACCTGGTCCTCGAATATCGAGAGATGTTCATGAAGGCGGCCTGTGGTGACGCGCCCCAGGTCGCGGTAAATGCGGTCGAGACAAGCGAACACCACGAGCACCGCGCAGAGAAGAAGAATGCCAATGGTATGGGTGAGCACAGGCATTAACGTGGGAGTCCGAAGTGCCGGCGCAGGCGCGACTCAAACCTTTCCATTTGGCCGGAATCGCTTTCGTGATCGTAGCCGGCCAGGTGAATCATGCCGTGCAGGATCAGGATGCGCAGTTCGGTACCGAGCGGGCGCGAGGAGCGCCGCGCATTGCGCCGCGCGGTTTCCGGGGAGATGGCAATGTCTCCCACGTAGGAATTGGCATCGGATTCGCGGTCGTTGCGGTCGTTCCGGTCGCTGCGGTCCTTGCGGTCGTCGCGTTCATGGTGTTCGCGGCGGCGACTACCGTGGCCATTGGTGGCGGCCTTAGGTGCGCGCGCGTTTGTGGGACCAGGGGTCGCCGGAAACGAGAGCACGTCGGTAGCCGCATTTTTCCCGCGAAAGGCGCGGTTGAGCCGGGTCATGGCCGCGTCGCTGATGAGGCAGATCGTGACGCCATCCTGCGGGAAGCGTAATTCGTGCTGCACGCGCTGATAAAAATCGTCCAGAGGCTTAACGGCAATCGCGACGCGACGCTGCCGATTGAAAATCATGTAAGGCGTGATTACTTCGACGCGATGGGATTCTTCGTGACCGGACTCGGCGGGCCCGGATTGATGGCCGCAACTTCCGCCGGTTCGAGCGCGATGGATGGCACGCCATCAGCGCGGCCGTGAGCCGCGTGGTTACCGGGTCCTAAGGCCGCAGGCCGCTGTGCAGGACCAAATTCGTCATAAGCCTTGATGATTTGCTGTACCAGATTGTGCCGCACCACGTCCCGCTCGTTGAAATACACAAAGCCGATTCCTGCAATCTTACCTACAACTTCGATGGCTTCGACGAGTCCGGACCGGCGGCCAGCCGGCAAGTCAATCTGGGTGATGTCACCAGTGATCACAGCCTTGGAATTAAAGCCCAGCCTGCGTAAGAAACATCTTCATCTGCTCGCTCGTCGTGTTTTGCGCCTCGTCCAGAATGACGAATGAATCGTTGAGCGTGCGGCCGCGCATAAAAGCTAATGGAGCGACCTCGATGATGCTCTTGTCGAGATAGCGCTCAAGCTTGTCGGCATCGAGCAGGTCATAGATGGCGTCGTAAAGCGGCCGCATGTAGGGATCGATTTTTTGTTGCAGCGTTCCAGGGAGAAAGCCCAGCCGCTCTCCCGCTTCAACCGCCGGGCGCGCGAGGATGATGCGGTTTACCTGCTTGGTCAGCAATGCCGAAACGGCCATGGCCACTGCGAGGTACGTCTTGCCCGTGCCGCCGGGGCCGATGGCGAAAACCATGTCGTGCCGCTCGATATCTTCCATGTACCGGCGCTGATTGGCGCTTTTTGGCGTGATGGATTTCTTGCCGAATACCCGCGACCGGGAGGGTTGGCCGGGATCGAGAATGTCACGCAACGCCGTGCCCGGCGCTTCGGTAGCCACGCGCAGGAGCGCTTTGACCGCGCCGTTATCCATCTGGCGGCCCTCGCGAACCAGATCGTTGTATTGCTCGAGGATGCCGACGGCGCGATCGACCTGCGCTGCCTCTCCTTCAATGGTTAATTGGTCGTCGTGCAGGAAGGTGGTTACGCGGAGCGAGGATTCCAACAATTTCAGGTTCTGATCAAGCGTGCCAAACAAATTTTCAAGTTGCCCGGCAATTCGCACCGTACGTCGCATGAGGGGTTGGCGGCGGTTAAGGTCACCGGTCCGTCTGTTGTTCCATACCTCCGATTTCGGGATCGTCATTCGGGATCAGCCGAAGCTGCATCCAACTTCAGCGTATCCGAAGCAAGGGTGCTGGTCAAGCGCTACGGACACCAGCGCCGCGGACGAAATCCTGCCGTAAATCCTCCCGTATAATCCTGCCGCACAATCCTGACGTACAGCCGTGCCGTACAATCCTGCGGTGCAATCAGGTGCCCGAGAGGGCCCGAGTTACTTGCCCGGGCCGGGAAACTGAACTTTGGGTGCTTCGCGCGAAGCTCCGGTGGCGGTGAAATAGGCCGTATTGGGCTTAAATCCAGCCCACGCAGCGAAGACATTATTGGGGAACAGGCCGATGTAGGTGTTGTAGTCCTGGACCGCATCGTTATAGCGGCGCCGTTCGACTGAAATACGGTTTTCGGTGCCGGCCAGTTCATCTTGCAATCGCAGGAAATTCTCGTTGGACTTAAGCTGCGGATAGTTTTCGACGATGGCGAGCAGGCGACCGATTGCGCCATCAAGTGCTCCGTTGGCGGCAATGCGATCGGCAGGTGTTTGCGCGCCCAGGAGCGCCGCACGAGCCTTGGCGATATCGCCAAAAACGGTTTGTTCCTGCGCGGCGTAGCCCTTTACGGTTTCGACGAGATTTGGAATCAGGTCGGCCCGCCGCTGAAGGACGACGTCAACGTCATGCCATTGCGCCTCAACGGCCTGGCTCTTTACGACCATTTGATTCCGTCTTCCAACATAGGATCCGCCAACCAGCAGAGCGACAAGCGCCAGCACCACGACCACAACGAGCAGTGTCTTCATTCCTCGAACTCCCTTCTTGGATTGGTGCCGATCAGCCTGCCGCTTACGTTGCGCGCAAAACGTGATTGCAGTGCAGGGCCGGTTGCTATGCCGCCAGCCATTATCTCTCAGCCAGCAAGCGGTCAATCGCGTCGGCAACCTGGGTCACGGTGTTCAGATAGGCCGCGAATGCCGCCTCTGCATTGATGTCCCTCTTGCCACGTTTGCCTTCCCGTAAGTCCAAAACCAAGTGAAATGCCGCGGGGTCAAATCCGACGCGCTGAGCCAGCCGGTCAGCCGCGAGGCGGCGCGAATCTGGCGCGGTTTCGCCCAGGGCAATCAGCGAGTGACGGAATAGCGTCGCGAAGGTCGAAGCAGAGGCGATCATCAGGGCGGCGAGCTCATCCCGGCGGCCGCGCGACTCAAGAAATAATTGCCTCAAGCGGATAACGCTGGTGCGCATCTCCCTTTCGACCTGCAACCGGTGCAATGTCATGGGAACTTCAAAAGACTCCAGGAAATCATTTCCCCACAAAACGCGATGATGCCGTTTCATATCGACCAGTTCGATAGCGAAAATGTCAGCGGAAGCACGCAATTCGTCCAGCGTAAAAACCAGAGGGGCCGGATGTCCTTTTTTGCGCCACCAACCGGCGACTGGCAGCACGGTGGTGAGTTCGTTGCCATCAAGCCGGCCGAGCAGACAAAGCACGTTAAATTCCGGGTGTTCCTCGTGGAATTCGGGGTTTGCAGCGGAGCCATAAAGGACTACTGCGATCAGATTATCGCCAACGGCAGCCTGCAGGCGTTCGACCAGCTCCCTCAGGGCGGCTTCACCGGGCATCGGGTGTCCTTGTGTTGATGCTGCTCGTGCTGGTTCGTTGTGCATTTGTGTGTGGTCCATTGCTTTTACGGCCATGGCCTTAACCTCTCTCCCCTGCTGCTCTTCCCTGCTGCGCAGCTATTTACTGGTAATTCGTACTCGCAATCCGGGCCCGCAATCCGTGCTCGCAATCCGGTTTACCAGCCGCCACCTGCGCCGCCGCCGCCCGACGAACCGCCTCCGAAACCTCCGAACCCACCGCCGCCTCCGCCCCAGCCACTTCCACCCATACCCCCGCCCATGCCACCCATCCACCAACCGCCGCCATATCCACCGTAGCCGGTGCGCGGCCGGCGTCGCATCAAACCCGCGGCCACGAGAAAGAATGCTAAAAGGCGCCAGCCACCGAAGAACAGGAAAAACGCCAGGGGCAGAAGCAGGCCGAGCGGTATACCGTGGAACGTGTTGTCCTGGGGCTCAGGGGTTGCCGCGGGTGCAGCGGGGGGCGCAGGGCTCAGCGCGACACCGCGATCCTGGGCGATGACACCGGCAACCTGGTAGACCATCTGCAATAGTGCCGGGCCATATTGGTTTTGCCTGAGCAGGGGCAACATTTCCCGGCCGAATCCGCCGACTTTCCCGTCGGCAAGGATCGGCTCGAGACCGTATCCCACTTCCGTCCAATATTGATGTTCATCGACGGCGAGCAAAATCAGCACGCCGCGATCTTTTCCCTTGGGCCCGACACCCCACTTGGCAAACAGGCGATTGGCAAAATCGGGCGCCGTATCGCCCTCGAGCGAATGGATGGTCACGACGGCGATTTGCGCGTTGGCTTTCCGATCGAGGTCCTGGCACAAGTCCGTAATTTTCTGGCGCGAACCGGCGTCGATAACACCCGCAAAGTCGTTGACGTAACCCTGCGGCGCGAGTTGTTCGATCTTTTCAGCACGTGCGGCAAGGGCCGAAAAGACCAGGAAAAAGACAAAAAGCAGCGCAAACCGGCTGATTTGTGGCGCTGCAGCAGGCCGGCGGCGGAACCCGGTTGCCGCGGCACGAGCTGCGGCGCCAGTTTGACAAAGAATCATACGTTCGCTACTGTACTTGTTTCGCGCAACATCGCAAAGGAGCTTTGGATGGCCCAGGGAACTGCGACAAAGATAAAGAAGCGTAAGAAATCAGTGCTCAAACGTGCCGCGCAATCAATCACGCGCGCGGCGGTAAACCGGTCTAATCGCACGCGGGTGCGCTCGATGATCAAGTCCTTGCGGAGCGCCGTCGGCTCCGGAGATGCGGCAGCGGCCAACAAACTGCTGTCACCGACGATCTCGGCGATTGATCGAGCGGTCACCAAGGGCGTGCTCGAGAAAAATACGGCCAACCGATATAAGTCACGGCTGTCAATTGCCTGCCGCTCGGTGGGGTCCCCAAAGGCTTCTGCCAGCGCGTAGTCCCCTGCCGGAAGTTCGCAAAATGGAAAGCGGGCAACCAAGTGGCCTTTCGTGATCGGTTGCTCGCCTGATCCACCACTGATCCAACATTGACCCACCGTTTACCGACTGTTTACTTCGCTAACTTTTTGCCACAGCCGATGCAGGCCCGGCGCTGATCAGCTGCGCGAGAAGAAACTCCATTACCGCCCGGTGGTTCTTCGATCCTGATTTGAGCTGGCTATCGGCATCGTAAAGTGTGCGCAGGCCGTCCACCAACTGGCGGCGCGGAATCTTTCGTGCGCCTTTTAAGGCTAACTCCGCGGCTCCGGCGCGCATGCCCAAGCACGAGGCCGCCTGCCACTGCGGGGTGTTAGGTCCAAGGTCCTGCGCCTCGAGCAGTTTGCGAAACATCCAGGTCATGGCGCCGACCAATGCCGGTGCGGCTTCGCCTTCCCGCAGCAGATTATCGAGAAAAATAAATGCATCCGATCTTCGCCGGGATGCAAGCATGTCGGCCAGTTCCCAGACCGAATGTTTCTGCTCCGAGACGACGAGCGCGGCGAGGTCGGACCGCCGAATAGGCTCGCCAGGGCCCGCATAGGTGGCGAGTTTTTCCAGCTCCGTGCAGATCGCCGTCAGATTGCCATTACATAACTCGGCGAGTTCCTCGGCCACAAGAGGCTCTAATGTGGTCCCGCGCTCAACGGCCATTTGTTCGGCCATTATCGCCGCCATTCCGGTTCGCGCCTTGGGGTCCTGAGGCAGTTCGGCCTCGACTACGATTACTTTTTCAAAGAGCATCTTCGAGAGCTTCATGCGTTGATCGAGCACGCCCGCCTCCAGGAGCAGCACGGTAAATGGGGCGGGATCGGCCAGGTACGCGGCGAGAGCGGCGATGGCGGCGTCCCAGTCGTCATCGGATAAGTGCTCGATGGCGTCCACTTCGCTGACGACCACAACCTGGCGGCGCGCCAGCATGGGCACGGTTTGCGCCTGTCCGAGAATGTCGGCGAGTTCGTCGTGCGCCGCCGAAAACCTGCAGATGCCCCATTCGCGCGCCGCGGGATCAACGTAAGCATCCACGACGCGAGACCGGCAGGCTCCGCGCAAATAGGAGTCGGTGCCGAGCAGTAGCAGACCCGAGATCGGGTCCCCTTTCGCCAAACGCGCCAAAAGTTTTTCAGGAGAAATGGGCGGCATTAGAAACTCTCCAACATGTCCGACACCAGTCGCATCGAAAAGTCGCGGGCCATCCGGTCAAGCGCCGGCCCCTCTTCCTGAAAGAAGCTGGGGACGTCCGTCGAAATCTCATAGGGCTCGCGAAAAAGAAAATTGTCGTTGCTATACAGCACTTGGCCCGATACGCGATCGTCCAGATGGACTTTTAACTTTACCGTGACCAACAGGGTGGTGGCGCGACCGGTGGAGGAGTCGAACACCACTACGCTTGCTTCGATGCTGCTGACCTCGCCACGTATGACCGCGTCGGCATCCTCAGGTTTAGCGACAATGCGATATTTAGTGCGCGCGAGTAGTTCGTGAACCACAGCATCGGTAAGACGCTGCTCGATGCGGTAACTTGAAGTGCGGTTCACAAATACGGGCACCGCAATGGTTTGCACTCCCGGAGGCAACTGCGAGGTGCGGCCGACGACGTGATACCCACACCCGGCGAGCATCATGCTGAGTGCGATAACCGCAGCCGTGAGCGGGGACAAACCAGTTGTCCGCCATGATTGCCGGCATGGTTGGCGCAACGGTTGCCGCGAGGCTTGCCTAGGACACAAGCAGTCTCTCCGCGATGCGCAGCGCATTGGCGCTGGCCACGCGCAAGTTGTCCGCCGCACCCCAAAACCAGTAGCCGCAGTCGACGCTTGGGTCGCGCGAGGGTTGGCCGACCGAGGCGCGCGCTTCTCCGGCAACACGGGTATTCGATATCGCGGGATCGTTTTCGCTTACCAGATCAAATCCCATGGCGGTCAGAGAGGCTGACAGAAGCTCGGGATCGGGAGGCGGAGAGTCTGGCTGAACGTTAAACTCCGCATACGCGGAAAAGGCATAACCAAAAAACACGGGAGCCTGGATGATGGTTGACGCGGGTGCGGGAACGCGGCCAGCGAGGTAATCGCGCACTTCGCCCGCTAACGCGGTACGCGCCGCGGAGAGCGGCTCAGAACTCTCGGGCCCCCAGCGGTCCAGTAAGTTGAATGCCACCTGAGTGTCGAAGACCTTCTCAGGTATCGGCTGAAGAGACAAAAGGTTTACCGTCTGGCTTTCGAGTTCTTCTACCCCGCCGTGGCCTCGCTCCGAAACCGGTCGAAAGAACGTTAGCACGAGGCGGCGCAAGGGAAATTTGCGCAGGGCGGCGGCGAGGGAACACGCCACGATGGCGGGAGTGGAAGGAGCGATACAGAGGCTGATGCGACTGACCGCCGGTGACGCAGGCATTTCCGCCGAGGCTGCGCGTCCGTTTGTGGGAGGTGCAAGTTCAAGGTCAAGGTGCGGAATCCAGCTGCGAGAGCCCGGCAGACCCGCGAGACCACCGGTCATATCGATTACGGTCGCGCCTGCACGTTCGGCGGCCATACCGTGCAGCTTTGCGAATGCCGGCGTACCGGTGAAAAATACAAAACGCATATGCGCAAAGCTCGACTCATCCACAGGCTGAACGACTACCGGCTCCCCTCCCGACTCGGTGAGCGTTCCCGCAGCGAACTCTTCATCGAACAGGCGTATTTCACCGGTTGGGAAGCCGCTCTCCTCAATCCAGGCCTTTAGATCCTTTCCCCGCAGGGAGGTCGCTCCGGCAATGGCCACGCGCAAGGATTCGTTTCCGAGAGGCATAATCGATTCAGGCGGTCCGCGCAGCCATGCGATGGCGAGCGAGCCGGACCACGTGCAGCGTCAAACCGGTAATCAGGTATCCAGCGGCAATAAGCATTAGTACGATTTCCGAGTACACGACGATGGACCAGACCAAAAGCGCCACAACAACGATGGTCAATGAGTGGCGGCGCTTCCCAATGGGGAAGCCCTTGAAACTCGGATAACGGATCGTGCTCGACATCAATGCCGCGAGCGCGAGTACGAGCGCTAGCCAGGCAATGGACCAGCGCCAATCGTCGAGCGGAGTCTTCCAGGCATGCACGGTCGCCGCAATCATCCCGGCGGCGGCCGGACAAGGCATACCGACGAAGTATTTGAGTCCCCCAGGGGCCATACCATGCACGTTAAAGCGGGCCAGCCGCCACGCACAACAGATGACAAAAGCGAGGCTGACCAGCCAGGCGATGCGCGGCAGATGATGCGCGGCGGGGAGATCGCCTTCGGACAGCAGTTGCGTGCCCCATGAAAAAGCCAGAATCGCAGGAGCGATGCCGAAACTCACCACGTCGGCCAGTGAATCGAACTGCTTCCCAAACTCCGTGTTTGTGTGTGTTGCGCGCGCGACGAAGCCGTCAAAAGCATCGAATAGGATCGCAAAACCAATCGCCCGGGCGGCATTATCCAGGTCCACCGCGCCGCCTTTTAGCGTTGCCAAAACTGAGTAGTAGCCGCAGAGCAGATTCGCGACCGTAAACAGGCTGGGTATCAAGTACACGCCGCGGCGCAGCCGGTGGTTCGCAGGCTCAGCGAATCCAAATGCTTGCTGCTCTTCTTCGTTTGTTTTCATTCCTGTGTTTTCGTTGCCGGGTTCTCGATCCAGGGGTGTTATCGCCATCGCGCCAATACCGTAACGCCTCCCGCGACGTGCTGGCCCGGCTTTACAACAATGTCGGCTGTTTCCGGCAGCCAGACGTCCATGCGGGAGCCAAAACGAATTAAGCCGATCCGTTCGCCAAGCTGCACCGAATCGCCCGGCGCCTTCCAGCAAACGACCCGGCGAGCTACCCAGCCGGCAATCTGCTTGAACACGATTTCTCCGTGCGGGGTTCGAAGATGCATGACATTCTGCTCATTTTCCGCGGAAGCTCTCGAGCGCATCGCCGCATAAAACCGGCCCGGACGGTACTCAATCCGTTGTAGATGCCCGGCCATGGGTGATCGGTTCACGTGAACATCCCATATCGCCAGGAAGATGCTGACACGATTACCGGGCCGGCCAGCGAGCGGTTCAGCGACAACCTCCATGACGCGCCCATCTGCCGGTGAAACCACAACATTGGGATCATTCGGAACAATACGATCCGGATCGCGAAAAAAATAAACGACAAAAGACCCGGCCAGGAGAAACGCGGTGGCAGCCTTACGCCAACCCAAGGCGGCAGCAAGCACCCCGAGCGCGAGCGGGGGTGCGGCAAATTTGTAGCGATCCTTAACCATCGAGCATTATGAGCAGGCGCAGTAAGTAGCCGAAACGGCTAGCGAATTGGCACAATTCGCCGATGCAGTATATTGGATACACTTATATTGTACGACAGATTCGTGCGCCGGACGGAGACCTAATGGCTGATTGCGGACTTTGCGAGCAACGCCAGGCGCCGCTCCATTTCATCCTTCAGGTGCAATTTTCTTTTCTTGAGATCAGCTTCGAGGAGAAGGTCTTCGGCGCTACTGTAGGTGTCTTTGGAGAGTTGCTGAAGTTGTGCTTCATATTCGGAGTGCTGTTGCGCCAGCTGTCGAAATTCCGGGTCGCCAGCGACTGCCTCTTCACGAAGATCACGAAGCGTCATCGACATTGTGCGCCTCCCTGTAATGCGGATCACATAATATCGAAAGCTAGCACAAGCACCCGCAGGCGACAAGGGCTTTTGAGACGCTCAGTCGAGCGCGACTGAAAGAATGATGGCGTCCTCGGGGGGATCCCTGTAGTACCCGTGCCGGCGACCCACGTCCGTGAAACCTGCGTGGGAATAAAACGCACGCGCAACCGCATTTGATTCCCGCACTTCCAGAAATGCGCGATGCACCCCAACAGAGCGGGCCCGCGAAAACGCAGCCGCAAGCAGCTCGCGAGCGATGCCGCGTCTGCGATTGGCGGGCACGACCGCAAAATTCAAGATCTCCATTTCGGGAGGCACAATCCGGACCGCCACAAAGCCTGCCGGATCGTTATCCTGCGCTGAGGTAGCCATGAATATTTCGGTTACCACCGGAGCGGTCGTTTCAGGGGTTGAGACGGCGCTTCCAGCGATGTTGGAGATGATGGATGCGAGTGACCACTGTGCCGCTTCGGGACACTGTGCGAGGATGCGGGCAATTGCCGGTGCGTCGTCCTGCGTGGCCTGACGAATCACGTCGGTTCGTTCGGTTGCTTGTCTTTCCATTTTCGCTCAGCATCGGGCCGAAGAACGTAATTGGCATCGAGGGCCGCGGCATCGACAAACTCCCCCCGCAGAGCTTTCGCGTAGCCGACGCGGCCGATGGCGCTGGCAAGCTCGCGTGAAACCTCAACTATTTGTACGGACTTCAGCACGGATGTCTCGAGGGCGGGCTGGATCAGATCGGGGGTCGAAGTGACAAAAACGACCTCGGACTCGATTCCGGCTTCCGGCGGCGTGCGCGCACCGAGAACCAAGGGCTCCGCCAGCGTGATGAATTCATTCGCAGTGCATACCAGTTCGTCAGTCATCGGAGTGAGGCGGCCAGTGTCCGGGCTCGAGCGATAGATGCAGCCGAAAATTTGACCGCGGCGCGCATCGAGAATGGATGCGATTATTCCGCCGGCTGCAGGCTGCGGGATCACGATTTTTGAAGCCAGTGCCTCGAGGCAACTCACGGCCACCACGGGTTTGGAAAAACACTCGGCCCAGGCCTTAACGGCGGTGAGACCAACCCGCAGCCCTGTAAACGACCCTGGGCCAGCGCCTGCAGCGAATAAATCGATCTGCGGCATGGCGACACTCGCTTGGGCAAGCAGGCGGTTGAGATCGTCGAAAAAGGTGATGGAATATGGCTGATCTGACGAACTGACGGTTTCGCCCAGAATAGCCTGATCGCGAAGGATGGCGGTACTTCCAACGCTACTGCTTGTGTCCAAAGCTAAAACCAGCATCGCGAATGAGTTAGAGCGGCTGGGGAGTGTAAACAGGCGGTAACAGCGTATTTTTCGATGGGTCCAATCGGTTTGACGAAGAGCAATTTACGGGCCACTCTCGGGAAGAAATTTAGGTTAAGTTGCTCATTCTACGTGAAATAACCTTGACTGTGCCGCAAAACACATACTAGAATTGCTGTATCGTGATTACCAAGCTGGGGGTACAGCCTGTCATGGACTACAAAATAGGTGACAAGGTAGTTTATCCGAACCATGGTGTTGGTGTCATTGAACAAATCAGTTATGGCATGTCGGACGGGAGAACGGAAACGTATTACATGTTGCGAATCACTTCCAGTTGCCTAAAGGTTATGGTGCCGCGTTCGAACGCAGAAGCGGTGGGGCTCCGGCCAGTGATTCGAAACGGCGATGCGACGAAAGTTCTCGGCTACATCGAAAAGGGTAAGTTCAACTCTCATCATGATTGGAAGCACCGTTTCAAGGAAAACTCGGAGCGCATGCGGACCGGGTCTCTGATCGAGGTCGCCGCGGTGCTCAAGAGTCTGGTGGCGCTCAGCCGCACGAAGCCACTCTCGTTTCGGGAAAAAAAGATGCTGGAGCGCGCCAAGTACCTGCTGATTAGCGAACTTGCTACGGCACGCAACGCGAGCGCCCAGACGGTCGAGACGATGCTGGTGAAATCACTGGCAAAGGCTCACCTGCGCATGCCTGCGGCAGGCGAACTGCTCGAAACCACCGAATAACATACCTGACGCGCCCCGCGCGCCCTACGTTAAGATTTCTTCCCTGGCAACCAGTCTTGGTTGTCGTGCTTCCACTCTCAATTGTGCGCGCAAAAATTGCGCTCCAACTGCCAGCGGTATCCTTACTTTTAAATAAGAGGAAGTACGGGTTCCGCATCTAGTGCCCCGCCCGCCAATTCCCCGGCGAGGAGCTTGGGATAGGCGGCCGCGGCGATCATTGCGGCATTATCCGTAGACAGTTCCCTGCTGGGAAAAAATATTTCAAATCCGCGAGCCGCTGCTGTTTCTGCGAAGCTTGCCCGCAGTTCACTGTTGGCGGCTACCCCACCTGAAACCAGAACCGATCGAGCTTGCACTTCGGCTGCCGCGTCGATCGTTCGGCCAACCAGTTCGGCCACAACGGTGCGTTGAAAGCTGGCCACCAGCTCCAACGTTTGAGAGCTGCATAACGGAAGCAGTTGAGAACTGTGGCGCTCGCCGCGTTCGAGGGCTTGGCGGCGACGTGCGATTTCCGGCTCCAGTTCCGGGCGCGCGCGCAGATAATAAAGAACGGCGGTCTTGATGCCGCTAAAACTGAAATCGTATGGGTGACCTTTTATCTTTGCCGGGCTAAAGCGGATGCGGAAGGCCTCGTCCACCGGATTCACGGGAGATGCGGCCAGTCGGTCAATCACCGGGCCACCGGGATATCCCAGTGCAAGCAGCCTCGCTACCTTGTCGTACGCCTCCCCAGCCGCATCGTCCCGCGTTTGCCCAAGACGCCGATAGCGCAGCGTTGAGCGGGAAGGAATCGCGGCTGGATCGCGTGCCGACACTTCATAGAGGACCGTGTGGCCTCCAGAAACAATGAGGCAGACTGCCGGAAGCCCTGGAGTTCGCTGCGCCTGGTGTGCTTCGAGGAAGACGGCGCGGACGTGGCCTTCTAAGTGATTCACTCCGATCAAGGGCTTCTCCAAGGCGAGCGCAAGCGTTTTGCCGTAAGTCATCCCGACCAGCAGCGCGCCAACCAATCCGGGCCCATAGGTCACTCCGAACGCATCGATATCGGCCAAGGTCAGCGCAGCGCGATCGAGCGCCGCACGCACCACGGGCACAATATTGCGCAGGTGCTGGCGCGAGGCCAGTTCCGGCACTACGCCTCCGTATTTGCGATGAATATCGATCTGCGACGCAACTACGCTCGAGAGAATGTCGCATCCATCCGCAACAACCGCGGCCGCGGTCTCATCGCATGAAGATTCGATTCCAAGAATGCGCGTGGTCATGATAATTCGTCAGTGAGCAGTGAGTGCTGATCCTGTTTGCCAGCACGCACCGTCATGCTAGCACACCCTGCCGGACCGATACTTTTTGCGAGCAGCGCGCCACGTTTGTGCGACGGGATGATTGACAATCCTCTTCGGCGACGCTTATTGTGGATTTTCGCCTCTTTTTTACCGCACCAGGAGAAATGAGCACTTATAAACCATGACCCAACCAATCAGGCGCGTGCGTAAGGCCGTTCTTCCCGCGGCAGGCTTGGGAACTCGCTTCTTACCGGCTACCAAGGCCCAACCGAAAGAGATGCTGCCCGTTGTGGACAAACCACAGATCCAATATGTCGTCGAAGAGTGCGTCGCTTCTGGAATTGAGAACATTATTATCGTTACCGGCCGCGGTAAAAACGCCATCGAAGACCACTTCGATTCATCGCCCGAGCTCGAAAGGTTTCTCGAAGCGAAAGGCAAGACCGAACAAGCAGAGATGGTTCGCAGCATCAGCAATATGGTGCATTTCAGTTATACACGGCAAAAGGATCCGCTGGGCCTGGGACATGCCGTGCTGACCGCACGGGAACTCGTGGGCGACGAGCCATTTGCAGTGCTCCTGGGCGACGTCATTATTCCGGGGGCTAATCCCGCAACCAAGCAGCTGATTGATATTTACGAGCAGACGGGTGTGGGCGTCATCGCGGTGGAAGCAGTGCCACGCGACAAGACGTATTTGTACGGCATCGTTGACGCGCAACCGGCTGAAAATTCTAAATCGGATGGCCGGCTATTCCAGATCCGTGATTTGATCGAGAAACCAAGCCCGGCAGAGGCCCCGTCGAATCTCGCTGTCACCGGACGTTACGTGCTGCCTCCCGAGATCTTCGACTTTCTGGCCAACACGCCGCCCGGGCGGGGTGGTGAGATACAACTCACTGACGGCTTACGGCTGCTGGCTAAAGAGCAACGGCTGCTGGCCCTGCTTTATGAGGGAAAATCGTACGATGCCGGAGACAAACTGGGTTTTCTGAAAGCAACCGTGGAAATTGCGCTGGAAAATCCTGAATTTGGCGATGAATTTCGCGCCTATTTGAAAGCCCTCGCGCTGTAAGGTGTATTTGTCGCTTACTTCTCTTTGCTGGACACTTTTTTCTTCTCTGCGGAGGAGCTTTGGCTTTCGGACTTACTTCCAGATGGCTGGCTTCCAGACGACGAGGGTTCGGCCTTTCCCTCGCTCTTGGTAGAGTTGCCGCCGCCTTCGCGGCTTCCTCCATTTTTGTCACCCTTCGCCGCGGTTTCGTGACCACCCTCGGCATTTCCACCGGAGGCATTTCCACCCGCGTCTTTGCCGCCCGAGTCCTTGGCAGATGAGCGGCCGTAGTCGGTCACGTACCAGCCACTGCCCTTAAATTGAATGGCAGGCGCTGAAATCATGCGCTCGACCGGCCCACCGCAGGTCGGGCACTTCTCCAAGTACGGACCATCGAATTTCTCGATCTTATCAACGTGCTTCCCACACTTGGTGCACGCGTATTCGTACAAAGGCACGTCTCACTTCCTCTCTGTTCTTTGCGATTGAAGAAATTTTACCATGACAGTGCAAGCCTCACCGATCTCCATCGAGGGTTCGTTACTCCAGCACGGTACGGGACATCGTGTGTTGCAGGCATGTTAGACTGCAGGTTGGGATGGAAATAACGGATGCAGCCGCGCAACACCCCGCCAGCCCTGGCGGTTGTCTCTACGTGGTCGCCACCCCCATCGGTAATCTTGAAGATATTACCGTGCGGGCCCTGCGCATTTTGGGAGAGGTGGATTTAATTGCATGCGAGGACACCCGGCACACGGCAAAACTTCTCAATCATTATTCCATCCAGAAACCGACGATCAGTTACCACGAACATAACGAGGTCACCCGCTCGGCCGAACTGGTCCTGCGCATGGAAGAAGGAGCGCGCATCGCGCTCGTGACCGATGCGGGGACGCCAGGCGTATCGGATCCCGGCAATCGTCTCGTGTCGCTGTGCCTGCGGCATCGCGTTCGGGTCGTGCCCATCCCGGGAGCGTCCGCGCTCATCGCCGCCCTGGTTGGATCGGGTTTGCCGACTGATGAATTTCTATTCGTGGGATTTCTGCCGTCCAGAACAGGGGAGCGGCGCAAAGCCCTTGAACGCCTGGCTCTAGAACCGCGCGCCCTGGTCATTTATGAGGCGCCGCACCGCCTGGCTGCAACGCTTACCGACGCGCTTGACCTGCTGGGCCGCAGGCCCGCCGTAATCGCGCGAGAATTGACGAAAATACACGAAGAGTTCCTGCGAGGTGACCTCGCCGAACTGCTATTGCGCAACAGTCAAGAACCTGCCAGGGGCGAAATTACACTGCTTATCGGCGCAGCTAGTCCTGATGAAGCTGGGCGAGCCGTTAGCACACAGCCCCTTCACGCGCGCGTCGAGCAAATCATTCGGGAACAGAGCGTGGATCGCAAAGCCGCGCTCAAGCTTGCGGCCCGGGAACGCGGACTCAGCAAACGGGAAGCGTACAAACAACTCTTATCGGATCGGTAGCCGCGGCGGCGAGTATTCGCAGGATTTGCAGGGAGCGTCGCGACACGGCTGAGGCTGAGGAAAGCCCCAGTCGGTCCAAGCATCGCAAGCAGCGAATGGGCCGCCCGCGGTCGGGTGTATCACGCGCAGCGGCGTTGCAGGATGCCCGATAGGGCACTTACTGCAGGCTGACGCGACTCAGACCTATTTCTCTCGATGCAGCGGGAAGGTCACTGTGCTCGGTCGAGCCGGTCTGCCCGATGCCGGGCGCGAAGAAAGCATCGACGCGATCCAGGACTTCTTGTGCCGTACGCCCGGTATGTACCTGCCGCCGCAATTCCGCGCCATTGCGCACGCCATGAGTAAAGAGCGAGGCAAACTGCTTCATTTTGCCGATTGCATCCGGAAGGCCCGCGTCGGTCAAATGCCGGAAGTAAGCTGAAAGCAGGCGATAGCGATCGGCTTCGGTGGGTTCGTCATACTGCCCATGTATCGCGAACTGTTCCATCTGCCGGAAAATCCAGGGATTTGACGAAGCACCGCGCCCGATCATCACGGCGTCGCACCCGGTTTCACGAATCATGCGCGCGGCATCCGCAGGAGTGCGAATATCGCCGTTGCCGATCACGGGCATTGAAACGGATTGTTTCACCGAGCAGATCACCTTCCAGTCGGCCGCGCCCTCATAACCCTGCTTGCGCGTTCGCGGGTGCACGGCGATAGCTTCCACTCCCACCGATTCGGCCAGGCGTGCCACTTCTACCGCCACTATGCTATTTTCGTCCCAGCCGGAGCGTATCTTGATCGTCAGCGGAATGCGCACTGCAGCCCGCACGTCGCGGAGAATACGCTCGAGCTCGTGGAGATCGCGCAACAGTCCTGAGCCGCCGCACTTCACTACTTTCTTCGCCGGGCAGCCCAAGTTGATATCCACAATGTCAAAGTCCAGATCTTCCACCAAAGCTGCGGCGGCAGCGAGCGTGCGCGCATCCGCGCCAAAAAGCTGCGCGGTAATGGGGTGCTCGTCAGGATGGAACGAGAGGTAATGCATGGTCCGGGCGGCGCTCCGGGTGACGCCCTCTGCGCTCGTAAATTCCGTCATGATCAATCCGCAACCGCCGAGTGCGCGGATCATCCGGCGAAAGATGGTGTCAGTGACGCCGGCCATGGGCGCAAGTACGGTAGCGGGCGCAATGCGCACGTCGCGAATTGTAAATGCTGCAGGCACGGTATTCTCCGGAGATGGTTCTCTCGTCACCAACACAAGACGTTCATAGCATCAAGTGCCAGTGATGTCAGGTCCAGGGCCAACTGCCGAGAGGCGACAGCGCGGTATTCACCGTAATCACGGCTGGTAAGCATCTTTATCGGCGACTTCATTCGCGGCTTCATTGGCCGCTTTGTCGGCGGCTTCACTGGCCGCTCCAGCCTCCGCAGGTGGCGTCTCTTTCGGGTCGGCTGCGGATGCAGAATCCAGAGGCAGGTCTGGTTGTGACGGCACACACGGCGAGGAGACCGGCACGACAGGCACAGTTTCTTGCGGCCGGAAGAGGTCAAGCCGCAATAAGCGGCGGTTAAGCGCTGAGCTATAACCGGTCCACTCCTTGTCGCCACCTGGCACCCCAAGCACGGCGCGGGCCGCGGCCATTTTCGAGTCGAGATCATCGAGATAATGCAACACCAGTGCTTCGCGAAACATAGGCAACTTCGGCGAGCCAAATTCGTATTGGCCGTGATGGCTGATCAAAAGATGTTTAATCAGCATCTTGAGATCTGGCGGGAAGCCCTCGATCGAGTCCATTTTCTTGGTGACCTGCTCGAGTTCCAGGATGATGTGGCCGAGCAATTGGCCCTCGGTCGTATAACTGATGGCGCGTTCGTAGCAAAGCTCGTCGAGCTTCCCGATATCGTGCAGAATCGCGCCGGTAATCAGCAGATCCGCATCCAGTTCGCGGTAATGGCCCGCCACGACACGGCACAGATCACACAAGCTCACCATGTGTTCGAGCAGCCCGCCCAGAAAAGCATGATGCATCATTTTGGCGGCGGGGGCGCGTTTGAGGCGCGGCACGATGGCCGGGTCGGCAATCACGCTGGTCAGTAAACGATTCAGCCACACGGTAGTGACGGACGCCGCGTGCGCACACAAACGCAAGTAAAGCTGTTCCACATCCTCGGAGGTGTGCGGGAAATAGTCGGCAAGATCGATCTCTTTCGGATCGGCGCGGCGAATCTTATCGATCGCAAGCTGGGTTTTATTACGGTAACTTTCCACACGCGCCTGCAGCTTCACAATATCATCGCGCTCGAATGCGGATAGTACGTATTCAACATTTTCCCAGATGCGCGCCTCGATGGTGCCCGTGCGATCACTCAGTTCCAGGCGTAGAAATGGTTTGCCTTCGCGGGTTGCGCGCAGCTCTTTTTCGCCTACGAGAAGGAAAGTGGTGACGGCGGTATCGGGAGCGAAATCAGCGACGTAGGCTGGCTTCATACCCCATTCTTTTTCTTATTGGAAGGACCGCTGCCCTTTTTCTTTTCACTATCGTCAGGCGTGGCGGGAACCTCATCAATGGTGGACCCGGAAACCGCCGCGGTATCCACATAGCCGTTCTTTACTTCCACATAGCTATCGGCGCGCAGCGTCTGAAGATATTGCCGCATCGCGGGCTGGATCTTTTGCTCGTACAGCTTGTTTTCGATTTCGTTTTCCACCTTGTCTTCGGTTTGCTGTCCGGCGGGATAATTCTGCAGCTACCTGCAAAATCAGAAATCCCGTCTTACGTGTTCAGGACGTCGGTAACGTCGTTGCGGTTCATCTTGAATACGGTATCCTGCAAGATTCGGCCGCGAGTTGGCCACGCTCAAACGTTCCCAGGTCGCCGCCCTGCTTGGCGGTGCTGCCGTCGGAAAAACGCTTGGCCAGCTCGCCAAAATCCTCTCCGATTCTTGACGCGCTGCAGCAAGCCTTCCGCCTTTTTCCGTAGCGCGGGAATTTCCTCGGGAGTCTTGCCGTCGGTGCTCACGAAAATTTCGCGCAAGCACGACCTGCTCCGGCCGCACGAATTCCTGCTTGTGGTCCTCGTAATATTTCAAGATTTCCGCATGGTCGAGGATGATCTTCGATCCGACTTCGCGGCGGATCACCTCCTGCTGCAGGAGTTGATTGCGGATATTGTTCTTAAAATCCTCGAAATCCACTCCCGTTTGGGTGACCTGGTGTTCGAGATCTTCCATCGAGGCAATCTTGTTATCGATGCGAATTTCGTCCAGGCGCTTGATCACCTGCGTGTCCACGTTTATATCCATATCTTTCGCGCGTTGGACCAGCAGAGAGTTGTCGATTAAATCGCGTAAGAGATTTTTCTCCTGCGCCGCTACTTTTTCAGCGATCTGATCGGCAGTGCAGGTGGGACAGTCGTGCCGAACGTCGTCGGCCAATTGCGATTTCGGCGTGCTCGATATCGCCTCGAGTAATGGCGTCGTTGTTGACGCGAGCGACCACTTCTTCGAGCACGGTGCCTTTATCCTGTGCCACCGCAGCACACCGGCAACAGTAAAAGCACGCACCACAAAGCAATTCCCTTACCCATCCGTCTCTCCCCTTTTACGATTCATTCTCTCGCATTCTAGCGCCCGGCTTCCAGCGGAAGCAATACCATTCGCAGTGCGTCCGCTATGGTGGCAACGCCGCCGTCGAGTGTTACGGTTAAAACGCCGCTCGGGTCCAGCCGCATGCCTTTCCGCTTGCGCACGAGGCTGCACCAGATGTTCCGGGCGTACCGGCGTGGTGGAGTGAAACTTCAGGGCGACCTCCGCCCCGCGCCGCTCGACCGAAGAAATCTGCAATCGTTCGCAAAGCGATTTGAGTACGGCGTAAGCAAGCAAGTTCGAAACGGCCGGAGGCGGGGGCCCGAAGCGGTCCGCAAGTTCGCGCCGAACAGCTCGCGCTCCTCGTCGCTCGTGATTCCGGCAATTCTTTTATACGTCCGCAAGCGAATATTTTCGCTCGGGATATATTCCGGAGGGATGCGGATGTCGAGCCCGAGGTTGAGCGTCGTGCGCAGTTCCGACGCAGGCGCTTCGCCTTTCTTATTGGCGACCGCGCGCTCCAGCATCTGGCAATAAAGATCGAAGCCAATGGCGCTGATGTGCCCGTGCTGTTCGCGGCCAAGCAGGTTGCCGGCTCCGCGCAGTTCCAGATCTAGCGCGGCGATGCGGAAACCGGCGCCAAGATCGCTGAATTCCCGCAACGCCGCCAAGCCGGCGCCGGGCCAGAGGCGTAATCTCCACATCGGGTGGCACCAGCAAATAGGCGTAGGCGCGCTGATTCGAGCGGCCCACGCGTCCGCGAAGTTGGTATAGCTCGGAAAGTCCAAAGCGATCGGCTCGATTGATGAGGATGGTATTGGCGCGCGGGATATCGAGTCCATTTTCTACGATGGTCGTGGAGACGAGAACATCCGCCTCGTCGCGGACGAATTTCAGCATGACCTTTTCCAGTTCGTGTTCGCTCATTTGGCCGTGGCCCACCACAACGCGCGCTTTGGGAACCAGCTTCTGCACCAGGTTGGCCACCGAATAGATGGATTCGACGCGGTTGTGTATGAAGAAAACCTGCCCGCCGCGTTCGATTTCTTCGGCAATGGCGCGCCGCACCAGAGCTTCGGAAAATGGCGCGACTACGGTCTGGATCGCCAGGCGGTCCTTGGGAGGGGTTTCGATTACCGACATGTCGCGCAGGCCCACCAGAGACATGTTCAGCGTGCGCGGGATGGGCGTAGCGGTCATCGTCAGCACATCCACGTTGCGGCTCATTTCCTTCAGCCGTTCTTTATGTGCCACGCCAAAGCGCTGCTCTTCATCCACCACCAGCAAGCCCAGATCGTGAAACTTGACGTCCTTTGAGAGCAGCGATGGGTTCCGATCAGGATATCCACTTTCCCCTTCTCCACCTCGGCCAGCGTTTTTTTCTGCTCCGCGGCGCTGCGAAAGCGGCTCACCATATCGCACCGTCACCGGAAACGCCGCCATGCGCCGCCGGAAAGTTTCGTAATGCTGAAAAGCCAGCACCGTCGTGGGCGCCAGCACCGCGACCTGCTTGTTGTTTGAAATCGCTTTGAACGCGGCTCGCATGGCTACTTCCGTCTTGCCGTAGCCGACGTCGCCGCAGATCAGGCGATCCATGGGCGCCGGGCGCTCCATGTCGCGTTTCATATCGTCAATCGCCGTCATTTGGTCGGGCGTTTCCACGAATTCAAATGCATCTTCGAATTCCCGCTGCCACGGCGTGTCCGGTGAAAACGCAAAACCGGTCGCCGATTTTCGTTCTGCATACAGCTCCAGCAATTTATCCGCCAGATCGGTGAGCGACTTTTTGACTCGCGACTTGCGCGCGGTCCATGCCGTGCCGCCCAGCCGGTCGAGCTGCGGCTTCGCGCCCTCGAGCGATTGATAGGCCTGCACCAGATCCATGCGCTCGAGCGGAACGTACAGCCGAGCGTCATCGGCATACTGCAGCCGCATGAATTCCGCGCGCCGGCCGTCGCTTTCGAGAGTCTGCAGGCCCTCGAATTGCCCGATTCCGTGGTCGAGGTGCACGATGTAATCGACCGGCTTGAGTTCGGAAAAGTCGCTGAAAAATCCCGCCGTCTTGGGCCGCTGCCGAGGCCGCGCCGATGTCGCAAGAGTCTCAAAAAGATCGTCCGTGCCGTACACCGCGAGGTGCAAATCTGGAATGATGAAGCCGTCAGGTAACGGAGCGCGCACGAGGACGAGTGACGGTGCACTGCCGGAGGTTGTATCTTCCACCAGCCTGGCACCAGCGACCGTGGCATCGAGTTCTCCCAGGCTGTAAGGAGCCTCATACTCGCGGCATAGATCTGTCAGGCGCTCCAGTTCACCCGTGCTGGCCGCCGCGATCAAAACTTGCTCGCCCGCAGCGATGCGCCCGCGCGCCTCGGCCAGAAATGCGGGTACCTGACCGTGATAGCGAGTGGTGGGTTGGATGCGAAGCGTCCTCGGCTCCTGCTCGTCCACCAGGAGCGGCAACTGCTCGAGCGCGAGGCGCTGGCACTTGTTGAGCGCGATCTGCCACTGCTCTTCGGGAACGATAGCCGGTCCCGATGTTCCCTCTGCAGGGCCGGCCGGCCGTTCATCAGGCTCGTCAGGCTCGTCAGGCTCATCAGGTTCATCAGGCTCATGATTGCGCTGCGTGCTCGCGTTTTCCTGCAAGCGACTACGATATTCCGCCACGGCGCGCTCAATCGCTTGCGGTTCATCGAGCATTACGAGCATCTCGTCTCGTAACGCGAAGAGCGTCATGCTAGCGTTAGCGGTGTACTGGCTCTGGCCGACTCCGTTGCCGCCGTGATTACGAACCCGCTCCGCAAACCGATCTGCTTCCAGATCATCTACTGCCCCGGAGCCGTGGCGGCCATCGTCAGGAACATGCGAGGCGGAGGGTCCGTCGGAGATCGCATCAAGGGGAAACTCGGTGAGCGGGGGCAGCGCGATGCGGTTCACAGGGCCGATGGAGCGCTGCGTTTCAGGATCAAACTCGCGCACCGACTCGACGGTATCGCCAAATAACTCCACACGCACGGGCCGCGGCGCCTCGGGAGGAAAAATGTCGAGAATGCCTCCGCGGGCCGCAAACTGGCCGGGGACCTCGACCAATTCGGCACGTGTGTAGCCAGCCCGGGCCAGGTGTGTAAGTACCTCGTCAAGTGAGATTTCCTGGTGGCGCTCGAGGGATTGCGAGAGGCCTCCATAAAAATCGGGGCTGGCAAAAGTCAGAAGCGTGGCCGCAACCGGTGCGGCCATCACGGAAGCCTGGCCGCTCGACAATCGCCAAAGCGCCGCCGCACGCGTTTGCAGAATGCCGGGATGCGGGCCGGCGCCACGGCCCGGCAGCGCATCAAGAGCCGGCAGTGAAACCACCGTGGTACTACCACCCAATGCGCGAATATAAAATTGCAAGGGCTCTACCGCGGCCGACGCACGACGCTCGCTGTCGCACAGATACAGAACAGGTCGTCGTAATTCAATCGCCGCCACCGCTGCTAAAAGTGCTTTCGCGGGATCAATAATGCCGGCGAGAGTTTCCGCCGGCGATCCGCGGCGCAAGGACTCGAGTGTCTCGTCAACAGCGGGATGATGAGCCACACGAGCCAGCAACTCTGTAACGGAAGGCAGCAGCATTAGTGCGAGGACCGGCGAATCGTATCGGAGGCCGGCAATTCTGGTGCCGCTGATGGCGACGTATTTGACTTGGTTCTGGATGGAACCGGCATGGAAGTGTCCGGCATGGGACTCTCTGAAGCCGTAGCCTGAATTTTTTGGAGAATGCGTGTCGTGGAGTAACCGCTCTCGAGCGGAATGGATACGACTTTCCCGCCAGCCGCCTCCACTTCCTCGCGGCCAATTACTTCGGTCACGGCCCAATCGTTACCCTTGAACAGCACATCCGGAAGCAGAGCGGCAATCAACTCTCGCGGGGTGCTCTCGTGAAAGATCACGACGAAATCGACGGCGGCCAGTGCGGCCAGGATTTCGCCGCGTTCCCGTTCACCGGTGACTGGACGTCCAGGTCCTTTCAGCTCACGCACACTACTGTCGCTGTTAATTCCGACCACGAGTAAATCACCGAGCGAACGTCCGCTTTCGAGCGAACGGATGTGTCCGGGATGCAGCAAATCAAAACAGCCATTCGTAAACACAACGCGGCGCGAACTGCGGATTTGAGGGCCCGCAGCCTGAAGTAGTTCTTCTTGCGAAACTAGGCGTCCCAATTTGTTTGTATGTACGGCTAACCGGCTCGGGCCGAACCAGATGGTTTCGACCAATGCTCGTTGCTTCGCCAGATATTTGCCCGTCTAAAAGTTTACCATGCGGCCTTCGTTGTGGCTCCCAAAGGTATCAATCAGGCGACACCGCCAGTGGGGTGCGCCTTTTTTGATGCTATACTCCCGGCAGTTTCATCGCGCAGTTCACAAATTCGCCGTATCTTATAGTCATGGTCATCAAGTGACGAGTATGGCCGTAAAGCGACGAGATCGCTGCGGACTGGCGAAATTAGTAAGCGAAATCGGATCAGCACGGGATACATGGGCATGCGCCAAATAGCAATCGTCGGCGGCGGGCCGTCCGGCTCGACGTGCGGTGAGCGTCTGGCTCGCGAAGGCTGCGAGGTGACGATTTATGATGAGCGTCTCGCGTGGGAGAAGCCTTGCGGCGGCGGGCTGACCCACAAAGCCGCAATTGCGTATCCATTCCTTCTTCACGGACCACACCCCAAGAAATTGGTGTTTACGGTTGACCTCATCTCCAGCGCAGCTCATCGAGCGCGCCTGAACCTGGACCACCCGATCATCATTTATTCGCGGACTGTACTGAACGGGCTGCTGCTCGATCGTGCCGCCGCAGCCGGTTGCAAAGTCGTGGCTGCGCGCGTCACTCAAATAGATGCAGACGGCCGGCGCGTTCGGCTGCTTGCAGGGGGAAACGCGTGCGAGGCAGACTTTGCTGTGATCGCCACCGGGGCTCGCAATGCACTGCTTCCCGGTACCGCACCACTTGAACGTGGCGAACTTGAGATGACTTTGGGTTACTTCGTGCCCTCTTGCGCTGATACCATTCAGGTAAAGTTTTTGCCTCGTTTCGAAGGCTACATCTGGTCGTTCCCCCGTTCCGATCATCTTTCTGTGGGCATCTGTGGAAGCATGGCGCGCCATACCAGCCAGCAGTTACGTGCTTCCCTGCACCGATTTCTGGACGCCGAGCGCATCTCGACTGCGGGTGCGCAGTTTTATAGTCACGTTTTGCCGTCTCCGCAGATCCAGACACTGCAGGACCGTCGCATCGCAGGTAGTAACTGGGCGCTTGCAGGCGACGCGGCGGCGTTGGTGGATCCCATCACGGGCGAAGGGCTCTATTACGCGATGAGGTCGGGCGAGTTGCTGGCCGAAGCTTTTCTCGACGGGGCAGTGGCGGAATACCCGGCCCGGGTTCGCGCCGATTTCTCCCGCGACCTGGAGTTTGCTACGCGCGTGGCGCGGCAGGTTTACCGCGGCAGTTTTCTTGGCGCCTCAGTCACCACCCGAATGATCCAATTCATCGGCCACAGCTCGACGTTTCGCACGCTCATGGCCGATCTTTTCAGCGGAGCGCAGGACTATTCGAGCCTGAAGCGGCGTCTCTGGACGCAATTCGGTATGACCCTAAGCGAGGTACTGGCGAGTCTGCTGCGGCCCAATGCCCTTTCGCGGCAGACCAGCGGCGGCGCTTAGCCACTCATGACCAAGAAAGCGCCAGCCAAAAAGCCAATTCTGCCGCAACCGGATTCGGTCCTGAAACCTGCAACACGCCAGCCGAACTCGACAGATTCAGCGGCCGGCCACTCTCTCGTACCCGGCCTTGAAGGGAGTTTTGAGGCTGACGTGCTCCAGGAATGGACGAGGGCTTATTATCAGGCGGACTTACCGGCAATTTTTTCGACCCCGGCAATGATTGGCATGATGGAAGGCGCGTGCGCCGAAGCAATTGCGGCCGCGCTTCCTGCCGACACGCTCAGTGTTGGCACGCATGTCGAAGTGGATCATTTAAAGGCGGTGCCCCTAGGCGCGCATGTGAAGGCCACGGCGCGATTGGTGGAAGTCGATGGCAGGTTTTTGGTCTTCGATGTCGCGGCGAGTTCGGGCGAAACTTTAATTGGCCGTGGCCGGATCATTCATGCGGTGGTGGATCTGACAAGATTTTTTCGTATTGCCGCAGGCGGACCGAGGAAAGAAGAGACGTCTTCCGGGGTAGCTTCGACCGAATTAGAGAAATGACAGGCGTTACAGTCGAAAGCCGCTGAGCGGGAACGCAAGCCGCAGGGCAGGCACGAGCGCAACAAATTCCGCTAGAATGCCCGGCGCACCACCGGCTTGCGGGGCGGAGGGGGAATGATGCTCGCCATTTTCCGGATCATCGCGAGCACGAGGCGCTTGTCGCCATCTGAAAGGCTTGTGCTATAACGTTTAATCTCCGATAAAAACCGGATTTCGTCTTCCGACAACTCACCCAGCATCTTCTGCGTATCGCGATCCCGCATGGTTTCCGTGCCGGGGAAGAAATCGGCCAGGCTGATCTCCATCGCCTCGGCGATCTTCGCCAGCGTTTCGAGCGAAGGCACGGTGTGGCCGTTTTCCACGCGAGAGAGGTAACAACGCAGTAAACCTGTGCGTCGTTCGATGTCGCCTTGTGACAGGCCACGCTCGCCCCGATAGCTTCGTATCACCTGGCCGATATTAACTTTAGGTTTTTCCTTGGGCATCCGTTGGCCTCAGATGTTCGGTATCTTACGCAGCACCTCCCAAGGGTGCAAGCGGATTCTGGAGGAGATTGTCACAATGCGGAGAATCGTACAATGCGAGGGCGAGACCGACATCTGGCAGGTTGCAGCGAAATACACGGCAATTTTATTAGCGGCATTTGTGACTTCGCCGCATTCATTTGCCGGCATCGCTGATAACGTCCGTTCCGCTGCTACAGCGCAGGCCTTTAAAGTCGGCATCTACAGCAGTGGAACGGAACGCTCAGCGAACAGACTGTCTACTCGGCGATCAAGCTATTCAACCATCAAGGGGCCAATTCAAGAATTACAAACGACCCTTCAATGGGAGTTGGCCGCGGGCGAGGGTTCTCCGCCGTCGGAGCTCCCGCCGCCTTGAAGTCAGCGGTCTCCGTAAAGACATGATGGGTCTTCGGGTCCAGCGTCATGGTGCGCGCGCCAAATTGCGTCATGACATTTCCGACCACGCTATATTTGTCGGGCGAATCCTGGTGGATGACGGAGAGCAGACCTTCACGGCAGGCAGCGAATAGCATGCCCGTCGAGGGATCGTATCCGTTGCCGTCCGGATCGCCGCCAATCGGAGGCGAGGCTACCACTTTGCCGTTGTCGGCATTAATGACGACCATGACTTTGTCGCAAGCGGCGAACAGGCGCCGATGCGCAGTGTCGACAGCCATCGCCGAAGGACCTTCACAGGGAGCCAGCGGCCATGTGCCCTTCATCGCGAGGGTCTTGGTATCAAACTCGAGCATCGAGCTCTTATCCTCGAGGTTAACGAACATGTTGCCCTTACCATCGAGTCCCGGTTCTTCGGGCTTTCCATCGAGCGCGACGTTTCCGACCACTTTATCTGTGTTCGCGTCTATGGCGGTTGCATTATTGCTGCGGCCATTGAAGGTAAACACGCGCTTGCTCTGGGGATCGTAAATGATCGAATCCGGGTTCTCGCCGACGCCCTTGATTACGTCGGTGGTTTTAAGCGACTTCAGATCAAAGACGGTGACCGTGCCATCGCCGCCGTTGCTGGTAAAACCCTTGTTCAAATCGGTCGCTATCGCGACGCCGTGGACGCCCTTGGTATCCGGAATGTCGCCCAGGACTTTGCCGGAAACTTCGTCGACGATCATGACATGCGTGCCGCGCGCAACATACAACCGATGTGCGTCGGGATCCACCCGGAGGTAATCCCAGTTACCTGCGCCGCCCACGGGAATTCTTCGCACAATGTGATAAGCCGCCACCCTGCGGAGCGGCGTAGCGTTGTGGTGGAAAGAAAAACAGAGACGAGGTGAGAACGCAAGCCCAGCAAAGCAATCCTAACAACCATCTTCGTGACATAAATGACTATCCTCCTGACGGACTTGTTTTTCTTAGACATCTAACGGGAACTTTATATGCTCTCGACCGGGCATGCTCTCTACTGGGTCGGATGACATCTGGCCGAGACTTGCTAAGCCCGCGTGGGCTCCAGCGCGTTGTGCCGGTGGCCTATTCCACATCTGTCAGCGGCCGGCGGTCACGCGTTAAATAGAACTGCATGGCTGGCGTAATGATCAACGACAGCACCATCGAGATCAAAATGCCGCCGATAACCGCAATTGCCAGAGGCTGCAGCATTTGCGAGCCCGCTCCCCAGGCCAACGACAGCGGAATCATTCCCGCGACAGCGGCCATGGCGGTCATAACAATGGGGCGAAGACGGCGACGCCCAGCCTGGACCAGCGCCTCCTCGGCCTCATATCCTACGCTTCGAAACTTGTGGTTCGCATCCAGCAAGAGAATGCCGTTTTTTGCGACGATGCCCACGACCATGATCAATCCCATGAACGACGACACATTGAAGGTCGTATGCGTGAGGAGACAGTGCCAGAAACACACCGGAGGTCGAAAGCACCGCCGAGGAAAGAATCGCAATGGGCGCGGAAAACGTGCGGAATTCAAATAAGAGCACGAGGAAAATCAGCACCAGCGCCAGCAATAATACGACGATAAGGTCGTGAAACGATTTCTGCTGTTCCTTGAAAGTGCCGCCGTATTCCACGCGAATGGCGGGCGGGATTTTCAGATCATTGATCGCTTTCTGAACGGCGGCAACACCCGTGCCGAGATCGAGCCCTTCCAGACGCGCGGTTACTTCCACATCGCGCTGCAGGTTTTCGCGCAAAATTTCCGTTTGCCCGGGCACCTCGGTAACCGCCGCGAGCGAGCCGAGGGTCGCCGTTCCGCCGGTTGGATTCACCAGCATGGTATTGCTCATCGCATCGAGCGAGGCTCGGGCCGTCTGCGGAAATCGCACCCGCACAACATAGGGACGATCGTTGACAATCACCGGAGTGGTGGCCGGCTCTCCGTCAACAATCGCGGAAGCTGCCAGCGTCAACTGATCGGTGGTGAACCCCGCGCTGGCCGCAGCTTGCGGGTTAACGGTGAAGACGACTGCCGGGCCGCTTGTGGAATTTTCGATCCCGTCCTCGATATCCACCACAGGCTTCTTGTTGTTGACGTAGATTCTGCCGAGTGCATCCGCCACGCGCGGCGCCCAAGTGCCCAGCACGTCCGGATCGGGCGAGAACAACTTCACAACGACCGGCTGGGGGGCTCCTGTCAGGTCTCCGATCATGTCCTGCAGCACTTGGGTAAAATCGACATCCAATGCCGGCTCTTGCGTTTTCACTTTGCCGCGCACTTCGGCGATCACTTCGTCGATTCCCCGGCTGCGTTTGTCTTTAAGCTTTACCGCGATATCACCGGTATTGGCCTCGGTGACCGCCGCCAATCCCAATTGCAGACCAGTTCGACGCGAAGTGCTTTCCACTTCGGGAACGGCGCGGATAATATTTTCGACGTGAGTGATCACCCGGTTTGTTTCCGCAAGCGAGCTTCCTGGCGGCATGACGTAATCCAGGATGAAGCCGCCCTCGTCCATGGCTGGCAGCAGATCACTGCCCAGCGCGTTGTAACAAACATATGAAACGACAATCAGAATCGCGCAAAATCCCGCCAGCCAAACCGGATGCTCAAGCGCACGCCGCAGCCAGCGCTCATAAAATTTGACAATACGCTCGAACCATCCCCCTCTCAATGAAGCCTCTTCGGCGGCCATCATGCGGCGCATCTGTTCTACTTTTGAAGGCTCGATGTTTTCGCGCTCCAGTGTCTCTGAATGATATGCGGGAGTATCGCCGCTTGGTGGGCACGCGGTTCGCTCGAACCTTTGTGGCGCCGGATCAGGAATGTGCCGAGGTTGGTGGTCCAGCCCTAGAGCCAGCACCAGTGAGGTCAGCAAGGAAACACTCATCGCCATTGCCAGCGCACGAAAGAAAGTTCCGGTGACGCCCGTAATGGAAATCAGGGGCAGGAAAACCACAATCGGGGTCAAGCGTCGAACCAATCAGCGGAACCGTAAGTTCCTTGAGCGCGCTGCTGGTGGCTTCAAGCGGACCTTCTCCACCATCCCGGTGTAAAACAATGTTCTCCACCACCACGATCGCATCGTCAATTACCAGGCCGCCTGCCGCCGCCAGTCCGCCGAGCGTCATCATGTTGAAGCTTTGCCCCATCAACTTCATGGCGACGAACGTCACGCAAATCGTCACGGGGACAACCAGGCCGGTCATGAGCGCGGTTCCCAGGTCCCGGAGAAATAGATAGATGATCACTCCGGAGAGAAAAAGCCCAATGATGATGGCATCACGCACGCTGCCGATCGAGGCTCGAACGATGTTCGATTGATCGTAGAAGACGCTCAGTTCGACGCCCGCCGGAAGTGTCGGGCGCAGAGTCTCAATTTCTTGGTGGACTTCGTCTGCGACCGTAACCGTATTGCTGTCGGGCTGACGATTAACGCTGATCAACACTGCGGGTTTCCCGTTTGCAGTCACCACGGTATAAACCGGGGCGGATGAAGGGGACACACCGCCGATATCCCGCACGCGCACCGGAACGTCGTTCACGCTTTTTATGACAATGTCGCCAATTTGTTCCGGCGTCTGCACCTGTGCCGTTACCAGCGCAAGAAAAAGCTGATGGTTGCGGCTCAGCAGACCCGGCGAATCAATAAGGTTCGTCTTGTTGATGGCGTCAAGAATATCCTGCAGACCCACCTTGGAACGCAGCATCTTGGCGGGATCCGGCGTAATCTCGAAATTCGGGTTGTTGCCCGCCTTGCACCAGTACTGTAGCCACGCCATTCAGCCGGTTCAGAATAGGTTTGAGGTTATAGGTGGCGAGTTCCCACAGTTGTGCCTGCGGAGACTTTATCCGAAGTGAGGCTGTAGCCCAGGATCGGGAAGCTCGCGAAATCGAGGCGATGGGTGTCAATCTGCGCTGTGGATGGAAGCGTTCCCTGCATGCGTGCGATCGCGGAATTCACCTGCTGCAGCGTGAGCACCATGTCCACGCTCCAGTCGAACGACAAGTCGACTTCCGCGGAACCGCGGCTGGTGATCGAGCGGACGTCTTGCAGGCCCGGAACGCTATTGACCGCCTCCTCGATTGGCCGGGTGATGGTGACCTCCATCTGGTCAATGGGCATCACGCCGTTATCCACGCCTACGATGATCCGGGGGAAATTCGTCTGAGGAAAAACGGCAATGGGGATCGAAAGTGCTTCGTAAATACCCACGACGCTCAGAACAATGATCAGAAAAATGATGGACTTCGAGTGCCGCGCGAACCAGTAGTGTGACGCCCGCTCTTTCGATTCGGGCGTGCCGATGTCAGGCGGCAGCGTAGGGCTCGCAATCCTATTTTGCATGAGAATATTCCTGCTGGAGATATATCCGCAACCCGCTCGCGGCGAAGAAAATGAACGAAGCCTTTTTTGTATTAATCCCGATGAGCATTATTGGTCCTCATCGTCCTCATCCTCGTCCGGCATTTTCGGCGCCTGGACCTGTATTTTCGTATTCGCGAGGACAGGGTCATCTTCACTGTTCAGTTCAAACGCTCCCACAGTCACCAGGCGCTCACCACCCTTGAGGCCCTGGGTAATCTGCACATCATCGCCGCTGCGGATGCCCACCTTGACCTTTTGTTTGTGGGGTTTGTTGTCAGTGTCCAGTACAATCACCGATGTTGCGCCGCTTGGATCAGTCAGCAATGCCGCAGCGGGAGCTACGATCGCATGGGGCACGGTTTGCCCGATGATCGTGACACGTGAGGCCACGCCTGGCTTCAGCCGCCCTCCCGGATTCGGGGCCTCCACCCACACCTCGACCGTCGTGCTGTTCGGGTCCAGTGCCGGGCTCACGAGAGTGACTTTGCCTTTCACATCGGGTGGCTGACCAGCAACGGATATGGTTGCGGGGTCCCCGGGCTTCAACGTGACGGCATCTTGCTGCGCGATATGGGCACGCGCGACAACCTTAGACAGGTTCATGATCGTAAGGATGGGGGAGCCGCTCGGGGCAATTTCTCCAGGATAAACGGGCCGATCGGTCACCACTCCATCGATAGGACTGGTGATTTTCGCGTAGCTCAGCTGGGCTTGGGCACTTTCATTCTTGCCCTTGGCCGCAGTCAGTTGTCCCTCGGCAAGTTTCAGGTCCAACTGTTGCTGGGCCAAGTCATACGCATTCTGCGCCTGCGCCAAGCTCACTTTGGCATCTTCAACATCTTTTTGCGCCACAGCACCTTGTTTAAACAGTTGCACGCGACTCTCGTAGAGTCTTTGCTGTTGATCCAGTTCCTGTTTGGCTAGATCCACATCTCGTTGTGATTTCTTGATCTGCGTGTCATAGGTGGCTTGGGCCTGCAGATAGCCGCCCTGGTTTTCCGTCACCGCGCCGGCCAAATCGCGGTCTTCCAATTCGGCCAGCACCTCGCCCTCGTGAACCCGGCTGCCGCGCTCGACGTAGAACTTCTTTCACGGGCGAGGTGATTCTTGGAACGATGGCCGCCTGGTCCACCGGGTAGAGCGTTGCATCGGCAATTACCTTGCGCTGGATTGCCTCGTTCTCCGCGGCGCCCACCTGCACGGTCACGGTTGGCGCAACCTCCGCCTCTTGCTTAGCGGCGCATCCGGTCAGGAGCAGGCCCGCAAGCAGCGGTAAGCCGATAAAGGCCTTGTGGGAACAGGCGCCCCGATGCATCCGGCCTGCGCGACGGGCAAATCGAAATGGTTTGATAAGATGATGACGATTCGTCTTTATTCATGACGGTGTGCGCGCCTCATGTCGTTTTTCAGAAAGTCCCAGTAACAGTTTGAAGTTGTGCCAGGGCCACGCGGTACCGGACCTGTGCATCATCATAAGCATTGCGTGAAGTCGTCAGCGTGTTCTCCGCATCCACAACTTCGAGCACGGTAGATGCGCCTCCCTGGTACCGCAGGTTTACCAGACGCAGGCTCTCCGCCGCAAGATCGGCCGTGCGCCGGAGCCGGGCGACTGCTGCTTGCGCTACCAACGCCTCATTGTATGCGGCATATAAGATTGCTTACCAATTCACGCTGCGCTTGGCTCAATTCCACCCGGGACAGTTCCTGTTTGGACTGCGCCTGACGCAACTTGCTTCGTAATGTGCCCCAATCCCATACGGGCATGGTCAGGGTGGCTGTAATGAAATAACCTAGATTGTTCTGGCGGTTGCATGTTGCAACGTCAGCGGCGCTGGCGCCAAGAGCGCATTTGCTGGCATCAAAGGCTGCCACGCCGCTGTGAATGGCAAACGCGTTCGCCTCAATGCCGTAAACCGGGTCGATGCTAACGGTGGGCAAAAACGCTCCCCGGGCAGCTCGCACGTCGACATCCGCTGCGCGCTGGCTCTGCATGGCCACCTGCAGATCGGGGTTGCCGCGCGCGGCCATGGCCTTGACGTCATCGAACGGCGGCAGCGCTCGGGGCGCATCCAGATCGTCTACGGCGGTGAAATTCTCACTGAAGCTCGGGAATAAAATAACGGACAGACCCAACCGCGCCTCTTCCATCGCCAGGCGCGCTTCCTCAAAAGCCTGCGTTTGCGTTTCGAACTGAATCTGCGCTTTCACAACGTCGCTATGCGCGCCCTGCCCGGCCCGCTCTGTATCTTCAGTGATATTCAGAAAATTCTGCGCCTGCTGCAGGCTGGACTGGGCCGTGGCATACTTCCGCTGGGAGACAACCAGCGCATAATAGTCTTTCGTAACCGTCGCGTTCAACCCTCGCTGCGCGATCTCCAGCTTGGCTTTGGCGATGGCCTCCGCTGCCTGCGCCCGGTGGTAACCGGTGCCCAGGTATGTCGTCGGCGATAAATCCTGATGGATCACTCCCCAAAACCGATAGACATGCACGCCGTCATTGGTGACGAATCTTCCCGTCTGCAGGAGTCCGCCTCCCTCAGTCCCCAGATATTCCAGGCGAGTGCTTAGGGATGGCAAAAGAGCGGCTCTGGCCTGTACCCGGTCTTCACGGGCATCTTCCGCGTCCGCTTTGGCTGCACGAAACTGCGCGCTGTATTTTTGTGCGCGATCAATCGCGTCCTGCAACGTTATGGTAACCGCCGGGCCGGATTGTTCGCTGGCAGACGGCTGTATAATTTGCACGGTGGGCTCAAGAGGAGTTTCGGCGGCGGGAGTTTGCGCGGGTGTTTGCGGGAGAGCTTGCGGGGCAGTTTGCGGGGGATTTTGCGCGTAAGCGTGCGCGCCAAACAAACCGCACAACACGCATGCGGAGCAGCCCCACAAAGTAAGCCGAATAACAATCGCGCGAAGGGATGACATTCCCTCGCCGCGTACGGACGAAAAATTCATTTACCCCCCTGAGCCTCATTACGGCGTTCTGGCACTGCTCGGCCAGAATTACACCGGGATTACAGTTGTTCCAGAGGCTGCATTCTAATGACCGGCTTCATGCGCCCCAACATCAACATCAACCTTGTGGCTTGTGGCGGTCACGTCAGGCCCGAGCGCCCGTATGAACGCGAAGAGTCTATTGGTGAACAGATTAAGAAATCCTTAAAGAATTGCGGCCGGGTGCAGTTTCTTGCGCTCAAATCGGTTCCGCAGGTAACTGAACGCGAATGGAAGTTCCCCGCTCCGGGCGGTTGATTGCCTCGATATGGCCGCCGTAGGCCTCGACCAACGCCTTACATATCGCCAGTCCTAAGCCAAACCCACCCGTTGCGCGGGCTCGCGACGGATCACCGCGGCGGAATCGCTCGAAAATGTAAGGCAATTCTTTGGGTTCTACTCCAGGCCCCGAATCTTCAACCGACACGTTCGCCGCCAAATCACCATTGCGTTCAATGCGGATGGCCACTTTCGAGCCTGCCGGACCGTACTGAACCGCATTTTCCAGCAGATTGACCCAGATCAGTTCCAAATCCTTGGGATCCGCTCGCAGCCGCATGGACATAGGGTTGATAAGCTCGAGTGCGATGTTGCGGCCGTCGGCCACGCGTTTCATCCGCAGAATGGCGGCTTCGCAGGTGGAGGACAACTCGGCCGTCACCATTTCTCGCGGAGTGCCGTTTTCGGCCCACTGTTCGATGCGCGCCAAACGCAACATTCGATCGAGCAGATCCTCGAGCCGGGCGCAATCCTCGAGCAACATCTCGAGCCCTTCGCGGTATTCGTGCACCGCGCGGGGGCGGTGCGTCAGGGTCTGCAGCGTCGATTTCAAGATCGCCACTGAGGTTTTCAATTCGTGTGCTGCATCACTGGTGAAGTCACGCTGCTGGCGGAACGAATCCCTCAGCCGATCCAAAACCGTGCCAATAGCTCCCGCGAGTGGCGCCAACTCGCTAACCATCGCTTCGGGCGGAGGAGGACGGAAGTTCCAGTTGTGCACCGAGATGGCGCTCGCCTGCGTGGCCAATTCACGTAATGGTTCCAGGCCCCTGCGCACGCCCCACACGGCGAGTCCGCTGGCGCCCAGCAGCATTAGAAGACTCGTACCGGCCACGTAAAAGGCCAGACGCGTCAATTGCCGGCGTATCATCACGAGTGATGATGCGTATACCACCGTCACCCGCATCGGCACCTTTACACTCAGTTCGTCATCAAGAACCGCCACATTCCGCAGGACCACGGCGCGATAAGGGGTGCCATCCACGCTGATATCCGAATAGGTTGCGGACTCCCCGCCGGTATTGATCGGCGCAACCTTCAATCCGCCTGATTGCGCCACAATGTGGCCGTCCGCAGCCCGAATCTCGAAAATATCCCGGTGCCGCGAGCGGCGTGACGGGGGAAGCAGCGAGGAGTCAAACAGTAAGCCGGGAGGATTATTTTCGTCGTAGCGAACCAGTGCTAATGTGCTGGTCGCACGCCCTTCCAGGGCGGCGTCAAATGCGCCTCGAAGTTCCGAACGCCCGTAAACCACCGCCATCAACGTGAGCGCAGCCGTCAGCAACAGTTGGCAGCCCACTACGACCGCAATCAATCGGCCGGTGAGCGAAAACCGCTTCTTGGTAAAATATTTGAAAGCGTCCACTTTAGTGTTTACTCAGTTTCTTACTCAGCTCTGCAAGTTTTGCATTCCCCGCCGCCGGCTGGGCCCCCTTAGCCGTACCGGGAACCGTGGCGGTGACGGGCGCAGTCTCGCCCCGGAGAACATATCCATGACCCCGCATGGTGTGAATTAGCTTAACAGGTTCTTCATCGTCAATTTTTCGCCGCAGCCCGGAGATATAAACCTCGATGACATTGCTGAATTTTTCCCAATTGTAGTCGTAGAGATGCTCCAGAAGTTCGGTTTTCGACACCACGGCACGCGGGCGATGCGCTAGATATTCGAGGACGCGGTATTCCATCGGCGATAGTGATATCTCTCGATTTCCGCGCCGCACCGTACGCTCGATGGTATCCAGACGCAAATCGCCTATGGTAATTACCGGTGAGCGCTGGCCCTTACCCCGCCGCACCAGGGACTTCGTCCGGGCCAAAAATTCTCCAAGATCAAATGGCTTACCGAGGTAATCGTCCGCGCCGGCATTCAACAAGCGAACTACCGACTCCTTTTCGTCACGTGCGGTGAGGATTAACACCGGAGTAGCGTGGCCGTTCTGGCGGTAACGGTTCAGCAGCGCATGTCCGTCGAGCTTTGGCAGCATTAAATCAAGTACCAGCAGGTCGTAATCACCAGATTCCGCCATATATAGCCCTTGCTCGCCATCGCCTGCGATATCCACAGCGTACCCGGCCCCCTCGCGCAGAGCTCGCGCCAGATTCTCGGCCAATCTGCGCTCGTCCTCAATTACCAGCACGCGCAATACACGCCTCCGACCTGTATATCCGTTTACTTCGTAACACAGCCGCGGTCTTGCGCCAAGTGGATTTATCTGCCTGCATTAAGCCCTGAAGCGTCCGTCTGGGTACGGCTCGCGGGCCTTCGCAAGCGTTCCCTAACCTCTTTGTGACGAGCTTTGTGACGAGTTTGTGACAAGCGCTTATTCACGAGAGCTACAGACTGAACTTGCCGGCAGGAAACAGGACCTAGTTAGCTTTTCGAAAACGCCAGGAAAACGGTGCCTCGTGCGATCTGCGGACTCTCTATACTGCTAACGAGAGGACTGAACATGCCAGCCGGAAACAAGCTTCACGTGAGCGACCTAGAGCGTCGCGAATCGCAATTGACCTTATTCGGATGCGTAGCCATTGCCATCCTCGCCCTCGGCACGGCGCTGCTGATGTATCCCGTGGTGTTTTCCCACCAGACGCCTGCGCCGGACAAAACTCTGCGCGTCGCCTTTTTTGGGTTCTGTGCACTGTCCCTTCTGCTCGCAGGGTATCTTTGGGAACGCCAGTCTACGATCCGGAGGCTTCGTGGCCAAATGGCCGATGAGCGCTTGCGGGTCGCGGAAGCGCAGCAGCAAGCGAGCACCGAATTGCTGAAAACCATGCCCAATTTTGGATCGTTCCAGGATCGTTTGCCCATGGAATACCGGCGCAGCGTCGCCACCACGCAGAAGCTCTCGATATTGGTTATTACCGTGATGTTGCCAGAGGGCGGGTACGTTGGATTGAACAATCCCCTGCTTGGTGATGCCGCCAAGGTCATCTCACGGAAACTGCGCGAGCAGGATTCCATCTACATTCTGGCGGCTGGGTGCTTCGGCGTCGTGCTCCCAGGCACGGACGTCGCGTTCGCACGGGCCGTTCACGATCGCGTCGCAGACGGCCTTGCTGACGCAGCGGGAGCAAGCAACCGCTTCACCTATAAAATCGATATTCTCAATTATCCGGTCGACGCGGCGAGTGCGCACGAATTAGAACGCGCTGTGAGCACCCTGATGCCTGCAGATAATTCGGTGTCGGAAATGGTTAGCGCAATCCGGTAAAGCACAGTTCAGATCGATACTTGCGACGTGTTTTGTTCCGCGGGGAAAATGCTTAAATGTCTCCGCGCGTCCCACCTGCGCATTCTCCTTGGTTTTCCTGGGGAACTACGTGCTGGCACGGCGTGACGATTGGATCACCACGACCAGGTAGATGATGACGGCGATATTCGCAATCAGCACACCTACTTTCGCCACCGTCACTCGCCTGATAAGTTCGTAGATCTCCAGAGGAAGAAATCCGCAGGTGGCAATGAGGGAGAAATATTCGGCCCATTGTCTTTGCAACGAGAGACCGACGCCCTCGGTCAGCATCAATGCTGAATAAAAGAACGTGCCGGCTCCCAACTCCTTAAGCTTTCGGTGGTTCAGAAATGAAATCCAGTCAACCAGCCGCTGGAAATGTGCGTTGCCGGTGTCAATCCGAAACACGTCTGCCCAGCGCTCAAGCGCCGCGGCAGCATCGTGGTGGAGGGATTTAATGAACCCGATACCTACCGCGAGCAGGACCACGCCCTTAAATAATTTGAAAGCTGCGACAAGCCACAAACCTCGATGATGAACGCGGGCGGAAGGTGGCATCTGATTGCTCGCGATCGATGGCCGTCTACCAGGGCCATCGATCGGGCATGTTCATTGTAGATCGGCTAAGCAGTGCGGCGGATGGCGTGGTAGACAACCAGAAAGATGACGGAGCCTACTACCGCTACGAGTATGCTGTACAGATTGACGCCATTAACACCGGAGGCGCCGAAACGCGTGAAGAGCCATCCGCCAATCACGGCTCCCACGATGCCCAGGAGAATGTCCAGAAACACCCCTTCCCCAGACTTGTTAACAATCTTGCTGGCAATAAACCCGGCGATTAGCCCTAGGACGATCCACGCTAAAATCGACATTTTGTCTCTCCTTAATTTCGTTGTTCAGGGGCCGCATTCCTCGGAAAGCGCCTACAATGCTGCATATGTGGACACGATATATGCGTCTTTCGCGGCGAACAATCAATGCAGTCGTGTAGCTGGCCGGGGTGAATCTCTGTAGAACCTGATCGCGGTGGAGTCCGGAATTATATCGTATCGGGAAAGGCAGTCCGGCTGCCAAGCGCTGCTTCCATTCACTCCATCAGCGGGCGTGCAGGGTCAGTTCCCATTCTTTGAACAAACGCCAGGTGTGGCGCGCGATTTGCTCGTCTTCCTTACTTTCTAGAACGCAAACTCGGACGCGACTATCAGCGGAACTGATGGTTTGCAAATTCGACTGATTTTGTTGCGGATCAACCGTCATCCCGAGCGCACCCAGGCCGCTACAGATTCGCCCTCGAACTTCCGGGTCGTGTTCGCCAATGCCTCCGGTAAATACAAGGAGATCCAATCCGCCCAGAATTGCGGTGAAAGCGCCCACGACTTTTATTGCCGTTCTGCAAAAGATCTCAATGGCGAGCTGCGCACGCGAGTCGTCGTGTGCTTGATGCAACTGCCGCATATCTCCCGAAATCCCTGAAATGCCCAGAAGTCCCGATTCCGAGTCGAGTAATTTCTCCAGGTCCTCTGGCGTGCAGTGGGTGGTCCTCAGAATGTACAGAAGGACCCCCGGATCGAGATCACCGGAACGGGTGCTCATGACGATGCCCCCCGTGGGGGTAAGTCCCATGCTGGTATCGACGGACGAGCCTTTCAGAACGGCCGTGATGCTGGCGCCGTTGCCCAGGTGCGCGACGATCAGACGCTCAGGCACGTCGTTCTTGAACGCGTGCAGAATGGATTCACACGAGAGTCCATGAAATCCGTAACGTCGCACCCCGGCTTGCCAGAATTTTTCTGGCAGCGCGAACCGCGAGGCTGATTCGGGAAGCGTCCGGTGGAATGCCGTGTCGAAACACGCGAATTCCGGTATCCCGGCGAAATGTTGCTGCGCCTGCCGGATCATCGTGACGGCAGCGGGCAGGTGCAGAGGCGCGAATGGCTCCGCGGCTTCTAATTCGTGGAGAACCTCGGGCGTAATTCGCTGGTGTTGCCAGAGCTTCGGTCCGCCATGAACGATCCGGTGGCCGATAGCGGCTGGCGATGAGAATGGAAGGCGATCCAACGCCTGTACGACACAGCGAAGCGCTTCCTGCCGATCGCGAATGAGCATGCTTTCATCTTGCAGAGATTCGCCCTGCGCCCCGCGAATCGAGAAGCGCGCTGAATCCGAGCCGAAGCCCTCCACTGAACCGGAACAAAGCGCAGTGAGCTCATCCGACTGGGCGGCAAAGAGGCCGAACTTTAACGAAGACGAGCCGCCGTTGAGCGCGAGAATGGTTTTATCCGCCATGCCACCGTTCTCTGACAATTAGCTACTAGCTACGCGTTCCACTTCTATTACCCGTTCCACTTCCAATTGCGTACCTCCGGCAAGTCTTCACCGTGTTCGGTGACGTAAAGCTTATGGCGCTGCATCGTCTCCGTGAACCGCTGAGTCGCGCGATCGGCCAGCGCTTTCAGCCGGGGCACTCGCTCGATAACATCCAGTGCCAACTGGAAGCGGTCGAGCCTGTTCAGCACGGTCATATCGAAGGGCGTAGTCGTCGTACCTTCCTCGATGTAACCGCGCACATGAATATTGGCGTGATTATGGCGGCGGTAGGTCAGCCGATGGATGAGCGTTGGATAACCGTGAAATGCAAAGATGACCGGCCTGTCCGTGGTGAACAGTGCGTCGAAATCTTCGTCTGCTAATCCGTGCGGGTGCTCGGAAATGGGTTGCAGGGTCATGAGGTCCACTACGTTGACGACGCGAATGCGCAGGTCGGGGAGATGCTCGCGCAGCAGCGAGACAGCGGCAAGGGTCTCGAGCGTGGGAACGTCGCCGGCACAGGCCATCACCACATCTGGACTTCCGTCATCATTGCTGGCCCACTGCCAGATACCCAGCCCCGCCGTGCAATGGCGAACCGCTGATCCCATGTCCAGCCAGGTAGGCGCGGGCTGCTTACCGGCAATGATCAGATTGACGTAATGCCTGCTGCGCAAACAGTGATCGGCGACCGAGAGCAGCGTATTGGTGTCCGGGGGCAGGTAAATGCGAACGATATCCGCCTTTTTATTCGCGACATGATCGATGAATCCAGGGTCTTGATGGGAGAAGCCATTGTGATCCTGCCGCCACACATGCGACGTAAGCAGATAATTGAGTGACGCGATGGGCTTACGCCAGGGAATGTTGCGCGTGGTCTTCAGCCATTTGGCGTGCTGGTTGAACATGGAATCGACAATGTGTATGAACGCCTCGTAGCAGGAGAACCAACCATGCCTTCCGGTGAGCAGATAACCCTCGAGCCAGCCTTCGCACATGTGCTCGCTCAGGACTTCCATAACGCGGCCGTCTACAGCAAGATATTCATCCGTGGGTAAGGTGGCAGCTTCCCAGGTTTTCCCTGTGGCTTCGTACAGCGCCTCCAGGCGATTTGAGGCGGTCTCATCCGGTGCAACAACGCGGAAATTGCGTTTGTCGCAATTCAATTTCATGACGTCCCGCAGGTAATAACCAAGAACCCGCGTCGCTTCACTTTCGGGGCTTCCGGGCGTCTTTACGTCGACGGCATAACTGCGAAACTGTGGGAGTTCCAACGGCTCCAGCAGCAAGCCACCATTGGCATGCGGATTCATGCCCATGCGCTGCTGCCCTTTTGGCGGGAGCGCCGCGAGATCAGCCTTCAACGTACCCTCAGCATCGAAGAGTTCCTCGGGATGGTAGCTCTTCATCCAGCTCTCGAGGATTTTCAAATGCTCCGAGTTCTCGCGCACTTCTGTCACGGGAACCTGATGCGCGCGCCAGGTGCCCTCTACGGGTTTCCCATCCACCATTTTTGGCCCGGTCCAACCCTTAGGCGTCCGCAGGATCAGTATTGGCCAGCGGGGCCGCTCGAGCGGCCCGTCTTTGCGGGAGCGCGCTTGTATCGCTCGAATCTCGGCAAGAATGATATCGAGTGCGGCAGCCATTTTCTGGTGCATCGCAATGGGATCATCGCCTTCGAGGAAATGCGGTGTGTAGCCATACCCGCGAAACAAAGATTCCAGTTCGTCCTGGGAAATGCGCGCGAGAACCGTGGGATTAGCAATCTTGTACCCGTTCAGGTGCAGGATTGGCAGCACCGCGCCATCGGTCCGCGGATTCAGAAACTTGTTGGAATGCCAACTCGTGGCGCAGGCTCCGGTTTCTGCTTCCCCATCTCCAACAATGCAGGCAACGATCAGGTTGGGATTGTCGAACGCGGCGCCGTATGCATGAAGCAGCGAGTATCCCAGCTCGCCTCCTTCGTGAATGGAGCCAGGCGTTTCCGGTGCAACATGGCTGGGGATGCCGTAAGGCCATGAGAATTGCAGGAAGAGACGTTTCAGGCCATCGCGGTTTTCTTCAATCTGCGGATATATCTCCGAATAGGAACCCTCGAGATAAGTATGGGCGACAATTCCCGGACCGCCGTGTCCCGGACCGATGACGTACATCATATTCAGATTTTGTTCGGTGATCAGCCGGTTCAAATGCGTATAAATGAAATTCAGACCGGCAGTCGTGCCCCAGTGACCCAGAAGCCGCGGCTTGATGTCATCCGCAGTTAGCGGGCGCTCCAGCAACGGGTTATTCTTCAGATAGATTTGCCCCACAGAAAGGTAATTTGCTGCCAACCAATAGGCATGCATCTTCCGGGCTTGCTCTGCAGTCAATGGTCCCGTCATGCCGTCTCCCTCTCGCAGAAACGATTCGTCTGCGGCCGACGCACAAGGATACGCTATGTGCCGGAGCGCTGACCGACCTCCGGTGTGTGGTCGCCTGGGCGAGAAGGAGCCGTCGGTGAGCGGACCGTTGACGCAGGGTCGTCCTTGCAGCGGCTCGACAGGGCCCTCACCGAACTTTTTGGGCGAAGTCTGAATGCGCAGCAGTTTAGGAGCGGTAGGTACTCGCAGTCAGATTTGTTGAACGGCACGAAATTAGGCACGGCAGATTCCGTTTACTCGAAGGGCCATGAAGAGCGTAAGATCTCCTGTCCCGACGTCAAAACGGGAATGAGCAATACTCCGTCGATCGAATAAAGCGGCGGCTTGGGTCACCTGGGTAGGGTCGCCGCTACGTCGTAGGAAAGTTTCAGCGGGAGGAAAACCATGCAAAAAGCAACAAAACTGGCACTGGCGACACTCGCATCGTTCGTCTTCTTTGGCACGGTGGTTATGGCGCAGCAGCAGCCTCAGCCTCTCAAGGTGACGAAGGTGAAGGATAACGTTTATTGGATCCAGGGCGGTGTCGGTTCCAATGACGGCGTCATCGTGGGCACTACCGGCGTCATCGTCGTGGATACGAAGAGCACGGCGGATTCGGAAAAGGAGGTAATCGCCGAAATCGCCAAAATCACTCCGAAAAAGGTGAACACCGCCATCATCACGCACAGCGACAACGATCACGTCAGCGGCCTCGCCGCTTTTCCGACAGGACTGACAATCATCGCGCAGGAAAACTGCAAGAAGGAGATGGAAGCTTCGGCGGGCAGCCGGAATCCCGCGCCCCAAGATCGCCTGCCCACCAAGACGTACAACAAAAAGGATAATTTGACGATCGATGGCGTTCACATCCGACTGTACCATTGGGCGCCTGGACACACGAGCGGCGATACCGTTGTGTATCTTCCTGACGAGAAAATTGTGTTCGGTGGCGACCTGCTAGTCACCAATCGTCCCGACACGGGGATTCACATGGAAAAGAACGGTTCCGCTGCCGGCTGGATTGAAAATGCCAAAGGTATACTCGGCCTCAATGCGGATACTTATTTGACGGGTCACGGCGACATGATGACCAAGGCCGATGTTCAGAAAAAGCTTGATCTCATTCAAGACAAATACAACAAGATCAAGGCCATGGTCGCGCAAGGCAAGTCGCTTGACGAGATTAAGATGTCCCTCGGCGAGCCTACAGCTCCGGCGCCACCAAATGCCAACGGCACACCGGCAGCCGCAACTTTAACTGAAGTGATATACAAGGAAGTGTCGAAGAAAAGCTAAACCGGATCGTGCCGCTCGTCGGTTCTCCGCATCTTCTGATCTCGAGGCAGAGAGCGGCGCGATCTTCGATCGATCACACCTAGCCATCTTGCCCTCACGGTAGCTGGCGGACGCATCGCAAAACAAGGCGTTCATCGCCGCGTCCGAGGCGCCGGTCGCGCGCGCTGGCATACGCTTCTCCTGACCGTTCATCCCATCCTTGCCAAACATGCTGGCGAGTGCTTCACGTGTGCTGTCCTCGCATCCGCTCCTTGACCGCGTACAGCCTTGTCCGCTAGTTCTGCGGCGCACCTGGCTTCGCCAGGTGCTGCTATTGAAGTCTCGTAAGTCGCATCTGCACACTTTCCCCACGGGCAAGTAAGTATTTGCCTCTTGCGGTGTAAGATGGCGGACTTGACGCTGTCTACATAACTGCTTCAACGCTCGCGTTAGCCATTTGCTCGCTACGGAATTGGAGGGCGCGAGAAGATCTACCTGCCAACCGGCAATGAGGAAAATGTCATGAGACTTTGTACAGCAGACCAGGTGAGCCTGGGTTTCATCGGCATGGGTGCCATGGGAAGCCGTCTGGCACGACGTCTGCGGGATCAGTCATACAGAGTAGCCGTCTACGATCGCAACCGCAGCAAAGCGGAGGCGCTCTTGCCGTCCGGCGTATCGGTGGCCGGCAGCCTGGCTGAGTTAGCAGAGGCGGCGGATGTGCTCCTCTCATGCTTAACCGACGACAACGCAGTTCGCAGCGTTTATCTGGCGCGCGAGGGAATCCTGGCCGCCACACGCCCACAAACCGTAGTCCTTGAGATGAGTACGATTTCGCCGGATACCGCGCGCGAACTGCATGCCGAGGGCGCCAAGCACGGCGTTCCGGTGATGGACGTGGCGATCTCGGGCAGCACACCCGCAGTCGAAATGGGCACGGTCACGCTGCTCGCCGGCGGCGATGGCGAGGTATTCCAGTCTGCCGAGCCGATTTTCCGGGCACTGGCGGCACACTATTTCCTGATGGGGCCGTCCGGATCGGGAACCAGCATGAAATTAGTGGTCAACACTCTCCTCGGCGTTGGCATGCAGGCGATCGCGGAGGCAGTTGCGATTGGCGAGGCAACCGGCCTGGATCGCGCGCGCTTGCTTGAGGTTTTGTCGCAGACGGCCGTCGTTGCGCCGGCCCATGTCGGGAAGTTGGCTCGAGCTGGCCACGGCGATTACAGTCCGCAATTTGGCGTTGGATTGATGAACAAGGATTTTCGTCTAATCCTGCAAGCTGCGGATTCAGCAAAACTCGCGCTTCCTGCCACCGCCGCCGCATGCGAAGTGAACTCCGCCGCGTTCAAGGAAGATCCTGACGCCGATTTCTCTTCCGTCATTCGCCAAATGGAAAAGATGCGGAGACCGCCGCCTCCAAAAGGCGTCACGCATCCTGAGCTTCCAATAGTAAGAGGGATGGGCGAAAAAGAGCACATGGACATTGGAAATGGCGTTGTGCATTCCTCAAATTGCAACCGCGCGTGGCTCGAAGAAAATAATTGAATCCCATGTCGGCGATACTGTGCTCCACATTCGTTATTTGTATGAAGTTACTTGTATGAAATAGAGTAGCTTCGCTTGATCTGGGGACTGAGATGCAAAGACAGGCAACCGTAGTGCCTTTCGTACTGCTGTTGGTAGCCGTCATATTTGGTGTAGATTTTTTGTTCTTCAGATACCGCTTCTGGGAACGGCTGATCGTCAACATAGGAATTGTCCTGGTATTCGCAGCTTTCTACTTGAGATTCTTCAAGCGTGGATGAGGAACGCAACGTTTTGCATTCGCTTTGTGGGATGAAAGCCTGTCCCAGCAGTATGCAGGATAGCAAGACGAGTTTTCGCCGCTAACCGCAATACGCTAACCACAATATAAGTTTAGAAGACTTCGAAGCCGCCAATGGAGCTTGAAGCGGCAGAAGGAAAGGAACTCCCATTCAGACTCAAGGCCTGACAACGTGACGGCCGGAACCAGCAGCTGCGCTATTTCGCATGATTAAAGCGATCATCTTCGACCTGGACAACTGCCTTAGCGCCGCCGATGAGCCCGGACGCCAGCTCCTGGAACCGATGTTTGCAGCGATCCGCGAGGCCAACAAAGGACACGTACGCTCCGACCAACTTGCAGCCGCGTTCGAGGCATGCTGGCGTCATCCGTTGGATTGGGTCGCACACACCTACGGGTTCTCAAACGAAATGCTCGCCGCCGGTTGGGCTGCCGGCAAACAAATAGAAGTGCAGCAGCCGATGCACGGTTATCCCGATCTCGCAGAGCTAGCCCGCCTGGACGCAAAGCTTTTCCTGGTTTCCTCCGGATTCCGTCGCCTGCAGGAGAGCAAGGTCAGGGCGCTTGGTATCGCTTCACGTTTTGCAGCCGTCTACATCGACGCGATTGATGACCCGAACAGACTTGGGAAGCGCGCCATCTTCTCAGAAATCTTGACTACCTATCACCTCGCGCCTGAGGAGGTGTTGGTCGTCGGCGACAATCCCGATTCGGAGATCAAGGCCGGAAACAGCCTCGAAATCCCGACCGTGCAGATCCTGCGCGAGGGAGTCCCGCACTCTGAGAACGCCCGCTACCACATTACCGATCTGTGCGAGTTGCGGCGGTTGCTCTGAAGAGAATCAGGTGAATTTTCATCCGAAATTAAAAATATAATAGCGGGCAATAACCGCTGGTGCTGCGCCAGGTTTTCCACCTTAATGAACGCCTCGCGAGCGTTGCCATCCGAGCGTTTATGAACGCTCCAGAGTGGCTTGGTTGAGCAGGGTTGAGCACGGTTGAGCAGGAATAACGAGTCGAAGCGCGCCGTGAACGATTAATTTCAATGGCTAATTTCCTAACAGCTATTCGCCTGCTGCTCGTGGCCCCATTTGCGTACTTCATGGCCCATGCAAATGCGCGTTCTGCCGCGTTTGCCTTGCTGGTATGGACCGTGGCCTTGACGACGGACTTTCTGGATGGACCCATCGCGCGCCGCGAAGGAACGGTCACCGCATTTAGCGGCCTTTTCGACCACGCCAGTGATTTTCTGTTCGTTACGTCGGGATTATTCGCGGGATCCCTGCGCAGTGCGTTTCCGTGGATATTGCCAGCTCTGATCACTCTGGCATTTGCACAGTATGTCGTGGATTCCTATTGGATTCACCGGCAAGTGAAGCTTCGCGGAAGTAAGCTGGGCCGCTATAACGGCATGCTTTATTTCGTGCCAACGTGCATGGAGTGTGTGATTCGCTTGGGGGCGCGCTTTCTGCGGACCGTGCTCACCATTCTTGTGTGGATGCTGGTGTTGAGCACGCTCGTATCTATGGCGCAGCGGTTGATGTTCCGCAGGTTACCCGAACATCTCCCGAGTCGCCCGGCGGAGAAATAGCAAGCCCACTCCGGCGTTGAAGAATATGAAAAAATTGTGCATGACAAACCCAAACGCCGTCATCTGCCCAGGTCTGTCAGGGAAAAGCAGCACCCAGAACAGAATTGCGACCGAATGCATCGGCCCGGGCATCGCCGCTCCAAAGAAAATCACCGGCAGATATCCCAGCATCTCGCCAAAACCCACTGAAACCCCGAAGAGCCTCAACGCGAGCGTGTACACGATCACGCCCGCAATCACCAGCGGCGCGCGCATCGCAATCACCGCCGCATAATGCCAAACTTTGGCCAGCCTGAAGGCCCGGAAGATAGGGCGCTCGCGTAAGGCGATTCCCGCACCGATTTTTCCACTGAAGAAAAGATGGAACAGCACGAAAAAAATTCCGGAGCCCAGGGCTACCCACGGGATCACGTGAAAGACTTCCTGGAGGCTGCTCCACCGCAACATGACTCCGACCGCGGCCCATAAGATCAGGCTGTAGTATTCGCAAAACATAAGAAACAGCATGCTCGAGCCGACTTCCCAGCCGGGCAACCCATCGCGACGATTGAGATAGAGTGCGATAGCGCCTTTACTGACCTGCTCGTTGACCAGCGAAAGAATGTAGGCACTGGCGCGAATCGGCAATATGTCCGCATAACGGATTTTCACATTAAACCAGTTAATCACGCTCCAAACGACCAGGCTGTCAAACACCAGGTAAAGAAAACAGTACGGAATCATCATCGCCAGCCAACGAGGCCAGCTGACGTTCTCAAAGCTCCTTAAAAGATAGGAAACCAGGCCGCTACCCTCGGCGGCGGCGGCATGGCTGAGTCGGCTGTAAAGATATGCGAAGCAGCCGGCCGTTATCAGAAATGGCAAAACACGCTGCCACAGCTTGGCTTTTTTCCGCTCTGTGGCCGGCGGACTAGCGGCCGATGAAACAGGATCATCCGTCTTGGTTATCCGTGGCATAAGCTGTCCTTGATCATCTCGTCGAGTCCGGTAAGTTGGATCCCAAGTGTACGTGAGGCCGGTTGGGGATCTAAATCGGTATCCGCAGTGATTACCTGTAAAGCGTCGCGCGAAAATCCTGGCCGGGCGATGTATTGACGAATCGCCAGCACCAAACAAAGCGGGCGTTTCGGAATCGAGCCGATGCGCACTTCGCGGCCCAGCAAGCGAGCGGCTCGCTGCACCAGCTCGCGCTCGGTCAGCGATACGGGCCCAACGAGGTCTAACGTAAGGTAGGCCGCGACGGACGGTTCGGTAGCCAGCACCGCAGCCTTTGCCAAATCGTCCACATAAAGCGGCTGCTGAAGATTACGGCCACCGCCAATCAGCCTGGCGCTCCTTCGGCTGATGTTCCGTTCGAGTGCCGCTGCGCCCGCGGTGCCCGGACCCAGCAAAAGCGGGACGCGCAGCACGGTATAGCATAAGCCTGATGCGCGCACTAGCGCCTCTGCCTGGCCCTTCGAGCGATAATAGCGGTTTGCGGATGTCTCGTCGGTGCCCGTGGCGCTAACCAGAACAAATTTCTGCAGCGCACATCGCTTGGCGGCTGCAACGACGCTGCGCGCCGGCGAGACATTCGCTTGTTCATACGTCGAACCCGGCCTTTCTACAAGAATTCCTGGCAGGTGTATAACCGCGGACGCACCCTGGAAGGCGCGATCAAGGCTGCGCGGGTCCTCGTAGGAAAGTTGGACTGCGCTATAAGCATCGCCCAATTGCGAGCGGATTTCGTCGGCAGCACGCGGCGAGCGAACGGCGGCGACAAACGCTTGCGCGCCAATGTGTTTCGAGCCGTAGCGCAGGATAGCTCGGCCGACGGCGCTATTGGCGCCGGTGATGACGACCTTCATTCTGCGCCCGATCACCCAACTACATGGAATATATGGATCGTCGCATTCGGCGGAACTTTCAACTGCGGATATTTTTTCGCCCTGGCCTGCAGCACGCCTTCTTTTTCAGCTGGATCGGTGACCAGGGACAGGGTCCGGTCGTATACGTCGTTTCCAATTTTTATGCGCACGTGCGGATCACGCATCACATTGTCATTCCAGCTTCTCGGTGTCCCGGCGGGATAAACCGAGGACAGGTAAAGCTGGCCATTATAAGCAATACAATTGATGGTGACGGAGTGAGGCAGCAGATACGGCGATTGCGTTTGAAGCTTTACCGTGGGAATTTTGTCAGTGAAGGACCAGTCTGTGACTGGAGTCGTCACCAGGTTTCCCTTAAGCCACAGACCGGGCGTTCTGTCGTGAGGCTCAAGACCCGTAACACTCAGCACAACCAGAAGCAGGATCAGGCAAACTACTATCGCGCCAACAACTTTTAATAGCGTCTTCATAGCAGGCTCCGGGGTAAAAATTGATTGGGTAGCATTTGGACGATTACAAATGGAAAGTGTTTATATCACAGAGGCGGACTCGATTGAGACACGGCCATTCCGCCATATTCCGCAACGCGATTCGGTTTTCGACACTTTCGGTCACTCAGGGCGAGTCCTATAAGCCGCACCCTTACCCATATTTAGATGCGTGCTGTGCCTTCTTGCACGCGTCTGTAGTGCAGTGATTTGAACGAGGCCGGTTCGATCTGTCTTCCGGCGAATTGCACATTGGAATACTTTGCGGCATTTGCGCGTAAAATGAGGCCTGATTTTGCACGAGCCGCCGAGCCCCACACTTTAATTGGGCCGATACGGTTAAGCAGTCAAAAATATGAGGGCCAGGAGAAATCATGTCCGCAATACCCGCGGGTAAGCACGCGCGTCCAGCGACGCCCAGCAATCAGCCCGCTGTTGCCGAACCGACGTTCGCCGAGCGGGCGCGAACCGTTTTATACCTGGGGCGCGTGGGAACACTCTCGACACTTTCGCGCAAGCAACCGGGCTTCCCTTTTGGATCGGTGACGCCGTACGCGCTTGACGGTCGAGGCCGTCCGATTTTTCTGATCAGCACCATGGCCATGCATACGCAGAATATCCAGGCGGACACACGCGCAAGCTTGCTGGTCACGCAGGCTCGCGAAGGCGTTGACCCTCTTGGCGCCCCCAGGGTTACACTGCTTGGAAATCTTCTGGCGGTGCCCGCACCGGAAACACCGGAAGTTCGTGCCCTTTATCTGGACCGCTATGAGAACAGCAGATACTGGGTGGATTTCGAAGATTTTTCTTTTTACCGCATGACCGTTGTCGATGTTTATTACGTCGGCGGGTTTGGCGTCATGGGCTGGGTGGACGCGTCGGAATACGATTCCGCCCAGGCCGATCCGCTCGCAGACAACGCAGACGGCATCATCCAGCACATGAACGCAGATCATGCGGATGCGCTTGTCTTACTGGCAAGAGTATTTGCCGGAACAGAATCGCAGGAAGCCGCAATGACTGCGGTTGACCGTTTGGGCTTTCAGGTGCGATTGAAAACCGCTGAGGGAATGCGCGGCGCTCGTATCGCCTTTTCGCGGGAAGTACGAAATCCCGCGGAGGCACGCAAGGTTCTGGTGGAAATGGTCGCACTGGCACGGGCGGAGCAATCGCAAAGCGCGTCGGTCACACGCACGTAGATTCACCCTTAAAAAAACCTTCGGCGGTTCAAATTCAAAGAGCCGAAATGGCCCTACTTTGTTTTGATCTTGAAAGAACCATCTGCAGCCTTTTCACGATGCGCCATGTGACAGCCGGCGCAATTGGCCTGAGTCATCTTCAGCGCGGCGGCGGCTTCGTCAAATTTCCCCTGTGATGCGAGAAAGCCGACTTGTCTAAATCCATACTCGGTATCCAGAGAAAACCGTATTCCGTCATTGATATCTCTGGTTTGCCAATAGATGAGGACCTTCGCCATGTTCTCCTGCAGCGTCTTGGTATCCATCACGGCCGCGTTGCCAGCTTTTGCGGTCAAGTTTTTATTGAGATCGGCGACCAGAGCAGCATTTGACTTCATCCAGGCTTGATACTCGTCGGCTGTCTGAGCCCAAGCAGCCAGGCCAACGAACAGCGTGCAGCTCACCACCAAACCCCAAAGAGGTTTCATTAGACATCTTCTCCTTTAAACACGTCCTTTAAACACGAATCCCACGCTGCTCAAATTCCATTCTAAGCATTTCAGGCGCATAGCCGTGCAACCGGCACCCACGGAGCGAACGCGCACAGTTAATGTTCCTAGTCACACAAATCCACAGTTTTGGTGAGGAAGCTCTCCACAGTACCCCGGTAAGGCCGACCGGCCCTCCTTCTCAAATCATAAAAATCGCGCAATAAACTGCAGCCGGAAATAACACATGTTTCCTCCAAGGTCAAGGAAAGCTGCGGATTGCAGCACTCTGCGCATCCGATCTTCTGCGCGCCCGATTGCACTCAGCTTTGACGAGATTCAGATGGACGAGACGAAGTTTGCGTTACAGTGGCCTCGGTCCCTGCTGGCAAGAAATTGCAACGCTCCTTTACCCGCAGAGCCAGCTTCGATAGAATGACCGATCTTCCTGTCGCTCAGGTCATCATTCAAGACTACTGACTCAACGGGATGGGCTGCCGCCGCGCTTTACGGATCACGGGTGTGAACGCGGCACGAACTCCATGCTGCAATTTACGACTGCGGGAGAATCACACGGGCAGGCGCTGGTGGCCTGCATCTCAGGACTGCCTGCTGGTGTGCCCGTTGATTTCGACTTCGTTAATGGCGAGCTACACCGGCGGCAGCTTGGGTACGGGCGCGGAGGCCGCCAGAAAATCGAAAAAGACCACGCCGAAGCTCTTGCCGGCGTGCGGCACGGGCAAACGATTGGCGCTCCCATAGCGCTCCGCATTGAAAATCGCGACTGGGCCAATTGGGAACACGCGCTGGCCGTCGAGGACCATGCAGATGACCGGGACAAGCGCCGCCCCTTGACCGCCCCGCGGCCGGGGCATGCCGATCTCGCCGGCGGCTTAAAATTCGGTTTTCACGACGCCCGATACATTCTGGAGCGGGCGTCGGCACGCGAAACCGCCGCACGCGTAGCCGTTGGAGCATTCGCAAAGCTTCTGCTGCGCGCATTTGGCTGCGAGCTTCTGAGCCATGTCATCGCCGTTGGGCACGTGCGACTCGAACGCCAGGCAACCTGGAGCGAGATTCAAACCGTATGCCGCAATCTCGATTCGCCCCTGCGCTGCGTCGATCCCGAAACCGAATCGCGCATGAAGCAGGAGGTTGACTACACGTTACGAGCGGGTGATTCCGTAGGCGGTATTTTCGAAGTAGTCGCGCACGGAGTACCCCCAGGTCTGGGCAGCCATGCGCAATGGGATGCCAAGCTCGATGGCCAGCTAGCGCGTGCGCTGATGTCCATACAAGCGGTGAAAGCGGCCGAAATTGGTTCCGGTGTTGCCGCGGCCATGTCGTATGGCAGTGAAGTGGGCGACGAAATTCAATATGACGCTGTTCGCCGCCGTTTCGTGCGGCCCACGAATCGCGCGGGCGGCCTCGAGGGCGGCATTACCAACGGTGAAGATGTGGTTCTCCGCGGCTATCTGAAACCGATTTCAACTCTGCGGCGCCCGCTCGGCACCGCCGATCTGGTCACGAAGCAGGCCGTCCAAGCGGCTTACGAACGCTCCGACGTCTGCGTGGTCCCGGCGGGTGGTGTCGTCGGTGAGGCGATGACCGCGCTGGTCCTGGCGGGTGCATTTCTCGAAAAATTCGGGGGTGATTCGATCGCCGAAACACGCCGGAACTTCGAGGGGTACAGCCGCCAACTCGAGGAATTTTAGGAGCGGCCTGCAGCATGACGATCTATCCAATTGTGAAATACGGAGTTCCGGTGCTGGAAGCTCCCACCAAGCCGGTGGAGAAGTTCGACGACGAGTTGCGGCAATTGTGCGACGACATGTTCGAGTCCATGTATGCGGCCAATGGCGTAGGCTTGGCGGCGCCGCAAATCGGGATTGGTCGGCGACTGGCGGTCATCGACGTTACCGTCGGCAAAAATCCCGAGGCGCGACTGGTGCTGGCGAACCCTGAAATCATTCACATGGAAGGCGAGCAGCGTGAGGAGGAAGGGTGTCTCTCTGTGCCGGGCTTTCGCGGCAATGTGGCGCGGCCGCAGTACGTAACCCTGCGCGCGCAAGACGCTACCGGAAAATCTTTCGAGATGAACGGTGAAGGCTTGCTCGCGCGGGCCTTCTGTCACGAAGTCGATCACCTGCACGGCGTATTATTTATCCGGCACCTTAGCCTGCTGAAGCGCGACCTGATACGCCGTCGCATCCGTAAGCTACAAAAAACGGGCGAATGGTAGGCACGGGCGGCTGATCGCCTCTGCTGAGGTGCGGCGTGCGTATCGTTTTCTGCGGCACACCTGAATTTGCGGTGCCTTCATTACGAGTGCTGTTATCCCACCCGGATTTTTCCGTCGAGGCCGTGGTCACGCAACCGGACCGCCCGCGCGGCCGTGGCCAGACAGTCTCCGCCTCTCCTGTTAAACAGGTTGCGCTGGGTGCCGGGGTGGAGGTTTACCAGCCGGAAAAAATCAAATCCGACGCCGCATACGATTTTTTCCAGCGAGTTGCCCCGGACGCGGTGGTCATTATCGCCTACGGACAAATTATCCCCGCCCGTCTGATTGCGCTTCCACCTTTTGGCTGGATCAATCTGCACGCTTCCCTTCTGCCGAAATACCGGGGCGCAGCTCCGATTGCGTGGGCGGTCGTCAATGGAGAGCGCACGACAGGGCTCACGACGATGCAAATCGATCCGGGCATGGACACCGGCCCCATCTTGCTGCAGCAGGAATTACCTATTGGTCCCGACGAGACCGCGCCGGAACTGGCGCACCGCATGGCCGAGGCGGGTGCGCCGTTGCTAATTGATTCGCTCAGCAGGCTAGCTCGCCGCGAAATTTCCGGCCGGCCACAGGACTCCTCGCAGGCCACCTATGCTCCGCGGCTTGAAAAGGAGCATGGACGGGTGGACTGGTCGCTGTCCGCGCCACAAATCTACAATCATATTCGTGGGCTCGACCCGTGGCCCGGAACTTACACGACATTCAGGCGCCAGCTTTGTCATCTTTGGGGACACCCTTCCGCCGGGGGGCAAGAGGATCGGGATCAAGCCGCGCCAGATCAGCAGCAGTCGCACCAAGGCCCTGAGCCAGCAGATACGAATACCGGAACGTTGCTCGTGCGAAATGGGATTGTGCGCGTGTTGTGCGGCCAATCCACGGCTCTTGAAATTACCGCCATCCAACTGGAAGGCCGCAAGCGGATCGCCGCGAATCAATTTGCGAACGGCGCGCATTTCCGGCCCGGAGAGCGTTTTGGCGACTAAGCCGGCTTTTCCACTCGACAACGTGAGGCTGTGAAACTTCGCAGACACGGCCCCCGTGGGGTGAGGCGGCCGCGCACGTTACCCCGCGTACGCAACACCTCCAACATTGACAATGTGGGCGCCCAATAAGTTTGCGCCTTTCGTTCACGGTGCGATTACACTTTCGCAATGCCCATTTCGCCTGCGCGACGAATTGCCTTTGACATTCTGCGGCGCGTGTCTTGTGAAGGCGCTTACGCCTCTGAACTGTTGTATACGCGCCTGACGCCTGATATTTCTCGCGCCGATGCCGCGCTTTGTACGGAATTAACCCTGGGTGTGCTGCGCTGGCAAAACCTCCTCGATTTTCTGCTCGCCCGGCATCTCCAAAATCCCCGCAGTGACACAAAACGCGCCATCGAACATCTCGATCTCGAAGTGCTTCTCGCCCTGCGATTGGGTATCTACCAATTGCGATTTCTCGAACGTGTTCCCGCGCACGCCGCTGTCGGTGAATCCGTCGAACTCGTCAAGGCTGGACCGAAACGTTCCGCTGCGGGCCTGGTGAATGCAGTGTTGCGCAAGGCCGCACCTGGCGCGAAGGTTTCCGGGAGCGAACTCGCGCGCCTGCTGCCCGAGGGCACCCCCGCCTCAGCTCGCGCCGCTATTCTGTATTCCCATCCGGAATGGCTGGTCGCTCGGTGGTTCGGCGCCTTTGGCGAGCAGAGAGCGATTGCTCTGATGACTGTCAACAATCGTCCGCCGCCTCTGTCCTGCGCGGTTCTCGACCCCAATCAAGTTGAAACTGTGACCGAGTCGCTAAAGACCGCGACGCCGGGACATTGGTTGCGCTCCGCACTCACACTTGGCAGCGGCAATCCCGCCACTCTCACTGCATTTCAATCGGGCGAAATCTCTCTGCAGGATGAAGCTTCTCAGATGGTCGCCCACCTGGTCGGCGCTCGCCCAGGTGACCGCGTGCTCGATGTATGTGCCGCACCTGGGGGGAAGACGATTTTACTCGCGCGAGCCGTTATGCCCGGTGGCAGCGTCATCGCCACGGATCTGCACGAGCACCGGGTTGGTGCGATACGCGCACAGCTAAATCGCACCCGGACGCGCAACGTGCATCTCGCGGAACTCGATGCGACCAAGCCGTTACCCTTCACAGATTCAAAAGTTGCAGGCAAATCGTTCGATCGTATTCTGGTCGACGCCCCCTGCAGCGGTACGGGCACGCTCGCGCGCAATCCGGAAATCCGCTGGCGCTTGGCGCCCGATGATTTGACTGCCGCGCACCGGCGGCAGGTCGAGATGGTTCAACATGCGCTGGCACTTCTCTCGCCCGGAGCCCGGTTAGTGTACGCAACGTGTTCTCTCGAGCCGGAGGAAAACGAGCAAGTCGTGCTCGAGGCCTTGCAGAGTTCCCAAGCCGCCCGCGCGAACCTGCACATCGTCTCAGGGCGTGCAGCGCTCGAACCGCACCTTCGGCAGGGAGTCTCGGCGGAGCCGTTGTTCGGCCGCCCGATGTTCAACACGAACAACGTCTCCGAACTAAACTCGTTCGGCCCAGCCTTGTCCGGAGATAACAGCATCGGTGAATTTTTCCGCACCTTTCCCCCTGAAACGCACACGGACGGCTTCTTTGCCGCCGTGATCGAGCGCAGAAGCTAACCATGGTTAAGTCGCAGATCGCTGCCGCCTTTGCAGGAATGCGCGTTGACCGTCAGGCATCATCTGACCGCCTCATCCGATGCAATCTCCAATAACCCTCATATAACGCTGATATAATTGGCGGGGTCGGACGGGTCGACGCATCTTACTGCCGTAAAAAATTCGTAAGAGCGTCAGACGCTATTTAACCGCTATTTACCTATGACGCTTGGTGAACAACTCGAACGTGTGCTGCGCATTACGCTCGTCGTGTTTGTTCTCGCGGCCGTGGGGTTCATCAGTGCCGTAACTGCAATTCGCGTGGCCATTCGTGGACGCATCGTTGTAATGCCCAATCTAGTAGGCCAGCCGGTAACGGACGCGCAACGTGTGCTCGCTGCAAAAGGGCTGCAACTTCGGGTGGCCGACCGCGTTTTCAGTTCGCTTCCTGCCAATGCAGTAGCGCGGCAAACGCCGCCTCCCGGCGAGCAAGTAAAGGTTTCCCAGGACGCGCACGTGGTCCTGAGCTTGGGACCGCAGACCGTGAAGGTGCCACCACTCGAGGGCTTTTCGATGCGAGCCGGTCGTATCGCACTCCTGCAATCTGGCTTGCAGCTCGGCGAGGTATCCACCGTCTACTTGCCGGGAGCGGCGCCGGATACAGTGCTTAAACAAAACCCGCCACCTGGAAGCTCCGCCGCGAGACCCGCGATTGATGTGCTGGTCTCAGAAGGTGACCGCCCGGTTTACTACGTCATGCCATCCCTGGTCGGACTCGATCAAGCGGACGCCGAGAGAATACTGGCAGCAGCCGGATTCAAGGTGGGAACCGTTACGCATATTGCACAAGCGGGCGCGCCAAAAGGCACTGTGATCGGACAAACGCCGCCACGCGGCGCACGGGTCGCTCCCGACACAGCGATTGACTTAGGAATCGCCGAATAGACGTGCGTGCATAGCCGTCCTGTAAGTTCGCGCCGGATAGCTTCATGAATTTCCGCCCTCTCTGCTTGATCGCAATTCGTCAAAAACCGCCCGAATGAATTTGTCGCTGTGCTAGAATCGCCGACGAAGTGCCTCTGCCTACCGCAATCGAAGTCGCCCCCTCAATTTTAGCCGCTGATTTCGCGTGCCTGGGCGACGCGATTCGTGCCGTGGAACGTGGTGGCGTCTCCACGCTTCACGTGGACGTTATGGACGGGCACTTTGTACCGAATATCTCTATTGGGGTGCCCGTGGTGGCATCACTTCACAAGGCAACCCGGCTCGCCCTCGACGTGCATCTTATGATCGAAAATCCGGAACGCTACATCGAGGCCTTCGCCACCGCCGGTGCCGGCATGATATCGATCCACGAGGAGGCTACACCGCACCTGGACCGGGCCTTGATGATGATCCGCGAGCATGGTTGCCGCCCAGGGGCGGTCATCAATCCTGGCACCCCGGTGGGCACGTTGTCGGAGGTGTTGGACAAAGTCGATCACGTGCTGGTGATGTCGGTGAATCCCGGATTCGGCGGCCAAGCCTTCATTCCGGGTGCGATCGGAAAAATTCGCCAGCTTCGGGAGCTACGCCAGCAGTATCATTACAATTTCCGGATAGAAGTGGACGGGGGCATCGGTCCGGAAAACGTTACCGAAGTTGTTCGTGCGGGGGCGCAGATATTGGTCGCGGGTACATCGATTTTTCACACTCCTGACCCAAGTCAAGCGGTTCGTTCGATGCTTCACCAGGCCAGCGAAGCGCTGGTCCAAAGGGTTTAAGCCGGCGTTTGAGCCGGAGATAACCCTCGAACTCGAGCTGCACGCTCGAGAAAAAAAGCTGGAAAGTCGAGCCGATTTCGCATGCCAAACTTCCAACGCGTTTTCCTGCTGGCGGCACTGGCATCCTGCCTGTCATTCGCCGGCTGCCTGAAGAAAAAGGAGACCCTGTCTCAACAGGGTACCGGCACATCCTCCGAGCCCGATAAACTCCTTTACGACCGCGCCATGAATGACATTCAGCACGGCCGCTATACGGAAGGCCGCCTGACTTTACAGACGCTGATCAATACCTATCCCGACAGCGAATATCTCGCGAAGGCGACGTTGGGCGTGGCCGATTCCTACTTTAAAGAGGGTGGGACCACCGGCTACACGCAAGCGGTAGCCGAGTACCAGAATTTCATCACTTTTTTTCCGTTCCTTGATGAAGCGTCGTACGCCCAAATGCAAATCGGCATGACGCACTATCGCCGCATGGAGAAGCCCGATCGTGATCGCAATGAGGCCATAGAAGCCGAGGGCGCGTTTCAAACCTATCTGCAGAAATACCCGGACAGCCCTTTGAGCGCACAGGTCCAGCAACGATTGCGGGAAGTTCAGGAAGTGTTAGCCGAAGGAGACTTCCGCGTGGCGGATTTCTATTACATTCGCCGGGTGGACCGCGCGTCAGCGGCACGATTGATTGATCTGGTGAACCGGTATCCGCTGTATAGCGAGGCCGACCGGGCCAATTGGATGCTGGGATCTATTTACGAGCGCAGCGAGCACAGCGAGATCGCCGCGCAATATTACACGCGCCTGGTCAAAGACTATCCACTTTCTCCGCTTGCAGGCCTGGCCAAAGACAAACTCGTGAAATTTGGTGCGCCGGTGCCGCAGCCTGATCCTACGGCCATGGCGCGCATGCAGAAGGAACAAGAGACTCCACGAGCGCGAGTCGGGCTACTTAGCCGGCCGGGTGTTCTCTTCAAGAGCAATCCCGACGTGCGGATGGCTGCACGCAGCGGCGCACCGACGATGACGCCCGAAGATTCGGAAAATACGGAAACGCTGTCCCCAGGCACTTTGACCGTTGTCGGAGCGGGGACTGGCGCGCCCACCGGCACGGGAGCCTTCGTCGAAACCGTTACCCCCGGATCTCCTGGTTCCATTTTGCCTGCGTCTGGTGCGGGTGCCTCTGGAGCGGCCGGCGGCACTCCCCCAGTGACCAACAATTCTGGGGCGGCTACTTCGGGCGCCGCTAGTTCGGGCACAGGTACCTCAGGAGCGGCGACTGGTTCGACGGATGCATCCGGCGGCTCAACTCCCGCACCTTCATCCGCCGCCACAGGTGACGCTTCACAGCCTCCTGCAAACGCAAACTCATCGGATCAAAGCAACGACCCAAAGAATGAATCTTCCAGCAAGAAAAAGAAGGGCGTACACAAGATTCTTCCCTTCTGATCGCGCTTTCGCGGCTCACCCAAAGCTGGGCATACAGGATCCCTGGTCCTGAACCATCGTCCTTCCAGCAAGCGTCCGCACCTTCGGACTACGCTCGCTCTTTTTTATCCGGACACACCTGTCCTCTAACGTCGTTGACTGCCCCAATCTGCAATGCTCCAATCGTTTGCGGGGCTGGGGCGCGCCCTCTGCGTGCTTGCTCCAAGCACGTTCTACCAAGGAGTTCCCTGTGCCGTGCGTACTCATCGCCGATCACAATAGCAACATCCACAGAACCGTTACCCAGGCGCTCAAGGAAATTGGGATCGACGTCATTGCCGTTGCTAATGGCGAAGCGGCGGTACGAAAACTGCTCGAGCTGTCTCCCGATCTCGTCCTGGCCGAAATTTTTATGCCTGTGCGCAGCGGCTATGAAGTTTGCGAGTACGTCAAGCGGCACCCGAAACATGCCCACGTTCCCGTGATTTTGCTCGCTGGCGCGTTTGACCCCTTCGATGAACAGGAGGCACACCGGGTACGCGCGGACGGCGTTTTGAAGAAGCCCTTCGTGCCTCCCGATCCCCTGTTAAACATGGTCAAGACGCTGCTCGCAAAGGCGTTGAGTGAGCGTAAGGAACCGGACAAGCCCCTGGTGGTCTCGCGACCCTCGTCTGCTCACCCTGACGCGCCACTTCTGGCCGCACCGCAGACAGATGTCGCAGGCGGATCGTCGCAAGTGTTCTCCCACGCGTCCGAGCCGGCTATCGCAACGCTTACAGATGTATTGCCCCAGGCTCCCGGCTCTGATTTCGCCGCACCTGAATTCGTACCTTCCGGGCTCGTTTTACCAGATTTAGACATTTCGGGTTTCGCCTCGGACGTCAGCCCGTCAGCCGTCAGCGTGTCGCACGATGCACCCGCTGACTCGCTGCATTTGCCCGATCAGCCCGTCATCGATAATCTCGCTGGGGCTTCGCCCGAGCCTGTCGCTGCGCCAGCTTTTTGGACGCGAGCGAATGGCAATCACAATCCGCTCGAAGAAATTATCCAGGAACATACCTTTGGCCTCGAACCCCTGGAACAGCCCGAGGAAACAGCCCGCCGCGGCCTCGACATTCATCCTGAAGTTGGATCTGCGGTTGCGCGCGACGCAAACGGCACGAGCGGTGCGGCGAAACCGACAGAGCACAGTTTTGGAGTTTCAACCTTCAAACCGATGGGGCTAATGGTCATGGATCCTGCCGTTGCCGATGCGGCGCATGAGGAGCTCGCATTCATCGCTGATGCCCCGCAACCCATTTTGCCTGCTGAAGCCGAACGTCCGTCCCAGTCGCCGGCAGCCCTATCCACCTTTGACGACTCCGCCATAGCTAACTCCCTTACGGAGAGCCGGGATCCAGACACAACATCCTATTCCGCCGACTCGCTTATAGAGGCAAATCGATCAATCCCAGCGGACGTTCCCGCCCTGGAAGCTGCTCCGCTCATTGAATCCGAATACTCCGCTGACCCCGAGATCGCAGCCGCTCCGATGCCGGAGTTAGTAATGGAATCGTGGCGCGAGCCGCAATCTGAATCTGAGCCTGATGCAGCCGAGTCGCTTCGCAGCCCGTGCGTATCCAGCAACGATTCGCAAACCGCGGAAATTCGATTCCTTTCCCTCGCCGCATCAGAATCGCCCACCGCGGAGGATGTCACGGCGACACCGGCAGTAAATTCCTCAACTGAAGCGCCCGAACCGCAACCTGAACTCGGATCGCACGTGTCACTCGACTCCTTACCTGCCCCAATCGAGTCCGCACCACTCAATGAATCCCCATGCCCTGTTGAAAATGACATAACGGCCATCGCGGCAGCCAACTCCGCGACTGCGTCACCCGAGCGGCCCATGGAAGGAGAACTTCAACCGGGCCAGTTTGCCGCGCCTAAAACAAACTGTGCGTCAATGATCGATGATACTGCCGCGCGTCATCTCCAGGCCGAGCCACAATGCAAAGCTGTAGCAGCCAACTCCGCCGTACCCGAATATGCATCGCTCGAGTCCGCCCCACCGCAATCCGCGATGAGCGAACATCCCGCAAACGATGAGATCACCGCTTCAACAATCATTCCGAGCGATGTGTCCACTTCGATTCACGAATCGGCGGCTGAGCCACAAAGCATTCCCTACCCCGCGGTCGCTGCAGCGCAAGAATCCACCAACCACGAGGACTATATTCCCGCGCAGCCTGAAAGCAATCATTTCGCCGCGCCCAATCCGCCCGACGCGGCTGAACTGTGGGCCTCGCTGTCAGACCCTCTAACTGCGCCGCCCGATTCACATCCCAATCAGCGATTGCACGAGTCCGTAACAGCTGGGGCCATACCATCGGTCTCCAGCTCCGAGGATGAACATTCGCCCGCTGCAAAAGGAACTTCGGACACTACTGCATCATCCGTTCCCGCAATGCACGACCACTCGGCCGCAGCTCCATCCGATGCATCGGACAATGCGCCGTCCGCCGTTCCGCTGGACCTTGACACATCTCCCGCGCAGGCCCACATCGCAAGCACTCCCAATCCGTTCACCGCGCAAGAGCTTGAATCCATCGTCACGCGCATTGTCGACCGCATCCAGCCCCGGTTTATGGAGTCCCTAAAACACGAGATTCTGCGCCCCATCATTGAAGCACTCGTCCACCGCGAACTGCACAAACACTGAACTCTGGTCTCGCCACATACCCGATATTTGACCGACCTGCCGCCGGTCCGTATAGTAAATGCCGTCGCGCTGAACTGATTTTTGCACTACTCTGCCTCCTTCGAGCACATGCCTGAACAGGTAAACAAGCCGTTTGAGTTTGTGAAGGCCGCCGATTTCCCCAAGGCCTACGATCCGCATGCGATCGAGTCGCGCTGGGCCAAACTCTGGGTCGAGGAACAGCTTTATCGCGCCGACGCGAGTGCGCCCGGGCCCGTTTTCTCCATCGTGATTCCACCTCCGAACGTTACGGGCTCGCTGCACATCGGCCACATGCTCAATCATAGCGAGATTGACATTCTGGTTCGCTGGCACCGCATGCGCGGAGACAACACCCTGTATCTTCCGGGAACCGATCATGCCGGCATTTCCACGCAGCGCGTGGTGGTGCGACAACTGGCTGCGCAGGGGGTCGATTATCGTTCCCTGGGTCGCCTCGAGTTCGAGCGGCGCGTCTGGCAATGGAAAGAAGAATCGGGCGGCACTATCACCCGGCAGATGATGGAGCTTGGCGAGAGCTGCGATTGGACGCGCGAAAAATTCACGCTATCACCCGAGCTTTCCCGCGCCGTCACCGAGGTATTTCGTGCGGCTGTATGAAGACGGCCTGATTTATCGCGGGCGCTACATCGTCAACTGGTGCCCGCAATGCCGCACGGCCATCAGCGATCTTGAAACCGTGCACCAGGAACGCCAGGGACACCTCTGGCACATCCGCTATCCCATCGTAAGCGGCAGCACGCCTGCTCACCGAAAGCGAATCGCTTGTTGTGGCCACAACGCGGCCGGAAACGATGCTTGGCGATACCGCTGTGGCCGTTCATCCTGACGACGAACGCTACCGTCATCTTGGCCGGACGTAAGGCGCTGCTCCCTCTGCTGAACCGCGAAATTCCCATCATCGCCGACACTTATGTCGATCGCGAATTCGGCACCGGCGCAGTCAAGGTAACACCCGCGCACGATCCGAACGACTTCGCCATCGGGCAGCGCCACGCGCTGTCCGCAAATAGACGTCATGACGGACGACGGAAAAATGAACGCCGCCGCCGGGCCGTATGCCGGAATGGATCGCTTTGCAGCCCGCGCGCGAATCATTGAAGACCTGCGCGCCCAGGGATTCCTCGAGCGCGTCACCGACCACACCCACGCCGTGGGCACCTGCGATCGCTGCGGCATCGTGGTCGAGCCGCGTCTTTCGCTGCAATGGTTTGTGAAGATGGAGCCGCTCGCGCAGCCCGCGATTGCTGCCGTCGAGCGCGGCGACATCGAGATTATTCCGGAGAATTGGCGCGCGGTTTATTTCGAGTGGATGCGTAATATTCGCGACTGGTGCATCTCGCGCCAACTCTGGTGGGGCCATCGCATTCCCGCCTGGCATTGCGACAATTGCAAGCAGATCACGGTGGCGCGCACGGCTCCCGTCCCAGTGCGCGCACTGCGGATCGGCGCAACTGGTGCAGGAAACCGACGTGCTCGAAACCTGGTTCAGCTCGGCCTTGTGGCCTTTTTCCACGCTGGGCTGGCCCGACAACTACCGCCGATTTCCGCACCTACTATCCCACGACCCTGCTGATCACCGGCTTACGACATCCTATTTTTCTGGGTCGCGCGCATGATCATGATGGGCCTGAAATTCACGGGCCGCGTGCCGTTCCGCCAGGTCTACCTGCACTCGCTTGTGCGCACCGCCGAAGGCGAGAAAATGTCGAAATCCAAAGGCACGGGCATTGATCCGATCGAACTGAACCGGAAGTTCGGCACCGACGCCATGCGCTTCACGCTCGCCAGCATGGCCGCGCCCGGCACGGACATCGTGCTCAGTGAAGATCGCATCCTGAGCTATCGCGCGTTCGCCAACAAAATCTGGAATGCCGCGCGATTTATCTTCGTGAATCTCGAGAAAGTTCCAGGCCGCCACAGGCGTTCCCAGCGAAGAACTTGCCTCTCCCGAATTCCGTGCGGCCGCGCCCTACTCCGCAGGCGGTGAGGTCCCTCTGGCGGATCGCTGGATTTTTTCGCGCCTCGCGCGAGACCGTCGCAACGCGTTAATGATGCGCTCGCAAATTTTCGCTTCCACGAAGCTGCACACGTCGTCTATCACTTCTTCTGGGGTGACTTCTGCGACTGGTACATCGAATGGGTGAAGCCGGCGATTTCCGATGCCCCCATCTCCAGCACATCGGCGGCTATTCCGGAGCGTGCAGATCGTGTAGCGGCATGGAGAAATCTCTTCGCCGTATTCGAGACTGCCCTGCGCCTGCTTGCACCCCTTCATGCCTTTCCTTACCGAGGAACTCTGGCATCGTCTGCCGCAGCGGCCCGGTGCGCGATCCATTTCGCTCGAACGTTTTCCTGAACCGCTGGCAAATTGGCTCGGACCCTGGGGCGGATCGCCAGGTAACCGTCCTGCAGGAGCTAATTGCCGCTGCCCGCAACATCCGTGCGGAACTGAAGCTCGATCCCAAGCGCCGGGTAGCCGCGTCGTTTTCTTCGAGTGACGCTGCCATTCGCGCCCTGGTCGAAGCTCATCGTGACGTGGTGCTGCGCCTGGCCATGCTTTCCGAGCTGCATATTTCCACAGGCCATCTCGATCCGCACGAGGGGCCGGTCCGGGCCACTTCCCAATTCGACATGCGTATTGCCTACGGCGACGCCGTCGATATACAGGCGGAACTGCTGCGTCTGCGCAAGGAAAAGGAGCGGCTCACAAAAGACCTCGAGGCAAAAAAGAACCGCCTCGCCGACCAGACTTTTCGCAGCCGCGCTCCAGCTGAAATCATTCACCAGCTCGAGGTCACGTTCGCCAAACGCAATGTGGAATTCGAAAAGGTCGCGGAAAGACTTGCGCAACTTGAAAGCAAGACGGATGTCCCATCTTCGCGGTGAAGATCATGGCCACAGCCTTGCATAGGCTTTTCTTGGCGCCAGCAGCGGTATTTAACGCTATAAGCGGGAATATTGGCGTCAAGAATTTGCACGTCAGCACCCACACCATCGTGCGTCTCTGAAGCGTCGCGCCCACCTTTGACCATGGCCACGCGCAAACGTTCTGGGAGTATTCCTGGCACTACCGACCGGCACATCGATGCACTCCTGGCGTTGCTTTCCGATAATCCTTTGATTGTGATCAGCGGGCAAAAAATCGCGCGCGAAATTGGAGTTACACGTTCTTCCGTATGGAGATGGACCCAGCGCCTGCGCGCTCTCGGCGTACCTGTCAAAGGCCATCCGCGCACCGGTTATCAAATCGAGCGCGTCCCCGACGTGCTTTCTCCAAAGTTGCTGCGTCGCGAATTGCATAATTCCGCCTTCGCGAAACATATCTATCATTTCTTCAGGGCGTCTTCGACCAATGCCATCGCTTTTGAACGGGGTGATGCCGGCGATCCCCACGGCACGGTGATTATCGCCGAAGAACAAAGCGCGGGCCGTGGCCGCGCGGGACGCGTTTGGCATTCGGAGAAAACAAAAGGTATTTATGTCACCGTCCTGCTGCGGCCCTCCATTTCGCCTGTATTCGCGCCCTTGATCACCATGGTGGCTGGCCTCGCGGTGCGCGACGCTGTGCTCGAGGAGACGGGTCTTGCCCCCGATGTACGCTGGCCGAACGATCTGCTTATGGCCGGCAAGAAGTTTTGCGGTATTCTCACGGAGATGCATGCTGAACCCGATCGTGTGCATTTCGTCATCGTAGGAATCGGCGTCGACGTGAATCACACCGCGATGCCGGAGCAAATCACCAGCATCGCGACTTCCTTGCGCATGGTGACCGGGAGAACGCATTCTCGCCTGCAGCTTTTGGTCCGGATGCTGCGCCACCTCGAGACCTATTACGATCGCTTCATCGAGGAAGGTGCGCCGCCGATTCTGGCCCGCTTCAACGAGGTATCGTCGTATGCGCGAGGCAAACGCGTCCGCATCGCCATTTCAGGTGAAACTTACACCGGCACCACCGACGGTCTCGAGCCCAACGGGCTGCTGCGCGTGCTCCGCGATGACGGCCGCACCGATGTGGTATTTTCCGGTGACGTGAGGGAGGCTAACTGAATGCTCCTCGCCCTCGATGTCGGAAATACGAACACTGTGCTGGGAGTGTTTCGTGGCCCCGAGCTGATTGCAAATTGGCGCCTCACGACCGCCCGCGATCAGACCGTCGATGAATATGGCATTCTTACGCGTGAACTGTTTACCCTTGCCGGCCTCGATCCGCACGAAATTCGCGGTGTGATTATCAGCTCGGTCGTGCCGCCGCTGAACTCCACGCTGCAGGAAATGGCCGAACGCTATTTTCATATCCGCGCGCTTTTTGTCGAGCCCGGCGTCAAAACCGGCATGCCCGTGCACTACGATAATCCCCAGGAGGTGGGCGCCGACCGCATTGTAAATAGCGTCGCGGCATTCGCAAAGTACGGAGGGCCGTGTATCGTCGTGGACTTCGGCACCGCCATAAATTTCGACGCTATTTCAGAGCGCGGCGAGTATCTGGGGGGAGCACTGGTTCCCGGCATCGGCATTTCCTCCGAGGCGCTGTTTTCACGGGCAGCCCGTCTGTGGCGCGTGGAGATTCGCGATCCGGGGAAAATTATTGGCACCAACACGGCGCAATCCATGCAGGCCGGCTTATTTTATGGATTCACCGATTTAGTGGACGGGATACTGGAGCGCATGAAACGTGTGCTCGGCGATGCTACGCAGGTCATCGCTACGGGCGGCCAGGCGGCGCTGATCGCTCGCGCTTCACGCCACATTGGGCACATAGATGAATTTCTTACGCTTGCGGGGTTGCGTATTATCTGGGAGCGGAATCAGACCGGGCCGCCGACTTCGGCGCGCACGCCCCATCTTCCGGAGCAGCACCATCGCACGGGAAAATCTCCGCAATCGCACTAGGCAAATGCGTCTCGCGCGCCAGTCAAGTCCGCGAATAAAACCAGGAACTAGTATATAAATTATTTGCAGGCACTGATCGGGCAAACACGTATTACTGACACCGGTTGGCATGGACCCCTTTAATTACTTCAACTATTTCACGGAAATCGAGGAGCACTTCTGGCAGAAACGCGGAGCGCATCTGCTCGTCTCTCCGCTCGATTGGGCCATTGTGGAGACCTGGCAAAAAGCCGGAATCCCACTGGGTACCGTGCTCCGCGGCATCGATAGCGCGTTTGAAAGCCACCAGCGGTCCCGGCGTACCGCGGGGCGGCCGTTAAAAAGTTTGGCGTACTGTGTTGACGCCGTCCTCGAAGCGGCCACCCAGGAGAAAGATAACAGTGCGGGGCAGGGACCGGAACTCCCGCAGTCCAGGAGCCGCAATCAAGCCGAAGCTTTTTCCCGTGATGAGCTGCGCCGTTTTTTCCAACGCAATGCCGAGCGCCTGGCAAAAGCGGCCGAACGCCTCACTGCCACTGACCAGGAGGCGGCCCATCGTGTGGCGCACGCACGCACTACGCTCGCCGAAGCGGCGCAAATTGTGGATTCTCCCGCGCAACTCGATCTCGAGGATCTCGAGCGCCGTCTTACCATCATGGAAGAGAAACTTTCCGCGGCATTATTTGCGGGTGCGAGTGAAGACGTGCTTCTCGGAATTCGCCGCGACCTCGACCGGCAGCTAGCTCCCTATCGCCGGCGCATGACCGCCGAGCAGCTTGGCCAGCTCGAGCGCCAATACACCCAGAAACGCCTGTTCGAGCACTTCGACGTGCCACGACTTAGCCTTTTCTATCTCACCTGAGGTTCCATGCCCGAGTCCATCGACAGTAAGAATCAGCCGTTCGATTTGCGTATCGAAAAAATGGTGTACGGAGGAGACGGCTTGGGCCACCACGAGGGCCACGTCGTTTTTGTTCCATTTGTTCTGCCGGAAGAGACGGTTTCCGTCGAGCCACTCGAGCGGCGCAAGAAATTCATTCGCGGACGCGCGGCACAGGTTATCAATCCTTCTCCTCATCGCATCGCCGCGCCATGTCCGTACTTCGGGGTCTGCGGCGGATGCAATTACCAGCACATCCCCTACGACCTGCAGGTCGAGTACAAAACCGGCATTCTGCGCGAGACTTTGTCCCGGCTCGGCCGGATCACCTGGGATGGACCCATCGTGCCGCATCCCTCGCCAGCTTACGGTTACCGAAATCGTGCCCAGTGGAAAACCGAACCGCAGGGTACCGGAAAGCTCGCCATCGGCTATTACCAGGCCTCCTCGCGCAAACTGTGTCCCGTAGAGGAATGCCCGATTTCTTCGCCGCTTATCGTCACGGCTTTGCGCGGGCTTTCGCGGCTCCTCGCGGCTGACCAGCTTCCGCGCACCCTGCGCGAGGTGGAGGCTTTCGCTGATTCCACCGATGCCCGTCTGCTGCTAAATCTGTCATTTGAGAAATTTGAGACCTCGCCGGAGCGCGTCGCTGAAACACTCCGCGGTGAAATCCCTGGCATCGAATCCATACTGTTTCACGATCGCAAGGTCAATGGCTTTGAGCTCAGCGGTCCAGGCCACATCTCGTATCGCGCTGGCGGCCACGACTATCGCGTTGGCCATCTTTCATTTTTCCAGGTGAACCGGTTCTTGGCGAACGATCTTGCGGCCATCGTTATTGGCGATGCGCGCGGACAACTCGCGCTCGATCTATTTGCAGGCGTGGGGCTCTTCACCGTGCCCCTCGCGCACCGCTTTAATCGCGTGCTCGGTGTCGAGTCGAACGCCGCCGCCGTCCGCGACCTGGAAGCCAATCTTCAATCGAGCGGCGCGGCTTCGCCCGCGGCTCGTAATTCGGAGGTCGAGACGTTTCTGGCGCGCTGGCGCGAGCGGCCCGATCTGGTGGTCCTGGATCCGCCGCGAGCCGGCTTGCCGCCGCAGGCGCTCGCCGCGCTTGCGAAGCTCGCGCCTGCCACCATTGCTTACCTATCGTGCGATCCGGCGACACTGGCCCGCGATTTAGCAGTGCTGGTCGGTTCCACGGAAAAGCCGGGAGAATATCTGATTAGTGAAGTTCACCTTGTAGATATATTTCCTCAGACGTATCATATGGAGGCTTTGGTGCGACTCTCACGTCGCGAATGAAGTATCCCGCTCTTGCTATCGCCTTCTCGCTTGCCGCAGGCATTCTGGCCGGCGGCATTTTCGTTCATCGCTTGCCTCACGCGTTTGTTCTTTCACTGCTGACGGTTTTATTTCTAATCGTAGCGGGTCTGCTGCTGTTCTTCGGACGCCGTGATACCTCTGCAGGTCTGGTTGCTGTGCTCGCCTGGTGTGTCCTGGGCATCGCGGCCGCACAACTTGAGCCGCTAACCGTTCCCGCCAATCACGTCACGCGCCAAATCATTTCCCAGGACGGCACCCGGAGCGACGCGACTCAAATTAACCTCGGCCAGCCGCTCCGATGGCGTGGGCGGCTGCGCTCCGATCCACTGCGCCTGCCCTGGGGCATGCGCGATGAGCTTGACCTCGAGCAGGTGCAATCGTCAGGAGTCTGGCGGCCAATTTCCGGCGGCCTACGCCTCACCTATTTCTTTAATGAGCGCGATGACCCCGCCGCACAAGAATCTTTCTCATCCGGTGAACCCGCCGCGCCTAACGCACGCGCAGACACCGTCACTAATTCGCCTGCGATTTTCGTGCCGGTGATCGCGTGGAAGTCCTGGTGCGCGCCACCGCTGCGCGAAACTTCGCCGATCCCGGCTCCTTCGACTACAAAACTTTTCTCGCTCACCAGGGCATCGCCTTGACCGGCGTTCTGCGCAGCCGATCGTTGATGGCGCATATTCCGGGCCCGTCTCCTACGCTCGCGCACAGGCTCGCCCGCATCCGCGGCCGCCTGCTGAATGATTTAGACGCCACGCTTGCCGTCGCTCCGCCATCCGGCTCGGATAGCCCACCCGGCGCCGCACGCGCCGCCGTGGCTCGCGCCATGCTCCTCGGCGATCGCAGCTTCCTCGACTCCGAGCAGGTCGAGGCCTTCCAGGAAACCGGCGCATATCACGTCCTGGTGCTTGCAGGCTTGCACGTCGGCATTTTAGCCGCCGTATTATTTTGGATTGGCCGCGCCTTGCGCCTGCCGCTTCCGGCCACGACGTTCTTCGTGATCACAGCTCTCGCCTTTTACGTGGCCATCGTTCAGGATCGGCCGCCCATTCTCCGCGCGGCCATCGTCGCCACCATCTATTTGCTCGCGCGACTCTTGTTTCGCCGTGCCGCGCTGCTCAATTCTGTGGGCGTCGCAGCGTGTCTCATTCTGATCGTCCGTCCATCCGAGATTACTGATCCCAGCTTCCAGCTTTCTTTTCTGGCCGCGTTCACCATCCCGGCCGTGGCTGCTCCCTTGTTGAGCCGTACGGCGGAGCGCTACCGCCGCGCGCTCGAGCATCTCGGAGACGCCACTCGCGACCGCGTGGCTGCGCCGCGTGTCGCGCAATTTCGCCTCGATGTGCGTGCCGCGGCAAACTGGCTTGCGCTGCATTTGCCGCCATCGCTGTCTCGTTTTGCTCCGGGTGCTGTCACTGCGCCGTGCCGAACCGCGCTGCGTTTATGGGAATTACTTGTCATTTCGGTGTTACTGCAAATCGGCATGCTGCCTCTGATGGCCCAGTATTTCCACCGTATCAGCCCCTTGGGCATCATCGCAAACATCCCGGCGGTTTTGCTGACCACCATCATCGTTCCGCTTGGATTCTTAGCGCTCGGGGCCGCGACCATCTCCCATACCCTGGGCCATCTTCTCGGCCGCGTGTTGTCGTATGCCATCGGCATTCTGCTGGCGTCAGTGGATTCGGTCGCACGCATTCACGGGGCGTCTTTCCGCGTTCCATCGCCGCCGGAACCGCTGATCCTCGCCTTCTTTGCCCTGGGCGTGCTGTTCTCCGTGGCGACCCTCATGGCCTGGCGCTGGCCCGCACGGATCGCTTGCGCAGCATTGCTGGCATGCGCGGTATTGATGGCCGCATATCCGTTCTCCCCCCGGATTTCGCGCGGCCAACTTGAAGTTACAGTCATCGATGTCGGTCAGGGCGATTCGATCTTTGCTGCTTTTCCGGATGGCCGCACGATGCTGGTTGATGGAGGAGGCTTGCCCGGTGGCTCTTATATTCGTGGAAATCGTCCTGGCATCGACATCGGCGAGGACGTCGTCTCTCCCTATCTTTGGAGCCGCGGCCTGAAACATATCGATGTCGTCGCCCTCACGCATGGGCACGAAGACCACCTCGGCGGACTTCCCGCCGTCCTGCGAAATTTCCGCGTCGGCCAGTTATGGGTTGGCCGCGATGTAAATTCCGCCAATTACCGCCGGCTGATTTCCTTAGCTGGTTCTCTAGGAGTCCCCGTCATACATCGCGTCGAGGGCCAGACCTTCGATTGGACCGGCGCGCACGTGCGCGTCCTCTGGCCGGACAATGACGATGCCGTAAAATCGGCCACCAATGACGATTCGCTCGTGCTGCGGCTGGAAGATGGGAAAGAATTGTTCTTACTTTCGGGAGACATCGAGCGCCCGGTCGAGCGCAGCCTCGTCAGCGAAAATGCTACTAGTTCCGCGGCGGGCGCTCCCGAACTTTCCGCAGACTTTCTAAAGGTGCCGCACCACGGCAGCAAAACCTCCAGCACGCAGCCGTTTCTCGATGCCGTACACCCGCGCTATGCCGCGATTTCCGTGGGCGCGTCGAACACGTTCGGCCATCCTAGTGCAGAAGTGTTGGAGCGCCTTTCCGCGGAGGGCGCGCGTGTTTTTCGTACCGACCGCGATGGAGCCATCACCGCGCTTACCGATGGCCATTCCCTCACCGTGCGCACATTTGCAAATTCGCATTCGCCTGCCCCGCCGGTAGCGCCCTATCAATTGTCATCCCGCTAAATCGTCTCGTTAATCGCTTGCGTTAACTGCCTCATTAGAGCCTTGTCAATCGTCTCGATCATCATCGACCGGCTCGCCCGAAACTTCGTCGAGGTCCTCGGCACCCGCGAGGTGATCCGCAATCAGTTGCCGCGCACGCGCAGCTTCCGATTCCAAGGTGTAAATCTCGATGCCTGCAAACATCGGCGTCAGGTCCGGCAAGTTCCCATCGCCGAGCGCAGGCGATTCGATACCCGCGCTTTCCAGCAGACCCCGCACCACCACCGCCTCCATCCACGATTCCGCCGTGTACACCACGGTAATGGGTTCGGCGTTCGGAGGTCCTTTGGGAATGGAAAAGTCGTCTTGCTGCATTGTGGTGCAACCGCTTATAATTTTAGTGACCCTATGAGCGCCACGTCGATTGATGGCAACTACCCACCCGCGCCCAGCAGTGCGGAAATTGACGAGGAATCGCGCCAACTTCGCCGCCTCCGCATCGTCGTCAACTTATCTCTAAGCCTGATCGCGCAGGGCGACTTGCCGTTTGCCGAAGCCCAGCAGCTTGCCGCGTCTGCCCGCGCCCTCGCCGAACAACTCTTTCCGGGCAAAAGTCACGTGTACGATCTGCTCTACCAGCCAAAATTCCGGTCCCTGATGAATCAAGTGTACCGCCTTCAGTGACGAGCCCGCCACGCGGCGAGCGCCCCGAGTAATAGCAGCAGGACGGCGACTCCAATGGCCGCCTGATACTCCCTGTTGCGCCGGTATTGCGCGAATGAAAACTGCGAGCCGCCATCGCCGCCATCCTCGTTGTCGCGGCGGGCGCGCCACAGCCGCGGCCAAAACAGCGGAACGCGGTGTGCGTATTCTTCAAACTCCTGCCCGTATTGCCTGCGCAGTTCCGCCTCTTCCCGTCGCATAACTCGCGGATAGAAAATAAGGAAATAGCCGCCAAGCAAAGCCGCCACAATCCACGAACGGCTGGCCGCCGCGAATGCACCCGCTAAAAACAAGCTGCCCAGATAGAGTGGATTGCGCGTCCGCGCGTAAGGACCCGTCGTGGCCAGCGCCTGACTTTTGCGCAAATGTCCCGCGGCAGCGGCGCGTACCAGCAAACCGGCGAGCGCAATCATTGCGGCGATTAACACGGAGCGCAAAGTCGGACGCGCTAGCCACAAACAGATTACCGCCAGCGGATACCCGAGTGGCACGCGCCAGCGCGCCCATGCCCTGCCGGGGTCAGTCAGCATGCGGTCAGCATGCGTCACGCAGCACGGCCGTGTGAGACGCGCAAGCGTCGCGCAGCATGCGGAAATAACGATTTCTCGCGTGATTTTGCGGCCACTCTTCCCTTCCTCGATCCCTTTCCCCGATCCCTTCCCCGGATCCCTTTTCTCGCTCAGACCCGCGTCCCCAACTCACACCCAACCGCGGCTACAACTTGCTCGATGCTGATGGACAGCATGGCTCCCGAGTATTCCAGCCCGCGCTTATAGGTGTTCGCATCGTCAGAAACATTACGCAATACCGTGCCGCGTTCACCCCCTGCGTAAACCGGTCCATTGCGCGCCGGATCGGTGGGTCCGAACAGCGCCACCACGCGCGTACCGAACGCCGCCGCGAGGTGCAACGGGCCGGTGTCGGCGGCCACCACCACCCGCGCTTTTTTCACCAGTGCGCAAAGCTCGGGTAGTGACGGGGACATCATTACGGGTGTCGCCGGAGCGGCCGCGCGAATCACAGCGGCGCCGAGTTCCTCTTCTCCGGGACCCGCATTCACCACCGCCTGCAGGCCGTGACTGCGCCAGATCTTGCAGCATAGCTGGCCATAGCGCTCCGGCGGCCAGCACTTCGATTTCCAGCCGCCTCCCGGACTCACCACCATATATCCGTCGCGCGTGTTCGCAGCCGCAAGCTTAGCCGCAAACTTAGCCGCAAGTGTCGCCGCCAGCTTTCCTAATTCTGCATCGGGCACCTGCACGGGGAACTGCATAGCGACCGGCGGCTGCGCTCCTGCCTGTATGGCGAGGCTTGCGTTTAGCTCCGCGACGTGCGGTCCGCTGGGAGCCACGCATTCATTGTAAAAATAGGATGCTCCTGGTTCACGCGCCGTTTTAGCATCAAAGCCGATGCGGCGCCGGGCGCCCGACCGCCAACTTAGGATCGCCGACTTGTATAAGCCCTGAAAGTCCACTGCCAATGCGTAGCGCTCCTGCCGCAAGCGGCGAACGCACTCGAAGTACCCCGCCACCGAGCGGCGAAGCGGAATGACGTGATCGATGCCGTCGACCATCTCAATGAGCGGCGACCACTTTTCTTCGACCACCCAATCAAGCCCGAAACCAGGCTGGGTCTGGGCATCGACATGGCCGAGGCTCGCACGTGGAAAGCTCGCGCGCAGCGCCGCCACGGCCGGCATTGTGTGCACCAGATCGCCCAGCGAACCCAGCCGGATAACCAGGATCCTTGAAGCTTTTGCGTCAGCCATCAGGAAGGGCGCGCAATCGCGACAGAAGTTCGCGTGTGGAGTGCTCCTTCGGGTCGCCAACAATGGCGATACGCACGCCTAGCTGCCGCGCAATCTCTCGTTCCGGAACTGTTTCGACGGTGTAGTCGGTGCCTTTCGCATGCACATCGGGCCGCAATGCGCCCAGTAAAGGAACCACGTCAGGCTCGTCAAATATCGTTACATAGGTCACCGCAGCGATTGCGGCCACGAGCTGTGCACGCGCTTCCGCGCTCAAGATGGGACGCCCTTGGCCTTTCAGCGATTCCACGCTGGCATCGGCATTCACCGCCACAACCAGAATATCTCCCTCGCGCTGCGCCGCTGCGAGATACCGTATGTGACCCACGTGCAGCAGATCGAAGCAGCCATTCGCCAGGACGACCCGCTGACCCGACGCGCGGTGCCCTTCCAGTCGCCGTAGCAGCTCATCGCGTGTGAGGATTTTTTCGCGCGTGTCCATTTTTATCGATAGCGCCTCGGCACTCGCGCTGCGCGCTGGACGGCACTGCGGGCCTGCGTGTCCGGCGCTCCATTTGTAGCGGTCCGGAGCACTCCAGGTACTTGCGTGCCTGCGTCGGTATGAATTGCGTTCAGAAGTTCCGCGCGTGTCACCGTTGCGGTACCGCGTTTCATAACCACGATGCCCCCGGCATAATTGGCGATTTGTGCGGCTTCGAGGACACTCGCTCCCGCGGCCAGCGATAACGTGAACGCCGCAATTACCGTGTCTCCGGCGCCGGTTACGTCCACTGCCTGATCGCTGCCGAATACCGCGATTTTCGAGGTCTTTTTGCCCGGCTCGAATACGCTCATGCCATCGCGACCGCGCGTCACCACCAATGCAGCGATGCCCATTTTCCCCATCGTGCGTCGCGCCAGCAGTTCCAGTTGATCGTCCCGGCCCACGATGCTGTGATGGTGGGCGGCCTCGAGTTCCGCCTCGTTGGGTGTCGCTGCCAAAAGCCCGAGTCCTGCATACTCGTGCAGCCGGTATCGTGAATCGAGCGCCACCGGGATTCGCCAGTCCTTCCGTCCACGAATCTCCGCCGCCGCCGCCGGCGTAGCAGAGCCATACCCGTAATCGGAGATTACCATCCCGGACGCCTGCGCCATCCGTGACCGAGCGGCACGAATCAACGATTTCACCTGCTGCGGCGGCAACTCTGCCGCAGGCTCGCGGTCCATGCGCAGCACCTGTTGCCTCGCCGTGTGGGTCCACCCAGCGAGGAACCGCGTCTTTCTCGGGGTGATCCAGTCTCGAACCGTCACCAGCCCGGAAACATCCACGTCCTTGCTGCGAAAAAACTCGCGAAGCTGATTCCCGGTCGCATCATCGCCAATTGCACTCACCGCCCGTACGCGCGCTCCCAGATCGGCAAGATTGTTTGCCGCATTCGCGCCGCCGCCCGGAACGCACTGCGTTTCGCGGTGTTGCAGGATTAACACCGGGGCTTCGCGCGATACCCGGGAGATCTCGCCAAAAACAAATTCGTCGGCCACGAAGTCGCCGAGAACCACAATCGTCTGCTGTGGAAATGCGTCGACTAACTCAGCCAGCCGTGCCAGGTCAGCGGGATTATCCGGCGGAGCTGCCTCGCTCACTGACGCGCTCGCGAATGGATCATTGCAATCCCTGTAGAAGTGCTCGGCGAGCTTCTCATCGCAGTTCCTTGAGGATGACCCGCACCGCATGGTCCAGATCCTCGACCACCCAATCCGGCTGCCGCGGCCATTCCTGCCGGTGATATTCATAGTCCCCGCGCCCATAACCGCTCAGCACGAGTATGCCCCGGCCACCGGCGGCATGCGCCAGTTCCACATCGCCATAGCGGTCGCCCACAACGAAAGAGCGTCCTAAATCGAGGTTGTGCTCCCGAGCGGCCCGGTCCAGAAGGCCCGGAAGCGGCTTACGGCAATTGCACTCGTCCACCCGCGCGTGCGTGCAGTAGTAAACCCCATCCAGGTGCGCGCCGGAGCTGGCCAGGGCCTCCGCCATTTTCCGATGAACTTCCACTACCAGCGACTCCGGGAAAATGCCTCGCGAAACACCCGATTGATTGGTGACCACCAGCACCGGCACGCCCGCTTCATTCAACCGGCGAATCGCTTCGGGCGCATGCGGATAGATGTGCAGCCGGCTAATATGGTTCAGATAGCCCATCTCTTCGCAAATGGTGCCATCACGATCGAGAAAAACCGCCGGACGGGCCTTGTGCGGCGGCGCATCGGAAGCAGTCAACTCATCTCCTCTGTAAATCGCATTCGTTCCCCGCGACGTAATTTCCCAATACCGCTATTCTCCAACTCGCTAGCTTTCCAACATCGCTAGTTTTCCAGGATCGAAAGTTCCGCTGCGGCCTTGCCCTGCAGCCACGCAGCCGACGCAGCGAATACTCGCTCCACGGAAATCCGAGTCATACAGCGATGGTCGATCGGACAACGCCGTAAAAAACACGGGCTGCATGAGACGGGCTCTTGAATCAGCGTGAAGCCGGGCGTTACCGGGCTCGTGCCACCGGGATCGGTGGGGCCGAATATCCCGACCACCGGCACGCCGACCGCGCCCCCCACGTGCATTGCGCCTGAATCGTTGCCGACGAACAGCCGGCACGCCGCCAGCAGCGCCGGCAGATCGCCTATGGCCGTCGAGCCGGCCAAATTCAAGGGGCGGCATTTCATCGCCTGCGCAATTCGCGCGGCGATTTCCTTTTCCTGAGGCGCGCCGAAAAGTATCACATCGGCGTCAAACGCGGCAATCAGCTGGTCGGCGAGAGCGGCGTATCGTTCGGGCTCCCAGCATTTCGCTGACCCATAAGCCGCGCCCGGCGCGATGGCGATCTTGTAGGCGCCCGCGCGAGCGCCCGCCGCAGTCAGGATTCCCTCCGCTCGTTGCGCCGCCTCTGGAGGCACACGCAAAGTGATGCGATCTACGGTGGGCAACTCCGACAGCCAGCCCGCGCGCCGCAACAACTCCAGATAGTAATAAATCTCGTGCGCCGGAATCTCGCGCTTGGCCGGAACGGCAACCGCCTTCGTGAGCAGCCAGCTGCGCGCATCGCGCGCGTAACCGATGCGTTCCCGAATTCCCGCGCGCCAGGCGAGCCACGCTGCCTCGAACGCGTTCTGCAGCAGCAGAGCCGCGTCGAACTTTTCGCTCCGCAGTTCACGCACCAGGCGCTCTCGTCCTACAAAGCCTTTATGTCGCCCCGTTTGATCGAAGACGATCATCCGGTCGAAGTATCCCTGCCCCCGATATAAATCCGCGACCCACGGCCGCGCGAGCCCCACAATCTGCGCGGTCGGCCAGCGTTTGCGTACGGCTGCAAGCGCAGGAATGGCCATCACCGCGTCGCCCACCCAATTGGTCGTACGCACCAGAATTTTCATCGTGTCGAGCCGCTTCGCGATCTCTGGGCATCCCGTTTCGCGCAAAGCGGCACCAGCAAAAACCCACCTCCGCGACGTCTCACCATGCACTCTCACCGTTCATCACTACGTGAGTCCGTCAGCGGAGCCGCCAACTCCGCATCACCTTTCGCCGTGACACTTCCCCGTCGCGCTTAGTCGTCGTGCTTCGCCATCGTGCTTAGGCTGTGTGCTTAAAACGGCCCGCGCGATGCCGCCGCACCGCCTCCAGAATCGAGTTCCAAAATTTTTCCGGTTCAAACAGCACCAGTTGCACGCGGCATACGTACACGGGCAGCCTCGTCGGCAGCGAACCACGCAAATTGAAAACGTCTTTTTCGGTGCAGACCAGGGCCTCCGCGCCCGCGGCCACGGCGTCACGCTCGAGCGCCGCTACGTCCTGCGGTAAATATCGATGATGATCGTGAAAGCGGCGTTCGCCCACCACGGGAAACGCCCAGCGTCGCAGATCGTAAAAGAACGCGGCAGGATTGCCTATTCCGCAAAACGCAAAAAACTTCACGCCGGTGCGATCCATCGGCAGCTCGATATTCATGCCCGGAGCGCGGAAAATTCCGGCGAGTTCCGCCTGTGCGTAGAAAATCGGGCTGGTCGTAAAGCGCCGCACCGCCATCTCGAGCCCAGGCGCATGCTCCGTGCGGGTAATTACGACAATATCGGCGCGTGCCAGGGAGCTCCGCGGCTCGCGCATCCTCCCCGCGGGCAGAACGCGGCCCCCGCCAAACGGATCGGTCGCGTCGATCAGCACGATATCCGCATCGCGCTCGAGCGCCAGGTGTTGAAATCCATCATCGAGAATAAACCAGTCCGCGCCGTGCCGCTCGAGTACCTTTCCGGCGCGGTAGCGATTTTTGCCCACGCCCAACTGCGCGTGTCCGCTCAACCGCTCGCGCAACAACGCCACCTCGTCCGCGCGCGGAATTCCCGCCGCGTCCGCCTGAGCGCCGCCATGATAGCCGCGTGTGAGGATGGCTGGCCGCTTCCCTTCCGCGAACATGCGCTCCGCCAGCCACAGGACCATCGGAGTTTTTCCCGTACCGCCCACCGTCAGATTTCCCACGCTGATCACCGTGCCATCCAGGCGCCGCTTCCGCAGAATCCCCAGCCGATATAGGCCCGCCCGCACCCGTACGATGCCGCCATACACCAGAGCTGCGGGATAAAGTGCTGTGCGCCAAACTTCTGGAGATTTCTGCTCCAGCCGCACAATTCCGGGCGAGATTGAGTCAAACAGCGTCACAGGCATTCCGGCGCGCCATCCAGCACAGCCGCGATGCGCTCCAGCGCCCGTGCCGTGGCTCCTTGATGACGCTGCACGAGAGCTCGTGCGGCTTGCCCCATGTGCTCGCGCCTCGCATCGTCGGAAAGCAACGCGCTCCACGCCTCGCCAAGCTCCTGCCCCGAACCCACTTCGATCGCCGCATCACCGCCAAGAAAAGCGGCCGCGATATCGCGGAAATTAGCCATCGACCGCCCGAAAACCGGCACCTTGCCGAATACCGCCGGTTCGAGCGGGTTGTGCCCTCCCACAGGCGCAAGCGAACCCCCGATAAACGTTGCGTCCGCCAGTCTGTATAGCGCTGCCAGTTCGCCAATCGTATCAAGCAGCAGGACGCTCCCCATTTCTCCCGGCATACGCGCGAGCGCACACTCCCTGGCGCCTGCACAGTCAACGGCGCCTGCACCCGCGGCATCGCGCAAGCCCGCATTTGACGCGCCTTTAACTGGCGAACCATTCACCGCGAGCATGCTGCGTCGCACGGCGCGCCTGCCCGCCTGCTCGATAAGTCCCGCCGCCGCCTCGAACCGTTCCGGCTTGCGCGGCGCCATCACCAGCAGAGCGTCGGGCCAGCGCTGGCTGACGACATCCAGCGCTTCGAGTACCGCGAACTCTTCCCCAGCCGTCACGCTGCCCGCCACGAGCACAGGTCCGCGCCGCGCTCGAGCCAATTCCGCCGCCAGCCAGTCCACTACCGGAATCGCCGCGGGCACCGGCGCGTCGTATTTCATATTCCCGGCTACCAGCACACGCTCCGCGCGTGCCCCCAGCGCCACCAACCGCGCACGATCTTCTTCGCTCTGCATCAGATAAAGTGTGGCATTGTTCAGCACGTCCGCCAAGAATCCGCGCAGCAACCCGCCCGATAATCGCAACGTCCTCGAAAATCGCGCAAACGAGCGGTTTGAAATGCGCCCGTTGACGAAGATCACCGGCACGCCCGCGCGCCGCATTTCCCGCAGAAAATTCGGCCAAATCTCCGTCTCAAAAATGATCACAACCTCCGGCTTGACGGCGCGAAGCGCGCGCCTTACCGGCCCTGGCCAATCCAGCGGAAAATAAAATATGGATTCCGCAAATTTCATCCGCTCGTGCGCGAGAGCCTGCCCGGTCGCAGTTGTGGTGGAAATTACCAGCCGCTTTCCTGGATATTTCTCGCTTAGCAGGCGCGCCAGCGGCACCGCGGCCAGCAACTCCCCTACCGACACCGCATGTAACCAGATCGCGTCCCTCCGCTCGTTGCGCGGGCCTCTCCCGGTCTCTCGATTTTTGTGAGTAAGCTCCCGCGGAAACCGCCACGCCAGGCGCTCTGGAAGGTTTTGCAGGTATTTCCGCTGCCACATGCGCTTACTGAGCGCATGCCTCGCCACAAAATACGGAGCCAGTAACAACATCCCCGCCGCACTAAGCACGTTGTAGAGAAAATACATGCAGATCGTGGCCGCGCACTTTGGTGCTGCAACTAGCCTCGGCAGAGTGCCTTGCAATCAACGGCAACCCTGTCGTGCGCGTAAAATCGATAGTATAAGCGCGTCTCTAATACGGCAAGCAGTAGGCCATCCGGCGAGCGTTGGCAGACTCGCCGATATATCGCCTGAGGCAACGCCTCGCCGCGCCGTGCATCTCAACGATATCCATGCCGAACCCCTTCCGCGCATCCCCGCGCCCGCAGGGCACCGGGACAATCGCCAGAGCAATCTCCGAATTAATCCCCGGGCCAATTCCCGCACCGACTTCCACGTCAACATTTGGCCTTCTATTCGCGTTTGCGATGTCGTTGACGTTTTTATTCGCGCCCGTCGCCCTTCACGCCCAGGTGGACCCGAATTCGCTTCCGGCCCACGACGTGCATCAGGGATTACTCATCGCCGTCGATCCCTACATTTCCGCAACGCGTTACAAAGATAAATTCGGCAAGCACACGCCGTACGACTCGGGCATCCTGGCTCTCGACGTTTACTTCCGCAACGACGGCAGCGCGCCCATCCGCGTTAATTTGTCCACCATACGTCTGCTCATGGGCGAACCTGGCGGAGAACGCCAGAAACTGGAACCCCTTTCCGCCGAAGATGTCGCTGATCTTGTGCTCCTCAAGCCCCCGAAGGAGCCCACCGCGCGCCGTATGCCATTGCCCTTACCGGGAGGCGCGCCCAAGTCTGCCCGCGACAAAAACTGGCAGGCGTTCGCCAGTGTGCTGCGCGCCTCCGCGATGAGCAGTGAAATCATCGCCCCTCACGGCACGGCGCACGGCCTGTTTTATTTCGATGTAAATCACCGCTACGACTGGCTTTCCAACGCCCAACTCGAAGTTCCCGATCTTTCCTTTATGCTGGACAACAAACCCTTCTTCTTTTTCGAGATCGATCTCGCCCCTGCCGCGCACTGAACGCCCGCGCATCGGTACTCCGGCTTTGCCAAATAAACATTGAAAGTTGCGAATTTTTGGGCAGGATCGGAAACTTTTGGGCAAATTGGGATGCCAAGGGTTCCGCTGTTGCCCTAAATCGTAATGTGGCCGGTCCCCGAAATCCCACTCTCCAATATGCCGCTTCTCAGGATTTGGTAGTCCGTTGGTAAACTAGCCGGGCGGTGGGACACTGCCGTCATCTACCGGAAAACGCGGTGCTGGAAATGAGCAGGCAAGAGATTGACGATCTTTTCAGTCAGATGCTTTCCGGCGGGTATGAAGATGATTCGCCTTGGGAAGCTGTTAGCGCGTTACGCCGCATTGGCAGCCTAGAAGTGTTTGAACGATCTGCGGAATGCTGTAAATCCAAGGACCCACTCGTCCGTGCCCGTGGTATTGACGTGCTTGCTCAACTCGGGAAAACTGCTGAGCATCCGACCAACAGCTTTCCCCAAGAGTCATATCTGTTAGTTTCACAATCATTGCAGAAGGAGAGTGATCTTCGGCCACTCAATTCGGCGATAGGTGCTCTCGGACACCTCGATAACGCTCTGGCGATTCCTTTGATCGCGCAATATTGTCGGCATCCGAGTGCAGAGATTCGATTCTCAGTGGCATGTGCACTGGGGAATTTCGCTCTCCTCAATGTTCTCGCGTCACTGAAACCTTACTCGCGCTAATGGAGGACAGCGACGATGACGTTCGGGATTGGGCGACGTTTGGGTTAGGCGTTTTGGGCGGTGCTGATTCTATTGAGATTCGCGACGCCCTTTCTCGCCGAATTATTGACTCGAATGCAGACGTACGCGAAGAAGCGATGGTCGGGTTAAGCAAACGTGAGGACCAACGAGTTTTGGAACCACTGATTGCAAATCTTGAACAGTCGGACGTTCCGAGTCGCGCTATGGAAGCCGCCGATCTGATGTTGGACACAGGAGATCGGGACACAGAATGGAGCGGTCACCAATATGCGGCCGCTTTGCGACAGAAATTCTTCCTCCAAGCATGATCCAAGTCCGGCGAACTCGGCTTATCGAAATACGGCTTTTCGGGGTCGAGGTCTGAATCTCCTGGCGCGCTCCTGCTGCCCGGATTCGCTTTATTTCCACTCTCGTGTTTGCACCCGCGTCACAATTCGTGAAAATTTCCGTCATCCTCTGCGACGGCGATTTGCTCGCGGCGCGCGCCTCAGCTAAAATGTCGAAGAACTTGGGCCCCAGCCATTCATGAATTTTCTCGATTCCCTAAATCCGCAGCAGCGTGAAGCCGCACTCGCAACGGAGGGCCCGGTCCTCATCCTGGCGGGCGCCGGCACCGGAAAAACACGCGTCATCACCTATCGCATTGCCAACCTGATCGAGCAGGGCGTCCCCGGCAGCTCCATCCTCGCGGTCACGTTCACCAATAAGGCTGCCGACCAGATGCGCGACCGCCTCCGCGCCTTGCTCGAGGGTACCGGCGCCAATCCGCACGGTCCCTGGATCAGTACGTTCCACTCGTTCTGCCTGCGCGTGCTTCGCCGTGAAGCGGCGCTCCTCGGTTTGCCTCGCAATTTCGCGATCTATGACGAAGACGATCAGCAGGCTGCCGTGAAATTGGCTCTGGCGTCACTCGATATTGCCGACTCGGAAGACACCCCGCGCGCTCTGCTCTCCAGCATCAGCCATGCCAAAAATCACGGTATCTCGCCGGAACAGGCGCTGGCGAGCGCCTTCAACGACCGCAGCAAAAAAGCCGCACGCGTTTTCGAAGCCTACGAGAAAATCCTGCGCAAGGCGGGAGCGCTCGATTTCGACGATCTCCTTCTGCGCGCGGGCGAAGTGCTTCGCCGCTTCCCTGACACGCGCAGTTCCTGGCAGCAACGCTTTCGTTTCCTCCACGTGGATGAGTATCAGGATACCAACCGGCCGCAGTACGATCTCCTCCGCCTGCTCGCCGGAGGCGGCGCCAACCTGTGCGTCGTCGGTGACGAAGATCAGTCCATCTATCGCTGGCGTGGCGCCGATATCGGCAACATCCTGCGCTTCTCCGAGGATTTCCCCGGCGCCCGCGTCCTGCGCATCGAACAGAACTATCGCTCGCGGCAGAAAATTCTGGACGCGGCCGGCGCGGTGGTCTCGAGAAACGCCCGCCGCATCGGCAAGCAACTCCAGGCCACCCGCGGCCCCGGTGACAATCTCGTCTTTTACGAGGCGCGCGACGCTCGCGCCGAGGCCGAATATGTAGCACAACGCGTGGCGCAACTCTCTTCGGCGGATTCGGACTCGCATATCGCCGTCCTGTACCGCACCAATGCGCAATCACGCTCGTTTGAGGAAGCCTTTCGCACGCGCGGAATGCGTTATCGCCTGCTCGGCGGTTTCAGTTTTTACCAGCGCGCGGAAGTGAAGGACGCCCTCGCTTACGTGCGCTTGGCCATGTTTCCCGATGACGATATCGCTTTTCTGCGCGTTCTGAATACGCCGCCGCGCGGCATCGGCAAAACTACGGTCGAGGCTTTGCGCGCCATCGCACGCGAGCGCGGTGTTTCGTTCTGGGCGGCCTTGGGCGAAACCGTCGCAGCGGGCGGCAGCCGCGCCGTTGCGCCCCTCAAAAGTTTTCGCGTGCTCATCGAAGACCTGCAGCAAAAGCTGGCTTCGTTGCCTCCCGCGGAGTTCCTCGAAGCGCTACTCGAGAGTACCGGCTATCTGGACATGCTGCATCAGCGCGATACCGCCGAAGACATCGCACGCGTAGAAAACCTGCGCGAACTCGTGAATGCCCTCATCGAGGCTGCCGAGCGCGGCGAGACGCTGTCGGATTTTCTTGATCGCTCGGCGCTCCTGAGCGATGCGGACAATTTCGACGATCGCTCCGCGGTCACGCTGCTCACCCTGCATACCGCCAAAGGCCTCGAATTCGATCACGTCTTCCTCACAGGCCTCGAAGAGGGCACGTTCCCGCACAACCGCGCACTCCATGACACTGAGGAACTGGAAGAGGAGCGCCGTCTCTGCTATGTGGGCATGACGCGCGCGCGCGATTCCCTCACCCTTACCCGCGCGGTTTATCGCCGCATCTACGGCAGCGAACGCCTGCAGGCCTCCACCCCATCGCGCTTCTTGCAGGAGATTCCGCGCGATTTGCTCGACACCGCCGCCGGTTCGCTGGCGGAAGCCGGCGAAACCCGGCGCTACGAATCCGATCCCGAGTACTCGTATTCTGCCGAGGAATTTTCGCGCAGGGTACGCTATGCCCCGCCGGGCCGCCGCCCCTCCGATAAATCCGCGTCCGCCGGCACGACGGAACGGACGCCCCGCGCGCGAACTCCTTCTGCGTCGCGTTCCCGCGGCGGAGATAATCCCCTCATCGGCCAGCGCGTCCGCCATCCCACCTACGGCCTGGGCACGATTGTCGGCGTCGACGGCGAAGACGAGGAGCGCAAGCTCACCGTGCGCTTCCCCGATCACGGCATCAAGAAACTCGTCGAGCGTTATGCGAACCTCTCGTGGGCGTAATTTCCTCGACTACGTGCGTTCGACACCGTTCGACGGCCCGATGCGAATTTAACTTGAAGTTAACTTAAACTTTAGAAATCCGGTGAATCCGGCTAATCCGCTCATCCGGCATCTGGCTCACCGACGGGCCTTGCCCCGTTCCACCGCCCAGTGTGAATAATCTGCGCTCGCACGCGTAGTTAGCCTCACCGCGTCACCCCGCGGCAGCTTTATCGATGCCATTCGTCCCGGTCTACCAACTCACCTTTCCTAGGTCCCTCAAGCAGAGCTCGGCGCGAATCTCATTGCTGTTTGGGCTACCTCTTTAGCGTATTTAGATAGCCGAAACATCCCAGCGCGCCGGTACGATTCCCTGGCCGCGTCTATGCTAACCTGAACGGTGACTGCTGCCGTTCGCGCAATCCGTTGAGACGTGTGCCTTTCCATCGTGGCGAAGTTTTGACGGATGGGTGTAGCCCGAGCGAGCAGACAATTGGCGGGAAGGAGATCTATCGTGTGCGGCATTGTCGGATACATCGGCCCTAAGAAGGTTGTGCCTCTCATCCTTGACGGTCTGCGCCGTCTCGAATACCGCGGCTACGATTCCGCCGGTATTGCGGCGGTTTCTGAAAACGGCAAGATGGAACTCCGCCGCGCGTCCGGGAAGCTCCGTAACCTCGAGGAGGCTATCCGCCAGTCGCCTATCGACGGCCTCTATGGCGTTGGCCATACCCGCTGGGCCACCCATGGTCGCCCCACGGAGGAGAACGCTCACCCCCACCGCGATTGCACCGGTCAAATCGTCGTCGTCCACAACGGCATCGTGGAGAATTACATCGAGCTTAAGCGCGAACTCGAAAAGGAAGGCCACAAGTTCGTCACTGAGACCGACACGGAAATCATCGCGCACCTCATCGAGAAGTACAGCGATGGAGGCCCGCTCGAACTCGCCGTGCGCAAAACAGTCCGGCGCCTTACCGGTGTTTATGCGATCGCGGCAATTTCCTCCCGAGACCCGCAGAAAATTGTGGCGGCCCGCTTCGGCCCGCCCGTGGTGGTGGGCGTGGGAGAGGGCGAATACTTCGTGGCCAGTGATATTCCGGCCATCCTCTACCATACGCGCGATATTTTCTTTTTGGGCGATGGCGACATCGCTGTGCTCACTCCCCAGGGCGTCTCCCTTACTGATATGGACGGCACTAAGCTGGAACCCAAGATGCAACACGTGACCTGGGATCCGATCATGGCGGAAAAAGGCGGCTATAAGCACTTCATGCAGAAGGAAATTTTCGAGCAGCCCACCGCCGTCCGCGACACCCTCCTCGGCCGCATCTCGCTCGATACCGGTAAAGTCTTTCTCGACTGCACGGGTATCGGCGAGCAGGATTTCGCCAATTTTCGCGACGTGAAAATCGTGGCCTGCGGTACCAGTTGGCATTCCGGTCTCGCCGGAAAATTCATGCTCGAGCGCATGGCCCGCATTCCGGTCGAAGTCGACTACGGCAGCGAATTCCGCTATCGCGATCCTATCGTGGACGAGCGCACCCTCGTCATCTGTATCAGCCAGTCTGGCGAGACCGCCGATACGCTCGCAGCCCAGCGCGAGGCCAAGCAAAAAGGTGCGAAGACTCTGGCGATTTCGAACGTGGTCGGGTCGATGATCACGCGCGAGGCGGCCGGCACGATCCTCACCCACGCCGGACCGGAAATCGGAGTCGCCTCCACCAAGGCCTTTACCTGCCAGCTCACCGCCCTGATGCTCGTGTCACTGTATCTCGGGCAGCTCCGCGGCAAGTTATCTCCCGAGGCGACCCAGCGATTGATGCAGGAATTCACTCGCCTCCCCCACAAAATGGAAACCATCCTCCAGGGAGATGAGGCCGGAATGTACGAATCGCTCGCGCGCCAACTCTTCCGCTATGAGGATTTCCTTTATCTCGCCCGCGGCATCCACTACCCCATCGCTCTCGAAGGAGCACTCAAGCTCAAGGAGATTTCCTACATTCATGCCGAGGGCTATCCCGCCGGTGAAATGAAGCATGGGCCGAACGCCCTGATCGATGAGAATTTGCCCGTCGTCGTCCTCGCCACCCGTGACGAATCCGATCCCGATTCCATGACTCGCTATGAAAAGAGCGTTTCCAACATCCAGGAAGTTAAAGCGCGCGACGGCATCGTTATTTCCGTTGTCACCGAGGGCGACCATCTGGCGCGTAAGGCTTCCAATCACGTAATTGAAATTCCCGCGGCTCCCGAATTCATGACGCCCATTCTCGAGATTTTGCCCCTGCAATTGCTTGCTTATCACATCGCGGTACGCCGTGGCTGCGACGTCGATCAGCCGCGTAACCTTGCGAAATCCGTCACCGTCGAGTAACCGCGCCGCGGCAATCTCTGTTGTAACCGAGGGAGACCATCTGGCGCGTAAGGCTCTCAATCACGTAATCGAAATTCCCGCAGCTCCCGAATTCATGACGCCCATTCTCGAGATTTGCCCCTGCAATTCCTTGCTTATCACATCGCGGTGCGCCGTGGCTGCGACGTCGATCAGCCGCGTAACCTTGCGAAATCCGTCACCGTCGAGTAACGGCACCGCGGCAATCTCTGCGGGCACCCATCATTGTGAGGCCGCGCGGTCGCACTGGATGTCTGTCGGTGCTCAATCATCCCTGCTGCATGCAGACTCGCTGGACTTCTCGTCGTGGCGGTCGAGCTCGCGTACAGCCGCATTCAGGACATCCGCTCTTTTCAGCCTCCGCGCTTTCATCAAATCCACGTTCTCGCGTAAAATTGCCTCGTGCGTACCCGCAGAGTCCGCTTGTTTCTGGCGTGCGCCCTCTGTTTCTGGGCCGCTTGCACTTTGGCTCGGGCGCAGGTACCTGCGTCTCCGGACTCCAGCGTTATTGCCGAAATTCACGCCACGGGATCGACACACTACGGCGAAGCGCAGGTGATTGCGGCGTCCGGCCTCAAGCCCGGCGATGCCGTCACCCGCGAACAACTTCAGGATGTCGCCGATCGGCTGGCGCACACCGGCGCGTTTCAGCGCGTGAATTACAAATTCACGAGCCGCGGCAATAAAATCGCTCTTGAATTTCAGCTGGAGGACGCGCCCGCGTTCCCGGTTGCGTTCGATAATTTCGTGTGGTTCAGCGACTCCGAACTTGCCGCCGCTATTCGCAATGCAGTGCCCCTGTTCGCGGGCACCGCGCCTGCGGATGGCACCATGCTCGACGACATCACCTCCGTGCTGACGCAATTGCTGCAGAGCCGCGGCATTACAGGCACGGTGAAACGCGAATTGCACCCGCAGCCCATAAGTGCCGCCATGGCGGTGCAGTTTCGCGTGGAAGGCCCGACTGTCACCATCGGCTCAATCCAGTTCGGCGATGCGCTCGCGCAAAACTCCCAGAAATTGCGCGACGGCGGCAAGGATTTAATCGGCAAACCATTTTCGCGCTTCGCTATCGAAGTCTTCGAGCATGAACAGGTACTTCCACTTTATCTGGCCGAGGGGCATGTCCGCGCGCAGTTTGGTGAGCCGGACACCGGCTTGCGCGGCCCGCAGGCGCGCCCTTCCCCGGCATCTGCCGTAGCGGTGAAAATTCCGATTACCCCAGGGCCTGTTTTCCATTTCTCGGGCGTGGCCTGGACTGGCAACACCGCCATCGCCGCTCCCGCGCTTACCGCGCTATTGCCGCTGAAACCCGGGGATCTCGCCGACGGGACCAAGCTAATGGCCGGCTGGCAGCGCGCCGAACAGGAGTACCAGCGCCGGGGATTTCTCGAGGTTAAATGCGATCCGCAACCGCAATTCGATGACGCCGCGGCTACGGTGACGTATCACGTTGCCGTTGTCGAGGGTCCGCAATACCGCATGGGCGAACTGATCGTGACGGGCCTTTCAGTCGATGCCGAACGCAAGCTGCGTGCCGCCTGGCACCAGGCAAGTGGAGACCTGTTCGATGGCCCCTATGTTGACGCCATGCTGGAAAAGCTGCAAAAGCCAACCCCCGCGATTTTCGGCGATATCCCCGTTCACTACGGCGAGGTCGGCCACTGGCTCCGCCCCAACACGGAAACCCACGTCATGGACGTCCTGCTCGATTTCAAGTAACACCCGTGCAGCTCCGTGCACGCGGCTCCGATCCATACGGCGAGGTCGGCCACTGGCTCCGTCCCAACACGGAAACCCACGTCATGGACGTCCTGCTCGATTTCAAGTGATACCCGCGGCAGCTCCGTGCACGCGGCGCCGATCGCATTGCACACGCCGCGAAAGGCTATCAGGGAAGTTTCACGTCGCGTCGCGCCGGGCCGCAGCGTTGCAGTTTAAGCCGCGCGGAAAATGCACCTGCGCTGCGAAAAAATCTGAGTAACAATCTGAGTAACGAGCTGAGTAACAAAAAGTGTTAAGCAGTTGCCTCACATGCGATCTCTCGCGCGGCCACTACCATTTGCACGTGAATGCGTACAGTATCCGAAACATTTCGCGCGTATCCTCCTGCTAACGTGGCCGCCACCGGCACGTTGCGGCGCCGCGCTTCCCGAAAGACCAGCAGATCGCGATTCCGCAATCCCGCCAGCGTCAGGCCGCCCAACTGATCATCACGATAAGGATCGGCGCCGCCCACGTAAAAAATCAAATCCGGCTCGAACCGGCCAAACGCTTCTGCAAGCCGTCCCCGAGCAGTTCGAGATATTCCTCATCTCCCGCGGCATCTTCCACATTGATATCCAGATCCGATTTCTGTTTCGGCACCGGATAATTGCGTTCCTGATGAATGGACAATGTGAATACCGAGTCGTCGCCATCGAAAATCGCCGCCGTGCCATTCCCCTGATGCACGTCTGTGTCGACGACCATCACGCGCAATGGACCGCCCTTCTCCGCGGCGTCAGACTGCAGATGGCGAATCGCGATGGCGACATCGTTCAGCATGCAGAACCCTTCGCCATGTCCGGGAAATGCGTGGTGAAATCCGCCGCCAATATTGGCTGCGAACCCGCTGTCGAGCGCGCAGCGCCCCGCGAGAATCGAGCCGCCTGCGGCGAGCCAGAATGACTCCACGAGCTGCGGCGAGTACGGCAACTCGAGCAACATGCGTTCGGTGGCGGTGAGTTTGTCGTTTTTGAGTTTGTAGACGTACTCGGGGGTATGCACGCGCAGCACATCTTCGTCGGAGGCGGGGAGGGGTTCGAGGAAATCCTCGGGGGCGGCGAGGTTTTCGGTCAGCAGGGCGTCGCGCACCATGCCGAATTTATGCGACGGGAAGACGTGCGCGCCAATCGCCAGGTTATACCGATCGTGGTAGACGAGTTTAAACGGCAACATGGCCCGGTCGCTCGGCTCTGTGCTCGGCTTTGTCCTCGGCTATGTCGCCGGCTACGGACCGGCGGCGCGCTCCGGCTTCTGCCATCCGGCCTTGCAATCCGTTTCGCAACCCAGTTTCGCAATCCGGTTTCGCGCCTACTTTGCGAGCCGTTCTTGCGAGCCGGTTTCGCGACCGTTTTTGCGAGCAGGTTTCGCGAGCCGTTCTCGCGATCAGCGTTCGCGGTCGAGAATAAAATCGGGCACGGCCGCGAGCGCGCGGCCAAATTCCGTTCCGGCCCTGCCGTTGAGGCAGGCTTTCGCGCGGGTGGCGTATTCCACAGCCAGACTGCGGGTACGCTCGAGCGCGCCTGAATCGCGCACCAGAGCCGAAATTTCTTCCGGCCGCACGCTATGGAAACCTTTTTCGTCGAGAACCGCGCGCACCATGCGCCGTCCGGCGGCGCCGTCATTCTTGAGCGCGCTTTCGAGCGCATAGACCAGCGGCAGCGTCACCTTGCCATCTTTGAGGTCGCTCAAGACGGGCTTGCCAAGCTGCGCTGGCGAGGCGGTGAAATCCAGCAGATCGTCCACCAACTGGAAAGCCACGCCGGCATAACGCCCGTAATCGGCGAGTGACTGCTCGTCCGCATCGGAAAGATGCCCCAGCACTCCTCCGAGGCGCGCGCAGCCGCTGAACAGGCAGGCGGTTTTGCGCGCGGCCAGGTCGATCACTTCGTTTTCACCCAAATCCATGCGGCCGAGCGTGGAGAGCTGCGCCAGTTCGCCCTGCACCATGCTTTGCGTCAGATCGATCAGAATGTCGAGAACCTTGAAGTTCCGCTCGGCCAGCGCCATTTGAAACGACTGCATGTACAGCCAGTCGCCTGCCAGCACGCTGCGATGATTGCCCCACCGGGAATTTGCCGATGGCCGGCCGCGGCGAGTATCCGCACCATCGATTACGTCGTCGTGGATCAGCGTCGCGCTATGGATCAACTCGACCACGGCGCCCAGGTGCACGGCACTCGGGCCGGAGTAGCCGGCATATCCCGCGGAAAGCAACAGCAGGGCAGGCCGCAGCCGTTTGCCTCCGCCACCCAGCAGGTAACGCGCGATTTCTCCCACGGGTTCGCTGGCCGCGCCGGTCTGGTCGGCCAAGTTCCTGCTCGACGCGCACCAGGTCATCGCGTACCAGGTCAAAAATCTCTTTAACAGTCACCAGGGAGATAGGGCCCTCCAGCCGGGTTGGCGACGGGTTGCAGGCCGAAAAAGCGGCGAAAATTGGACGCCGCGGCTCGTGCAAACTCCATCGGCGCCAAGTCTCTCATAGGTCCAAGCGTTCGCGCTACCTCGGCGACGTAGGCAGGCTCATTACGCCGGCCGCGATGCGCTTGCGGCGCCAAAAATGGAGAATCGGTTTCGATGAGTATGGAGTCCAGCGGCAGCGCGGCGGCGACATCGCGCAGGTTCTGGGCCTTGGGAAACGTGACGTTGCCGGCAAACGAGACCAGAAATCCCATGTCGATTCCGCGCCGTGCTTCGGCGAGAGTGCCGGTGAAGCAGTGAAATATGCCTCCCAATCCCGAGGTGCGCCAATGCGGCCTCTAGTGTCGCCAGACAATCCGCCCAAGCGTCGCGGCAATGCAGGATTACCGGGCGGCGCGCGGCACGCGCCAACTCCAACTGCTCGATAAACACGCGCTGCTGCATATCCCGGGGCGAATGATCGTAATGGTAATCGAGGCCGATCTCCCCCCACCCCAGAAAGCGGGGATGACGGGCCAGACGGGAGAGCACGTCGTAGTGCGCCGGTGTGGCGAGCTGCGCCTCGTGCGGATGGAGGCCGGCGGCGGCATAGATCCACTCGTAGCGTTCGGCAAAGGGCATGCAGAGGCGAGGGACGCGGGGTCGGCTCCGCCTCCGCCGATGGCCAGGATGGTTTGCACGCCAGCGGCGCGAGCACGCGCCAGCATTGCGTCGCGATCCGACATCGAATTCGATGACGTCGATGTGGGCGTGCGAATCCACCAACTCGAGAGGCGGCGATTCCGGTTTTGCGGCTCGCGGCGAGTTTTGCGCTGACGCTGATTCCGAGCCGGACAACGCCGGGCCAGCTACTCCCGCGTCAGCTTTGGCCTGATCGGGCACCGGCGGGGCTGTTGATTCGGCGCGAAAGGCGACGTTGGGCATGATTGCGGCTCGCGGATCGTGTGCTACTTGAGCCGGGAACCGACAGGGACATCTTCGAGGAAGCTCGCGAGCACGGGTTTGCCGTCGGGACCCGCGGAGGCGGCCAGAATCATTCCGTTCGATTCGACGCCGCGCAATTTTCGCGGGAGCAGGTTGACGACGACAACGACTTTGCGTCCGACAAGCTGGTCCGGCTCGTAAACGGTGGCGATACCGGCGACGATTTGACGCACCTCGTCTCCGATATCCACCATCAGCTTGAGCAGCTTGTCGGCGCCCGCGACGCGCTCGGCTGATTTCACCTGGCCCACGCGCATTTCGACCTTGGTGAAATCGTCGATCGCGATGCGGCCGGGGGCGGCGGCGGGCGTTCCCGCGGGCGTGCTTGGGGGAGTGGCGGGCGCGCCCGGTGTGGTGGCTGGCGCGCTGCCGGAGTGAGCAGCGCCTGCGGTGGTGCCTTTCGGTTGGAGCATGTCCTGTTCCATGGTCAGAATCCTTTCAAGCGCTTCTTTTTTTTCGACTCGCGGAAAAACGGCGAGGATTTCGCCGATGCGGGTACCGGAGGGCATCTGGCCCCAGGCCAACTGATCGATCCGCAACTCGGCGAGGGCGCCGATTTGCCCGAGCTGGCCCCAGATCGTGAATGTGGCGTTGGGCAGCACGGGATGCACCAGCGCCGCGATGATGCGGAGAGACTCGGCGGCATGGTACAGAACGGTTTGTAATTGTGCGCGCTCCGCGGGATTTTCGGCGAGCGTCCACGGTTTGCGGATGGTGAGATAGCCATCCACCTGGGCAATGGCCGCCCAGATCAATTCCAGAGCGCGGGAAAAGGAAAGCTCCTCGTAGGCTTTGAGCACCTCGGCGGGAAGCTGCGACAATGCGGCGACGAGCGCAGCCTCCGCTTCGCCCGCTGTCGAAGCGGCTGTGGAAGCCGCTGCGGAACCTGCTGCCGAACCCGTTGCCGAACCTGCTGTGGAAACTGTTGCGGAATTCGGATCGGGAGAGGCGGGAACGTCGCCGCCGCAATAGCGCTCGATCATGGCCAGAGTGCGGCTGGCAAGATTCCCGAGTCCATTCGCGAGGTCGCTGTTGTAGCGCGTGAGCAGCGCGTCATGGCTGAAGTTGCCGTCCTGACCAAAGGGCACATCGCGCAGCAGGTAATAGCGCAAGGCATCCACGCCGAGGACACGCGCAATGGGCTCGGCATAGGCTACGTTGCCCTTGGACTTGCTCATCTTTTCCTGCTCGAAAAGCAGCCAGCCGTGCGCGAAAATTTCCTGCGGCAGCGGCTCACCCGCGGCCATCAGAAAGGCGGGCCAGTAGACGCAGTGGAAGCGAATGATTTCCTTGCCGATCAGGTGCAGTTGCGCGGGCCAGTATTTCTCCCATTGCAGTTCGTCGTCGCCGTATCCGATGCCGCTCAGATAGCTGGTGAGCGCGTCGTACCACACGTAAACCACTTGCTCGGGATCGTCGGGCCACGGCAAGCCCCACTTCACGGTGCGGCGGCTGACCGAAATGTCGCGCAAGCCGGACTCGACGAAGCGAATAATCTCGTTGCGGCGGAACGGGGGGCGGATGAAGTCCGGGCTGCTCCTGGTAAAGCTGCAGCAGTTTGTCCTGAAACGCGGAGAGCTTGAAGAAATGATTTTCCTCGGAAACGACCTCCGCGGGACGGCCGCAGAGCGGGCAATCGACGGGGTCGGTGTTATCGGTGACGTACAGGTTGTCGTAAACGCAATAGCGGCCCTGGTAAAACGATTTGTAGATGTAGCCGGCATCGCGCGCGCGCAGAAGCAGCCGGCGCACGGCGCGCAGGTGCTCGGGCGAGGTGGTGCGCACAAAATGCGTATAGCTGATGCCGAGTTCGTTCCAAAGCGCGCGAAACACGGCGGAATTGCGGTCCACCAGTTCGCGGGGCGAGATGCCGGCCTTGGCCGCGGCGCGCGCGATATTTTCGCCGTGCTCGTCGGTCCCGGTAAGAAAGGCGACATCGTAGCCCATGCATGCGTTTGAACCGCGCGATTACATCGGCGACGAGCGTGGTATAGGCGGAACCCACGTGCGGGCGCGCGTTGGCGTAGTAGATGGGAGTGGTGAGATAAAACGTGGGGCGCTTGTCAGACGCGGTCAAAGATGCTCCGGGAATGGGAGAGAAGCGATTGATGATATTCGGGCCGCGCGGCGGAGTCAAATTTACGGTCGCGGCAAGGCGGCGAGAGGGCGCCGCAGGAGGCGTTTGGGGACTCGTGGAGAGTTTTGATTTGTTAGTGGCAGTCACGATAGCCCCCTCCCCTTTTTTTTGTAAGTGTTCATTGCAAGCGGGTTTAAGTCTAACGATTTTGTAAGTGCAGAAAGTGAGCAGGTTACGGCCGCATTTTGCCGAAGTGCGGAATACAAAGGAGATAGCTTGGTTTTCATGGTTAGCGAGCGGGTACCGTTTGGGGCGGGCTTGGCAATCGACGGCGGGCGCCGACCGAGCATGTGCTCGAGCTAAAATCATGGCGTATGTTACCATACAGGTAAACACATCTTATATAGTTTACTGTATGGTATTCGAATGCGAGGCGAGTGGAAGGTGCGATCAGAGTCGCGGGATCAACGTCGGCGGTGCGGCGATTGGTGTTAGGTCGGGCGCGCACCTCACCTCTCCAGCAGGGGGCGGAGAGCCACTGCGGTGATTCTTAGTCAGGGGAAGTGGAAACGTCCACGATTTCGAAGCGGAATTCCTCGATCACGGGATTTGTGAGCACTTCGCGGGCGATGCGTTCGACTTCGTTGCTGGCGGCGGCGCGGTCGAGGCCCTCGAGATCGAGCACAAAGAACTTCCCTTCCCGCACGGTGCGGACAGCGGTATGTCCTAGCGAGGCGAGCGCCTGCTGGATGGCGGTGCCCTGGGGATCGAGGACGGTTTGCTTGAGCATGACCCAGACGTGGGCCTTGGTGGTGGGAGGGGTCATGGCGGGCATTATAGCAAGGGCAGCGAACTAGCGTACCGCGGCACTAAACAATTTGTTTTTATCTCGGAAAAATCGAGATTCTGCGTGTTCCTCAGCGCGACGTAGCTTCGCGTATACACTGGTCAAATCCAGACTCATGCGGATGAATATTAGCAGGTGTGGTTGGCGAAATATGTTTTTCGCCTTTATCAGGGCTACGTTCATCGCGGCTTTTGCGCAGTTTAACAACGCACTTTAACACCCAGCTTGACAATGGAGACTGGCGATGTTTAAGACAGGGCGAGGGCGGCGGCGGCTTGGCGGAAGGTGGCTGATAAGCGTTCTTTTTCTGGTGCGGGGAGGAAGGCTGCGGCAAAGGCGGTTTCCGCGATGCTTAGAACTTCAACACGGGTGAGGTCCATTTCTGCTAAGCCGGCGTACTCGGCACCGAGGGTGGTTTCAAACATGGCGGGGTCGTCGGTGGAAAGCGTGATGGGGATGCCGGCGCGCAGGAGTTGCGGGAGCGGATGATTTTTCAGGGAAATGCTGCTGGCGGGGTCGCGGCGCAGCTGGCGCGCGAGGGCTCCGGTGCGGAGATTGCTGACCGGGCAAATTTCGAGCGGAATGGCGCGGCTGGCGAGCCAGTTCATCAGGTAGGGGTCGCGAATGGCGGCGATGCCGTGGCCGATGCGCTCGGCAGCCAAGTGCTCGATGGCATCCCGCACCAATTCGGGGCCGCCAATTTCGCCGGCGTGGGCGACGAGATGCAGGCCATTGGCGGCGGCCAGACTCGTAGACGTCGCGGAACTGCGCGGTGGGGAAGCGACAGCTCATCGCCGCCAATGCCGAACGCGATCACGCCTTCGCGGCGCAATTCGATGGCGCGGCGCGCGGCTTCCATGGCAGGGGCAGGGCCAAACTGGCGCACGGCGTCAAAGATCCACTGCAGGCGCAGGCCGCGCTTTGCAAAGGGCGCGGCGGCTTCGCGCATGGCGCGGAAATTGGCGGCCACATCCTGATTGCGCAGGAGCATGACTCCCGCGGAGAGGGTGACCTCGGCATAGACGACATTTTGGGCGAGCAATCCTCGGCGAGGCGGTCAGCGGCGAGAGCGTAGTCGGAGGGCGTGCGGAGATAAGAGGTGACCCACTTGTAGGCCTCGATAAAGCCGGCGAAATCGGTGACGCGATAGCCGGTGGTGACGACGTGCTCGGTGAGCGAGTCGCCGTGGCGCGCGGCAAGTTCGACGACTGTGGCGGGAGCGAGCGAGCCTTCGAGGTGCAGGTGCAGTTCGGCTTTGGGGAGGGATGCGAGAGCGGCTGGAGGAAGGTTGGCGTCAGGCGCAGTTGGGTGCTTGGCATGCGAGATTGCGTGACGGGCGCCGCGCCGGATGAGACTCCGGCGAGCTAGGCGGGGGTTGCGCGCGCGCAGTTCCGATTAGCGCTGATCCGCAGTGACTGGCGCGGAGATCAGGCGTTGAATTACACTAGGCGGCGGCGTCATGGTTTCATGCGCTGGCAATGCGGCGTTGGGGCAGAACTTCATGGGCGCGCCGCGTCCCGGCTCGGCGCCGAGGGTGCTGCGCTTGCGGCTGTAGATGAAATAAATCACCAGGCCGATGACCAGCCAGACGAAGAAGCGAATCCAGTTTTCAAGCGTAAGTCCGGCCATCAGCACCACGACAGGAAATCACGGAAAGCAGCGGGAACAGCGGCACGAAAGGCACGCGGAAACCGCGCGGGCGGTCGGGCTGGGTGCGGCGAAGGATCAAGCACGGCGAGGGAGACGAGCACGAAAGCAAACAAGCGTGCCGATGTTGGAGAGGTCGGCGAGAGTGCCGATATCGAAAATGCCTGCGGGAATACCGACAAAGATACCGGCAACCCATGTAGCGGTGTCCGGCGTGCGATAGCGCGGATGCACGTGCGAGAAGGCGCGCGGGAGCAAGCCGTCGCGCGACATGGAAAACCAGACGCGCGCCTGACCGAGCTGAAAAACCAGAAGCGAAGAGATCATGCCCATCAGCGCGCCGACGGTGACCCACTGCTCGATGCGGTTGAGGCCGATGGCATGGAGGGCGTTGGCGACGGGGGCGGCGTTGCGCAGCGTCTGCCAGGGCTGAATGCCGGTGAGCACAACGGCGACGGCAACGTAGAAAATCGTGCAGATCAGGAGCGAGGCAAGAATGCCGAGCGGAAGATCGCGGCGCGGGTTGCGGCACTCCTCGGCCGCGGTGGAGACGGAATCGAAGCCGATGTAGGTGAAGAAAACGATGGCGCCGCCGGTGAGCACGCCTTGCCAGCCGTTGGGCAGAAACGGATTCCAGTTCACGGGCTGGATGTATTTCGAAGCGGCGCCGATAAAGACGAGGATGGCGACGAGCTTGATGCCGACCATCGATGGTGTTGGCTTCGGCGGATTCGCGAATGCCGAAGACCAGCAGCACCGTGAGCAGCATGACGGCGATGAAGCCGACGACGTTGAAGTTCAGTGCCAGCCGGTGTCCGGCGAGTAGGCGGGATTGGCGAGGTAGGTTGGGAGATGCAGGCCAAAGGTGCCGAGCAGGCTATCCACGTAGGCGGAAAATCCGACGGCGACGGCCATGTTGGAGACGGCGTATTCGAGGATCAGATCCCAGCCGATGATCCAGGCGACGAGTTCGCCCAGCGTGGCGTAGGTGTAGGTGTAGGCGCTGCCGGCGATGGGAATCATGGAGGCGAGCTCGGCGTAGCAGAGCGCGGCGAATCCGCAGACGATGGCCACCAGCGCGAAACGAGAGCGCGATGGCGGGGCCGGCGCCGGGGCGTCCGGAGGCGCCGGCGGCGTGGCTGCCGTGAAGCATCACCTGGAGCACGGGGGCCTTCAGGATCGAGGGATATTCGACCACTTCGCCGGCGGCGGCGGTGCCGGTGAGGATGAAGATTCCGGTGCCGATGATGGCGCCGACGCCGAGAGCGGTCAGGCTGATCCAGCCGAGCGTTTTTTTCAGGCGGCGATCGGGCTCGATCGGCATCGGAGAGGAGTTGGTCAATATCTTTGTAGCGGAATAGGTCGGAACTCAACGGGCACCCGTCGCCGACGCACGGCGAAGAATCCGAAACTTTAACCTGAGCGGGGAGAAGGCGCAACGGCAAGTGCGCCTTGGCGCGGATTAGCGGCGGATTGCGGCGGATTGCGGGTGCGGGGCGGGGGCGTTTTTTGACGGAGCGGGCGACGTTACCTATAATTCCGACACTTTGTTGGGGATGATGGTTGGGAATGATTCGTTGGGAATGATTCGTTGAGAATGATTTATTGGGGATAATTCGTGGGGAATAGTTATTCCGATTAATCCTTCAGTGATTACAGGGCTGATGTGTTGCGAATGGTTTCTTTCGCCGTGATCGGGTGCGCATGATTTTTGGCTTCGCGTGATTGATTTTGTCGGAAGGCAAAGGCGGTGAGGCGGCGTGTATCACATTGTGGAAGCGCGCATACGTGAAGCGCTGGCGGGATGGCTCCGGCAGCGCGGAATTACGGACGTGACCGCGGGCACGCAGCGGCCTCCCGACATCGCCATGGGCGAGGCGGCGACGCCGGTGGCTTTCGAGTTGGCGAAGCGGCTGCGACGGGCGCCGCGCCAGATCGCGGAGGAGATCGCGCGGGAAATGACGCAGGCGGCCATTCCGGGCGTGGAGCGCGTCGCCACGGCCGGTGCGGGCTACGTGAATTTTTTTTTCGACCGGGGGGCGTTTTTTGCGGCGGCGATCGAGCGCGCCGGCCGTCCTGCGGGCGATGGTGGAGACGCTGCGGCGAGTGACGCGGCCAAGTTCGTCGTCGAGCATACGAATATCAATCCCAATAAAGCGGCGCATATTGGGCACCTGCGCAATGCCGCGCTGGGCGATACATTTGTGCGGCTGCTGCGGCGCGCGGGCCGCCTGGTCGAGGTACAAAACTATATTGATAACACCGGGGTGCAGGTTGCGGATGTGGTGGTCGGCTTCCAACACATTGAGAAGAAGGGCGTCGATGAGGTGCGGCGGATGGCGGCCGAGCCGCGGTTCGACTACCTGTGCTGGGACTTGTACGCGCGGGTGACGCATTTTCTCGAGGCCGACCCGGCGCGGCTGGCGCTGCGCGGGGAAACGCTGCGCGCCATCGAGGAAGGCCACGGGACGGAAGCGGAGCTGGCGGAGATTGTTTCCGTGGCGGTTTCGCAATGCCACCTGCGCACAATGGCGCGGCTGGCGGTGGAATACGACGTTTTGCCGCGGGAAAGCGAGATTTTGCGGCTGAAATTCTGGGATGCGGCGTTCCAGCAATTGAAGGAGCGGGGAGCGGTTCACAAGGCGACAGCGGGAAAAAATGCCGGATGCTGGGTGATGAAGCTCGAGGTGAGCCAGGGCGGCACGGACAGCGGCGCGGGTGGCGAAGGCGGGGGCGACGCGGACGACGACGCGAAGGTGATCGTGCGGTCGAATGGCACCGTCACGTACGTGGGGAAAGACATTGCCTACCAGATGTGGAAATTCGGGTTGCTGGGCCGCGATTTCGCGTACCGGCGCTTTCATACCTACGATGACGGGCACACGGTGTGGACGACGGCAGCAAGCGATGGAGAGACGGGCGCGCCCGTATTCGGGAATGCGACCGACGTGTACAACGTGATCGACACGCGGCAGGCGTACCTGCAAAACGTGGTCGTGGCCGGATTGCGCGCGCTGGGATTTGAGACGCAAGCGGCGCATTCGGTGCATTTCTCTTACGAAATTGTCGCGCTTACTCCGCGGTGCGCGGCGGAAATGGGCTACACGCTGGCGGAGGAGGAGGCGCGCAAGCCGTACGTCGAGGTAAGCGGGCGCAAGGGCCTGGGCGTAAAAGCAGACGATTTGCTGGACCGGCTGGAGGCGGCGGCGCGGGCGGAGGTCGATCCGCGGCACAGCGGTGCGCCGGAAGCGGAACGGGCGGACATCGCGCATGCGATTGCGATCGGGGCGCTGCGTTATTTCCTGCTGAAATATACGCGCACGGCGATTATCGCGTTCGATTTCGAGGATGCGTTGAGCTTCGAGGGAGAGACCGGGCCGTATTGCCAGTACGCCGTGGTGCGCGTGCGCAACATCTTTCGTAAGGCGGCGGAGCAGGACCCGGAGTTTCGCGCGGAGGAACTTTTTGATGGGGCGGCTGATGGGCCGCACGGTGGGCCGCATGGTGGGCCGCGTGGTGGGCAGGGTGATTTGCCGGCTGCGCAAGCAGCGGCACGGGAACTGGGCGGCACGTCCGCAGCCGGAAGCGCTGGTGGTAAGAGCGCCGCTGGCGGGGAACCAAGTCGGCGGCGGATGAGTTATGGGAGCTCGCGCTGCTGGCCGGTTCGCTTGATGCGCAAGTCGCGATTGCGGTGAGCGCGCAGGAACCGGCGTTCATTGCGAAGTATGCGTTCGAGTTAGCGCAGGCGTTTAGCCTGTTCTACCACCATCATCACGTGCTTTCGGAACCCGATGCGGCGCGCAAGCGATTTTTGCTGCAGCTGAGCCGGCTGGTCGAGGTGCAACTGGTGACCGCGCTCGATCTGCTGGGCATCAGGGCACCGGAAAAAATGTAATGGAAGTTGCCGCGGTTATTTAGGCGCGTCAGATGACGCGAAATTCATGGCCAAGTCGACCAGGGTACGCACGCCGACTCCGGTGCCGCCCTTGCCCGCCCAGGGTTTGGGGTCATCAAGCCACGCGGTGCCGGCAATGTCCAGGTGAACCCAGGGAGTATCGCCGGTGAACTCACGCAGGAACCATGCGGCCGTGATTGCTCCACCCCACCTGCCGACCCACGTTTTGAATATCGGCGATGGTGCTCTTGATCAGCTCGCGGTACTCGTCATCGAGCGGCATGGGCCACATTTTCTCGCCTGCTGCGCGCGAACTGGCCAGCACACGTTCGGTGAACGCAGCGATCGGAACCAAAAAGTCCGGTGTTGACGCTGCCCAGCGCGACGACGATGGCTCCGGTGAGCGTGGCGGCATCGACGATGTGGGTGGCGCCCAACTGCTTGGCGTAAGCGATGCCATCAGCGAGGACCAGGCGGCCTTCCGCGTCGGTGTTAATGACTTCAATCGATTTGCCGGACATGGCGATTTGCACGTCACCCGGTTTTTGGGCGCGGCCTCCGGGCATGTTTTCGGCTGAGGCGATGACGGCGATCACCTTGATCGGCGGCTTGAGGCGGGCCAATGCGCGCATGGCTCCCAGCATGGCCGCGCCGCCGGCCATATCGAATTTCATTTTCTCCATGTCATTGGCGGGCTTGATGGAAATGCCTCCTGTGTCGAAGGTGATGGCTTTGCCGATGAGCGCGAGTACGGGCGCCGTGTTTTTTTTATCAGGGGCGCGAGGAATTTTTGTCGGAAGCGGACGAACCTGGAGGCGTGTACGTGAGCACCATCATGCGGGGCGGCTCAACGCTGCCGCGGCCTACGGCGAGAATGGCGCCCATCTTTAATTCCGCCATGCGTTTTTCATCGAGAATTTCAATTGCGAGGCCAGCCTCGCGCGCCAGCGCTTCCGCACGCTCGGCAAGAACGACGGGCGTGAGGACATTCGACGGCTCGTTGCCGAGCTCGCGCGCGAAGTTCTGGGATTCGGCGATGATGGTGCCACGGTCGATTGCGGCTTGAGCACCGGCGTCGAACCCGACGAGGACCGCTGATTCGACGGGGCCGTTCTTATCGGCAGACTGCTTGCTGGCGTGTTCCGTACGGGCTTCGGTGCGGTACTTGTCGCCTTCAAAACTGCCCAGGATGAGCCCTTCGGTGACGGCCTGGGCTGAGGCGGCGTCACGGTTTCCTTCGCGCGCAAGAAAGCCGATGCTTTTCACCGCGCGGGATTTGAAGTAGCGCACGGCAGAGGCAGCCATGAGGCGCAATTCAGCGGTGGTGAATTTTTCACGCTTACCGGCGCCGATGAGGAGCACGCGCTGCGCCGCGAGACCGGGGGCAAAATGCAGCAGCGTCATTTCGCCTCGTTTGCCGGTCAATTCTCCGCTGGAGGCGAGTTTAGAGAATGCGCCACCTGCGGTGCGATCGAGATCGGCGAGCACACCTGCTACAATTTCCTGGTCTTTTTCCGCTTGAAATACGTAGCTGACCAGGGCCTGCGTATCGACGTTTGCCGCCGGACGGGTATCCAGGCTCACCTTTAACGTTTTTTTTGCACGCGTTTTGCATTTTGGCTCAGCGCCTCCGGTATTTGTACAAAGCATCATTCACTTCACGCCGCGTTTCCTTGTCGCGTTCGCTCTGGCGGCGATCCCACTCTTTTTTGCCGCGTGCCAGCGCCAATTCGCATTTGGCGATGCCATTCCGAAAATAAATGCGGAGAGGCACGATGGTCAAACCTTTCTGCTGCGTTTTTCCAAACAGACGTTCGATCTCCTGGCGATGCAAGAGCAGGCGACGGCGAGAGAGCGGCTCGTGATTAAAGGGCCCGCCGGGCGAGTATTGCGGGATGTGACAATTAACGAGCCACACGTTGGTGCCGCGCACTTCGGCATAGGCATCGCGCAGATTTGCCTTGCCCTCGCGCAAGGCTTTCACCTCGGTACCAACCAGCGCCATACCCGCTTCGAGCTTCTCGAGCAGGTGATAGTTATAGGAAGCTGCACGATTCTGGGCAACGACCTGCTCGCCACCGGCATCCTTTTTGGTATTTTTGCGAGGCGAGTTAAAAGGCGGCTTAGGCACGGAGAGTTATATTAACGGCCGATTACAAGTAGAGCAAGTAGGGCAAGCTTTCTTGCCCGGCCGTTAAACGCGATGCTACTATTTGTCGCGTCATTTAGTTTTTCAATACCAGCGCAACTTTCGAGCGGCCGCAAGCAGTGAACGAGTGACGCACAGAATAAAATGCCAAATCGGTGAGCGAGCCAGGGTCCAGGCACAGGTGCAGCTGTGCCATTTCCAGGACAGCCGGTATTTCCAAAGGGAACCTTTTCCCAGCGCTAGTCCAGCCTCTCGATTATTTCTCAGCGCGTGTTTTGTAACGCGTGTTTCGCATGTTTCGTAGCGTGTATTTCTAAACGTATGTTTGGTGACCTCTGTTTCGTTGGGGGCGCATGAGTACGTCCAACAGGAAAGGCAGCCCCGCGACCGAGCGGACCGGGGCGGAGTGGAAACTCAAGATGCTCAAAAGTTATGCGGGAATTGCCGCGCTGGCCTGCGCGCTGCTGTATTTGCCGGGCTGCAGCACTGGCAATCAGGATTATAACGAAGGCAAAAAAGCCGAGGCCATTCGCGATTACGACACCGCGGTGGTGCATTACGAGCGCGCTCTGAAAGCGAACCCCACGAACACGGAGTACCAGCTCAAGGTGGATCGCATGCGCTTCGAGGCGGGCCAATACCACGTGGAACAGGGGCAAAAGCTGCGGGACCGCGGCGACCTGCAAATGGGGCTCGCTGAATTTCAAAAAGCGATGATGATCGATCCGTCGAGTCCGATCGCCCAGCAGGAAACGAAGAGCACCCTCGATGCCTATCGCCGCAAGAGATTCGGCGGGCAAAGCACCACAGGCAGGCCAGGAATCGGAAGAGCCAAAAATGATGGCGGGACCTCCCACGCTGATGCCGCTGTCGCGCGCGCCGATCAACCTGAAGATGACGAACGACAGCAAAACAATTTACGAAACCGTAGCCAAGCTGGCGGGACTGACGGTCATCTTTGATCCCGACTTCACGTCGCGCCGCATCTCGACGGAACTGACCGATGTGACCATCGAGCAGGCGCTGGACATCGTGTCACTCGAGGGCAAAGCGTTCTGGAAGCCGGTGACGAACAACATTATTTTCGTGGCGCCCGACCAGGCCCAGAAACGCAAGGACTACGAAGAAGAGATCGTGCGGACGATTTATCTGAAGAATACGATCCTGCCGCAAGACTTGACGGAGATCGTGAACGGGCTGCGGCAACTGCTCGACCTGCGACGCGTGCAGCAATTCAACGCGCAGAATGCCATCATCGTGCGCGACACGCCAGACAAAGTGATGCTGGCGGAAAAAATTGTCGATGACATCGACAAGCCGAAGTCCGAAGTCGTGATTCAGTTTGCGGTGCTGCAGGCGGTGCGCAATCGCATGCTCGACCTGGGAATTAATCCAGGCAGCGCCGCTGCTTCCCTGTCGTTTACTCCTCCGAACAGCACGACCAACACGACTACGACGTCAGGAACCACCACGACACCGAGTTCGACAACCTCGGGCGTGCCGCTCAGCACGTTGCGCAATTCGCACATATTTCAGAACGACTACAGCCTGACGATGCCCAGCGTCACGGCCACGGCGCTGCTGACCGACAGCACCACGCGGATCATTGACGATCCGCAAATTCGAATCGTGGATGGCCAGGACGCGAAACTGCGGATCGGCAGCCGCGTTCCCGTAGCGACGGGAAGCTTTCAGGCCGGGCGTTGGAGTGGGAGCCACGGGGGCAGCAGGTATCGTAAATCCGCTGGTGAATACGCAATTTCAATACCTCGACATCGGCGTGATTGTGGATGTGACTCCAAGAATCCACCCGGACCATCAGGTGAGCCTGAAGCTCTCGATCGAAGTTTCATCGGTTACCGGAACGCAGAACATTGGCGGCATCAATCAGCCGGTGATCAGCACAAAGAAAATCGAACACGATGTGCGCCTCGCAGATGGCGAGGTCAACATTCTCGGCGGATTGATCGAACGTACGCAGTCGAAAAATATCAGCGGACTGCCGGGGCTTGCGAATATACCGATCCTGCGATATTTCGGGGCCGACAACACCACGCAAAACGACGATACCGAGGTGCTGATCGTGGTGATTCCGCACGTGATTCGCATGCCGGGGATTACGGCGGAAAATCTGCGAAGCCTGGCGTCGGGAACCGACACGAATCCGGAAATTCGGCTCGAGTCGGTCGTGATGTCGCCCAATGCGGCAGCGTTGACGGGCGGGGCGGCACCGGGTTCCCTGCCGGGCGCAGCTAACGGAGCACGGGGCGTAGCGCCGGGCGCGGGACCGGGTGCGGCTGCAGCGGCCGCGCAACCGGCGGCGCAAGGGGCAGCGCAAGCGGGCGGCGCGCAACTCGGCTTTGAACCGCCGACCGCGGTCATCAAGCCCGGCGAGTCAACGACGCTGGGAATTACGGTGCAGAACGCGCAGGATCTGTACTCGATTCCGATGCTGGTGCAGTACGATCCAAAGGTGATTTCGATTGAAGACGTGAGGCAAGGCGGATTCCTCTCGGGAGGAACGCAACCTATTGCCGTGGTGCAGCGCGTGGACAAGGAACGCGGGCAAGCGGTGATCTCCGCGACGCGCATGCCCAATACGCCGGGCGTAAGCGGCAGCGGGACGGTATTTGGCATCGTAGTTCGTGGGGTTGCTCCCGGGAATTCGACCATTTCGATCCTGCAAGTGAACGCGCGCGATTCGCAACAGCGGGCTATCCCGCTGGTAAGCCATGAAGCGAATGTGCGCGTACAGCCTTAGGATGACGTCGAGGGCGCGGATTTGCACGCAGGATTGCAGGAGGGACGGGTTCAGACAGTTTCAGGCGGTTCAGGCGGTTTCAGGCCTTGATGCGGAGGGTTGAGAAGGAAATGTTGTGGTGATGCGAGAGCGAATGTACTTTGGGGAAATGAAGGTTTTACCGGACCGTTTTGGCCGGGTGACGCGACAGCCGCGCAATGAAGCGGGCGTGACGTTGCTCGAGTTGATCATTGTTTGCGCTATCCTGCTGCTGCTCGCCAGCGCTGCGATGCCCATGGCGCGGTTTACGGTAAAGCGCCAGAAAGAGGCGGAATTGCGGCGCGACTTGCGGGAAATGCGCGACTCGATTGACCGGTACAAGGATGCGGCGGATCGGAACCTGATTCGCGTGGAAGCGAGTACGGAGGGGTATCCTCCCGATTTGGATACGCTGGTGAAGGGCGTAGACGTCGTGGGGCAGGCGACGGGTAATGTGCCCGGAATTGCCGGCGCTACGGGTGCGGGCTCGTCGACGGCGCAATCGGGCTTCGGGCAGTCAGGATTCGGGCAGTCGGGCTTTGGGCAGTCAAATTCGGGGCAATCGAATTTCGGGACGACGCAGTTCGGTTCGTCCTCCGCTCCGACCAGCACCGGTGGGAACGCGAGCAATCCGGGAGCAACAGGTGGCGCTGCTGGTGGCGCGGATTTGATAAAGCACGTGCGGTTCCTGCGGCGGATCCCGGTGGATCCGATGACCGGACATGCCGAATGGGGCATGCGTTCGGTGCAGGATGATCCGAGCACGAGCAGCTGGGGCGGGAAGGACGTGTTCGACGTGTTTTCGCTGGCGACGGGAACCGCGCTTGACGGCACGCGATATTCGGACTGGTAAAAGGCGGCGGAGCTGATGAATTTTATGTCACATCGTTTCGGGCGGCGTCTTGGGCAGCGCTTCGGCCGCGAGCGTGGCTTCACGATGATCGAACTGATGGTCGTCGTGGCGATCATCCTGGTGCTGATCGCGATGGCCGCGGGCCGTTACGAGCGTTCGGTAACCCGCGCGAAAGAAGCGGTGCTCAAGCAGGACCTGCAAACGATGCGCAGCGCCATCCAGCAGTACACGCTGGACAAACAGCAGGCTCCCGTGTCGCTCGACGACCTGGTGTCCGCGGGATACCTGCGGGAGATTCCGCTCGATCCCATTACTCGCGACCGGGACTGGCATGCGGATTTCGAGGACGTAATGCTGAGTGCCGACCAGACCGCGAACGGGATTACCGACGTACACTCGAAATCGGATGCGGTTTCCTCGTTTGAGGGGACGCCTTATAGCTCCTGGTAGTTCTTTACCGATCGTGGTTGTTTAATTCGCCGCTTTCACCCGACTTCCCTGCTGTTTGACGATCGTGGAGAACTCCGTCGTGGCGTACTTGTGGATAGCCCTGGGGGCGGCGGTCGGGGCCAGCGCCCGTTATTTTCTTAGCGGCTACGTCGCGCGCGTCGTTCCCTCAAGCCTTCCGTACGGCACGCTGTTGATCAATGTGACCGGCAGCTTTGTGTTGGGATTTTTTCTGGTCTGGACCAGCGAGCGCGTTTTGGCCGATCCGCGCTGGCGTTTGCTCATCGCCGTGGGCTTCTGCGGCTCCTACACCACTTTTTCGAGCTATGCATTCGAGACGTTCGCTCTCACAGAGCAAGGGCAGTTGTTGATGGCGAGTTTGAACATCCTCTTCAGCAACGTGTTTTGCCTGGGCGCGGTGCTGGCAGGTGCGGCGCTGAGTCGATGGTTTTAGAGTGGCGGCCGCCATCGCTGTGCAGGTGATGCGCACCATGACGCGTATGAGTATCCGCAACGGCTAAGTATACTTTGACAGATTTTTGGGTCCAGAGCTTATGAGCCTGCTCCCGCGGGCGTTTTTACATTTGGAGCAGCAAATACGTTAAGACCTGCGAAGCTGTGGAAGCGATACCGTAGCAAATTGACGGGCAGACAAGCGGGCGCACACGGGTACGTGTGGCGGTTGGAGTTGCGGAAGAGCGGCGAGTCGCGTAATATCATGGCGCGGGGTGGAGCAGCCTGGTAGCTCGTCGGGCTCATAACGCGCCAAACGTCAACCGGCTCTGCCGGATTCAAACGACTTAGCCCTTCTTCTCAGCCGCAAAAACCCTCCAAAACGGGATATTCTGGGCACTTAACGGGCACCTGAGGATTGGAGAAGGGCACCTGCCTTGGGCGCACCAAACCCGACTCCAACAGCTCCTTCTTCTACTCTTAACTAGCAACGCTTTCAACAAATCGGGGACTCTGCTTTTCGCTCGCACTCGATTCGACATCGGAATCATCATCCGCGAAAACCGTGCCTTGCTAAGAGCAGCGGAAAATCGGTGACGGCGGCATAGACAGGATTCATCACTCTCTTATATTTGCAGGGCCTTCGGGGTTTTTCCTTCGGCGGTTGCAACGATCTCTTCCAGAAGCGGTCGCGACTTGTAGCGAAGAGGCGGTTAGTTGTCTTCGTTGACTATGCGGTTGACGTTTTGGGCCCAGCTGTAACGGTGACCACCACGTGCCCGCCCTTCCTGAGTTTCACATCGTCGCCGTGTTCGTCAATTAACGTATTTTCTATGCGGAGATGACGATATCGCTGCTCGGCTCCGTCGAGACCAATCTGTGCCTTTTCCGGCTGGTTCTCACGCGGGGCAATGATCTTGTTGACAGTTCCAGGCATACTGACACTCGGCTCTTCTGGAATTCGCGTCGTATCCAGCTTCAGTTCCGCAATTCTGGCAGATCGGGCCATCCGAGGCTTCATCATATCCTCTCTGACTTTACTACTCATCGGATCGGAGGAGCTTTTTTCATCCTTCTTGCGTTTATGGGGCATGGCAATAGGATGACATCTACATAAAAACCACGCAGTCTTATTCCGCACAGTCCCAAATTAGGGAGCCCATTGCTGTGGTAGGAGGCTTTGAGCGATCGGAAATCGGACCTCGATTGTTGTGCCATTGCGATCGGAACTAATATAGAAGCCTCCTTTCAGAGCTCTCGTCCGTTCCCGCATTCCGGCAATACCCACGCCAATAAGATGGGCGCCAGAATCGAACTCTTTGAGGACCTCGGAAGATATACCGTGACCCTCATCGCAAATCTTCATCGTGGCTTCTTTCACGTCCTGCCGAATAGCGATTTTCGCCACGGGGCTGCCGGAATGACGGTAGATGTTCGCAAGACTCTGCTGAACGATCCGGAACATTGCGGTTTCGGTATCCGTGGTTAGGCGCCCAAAATCGCTCGGAATATCCAACTCAACCCGTATGCCACTACGCTGGGCGAAACCTTCCGAATACATGGCAAGGGCGCAACCAAGGCCCATCTCATCCAGCAGCGGCGGATGAAGCAGATAAGATATTGTTCTAATCTCACCCGTACAACGGTTGACCATCTCGGTGCAGTCTGCGACTCGCTTTGATTGCGCGGCATTGAGCGATCCCAATGTCTCGCCTTCCAGCGCGCTCAGGTTCATCTGGATCGCGGCGAGGTACTGCCCAACGCTGTCATGCAATTCCCGAGCGATGCGCCTGCCTTCATCATCCTGGGCTTGCAGGACGCGAGTCGTCAATTCGCGGAGACGTTCCTCGATACTTAGGCGCTCCGTTATCTGCGCTTCGAGTTCTGCTGTGCGGTCTTTAAGCCGCGTTTCCGGGCCGGTCGGTGTAGATTGCAAGGTAATTGCCCGGCGGTGATTAGCTTCTGAACCAATACAATTGGGGAATGTTCGGAGCGAATTGGTTACGCCATGCATTAATTGTTCGCGCAGAACAATGGCCTTTTCGCACATGCTTGGTCCTCCTTACAGATCGCGTACAGGCTACGGGCTCTTCCGTACCCATTGCGATCGCAGAATCGTATGCTGCGAGCGCTCATCTGACTGTGCCAAAAGAGACAGTTGGACTTGGAACACTGCGGTGCTGGATGTTCTATAGAAGTATTCTTGTGAGCGTCATAATCCCGGTTCGCTGTCGCACTTGCCGCTCGCGTTAAGCGCACCCGTAAGGAGTTCGTTGGTGACCGGCGAGAACTCAGATTGGCCGAAGAACAGCGGAGAGAGGAGCTTCTTGCAGGATGTGTACCCAACGCATGAGTTGCCTGAGTATCTTGAAAAAACGACGACTAGTTGTGTTCTGCCGATTGCGGGCGGAAGCCAGCCCATTGAACGAAATCGTCAATCACGTAGCACAACACTCAGGAGCGTGGGCTCGATCTCTAGCTCTCCGTTGTACCTGATGTATCCTAGTTTTCGGAATCTATTCATGAATAAGTTGACCCGAGAACGCGTCGTACCCACCATTTCCGCAAGCGTCTCTTGCGATATGCTTGGGACCAGTCTGAGGGGGTTATCGTGCTTGCCGTAACGCGCAAGCAGCAACAACGTGCGAGCGAGCCGCTTCTCCGTGGAATTAAAAAGCTGATCGACCAAATCCTCTTCGATTCGTATGTTTCTGGAGAGCACGTAGGAAATGAAGATGTCGGCGAGCGCATGTTCCTCGTGGAGAACGCGACTCATCTCCTTTTTCTCAATCACAAGGAGGGTGGTCGGTACGACCGCCCTGGCCGTCCCCATCCGGATCGCCTGACCTGTGAGGCAGCCCTCGCCGAAAAAGTCGCCGGGACCCAGAATTGCGACGACCGCTTCCTTCCCTGAAGCACTCACCACGGAAAGTCTAACGCTACCTTCCTTTATGTACAGGACGTTCGCGGCGGGATCTCCCTGTGAGAAGACGATCTGTTTCTTCCTAAACTGAGCGATCTTTCTAGCCAAACCTGCCGAATCGAGAAATTCCTGCGCGTTGAACGGTCTCTTGGTCTTCGTCTTTCGTCGATTTGAAGTTCCAGTGTTCACCATGAAATGCCCTTAGAGGGCCGCCCTAATGGTAACACGCTGCTCACTCGGCCCCAGCGATTGTAGATTGTAACAAACTTCGCTCGTCGCACTGTGACGGGAATCACTCGACAACTGTTTTGCTTTTGGTTGTGATGGCCTGCAACCATCCGAATTGGTTGGTACTACCCTTTTGTTTTGAATTGATACGGAAAGCCGCCTAGGTGCATGTGCGCCTGCCTTGGGGCACGTACAAACCGACTCCGACAGCTCCAACAGCCAATTCTCTTCTTCTGTGGTTTCATTAACTTGGGGGATCTGCTTCTCGCTCAAAGCTAACCCCAACAGACGAAAAAAAACCGCTGCTAACTTTTTGCAAACCATTGTGTAGTAATAGGCTTAACGGAATCTCGCCGGACTGTGCAGTAAGGAACGGCCCATCGTATGCGCGCTGCCTACGATAAGCTGTGATCCGGTGACACGCTAGCTCCGTAGCGCGATCTTCACCAGTATCGCTGCGGTGAGATATTCGGCTTACCGGGGAGAGATGCGTGATCGCATTCGACGCTGCTCACAAGGCTGTTCACTATCCGCTGGACCGGCGATTTCGCATCTGGATCAGGCCGTCGCTTATTGTAGTAGTCATCTCTCTCTCGCTAATCCCGTTGGCGTTAGCGTGGGGGCAGCGTTCAATCTTCGGATTGCCCTATCTCGCTCCCGTTCCAGAATTTAACTCGGCCACTTTTGCCGGAGTGCACGGCTTTCCGTGGTGGCTACGCTGGGCGCACTTCTTCAACTTTGTATTCCTGATGATGCTGGTTCGCAGTGGGCTATCGATCCTGATGGACCATCCCCGCCTGTATTTCAATGACGGCTGCACGCCGGGAACGGAATGGATCCGCTTCACGCCGTTGAAGGTCCCCAAAGATCGTGTGTGGAGAGCAAGCGATGATGACCGTTATATCTCACCACTGGTTGCGCTGCCGGGCTATCGTCACAGCGTGGGAGTGGCACGTTCCTGGCATTTCATCGATGTGTATGGGTTCATCATAACGGGTCTGATTTTTATTCCGTTGCTTTTTGCAACGGGACAATGGGCGAGGCTGGTGCCAAGCTCCTGGGAAATCCTGCCGCAGGCTTGGGCAACCTTCGTCCACTATGCGAATTTCCATTTTCCGCCGGAACCAGACGGGTTTTATGCCTATAACGCGCTTCAACAGATAGCGTATTTTTTCGTGGTCTTTGTATTTGCTCCGATCTCAATCGTCGCGGGAGCCGCGATGTCGCCCGCCATGGTGAACCACTTTCCCTGGTTCCCTCGGATATTCGGCGGACGACAAGGGGCGCGTTCTATCCATTTCCTGATGATGCTCGTCTGGCTCGGCTTTCTCGTAGTGCATGTCGCGCTGGTGGCCTTGACCGGGCTTGAACGAAACATGAACCACATCGTTCTGGGGACGGACAATGTCAGGCCGATGGGAATGATCCTTGGTCTCGTAGGCGTCGCCGCAGTGATTGCTTCATGGATCGCAGCGCACTATATCTCATGGAAGGCGCCGCGTCTGCTGCAGCACGTTCAAAAGGCAATCTCGTTACCCATTCGTCTGGCCACTCTCAACCGACTCTCGCCAAAGGAACGATACACGAAAAACCAAATCTCGCCCTATTTCTGGTCGAACGGCATGCCACCTACTCGTAAAGATTGGAAACTGCTTGAACGTGACGGTTTCCGCGACTACAGGTTGAAGGTCGGTGGCTTGGTGGAGAATCCGGTGGAGTTGTCGCTATCGCAAATTCAGGCGCTGGGAGAAGACGAGCACATCGCCATGCACCATTGCATCCAGGGCTGGTCCGGCATCGCACAATGGAACGGCGTATCCATGAAAAAGTTGATTGAGCTCGTCAAGCCGAAACCGTCAGCGCGGACAGTCGCTTTTTTCTCCTTTGGCGAAGACCAGTTCGGCGAAGTGTACTACGACACGCAAAGTTTGAAAAACGTGCTGGAGACTGAGTGCTTGCTCGCCTATAAGCTAAATGGCAAGGTGCTGCCGAGCGAGCACGGCGCGCCGCTTCGGCTGCGCGTGGAGAACCAATTGGGATACAAGATGGTCAAATGGATCGAGCGGATTGAATTCATCGAATCGGAAAAAGGGCTGGGAAAGGGCGAGGGAGGCACGAACGAAGACGATGAATACTTCGACCTGCTACCCAATATCTGATGCCCTCCGAAATAAGGCCCACTCTCCGATACCCGCTGCTCTTAGGAAATCGAGTACGCACTGAAAATCCAAAGGATCAAGATCAGGATACGGAACCGCACTATTCCACAATCCAGATCGTAAATCCTTTGCCTTGGCGGACAAACTCCTCTGCAGGATCTCCGTGAATAAGTTCGCTTAACCACGACAGCGATTTTCTTCCAATGACCACAGTGTCGCACTTTCGCATTTGTGCGAGCTTCAATATTTCCTTGGTCGCTCCACTCCCATTCACGAGATAGCAGTAGTGGGCTTCGATCGCTCCGTGTGCCAGGCCGCCTTGGCATAGAATTGCGTTGGCGCGCTCCAAGGCCCGCTGTTCGGTCATCTCGGTCGCCGCAATCCATCGAGACTTATATGCTTGGATACGTCCCTTTTCAGCGCCCCTGAGCTCGACGAGTTGGCGGGGTGGTGAAAGAAGACTATGCGCAAGACAGACCCGGAAATTTGGTCGGCCTGCGGTCATTTGAGCCACATACCGCAATGCCTTTCGCGTCGCGGGCGATTCATCCACCACAACAAGCAGCTTGCTATTCTTCATTTCGCCAGAGACCTCGTAATGCTGTCACTAAACAGTGACCACCTTATTGGCGCCATTGCTGCTTACGGGTTCGGTTTCCTTTGCTTTAATCGCCCGTTCCTGGCCTAATCCCATGGTCAGTGCGGTCAACCCTGCCAGACCGCCCAGTTGCATTGTTTCGACAGCAGAGCTTGGAACAATGACAATTGTAGAGTTAGCCTTCAAACCTTCATAAAGCATGTTCATAGCGCGCAGATGTAATGCGACAGGGTCGTTGGCATAAGTTTTGGCCGCTTCGCCGAATTTCTCCGCCACCTGACGCTCTGAATCTCCCAAGATTACGCGAGCCTGACGTTCGCGCTCAGCCTGGGCTTGCATCGACATTGCATCCTCCAAGGCCGGAGGAATCAACACATCTTTAACCTCCACGGAAATGACATTGATGCCCCACGGTTCGGTGCGCTGATCAATGATTTTCTGCAACGCGTCGCTAATTTTGTCCCTGCCTTCGAGCATGTCCGAAAGCATGGTTTTTCCAATCACGTCACGCAGGGCGGTTTGTGAAGCCCAGCTTATTGCGCTTTGGTAGTCGGCTACATCCAAGGCCGCCTTCTGAGGGTCAACGATCTTCCAGAACAGCACTGCATCCACATCTACTGGAACCGTATCTTTCGTTAGCGTTTTTTCCGCTTTGAAGGAACTCGTGAGAACGCGGGTGTCGATCCAGTAGGGAATGGTATCGATGAGCGGGATGATCACAAACAATCCCGGTCCTTGAAGTGAACGGAACTTACCTAACCGCAAGACAACCGCTTTACTCCATTGATCCGCAACCTGAATTGCGGACGACGCGAAAAAGGCAAGGACTACGGCGCTCCCCAGAATCCATAAGCCTTCAAAGTCGGCTGAACGTCGATACATGGCATAGGCTAATGCTCCGCCGAGACCTAGAATTAAGGCGAATATCAATACCGGAAATGAACTGTTCTTTTTCATTTCAATTACCTCTCTTCGCTTTCCGTCACTTACCATTTACAAGAAATGTCCCTTGAATTTTCTTGCCCTCGCGCATCTTCGTCCATTTCAAAGATTCTTTTCGTCCTAGCGTTCCACGCTAGCTCCTTGAAGAGGCCGCTCTTGTCTTGGCTATCGGCTCGTGGTCCTCAATGAAAGCCGGTTGGCTGCCCGCAGTTTCGGTCCGTCTTGTCTCATTGACAGAAGTATTACCGTCTGTGGGCGACTCAATCTTCGTCTCGACGCGAACACTCTTCGCAGGAGCTGCTTTTGGCATCGTTACTTCGAGCCTGCCGTCACTGAAAGTTGCCTTAGCCTTCGAAAGCTCAACTTCAGCGGGCAGGTCGATGACGCGAAGGATAAGGAGTGCGTGCTGGGTCGAATGGCTGTGTTTGCCGGAGGGATGATCCTCGCGGAGCTCGGCCTTTCCACTAATGGTTAGTCGGTGTGGCTCGATGCTTACCTTAATCTCCTGGCTATTAAATCCTGGAATTTCGGCACGCGCGATAAGCTGGTCGCCGGATTCCGAAACGTGGAACTTCACGGGCGTTAGTAGCTCATGTTCTGCGAGGAACCAGTCCTGCCGATCGTTTCCGTCGACGTGTCCTCGAGCCTCAAAAATCTCAAAGGACCGCCGGGCAATCAGATGAAATACGTCTCGCGTATGCTCGGAAAGTTCGTGAACGGATACGAGATTCAAATCAGTGCTGGATGGTACATGTGAAGAATGATGTGTCATGGTTTCCTTCCTCTTTCTAGTTAGAATAAATTCCTTTTTCCGCGCTCGAAGAGACAGAGGCACCGTTCGGGTGGATCGCATTCTCCGTGAAGGTTACGTATGAGTCGTCGACCTTGTGAACCGGCAAGCTGACCGATATCTCGACAGGTAAATGGCGCACTATTTCTTGGAGGGCGCTTGCAAACTCCCGAGGGCGGAGAGCTGGCAATCCCAAACATGCCTGCCCGCCGTCGATAGCGGGCAGCCAAAAGCAGGTATTCTCGACCGGCAAGCAAAGGAAAGCCGTAATTGGCAGGCCGGCCAAGCTCGTCAGCAGGCCAAAGCCACTCCCATCGGGCAGACGCGTATTACTGAGCACGAGGCCGACGGAACGCGAGCGCAACAGAGCGGATGCCTCTCGCATGTTGCGGGCAAAATGACATCGGAATCCACGCCGCCTCAGCCAATCCGCCAGGGCTTGGGCGCTATGAAAACTATGTCCGACCAGAAGCACGTCCGTCCCAGAGAGTGTCATTTGCCAGCTCCCAGATACTGATACTTCATTTACGATTGCTCGAATGCAAACCAGCGGACGGTGTTCAACAGCCTTACCGTGGAGTCTCGGCTATGGGCTGATGGAACCGTTCTGGTTGACCCGGCCTCCTCTACAGAAGCGGTGGCGCACCATGTCCTGGCCAAGTAGAAAAAGTACGACTGCCAAGATGACTATAAAGAGCAAGCCGACAATTCCGACCCGGGATGGCATTCGCCCTGCGCTATTTCGTATTCGCATCTCGCTGGAGCTTGGCTCGCCGTTCTTCGTATTCCTCGCTTGTGATGTCGCCAGCGGCATATCTCCTTTGAAGGAGCTGCAGAGGCGATTGCATTTGCCTGTAGGTAGCCCGCCTCATCGGCATCATGAATGAAAAAAACGAAATCCAGAGCAAAAACCAGAAAACCCACCAATACCCGTGCATTCCCCAAAAGTAGTTCATGGTTTATTTCTCTCCTTCCGAGTGTGGACTCACTCAGGAACACGGCCCTGCTCGGGTCAGCCCCGATAGATCACAGTCATAGATCAATGCGATAGTCGTGGGCGAACTGAACTTGTGGTTCTTAGCGTATGGCTTGATCCCCAATTGCTGAACATGCAGATAGCGTGTCCGCACAAACAATCGTCCGGCGTCTTTTCAAGAGTCTCGCACGCGGTGCTGCAGTACTCACCCGACGTTGTTATGCATGAACAGACGGGATGCGCGCATTTCTGGCCTTTAGTAGTCACCGTTTCTTTTCTCCTCGCTGCAGTTCAACTCCGAGTAATTTCAAATTGAATGTTAGATGTCGGGAAGAAGTTTCTCTGTCCGATAAGGGACACCTTGCGATGTTTTGGTTCACATCCGAAAAAGAATCAAAGTGTAGGCGTGGAGTGCCGACACACACTGTCCTATAAGGAACAGTTTCCTAGTTCGTGCAGTGCGATAGTTTAGGTTGAAACTTCTTTGAAGGATTTATTGCGGGTGTCTAGGGAGATCATAAGATGTCTATACAAAATTCAATCGTCGCAATATATCGAACCCACAGCGAAGCGGACCAAGCAGTAAAAGAACTCCAGAGCGGCGCGGTCGATATGCATAAATTGTCGATTGTTGGTAAAGGCTACCACACAGACGAGCACGCGGTTGGCTATTACAATACCGGCGATCGCATGAAGTATTGGGGCAAAGTCGGCGCTTTCTGGGGAGGCTTCTGGGGGCTTCTATTCGGATCAGCTTTTTTCATGATTCCAGGTCTTGGCCCAATTCTAGCGGCCGGACCGGTAGTGGCATGGATCGTAGCGGGATTGGAGGGCGCGGTGGAGGTAGGGGCCTTGGGCGCTTTAGGAGCTGGGCTCTACAGCGTAGGAATTCCCAAGGATAGCGTCGTGAAATATGAAACAGCCCTCAAGCAAGATCAATTCCTTCTGATTGTGCATGGAACGGACGTAGAGGTCGCGAAGGCAAAAGACATTCTCGAAAGCACGCACCCCTCGCATCTCTCTCTGCACTCAGGCGAGGCCGTAGCATCTGCAGCAGTTTAGCTTGCCCGCGAAATTGGAGCGCAAAGCCGCCTCTTAGGAAGTTCTTCCCTATGGCGGCTTCGCCGGAGAAAACAATGACCGATTTCCGGAGCGTCCCGGCAGGGACTCCGAAACACATTGGGATCGCTGCCGATCATGGAGGATTTGAATCGAAGGCGTATCTGGTTCGAATGTTGCGTGCGGCTCAGTACGACGTGGTCGATTTTGGCGACGAGCGGCAGAGAACGGATGACGACTATCCGGATTTTGTCGTGCCCTTGGCTCGTGCGGTGGCTCGTGGCGAAGTGGATCGAGGTGTGGCCATTTGCGGTAGCGGCGTCGGTGCATGTGTTGCTGCCAACAAAGTGCCAGCCGTGCGGGCGTGCCTGATCCATGAGAGCTTTTCCGCGCGACAAGGAGTCGAGGACGACGACATTCGCGTGATCTGCCTGGGCGGACGTGTGGTGGCGAACACGTTCGCTTGGGAATTGGTCAGGACCTTTCTCGAAGCACGATTCAGTGGCGCCGAGCGCCACCGCCGACGTTTGGCCAAAGTCAGCGCACTGGAAGGCGTGGAGCCGAGAATATGAAAAACAATCCCCTGAAACAGTTGGGAACGCTGGGCCAATCCATTTGGCTGGATTATATCCGACGCGATCTGATGGCGAGCGGCAGGCTCCAGCGTTTGATCGAGGATGATGGCCTACGAGGCATGACTTCGAATCCGTCCATCTTCGAAAAAGCGATTGCGGAAAGCCACGACTACGATGACGACATCAAGGGCCTGGCGGTCAAGGGAGATGGCGCTAAGGCCATTTACGAAAACCTGAGCCAGCAAGACGTGCAGAGTGCCGCCGACGAGTTCCGGTCTCTATACGACAATGCAGACGGCGCAGACGGCTATGTCAGCCTGGAGGTCAATCCCCATCTGGCGCACGATACGAAGGGAACGATAGAAGAAGCCCGTCGGTTGTGGGCTGCGCTCAGCCGACCCAATGTCCTTATAAAGGTTCCGGCGACTGTTGAAGGACTTCCCGCCATCCAGCAACTTATCAGCGAAGGAATCAGCGTCAACGTGACGCTGCTCTTTGGGCTGCCTCGTTATCGGCAAGTCGCGGAAGCATACATTGCCGGCATTCAATCGCGCGTGGCTCAAGGTAAGCCTGCGAAACATATTGCCTCTGTGGCCAGCTTCTTTGTAAGCCGCATCGATGCGCTCGTCGATCCAATACTCGAAAAGACCATCGCGAAGGGCGGTAAGGAGGTAGATCTCGCGAAGAAGGCGCGCGGACAAGTAGCTATCGCCAGCGCCAAGATGGCATACCAGATCTATAAGGAAATATTCGGCAGCGATCGATTTATGGAACTCGCCGCTCAGGGCGCTCGTGTCCAGCGATTGCTCTGGGCCAGCACCAGCACGAAGAACCCGGCCTACAGTGACGTGAAATACGTGGAGGCTCTTATCGGACCGCACACGGTGAACACGGCACCGATGGAAACCCTCGATGCATACCGGGATCACGGAGACCCGAAAGCCCGGCTCGAACAAGAGATCGATGAATCCCACTCGGTTTTGGAACGACTACCGGAGCTGGGCATCAACATCGACGATGTGACGCGCCAGCTTGAGGAGGAAGGTGTTAAGAAATTTAACGAACCATTCGACAAACTGATGGAGACATTAGCGCAACGGTCATCACCGCATTTGGCGAAAGCGTCATGAACATAAGTCCGCTTGCGGGAAAGCCTGCACCAGCATCGATGCTGGTGAATGTGCCAAGGCTTGTCACGGCCTACTATACCGAACAGCCAGACCCTTCCGTTCCCGCGCAAAGAGTCTCTTTCGGCACCTCAGGGCATCGCGGTTCCGCGTTCGACAAGGCCTTCAACGAGTGGCACATCCTCGCTATCAGCCAGGCAATTTGCCTCTATAGAAAGCAGCACAAGATTGATGGGCCGCTGTTTCTTGGCATGGATACGCATGCGCTCTCAGTTTCGGCGCTAGCGAGCGCGCTTGAAGTGCTGGCGGCCAACGGAGTGGAAGTGATGCTTGCGGTAGGAGACGAATACACTCCTACGCCTGTTATTTCGCACGCGATTCTCACTTACAACCGCGGTCGCGAAACCGGACTCGCCGACGGTATTGTCATCACCCCGTCACACAATCCCCCGCATGACGGCGGCTTCAAGTACAACCCGCCCAGTGGCGGACCTGCGGAGGGCTCCGTCACGGATTGGATTGAAGAGAAAGCAAATGAATTTCTCGAGGCCAAGCTAGAGGGCGTGAAGAGAATTTCTGTCGACAAGGCTCTTCAGGCCTCCACGACGCACCGGCACGACTTCCTCAACACTTATATCGCTGATCTCGCGAACGTGGTTGATATGGATGCCATTCGGAGCGCGAAGCTTCGTTTCGGTGTTGATCCCCTGGGCGGCGCCGGAGTCCACTATTGGGGGCCGATTGCGGAGCGCTACGGGCTCGACCTCACGATTGTCAACGAGGTGGTCGATCCGACATTCAGTTTCATGACGGTGGATTGGGACGGCCAGATTCGGATGGACCCTTCTTCGGTCTACGCGATGCAGCGTTTGATCGCGATGAAGGATCGCTTTGACCTTTCATTCGCTTGTGATACGGACCACGACCGTCACGGTATCGTGACAAAAAGCGCAGGACTACTGCCTCCCAATCATTACCTCTCCGTAGCCATTTTCTACCTGTTTCAACATCGTCCAAAGTGGCGCAAGGAAGCGGCCGTGGGCAAAACCGTGGTGAGCAGCCAGATGATTGATCGCGTTACCGCCAGGCTTGGCCGGAAACTTTACGAGGTACCGGTCGGCTTCAAATGGTTTGTGGATGGATTGCTGGACGAATCCCTCGGCTTTGGCGGCGAAGAGAGCGCAGGAGCGTCCTTTTCTCGCCTCGACGGCACGGTTTGGACGACGGACAAAGATGGCATTGTCCCGGCTTTGCTTGCAGCGGAGATCACGGCGCGAATGAGCCGCGATCCCGGCGAAATTTACCAAGAACTCACGCGCGAATTCGGCGAACCAGTCTATGACCGCGTGGAAGCGCCAGCCACTCCCGATCAAAAGCAACTCTTAGCGAAACTCTCAGCCAAGCAGGTCAAGCTTACCGATCTCGCAGGCGAAACAATAAAGACTGTCCTCACTGCCGCGCCGGGCAATGGTGCTCCCATCGGCGGGTTAAAGGTAGCGGCAGAGAGCGGATGGTTCGCCGCTCGTCCGTCAGGCACGGAGAATATCTACAAGATTTACGGGGAGAGCTTCCAGGGAGCAGAGCACTTGTCGCGCATTCTGAAGGAAGCCCAGACGATTGTCAGTGACGCGTTATCGGCGATGCCGGTACCAGCGGATGGCGAGCGAACCCAAGGAACATCGGCATGACCGGGAAACTCTAACCAATCCATTCCAAGATTCGGTCCGGCACAAGTTCGGAGCAGGAACAATGAGCAAGAAAGAACGCGGCAGCCTCTCGATCCATGGACTTCTTCCGACGGAAGTAGACGGATTTGATTCTCTGGCGGAGCTTGCCCTCGACCTGCGCTGGGCATGGAACCATACCACGGACGGATTGTGGCGCGCTCTTGATCCTGTCCTGTGGGAACTCACCCAAAATCCTTGGGTGGTTTTGCAGACGGTCTCCCGGGATCGACTCAAGAACGTGCTGGCCGACCCCGCGCTGCGTAAGAATATTGATGACCTGCTGAGTGCTCAACGTCATGCCGCCGAGACGCCAGCATGGTTTCAGCAAGAGCATCCGCAATCCCCCTTAACCTGCATCGCGTATTTCAGCATGGAATTCATGTTGAGCGAAGCGCTCCCAATTTATTCGGGAGGGCTCGGCAATGTGGCGGGCGATCAGCTCAAAGCTGCCAGCGATTTAGGCGTGCCGGTCGTCGGCTTGGGACTGCTCTACCAGCAAGGCTATTTTCGCCAGGTGATTGATAAAGACGGAGCCCAACAGGCCCTTTATCCGTACAACGATCCTGCACAGTTGCCGATTACGCCAGTTCGCCGTCAAAACGGGGAGTGGCTACGGCTAGAGATTGCCTTACCTGGTTACTCCGTCTGGCTGCGTGCGTGGCAGGTCCAGGCGGGTCGAGTCAAACTCTACCTCCTGGATAGTAATGATTCGGCGAACCTTCCCATTCATCGCGGGATAACGAGTGAGTTGTACGGTGGGGGGCCGGAGTTGCGCCTCATGCAAGAACTGCTTCTCGGGATCGGTGGCTGGCGTTTGCTCGGGGCGTTAGGCATTAAGCCGGAAGTCTGTCACTTAAATGAAGGGCATGCAGCATTCGCCACACTGGAGCGTGCCCGAAGCTTTATGGAAGAAACCGGGCAGCCCTTCGAAATCGCACTGGCTGTCACACGAGCGGGAAACCTGTTTACTACCCACACAGCCGTGGCCGCCGGATTTGATCGTTTCACTCCCGCTCTCATTGAACAATACCTCGGAGGATATGCAGAAAAGAAACTCGGCATAACACTCCACGATTTGCTGGCTCTGGGCCGCCAGAATCCGAGCGACTCGTCGGAGAGTTTCAACATGGCCTATCTAGCGATTCGTGGAAGCGGAGCCGTGAATGGCGTGAGTCGCTTGCATGGAAAAGTAAGCCGACAGCTCTTTCAACCTCTCTTTCCTCACTGGCCAGAGGACGAAGTTCCCGTCGGGCACATCACCAACGGAGTCCACATGCCGACCTGGGACTCGGCGGCAGCCGACGATCTCTGGACGAAAGCGTGTGGAAAATCGCGCTGGCTAGGTCCGACGGAGAATCTAGAGCCGGATATTCGCCGCCTTTCTGACAGCGCGCTCTGGCAATTCCACACAGCCGGGAGCAAATCTCTTGTTCAGTTCGCTCGCGCGCGGTTGTCGGGACAGCTGGCGGCTTCGGGGGCATCGCAGCTGGCGATTGAAGAGGCAAAACATCTATTTGATCCCAACGCGTTGACGTTGGGATTTGCGCGGCGCTTCGCGACCTACAAAAGACCGAACTTGCTGCTGCACGATCGAGAGCGGTTGCTCCGTCTATTGAGCAATTCTCAACGTCCAGTGCAGCTCATCATCGCCGGAAAGGCACACCCAGCCGACGAAGCGGGACAGGCCTTGATCCAGGAATGGATTCAGTTCATTCGTCAGCCCGAGACGCGCCAGCACGTGATTTTCCTCAGTGATTACGACATGCATTTGACTGAGCAACTCGTACAGGGCGTCGATGTCTGGATCAATACGCCGCGTAGACCCTGGGAAGCTTGCGGAACAAGTGGCATGAAAGCACTCGTGAACGGCGGAATCAATTTATCGGAATTGGACGGCTGGTGGGCAGAAGCATACACGCCAGAAGTGGGTTGGGCATTGGGGGATGGTCTGGAGCATGGTGATGATCCCGACCTGGGACGCTGTTGAAGCTAACGCCCTCTACGATCTCCTTGAGCGGAAGGTAGTCCCCGAGTTTTATACCCGAGACGCGAGCGGAGTTCCCACCGCATGGGTGAAACGGATGCGGGAAAGTATGGCGCGGCTGACACCACGCTTTTCCGCCCACCGCGCGGTCCGTGAATACACCGAGCAACGCTATCTCCCGGCGGCTACCGCCTATCAGGACCGCGCGAAGAATAAAGGCGCCTTCGGCAGGCAAATGGCCGATTGGCAGCATAGCCTGGAACAAAAATGGGCGACGCTGCACTTCGGTGAAGCGAAGGTGGAGACTCGCGGCGAGCAACACAATTTTGAGGTTCAGGTCTGTCTCAATGGCCTCGATCCTCAGGCGGTGCGAGTTGAGCTTTATGCGGACGGAATCAACGGCGGCGATCCCGTACGGGAGGAAATGAGGTGCGCCGGATCGCTGCCTGAAGGGTCTCACAGCTGCGTGTTTCATGCAACCGTGCCTGACCGCACGTCCGGCAAGCGACTACACGCCGCGACTGATACCGCAGCGTTCCGGAGTAGCGGTTCCGCTCGAATCCAGTCGAATCCTATGGCAACGCTGACAACAAAGGCCGAACGCAAGTTACACGAAGATATTTCGGCGATCTCCGTTCGCTCTGGTGTTAGGGCGGGCTCTCCTCTCCCGTTAGGAACACAGGAAACGGGAGGCGGGGTCAATTTTTCCATTCTCAGCCGTTACGCCAGCCGCGTTCGCCTGGAGTTGTTCGACCATCCCGAAGACGCAGTGCCGCGCCAGATAATTGATCTGGACTCAGTCGACAACCATACCGGCGACGTTTGGCACGTCTGGGTTGCAGGGATCGGTTCCGGCCAACTTTATGCGTACCGCATGGACGGCCCCTACAAACCCAGCGAAGGACATCGTTTCAACTTCAACAGGCTCCTCCTTGATCCCTTCGCTACCGCAATTTCGCAAGTGCCCCCTTGGGATTTTGCATCGGCGCGCGGATACGATTCTTTGGCACCGGAGCAAGATTTGGCTCTCTCGACGCTGAACAATTCAGGGTCCATGCCGAAGTGCGTGTTTGTAAACGAACCCTTCGAGTGGGACGGAGACCAGCCGCCCCGTCATCCCTGGTCTAAGACCCTCATTTACGAAACACATGTTCGCGGCTTTACGATTCATCCCAAGTCGGGCGTGGATTATCCGGGAACCTACCAGGGTCTGCTGGAAAAGATTCCTTATCTCAAGAATCTAGGAGTGACCGCAGTAGAACTAATGCCCGTACAGGAGTTCAATGAAACTTCTGTCACGCGCGACAATCCGCGGACGGGTCGGCCGCTCAAAAATTACTGGGGATACGATCCCGTGGCCTTCTTTGCGCCTAAAGCTTCGTATAGCAGCTCGGGAGGCTTGGGCCAGCAGAAACTAGAGTTCAAGGAAATGGTCCGGGCTCTGCACGCAGTCGATATAGAAGTGATTCTAGACGTAGTGTTCAATCATACGGCGGAGGGAGACCAACTAGGTCCGACCCTCTGTTTTCGCGGGATGGATAACGCGATCTTCTACACGCTAGCGGACGACAAGCGCTACTACAAGGACTATACCGGAACGGGCAACACGATCAACGCCAACCATCCTGTGGTGCGAGACCACATCTTGTCTGCATTGCGTCATTGGGTGGTGGAGATGCATGTCGATGGATTTCGCTTTGACCTGGCCGCAGTACTCGGCCGGGGCCGTTCCGGCAACTTGCTGTCCAACCCTCCGCTTCTCGAACGAATCGCCGAGGATCCGATCTTGAGGGACGTGAAAATCATTGCAGAAGCGTGGGACGCTGCAGGCGCGTACGAAGTGGGCAGCTTCTCGCAGAGGCGCTGGGCAGAGTGGAACGGTCGCTACCGAGATGATGTGCGGCGTTTCTGGCGGGGCGATGATGGAATGCTCGGGTTGTTTGCCAGCCGTATCTGCGGGAGCGCCGACATCTATACCAAATCCGGAAAGGGCCCCGAAGGCAGCATCAACTTCATCACCTGCCACGACGGTTTAACTCTGAATGACTTGGTGAGCTATCAGGCTAAGCACAACGAAGCGAATGGAGAAAACGACCGAGACGGGACCGACGCGAACTTTAGCGAAAACTATGGCTCTGAAGGCAGGACCACGGATGCCGGTATTGAAAACTTGCGGAAACGCCAGATCAAGAACTTCCTTCTGACACTTCTGATCTCACGCGGCGTGCCGATGCTGCTCGGCGGCGATGAATTTCGTCGTACGCAAGGTGGCAACAACAACGCTTACTGCCAGGATAACGAAACGAGTTGGTATGACTGGAACTGTTTAGAAGAGCACAAAGACATCTTCCACTTCACTCGCCGCATGATTGCTTTTCGTTGGGAGAATCCGATTCTCAGTAAGGAAAGCTTCTACACGGATGCCGAAATCCGCTGGTTCAACCCACAACAGCAATCTCCCAATTGGTTTGACCCGAAGGAAAAGCAGCTTGCCTGTCTGATCCAAGAAGACAACCAGCATGCACTTTGCCTAATGTTCAATGCCGGTAGCGATGCAGTCGATTTCGGTTTGCCTCCCGCACCGTCGGGGACTCGCTGGCACCTGGCGGTGGACACTTCCCACGACGCATCGGAAGAGCCATTCGCAAGTGGAGACGAGCCTCTTTGCGAAGACTCCTTCACCTTCCACTTGTCTTCGCGATCTAGCGCCGTACTTATTGCGCGACAAGCGGAGATCAAATGAGGAGACCCATCCCGATCACGACGCTGTTTGTGGATATCGGCGGTGTTCTTCTCACCAACGGATGGGATCATCATGCCCGCAGGCGAGCGGCAAAACAGTTCAATCTCAAGTGGGCTGCGATGGAAGATCGACACGGCCTGAACTTTGCCGCTCACGAGGAAGGAAGGGTGACATTCGAGCAATATTTAAGTCGGGTGATCTTCTTCCAAAAGCGGCCGTTCACCCGATCCCAATTCCGGCTTTTCATGTTCGCGCAATCGAAACCCTATATCAAGATGATCGAGATGGTCCGCAATCTCAAAGCGCGCTACGGGCTGCGAATCGCCGTAGTCAGTAACGAATCGCGGGAAGTAAATGCGTACCGGATTCGTAAGTTCAAGCTGGGCGGGTTTGTGGATACCTTTATTTCCTCCTGCTTCGTGCACGCTCGCAAGCCCGACGTAGAAATGTTTCGACTTGCGCTGGACATCGCCCAGGCGTCACCTCGCCAGGTGCTCTATATCGAAAACACACCGATGTTCGTCCAGATCGCGGAAAGCTTGGGGATTCGAAGCATCCTTCACACAGACTACAAATCCACACGATCGAAACTCGCTTCATTCGGATTGCGGAGTAATTATGAAACCAAGTAACCCGCGAATCCTCACAGTCAATGGCGGCTCATCGAGCATCAAGTTCGCATTGTTCGAGACGGAGGAGTCTCTACGACGGATTCTAACCGGTGGGATTGATCGGATTGGACAGCCGCAGGCCACCTTGCGAGTGAACGGTCCGACTCAGACGGACAACATTTCACGTTTGGTGAAGGCGAAGGATCACTCCGCGGCGGTGGGCGCTCTGATGGATTGGGTTGACGAACGCAGCGACCGGGATGCGTTGGCAGCGATTGGACATCGCATCGTGCATGGCGGACCGAAATATTTCAAGCCGCAGCGAATCACTTCCGCAATGGTTGATGAGCTACACCGTCTGAGTCCATTCGATCCCGACCACTTGCCCGAGGAGATCATTTTAACCGAGGCATTTCACCTTCGATTTCCCGACCTGCCTCAAGTGGCGTGTTTCGACACTGCTTTTCACCATGATATGCCGCGAGTGGCCCAGATGTTGCCAATCCCTCGCCGGTACGAGGCGCAGGGTGTAAGGCGGTACGGGTTTCATGGGTTGTCGTATACGTTTCTGATGGAAGAACTCGCGCGCCTTGGCGACCCGGCGGCAACGACTGGCCGGGTAATCCTCGCCCACCTCGGCAATGGGGCGAGCCTGGCGGCGGTACGCGACGGTAAATCCGTGGACACGAGCATGAGCTTTACGCCAACCGCCGGGGTGCCGATGAGCACCCGCTCAGGCGATCTCGATCCCGGACTGGTCTTGTATCTGGCGAGTGCGGAGAAAATGAGCGCCAAGCAATTTAATGAGATGGTCACTTCGCATTCTGGCCTGCTAGGAATATCCGAGACCAGTTCCGACATGCGCGACTTGCTCGACCATGAAACGCACGACGTGCGGGCGAGCGAAGCCGTCGCACTGTTTTGTTACCAGGTTAAGAAATGGATCGGCGCGTTCGCAGCGGCTTTAGGCGGACTGGACACGCTTGTATTTGCCGGTGGGATCGGGGAGAACGCGCCCACAATCTGCGCCCGAATTTGCGATGGACTGGGATTTTTGGGAATCGAAATCGAAGAAAAGAACAATGCAGCGACTGAGGGAGTAATTTCGTCAGCGGCCAGCCGAGTTGCGGTCCGCGTCATTCGTACGGATGAAGAACACGTGATAGCCAAGACAGTTTGCTCCGTTCTCGGCCTTGGCTTAATAAAAGGAGAATTGAATCATGAACACAGAAACTCTTACGTTAGCTGACTCGGCGACTCTTTCGCCGGAACTGCTTCATAAGATGAATGCCTACTGGCGCGCCGCCAACTATCTGTCGGTCGGTCAGATCTACCTTTACGACAATCCACTCCTTAGGGAGCCACTGAAGCTCTCCCACGTGAAGCCGCTCGTGGTTGGACATTGGGGCACGACGCCGGGCCAGAACTTCATCTACGTGCATCTGAACCGGGTCATCAAGAAGTATGACCTCGATATGTTCTACGTTGCTGGGCCCGGACACGGCGGCCCCGCGATTGTGGGCAACGTATATCTCGAAGGCACCTGGACGGACATCTACCCGAACGTCACCAGGGACGAAGCCGGAATGAAGGAGCTCTTTAAGCAGTTCTCATTTCCGGGCGGAATTTCGAGTCACGTCGCGCCAACGACGCCTGGCTCGATTCATGAGGGCGGTGAGCTCGGGTATTCGCTTAGTCATGCTTTCGGAGCGGCGTTCGACAATCCTGAGCTGATCGTGGCCTGCGTCATCGGCGACGGCGAAGCGGAAACGGCATCCTTGGCGACCTCGTGGCAGTCCAATAAGTTTCTCGACCCGATTACCGACGGAGCCGTCCTGCCAATACTGCACCTGAATGGCTACAAGATCAGCAATCCAACCGTCCTAGCCCGCATCGAGCATGAGGAATTGGAGCAGTTTCTGCGAGGCTGCGGCTGGACGCCTCACTTTGTCGAAGGCGGTGATCCGGAAAAGATGCATGAACTCATGGCCACCACACTGGAAAAGGTCATCGAGGACATCCAGCACATCCAAAACAATGCACGAAACAATAAGGACACCATGCGGCCGCGCTGGCCCATGATCGTCCTCAAATCGCCCAAGGGCTGGACGGGGCCGAAATTCGTCGACGGACTGCAAATTGAGGGCACTTTCAGGGCGCACCAAGTGCCGCTCCTGGTGGATGCCGAGCATCCCGATCATGTCAAACAGCTTGAAAGCTGGATGAAGAGCTACAAACCCGAGGACTTGTTCGACGAGGATGGGGGTCTCATGCCCGAATTAGCGGAGCTCGCGCCGAAGGGCGACCGCCGGATGGGCGCCAATCCGCACGCCAACGGCGGCATTTTGCTGCGCGATCTACGCATGCCGGACTTCCACGCCCACGCCGTGAATGTGCCCTCGCCGGGCTCAGTTAACGGCCAAGATACTCTCGTGCTGGGTAATTTCCTACGGGATGTAGCCAAACTAAATGAGGATCAGCATAATTTCCGTGTCTTTGGCCCTGATGAAACCGTCTCGAATCTTCTGGGCGCGGTTTTTGAAGTCACTGACCGTCAATGGGATGCCCGGAAAGTAAAAAATGACGAATTCCTCGCTCCTGCCGGACGGGTGTTGGATTCGATGCTCAGCGAGAACCAGTGCGAAGGCTGGCTCGAAGGATATCTTCTGACAGGGCGGCACGGACTGTTCAACAGCTATGAGGCCTTCATTCGCATCGTCGATTCGATGTTCAGCCAGCATGCCAAGTGGCTGAAGGTATGCCTGGAACTACCCTGGCGCCGGAAGATCTCGTCGCTAAACTATCTGCTCGCCTCCCATGTCTGGCAACAAGATCACAACGGCTTCACGCACCAGGATCCCGGATTCCTCGACCACGTCATCAATAAGAAAGCCGATATCGTCCGCGTTTACCTTCCGCCTGACGCCAACTGCCTGTTGTCGGTGTTCGATCACTGCCTGCGCAGTCGGAATTACGTCAATGTGGTCGTCGCAGGAAAGCACGCCCTCCCGCAATGGCTGACCATGGACGCCGCAGTTGTGCATTGCACGGAAGGAATTGGCATCTGGCAATGGGCCAGCAACGACCAGAATGCCGAGCCAGACGTAGTAATGGCCTGCTGCGGTGACACGCCCACGCTGGAGATTCTGGCTGCGGTTTCCATCCTCCGCCAGCATTTGCCCGAGCTGAAAATCCGGGTGATCAATGTCGTCGATCTGATGAAGCTGCAGTCTTCGAGCGAGCACCCGCACGGATTGACGGAAACGGACTACGATTCGCTCTTCACCAAAGATAAACACATCATCTTCGGCTTTCATGGATATCCGTGGCTAGTCCACCGGCTGACCTACCGTCGCGCCAACCGCAACCTCCACGTCCGGGGCTACAAGGAAGAAGGCACCATCACGACCGCCTTTGACATGAGGGTGCAGAACGACTTGGACAGGTTCCACCTTGTACAAGACGTGGTTGATCGGCTGCCGCACTTAGGCACTAAGGGGGCTTACCTGAAACAGCTGGTGCAGGACAAGCTCATTGAGCACAAGCACTACATCGATAAGCACGGTGAAGATATGCCAGAAATCCGAAATTGGAAGTGGAGCAACACTAAATGAATTCGCAAGGGCTCATAGACACCGCAAGAATGATGGTCGCCGACGGCAAAGGCCTGCTGGCCATGGATGAAAGTAATCCAACCTGCAACAAGCGATTCGCCAAGTGGGGTATTCCCCAGACCGAGGAGACTCGACGCGCCTATCGAGAGTTGATTGTGACCACCCCGGGGCTCGGTGAGTCCATAAGTGGCGCAATCCTGTACGACGAGACGATCCGGCAGAAGAAGAAAGATGGCACTCCCTTTATCAAAGCCATCACCGAAGCGGGAATTATTCCCGGAATTAAAGTCGACACCGGTGCAAAGGCCTTGGCAGGTCACCCCGGCGAGAAAATAACCGAGGGGCTGGACGGATTGCGTGACCGCCTTGCGGAATATTCCCAAATGGGCGCACGTTTTGCGAAGTGGCGTGCAGTCATTGCTGTGGATGACGGCATTCCAAGCCGGGGTTGCATTGAGGCCAATGCGAACGCGTTGGCTCGTTACGCCGCTTTATGCCAGGAAGCGGGACTAGTCCCCGTCGTCGAACCGGAAGTGCTGATGGAGGGAGAGCATAGTCTGGCGCGATGCTTCGAGATAACAGAGGAGGTCCTGCGAACCGTTTTCAACCACCTCTACTCACAAGGCGTGATGATCGAGGGCCTGATTCTAAAGCCCAATATGGTTCTTCCGGGATTGGCCTGCTCCAAGCAGGAAACGGTAGATGAGGTCGCCGACGTAACCGTGAAGTGTTTGTTGCGAGCCGTTCCCGCCACTGTTCCGGGGATTGCGTTCTTGTCGGGCGGGCAGTCCGGTGAACTGGCTTCGGCCCGTTTGAATGCCATGAATGTCAGATTCAAATCGCAAATCCCGTGGGCTTTGGCATTTTCATTTGGGCGCGCCATTCAGCAACCGGCATTGGAGATTTGGCATGGCGATGAATCCAATGTGTTGGCGGCGCAGCAAGCTCTCTATCACCGGGCAACCTGCAATCGGGCTGCGCGCCGTGGTACCTACGACGCCGCTCTGGAAACTCATGGGAGAGCCAGTGCGCCCCTTGGCGGATCATCTGCGAAACACGCCGTGAGCGCCCTGTGAAACCGCACATTCGCCAGAAATTCATTGTCGGCAATTGGAAGATGCATACGACTGCCGCCGATGCTACGAGGCTAGCCAAGGCAATCGTAGATGGCATTAGCATTATCAGCGGTAAGGACCGTGTATCCGTCGCTGTCTGCCCGCCCTTCCCCTATCTCGCACTTGTCGGAGAGATTCTCAAGGGCAGTTGCGTTGCGCTTGGAGCACAGAACCTCTATCCAGAGAAGGATGGCGCATTCACCGGCGAGGTCAGTCCGACGATGCTCCTTGATCTCGGATGCAAGTACGTCATCCTCGGACATAGCGAGCGTCGGCGCATACTTGGCGAATCCGATGCATTCATCAACCAAAAGGTACGGGTTGCCCTGACCGCCGGGCTCGACGTGATCTTATGCGTCGGGGAAACTCTTGATCAACGAAAGGCTGAACAGACCGAAGCAGTGCTCGACCGGCAACTTACGCAGGGATTAGCCGATGTGTCGTCCGGTGACTTAAGTCGAATGACCATTGCATACGAACCGCTCTGGGCAATCGGCAATCTCGGACACCACGCTACCCCCCAGCAGGCTCAGGACTCCCACGCCCTCATTCGACGCTGCTTCTCTCGCATATACGGGGAAAAATCGGCTCAAGCAGTTGTCATACAGTACGGTGGCAGCGTCAAACCGGAAAACGCCGCCTCAATGCTGACCCCTCATGGCGTCGACGGCGCTCTCATCGGCGGCGCCAGTCTGCATGCCGATCAGTTTCTGGCTATCGTCCGGGCCGGAATCAGTGAAGCGCAAACTAAAGGTAAATCAGCATGACCGCAATCGCACCACTCCAGGCGCGGGCAGCGTGGAAGGCTCTCGACGCCCATTACACGAAGATCCGGGAGTTGCATCTCCGAAAACTTTTTGCAGACGACGCCAGCCGCGGGGAGCGGATGGCGTTCGAGGCCGTAGGCATTTACTTCGACTACTCGAAGCACCGCATCACCGATGAGACGCTTGCTCTTTTGCTGCATTTGGCTGAGGAGTCCGGTCTGCGGGGCCGCATCGACGCCATGTTTCGCGGCGACAAAATCAATGTTACCGAGAAGCGGGCCGTCCTGCATGTGGCTCTGCGTGCTCCCAGGGAGCAATCCATCACCGTGGATGGCGAAAACGTGGTGCCCCAGGTGCATTCTATCCTCGACAAGATGGCCAGCTTCTCGAACCGGGTGCGCAATGAGGAGTGGAAAGGCCACACCGGTAAGCCGATCCGCAACATCATCAATATTGGCATCGGTGGGTCTGATCTCGGCCCAGTAATGGCATACGAGGCATTGCGGCATTACAGCCAACGCAATTTGACGTTCCGCTTCGTCTCCAACGTCGACGGCAGCGACTTCGCCGAAGCTACCCGCGATCTCAATCCTGACGATACGCTGTTCATCATCTCGTCGAAAACCTTTACGACGCTCGAGACGATGACGAACGCGCACACCGCTCGTGATTGGGCACTTAAAACTTTGAAAGATAACGCCGCTGTGGCCAAACATTTCGTCGCTGTCTCTACCAACGCTGAGGAAGTTGCGAAGTTCGGCATCGACACCGCCAACATGTTTGAATTCTGGGATTGGGTGGGCGGGCGCTACTCGATGGATTCGGCGATAGGTCTCTCCACCATGCTCGCCATCGGCCCCGAGAACTTCCGCGCCATGCTGGGTGGTTTCCACGAGATGGACGAGCATTTCCGGACTGCCCCATTCGAACACAACTTACCCGTGATCATGGGACTGCTGGGCCTCTGGTACAACAATTTCTTCGGCACTCAGACCGCGGCAGTTTTGCCGTATGAGCAATACCTGAAGCGTTTTCCAGCCTACCTCCAGCAATTGACGATGGAAAGCAATGGAAAGCACGTCACGCTCGATGGAACCGAGATCGTCTACCAAACCGGGCCTATCTACTGGGGAGAACCGGGCACCAATGGCCAACACTCTTTTTACCAACTGATTCATCAGGGCACCAAGCTTATCCCCTGCGACTTCATTGGATTTATTAAGCCGCTGAACCCTCTCGGCCGCCACCACGACCTCCTTCTGGCCAATGTGTTTGCCCAAGCGGAAGCGCTGGCTTTTGGGAAAACATCGCAGGAGGTTCGGGCGGAGGGTACACCCGCGTGGCTCGCGCCGCACAAAGTCTTCGAGGGAAACCGTCCGTCCAGCACGATTCTCCTGGAACGACTAACCCCTGCAGCGCTGGGAAAACTCGTCGCGCTATACGAACACAGTGTATTTACGCAAGGCGCCATCTGGAACATCGATTCATTTGATCAGTGGGGCGTCGAGTTGGGGAAGGCGCTTGCGGCGCGCATCATCCCCGAACTTGAGACCGAGGCCGAGAGCCCACTCAAACACGATAGTTCGACCAATACCCTGATCCGCCGCTACAGGAAATTCAAAACATTATGAGTATGAAAACAGAGAAGAAACCTGCGGCATAGCAAAGACAGGAGGCACAACCATTATGAAAGCCATCGCCGACAAGCCAAAAGTTCCCGAATCGAAGCCGGAACCGAAGCCAGAGAATCCTAAGTCAAAGTCGGGGTCCAAGCCCGACGCGAAACCGACCCGAAAAACGATCTGAAAACCCTTCCCATGCCGGAAGTCGAGAAACAATTGGGGTCATCGCCGGACGGCCTCAGCCAAGCGAAGCCCAGAAGCGGCTGGCGCAATATGGGCCGAACAAGATCGAGGAAAAGAAAACCAATCCGATTCCTGAAGTTCCTCACCTATTTCTGGGGTCCCATTCCGTGGATGATTGAAGCCGCGGTGATTCTGTCGGGCGTGGTTCGGCACTGGCTGGATTTCTTCGTCATTCTCTTTCTACTTTTTTCCAACGCAGTGGTCGGATTTTGGGAGGAACATCAGGCGGGCAACGAAATTGCCGCGTTGAAGGCCAAACTCGCGACCAAAGCCACAGTGAAACGGGATGGAAAGTGGGTTGACCCGAAGCGCGGGAACTGGTGCCGGGCGACGTCGATCCGGCTGCGGCTGGGAGACATTGTGCCGGCGGATGCGCGCTTATTGGCTGGCGATCCATTGAAGTAGACCAGTCGGCGCTAACAGGCGAATCTTTGCCCGCCACGCGCAAGCCTGGCGAGGCGGTGTTTTCGGGTTCGATTGTCCGGCAGGGCGAAATCGATGCGATGGTATATGCCACCGGAACGAACACCTACTTTGGCAAGACGGCGCAACTGGTCAGGAATCGGCTCACACCGTCAGCCATTTCCAGCGCGCCGTGCTTAAGATTGGCGATTACCTGATCGTTCTCGCAGTGGCTCTGGTGGCCGTGATATTTACCGTGGCGCTCTTCCGTCGCGACAAATTCTCAGACGTTGGAGTTCTGCCTTGGTGCTTTTGGTGGCCGCGATCCCCGTGGCGATGCCCACGGTACTGTCCGTGACGATGGCAGTCGGCGCGCGTTTATTGGCAAAGAAACAAGCGATTGTGACACGGTTGTCGGCGATCGAGGAACTCGCTGGCGTGGATGTGCTGTGCTCGGACAAGACCGGCACTCTGACCCAGAACAAGCTGACCTTGGGCGATCCATTCTGCGTGAACGAAATCCCTGCCGATCAGGTCATTCTCTGGGGCGCACTGGCTTCGCGTGCGGAAGATAAGGACACCATCGACCTCGCAGTGATCGGCGCCGTGAAGGACGATAAAGCGCTAAAGGCTTTTCAGGTGCTGCATTTCCAGCCTTTCGATCCGGTGCATAAGCGCACAGAAGCTACTGTCAAAGCCTCGGATGGAAAAGAGTTCTTTGTGGCCAAAGGCGCTCCGCAGGTGATTCTAGGGATGGCGGCCAACGCCGCTGAAGTAAAGGCTGCTGTCGAGAAAGCCGTCAATGAATTTGCCGGTCGCGGCTTCCGTTCGTTGGGCGTGGCCCGGGCCGATCAGGAAAATAAGTGGCAGTTTGTTGGCGTGCTGCCAATGTTTGATCCGCCGCGCGAACAGGCCAAAGCAACCATCGCGAGCGCTGGGCAGATGGGTGTGAAAGTCAAGATGGTTACCGGCGATCAATTGGCCATTGCCGAGGAAACTGCCCGCCAATTGGGGATGGGCTCGAACATTCTGGATGCAACCGTCTTGGGCGAATCGAAGAATGAAGAATCCGCGCAGTCGGTGAGTCCATCGAAAAAGCGGACGGCTTCGCTCAGGTATTTCCTGAAGACAAATATCAACATCGTGGATGTTCTCCAGAAGCACGGCCATATCGTCGGTATGACCGGCGACGGCGTGAACGACGCTCCGGCGCTGAAGAAAGCAGACTGCGGCATAGCGGTTTCCGGCGCGACGGACGCGGCTCGTGCGGCGGCGTCCATCGTGCTACTGGCGCCCGGCCTGTCGGTAATCATCGACGCGATCAAGGAAAGCCGCCGCATCTTCCAGCGGATGAATAGCTACGCGATCTACCGTATCGCCGAAACACTGCGCGTGCTGTTCTTCATGACGCTGGCGATCCTAGTATTCAACTTCTATCCCGTGACCGCGGTAATGATCGTGATGATCGCCGTGCTGAACGATGGAGCCATCCTGTCCATCGCATATGACAACGTTCATTACAAGGATCAGCCCGAGGCCTGGAACATGCGGCTGGTTCTGGGGATCTCCACGGTATTGGGCGTGATCGGGGTCGTGGCTGCGTTCGGCCTGTTTTATCTGGGCGAGCGCGTCTTTCACCTCGACCACGGGCACGTCCAGACGCTTATGTACCTGAAATTGTCAGTGGCCGGCCATCTGACGATTTTTCTGACGCGGACGCGAGGTCCGTTCTGGTCCATCCGCCCGGCGCGGATTCTGTGGATCGCAGTGCTTGGCACGCAGACGATCGCGACACTAATTGCAGTTTATGGTTTGTTTATGACACCGCTCGGCTGGCGCTGGGCAGGTTTCGTTTGGGCCTACGCCTTAGTTTGGTTCCTCGTCAATGACCGCGTGAAACTGCTCGCGTATCGGATTTTTGGTTCTGCCAAAACCGCTATGCCGCAGCCTGAAGCCACGGCCGAGGCAAAGCCTGACGCCAATACCCAACTGCCCTCTCTACAGAAGCCGGAGCCTAAACCCGCAGCCAAAGCTGAGTCTAAACCCGATGCGAACGCAATGCCCGACTTGACGCCGCAGATCACCAAGCGAGCCTATGAACTCTATGAGGAGCGAGGCCGCAAGGCCGGTCATGCAGTTCAAGACTGGGAAAAGGCAGAGCAGGAGATCAAGAAAGACGAAACTAAGGCCGAGGCGCCCGCCGAAACCAAAGCTGAACCGCAGCCAGAAGGCAAAGTCGAGCCGACGCCCAAGACCAAAGTTGAACCCACGACTGAAATTAAGGCCGTGCCAAAGCCAGAAGCTAAGGCCGGGCCGAGACCGGATGCAAAAGCTGAACCTAAGACTGAAGCAACAGCCGGGCCTAAATCGCAAGCCAAGGCCAACCCACCTGCGGATTTGAATCTGCAAATCGTCAAGCGAGTCCATGAACTCTACGAGGAGTTGGGACGTGAGGATGTGCGAGCAGTCGAGGAATGGGAGAAAGCTGAGCAGAAGGCTCAAGAAAATAAACCCCACAAGTAACGGAACGAGAACTCCGCGCAGCACATTGCCGAAGAGGAGAAAATGAGAATCAACTCAGAGGATTTCCGTGTGCGGCCAAAAGAAAAGGTGAAACTCAAAAAGTGGCCAACGCTGATAAAGTCCTTTTGTAAGTCGAAGAAGCAGTATGAAAAACTCCTGGAAAAACACGTTGAGGAGTTGAGCTCACTGCAACAGCTTCACTACGCGTCCGCCCACTTCGCGTTGCTGCTGATTTTTCAGGCATCTGACGCCGCTGGCAAGGACGGTTCTATCCGCCACGTCATGTCCGGTGTAAACCCGGAAGGCTGCGAAGTTTTCAGCTTTAAGCAGCCGAGTGCTGAAGAACTGAAACACGATTTTCTCTGGCGCACCACCTGCCGCCTGCCCGAACGTGGACGAATCGGAATATTTAACCGTTCTTACTACGAAGAGGTACTCGTCGTTCGAGTGCATCCGGAGATTCTCCGAAGCCAGGACCTTCCGGAAGCATTGCGCGACGAGAAGAGCATTTGGAAGGAGCGCTATCGTTCCATCGTGGACTTGGAGGAACATCTCCACCGTAACGGAACCCGGATTGTCAAAATATTCCTCCACCTGTCGAAAAACGAGCAACGAAAGCGCTTTCTCGCGCGTATTGATGAGCCGGACAAGAATTGGAAATTCAGTTTAGCGGATATTCATGAGAGAAAGTACTGGAAGCGTTACGTGAGAGTTTACGAGGAGTGCCTGCACGCCACAAGCACCCATCACTCACCCTGGTATGTCGTCCCCGCCGATGATAAGGAGAATGCTCGGCTGATCGTCTCCCGGATTGTCATCGACGTTTTCAATGACCTGAAGATGGCGTACCCCAAGACAACCACGAAACGTCGGCGCGAATTAAAAGCTATCGGCAGGCAATTGGCGAAGTAAACGGTCGAATGGTCAACGGTCCCAATACGGTTTTGAACCTCCGCAGACGCAAAACTAAGAATTGTCTCAATGGCGTTGCTATCGAAATTCGCTCCTAACCCGGCGTGCTTTTGCGATACACGGTTTCAAGAAAAAGGAGAATCACATGGATTTAGGAATGATCGGACTGGGACGGATGGGAACAAACATGGTGCGTCGCTTAATGCGGGCTGGGCACCAGTGCGTGGTTTATGACCTAAATGCGGAAGTCGTTCAGGCGCTCGCCAAAGAAGGTGCGGTTGGGACGACATCCCTAGAAGACTTCGCTAAGAAGCTGAAATCACCTCGCACCGTCTGGATGATGGTGCCTGCCGCAGTGGTCGATCCGACGCTAAAGACCCTTGTCTCAGTTCTCGAAAGTGACGACGTTGTAATCGACGGGGGCAATTCCTATTACCACGATGACATCCGTCGCGCTGCCCAATTGAAACCGAAGGGTATCCACTATGTGGACGCCGGGACGAGTGGCGGAGTCTGGGGTTCAGAACGAGGCTACTGCCTAATGATTGGCGGTGATGAAAGTATCGTCCGGCGCCTCGATCCCATTTTCGCGGCGTTGGCTCCGAACATCGACGAGGCGCCACGAACGCCCGGTCGGGAAAAATTAGGCGGTACCGCCGAACACGGCTACCTGCACTGCGGTCCAAGCGGCGCGGGCCATTTTGTCAAGATGGTTCACAACGGCATCGAGTACGGCATGATGGCCTCGTACGCGGAGGGTTTGAACGTCCTGCGCCACGCCAATGTCGGTAAGCAGAAGAGCACCATTGATGCTGAAACCACGCCGTTGCGCGATCCTGAGCACTACGCATACGACCTGAATCTCGCCGACATCGCCGAGGTCTGGAGACGTGGCAGTGTTATCTCATCGTGGCTTTTGGACCTGGCAGCTAACGCGCTCCTCGATAGCCCGGACCTGGCGAAATTCGCCGGTCGAGTATCCGATTCAGGGGAGGGGCGCTGGACGATCAAGGCGGCCATTGACGAGTCCGTTCCCGCCCCCGTCCTCAGTGCCGCACTCTACGAACGCTTCAGTTCGCGCGGCGAGGCTGACTTCGCCGACAAGATGTTATCGGCTCTTCGTTACGAGTTCGGCGGGCATGAGGAAAAAGCCGCCGCCAAGAAGACGGGTGCCTGATGACTACCTCCCATTCGGATGCCTTGGTGCTCTTCGGTGTGACAGGCGATCTTGCCCACAAGATGATCTTCCCGGCACTTTACGCGATGGCGAAGCATGGCATCCTCAACGTTCCGATAATCGGCGTCGCCTTTCCGAAGTGGAGCTTGGATCGCCTTCTCAATCGCGTGACGGATAGCATAAAGCGATCGGGTGGGATAAATGATAAGCGTGCCTTCCGCCAACTTCTATCGCAGTTCAGCTACGTGAATGGAGATTATAAGGACCCGACAACGTTCGCGGCGTTAAGAAAAGTGTTAGGCAAGGCCCGCCGCCCAGCTCACTATCTGGCCATTCCGCCCTCGCTTTTCGAGACAGTGATCAAAGGTCTTGGTGCCGCGAAATTGGCTGAACACGCGCGCGTGATCGTCGAAAAGCCGTTCGGGCGCGACTTGGCCTCCGCCCGGGAGCTCAATCGCGTGGCGCTCTCGGTGTTCCCGGAAGACTCGATCTTCCGCATTGACCACTTCCTCGGCAAGGAAGCGATCATGAATATTCTCTATTTCCGCTTCGCGAATTCGTTTCTCGAACCGATCTGGAATCGCAACTATGTGGCCAGCGTTCAGATAACTCTAGCCGAGAAGTTTGGTGTTAAGGGCCGCGGTGCGTTTTACGAAACCGCTGGCTGCCTGCGCGACGTGATCGAGAACCACCTCTTCCAGATCGTCGCGCTGCTTGCGATGGAGCCGCCGGCCGACAGGGATTTTGGAGCCGTGCACAATGAGAAGGCCAAGGTCTTTCAAGCCATGCGCCCTTTGAAATCCAGCGATTTGGTGCGTGGTCAATATGCTGGCTACCGAAGAGAGCCAGATGTGGCAAAACACTCTGACGTTGAAACCTTCTGCGCCTTACGTCTATTCATCGACTCGTGGCGCTGGGCGGGAGTGCCCTGGTACTTGCGCTCTGGCAAATACCTACCTGAAAACGCGACCGAAGTACTGGTCGAGTTGAAACCGACCCCACAAAAACTTTTCGCGGACTCAACACCAAAGACTGGTTCTGGCAATTATCTTCGATTCCAGCTTTCCCCAACTTCCGCCATCGCCCTCTCCGCTCGCGTCAAGCGGGCCGGGAAGGAGTTCGTTGGCGAGCAACGAGAACTCTACCTCTTCGAAGAACAGCCCGGGGAGGAATCACCCTACGAACGGCTCTTGGGCGACGCCATGGCCGGAGATGGAGCTCTTTTCACTCGTGAGGACGCGGTTGAAGCAGCATGGGCCGTGGTCGATCCTATCCTTAAAAAGCATCATCGGATTCGACCCTACAAGCGCCACAGCTGGGGGCCAAAAGAGGCCGACGCGCTCATCGCCTCAAACGGCGGCTGGCACAACCCCGCACGAGTGCTACACCGATGACCGGGAAATGGCGTAGAGCCGAGGCAAGCCCGCGCGACATTCAGTGGTACTTAGAAAGAGAGGGTTAATGAATAGGATTCTTCTTCCGCTCGATTTTTCAAACGCCTCGTCGAGGGTGATACATCAGGCGATGTTTTTGGCTAACCATTTTCGTTCCGAGATGATACTGCTGCACGTCGTGGCTCCGCTGAGCTATCCAGCAGGTGTACTGGAGGGCGGGGATGAACTCACCGGGCGGGATTTGCATGCCGAAGTCATCAAGCGAGCACAGAAAGAACTAGATCAATCCCTGCGTCCGGAGCCCGCTGGGATCGTGGTCAAACGTTTGTTGCTGAGAGGAGACCCGGCCGGCGAAATCGCACGAACAGCTCGCGACGAAAAAGTGGATCTGATTGTGATGTCCACACATGGCCATGGGTTACTGTACCGCTTTCTGCTGGGGTCGGTTGCCGCGAAAGTGTTGCACAGCAGCGATTGTCCAGTTTGGACAACTCCCCACCTGGAAGAAACGCCAACACGTGAATTCGCCATCTGGAACATTCTTTGTGCGGTTGATTTGAGCCCCCACAGCCGCAATACCGTGTCGCGGGCAGCGCAAATGGCCACTGAGTTTGGCGCGCGGCTTACCCTCGTTCATGTCACCGCCGGAGTGGAAATGTATGGCCCTGGAGGGTCTCACGTGATTCCTGAGTTGAAAGAGGAACTCGTCGGCTACGCCTCGAAGGAAATCGCCAAACTTCAGCAGGATGTGGGCACCAAAGCCGAAGTGATCATTGATAGTGGCGATGTGCATAGGCTGTTGAACCGAGCCGCGGAGCAATGCAAAGGTGACATCCTAGTCATCGGGCACATGCCTTCTGGCGGGCATTTGGGTTCCAACGGCAGCGGCTATGCGATCATCCGAGAGTCGCACATCCCTGTGCTGAGTGTCTGAGAAACCGTGAGGACTGTTCATCGAGCCCATACGCACAGCGTCATTCTGGCGATGGCCCTGAACACTCTCGACGTTTGACAACGAGATCGATGCCTGCATGGCTTCTGACGGCGGCTGACACAATCCTAGCAATAAAAGAGTGTCCAGCCGTCCATGACAACGCCCTGTCATTCTCGCCTCTGCTAGGCCGGTGTTGTAGGCTATTCCAGAAAGGTCGCCATGGCCACCGAACATCAACCTTCCTCGAAGGACGAAGAGAAGCTATTTCAGCGTGTTGAACTTAGCGCCTCTGCGGAACAACGTGCGGCTGTTTATGACTCCGTCCTCAATTCCAGCCATGTCGGCATTGAGTACGTCGCTCTCCTCATTCTAGCTGGCCTAATCGCATTATTCGGACTGCTCGAAAACAGCGCCGCAGTCATTATCGGGGCGATGCTGATTTCTCCCCTGATGAGTCCTATTCTCTCGGCTGGGCTGGCACTTCTGTTGGGCGATGGAAGGTTAGGGAAACGGTCAGCCGTGGTAATGGCATTGAGCATCGCCGGCGTGATCGGGATTACGTGGCTAGTCGCATATCTTATCCCTCTGAAACAAGCAACTCCCGAAATCCTAGCGCGTACGGCCCCTAATTTGCTGGATTTGTTCATTGCGGTCCTTTCCGGTCTCGCCGGCACTCTGGCTTTACGCGGCGGCTCCGTGACCATGACTATCCTGCCGGGCGTTGCGATCGCTGTCGCGGTCGTTCCTCCACTCTCCGTTGTCGGCTACGGTCTGAGCACACGTCAATGGTCAATCGCAGGTGGAGCCTTTCTACTCTTTGTCACCAACCTGGTGTCGATCATCATCAGCGCGGCGGGTGTATTTCGAATCATGGGATTTCATCCTCGGCGAGACGCAGAACAAGGCCGATGGAAATTAAAATACCGCGTGGGAGTCAGCGCCCTCATTTTGATTGTCCTCTCGATCCCGTTATTTCTGACCTTGCGAAAAGCTGCCATTCAAATCTCGATACGGGCCGAGGTTCAACGAGATTTGAACATGGCATTCGAGAAGAACAAGGTCTCGGTCATTGATCTTTCTTTTTCGCAGGTACAGAACGGGCTCGTGATCCGGGCAACGCTTCAAACAATACGGTATTTGGAAACGGATGCCATCCAATCTGCCGAGAGTACCCTTCGCAAACGGTACGGCCAAGGAAGTACCCTTCTAGTTGACCAAATTCTAGTGGCGCAGGGCGGAGTTGCGCCTCTGGCGGTGCCCCGCGTGCAGGATCCAATTTCCGGTGGCATTGTCAAACCCGATGAAGGAAAACCCACCTTCGACTTCAATAGTTCCAGGTTGAAAAGCCAAGAATTTATTCAGACACAGCTGAATGGAGTCTTGGCAGGCACCGACCTTCAACAAGCGGCCACACCGGAAATTGTATTCACCTCTACAGCGACCCTCACGCTGAACTTGCAGCTGATTTCCTCCGAATTCCTCAACAGCCAGACGATTTCCCTTTTGGCTTCACAGCTCGGATCGAAACTCGGCGTCCCAGTCAATTTGCACGGTCAGGCCGAACTGAAAGGGCCAGCTTTTCAACTGACACTGACGCCGGCGAAACCGAGTGTGGGACTAAGCGCAAACGACAGAGCGGAGTTGGAGAGAATAGCTAAACGAATTCAGGAAGACAATCTACGATTGTCCGTCACTTTTAGCTCTGACGAGAGGGTCGCAGACGATAAGACTCCCCCCACTTCGTCTCCGACATTCGACGATTCCTTTCCATGAGCGGGTTGAAGAATTCGCAGTGGACAATCAAGGTTGAACCTTCGAATGGATCGGGGCCGGGAAGGGCCGAAAATGGTCTACCGTCCCCTATCTCGGCACCGGCAAAAGAAAACGACGAACGGGCGATCACCCCGAACCAGTTTCACTGCGACTTGAAGAGTTTTCAGGATTTTTAATCCTCGTGGCCAACAAAACATAGGATGCCGGCGTTGTCTTCTGTGCGATAGCATCTACATGGCACATCGAGGTTCAGCCGATTATCATGACTGCTAGTTCTGCTGTCGAATTTCTCATATGGCTGCTAATCGCAGCATCCATCATCGCCTTGATAGCGATTCGCCTCCGAATTCCGTACACGGTGGCCCTCGTTTTGGGAGGCTTGGCATTAGGCTCACTGCACTTGCCAATTCTACAAAGTATTTATCAGTCAGATCGGCCTGATTGGCTGACGCCCGACGTCATTCTGATCCTGTTTCTGCCAGTATTGCTCTTTCAGGGCAGCCTCAACATAAATCTACGGCAACTCCTCGAGAATCTTTCCCCGATTCTCATTCTTGCCACCGGTGGCGTCGTTGTCGCCACATTGGTGACGGGTTATCTAGTGTTCTGGTTCGTTGGAGTGCCGTTGATGATGGCTTTTCTTTTCGGAGCCATCATTTCTGCCACGGATCCCATCGCCGTATTGTCGATCGCGAAGGAAATGGCTGTTTCAAAGCGACTTGCTATGCTCCTGGAAGGAGAAAGTCTTTTCAATGACGGGACGGCCGTTGTTCTGTTTCAAATCCTGCTTGCGGCCGTGCTCACAGGTAATTTCAGTTTAGCGTCGGGCTCGGGCAACTTCATTGTGTCAGTGCTGGGCGGAGCCACGATTGGGCTAGCGTTAGGTTACATTGCCAGTAAGATTACGGCGAGAATTGACGATCCTCAAATCGAGATCACGTTGACAATGATCGTCGCGTACAGCTCTTACCTTGTCGCGCATCATTTTAATGTCTCAGGGGTGATTGCGACAGTTATGGCCGGTCTAATAGTTGGGAACCTTGGAACAAAGGGAATGAGCTCGCGAACCCGCGTGGCACTGTCGTCGTTCTGGGAGTATGCGGCCTTTGTCATCAATTCGATTCTCTTTTTGCTGGTCGGTCTTGAGGTGCGTGTCGCCGACCTCGTCCGAGACTGGCGCGCCGTAGCACTGACAATCGGAGCTGTGCTCATTGGGCGAGTCCTTAGCGTTTACGGCCTCAGTTCAATGATTAACCTGATTTCTCGAAAAATCGATTTCCGTTCACAGCATGTATTGGTCTGGGGCGGCTTACACGGCGCTTTGTCGCTGGCTCTTGCCTTGAGTCTTGGCACGAATCTAGTGGGCCGTGACAGGATTCTCACAATAACTTTCGGTGTTGTAGCTTTCTCGATGATTGTGCAGGGGCTGACGATTAAGTCGTTGATCCGCGCGCTCGGAATCTCTACCGTGGCAGAAGATGAGTCGGATCGAATTACCGCTCAGTAGCTGGCTCCGTTATTGGAATCGTCACACATTGGATTCAAACCGTGATCACTACAAAAAAACTAACCGTCGATGCCGAGCTGGAAAAGCTTCAGCGCGAATCCTTCAACTACTTCTTGCATGAGACCAATCCAGCCAATGGGCTGGTCATCGACAAGAACGAAGCAGACTGGTCTGCCAGCATTGCCGCCACGGGTCTCGCGTTGGCGTCTTACCCGGTGGCTGTTGAACGCGGATTTATGCAACGCGCCGCGGCAGTAGAGCGAACACTGACGACGCTGCGTTTCTTCTGGAATAGCCCACAAGGCCCCGAATCCGACGCGACCGGCTACCGGGGCTTTTACTATCACTTTCTTGACATGCAGACCGGACGGCGCGCATGGCAATGCGAGCTATCAACCGTAGACAGCGCCTTTCTGCTGGCGGGCGCCCTAACGGCAGGAATGTATTTTGCCGCCGATAGGCCAGACGAAAATGAAATCCGCAGCCTTGCAGATGCGCTCTACCAACGCGCAGATTGGCATTGGGCGCAAGATGGTGGCGCAACAGTCACGCATGGCTGGAAGCCCGAAAGTGGATTTCTCAAGTACCGTTGGGAAGGCTACGACGAGGCGTTGCTGTTGTATGTTTTGGGGTTGGGCTCGCCGACACATCCGCTACCCGAGAGTAGCTACGCTGCGTGGGATTGCACATATAAGTGGGAGCATTGTTGCGGACAAGACTACCTTTACGCCGGACCGTTGTTTACTCACCAGCTCTCACATGTCTGGGTCGATTTTCGCGGTATTCAGGACGCTTTCATGCGCAACAAAGGCATCGACTATTTTGAGAACAGCCGCCGTGCAACTTATGCACAACAACAGTATGCGATCAACAACCCACTCAAGTTCGAAGGCTATGGCCCCCATTGCTGGGGCATTACTGCAGGCGACGGCCCCGGCCCGCACACAATCAAAGTGAACGGCATTGAACGCCAATTCTTCAATTACGTGGGGCGCGGCGTGCCCTACGGACCCGACGACGGGACCATCGCACCGTGGGCGGTAGTGGCATCACTGCCATTCGCCCCCGAGATTGTGCTGCCCGCGCTCGACTACTACATTCATGAGGCAAAGTTGACAGAGCTGAACCCTTACGGTTTCAAAGCGTCTTTCAACGCGACTTACCCGGGGAAGCTCGGCAGCCTTCATGGCTGGGTGTCGTCGTGGCATTACGGGATTAACCACGGACCCATCGTTTTGATGATCGAGAATTATCGGACTGGATTGCCGTGGCAATTGATGCGAGCCTGCCCATACATTGTCAGCGGGTTGCGTCGTGCAGGCTTTGACGGATGTTGGCTATAACTCGCTCGATTTTTTACGCGTGGAATTCCAAAGATGAGCGCATGACATAAATCCGTTACAGACCTACCCCGCGCGATTTAGGCATACAGCTTCGCGTGTCTGCACGAGCGGCGTAATTGCCCGCAGTTCACGTTCCTCCTACGTCATAAGGCATCGAGGGTCCGAGGGTTTCGGCCGTTGTGTTTGGCTGGGTGCAAAGAAAAGTCCTCCTGCCTGCCACGCAAGCGGCCCGCTCTCCCTCTCCATGTTTCCAATTGCTTACGCGAAGTCCGCATGCGATTTTTCGGAGCGAATTTTTCTCATCGTTCCCAAGT